>NZ_JAESWA010000022.1:87541-1098554 GCF_016765615.1 Clostridium paridis | reverse complement strand
ATACTAATAGATCGAGGGCTTGACCAAATAAAAACAACTGGATATTGTGTGCAATTTTGAAAGAACATAAAGTTTTTTCAACAAATAATTAATTCGATAAGAGTTAATTCACAAAAGGATTTATTCACATAAGAGTAAATTCACAATAAAATTGATAGATCCGAGTAGTACGCGGAACCTAGGAAATGAGGAGCGCAGCATACTATAAGCTATGTGAGCACCGGAATGACGACGGTGACGAAGTAATACGAAGGAGGTAGCAATTTTAGAAGTAATTGGTGATGATGATACAAAGGTAACACCCCTTCCCATTTCGAACAGGACGGTTAAGCTTTGAGATGCCGATGGTACTGCACGGGAGACTGTGTGGGAGAGTAGGGAATCGCCAATTCTTGTTCCGCGGTAGCTCAATGGTGGAGCACTCGGCTGTTAACCGATAGGTTGGAGGTTCGAGCCCTCTCCGCGGAGCCATAATTTAAATAAGTAGTAACTAAATTCAGCGAAAGCTGAATTTTTTTATTTTCAAAAATTTATTATAAAAAAGGTGAGCAATAGATAGAAAAGATTTTTCAAAAACTTCTCTTATATATGTGGGATTTAAATTAATTAATTTGTAATACAAATTAATATATTTGTTACACTGTGTTTGTACGATAATAATAATATATATATAGGGGGAGTATTATGAAGAAGAGAGGTTGGAGAGTAACTTTATTTTTTAAATTATTAGTTAGTACAGTTATAGTAAGTAGTTTATCTGCGATTATATTTTATAAAGTATTAAATAGTAGGAGTGAAACAATAAAAACATCAGCAATAGGTAACAAACAACAAAAGGTAATATCAGCAATTGATGCGGAAAAAGATAATCAAGTACCCAATATAACTGAAGAAGATAAACAACATGTAGAAGATATATCAAAAGAAAAAGAAGGAAGTAATGTAATAGGCGTACATAATATGTTAATAAATCATACAAATTTACATAAAGATAGAAAAGTAGCGTATCTTACATTTGATGATGGTCCTTCTACAACTGTTACACCTAAGATACTAGATATATTAAAGCAAAACAATATAAAAGCCACATTTTTTGTATTAGGGGAACTTATTGATAAATCAGAAGGATCAAAGAAAATGCTAAAGAGAATAGTAGAGGAAGGTAATTCTATAGGTAATCATACATATACACATAAATTTAATGTTTTATATCCACGTGGAGTAGTGGATACAGATGCTTTCATGCAGGAAATAGATAGAACAAATAACTCTATAAATTCTATTTTAGGGGAAAAATATATTCCCAAAGCAATAAGATATCCAGGTGGACATATGTCATGGAAAGGAGAAGATGAAGTGGACAATCAGCTTCTTTCTAAAGGGTTTTATTATATTGATTGGAACTGCATTATTGGTGATGCAGAAAGCAAGAAAAAGACAAAAGATGGACTTTTTAAGAAATTCAAAGATACTCAAAATTTAGTTAAAAAAGATAATGATCTGGTTATATTAATGCATGATTCTTATGGTAAAGAGGAAACAGCTAACGTCCTACCAGAAATAATAGATGATTTGAGAAGAGAAGGATACCAATTTGATACAATAAAATAAGATTAACTTTATGAAAACATGGTATAATTTATAGAGAAGTAGATACTTCTCTATTTTACTATTACTTTTTTTGAGGTGAAATAATGTATAAGATACTGATTGTTGAAGACGAAGATAGCATAAGAGGTTTTTTAAATATAAACTTTAAGAGAAATGATTTTGAAGTTATCGAAGCTGCAAATGGAGAGGAAGGAATACAAAAGGCGTTACTCGAAAAACCTGATGTAACACTTCTAGATTTAATGCTTCCAGGTATAGATGGATATAAAGTATGTGAAGTGTTAAGAAAAGAACATCCTAAAATGGGAATAATAATGCTTACTGCCAAGGGACAGGACATAGATAAAATTATGGGACTAGAATATGGGGCAGATGACTATGTTGTGAAACCATTTAATCCAATTGAGTTAACATTGAGAGTAAAATCTCTATTAAGAAGATTGGATATTGAAGATAAAGATACAGATAAGATTGAAAGTGGTGAATTCCTTATAGATGTCTATTCACAAAAAGTATATAAGAATAATGTGGAAATCGATTTAACTCCAAAGGAGTATATGATGCTTAAGATTTTTATGGAGAATCCAGGAAAGGCATTTACAAGAGATGAATTATTGAATTTAGTATGGGATTATAACTTTTTTGGTGATTCAAAAATAGTTGATGTTAACATAAGAAGACTTAGATCAAAGATTGAAGACAATCCTTCAGTTCCAGATCATATAGAGACAGTCTGGGGAACGGGGTATAGATGGAAGGAATAAAAATGTACATGAATAAAAGTGTTAGAACCAAAATGGTTAAATACTTCATTTTGGTTATATTTTTTATAGTTTTGATCTTAAATATTCTAATGATAAATTATATAAAAAGATACTATTATGATAGCACTGAACAGGTACTAAAGAGTGAAATAAAAACATCAGCTGATTTTTATAATAAATATTTCTCTTATACATCTCTTGAAGAAAATATATATAACAATATTGATGTTTTTTGGAGTGAAAGTAATGCTGAAGTACAAATATTAGATACGAATGGTAAACTTCTTATGGATTCTATGGGAGTAAAAGATAAGAATGTTATAGATACTTCAGATGTTAAAAAGGCTGCTAAAGGGGATTATGAAAGATGGATAGGAAAAGTAAGTTATTATGATGATGAAGTGATGGCGATATCTTATCCACTTAAATCTTCAGGAGAGATTAAAGGTGTACTTAGGTACGTCATATCTCTTAAGGAAGTAAATAACTCAATAAAAGGAATTGCAATATTTTTTATAACTATTTCATTAATCGTACTAGCAATAGGAGCAATTATTAGTTTAATTTTAGCAAAAGGAATAATTAATCCAATTAAAGAGTTAACTACTGTTGCTGAAACTATGGCATCAGGAGATTTAAATATAAGGAGTCTTAATAATTCTCAAGATGAGATTGGAAAACTATCTTCAACACTTAATTATATGGCTGAAGAATTATCTAAAAGAGAAAAACTAAAAAATGATTTTATATCTTCAGTGTCACATGAGCTTAGAACTCCGTTAACTGCAATAAAAGGATGGGTGATTACCATAAATGGTGATTATTCTGATGAAGAAGTTTTAAAGATGGGATTGGGAATTATAGAAAAAGAAACAGAACGTCTATCCAATATGGTTGAAGAGTTACTAGATTTCTCAAGGCTCATTTCTGGGAAAATAGCTCTTAAAAAAGAAATGATATCCATAAAAGATATAGTAGATTATATTGGAATATATATGACACCTAGAGCCAATAGAGATAACATAGAGTTCATAATTAATATACAAGAAAGTCTTCCGGAAATATGGGCAGATGGAGATAGAATGAAGCAAGTTTTTATTAATATAATAGACAATGCTTTTAATTTTACTGAGCCTGGCGGAAGAGTAGAATTATCAATAAGTAAGGAAAAGAATAGTAGTCAAATTCTAATCAAACTTAAAGATAATGGGTGCGGAATTGAAGAGGATATATTACCTAAGATTAAGGAAAAATTCGTTAAAGGAAAAAATTCAAGATCTCAAAATGGAATTGGATTATCTATTTGTGATGAAATTATTTCACAACATGGAGGAAGCTTAGAGATATATAGCGAGTTATCAGTTGGAACAGAGGTAGTAATAATGCTTCCTACTGCCTTTAGAGATTAAAAGGAGGAAGAATGAAAAAAGAAATTAAATTAATGATAGTACTTTTAAGTATTCTCACATTTGTATTGATATTTTCGAAATTCAAAGTATCAGGAAATGATTTTAAAAGACTTATACCTCCTACATCTCAAAGTATTCACTTAGATGGTAAGTGGCAGAAAATATCTGCTTATAATATGAAAGACAATACAAATAAAAGTGTAGCAAAAGAGGATTATTATTTTGGAGCAGAAAAAGCCTTCGTAGAAAATAGTTCCTATGAGGGAATAGAATATAAGCTTAGAGTTGTAAATTTGAAACAGTATTTAACTTTTGAATATAAAATAGATAAAGAAATAGTATCTGACGAAGATAGAGATGTTGATGTAATAAGTATACTCAAAAATAATGGGCTAATTTCTGAAATAATTAAAGTAGATGACGATAATATTCTAGCAATAAATGAAGATTATATATATAAGTTAAAAAAGGTATCTGAAAGCATAGAGGATTATCCAGTAAAGAATAGTGATTTAAATACAACTAATAACGTTAGTCTGAAAGATAGTAATAATAAGCCAATAGGTGTATATTTAGGACTGAAAAAGGCAAGACAAGTAAATGAGGATGGAACTATAGGAGCTGAAAAATATAGGACACTTTGGATATCCTATTCGGCTGGACAGGTTTTACCGGTATATCAAAGAGATAACATCTTATATCCTAGGCTTAAAGGATTTTGGGAGTTAGTACCTAATAGTTATGTTAAAAATGGAGTAAGGTTTGAATTCTTTGACACATACCCAATTAATAGTAAAAGTGATACAAAAGTAAAATCATCTGAAGCATTGCTTGATAAGGTAAAGATTGAAGGAGAAAATGCTAGGTATGGTATTGAATCAGGGAGTAAATTAGTAAATTTACTTTTTATAGGAAATAACTATATTTCAACTGAAGAATTTAATGATAGGTATTCAGAAGAAAGTGGTAGATTTAAAATAATTCCTGTGGATAATATATATGCTGATAGAGGAGTATCAATTGAGTTATTAAATGGTATTGATGGGTATGAAGCTTTTAAAAACGCAGCAGATGTAGCATTAAATAGTAATAAAGAGGAAGAACAAATTAAGTTAGATACCACAGATATATCATTAGTGAGAAAAAGTGGCAGATGGATTCTAGAAGGAAGGGTATTAAGAAAAGGGGATAAACCTACTGACTTTGATATAAGAACTGTAAATACAAAGAAGCTTGTAAATTTTGATGATCTATCAGTGAAGTGGAGTATAATAAAAGCAGAAAATCCATTAGTTAAAGATATTTATACATCACCAAATGGTAAGCTAGCACTATTAGTATTAGACGATAAAATATTAGTGTATGAAGTGGAAGATGGAAGCTTAAAAGGACAACCGATTAAGATAATAAATAAAGATAAGGATGAATCAGTGATAATGGCTGAATGGGCTGATGGTGATTTTGTGAAGGCATGGAAAAATGTATTTATTAAAAATGCATCGCTAATTGATAATTAATTTGTTCTAAAAATAGAGACCAGATAAAATCTCAAATATGAGTTTTATCTGGTCTTATTTTATTTATCAGTGTAATTCTTAAAATAATCACTCTTAATCATTTTATCTGAAATATCAAAAACTTGTTTATATAAATCTTGATCTTCTTTGCTTAATGTCCCTCTTAGGGTTCCATTAGTTAAATAAGCAAAGGATTTATTTGTTTTTAATAAGTTTCTACCTAAAGCACTATTAATATATTTACTTTCATCAACACCCATTAAATATGATATAGTTGGCATCATATCAACTTGTCCACCGTAAGTATCGATCTTAACAGGATTATTATAGTTCTTTTGATAAACTATATATGGAACTGATGAAATATTATTATCTAACCACCAATTTTCTGGGTTTTTCATTTCATTAACTTTATCGTTATAATATTTGTGGACTCCAGTGTGGTCACCCTCAATTACAACAACTGTATTATCTAGCAATCCATTTTTATCTAATTCATTTAAGAACATTCCTATTTGTTTATCTGTATAATGTACTGTTTGGAATGAGTTTCCTAATAAAGAATCTTTTAATTCACCAGTTAAATTTAATTCTTTATATTTATCAGGTAATTCAAAAGGACCATGGTTTGTTAATGTTACTGTAAAAGTATAAAAAGGTTGTTTCATTTTCTTTATCATAGGAACTACTTGTTTAAAATATGTTTCATCACTTAATCCAAGACCTATAACTTCATCAGGATTAAAAGAATAGTAGTCTATAAAGTTATTGAAACCAATTCCCTTTAGCCCGTCAGCATAGTTCCAGAAACTTCCCTTATCAGGATGTATCGCAGTAGATTCATATCCCTTTTCCCCTAAAAGTTTAGGAAGTGATATATAATCTCTATTTGGATATCTAAAGAAAGTACTACCTTTTCTTAAAGGAAGCATGCCAGTATTAACCATTAAATCTGAATCTGAACTTGTACCTTCATTTACTTGCTCAAAAACATGAGGAAAGTAGATTGAGTTATTCAAAAGTTTATTTAAATTTGGAGTTATTTCTTGACCATCGGCTTTTTGACCAATTACAAAGTTCTCTAAAGACTCAACTTGAATTATTAAAAGATTTTTACCGTTAAATAATCCTTTGTAGCTATTGTCAGGTAAGTTTTCATTTTTTTTCGCATAAAAGTCTTTAACTTCTTTTTGCTCATCTGCAGTTAATTTATATGGCTTTAAATCTTTATATGTATTATAAACATCAAATAAGTGATACCCGATAGAAGAAAAGTATCTAGCCGTATTAGTTGCATCATAGTTAGAAAATAAATATGAATTCTTAACATCTTTATTTCCTAAAACATTTATATTAAAAGGAACGTAACCAATGTATATAATTGAAATTAAAAAAGCAGCTGCAAAGCCTTTGAAATTACTTTTTACTTTTTTGAAACTCTTTCTAAAAACAATTATATATGGAATTAATACTAAAAAGTCTATAACAAATATAAAATCAAGTTTTGTAGTAAGTGATAAAATTGAGCCAGACATATTATCTAAGTTAGCAGTTTGTGTTGCAACAATTACAGAAGGAACTGTCTGGAAACCACGAAAATACCACAAATCTAGTACAAATAGAAATGTAAGTACAGCATTTATTATTAATGGGAATATCCATTTCCCTTTTCCTTTAAATAAAAGTGTAAAACTTAAGAATACTACTGCAAAGGCAATATAGTAATTCATAAATGGAGAAACAGAACTGTAGCCTGTCCCAAAACTAAAATTATAAGGTGTTTTACTTCCAACAAATCCTTGAAAATAAATTCCCTTTAGTGTTATTGAAATTACTAGTAGTAAATAGAAAACTATTCTAAGAATTGTGTTCCTTGTTAATTGTACTTTCAATTTTTCTATTATAGAAACTTTTAAATTAGTTAAATTCATTTTTCCCCTCCTGAATGTAGCGTTTACCTAAAAATTATATCCTAACTGCATATATAAATCAAATAACAAAATAATATCTAAATGTAAATTGTTAGATAGGTAAGAACGTAGATAATAATAGAGTTGTTGTAGCAATGATAATAAGCATGTACAATGATGATATATAAGAAATTAATTAAGGTATCTTGGAGGTAAAATGAAACATTTATTTATAATTAATCCTGAAGCTGGTAAAGGAAGAGCATTGGAATATAAAGATAAGATAGAAAAGATATTTTCTAAAATTAACGAAGAATATGAAATTATTATAACAGAAAGAGTTGGACATGCTACAGAGGTAGTAAGAGAATTTACATCTAGAAATAGATATAGGGTTTATGCAATAGGTGGAGACGGAACATTAAATGAGGTGGTTAATGGGCTAGTAGGAACGGACAGTATACTAGGTGTAATACCAGCAGGTTCAGGAAATGATTTTATAAGGAGTATATGGAGCGAACAGGATGATGATCTATTAATAAAAACTATAAGAGGTGATTTTAAAAAAATTGATTTAGCAAAAGTAAATAATAAATATTTCATAAATATATCATCAATAGGATTTGATGCTGAAGTAGTATATAATGCTAGGAAATATAAAAAGTATAAGTTTATAAGTGGACCATTTGCATATTTTATAAGTATTTTTATAACAGCATTAAGATTTAAAGGTGTTGAAATTGAGTTTGAGCTAGATGGACAGCCCATAAATGATAAGATATTTTTAATGGCAGTGGCTAATGGTAAATATTATGGAGGAGGAATAAAAATCGCTCCTTTTGCTAATATAACAGATGGGGCATTAGAGTTATATTTAATTAAAGCTATATCAATATTTAAATTAATTAAAGAAATTCCTAAAGTTTTAAAAGGAGTACATAGTTATGGAATTAAGGAAGTAAAGTATTCAAAAATTCAAAACATTAAGGCGAAATCTAAAAATGAATTTACTATAAACATTGATGGGGAAATAGTAAGAGGGAAAGAGGTTGAATTTCTAATACTTCCTTCAAAATTAGATATGATTATTCCTAATAATTAATATTTTATTATGTGTAAAGTTAATGGAATATAATTACGATATAAAAACTATGAATAAAAAAAGAATTTTGTTTACAATAATTATAGTTACACAAGGTTTATTGATTAAATTTCTTCCTGAATATTGGTTAATAATTATTTTATTAAGTTGCATAATTTTCACTATATTAACTAGTAGTAAGTTTCAAGTTGAAAGTAGAGAAATAACATTAGATACTCATTTTTTATTTAACGCTATTAATACTATCATCTATTATTGTAGGGCAGACGCAAACATTGCACGACGATTACTGCTAGATCTAAGTGGATACCTTAGATACTTTCTTGAAAATAGAAATATCACTGTAAAGTTAAAATATGAATTAGATGTATTAGATGAATATCTTTCAATACAGAAGGCTAGATTTCAAGAAAAATTTGATTATTCTATTGAGGAAAGTGACAGTGAATTTATTATATTTAAGAATTCTATAATAGATTTGTGTTACTTTTTGCTAAGGGAAGGAATAATAAAAAGTAAGGGGTCAGGAAGAATTGACATTATCGATATCATTGAAAAAGACCATTTACTATTAGAAATCAATTACTTTGGAAAATTTCCTCAAAATATCGATGAATTCAGTATGAATTTCCATAGAAAATATGGATATGAAATTAAAACAACCAGAAATGATAATGGTGTAATATTAAGAATAGTAATGGCGAAAAATAACCTTAAGGAGTAGGAGAATGTTAAAAATAGCTTTGGTTGATGATGAGAATATTGCATTAGAAGAATTGGAGTATTTACTTTTAAAAGAAAACGACGTAAAAATCATTGGCAAATATACAGACCCTCATCAGGCGATTAAAGAAATCAAGGAATTAGAACCAGATGTGGTTTTCTTAGATGTTTCTATGCCAGAAATAAATGGATTCATGGTTGCTGAAGAGATTAAGAAAGTACGCCGAAATATTGAGATAGTTTTTATCACTGCTCATGGAGATTATGCGATTAAAGCATTTGAGATTGATGCAAGAGACTATGTGTTAAAGCCATTTCATCCAAGAAGAATAGAAAATACTATGAATAGGCTTAGAGCTAAAATTTATGATAACTATTCAGTTGTAAAGCCTAAATTAGTAAAAAAAATACCTATTAAGTATAATGATAAGTTAAGTTTATTAGATATTGAAAGTATAATTTATTGCTCAGCAAGTGAAGGTAATGTTGAAGTAATAACTTCAAATGGTTCGTTTATATCAGAAGAGCCTCTAAATTCAATGGAATCAAGATTAGTTGATTTTAATTTTATTAAATGTCACAGAAAGTATTTAGTAAATTTAGATTTAATAGAAAATATTATTCCTTGGGCAAGTGGAACATACATATTAAAAATGAAAGGGACAGAGGAAAAGGTTCCAGTAAGTAGAAATTATCAAAAAACCATTAAAGAAATCTTTAAGATATAGGATTTTTTATAGGAAATTTAATATATTCTTACATAAATAAGTTATTAGTTGATCTTAAAATCCTATATAACATAATATTATATATGTAAATAAAACTTGGTATATCCAAGTTTTATTTATGTTATAAAATAATTTAATTACATTTATGCTTTTCGCTTGAAAAAGTGGCTTTAGCACTTTCTGTACGAGGATCATGGTCAATATGCTTTTTATTATTTGATTTAGTATTATCTTTTTTTGCCATCACTGCACCTCCTTATTACATAAAAATGTTCCTACTTAGTTTATACAGTTTTAAAGAAACTATTAGGATTTATAGTTTTTTTATAGGAAGCTTAATTTATTCTTACATAAATAAGTAATTAGTTGAACTTAAAACCCTTTAGTAGAAACAAATTTATTTTAAAAAATAAATTCCCTATGATAAAATATATATGTAATTAGGTAATTAATAAAACTATTCTCACCTGGAAAGGAATTGAGTCTTATGATGACAATTTATGATTTGGTAATTATTGGTGGAGGACCTGCAGGAATGTCTTCAGCGTTAAAAGCGAAGGAAAATGGAATAGATAATGTTCTTATTATAGAAAGAGAAGAATATTTAGGTGGAGCACTTATGCCTTGCATTCATTATGGATTTGGTGAGAAGATCTTAAATAAAAAAGTAACAGGTACAGAATTAATGCAGTATCTTGTTGATAAGGTTGAGGAAAGCGGAATTAAGTGTAGTCTATCTTCCTTAGTTTTAGATGTTACAAAGGACAAGATAATAACATATGTAAATTCTAATGATGGAGTAGTATCGATTAAAAGTAAAAATATCATATTTGCAACTGGGGCAAGAGAAAAGTATACAGGAAATATAGAAATAGCTACAAAAAGTTATTCTGGTATTTATACGTTGGGGACAGCACATAAGTTTGTTAATTTACAGGGATATCTTCCAGGAAAGTCTATAATAATTTTTGGTACTAATGATAGAGCGCTTATTATCGCTAGAAGACTTATTACAGAAGGGGCGAGTGTTAAAGCATTAATAGAAAGCAGTAATGAAATTAGGGCAAGAGTTAAGGAAAATAGGGAGATTATAGAGTTATATAATATTCCGATTTGTTTTAATTCAAAAATAAAGGATGTTTTTGGAAAAGAAAGAATAACAGGACTGGTAATTGAAAATGTAATCTCTAAGGAGCGAAAAGAGTTGTTTTGTGATAGCTTACTACTTACGGTAGCATGGAAATCTGAAACAGATCTATTAAAGAAAGCAAAAGTAGAGTTAATTGATAATAATGAAACAGTTTATGTAAATGATAAATATATGACATCACAAAAAGGTGTATTTGCTGTAGGATCAGTATTAAATCCAAGATATTGGGCCGATGATGCTATTATTCAAGGAGAAAAAGCTGGGGAAGAAGTTTCTAAGCTTATTCGTTTAACTAGTAAGGCTTAGAATTGTATAGTTTTTTTATAGGAAACTTAATTTATTCTTACATTAATAAGCTAGTAGTTGCACTTAAAATCCTATATAATTCTAATAATTGAAGCAGAAATCTATGATTTCTGCTTCAATTTGTTTATAATATACTCGGCTATTATCATGTGCCCTTTTTCATTTAAATGAATGCCGTCAATATAGATATCTTCACCACTAAAGTAAGCTTTTTCAGTAATTGAGTATAAATCGATTATTTTTATCTTATCAAAAATATTTAATAATTCGTTCTTTAGATTAATTATTGATTTGTTTATCTGAGTATAATCAGGATAGGAACTCCAAAGGTTGATTGATTTATTCTTATCTATAAAAGGTGGAATCAAGATGGTGGTTTTTATGTTGTTATCTTCGCATTCCTTATGCAATAAAACAATATTTTCTAATATAGTTTTATAAGGCCTATCCATTAAAAAATCATTTGTACCTGCAAGAATGAAACAAAACCTTGGTTTAATATTTATTACATCCTTCCAAACTCTTGAAAGCATTCCTACAGTTGTATCCCCATTTACACCTTTATTTAAATAAGATAAATTACAATTTGCACATATTCTATTTACCCAGGAGTCCTCCTTATGTACACCATATCCAAAAGTAAGACTATCACCTAAAAAAACTATATCCATTTTTCACCTCAAAACAACTTGTTAAAACAGTTTTTACAAACTAGGGTTTTACCTTTATTTGCTTTTATATAATCATTTGATTTAATAGGTTTATTACAAAACTCACAAATTAATAAATTGTTATTTTCTGAAGTTTTGGAAGTGGTATTCTTAATAAGCTTTTTCCCATTTGAGGCTGGAGAGTAAATTAACTTTTCGCTTTTGATATCTTTAGGTTTTATAGTGTATTCTATTTCATATTCACTTTCACCAAATAACTCTAGCTCAAAACGAGGATTTTCTTTGTCATAATATTCTTCTATATAAATTATTTTTATTTGAGCATCATTAACAATAAGGCCACTTTTTTCAATGCCATCAAAAATACTTTTTGTTATATTGTTAGTATCAGGATGTCGTTTAGAACTCTTATAATAAACTTTAAGTATTGCTATCAAACCCTCTTCTAGAACAATGTTTGGATTCTGTACTCTCGCTTCATAAGAAATTTCTTCTTCGTAAAGTGCGTATCTATCATGATATTTGCCAGAGTTATAGGGGAGAATTGCCCTTCCATTTGTATTAAATAATTTAAAATTAGATTTAGATATTGGAGACCCCTTCACAATAACCTTAGCATAAGATTTATTCATATATATTCTCCTTGTTATAAAATTGTAAGACTCTTTAAATTGATAATATATTCTCTATAAAGTATAATACAATATGAATGAATTTGATATATGAGGTAGTATTATGGAGAAAAAAATTATTTTATCCATTGAGAGCTCTTGTGATGAAACATCAGCTGCCATTGTAATAAATGGAAGAGAAGTTTTATCAAACATTATAGCATCTCAAATAGATATACATGAAAAATTTGGTGGAGTTGTTCCAGAAGTAGCTTCTAGAAAACATATTGAAGCAGTAAACTGGGTTGTTGAAGAAGCATTAAAGGAAGCAAATGTAACATTAGAAGATATAGATGCAGTTGCGGTGACATATGGGCCGGGACTAGTGGGAGCTCTTTTAGTAGGCTTGCAATATGCTAAGGGATTAGCATATTCTTTAAAGTTACCCCTAATAGGAGTTAACCATATTGAAGGACATATTTGTGCTAATTTTATTGATCATAAAGACTTAGTACCTCCATTTGTATCATTAGTTGTTTCAGGTGGAAATACATTCATAGTTCATGTTAAGGATTATGGAGAATATGAGATACTAGGTGAAACTAGAGATGATGCAGCTGGTGAAGCTTTTGATAAGGTAGCTAGGGCAATAGGATTAGGTTATCCAGGTGGTCCTAAGATAGATAAAATATCAAAAGAAGGAAATGAAGATGCAATTAAATTTCCAAAAGCTAAATTCCATGAAGATACTTTAGACTTTTCTTTTTCAGGATTAAAATCTGCAGTATTAAATTATATTAATAAGAAAAACATGCAGGGTGAAGAAATAAATAGAGCAGATGTAGCAGCATCATTCCAAAAATCAGTAGTGGAAGTGCTTACAGAAAATGTTTTAGCAACATGTGAAAAAAGAAAAATTAATAAAATTGCTATAGCTGGAGGGGTTGCATCTAACAGCTATTTGAGAAATAATTTAATTAAAGAAGGAAATAAAATAGGGGTTGAGATTCTATTTCCTTCTCTAGTGTTATGCACTGATAATGCAGCTATGATTGGAAGTGCAGCTTATTTTCAATTGATTAAAGGTTATTCAAGTGGGTTGGATTTAAATGCAAAGCCAAATTTAAAACTGGGGGAGAAGTAAAAAGAAATGAATATGCTTCGTCATTCTAATGGTATAAATAGACTTAAGTATAAGAAAAGCACAAATATTCCAAGAGTCATTAAGATTACAGTTTATGTAATTATTCTTATATTATTATCTTTGGCTGTATTTCAATTTGTTTTAGGAAAAGTATACAATGAGAAGTTTAAGTCAAGGTTTAAATATACAAGAATAGATGAGAAAAAAGTATTTTATAATGATTTAGGATCAGGCGAACTTACAATGGTATTTGACTCGGATTTGGGATTAGATTTAAATGAATGGAATTCCATAGAAAAAAGTTTCAAAGAAAAATATAATATTAAAACTTTTCAGTATAATAGATTAGGTTATGGATATAATGATGGAGGAAATAGAGTCGATTTAAAAAAGCAGGCAGATGATTTGAGATTGACACTAAAGAAGGCAAATATAACAGGTCCATATATATTAGTGGGTTCTGGATATGGGTCATTAGTCATGACTAACTTTGCTAATACATATCCTGATATAGTAAAAGGGGTTGTGCTTATCAATCCCATAAATGAAAAATATATAAAGGACAAGGAGTATATCAAAAATTTTGCAGGTAGTAAATTTAAATATAAAGCAGAATATATAAGTGCTTATTTTGGAGTATCATATTTTAGGGAAAAATTAGGATTACTAAAAGAACCTGAAGATGTGTTTTCTGCAGATGATGAAGAATTGGCAAGTGAATATATGTCTAATAGAATAAGAAGTAAGTATTCCCAAGCTATTTACAATGAAATTATAAATCTAGAGAATGGAGAAAGTTCTTCTCAAATAGAAGGAATGTTAGGGGAAAACCCTCTAGCAATAGTATCTAGAGAAGAAAATATGGATAAAGATAAGAATTTATTAACTTTGTCAAAATCAAGATATATTACTCAGATATCAACTAATAGCAAAGGGCAATATATACCGATATCTGATAAAGAAAAAACTTTAGAAGCAATAAACTACGTATTAGAAAAAGCAAAGGTGAATGCAAAGAAATAAATTGTAATCACTATATTAACCAAGATATAGTATTAATTATTTTATAGTATTAGTAATAAAAATTAAAAGTATTCATCATTACAAAAGAAAACAGGGATTACACTCTGTTTTTTCTTTCATTTTAGAAAATAGAGAAAAAAGTTTATTTTGTCATTTACATGACACATTGATATTTTATATTAGGACTATGGATATAATAAAAAAATGAATTTTTCTTTGGGAGGTTTGATTTTAATGAGTGATTTTAGAGATGATAATATTAATGAAAATAATTCATATGAAGTAAATAGAGAAAATAATTCTGAAATAGTAAATAATGACGAAATTAAAAATGAAGAAAATATAGAAAGTGATGTAAGTTCAGTTTCAAACTCAGATGTTAATAATAATGAAGTAGAGGCTATTGATAACTCAGGAGTGAAGAACAGTGCAGAGGAAGAAATATACACCCCGGACTTTGTTATGGTTTCTAACGGCAAAGAAAAGAAGATGAAGAGAAAGAAGCAGAAAAATAAGAACTTTAATTCGTTAGGAAAGTATATTTTAGTAGGAGGAATATCTGTTGCGGTAGCACTTGGTGTTTCAATACCATCAACATATTTTTTAGTTAAAAATCAAATAGAAAGTGGAAACTTAAAAACATCATCTAGTGATCCATATAATTTTTATACACCACCTTCATTTACGAGTAATTCAGATGCATTATCAGTAACAGATGCTGTAAAGAAGGTAGCTCCGGCAGTTGTTAGTGTATCTACAAAGAGTATCGTAAATAATGGATTTTTCAGCCAACAACAAGAAGGTGTTGGTTCAGGATTCATAATTAATAAAGATGGAGATATATTAACTAATTTCCATGTAGTTCAAGGAGCAACAGAAGTAAAAGTAACTTTCAACAATGGTAAAGAATATAAAGCTAAAGTTGTAAATTATGATGAAAGCAGAGATTTAGCATTAATAAGATTACAAGATAAAGTTGATATGCCGGGAGTAGCAACACTTGGAGATTCAAGCAAACTTCAAGCTGGGGAAGACGTAATTGCAATAGGAAATCCATTAGGAAAAGAATTTGTAGGAACTGTAACAAAGGGAATTGTAAGTGCTACAAATAGAACTCTTCAGAATCAAGATGGAAGTACATCTGTATATATTCAAACTGATGCAGCTATAAATCCAGGAAATAGTGGTGGCCCATTAATAAACTCTAGGGGAGAGGTAGTTGGTATTAATTCTGCAAAAATTAGTGAAAATGGAGTAGAAGGTATAGGATTCTCAATACCAATTAATGATGCAAAAGATAAACTTGGTGCATTAAGTACTCCATCAAATAAAAATAATTCGAATAACAATAATAATGGAAGTGTTGCCTCTTCAGGTTTAATGTTGGGAGTAGTAATTCAAGACTTAGATAAGAATACAGCGAAGCAACAAGGACTACCAGAAGGTATTTTAGTTAAAGCAATACAAAATGGATCACCTGCAGAAACTGCTGGGATAGAGATTGGAGATGTAATTACAGCTTTTAACGGAAAACCAGTTAAAACAAGTGCACAACTTAATGCTGAGAAAGCTAAATTAAAAGAGGGAGATAAGGCTAACGTAGTGGTAGTAAGAAATGGAAAAGAGTTAACTCTTCAAGTTGTAATGAAAGCTCAAAGCAATGAATAAATAAAAATTTGGATATTCTAAAAAAACAGGGGATAGCTTATTTTTGAAAAATGGCTATCCTCTAATTTTTTTACAGATTATTTTATTATACTAATAAGTATAGTATAATAACGTTATGTTATCATTTACTTATAGAGTTTTAGTAGAAATATAATTTATGTTGCTAGTTGAAAATAGTTTCTAGTTTATATAAGTTCTCAGATTATATTAAAATTCTTAAACTGAGGAGGGAAAAAATGAGCAAACTAGATGATGTATATCATGCAATTGTAGAATTGCAAAAAAGTTTTGCTGAAGGAGTTACTGCCAATGATGTAAGTAATTTTTTGGAGTTGGACAGGGCTAATGTAAGTAGATATTTGAATCAGCTTTATAAAGAAAAAAAGGTAAAGAAGATAGATGGAAGGCCAGTTGTTTATTCTGCAATTGAAGAAAATAGGGAAGTGCAAACAAAAGATGATTCAGTAAAAAGTAATGATACATTAAAAATAGTAAATAATAGCTTAGACTCAATGGTTGGTGCAGATTTAAGCTTGCAAGTTCCAATACAGCAAGCTAAAGCCGCTATTTTATACCCGCCAAGAGGGCTTCATACTCTTATTTTGGGAGAAACAGGAGTAGGAAAGTCAATGTTTGCAGAATTGATGTATACATTTGCAAAGGAATCAGGAGCATTAGATAGCAATGCACCATTTGTAAGATTCAATTGTGCTGATTATGCAGATAATCCACAATTAGTTATTGCACAAATATTTGGTGTTAAGAAAGGTGCTTATACAGGAGCAGAATCGGATAGAGAAGGACTTCTTAAGAAGGCGGATGGCGGAATGATTTTCTTAGATGAAATTCATAGACTATCTCCTCAGGCACAAGAAATGCTATTTACTTATATTGATAAAGGATACTTTAGACCCTTAGGAGATACAGAAAATTTAATACATGTAGACGCACAAATTATTGCGGCGACTACAGAAGATCCGGCATCATACTTATTAAAGACATTTACCAGAAGAATTCCTATGACTATAACCTTGCCTTCATTAAAGGAAAGAAGTCTGAAAGAGAGATATTATTTACTTCAGGACTTTATTAAAGGCGAATCAAATAGATTAGGTAAGAGTATTTATTTTAATAAAAATGCCTTAATCTCATTTTTCTTATATGATTGTCCTAATAACATTGGTCAACTAAGAAGTGATATTCAGTTGTCCTGTGCAAAAGCATTTCTAAATTACAAAGCAAATGGAAGAAACTACATAATTGTAGAACAAAATGATATACCACAAAGAGTTCAAAGAGGGTTAATGAAATTACAAGAGCATCGTGATGAAATTGATGACATTCTTTTAAATGTTGGGGATGTATTAAGATTTTCATTTAAGGATCAAGATGACAACTTCCCTGTTATTGAACTGGATGATTCAGACATTTCTAAAAGAGAATTTTTCTATGATATTATTGAGAATAAATTAGAAGTTTTAAGGCAAAAAGGTATAGAGGAAAAACAAATAAATGAGATATTAAATATCGATATAGAGCGATATTTCAATAAATATATAATGGATTTGCCAGAAAAATTTAGAAAAGATGAAATAAGCAAAATAGTTGATATAAAGATTGTTGACTTAGTAGAAAAGATAATTAATTTAGCATCAGCAAAACTCGCTAGAGATTTTGATGAGAAGGTATATTTCGGGTTAGCATTGCATCTTCAAGGAAGCATAGAGAGAGTTAAGCAAGGCAAAAAAATATATCATCCAAAATTAAATCTTATTAGAGCACAATATGGCAATGAATTTTTAGTAGCTATGGAAGTGGCAAAATTTATAGATGATGCATTTGATATTCAAATTCCTTTAGATGAAATAGGATACTTAACAATGTTCTTAGCAGCAAAACCATATGAGGTGGATATAAAAAAAGAAGGCAAAGTAGGAGTTTTAGTAATTATGCATGGACATTCTACGGCCTCTTCAATGGTTGAAGTAGCTAACTCATTAATTGGTGAGGAGTATGTAGAAGCTTTAGATATGCCATTAAGCATGAAGGCAGAAGACATGCTTAAGCTTGCAAAAAGCAAGATAAAAAACATGCATAAAGGAAAAGGAATTCTCCTCTTGGTAGACATGGGATCATTAACTAATTTTGGCGAAATAATAAAAGTAGAAACTGGGATTAGTATAAAGACTATTGACATGGTAACAACTCTACTAGTAATTGAAGCAGGAAGAAAAGCACTAAATGGAAGGGATTTAGATTCCGTTTATGATTCATGTGTAGAAGTAAGTAGATTTGGAGTTAAGGGAGCTATAGAAAATTCTCCTAAGAGAAAAATGCCTTTAATAATAACCACATGCTTTACAGGAGAAGGTTCTGCTGAAAGGATTAAAGAAATCTTAAAGAAGAAATTGAAATATGGATCAAGCTTAAAGATAATACCTTTAAATATTTTAGATAAAAAAGAATTTTATGATAATGTTGCAGAACTTAAAGAGAAATATGAGCCATTAGCAATAGTAGGAACTGTAAATCTCACATTAGATAATATTCCATTTATTTCTGCACCTGATATTTTAACTAGTGAAGGAATTCAAAAACTAGATGAACTAATTGAAGCAGAAGAGGATTTTATTAAGGTTTCTGACTCAATTGATGAACAGATTCCTGAAATAGAAGGAAAAAAATTAGTTGAAGATATTAGATTTTCACTTAGTGAGATGGAGGAATTACTTAATAAAGAAATACCACATAACGTAAAGATAGGTATGATAATGCACATATGTTTCCTTATCGATACAATAAAAAATGGTGGAAAAGAAAGAGAATTCCCTAATTTAAATAAGTACAGAAGTTCATTTAGTAAAGAATTTATATTAGTTAAACAAGCATTAAAGAATATGGAGAGAGAATATGACTTAAATATTGTTGACTCAGAAATTGCTTTTATAGTTAGAATGATTGTAGAAAATACTAAGACTGTGTATTAGAATGAGTCTGTGTATTTAATGTCTTTTTCAGTGTGTAAACCATCTTACACACTGGAAAAGCTTCTAAACTGGCAGAATATCTATATTCTTTATGAAATTGAATTTGAAGATATTTGGCATGGAACTTGCTTTATAATTTGTGTAATGGTAATTAATTTATAGAATCTTAGATCACAGTTTATAAGGAGGAGTAAGACATGAAAAGAATTTTGTTAATATGTTCAGCAGGTATGTCAACAAGTCTACTAGTTTCAAAAATGCAAGCTGCTGCAAAAGAGCAAGGTATTGAAGTATGGATAAATGCAGTGGCAGAATCAGAACTTAGAAATTATGAAGACCAAATAGATATATTATTATTAGGACCTCAAGTTAGATTTTTATTAAATAAACTTAAGGCTAAGATGGAGCCAAAGGGAGTTCCAGTAGATGTTATAAATACTATTGACTATGGAACTATGAATGGTGCTAAAGTTCTTAAATTTGCATTGGATAAGCTAAGTTAAATAAATTTAATAAAGGCGTCTTTCAGACGTCTTTATCTCGTTAGAAATATTTACAGTAGACATTAGGGAAGGATGGAAGTAAAATGGAAGAAATAATATTAAACTTAATTATGCATAGTGGAGAAGCAAGAAGTTACTCAATGGAAGCTATTCAAGCAGCTAAAGAAGGAAATTTTGAAGAAGCAAATGAATTAATAGTAAAAGCAAATGAAGAGTTGGGACATGCTCATAATGCTCAAACAAGCTTAATTCAAGGAGAAGCAGCAGGACAAAAAGCTGAATTTTCGCTACTTCTAATTCACGCTCAAGATCATCTAATGACAACAATGACATTAAAAGATTTGGCTAATGAGATAATAGAAGTTTACACTAGACTATAAAAGTAAGAAACTTATATTGTTTTTATATGAGAGTAATACTTTTATAATCTAGGGTTAATGATTTATATTTAGAAGAAAAGAGGTATTACTATGGAATATGTAATTGGGATTGATGGCGGAGGAACTAAAACAGAAGCAGTTGCCTATGATCTTAATGGTGAAGCTATTACAAGTGCAGTAACTGGCTTCGGTAACTTACTTAATGGGGAAGAAGAGGCATTAAATAATATAATTAATGCAATAAAGCAAGTAGTTGAGACTTATGGCATAGAAGGGTTAAAAGGACTATACTTAGGCTTAGCTGGAGCAGAAGTAGATGATAACGCTAAAATCGTACAAGAGAGAATAAAAAAAGAATTGTGCATTGATTCAACTGTAATGAATGATGGTGAGTTAGCACTTAAGGCATTACTTAAAGGTGAAGATGGAGTTCTCACCATTGCAGGTACTGGTTCGGTAGCTTTTGGAATTAAGAACGGAAAAGAAGCTAGATGTGGAGGCTGGGGTAACCTTCTAGGAGACGAAGGCAGCGCTTACAAAATAGCTATAGAAGCATTTAAGAATATGATTTACGAAAACGATTTTGGTATAGAGATGAGTGAACTTTCAAAAGAAATATTAGAAAGTCTAAAAATGAAAAAGGTTGATGAAATAATTGGTTTTGTATATTCAAACACTAAGGATGAAGTAGCTTCAATTACTCCTATAGTTTCTAAAAGAGCTGATTTAGGAGATAAGATTGCAATTGATATCTTAAAGTCAGAAGGTTTAGCAATAGCTAAAACTACTGAGAGGGTATATAAAAAATTAGGATTTCAAAGTGCAAGTATAGGAATAGTTGGAGGAGTGCTAAAAAAATCAAAAATACTTAGAGAAACATTCGAAGAGTATTTAAATAAGAATGCAAATATTATAGCCTTTGTAGATGAAGAAGTATCACCTGCAAAAGGTGCATATTATTTATATATTAAAGAAAAGTAATTTTTGAAAGAAGGGTAAAATGATGAGAAGATTAGGAATTTCAGTATATCCCAATCATGTTCCAATGGAAAAAATAATAGAATATATCGATTTAGCTGCAAAGTACGGGTTTAGCAGAATATTTACGTGCTTAATTTCTGCAAGTGATAAATCCACAGAAGAAGTAGTAGATGAATTTAAAAAGATGCTAAAAGTTGCGAATAAGCATGGAATGGAAGTTATTGCAGATTTAGATCCAACTGTATTTAAGAATTTAAATGCAAGTATACAAGATTTAAAAGTATTTAAGGAAATGGGCTTAAGTGGAATAAGACTTGATATGGGCTTTTCAGGTTTTGAAGAAACTGTTATGACATTCAATGAATATGGATTAAAAGTTGAACTAAACATGAGTAATGGAACAAAATATGTTGATAATATTTTGAGTAATAAACCTAACATGGCTAATCTTTATGGTTGTCATAACTTTTATCCACATGTGTATACTGGGTTAAGTTACAAACACTTTATTGCATGTTCAAAGCAGTTTAAGGAATTAGGAATTAAAACAGCAGCATTTGTAAATTCACATAATGCTGACCATGGCCCTTGGCCTGTAAATGAAGGAATATGTACACTAGAAGAACATAGAAACTTACCAATTGAAGTTCAGGCAAAACATTTATGGGCTACAGGATTAATTGATGATGTTATTATAGCTAATGCTTTTGCATCAGAGGAAGAATTAATAGCACTAAGTAAGCTTAATAGGGACAAACTAGAATTTAGAGTAGAGTTAACTAAAGGAATATCTGAAATAGAGAAGAAGATAATTTTAGAAGAATTCCATTTCAGTAGAGGTGATGTTTCAGATTATGTAGTTAGAAGTACCCAAAGTAGAGTTAAGTATAAGGGTACACCATTTCCACCACTTAATACTCCTGATATAGAACCAGGAGATATCTTGATAGAATCAGATTTATATACAAGATATGCTGGGGAACTACAAGTTGCGATTAAGGAAATGAAGAATAGTGGAAAAACTAATGTTGTTGCGAAAATAATACCTGAAGAGAGATTTCTTTTGGACTATATTGAACCTTGGGGAAAGTTTGGATTTAAAGAAAAAGAATAGTATACTTATATGAACTCATGTACTTAATGTATATTGAGTTCATTTTTGTTTAGACTACTTAAATACATAAGAGATTCATAACTTCATGACTTACACAAAAAAACACTCTGTTACACACTGTGTATATATAACTGTGTAAAAGTTATCATTAAATAAGTAAAGAAATAAGCCATTTTTCAATGAAAACTTGGTATTTAAACTTGGCATGACTATTGCTATATATAATAGTGTAAAGTTGTTAGATAGAAAATAAAATCTAGCAGATTACAGATTAAAGAAATGTACTAGCTGTCTTAGGGAAATGAGAAATTATCAAATAATATAATAATACCTTTGGATAGCTGGGAAAAACAATATATTTAAAGGGAGGAATAATATATGAAAAAATTTATGGCCTGGATGGAAGAACATTTTATTCCAATAGCAGGTAAAATCGGTGCACAAAGACATTTAGTTGCAATACGTGATGGATTTGTTGCTATTATGCCACTTATTATGGCAGGAGCTTTCGCAGTACTAATAAACAATTTGCCACTTCAGTTCTTTCAAAATTTTATGCTTAATACTTTTGGTGAGAGTTGGAAAACTTTTGGCGGTGACATCTGGAATGGTACATTTGCGATAATGTCATTATTACTAGTATTCACTACATCATATAGCTTAGCTAAATCCTACGAGTCTGATGGATTAGCAGCTGGAGTTGTATCTTTTGCTTCATTATTAATTATTTATAAGGGTTCTACTTTAGATTGGGCAATACCATATGCATACTTAGGAACTCAAGGATTATTCGTTTCATTAATATTAGCACTTATTGTTACATCTATATTTGTAAAACTTTTAGGAAATCCAAAATTAGTTATAAAAATGCCTGATGGGGTTCCACCAGCTGTAGCTAAATCTTTCGCAGCATTATTACCATCAATCATTATACTTATAATTGTAACTGCATTTAAACACATTGTTGGAATCTGGAATATTACTGATATACATGCATCTGTATTTTGGACTATTCAAAAGCCATTATCAGGTATAGCAGGATCATTACCAGGGGTACTAGTAATAATATTCTTACAACAATTATTATGGTTCTTTGGATTACATGGATCAAATATACTTGCTCCAGTTATAAACACTTTATTATTACCACTAACAAATGCTAATATAGATGCATTTAATGCTGGTAAGGATATACCAAATATTTTAAACTCACAATTCCTAGATTCTTATGTAAACATGGGAGGATCAGGTACAACAATAAGTTTAATCATAGCTATATATATTGTATCTAAAAATAAAGCTCAAAAAACAATTGCTAATTTAGGAGTTGCACCAGGATTATTTAATATAAATGAACCAGTTATTTTCGGTATGCCAATAGTTTTAAATCCAGTATACTTTATACCATTTATCTTAGTTCCAATGATTTCTGCAATAATAGCTTATACATTAACAGCATTACATGTAGCACCAAAGATAGTCGTACTTGCTCCATGGACAATGCCTCCAGTATTAGGAGCGATAATGTCTACAGCTTCAATTAGAGGTGGATTAGTTGCATTAATTATAATAGCAGTAGGAACAGTTATATACCTACCATTTGTAGTTGCTGCAGATAAAGAACTAGCAAGAGAAGCAGAAGAGAGTTTAGCAGATTAAAAATATTAATAAAAAGGGATATCTATTTAAATATAGATATCCTTTTTTGTATTTAATATTATCTAAAAACATCATTTGAACTATTTTTTTTATTTGATGAATATATTGAAGAGTTATTTAAAGATTCATTCCTTGATGTAGAATATCCTACAAAAAAGCAAATGTAATAATTAATTGTAAAGCTATCTGCTATATAAAAATAACCTTTTATTAGTCGTGAATATAGAGCATTGACATAAAAATTAAGTGGAACCTTGATACAACCATTTACAGATACACTCTTATTCAATTGTACAAGTTCATCATGGATATCGTTGTATTCAATTTTAAACTTTTTTATTCCTTCAAAGAAAAGAAGTTTTTCCTTTGCACATTCTATGGTTTCAAAAGATAATATTTTCATCGACATATTTACTTGGGTTAGTGCTTTTAATGGATTGGATTTTTGAGATAGAAATAAGTTATCCTTATCTTGAAATAATGATCCTTGAGATAGCGAAATATTATTTAATTCTTCTGGAGTTAAAAATCCAGAAACTTTTATCTTACTTTCCTCCATATAACACTCCTATGAGTACTTTAAATATATTATATGCAAAGCATCTTAAATCGGTTAGTTATTTAAAATTCTCTAAGTTCTTTATTACATAAATTATATAAAAAGTGTCGAAAGATGTAACAATGATTGTTAGTAAGAATATACTGTTATTAAGTAATATATAATATTATATTTAACGAATATAGGAGGAAAAAATAATGAACAAAATATATTCTGAGGATATTCATGTGTGTACTAGCACTAACGGTAGCTTAAAGGCTTCTTGTGATGTAGCTTTTGTTAAGGTACCAGTACTATTAGCTGTAAGGGAAATACAAGTTGACTTGGAAGCTTGTATTGAACTATGCGATGATATATATGAAATTAAAAGAGTTAAAAAGAATGTATTCTTAACAGAATGTAAATTAATGGTAAACTGTGGCAAGAAGGATCCATGCAATAAAGAAAAAGTATATGGGAAGCTATTCCTTAATGGATATATAGAAAAGAATATTGAATATGCAGTAGCTTGTCATCCAGAAGAATATGGAAAGATTATGGTTGGACCAATCAAACATGCAACAGTTAAGGTTCCATTTAGATGTGCAACAGAAATAGAATATCTTCAAAAACCAGTAGTTGAATATAGAGAAACTGGTAAAGAAATA
Source organism: Clostridium paridis (assembly GCF_016765615.1). Lineage (GTDB taxonomy): Bacteria > Bacillota > Clostridia > Clostridiales > Clostridiaceae > Clostridium_T > Clostridium_T paridis. The sequence goes on along the minus strand of NZ_JAESWA010000022.1, from coordinate 1,073,387 downwards.
GACTTCTTTGGAAATAATAAATGTGGTAACATGCTTAATAAAGTAATTGAATGTGGTTGTGGACATGAAGATCTTGGAAAATTAAGATGCGAAGTAGAATTCGAAGATAAAGTAGCTTATATTGAAAGACCTTTCTGCAGATTAGTTGAAGCAAGAATATTTGATAATGACCAAGCTATGGATGGAAAACTTATGGAAGCAAAACCTCACTATGAATGGGATTATGATGACGAAGAAGAAAAGAGAGTAATTGAAGATTTAGACTTAGTTCCAGAAAGAAAGTCTCATAAACCTTGCCCAGAAAAACCATGTAAAAATGGATGTTTAGATGAAAACTTTAGAGCAGTAAAATTTAGAAAGATAATGGAAAATATAGTTGCTTATTTGAAGATAGAAGTTTACCAAGAACAATTAGTAAGAATAGAAAAGTAAAAAAAATAGAGATGGCTTAAGAGCCATCTCTTTAACTATACTTAAATAATTTGTTATAATTATTTAATTTCTACAGTTGCAGTATCAGTTTTGCCGTTTGTAGCATTATCTACAGCAGCTTTAACTAATGCTTTGAAGTTATCAGATGAGTGAGTAGCACCTGTAACAGAGTCAACTTTAGCTATATCTTGTTTGTCTACTAAAGCGCTAGCTAATTCTTTAGTATATTTGTCTGGAGATGTTGGAGATTTTGCAGACATAGCAGTAATATATGCTTGGTCTCCACTCTTTAAATGTCCATCAGCTTTGTTTGAGTAATCAAACTTAGCATCAGATATTTTTCCATCTTTGTAAGTAACTTCAACGAAAGGCTTCCATCCTTTATCATCAAAGTCCTTAGCTTCTGCCTTGTAAGTTCCATCTTTAGGTCCTTTTTTTCCACATCCAGCTAGTAAAGTAACAGCTACCATACCAGCAGCTACGATGCTTAGTAAAGTTTTCTTTTTCATTGAGAATTTCCCCCTTAATAATAAATATTATTTTAGTTATATATTAGTAAATAAGTACATAATTAAATAATGCACTTATTACTTACAATTTTATAAATCCCTTTAGATTATATACGTTCATAAATCTTGAAATATATGTTTACCCAAATATAGAGGGTACTTAAGTAGTGCCCTCTAAATTATGAGAAATATTCAATTATTTCTTAACTTCTTGCTTTCCAGTTACACTACTTGTACCATCCATTTTGAAAGTAGATTTAGCTGAATCAGTTGCGAAGTATATGTTTCCATCAACCTTAGCATCAACTAATTGGAAGTTATCAACATTTACATAAACATCACCTTTAAATGTTCCATGTTGAATACTAGCCATTGGACTCTTTATAGTTAACTTAGGAGCTGTTAATGTAAATCTAGCAGTTACCTTACGATTTTCATCTTGAGTGTAAAGTGCTATTTTACGTTGGATAGCATCATTACCTTTGTCGTCTTTTTTACCATTCTTGAATTCACCATCAAGAACTAATTCTTTATCAGTTGTAACGTCCTTTGTGATTGCAATAATCCATTTACCGTTAGTACCAATAGCTTGTTCAAATGCAGCAGCATCTGAAACAACTGAAGCTGATGTAGTAGCATCTGCTTTTGCAGTTTCTGTTTTAGTAGTGCTTTCAGCAGGTTTTGTATCTTCCTTCTTGCCGCATCCAGCTAGTAGAGTAACAGCTACCATACCAGCAGCAATTATGCTTAATAAAGATTTCTTTTTCATAGAGAAAATCCCCCTTTATCTGTGTTTAGTTAAATTCTTGTCAAATAAATACATTCTTTGACAACATCTTTATTATACACTCTTTTGTTATACGTATACAATAGTTTTTACTTATGCTATATTAGTATTACTTATATCAATATAAAGAAATTGTAAATGTTTAACCTAGCTATTTTAGGGCGTTGTTAAAATTAAAACATGACTGTTAAGTAATTCACTAGAATGTTAAATTGGAGATTAGTACATATAGACACATAAGTTAAAAAGGGATAAAATAAATATGGATTTATATTTGTAAGTTGAAATATTAATGTATTAAATCGTGTACATTATAAAAAACTAACGTAAGAATATTCATAAGAGGTGGTAAAATGTCAAATAAAACAAAGATCCTTGTTCTTGGAGCAGGATACGGTGGAGTACATGCCGCTAAGAAATTAGCGAAAAAGTACAAAAAGAATGATAATGTGGAAATTACATTAATTGATAAAAATACTTTCCACACATTAATGACTGAGTTACACGAAGTGGCTGGTGGAAGAGTTCATCCAGAGTCTGTGCAAATAGAATTAAGCAAAATATTTGCAAGGACAAAAGTTAATTTAGTTACAGATTATATAGAAGACGTAAATACAGAAAAGAAAGTTGTTAAGACAACTCATGGAACCTATGAATATGACTATTTAATAGTTGGTACTGGTTCTGAACCTGCGTTCTTCGGAGTTCCAGGAGTAAAAGAAAATGGCTTTACATTATGGTCTTTTGAAGATGCTTTAGAAATTAGAGCACATATTAAAAATATGTTTGAAAAAGCATCAAAAGAAAGAAATGAAAAAGCTAGAAAAAGACTTTTAACTTTTGCTGTTGCAGGATCTGGATTTACAGGTATAGAAATGGCTGGAGAGCTATTAGAATGGAAAACAAAATTAGCAAAAGAATATAATGTTGATGAAAAAGAAATTAGATTATTAGTTGTAGAAGCTATGGGAACTATACTTAACATGTTAGATAGATCTCAAGCTGATAAAGCAGAAGCTTACATGAAAAAGAAAGGTGTTGAAGTATTAAAGAATTCACCTATCGTTGAAGTAACTGAAGATAAGGTAACTTTAAAAGATGGAAGTGAAATTGAAACTAATACTTTAATATGGACTTGCGGAATTCAAGCAAATCATGAGACTAAAGAATATGGTCTTGAAACTGCAAGAGCAGGAAGACTACAAACAAATGAGTACATGCAAGCAACTGGTAAAAAGGACGTATATGTAGTTGGTGACTTAACATACTTTGAAGAAGAACCAGGAAAAGGAACTCCTCAAATTGTTGAAGCGGCAGAACAAACTGCAGATACAGCAGTTAAAAATATAGTTGCTGCAATAGAAAATGGTCAAATGACTAAATTTAAATCCAACTATCATGGATTTATGGTTTCTATTGGCGGAAAGTATTGCGTAGCAAACTTAGCAGGAGTAAAACTTTCAGGTTTCTTTGCAATGATGATGAAGCACATTGTTAACTTATATTATTTATTTGGTGTTAATGGAATAAATGCTTGTTATCATTATTTAGATCATGAATTCTTTGGAATTGAAGATAAGAGAAATATGTTTAGAGGTTTATTAGCTTCTAAGGGAAATAGATTATGGACTGTACCACTTAGATTATATGTTGGTGTTTTATGGACACTTGAAGCATTAAAGAAAATGATAGGTGAAGATACATGGGCTAAAAATGGTATCTCATCAATATTTAATGGATTAGGACCAGATTCTTGGTTTAAAGATGGAAATGTAAAAATGGCGTTTGATTGGTTACATACAGCAGCAACATCAGGTGCTTCAGAAGCTACTTCAGATACAGCTAATTCTGCAGCTGCAACTGTAACACCAATATTAAGTCATGTACCAACATTCTATGCAGCAATAATGAAGGTATTCATACCAACTCCTGAAGTTGCAGTATGGTTCCAAAGAATTGTTGTTATAACTGAGTTAGGCATTGGATTATGCTTAATTGCTGGATTATTTACATTCTTAGCATCAGGAGCATCAATATTCCTTGTATGTAATTTCGTCCTTTCAGCTATGACTGGTTGGGATACATTATGGTATATTTTTGCTGGAATTGCATTAATGCAAGGTGCTGGTAGAACATTTGGTTTAGACTACTTTGTAATGCCATGGATAGGTGAAAAAGTCGGGAACTTCTGGCTTGGAAAAAGAGTTCCTGTTTACAGACAAGGTAAATAAATAGAACTTAAATATAATGTATTAATAGTTCATTCTCTAAAAGTTAATTAGAGAATGAACTTATATATGTGGTAACATTTTAAAAGAAGGTAAAAGGCTAGGCAATGATCTTCAAATATTGCATTAACAAAGCTTTTTACCATCTTTTTTTATCACTTTATGTAATAGTTTTATGATATAATGAATTAAAATGTTGTTATATAACATTATAGAATTATATATAAGAATGGAGAATACTATTATGATTAAGAAGTGGGATATTATAATTATTATTCTGCTTGTAACATTATCCTTTCTTCCTGAATTAATATTCGGAGTAATATTAAAAAAAGATTATAAGGAAACATATGCTCAAATTACAATTGAGGGAAAGGTATATAAAAATATACCCCTTTCAACACATAAGGGGCAGGATTCCATAGAGATAAAGACAAAGTATGGAGTAAATATAGTAGAAGTCAAAGATAATAAGATTGCTATTATAGATGCCGATTGCCCAGATAAAATATGTATGAAGCCAGGCTTTATAGATAGTGTTGGAGAAAACCTAGTATGTTTACCGCATAAATTAATGGTGGAAGTTAAAGGCGAAACTTCAGAAGATGGAGTAATTCTGTCATATTAGAGGTGAAAACATGAGAAAGACCGCCAAATTAGTATATATATCTTTATTAGTTGCTCAAGCATTAGTTTTACATATATTTGAGAGTATGATTCCAATGCCATTGCCTACACCGGGGGCTAAGCTTGGATTAGCAAATCTTATTTCTGTTATAGGTTTATATACTTTGGATAAAAAAAGAGATGTACTAATAATTATATTGCTAAGACTTACATTAGCAACAATGTTTGGAGGAAATTTATCTTCCTTTATGTATTCCTTTGCTGGAGCTATATTGAGCTTTGTGATGATGATAGTAGTTAAAGGAATTGGTAAGGATAAAGTTAGTATTATAGGAGTAAGTTGCAGTGGTGGAGTATTTCATAACTTAGGCCAATTACTAATTGCATCAATGATTGTAAGAAATATAGGAGTTATGCTATATCTTCCGGTATTATCATTGGTTGGTATTGGAACAGGAGTATTTATTGGAATTACTGCAAATTATGCAATTAAACATATGTCAAAACTTCCTTACTTTAATAAAATTTCTTAAAAAGTTGAGGAGATCTTATGGATAAAATGTGGAATCAGTACCCAGATATAAAAAAGCAATTAAAACAGGTACTTAAAATAATAGAAGATAATTCAAGATGTAAAGATAAAGTAATAGAAAATTCCATTTTAGAATTAGTTAATTCAGGTGGAAAGATGCTTAGACCTGCATTTGTTATTATTGCATCAAAATGGGGAAAGAATGATGATATAGGAAAAACAAATTCGTTAGCATCAGTAGTTGAGATGATGCACATGGCTACTCTAGTGCATGATGATATAATTGATGATTCGAAAATGAGAAGAGGTCAGGAAACCATTCAATCAAAGTATGGAAAAGATTATGCAGTATATATAGGAGACTATCTATTTTGTGCATGCTTTAAAGTACTTGCTTCAGAGGGGTCTCTTCAAAGTATTAAAGTTGATTCAAAATCTATGTCAAGAATATGTCTTGGTGAAATTAATCAAATGAATTCAAAGTTTAGTAATAAAATATCTATTAAAGAATATTTATCAAGAATATCAGGAAAAACAGCAGAGCTATTTTCATTATCTTTCTATATTGGAGCTGCAGAAAGCGGCTGTTCTGAAAAACTATCAAGAGAGTTTTGGAACATAGGGCATGATGTAGGAATGGCATTTCAAATAATAGATGATATTTTAGATTATGTTGGAACTGATGAAAGCATCAAGAAATCTGCTGGAAATGATATAAAACAAGGAATATTTACACTACCTTTTCTTTATGCAGTAAAAGAAAATAGAAAAGCATTTGAAGAGTATTTCGATAAAAGTCATTATGATGAAGAAGATATTAAATCGATTATTGATTTAGTTAGAAAAAATGATGGTGTAGAGAAGTCAAAAGCACTAGCACTTAAATATTCACAAAAAGCATTTAAAAGAATTGAAAGACTTCCGGATAATACATTCAAGGATATTCTTAGAGAAGTTATTGAAAAGTTATTATATAGAAATTATTAAAGGATTCTATTTTAAGAATCCTTTAATTTTTTTCTTTAAGGTATCAATAAGCTTTTTTTCTTGTGAATAGAAAGCTTTATTAACTAATATATATAGAGAATAATTAAATTTAAAATCTTTTATATTTACTTGTTTAAATTGAGAATTACTAAGATATTTATTTGCAACAAGTTTTGGAATAAAGCATATAGCATTTGTGCTAGATAAGGTGTTTAAGGCTACTACTGGAGAATCAGTGGAAAGTACAATGTTTAACTTATCTTTTTTCATATTTAATTCTATAATTTTATCTTCAAAGCTTTTGCATATTGTACAAAAATTATTTACAAGTATTAAAGGTAAAGAAGATAGTTCATCAAAGGTGTATTCTTCTTTTATATTAAAATCATAAGGACAAACTGCAATTATTTCATCTTCTAATAGCTCCTGACAGATTAATGCATCATTAGCAATCTGTTCGCAGTAGATAAAAATATCAAAGGTACTTGTATTTAAAAAATTAATGTTAGATGAAGCATGAACAGAGTTTATACTTATCTTTAAGTCAGAAAAAGAGTTTTTAATATCCATAATAATATTAGGAAGAATAAAACTTTGTATATATGAGCATGAATGTATATTTAAACATTTTTTATTGTATTTTTTTGATGATAATTCCTCAATCATATTATCATAATTTGATAATATAGCTCTACAATACTTTAGAACGATTTCGCCTTCAGGAGTTAGTTCAACGCCTTTATTACTTCTTTCCAGCAGCTTCATATCTAGCTTGTCCTCTAATTTTATAAGTTGCTGAGAAAGAGCAGATTGAGAAATGTGTGATTTTTTTGCAACATCAGATATATTTTTGGTTGTAGCGATATCATAAAAATATCGTAAGTTATCTAAATGCATTTTATCCTCCATGTTAATAATAAATTCATAATAAATTAATAAATTAATTATAGACAATATTATTTAATATTGCAAACAATAATTTTTATCAATTGAAAACATTACATAATGTAGAATTGTCATTGAAAACTTGATTTATTTATGATATTTTTATAATAACTTACAGTAAGGAGAACAAATATGAAAAATAAAATTAAATATAGCATATTATTTTTATGTATTTTTATTGTAGTAGGTCTTTTTTATGCAAATAACAAAGTAATAAATTTAAAACCACTAAAAGGAAGTTTTGTAATTTGGGCTTCAAAAGAAAATTATAAATACTTAGAAGAATCTTCAAAAGAGTTTATGGAGACTAATAAGAAGGTTAGTATAACTGTTAAGGAAAAATCTAAGGATGAAATTATTAATTATATAGAAAAAGGTTCTAGTAGTGACGATGCGCCATCTGTAGTTTCAATTAATTCTAAGGATTTAAGAAACTTATCTAATAAAGGAATGCAAGGAATTGCATCAGCACATAATATAATAGACTCCTATGGAAAAACTTTTAATAGCTGGAGACTAAATGAGATTAGTGTACAAGATGATCTTTTAGCAATACCTATTGAAAATAACCCAGTGTTTATGTTTCTAAGAAAAGACATATTGGATCAATATGGGTATAAAGTTGAAGATATAAGAACATGGAAAGAATTACTGGATGTTTCGAAAGATATAAAAAACAAATCTAGTGGCAAGATTAGCTTACTTAATTATAGTTATGTAACCTTAGATTCCTTAAGAAATATTATGTTATATCAAGCAGGGACAGATAAAAATATTAAAGAGACATTAGATTTTATTAAGAATAATGACTTGATGGGTAAAGGAACTACAATAGCATATATTGCAACTAAGGATAATTATAATAATATAATAGATGCTTCCAATGAAGATACTTTAACAGCAGTGATGTTACCTGCATTTGAAATTGGAGGTAATAGAGCAGCTTCTCTTGATGGAGAAAATTTAGCAATTGTTAAAAGTACAAATGAAAAACAAGAATTGGCAACTAGATTTATAACTTATTCAATTAATAATCAAAGTTTAATGGAAAAATTTTTGAAAGAAAATACTTTTTTCCCTAGCTCAGTAGTATTTTATAAGAATTCAATTGTAGATACTGAATTTTCAAAGGTTAACAATGACAAGGTATGGAGTTTAATGGCTAATATATGTAATAGAAATTATACAATAGATGACTATAAAAAGTTAGACGAGCAAGTTAAAAAGGAATCAATGGATAAATAAGAAAAACCTCAGGATTATAATGTATTCTGAGGTTTTTTCACGAATTAATTTATGTGTTATATAAAAGGTATTTTTCATTTATTTTGCTATAAGCTTTTAATGTAATATCAGCAGTTTTTTCCCAAGAAAAATCCTTGCTTCTTTCATAAGCTTTTTCACTTAGTTCAATTCTTAAGGCATCATTTTGAGATAAATTAACAAGAGAATTTGAAATATCCAATATATCATATGGATTTATTAATATTCCTGCATCTTGAACAACTTCAGGGATTGAAGTTATATTTGACGCTATAACTGGAGTTTTGCAACACATAGCCTCAAGGGGTGGTAAACCAAAGCCTTCATAGGTTGAAGGATATACAAAGGCTTCACATGCATTGTAGAGTATAGGTAGAACTTCATCAGGGCAAAAACCAATAAATTTTATATAATGATTTAAGTGTTTACTTTCTACTAAGTTTTTTAATGCTTCACCTTCTTCTCTTAAGGAACCAACTATAACTAGAGATATTGGTTTATTAAAGCTAAGTAAAGCTTTTTCATAGGCAAGTATTAAGCCTTTTACATTTTTTCTAGAACTAAAACCACCTAGATATAAGAAATATGGGGTTGAAATATTATAGGTTTCACTTAAATAGTTTTTACATTTATCCTTGTCAAGAGGTCTAAATTCTTCGTTGGCAGCTAATGGGGTTACGAAAATATCATCATCAGAAAAGTGTGGAAAAAACCTTAAAATATCTTTTTTAGAATACTCAGAAACAGTTATTATTCCTTGAGAGTTCTCAATTATTTTTGGCATTTCCATTAGAAATCTTTTTAAATAGCCTGCCCCGACTGTTTCGGGTAGAGTATATGGAATTAAATCATGTATTGTAACTATTTTATTACAAGAAATATCTTGAGCTAAGCCCATACCATTTTGAGGAACATGATAAATGTCTAAATGCTTCTTTTCTATATATGATGGGATGTAGTAATTCTCAAAGAATCTTTGGTGCTTTTTAGAAGCCATTAGTACACTGATTTTTTCATTAATAAATGATTCATATCCATCTCCAGACCAAATTAAATGATATTTGTTATCTGATTTTATTCCAAGGATATTCTTCAGTAAATTGTAGGTATAAGTTCCAATTCCAGTACCTCTATACCAATTTAATCCCCTAGCATCTATACATACATCCATAAAATACTCCCTAGAACATTACTAAATACAAGCGAGACATCCAAAAATATAAATGTCTGTTATATATAATATATAAATATGACTGATGGTCTTAAAGGTGATTAAATTCACCAATATCTATTTTGATACATATAATAACTTAGAATTACTATGGGAGGAAAGACGATTGAGGTTAGAGACTTTACAAGATTTATTGATGGAGAGTTATGGAATAGATATAGATGAAATTGAAAATAAAAAAAATATTTATTTAATTAAATCTGGGGATAAGGAGTATAGTTTAAAAACCATAAAATATGATTATCCTCATTTTTATTTTATTCTATCAGCAATTCTCCATCTGAAAAATAGAGGATTTGAAAATATACCAGATATTATAGAGACACGTAAAGGCAAAAAATATATAGCCTTCGATAATAAGTTTTGTTATCTTTCTCCTTGGATAACCTCAAGGGAAAGTAATTATGACAATGTGATTGAATTGATGGAAGTAACTAAGAAGTTAGCTGAACTTCACTTATCAAGTCAAGGGTTTAGCTTAAACAGAAAAATGAGACCAAGGATATTTTGGTTCAGATGGATAGATAATTTTCAAACTAGAGAAAGTGAAATACTTGATTTCAAAAAGAGAATAAATCAAAAAATGTATAAGAGTGAATTTGATAAGCTTTATCTAAGTGTAATGGAAGATGAATTAAAGCAAATAGAAGAAACAATTACAGATTTAAAGAAATATAATTATTTTGACAGAATGAATAAAGAAGTATTTAAGAGAGGATTCTGTCATCATGACTATGCTCATCATAACGTACTAGTAACAGGTAATAGAGAAATGTATGTAATAGACTTTGATTATTGCATTCTTGATAGTTCATTACATGATTTATCATCCCTTATTATTAGATCTATGAAAAATGGAAAATGGGATAAGAAGAAAGCAATAGAAATATTAGAGAACTATACTTCTGTAAATAGATTATTTAAGGATGATAATAAAATAATAGGGACATTTATTAAATTTCCGCAACAATTCTGGCAATTAGGAATACAGTATTATTGGGAACAGCAACCTTGGGGAGAAGAATTTTTTGTTGATAAATTAAAAAAGTATATTGAAGATAGAGAGGAAAAACAGGAGTTTATTAAAGAGTTTACAAATTCAAGAATTAGACTTTAGGGTGTAAAAGTTAGGGAATAGGGTAGAGTTTTGAAATCATAGGGTTTTAAGTTCAACTATTAACTTATTTATGTAAGTATAAGTTAAGTTTTCTATAAAAAAACCTATATGTACAAGGTATCAAAGATCTATAGTCTATTTCCTACTGGATTTGTCTTAACATTTATAAGAGGGGGTAGCAATGAGATTCCTTACATTAGAACAATATTTAAATAATAGAGATGTATTGATTAATAAAGAGGAATTTGATAGTACTGGCGCCAAACTAAAAATAGAAGATATATATAGCCAGCTAGATATTATAAATGAAATTCATAAAATCTTGAGTGAGTATCCTTATGATATTATTCCGACAGTTCCTAGTAGAATTGGTGAAGATTTTGAAGAATTTAAAGTATTATATAGAAAAGTAAGCAGGGCAGCATTAAAAGATTACTATCCAGAACATATAAAAGATAAAGTTTATAAGGTATTATTAAATGCTGAAAAAGCTATAGGATATATTGATAATTCAAATTATTTATCAATTCTTAGAAGGGCAATGGATAATGGCGAGATAATTTTAGGAAATTGTGATTTTAGACATTTAAAGTATAATGAAAAAATTATCATAAATTCTGTGAAAGGAGTATGCTATAACATTATTGAAAGTGACTATGGAAAATTTCTTATGAAGCTTAGAAAGTATAGTGTTGTGACTTCTTATGGAGGTTTTATAGACTATATAGTTAAAAATGAAAAGCTCCAAGATAACTCCAAGGTTTTTCTAATGGGATACATTTTATACCCTCAAGAAAGTATGAAATTACTTCAAAAATATAAGGAAGGAAAGAAACAGTGGAATGAGGAGACCTTCTATTATAAATTTATGAAGGCGTGTGAATTTGATAATAGTATTACGATATAGAAGGGTGATTATATGAACAAACTTAGATATGCTGATGAGAAATATCTCTGTGAATATGACTTAGATGTGGAACTGTTTAAAAAATTTGACTTAAGAGTTGAAGATTTAGTACCTTTAAGAAGTGTATATTTACTAATTACAGATAAAGGAAAAAGAATATTAAAGAAAATAGAAAATACAGATGATATAAAATTTATTACAACATCACTAGATTATATTAGAGAAGGGTTTTCAGATATACTTAACTTCGTAAAAGCTGGGGACGGAAATTACTATGTGAAGTGGAATGATGGTATATACTGTGTTATGGAATTAATAGAAGGTAGGGAATGTTGTTGTGCTAATCCACTAGATGTAAATATGGCGGCAACAGCTTTAGCTAAATATCATAATGCATCCTTGGGATTGTTAAATCATTTAAGGAATATAGAGACTTTAGACGTAAAAAATAATTTATTCAAGATGCCTGATTATTTTAGGAAAGCAAGAGAAGAACTAAAAGATATTGAAGATATGGTTAGTACTTTTAAAAACAAGAATTCTTTTGATGAATTATTTCTATCCACAATTAATGAGCAAATAGCTAATATTGATAAAGCAATATTGGGAATTAATGGCCCTGAATATTTAAAATCATGTAATGATGAGAGTAAGATAGTCTTATGTCATAATGATTTGGCGTATCATAATATAATCTTAGCTAAAGAAAAAGCATATTTTATTGATTTTGAATATTCACTTATTGATATAAGAGTCCATGATTTATGCAATTTTATAATTAAATCTATTAAAAATTTTGGATATGATTTAGATAAATGTAATGAGATAATTAATAGTTATGAATCTATTAATAAGTTAGATAAGGAAGAGCTTAATGTGCTTTATTCAATGATGGTATTTCCAAATGATTATTATAATTTAGTTTCAAATTATTATTACAAAAAAAAGAAATGGAGCTATGAAGCTTTTCTATCAAAATTTAAAGGAAAAGCAGCTGAAGAAGCGGATAAAAAAGAGTTCTTAGATTTATTTAAAAGCAAATATTTATAAATTAATATTGTATAGATAGTAATAAGTGTAGATAAAAATTATCTACACCTTACATAGGAATTTAATTTGTGTTATTTTTTACTTCGGTAATATACTTCCAATACCTCTTAGGCATTTTGGACTTTTGAATAGAAGTGTTTTGTCTTTCTAGTATAGTTGTATATTTAAAATATGTTTTCCATAAATCCTCAAACTCGTCTTTATAATTCTTTAAAAATTTGTACTCATCTGGATTCATCTCAATGAAGTCAATCTCATTTTTATCAGAAGTATATCTTAATGCAATACCTCTTTTAATATCATGAATAATAAAATTTTCAGTAGGAAATCTATCTTTAAAATGCGATGACAAAAGCTCTAATATATTGTTATCTGGCTCAATAGGAGAATATAAAAACTTATTGTCTATTAACGTGAATCGAATAAAACCTATGAAGCTATGAGCTTCTCTTGTAATTTTATTTTTCATATCAACAATATTTTTGACTCTTTTATCGTATAAATGTTCATTTACTTTGAAGCCAATTGAAAAGGCAAACTTTATATATATTAATATCTTAGTATATACATCAGGGTTATCAGACAAATATGCTAGATAAATATTTTCGAGTGTTGAAATTCCAGTTTTTTTTACTATTGCAGTTTGCACCTTTTCAGCTTTTTCTAGATCTGTTATTACTAGATTCTTCGAATAGACAAAATTATCGCAGTAATTAGTCTCAGATAAAATAAGCATGGTATTAGGAAATGAGTAATAAGCTTCATAAATAGAAGTTAATAATCCAGTAAAAGTACCATCAAATATCAATACATCCATCATTAACACCTCCTAAAGTTCTCCAGTTAAGGATGTGATTCTATCTTCCATAGAAGGGAGAGCTAACTTATCAAAGAAACTAATTTGATGAATATTGGGATTAAGACCTTTATTAACAATATTATTATCAGATAGTCTATCCTCTATAAGAGAAGAAGCAAATGGAATATCTCCAAAATATTTTCCGTTACATAATATAAAATATTGAGCTCTCTTTAAAACTATTCCTAAGGTTTTCAAATCATTATAGCTTAAGATATGAACTTTACGAGTTCTTATAATTTTCTGAGCTGATTTAACTCCAACGCCAGGAATTCGCAATAACATTTCATATGGAGCTCTATTTATTTCAATTGGGAAAAGGTGCATATTGTTTACTGCCCAACAGGTTTTAGGATCTAGTTTTAAATTAAAGTTTGGCTTAGAGGTATCTAAGAGCTCCTTTGCTTTAAATCCATAATAACGTAGGAGCCAATCTGCTTGATATAATCTATGTTCTCGGGTTAAAGGAGGAGTTATTATACTTGAAAGATACTTGTTACTAGAAGTTATAGGGACATATGCTGAGTAATAAACTCTTTTCAAATCATACTTATTATATAGCCCTTCACTTAAATTTAAAATCTGTAAGTCTGTTTCACCAGTTGCTCCTACAATAAGTTGAGTACTTTGACCTCCTGGAACAAAAATAGGAGTACTTCTAATTACTTTTTTATTTTCAGAATAACTTTGGATTCCTGCTTTTATTACTTTCATTGGTTCTAAAATATTATCTTTTGATTTTTCAGGTGCTAAGAGTTTTAATGAATTTGCTGAAGGCAATTCTATATTTACACTCATTCTATCAGCATATAGACCAAGTTTTTCAATAAGCGCTTTATCGGCACCAGGAATAGCCTTTACATGAATATATCCATTAAACTTATGCACTTCACGTAACAATTTTAACGTTTTTAATAGTAGTTCCATTGTGTAATTTGGATTTCTAAAAACTGCTGAACTTAAAAAAAGTCCTTCAATATAGTTTCTTCTATAAAAGTTTATTGTAATTTCGCAAACTTCTTCAGGAGTAAATGCTGCCCTTAATGAATCGTTAGAACGTCTATTAATACAATAAGCACAATCATAAACGCAGTAATTAGTTAAAAGTATCTTGAGTAGAGAAATACATCTTCCATCAGGAGTAAAGCTATGACATATACCGCTTTCAATAGCATTACCAAGAAAACCTTTTTTTCCTTTTCTATTAGATCCTGAAGAGGAACAAGAAACATCATATTTAGCAGCATCAGAAAGTATTTTTAATTTTTCACTTAAATCCATAATAAACTCACCATCCATTCATTATATTTAAATTATACACGAACAAATGTTCTTGTGCAAATTGACATAAAAGAATTTATTGGAAAAATATGGTTGGTAGTATATAATTAAAGAACAGGAATACCTGTTCTTTAATTATTAATTATGAATTATATATTTCGGTATATGCTTTTAGAGTTTTGAGGGCGGTATTTTTCCAGTTATATTCTCTACTTTTAGATAACCCTTTAACTATATACTGATTTTTAAGATCTTTGTTTATTAAAAAATTATACATTGAATCAATGATTTCATTTATATTTTGGGGATTAATTAGTATAGCAGAGTCTTGTAGTATTTCAGGTATAGAGGTGCTATTAGAAGCTATAACTGGTGTTCCACATGCCATAGATTCTAATGGAGGTAATCCAAATCCTTCATAGAAAGACGGATACACTAACATCTCAGCAGAATTATAAAATATTGGCATATGTTCCATTGGAATAAATCCTGGGAATAATACATCTTTATCAATATTTAAAGATATGGCTTTATTTTTATATATTTCATAGGAGATTCCATGCTTGCCTGTTATCACAAGACTTAGGGGAAGCTTATATTTTTCTTTTAATTTAGAAAAAGCCTCTAGTAGTCCAATAATATTTTTTCTAGGACTAAATCCACCCACATAAAGAATAAAATTTTTATCTAAAGAATAATATTTATTTAAGAGGCTCTTACATATGCTTCTATCTAAAGGCTTATATATATTTTCTGCAGCTAAGGGAGTGACATATATTCTACTTTTTGGATAATTAAATTCTTTAGATATATCTTCCTTTGAAAATTCAGATACAGTTATAATTCCACTAACTTTATCTATGATTTTTGGAATATTGTTATGAAAAATGTATTTATATCGTTCACTTACTGTTTCAGGCATTCTGAGAGGGATTATATCATGAAGAGTTATAACTGACTTACAAGATAGCTCAGTAGGTAATCCGACTCCGTTTTGTGGTATGTGATATAAGTCTAAATCATTATTCTTAATTATATTAGGCAAAGAAACATTTTCCCAAAAATTTTCATTAGGATTCTCGTCGACTTTTTTATTGGTAAAATTTCTGCTTAATGATGTAAAACTTGAATTCTCGGGTAGAAATAAAAGATAGTCATTTATTGTATCAATCAAGTTAAGGTTGTATATAAGTTCATAGGTATAGGTTCCAATACCAGTACCTCTGTACCATTTTGATGCTCTGCCGTCAATTCCTATACGCATGATAAATCCTTTCAAATATAGTTATAGTTTATTATATTAAGTTATTTTGTGATTTGTTAATAATTGTTACTCGAACAACATATAAATATTTAGGGGGTGCATAACGATGATGAGGGAATCAGAGATTGAAAGACAATTTGATATTATTATTGAAAACATAAAGCCAAATAAAGGTGTATATCATCTTAAAACAAACAAGGGAGAAAAATGCTTGAAGAAGATAAGTTATGGAATTCAAAAACTATTATTTGTATATGGTGCAAAAGAATTCTTAATTGAAAAAGGATATTCAAGAGTTGACAAGTATTCATTAAATATTGAAGGAGAACCTTATGCATTAGTTAATGAAGATATATATACACTTTCAGAATGGATACCAGGTAGAGAGTGTGACTTCCATAAAACTGAAGAGGTTAGAATAGCAGCCAAAGAATTAGCGGTACTTCATGAAATGAGTAAAGGATATGATCCACCAGAAAATAGTAAGCTTAAAAGCGATTTAGGAAGATGGCCAAGCTTGATGGATAAAAGAATAAAGTCTCTAGACAAAATGAGAGATATGTCAAGAAAGAAGTCAAATAAAGGAACATTTGATTTAAACTATATTAAGACAGTAGAATTTTATAAGGATCTTGGAAGACGTGCATTAGATATTCTTAAGAACTCAAGTTATTATGAGCTATGTGAACGTACCGAAGTAGAGAAGAGTTTTTGTCATCATGATTATACTTATCATAATATTATTTTAGATGAAAATAATAACGTTAATATTATAGATTTTGACTATTGTAAGAGAGAAGTAAGAGCTTATGATATAGCAAACTTTATGACTAAAGTATTAAAAAGAGTAGATTGGGATATAAGCTCTGCAGTTGATATACTAGATGCATATAATTCAGTATCTCCATTACAAAAAGGAGAATATAATGTGATTTTTGCATATTTATTATTTCCACAAAGATACTGGAGGCTGGCTAACAGATATTACTACAACGAAGTTAATTGGGGACAGGGGACTTTTGCAAATAAATTGGATGGATTAGTTCAAGAACAAGAAGCATTCTTGAAATTTATCGAAGAATTTAGAAAAGAATATGGAGTTTAGAGTAATATCATCAGGTTTAAAATTGATTAACTATTTTGTATCCATAGTGAGTTATTACAAAGTAAAATGTGCATTTTATTTTGTATAACTCACTTTTTATTTAGTGGTGATAATTATTATTTGCAAAAAAAGATTTGCACATTGTTCTTGTAAATTGCATATCATGAAATAGATAATTTTTTAGGAGAAAAAGTATGGGAATAGGTGACGTGGTTGTAAGAAAATCATATGGGAAAGACATTACTTTCAAGATTATTGATGTTAAAGAGGACAATGGCGAGGTAATATATATTTTAAAAGGAATAAGTATCCGTATAATTGCTGATTCGAGCAGAGATGATTTAGAACTTGTAAACAAAGAGTTTATAGCAGAAAAAGATAAGATTTTAAATGCACGGGTTAGTCAAGCTATAAAAAATGCAATAAGTTCTAGAGGGGGAACCTATACTAGAATTACAAAATCGCCTAAAATAATTCCTGAAAAAGAGCTTATGTTTGGAAGGCCAGGGAAGGTTCTTCATATTGATGGTGATGAAGTATATATGGAAAATTGCTTAAAGGTATATAAACAATTAAATATAGAGGCCGTAGGACGGTCTGTAATTGAAAGAGAGCAGCCTCTTAAGGTTGTAGATATGGTTAAGGAAATAAAGCCGGATATCGTCGTTTTGACAGGTCATGATGGCGTTCATAAAAATGCCAAGGATTTTTTGAATTTAGATAGCTATAGGAATTCTAGATACTATATTGAGGCAGTAAAGGCATTAAGAGATTACAATTCAAGTTATGATGAACTAGTTATTTTTGCGGGAGCTTGTCAGTCATGCTATGAAGGGATTTTAGATGCAGGAGCTAACTTTGCATCATCTCCCAATAGGGTACTAATTCATTGCTTAGATCCAGTATTTGTATGTGAGAAAATAGCCTATACAAGAATAGACACAGTTGTTTCTATTACAGATGTAATAGAAAATACAATAACTGGAATAAAAGGAATTGGGGGATTGCAAACAAGAGGAAAGTATAGAGAGGGATATCCAAAGTCAGTATATCTTTAGAAAAAGAAGTATTTTCTTAATATTTGAGAAAAATTAAACAAAACCTCAGAAAATAGGAATAAAAAAGTTATTTTTAAGGAAAATAAGTATATGAAAGTTATGTTATTAAAAATTTACATTGACAAGTTAAAACAAATAGTGATAAAATTAAATTTTTAATTTGACATATGTAAGTATTTAGGGTAAAATATATAATGGAAAGAGGGTGTTTAATATGGAAAAAAATAGAACATTAGCTTCCATAAAAAGAGACCTTGAAGGCCATGTTGGTGAAAAAGTAACATTAAAGGCCAACGGAGGCAGGAAGAAAATTCTCGTTAATAATGGAATACTTGAAAGTTTATATCCAAGTATATTTGTTATTAGATTAGAGAGTGACACCCAAAGGACAGTGACATATAGTTATTCAGATGTTTTGACAAAGACAGTACAATTACATTTTGCTGGATAAAACTTCGATTATGCATCGAAGTTTTTTTTAATCTTCAAAAAAACGTTTACTTAGACGACAAAAAAGAAAGATGGTGGGTATCCATCTTTCAACTATGGTATAAAAGGGTATTGAGAATTTATGAGAGGTTATATGGTCAATAACCAATATCATAATACGATATTTCAGAAACAATGTCAACAATAAAATCAAAAAAAATTATCTTTTTCGACAAAAAAATCGTAACGATGTAGAAAAATGCGTTAATTTACTCCTACAAAACTTAGATTTTAGTTCATATTCCATAAAAAATTGAGTATAAATAGTAATAAGAATTTTGTAGGAGGGATATAATGCCAGAAATAGATACTATAAAAGAGTCTGTAGATTACCAACAACTTGTGAGAGAAGATTCTATAGATCAAATGCTTAAAGGTGAATTTTTGATACCTGATACTCATCCAGATGTACAGGAGATTATTTCGGTTAGTGGTAGAACCAACCTTACCAGAAAAGAAAGTCTTGGCGACAGAATACTGCTTGAAGGAAACATAGAATACGTTGTTTTATATCTAGCAAGAGAAGAAGAAGGTCTTGTACTTAATAGTGTTTCTTATAATGATAAGTTCTCAAACTATATTGAGGGGTTAGAAGCAGAACATAGGATCTCATGTGAGGCTTTAGCAAAAATTGAACATATTGAAGGAAAAATAATAAATGAAAGAAAGATATCAATTGAAGGGGTATTAAATATAAGCGCTGAATGCTATAAAAATTCTCAAATTGATTTTTTGAAAGATATAGTTGGAGTAAAAGACATTCAAGTATTAAGAAAGCCTGAAATGATAGACAAGTTAGTAGCTAAAAAGGAAATTGATTTCAGTGGAACTGGCACAATTATTATTGGTATGGATAAGCCTCAAGTTGGTAAGATAATAAAGACATCATTGAATATTCATAAAGAGGATATTAAGTTAAATGAGGACAGAGTTACAGTTTCGTGTTTCTGCAAGGTAGAATTATTATATAGAGCTTCAGAAACTAGGGAGGTTATACTTGCTGAAGAGGACATATTTATTAGTAAGGATGAGGAAGTTATAGGAGTATCATCGAATATGACTTCACTAGGAAACTTTAGCCTAACAAATTATGACTTGAAAGTTAGAGAAGATGACTTGGGAGAAGCTAGAAAGATAGAAATAGATGTTCAAGCTAGATCAGATTTTAAGATTATGGATAAAAGTCATATGGATTTCATAGATGATGTATATTCACCATCTATGAATATTGATGTTAAACAACAAGATACAAATGTTGGAATTGTTAATGATAAAGGCAATGCAGAAGCAGTTATTAAAGAAAATTTACAAGTTACTGATTCTTCAGCAATGCCAAGTAAAATACTATCGACTACAGGTAACGCAACAATAATAGAGAAAAAAATAATGTATGGCAAAGCTTTGATTGATGGAGTGTTAAATGTTGAAGTAATCTATATGGCTGAAGGTGGAGAGAAAGAAGTAGGTAAAATGAATTCTGAAATTCCATTTAATGTAACAGTTGATTTACCTAATTCAGAGGAAGATGCGAAATGCATTGCGAAGAGTGTTATAGAAAGTATTCAAGGTGTGATTGAAGGATCAACAATAGCTATAAAAGCTATAGTTTCAGTTGAGGTTAAATCAGTATCAAATGCATTAAAGAAATGGGTATCATCTTTAGAGACAAAAGAAGGTGAAGCAAAAGGCAAAAAAGCTAGTATTATAATATACGTTGTTCAATTAGGTGATACAATATGGTCTTTAGCAAAAAAATATGCAACAACAATGGATGCACTTGTGAAGTTAAACAATCTTGAAGCAGATGAAAATTTGAAGGCTGGAACAAAATTATTGATTCCAGGAAGAGCGGTTATATAAATTTTCGTCATTTGAATTTAAAAGAATCATGTAATAATAACAAATGCCAAGTATTACAAAAAGTTAATAAAGTTAGTAAGAATATTTTTTTAAAAGCTGTCTCACAATATAATGAGACAGCTTTTGCATTTTATAGAATACTTTAAGCTATTTAAAGAGAGAAAAATCATATATATTCATTGGCAGTATATGTATTTACTAGCATTTATTCAGTATCAATTGTGACGAATTTATGAATAATTATGTAAAATCATGGTTACAATAAAAATGCATGATTTGAGGTGATATTTTGGAGAACTGTTGCAAAGGGAAACTTATTATTATTGGAGGAGCTGAAGATAAAGAAGGAGAAAAAGAAATACTTAAATATGTTGCAGAAGAATCTTTGAAAAATAATGGAGAATTAACAATTGCAACAATTGCAACTGAATATCCTAGTTCAGCTTGGGATAAGTATAAGAAGGTGTTTTCAGGGCTAGGTATTAAAAAAATGAATGTTTTAGACGTAAGCGAAAGAAAAGATTCATTTAATCCTGTAAGTATAGAGACTATTAAAAAGTCATCAGTAATTTTTTTTACAGGAGGAGATCAACTTCGTATTACTAGTTTAGTAGGAGGTACCCCTATTTTTCAAGAACTAAGAAATGTATTTATGAATGGATGCATATTAGTAGGGACATCTGCTGGAGCATCTGTAATGAGTAGTACAATGATAGTAAAGGGAGATGATGAAGAATCTCCAAGAAAATGTACTTTGAAGATGGCTCCTGGATTTGGATTTATTAAAAATGTAATCATTGATCAGCATTTTGCACAGCGAGGTAGAATTGGAAGACTTTTAGCTGGAATTGCACAAAATCCAGAGATGTTAGGGGTAGGAATTGATGAAGATACAGCAATAGTAGTGGAGAACAATGTAATAAGAGTAATTGGAAATGGTGCGGTATATTTTTTAGATGGAGAACAAATAACTTTTTCGAATGTATCAGAAAAACATCAAGATGAAATATTGAGTATGTACAATGTTAAAATGCATGTATTAACAAATGGTAACTTATTTCATTTGCAAAAGAGAACACCTTTTGAGGAGGAAAATACCAAAAATGAAAATAATAAGTAAACGAGTCTTTGAAGGTAAAAATATCTATTCCCATAAAAAATGCTTAAGGGTAGATTTGGATTTAGAAGGATATTGTGAGACTCCAAGTAAAGATATACCTAACTTTAATTTTAATTTAACTAGGATATTACCAGAACTATATAAACATAGATGTGGAATTGATGAAGAACATGGATTTGTAAAGCGCTTAAATGAAGGGACATATCTGGCGCATATATGTGAGCATTGTATAATTGCGATTCAAAATATGTTAGATATTGAAGTTGCATATGGCAAGGCTAGGGAAGTTAAAGGTGACCACTATTATATAATAGTTCAATATGAGTATGAACAAACAGCATTAAGAATAGTTGATTTAGTGGTAGATTTAATAAATTCATTGATAAGTCAAAAGAGTATAAACTTTGATGAGAGGATTCTAATAATTAAAGATATGTTGAAATATGAAATTGATGGTCCTAGTACTAGAGCCATTATTGATGCTGCAAAAGAAATGGGGTTACCTGTAATTAAATATAGTAACAGTGGTATTTATCAGATTGGATATGGAAAGGCTGCAAGAGTTATTGAAGCTACCATAGGGAATAATACATCTTGTGTAGCAGCAGATATATCCTGTGATAAGTTATTAACAAAGAAACTACTAAAATATCAGTGTATTCCTGTGGCTGATGGATATAAAGTTAATAATATCATTGAGCTTATAAAATACAGTAAGGAATTAGGTTACCCACTAGTTTTAAAGCCTCAATATGGCAACAAAGGAAAAGGTGTAATTTTAAATATTAAAAGTGAAAAACAGCTGATAGAAGCTTTTAACAAAATAAAGAAAAACTATAAGGATGTTATCTTAGAAGAATTTATAAAAGGAAAAGATTATAGAGTTTTAGTTGTTAAGGATAAAGTGATTGCGGTTGCACTAAGGATACCGCCATATATTATAGGAAATGGTGAAGATACAATACTTAATTTAATTAAGAAGCTTAATGCAGATAATAATAGAGGTGATGATCACGAAAAACCTTTAACAAAAGTTAAAATTGATGAAGAAGTAATGGCATGTATTTCAAGGGAAGATTTAAGTTTGGAATCAGTTCTTGAAAAGGATAGAAAGATATATTTGAGGGAAAATGCCAATATTTCTACTGGTGGAGTGGCTATAGATTGTACAGATACTATATCTCAAGAAAATAAGGAACTATGTGTTAGGGTAGCTAAAACCATAGGATTAGATATATGCGGAATTGATTTATGTACAGGTGATATTATGGAACCTCTTGAGTCTCAGGGGGTTGTTATGGAGGTTAATACTGCACCTGGAATAAGAATGCATTGTTATCCTTATGAAGGTAATGCAAGGAATGTTGGAAAAGAAATAGTTAATATGCTATATAATAATAATCCGATAAATATTCCACTAGTCTCAGTTACTGGAACGAATGGAAAAACTACAACTACTAGAATGATTTCTTATATATATTCATTAATAGGATATAAAGTGGGAATGACATCAACTGATGGAATATTTCTAGGTGAAAAGTGTTTACATTCTGGTGATGATACTGGAGTTCAAAGTGCGAAAACAGTCCTAATGAATAAGGATGTTGATATTGCAGTTCTAGAAACAGCAAGAGGTGGTATTGTAAAAAAAGGATTGGCTTATGACTTAGCAGATGTGGGGGTAATTACCAATATAACGGAAGATCATTTAGGTTTAGATGGAATAAATACTTTAGAAGAATTGGCATTTGTTAAATCTATTGTTGCAGAAGAAGTAAAAGAGAATGGGTATGCAGTTATTAATGCTGATGATCCATGGTCTTTAAAAGTATTACCAAGAATTAAGTCTAAAATTGTATTCTTTTCATGTGATAAAGAAAATCCATATATTAAAAATGCTTTTCTTAAAGATAATATGGCTGTTTATATTGATGAAGATAGATTAATGGCATTTAATAATGGAAGACATTACAATATTTGTAGTGTAAGTGATATAGGAAT
The DNA here is from genome assembly GCF_016765615.1 of Clostridium paridis. Taxonomy (GTDB): domain Bacteria; phylum Bacillota; class Clostridia; order Clostridiales; family Clostridiaceae; genus Clostridium_T; species Clostridium_T paridis. The sequence continues at coordinate 1,049,735 of NZ_JAESWA010000022.1, read as the reverse complement.
TTCTATGAATGGTATATTGAAGTATAATATTGCTAATGCAATGGCAGCAACAGCAGCGTTAATATCTCAAGGTGTAGATTATTGTATTATAGCTAAGGGGTTAAAAGAATTTAAGAATAATGAAAAACTAAATAAGGGAAGATTTAACGAATATGACATTAATGGAGTTAAAGTTATATTAGATTATGGTCATAATCTTGAGGGGTATAGAGTTGTTTTAGAATCTCTAAAAACGATGGAATATAATAAGCTAATTGGAGTTATAGGGATTCCAGGTGATAGAAGTGATGATGTTGCAGAGCGGATAGGCGAGATTGCAGGAGAAAATTTAGACTATGTATTCATAAAAGAAGATAAAGACAGAAGAGGAAGAGAAAAAGGAGACATCTGCAATAGAATAAGTAAAGGTGTAATTAAAAAAGTAAAAGATAATAAAAAGAGTAAAATTGTTTTGGATGAAGTAGAGGCTTTGAAAGAAGCGTTGGATATGGCTCTTTCAGGAGACATTGTAATTGTATTTTATGAAAAATTCAAACCACTAGTGGATTATATAAATAATGTTAAAGAAAGAGAATTAGTGGAAAAAGAATTAAATAGTATAGAGGAAGGATTAATTAATTTAAATTAATTTAATTAATTGTATAAGTCGGGTGAAGAATTAAAAAGAAGGTTATTTTAAGCTTATGAATTTTTTCCCGACTTGAATTTTACATAAATTAATTCTTGCATAAATACCTTTAAATAAATGATAATATAATAGTATTATTTATTTGAGAGGAAGATTATATGAAGATTAAAGCTTATGGCAAGATTAATATTGCTTTAGAGGTAGTAGGAAAAAGAAGTGATGGATATCATCTGCTAAGAATGATAATGCAGAGAATAGATCTTTATGATTTGATTGAAATACAGGAAAAAATAAACGGAATAGAAATTACTTGTAATAAGCCATATGTTCCTAGGGATGAAAGAAATTTAGCTTATAAAGCTGCAAGGCTCTTTTTGGATACTTATAACATAGATAAAGGAGTACATATAGATATTAGAAAGAATATTCCTGTAGCAGCAGGATTAGCTGGAGGAAGCACTGATGGAGCTGCTGTGCTCATGGGATTGAATTCAATATTTAATATAGGGGCTTCGGATGAAGAACTTATGGAGTTGGGATTAAAACTTGGCGCAGATGTACCTTATTGCATTAAAGGAAAGACAGCTTTATGTGAAGGCATTGGTGAGAAAGTAACACAGTTAAAGGAATTTAAAGACAAAATATTAGTTCTAGTAAAACCATCTTTTGGTGTTTCTACTAAAGAGGTTTATGGCGATTTAGATATAAGTAAAATCTATAAAAAAGTTAAAATTGATGAAATAATTGATGCTATGGAAAATGATAATTTAGATTTTGTAGCAAAAAATATGAAAAATCATTTGGAAAATGTGACATTAAGAAAACATAGAAAAATTATTGATATTAAAGAGGAAATGGTTAAGATGGATGCGTTAGGGGCTATGATGAGTGGCAGTGGTCCTACCGTTTTTGGATTCTTTGATGATATGCTTAAAGCACAAAGTTGTTATGATAGAATGAAAAAACAATATAATGATGTATTTATTACAAGAACAATTTAAAAGATGTGTATAAGATTTTTTTATTTTGTCAACAATACTCCTATAGGGGGTTGATAAAATGAAAAAAGTAATTTCACTACTAGTAATTATCTTACTTGTCATAAATACATTTGTATATTTTAATAGTAAAAGTGCTTCTGACAAATCTAGGGACAACCTGGTGCAGGAGATAAGTACTAAATTAATTAGATTTCATGTTATTGCAAACAGTGATTCTGATAATGATCAGCAATTAAAAATAAAAGTGAAGGATGCAATAATAAGTTATATTTTCCCAAAGCTTAAGGATTCTCCAAGTATTGATGAATCAAGAAAGATACTTAAATCTTGTAATGATGATATACTAAAACTTGCATCGAGTATCATTAAAAATAATGGTTATAATTATAGTGTTAAGTCAACAATGGGAAAAGAGAATTTCCCGGATAAAAGCTATGGTAATATAACATTGCCTCAGGGTGAGTATGAGGCATATAGAGTTATAATAGGATCAGGTGAAGGGAAAAATTGGTGGTGTGTAATGTTTCCTCCCTTGTGTTTTGTAGATGAAACAAGGGGACAAGTATCTGAGAAAGAAACAGAAAAGCAAATGAAGAGAGTGCTAAGTGATGATGAATATGATGAAGTTAATAATGATGTGAAAATTAAATTCAAAATATTTGAATTGATTCAAAAGTGGATTAAAAAATAAAATCTTGATTAAATTATTTAAAACCTATAAACTATACAGTGAATTTAAATTTTAAGATGAAGAGGTTAATAGTTATGAAGAAAAAGGCTGTAATTTCTGTTATATCAAACCAAAATTATGAAGATGATGATGTTATTGAAGTAGTAACACCTGGAGAATTTCATATAAAAGATGCAAGTAGTTATGAAGCTATATATGAAGAAACTGAAATATCAGGTATGGAAGGAACTACTACAAAATTAGAGATATATAAAGATGAAATTACATTATATAGAGAAGGTACAACTTCAACAAAAATGGATTTTAAAAAGGATAGTAATTCAGTTACCCTATACAATACTCCATACGGAATGTTGGAATTAAAGATTGATACTAAAGATTTAAGAATTGATATGGATGAGAATGGTGGAGAAGTTCAGATAGACTACAATATAAGCATTGCTGGACAACCACCTCAAGGAACTCAATTAAAGATAAAAATAAAAGCATAAATATAAATAATTAAAAGGTGAAGAAAATTATTATTAATTTACTTCACCTTTTTTTGATTAAAAATAACTTCAAGCGTTAATACTTAAATATGAAAATTTTTGAGGAGAGTAGATTAATGAAACAGGATGCTTTAGATGATTTGTTAGAATTTGTTTTAGGTATTAATGGAATGAGCTTAGAAGATATGGTAGATTTTTTAAGAAAGAAAGAAAACCTTTATATGCTAATATTGATAATGAAAGATTATCATTTTTTACATGACAAGAGAGTTAAAGAGATCTTAGGGGAGCATAATAAGAATATAAATTCAACATTGAGAAAAGCTGAAGAAAAGATATTAATAAATAGTAGTTTTAGGGAAAAGTACTTTAGAATAGACGAAAAGATAAAAAAAATTATTTAAAACATATAAAAAAGACTGGATTAGAAACTCAGTTTATGATAATATATAATCTATGTTATTAAATAGTTATCCCATCATAATATTGAAGGGTAATTTCTATTTTATCATCGAGTTAATTACATGTCAATATATTTTTTAAATATTTTTAGGAGGATTTTTTATGGCTACTAAGTATGTATTTGTAACCGGTGGAGTAGTTTCTTCTTTAGGAAAAGGAATAACAGCAGCTTCATTAGGTAGATTATTGAAGAATAGAGGATTAAACGTAGTAATTCAAAAGTTTGACCCATATTTAAATGTAGATCCAGGCACTATGAGCCCATATCAACATGGAGAGGTTTTTGTAACTGATGATGGAGCAGAAACAGATTTAGATTTAGGGCACTATGAAAGATTCATAGATGAGAATCTTACTAAAAATTCAAATGTAACTACAGGTAAGGTATACTGGTCGGTTATATCAAAAGAGAGAAAAGGGGAATATCTTGGTGGAACAGTACAAGTAATACCTCATATTACAAACGAAATAAAGAATAGAGTTTATAGGGTTGCTAAGGAAAGAGAAGTTGATGTAGTTATTACTGAAATTGGTGGAACAATAGGTGATATAGAATCTCTTCCATTTTTAGAGTCTATTAGACAAATTAAATATGAAGCAGGATTTGAAAATGTATGCTTTATACATGTAACACTTGTTCCATACTTGGGAAAAGCTGGAGAACTTAAAACAAAACCTACTCAACATTCTGTTAAGGATTTAAGAAGTATAGGAATTCAACCTGATGTTATAGTATGTAGATCAGAAAAAGAACTTTCAACTGAAATTAAAAATAAAATAGGTTTATTCTGTAATGTTGAGGGAAAAAGCGTAATTCAAAATTTAGATGCAGAAAACTTATATGAAGTTCCGCTTTTATTACATAAAGAAGGTTTGGATACAGTAGTATGTGAGAAACTACACTTACCAACTGGAGAAATTAACAACAATGAATGGGTTTCAATGGTTGATAAAATTAAGAATTTATCAAAGACTGTTAAAATCGGATTAGTAGGAAAATATGTTGAATTACATGATGCATATATTTCTGTTGTTGAAGCACTTAATCATGGCGGATATTTTAATGATGCCAATATTGAAATAGAGTGGATAAATGCTGTTGATATTAATAAAGAAAATGTTGATAAAGCTTTAGCTGGTGTAGATGGAGTTTTAGTTCCAGGTGGATTTGGTGATAGAGGAATCGAAGGAAAAATTGAAGCAATTAGATGGGCTAGAGAAAATAAAAAACCATTCTTAGGAATTTGTTTAGGAATGCAATGCGCAGTAATAGAATTTGCAAGAAATGTATTAGGATACACTGATGCAAATTCATCAGAAATTAACCCTGAAACTGAATATCCAGTAATTGATTTAATGCCAGAACAAAAAGATGTAGAAGACATGGGTGGAACAATGAGATTAGGGTTGTATCCATGTAAAGTTGAAGAAGGTACATTTACAAAAGCTGCCTATGAATCTTCATTAATTTATGAAAGACATAGACATAGATATGAATTTAATAATGAATATAGAAAAGCAATAATAGATGCGGGAATGAATATAACAGGCACAAGCCCAGATGGTAGACTTGTAGAAGTAGTTGAAGTTAAAGATCACCCATGGTTTGTAGCAGTTCAATTCCATCCAGAATTAAAATCAAGACCAAATAGACCACATCCACTATTTAGAGATTTTATAAAAGCATCACTTAATAAATAGGAAACTAGGAACCTAGAATATCATTTTTATTCTAGGTTCTTTTTAATTTATAACAGCGTAGAAATTTCTTGAAACTTTCGTAATGGCTAAATAAGATATAGTACCATAATTAGTTAAAATCTTGTTTACTTTTTTAAAAAAGTGTTATAATAATAGAATGAGAATGAATTATAACATATCCTGTTTTCATTTTATAATATTTCGTTTAATCTTACCTTTAAACTTCCCAAATTGAAATGTATTAAAAACTTATATAAATATTAAAGCGTATAATTAAGGTATTCCATTATATATTAAGTTTAAATTTATAGAATGAATTAAGGTTACTAAGTTATATTGCAGTTTAAAATATTCGGAGGTGCCCGATTTTGTCGAAAGAAAAATATTTACAAATGACTTTGAGTGAGTTGAAAGAAGTAGCAAAAGATTTAGGAATAAAGAACTTATCAAAGAAAAAAAAGGGGGAAATTATTGAAGAAATTATTGCAAGTTCCCCAATTTCAATTGAAAAAGATGGAGTTTTTTTAAGAGAGAAAATAACTCCTAAGGTGAATGTACCAGAAAAAATAGTTGAACAAGATAAAAGTAACTTTGTATCTAGAGAAACTACTGAAAATTCATCATTAAATAAAGAATCAAATTTATCAGAAAGAAGAACTGTAAGAACAAAGGATAATATAAATGAAGCAACATCTTTAAGAGGAGTACTTGAAATATTAGAGAATAATAACTTCGGATTTTTGAGATGTAAAAACTATCTTACTGGTGAAGATGATGTATATGTATCACCATCACAAATAAGAAGATTTAATTTGAGAACTGGTGATGAAGTTGAGGGGAAAGTTAGAGAAGCTAAAGAAGGTGAAAAGTTTAAAGCATTAATATATGTTGAAAAAGTTAATGGTGATCATCCAGAGAAAGCAGTTGGGAGAAAGTCCTTTGAAACACTTACTCCTATATATCCACAAGAAAGATTAAGACTAGAAACAAATAATTCTAGAGATTTAAGTTCTAGGCTAATGGATTTAATTTCACCTATTGGAAAAGGACAAAGAGGTATAATTGTTGCCCCTCCAAAAGCAGGAAAAACAACATTATTAAAGAAGGTTGCTCAGAATATATCAGCAAATTATCCTGAAGTTACTCTTATTGTACTTTTAATTGATGAAAGACCGGAAGAAGTTACAGATATGCAAAGAAGTATCAATGGAGAAGTTATATATTCTACCTTTGATGAAGAACCACAAAATCATGCTAAAGTATCACAAATGGTACTTGAAAGAGCTAAGAGAATGGTTGAGCAAGGAAAAGATGTGGTTATTCTTCTTGATAGTATAACTAGATTAGCTAGAGCGTACAATTTAACTGTTACACCTTCTGGAAGAACACTTTCAGGTGGTTTGGATCCAAGTGCTTTAATAATGCCTAAGAAATTTTTTGGAGCTGCAAGAAAGATTGAAGAGGGCGGAAGCCTCACCATTTTAGCTACTGCTTTAATAGAAACCGGAAGTAGAATGGATGATATGATATTTGAAGAATTTAAGGGAACAGGAAATATGGAAGTTCATTTAGATAGAAGACTTCAAGAAAGAAGAATATTCCCTGCAATTGATATATATAAATCAGGAACTAGAAAAGAAGATTTACTTTTAAGTAGTGAAGAAAAAGAAGTTGCCTTTTCAATAAGAAGAGTAATGTATAGAGATGGTAATATCGAAAACATTGCAGAAAAGCTAATAAATTTACTATCTAAAACAAAAAATAATAAAGAGTTTATTGATGCATTCCCAAAAGCGGAAATCGATAAATAGACGGGAAAAAATTTAAAAAGGTATACCAGAAAGTTGAATCTGGTATACCTTTTTTTATATATGTTCATTATTATTCTCCATTGAGAAATTGGATATAATTGCATTTTCAGTTGAAAGTTTTTCTGATAAATCATAAATTTTATTTATTGAATAATTATTCCTAAGTTTATCTAAGTTATCCTTCATAGTATCAATTTCAGAAGGGTTTGAGATTAGTGAATCTACAATATAGTTTATATCATCCATATGATCAACATACTTAGCACAACCTACCTGTGTAAGAAATTCTACATTTTCATATTCTTGACCAGGAATGGCAAATGGGATTATTATTGGGAGTTTTTTAGCTATTGATTCACTAACGGTTAGCCCACCTGGTTTAGAGATTATTATATCTGAATAATCCATTATTGCAGATATATCTTTAGTAAAACCTAAAATGTGAAGTTTCTTATTTGGAATTGGTGCCGAGTATTCAGAAAGTAACCTCATTTTTAAATTATCGTTGTTTCCACATACAACAGTTATGCGTAGCAAATGTTTATTTGTGATTAATTTTTTTAGGACATGAGAAATATTTTCAAGGCCCATACTTCCACCCATAAGAAGTATGTTGAAATAATCATCATCTTTTGTTGCACTAACTTCTTTATCATTTTCAAAAAATATAGGGTTTATAGGTATTCCATATGGAAAAATAATATCTCCAGGAATTCCTCTTGTAATTAAGTAATCCTTTGTATAATCACTTGCAGTAATATATGCATCTGTAAATTTATTAATATATGCATAATGAACCTTGAAATCAGTGACAATTGATATGAAAGGAATGTTTATCTTATTTTGGCTTTTAAGTGTTGTCACCAAGTTAACAGACATAGGGTGTGTACCTATTATTATATCAGGATTTTCATTTTCGATATAACGTAAAAACTTTCTTTGAGTATTAAAGAAAACTATGTTTAAAAGTTTATTTGTTATTTTCTTATCTGTCAGGTGATAAAACCAGCCGTATATCCAAGGGATTTTAGAAGCTGCAAATTCATAACCTCCAACTATTGCTGCGTTTAGGAAATTAGAGTTTTTCTTCAAAAAGTCATATTTATCAACTTTCCAGCCTTTCTTTTCAAAAACCGTTTTAAGAGAATTAGCTGCTTGGTTATGACCTTGCCCTGTGGATGCTGTTAAAATTAAAACCTTTTTCATTTAATTCACTCGCTTTGCCTTTTTAGTAAGATTTCTATATTATAGTTTAACATTTTTTCATATATTGTAAATAAATATCTAAATTAATTAATAGAAAATTAAGTATCTAGATATAATGCATTAAAGAAATTACATGTCACAGTCCAATGCTTAGTCGCTTTAACTAAGAGTTGGATAATAAGATGTAATATGATTTTTGCATTATATTGAGATTTAGTATTTATTAAAATCTATATTTCCTAGTATGTTAAAAGAAAAATGGGAAAGACAAATGTCTTTCCCATAATATAAATTACTTGTTAATATTGAATCTCTTATTGAATTTATCAACTCTTCCACCAACGTCAACAATCTTTTGTTTTCCAGTGAAGAATGGGTGGCATTTTGAACATATTTCTACTTTTAATTCTGATTTAACAGAACCTGTTGTAAAAGTATTTCCACATGCACACTTAACAACTGCTTCATGGCTGTATTCTGGATGTATGCCTTCTCTCATCGAATTCACCTCTTTCATATATATACAATTTTACTAATTGTAACACGTAACCAAATGTAACTATTAGAATATATCACTTTGAGGTATTTTTGTCAATAAAATTATATTTTTATAATGACATAAGGTGTGTTATAATCGAATTGAACAGAAGAAATGAGGGGAAGAGTAACAATGAGTAAGCTTTATTTTAGATATGGTGCAATGAATTCAGGAAAATCAACAAATCTTATGCAGGTTGCGTTTAATTATGAGGAAAGAGGAATGGAAGTACTTATAATTAAGCCTTCAAAAGATAAAAAGGCAGGAGAAAAATTGATTTCACGATTAGGAGTAGAAAGAAAAGTAGATTTACTTATTAGTGATGAAGATAATATTTTAGCTTTGATCTCAGAACTTAGAGAGAACAATAATAAAATAGATTGTATATTAGTAGATGAAGTACAGTTTTTAAATAAAAATCATATTGATGAACTATTTGAAGTAGCAGTGGGAATGAATATTCCAGTTATATGTTATGGATTAAGAACAGACTTTTTAATGAATGGTTTTGAAGGTAGTGAGAGACTTCTACTTATAGCTCATTCAATTGAAGAGATGAAGACGATATGTACATGTGGGAAAAAAGCTATATTTAATGGAAGAAAAGTAAATGGTAAATTTGTGTTTAAAGGTGAACAAATTGCTATAGATGAAGTTGATAATGTTCAATATCAATCTTTATGCGGGGAATGTTATTTTAAATATAAAAAAGAAAATAATACTTAAAGGAATGATGATATGAAGAAAATAGATGTAGGTGGTCAAGCTGTAATTGAAGGCGTAATGATGAGAGGGACAAAAGGAATTGCAACTGCAGTAAGAACATCTGAAGGAAAAATAGAAGTAGACTTTTTGAATCAAGTTCCAATTACTAAAAAATATTCAATTTTAAATATTCCGTTTATTAGAGGATTCTTCGTTTTCTTGGATTCACTAATATTAGGGATAAAATCTCTTAATTTTTCAGCTAGCTTTTTTGAAGACACAGAACCATCAAAATTTGAGGTTTGGTTTGAAAAAAAATTCGGAGATAAAAGTAATGATATATTAATTTATATTAGTTTATTTATATCATTTATGTTTGCAATGGTTTTATTTGTATTATTACCTACATTTATCGCTTCATTATTTAGAGGAATTGCACAATCATCTGTTATATTAAATGTAATTGAGGCTATAATTAGGATAGTTGTACTTTTAGCATATATGATAGGGGTAGGACAGCTCGAGGATATAAAGAGGTTATATCAATATCATGGAGCTGAGCACAAGACAATATTCTGTTATGAATGCGGAGATGATTTAACTGTAGATAATGTAAGGAAATTTTCTAGATTTCATCCTAGATGCGGTACAAATTTTATTTTTTTAATTATGTTTATTAGTATTGCAGTATTTTCATTTACTTCTTTCGGTTCAGTTGGAGAAAGATTAATTATAAGATTAGTACTATTACCTGTTATTACAGGAATAACATACGAATTAATCAAATGGTTAGGAAGAAATGAAGGGAACTTATCAAGGATAGTAGCAAGTCCAGGATTGCAATTGCAGAAACTTACAACTAAGGAACCGGATGATGGTCAAATTGAAGTAGCCATAAGATCACTTAGAGAAGCAGAAGGCATAAGAAAAAGTATTGGGACAGTATTAAAAGAAGCTACTGAGATATTTAAGAAAGTAGAGATTGATACTGCTGTACTTGATGCACAAATCTTACTAGCAAAAACTTTGAATAAAGATAAGCTTTATGTGATTACTAATAAAGAAGAACTTGTATCTATTGAAAAAGAAGAAGAATTTTTAAAATATGTCAAGGAAAGAGAATTAAAGAAACCCATAAGCTATATCACTGAAAATGTTGAATTTATGGGTATTGATTTTTATGTAAAAGAGGGCGTCTTAATTCCGAGAGGAGATACAGAAATCTTAGTTGAAGAGGTTTTAGATAATATAGCTGAGGACTCAGAAATAGAAGTATGTGATCTATGTACTGGTAGCGGAGCTATAGGACTTTCGCTTGCAAGTTTTAGAAAAAATATTCATGTGGATTGTATAGATATAGAACAGATTCCAGAAGAGGTGACAAAGGAAAATATAAGAAGATTAAATCTTCAAGATAGAGTTAATTTCATAAAATCTAATTTGCTTGAGAAGCCTCTCGAGATTCAGAAAAAGTATAATATAATAGTATCAAATCCACCATATATTAAGGAAGATATTATAGAAACGTTAATGGATGACGTAAAAAATTATGAACCACATGTAGCATTAAGTGGCGGAGAAGATGGATTGTTCTTCTATAGAAAGATTGTAGAGGAGAGCATTAAAATTTTAGACCAAAGAGGCATATTAGCTTTTGAAATAGGATACGATCAAGGAGATGAAGTTAAAGAAATCATGGAGGCAGCTGGTTTTAAAGATGTGAAAATTAAAAAGGATTTAGCTGGATTAGATAGAGTAGTTGTGGGTGGATTATAGCTATTTAGTATACAAATCACACATGTAAATGTTGATTGAGATAAGTGTAATATGATATAATAATAAATCGTGAGAAAATATATATCATTTATTCATGAACAGAAGAAATAGTTAAAATTAAAGGTAGGTTGTTAAAATGTTATTAGATAGATTAGATTTTATAGAAAATAAGTATGATGAATTATCAATTAAGATTAGTGATCCATCCATTATGGCAAATCAAAATGAGTGGAGAAAGCTTTGTAAAGAGCATGCTGATTTAGAAATAGTAGTAAATAAGTATAGAGAGTATAAAGATGTTAAGGAAGAACTTGAAACTAACAAAGAAATGCTTTCTATAGAAGAAGATAAAGACATGAAAGAAATGATCCAAGAAGAAATTAAAGATTTAGGATCAAAGGAAGAGACTTTAGAAGGGGAACTTCAAATATTACTTTTACCTAAGGACCCAAATGATGATAAAAACGTATTTGTTGAAATAAGAGCAGGTGCAGGTGGAGAAGAAGCAGCATTATTTGCCTATAATTTATTCAGAATGTATACAAGATACTCAGAAGCTCAAAGGTGGAAAGTTGAACTTATGAGTGCCAATGAAACAGATATTGGAGGTTTCAAAGAAGTTGTATTTATGATTAAAGGTAATGGAGCTTACTCTAAGTTAAAGTATGAAAGTGGAGCACACAGAGTTCAAAGAGTTCCAGACACAGAATCTTCAGGTAGAATTCATACATCTACAGCAACAGTTGCAGTTCTTCCAGAAGTAGATGACGTTGAAATAGAAATAAACGAGAAAGATATAAGAATAGATGTATTTAGGGCATCAGGAAATGGTGGTCAATGTGTAAATACTACAGACTCAGCCGTAAGAATAACACATATGCCATCAGGCCTTGTGGTTTCTTGTCAAGATGAAAAATCGCAACTTAAGAATAAAGAAAAGGCTATGAAAATACTAAGATCAAGATTGTTTGAACAAGCTGAAGCAGAGAGAGCAGCTGGAATTGCAGAAGATAGAAAAAGTCAAGTTGGTACTGGAGATAGATCAGAAAGAATTAGAACTTATAACTATCCACAAGGAAGAATAACTGATCATAGAATAGGTCTTACATTATATAAACTTGAAACTTTTATGAATGGTGACATTGAAGAAGTTATTCAAGCATTAATAACAGCTGATCAAGCTGAAAAGATGAAAGCTATGGGGAATACTGATACATTAAGTTAATATTCTTTGAAAAGAAAATAAAACTCAGCCTGGCTGAGTTTTATTTATAACTTATTTAATTTGAAAAAATGCAGAAACAATAGGGCTTTTTATATGAAACTTAATTTGTTTTTACATAAATAAGTTGTTAGTTGAACTTAACGCCCTATATAGCTTGCATTACAACAAGGAGGGGTTATATGCACATTTCAAAAGCCATAAAAAAGCAAAAAAGTGCTTATCGAAATTTTAAGGCTATGATGATAATAATTGCTGCACTACTTCCCATTGTGACTCTCCTTTTCGGAATGACTGAAATATTTTATATTGCATATTTGGTTATTATTGAGATGATGATTTTCTTTTCATTAGTATATAGAATAAGTTGGGAAAGACTTGAATTTTCTTGTTATAATAATAGATTAAAATATAAAGCAGGATTGTTTAGCAAAGAGGGTCTAATTTTTTGTGATAAGGTTGCATTAGTACATACGGAGAAACTTGGAGAAGAGATGGATATAATTGTTATATCATCTGTAAATTTTAAAAATAGAAGTTTTAAATTAGTAACTAAAACATTTTTAAAGAAATATCCAGTAATAGCACAAGAATATATAAAGATTAAAGAATTTGATCCAGAAAATACTTACTATTTTTTAGTTTTGAAGAAAGGTGCTCTTAAAAAATACTTACTATTAGATATAATATTTAAGAATTGTGTAAAAGCAATATACACAAGTAATGCTATTGAGAATATTAAGATTTCAAGAGGACAAAAAGAATTGGTGAAATTATAAGTGAAAGAAGGAATTTACATGGATACCAAAATAGCTAGGGTGGAGGATGTCCAAGAAAACATACATATTATATTAGAAGCAGCGGAAACAATAAAAAATGGAGGGATTGTAGCATTTCCTACAGAAACAGTGTATGGATTAGGAGCGGATGCTTTAAATCCAAAGGCTGTTGAAAAAATATTTAAGGCAAAAGGAAGGCCTCAAGACAACCCACTGATTGTTCATGTTTTTGATAAAAAGATTGACGAGTTGGTTGAAAGTATTCCTGAAATAGGGAAGAAATTAATAGATGCTTTTTGGCCAGGTCCAATAACTTTAATTATGAAAAAGAAACCTGTTATTCCTGATATTACATCTGCGTCATTAGATACAATTGGAATTAGAATGCCTGACAATGATATAGCGCTAAAGTTAATTGAACTATCAGGAACCCCTATTGCTGCACCTTCAGCAAATATATCAGGAAAACCTAGCCCTACTGATATAGAAAGATGTATTGAAGATTTAAGTGGCAAAGTTGATTTTATTATAGGGGGTTCAAAAAGTAATGTGGGAGTTGAATCTACAATTTTAGATATAACAGTTGATCCTCCATGCATTTTAAGACCTGGTGGGATTACATTAGAGATGCTAAGAGAATATGATGAAAGAATTTATATAGATCCTTCTATAATGGAAAAAAGTGATTTAAATTCAAGGCCAAAGGCACCAGGAATGAAGTATAAACACTATGCGCCTAAGGCAAAAGTAAAAATTATAAAAGGAAATCGAGAAAAAACTATTGAAAAAATTAATGATTTAGTGCAAAATTATATAGAAAATGGATTGAAAGTTGGAATTATGACCTGTCGTGAGCGAGTAAAGTGCTATAATAATAATGCAGAGATAATTTCAATTGGTTCAGAAAATAATATGCAGGAAATTGCTAGAAATCTATTTGAGGCATTAAGGTCCTTTGATGATAGAAACGTAGATATTATATTATCAGAAGCTTTTATAGAAAAAGGAGTAGGAATTGCAATAATGAATAGATTAAAGAAAGCAGCTGCATATGATATTTTAGAATTGTAATGGAGGTAAGTATGAAGAGAGTTCTTTTTGTTTGTACAGGAAATACATGTAGAAGCCCTATGGCAGAAGCTATATTAAATAGTTTTGCAAAAGATGACAGCTCAATAAGTGCCTCTTCAGCAGGGATAAGTATTTTCCCAGGAAGTAAAACCTCACCTAATTCAAGAGAAGTAGTATTAAAAAGTATAGGAATTGATTTAAAAGATAGAAATGCTGTTCAATTAAAAGAGTCTCATTTAGAGGAACAGGATTTAATTTTAACAATGACAGAGTCAATAAAATTGGCATTAACAAGTGCCTTTCCTTTCTATTCCAATAAAATCTTTTCACTTAGTGAATACGTTGAAGAGAAAGGTGATGTTGTTGACCCTTTTGGAGGGGAATTATTTCTATATGAAAAAACTTACTCTCAATTAGAAAAATTAATAGGTAAGTTAATTTTAAAAATTAAAGGAGAAGGTATTCTTTAAATACTTTTCTTCTTTTTTTTGGGACATTTAATAAAACGGAGGTGCGTTAAATGAAAATAGCAATTGGATCAGATCATGGTGGATTTAACTTAAAAGGTGAAGTGATAAAGTACTTAGAGCAAAAATCTATTGAGTACAAAGATTTTGGAACAACAAGTACTGATTCATGTGATTATCCAGATTATGCTCTAAAGGTTGCAGAAGCAGTAGCAGAGAAGGAATTTGAATTTGGAATACTTATTTGTGGAACAGGAATTGGAATAAGTATAGCTGCAAACAAGGTTCCAGGAATAAGAGCAGCTCTTTGTCATGATACTTTTAGTGCACATGCTACTCGTGAACACAATAATGCTAATATTTTAGCAATGGGTGAAAGAGTTATTGGTCCAGGACTCGCAATTGAAATTGTTGAAACTTTTTTAAAGGCTGAATTCCAAGGGGATAGACATCAAAATAGAATAGATAAAATTAAAGCTATTGAAGAAAAATATAATAGATAGAAAGTTTTAGGAGGAAATAAAAATGAGTAAAGTAACACAAATTAACCATCCATTAATTCAGCATAAGTTGGCATTAATAAGAAGCAAAGATACAGGTTCAAAAGATTTTAGAGAATTAGTAGAGGAAGTATCAATGCTTATGGCATATGAGGTTACTAGAGATCTTCAAACTGAATTTGTAGAAATTGAAACGCCAATATGTAAGACAAAACATCAAGTTTTATCAGGTAAAAAGCTAGCTGTAGTTCCAATACTAAGAGCAGGTTTGGGTATGGTTGATGGAATGTTAAAACTTATACCAGCAGCAAAAGTAGGACATATAGGATTATATAGAGATGAAGAAACTCTTAAACCTGTTGAATACTTCTGCAAACTTCCACAAGATATTGCAGAAAGAGATATTATGGTAGTTGATCCAATGTTAGCTACTGGTGGTTCAGCTGCGGATGCTCTTACACTTTTAAAAGAAAAAGGAGCAAGAAGTTTAAAATTAGTTTGTTTAATATCAGCACCAGAAGGAATAAAATATGTTCAAGAAGCACATCCAGATGTAGATATCTATGTAAGCTCAATTGATGAAAGATTAAATGAAAATGGATATATAGTACCAGGTCTTGGTGATGCTGGAGATAGATTATTTGGAACAAAATAAATCAGTATGAATATAAAATATAGGGTGCTTCTTAAGTCACCCTATAACACTTATTACTCTTTAGGAATTTATAATATTTTAAGATTGTGTATAAATTTATAAGTTTGAACTACAATCTAAGGATTTATTAGACTCTCTAAAAGAGTAAAAAAAGAATTAGTCGCCTGCCAAATTATCCTCACATACGTTTGGAAAGGCAGATGCGAGAAAAAAATCGACAGCTCATAATCGCCTTGACGATTTTTTATAAATGGCATTGGTTTACATACCTAGATAATTAAATTATAATAAATATAAAAACTCCTGAGGTGTTAATATGGAACGAAGAGATAAATATAACTATTATTTAGATATAGCTGAGACTGTTTTGGAAAGAGGAACATGTTTAAGAAGAAACTATGGTTCAATTATAGTAAAAAATGATGAAATAATTTCGACTGGATATACAGGTGCACCTAGGGGAAGAATAAATTGTATTGATAAAGGAAGTTGTATAAGAGAACAACTTAATGTTCCTAGGGGAACCCACTATGAGTTGTGTAGAAGTGTTCATAGTGAGGCCAATGCAATAATTAGTGCTGCTAGAAGAGATATGATAGGTGCAACTTTATATTTGGTTGGAAGAGATGCAGTTTCAAAGGCTTATGTAGAAGATGCTAATTCTTGTTCTATGTGTAAAAGGCTGATTATTAATGCTGGTATAGAGAAAGTTGTAATTAGAAATTCCAAAAATGAGTATAAAGTTATTTATGTTGAAGAATGGATAAATAATGATGAATCTTTAGAATACCAAAGTAAAGGGTATTAATAAGTGGAGGTAAGGAATGAAAAAAATAAAGGTAATGACAATCTTTGGAACAAGACCGGAAGCGATAAAGATGGCTCCATTAGTTAAAGAATTAGAAAAAAGAGAAGGAATTGATTCAAAAGTATGCGTGACGGCTCAACATAGAGAAATGCTTGATCAAGTATTGGATTATTTTGAAATCGATACAGATTATGATTTAAATATAATGAAAAACAAGCAAACATTGACTGGGATTACTAGTAGAGTGCTTGAAGGATTGGATGCTGTTTTTGAAGAAGAAAAACCTGATATGATATTAGTTCATGGAGATACAACTACGACTTTTGGTGGCGCATTAGCAGCATTCTATAAGCAAATTAAGGTAGGACACGTGGAAGCAGGATTAAGAACTTTCGATAAGTATTTTCCGTTCCCAGAAGAAATGAATAGAAAATTAACTGGATCATTAGCTGATCTTCACTTTGCACCAACTATTGGTTCTAAAGAAAATCTATTAAGAGAAGGTATAAACGAAAAAGACATATATGTAACTGGTAATACGGTAATAGATGCAATGGAACACACAGTAAAAGAAGAGTATAAATTCGAAACAGAAGAGTTAAATCATATTGACTTTGAAAAGAAAAAGGTAATAATGATAACGGCTCATAGAAGAGAAAATTGGGGAGAAGGAATAGAAAATATTTGTACAGCTCTAAAGAGAATTGTGGAAGAAAATAAAGATGCAGAATTGGTGTATTTAGTTCACTTAAATCCTGTGGTTAAAGATGTAGTATTCAAACATCTAAATGATAAAGAAAGAGTACATTTATTACCACCACAAGATACTAAAGAAACTCATAATTTAATGAAAAAATCATTTATGGTAATGACTGATTCTGGTGGGTTACAGGAAGAAGCTCCTCACTTAGGAAAACCTGTTTTGGTATTAAGAGATGTTACTGAAAGACCAGAAGCTGTTGCAGCTGGAACAGTTAAATTGGTAGGTACGGATGTTGAAAAGATTATTACTGAAGCGAATAAATTACTTAATGATAAAGTTGAGTATGAAAAAATGAGTAAAGCCGTTAATCCTTATGGAGATGGAAAAGCTTCAATAAGAATAGTTGATGCAATTGAGAATTACTTCGGATTAAGTGATAAGAAAATTGAAGAATTTAAATAAAAAACAAGAGTAGAATCGTAGCTTCTACTCTTATTTTTATAGTAAACTAATAATAAAATGTTAAAATTTTAATTATACTCAAACAATGCTGAGGCGGTTATGTGAAAACACAAAAGGTTTTGTTTTACATTCTAGTATACATCATGCTTATTGGGGGGATTATGGATATTGTAAAGGGATTAATTCCACATATGACATGGTTCAATTTTCGTTATTTATTAGGACTGGGTAGCACGTATAATGAAGAGAATACTCATATCTATTCTATTGTGTATGGGGTATTAATGGCTGTACTTGAAATAATATCTTCAATATTGTTATTGACTAAAAAAAGAGTTGGAATAAAGGTTGCTATAACTACACTTTCTATTAATGCTTTAGGGTGTACTATTTCAATTTTGATTGGGGATATATTGGCTATAGGTAGTTTGTTAACTAGATTTTTCGCAATTTATATTCTGATAAAGGTAAAAAGTTTTTATTATTGAGTTAGTATAAGGTATAAAGGTGAATTTCCTGGCGTTAATCTATACCATAGAAAAGATTGTTATTTTTTTATCAAAAAACCATTGATTATGTTAATGAAAGTAGATATAATAAAGAAGATGAAAGTGTTTTAAATTAACTTAAAATATATCCTAGGAGGTTACAAAATGAAAGAAGTTGTTATCGTAAGTGCTGTAAGAACTGCATTAGGTTCCTTTGGTGGAAGTCTAAAAGATGTTTCAGCAGCTGATTTAGGAGCTACAGTAGTAAAGGAAGCTTTAAACAGAGCAGGATTAAAAGGTGAACAAGTAGATGAAGTTATTTTAGGAAATGTTATCCAAGCTGGTTTAGGACAAAATGTTGCTAGACAAGTAGTTGTTAAAGCTGGTTTACCTGTTGAAGTTCCAGCAACAACAATTAACATAGTATGTGGTTCAGGATTAAAATCAGTAGCATTAGCTGCTCAAATGATTAAAGCAGGGGATGCTGATGTAGTAATAGCTGGTGGTATGGAAAGTATGTCACAAGCACCTTACCTATTAAAGACTTCAAGATGGGGTCAAAGAATGGGCGACGGAAAAATGGTTGACTCAATGATTAATGATGCTTTATGGGATGCATTTAACAACTATCACATGGGAGTTACTGCTGAAAATATAGCAAAAGAATGGAACTTAACAAGAGAAGAATTAGATGCATTTTCTGCAGCTTCTCAACAAAAAGCAGAAGCAGCTATAAAAGCTGGAAGATTTAAAGATGAAATAGTTCCAGTTGTTATTCCTCAAAGAAAAGGTGAACCAAAGGTATTTGATACTGATGAATTCCCAAGATTTGGAAGCACTGCAGAATCATTAGGAAAATTAAAACCAGCATTTATTAAAGATGGTGTTGTTACTGCTGGTAATGCATCTGGAATAAATGATGGAGCAGCTGCTATAATAGTAATGAGTGCTGATAAAGCTAAAGAGTTAGGAATAAAACCATTAGCTAAGATACTTTCTTACGGAACTAAGGGATTAGATCCATCAATAATGGGATATGGTCCATTCCATGCTACTAAAAAAGCACTTGAAGGTACTGGTTTAACAGTAGCAGATTTAGATTTAATAGAATCAAATGAAGCTTTTGCAGCACAAAGTGTAGCTGTTGCTAAAGATTTAAATTTTGATATGGAAAAAGTAAATGTAAATGGTGGAGCTATAGCTCTTGGACATCCTGTTGGAGCTTCAGGTGCAAGAATCCTAGTTACATTACTTCACGAAATGCAAAAAAGAGATGCTAAAAAAGGTTTAGCTACTTTATGTATTGGTGGAGGAATGGGTACAGCTCTTATAGTTGAAAGAGAATAGTTTTAAATAGAGAATACAGATATAATAATACCAATCTTGAATATTATTCAAGATTGGTATTTTTCATAAAATAAATATCTTATTCATAAAAATACATAATCTATGAATTTTTATGTGAAGATAAAGAAACTTTTTAGATAATAATTTGAAGGAATAATATTTATAAAAGAAAGAACAATAAATCATGAAGAAAAAGTGCGAAATAACATAAATATTATAGAAATATAGTGAATTTAAGGTGAATTTTTTATTAATATTATGCAATTTTTTAAAAAAATATGAAATATGTTAATGTTGGCTATTCAATTGTATTAAGATGATATTCTATTGAAAAATAGAATAAAAAAAATATTTTGTCAAATAGTTAAATAAATCTCAAAATATTACGAAATTAATATAAATAAGACTTTTGAAAATGTTGACATTTTAACAAATGATTTTGAAGCTCAAAAATGAATTTTCAGACAATTGAATAGCTTGCAAAATAATAGTTATTTTATAAGGAAAACAAAGAATCAGCAAGCTACGGGCATGATGAGAATATTAAACTTACATATTGGGAGAATATCGATTAATAACGACATTTTTAAATGGATATAAGATTTTGTTAATTTTTTTATGAGTTATATAATAATCACATGAATTAAACTAAGGAGTCATTATAATGGAAAAATCCCTTAAGGAACTAATAGTTAAAAACTCCAAGTTGGATATAATAGTTATGAGTGTAATCACATTGAGCTTATTTATTTTTATAAATAGCAAAGTCGCTACTGTTTATTTCATAGGGGCAATGGTTAGTGTGGTTAATTTTATTATAAGTGGCTATTTTATGTCAAAGTTTTTGACAAAGAATAGTCTGTTTTATGGAATAGCATATGCCCTAAGAATATTCTTCATATTACTAATTGGTATGGCATTTGCAAATGAATTTATTTTGCTTTCAGCGTATATAGGTGGGTTTGTTACTCATCATGTATGTTTGATAATTTACTGGATTTTCATAAAGAAAGGAAGTGAGTAAGTTGATGGAGAAAGTAGAACCACTGGTATCTTTTTATTTGGGAAATTTTAAAGTAGACATTACTATTCAAGTAGTAATTGAATGGATTGTAATGATATTAATTATTGCTTTAGCTATTTGGTCTACTAATAGTCTAAAGAAAAAACCAAGTAAAAAGCAAACAGTGGTGGAAATGGCATATGAAGCTTTATCCGGAATGGTAAAAGACAATATGGGCGAAGGATATCAAGGATTTGTACCATTTATCGGTACATTAGGTGCATTCATATTATTAATGAATCTAACAGGTCTTGTTGGAATAGCGCCACCAACTTCAAACTATAGTGTTACAATTGCTTTTGCAGTGATGACATTTTTAATTGTTAATGCAAATGCACTAAAAAAAGTTGGAGTAAAACACTATTTAGGTGGACTTTGTGAGCCTTTTCCAGTTATGTTACCCATAAATATCATAGAAAGATTGATGTTACCAGTATCTCTTTCACTGAGACTTTTTGGTAACATTCTAGCAGGAACAGTACTACTAGATCTAGTTTATATGGCACTAGGAAGTGTACTCGCAGGTGTATTCAAGCTGGGTGTTCCTGTATTCTTACATGCATATTTTGACTTGTTTGATGGGTTAATCCAAGCATTCATATTTATGATGCTTACAATGATAAATACAAAAATCACAGCAGAACATTAATCGATAAAAGGAGGATTTTAAAATGGATTTAGCATTAGCAATGAGAGCATTAGGTGCAGGTATCGCTGCAATAGCTGGTATAGGTGCCGGTGTAGGTATAGGTATAGCTACAGGTAAAGCAATAGAAGGAATTTCAAGACAACCAGAGTTAAGTGGTAGACTTACTACAACATTATTTATAGGTTGTGCTCTTGCAGAAACAACTGCATTATACGGTCTTCTAGTTTCCTTAATCTTAATATTCGTTGGAGTAAAATAGTAAGTAACAAAAAAATTTAATTACTGACTCCAGAAGGGAGGCATGGGCTAACATATGGATATAAATGTTTCAACGATTATATTTACAATAATTAACTTTATCATTTTACTTTTAGTTTTAAGACATTTCTTTTTTGACAAGGTTAAAAACATAATTCAAGAAAGAAGAGTTGAAATTGAAGATAAGATGACTAAGGCTGATGAAGATCTTGAAAAAGCAAGATTATTTAAAGTTGAAAATGAAAGAATATTAAAATCAGCTAAGGATGAAGGAAAAGGAATTACTGAATCATATAAACAAAAAGCTGATAAGATATACAATGAAATAGTACAGGACGCAAATAAAGAAGCTAGTATTATAATGGATAGAGCTAAACTTGAAGTGGAGAGAGAAAAGCAAAAAGCAGAAGCAGAAATAAAGAAACAAGTTGTTGATTTAGCTGTTATGCTTTCTGAGAAAGCTCTTGAAGAGAGCATAGATGAGGAGAAACATAGAAAACTTATCAATGATTTTATAGCTAAGGTAGGTATTTAATTATGTATGAATACTTAGACAGGCGTTATGCTCTAGCTCTTTACCAAATTGCTGAAGAAAAAGGCAAGGTTGATGAATATTTAGCTGATTTAAGAGAAATTTGCTCATATGTTTACAATGATAGTAACTTTTTAGATGTTATTAAACATCCTCAAATAAGTACATCAAAGAAAAAAGAAGTGTTTACTAATATTTTTAAAGATAAAGTTGATGAAGAACTATTATCATTCTTATTAATATTAGTTGAAAAAGACAGAATATCATATTTAAAGGAAAAGCTTAATGAGATGGAAAAAATTCATCTTGAAAGAAATAATACTCTTATGGCAACAGTTCAAACTGTTATTCCTCTAGAGAGAGGACAATTTGATGAGCTAAAGGGAAACTTAGAAAAAAAATATGATAAGAAAATTATCCTTCGAGAAGAAATAAATGAGAGCATTATCGGAGGAGTTTATGTGAGAGTTGGAAATGAAATAATTGACGGTACAGTTAAATCCAAACTCGAGGAAATGAAGGCTCTTATGCTTAAGAGAGAATAGGGGTGAATCTATGAACATCAGACCAGAAGAAATTACTTCTATTATTAAAAATGAAATAGAAAAGTATGAAAAACACTTAAAAACTGAAGATTCTGGTACTATTATACAAATAGGTGACGGTGTTGCTAGAGTTTACGGCCTTGATGATTGTATGGAAGGTGAACTTTTAGAGTTCCCTAATAATGTATTCGGAATGGCATTAAACCTTGAGCAGGACAACGTTGGTTGTGTTCTTTTAGGATCTGAAGAAGGTATAAAAGAAGGCGACATTGTAAAAAGAACAGGAAAAATAGTTGAAGTTCCAGTAGGAGATGCTTTGGTAGGAAGAGTAGTTAATGCTCTAGGAGAAGCTATCGATGGAAAAGGACCTATAATTAATGATGGATATAGAGCAATTGAAGAACCAGCACCAAGTATCATTGACAGAAGTTCAGTTAATGAACCTATGCAAACTGGTATAAAAGCGATTGATTCTATGATTCCAATAGGTAGAGGTCAAAGAGAACTTATAATAGGAGATAGACAAACAGGAAAAACTGCTATTGCTCTAGATGCTATTATTAATCAAAAAGGAAAAGATGTTATATGTATATATGTAGCTATAGGACAAAAGCAATCTACAGTAGCTCATATAGTTAATACATTAACAGAAATGGGTGCGATGGATTATACTACTATTGTTAGTTCATCAGCTTCTGATACAGCACCATTACAATATCTATCTCCTTATGCAGGATGCGCTATAGGTGAATATTTCATGCATAAAGGAAAAGATGTCCTAATTATATATGATGATTTGACTAAGCACGCTGTTGCTTATAGAACAATGTCACTATTACTTAGGAGACCACCAGGCAGAGAAGCTTACCCAGGAGATGTATTCTATATACATTCAAGACTTCTTGAGAGAGCAGCTAAGCTTTCAAAAGAACTTGGTAGTGGTTCAATAACTGCACTTCCAATAATTGAAACATTGGCTGGTGACGTAACAGCATACATACCAACCAACGTTATTTCAATAACAGATGGTCAAATATTCCTTGAATCAGAATTATTCTTCTCAGGACAAAGACCAGCTGTTAATGCAGGTATATCAGTATCAAGAGTTGGAGGAAATGCTCAAATTAAAGCAATGAAACAGGTTTCTGGTACATTAAGATTAGAACTTGCTCAATATAGAGAACTTGCAGCTTTCGCTCAATTTGGTTCTGATTTAGATAAAGACTCAAAAATGAGACTTGAGAAAGGTAAGAGATTAGTTGAAGTACTTAAGCAAGATCAATACACTCCAATGGATGTTGAAGAACAAGTAATGATCTTATATGCAGCAGTTAATGATTTCTTATCTGATATAAAGGTAAATGATATAATGAAATTTGAAAAAGAATTCTTAGAATTCATGGATACTCACCATAGAGAAGTAGGTAAGGCAATAATTGAGAAGAAAGTACTTGATGACGAAGTGAAATCTCAATTAGAAGCATCTATTATTGAATTCAAGAAAATATTCTTACAAGGAGCATAGCTTTTAAAAGCTATGCCATCTTTTAGGAGGTGGATATATGGCAGGAGCAGGACTTCTTGATATAAAAAGAAGAATAAAGTCTGTTAACAACACCAGAAAAATAACAAAAGCCATGGGACTTGTTGCCACTTCTAAACTTAGAAAGACAAGACAACAACTTTCTCTTAATGATAGTTATTTAGAATCTGTGAATAAATTAACAGAAAGTTTGGTAGGTTCAGTAGAGGATATAAATAACAATATTTATTTTAATCCTAAAAGTGAAGGAGCCATTTTATACATTCTTATGACATCAGACTCAGGTTTGTGTGGAGGATATAATGGAAATACAGTATCTTTCTTTGCGAGTGAGGCTTCAAGAGTACATGATGCTAAAGTTATGGTTGTAGGTCAAAAGGGCTTAGGCTATTTAAAGAAATACAGCTATGAAACTGTAGCAGAATACGTTGAAATACCTGATATCCCAACTGTTAAGGAAGCTAAAATAGTATATGAACATGCTATAAAGCTTTATAGAGAAGGAAAAATATCTGGAATAAGAATGATATACACTGATTTCATTTCTCCGGTTAAGCAGGAATTAAAAAATATAAAGTTACTTCCATTGGAGAAAAGTAGTAAAGGCAATTTAACTTTATTAGCAGAACCTAGTATAGATGAAGTTTTAGAAGGAACTTTGGAAGTCTACTTAAAATCATTAATTCTTAATTGCATGCTTAATTCGAAAGCTAGTGAACAAAGCTTAAGAATGAGTGCGATGGATGGAGCAACTAAGAATGCAGATGATTTATTAGATGCACTAAATACAAAATATAATAGAATTAGACAAGGCGCTATAACTCAGGAAATATCCGAAATTGTTGGAGGAGCTGAAGCGCAAAAATAGTAAGGAGGTAATCTAATGCCTGGTACTATCGGGAAAGTGGTTCAAGTAATTGGACCAGTAATAGATATAAAATTCGATACCGATGCCCTTCCGAACATATACAATGCAATTGAGATTGTTAGTGGGGATCATAAGGTAATAGCAGAAGTTGAACAACATACAGGCGACGATATCGTAAGAGCTATAGCTTTAGAAGCTACTGAAGGCTTAAGAAGAGGTATGGATGCTTATGATACTGGAAAGCCAATAAGTGTTCCTGTAGGTGAGAAAGTTTTAGGAAGACTATTTAACGTTTTAGGTAAAACTATTGATAATGAAGGTGATGTAAGTTCAGAGAATTTATATCCAATTCATAGACCAGCTCCAACATTCCAAGAACAATCTGTAGAACCAGAAATGTTTGAAACAGGAATAAAAGTAATAGATTTAATTGCTCCATACCAAAGAGGAGGAAAAATAGGTCTATTTGGAGGAGCTGGAGTTGGTAAAACAGTTCTAATCCAAGAGCTTATAAATAATATTGCTAAACAACATGGTGGTTTATCAGTATTTACAGGAGTTGGAGAAAGATCCAGAGAAGGTAATGACCTTTATCATGAAATGAAGGATTCTGGAGTTATTAATAAAACTGCTCTAGTATTTGGACAAATGAATGAACCACCTGGTGCTAGAATGAGAGTTGCGTTAACAGGACTTACAATGGCAGAATACTTCAGAGATCAAGGTCAAGACGTTTTACTATTCATAGATAATATATTTAGATTTACACAAGCTGGATCAGAAGTTTCAGCGTTACTTGGAAGAATACCTTCAGCAGTTGGTTACCAACCAACATTAGCTACTGAAATGGGTGCTTTACAAGAAAGAATCACGTCAACAAAAAGTGGATCTATTACATCTGTTCAAGCAGTATATGTACCTGCAGATGATTTAACAGACCCAGCTCCTGCAACAACATTTACTCACTTGGATGCAACGACAGTTCTTTCAAGAAGTATATCAGAGCTTGGTATTTATCCAGCAGTTGATCCACTAGATTCAACATCAAGAATTCTTGACCCAAGAGTTGTTGGTAAAGAACATTATGAAGTATCTTCAAAAGTTAAACATATTCTTGAAAGATATAAAGAACTACAAGATATTATAGCAATACTTGGAGTAGATGAACTTTCAGAAGAAGATAAACTTGTAGTTGGTAGAGCAAGAAAAGTTCAAAGATTCTTATCTCAACCATTTACTGTTGCTGAGCAATTTACTGGTATGGTAGGTAAATATGTTCCAGTATCTGAAACAGTTAGAGGTTTTAAAGAAATCTTAGAAGGAAAACATGATGATCTTCCTGAATCAGCATTCTTATTTGTTGGAACAATTGAAGAGGCAGTAGAAAAGGCTAAAGAGATTGCTAGCAAATAGTAATCTGTAAAGGGGCGAAGTATTATGTCAACTAATTATACTTTAAAAATAGTAACTCCTGATAAAATTATATATGAGGGAGAAGCATCTAGAACTCTTATAGCTACTAATAATGGGAGCTTAGAGATGTATGCTAATCATACCCCTATAGTGGTTGTTACTGTTCCATGCAAAACTGTATTTTATGATGAATCAGGAAAAGAAAGAGAACTATTTACATCTAGTGGGGTTGTTTCATTCGAAAATAACCAATTGATCTTTTGTTGCGATGCAGCAGAATGGCCAGAAGAAATAGATGTAGAAAGAGCTGAAAGAGCTAAAGAAAGAGCTGAAAACAGATTAGATGATTCTGAAGAATATGATAAACATAGAGCTGAAGTTTCATTACAAAGAGCTTTAATAAGATTAAGCATCAAAAAGTAATTGAATAATAGTTTATTCTAATTATTTTATACGACTTACTTATTTATCTATAGTATTATAATTTGAAAATCTTGAAGGTTTTCTTTAGAAAAGATCCCCCAGAACAGTAATTGTTCTGGGGGACTTTTTTACTTTTTATTAATTTAATATTTTCAAAACATATATATGTTGTAAATATGGAAAATATTCACATATATTGAGAGTGTTAATATACTGTAATATACAATAAATTAATCTTTTTACTAATATATAAAAAAATTGAATAGGAAATGAATACCTTGACCATAATTAAGAAGAAAGGTAGGGGGTATCATGAAGTGCAAGAATAAAATAAAGTTATTGGTGCTTTTCCTAACTTCTCTCTTAACCTTTTTAAATTTTTATAATTTAAAATGTCAGGGTTTTCAAAGTTTACAAAATAAGTTTTTAGAGAGTCATAATGATGTAGAGAGAAGCTTGGTGATTGAAGGCAAAAGCAATGAAAAGTATGAGAACTTAAGTGAGTATCTATTCAAAAATATCTCAAATGATTATAATGGAGCATTAACTAATGAAAAATCAGCTAATTCTAAGATTTTAAAAATCAATTCCCAAAACTTCAATATGGAAATACAAGTTTTTAATGAAAATAAAAGTAGTTTTAGAATAATATTTTCTACTAAGAATAAAAAGGAAAACTTAGAAGCAGTTAAAAAAAATATAAACTATCTCCTAAATGAAAAAGCATTTGATTTGAGATATTTTCAAGAAATTAAGGGCAGAATAGAAATAGAAGAAGATATGAAAAAAACATTGATTAAGCAATTGGAATCTCTAGGAATCAAAAAATATTCATTGTTAAAAATTAGTAATGGATATACAGGGGAAGCAGAATTGGGAAATAGTACTATAAACTTCGCTATTTGCACATATGAAAAAAAATCCTACATTATTATTGGTGAACCAATAATAATATCAACATATTAACAATAATTCATGGAGGATAATATGGAAAAAATCAGAGTAAAAGGTGGAAGTACTTTAGAAGGTGAAGTTGAAATAAGTTCTGCGAAGAATTCTGTTCTCCCAATAATTGTAGCATGTATACTATGCGGAGATAAAAATATAATAAAGGAAGCACCTTTGTTAGAAGATGTTTACGTAATATGTGATGTTTTAAAAGAATTAAATGCATCAGTAGAAATAAATGAAGTAAAAAGAGAGTTAACTATTGATACAAAGAATCTTATACCAAATAGTGCAAATAGTGAACTAATAAAAAAAATGAGAGCATCCTTTCTAATAATGGGACCAATGTTAACTAAGTTTGGTCATGCAAAATTATCACATCCAGGTGGATGTAATATAGGTACAAGACCAATAGACCTTCATTTAAAAGGGTTTAAGGCTTTGGGTGCTGATATTTCTATAGGACATGGATTTGTAGAGGCAAAAGCATCAAAGCTTATAGGAAATAGAATATATTTAGATTTCCCATCTGTTGGAGCGACAGAAAATATAATGATGGCTGCAGTCTATGCAAAAGGCACAACAATAATTGAAAATGCTGCAGAGGAACCAGAAATATGGGATTTGGCAAATTTCTTGAACTCAATGGGTGCTAAAATATATGGTGCTGGTCAAGGAAAAATTACCATTGATGGGGTAGATGAATTACGCCCAGTAGTTTATAGACCTATATATGATAGGATTGAAGCTGGTACATTTATGGTAGCAGCTGCAATAACTAAAAGTAAGATTAAAATCAATGGAGTAAATGAAGAGCACTTAAGACCTATAATAGAAAAATTAAAAGAGTGTGGAGTTAGCATAGACATTGTTGAAAATGAAAAAATGATAGTAGATGGAAGAGGAATACTAAAGCCAGTAGATATAAAAACTTTACCATATCCAGGATTCCCAACTGATATGCAGGCGCAAATGATGAGTTTGTTAACATTGATTAAAGGATCAAGTATTATATCGGAAACAGTTTTCGAAAATAGATTTATGCATGTTCAAGAACTAATAAGAATGGGTGCAAGTATTAAAATTGATGGGAGAACAGCTATTATAGAAGGTGTAGACAGGTTAACTGGAGCAGAAGTTAAAGCAACAGATTTAAGAGCAGGTGCAGCAATGATTTTAGCAGGATTAGCTGCAGATGGATATACAGATATAAGTGATATCTATCATATTGATAGGGGCTATGTTAATATCGAAGAGAAGCTTAGAAAATTAGGGGCAAACATAGAAAGAATTAATATATAATTACTAAAGAGTATGATTTTAAAGTAGAATATAAAATTAATATAGATTTTTATTAATTAAGAAATGAAAAAGGTGGTATTAAATAAAAATCTTTAGAAATTTTAATCTTATAGAAAAGGCTGGTTAGGCCTTTTTTATTTTCAAAATGAAGTAATTAATATCTGAATAAAAGTAGACCTCACAGCGTATATTTATTATGTAAAACAATATATAGGTGGGGGTTATGAGATTTAAAAAAATAAATATTAAAATATCAAAAAAAATAATAATTTTCCTTTTGCCAATACTAGTTTTAATATTTGTCCCTAGCATAATTCTTGTATGGGGAAAGGTTCCTTTAAATTCTTTAAATTTTGATAAGTTAGGAGAACAAGAATCTAAACAAGTTGAAGGTAAGGATTTCTCAAAAGTAACTGTATATAAAACTAAAACAGGAACAACTGAAAAAGTTGATTTAGAGGTATATGTCTTAGGTGTTTTATCTGGAGAAATGCCAGCTGCATTTGATGAGGAGGCGTTAAAAGCTCAAGCTGTAGCAGCAAGAACATTTGCTATGAAACGAATTTTATATCCTTGTACTGAAGCAAAAGGAGCAGATGTTTGCGATACTGTTCATTGTCAAGTCTTTATGAGTAAAGAAGATAGAGTAAGTAAGTGGGACAAAGATAAATCAGAAGAATACTGGAAGAAACTAGAGGATGCAGTTTCTGCTACAAAGGGAAAAGTACTAACATACAATGGAGAATTGGTATTATATCCGCAATTTTTTTCTACAAGTTGGGGAAAAACTGAGGATGCTGAAGCTGTTCTCTCAACTGCATTACCATATCTTCAATCAGTAGATTCTCCTGGAGAGGAAGTAGCACCTAAGTTTAAATCTAGTATTACTATTAGTAGTAAAGAATTTGTGGAAAAAATTAATAATAAATATAAAGAGGCTAAGCTAGCTGTTAATAATATAAAAGATTCTATAAAAATCGTTAGCAAAAATCCAGGTGGATCAGTAAATGAAGTTAAAGTAGGTGGAGTAACAATAAAGGGTACAGAATTTAGAAGTTTATTATCTTTAAATTCAGCTAATTTCACTTTTTCATTTTCAAATAAGGGAATAGAAATACAGAGCTTTGGATATGGGCATGGAGTTGGAATGAGCCAATGGGGTGCAAATGTAATGGCGAAGAGTGGGGTAAAGTATGAAGATATTTTAAAACACTATTACAAAGGAATAGAATTAAAGGATGTATCTGAAGTTAAGATAAGTAAATAAAAGATAATCAAGTTTATTAAATATAAAAGTGTAAATAATTAGGTTGATAAGATATTTAATAAAACTCTACAAATGGAGTTCTATTAAAATTTTATCAGCCTTTTTATATTGGAGAAAAATGTAGAAAAAAGAGGAAAATATTTACTGGAATAAATGTATTTTTTTATGTATATAAGGACAGACTACGAAATGGAGGTGTTCATATTGGATAAACAAAGTAAATTTCAAAAATTAAAAAATCTACTTAGAAAGGAGAGTTTTTACGTAGTCCTTTTTGTGTGTTTATGTGTTATTGCTAGTGCAGCTGCAATATCAATTAGAAAAGCTAAGGAGAATAGTAATCCTCCAGTAGCTGAAAATTCTCAAGATCTGCCTATTAATATAAATAATTCTGGTGGAACTAATAAAATTGATAATGCTGAACAAGTTAAAAATACTCAGGAAACAAAAAATCAAACCAATAAAGGTACTACAGGAAAAACTCAAAATGTATCATCTACAAGTAGCGTTCAGTTTGTTAAACCACTAGATGGAACTTTATTAAGAAAATTTACTTATGGAGTTTCACTAGTAAAAGTTGATACAAACAAATATGACAGTATTAAGGGAATAGATATTGCAGGAAAAGTTGGTAGTACTGTTGTTGCTGCAGCTGATGGTGTTGTAGATGAAATTGGAAATGAAGATGGAGATTTAAGTGGTTGGTATGTTGTAATTAAGCATTCAAATGGATTAAAGAGTAAATATGCTAACTTAGATTCTGATATTAAAGTTAAGAAGAATGATAAAGTCACTCAAGGAAGTGTAATTGGTAAAGTTGGCGATACAGCTAAAAAACTTACTAATAAAGAAGAGGGCGATCATTTACAATTTCAGATAATAGATTCAAAAGGTGAACAAGTGGATCCATTAAAGTATATAACTTTAAAAAGCAAGTAAAACTTTACCTAATGTGAAATCAGTCATTTTATCTATGAAAATGACTGATTTCTAAGGAATTTAAAGAAAAAATAATGCATATTAATAAATATATCGAATTAAGGAGGAGCCTCGTTTTGAAAGACTACATTGAAGAAAGAGTACTAGAGGTGGCGCAATATATAATTGATTCAAAAGCGACAATTAGAAAAACTGCTAAGGTATTTGGTGTAAGCAAAAGTACAATTCATAAGGATATGACAGAACGTTTACCCAAAATAAATCCAACAATAGCATTAGAAGCGAAAAATATTTTAGATTTAAATAAAGCAGAAAGACATATAAGAGGTGGAAAAGCTACAAAATTAAAGTACAAGGCTATTGAATAAAAACATAATTCCATATTATAATTAGAATGGGTATAAATTGTAGAAAAATAATACAAGTTATATAATTAAATCATTTTAGGAGTGAATATGGAATGTGGTTTTGGAGAATGGGAACTGATCTTGCTATAGACTTGGGTACGGCAACAGTTCTAGTTTATATGGCGGGAAAAGGAATAATATTAAAAGAGCCTTCAGTTGTGGCAGTAGATAAAAATACAAATAAAGTTTTAGCTGTAGGTGAAGATGCAAGAAAAATGATAGGTCGTACACCTGGTAACATAGTTGCAGTACGTCCACTAAGAAATGGTGTAATTTCTGATTATGATATTACTGAGAAAATGTTAAGACATTTTATTCAAAAGAGTTGTGGAAAAAGAAAAATCTCTGCTCCAAAGGTTATGGTGTGTATACCATCACAGGCTACAGAGGTAGAAAAGAGAGCTGTTGTTGATGCAGCAAAAAATTCAGGTGCAAAATCTGTTTATCTAATAGAGGAACCACTTGCAGCTGCAGTAGGTGCAGGTTTGGATATTTCTGAACCAAGTGGCTCTATGGTTATAGATATTGGCGGAGGAACAACTGATATTGCTGTAATATCTCTAAAGGGAGTAGTTGTAAGAGCGTCAATTAAAGTTGCTGGAGATAGATTTGATGAAGCTATTATTAGGTATATAAGAAATAAATTCAAATTAATGATTGGAGAAAAAACGGCTGAAGAAGTGAAATTCATAGCAGCATCAGCATTAAAAGGTGCTAGAAATGAAACTGCAACAGTAAGGGGTAGAAATCTTGTTACTGGATTACCAGATAACATAGAAGTTACAACTGATGAGTTAGTTAGTGCGCTTGAAGAGCCTGTTAGATTAATAATTGATAAAATTCACGATGTTTTAGAAAAAACTCCACCAGAGCTGGCAGCAGATATTATAGACAAGGGGATATTAATGACAGGTGGAGGAGCTTTATTACACGGATTAGATAAGTTGATAGAGTTTGAGACTGGAGTTAGAGTATTTATTGCAAATGATACTGTAGAATGTGTAGTATTAGGATCAGGAAAGGTTCTTGCAAGCATAAACAAAAACAATACAGAAGCTATCGAAAATGAAGTGCAAAGAGCATAGTAATATACTAAAATGAATGTTTAAGGATGATTAAAGGGTTTTAGCAATATCAATACTATATTCATTTTTGAGCTTTTTACTCTTTAGGAATTTATAATATTTTAAGGTTTTGGATAACATTATAAGTTTAAATTATAATCTTAGGATTTACTAGACTCTCCTAAAGAGTAAAAAAGAGAATTAGTCGCCTGCCAAATTTTCTTCACATGCGTTTGGAAAGGCAGATGCGAGAAAAAAATCGACGGCTCAAAATCGCCTTGACGATTTTTTAACCATCCTTTAAGTTTTCAATAAATTTTTGAGGTTAATAGTTAAAGTAATAACTAATAATTTAGTACTTTAACTATTAACTTTTTTTGATTTTTTATGTGCTTGATGAAAGATAATAACTATGAACAATTCCCTTAACAATAACCTTACACATTTCAAATATTAGGGATAATCGGATTGCTCTATTTGAAAAGATCTCAGAATTATTACTTGTATCGACTATACCAATAATGGATACATCCCCAACCTTAGGAAGTTTTTTTCCTACCCCTTTACCAGGATGAATAGGGTAATCTCTCACGTGTATCTCACCCACAGAATCAGTATCACCAAGGCAGGCGTCAATACCTATAATCAAGGCGTTAGGGTGCTTTAGATATATCTCCTGAAGCTTGTCGTCTATATTTAATGCGTGAATAGGTGAGTTTAAGGTTCCATATACAGGGATAGGAAGTAAGGTATCAA
Organism: Clostridium paridis; assembly: GCF_016765615.1. GTDB lineage: Bacteria > Bacillota > Clostridia > Clostridiales > Clostridiaceae > Clostridium_T > Clostridium_T paridis. Next base: position 1,016,246 of record NZ_JAESWA010000022.1, on the reverse strand, counting down.
TTAATAGGGTTCCAACCATTGGACCAAGGCAATCACCAATACATTTATCTGTACCTATACATATTATTATAGTTTCATTATTAATATAATCTTTTAAAAAATATGCTAGTTCATAATAGGACATAGGGTCTTTATATGAGACTTTAACCTTATTCAAAGAAATTCCCCTTTCTTAAAACAGAAATAAAAGTATAACCTAAGTAGAAATTTAAAAGGTACTATACTATATATGAAGGGAATATTAAATTTATTAAAAAAAGTATAAATACACAAAAAAGTGGCAATAAAACTTAATAGTGTGAGGTGATTAAATGAATAAAAAAATTCTAATTATAATTGTTATTATTGCTACAGCAATTAGTGTATATTTTATATTGAAGCCTTTAAATAACGAAAATGATAAAAGTGGCACTGTGCAAGTGAATAAGCAATCTTTAGAAAAGAAAGTAGCAGATACTAAAAAAGATACTAAACAAGATACTAAAAAAGAGGATGTTAAAGCACAAGAAGAACCAGTTAAAAAGGCTGAAAAAGAGGACAAAGATGACAAAGCTGTCAAAGAGGAAGTAACACCTGAAAAAAACTATACAGATAATACTAAAGCTAATAAAGAAGAAAAAGATAACGAAGATGATGCTTTAACTGCAGCAATGATATTTAAAGTTGATAAGAGTACAATTGAAAGTAAGATGTCGTTGACAAGTAAAGCTAAGTTATTATTTTATGCAAAGCGTTTGTCTAATTTTGATTTTGCAAGGATTAAACAAATATTAGCATCTGACGATGAAGTTAATGGCGCAAAAGAGATTTTTAGGATCCTTAAAAGTAGATTAAATTCCAATGAATATAACGAAGTTAAGGGTATTCTTAATCCATATATAAATACAGACAAGATTGAACAATACATTGATACATAAAATGCTATTTTAAAAGTTAGGCTTTATAATTTTTATGCTGAAGCTTGAACTTATTGTAGAAATGTGAGATTATTGATATAGTAGCTATATTACAAGAATAATAAAGGATAATAGAGTAATAAAGAGTTAATTTCGCTATATGAGTTAATATGGGGGTTGAAACTTATTTGTTATCCCCTTATACTATTCATTGTCGGTCAACGTAGTTAGGTAAACAATGAATAGTATATAATTTGTAGATAGTATTCATAATAAAGTGTATAAGGATTAATTAATAATATGCTGGCATGGCTCAACGGTAGAGCAGCTGACTTGTAATCAGCAGGTTGTAGGTTCGATTCCTATTGCCAGCTCCATTAATATGGAGGAGTTCCCGAGTGGCCAAAGGGGGCAGACTGTAAATCTGTTGCGTTTCGCTTCGATGGTTCGAATCCGTCCTCCTCCACCAATTAATTAATCATTTTTATAATAAGGGCGCATAGCTCAGCTGGGAGAGCACCTGCCTTACAAGCAGGGGGTCACAGGTTCGAACCCTGTTGTGCCCACCATTATAACTATATAAAATTAATAATATGCTGGCATGGCTCAACGGTAGAGCAGCTGACTTGTAATCAGCAGGTTGTAGGTTCGATTCCTATTGCCAGCTCCACTAATATGGAGGAGTTCCCGAGTGGCCAAAGGGGGCAGACTGTAAATCTGTTGCGTTTCGCTTCGATGGTTCGAATCCGTCCTCCTCCACCAATTAATTAATTATTTTTTACAAATAAGGGCGCATAGCTCAGCTGGGAGAGCACCTGCCTTACAAGCAGGGGGTCACAGGTTCGAACCCTGTTGTGCCCACCATTATAACTATATAAAATTAATAATATGCTGGCATGGCTCAACGGTAGAGCAGCTGACTTGTAATCAGCAGGTTGTAGGTTCGATTCCTATTGCCAGCTCCATTTATGGAGGAGTTCCCGAGTGGCCAAAGGGGGCAGACTGTAAATCTGTTGCGTTTCGCTTCGATGGTTCGAATCCGTCCTCCTCCACCAAAAGTAGACAATTTGTCTACTTTTTTTATTATAAATGAATATATCTTGAAAATAATTTTTATGTGGATTTTTTTATATTGACATATATAATATAAAGTGTTAAAATCAGATAGCGTAAAATTTAATAACTCTTATCAAGAGAGGCGGAGGGAAAGGGCCCGATGAAACCCGGCAACCTGTGTGTTACACAAGGTGCCAATTCCTGCAGAATTTATATTTCTGCGAGATAAGAGAGAGAATAGTATTATTAGTCTCTTCTTATCGAGGAGACTTTATTTTTTTGAAAAATAAAGTCTGAGTATTGTTTTAAATGAAAGGAGAAAAAAATGAAAAGATTATTTACTTCAGAATCAGTTACAGAAGGACATCCAGATAAAATCTGTGATCAAATTTCGGATTCAATATTAGATGACATTATCTCTAAAGATCCATATGCAAGAGTAGCTTGTGAGACTACTGTTACTACAGGAATGGTTATGGTAATGGGAGAAATATCTACATCATGTTATGTGGACATTCCTAAAATCGTAAGAAAAACAGTAAAAGAAATTGGATATGATAGAGCAAAATTTGGCTTTGACTGCGAAACATGTGCAGTATTAACTACAATAGATGAACAATCTTCAGATATAGCACAAGGTGTTGATGAGGCTCTTGAATCAAGAGAAGGGGATATGGACAAGATTGATGCAGTAGGTGCTGGAGACCAAGGTATGATGTTTGGATTTGCAACAAATGAAACACCAGAATTTATGCCTGCACCTATAGCAATGGCTCATAGACTTTCAAGAAGATTATCAGAAGTAAGAAAGAATGGTACATTAGAATATTTAAGACCAGATGGAAAGACTCAAGTAACAGTTGAATATGATGGAGATAAAGTTAAAAGAATCGATGCAATTGTTATTTCAACACAACATGGGCCAGAGGCAACTCAAGAACAAATAAAAGAAGACATGATTGAGCATGTAATTAAAGCTGTAATACCTGCTGAACTACTAGATAGTGAAACAAAATATTACATTAATCCAACTGGAAGATTTGTTATTGGAGGACCACAAGGAGATTCAGGTCTAACAGGAAGAAAAATTATTGTTGATACCTATGGTGGATACGGAAGACACGGTGGTGGAGCATTCTCAGGTAAAGATCCAACTAAGGTTGATAGAAGTGCTGCTTATGCTGCTAGATGGGTAGCTAAAAACTTAGTTGCTGCAGGCGTAGCAACTAAATTAGAAATAGAATTAGCATATGCAATTGGAGTTGCAAAGCCAGTTTCTATAGAAGTTGATACTTTTGGTACTGGAAAAATAGCTGATGATAAAATAGTAGAAATCATAAATAAGGTTTTCGACTTAAGACCAGCTGCTATAATAAGAGATCTAGACTTAAGAAGACCAATATTTAAGCAAACTGCTGCTTATGGTCACTTTGGAAGAACAGATTTAAACCTTCCATGGGAAGAATTAAACAGAGTTGAAGAAATAAAAGCTTTACTATAATAAAAAATTAACGTAATAGTTTTTTACAATGAAATACCCCCAGGATGTCATTGACATTCTGGGGGTATTTGTTTTTTTATGCTTTAAATATAATTTTTCCGTTTACAATTGAATATTTAATATTAATATTATCATCAAATAAAACTAAATCTGCATCAAAACCTTCTTTGATTAAGCCTTTTTTATTATCAACTTTGCAGTGTTTAGCTGGATTATAAGTAGCCATTTTAACAACTTCATACAAAGGATAATTAGAATTATCAAAAACATTCTTAACAGCTTTATCAAGAGTTAAGATTGAGCCTGCCAATGCTCCATTTTCAAGTCTAGCAGCACCATCTTTTACAAAAACAGGCTGACCTCCTAATGAGTACTTCCCATCAGGCATACAACAAGCTTCCATTGCATCAGTAATTAATAAAACTTTATCAGTAGTTTTAGTTTTGTAAGCCACTCTTAGAGATGGGTAAGCAATGTGAATTCCATCGGAGATAGTTTCAGTTGTAATATCAGTATCAAAAATTGCACCAATAGCTCCTGGTTCTCTATGGTGTAGTCCAGTCATTGCATTGAATAAATGAGTAGAATGAGAAATTCCAGCCTTGATACCAGAAACTACTTCATTATAAGTTGCTTTTGTATGGCCAACTGAAACTCTTACGCCTTTAGAATTTAAGTAAGATATCAATTCAAGAGCACCATCAACTTCAGGTGCAACTGTAATAGAAGTAACTGCATCTTCAAATCCACTAACCATATTATTATAAGTTTCAACTGATGGTCTTTGTAAGAAGTTTGGATTTTGTGCTCCTATAGCTTGTGGGCTAATAAAAGGACCTTCTAAGTGAGCACCTAAGACATTTGCTCCATCTGTACCATGAGTTTTAGCATATGATATTGCTTCCATTGATTTATGAATATCTTCAACTGCTACTGTCATCGTTGTTGGAGTAAAGGATGTTGTTCCATGCTTTACTATATTTTTAGCTATTTCATTTATAGCTTCAAAGGTACCATTCATTGTGTCATAACCACCAGCACCATGGATATGAACATCTATAAAGCCAGCAGATAGATATAATCCTTCGCCATCGATTATTTCATTAGTATCATAGCTTGAGGGATTTAGTGATTTAATTTTTCCGTCTTCAATAAGAACAGAACCTTTTTCAATTTTATCTAAGTAAATTATATTGACATTTTTAATTAACATTAATGTCACCCCCTAAAAATAGAATAGCTTCAAATACTATTTCAGTCAACTATTAAAGAGCGATTTAAATAGTACAAATTGTGGTATAATCTTAGTATATAAGTTAAAAAGTTAAATTATAGTTATACTTAAGCAGGAGAGATGTTATGGAAGAAGTAAGTGGAGTTGTGGAAAGTATAGTTTTTCATAACGAAGATAATGGATATATGGTTGCAAAGCTTTCAAATGGAACCACAACTTTTACAGCTGTAGGTGTTGTACCTTATATAAAGGAAGGACAGAACTTAAAGATAAAAGGAGCGTGGGTCTTGCACCCTAGCTTTGGGAGACAAATAAAGATAGAAGAATGCGAAGAAATAGTTCCTAATACAGTTGAAGGAATTGAAAAATATTTATCTTCAGGTGTAATATATGGAATTGGGCCTATTACAGCAAAGAAAATTATTGCTAAGTTTGGTGAAGAGTCTTTAGATATTTTAGACAAGAATATAGATAGATTAAGAGAAATTGAAGGAATTGGAGAGAAAAAGTTTCTTCTAATAAAAGAGTCATATGAAGAGCAAAAGGAACTAAAGAATATAATTATTTTTTTTCAAAGTCATGGAGTTACTACCAATCAATGTATTAAAATATATAAAACTCTTGGAAGTGATTCTATTGCAGCTGTTAAGGAGAACCCATACCTGCTTTGTGAAGAAATTTCAGGAATAGGATTTAAAACAGCAGATAAAATTGCTAGAAGTATTGGAATTGAGGCAGATTCACCATTTAGAATAGAGAGCGGAATAAAGTATGTAATTAATGAATTTTGTGCAAATGGAAATACATATATGCCAAAAGAAAAGTTAATAAAAGAGGGAAGAGAAGTTTTGACTGTTTCTGAAGATGTGATAACTCAGAATTTAATTAATTCTTGTGCAGCACAAAAGTTAATTTTAGAAAAAATACAGGATAAGGAATGTGTTTTTACACTACCATATTATTATTGTGAAATAGGTATAACTAAAAGAATATTAACCCTTTCGGTTGCAAACTTCCAAAAAATAAATACAGATATAGAATATGAAATATCGAGATTTGAAAGTGCTAATGATATTAAATTCGCACCATCGCAAAAAAATGCCATAATGGGGGCATTTACAAATGGAATAGAAATTATTACTGGGGGGCCAGGAACAGGAAAAACTACTATAATTAAATGTATAATTAGTATTTTTGAAAAGTCATCATATAAAGTAGTATTAGGAGCCCCGACAGGAAGAGCAGCCAAAAGAATGAGTGAGTCTACTGGAAAGGAAGCTAAAACTATCCACAGGCTATTAGAAATGGGTGTTTCTGATGAAGAAGAAAGAAGTTTTTTTGGTAGAGATGAGTCTAGTCCACTTGAAGCTGATGTAGTAATTATAGATGAGGCATCTATGATTGATGTAATGGTGATGAATTCATTATTAAAGGCTATTAAAGTTGGAACTAGAGTAATATTTGTTGGAGACGTAGATCAATTGCCTTCAGTAGGGCCAGGAAATGTACTTAAAGACCTAATTGAAAGTGAATTTACGGAAGTAATAAGACTTAAAGAGATATTTAGACAAGGAAATGAGAGTATGATAATAGTAAATGCTCACAAAATAAATCAAGGCGAAATGCCTCTGTTAAATGATAGGGATAAGGATTTCTTTTTTATTAAAGAAGAATCCTTAGATAAAGTGCTATCAACTTTAATAGACCTTGTAAATGTAAGATTGCCTAAATTTAATAGCGAATGGGATAAGCTTAAGCATCTTCAAATTCTCTCACCGATGAAAAAAGGATTATTGGGTGTTAGTAATTTAAATACGCAATTACAGCAAATATTAAATCCACCTGCTTTTAATAAGAAAGAAAAGGCATTAAAAGAAGGGGTTTTTCGCGTTGGTGACAAGGTTATGCAAACTAAGAATAACTACACTTTAAAGTGGAAGAGGATAAGTGGAGCTGGGGAACCAGAAGGTGTAGGTGTTTTTAATGGTGATATGGGATTTATTCATTCAATAGATGAGGAAGAAAAAACTTTGACTGTAGTATTTGAAGAAGAAAGAAAAGTTGTATATGATTTTATATTTCTAGATGAACTAGATTTAGCGTATTCAATTACAATTCACAAAAGTCAAGGAAGTGAATTTCCTGTGATAATAATACCTTCATATATGGGATCTCCATTTTTAATGAACAGAAATTTACTATATACAGGTATAACAAGGGCTAAAGAATTAGTTGTTATAGTAGGGTCAGTTAAGGCCTTAAAGTTTATGATTGAAAATACTAAGTCTATGGAAAGATTCTCATCTTTAAAATATAGAATTAAAGATATAATTACTCATGAGGCTTTTATTAATACGTAGAATAACTAAACTAATAACTTGAATATATTCAAGAGAGGATAATAAGATGGAAGTAGAAAAAAATAATTTGAAAGAATTGAACTTTGCTAAAAATAAAATTAATTCATGGTATGCCAGAGAAGGAAATAAAATGCTAAATATTATTTCTAGGCCATATAATAGCTCCATCCTATTTTCAGAGATAATTTTTAGTTTGTTAAAAAAGAACAAAAAGGTTGTTTATATAATTAATGGCTATGACAATAACTGGGAACTGGTTAAATATATTAAAGAACACTTAGGTGATATAAGATATTCCTATGTAAAACAATTGAATGGAACAATAGAAAATGGGGTTCTTTATTTTATAAGTTCTTCCAATGTTGATGTATTAAAAGAAGAAATTGAGTTAATAATTTATGATGATATAACTAGCTTTTCAAATTGTTCAAAATTACAGATAACAGAGAGAATTGAAAGAGTATATAGATATACTAATAAGATTATTATCTATTCAATAGAGAATGTATTTAATAATATACAAAAGCTTGAATTAGGAGGCATTCTTAATTCTTATCCAATGATTGAGCCGAGGTTCATAACAACAAGAATTAATCTTGAAGAAGATATTCCTTACTTATTATATGAATATTTTAAGTGGTTTAAAGAGAATGGAAGAAGAGTTGTAATCCATACTCCAAGCAAAGATTCAGCGGATAAAGTCTATGAACTTTATAAAAATAAAATTTCTATTTTTTCAGATGTAACTGTTATTAGGTTTAGCGAGCAAGACGAAATAAAAAAATTTGAAAAAAGAATAACTAATCAAAAAGAGCCAGTAATGATAATTACGGAATATATAGGAGAATCATTAAAAACCTTTGGGAATATTGATGTAATAGTATTGAAAGCTCATAAAAGTAGGTTTGATTATAAAAAAATAGTTTTTCTTTGTGGAAAAGTTGGTTATAGAAATAGTGAATTTGGCGAGATGATTTTAGTGGCAAATGAGATTACATCGTCAATGGAAAAAGCAAAGGAGATAACAAGAGAGTTAAATAAATTAGTATGGGAGAAGCAATAAAAGCTATACTAAAATACCTTTTTGAATGTTTTTTAATAATTATTTATCCTAAAAATGATAAATGTTCTATTTGTGGGAGACTAGAAGAAGAGGAAGTTATATGTAATGTATGCAAAAAGAAATTGATAAAAGTAACTAGTCCCGAGATAAGAGAATATAGACAAAATATATATACTATTTATTCATGTGTATATTACACCAAAGAATTAAAAACATTAATAATAAACTTTAAAGAAAAGAGAGAATTTTATACTGGAGATTTTCTAATAGGTTTATTAATAGAAGGTATGAAGGAATGGAATATCAAGGGTGATGTCATAACTTATGTACCACTTAGCAAAGATAAGGAGAAAAAAAGAAGGTTTAACCAGTGCTTGTACTTGGCAAAAGGTCTAGGAAAGTATTATTTCATACCTACTTCTCCATTGTTAGCTAAGAAGAAAAATATAGGAGAACAAAAAAAGCTTACAAAAAAGGAACGTTTTAAAAATGTAGAAGATGCCTTTTATACCAATAATATAGAGAATATTAAAGGAAAGAAAATAATTCTTATTGATGATATTTTTACAACGGGAGCAACTGTAATATCATGTGCTAGAGAATTGAAAAAAAGCGGAGCTAAAGAAGTAAAAATATTGACTATTGCAAAAAGCAAGCTATAATAGAAAGAGTATAAAGCTAGGTTTGTGGTTGAAAGTCGATGCCAGTCGCAGGCGAAACGATCCACGTAAGTTAAACAAAGTTTTAATGAGCATGGTGCGGTATAGAGGTAAGTCCTGCCAATTTTTAAATTGAGAGAGCTAGTAGTGAGAGGTTAATTCCGGGTAGCAAAAGTTCCAGCAGGCGAGTGTGGGGTCAAAAACCAGGTCAACTAGCTTTATTACAATATATAATGTTAGATAACAGTCTATTACAGGCTGTTTTTTTTATTTATCGTAATATACGTAAATAAATGTCCTATAAAGGGGAAAAAGCAAGAAAAAAGGAGATTTCACAACCTAAACTCACTAAATATTCTGTAAATTCAGAAAATTCGTATTGATATTATGTAAAAATAATTGTAAAATAATATTAACAAACAAGTACTTAATTCTTAACATAAGAGTTAAAGTATAAGAGGGGGTTGACCTTATGAAAGTAACTGTAATTGCAAAAAATATTGAATTAACACAAGCATTAAAAGACACTGTTGAAAAGAAAATTTCCAAGTTAGGAAAGTATTTTAATCCAGATGTTGAAGCTAGAGCAACCTTAAGTGTACAAAAGAATAGACAAACTATCGAAGTAACCATTCCTTTTAATGGAATTATACTTAGAGGAGAAGAATCAACAGATGATTTATATAGGTCAATAGATTTAGTTGAAGAGAAGCTAGAAAGACAAATTAGAAAACAAAGAACAAAAATTTCTAGGAGATCTCATGGTGGAGCTGACTCACTAAGATATGTTAGCTTTGAATCAATTCCAGAAGAAGATGAACAAGAATTCAAAGTTGTTAAGACAAAAAGGTTCAATGTAAAGCCAATGTCAACTGAAGAAGCTATATTACAAATGGAACTATTAGGACATAATTTCTTTGTATATCAAGATGGAGAGACAAATGACATGAATGTTGTATATAAGAGAAAAGATGGTCAATATGGTTTAATTGAAGCAGAATTTTAAAACATACGTAAAAAAATTATATTTATAATAAAACTCAGCGAAAGCTGAGTTTTTAAGTTTCTGATATAAAAATTATAAAATAATTATTGGATTGACCAAAACCTTGCAAAATGTGTAGTCAATGCTATAATATAGAAGTAGAATTATAAAATAAATAGAAGATTGTGAGGATAAATATGGGGATAATTAGTAAAGTCTTTGGAAGCTATAGCGATAGGGAAGTAAAAAGAATTAAACCTATAGTTGACAAGATAGATGCATTAGGACCAGAGCTGGAAGCACTAAGTAATGAAGAACTTAGAGCTAAAACTGATGAATTTAAAAAGAGAGTACAAGAAGATGGAGAATCTTTAGATCATATTTTACCTGAAGCTTTTGCAGTAGTAAGAGAAGCAGCTTGGAGAACAATTGGACTTAAACATTATAGAGAACAATTAATTGGTGGTATCGTATTACACCAAGGAAGAATTTCAGAAATGAAAACTGGTGAAGGTAAAACATTAGTGGCAACCTTACCAGCTTATTTAAATGCTTTAACTGGAAAAGGGGTTCATATAGTTACAGTTAATGATTACCTTGCAAAAAGAGATAGAGACTGGATGAGTAATGTATATGAATTTCTTGGATTAACTACTGGAGTTATTGTTCACGAACTAAACAATGATCAAAGAAGAGAAGCATATAATTCAGATATAACTTATGGAACAAACAATGAGTTTGGTTTTGATTACTTAAGAGATAATATGGTAATTTACAAAGAAGAAAGAGTTCAAAGAAAGTTAAACTTTGCTATTGTAGATGAGGTTGACTCAATATTAATAGATGAGGCAAGAACTCCACTTATTATTTCAGGGGCAGGAGAGAAGTCTACTGAATTTTATAAGATAGCAGATTTCTTTGTTAAAAAGCTTAAGTTTGAAGAGCACTACACAATTGATGAAAAGGCAAATGCTGCGATGTTAACAGAAGAAGGCGTTAAGATGGCAGAAGGTGCATTTCAAGTGCAAAACTATGCTGATGCAGAGAATATGGAATTACAGCACTATATAACTCAAGCTCTTAAAGCTAACTATGTAATGAAAAGAGATAAAGATTACATGGTTAAAGATGGAGAAGTTATAATAGTAGATGAATTTACAGGAAGACTTATGGAAGGTAGAAGATACTCTGATGGTCTTCATCAAGCAATAGAAGCAAAAGAAGGAGTAAAAGTAGAAAGAGAATCTAAAACACTTGCAACAATAACATTCCAAAACTACTTTAGAATATATGAAAAACTTTCTGGTATGACAGGTACTGCATTAACAGAAGAAATAGAATTTAGAGAAATCTATGGTCTAGATGTTATAGTTATACCTACACATATGCCAATAGCAAGAATGGATCATCCAGATTTAGTGTATAAAAGTGAACTAGGTAAGTTTATGGCAGTAGTTGAAGAGATTGCAGAAACATATGAGACAGGTCAGCCAGTTCTAGTTGGTACTGTAAGTATTGAAAGATCTGAACTACTTTCATCTTTATTAAAGAAAAGAGGAATCCCTCATCAAGTTCTTAATGCTAAGTATCATGAACAAGAAGCAGAAATCATTACTCATGCTGGTGAAAGAGGAATGGTTACTATAGCAACTAACATGGCAGGTAGAGGTACTGATATTAAGCTTGGTGAAGGTGTTACAGAGCTTGGCGGATTAAAAATAATAGGTACTGAAAGACATGAATCAAGAAGAATAGATAATCAGTTAAGAGGTAGATCTGGACGTCAAGGGGATCCAGGATCTTCAAGATTCTATATTTCTCTTGAAGATGATTTAATGAGAATATTTGGATCTGAGAGAATTGCTCCAATGGTTGATAAACTTGGTCTAAAAGAAGATGAAGCTATAGAAAGTAAAATGGTTTCAAAATCTATAGAAAATGCTCAAAAGAAAGTAGAAGGAAATAACTTTGATATAAGAAAAACATTACTTGGCTACGATGATGTAATGAATATGCAAAGAGAAATTATCTACAAACAAAGAGCTGAAGTTTTAGAAGGTGAGAATGTTAAGACTGAAGTTATGGATATGACTAGAGAACTTATTCATGCTTCTGTAGATGCACATTTAGTTAATGCTGAAGATGATATAGATACTCAAGTGAAGAATCTTTTAGTATATTTAGAAGACATATGCATTCCACATGGAACCTTTACTGTAGATGAGTTAGCTAAACTTTCAAATGAGGAAATAAAAGAAGCTCTATTATCAAAAGCTAATGAGATATATGCTGGAAAAGAACTTGAATTTGGCGAAGAGCAAATGAGGGAAGTTGAAAGAATTATTTTATTAAGAGCAGTAGATACAAAGTGGATGGATCATATTGATAGCATGGATCACTTAAAACAAGGTATAGGATTAAGAGCATATAAGCAACAAGACCCTACCCAAGCATATCAATTTGAAGGTTCTAATATGTTCGATGAAATGATTGAAAATATTAAACTTGAAACTGTTAGAATGTTATTCCATGTAAGAGTAGAAAAAGCACCAGAAAGAGAAAGAGTTGCAGAAGTTACAGGCGCTTCTCATGGTGGTGAAGAGGAAGAAGCAAAGAAACAACCAGTTAAGAAAGAAAAGAAGGTTGGAAGAAATGATCTTTGCCCATGTGGTTCAGGAAAGAAATATAAGAACTGCCATGGAAGAACTAGTATATAAGGATAAATAATTAGTTAAAGAAACTCAGCTTAGCTGAGTTTCTTTGAATTAAGAGATAAGTTAGAAAAAGTGTCTTTTATGAAACTTTGTTTGTTGATGTATAAGTAGGTTATTAATTGAACCTAAAACTCTATAATATAAATAATGTTAGAAAGCGGTGATGTAAATGATTTTAGAACTAGAAAATTCTATTTCGAAATTTAAAGTCATAAAAGAAATATTAGAGGAAATGGGGGCTTCACTTTGACCTTTCAGGTTTAAATAAGAAGCTTCAGGAATTAGAATTAAACATGCAAGAAAAAGGCTTTTGGGATGATATAGCAAAAGCTGGAGAAATAACTCAAGAAGCTAAAAGAGTTAAGGATAAAATAGAATATTTTAATTCACTTTTTACTAGAGTAGAGGATATAGAAGTATTAATCGAACTAGCAGAAGAAGATGATGAAGAAACTATAAAAGAGGCTATTAATGAAATTAATATGCTTAACAATGAAGTGGAAAAGTTGAAAATAGAAATACTTTTATCAGGAGAATATGATAGAAATAATGCGATTTTAACCTTGCATACAGGAGTAGGTGGAACTGACGCTAATGACTGGACAGAAATGCTATTAAGAATGTATACTCGTTACTGTGAAAGTAGAGGATATAAGTTAGAGACATTAGATTATTTACCTGGAGATGAAGCAGGAGTTAAAAGTGTAACCTTAAGAGTTGAAGGTGAATTTGCATATGGATATCTTAAAGCTGAAAAAGGAATTCATAGATTGGTAAGAATTTCTCCATATAATGCAAATGGTAAACGCCAAACTTCTTTTGCATCAGTAGAAGTATTGCCAGAACTTACGAAGGAACAAGATATAGAAATAAATCCTACGGATCTTAAGACTGATACCTATAGAGCAAGTGGAGCAGGTGGGCAGCACGTAAATAAAACAGAATCGGCTGTTAGAATTACGCATATACCAACTGGAATAATAGTTCAGTGCCAAAATGAAAGAAGTCAGATTCAAAACAGAGAAACAGCAATGAATATGCTTAAAGCAAAATTAATTGAATTAAAAGAAAGAGCTCATAAAGAAAAGATTGAAGACTTAACTGGAGAACTTAAAGACATGGGATGGGGAAGTCAAATAAGATCATATGTATTCCACCCCTATTCAATGGTAAAAGATCATAGAACTAATTATGAAACATCCAATGTTAATAGTGTAATGGATGGAGCTATCCAAGATTTTATTAATGCATATTTAAGTCAAAATTAAAAATAATTAAGAGTAAAAACGCTAGATTTAAATTTTCTAGCGTTTTTAGCATTTATAGACTTTTTAATTATTCATAAACTTTGAAGTAAATCTTTTATATGGTATTCTATATGTAAAGAAAACATAAAAGAGGGTAGTAATTATGGAAGTTAAAAATACAAAGGCTTATGAAGTGGTTATAGATAGTATAAAAGATATGGTATTTAAAAGAGAATTAAAAAAAGGAGATAAACTTCCAACAGAAAGAGAACTTGCTGAAAATCTTAAGGTATCAAGAACTTCTGTAAGGGAGGCAATCAGAGCATTAGAAATAATTGGACTAGTTGAAAGCAAACAAGGTGCAGGAAATTATATAAAAGATGACTTTGCAACATCGTTATTTGAACCTTTATCAGTAATGTTTATGCTACAGGAAAGTAGTCCAAAGGATATATTTCAATTAAGAGAAGTTCTAGAATTAGAATGTTGTAGATTGGCAGCTAAAAATATAAAGGACTATGAAATGGATAGGTTGCTAGCAATAATAAGCGAAATGAAAGAAACTGATAGTGAGGAAAGAAGTAGCATTCTAGATAAAGAATTTCATAACCTTATTACAACTACAAGCAGAAATAAGTTAATAATAAATGTTTTAAATGTTGTTTCGAAATTAATAGAAATATCAATTAAGGAATATAGAAGTCAAATTATAGATTTATTTAAGAATGACAGAAAATTAGTAGAAATACATGAAAGTATATACTTAGCATTAAGAAGCAGAGATGAAGAAAAGATAATTAAAGCAATGGAAAAACATTATACTTTAATAAAACAATCTGTCAAAATGTAGTTAATCTTTTAACAGTCACTTTAATAAATTATTTAAAAAATATAAGTATTTTTGATAAAATAGTAATATTGTATTTGAAACAAGGCTTTTTAATAAAAAAAATAAAAAGCCTTGTTTTATTTTTATTTATTATTCCATTCATACGAGAAAAGGTTTACAATATAATTGTAAGAATTGGTCAGACCAATTTTAACATTGGTAGAACCAATATTAGGGGGAGGAGTATATGAATAATTACGTATTATTTTTAATAGCCTTATTACCAATAATATGGCTAATGGTATCCTTAGGTAAATTAAAGATCCCAGGATATAAAGCAATCCCTATAGCACTAGTTATAACAATAGTATTAGCAGTTTTAGTTTGGAAAGTTTCAATAACAAATGTATTTGGTGCAACCTTAGAAGGGTTTGCAATGGGTTTATGGCCTATCATGATTGTAATAATAGCCGCAGTATTTACTTATAATCTTACACTACATACGGGTGGAATGGATGTCATAAAGAAAATCATGACAAGTATAACTACAGATAAAAGAATATTGGTACTTATACTAGCATGGGGATTTGGAGGATTTCTAGAGGCAGTAGCAGGATTTGGAACAGCAGTTGCAATACCAGCAAGTATAATGGTTGCCTTAGGATTCGAACCAGTATTTGCAGCAGTAATATGCCTTATGGCAAATACAACACCAACTGCGTTTGGAGCTGTTGGACTACCAGTATCTACACTTGCTAATGTAACTGGAATTCAGGTAGCGCCTTTATCTTATGCGGTTTCAATGCAACTATTCGCGCTCATTATTGTAGTGCCAATTGCATTAGTTATGATAACTGGTAAGAGTGTAAAGGCCATTAATGGAGTATTAGGAATTTCTATAGTATCTGGACTAGCTTTTGCAGTTCCGCAAGTGATAGTAGCTAAATATTTAGGAGCAGAACTTCCGGCAATATTAGGATCAGTTGTTTCTATGGGAGCAACAATTCTTTGGGCGAAGATATTTCATAAAGATAAAGCTCAAAAGAATACAGAGGCCATTGGTTTTAAAAAAGGGTTAATGGCATGGTTGCCTTTCATATTGGTATTTTCGTTTATATTATTAGCTTCGCCGCTAATTTCAGCAATAAACGGACCTTTAGCATCAATTAAAACTTCAATAAAGCTTTATCATGGGGTAGGAGGAAAACCTTACACATTCCAATGGATTACAGCTCCAGGTACTTTAATTATAATAGCAACATATTTAGCAGGGTTTATTCAAGGATTTTCATTTAAAGAGATTACCAAGGTATTATTTAAAACAATAAAACAAATGAGTATTTCTTTTATAACTATATTATCAATAGTAGCGTTAGCAAAAGTAATGCAGTATAGTGGGATGATTAAATCCATAGCTGTAGTATTAGTAGCAATTACAGGTCCACTATATCCACTTATAGCACCTATCATAGGAGCTTTAGGAACTTTTGTTACAGGTTCAGATACATCAGCCAATGTTTTATTTGGGGGCTTACAGGTTGAAGCAGCTAAAGGATTAAATCTTGATCCATATTGGTTAGCAGCAGCAAATACAGTTGGAGCAACTGCTGGCAAGATGATTTCACCACAAAGTATTGCAGTAGCAACAGCAGCAACTGGATTGAGTGGTAAAGAAGGAACAATATTAAATTCAACTTTAAAGTTCTGTTTAGTTTATGTAGTCGTTTTGGGACTCATAGTTTTTCTAGGGGGAAGACTTATAGGAGTATAAATACTAATTATATGGAGGAGATATAGAATGAATATTATTGTTTGTATTAAGCAAGTTCCAGGAACATCAAAAGTAGAGGTAGATCCTGTTACAGGCGTATTAAAAAGAGATGGAATAGATACCAAAATGAACCCTTATGATTTATATGCCTTAGAAACAGCAATAAGATTAAAAGAAGAATTAGGTGGAGTAATAAAAGTAATTTCAATGGGGCCACCTCAAGCAATGGATGTTATAAAGGAAGCCTATGCAATGGGAGCTGATGAAGGGACCATAATATCAGATAGAAAATTTGCAGGAGCAGATGTATTAGCAACCTCTTATACAATCTCTCAAGGAGTAAGAAAATTAGGAGAGTTTGATATTATAATTTGCGGAAAGCAAACTACAGATGGAGATACTGCACAAGTAGGACCAGAGATGGCAGAATATCTTGGATTACCACATATATCAAATGTTAGAAAGATAAAAGAGGCAAGAGATAATTCGTTAATAGTTGAGATGGATATGCCTAATACTATTGAAGTAGCAGAAATAAAATTCCCATGTCTAATAACAGTAGAAAAAGATATTAATGAACCAAGGTTACCATCCTTTAAAAGAAAAGTTGCAACAAGAGATAAAGAGATAAAGATGATTTCACTTAAAGAATTTGAAGATCAAGATGAGATGAAATATGGATTAAATGGATCACCTACTCAAGTAGAAAGAATATTTCCACCAGAAGTAAATAGTCATAGAGAAATGTGGAAAGATGAAAGTGGACAAATAGTTAAAAAGATGGCACAAACTCTTAAGGAATTGAGATTTATATAGGGGGAATATATTATGGCAAAGTTAGTAGTTCATAGTGAAAAGATTAATGATAAAAATGAAGTAATAAAGATGTGTCCTTTTGGAGCAATGGAAATAGTAAATGATAAAGTTGAAATAAATGCTAATTGTAAAATGTGTAGATTGTGCGTAAAAAAAGGACCTGAGGGTGCATTTGAATATGTGGAAGGTGAGAAAAAACCTGAAGTTGACAAGAGTCTATGGAAAGGAATAGGAGTATATGTTGATCATGTTGAAGGAGATATACATCCTGTAACTTTTGAATTAATAGGAAAAGCAAGAGAGCTTGCAGAAAAGATTAAACAAGAAGTATACTGTGTATTTATAGGAAATAATGTTGAAGATAAAGCACAAGAATTATTGCATTATGGAGTTGATAAGGTTTTTGTGTATGATCACGATAGCTTAAGGGAATTTAGAATTGAACCATATTCAGCAGCATTTGAAGACTTTATAAACAATGTTAAACCAGCAGCTATTTTGGTAGGAGCAACTACTGTAGGCAGAAGCTTGGCACCTAGAATAGCAGCTAGATTTAGAACAGGGTTAACTGCAGATTGTACAATTCTTGATATTAAAGAAAATACAGATCTTGTTCAAATAAGACCGGCCTTTGGTGGAAACATAATGGCTCAAATAGTGACTCCAAATTCAAGACCACAATTAGCAACAGTAAGATACAAGGTTATGGTTGCACCAGAAAGAAATGAAGAATTTACAGGAGAAATTATATCTTGCAAGATAGGTGAAGAAAAGTTAAAATCAGCAATTAATGTTTTAGAAGTATTTAAAAAAGAAGCAGAAATTGGAATATCAGATGCAGAGGTGCTAGTTGTAGCAGGCAGAGGAGTTAAATCTCAAAAAGACTTAAGCATGATAAAAGAATTAGCAGAGCTTTTAGGTGGAGAAGTTGCAGTAACAAGACCGCTTATAGAATCAGGTTGGGCAGATGCAAAAATGCAGGTAGGATTAAGCGGAAGAACTGTAAGACCAAAATTAATTATAACTTGTGGAGTCTCAGGGGCAGTACAATTTACTGCTGGTATGAATAAGTCAGACGTTATATTTTCTATAAATAAGGATGAAAAGGCACCTATATTTGAGGTAGCTCACTATGGAATAGTTGGAGATATGTATGAAATAGTGCCAGAGCTTATTGAAAATATAAAATCAGCTAAGGAGGCATAATATCATGGAATATAAAAAAGTTGAAAATCAAGACTATTTAGAAATAAAAAGAATGATAAATGATGATGAGAGGGTTTTATATAAAGAAAATATAGGTGAAGATTATTCTCACGATGAATTAGGTGCAGTTAAAAAAATGCCCGATTTAGTAGTTCAAGCTATAACTACAGAAGATGTATCCAAGGTTATGAAATACGCATACGAAAATAATATTGCAGTTACCCCAAGGGGCTCAGGAACAGGATTAGTTGGGGCTGCTGTCCCAATACATGGCGGAATAGTAATTGACTTATCTAAAATGAATAAAATACTTGAGCTTGATGAAGAGAATTTGACGCTTACATTAGAAACTGGTGTACTACTAATGGAAATATCAAAATATGTTGAGGAATTTGATTTATTTTATCCACCAGACCCAGGTGAAAAAACAGCTACTATCGGAGGTAATATAAGCACAAATGCTGGTGGAATGAGAGCTGTAAAATATGGAGTAACAAGAGATTTTGTAAGAGGTTTAGAAGTAGTACTTCCAAATGGAGAAATAGTAAATTTAGGAGGAAAAGTAGTAAAAAATAGTTCTGGATATGCATTGAAAGATCTAATAGTGGGTTCAGAAGGAACACTTGGAATTGTAACAAAAGCTATATTAAGATTATTACCATTACCTAAAAAAGCAATATCTCTACTTATACCTTTTCCTGATTTAGATAGGGCTATAGAAACAGTTCCGAAGATAATAAAATCTAAAACTATTCCTACAGCAATCGAATTTATGCAAAGAGCTGCAATAATAGCTGCAGAAGAATTTTTAGGAAAGAAGTTCCCAGATTCTCAATCAGATGCTTATTTATTATTAACTTTTGATGGTAACTCAAAGCAAGAAATAGAAGCTAGTTATGAAAAGGTAGCTAATATATGTTTAGAAAATGGAGCTTTAGATGTATTAATTTCTGATACAGAAGAAAGACAAGAATCTATTTGGTCGGCTAGAGGAGCCTTCCTAGAAGCAATAAAAGCCTCTACTACTGAAATGGATGAAGTGGATGTAGTAGTTCCAAGAAATAAAGTTGCAGAATTTATAAAATATACACATCAACTAGAAGAAAAGCATGAGATAAGAATAAGAAGTTTTGGACATGCTGGAGATGGGAATTTACACATATATATTTTGAAGGATGAACTTGATGAAATAACATGGAACAAAAAACTTCAAGATGTTATGGAAGATATGTATGCTAAAGGAAGAGAATTAAAAGGACAAGTTTCTGGAGAGCATGGCATTGGATTAGCTAAGAGACCATATCTTAAAAAAGCAATACCTGAAGAAAACTTAATTATTATGAGGGGAATTAAACAAGCTTTTGATCCTAAGAATATTTTAAACCCAGGAAAAGTTATTTAGTTCTTTAAAGTTAAAAAATGGAGGTAATGCCTCCATTTTTTATTTTAAACAAGGAGTTAGTTTACGAGGTTGTAGGTTGATTATTTCCTCTTTGGAAGTTCCCCATAACCTTTTGTAAAACCTTATCGGCTTGGTCTTGAGTAATAACCCCATCAGATACTAATTTACTTAATGGGTTAAATCTTTGTCTATTCTTGTTGCCATTCTCAGAATTATTATTACTATTGTTATTATTATTGTTATTGTTATTGTTATCTTGATTACTATTATTAGCTTGCCCATTCTGATTCCTTGTATTTGAAGTTAAGGCCTCCAATATCTTAGTACCTTGATCCTTTGTTATTATGCCATCAGCAACTAATGCATCAATATTTGTTTGCATTTGTTTTTTTCTTTCTTCGGGATCCATTCTTTGCCCACCTTGCTTAAAATATCCTTTGCCATTAGCTTGCTTATTGTTGTTTGAATTATTTTTTGATTGACAGCCAGTTAAAATACTTGCAGTAATTCCTAAGACAAGAGCCGGAATTATAGCTTTCTTTAATATACTCTTATTTTTCATTATAACACTCCTTAATTTTGAGATGTAGGGTTTTTATAGGAAACTTAATTTATTCTTGTTTGAAAATGGCGGCTTCTGGACATTTTCAGGCATGAATAATTTATTAGTTGAACTTAAAACCCTATAGAATGGTTACTGCTTCTAAATATAGTGGACTATTGTGACAATATCATGTTAAGAGTTTGAATAATTTGTTACATTTAGCTAAAATAATATATGAATAGAATTTTAAGGAGGACATATGAGTAATATTAGAGAAACTTTAAGTAAAGAGTTAAGAATAAGTTTACCTCAAGTTGAGAGTGTAATTGAATTATTAGATGGAGGTAATACAGTACCTTTCATTGCTAGATATAGAAAAGAAAAAACTGGTGGATTAACAGATGAAGTATTAAGAAAATTTGAAGAGAGATTAATATATCTAAGAAATTTAGAAGAAAGAAAATCAGATGTAATTAGGTTAATAGATGAGAGTGGAAACCTAACTGAGGAACTGAAAAACAAAATATTAAAAGCTGAAACGCAGTCAGAGGTTGAAGACATCTATAGACCATTTAAACCTAAAAAGAGAACAAGAGCAACTATTGCCTTAGAAAAGGGATTAAAGCCACTAGCAGATGTAATTTCTACAGGAGAATTTAGTGGAGATGTTTTAGATGAGGCAGGTAAGTATATAGACGAAGAGAAACAAGTAAATACTGTAGAAGAAGCAGTGCAAGGTGCAATGGACATTATTGCTGAAGAAATTTCTGATAATGCAGATTATAGAAAGTGGCTTAGAGAATTTTTATTTAGGGAAGGTACTTTAGAGACAAAAGGCTCATCAGATAGCCCTACACCTTATGAAATGTATTATGAATATTCTGAAGCAGTTAAGTTTATACCTTCACATAGAATTTTAGCCATTAATAGAGGAGAAAAAGAAAAGATTCTTAGCGTAAAGGTTGTAGCTCCAGAAGAAAAAATAATAACATATTTTAAAAATAGGATTCTTAAAGGAAATAAAACTACTGATAAATATTTAGAAGATGCAATAAAGGATTCCATAAAGAGACTTATATATCCATCAATTGAAAGAGAAATAAGAAACGAACTTACAGATAAAGGTGAAGAGGGAGCAATAAGAATATTCAAGGAAAATCTTAAAGCATTGCTTATGCAGCCGCCTATAAAAGGAAAAGTAGTAATGGGCTATGATCCAGGTTTTAGAACAGGATGTAAAGTTGCAGTATTAGATGATACAGGAAAGTTCTTAGAGAAGGCTACTGTATATCCAACAGTTCCTAGAAGTGATATTGAGGGAACTATAAAAACACTTAAAGGACTTATTTATAAGCATGGGGTAGAAGTTATATCCTTAGGGAATGGAACTGCATCTAGAGAATCGGAAGAAGTTATAGCTAGAATGATAACTGAAATAAAGAATGAGACTGGTAGAGAATTATTTTATTGTATAGTTTCAGAAGCAGGGGCATCAGTTTACTCAGCTTCAGAGTTAGCACAAAAGGAGTATCCAGATCTTGATGTTACTATTAGAGGAGCTATTTCTATAGGAAGAAGATTACAGGACCCTCTAGCAGAATTAGTTAAGATAGATACAAAATCAATAGGAGTAGGACAATATCAACATGATGTTACTCCAAAAAAATTAGATGAATCATTAAAAGGCGTAGTTGAAGATTCGGTTAATAAAGTAGGAGTAGATTTAAATATTGCTACCCCTTCATTATTAAGCTATATATCAGGAATTAATTCGAGTATAGCAGGAAATATTGTGGCTTATAGAGAAGAAAATGGTAAGTTTAAGAGCAGAAATGAATTACTTAAGGTAAAAAGATTAGGACAAAAAGCATATGAACAGTGCGCAGGATTCTTAAGAGTTATGGAAAGTGAAGAACTTTTAGATAATACTTCAGTACATCCAGAATCTTATAAAATTGCTAAGAAACTAATAGCAGAATTAGGATACAATAAAAATGAATTAAAAAATGGCCAATTAGCTGATATAGATGAAAGAGCTGATAAAGCAGGTATAAAAGAATTAGCAGAAAAATTAGAAGTTGGGGAACCTACCTTAAAAGATATAATTAAAGAACTTAAAAAACCAGGTAGAGATCCGAGAGAAGAACTACCAAAACCAATATTCAAATCAGGAGTTATTGACCTTAAGGATTTAAAACCAGGAATGGAACTGATGGGAACAGTAAGAAATGTTTCAGATTTTGGAGCATTTGTTGATATTGGAGTGCATCAAGATGGATTGGTTCATAAGTCACAAATGGCAAATAGAAGAATAAATCATCCACTTGATGTAGTAAAATTAGGAGATATTATTAAGGTTAAAATTTTAGAAGTTGATGAGAAAAGAAAGAGAATATCATTAACAATGAAAGATGTGGATTAATAATATAGGGTTTTTGATAGGAAACTTAACTTATACTTACATAAATAAGTTAATAGTTGAACTTAAAACCCTATATAAAAGACTTGTCAAAAATAAAACAAAGTTATATAATAAAGGTAAGAAAAAATTAATATCTTCAGGGCGGGGTGTAATTCCCCACCGGCGGTATAGCCCGCGACCCTTATAAATTTAAGGTTGATTCGGTGAAACTCCGAAGCCGACAGTATAGTCTGGATGGAAGAAGGTAATATTTAGGTAACTACGTTTATTTCGCCCTGAATCGTTTTGATTCAGGGTTTTTTAGTTTATCTTAATATTGCCCCGAAGAAATATAGGAGGCGTATTATTAATGAGTAATTCCAAATTAAACAAACAAATAAAAATAGCATTGCTAGCTGGTTTGGCATTTGTGCTAATGTATTTTGATTTCCCAATACCAGGTTTTCCACCATTTCTAAAAATTGATTTATCAGATATCCCAGCTTTAATAGGTTCATTTGCATTAGGACCAATAGCAGGTGTAGTAATAGAATTAATTAAGAATATATTATATACACTAATAAAAGGAAGCCAATCTGCATTTATCGGAGAATTTGCTAATTTTGCAATTGGAGGAACTTGGGTATTAGTAGCAGGATTAATTTATAAATACAAGAGAACATTTAGTGGTGCTTTAATTGGACTAATTGTTTCAGTAATTGCAATGACTGTTGTTGCAGTTTTACTAAACTATTTTATACTACTACCAATGTATGTTAATGTATTTAAAGTTCCAATAGGTGATTTAGGAGCATTTATAGCAACTGCAACATTACCTTTTAACTTAATAAAAGGAGCAGCAGCTTCAGTTCCAACATTGCTTTTGTATAAGCAAGTATCAGCTTTATTAAATAGTGAAGCTAGAAAAACAGAATACAGATAAAAATAGAGGTCTAGATTTTATTTAAATCTAGACCTTATTTTTATAATATTAATTACTCTTTAATTTCTCTTTTCCACATAATAATTGCATCTTCGCCATTATCTTGATAATATTTTTTCCTAATTCCATCTTGAGCAAATCCGTATTTTTTATATAAGTTTTGTGCAACGATATTAGATCGTCTAACTTCTAAGGTAATATCTTTTGCGCCTTTGTCATAGGATTTTTTTAAAAGTTCTTTCATCAAAATATCACCTATTCCTAAGCTACGATAATCTGGATGCACAGCTATATTAGTTATATGAGATTCATCAAAGATTACCCATATGCCACCAAAACCAACTACTTTTTCATCTTTTTTTGCAACTATATAAGTTGCAAGCTTATTATTTAATTCGTTATTAAAAGAATCATAGCTCCAAGGTATTGGAAAAGAGAAGATTGCAATTTCGCAAACATCAGCTAAATGAGCTGATTTCATTTCAACAATTTCAATATTTTCTGGTATATCCTCCATTAGTCTAACCTTAATTTCCTTTCATACTCTCTTTCAGCTTGAGATTTTCTAAGATATAAAGGGGTTGAGTTGTTTATATCATCCTTTTTGCCAAGTAATAATTTTTCTAATCCAAGCTCACCTAAAGAAGCTGCTCTTGTATAATTAAGATGTTTAGGTGGAAAATGAGCATTACTTTTTAAGTTTTTTAGCTCTTCTTCATATTTATAAGTACCATCACCTACAAATATAACTGATTCATCATATTTATCTAGCAAATTGCCTAATTCCTCAAGAGATATTATAAGGTAATCACTTAATCTTTCTAGATTGCCGTTATTTGACTTGTAAATTGCAGTATAGACATTTCCTCTTAATGCATCCATTACAGGACAAATGATGCCATTAAATGTAATGACATTGTATGCAAGACCATCTAAGTTTGATATTGAAACATAAGGCTTTTTAATTCCTTGACTCATCCCTTTTATAGTAGAAAGACCAATTCTAAGACCAGTGAAGGAACCAGGACCTTCTGAAACAACGAATCCATCTAAATCATTAACAGATAGTTCATTATCGGATAATAATCTATCAATCATTGGCAAAAGTAGAATAGAATGCTGTTTTTTATCATTTAAACTATATTCTCCAATAACTTTTGTACTATCTAAAAGTGCGACAGTAGCAACAGAAGTGGAGGAATCAATACTTAAAATCTTCATAAAATTTTCTCCTCAAAATTTTTAAATCTGCCTCCAAAAGCTTTAATTCTAATCTTTCTATAGTTTTCTCCAAGCTCAGGAACTTTTTTTATATTAATATGTACAAATTCTTCAGGAAGTATATCCTCTATGTAATTAGCCCATTCTATTAATGTAGCACCTTTCCCGAAAACATATTCATCAAACCCAATTGCCATAATTTCATCAGAATCACTTACTCTATATACATCAAAATGGAATAAAGGGATTCTACCACTATGATATTCATTTACTATATTAAAAGTAGGAGAGGTTATTTCCTCATTTACTCCAAGTCCCTTTGCAAATCCTTTGGATATATGTGTTTTACCAGTACCTAAGTCTCCAGTTAAACAAAAAACATCTCCCGCTTGAGCTAATTGACCTAGTTTTTCGCCAAGGGATAGAGTTTTTTCTACAGAATCAATAATATACTCCATAATTGACTCCTTTCAAATAGTTTATTTAATTATTATAGCTTATATTTTATCCAAATTATAGAGAAAATGAAAGGTAATATATTACATATTAGTTAAGAAAGTCTTACATCCAGTATATATCAATTGAAATTATACATATATTATTATAGAATATACT
This sequence comes from Clostridium paridis, assembly GCF_016765615.1. Taxonomy (GTDB): domain Bacteria; phylum Bacillota; class Clostridia; order Clostridiales; family Clostridiaceae; genus Clostridium_T; species Clostridium_T paridis. The sequence continues at coordinate 990,783 of NZ_JAESWA010000022.1, read as the reverse complement.
AGAAAACCATATGTTATTAGGAGGGAAAACAGTGAAGAAGGTAACTTTTGCCTTAATTATAATAAACTTAATAATGTTTATAGGACTTTTTATTTTCCCGCAAACAGTGGTATCAAGTAAAGTTGATCATGCAAGCAAGGAAAGAGCTCCTTATTTAAATATAATGGCGTCAAATAAACCAACTTATCTTATGATAAAAAAATTGGTTAAGGACAGACATAATGTAGAATTTTTGCTAAAAAGTCAAGAAGAGATAAAAAATTATACATTTAATGACGACATAGTAAATAATATTTCAAGAATGAATCTGTTTGTTTATTCAAGCGATGCATTTGAGCCATGGGCTAAAGAGCTTATTAGTAATCTTGATAAAGGAAAAACTGGAATAATTGATTTATCAAGAGGTACAAAGGGCTTGAAAAGTTCAGACGGCAAACAAATCCCTTATTATTGGATGGATTTTGATAACTATAAAATAGCATTATTTAATATAAAAAGTGAATTGCAAACTGATGATTTAGATAATAGAAATTATTATGAAGATAATTATAATGATATAGTAAGCAAATTTGAAAGTGACAATTCAAAGAATGTTGAAAATATAAGAAAAATAAATGGTACAACTTTTTATTATGCTGATAATACCTTGGAATACTATAGCAAATATCTAAATTCTAAATCAGATATTTTAGACAGTGAAAAAGTAAGTAAGATTATTACTGAAAAAAAAGATATAAAACCATTCATAGTATTTTATGAAAAAGATGAGACTATAGAAAGCTATAAAAACTCATTAATAACAAAAGGGGCCATATTTATAAAGGTAAACACATATAATGGGGATAAAGAATTTGCTGATCTCTTAACAGAAAACATCAATAACACCTATAACAGCTTGAAAACTTTAGAGGAAAGTAATTAAATATAAAAGTAATTAAATATAATAGTTTATTTAATAAATTATAAATTGATAAAGCAGAAGATTACTTTCTGCTTTAAAAATATGGTTCAAGAAATAAACAATTATAATATTTAAGCCAAAAAACTATTGCATCTTAAAAAAAAGTATGATAATATAAGTCTTGTGTTAAATATAGGGGTATGGCTCAACGGTAGAGTAGTGGTCTCCAAAACCATTGGTTGTGGGTTCAAATCCTACTGCCCCTGCCATAGAACAACAGAAATTTATTTCTGTTGTTTTTTTATGTCTAAAAATTATGAGGAACGTCATATAATTGAAAAGGAAAGTTTGATATAATATAATTTAAGTATTAGTGATTCATTTAAAATCAGAGGTGAGGGATTTTATGAAAAGATTTACGAAAATTTATAGTTTGTCATTAGCAGCATTTTTAATATTAAACACAAGAACAGCTTTTGCAAGTGAGCTACATGAGAATAAACAAGTAAGTATTAATAGTAATAATAAAGTTCAAGATGATGTCATATGGGATAATGAAACAAAAGGAAATGCGTATATTTTAAAGGCGACTACACAACCAATTTGCTCCTATAAAGGGCCTAATGGTGTGGAAATAAGAAGTTATTCATCATCATATAATACAATAGATAAAGTACAGGCGGTTTACAACGAGCTAATAAAGAATACCATTGGACCGGAAGTAAGCTATCTATCACATATTGATTTAATAAGTGATTATCCAATGGGGGCATATACAGCTGGTGTATGGCATGGTATGTATGAAGATAATGGGGGAGTAAAAAGGTTAGCTAAGGATAGATATATAGAACTTTTTGGATGTGATACTGTTTCATTTCAAGAATTAGCAGGAGTACTTTCTCATGAATATGGTCATCAATTTACAAACTATTATTTATTACTAAAAGAAGGAAAGCTTTTTAGTGATGATAGTAATAGTTATAATAAAGCAAGAAATTTATCTTCTTATAGCAGCGTTAACTCAGGATATCATGAATGGGATCCAGCAGAGATGGCAGCAGAAGATTATAAGCAGCTTTATGGAAGTATAACTGGTAAAAATATTAATGAATTTAAGGATATAAAGGATAGAACAATAGCAGGAGATCAAACTAATTATTCATGGAGTAGCTTAATGTATAATATATGGCCACAAGAAAATATATATTTGCCACTAGCTTCTCAAGCTAATAATTTATATAACTATTGGGTAAGTATGTCTGGTAAAAGGGCAAGTAATGAGGTGGCACCAACTGTGCCTCTGCTTACAGTTACTAATGTATCAACACTTCCTTATCCTTGGGGAGGAACTAAGTCCACTGTAACCTTAAATTGGACAAGTTCTGCAGATGATAGTACTGATGATTTAGATTATTCAGTTGTTTTTTATAAGGGGGATATGAATAATCCTAGTAGTAATTTTTATTACGGTGTGGTCAAAACATCAAAAGATTCAACTGGAAGAACTGCTACAATAGGAACCTATAATTATGGAAATACTTATGGAACAGATGGCATATTGGATTTAAATGCGAAGTACAGAGTATTGGCAAAGGACAAGAGTGGTAATATTGTTGCATCAAGTGATATATCAATAGACCATAATAATTTAGCTAAATCAGTAACAAAGATCCCTAATAGAATTGCAGGTGTTGATAGATTTAAAACTGCAGTTAAGATATCTAATGCTGGATGGACAAGCACAAGTGATACTGTAATTTTAGCAACGGGGGAAGATTTTCCAGATGCATTAAGTGCGGCACCATTGGCTAAGAAGTATAATGCACCAATATTATTAACTGGAAAAAATACTCTATATGATAGCACAAAGAATGAAATTAATAGGCTTAAACCTAAAAATATAATAATTATAGGTAGTAGTGGTGCAGTTTCATCGGATATTGAAAAACAACTAGTGAATTCTGGTTATAATTGCTCAAGAATTTATGGAAAAGATAGATATAGTACATCATTAGCGATTGCAAAAGTTATGGGTAAAGTAAATGAAGTAGTAATAGCAACAGGAGAGGATTATCCGGATGCACTTTCAATAGCTTCTTATGCAGCTTTAAAAGGGATACCTATAATATTAACAGAAAAAAATAGTATGCCTAAAGATACAGAAAACTATATTAAGAGCTTAAATATTTCCAAAACCTACGTAGTAGGTTCTGCAGGAGTAGTGTCTGATAATGCGATTAGAAATATGAAAAATAGTGTAAGATTAGGTGGAAAAGATAGATACGATACTAATAAGTTAATAGTTAATTATATAAAATCATCAATGAACTTTAACCAAGTTTATGTTGCAACAGGGTTAGATTTCCCAGATGCTCTAGCAGGATCAGTTTTAGCTTCAAACACAAATTCACCTATTTTATTAGCAGATAGAGCTGATTCACAAAACGCAAAAAGTATAGTAAGTGCAAATAGTAGTAGTGTAAAGACTATTGATGTTCTTGGTGGAGTTGGAGTTGTTGATAATACCATATTAAAGAACTTAATTTCAAACTAACGAGATATGAAGTTGGAACTAAAAGATAAATTAAGGATTTGAGGAAAATTACTATGAGAAAAATTACTATTATAATTGTTGGAACATTAATGTTTACAATAATAAATAATTTTAATGTAAGTGCAATGACATCGGTAAATATGGTCAGATACGGTGGAGCCAATAGATATGAAACTGCGGTGGAAGTAAGCAAGGGGGGATGGTCCCAAGCTGAGAATGTAGTACTGGCTTATAGCAATGGTTTCGCTGATGCGCTTACTGGAGTGCCCTTTGCTTATATTAAAGATGCACCTATACTTTTAACAGATAAAGAATCTATTCCACCTGCAACTTTAGATGAGATAAAAAGATTAAAAGCAAAAAACATCTATTTGCTTGGAAGTAATGGAGTAATTTCTGATAATATTCAGAAGGGTCTAATTGCTAAAGGATATAATGTTACAAGAATAGGGGGTAAGGATAGATTTGAAACATCTATGAATATAAGCAATGAAGTACTCAAGTATAATAAAAAAGTTGCGATATTAACAACAGCATATGATTTCCCAGATGCACTTTCTATAAGCTCTTATGCTGCGATAAATAATTACCCTATTTTATATACAGAAACACAGAGATTAAATACTAGGACTAAGGAGTATATAAAAAATAAGAATATTACTAAAATAATAATACCAGGTGGACCTAGTGTGGTTTCAGATAGTATAGTAAATGAATTAAAAACTTTAGGGATTACTTCAGAAAGAATTGCAGGAGTTGATAGATATAGTACGTCTTTAAATGTCGCTAAAACTTATAAGAATGTTCTAAATAAAGGAGTAATACTTGCTACAGGAAGCGATTTTCCAGATGCACTTTCTGGAGGGGTTTTAGCAGCCAAAAGGAAAGAATCAATTTTATTAGTAGAAAGAAAAAATATAAAGAATGAAGTGGCAAACTTCATTAAAGAAAGTGGAAATACCACTTTATATGTATTAGGTAGTACAGGTGTTATATCAAATGCTATAAAATACAATTTAGTTCCAGCAAACTTGATAGTAGAAAAATTATATGCAGCGGATACAAGCAGTCAAATTATAACTATAACTGCCCCATCAACTAATGGATTTAGGGCAAATGCAAATTATTATGAGAAACAAGACGGAGTATGGAAACTAGTGTATAAAGATATGCCAGCAGTTACAGGCGAAAATGGACTAATGTACAATAGAAAACAAAATACTAATACTAGTCCAATTGGAGATTTTGGATTTGTCTTCGCATTTGGTTATAGTAATAATCCGGGAGTGAAATATAATTATAGAAATATCGATAGCGAAAGTTATTGGGTAACAGATATGAATAATACATACTACAATAGATGGGTTGAAGGATATCGAGGATGGGAATTGGATGGAGCAGAACATCTTATCAACTATAAGCAGCAGTATAATTATGCTATGGCAATAGATTTTAATTATTATAATCCAGTGAGAGGTGATGGAGCTGCTATATTCCTTCATGTATCACCTAAGAGTGGTGGAGGAACTGGGGGATGTGTTGGATTAAGTGAACCTAACTTATTAAATGTTATGAAAAGATTAGATCCAAGTAAAAATCCGAGAATAATTATATGTCCAGAAGGAGATTTATTAAATTATTAAATTAATGAAGTATGTTGTTTAAAATGGAATAAAAAATATTTTTAAGAGGGATAAATATGAAAAAGAAATTCGTATGGATACTGTTATTAAGTTTTGGTATAGCTAATATTATAATGCCTACAGCTCAAAAAGTGTATGCAGCGCAAATAAACTATGATGTGGATGGAAATAATGTACTTAATTCAAACGACCTAGAAGCATTAAAAAAATACTATAATACATACAATTCTAGTTTTGACTATAATAATGATGGTATCATAGATATATATGATATGGTAATTTTAAGTAATGTTTTAGATACTAAAATGTATTCAGTAAAAAATTCAAGTGGTTCAGTTATTTCTTATTATTCTTCAGGTGATTTAGCATCTTCAGTACTAAAAGCACGCAGTATTAATGGTTCTGTTGTAATGACAAAAGGTGGACAAGTAATTTGGAATAACAGTGGGTATTATGTGTTTCAAGGAGAAAAATTTTATAATAAATACTCAAACTCTTTTGATGCAGTAAATGCGGCAAAGTCAATTACAAATGGAAGAGCTTATAACAAATTCGGTCAAGAACTTATAAATAATACAACTGGATTTAAAGAAAAGCTTGCTGTAACATCCACAGATGTTTACATAAGAACTCAACCGTCAAATGATTATAAAACTTCTATTAAAGTACCAAACAATACGTTGATTGAAATAGTTGCTCTTACTAGAGGGTTTTATCAGTTTAAGTGGTATAAGCCAGATAACACTATAGTGACAGGATACCTTCCTAATTACTTGGATTTTATACAAGATGATAGAAATAATTCAATGTTTGGAAATATAGCAGGAAAGTATGAATCAAATGGCGATCCTGGAGCAATATCAGATAATCCTGCTGATAAAGGAGGAGTATCCTGTGGGGTGTTCCAATTTGCAGCTAACGTGGGTACTTTAGCATCATTTATTTCTTGGCTATCAGGAGCTAAACCGGCTTTTTATAGTTTGTTAAATAATGCATATATTGCAGATGGAAATACTTACGGAACTAACTTTAAAGCTGCATGGCAACAGATAGCAGCTAATAACTATGATGAGTTTTATGCACTTCAATTTAGTTATACTAAGAGTGTTTACTATGATGGATTTATTAATAAAGCAAAAAATAGTGGTTATGATATTAGTAAGCTTGCTGCATATAACGCAACAAGGAATATGATTTTTTCTACCTCAATACAACATGGAGTAACAGGAGCCTATAATATTATTGCACCGATAGATAAAACCTTAAGTATGACAGATTTTATAACAAGTGTATATAATGGTAGATTAGCTGTGGTTGCTAAATCCTACCCAGTTGGAAGTTCCATATACAATGGGGTTAAGGATAGATATGATAACGAGAGTGCTGATATTAAAAGAAATTATCAAAGAGAAATATCATACTAGGAGAAAAGTTGATGAATAAAAACTTAAAGATAGTAATAAGCAGTGTAGTAATTGCTGTAATAATTTCTTCTATAGTTTACATAACTTTTAATAAGAAAAATGAATCAAATAAAGCTAAAAGCAATATAAGTGTAGACACTAATAATTCTAATGATGCAAAAAATAATACTTCAGATAATAAAAAAGAATCTGATGGTCAAAATGAGTCTAATGAAACTCAGAAAAAAGAAGATAAACAGCAAAATAATAATGATGCTAAGCCAGAATCTAATAAAGAATCAGATCAAGTTAATAATGACAATAGTGCATTAATTGAAGAATCCATAACTTCATTTAATATGATTTTTAAGAACATGGTTAATAATAAGGATTTGAACATTGATTTTTTAAAGGATGTTGTAGAAAAGGATAGCAAAGCATATAGTGATGTTAAATCCTTAATAGAAGGTTACAGAGCAAGCAATACTAAAATAGAAAAAATGGACTTTTCACTAGACAGTGTTAAAAAGGTAGAAGAAAATATATACCAGGCCACTGTAAAAACAGATGAAAGCAGAAGTATTAATAATCAAAGTAAAAATGAAAAGAAAGAAATTATATATAAAATTAAATTGGTCGATGGAGCTAAAATAATTGAAATAGGTAATTTGAATTAGTTATATAATGATTTTTGAACTTCAATGATGAAAAAATAACCCCAGAATACTTTTGGTATTCTGGGGTTATTTAACGTTTATGAAAGTTTAGCTTCGCTAATAAGTTCATTCATTAGCTCACTTACAGTATACATTTTATTTATTCTATAGGCATTTTCACCACAGAATATTAATGCATTATCTAAATCACCTTTAACAGCATTAATTAGTGCTTTAGTTATACAGTAAGGAGTTGTTTTAGGGTCGCATGGAACTAAACAGTTATAACATTTAGTTACCTTTTCGCCTTCTAAGTTAACTCTTTCAACAAAAGCATTTTTTATAGCTCTACCAGGCATTCCTACTGGACTTTTAACTATAACAATATCTTCTTTTTTGCTATTTATGTAAGCATTTTTAAAATTAATATGAGCATCACATTCTTCGGTAGCAACAAATCTTGAAGCAATTTGAACTCCGCTTGCACCTAGCTTTAGATATTTAGCTATATCATGTCCGTCAAAAACTCCTCCAGCTGCAATAACTGGTATTGATTTATTGTATTTTTCTTCATAAGTTTTAACAAGTTCTATAATATCTACGACACTCTTGTCAAAATCAATATTTCCGCCTTCTAAATCATCTTTTGAGAAACCAAGATGACCTCCAGCTTTAGGGCCTTCAACTACCACCATATCAGGAGATACTCCATGATGTTTATCCCATAGCTTTAATATTACGTTTGCACCTTTTAATGAAGAAACAATAGGAGCAAGTTTTACATTAAAACCTTTAGCTATTTTGGGAAGATTTGTTGGAAGTCCAGCACCAGATATGATTATATCAACTCCTGCTTCTATAGCAGCCTTAACATGCTCTTCATAATTTTTCATAGCAACCATAAGGTTTACACCTATAATTCCACCTTTGGCTGTTTCTTTAGCAACTTTTATGTGATTTTTTAAAGCTCTTAAATTAGCCTTAAGAGAATCTATTTCAAAGTCATCCTCAGTATAACCTATTTGAGCACCAGAAATTACCCCGATACCACCACAGGATGCAACGGCACCTGCTAGTTTAGATGAGGAAACTCCTACACCCATTCCACCTTGTATAATAGGAAGCTTTGCAATTAAATTTCCTATTTTTAATGGCTTTATATCCACAAAAAACAACTCCTTTTTAAAAATTTACTTTGATAATGAAATAATTTTATAATAAAAGTATTTTGTAGCTTAATTATAGTTGATTATTTTATTTTTAACAAGTAAATTTGTTATTATTATTAATAAAAGTTGATAATAGAACCTATACTAAGGTATTATATAGTATAGGGTTTTAAGTTCAACTAATAACTTATTCATGCCTGAAAATGTCAAGAAACCGACATTTTCAAACAAGAATAAATTAAGTTTCATATAAAAAACCCTGTATACACAATAATCAAAAATTAACGAGGTATAATAATGAAGAAAAAATTTGATATGTTTGAATTAGATAAAAATCTAGTTGAAGCATTAAATAAATTTAAAATAGTTGAAGCTACAGAGGTACAAGAAAAGACCATACCTATCGCATTAGAAGGAAGAAATATATTAGCTCAATCTGAGACTGGGACTGGTAAAACTTTAGCTTATTTAATTCCTTTACTTCAGAGATTAGATAAGGGAAAGAAAGAAATACAATGTATAATTTTTGCTCCAACTCATGAACTTATAATGCAAATACATAATACTATTGGAGAAATAAAAAGAGAATCAAATCTTGATATTACATCTACTCCATTAATCGGTAGTGCGAATATAACAAGGCAAATAGAAAAATTAAAAGATAAACCTAATATATTAGTAGCTTCACCAGGAAGAGCTCTTGAACTTATTAGAAAAAAGAAGATACCAGCACAAAATATTAAAGCTATAGTTCTTGATGAGGTAGATAAGTTATTAGACAAAAAGAATTTACCTATTATTAAGGACATTTTTAAAGCAACTCAAAAGCAAAAACAGGTATTAATGTTTTCAGCTACATTAAATAATGTTACTTTAAGCCTTTCTGAGGATTTAGCTGATAACATTGAGGTAATAAGAGTAAAGGAAAGAAATAGAGTAAATGAAGATATAACTCATAACTATGTGTTAGTAGAGCAAAGAAAGAAAATAGATTACATAAGAAGATTTATTCATGCTTCAAAAGCTAAAAAAATATTAGTATTTATTAATAAGGCATTTGATGCTAATGAAGCGCTTGAGAAACTTAAATTCCATAAAGTGAATGCTGCAACTATTCATGGTAATATAGATAAAGAAGAAAGAAAAAGAGCACTAGAATCCTTTAGAAATGGAAAGGTTCAAGTGTTAGTAGCTTCTGATCTAGCAGCAAGAGGCCTAGATATTAAAGGTGTTACTCAAGTTATTAATGTAGACATTCCAGAAGACCCTAAAGAGTATTTACATAGAGTTGGGAGAGTTGGAAGAGCAGGAGAGAAGGGTGAGGCATACTCCTTAGTTGATTTTAAAGAGATTCCGATCATAGAAGAATACGAAAGAAGTTTAAGAATTAAGTTTAATAAAAAGTATATATACATGGGTAAGATATTACAAGCAGAAGATTAACTCATAGAGTGTCTGTTTGTAGTGATTTAAAAGCAGAAACGATGAGTTTCTGTTTTTTTTATGGATTAGTTGGCTAAATACGTTGAAAATAATTACATAAATAAGTATAATATTTATAGGGTAAAAAGTACCACTTAGTGGTTTAAAGAATTTTATTCTTATTGTGCAAAAATTTAAAATCATAAACAAAATAGCTTAGGGGGTAAAACATGAGCTTACATGAAAGTGAAGTAATATTAGATTATTCAGTAAAAGATGTATTCAGTATTTTTGCAAAAACAGCAAAAAGAGATTTCCCAGGATTTAATGAAAAAGACCCAATAGGAGCTACGGTAACAAAGCAAGTTGGTGCTTATTCTTCAAAAACTGGAACAATGACTGTAGAGATAACTGATTATATAAAAAATGAAGTATATGAAATTAGAAGCAACAATAGCAGTGGTTCTCTAGTATATATATCAAGATATGAGTTCACAGCACTAGATGAAAATAAAACTAAACTTGTACTAATAGAGAGTGAAGGTGCAAATGGTATTTTTTCAACGGTAAATGTATTTATGACAAAATATCTTTTTAAGAAAAGAATTAAAAGAAGATTTGATTATTTCGTAAAATCACTTGAAAATGAATTGCAAGCATTGATGGATAGAAGAAATGGAACTAATAGAAAGTCTGCAAATACAGAAGTTGATACTGAAGAAGTAGTTGTAGATAAGGAAGAAATGACTGAAGAGTAATTTGTAGGAAGTGGTATTATGAAAAATATTATAATAAATGCAGATGATTTTGGTATAACCAAAGGAGTCTCTTTAGGAATATTAGATTCCATGGAGAATGGAATAGTAACAGAAACTACAGCTATGGCAAATGGTTTATATATTGAAGAAGCCTTAAAAGAAGCTGAAAAAAGAGGGATAACTAATATAGGAATCCATCTAACTTTAAGTTGGGGAAAGCCTATATTGCCAAAAGATGAAGTTAGCTCTATAGTTGATGATAATGGATATTTTTACAGAAGAATTGAAAATGTAAAGAAACCTAATTTTGATGAGGTTGAAAAAGAGCTTAGAGCGCAGATAAATAAATTGCTTTTATTAGGATTAAAGCCAACTCATTTAGATGCTCATCATCATTTCTTTGTTTTAAATAAGGAGCTTACAGACATAGTTATAAAGCTAGCAAAGGAGATGAATATACCTCTTAGATGTGTATATTCAAAAGATTATGAGTATTATATTGAAAAAGGTGTTAAAACAACAAATAGTACCTCAATAGATTTTTATGGAGATAATACAACAAAAGAATTTTTAATTAAATTATTGGAAAATGCTGATGAGGATGAAACTTTAGAGATAATGTGCCATCCAGCTTATGTAGATGAAGACTTAATTAAGGCAACTTCCTATAATACAAACAGAGCTAAAGAATTTGAAGTGTTAACTTCTAGTTCAATTAAAGAATATATAAAAGATAATGGTATTAAACTTATTGGATTCAATGAGATATAAGATTATTAATGACCATTCCTAGAATTTCCTAGAATAGCTCAATTTATTTATTGAAACAATAAACCTATAAATAATTATAGGAGGTATTGTTGTGTCACATAAGAATAATAAGAATTCTAAGGATAATAAAAAATCAAGACAGAAAACTCACAAAGAAGTTAAGAAGATGCAGGAAGAAACTGCAAATGAAATAGGATTTTCAAAACAATCCAGAAAACTTGGGAAAAATGAATCAAGAATAGACAGTAGTATAGAAAACAGAGCGCCTAGAACTCCAATAAGAGAAAAATAGTTTTAGGTAGATATATTGAAAAGCGAAAACCAGTGGTTTTCGCTTTTTATATTGCAAAAAAAGTTTGTTGATTAAATATTAAAAAAATTCTATAAATACCCCAAGAAAATAAATATGTTCTTCGTATATATTAACATAAGGCAGATAAGGAGGAAGTTATGAAGAAGGTATTATTGTTAATTGTAATTATTTCTAGTCTCGTTTTAGCTGGTTGTGGAAATAAGAACAATGTAACCTCCAATGGAACAGATAGTAGTTCAGCATCAGTTAAAACTTCTGCAGGTGAGGCTACAGATAAATCAGCTAGTACAAATGGTAATGTTAAAACCGTTAAGCCAGGTACAGTTAAGGAGTTAACCCCAGCTCAAAAGGCTAAGGTTAATAATAAATTAGATTCAGCAATTAGTAATATAAAAGAATCTTTAAATTCACTTGATGATGTTAAAGATATAAATTTAGATTCAGCAAATTAATTTTAGGGGGAAAGTATTATGAATAAAACAAGATTAGCCGCATTAGTAATTTCAGGAGTAATGTTAACTTCAACAGCAGTTTATGCTAAAGGAAAACCAGAAAATACAGGAGCTAACAAAGCAAATGTAGTAAGTCAGGACAAAAAACAATCAACTAATGCTACAGATAATGAAGCAAAACAAAACAATGGCTCAGCTAAAAAAGAAGCTAATCAAGCAAAAAAAGATGAAAAGAAACAACAGATTAGTGAATTCAAAACAGCAATGAAAGCTAAGCATGAAACAATGAAACAAATCAGACAACAAACAATTCAAGTTAGACAACAAATTGAGGGGAAGACAGAAGAATTAAATGCTATATTAGAAGACATAAAAGCAGGAAATAAAACACTTCCAGAAGATATGCTAAATGATTTATTAGCAAAGGCAGCTGTACTTAATACTTCAAGCGATGAAGTAAAGGCTACAACAGGAATAAGCACTGTAGAGGCTGATACACAGGAAAAGGTTGATAAAAAAGATTTTTCAAATGCATTAGCATCTATGGATAAAGTTATTGCAAAACTTCAAGCAAGATTAGATGCGTTAAATAAATTAAATTCTAATTTAGATGATGCTTTAGCAATTGCAAGACAGGCAACAACTCCAGCTCCCGCAGATAATTCTACACCAACAACTGATTCAACTGATGGAACAACTGCTATAGAAAATAATTAAAATAATTAATAAAATAGTTTGAATTTTAAAAACACACAAAAGTCTTTAAAGACTTTTGTGTGTTTTTTTGTGTTAAATTACGTTGTAAAAAACAAGATATTCTTTATTTTAAGGATAACTTTATGAATAAAGTATTTTTATTTTTGATATTTAGTGAATATTATGTTAAGAAAAAATCATGAAGTTTTAAATTTATTATAGTTAAATCAAAAAAAAAACATGAATAATGGAGGGATTTACCATAAGATTTATTAATCAAGAGTATGATTGAGAAAAAGGTTGCATTAAAAAATAGTAAAATTTTAGTTGTCGATATTGATAATACTTTGTCAAATTGTTTATATTGATGGTAAATTAGCCATATGCTAACATAAGTTGAATCCATTGAGAAGTATTATTATAGAGATTTAGTAATTGTATTTAGTACATTTTAGTCAAGCATTTGGGTATAGATGGAGGAGCGTATGCAAACTATTAACACTATTATTATGGTCTTGATTTCAATAATTCCAGTAACTATTTTAGGGGATAATTTATCCAATTGGATAATTATCTTACTTGGGATATTTTACTTATTAAAAAACAAACCTGTATTAATCTATAAAAAAGTTCTATTAGTTTCCTTGGGATTATTAGGCTGGAGTGTAATAAGTATTTTAATTTATGGAATAAAAATAGATCAAATTGCATCTATGGGTACCTACATAGTAATTCCACTATATTATCTAGTGTTTAAGTCCATGTATACAATTACTGGAATTAAGGAAATGAAAAAGATGATTAATATAACTGTAATAGCAACAGCTGTTGTTGCACTTGGATATATTCTTTACTTAGGAATTTACTACAATGTTAGGGTATATGGGAACTTAGGCTATGCCAACAGTTATGCACTTTTAATCCTTATTCTATTAAATATTAATTGCAAGTTTAATGAGAATAAATATGGAAAAGTTATAAATGTCATATATATGTTGACAATTTTATATACTGGGTCTAGAACAACATTAATATTATTAGTAGTAAATATACTGTATATAGAATTTAGAAGATATAAACATGTTTTATTTGAAACCTTTATAGTTTCATTGTTACTATTTGTTATGCTTGAATATGTACCAATATTAGGAATAGTAGCGTTGCCACTTATTTTATATCTATTTTATGAATTTAAAGGATTTAATAAATCAAAGATTTTGTGTGGTATTTCAATAATTCTAATTACTTCCTTTACTTTATTTTTAAAAGTAAATACATTTGAGAGAATAGGAAATATTAGTAGCAGCAATGGCTCCTTACAGGAAAGATTATTAACATTTAGTGATGTTATTAAAAATCTCAAGCTATTTGGATATGGAATAGGAACTTTTCAGTATAAACAATTTAAAATCCAAAGTGGATTCTACGACATAAAGTATATTCATAATTCAATATTACATACATCATTTGAACTTGGAATAGTAGGAGGGATATTATTAGCAGTAATTATAATAATGTCACTTATTAAATTATATAAAAATCGAGATTTTGATAAGGTATTTTTATTGCTAATTATAGTTATTCATTCAATGATGGATTTTGATTTCATATATTCACCTATTATAATACTGCTATTGTTTACATTAACCTATGATAATAAGGTATTGGTAAAGGAAAGATATAGTTTTAAATACAAAATTCCAATTATACTTCTAATATTTATTTCAACAGGTGTTATTTTTAATGAAACAATATTAAGAGTTTCATACTTATCGGTATTATATGAAAACTTTAATATAAGTAAGAAAATATCAGAGATAAACTTATTTCATGATTGGAGAATTTATCAAATTAGAAGCGATTCGTTTATAAAAAATACTCATTCAGAATTTAGTGAAAAAGACTTAAAGACTTCAGAAGAAGCTTTGATTAATGGACTGAAGGCTCATGAAGAAAATGTTTTGATAAAATGGAATTTAGCATATGTTTATGAAAAGTTGAATAACTCAAAAGGTAAGGAATTAAGAATTCAACTTGTACATGAAGAAAAATATAATTCGCAAAGTTATAAGGAAGCATATAAGTATATAAAGCATGATGAAAAAATTCTTCCTATTCTGAATAAAATCTATTCAGAAGCAAATGGCAATAGAAGTTTTAGAACAAAATACCTTAAAAATCAATTGGGAGCAACATTAGAAGATACTTTGAAAGATTGAAAATAGGTAATATATAGTGTATTGATATTATATTATGCAAAGATAAAGTAATTATCAATGAAATTTATATATATTTTGGCATTATATATTTGAATTAAAGTTATTTTTTGCAGGACAATATTTTTGTTATGCTTAAGATAAAGAAATACAAAAGGGGGAAATTAAATGAAAAACTTAAAAAAAGCTTTAGGTATATTGATATTATATATTTTTATACTTACAGTACTACCAATTAACGTATTAGCAAAAAAAATTAATGCAGCAGAAAGTACAGTACCAAAATATTTAGACTATAGTGAAGCGTATATCATGACTGGAATTCAGTATAAGGATAAGACACTTCTAGACTCAGAATTTGGACTAAAATATTATAATAATGGTACTAGTAGTGATGTTAGTGACTTGTCTTGGTATGTTCAATATTCACAAAATCAAGTAGTGGATCCAAGCAATGAACTGATTTTTAATCTAGAGACAGGAAAAGTTTCTAACTTGGAACAAGATAGTACATACGTTTTGGAAAAAAATGCAGTTACTACAAAATATAGCAATATTACTATTGCATATATGGATTTAATTCCAATTCGCTCAACGGGTGATGTAAAGTGGAGTAGATATAAAATACGTTATGTAAAAAATAATGTGACAAATTATATTATAGGTGTAGTCAATTCTTCATCTAAGGTATATGAGGTAAAACAATCATCAACAGATTATTTGGGACAAGACTTTAACAGATTAGCTTATGGATCAGTTGTTTATAATAATAGTTTTTATTATTTAGATGCCAATAATAACGTAAATATTATTGGAGCAGATGGAATCTATCATAATTATCCATTAAGTACAACTCTAAAAAGTATTGGGAATGCGGCATATATATATGTGAACCAAAATGGCATATATTTAAACTATAATACCTATGTAACAAATAGATACAATTATTTGTTACAAAAAGTAAAAATTGAAAATAATCAAATAATAGCTTCTGGTAACCCAATTATAAATGCCACATATAGTGTACCTATATTATTTTTCTCTCTTGATGTGAATAATAATATATGGTATGTAAATGATGGATATGTATACAAAATAGAAAATGATGTTCCTGTTAAGAAGTACCAAGTAGACACAAGGATGAACGGTGTTTATGTATATGATGATTATCATTTAACAGTATCAGGAATTGATAAAAGTACATATACAGGAATTTATAAAATAATAAATATAAATAGTATAAGTGGATGGAAATTAATTAATGGTAAGTGGTATTATTATGTAAATGGCAGTGCAACTACTGGTTGGAGTAAAGTCTCAGGTGTATGGTATTACATGGATACTTCTGGAATAATGAAAACTGGTTGGAACAAAGTTTCAGGAGTATGGTATTACATGGATGCCTCAGGAGCAATGAAGACAGGTTGGAACAAAGTTTCAGGTGCATGGTATTATATGGATGCCACAGGAGCAATGAAGACAGGCTGGAACAAAGTTTCAGGAGTATGGTATTATATGGATGCCTCAGGAGCAATGAAGACAGGTTGGATACTAGTATCTGGTAACTGGTATTATTTATATTCAAATGGTCAAATGGCATATAATACAACTATAGGTGGATGTAAATTAGGAGCCAATGGAGCTTGGATTAAGTAATCTTATAAAGAGATGAAAAAAAAGTTAAATGCATATCTATTTTAGGTATGCATTTTTATATCAAGATATAAAAATATGTTAATAAAAAATTCATAAAGAGGTTAAGAAACCCATATTAACCAACGAAAAATTTAATATAATTTATAATATGTGGATAAAATGTCATTTTTCAATATACTTATTTCAATGATATGGATAAAGGGTAAATATTGTTAAGAAAATATGGAATTCTGATATAATATATTCATAATTATGTAAAAGTTTAAAAATGAATTTATACAAGGGGGAGAAAAATGAAATTATTCAAAAAAATCAGTTTAGCACTTATAAGCGTAATAACTATGGTTGCGTTAGGCACTAGCCCAACATTTGCAGCAGAAAAGAATAATACTATTGTAATTACTAATTATTCAGAAAGAAGTTTTAGTACAAGCTCTTCGTATGTAAGAAATCCTAAGTTAGAGTATGCACTTTATATTGGAATAAGGAACAATGCTAAGAGTATCGATGTAACGTCTTATACAAAAGATGATAATTTGGCTATGGAAGCTTACTTTGAAGTGCTATTTCAACACCCAGAACTATTTAATGGAGCAGGACGTGTTTATGCATATACAACAAAGGTTGGAGAAACAGTAATAAAACTTGAAATTGAGCCAACTTATTTACTTACTGCTGATGACTATCTAGTTGAGAAAAAACAGTTTGATGCAAAAGTCAATTCAATTTATTCATCTATAATAACAAATAATATGAGCCAATTACAAAAAGAGAAGGCTATTCATGACTATATAGTAAAAAATACATCATATGATGATTATGATTTTAATTCTTCTCATTCTGCATATGGAGTAATTAAGTACAATGAAGCTGTATGTGAAGGTTATGCTAAGGCAATGAAGTTATTTATGGATAAAGCAGGAATAGAATGTGATATAGTTCCTTCACATAAAATTAATCATGCATGGAACAGAGTAAGAATAAATGGTAAGTATTATCAAGTAGATGCTACTTGGGATGATCCAGTTCCAGATCAAGGTAACACAGTACATTATAATTACTTTAATCTTTCAGATAGTCAGATGCAATCAACACATGCGTTAGATCCAGATACAATTCTAATAAATAGAAATGGCTGGGTTATGGGAGATTATGGTGCATGGAACTACTATGATCAAACTACAGGGATGAGAAAAACAGGATGGTTATTAAATAATACTAAGTGGTATTATTTTGATGCTAGTGGAAGTATGAAAACTGGATGGACAAAAGTAGGAACAACTTATTATTATATGGATGCTAGCGGAATAATGAAGACTGGCTGGGTTAAAGTAGGTAGCACTTTCTATTATATGGACAATACTGGAGCAATGAAGAGTGGTTGGAATAAAGTCGGAAATTCTTACTATTACATGGATTCAACTGGGGCAATGAAAACTGGATGGATACAACTATCAGGTAAATGGTATTATCTTGCTTCTTCCGGAGCGATGAAGACTGGTTGGGTAAGTCTATCAAATCATTGGTATTATTTCTATTCAAACGGTACAATGGCAGTTAATACAACTATAGGAGGACATAAAATAGGTTCTAATGGAGTTATGCTTTAGTTTGAAATGTGGGAATAACCTTTGATTGTATGAAATTTGTATTGCTCTGATTGTGCAGGAAAATAAAGTAACTAAGGAAATTTAAGAGGCTATGCCATAGGGGATAGTCTCTTTATTTTGCTTTAAAGCACTTATTTTTAACAATAATTTTATATAGTTTTAACATTATAAATATAGTATAATGAATTTAAGTAAATATAATAATATTTTGCCTATATATATATCTATAGACTAAATTTTGAAGAATTATTTGAACAACTTAGGGTTTATTAAAGCTTAGATGAAAAAAATATATAAGTCGAAAAATATTTCTTATTCTACAATAAAATAATGTCGATAATATAAAAAAAAGGTCAATTTGTTATGATTGAAATAGAAATATGATTATGATAGAATATAGAATGTTGTTTAAAAGTAAACAAGTTTTTAATAACTGGTATAAGCTTAAAATAGCAAGTTTACATATAATAAAAAGTTATAAATAATATAGGGAAAACATATTTGTATTATAATCTTAAAAAAAACTAATACACATAAAATGAAATGAATATATCAATAATTAATAATTATTAATTATTCTGGGGGGAATAAAATGCAACTGAATAATATTAGTGAAGATGTTGATAGTAGTGAGAGAAGAATAGGGTATGATATTAGCAAAAGAATATTGGATTTTGTGTGTTCATTTATTGGACTAGTTATATTGAGTCCTATTTTTATTATTGTAGCAATTTTAATAAAATTGGATTCTACAGGTCCAGTGGTATTTTCACAATTGAGAATAGGGAAAAATGGTAAATCATTTAAAATGTATAAGTTTAGAAGCATGGTAGTTGATGCTGAGGAATTGAAAGTGAAATTACTTGAACGTAATGAGATGTCTGGACCTATGTTTAAAATGAAAGAAGATCCTAGAATAACTAGAATAGGTAAGTTTATAAGAAAAACAAGTATCGATGAATTGCCCCAATTGATAAATATTTTAAAAGGTGAGATGAGTTTAGTTGGACCTAGGCCAAGCTTACCGAAGGAAGTAGAAGAATTTGAACCTTGGATGAGAGAAAGATTAGATGTTAAGCCAGGATTAACTTGTTATTGGCAAGTTATGGGACGTAATAGTATTGATTTTAGAAATTGGATGAAACTAGATGTGAAGTATGTAAAAGAAAGAAATTTTTGGTTAGATATTAAACTTATCTGTAAAACATTTTCTGTACTATTAGGGGATGAAAATGCTAGATAGCAGTATTTAGAATGGAGAGAGAATATATGAAAATAGTTGTATCAGGGACAGGGTATGTTGGACTTGTAACTGGAGCGTGTTTGGCTGAAGTAGGCCATAGCGTTACCTGTGTAGATATAAATGAAGAAAAAGTTGAATTAATGAAAAAAGGTGTTTCGCCAATATATGAACCAGGACTAGATGAAATTTTGTTATCAAATTATAAGAAAGGGATACTGAATTTTACCGCGGATTTTGTACAGGCGTATAGTGATGCTGACGTTATATTTATAGGGGTTGGAACCCCTGAAAGAGAAGATGGTTCAGCTAATTTAGAATATTTATATGCTGTAGCAGAACAGATAGCACAAAACATAAAAAAAGATTGTCTTGTTGTAATAAAATCTACAGTACCTGTAGGAACAAATGATTATGTGGAAAAATATATTAGGGAAAATCTTAAAAATGATGTAAATGTAGAAGTTGCATCAAATCCAGAATTTTTATCACAAGGAACGGCAATAAAAGACACATTACAAGCAAGTAGAATTGTTATAGGGGTTGAAAGTAAAAAATCTGAAGAACTTTTAAAGACGATTTATGAAAGATTTAATATACCAATAGTTGTTACAAATAGACGAAGTGCAGAAATGATAAAATACGCGTCAAACGATTTTTTAGCGCTAAAGATTTCGTTTATAAATGAAATAGCAAATGTATGTGAATTAGTAGGAGCAGATATTGAAGATGTGACTAATGGTATGTCATACGATCCGAGAATTGGAAATAAATTCTTAAAAGCAGGTATAGGTTACGGTGGTTCATGTTTCCCTAAAGATACTAAAGCATTGCATTGGTTAGCCGAGGATAATGGTTACGAGATTAAAACTGTTAAGGCAACAATAGAAGTAAATGAAAATCAAAAATTTAGATTGTTTAGGAAAGCGAAAAAAAGATTTAATGGATTTAAAAACATGAAAGTTGCTATATTAGGGGTTACATTTAAACCAGGAACAGATGATTTAAGAGAAGCACCATCAATTCCAAATGTAAAAGCGCTTATCGAAGAAGGGGCAAATGTTTATGTATATGACCCAATTGGCATAAATAATTTTAAAACTAAGGTTTCAGGTAAAATAAATTATTCTGAAGATGTTCAAGAGGTTTTAAAAGATGCTGATGTAGCATTTATATTTACAGAGTGGGATACTATAACCAGTATTTCATTAAAGGAATATAGAGAATTAATG
Organism: Clostridium paridis; assembly: GCF_016765615.1. Lineage (GTDB taxonomy): Bacteria > Bacillota > Clostridia > Clostridiales > Clostridiaceae > Clostridium_T > Clostridium_T paridis. The sequence continues at coordinate 970,091 of NZ_JAESWA010000022.1, read as the reverse complement.
AAAACTCCAGTAATATTTGATGGAAGAAATTGCTATAAGCTTAAAGATGCAGAAGAATCTGGAGTTGAATACTACTCAATTGGACGACGAGATATAGTTTAGAGGTGTGATATGAAAATTTGTTTTACGGCTTCATCTGGTGGACATTTCGAACAATTAATGATGCTTAAGCCTATTATGGATAAAAATGAAAGCTTTGTAATTACTGAAAAAACTCAATATCAACCTTCAAATAGTAAAAATATTTATTATTTGAAACAAGTTAATAGAAAAGAATCTGGATGGGTTTTGAAGTTTATTGCAAACACATATAGAACATTTAAGATATTAAATAAAGAGAATCCTGACGTTGTTATCTCTACTGGCGCATTATCAACTGTTCCAGTATGCTTATTAGGAAAACTTAAAGGGAAAAAAGTGATTTTCATAGAATCGTTTGCAAAAATAAGTACACAAACCTTATCAGGAAAAATTGTATATAAGTTTGCTGATTTATTTATTATTCAATGGGAACAACTTAAAGAGTTCTATCCAAATGCAGTTTATGGAGGCGGTATATATTGATTTTCATATCATTGGGATCACAAAAGTTTCAATTTAATAGATTGTTAGAAGAAGTGGATTTATTAGTTGAAAAAGGAATAATAGAAGATGAAGTATTTGCTCAAATTGGATATTCAGACTATAAACCTAAAAATTACCGGTATAAAGAATTTTTGGATAGAGATGAATTTAATAACTCCATTAATAAAGCAAATATTGTAATTACGCACGGGGGAACTGGAGCGATAATTTCAGCTGTAAAAAAAGAGAAAAAGGTTATAGCAGTTGCTAGACTTAAAAAATACGAAGAACATGTAGATGATCATCAAGTAGAGATAGTTAGTCAATTTAATGAAATGGGACTAATAGAAGGAATTGTTGATATTAAAGATTTAGAAAGAGCAATTAAAGATTTGAATACAAAGACTTATAAAACTTATATATCTAATAATCAAAGAATCATAAATTTAATTGAAGATTTTATAGGTAGTTAGGAGCGAACTATGAATATACTAATGATTGCGCCACATCCTAAAAAAGTGTTAGGTGGGATGTCAACTGTCATAAACAACTACTATTCATCTAATCTAAAAGATAAGGTTAATATAAAGCATATTTCAACTACTATTGGTGGTAATAAATTAACTAAAATGACATATTTTCTGATTTCGCTTTTAAGAGTACTTATAGTATTATTAACTAAAAAAATAGATATTGTTCATATTCATTCTGCTGCTAGAGGAAGCTTTATTAGAAAATCTTATTTTGTAACTTTATCTAAGATTTTTGGTAAAAAGGTAGTTTTTCATATGCATGGAGGTGCATTTCATCAATATTACTTAAATGAATGCGATGATAAAAAGAGAAACTATATATCTAAAATACTAAATAAATGTGATGTTGTAATAGCATTAGGTGATGAATGGAAAGAAAAAATATCTGGATATTGTGATTCGGAGGTAGTAGTTTTACATAATGCTATAGATATACCTGGAACAAATCAATTCTCAAATGATTCAACATATATAACACTTTTAGCAAGGCTAGAAGAAGATAAAGGAACTTTTGATATACTAAAGGTTGTGAAGGAAGTATGTTCAGAGTTTCCATATGTTAAGTTTGTCTTTGCAGGATCAGGGGATGCTAATGTTGTGAAACAAAAAGCTGATGAATTAGGTATTTCACAATACATTAATGTACTTGGGTGGATTGATCATAATAAGAGAGACGAAATTTTGAAAAATACTATTATATATTTGTTACCATCATATTATGAAGGAATGCCTATGTCTATATTAGAAGCTATGAGTTATGGAGTGCCGGTTATATCTACAAATGTAGGAAGTATACCGACAGTAGTTAAAGATTATAAAAACGGATTTATAATTGAACCAGGAAATATAAACGATCTGAAAAAATATATACTATTACTTTTGAACGATGAAAAGTTAAGAAGTGTAATGAGTAATGAAAATTATAGATTAGTAAGTGAAAATTACAATATTGAGAATAATGTAAATAAGTTATTCGAAATATATACTAGATTGATTAAAAGTAGTAACTAACGAAAGCATATAAGTAAATCTTACAAAAGTGGAGGTATATAGTGATTAATTTAATAAAATCCCACAATGAAAAGTTATGTAAATACATAAATTATTTAGAGAGTGCTATACCCCAATATTTATATTGGGCAGTTTTCTTATCATTACCAGTTGTTATGCTAGAAAAGTATGTTCCATTTAATTTTTTAGGGATTTTTATGGTTCTAGTAATAGTCATGAATTTAATATTAAATTATAAATCAAAAAATAATATATATAATTTGATTTTAATAGGTATTGTATTCCTTCAGTTCGTATTTAATCATAAATGGAATACAAACTATAATTCCATAGTAAGATTAATATTTACTTGTGCAATGTTTCAATTGATAACCAATAAAAATATAGTTAATGGGTTTAAAGATTTTACACTAAAAAATATTAAGTACTTGTATATTATTATGAACGCATGCATGTTTTTATTAGTAGTATCAGCTATAGCTGGATTTGGTTTTGAAAAATGGTGGGGAAATGAAAAATACTTTATAGGTACTTTTGACAATCCACATCTATGTGGATATTTCTTAATGTCTATGTTAGCAGTTGTTACTATTATCAGAATGTACTCAGGTAAGTGGTATCTATATATTTACGAAGTTATTATTTTAGTGTTATCTTTCATGACAGGTGCGAGAACACCATTAATTATTATAGCTTTGTTAGGTATCATGAATTTTATATTTGATATTAAAAATAGAATTAAATATTGGAAGATAAATTTAGGATTAATTTTATCTTCAGTAGTTATTTTTGTCCTTACTGGTTTATTTAAACATTTGCCTTTGATTGAAAAGACGATACGAACAAGTACAGCAGGTGGGTTTACTAGTGGCCGAAATGTTTTTTGGCGTTACCTAATAGATTATTATGTTAACAAGTTTACAATATTTGAAAAATTGTTTGGAAGTGGAATGGATATTACTGTATTTATAAATGAGACATATTACAAGATGGCTATATGGGCTCATAATGATTTTATTCAAGTACTTCTTTCATATGGGTTGATAGGAGTATTACTTTATATAGTCATATTATTAAAAAGTATAAAGACAATAAATTTGTGGATATTATCAGGATTTATTTTCTTGGCAGTTTTCAATGGATTATTCAATTATCATTTGTTTATTTTTACGTTGCCATTTTTTACTGTGATAAAAATATTATATAGTGAGAAATACAAGGAAGTTAAGGAATAGCATGGAGGCCACCAATGACACAACCATTAATATCAGTTATAATGAGTACTTATAATGAAGAAAAAAGTTGGTTAATAAAATCTATAGAATCAATTTTAAATCAAACAGAAAGAAATTTTGAATTTATAATAGTGCTAGACAATCCGTTAAACATAGAAATAAAAGATGTTCTTAATTGTTATGCACAAAAAGATCAAAGAATAAAACTTATATATAATGATGTAAATAAAGGATTAATTGAATCCCTGAATTCTGCGTTAGCAATAGCAACTGGGGAATATATTGCTAGAATGGATGCAGATGACATAAGTTTAGAAAATAGATTTGAGAAGCAAATAAAGTTTTTACTTAACAATCCAAAAGTGGATTTGGTAGGGAGTCAAATAGAGTTTATAGATGAAAATGAAAATATAATAAATAAAAAAAGTAATGTTTATACTAATAAGTATAACTTGAAAGTGATGCTAAATTACTGTAATCCGATGGCACATCCAACTTGGATGTTTAAAAGAAGCATACTTAAGCAATTGGGAAACTACAGAGAAGTTAAGTATGCAGAAGATTATGATTTTATAACAAGAGTCGTGACCAATGGTTATAATATAGATAATTTAGATGATAAGTTGTTATTATATAGATTAAGAGATAATGGAATATCTATTTCAAATTCTTTCAAGCAATCAAAGGCGGCTTACTATGTTAAGAAGATGTATAAAAAAAGACTTAATAATGAGGATGACAAATTAATATACGTAAAACTGAAGGATTTAATATCATCAGAAGTTGGAGCAGAACGATATTATATGTCTAAAAGCTTAAAGAATAAGGCTAAAGGATCTAAGTTTCTAAAGGCTTTTTATTGTGGTATAGCTATCGTATTAAGCCTATATTCAAGGGATGAATTAATTAAAAGGGTGAAAAGAACGCTTTATATAAAAAGAATGAATCAAAAGTGATGTGCTTACATTGGAGGAGTATATGGGGAAAAAAATAATAACATGTGCTAGTTTTGGTGGAACTGGTTCCTCAGCGATAACAGATTTGTTAAAGGAATTTAATAAAACAGTTTCATTAGGTAGTTATGAATTTTCAATTGCACATGAAATAGATGGAATTTCAGATTTGGAACATTTTCTTGTAAATGATAATCATAGATTGAAAGTTGATGAAGCTATATTTAGATTTAAGAAATTACTAAAGATAGTAAGTAAGCAGTATTCTGAGTTTATTAGTAATTTTGATGAAATATCTGAGAAATACTTAGATGGGTTAATTGAAATTAGTTGGGAAGGTTATTGGCATAGGCATATGAATAGATATAGTTCAATGTCTCGTTTTTTATTGTTCAGTTTACCTGCAAAAGTCCAAAGAAATATTTATAAATATTTCTTAAAGAAAAGTGGGTATGAGTATATTCCTTACTATAAAAGATCAACTATGTATTATTCTAATCCTGATAATTTTTATGAATTGACGAAAGAATATTTTAATGACATATTGAACAATTTAAAAGACGAAAGCAGTAAAAAAGCAGAATATATAGTAATGGATCAGTTAGTACCACCAACAAATACAGACAGATATTTAAATTATTTTGAGGATATTAAGATAATATGTGTTGATAGAGATCCAAGAGATTTATATACATTAAATAAAAAGTATTGGAAAGAAGGGTGGATACCTTCTGAGGATGTTAATGTCTTTATACAATGGTTTAAAAGTCTTAGAAAGAATGTAGAAAGTAATGATTCTGACTTTGTTTTAAGAATTAAATTTGAAGATTTAATTTATAATTATGATGAAGCAATTAATACTATATATAAATTTACCAGCTTGAATTCGGAAGAACATAAAGATAAATTTAAGTATTTTAACCCAGAAATTTCAATAAAAAATACGCAAGTTTGGAAAAAACATAGCGATCTAGAAAATGATATAAAATTAATAGAAGATCAATTAATGGAATTTTGCTATAAATTTAGTTAACTACAACAATGAAATAATAAATATTTTAGGAGATTTAGATGTTAGTTAGTGTTATTATACCAGCATATAATATTGAAAATTATATAGGGAGATGTATAGATTCAGTTTTAAATCAGACATATGAAAATATTGAAATATTGATTATAAATGATGGATCTACAGATAATACTTCAAAAGTAGTTAAACAAAGAACTAGCGAGAAAATAAGATTGATTGAACAAGACAATCAAGGAGTTAGTGCTGCAAGGAATAATGGGATTAACTATTCAAAAGGAGAAATTATTTTATTTTTAGATGCAGATGATAGAATTAAACCTAATTATATTGAAATGGCTGTAAAAAAGATAAATGATGAAAAGTGCGATATATGTTTTTGTGGATGGGAAGTCTACGATGAAGATGATTATCTGGAGACTACTTATAGTAAAGACGGATTTGTTTTTTTAGAGAAACCAGTTTCAGGTATTGAGGCTTGTAGATTAAAGGTAGAGAAATATATATGGATATGTCAAGGAACATGCCTATATAGAAAAGATTTGTTAGTAAATAATAATCTGACATATTCATTTGGATATGCATATGGTGAAGATATGGAGTTTATAAATAAAGCTTTGTTAAATTCAGAGAAGGTATGTAGTATTGCTTATAATGGATTTGAAAATCTGAATAGGAATGGATCAGCAATTAATTCAGACTTCAATGAACATTTTTTAGATGCACTTTACTTAAATAGAAACTTTTATGACTACGTAGAAAAAAAGGAAATTTTTAAGAAGAGTGATATAGATAGCTTGCTAATAAGTATAGATAACGATTATAACAACATAATGTTAGGTATCTATAAAAGAATACTAAAAAATTCAACTATCGCTAAATTTAATGAGATTGTTAAAAATAAAAAATTAAAGTTAATTAATTTAAATTCAAAGTATACACTAAGAACTATTAATTTTAAATGGAAGATAAAATATAATGTATTTATTGCAAATAGTAGTTTAGGAGCAATCGTTCTAAAATATTTTATATGAAGATAAAATTATGCCTATTAGATTAATTTGAAATTTATATAAGTAATATTATTCAAAAGTATTATTTATAATAGGAGATAGAGTAATGAGAACACAAAAGGCATTTAAAAATATGATATATAATGGACTTTTCTTTGTGTTAGTATCAATAATAACATTCTTTACAAAGAAAATGTTTATTTCATCACTTGGAAACAATACCAACGGGTTAAATTCTTTGTTTAGTAGTATTATGAGTTTTTTGAATCTAGCTGAACTAGGCGTTGGTGGGTCAGTTATATACGCATTGTACAAGCCGATACAGGAAAAAAATTATAGCTTAATTAAGGGGATAATTAGTTTTTATAAAAAAATGTATACTTATTCTGGTGTAGCAGTAATCCTATTAGGATTTGCAGTTACGCCTTTTATAAATATTTTTATTAAAGATCAAATGGATATTTCTAAAGTTCAAGTATATTTTTTAATATATTTATTAAATACATCATTAAGCTATTTTTTTACATATAAACTACCAATTTTATATGTAAACCAAGAAAATTACGTTATTTCAAAATATGATAGTTCAATAAAAGTAATAAAAAATATAGTACAAATAGGAATACTTTATATATTTAGATCATATGTAATATTTTTAGTAATTGAAACTCTGTTTAATATTACTTATTATTTTATAATCAACAAAGTTATAAATAAAAGATATAAAGTGATTTTTGACGCCACAGGAAGTATTGACATTGCAACTAAAAAAGATCTTTTTAAGAATATTAAAGCTTTATCATTACACAAGATTGGAGGGTTTGTAGTATTCGGAACAGATTCTATGTTGATGTCATATTTTGCAAACTTAAATATTTTAGGTTTGTATAATAATTATCTAATGGTTATAACTTTTTTTAACTCTCTTATAGCAAAATTATTTGAAGGACTTGTAGCGAGTATAGGAAATTTAATTGTAAGTACAAATAATGAAAAGACAAAAGATGTTTTTAATAAGGTTTACTTTTTTAATTTTTGTCTTGTTAGCTTTTGTCTAGTCTGTATATATAATACGATCAATAAGTTCGTAATTATATGGCTAGGTAAGGATTTTATATTAGATAGGAATATAGTAACATTAATGCTTATTAATTTTTATATTTTAAATATGAGACCATCTATTGATAGATTTAAAGAAGCTGCTGGTATATATCATAATGATAGATTTTTTCCTTTAATTGAAGCAGCAATAAACTTTGTTGCTTGTATTATACTAGGAAGGTATTTAGGTATTGCGGGAATAATACTAGGAACAATAATAAGTAGTTTGACAGTAATATTTTGGATAAGGCCAATATTAGTATACAAACTTGTATTTAAGTCAAATGCATTAGAATATTATATAAATTATGCCAAATATTTATTTATTTCATTAGCCATGCTATTTTCATCTAATTACATAACAAGTTTTATTAATTTGAAATCAAATTTTTTAACATTTGTAGTTACAGGAATTTTCTCAGCTATATATGTGAATTTGATATTTATAATATTATTTAGAAAAACAGATGAATATTCCTATTTTAAGAATTTTATATTAAATAAAATTGGAATAAGTTCAAAAAGAAAATAGGTATTATTTTTAATTGAATATATAAAAAGTATTACTAGGGAGCCATATATGGAGGGAATATGCCAAAGACATCGTACGAAATATATACACTATTATTTATAGTAACAACGATATTCTCTTTTAGGAAAACTGATGGGGGAGCGTTAGAAATTAATCCGAGCCTATCTAATGAAATAAAAGGCTTAGGAATTTTCTTGGTTTTAGCAGGACATTTATCTAGAAATGTAGGAATACATAATATGTTTGTTAATCAACTAGGAGCTCAAGGCGTTGTACTTTTCTTATTTATATCGGGTTTTGGACTTACAAAGTCATATAAAAAAAATGGTATTGATTTAAACTATATCAAAAAAAGATTTCATACTGTACTTCTTCCGTTCAGCATAGTTACATCAATGTGGATACTAATAAACATATTTATTAAAGGGAAACAGTACTCGGTAACATTTATATTTCTATCAGTTTTGGGAATAGAACCTACTAAATTAATAGACACTACTATGTGGTATATAGAATTTATTATTTTATGGTATATTGCATTTGGTATAATATTTAAGTTTAAAATACCTAAGTACATAAAGCTAAGTTTATTATTTGTAGTTTCTATAGGCTTCTATTTAACGAAATATAATAATCCTTTTGATAATATGAAATATCAATTTCATGTTCATGCATTTATATTTCCATTAGGTGTTTTTTGGGGATTTTATAGTAAAAAGATTATAGATTTCTTGAAATCAAAGAAAATTTTAAACATAATAATGAGTCTACAATTTTTAGTGTGTATAATTTTAGTTTTAGTTACTTATAACTATTTGAAAAACAGCGACACAGCGTACATAATTTATAATCTAACCGTGGGAATGATATTTATAATGACATTGGTATTTATTAGCTATTGCGGCTATAAATCTAATTTTTTAATTAAGATTGGGGCAATATCATATTTTGTTTATCTATTTGAAGGTGTTTTTAGAGAAGAATATTCATATTTTAAGTATTTTAATGGAAAAGTATCGCTGACATTTTATTTACTAACTGTAATAGTTCTAAGTATTATATATGATTTTATTATGAAAAAAGTGAAACTAAAAAAATAAATTGAATATGTGTATTTTAAAAAAGGCGTGAAATATATCTATTTAAGAAGTATTTCACGTTTTTATTTTTAATTATTACTCAAGTATTATTAGTAATTTAATAGATTCAAAACATAAAAGTGCATTTTTAATTGTTAGGGATTAAACAGTAAAATTTCATAAATATTTAAGTTTAATTATTTATCTACAAAAAAATGTAAAAAAGCACTTGAATTGTTAATGAAAATAATGCATAATCAATAGTGAGGTTCAAAAAATGAACAAAGAGGTGTAGGAATGGATAATACAATTTTTAGAATATTAGAATGCATTAATAATGAAAGAACATTAAAGCAAAGAGATATTTCAAAAGTTCTTGATATTTCTTTAGGGAAAGTAAATATGTTGCTTAATGAATTAGAGAAGAGTAATCATATTAGTATTGTTAAAGATGGAAAAGAATATACATATAAACTTACTACATTAGGTATAAATGAACTAGAAAATTACCTAAGCCATCAAAAAGATAAAAAATTAAATATTCAGCATAAAAAAGAAAAAAATATCATTAAGAAAGCAATAATATTAGCTGCAGGTGAGAAAAAAAACTTTGAGAAACCAGTATGTTTAATGGATTTAGAAGATAACAAGATAATAGATAGAACAATAAATATTTTAAGAAACTTAGGAATTGAGGAATTTATAATAGTTGCAGGCTATCAAAAAGAGTATTTTGATGAATTTGAAGGAAATAGTAGCTTTAAAATAGTTGAAAATGATAAATACAAGTGGACAGGTAGTATGCACTCATTAATGATGGCAAAAGAATATATAAACGAAGATTTTCTTTTGATTGAAGATGATTTAATAATTGAAGAGAGAGCATTACAAGAACTACTTGATAATGAAAAAAGGGATTGTATGCTTATAACTAATGAAAGTGGTAGCGGAGATGAAGCATTTGTTCAGATAAAAGAAGAACATGTATTTAAACTTTCAAAAGATATGCGTATGTTTAATAGAATAGATGGAGAAATGCTTGGAGCGCTTAAGATTTCTATTGATGTTTATGAAAAAATGCTAAATGAAATGAAGTCAAATATGAATCCATATATCAATTATGAATATGTACTTATGGATGTAGCAAGAAATTATAATATAGGATATGCAAAGGTTAATGATATAGTTTGGACAGATATTGATAAGATAAATGATTATGAAAACTTAATTAAGAGAATATATCCACTTATAGCTAGAAAAGAACTAGAGTTTAAGGAAAAAAACATAAAAGAATGCATAAGAGAAGCTATGAATGTAGAAGAAAGTGATATTACAAATATATCTCCTATTGGAGGCATGACAAATAGAAATTATAAAGTAAGTGTAAAAAATGAGGATTATGTTTTAAGGATGGCGGGTAAAGGTACTGAAGAAATGATAAATAGAATTGATGAAAAAAATAACTCATCCTTGGCTGCAGATTTAGGTATTGACTCAAAGTTAATCTATCATAATCCTGATACAGGAGTTAAAATATCAAAATATATAGAGAATGCAGATACTTTAACAGCTATGACAGCAAAGAAAGAAGCTAATATGGAACTTGTTATTGGATTATTAAAAAAATTGCATTACTCAGAAATACCTATAAAAAATGTGTTTGATCCTTATGTGTTGATTGAAAAATATGAGGATTTAGGAAAGAAGTATAAAGGGGCTTTTTATGAAGGCTATGATGAAGTAAAACAAAAAGTATTGATACTTAAAGAAATATTAATAGAAAATGATGTAGAATTAAAACCATGTCATAACGATACGTTACCAGATAATTTTGTAAAAAGTAATTCTAAAATGTATCTAATAGATTGGGAATATTCAGGATTAAATGATCCAATGTGGGACTTGGCTGCACATAGTTTAGAATCAGGTTTTAATGAGAATGAAGAAGAGTTGTTTTTAAGACTTTATTTTGACGGTGAACCAAAAGAGAAATATAGAAAAAGAATTTTAATAAATAAGATTCTTCAAGATTTTTTATGGTCAATTTGGACAATTATAAAAGAAGCCAAAGGTGATAACTTTGGATCATATGGAATAGATAGATTTAATAGAGCAAAAGAAAATTTAACAAGAATATAGAGAAAGGAAAATAAAGATGAGAGCAATTTTATTAGCAGCTGGAATGGGGACAAGATTAAGGCCATTAACACTAGACACTCCAAAATCTTTAGTTAAGGTATTAGGAGAGCCTATGATGGAAAGACAAATTGAATTTTTAAAAGAAAAAGGAATAGATGAAATTATAGTTGTAACAGGATACTTAAATGATAAATTTAATTATCTAGTTGATAAATATGGAGTTAAGTTAATCCACAATAAAGAATATAACAAATATAATAACATTTATACAATGTACCTAGTTAGAGAGTATTTAGAGGATGCATATGTTATAGATGCAGATGTATATATAAAGAATAATATGTTTGAAGCAAATCCTGAAATATCTAAGTACTATTCTGCAAAAAAAACAGGCTTTAGTAATGAATGGATTATTATACATGATGGTAAAAATAGAGTTGTAGACATTGAAGTAGGAACTAAAGAATCAGCATATATTTTATCTGGAGTTTCTTTCTGGACTAAGAAAAGTGGAGAATATATTAAAAGAAAGTTAGAAGAGGCTGTTGAAGAAAGAGATTTCAGCAATTTATATTGGGATGATATTGTTAGGGAAAACTTAAAAGAGTTAGAAATATATATTGAGAAGATTGGTACTAATGATATTTTTGAAGTAGACACATTGGAAGATTATAACAATCTAAATGAATTACTAATAAGCAGCAATAAGTAGAAGGGGGAATTAAGTTAATGGAAAATAGTTTAAGTAACGGGAAAAAAGGTTTCTTTTCAGGTATATTTTCTGGTATGACATGGGGGCTAGACACAACACTAATGGGGGTAGTTTTATTAGCAGCAATATTTAATAAAGATGAAAAGATAATATTCTTGGCACCACTACTTACAGCATTTTTACATGATTTATTTTCAGTTATATGGATGATTATATATCATGGAGTTAGAGGTAATTTGAAAAATTCTATTAAAAAAGTATTTAGTAAAAATGGTGGAGTTGTAGCTATAGCAGCTTTATTAGGGGGACCTGTTGGAATGACTGGATACTTACTTGCAGTAAAATATATTGGGCCAGCTTATACTGCTTCAATCTCTGCATTTTATCCAGCTGTAGGAGCTCTTTTTGCATTTATTATATTGAAAGATAAACTTTCAATTAAAGGGGTTATGGGATTGGCTTTAAGTATTGGAGCCATTTTAGTATTGGGATATAGTTCAGATGGGATGTCTTCAGCAAGTATGATAGGTTTTGCATTTGCATTATTAGCAGTTATCGGATGGGGTTTAGAATGCGTAGTCTGTGCATACGGAATGAAAGGTGACGACCTAGCGCCAGATGAAGCATTATTTGTAAGACAATTAACATCTGCATTAGTTTATGGAGTTATAATCATTCCTGCAATGGGAGGAATAAGTGTACTAAAGAGTGGAATTCCATTAAGTACTACAGCGCTAATAGTAGCAACGGCGTTGGCTGGAACAACTTCTTATTTATTATATTATACTGCAATAAATAAAATAGGAGCAACAAGGGCTATGGCACTTAACATAACATATTCCGTATGGGCTATTATATTCCAAGTAATTTTCATAGGAACAGGAACAACATTGAAATCTGTTATTTGCAGTGTGTTAATTATTTGTGGTTCAGTAATAGTTGCCAAAGACCAAGAGAATGAGAACATTGAATTTGCGAATTAGAAAAAAATATATGGATGTAAAGTCAGGCTAGGATAAGAAGGTGGTGAATTATTAAGATTCATCACTTTTATTTTAGTATATAGATAGCATCTTATGTATAAAAACATATTTGAATTGATCATTATATTTACTCTATGCATATGGACTATAGATGAAAGTTTTAGTACAATTAATTAAGCACGTCGTTCTAATTTTATGTAAAGTATTAAAAAAATACAAAAAGTTTGATATAATTATTATGATTGAGAATTATATATTGTAGATATTTGGAGGGTATTGATGAAGATATTAGTGACAGGTGGAGCTGGATTTATAGGCTCACACATAGTAGATGAGTACATAGAAAATAATCATGAAGTTGTAGTAATAGATAATATGTTTCATGGCAAGGAATGTAATGTAAATAAAAAGGCTAAGTTAATTGAGATAGATATAAGGGATAAAGATTTATGGAGAGTATTCGAAGAGGAAAAGTTTGATGTTGTTTGTCATCAAGCAGCACAAATTTCAGTACCTACTTCAATAGAAGACCCTATTGAGGATGCAGAAATAAACATTTTAGGAACAATTAGTTTATTAGAATGTTGCAGAAAATATGATGTGAAAAAAGTTATATATCCTGCATCTGCAGCAATATTTGGGGAGCCTAAATATCTCCCTATTGATGAAAATCATCCATTAAATATGCAGTGTGGATATGGAGTTACAAAACATACCGTTGAACATTATTTAGATGTATATAACAGATTATATGGATTAAATTATACTGTATTTAGATATGCAAATGTTTATGGTCCAAGACAAGATTCTAATGGTGAAGGCGGAGTTGTTGCAGTTTTTTCAGAGAAGTTTCTTAGCGGACAATCCCCTATAATTTTTGGGGATGGTGAGCAAACAAGAGATTTTGTCTATGTAAAGGATGTTGCTAAAGCAAACTTACTAGCATTAGAAGCTTTAGATAATGGGATATATAATGTAGCGACCAATATTGAAATTTCAGTAAATAAGTTAATTGATGTTTTTAATAAATTAACAGGGTTAGAGTTAAAAGCTGAATATAGAGAAAAAAGATTTGGAGATATAAATAACAGCTATATGAGTTATGAAAAGATAAAAAATTCGTCTTCTTGGAGGCCAAAGTATACATTAGAAGATGGACTTAAAGAAACTTTAGATTTCTATAAAAACTTACAAAAGAATGATTAGAGACACATTACAGTCACGATCATTAGATATAATGGTATAGCTATAGAGAAATTTAATGATAAATAGGAGGTTTAAAATGGCAATTCTAGTTTGTGGAGGTGCCGGCTACATTGGTAGCCATATGGTAGCATATTTATTAGAAGAAGGGAAAGAGGTAATAGTTGTAGATAACTTAGAGACTGGTCATAAAGAATCGGTTAATGGGGTAAAGCTATATACTGGGGATTTAAGAGATAAAGAATTTTTAAATAGGGTATTTAATGAAAATAATATAGACTCAGTTATAGATTTTGCAGCCTATTCCCTAGTTGGAGAAAGTATGGTAGAACCACTTAAATATTTCAATAATAACGTTTATGGGACTATTAATCTTTTGGAAACTATGAAAGAACATGGAGTTAAGAATATAGTATTTTCTTCAACAGCAGCTACTTATGGAGAACCAGAAAATACTCCTATTTTAGAAGGGGACAAGACTTTACCTACAAATGCTTATGGTGAATCTAAACTCATAGTCGAAAAGATTCTTAAGTGGTGTGATACTGCTTATGGTATTAAATATACTGTTTTAAGATACTTTAATGCTGCAGGAGCTCATGTAAGTGGTGATATTGGAGAAGATCATAAAACAGAAACTCACTTAATTCCTTTAATATTACAAGTAGCTTTAGGAAAAAGAGATAAAATAATGATATTTGGAGATAATTATAATACGCCTGATGGAAGTTGTATAAGAGATTATATTCATGTGTCTGATCTAGCTTCAGCTCACTTACTGGCACTTAAAAGACTCCAAAGTGGTGGAGAGAGCAGAATATATAATTTAGGAAATGGTACAGGCTTTTCTGTTAAAGAAGTTATAGAGGTTGCTAGGAAGGTTACTAAGCATGAGATTCCTGCAGAAGTTGCTGAAAGAAGGGCTGGAGACCCAGCTATTTTAATAGCTTCATCTAATAAAGCAGTTGAAGAGCTAGGATGGGAGCCAAGATTTAATACTCTAGAAAATATAATAGAGACAGCCTGGAAGTGGCATTCAAATCATCCAAATGGATTCTAAGTAAATAGATTTTGTTTATTAGATTAAAATGTTATTAAAACCCCTAAGAATAAGGGGTTAGTAATATTTTAATCTATTTTTATGCTAAGTATTGATATTTATATAACATATAAACTATAATAATAAGGATGAGTTGAAATAGAGACATAATAACGTAGGTTTTGTAGAGATAGTTTAAACTATTAACAACCTGAAATAATTAAAGCTTAACATATAGGGGGATAATAAGATGGATTTATTCCAAAAGATTATTGAAAGAGAAGAAAAAGTAGCAGTGGTAGGATTAGGATATGTAGGAATGCCACTAGCAGTAGCATTTGCAAAAGAAGTAGATGTTATAGGATTTGATGTAAATAAAGCAAAAGTAGATCTTTACAATAATGGTATCGATGTAACTAATGAGGTTGGAAATGATGCTTTAAAAGCAAGCAGCTGCAAGTTTACTTATGATGAAGAAGAGCTTAAAAAAGCTAAATTTTTTGTTGTAGCAGTACCAACACCAACTAATAAAGATAACACACCAGATTTAAGACCAGTAATTGGTGCATCAAAAACAGTAGGAAGAAATTTATCAAAAGGAGCAATAGTAGTTTTTGAATCTACAGTTTATCCGGGAGTTACTGAAGAAGTATGTATTCCTCTTTTAGAAGAAGAATCAGGATTAAAATGTGGAATAGATTTTAAAATTGGCTATTCACCAGAGAGAATTAATCCAGGAGATAGAGTTCACACATTAGAAAAGATAACTAAAATAGTTTCTGGAATGGATGAAGAGACTTTAGAAGTAGTTGCAAAAACTTACGAACTTATAATAGAAGCTGGAGTATATAGAGCTGAAAGTATAAAAGTTGCAGAAGCAGCTAAACTTATAGAAAACACTCAAAGAGATGTAAATATTGCATTTGTAAATGAACTTTCAATGGTATTTAATAAGATGGGAATTGATACAAGAGCAGTATTAGATGCAGCAGGAACAAAGTGGAACTTCCTAAAGTTTAATCCAGGATTAGTTGGAGGACATTGTATAGGAGTAGATCCTTTCTATTTAGTGCATAGAGCTCAAGAATTTGGAGTTGAAGCAAAGCTTGTAGCAGCTGGAAGAAAAATAAATGATGGAATGGCTGCTTTTGTTGCTGAAAATGTAGTAAAATCCTTAATTAAAGGAGATAAAAAAGTAAAGGGTGCAAAGGTTGCAATATTGGGATTAACCTTTAAAGAGAATTGTCCAGACACAAGAAATTCAAAAGTATTTGATATTATTAAAGAGTTAAAAGAGTATGAAATAGATGTATTACCATTTGACCCAGTAGCTGACAAAAATGAGTTAAAAGAAGAATATGGAATATCATCCTTAGAACTTAATGACATTAAGAATGTAGATGCAGTAGTGTTTGCTACTAGTCACAGTGAATTTAGAGAATTAGATGCACAAAGTATAAAGAAGTTCTATGGTGAAGGAACTCCAGTTTTAATAGATGTAAAAGGACTTTACAATAGAAAAGAATTCGAAAAAGCTGGTTATGTTTATTTTAGACTATAGTGAATAATTAATATAAAGGCAGAGGGAAGTAAACCCCTCTGCCTTTAATCTTATTTATAATATTCAATTACAGTCATTTCATTTATTTTATAGCATTGTTTCATAAAGTAGGGCATGTCATTCCAATTAGAAACATTATAACCGTATATAGTTGGAGGTGTCTTTTTAAGCCTTAATACACCCTCATTATTATTTTTATGATACTCATTTATTGCATTCATGTTAAATACTTGTTCATAGGAGGCTTCATTATATCCAGAATAAGTATTTTTAAAAGCAAATAAGGAGATTCCTAGAAAAACTAAAACTATTATAAATCTCAGTGGTTTAAAGTTAATTTTAATAATTGAAAGAATAAAACATAATATAACCAATATTGAAGCTATAATTGCTAGTGATAGCTTATGAGTTCCAAGTGAAATTGCAAGTAATGCAAATGCTAGGAACAATCTATTACTGTAAAACTTTAATGAAGAGTAAACTATGAATATACTCATAAGTAAAAGTGAAGGAAATAAAATCCTATGATCTCCAGCAAACCTTGGATCTACAAACAGAAGCATAATTTGAGCACCAAATGCATTAATACAACAAAAAGTTATAAATGGATAGCGTTCTTTTAGAAGAATTAAAAAAGAAACATAAAAATTACTTAATAGATATACTAGTGCAAAAGCAATAAAGCCAAATCTAACTAGCATACGAGAGCCTTCTCCAGCAAATATATGGACTTCATATTTTTTGTATAAAACAAAGTAAATATAACCTAATGTTCCTAGTGATAATAAATAGGCTAAAGCTTTATTTACTGATAAAATTGTTTTACTATCAGTTTCTCTATTTTCACTTGAATAATGATAAAGCCAAAACACACTGCATAAACAAATTATTATAACATAGCTAACAGCAGGCGCTTCAAAAATATTAGTCTTTAACATGGTGTCAATTGATAAGGGGATATCCATTCCTTTTCCTGTATTTGTTTCAAATAGTGCTCTTCTAAAAGAACCATAAGTTACAAAACAATATCCAAAGAATACTGAAATATAATATGGAATAAGACCTTTAGAAAACCTTATTCCTCTAAAAATTTTAAAATAGAGTGGAATAAGCACAGTAAAGCCTATAGCTATCATTCCTGACTGCTGAGTAGAAGAACCAGCAAAAAAGGCCAAAAGTACAATCCACCATTTAGATTTATACTTATCTGTATCCTTCAAATAGTCATTATATAATAGATATGCATAAATTATTGTTACAGCTGTTGGAACAAGATAGTTAAGAGAGCAGGCTGCATAATAAATGGTAGTATTTGAAACTTCAATAGGTAATAGGATAAAAAACATATTAGCGCAAGAAGTTGCAATAAGGAAGTTCTTAGTACTTTCTTTATTAACTACTCCTGAATTGAGACATATTTTAGAAACCAATAAGGCAGTAAGGGTAATAATAATTGGATTGATTATTCTAAATAAGAATACATTGTATTTTACTATTGCAAGTAGAAGTAAGTGAACCCATACACGTCCATTTTCATTTAATACACCATATATGAAGTGAGGTAAGTTTCTTAGGCCTACAGAAGCGTCACGGCAGTAATAAAGGTCATCTGCATATAAGAAAACATAATGATGAACAATTAACATAAGAATTAGTAATGCTAATAAAACACTATATTTTTTACTTTTAAAAATTATTATCTTAGTGAAATTATAATTATAATTCATAAATGTAGAACCTTTCATAGTTATATGGATTAATTGAGAGTATATATCTTTATATATACTAGTATTTCACTATAATGTAATATGTATACAAGTTATGTATAGAAGAATGTAAAAATAGGAATAATATGTTATATGATCGGGAATAAATAAGGAGTGATTTGGTGATATCAATAATTATGCCCGTATATAACGAAGGGGAACAAATATATTCTAATATAGAGAAAGTTATGAATATAATGTCTGGTAATTATATAAACTATCAAATTATACTAGTAAATGATGGATCTAAGGATAATTCATGCAATGAGATGGAAAAGCTTTATGAAAGTTATAAGAATGTATCCATTATAGAATTAAGTCGTAATTTTGGTAAAGAGGCTGCGTTGTGTGCAGCACTAGAAAATGCGTCTGGAGATGCATTTGTTATAATAGATTCAGACTTACAACATCCACCAGAATTAATACCTGAGATGGTAAGATTATGGAGAGAAGAAGGATATGATGTTGTTGAAGGAGTAAAATCAAATAGAGGAAAAGAGTCTTTATTTGGAAAACTAGCAGCCTTGACTTTTTATAAGTTATTTAATAAGGCAACAAAAATAAACTTAAGTAGTGCATCCGATTTTAAGTTATTAGATAAAAAGGTAGTTGAATCTTGGAAACTTATGCATGAGTCAATAACATTCTTTAGAGGAATGTCAGCTTGGGTGGGGTATAACCGTATTCAAATACCCTTCGAAGTAAAGGAAAGAACTTGTGGAATGTCTAAGTGGTCATTTAAAAGCTTAGTTAAACTAGCTATTCAATCGATAACTTCCTATACGGCAGCACCACTTTATATAGTTGCTTGGCTTGGACTTATTATGCTGGTCATTGATGTAGTGTTATCGGTTCAGACATTGATTATGAAATTTACTGGCAAAGCTTTAACTGGGTTTACAACAGTGATAATATTAATACTTGGTATAGGGGGATGCATAATGTTAAGTCTCGGAGTAATAGGCATCTATATTTCAAAGATTTATGACGAGGTAAAAGGAAGACCAAGATACATTATAGCTAAAAAGCGAGGAAAAGGATTTTTAGATGAGAAGTAAAATAACAAATACATTTATGAAAAATAAAGCTATGGGGAAGCAATTTGGCAAATATTTATTGGTAGGAGGATCTACAGCACTACTTGAATTGCTATTATATACTTTCTTTAGAAAAATAATTTATCTAGATCTTTCTATATCAAATATTGCTGCAGTATTTATAGCAACAGTCTTTAATTTTATTATTAATAGAGGGTGGGCATTTAAAAACTCATCAAATATATATAGAAGCATTGTACTATATATAATTTTGTTCATCGCTAATACTACTTTTAGTACAAATGCTATTGTATTTATGGTTAGATTAGGAGTGCTTGACATAATAGCAAAGTTTATAACTATGTGTATGATAACACTTTGGAATTTCATACTATATAGAAAAGTTATATTTAAGTAATAACCATAAAAAGAAAGAACCATATCAATATCTCTAAGAAAATTGATATGGTTCTTTGTATTTTTAGAACAAATTATTATGATTTGTTTTTAAGTTACATTTATCTATTAATAATGTTACTCATTTCAGGAACATGCTCAAATTCAGGAGTTTTTCCATTATATAAAATCTCAATACCATCTACCCATTTGCCAGAATATTGTTTTTGAAGAATGTTTTCTGAGATTCTTTTAAAATTAATATTTGCTCCAGTAGAACCTTGAAATTTTTGATACCAACTATTCTCATCTGTAGGTATTTTATCATCTATAAGATTAATAATAACAATTGACTTATTATTAATTTCTTTAAAAGCAACCGAATATGGAAGTCCATTAAAGTAGTTATGCATAACCTCTGAAGAAATGGTTTGTACCTTTGAATATATATCTAAATCTTTATTTATTGTATACTTATAATTTTCTTTTAGGTTCATATTGTCTGCATTAACATCATAAATAATAAAGGTTTCCATTGAAATGGTCTTGATCTCTGTAGAATTATTTGCTTGAGTATTAGTCTCTGTATTCGAGGTAGTTGATTTAATATCCTCCTCTTGTGAAACGTTTTCAATTGTGCTATCAGGAGTTACTGTGTTTGGTTTTGGAGAAGATGTTGCGTTTTTAGATGTACATGCAAAGAGAGTAAATGTGGATACAATTAAAACTAATACTAGGTTTAATAATTTTTTCATAATACCACCTCCAAAAATATGATTGTTTTATATATATAATTATAGCATATTTTGGAGGTAGTATAAATAAAATATATGTTATTTATATGACCATATTAGTTTTTAATTTGGTTAATTAAATTATCAGAAATTACTCCTGAACTACCTAAAACATATAAATTTATATCACCATTTGACTTAATATATCTTAGTGTATTATTCTGAATAGAGTTCTTTTCAACAAGAAGCATTGGCATATTTCTTTTTGCTGCTAGTACACCACCAGTTAAGCCATCAGGGAAATCACTTCCTATGGTGATAAATACTCCGCTCTTAAAACTTGTATTAAAAGTATTAGCTATATTCACAGCTGTATCATATCTATTTGGACCATAAACTCTTGTAACGGATATACCTAATTGTTTTATTTGAGATTCAACATTGGCTGAAACTACTCCAGGAGAACCAGGAATGATTACGTTCTTAATTCCATTTGTAGTCAAAAAGTTTTTTGTATCTACATTTAGATCATTAGTAAGAGTAAATAAAATTGGGTACTTATTAAATGCAGCATACGAGCTTATAGACAAAGCATCAGGATAATCAAGACCAGTCGCTATAACAGCTGTTTTTGTAGTATTATTCTTCATAACTTCATTACTTATAGCTACTGCAGTTTGAAATCTATCTTTACCAGAAAGACGAATCACATTAAGCTTTTTAGCCTTAAGAGTATTTTCCACTTGAGAAGATATTACGCCTGTACTTCCTAATATAAATACATTTTTTGCTTTTAGTCTTGAAATTTCATTTAATGTACTTTGAGGAATTGATTTGCTTTCAGTTAATAATATAGGTGCATTTTTTATATATCCTAAAGAAACTCCAGACAGCGCATCAGGGAAATCAAGACCATAAGCTAGAATTACATTATCAGAAGTAGCCCAGCCTGAAGTACTTATTTGTACAGCAGTAGCAAATCTATCTAAACCAGATAAGCGGTAAGGAGAAATTTTTGCTGCATAGAAGTTATTGTTTATTTCGTTAATGTAATTAATGATTTCAGTTCCATAAGTTGAACTTGGAGCCCATTTTACTCCTAAGTTAGCAACAGAGTTTCCGGCTGTGCCATATATAGAAGGAAAATGTCTAGGGTCATCAGTTTGTCCATCTGCTTTTGGATATCCATCAGCACCTGCATATAGAGCTAAATGATCTAAATGAGCCTTTACACCTTGATCCCAAGACGCAAAACGTTGGTGGGCAGCAGGATCAGTATCATCTCCACCTTTAGTAGTTTTCAAACCACATGGATTTTTAAAACTTTCATCCAAAACACCGCCAAAATTACCGAATCCTGTTTCTTTTGCTGCTTGAGCATAAGCAACAACTGGATCAATACCTCCATGGCTAGGTGCATAGGTATAGTATAATTTAGCTAAGCTTATAAAAGTTTGAGTTGCTCCGTGATTTTTAGCCCAAGCTTCCATCTGACTTTGAGAAGCAGTTGGAGCAGCAATTATTGGAATTGGTTTTGGAACAGCTTGTACACTAATAACAGGAATTAATAAAAAAGCTATTAGTATTAAAGAAAAAATTTTCTTTAGATTTTTAAACATTAATTCTCTTCACCTCTTTTTATTTAGGGTTCTTTATAGAAAACTTAATTTATTCTTGTTTAAAAATGTCGGTATCTGAACATTTTCAAGCATGAGTAAATTATTAGTTGAACTTAAAAAACCCTATAATTTGATTTTATTGACATAATAATTATACACAATGTTTAATAAAATTAAAACTTACAATTAAGTGGAAATAGGTTAAAGAGTTAATGCATTCTTCAATTTTGACAGTGTTTTATTTCTTAAGTTAAGTACTTCATTATAAGGTAATGCCTTTTCTCTTGAATAGCGAGTAAGACCTCCCCATGTATTCTTTAAATATACATACTCTATTAACTCTTTTTCTTTATTGGATAGAGAAGTGATTGCCTTTGTAAGATTATAATGTAGTTCTTTATCTAAGAAATTAGCTTCAATGTTTTCTTCAGACACAAAAAAGCTGTTGCAGAACTTACTATGCTTTATAGCATGGTAGATGCTCGTTTCATAAAAACACTTAGTATTTTTGCGTATTTCATAAAAGTAGTTTTTATCAATAGTATTTTTTAAATAAGAAATAAATGATGAATCTCTATTAAGGTCATAATTATTAATTGCTTTTATTATGCTGATTCGTCCAATTTGCATTAAATCATCTTCATCGTGATTTTTAATATATAAGCTTTTTGTTCTATTTTTTATTAAGGGTGTGAATAAACCAATAATCTCTTCTATAGAATTCATATCATTAAATTTTGCTTTCTTTACTAGTGTTAACAAATAATATTCCATATAATACCTCCCAATATTAAAACGAAAAAATATGTAAAATTATTACAATAGAGTGAGGATTTTTAAGATGTTTATGAATATATTGTTAAGAAGAGTAAAAAAAAGACGATAAATTAGTTGAAATAAATAATAAAAGCTTATAAATTTCCTCAAAATGCAAAAATTTTTAGGTAAGTGGAATTTTATGGAGGGATAATTATATGGTTAGTTTAGATTCATCTTTCACAATAGAAAAGCTTAGAACTTTAAAAGATGAGCTTAAAAAAAAGTCTGAAATTATTACAAGTGCAAGAGAAGGTAATCTTGGTAATTTTGAGGGTGAATATAGTGAATTAAGTGAGAATGAACAGGGGAAATACATAATACCAAATGGGTGTTTGGCAGTTATAGATAATTTATATACACTTAATAAGTTGATTTTTAATATTAAAAATAATGAAAAAATATATTTGTTAGAAGATTTTCTTTTAGATGACAGATTTAAAGTTTTCATTTGTAGAGATAAGGTAGAGCTTATGATAAATGTAACTAACAAGTGTATAGAAAAGTGCAAACATTGTAAACAGCAATACAATTCTTCGAAATCAATTAGCAAAAAATTGTCTTTAAAAACGCTGGATACTTTTTTTCTAAAAATGCAGAGATTTAATCAAAATAAAGTTATTAATAAATATATAATTACTTTTTATGGAGGAGATCCACTACTTAAATTTCAGGAAATAAAAACAATTATGAATTATTGTAATCTTAAATTTCGAAATGAAATCTCTTTTAATATATTAACTAATGGAAATTTGCTTACTGAAGAAAATGTCAGGTTTTTATTAATACACGATTCTAAAATTTTTGTTAAGTTTTATGGACCTGAAAGTAATTATAAAAGATATGTAAGTGAGAAAAATCTAGATGAGTATAATAATATTCTATTAAATTTGAAAAAGTGTAAAGAGATTTATCCTTATGGAGATATAGGAATTGTAGTTCCTTATGATTTTAGAACGGATTTGAAAAAGACATGTGAGTTTTTTGAAAAACATAATTTACATAAGGTTATTTTAGCTGCAAACATTTGTAATGGGACTTCAGAGGAATTTGAAAAGATGGATCAAAGTGCAATTGATGATCATTTAAATCAAGTAAGGAGTCTTTACGAGGAACTTATTAAGTAAGAAAAATGAAACTAAATATATTTCAAGCTTCTTAAAAAGTCTATTTAATAGTACATATAATTAAAATTTATAGCTATGATATTGCTTTTAAGTTATTCAAAATGGCTAATTAATTTGATATAATATAAATATGATTTGAGTTACAAGAAGTTCTATCAATATCTGAACTTGAACTTTTGTATAAGGAGGAGGAACATATGATAGACTTTCATTCACATATTATATATGGGATTGATGATGGTGCTAAAGATATAGATATGTCTCTTAGCATGATAGAGAATGCTAAAGAAGAAGGAACGGAATATATATGTGCTACCCCTCATTTTATATTAGGAAATTATGAGGTGAGTCTTGAAGAATATTCTAGCAAGATTGAAGAGTTAAGAGCTAAGAGTGAGATTAACATAGTATCTGGCCTTGAGGTATATATGGATTTGAAGTTACCTCAGTTATTTAAAGAAAAGAAGATATGGGGAATTAATAATGGACCATATATGCTAATAGAATTTCCTATGCGGGACATTCCAAGATATTCTAATGATGTACTTTATGAATTATCTATACTTGGTATTAAGCCTATAATTGCTCATCCAGAAAGAAACCTTAAACTTATGAATAATATAGATATCCTAGAAGATTGGATAGAAGAAGGATATTTACTTCAGGTTAATGCAGGTTCTCTAGTGGGACAGTACGGAAAAGAACCTAAAGATATTTCAGAGATATTAGCTAAAAGAAATATGATCCATATTCTAGGCAGCGACGGACATAATGATTCAAGAAGAAAAACTAATATTAAAAGTGGAAGAGACAAGCTAGAGGAAATAAACCCCAGCTTAAGCACCTGGATAGATAATAACCAAAAAAAGGTTTTATTAGGTGAATATATAGAACTACCCGAGATAAATGAACTAAAAAAGAGTTCAAAATCAATATTTGGATTTTTTAAAAGAAAATAAAGAGTTTGAAGCGAAATCTAGATAAGTATAAAATGTAGTGGAGTTTCTATGGATATTATGAAAGCAAAGGGGAGGTACCTTTGCTTTTTATCTTCAAAAATATATTTAATTTTTGAAAATATCATTTTATTTTTTTTATAAATATGATACTATGTCATAGGTTGTATGTAAAATAAAGGGAAAATATATATTTTTTTCAATAAGTCCTAATAATTAAAGAAAAACTTGAAATTTAAAGCATGAAAGTTTTCTTGGGACTATGTTAGTCTATATACCAAGAATTACATTTGAAGGATTTATGAATTTTTTGTAACATTGAAGTAGTGGTATAAACTATTATTATATTTTAAATTTATACCATAGAATCAGGAATTTTAAAACATATATAATTATTGAGGTATTTAAGGAATAATATGGTATATAAGGCAAAGGATAATTAACAAACCGTTTATTTCCTTAGGCCTAGAAAAACTATGGAAATTATGTGAAATAACGAGAAAAATGGACAAAATATTAGTTATTTGAATAATTTTGGGTGATTTTAAGTTATAAACATAAATATAAAATGATATAATTACTGATGGAATGCAAAAAAATGGAGGAACAAGATGGAATTACAAGGATATATACAATTGATTAAAAAGAGATTACTACTGATATTTTTAATAACTCTTGCAGCTGTATTTGTGAGTGGGGTAGTAAGTTTTTTTGTTATAAAACCTACTTATCAGGCAAGCATATCTGTAGATATAGGTAACAATCAAACAAGTACAGATAAAAATACTGGTAATCAGAATTATAATGATGTATTGATGTATCAAAAACTCGTTAAAACATATAGCATATATGCAAAATCTAGAGCAGTGGCTGAAGATGTAGTAAATGAGCTTAAATTAGATAAAACGCCAGAAGAACTTAATAATATGATTACAGCTAGTCCCAGTGCGGATACTGAGTTTTTAACTATATCTGTTAAGTCAAAAAGTTCAGATGAAGCTAAAGATATAGCTAATCAAGTGGCTAAGTCATTAAAGACTGTTACTAAAAAAATAAAAAATGTGGACAACGTTCAATTAGTTGATGATGCAGTGTTGCCTTCATCACCAGTTAGTCCTAAACCATTTTTAAATATAGGGATAGCATTTGTCTTGGGAATTTTTGTTTCATTAGGATTAGTATTCCTACTTGAATATCTAGATAATACTGTTAAAGATCCAGATGAGTTAGAAAAATTATTAGAACTACCTGTAATAGGAAACATACCGTTAATTGAAGTTAAGGGTAAAAAGGGAAGAGCAATAGATACTAAGAGCAAAAAGGGAAGAGGTGGAAAGCGTGATAAAAGACATAGTAATATATAACGATCCTAAGTCATCTGTAGCAGAAGCATACAGAACTTTAAGAAGTAATATTCAGTTTTCACTAGTAGATCAGGAGTCAAGTGTTATTGCTGTAACTTCTTGCGGACCGGGTGAAGGAAAAAGTACCGTTATTTCCAACCTAGCAGTTGCAATGGCACAAGCAGGTAAAAGAACATTGCTTATAGATTGTGATCTTAGAAAACCAACTGTACATAAAAAGTTTGGTGCTTCTAATACTCATGGATTAACAACACTATTGCTTAAAGAAAGTACAATAGAGGAAAGTATTTTTAGAGTAGATGTACCTAATCTTGAGATAATTCCTAGTGGGCCTATTCCGCCTAATCCTTCAGAAATGTTAGGATCTAAGAATATGAAAAAGCTATTATCAGATCTTAAAGGTGCTTTTGAAGTAATACTAATAGATACACCACCTATTTTAGTAGTTTCTGATACATTTGTTTTATCACCTTCAATAGATGGAACTTTAATAGTAGCAGCCTATGGAACTACTGAGAAAGCTGCCATATTAAAAGCAAAAGATTCTTTAGTTAAGGTAGGGGCTAAAATACTAGGGGTAGTAGAGAATAAGATACCAGATAATGCTAGAGAATATGGTTATGGAAGCAGTAAATATTATAATAGCTATTATTCAGAAGATTAAGATTTAGATATTTATATAGAAACTTTATATTTTAGAAGTAGCCGAAGAAGAGACTATTTCTAAAATTTTTTAAAAAATAAATGGTAAACTATGGAATAATTATTCAATTTAAATATAATTAATTTAAAGTTATAGGGGATGTTTTTAGAATTGAAGAAAAATAATTTACTTATACTAGGTGCCGGAGGCCATGGAAGAGTTGTAGCTGAAGCTGCAGAACTTCAAGGCATATGGGATGATATTGCTTTTTTGGATGATAGAGATAATTTGAATAAGGTTCTGAATTTTAATGTTGTTGGAAAAATAGCTGATTATAAGAAGTTTAGGAATAAGTTTAATTATGTGATTGTTGCTATTGGAAACAATGAATTTAGATTAGAACTTATAGATAAATTAAAAGAAGAGAACTATGAATTAGCTGTGATCATTCACCCTACAGCAATAATAAGTAAATATGCAACTATAGATGAAGGAACTGTAATTTTGGCAGGTGCTGTTGTTAATACATCTACAAGCATAGGAAATGGATGCATTATTAATATAAGTGCAGTTGTTGATCACGATTGTAAACTAGGAAATGGAGTTCATGTTTCCAGTGGCGCAATTGTCAGAAGTATGTGCACAATTAGTGACCTTTCTTATATAGATGCAGGTTCATTAGTTAATGAAGGTTCTTGTATTTAAAGTAATTTTGAATTACTTAACGATAAGATATATAGAATTCATGAGGGAGGTTTGGTATATGAAGATTTATATAATGATAAAAAGAATGGTTGATTTTTTACTTTCACTATTAGCACTTATCTTATTAAGTCCTTTATTTTTAATAATAAGTATTTTAATTAAAATAGATTCGCCTGGACCGATATTTTTTAAGCAAAGAAGAATAGGTAAAAATAAGAAAGAGTTTCTGATATTAAAGTTTAGAACTATGAGGTGTGATACTCCAAAAGATATGCCAACTCATTTATTTAAAAACCCAGAAAATTTCATTACAAAAAGTGGCAAAATATTAAGAAGTACAAGCCTTGATGAATTACCGCAACTTATAAATATTATTAAGGGTGAAATGAGCATAATAGGACCAAGACCGGCATTGTGGAATCAGTTTGATTTGATTGAAGAAAGAGATAAATATGGAGCAAATGATATAATACCAGGCCTTACTGGATGGGCGCAGATAAATGGAAGAGATACAATATCGATAGAAGATAAAGCAAAATACGATGGTGATTATGTAATGAACTTGGGATTCAAAATGGATGCAAGGGTGTTTACTAAAACTATTGGCTTCGTATTAAAAAGAGTTGGTAATGTTGAAGGTGGAACAGGGACAATAGAGTATCAACAAGTTTCTACAACTAATGAGCCAACATCAACTAGCGATACCATAGGGCAATAGGATTTAGAAAACTTACGAACAAATTAATAAAATAAGAAGAAAAAATTTAATTATTAAGTAACCACTTAGTTATAGGTGATAGCAGTTATTTCCTTGAAGCTTAGGGTATGCATAATATCGATATAATTGGATGGTAATACAAAATTTGGATAGAATAAGAAATCTATTCGAAGTTAAAAGCTTGTGTTTAAAGAGTTTATGAATATTGAATGTTTAAAAATAAGCAAGTATTCGGCAAATTGCGAGTTCTTGATGCGAGAATGGGAAGAGATTAGTCAGAAAAATGGGACAAGGAGATAGAGTGAATGAAGATATTGGTTGTTTGTCAGTATTATTATCCTGAGCCTTTTAGAATAACAGATATATGTGAGAGTCTTGTAAAGAGAGGCCATGATGTAACAGTATTAACTGGATTGCCAAACTATCCTGAAGGGGTAGTCCTTCAAGAATATCGTCATGGTAATAAAAGAGAAGAGATATTGAACGGGGTTAAAATAATAAGATGTTTTGAAATAGGAAGAGGAAAGAACAAAATAAAATTGTTTTTGAACTACTTTAGCTATGCATTATCAGCAACCTTAAAGGCAATATTTATGAAAGAAAAGTTCGATGTAGTACTTGTTAATCAGCTTTCACCAGTAATGATGGGAATCCCAGCAATGGCTTATAAAAAGAAGCATAATAAAAAGATTTTATTTTACTGTTTGGATTTATGGCCGGACAGTTTAGCCGCTGGAGGAATTAAAGAAGATTCAATAATATATAAGGTATTTTATAAAATTTCGAAGTGGATATATAAATCTGCAGATTTAATTTTGGTTACATCGAGTATGTTTGAAGAGTATTTTAGAAATACCCTTCAAATAAACACTGTTAAAATAAGGCACTTGCCACAATATGCTGAGGACTTGTTTGTACAAAATGATAAAAACTCACTTAATGAAACTGCAGCAACTACAGAAAATAATGTTTATAATTTTGTATTTGCAGGAAATATAGGGGATATGCAGAGTGTAGAAACAATTATTAAATCAGCAAATGAACTTAAAACAATTAAAAATATTTCTTTTCATATAGTAGGTGACGGCTCAAAATTAGATGAATGTAAAAAACTTACTGAAGAGTTGAAACTTCAAAATATAAAGTATTATGGAAGAAAACCAGTTGATGATATGCCGAAGTTTTATGATATGGCAGATGCAATGCTTATAACTTTAAAAGACAATAAAGTTCTATCGTATACATTGCCAGGTAAAGTGCAATCTTATATGGCTGCAGGAAAACCAATCATAGGAGCTATTAATGGGGAGACAAGACGTGTCATTAGCAAGGCATCCTGCGGATTTTCATGTGGAGCAGAAGATTATAAAGCTTTAGCAGATTTGATAAAAAGATTTTG
This sequence comes from Clostridium paridis, assembly GCF_016765615.1. Lineage (GTDB taxonomy): Bacteria > Bacillota > Clostridia > Clostridiales > Clostridiaceae > Clostridium_T > Clostridium_T paridis. The sequence goes on along the minus strand of NZ_JAESWA010000022.1, from coordinate 940,126 downwards.
TGATAGCAATGAAAAAGAAAAGATGTCTACAAATGCAAAAAAATTTTATTTGGATAATTTCAGCAAAGATAAATTCATGTCAGTATTAGATTTGTCACTAAAAGATTTGGAGGCGTAAATATGTTCAAGAATAAAACCATACTTATAACAGGAGGTACTGGTTCCTTTGGTGATGCAGTACTAAAAAGATTTTTAAGCACAGATATTAAAGAAATTCGTATTTTCTCTAGAGATGAGAAAAAGCAAGATGATATGAGAAAACTATATAAAAATGATAAGATAAAGTTTTATATAGGTGATGTTAGAGATTTAGCTAGTATTAAAAACGCCATGCATGGGGTTGATTATGTATTTCATGCAGCTGCTCTTAAACAAGTTCCTTCTTGTGAGTTTTTCCCAATGGAAGCTGTGAAAACTAATGTTATTGGAACAGATAATGTGCTTACAGCATCTATAGAATATGGAGTAAGGAAAGTAATTTGTCTTTCTACAGATAAGGCAGCTTATCCAATTAATGCTATGGGGATATCAAAAGCAATGATGGAGAAGGTGTTTATAGCAAAATCAAATACAGTATCACCAGATAAAACAATAATTTGTGGCACTAGATATGGAAATGTTATGGCTTCCCGAGGCTCAGTTATTCCATTGTTTGTAGAACAAATAAAAAATGGACAACCATTAACTGTAACAAATCCTAAAATGACCAGATATTTAATGAGTCTTGAGGAAGCAGTAGAACTCGTAGTATTTGCATTTCAAAATGCTGAAAGTGGAGATATTATGGTTCAAAAATCACCTGCAAGCACTGTTGGAGATTTAGCACAGGCAATGAAAGAACTATTTGATGTGGATAATGAAATAAAAATAATAGGTACTCGTCATGGAGAAAAACTATATGAAACGCTTCTTACTAAAGAAGAGTATATGCACGCAGTTGATATGGGAGAATTCTTCAGAATACCAGCAGATAAGAGAGACCTAAATTATGATAAGTATTTTGTAGAAGGAAATGAATTGCTTTCAAATGAAGAAGAGTACAATTCACATAATACAGAAATGTTAACAGTTGGACAAATCAAAGAAAAGTTGCTACAGCTTGATTATATAAGAGAAGAACTTGAAAAATGGGAAAGTGTAAGAAAAGGAACTAAATAGTTTATCCTATAGAGAGGCAGGCGTTATTATGAAAATACTTGTTACAGGAGCAAATGGCTTTGTGGGCAAAAATCTTATATCAGAACTTATTAATAGGGGATACAAGGATATATATAAATTTGATATAGATACTGATAAAGCATTACTTGATGAATATGCTAAAAATTGTGAATTTGTTTTTCATCTTGCTGGTGTAAATAGACCTAAGGATGAAAAAGAATTTATGGAAGGTAATTTTGGGTTTACCTCTGAACTACTTAATCTTCTTAGAGAATATAATAATAAATCCCCTATCTTAATAACTTCTTCTATTCAAGCTGAAAGAGATAATCCTTATGGTAACAGTAAAAGAGCAGGAGAAGAATTATTATTTAACTATAGTAGAGAATTAGGAGCAAAAGCTCTAGTATATAGATTACCTAACCTTTTTGGAAAATGGAGTAGACCTAATTATAATACAGTGGTGGCAACTTATTGCAATAATGTAGCAAGAGGTTTAGATATACAGATAAATAATCCTGATGCTGAATTAACACTATGTTATATTGATGATGTAGTTGATGAATTCATAAGAGCATTAGAAGGAACGCCAACAATGCAAGAAAAATATTGTGTTGTACCTATTTTTTACAATATTAGATTAGGTGAATTAGCTGATAAAATTAAAGGATTTAAAGAAAGTAGAAAAAATCTTTCAGTGGCTGATATGAGTGATTTATTGAGTAAAAAACTCTATAGTACTTATTTGAGTTTTTTACCAACAGATGATTTTTCATATGACTTAAAGATGAATTGTGATAATAGAGGGTCCTTTACTGAATTTATAAGAACTTCTGAAAGAGGTCAGGTTTCAGTAAATGTATCGAAACCAGGAATAACAAAGGGGAATCATTGGCATCATACTAAAAATGAGAAATTTTTAGTTGTGAGTGGAGAAGGATTAATTCGTTTCAGAAAAATAGATTCAGAAGATATTATTGAATATAGAGTAAGTGGAGAAAAATTACAAGTAGTAGATATTCCAACAGGATATACGCATTCTATTGTTAATGTCGGAGAGAATGATATGGTGACTATAATGTGGGCTAATGAAGCATTTAATCCTGAAAAGCCAGATACTTATTTTTTGGAGGTTTAAATAGATGAAGAGGCTAAAAGTAATGACAGTGGTTGGAACAAGACCAGAGATTATAAGATTATCTGCTGTTATAAATAAGTTGGAAAAATCAGAAGCTATAGAACATATTTTAGTTCATACTGGCCAAAATTATGATTACGAACTAAATGAAGTATTTTTTAATGATTTTGAATTGAAAAAACCAGACTTTTTCCTTAATGCAGCTACTGGAACCGCAGTTGAAACTATAGGAAATATACTTGTAAAGATAGATCCAATAATGGAAGAAGTAAATCCAGATGCATTCCTGGTACTTGGTGATACAAACAGTTGTCTCGCAGCAATAGCAGCTAAGAGAAGACATATTCCAATATTCCATATGGAAGCTGGAAATAGATGTTTTGACCAAAGAGTACCAGAAGAAACTAATAGAAAAATAGTAGACCATACTTCAGATATAAATTTAACTTACAGTGATATAGCAAGAGAATATTTACTTAGAGAAGGCTTTCCATCAGATAGAATAATAAAAACAGGAAGTCCAATGTTTGAAGTAATTAACTCAAGAAAAGAAGACATTGAGAAATCAGATGTATTAGAAAGATTAAAGTTGAAGGAAGGAAAGTACTTCGTAGTATCAGCTCATAGAGAAGAAAATATAAGTTCAGAAATAAACTTCTTAAATTTAGTTGAGAGCTTAAATTCAATAGCAGAAAAATATAATATGCCGGTTATAGTAAGTACACACCCTAGAACAAGAAAAATGATAGATGCAAAGGGCATTGAATTTAATCCATTAATTTCACTTATGAAGCCACTTGGATTTAACGACTATGTAAAACTTCAAACAAAAGCTAAAGTTGTATTAAGTGATAGTGGAACTATAAGTGAAGAGTCTTCTATTTTAGCATTTAAAGCTTTAAATATAAGACAAGCCCATGAAAGACCAGAAGCGATGGAAGAAGCAGCAGTTATGATGGTTGGATTAGAGAAACAAAGGATATTACAGGGGCTAGAGGTTCTTGAAAACCAAGAAGTAGATACTTTAAGAAGAGTAGCTGATTATAGTATGCCTAATGTATCTGACAAGATTCTTAGAATAATATTGTCGTATACTGATTACGTGAATAGAGTGGTTTGGGGGAAATAATAAAAGTTGTACGAAAGAGTTGAAGGAAAGTAATTTAGTATCTCACGGTAAAAAGTCTATTGATAGAATAGCAGATACTATGCAATGGAGGATGCTATTCTTGTGATGGTGCAAGTGGTTGAAGTGATGAATCTTCTTTAAAATGAAGAGTTAGTTATTATTTATCAGAAGTAAACTGATAATTGGTGCCATTAATGGTGAAATAAAATGCATCGTTGAAGGTTAAGGATGTGGATTTATTTTAGCTTCTGAGAATTCAGAACATCAGATAAGGAATATTAGGAATTTTTCGTAGCCAGATGACGAAGAAAATAGGTTTAGACTTCATCATTAAATCCATTTTATATGAGATTTGTATATAAAACTAATGAAAGAGTGGCTATAGAAGAATAGATAGGAGAGATATCCCAAATGAAAGCATTAATAGTATTGGCAGATAATGTGTATTTGACCCCTTATATAAACTTCTATATTTCTATTTTAGATAAGTTGAATGTTGATTACAAGATTATTTACTGGGATAAAAATGGTAATGAGGATATTTGTGAATCACGATATATACGATTTTATTACGAATCCCTGAGTAAAATAAGTAAAGTCTTGGGATATATTAAGTATAGAAAATTTGTAATCAGTGAAGTTAAAAAGGAGAACTATACCATTCTTATTCCATTACATTCAATAGTTTCATTTATTCTATTAGACTTGCTTATCTTTAATTTTAAGAATAGGTATATATATGATGTTCGTGATTATAGCTATGAAAGATTTTTTCTATATAGGATAGCACAAAAAATACTTGTGAGTAATTCTATAATGAATATAATATCCTCAAAAGGGTATGAAGAATTTTTGCCCCGAGGTGAGTACTATGTAACACATAATATACCGCACAATGATTATAAAAATTATAGGCAATATCAAAATAGTAGCTATCAAACTATTTACATAAGTTACATTGGACTGGTTCGTTTTATGGAACAAAATGAGAAAGTTCTTCAATTTTTTAAAAATGATAAGAGATTTCATTTGAATTTTATTGGGACTAATGCTACTCAGTTGAAGGCATTTTGCGAAAAGAATCAAATAAACAATGTAACTTTAATAGATACATTCGATTTTCATGAAACATTAAATTATTACAAAAATACAGACTTAATAATGAATTTATATGGGAATAATACTCCACTCTTGGACTATGCTCTTTCTAATAAATTGTATTATTCTGCGTGTTTGTATAAACCAATTTTGGTTTGTGAAGGAACTTATATGGAGAAGGTTTCAGAAAAATATGGGATTGGTTTTACCTTGAGAATGAACGCTATGGAAGAAAAAGATGTACTCTATCAGTATAGTGTTGAGATGGATCGAAAAAAGCTGATTCACAATTGTGATATGTTTATGGCGGATGTATATAAAGATGAATCTGAACTTGAGATAGAATTAACGAAAAAACTACAAGATATAAAGGGGAAGGTAGAAATCCATGATTAAAGTATTACATCTTTTTACAACTTTAGATGGCGGTGGAGTAGAAAGCTTTTTATATAATTATTACTCTCATATGGACTTAGCAAAAATCAAGTTTGATGCAATAGTACCCGGCAGCGAAATTGGGTATATGGAGTCGAATTTCATTGGCTTAAATAGTGAAGTTTTTCATGTGAAAAGATTTAGAGAAAATCCTATCAAACATCTCAAAGATGTTGCAACAATAATTAAAAATGGAAATTATGATATTGTGCACTGCCACGGATACAAGTCTACGATTGGTCTATTATTTGCTAGAATATTTGGGTGCAAAGTTAGGATTATCCATAGCCATATGGCATTTGTTAATGAGAGTTTGGGTGAGAGAGCATATAGAATGTTTCTTACATATATATCTAAATTATTTGCAACAAATAAATTTGCCTGCGGAGTTGATGCTGCAAAATGGCTATTTGGTGATAAAGATTACAAAACTGGTAATGTTATGGTTATTGATAATGCAATTGATTTATCAAAATATGCTTATAACGAATCTGTGAGATCTAAGTTGCGATCAGAGATGAATTTGGAAGAAAATTTTGTATTAGGGAATGTTGCAAGACTCACATATCAAAAGAATCAGAGTTTTCTGTTGCATATAATGAAGGAGTTAGTAGTATTAAATCCGAATTCAAAACTATTACTGATTGGCGAAGGAGAAGATAGAAACAATTTAGAAAAGGAATGCAGAGAATTAGGAATTGAAAATCACGTCAAGTTTTTAGGGGTAAGAAAGGATGTTCCTGAGCTATTGTCAGCAATCGACTTTTTTGTACTACCTTCAAGATATGAGGGATTACCTGTTGTTTTAGTGGAAATTCAGGCTGCAGGTTTGCAGGCATGCATATCAGATAAAATCACAAGAGAAATCAATGTTACTGGAGATATCAGTTATTTGTCACTTGATATAACTCCTAAAAAGTGGGCTGAAAATATTTTTAACTTATATACTAAAAACCATATGATTGATAGGTTTAAGTTAGGGAAATCAATGGAGAATGGAAAATATGATATCATGTATCAAGCAGAGAAATTGTATAAACTGTATTTAGAATTGATTAAACAATTGAAAAAGGTGTAGTCTTATGGTGGTTATTAAAAAAAATAAGTCAAAAATATACGATATATTTTTATGGATGATGAATGGATCTTTTATTGCATTTTTTCTAATCTGGTTAAGTATAAATTGGAACAACCAGCAAGTCCTTTATGATTATAATGTAAGATTATTTCCATGGGTTTGCGGGTTAATTTGTATTCAAATGGTTAGTTTTAGGTTGAAAAAGGTTCCATTTTATGATTTTGGACTCTGGTTTGTAGTGATTTCATATCTTTTTATGTTTGGTTATTTGTTTCGAGAAGTTTTTGCATTAGAGTCGGTTTTGTTATGGAATCCAATAATGTACTTTGAAAATAGTGAATTATTTCATTCATATATTTTTGTAATACTGTGTTTGGAATTCTTTTCAATTGGATATCTAATGTTCTATAATAGTACTAATGCATTAAAAAAAGACAATCTGAAGAAAATAGCACCAGACAAGAGGTTGTACATAAGTGGTATTATTATCTTCTTAATTGGTGCAATTGCGAAGGTAATAAATGATGTACATATTATTTCTGTCACACAGTCAGTAAATTCATATTCTGCTTATTCAGGAGCTGTAAGTTCAGGAGTATGGGATGATTTAGCGTATTTAATGCTACCAGGAATTTTCTTTATATTTTTTAGTGGATGCATTAAAGAACGATCAAAAAAGAGAATATTTGTTATTGTCTTAATATATTTAGTTTGTATAATGATATTAACTGGAAGTAGAAAAATTCAAATTTTTTCCATATTATCAATTTTTCTTGGATACGAATTTTCTCTAGAAAAGAGACATCTATCAATTAAAAGAAATATTATCTACGGAGTTATAGCAATTATTTTATTAAATGTAATAATAACAATACGTAATTATAGATTTGATTTACGTTCAATAGGACCTGAATTAGTCAAAAATTTATTTTCATTTAATTTATTTGAAAATATAGGAGGAGAAACATTTGCGGAGACCGGAATTACTTTGCTTTCAGTTGCTTCAATTGTAAAATTGGTTCCCAATATAATGCCATATCAGTATGGTTTATCATATTTAAGAACATTACCATCCTTTTTACCAATTGGGTGGCTTGTGGGGGATTTTTTTAATCTTGCATCATCGACATATGTTATAAATCCATATATTGGAGCACCTGTTGGCTCAAGTTTTATTGGTGAATTGTATTGGAATTGGGGATATTTTGGAGGCGTACTTGCAGCATTATTATGTGGAGTTCTCATTTGCAAGTTTGTAAATATAAATAGTAATTTCAATACTAGAAAGAGCTGTGCTATGTATTTTTCAATATTTTCACAGTTAATTATATTGGTACGTAGTGAGTTTTTTGATGTATATCGAGCGATAATAATGTTAATTATAGTAGTTTTTATTTTTGAACGGTTTAAGTTTACTAAAGAAGTGTGATAACTTTATAATGATTATTAGTTAAATAGCAAGAAGGACATTATATTTGAGCCGTATGAGATTTATTTAAAATTTAGAGAATTTGCAAATTTTTAAGTTTTTTGTTATTTGTGAAGCTCAAGAGATTGGTAATAATGAGTATACGCAAAGGTTTACTTTTTATATTTGGTATAAAGTGTATTTTGGTATGGTTTGAAAATATTCCTTTTCATTTTGTGGGATATTAAATTTATATAAAGATTTTGAAAAATACAGTATTAGTGCTAAAAGTTAGGTAATAACTTGTGGTAATACCATTACTGTAGGGAGGATGAAAAATGATAGGTAATTTCATTTTGCATGGCGCAACAAATTGTGATTCGAGTAATTATGGTGATTATATATATGGAGAAATAGTTTATGAGTATCTAAAAGAAAAAGGGATTAACGTTAACTTTTATCAACCATCTTTTTTCTTTGAAAGTAATCTTAAAGATTATTTAAAAAATAGGTCTATTAATAGGCGAGAGGCGGATTTGATTATTTATATACCTGGAGGATACTTTGGCGAGGGACATAAGGCTCGTTTTCGAGATAATTTAGTTCAATTTCTTCGATTTATGCCTTTAGGAATATGGGCATCATATAAAAAAGTTCCAATGGTGGTATTGGGGATTGGAGCTGGCCCAAATCATAGTTCATTTATGAACTTTGGAATAAGAAGAATATGCAATCATTCACAATTTGTTACAGTCAGAGATAAAGAATCATATGAAGCATTAAAAAAACTATGTCCCAAAGCAAATATTATCGAAAGTGGAGATTTGATCATAACAAGAGCCTTGAAAGAATCTAATCAGAGTTCACAGATGAAAAGAATAGAACAAACTAAGAACAATAGAAGAGTACTCTTGGTTCATTATAATCATTCAAGAGAGGCTCTCCTAAAATTTGCAAGGGGTGTTAAAATGTTCATAGTGAGACATCCAGAATATAAGGTAGTTGTAACTTCAGATTCAATTTTGGAATATGAAGAAGAATATTTTAAGGAGTTTGAAAGTGAATCTGGAGTAAAATGTGAACATTTTATATATGAAAATCCGTCTGAAATGACAGCATTTTTAAAAACTATAGATGTCGTGCTTACTTGCAAACTTCATGTTGGTGTTGTTGCATGTTCTTTTGGAAAATCAGTTGTGGCAGTTGCTTGTCATCCGGAAAAAACAGTAAGATTTTATTCTCAAATTGGAGAAAGTGGTCGCTGTACTTCCTTGTTTAATGCAGCACCGGAAGAAATATACGAACTTTTAGAAAAGTACCATGAAAAAGAAATTCAGATTGATGACCAAGTAATTAGAAAATCCAGTCTCACATGGGAGTTGTTAGGACAAGTTTTAGGAGAAAAGTATGATGCGCAGTAACAAGATGGTGTTTTTTAGAAATACTATAGCTCTATATTTAATGAGTATAGTAAAATTGGTATTTCCATTACTTACTTTACCATATTTGACTAGAACACTTTCAACAGATATGTATGGAATTGTCACGTATGTTAGGGCACTTATAGTCTATGTTCAACTGGTTATTGATTTTGGATTTTTACTCTCTGCAACAAAGGAAATTGTTTTTGTTGCGGCGGATAAGGAAAAAGTTGGACGTATAACAGGTGATACATTAGCAGAGAAAGGAATATTGGCTATTTATGCTACATTATTTTTTATAATAATATCAATGTTCATTCCTATACTAAATCAGAATAAGTTATTTAGCTCACTTTATTTATTATCGGCATTAGTGACTATTTTTCTATTTGATTTCATGTTTCGTGGATTAGAAAAAATGCATTTAATTGCAATTCCTTACATTGTTGCAAAGTCAATAACTACCTTTTTGACATTTGTGATGATTCACGGAGACGGCGATTTGTTATTGATTCCAACACTAGAAATTGTGGGAAATATTGTTGCTGTCATTATATCATTTTATTTTGTAAGAAAGCTAGAAATTAAGATTTCATTTTCTTCATTTCGCGAATGGCTAAAAGATTTGAGGGAGTCTTTTGTCTATTTTATATCTAACTTTGCAACTACGGTATTTGGAGCACTAACTACAGTAGTTGCTGGATTTTATTTATCCATGAGCAATATTGCTTTTTGGGGAATTTGCATGCAAATTCTATCTGCTGCTAAGGCCCTGTATAATCCTATTACAAATAGTTTATATCCACATATGTTAAGAGAAAAAGATATAAATATTATAAAGAAAATTAATATAATAATGATAATTCCAATGCTAATAGGGAGTGCAATAGTCTTTTTTGCATCTGAGACAGTAATGCAAGTTATAGGTGGAGACAAATACATATCTGCAGGGAATGTATTAAGAATTTTGCTTCCTGCGTTTATATTTAGTTTTTATTCCATGCTTTATGGATGGCCAGTTTTAGGGGCAATTGGTAAGGTAAAAGAAACGACAACAACAACGATTATAGCATCTGTTGTTCAGGTATGTGGCTTGGGAATATTGATTTTATCCAGTAATCTTAACTTATATGGATTAGCAATTAGTTGTAGTTTGTCTGAAATAACCCTTTTCGTTATTAGGTATTTCGTTTATTGCCGAAATAAGAAGTTTTTTAAGTCGGATTCTTGAGGCTAATAATGCGCAAGAAATCCTTATGGTGATGGACTTGTAAGTAAGAGAAGATCTAATAAATTAGGATGCGAAGAAATCATTTAGGAAACTGGAGTTACAAAATAAAGAATTAGGCCCAAAGGTTATTTAATTCACAAGTTTATAATGCTGCGTTGGGCTGACATTGTCTTAGTATAAAAAGAAGGGTTTTGCAAAATCAATCTAGAATGTAAATATTATTTATTAATCACTAATGTCATAGTTTAATAAAGATAGAAATAGACATAGTGAATACTTTCAAAATCTTAAGCTTTGGTTTAATAAGAGTCTCTAAACAATGAAAATTAAAGATAAGTAATATATTAATCCTAGTAAAGCAACACGTTGCTTTACTAGGATATTTTAATTGTATTTTCGAAGTTATTAAAGCAGCTAAATATTTGATGCCTACTTATGGTTATGAATTAAAATAATTGTTAGAAATAAGATTAAATATTTTTAGCAAATTACCATCTTAATAGGAGGATATTCTAAATACAACAAACCATATGTTACTTCTGAAATGTTCGGTGCTAAAGGTTATGGAATTACTGATGATACGGTTGCAATTCAAGTTGCATTAGACTACGCTGCTGAAGCTCATCGTGTATCTCATGCTGAATTTCTTAACGGCAGATATAAATTTAGTGGTTCAGGATCAATTTTTATTTCCAAATTTGTTTCATTAGTAGGAGATAAAGCGGAAATTAAGCGTTCAAAAACCATGTAAAAAACCCAATCACATCAGACAAAATATCTAACAACAACTTATCCAAGTCAGATTTTCACAAAATTATGTGGAAAAATATTGCATGTAGACTTATAATATACTTTAAAGAAAATTGTGAAACAGACAAGCCATTAATAATTATTTAGATGTAAATAGGATGGGACGAACAGATCTTTAAAGTTGGTAATTAAAAATAGGAGGTACAATATGTTTAAAAAGATAGAATTAGGGATTAAGTGGTTAAGAAGCAAGTTTTATTCATTAAAATATCAAGTTAGAAGTAAATGTCAATTTGAGAATGTTAGGTTATGGCATAGCCCTAAAGGGACTATCAGGATAGGAAATCAAGTAAATATTTTACGTAGAACTGAATTAAGAGCTTTAAAGGAACAGCCAATTATTATTGGAAACAATACATTTATTAACTTTGATTGCATAATTAGGCCAAATGTGACAATTGGAAGTAATGTAAGTGTTGGACCTGGTGTACATTTTATTTCAGACAATCATAAAATGGGGCCAAGTGAACGTAGAGCTGGAGATGCATCTTTTGATGCAATACAAGTAGAGGATGGATGTTGGATTGGTGCTAATGTTACTATTATCAGTAACGTTAAGATCGGAAAAGGTTCTGTTATAGCGGCTGGCGCTGTTGTGACTAGAGATTGTGAGCCAAATTCACTATATGCAGGAGTGCCTGCGAAATTAGTTAAAAAACTAAATTAATTATTGCTCAATAGGCAATTATTGTAGATTTTATGATTAGAAAGAATAATATTGGACGCATTTTATAAATTATGTAGCAAAATAATAGAGGAGAGCATATCTCCTCTATTATTCTATTTAATTTAAGATATAACGGTAAGTCCCCATATATATGGGTATAATCCATTAGGGTATCTTTTTGTTAAGAGCTCATAGTTTTCAACAAATAAAATTCTACCATAATCAAACTTTTCATGTTGTCTACTAACTTGATGTAGAACGGAACATCTGTATTTGTAGCAATTATCTTCATTTATTGCTATATCACTAGATTCTTTTGTATAAGTATTATACCAATTAATGTATTTTTTGCCACTTGTTTCTCCATCCGGGGAAGCGAGTGATACACATATATATGTCAGAGCTAACGTAGAATGTATTGATAAATAATATAGGTTATAATCTAAAGCTTTTTCAATTTGTTGACGTAATTATTCCTATATTAAGATATATTTTCAAAGTAAATTATTTTAAAGGAGTCGTTAAAATCCTTTTTCAATGGTAGGTGATTAATCATGTCAGTGGATGAATTGATTGAATATTTAAAAATATTAAGCAAAAACAGCAAAGGAAGTTATATAATTCTAGATGATGGCTATTTAAATGAAATAATTAAAGAAGATATGCGAGTTGATGAAAAAAACAAAGAAGTCATTCTATAAAGAAAGAAGTTATGTATGCAACATAAGCAGAAGTTTCACTATTTGTATTCTAATTAAATCTATTAAAAATAACTGATAATATCTAAAGTAAAAATATTGACAACAGATAGATAAGCATATATACTTCTTATATGGTATATAATAACTTATAAAGGAGTAAATAAAATGTTTTTGTTGTTTTATTTTTTAGTTCCAATACTATTTTTAAATCCTAACTTTAAGAGGGCAACAAAGGGAAATAATATTTTTAGATACATAGTTGGATTTATATTTTCTTTTGTAATCTTTTATGTGGCAAACAGAGATAAAAGTATAAGTTTAATAATCTCGATAGTAGGATTTGTAGGCATATTTCAGATAATTATGGCTTTAATTGAAGCCGGATTAAGTTACACAAATAGAAGCCTACAGGGAAAGTTTCCTAAAAAAATAGTCTTAGCTTCAGTAGTTTTAGTAGTTGTAGCTGGTATTTATAATACGGCACCTTTCTCTATAGCAAATGCAAAGGGGCTTTATGCTATGGTAGGAGCAACTGAGAGTACTACAAAATCTCCAAAGGCTAATACTGAAAATATTATAATAGTACCACCAGAAACAGCTTACTATCAAATGCAAAACTTAATTGGGTCTCTGCCAAATCCAAGTTTTTATAAAGTAGGTCAATTGAATTTAACGAAAACTCCTAATGGAGCATATTATGTAGCGCCAGTTGAATTTGATGGAACAATAAAAGCTTTATTAAATAGAGAATTACCAGGTGTTATTTATGTTTCAGCGGAAAGACTAGAAGAACCAAAGCTTATAGAAGTAAGTTTTAATCATAGTGAATCACTATTATTTAATAATAACATCTATAGAAAAATGAGAAGTGCAAAGCAGGATTCTGTTTTACTAAATACAAATGTTGAACTTGATGACAACCTAAATCCTTATTATGTGGGTTCATATGGGCACTATAAGTTTGGGAGAACTGGAGATATAGTCGATGGAGTCATAACATATGACTTAAAGACTGGTGAGACAAAAACTTATAGTAAGGAAGAGGCCCCTAAGTGGATAGATCAGATATACACCTATAATGTAGCGGAACAATATAATCAGTATTTCGGATTATATAAGAAAGGATTTATTAATTCTAAAATTGGACAAAAAGAGGTTCATATTCCAACTGCTTGGAGTTCGGGAGTAGACCTAAAAGGCATGGAGATTGAGTCGAATCAAGTTATACCTGTAGTGGGAAGTAACGGAGAAATGTATTTCTTTACTGATCATACAAATACCTCAGATAATTCAACCACTATGACTGGATATACACTAATGGATTCAAGAACAGGGGAGATGATTTATTATAAGACTCCAGGTTTGTTAAATGGACAAGGTGCTATGAATGCAGTAGAAAAACTTTTAGGTGCAGATAAAGCTAATTGGACTACATCACAACCGATATTATACAATATCTATGGAGTAGATACTTGGATAATACCAGTAATAAACAAAACAGATGGATCTTTTGTAAAGCTTGGTCTTGTGGCTGCTGAAAGTAAATATGCTATTTTAGCAGATAATAAAGCAGATTTGCTAGATTCATTTAAAAAGGCAATTGTAGAAGGAAAGATAAGTGAATCATCAGATGCTAAAATTGATAATAATGCATCTACTATTAAAGAGCAAGAAGCTACAGGAAAGATATGGAGAATAAATCAAACAACAGAAGAAGGAAAGGCCATCTTTTACATTAAATTAGAGAATAATGATAAAGTATTCATGATTAATAAGAATGTAAGTGCAGATGTAGTTTTGGCAAGGGATGGAGATAATGTTACTTTAAAATATGCTGATATGGAAAATCAAACAATATTATCAGTAACCTCCTTTAAATTAAATAAATAGTATAATGCAGGAGCTAAGGGCTCCTGTATTTTTTGTGGAACTAATAGAATTTTCTTAAAATTCAATAAAAGGAAGTTATTATTATAAGCTATGGTATAATATTAACGTTTTGAATTATTAAATATTAGGAGATGAGTTTTAGTGTTAGTTCCAAAATCCATTACGTGTTTTAAAAATTATAATAAGGAACAGTTCTTCAAAGATTTTATATCAGGAATCATAGTAGCAATTATTGCTATACCCTTGTCTATTGCCCTAGCAATTGCATCAGGAGTATCGCCAGAAAAAGGACTTTATACAGCCATAATTGGAGGCTTCATAGTAGCTTTATTTGGAGGAAGCAGAGTTCAGATAGCAGGGCCAACTGGGGCTTTTGTTGTTATAGTGTATGGGATTATAGAAAAGTATGGAATTCAGGGGTTAATAATATCTACAATTATGGCAGGTGTTTTTCTTATAATCATGGGATTGCTTAAGCTTGGAAGTTTATTAAAATATATACCTTCAGCTATAACCACTGGATTTACAAGTGGTATTGCCATCGTAATATTATCCACCCAAGTAAAGGACTTTTTGGGTTTAACTATAAAAAATGTACCTTCAGACTTTGCTGGTAAGTGGATATCGTATATATCAAATATAAAAACCTTAAATGTGAATAGTCTTATAATTTCAGTTATAACCCTATTAATTATTATTTTTTGGCCAAAAGTAAATAAGCGTATTCCAGGGACTTTTGTAGCTATTATAGTAGCAGTAATAATTAATATGGTTTTAAAGCTTAATGTAACCACAATAGGAAGTGAATTTGGTAATCTTTCTTCTTCATTTCCAAAACCAATATTCCCAATGGTTAGTTTAAGTACTATTGAGGATCTTATGATGCCAGCGCTTACAATTGCTATTCTGGGTTCTGTTGAATCCTTGTTATCAGCTGTTGTTGCTGATGGAATGATTGGCGGTAAACATCGTTCAAATATGGAATTAATAGCTCAAGGCTTAGCTAATATATTTTCAGGAATTTTTGGAGGAATACCAGTTACAGGGGCTATTGCAAGAACTGCAGCAAATATAAAAAATGGTGGAAGAACTCCAATGGCAGGGATAATCCACTCCTTAGGTGTCCTATTTATAATGATGATATTTATGCCATATGTGAAGCTTGTTCCAATGGCTTCATTAGCAGCAGTATTAGTTATGGTTTCATATAACATGGGGGAATGGGAGGCATTTAAAAAGATATTTAAAGCACCTAAAAGTGATGCGATTGTATTCTTAGTGACCTTTTTCTTAACCATGTTTTTAGATTTAGTGGTAGCAATCGGAGTAGGTGTAGTACTTTCGTCATTCTTATTTATGAGAAAGATGGCAGAAATCTCAGAGGTTAAATATTTATTAGATGATTCAGAAGATGAGGATGTAATAGAATTAGTTGATAATGTAAATACTCCAGAGGATATTTCGATTTTTGAAATAACTGGACCATTTTTCTTTGGAGCAGCAAACAAGTTTGTTAATGCAATAAGGGAGATGGGAAATCCATCAAAAATATTAATTATAAAAATGAGCAAGGTTCCGTTTATGGATTCTACGGCATACCATTCCTTTGAAATGTTATATGATATTTGTAAAAAGCATCATACAAAATTAATCATTTTAGATGCTCAAAATCAACCTATGGAAATGCTTAAAAAGTATGGATATGTAGATATAATTGGAGAAGAGAATTTTTGCAGTTCAATTACTGAAGCCATCGAACAAGCAAACTGGTTAGAAGATGGCAGAGAACAGAGTGCATAGTTAAAGGATAAGAACTTAAAAAACTAAGAAGTAATTTAACGCAGTTATAAGCACAGAATACATTAATTTAAGTCGAATAATTAAAAAATACAATGAAATTTGTAAAAAGGTTATATGATAAATTGACGTATTTTGGAAAATGGTATATGATAATGAGTGAAAACATTTATAAAATGATATGAAATAGAATTAAATGAATAAAAAAATTTTTTTTTAACAAACTATTAAATTTATTTTAAGTTTTACGAAAATTATTATATACATATAAATGAAAGAATTGGAGTGCGTGTTGAAATATGGATTTGTTAAATAAAATTGAAGACCTAGAAGACATAATTCTTATGAGATGCATTATAAAAAAAGATTGCGGAGATTACTTTAAAGCAGAAGATTATAATGGTAAGAAATACATAATTGCAAAAAATAGAACATCAAAAAACTTTAAAAGGGGCACTGACGATACTTTCTATGCGTATAGAGAAAACGTTGGAATGCTTTTTAAAAAGGAAATATACTTTCCAGTAAGTTCGGATGAGTATTTAAAATTAAAAGATATTTTTGAGAAAAAGCAATAGAGAAAAATCTATTGCTTTTTGCTTTGGATATTTCTATAAACATCAAAAAAGGTTATAATATATTGAAATTATAAATTAAAGAAATAGGGTGGGACAATGAAAGGCAAGAAAAAGAAAATATTAATTGTTGTAGTAGTACTAATTGTTGCTATAGTTGGCACAGTATTTTTTACTGCTAACCGATTTTTGAGTAAGGTTAAAAAAACTAGTATTTCTAAAGATAATGAGTCTTTAGGTGTAACAGAAATAAAGGGTAGTGAGGTGACAAACATTTTACTTCTTGGAGTTGATGGTAGTAACAAAATGACTGATAGTATAATGGTGTTATCTATTGATAAAAAGAATAATGAAGTTAAGGTAACTTCTCTACTAAGAGATATGTATATTAATAAGCCGAATGGAGAGAAGCAACAATTAAATCATGCTTACATAAATGCAGGGATAGAATTTGCCATAAAAACTGTAAATGTAAACTTTGGTCTTGATATTAAAGACTATATTATGGTTAATATGGATGGATTAATACATATTGTTGATTCCTTAGGGGGCGTAGAAATTAATATAAAAAAAGAAGAAATACCATATGCAAATGGAGGCATTAAAAGTTTAAAGTTATTATATAATATTCAGGGTGATTATGAATTAAGAAATCCAGGAGTTCAAAATTTAAATGGAATTCAAGCAGTTTCTTATTCTAGAATAAGAAAACTTGATAGTGATTTTGAAAGAACTGAAAGACAAAGAACCGTATTGAATGAAATTTTTAAGAAAATTAAGAGTCAAGGTACATTGAAGTTACCTTCTATCGCCTCTTCATTACTACCATATGTTGAAACGAGCTTAGATAATAGATCAATTATATCCATTGCTAGTACAATTGTTTCATTTAATAATAAAGAAATTAAGCAGTACAGAATTCCTGTAGATGGTACACATAAACTATTAATTTTAAATGGATTGTATCTTGAAGATGTTGATATAGAAGCTAATAAGAAATATTTACATGACTTTATTTATGAAACAAAGTAAAATAGAGTTCAGAGATTAAAGTTCAGATTTAAAAGAATAAAAGAGGGGTGTTAGTATGTTTAGAGAAATGAGAAAAAAAGAAAGAGAAATATTGAAAGATGATATAGTTAAAATTTTAGATCACGAAAACTATGGTATATTCTCTGTTACTGGTGAAAATGGGTATGCTTATGGAGTTCCAGTTAATTATGTGTACCTGAACGAAGCTATTTATTTTCATTGTGCAAATGTTGGGTTTAAAATAGATTCTTTAAGAAAGAATCCTAAGACTTCATTTACAGTTGTAGGAAGTGTTCAAGCTGTTCCAGAAAAATTTACCACAAAGTATGAAAGTGTAATTGCTTTTGGAGAAGCTAAAGAAATATCAGGAACTGAAAAAATTGAAGTTCTCAAGGAATTTATCAATAAATATTCAAGTGATTTTAATGAAGAAGGAATGAAATATATAGAAAGAGCCCATGAAGTTACTAATATAGTAAAAATTGAAATTCACTATATCACTGGTAAGGCTAGAAGATAATAAAATAATATAGTAATCTGGAATAGTGGAAGGTGAAAACATGAGAAAAAAGAAAATAGGAATAGTTCCTAATTTAACGATTATTTGTGATGGACGCGTTGTGGGTGACGAGAAAATACAAGTTAATGCTGATTATGCCAATGCTATTGCAAAGGTTGGTGCAATACCAATAATATTACCAGTTATAAATGATGAAGACTATATAGAAGAAATAATTTCTTCCCTTGATGGAGTTGTACTTTCTGGCGGTGGTGATATAAATCCTTTATATTATGGAGAAGAACCAAAGCCTTTGCAAGGAAGCATTAGTGCTGATAGGGATGAATTTGATTTAAGAGTTATTAAAAGCGCATTAAATTTTAATAAAGGAATTTTAGGAATATGCAGGGGAATTCAAGCTATAAATGTATTTTTTGGAGGATCACTTCATCAGGACATAAGTTATGGATATAAGGATTACCTAAAACATTCTCAAGTAGGAGATAATGATATTGCTACCCATACTGTTGATTTTATAGATGGTGGAAACTTAGTGAAGTTATTTGGGAAATCTATAAGCACTAATAGTTTTCATCATCAATCCATAAATAGACTGGGAAAAGATTTAATTGCAACTGGGTTTTCAAAGGATGGAGTTATTGAAGCCATAGAGATGCAAGGAAATAATAAGGTGTTTGGAGTTCAATGGCATCCAGAGAAAATGAGAAATAATGATGACATGACTAGAATGTTTAAATATTTTATAGATTTAGTTTAAAATATTATGAAGTAACTACCACTTTAGGAAAAAATAATAAAGAATAAGTAGTTTTATAATGGTTAATATAATAGTGTAAGCTTAAAGAAATTAATTTTTCTTAGGAGCTTACAAAAATCCATAAGCCAAAGGAGGAAACCGCCATGTCAAGAAAATTAGTTCCCGATGCAAAAAATGGTCTAAGTAAATTTAAGACAGAAATAGCTAGAGAACTTGGTGTTCCATTTAGTGATTATAATGGAGACCTAACAGCTAGACAATGTGGTTCAGTTGGAGGCGAAATGGTAAAAAGAATGGTAGCCGAATACGAGAGCCACTTGAAGTAGAGAGAGCTAAGGGTTAGCCTCTACGGAACATTATTTACTGGTAATCATGACTTTGAAATTTTAGGAGGGATTACTATGGGAGAAGTTCCACCAGAAAGTTCAAGTTTATAAGCTACCGAGATCTTTTCAAGAGAGAGTTAATAATCTTTCTTGGAAAGATCTTTTTAGGTTATAAACCTAGATTTCCATTCATATATTTTCATGTGAGACATAAATAATAAAGTGTAAATCTTGAAAATGTAAGGAGTGGAAAAATGAAAAAGTTTTTAAAGATAGTAGAAAATGTAGTGCTATGTATATTGATTATTTTATCGATAATTTCTGTTGGTTCTTTTATAAGTTCAAAGATATCAAAGGATACTGTGCCAGGAATAGGAAATGTTAAATTTTTATCTGTATTAAGTGATAGTATGACTCCTACATTTAAAGCTTATGATCTTATAATAGATATAGAAACTCCTACAGATAAATTAAAATCAGGAGACGTAATTACTTTTAAAAAGAGTAATACTTTAGTTACTCATAGAATAGTGGATGTACAGAATAATAATTCAGAAGTTTTTTATAAAACAAAAGGTGATGCAAATAATGTTGAGGATGAAAAGCTGGTTAATTCAAAGGATGTAGTAGGTAAGTATAAGTTTAAATTACCTTATATGGGTCTTATAATTACAATATTTAAAGGGCCGATTGCACTTGCAGTGATTTGGATATTGATTCTCTATGTAATCATTAAGGAAACTACAGCATTTATTAAAGAGAAAAATAAGAAACTTGATGGTGATAAATATCTAGAAGCGTCAGAAAGTGAAGTCATAAATGACACAACGAATGATATAGATATTAATTAGATTGAAATATGTAGAAAAGAGCCCTTATCTTGATTTAAAAGATAAGGGCTTTTAATTAAAATACTTTCTAGTATTAGTTGAAAATTTCAGATGGCATATTTAAATCTTCATCAACATTAATCTCCGTATTTTTAGAGGTTATTTCCTTAGTACTATCTTTAGGATTTAAATAATTAACAATATACTTTTGAGGTGATACCTGATATTCCTTATAAGTAAATATTGCCGTACACTCGGTTCTGTCTAATCTACATCTATAATCTTCATTTGGTACCATTCCATTTAACACTAATTTCTTCATTTCTCCTGTCCAAGGAGTAGTTAAATCTTTTCCAGTTTTTTTAGCATAAACTCTTTTGCCAATAAGAAGATTATTAAGATAGTTTAAGGAGGAAGGATTTGATTTTTCATCAGGCAATACACTATAACCTTCACTTCCTATATCAAATATGATTAAATCTGCTTCTGTAGCAGGAACATAGTTTTGATTAGTGCCAGTTCCAGTTTTAACATATTGACCATTTACGTAATCAAAGGTAATTATTCTATTTGTATTATTAGCGAGATTAAGTTCATTTGCATCTCTTTTTAGAATATATTCATTCATTTTATCATCTTTATTTTTCTTTTCAATACTTTGAAAGATATCTTGTTGTTCAATTTGTAATCCACAACTATTTACATTAATCTTACCTAAATTTAAACCTTCCTTTATTGGTGTACCAATAACCACAATATTGTGCATTAACGAGCCATGCTCATTAACACTACTAGAATCTTTTATTATTTCACCAGCCCAGCTTTTAAAGCTAGAAGTAGAAATGTCATTTTTTACGTTAATAAAATCACTATTATTAGATAAGATATTTTGAAATTTATTATAATCACTTCCCACTGGTTCTTGGGAGGTTTTGTTTAGTAAATCATTAATAATAAAAGTTGATGCATTATCAAGCCACTGCCTATAATTAGGACTTTCATAGTCTTTATTACTGGTGAAGAAGTTTTTGTATATTGGACCTACTGAAGCATATAGTTTTACAATTGGTTTTGGAAACGTCCCAGTAGATATACTATTATTAGAATTTGTAGCTTTGTCAGATAAAAAAGCATAGGTTCCTATATTGCAGCTTGTCACTAGAAGAACCAAGCATAAGAAAAGATAAGATAATTTTTTTCTTAAATTCATAATCGCTTCACCTCCTAATTTTAATAAGACCACTGAGGATCATTGGGTTGAGTTGAGTGAATATTGATATTGAATTTAAGACTTTTTCCTTCAGCTTTATAAGGAACATTACTTTGAAGAGTAAAGCTTAATTTAACTTCAATGCCACTATCTGCTTTTAAAAGAATTGGGTCATCATTTTGATCTTTTAAAGTGAGTATTTTATCGGAACTTTCAATATAGCCTTTTAAAGTACCATCATATAATAGATTAGAGCCAGACTCAATTCTAAAGTTTATATATGGAATTAATGCATCTTTTTCTGATTCTGTAAAGTTATCTAAACTAAATGCAACTTTAGATGTTAGGCTTCCTATATTCTTTATATTATAGTTTTTAGATTGAGTTGCACCTGGAAGTAATCCACTAATATTAACTATAGGACATGTGATATGTGATTGTGTTTTAGAATTTACGAAATCAGATTGTATTGTTCCAATGGATACATTAATACTGTTTTCAACTTTTTCGTTATAAACAAAATAAGAATAGGTGACTCCAACTCCAGAAAATGTTAATGTTAAACAAAGTAGAATAATCTTTATAAGTTTTTTGTTATTCAATGCTATTACCTCCTTTGTTTAGAGAGGCTTTTTTTTGTCTGTAATCAAAAATGATTAATCCTATACCAATAAGAGCCATAGCTAAAGCAGTTAAAAGGGCAAAGTTAGCTGCTGCCCCGGTTTTAGGAAGTGTAGTAATGGCAGTAGTCACAGTCCCGCCATCCTTTAATGAAAATTGAATACTTAGATTAAATAGCTGTTGTAGATTTTGAAATATATTTCCTGTAGTTTCATTTAAATAAACTGTAATAGAAATATCTTCTGAACTGCCGCCAGAAGTTACTATAGGCTTATCTAACAAAACACTATTATTTTTGAGGTCTTCAAATGTACCGTCGAAGAGAACTAAATCTTTATCTTTTAACTGAACTTTTAAATTCTTTAAAAATTCATTATATATACTTTCATCTGGATTTATAACTTTCCTTAACAGAAAGTTGTTAACTGATTCTATTTTAACTGAGATTTTACTTATTTCTAGGTCAGTTGTATTATCATTTTTTATTACAAAGTCCTTAGTAAGTTTTCTTCCTGGATACCAAAATCCATCACTTTCATCAAACATTCCTGAATTATTATCGCTAACCTTAGGAACAATAGTTACCTTGTCTTGAACACCTTGAAGTGCTGATGCCTTTATAGAGCCAACTACAAGAGAAACCATCATTGCTCCAACGAATAAGGCAAGGATAAATTTTTTAATTTGTTTTCTAATCTTCATTTTTTATACTCCTTGCTTAAAGGATTTTAATAATTAGAACCCTATATTAATTACTATAGGTTGGGTTATTCCATTGAGTGGCTGTAATATCTAGTAGTTTAAAAGCATCATTATTTAAGGTAAGGTTATCACCAGTGGAATTGGTAATATTTGTCGGAACTTCTAATCTCACATTAAATGTTAATGAAGCATTTTGTTTTACATTCTCAACATACCAAGTGTTATCATCTTTTGAGTCTTTGGATATTTTTATGGTTGAATTACCATTAATAAGTTCTATACTTAAGGTGAAGGGCGATTCACTTAATAAGGTTCCCTTTGTTATCTTAAGCTTAGATTCGAGAGAACCAGTGTATTTTATAGTAATCTCCTTATTGAAAGCATCACCAGGTCTTAAGTTATTAATATTAAGATCAGAAGTAAGAGGTTTTCCTTCTACAAGATCATTCCTTAAAGATTTTGCATTTTCAATTACAATAGGATCATATTCCCAAGGAGAATTAGAGGTTTGAAGCTTTACATCGCCGAGGGTGAATGTAATAGGATCTGTTTTAGTGGTAGCAGTTAGATATGCATAAACCCCCACAGTGCCTGAAGTTAGTAGAAGAATTGAAAGGACAATTAAAATTATTAGCTTTGAATTCTTCATATATATCCTCCTAAATATAAAGAATTACAGTGCGATAAATAATTTTAAAGCACTGTAATATTTATGAAGTTAATATAGCAAGTGATTAGTGACCAGATTCACTCCAACCTGGGTTGTTCCATTGAGTTGCATCTGCATGTAAATTAAAGGATAATACTTTATTCATAGCACCATTTGTCATACTGTTGTCAACTAGAGTAGTAACAGTAATTCCAACTTCTTGACCAGAACCAGCATCTAATAATACATAGCCAGGAGCTAAGACTAAGTTAATCTCATTTCCTCTGGTACCATCTGCATTAACTGCATAAGCTTTAAAGTTAAATAATTTTGAATCTAATAATAAAAGATCTTTATCGTCAGCTCTACCAACTTTTATGTCATCAAGGCTTAATTTAACCTTAGCATCTAGTTTGCCTTCATTCTTTAATGTGAAAGTTTTAGTTAAAACATCTCCAGGGGCTACTCTTGAAACATTGTCTCCACTTGGAAGTATTTCATCATTTTTATTAAGAAGATTAGAAAAGTTATTTCTACTAAAGTGGTCTATGTCAACTCCACTAGCTAAAAGACTCCACTCAGTTTGAGCAGTAAAATTAACTTTTACATCTCCTAATGTAATTTTTTGAGTAGTTGAATCTGCTGTAGTAGTAAAGTATGCAAAGGTTGATGCTGTACCTGCAACTAATAAAGATGCAGATAATAATAATGCTCCAATTGATTTTTTATTCATAATTTTTCCCCCTAAAATTTTAATTTTATAATTTAATATCAAATTTATATGAAAAGCGCGCCTTTTTCATAACTTAGTAAATATTACTCGGGTTTTAATTCGCTAGGTTCAGCCTTTTTTTGTTCTTTATATATTCTATATATTTCTGTTCCAGTAACTAAGAAAAACAAAAGCCATATACCTATAACTGAAGGTAATCCTTTTATATTTAATAATAGATATCCAAGTAGTGGTATTCTAAAAAAATATTTACCTACTATCATATCTGAAGAAATTGAAATATCATCTTTTGCATTGTTACTATCGCCTTTGGTTGTAAATACAAGATTTCCTTTATTGTCTTTATTAATTTCAGTTATTCTATGTGATGTTAGAAAGCTTTTATCATAGATATAAGTTACGATATCTCCTACTTTAAGATTGTTAGCATCAACTTTTTTATCAATTATCAGGTCTCCAGGATTAAATACTGGCTTCATACTTCCAGAGAGTACAGACAGCCATTCATAAGATCCAATGGATGTAAGATTACCTGGCTTTCCTTTTGATTGTATGTTGCTATAAGCTGCAACTATTACTAAAACAAAAAGTAAAGCAATTATTATGTTTGATAAATACTTGAATATCTTCTTTTTCATCTTATGCCCTCCTTAAATTTATTCACAAATTTTAAAAAATAGTGTTAATTACTAGTTAAATATTAAATTTATAAGTAAATATATATAAACTTATTTAACTAAGTTACAATTTTATATATATTTACTTAATTGGATACATATTACAATTTATTTTAAAATTATAAAATAAATTAATTATTAAATTAAGGGGCTATAAGGAGACTCTTTTTTTCGCTGTAAACTTATGATAAAATAAGAACAATAGTTCGATTGAGAGTAATTTTAAACCGGAAAAGGTGATTATATGAATAGGATAAAAATTATACATGCAGCAGATTTCCACTTTGATTCTCCCTTCAAAGAATTATCTAGTTCTTATGGTGAGAAAAGAAATGAAGATATAAAGAAGAGTTTTAAAAAAATCATAGATTTAGCCAATGAAGAATGTGTACAAATTCTTCTTCTATGTGGAGATATATTTGACAATTCTTCAATAAAGAAGTCAACCTTAGAATTTTTAAAAAGTGAGATAGAAACATTAAAAGACACGAAGGTATTTATAGCAGCAGGAAATCATGATCCATTAAGTGAAAAAAGTTTCTATAAGGTTTTTAATTGGCCTAAAAATGTATTTATTTTTTCAAATGAACTAGAATATGTAGTTCTAGAAGAGATTAAGACTGTTGTCTATGGGTATTCTTTTAGCTCAAATTATGAGAATACATCACTGTTAAAGAATTTTAATATTCCCTCAATATATAAGGAATATATTAATATAATGGCACTGCATGGTGAAGTTACCACCTCTACAGGAAATGAATATAACCCTATTACTATTCAGGAAATAGGAAAGAGTAATTTAAATTACTTAGCCTTAGGACATAGGCATGGTTTTTCAGGTATAAGAAAGGAAGACGATACATTCTATGCTTATTCAGGCTGCCCAGAAGGAAGAGGCTTTGATGAAACTGGAGAAAAGGGAATAGTCGTTGGTGAAGTATATAAAGATGGTGTCAATCTTAAGTTTTTACCATTATGTGAAAGAACATATAATTCAATAGAAGTAGATATTAGCAATTGCACTAATCAAGAACAAGTAATTAATTCAATACTATTGTCGCTAAAAGATGAAGATACTAATAGAAATTTTTACAAAGTAATTTTATCAGGTTATATTAATGGTGAAATGCCTATAAAAGTTAAAACCTTAGAGTATAGGCTAAAAGATAAATTTTATTATATTAAAATAAAGGATGAAACAAGGGTTAATTTAGATATTGATATTATAAAGAAGGAAAATTCTTTGAGAGGAATTTATTATAGAAAAGTAGCTGAAAGGTTATTAGATGCGACTGAAGAAGAAAAAACTTATCTTGAGGAAGCTCTTAAGATAGGTTTAGAGGCGTTAATGGAAGAGGAAGTGAAGGGTAATGATTATTAAAGACCTAAAAATCAAGAGATTTGGAAACTTAAAAAACATAGAATTAACCTTTAAAGAAGGAATTAATATAGTCTATGGCGGAAATGAAGCAGGAAAGAGCACTCTTCAAAGTTTCATAAAAGTTTGGCTTTATGGTATTTCAGCAAAAAGAAACAAGTCTTTAAGGGATAATTTAAGGACTAGATATGCAATATATAATTCTGAAAGATCTCAAGGAGAACTTTTAGTTAATGTTAAAAGTGAAGACTTGAGAATAATAAGATCCTTTGGGAATACAAAGAAAGAAGATAATTCTAATATTATAGATGAAATATCAGGAAGTAAGGTAAATGAAATAAGCTTAGATGAACCGGGAAAAGATCTTTTAAATATAAGCCTTAGTTCTTTTGAGAATACGCTTTTTATTAAAGGGTTAGGAACATATGTAAGTTCTTCTAAGGATGATGAGGTTATGCATAGATTAACAAATAGTTTCGAAAGTGGAGAAGAAGGAGTATCTTATTTCAAGGCAATTGCTAAACTAGAGCTATTGCGAAAATCAATAATAACAACAAGGGGAAATGGAGAATTAGATAAGTTTAAAGAAAGTAAAGATAAGTTAATTGAAGAAAGAGAAGATTTTCTTATTACCTCAAATAAAAATATAGAAGATGAAAGTAGATTAATAGATATAAAAAAGGAAAAAGAAGAAACAGAATTAAAATTAAAAAAATTAGATTTCTATAAAAAACATATTAAAAAAATGAAATTACAGAAGGAATATAAAGATATTCTAGAATATTTAAGAAAAAGTCAGGAATTGAAAAAACTAGCAGAAGGAATTGAAGTTGAACTCAAATCAGAAGAAGGCTTACTAGATAGAGAAAAAGTTGAGGTTATAAAAGAAGATGTAGCAGTATTATTAAGTTTTAATGAGGTTATTGAAAGTAAATTAGAAGAAGAACAAGAGATAGAGAAGGAAAGAAGAAGCATAGAAGAAATACTAGAGGGCAATAAAAGTATAATAGAATTAGGAGATGACTTAGAGGAAAAAACATTAAAGTTATATAAGGAAATAGAAGTTAATAAAAGTAAAATCCTAGTTTATGAAGAGAATATAAAAGAGATTGATGGGTTAAAAAACCGCTTGAATGAAATTAAGCTTTCATTAGGTAAAGGGGTTAATATTGAAGGTTATGAAGATGACATAGATAGTACCATTAAAGAATATGAAGAATTGCTTTTTATGTTAAAAGATAAAATTGACTTAGGGTATAAAGAGGATTTAACTAAGGAAATTAAGAAAAAAAAGAATAGTAATTTTATTATTACTATTTCGATTATATTGGGTATTTTATCTTCAATTGCATTAGCACTTGTTAAACCAAGCTTCTCTATAATACCCCTATTTTTTGTTGGATTTCTCTTAAATATAAGATTTAAATTATCTAAAGATATTGAGAAATTAACAGATGATAAGTATAGCAAAGAAAGATTAAAAGAGATAGAAGAGAAAATTATAGATAAAGAAAATAAGTTAAATGAATATGTAAATATGCTTAAGTTTTCATCACTAGAGGAATTAGGTGTGTCTTTAAGTAAATATAAAAGACATAAAGAAGAAATAAGAGTACTAAGTGCGTTAATAAAAGAGAGAGAAGAAAAAAGTTATAATGGAGAAATAAGTGAAATCAAAAGTAGATATTTAGAAGATACTAAGATGCTAAATACTATTTTTGGTTATGCTAGGTGTGATAGCTTAGAAGCGTTACTATTAAAGATTAAAGATTTAAAGGAAGTTCTATCTAGACAAAAAATTGTGAATGAAAGATGGAACAATTATAGTGAAAATCTAAAATCTCTTAATAATGAAAAAGAGAGAAAAGAAAAAAAATTATACGACAAGTTACAATTGATAGGGTTTCAAGACATTCCACTAAATAATTTGAATTTAGAATTAGATAAGATATTAGATAAATTACAAGAAAAAGAGCAGGTACAAGCTTCGCTTAAATCAGTAGAAGAAACTTATAAGGTTCTTCTTAAGGATAGAGATTTAGAAAATATAAATAAAGAGCTTGAGTATATTATTAATGATAATTTAGATTATTCCTATGAAACAGAAGAAGAGGTTGATTTTGAAATTAAACAAACAAACTTAAAACTTATAAATATTGAGAAAGAACTTAAAGATGTAGAAAATTCAATATATAATAGGTTTTTAGGTAAAAGAAGTTTAATTTCCATAGAGGGAGATTTGCAAGAAGTACTAGATAATATTAGTGAACTTTCATTAAGATTGAAAGGAGTAGAACTAGCTATTGAATTATTAGAGGAATCATTTAAAGAACTTCAAAAAAATATGGGACCGGTATTAAATGAGAAAGTATCATATTATTTTTCAAAGCTAACATCAGGTAAATACAAAGAAGTAAAAGTATCACAGAATTATGAGCTTGTAGTTGTTGAGGGTAGAGGTGATATCTTAAGTGGGGAATTATTAAGTAATGGTGCTTGGGATCAAGTATATCTCTCATTAAGGTTAGCGCTTGTTGATATGCTTTTTAAAGAGCAAAAGGTACCTTTAATTTTTGATGATGCTTTTGTTCAATATGATGATAATAGGCTTAGGAATGTACTAGAGGTATTAAGTGAAGTTAGTTATAAAAGACAGATAATTTTGTTTAGCTGCCAAAAGAGAGAAGTAGATATATTAAAAAATATGGCTTCTAAAATAGAGTCTTTAAATACCGAAATGCAAGTGATAGAACTTATATAGAGTTTTTTATAGGAAACTTAATTTATTCTTGTTTGAAAATGTCAGTTTATGGACATTTTCAGGCATTAATAAATTATTAGTTGAACTTAAAACTCTATAATATAGAGTTTTTTAGGAGAATCTTAAATATAAATATGTATTTGAGATTCTCTTTATTTTCCCAATGTAAAAGTAACATTAGGAAAATAATTGAATATTTTAATAAGAGAGTAGTATGTACCTTTTTAAGTACTATCAGGTATATATATTAATAAATTAAGGAGAAATCATGGATTTAAGGGGAAGCAAAACTGAAAGAAATTTACTTAAAACTTTTGCTGGGGAGTCTAGAGCCAACACAAAATATACAATTTATTCTGAAATAGCAATACAAGAAGAATTATTATGGGTAGCAGAGATATTTAAAGAAACTGCTCATAATGAATTAGCACATGCCAGAGAAGTATATAGGAGATACTTAGAACTAGCTAAAGATACAAAAAGTAATTTATTAGATGCAATAGGCGGAGAAACAGAAGAAGCTAGAAGTCTTTATAAAGAATTTGAAAAGGATGCAAGAGAAGAAGGCTTTGACAGAGTAGCTGATTTCTACAAAGAACTTAGAGAAGTTGAAGCAAGTCATCAGAAGAGATATACAGAACTTTATAATCAGCTTGATTCTAATAGCTTTTTTGAAGTGGATGGAGATAAGTTATGGAAATGCATGAATTGTGGATATATTCACGAAGGTAGTGAAGCTCCAAGAGTTTGCCCTCTATGTAAATATCCTCAAGGATATTTTAAACTATATTGTGATCCTTTGTCTGAAAAGGGATATAAAGATTAATTTTAAGAGGTGAAAAGTATGTATTTTAACTATCCAGAAGAATATTTTCTTCCTGTTATTAGAGAAGAGTTAACAGATATAGAGGATGGTATAATTTCAAATGAAGTAAGGGAAATTAATACTAAGTCAAATATTTATTGTGATATAGATGAAGAGTATGTGGACAATTTTCTAAAATCATATACATTATAAATTGAAAATAGTATATATAAGCATAAAATCCCTTAGCATTAATATAAATTATAGAAAGCAGTACAAATGGTGATGGTATGGGATATAATGAAATAATAGGCTCCTATTATCAAGAGATTACAAATCTTGTTATATTGATGGAGAAGTATGTAAATTCATATAGATTATTAGTAGGGGCAGCAGGTGAATTAAATAATATTGCACTTGCAAAAAAAACTGATGTAAGGAAAGCACTTAAAAGAGCAGATAAGTTAGGAGATTTAATAGATGAAATATTAAAAATTCTAGAATGTACTGAATACACATACTTAAATTTTGTGAAGATTAAGAGTGATATATTGGTAATGAAAACAGAAAAAGATCTTATACTAACTGAAATAGATAATGAACTTTTATTTCAAAATAGTAAAAGATTTGAAGGGAAAGATGGTAAGTTTGAAAGGAAAGTTGACGAGGAATTTAGAGAAGAAGAGAGAGCTGATTTTGATGGTGAATTTCCTACAGGATATATTGAAGAAATAAAAGATAAAGATTAGCAAGTTTCAACTATATACTAAAAGGGATCCAGTTTATACTGAATCCCTTTTAATATAAAATAAAATTATACTTTTTTTAGCTTAAATGTACTAATCATTAAGTAAGATAAAATGATCATTATTACAACTGGTATAAATACAGAAGTTTTATTATTTACAGTTACTAAAACAAAAAGTGCAACTACTGCTCCAGCAATTGTTATTGGAACCCCTGTAAAAACCCCATCAAATGTTGAAGCATTATATCTTGCTAACCTAAATGCTCCACAAATAGGGAATAAAATAACGCATATATAACCTAATACTCCATAAGGACCTAGGTTTTGGAATCCATATAATACGAAAGTAAGTATTGAAGGTGCTACACCAAAGGAAACTAAATCAGCTAATGAATCTAATTCTTTTCCAAGGTCAGAAGAAACATTTAAAAAACGAGCAATCCTTCCATCATATCTATCTATTAAACCAGCAACAATTATAAAAATGGCTGCTAAAAAATAGT
Source organism: Clostridium paridis (assembly GCF_016765615.1). Lineage (GTDB taxonomy): Bacteria > Bacillota > Clostridia > Clostridiales > Clostridiaceae > Clostridium_T > Clostridium_T paridis. The sequence goes on along the minus strand of NZ_JAESWA010000022.1, from coordinate 909,338 downwards.
TATCGTTATATGTTGCAATAATTGATAGTAATCCAAAAGCAAGGTTAGCAAAAGTAAATAAGTTAGGTATGCTGCTTTTTCTCATATAATCACTCCTAAAAAAATAATTAACTAAAATATATAATCTAATAAGTCCTAATATATTTAGAATATATAAACCAATATTTATTATACTCTATGAAATCTAAAAAATTAAGAGGAAAATATAGATTATTTGAATAATTAATGTATTTATAAGGTAAATTTAAGAATACATTCGTAATATGACGCAAATAATTGGATAAAATATTAGAAATTTGATTACATATGTTGGCTATGAACTGGAGACTATCTCGACAACATTTGGTAATAGTGGTATAATCATTTTTGTTTCTCGTATAAATTAAGAGGAGGATATTTTCATGAAAAAGGTAAAATTTATTTACAATCCCTTTTCAGGAGAAAATTTAATTCTTTCAGAATTAGATAAAGTTATTTCAATACATCAAGAGTTTGGTTACCAAGTTGTACCTTTTAGAATTGAAAAAGGGATTACTATAGATGAAGCATTAAATGATATTGATGAATCTTTCTACTATATTTTAGTAGCTGGTGGTGATGGAACAGTAGATTCATTGGTAAATGCCATGAAAGAAAGGAATATCAATATTCCTTTGGGAATTCTCCCAGTAGGAACAGCTAATGATTTTGCAAGATTTTTGGGATTACCACAGGATATAGCTACTTGTGTAAGACAAATATTATCTTCAAAACCAAAGGGCGTTGATATAGGAAAGATAAATAATAAATATTTTGTAAATGTTGCAAGCACAGGGTTATTTACAGATGTATCTCAAAAAACTGATTTAAATCTTAAAAATACAATAGGTAAGCTTGCATATTATCTTAAGGGATTAGAGCAACTCCCTAATTTCAGAAAACTAAAGGTTAACATAAAGTCGAAAGAAGTTGAATATGATGGATATATGTATCTGTTATTGGTATTTAATGGACAAACGGCTGGAAGTTTTAACCTTGCAACTAGTGCAGATGTGATGGACGGATATTTAGATGTAATAATGTTCAAGGCTATAACAATTATAGATTTAATTCCTCTATTCATAAAAGTATTGAGAGGGGAACATCTAGATAGCCCAAATGTTCTTTATTTTAAGACTGATAATCTTATAATTGAATCACCTGAAGATATAGTAACAGATATTGATGGCGAAAGAGGTCCAGATTTTCCACTTAATATTCAGTGTATAAAAAATGGAATTGAAGTTTTAGGAATAAAATAATGATAAACATAATAATTATAAGTAGTAGTAATAAACATTAGGAGTAGGTATGCCAGAAGAATTTTTCCAGTACTTAATATTGCTATTTATAATTATTTTTTTGCTGAGAATTCTTATAAAAGTTAGAACTTCGTGTCCAAGAAAGCTAAAGGTATATATGCTGATTTCATGTATTTTTGCATTGCTATCTTTTATTTCGCAATTTTATATTGCATTAGGGAATAATCAGCAGTTTATAATTTATTTTAAACCATTGATTTACTTAGATAATCTAGCAACAATCCTCTTTTCTATATTGATTTTGTATGTGTTACTTAGAAAAGAAAAATTAGAGTTTAACTTTGCATATGTTTTATTATTTCTATTTACGATTTCATATATAGTCTATATGTATCTAGCAAAAGCATATGTGAAGGTAGATAATGATTATGGATTCATGGTGGTTTTAACTACAGATTTCATATATAGAATCACTTATATGCTCATAATACTTATATTGTCTTCAAGTATAATTATTTTTTTAGACTATAAGTATGCTGTAAGAGTTCCATTAATTTTACTATTAAGTGTAACAATAGGAGTAATACTAGAAAATATTTTATATTTATCTAATATACGATTTTTTGCATATCCTATTTTCAGCGAATTATTAGTGATTTTATTATTAAATTATTCTTTAAGTTTGTTTAAAGGGCAAGTAAAAGCAACAAGTACGCTTTTAAGGAAAAACCTTTAATTAACATTGTTAAATATTTTCGATAATGGAGAGTATATATAGTGAGTATATACTCTTCATTTTTTATTAAGTTTCTATCGGAAAAAACTAAAGAGGGTGAAATGTGATGGAAGGAACAGATAATAAATTAGGGTTAACAAAAACAGAAGTGGAACAAAGAATAAAAGCAGGATTAGTTAATGTTGTTGTAAGTCCTCCTTCAAGAACATGGTTTCAGATAATTAGAGCAAATGTATTTACAAGATTTAGTGCGATAAATTTAGTATTAGCAGCAATAGTAATTGTTGCTGGATCTCCCAAAAATGCATTATTTGCCTTTGTAATAATAACAAATTCTATTATAGGGATTTTCCAAGAAACTAGAGCAAAAAAAACAATTGAAGAACTTTCTTTATTAAGTAAATCTAAGGTTAAGGTTGTTAGAGGTGGTATAGATGTAATGATTAATTCAGAAGAAGTAGTCCTTGATGATGTTATTATTTTAGAACCAGGTATTCAATTAGTTACGGATTCAGTTTTATTACCAATGGGAGATGTAGAAGTTGATGAATCAATGCTTACTGGTGAATCAGATTATATTGGGAAAAAGAAAGGAGACAACCTTTTATCAGGAAGTTTTATTGTTTCAGGTTATGGATATGGGAAAGTAATAAAGGTAGGCGAGGATACCTATGCAGCTAAGTTATCGAGAGAAGCTAAAAAATTTAAAGTTATTAATTCTGAGATGCAAGGAGCTATTAATAAAATATTAAAGTATATTATGTGGCTTATAGTACCAATAGGAGTACTCTTAATTGTTACCCAGATATTATTTACAAAATCCACCTGGCAAGAGGCATTTATAAGTGCAGTGGCAGGTATAGTGGGAATGGTTCCAGAAGGATTAGTTCTATTAACAAGTGCTACTTTTCTAGTAGGAGTAATCAGACTTTCAAAATATAAAACCTTAGTGCAAGAACTTCCTGCAACTGAAGTGTTAGCTAGAGTAGATACTATGTGTATAGATAAAACAGGAACCATAACAGAGGGAAAGCTTAAGATAATAGATATAATTCCCTGGAAGGAGAATGATATCAAAGATATAAAAGAAATTTTAGGAACCTTTATTAAAAGCTTCCCGGGAGGTAATTCAACTTTTGAAGCTTTAAGAAAGGAGATACCTATATTTAGCAAGTACATAGTTAAACATATGGAGCCCTTTGATTCCACAAAAAAGTGGAGCGGAATTGAAATTGAAGAAATAGGAAGTTTTGTCTTGGGAGCACCTGAAATGATAGTGAGTGAGGACAATAGAGAAGTTAGAAGTATAGTAGAGCAAGAGGCTGAAAATGGAAGAAGAGTCCTAATATTAGCGCATTTTAAAAATAAAAAGTTAAATGAGAATTTACCAGAAGATATTGAGCCTATGGCAATACTTTTGATGGAGGATATTATAAGGAAAGATGCTAATGAAACCCTTGCATATTTTAGAAAACAAGGGGTAAATATTAAGATAATTTCAGGAGATAATCCTATTACTGTGGCATCAGTTTCCAAGAAAGTAGGAGTTGAAAACTCACATAAATATATAGATGCAAGAAACTTACCAGAGGACATAGAAGAACTTTCTAAAGTAATAGAGGAGAATGTCATTTTTGGTAGAGTTACTCCCTATCAGAAACAAAAATTAGTAAAGGCTTTGCAGTCTAGAGGAAGAATAGTTGCAATGACAGGAGATGGAATTAATGATGTTTTGGCACTGAAGGAATCAGATTGTGGAATTGCTATGGCCTCAGGAAGTGATGCTACTAAAGCAGTAGCTCAGCTAGTTTTATTGGAATCAAATTTTAATGCATTACCAAGGGTGGTAGAAGAGGGAAGAAAGATGATAAATAACTTAGAGAGAGTTTCAGAACTATATTTGTCAAAGACTGTGTATTCAATACTACTTTCACTTATTTTTGCACTTATTTTCTTGCCTTTTCCATATGATCCTATACAGTTAAGTTTAGTAGGTTCAATTAGCATTGGATTTCCATCAATGTTTTTAGCCTTGGTTCCTAATAAGGCCTTGGTTCATAGGGGTTTTTTAAAAAGGGTTTTATCTATATCAATACCAAATGGAATAAGTATTAGCTTAGGAACTCTTTTGGTATATCTTATTGCATATTATCAGGGAAGACCAATTGAGGAATTAAGAACTTTAAGCATATTAGTATCAGGATGTATTAGTTTATTAATTTTACTTAATGTTTCTAAGCCGTTAAATATATTTAAAGGAACCTTAGTTGCGCTAATGGCAATTGTGTTTTTCATTTCCTTTGCAGTTAGGTTATCTGCTGATTTTTTTGGCTTTAGTATAATAAATATATTTGATGTAATATTAATTATTGCGGTAGTTGCAGTAAGCTGGGCAATGAATAGTATTTTTATAATGATAGAAAAAAATATAAATAGACATCCATAATAGGATGAGCTATTTATATTTTCTATTAAAACTAATGGCTTTTCTTCTTAAAATTTTTATTGTTTGTCGAATGAGTTTTATTATTTTCTCTTCCAGCCTTAATCTTTGGAGGTGTAGGAGGAATTAGGCATTTAGGGCCAAAACCTATTAGATCTTCCCTACCAGCTTTTATTAAAGCTTTTTTTACTAAGTTATAATTTTTAGGAACTCTAAACTGTATTAAGGCTCTTTGCATATCTTTTTCTTCTTGAGTCTTAGGAGTATATATTTTTTCTCCAGTTAGAGGATGAATTCCTGTGTAATAAATTGTAGTGGAAAGTGATCCTGGCGTTGGATAAAAATCTTGAATTTGCTCTGGATTATATCCCATTTCTTTAACGTATAAAGCAAGTTCTATAGCAGAATGTAAATCTGATCCTGGGTGTGAACTCATTAAATAAGGAACAAGAAATTGATTTTTCCCTATAGATTTATTTATATCAAAGTATTTCTTTACAAATTTATCATAAACATCTCGACCTGGTTTTCCCATTTGCTTTAATACTTTAGGAGCAACATGCTCTGGAGCAACTTTAAGCTGACCACTTATGTGATGCTTGCATAATTCTCTAAAAAACTCAGTGTTTTTATCGTGAATTAGGTAGTCATATCTTATACCTGAACGAACAAATACTTTTTTTATACCAGGCAAACTTCGTACTTTTCTTAAAACACCTAGATATTCAGTATGATCTATTATTAAGTTGCTGCATGGTTTTGGAAACATACATTGTTTGTCTCTACAAGTTCCATGCTCCTCTTGTTTTTTACATGACTTGTGTCTGAAATTAGCTGTAGGGCCTCCAATGTCATGAATATACCCCTTAAAGTCATCTAAGGTAGTTAAGAGTTTAGCCTCCTCAACAATAGAATCAGAACTCCTATTTTGTATAATTCTTCCTTGATGGAAGGTTAGTGCACAGAATGAACAAGAGCCATAACATCCTCTATGGGAAGTTATAGAAAACTTAACTTCTGTTATTGCAGGAATACCCCCTTCAGAATCATAAATAGGATGGGGCTTTCTGGTATAAGGAAGATTATATGTAAAATCCATTTCTTCTTGAGTTAATGGAGCTTGAGGTATGTTTTGAACTAGAAATCTATCACCATGAGGTTGAATAATAGTTTTCCCTCTAATCGGATCTTGTTCATAAAACTCAATTCTATAACTTTCATTATAAGCCAATGTATCTTTTGAAACTTCTTCAAAAGAAGGTGCTAATATGTAATTTTTTAAATTCGATATATCTTTAGTTAAGTAACAAGTACCATTAACACTAGTTAGCTTAGATATATCTAATCCATAACTTAATAAATCTGCTATTTGTACTACTGGTTTTTCACCCATTCCATATATTAAAAGATCAGCCTTTGAATCTAATAAAATACTTCTTCTTACTTTGTTATCCCAATAATCATAGTGTGCAAATCTTCTTAATGAAGCCTCTATTCCACCTATAATGATTGGAACGTCTTTATAGGCCTCTTTAATCCTATTACAATATACAATTACTGCTCTATCAGGTCTATGACCAGATTTTCCACCAGGAGAATATAAATCATCGCTTCTTCTTCTTTTTGCAGTAGTATAGTGGTTAACCATGGAGTCTATATTTCCTGAATTGACTAGGAAGGCATATTTAGGTTTACCTAGTTTTTTAAAATCATCAGCATTATTCCAATTAGGTTGAGCTATAATCCCTACTGTATATCCATGAGCTTCTAAAGTTCTTCCTATAATGGCAGTTCCGAACGAAGGATGGTCTACATAAGCATCACCTGTAACAATAATAAAATCTAATTGATCTATATTTCTTTTTATTAAATCCTGTTTATTTATGGGTAAAAATTCCTTAACTAAATTCATTAGAAAATCGACCTTTCTCTTTCAGTTTCATAATCAATATATGATAACACATCAATAGAATCAATAGCAACAGAAATGCCTTAAAACTTAGTTTTTTGTTGCTTTTTTACCTAGATATAATATAATGAATTAGGAATAAAATTATTTTGAAAAGAAAGGGTGAAAAAAGTTGGAGGCAGGACCGGAAGGTAGTTCGATATTGGACGTCATAACAAATGAATACATAGAAGGAATGGTCTTCATACCCTAGGAGTATAAACATGCCTATTCCTTCTTATTAAAAAGTAAAAATTAAATAAGGAGGAGTAGGCATGAAAAAGTTAAATGTATTTCTATATAGCTCAATTTTAAATAAAAAGGTATATGACGAGTTTGATGATGTGCTTGGAATTTTAAAGGATGCATATGTTACAACCGAAGAGGGATACCCACGTATTATAGGATATAGAGTGAAAAAAGGAAATGTAATGTATGAATTTGAATTTAGAAATATAGATTTTTATTTAAGTGACAATAATAAAATTGTTATTAAAACAAGAGGTAGCAAAGAAATCCTGCCTAGAAGTTATAGTTATCTACTATCCCAAAATCTATTAGATAAAAACATAGTAGATATAAATGGAAAACAGGTAGTAAGAGTAAATGACCTTAGAATAGTTGAAATTGCTGGTGAGTATAGAGTTGTAGCGGTTGAAACAGGTACTTTAGCTATCTATAGAAGAAAAGGCATTGAAAAAATGGTACAGCCTTTAATGAAATTGTTGCATAAAGATATAGACGAACAGGCTATTATGTGGGACGATGTTGAATCCTTAGAGCTAGTTAATGATTCACTTCAGATTACAGATCCTTATCAAAAGTTATCAAAGCTTCATCCAGCAGATTTAGCAGATATATTAGAAGATTTGGATTCTCAATATAGAAGAAAAATATTTGAAACACTAGATGAAGATTTAATGGCAGATACTTTAGAGGAAATGGAACCAGAATACAAGGGTACAGTAATTAAGGAGTTATCTGAGCTTAAGCAAGCAGAAGTTTTAGAAAACTTACCTAATGATGAAATTGCTGATATCTTGGATGAATTAGATGATGAATCAAGAGAAAAAATACTTATTTCGTTAGAAAAAGGTGATGCAGAAGAAGTTAAAGAACTTCTTTCATATGAAGATGAAACTGCAGGAAGTATAATGAATAAAGACTTTATTGCCTTAAATATAGATATTACAGTAAGGGAAGCAATAGAAATATTTAGAGAAACTAAGCCGGATGATGAAGTAATGTATTCCATATATATTACTGATGGTGAAGGAAGATTACTTGGTTCAGTTGCATTAAAAGATTTAATTATGAATGAGGATAATGTGAAACTTTCTGAAATAATGAATGATAAAGTTGAAAAGGTTACACATAATGATTCATTAGATGAATTGGTAGAAAAGGAAAGCAAATATGACCTTTTATCTATTCCTGTTGTAGATGAAGAAAATAAGCTATTAGGAATTGTTTTAATGCACGACTTAGTAGATGAAATATTATTGCCATTTTGGAGAAAGAAAAATAGAAAAGCAGTTTAATTAAAATATAAAATAAATGGTACTTATGAATATAGAGGAATAACTTGCAAATGATTATTTAAACAATAATATCATTTACAAGTTATTCCTCAAATGCTTTAAATATAAAATATCAAAAAGAGTGTGAAAATAATAAGTTTTTTCATACATTATTATTAAATTAGTAAGGAATAATAGAAAAAGGTAAGGATTCAAAAAAAATTAAAAATAAAAATTAAAAAAACTTGTTGACTTTTGGAATAAAGAGCATATAATTAAGTATATAAACCATATCAAAATAGTGGGAATTAAAAGTTATGAAAAAGAAGAGTAGCTTAGAGGAAAGTTAAGATAACTAATTTGAGGGAAAACTTTAAAGTAAGTTTAACTATTAGTTATTTAAAAAGAGAGAAGGCGGCGGTGGAAAGCCTTTACTTAAATCTTTGTGAAGTGCACTTTGGAGCTGATATCCTGAAAAATTACTTTAGTAGGGTTATCCGGATTTCATCCGTTAAAATGATTTTAAGGTGAAGCGTTATATGCTTAATTAGAGTGGAACCGCGGGTTATCTCGTCTCTATAATTTATTAGAGATTGGGATTTTTTTTATTATACGTAAAAAAATTAAAATTAATATAAAGATACATGGAGGTATATAGTATGATTTATGAAAATGCGTTACAATTAGTAGGAAACACACCAGTATTAAAGGTTAAGACTTTAACTGATGAGAATTCAGCAGAAGTTTATGTTAAACTTGAAAAGTTTAATCCAGGTGGAAGTGTAAAAGATAGAGCAGCACTTGGAATGATTGAAAAAGCAGAAGAATTAGGTTTATTAAAGCCAGGATCAACAATAGTTGAACCAACTTCAGGTAATACAGGAATAGCAATTGCTATGATAGGAAAATTAAAAGGTTATAGAGTTGTTATAACTATGCCTGAAACAATGAGTAAAGAAAGAAGAGACCTTTTAAAAGCTTATGGTGCTGAATTAATATTAACTGAAGGCGCTAAAGGTATGAAAGGTGCAATAGCTAAAGCTACAGAATTGGTTGAGCAAGAAGGATACTTTATGCCACAACAATTTACTAATTTGGCTAATCCAGAAAAACACTATGAAACTACTGCAGAAGAAATATATAAGGATATTCCAGACTTAGACGCTTTTGTAGCAGGAGTTGGTACTGGTGGTACTGTAACTGGAGTAGGTAAGAACCTAAAGAATAATTATAAAACTAATGTGAAAGTCATAGCTGTTGAGCCAGCAAAATCACCTGTATTATCAGGCGGAAATCCAGGACCACATAAAATACAAGGTATTGGAGCAGGTTTCGTTCCAGATATATATGATGCAAGTGTTATTGATGAAATAATCCAAGTAACTGAAGAAGATGCATTTAAAACTGCAAAAGACTTTGCTACAAAAGAAGGAGTTCTAATAGGAATTTCAGCTGGTGGAGCATTATATGCAGCACTTCAAGTTGCTAAAAAGCTTGGACAAGGTAAAAAAGTATTAGTTATAGCTCCAGATGGAGGAGAAAAATATATTTCTATGGGCCTATATGATTAATTAATGTAGGATGTGATAAGCTTGTTTAAAAATCTAAGATATGATGTTAATAGTGTCATGAAAAATGACCCAGCTGCAAGGAGTTTTATTGAAGTACTTTTGCTTTATCCTGGGATACATGCTCTGATTGCATATAGAATATCACATTATTTCTATACAAAAAAAATGTTTTTCTTTGCCAGACTTATTTCGCAGCTTGCTAGATTCCTCACAGGAATTGAAATTCACCCTGGAGCTAAAATAGGCAGAGGTTTAGTGATAGACCATGGAATGGGTGTTGTTATTGGTGAAACAGCAGAAATTGGCAATAATGTTTTAATATATCATGGTGTAACATTAGGTGGAACTGGTAAGCAAAAAGGGAAAAGGCATCCTACGATTGGAAGTAATGTAGTAATAGGCAGTGGTGCAAAGGTTCTAGGACCTATTGTAGTTTCTGATGGAGCCAAGATAGGCGCAAATTCTGTAGTTTTAAAAGATGTTCCAAAAGATGCTACAGCAGTTGGAGCTCCAGCAAGGAATATTGTTAAGACTTCAGCAACTATTATTGAAATTACTGATGTCAGAGGAAAAATGAGAAAAATGTTTAATGAAATGGTGATTTGATTATATGGAAAAGAACATTAAGGATAAGATTTTAGAGTACTGTAATTCAATAGGACTAGATTTAGTTGGATTTACGGAGTGTAGAGTTTTTGATGAGCTTAGAGGTTTTTATGAAAGTAGGAAAGAACTTTCTCTTGAAAATGAGTTTGAAGAGAAGGACATAGATAAAAGAGTGAATCCTAACCATTACTATAATAAGGGGAAGACTATAGTTTCTATAGCTTTCCCTTATCTTCATGCATGTGAATATGTAGATAATGGGTTTTCTGTTTATACAAGAGGGAATGACTATCACAAGGTTGTTTTAGAGTACTTAGAAAAAGTTGCAGGTTTTATTAGAGGGTTAGGAGGAGAAGCCTATTGTTTCGTTGATTCTAACACTTTACCTGAAAGATACATAGCATATCTTGCGGGCATAGGATTTATAGGCAAAAACAATATGCTTATAACTGAAAAATATGGTTCATATGTATTTCTAGGCGAAATAATAACTGATCTTGAAATAGATAATTCAACAAACCTAACATTTGAAAGTTTAAATAAATTTATTAATTGTGGGGAATGTAATATATGTCATAATGAATGCCCAACTAAAGCAATTAATAGCAAAAGAAAAAATCCTAATATATGTTTATCTTATATTACTCAAAAAAAAGATATTGATGATATTTGGTTTGATAAATTGGAAGGAAGAATTTTTGGATGTGATAGTTGTCAAAAACATTGCCCATATAATGAAAAAGCTAAAAGAAGTAGCTTGATGGAATTCTATCCTTTAGATTTTATGAATGAGGAAGATAGCAAAAAACTAATTTACATAAATAATGAAGAGTTTAAGAATAAGTTAAAGATAACCTCCTGTGGATGGAGAGGGAAAAATATTATAATTAGAAACTCACTAATAAGAAATTATGACAAAAATAAAATGGAATTTGAAGATATTAAATTTCAATCACCATACTTAAAAGACTATTTGAATAGACTTTATGAGAAAAGTAATTTATAATTGTGGTAGAAAATTTATAATATAGGTTTTTTTATGAATTTAAAACCATTTATTTAGTGAGGGGAAAAGGAAATGATATCAAAGTCTTTAGCAAAAGTTATAAATGTACTGCCTGAAAAGTGGTTCATAATCATAGCAAGAAAATTAGCCAATGGGTATATAAAAAGATATGCTCAATTAAATGTAGAAGGATTTGAAAATATTGATAAAGCTAAGGGAGCTAAGATATTTATATGCAATCATCTAAGCAATTCAGATGGATTGATTTTAAATAAACTTCTGAAGGAAAAATATGATCCGTTTTTTATTGCAGGTGTCAAATTATCTAATGACCCAGTAACTAACTTAGGAGCAAAGATAGTTAAGACTATTAATATAAAACCTAATTCAGCAGATAAAGATGCTATTATGAATATTGTAAAGACCGTTAGAGCAGGAAATAATATTTTAATATTTCCAGAAGGAACAAGAAGCAGGACAGGTGCCATGATTGAAGCTAAAAAAGGTATTCTATTAATTGCAAGATTAACTAAGGCAGAGATAGTGCCAATAGGTATGGAAGGTAGTGAAATATTACTACCTATAAATAAAGATGGTGATATGGCAAAAGAAAAATGGAATAATTCAAAAGTTACTGTGAAATTTGGAGAACCATTTACGCTTCCATTAAAAGAAACGGATGAGGATAAACATCAATACGATGATAGAGTTTTGGTATATATTATGAAAAATATAGCTAAACTATTACCAGAAAAGTATAGAGGATTTTATTCTTAAATATTTTATTAAGGAGGAGCTATGAAAAAGAGTACTGGAAAAGTTTTAGAACTTTTAAAAGAAGCATATCCAGATGCAAAGTGTGAACTGGACCATAACTCACCTTTTCAACTTCTAGTGGCGACTATACTTTCTGCACAAACAACTGATAAGAAAGTTAATGAGGTTACAGAAAGTTTGTTTAAAGAGTATCCTGACTTAGATAGCTTTTTAATTTTAACCCATGAAGAATTGGAAAATAGAATAAAACAAATAGGTTTATATAGAAATAAAGCAAAAAATATTTACTTAATGTGTAGACAATTAAAAGACAAATTTAATGGTGAAGTTCCTAATACTATGGAAGGAATTACATCATTAGCAGGGGCAGGACGTAAGACTGCTAATGTGGTGTTGTCAAATGCATTTGGAGTGCCAGCTATAGCAGTTGATACTCATGTTTTTAGAGTATCAAATAGAATTGGCTTGGCAGAGGCAAATAATGTAGAAAAAACTGAAGAACAACTCATGAAGGAAATACCTAAAAATCAGTGGTCTCATGCACACCATTTACTAATATTTCATGGTAGAAGATGTTGTACTGCGAGAAAACCAAATTGTGAAGGATGCGTTATTAACAAGTATTGCAATTACTTTAAAACAATTAATAAAGATTAAGTTGTTTATGAAAGTTTACTTGAGAGTAGAAGCTTAGGGCTTCTGCTTTTTTATTTTTCACATTGTATGTTATGTGAAATTTCACAATATCCAGGATTCTTTATAAATAATATAGTTTAATTAGCATACTTGTTAATTGCCAATTAAGCTTTAAAGGTTTATAATAAACAAAGATTTTATTATTTGGAGGGTTCATTAATGAAAGTTGGAGTAATTATGGGTGGTGTTTCTTCTGAAAGAGACATATCTATAGCTAGTGGTAATTCTGTAGTAGAAAATCTTGATAAAAATAAATATGAAATAGTACCAATACTTTTGAATAGTAAAGAAGAATTAGTTGAAAAAGTAAAAGGGATAGATTTTGCATTGCTTGCACTGCATGGTAAATTCGGTGAAGATGGAGCTGTACAGGCTGTTCTTGAAACATTAGGAATTCCTTATTCAGGATGTGGAATAATGAGTTCTTCTGTTTGTATGGACAAAGATATGACTAAAAAAGTATTAAAAGCTTGTGATATCAGAACTGCAAGATGGTTTAATGTTTCATCAATTGAAGAAATAAATTATGATGTTATAGAAGAATTAGGATATCCAATTGTAGTTAAACCTAATTCTGGAGGATCTTCTGTAGCAACATTTGTTGTAAATGATAAAGAAAGTATTGAAGGTTGTGTAGCAGAAGCACTTAAGTGGGATTCTGAAGTAATGATAGAAGAATACATTAAAGGTGATGAAATAACATGTCCAGTTATTGATGGAAAACTATATCCTATCATTGCAATAAAACCTAAATCTTCATTCTTTGATTATGCATCAAAGTATTCAGATGGCGGAGCAGATGAATTTGTAGTTGAATTAGAAGAAGAACTTTATTCAGAAGTACAGAAAATGGCTTTAGCAACTTATAAAGCATTGAAATGTTCAGTTTATGCTAGAGTAGATATGATTGTTAAAGAAGGAGTTCCATATATATTAGAAGTGAATACTTTACCAGGAATGACTAAAAATTCTCTTATACCTAAGAGTGCAGCAGGAATAAATATTGAATTTAATGAGCTTTTAGATATTATTATAGATAAATCATTAAAGGTTTCAAGAAATTAAGTACTATAAGTTATAACAGAGGTGTCTTAAATATTGGGCATCTCTGTTATTTTTTTATAAGTATTAATATAATTATGGTAAAAGTTAATAATAAAGAAGGAAAAGTTACTTATATAAGGACGCAATTAAGCTTATAAAAGCATAATGTAATTAAGGAAATATTAAGAATTTATACTTTGTTTTCTAAAGAAATTCATATTAAAATATAATTATAAAGCTACGAAGGATGGGGATTTATGGATAAGGTTAAAGAAAATATTAAACACATTTGGTTATTTGGAATATATGGAATAATAGGTTCTTTATATGGGGTTTTTAATAAACCTTGGAATGAAGTTAGTAACCTTACAACAATATTTGATATGAAGATACCTTTCCTAAAAATATTTATAATACCCTACTACAGTTGGTATGTCTTTTTAGTAGGCGGAGTTTTGTTTTTGATGTTTAATGATAAAAAAAGTTATTATAAAGCTGTATACTCTTTGTGTATAGGAGTTTCAATATGCTATGGTATCTATTTATTATTTCAAACCACTATAGCAAGACCTGTAATAGTGGGAAATGATTTTCTATCTAGACTAGTTAGATACACCTATCAGAATGATAATCCGTTTAACTGTTTTCCAAGTATACATGTTTATACAACAGCAGTAATTGGTTATTTCTTATTAGGATTGAAAAATCTTAAGAGTTATCAAAAATACATGATACTGACTTTAGTAGTATCAATAATTTTATCAACAGTTTTTGTTAAACAACATCTTATTTTAGATGTAATTTCAGCATTAGGGTTAGGATATTTTATAATAAATGGGATAAATTTATTAGAGGAAAGGATAGGGACTTCGAAGGATGAGGAAAGAGAAGGTACTTATAGTTGATGATGAAAAAGAAATAAGGGATTTGGTGGATATATATTTAAAAGGAGAAGGCTTTGATACAATAAAGGCTGGCGATGGAGAAGAAGCGCTAAAAATATTAAGTGATGAAGAGGTTGACCTAGTTATACTTGATATTATGATGCCTAAGGTTGATGGGATAGAAGCTTGCCTTAAAATAAGAGAAGAAAAAAATATTCCAATAATAATGCTTTCTGCGAAAACACAAGACATAGATAAGATTCTTGGATTAAACACAGGAGCAGATGATTATGTTACTAAACCCTTCAATCCATTAGAACTGATTGCAAGAGTAAAATCACAATTAAGAAGGTTTAAAAGATTAAATCAAGCGATTATAAATGATGAAACAGGTTTTAAGGTAAAAGAGAATTCCAATGTCATACAAGCTGATGAATTAGTTATTAATTTAGAAAGTCATCAAATATTTTTAAATGATGAAGAGGTAAAGTTAACTCCAATAGAGTTTGATATTCTTGCTCTTCTTGCAAAGAACAAAGGGAAAGTATTTTCTATTGAAAATATATACGAAAGCGTATGGAACGAACAATTTATACAATCAGACAATACTGTAATGGTCCATATAAGAAAAATCAGAGAAAAACTAGAGGAAAATCCAAGAAACCCTAAATATATAAAGACAGTATGGGGAGTAGGTTATAAAATTGATAAATAAAATTAATAGAAGGTTAAATAGAATACTAAATATGAAGATTATGAAGCCTATAAAGATAATTTATAGGCTTTTTAACGAAAGAATGGAGAAAAGCATAAGATTTGAATTGGTTGTTGTATTCGGAATATGTTTTCTTCTTGCATTCTTTTCATACGGAGTATTTAATAAGATGTTCTCTAGAACTATAACATCCGAATACATCGAATACTATTTTAATTATGGCGAAGAATATTATCAGAACTTTGTTTATGAAATAAACAAAAGTAATGTGGACATAAAAAATAAGCAGCAGATGGATACTTTCTTTGCAAAAAAAGATTTACATAATTCAAGTTTAGCAATTGTTAATGCTGACGGGAAGATATACTATAAGGTAAATTATACTGCAAGTGATCAGGTGGATTTACAAGAGATATTTAAGAGTACACTTAACAATGGAGCAAATGAAAGTGAAAAAGCTTATGTATATCCAGCAAAAGTTAAAGGTGAAAATGTATTTTTAATTTTTGATGTTAAGGCTGAAAATAGAATAAGTTACAAACACTACACTGTGAATAATAGTTTCTTTGCTCTGTTAGGCTCTTTAGTGGTATTCGTATTTGCATTTATCAGAATTACAAATGATAAAATGAAATATATAGAAGAAATATCTAGAGATTTAAAGATTATAGCAGAAGGAGACTTAAAACATAGGATTAATGAAAAAGGTAATGATGAACTTAAAATTTTAGCTGAGAATATTAACTATATGGCTAATAAAATAAATACCAATATAGAGAAAGAAAGAACAATTGAAAAAACTAAAAATGATTTAGTTACAAATGTATCGCATGATTTAAGAACTCCATTAACTTCAGTAATGGGATACTTAGGCCTAGTTAAAGAAGGTAAATATGAAAGTGAAGAGCAAATGCACGAGTATTTAAACATTGCTTTTTCAAAGGCAGAGAGATTAAAAATATTAATTGAAGACTTGTTTGAATTTACAAAACTAACAAATGAGGGAATAAAACTTAACCCGATAGACGTTAATATAGTAGAATTTTTATCGCAGATTACTGATGAAATGATGCCTTTATTTGAAGAAAATGAATTGAATGTTATTCAATCCTATCCTAATGAAAAGATTATGGTTTCGTTAGATCCAGATAAAATGGTAAGGGTTTTGGAAAATCTATTAACCAATGCTATAAAATATTCTTTTAAGAATTCAGATGTAAAGGTATCTATTTGGAGAATAAAGGATAAAGTGTTTATATCCGTGAAAAATAAAGGTGATAGAATAGATAGAGAAAAGCTAAATCAAATATTTGAAAGATTTTACAGAATGGATGAGGCTAGAACAAGTACAACCTCAGGTAGCGGCCTAGGTTTAGCCATAGCTAAAAATATAGTTTACATGCATGAGGGAGAAATATGGGCAGAATCCTTAGGTGATAATATAAGCTTTATTATAAGATTAAATTGTAAAAACTAACTGTAACTTTTTAACTACCAATTGGATATCTTATTATAGAAGAAATTATTTGGAGGCAAAGGATGCAGGATAAGAATCCTCGTAGTCTTTTCGGACTAGATATAAATGAGTATACTCAAGGGGTGAATTTTCAGGTAATAGCTAGAAGTTATGATTTTTTATACTTAAGAGCATCGGGTTCATCAACAGGAACTTTCAGGGTAGATAAAAAATTTGTTGATTTTGCAAAATCATCAAGGAATTATGGAATCCCAGTAGGAGCCTATCATTATGCACTTCCATCATATGATTTAACCACAGCAGATAGTCAATGCGATAATTTTATAAATACTCTTCAGCTTGGATTTGGAAACCGTGATTATGGAGACTTATTCCCAGTAATTGACGTGGAGGCACCACAAGATAAATCAATTTCTACGGCTGGTCTTATAAATTGGGTGGATAGGTTTAGAAAGAGATTTGAAAAAAAGACTAATCGTAGACTAATGTTATATACAGGCACATTCTTTATAGAAATATACAACAATTTTTATATACCAGGAAGGGGATATCCATTAAGTGATATGCCATTATGGATTGCAATGTATAGGGAGATTCCAGGAAATCCTCCAATCCCACCGAATGTAGGAGGATGGACTAGGTGGAGAATTTGGCAATATACTGAAAAAGGAACAGCAAAAGGAGCAAATCCACCTAATGATTTAAACTGGGGACCAGATAATATAGCATACCTAATACAGCCAGCAATAGTTCAAGGATTAAATGCAACTATGGATAGCAATAACATATATGTCACTTGGAAACCTAATACAGAACCAGACCTAAACGGATATAATATTTTCGTAAATGGCGAATATTATACTACTACAGATAAAGATCAAAATAGAGTTATCATACCAAGAAGAAAATTGAATATCCCTGAAAATCAAACTATTAAGATAGAAATTCATGCTTTTGATAAAGACAGAGAGATATCTAAGAGAAGAAGTGCTTATATATTAAATCCGTTAAGTAGAGAAAGTAGAATAGATAATAATCAGATATATTTTAGTGGAGAATATTTATTTTTCACTTAAACAAAAAGTGATTTTTGAAGTGGATGTAACTATAGGGTTTTTATAGAAAACTTAACTTAAAACCCTATAAAAACATCCACTTTTTATTTTACTACAAATTTCTACAGTTATTTAGATTTATTAATATTAAAGTAAAAATTCTTAAGAAAAATATAAACTTTTTGTTAGAATAAATTAGTTTATTGTATAAGTAATTTGTAGTATAATAGATTTGCGTATGTAGAGAGGAGAATATGATGAAAAAGGACTCAAAGAAAAATAAATTTAGAATTAATAAAAAAGTAGTTGTTCCAATACTAGTTATAATAGCCGTAATTTTATCCGGAACCTCAGCTTATGCATTATTTACTAATAGCAAGATAAAATCCTGGTCAGATCAAGTATACCCAGGGGTTAAGGTTCAAGGGGTGGATTTATCTGGAAAAACAAAAGAACAAGTACTACAAATTCTAAAAGATAATTTTGTAGATAAAATTAAAGATAAAAAGATTAACCTGAAGGTCAATGATACAAGTTTTTCATTAGGTTATTCAGAACTTTCTACTGAGTTTGATGTTGAAAAGACTGCAAATGATGCATTAGCAGTAGGTAAGGATTCTAGTTTTTTTGGTAAAAAAGCATGGATTGATGGTAAAAATAATAAGAACTTATCTATAGATTTTAAATATGATGAAAAAAAATTAGATGCTTTTAAACAAAAAGTTACTAGTGAAATGAATAAACCTGCAAAAGATGCCTCTATTTCTATAAGTAATGGAAATATATCAATTACACCTGAACAAAATGGTGTAAAGATCAATGAAGATGAGTTGACATCTAAACTTAAAGAGTCAATTAATGGTGAGATTGGTAAAGATACAGAAATTGCTATGACAACTGTAGAGGACAAACCTTCCATTACAAAGGATCAGCTTTCTAAGATAACTGGAAAAATGTCATCATATCAAACTAGTTATGCTACATCTAATCCCGGAAGGTCTACAAATGTAGAATTAGCAACAAGTCATATTAATGGTAAGTTATTAATGCCGGGTGATACTTTTAGCTATAATGAAACAGTTGGAGAAAGAACTTACGCAAGAGGATTTAAAGATGCAGCAATTTTTGTGGGAGATAAAGTGGAAGATGGTCTAGGTGGAGGAATATGTCAGGTCTCAACAACTCTTTATAGAGCTGTTATGGCTGCAAACATAAGATCCGTAGAAAGAACAAATCATTCCATGCCAACAAGTTATTCTCAACCTGGTTTAGATGCGACAGTTGTATGGGGAGTATTGGATTATAAATTTAAAAATACTTATGATTTCCCAGTTTATGTTGAAGCTTACACAGCAAGTAGAAATGTATATGTTAATATATATGGAAATGTTGAAAGTATGCAAGGAAAAACGTATCAATTAGTAGCAGAAAACTTAGAAACAATTCAACCAACAACAACTACTGTTGATGACCCTACTTTACCAGAAGGAGAAACTCAGTGGGATAAAAAACCTGTAGTAGGTTATAAAGTAAGAAGCTATCAAGTAACTTATCAAGGTGGCAAGGAAATAAATAGAGAAACTATTGCAACAGACACCTATAGGAAGGTTGATGGAGTTTTAAAAAGAGGAACTAAAAAGGTGGAACAACCTAAGGCTCCAGCAGATAATAAAACATCTTAATATTTTAGTGATTAACATAAGGTTATAGCTAGTAAACTAACTTACTAGCTATAACCTTATTTGTTTATAAAAGTTTTCTTATGGTAAAAATTAAAGATGGTTATTATTGTGGAATATTATGTTAAAATATTTATATGCAATTAGAGTTATAGGAGAAATAATATGAACTATAGTTATGTTACAAAAATTAAAAGCAATTTAAATAAAGTAATATTAGGTAAGGAAAAGGAAATAAATGATTTGCTAAAAGGAGTGATATCTGGAGGGCATATTCTTATTGAAGATTTGCCAGGACTAGGTAAAACTACCTTAGTTAAAGCTTTAGCAAAAAGCTTGGATTTGAATTTTTCAAGAATACAATGTACTCCAGATTTATTACCCAGTGATATATTAGGAGTATCTATTTATAATCAACATACAGGTGAGTTTGAATTTAGAAAAGGACCAATATTCTCACACATATTATTAGCAGATGAATTAAATAGAACTTCCCCTAAAACACAAAGTGCACTCTTGGAAGCAATGGAAGAAAAACAAATAACTGAATGGAGAAATAGCTATAAGTTAGAAAGTCCATTTATTGTTATTGCAACACAAAATCCATTAGAATATATAAGTACATCAATACTTCCGCAAGCTCAATTGGACAGATTTTCAATAAGAATTTCCTTAGGATATCCCACAGAAGAAAGTGAGGAGGAGATTCTTAAAATGCAAAATAATCTAAATCCACTAGATGAAGCGCGGAAAGTAATTAATAAAAGCCAATTCTTTGAAATAATTAAAGAAGTTGATTCTATAAGCATTCACGAAGAAATAATAAAATACATAGTAGCAATAGCTAATAAGACAAGGGAAGATAATAGGCTTTTACTAGGAGTTAGTACAAGAGCAGCACTAACATTGCAAAAAATTGCTAAAGCAAGTGCTTATCTAAACGAAAGAGAATTCGTTATACCAGAAGATATTAAAGAAAACATCTTTTTGGTTTTTAATCACAGAGTTATACCTAGCTATAGTGGCAGAAATAAAGAAGAGTATATTAATGAGATAATGAAAGATATATTAAATAGCGTTGCTATACCAAAGGTAATTTAGCATGGTCAAAATAGATTTAAAGTATTTATTGTTAATAATAATTAGTGCTTTTTTAGTGTATATAGAGGGAGGGATTGTTTTTTCAAGCATATTGTATATGCTTCTACTAGCTCTTTTCTTTTCCATAACATATATTACAGTTATATATAAGGCTATGGATTTATCTATAGAATTAGATAAATTTGAGGTATCTACTGAAGAAAATATTAATATTACAACAGAGATAAAATCAAAAATTCCATTATATTTACCAATTGTAAAAATAGAAAATGAAGAAATAAGTTATATTATGAAAAACTATCAAGGACATGTTTTTTCTTTTTGGAGAGAATTAAAATTGCAAGATAAAATTGTCCCATGTATTAGAGGAATATATGATTTTGGTAGATTAAATATCACACTTATAGATCCGTTAGGAATAATAAAAATGAAGTTTAAACTACACTATAAATCCATAGTAAAAGTTTATGTTAAAAGGAATACAAACCTTCAAACAAGGGAAATCCATAATAAGATTCCGGAGATACATAAGAATGAGGGATATAATTTTAATAGTATGGATGAATTAAGGGAATTAAGGGAATATAGACAAGGAGATAGTTTGAAAAGGGTACATTGGAGATTGCTTTGTAAAAGGCAAGAGCTTTATGTTAAAGAATATGAATGTAATCAAGGAAAATCAGAAATATTAATATTAGATATGAGTAAAAAAATTATGGACATTGACCCTACTGGTAGAAAAGAAGAGGAATTAGTCGAATTTGCATTTAATTATATATTTAAAAAAGTTAGTGAAGGATATTCAATTAATTTATTTATAAATAATAAGAACAGTAAAAATCTATTTATACATGATTACATAGGTATAAAGTTATTAGAAGAATATTTTCTAACTAATTTTAGCTTTGGAGACGTGGATATAAATGATTATTTATTAAATGACGATATAAGTTTGGTTACGGTTCCTATTATAATAGTACCTTTTTATGAAGATATAGATATAAGTAAAATTGAAAAAAAGTATCATGCTGATGAATGTTTATTTTACTCTTTTTCTAAATATAGCAAAGATAATATTATCAATATTTAATATTTTACGAGGTAATTATTTTTATGAAATGGATAAGAAAGCATAGATTAAATTTATTTCTGATATCCTTGAATGTAGTATATATTTTGTTTTTACTAAAAAGTGCTTATAGAGTTGAAAATATCGATTATGGAAATATAGTTGGAACCATAGTCATATCAATTTTGTTAACATGGACTGTATTAGGAGAAGAAGTATCAGATAGGATAACAATTCCTATGAGTATAGCTATATTTGGATGCTTGTTTTTTATTTTCTTTATCTCTAGAGGTGCGAACAATTCTATTGAAATTATAAACAGCAATTTATCCAGTGGGAAATCTACTGATTTTAAAGAATATAGATATTTTATAATAACCATTGTCCCATTTATATATATGTGGGGAGCATATTTATCTAAGATAGGATCATTAGGAATTCTTACATATTTAGATCTATCCATAGTAGCTGTTTTATGGTTCCTAGGCTATAAAGAAGAAATAATTTATACAATGCCATTTTTACTGTTAGCAATATTATTAACATTTGGTGCAAATAATTTAAAGCACTTTCTTATAAAAGAGGGTCACGACTTTGAAGAATACAAAATCACTAAGTGGAAGTTAATCCTATTTTCACTAGGGTTAATAGCTATTTTAATAGGAATATCAACTAAACTACCATACAGAAAAGTTGGGGCATACTCTACCAAGATTAAAGCTAATTTATCTATAAATAAAACTAAATATAATGATTCGTCTGATGGGAGCTTTATAGGATATAGTGAAGGTAGAACAGGTTTTTCTCAAGCGCAAGACAAATTAGGTGGAAAGCTCAAATTGAATGACAAGGAAGCTTTTAAAATTACTTTTTTACAAGGTGAGATAAATAAGCAATATTATTTTAGGGGAAATGTGAGAGATACTTATATTGGGGATAGATGGGTAAGTAATCATCAACAGATTGTTTTAAATGATGTGGAAACTAGTAGTGATAATTTAGTAAGGGAAATAAAAGAATTGGGCGGGAAAATTATAGAAGTAAAAATATCTCCTAATATTAAAAATGAAAGTTATTACGCTCCAAAGTATTCAACAGATATTCAGGATGAAAGTAACCAAAGGATATATAAGGATGGGTTTAGTAATATATTTTTTTCTAAAAATTTAACTAACACTCCTTATACTGTTACATTTCTAGATGATTCCTTTATAGAAAAATCTATAATCGATAATAAGTTGTTGAAAATTGCTTCAGATGGCAAGATAAGCAGTGAAGTTCCAGATTTTTATTTGCAAATACCTAATTCTGTTACTCTAAGAACCTTTGATTTAGTAAGAAATATCACCAAAGATAAAATTAGCTCAAAAGATAAAGTTGAGGCAATAAAAAAATATTTGGAGGCTAATTATGAGTACTCCTTAGATGTATCAGAAGTACCACAAGGACAAGATTTCATAGACTATTTTCTTTTTACAGAAAAAAAAGGATATTGTGAGTACTTTGCAACTGCTATGACAATGATGTGTAGAATTTCTGGTGTACCTGCCAGGTATGTAGAAGGATTTAAACTTTCAGATAAAAGAGATAATGATGGAAACTACATAGTTACTAATATGGATGCACATGCTTGGTGTGAAGTGAACTATAAGTTAGATGAAGATATCTCTAAAATAAAACAAGATAATATATGGCAGGAGGTAGACGCTTCACCCACTGCGTATGAATTTAGTGAAAAAGATTCTATAAGTAATTTTGCTACAAGTAATAGCAGTAATGTTAATGCATCAGGAAAAGTGGAGAGAGCCAAATCACAAAAAAGTGAAGATAATAATTCAGTTAATATAGCAAATAGAAATAACGTTACAATAGAGAATGATAAA
Organism: Clostridium paridis; assembly: GCF_016765615.1. Taxonomy (GTDB): domain Bacteria; phylum Bacillota; class Clostridia; order Clostridiales; family Clostridiaceae; genus Clostridium_T; species Clostridium_T paridis. The sequence continues at coordinate 885,848 of NZ_JAESWA010000022.1, read as the reverse complement.
TTCTTTAGGATTATTGGAATTCTTATAATAGTTATGATTGCACTAAGGATCGTACTGGTAAAAAGAAAGTATAAATTCCTTAGAGAAGAAACTTCAGCAAAAAAAATATTTTTATATTATGAAAAAGGCTTGAGTTCGATTAATATACTTAAAGAAAGCTATGAAACCTATGGAGAATTTATTGATAGAATAGAGGATGTAACTCTAAGTAATAAGCTTAAAAATTTAATTCAATTAGTTTATTTAGAACATTATGGGAATGAAGTTAAGTTAGTAAATGGAGAAGAATATGTAGATTATTTTGAGAACTATCTAAAGAAGAAAGATGGGAATATAACCTATTTAATAAAAAAGTTCTTCTTTTTAAGAAAGGATTAATTAGATGAAATATAAACTTATATGCATAGATATGGATGGAACATTGCTAAATAGTAGAAAAAAGATAAGTAATGAAAATAAAGAAAGTATAAAAAAAGCTAAAGAAAAAGGTGTTGTAGTAGCAATTTCAACAGGAAGAATATATAATAATGCTGCTTTTTATGCAGATTATATCGATTTAAAGGCACCTATTATTGCAGCCAATGGAGCTATAATAATAGATAAGGATGGAGGAGAAATATTTAAAGGAGTCATAGGATATGATACTTCACTAAAAATACTTAATATACTTAAAAAATATAAGCTTACACCTCATTTTCATACTCGTAATGCTATATACAGTGGAAGTATACTTCAAAAATTGCTGGGATATTTATTTTCTGCTAGAGGAATTCCAGTAGACTATAAAATTTCTCTAAAAAGTATTGTTGGTATTGATGCGTGGAAAAGGTTACTTAATGAAAAGGAAGAAGAAATACTAAAATGTATAACATTTAGTTTTAACTTAAAAAAGATAAAAAGAGCTAAAGAGGAATTAAGAAAAATTCCTGATATAGAAGTGACTAGCTCATATCCACTTAATATTGAAATTAATGCAGCGAAAGTTTCAAAAGGTAACGGAGTAAAAATTCTAAGTGAACATTTAGGAATAAAAAGAGAAGAAGTTATATGCGTTGGAGACAATGAAAATGATATTTCCATGATTGAGTATGCAGGTCTAGGAGTAGCAATGGGCAATGCATCTGCTAGTATTAAAGAAAAAGCGGATTTTGTAACCACTAATAATGATAATAGTGGCGTTGGATATGCTATTAGAAAGTTTATTTTAGAGGAAAAAATATAAAATTGAATTTTGACTATAAGTTAGTTATGGTGTAATATTATTTCTAGTATTTTATTTACAAATATAAAATTTTAAAAGTCTTATTATATCTATTAGTAAGGATTGACCTAAATAATAGTGAAAGTATTATCAACATAAATGGAGGGAAAAAGTTTGAATATTAATATAGTATTGTACCAGCCTGAGATTCCACAAAACACTGGAAATATTGCTAGGACTTGTGTTTTAACAAACGCTAAATTGCATTTAATAAAACCACTTGGGTTCTCCATAGACGAAAAAAGTGTAAGAAGGGCTGGATTAGATTATTGGAAGGATCTTGATTTAGAGATTCACGAAAGTTTTGATGCGTTTATGGATAAATACGGAACATCAAGGATTTTCTTATCAACAACTCACGCGCAAGAATACTATGATGAAATAAAGTTTCAAGAAGGAGACTTTATCATGTTTGGAAGAGAAACTTCTGGTGTGCCAGAAGAAGTTCATAATAAAGTACACGGAATGAGAATTCCAATGATAAATACATCCACTAGAAGTTTAAACTTATCAAATACTGTTGCAATTGTAGCATATGAAGCATTAAGACAATTGAATTTCCCCAATATGAAGTAAAGGAGAGTTATTAATGGATAAAATTAAAATAATAACGGATTCTACAGCAGATTTATCTAAAGATATATTAGAAGAAAGAAAAATAGAGTCATTACCTCTGCTTATTAATTTTGGGGAAGAAAGTTATTTAGACGGAGTTGAGATAGATACAACTACTTTGTTTCAAAGGGTAAAGGAAGGGCCTATATTCCCAACAACAGCTCAAGTAACTCCACAAAGATTTTATGATTGTTATAAGAAATATTTAAGTGAAGGATATAAGATTATATCTATTCACCTATCATCAAAAATGAGTGGAACTTATCAATCTGCCTGCATAGCAAAAGAGATGTTAGAAAGTGATGATATATATGTTATTGATTCACAAAATGTTACATCAGGGTTAGGGCTATTAGTGCTTAAAGCAGCTAATCTTATAGAAGATGGATTGGAGATTGAAAAAATCGTTGATGAAATAGAAAAAATGAAACAAGTAATTAAAAGTTCATTGGCATTTGAATCATTAGAACATTTAGTAAAAGGCGGTAGATTGTCAAAAACAGCAGGTGTGATTGGAAGTGTTTTAGGAATACGTCTTATATTAGAAGTTAATAATGGAGAAATGGTAGTAAAGGAAAAGATTAGAGGAACTAAAAAAGTAATTAAGAAAATTATTGATGATTTAATAAGTGCTGAAATAGATAAAGAGGAACCTTTACTATTATTAAATTCATCAGGGGATGAAGTATATAATAAATTGAAAGAATACCTAGATGAAAATAATATTGAGTATATTAAAGCAGAAGTTGGATGTACTGTAGGAATACATGCTGGACCAGGTGCAGCAGGAATTTTCTTTATCCCTAAAAATAAATAAATGTAATAGCTGAAAAAACTTGGACAAGCCAAGTTTTTTTGTTTTTATGAAGTATAGGGTTTTAAGTTCAACTAATAATTTATTTATGTAAGAATAAATTAAGTTTCCTATAAAAAACCCATTAGAATCCAATTAAACCTATAAAAAATTATAGGTAAATAGAGGGAGTACATTTAAATAGTTATTTATAATGCCTATATTATAATACTTCATTATAATATGTATTTTTTTGCAAGATTTACAGCTTGAATTACAATAAGAATAGTGGAAAAACTAATGTTAAAAGGAGGTAGAGAAATGAAAAGAATTGCACTCTTTCTATTATTGTCAACAAACCTTTTGGGGTATAATGACATCTATATGGAACCTTTTAACAATAATAATCAAGTTAGTTTTCTAGCTGGAAATGACATAATTACGGATAATGGACGTAATGAAAGTACATATAATGGTCTTATAAGAGCTAGCAAAGAATTTGATATAAAGATAAATGTGAAAGAAAATAACCCAAATGAAATTGACTATAAAGAACTAGAAAAATTATATAATGACAGTATATTAGTTATGACTGTTGGACCGAATATGAAAAAAAGTTTAGATAGAGCTTCTCTAGATTTAAGTGATAAGTATTTTACACTAATTGATGGAAAAAGTGATAATCAAAATGTAAAGTCTATTGAATTTAAGGATGAGGAAGGGGCTTTTTTAGTGGGCTTGGTAGCTGGGAGATTGACTAAGACTAATAGCGTAGGCTTTATTTCACTTAACAATCAGGAAAAAGAAAATAAATATTTATCTGGTTTAGTAGCTGGACTTAAAATCTCAAATCCAGTTGCAGCAGAGAAAATAATAAATGGACAAAATACACGTATGTGGCAAAAGGAACTAAGTACAGATGAAGCTTATAATAATGCAACAGAATTATATAACAGAGGATGTGATATTATATTTGAAACCTTAGACAAGGAAGCTGAAGGTGTCTTTAAGGCAGCAAAGGATGAAAAAAAATATGTCTTTGCAACAGGAGTGAACATGGGGAAAAAGTTACCTGAGTACTCCACACAAATCCTTGGTAGCTTAATAAGAAACATAGACAAAGTTACTTATGATGCATGCAAAGAATTGGCTACAGGGACTTTTAAAAGCGGGGTAAGTAATATGAAAACCTTGGGGATAAAAGATTTAGCAATAGATTTTGAATTTACTAATCCTAAAATAATACCTGCTAATATTAGAAATGAAGTAGAAGGCTATAGAAATAAAATAATGACTGAGATAATTAAGATTCCTAAGAGTATTAATGAAGCAAGAGAATTTAAAGGTTAATCTATTTTAGATTTTTAAGTTCAACTAATAATTTATTCAATACTAATATCAAACAAGAATAAATTAAGTTTCCTATAAAAAAATCTATGTAATAAAATATGAATACTTTATTGTTTTTTGAAGGGTTTAAAGTTACAATGATTACAGGGTTTTAAGTTAACAATAAAAAACTTATAATGACGTAAATAGGATACTAAACTATAAAAGATAAAATGTAGTATAAGGGTGATGGCATGAATATGAATTTTAATATGACATTAACTCAAGAGCAGAAGCTTGTAATGACTCAGCAAATGCAATTATCCGTTAAGCTCTTACAAATGTCATCAAATGAATTATTAGAATATATAAATAAAGAATATGCAGAAAATCCTGTAATCGATGCAAATTATGAAAAGGATTTAGAAGAAGTAAAGATGCAGGATAAGTACGACTATAAAGAGATGATAAAGTATTTTGAGTTTGATAACTATGGAAACCAAAGTTTCGGAAGTTATGACCAAGATGAAGTGTCTCCATTTACTTTTATTTCTACAGAAAAAACACTAAAGGATTTTTTGTTAGAACAAATTATGGAGTTATCAATTGATGAATTCCAAAGAACAATATGCAAGTATATAATTGAGAGTTTAGATGCTAGGGGTTACTTAGATATATCACTTGAAGATATTTTGGAAGAACTAAATATTTCTCAAGAAGTTGGAGAGGAAGCGTTGGAGCTTGTACAAAGTTTAGAGCCTACTGGTATTGGTGCAAGAAATCTCATAGAATGTCTTGAAATCCAGCTTACTAAGAGAGGATATGGAAATGAAAAACTTTATACAATTGTTGAAGAACATTTAGAGGATATTGCTGAGAATAGATATGCACAAATAGCTAAGGCACTTAATGTAACCCCAAAAGAGGCACAAGAATATGGGGATATAATAAAGACATTAGAGCCTAAACCTTCTAGAGGTTTTTATACTGGGGAAGAAGTGAAATTTATTATTCCTGATGCAACAATAAGGAAAATTGATGGAGAATATTTTATCATAATGAATGAAGGTGTTCTACCTAAGCTATCTATTAACCCAATGTATAAAGAGATACTAAATGGATCAAAGGATAATTTAGCGAGAGATTATGTTAAACAAAAGATAAATGGAGCAATGTTTTTAATTAAAAGTATTGAGCAAAGAAAGAGCACTTTATATAGAGTTTTAGAAAAGATATTAGAAAAGCAAAAAGAGTATTTTGATAAAGGGGAAAATTACCTTAAGCCTATGACATTAAAAGAGATATCAGAAGCTCTTGATGTTCATGAATCAACTGTAAGTAGAGCTATTAGAGATAAATTTATATTAATAGATAGAGGAACTATAAAAATAAAAGACTTATTTACAACAGGAATTGCTGGAGATAATGGGGAAGAGGATATTAACACAATAAAGATTAAAAATGAAATCAAAAAGCTCGTTGATTCTGAAAGTAAAGAAAAGCCTTTATCTGATCAGAATATTTGCAATGAGCTTAATAATAATGGGTTTAATATATCAAGAAGAACAGTTGCAAAATATAGAGAAGAAATGGGAATAAAGTCTTCAAGCAAGAGAAAAAGATTTTAATATTAAGTTAAAATTAGGAAAAAGTAAAGTAAATATAATAACTTTTTAGAAAAAATTTCACAAAATGTCTTTTAAAAATTACTATAGTGTTTTATAATAATAGATGTGGGACGTAAAAGTTGCAAGTGGGACATTAGTGTACCAAAGGAGTGTTGACATTGCAGAATATTCTAAGATTGCTTAAAAATATTGTTCCTGAGTTAGTTGATGTCTTAGAAAAAAGATATAATATCTTGAGAACCATATATTATTATCAACCGATAGGAAGAAGAATTTTAGCAAACAAGCTAAACTTAAGCGAAAGAATAGTAAGAACAGAAGTGAATTTTCTAAAAGCACAAAATTTAATTCAAATAAGCACTCCTGGAATGAGCGTTACCACCCAGGGAGAAAAAGTAGTTGAAGAATTAAAGGACTTTATTCATGAGATTAAAGGCTTGGCTGATGTAGAACAAAAGTTACGTGAAATTCTTGGACTAAGAAAAGTAATTGTAGTACCTGGAGATATAGAAGCTGATCCTTCTATTATTAAAGAGTTAGGTAAAGCAGCAGCAAACTACGCTAGAGAGATTATAAAAAGCAGAGATGTAGTTGCTATTACAGGAGGAAGCACCATTAAAGAGGTGGTAGAGAATTTTCCTAGGGTGTCGAATGTTCATGATGTATTGGTAGTTCCAGCTAGAGGCGGTATGGGTAAAAAAGTAGAAACTCAGGCTAGTACTTTAGCAGCAGAATTAGCTTATAAACTAAATGGAAGTTATAAGATGCTTCATGTACCAGATAACTTAAGTGGAAATGCTTTAGATACACTTTTAAAGGAAAGAGAAATAAAAGAAATTATTGATAGTATTCATAAGTCAAATGTACTTATATATGGAATAGGAATAGCAGAAGAAATGGCTGAAAAAAGAGGTCTTACTGAAGCTGAAAAGCAAGAAATACGAGATTTAAAAGCAGTAGGAGAAGCTTTTGGATGTTATTTTAATAAAGAGGGAGAAGTAGTTTTTATTTCTAACTCAATTGGAATTACTTATGATGTTGCTAAAAAAATAGGAACTCATATTGCTGTAGCTGGTGGGAAAAATAAAGTTGAAGCAATCTTAGCTACAGAAAATACAAACGAATATGGAGTACTTGTAACTGATGAAGGTGCTGCCACAAACATAATAAAATATTTTGAAAGTAATGAATAAATATTACTTTCACTAAGCAAACTTAAATGTGTATATAAATATTTTTGAATATTTTATATAATTAAATATCTTTTTAGGAGGTTTTTTCAATGACAAAAGTAGCTATTAATGGATTTGGAAGAATAGGTAGATTAGCATTAAGAAAGATGATGGAACATTCAGAATTAGAGGTTGTTGCAATCAACGATTTAACTGATGCTAAAACATTAGCACACTTATTCAAATATGATTCAGCTCAAGGTAGATTCAATGGAGAAATAACAGTTAAGGAAGACGCTTTCGTTGTAAACGGAAAAGAAATTAAAATAACTGCTCAAAGAAATCCTGCAGATTTACCATGGAAAGAATTAGGAGTAGACATAGTATTAGAATGTACTGGATTCTTTACTTCTAAAGAAAAAGCTGAAGCTCATATCCAAGCTGGTGCAAAGAAAGTTGTTATATCAGCTCCTGCAACTGGAGATATGAAGACAGTTGTATTCAATGTTAACCATGATATATTAGATGGAACAGAAACAGTTATTTCTGGTGCTTCATGTACTACTAACTGCTTAGCTCCAATGGCTAAAGTTTTAAATGACAAATTTGAAATAAAATATGGTTCAATGACTACAATCCATGCATACACTAATGACCAAAATACATTAGATGGTCCTCACGCTAAAGGTGACTTAAGAAGAGCTAGAGCTGCTGCTGCAAGCATCATTCCTAACTCAACTGGAGCTGCTAAAGCTATAGGATTAGTTATTCCTGAATTAAAAGGAAAATTAGATGGAGGCGCTCAAAGAGTTCCAACTATAACTGGTTCATTAACTGAGTTAGTAGTTATTCTTGGAAAAACTACAACTGTTGAAGAAATAAATGCTGCTATGAAAGCTGCTGCTACTGAATCTTTCGGATACACTGAAGATGAAATAGTTTCTTCTGACGTAATAGGAATCAGCTACGGTTCATTATTTGATGCAACTCAAACTAAGATCATCCAAGTAGGAGATAACCAAATGGTTAAAGTTGCTTCATGGTATGATAACGAAATGTCATACACATCTCAATTAATCAGAACTTTATCTTACTTTGCTAAACTTGCAAAATAATTTAAGTAATAGATTAGATATTTAGAACGTAGACAATTATAAGAGGTCTGGTTTTGTAGTTAAAAGTCTATAAGGCCAGGCCTTTTTTAACAAATATTATATTATGAGGTGAAGATATGAGTTACAATAAAAAGACTGTTGAAGATATCCAAGTAAAAGGTAAAAGAGTTCTAGTTAGATGCGATTTTAACGTTCCACTAAAAGATGGAGTTATTACTGACATAAATAGATTAACAGGAGCACTTCCAACAATAAAATATTTAGTTGAAAATGGAGCTAAAGTTATACTTTGCTCACATTTAGGAAAAGATGCTTCAAAATCATTAGCACCAGTTGCTGTAAAGTTAACTGAAATGTTAGGAAAAGAAGTTGTTTTCGCAAGAGATGAAGAAGTTGTTGGAGTAAATGCTAAAAAAGCTGTAGCTGAAATGAATGACGGTGATGTTGTATTACTTGAAAACACAAGATGCAGAAAAGAAGAAACTAAAAATGAAGAAACATTCTCAAAAGAATTAGCTTCATTAGCTGACGTATTTGTAAATGATGCATTTGGAACAGCTCACAGAGCTCACTGTTCAACAGTTGGAGTAACTGAGTTTGTTGAAACAGCTGTATGTGGATATTTAATTCAAAAAGAATTAAAGTTCTTAGGAGAAGCTGTTAATAATCCAGTAAGACCTTTCGTTGCAATTTTAGGTGGAGCTAAGGTTTCAGATAAAATAGCTGTTATAAATAACCTATTAGAAAAAGTAGATACTTTAATTATAGGTGGAGGAATGGCTTATACATTCTTAAAAGCTCAAGGATATGAAATCGGAACTTCTTTAGTTGAAGCTGATAGAGTTGACTATGCTAAAGAAATGATAGAAAAGGCTGCTGCAAAGGGAGTTAAATTCTTATTACCAGTAGACCACAGAGTTGCTACAGAATTCAAAGATGTTGAAGCTGTTGTTACTGAAGATCAAAATATTCCAGAAGGACACATGGGATTAGATATAGGACCAAAGACAGATGCTCTTTATGCTGAAGCTGTAAAAGATGCTAAGACAGTAATCTGGAATGGACCAATGGGAGTATTTGAATTCGAAAACTTCAACAAAGGAACAATTGCAGTTGCAAAAGCTATGGCAGATGCAGATGCAACAACAGTAATCGGAGGAGGAGACTCAGCTGCTGCTGTTAATATCTTAGGATTTGGTGATAAAATGACTCACATCTCTACAGGCGGTGGAGCTTCATTAGAATTCCTTGAAGGAAAAGAATTACCAGGAATAGTTGCTTTAAACGATAAATAATTTTAAATATTATGCATTAAAGGTTTTTAGCTTTATATAAATTATATAGCTAAAAACCTTAATTCAAATTTTTATGAGGTGAAAATAATGAGAAAAGCTATAATTGCAGGAAACTGGAAAATGCACTACACTCCAGCTGAAGCTGTAAAAGTTGTAGAAGAATTAATACCATTAGTAAAGGATGCTACTTGTGATGTAGTAGTATGCCCTACTTTTGTTTGTTTAGATGCTGTATTAAAAGCAGTAGAAGGTTCAAACATAAAAGTTGCTGCACAAAACATGCACTTTGAAGAAAAAGGTGCTTTCACAGGAGAAATTGCTCCAAGAATGTTAGAAGCTATGGGAGTTAGCTATGTTGTTTTAGGACATAGTGAAAGAAGAGAATATTTCAATGAAACTGATGAAGCTTTAAATAAAAAAGTAAAAGCTGCATTTGCTCACAATTTAATTCCAATACTTTGCTGTGGAGAATCTTTAGAGCAAAGAGAAAATGGAACAACTAATGCAGTTGTTGGAGCTCAAATTAAAGCTGATTTAGAAGGTTTATCAACTGATTTAGCAGAAAAAGTTGTTATAGCTTACGAACCAATCTGGGCTATAGGAACTGGAAAAACTGCTACAGACGAACAAGCAAATGAAACAATAATGGCTATAAGAAATGTTGTTGCAGAAATGTTCGGAAAAGAAGTTGCTGATAAAGTTAGAATACAATATGGTGGATCTGTTAAACCTAATACAATAAAAGCACAAATGGCTCAATCTGATATAGATGGTGCTTTAGTAGGTGGAGCTAGTTTAGTTGCTACTGACTTTGCTGCAATAGTAAATTACTAATCCATTTTAAATTTATGCAATAGCAATAAGCAACGCTAAAAGAGTGTTTGTTGCTATTGTTTTTTTATTAGCGGTAGAATATAATTAACTAGTAAAATAAAGAGAAGACTGTTTCTTTTTATAATAATAAGTATTATTTTGGAGGTAATTATGGCAAAGAAACCCGTTTTATTAATGATATTAGATGGTTTTGGAATAGCTCCAAAGTCAGATGGAAATGCTGTTGAAGCTGCAAACAAACCAAATTATGATAGATTATTCAATGAGTATCCTCATACTCAAATCCAAGCATCAGGATTAGATGTAGGGTTACCAACTGGTCAAATGGGAAATTCAGAAGTAGGACATTTAAATATAGGTGCAGGAAGAATAATATATCAAGAATTAACAAGAATAACTAAAGAAATTGAAGAAGGTAATTTCTTTAAAAATGAAGCGTTATTAAAAGCTGTTAAAAATGCAAAAGATAATAATTCATCATTACATTTATTAGGTTTATTATCAGATGGTGGAGTTCACTCTCACATAGACCATTTAAAAGGACTATTAAAATTAGCTAAGAATAACGGTTTAACAAAAGTATATCTACATGCATTTATGGATGGAAGAGATGTTGCACCATCATCAGGAAAAGATTTTGTTGTAGAAATTGAAGATTATATGAAAGAAAATTCTATAGGGAAAGTAGCTACAATAAGTGGAAGATACTATGCTATGGATAGAGATAATAGATGGGAAAGAGTTCAATTAGCTTATGATGCTATGGTTAATGGTAAAGGTGAAACTGCAAATTCAGCTGTAGAAGCTATGGAAAATTCATACCATGATAACAAAACTGATGAATTCGTATTACCAACTGTTGTTTTAGAAGAAGGTCATGCAACTGGAACAATTAAAGATGGTGATTCAGTTATATTCTTTAACTTTAGACCTGATAGAGCTAGAGAAATTACTAGAGCTATAAATGATAAAGTATTTGAAGGATTTAAGAGAGAAACTCTTAATCTTACATATGTAACTATGACTCAATATGATAAAACATTAGAAGGTGTAGAAGTTGCATATAGAGCAGAAGGAATTAATAATACTTTAGGTGAATATGTAAGTAACAAAGGATTAAATCAATTAAGAATTGCTGAAACAGAAAAGTATGCTCATGTAACATTCTTCTTCAATGGTGGAGTAGAAAAACCATATGAAAATGAAGATAGAGCACTTATAAACTCACCAAAGGTTGCAACTTATGATCTTAAACCAGAAATGAGTGCTTACGAAGTTACTGATGAACTAATAAATAGATTAGATTCAGATAAGTATGACATGATAATATTAAACTATGCAAATCCTGATATGGTAGGTCATACTGGAGTTATTGAAGCAGCAGAAAAAGCAATTCAAACTGTAGATACATGTTTAGATAGAGTAGTGTCTAAGGTTTTAGAAAAGGATGGTACTGTATTCATTACTGCAGACCATGGAAATGCTGAAACTATGATTGATTTCTCAACAGGAACTCCATTTACTGCTCATACTACAAATCCAGTACCATTCCTTTGGATTAGTAATGAAGCTAAAGGAAGAGAACTTAAAGAAGGCGGAAGACTTTCAGATATAGCTCCAACTATGCTTGAAGTTATGGATTTAGAGAAACCAGCAGAAATGACAGGAAATAGTTTAATTAAGTAGTAAATTGCATTTATATAAAAAAGTGAAGGCGTGCCTTCGCTTTTTTTGTTTTTGAGATAAGTTTTAAGGGAGAAGGAATGTTTATTAATTGGAATATATTAACTCTTACTATAGACTATTATTATCAATTGAAAATAAGTATTCTTTGGAATATATTGACATAATCAGCTTGAAAGCGTATATTTATAATTAATTCATTATCAATTGAAACAAATCATGGTGATTAGCATATATTAAAGTAAGAATGAAAAACTTATGGGGTGATATGATGAAGGATGATTGTATGAGAGGATTATCTTCAAAAGAGGTCTTAGAGTTAAGAAATAAATATGGGCTAAATGAAGTTACTAATAATGAAAAAGCAAGCCCAATAAAAAAGTTTATTGGAGTTTTTAAGGAACCTATGTTTTTGCTTCTACTTGGGACTGCGACAATATATCTTATCCTAGGAGATATTAAAGAAGCATTGATAATGCTTATTTTCGTAGGATTCGTAGCATCTATAACATTTATTCAGGAATGGAAGACAGAGAAAACTTTAAATGCTTTAAAGGAATTAACAGCGCCAGATGTTAAAGTAATTAGAGATGGGAAAAAAGTAATAATAAAAAGTTTTGAACTAGTACCAGGAGATATTGTCATATTAAGTGAAGGGGATAGAATACCGGCGGACTGTTCTATTTTAGAAGTATCGAACTTTTCTGTAGATGAATCAATTCTTACTGGAGAAGCTGAACCAGTATTTAAAAATATAAGTAAAGATGTGCAAGATAATGAAGAATATTGGAAGAAAGATAAATTATATGCTGGAACTCTTTCAGTGGTTGGAACATGCACTGCAAAGGTAGAGTTAACTGGGTATAATACTGAATATGGAAAGATAGCAAAAATTATAAGTGAGACAAAAGAAGAACTTACTCCATTGCAAAATAAGATACAGACCTTAGTTAAGAACTTGGCAATTGTTGGGCTGATATTATGCATAACACTTATTATAGCGACATATTTTTATAACCATGACATAATAAAAAGTATACTTGCAGGAATAACTCTTGCAATGGCTATAATTCCAGAAGAATTTCCGGTTGTATTAACAGTATTTCTTTCCTTAGGAGCGTTTCGTTTAGCACGAAAAAATGCTTTAATGAGAAAAATATCTGCAGTTGAAACTCTAGGTTCAGCTACCATTTTAGCAGTTGATAAAACTGGGACAATCACGAAAAATGATATGGAAGTTAAAAGTGTTTTTGATGGAAAGTATGTTGATATTAATGATTTTAAGGATGAATATTTGAGCAGGTTGATGCTTTTTGCTTGTGAGAAGGATCCATACGATCCAATGGAAAAGGCTATAATTAAAATTGCAAATGAAAGAATTAAAGATACTTTCATTAAAAATTTTGATTTGGAGTTAAATATTCCATTCAATTCAGAAACCAAGAGAATGGCAAATATTTATAGTAGAGATGATAGATTTTATGTAGCAGTAAAAGGTTCCCATGAAGCATTACTTCATCTATGCAAAATGAATGAATTAGAAAAACAAAGAATCCTAAAAGAAGTTGATTTCATGGCAAGTAAGGGATTGAGGGTTATTACAATATGTGACTGTGACTCTAAGGAGTTATACCAAGATATTGAAAAGTATGAGCTAAACTTTAGAGGATTAATTGGACTTCAAGATCCTCCGAAGGAAGGAGTAAAAGAAGCAATTAAACTATGTAAGCAAGCTGGAATAAGAGTTGTAATGATAACAGGTGATTATAATAAAACAGCTATGGCCATAGGAAATGAGATAGGACTTCAATTTAAGGATAGAGCAATTACTGGAAATGAGATAGATAATATGAGTGATGAGGAGTTATGCAAAGAAGTAACTAATTGCGATATATTTTCTAGAGTTATTCCAGGGCATAAAATGAGGATTGTTAAGGCATTGAAGGCATCAGGAGAAATAGTGGCTATGACTGGAGATGGGGTTAATGATGCGCCTGCATTAAAGGTTGCAGACATAGGTATAGCAATGGGAAAAAGAGGGACAGAGGTAGCAAAAGAGGCAGCTCATATGGTACTAATGGATGACAATTTCACAACAATAGTGAGTTCTGTAAAAGATGGAAGAAGGATATTTGATAATATCAGAAAAGCTATGGTATATATTATGGTTATCCATATACCAATAATATGTTTGTCATTATTTTCACCTTTATTTAATCTTCCACAGATTTTATTACCTGTACACATTGTTTTACTCGAACTTATAATTGATCCAACTTGTTCAATAATTTTTGAAGGGGAAGAGGCTGAACCTAATATAATGGATAAGCCACCAAGGGATCCCAAAGAGCCATTATTAACTAAAATGTTAACCTTTAAAGTTATATTGCAAGGCATATCAATGTTTGCTGCAGCTTTTATTCCATTTCATTACATGGTGGATTTAGGGGTTGATGTAGATTATGCTAGAAGTTTTGCGTTGGTAGTTCTAATTGTATCTAATGTTATATTAGTTCTAGTAAATAGATCTAATACTCAATGTATATTTAATATATTTAAAGAAAAACAAAGTAAAGCAAGATTGCTTATTAATAGTCTTGCACTAATTATGATATTTTTAATAGTGTATATACCATTTTTAAATGAAATTTTTAGAACTTCGGGTTTAGAAATTGAGATGTTATTATTAGCTATAGTCATAGGTGTAATATCATCAATATGGTGGGAAGTAATAAAAATAATAGGTAATAATAAGAAAACAGATATTAGATTTAATGCATCAGAATTTAAGCAATGATAAAATATCATGAATATTAAATGTGAATTATAGAGTATAGAAGGTTTAATGCTATACTCTATAATCATAAATAAAAATATTATAATTATTTCCCGGAAAATATTTCATAGTTTATAGCAAAATATTTCTAAATGCATATTATGGTATAAAGTAATTTTTATGGATAATAGTATGGATAAAAAGTATGATGTTAGTTTGGAACTAGATGATGAGGTTGAGAATTTACTTAAAGAGGGAGAATATTTAGGAAGAGGACATAATGGAATTGTTTATTTATTACCAGGGAAAAAAATAATTAAAATATTTTATGATAAAAAAATATGTTTAAAAGAGGCACAAGTTTTCAAGAGAGCTAAGGGCTCTAAATATTTTCCCAAGATAATAAAACATGGAGATAAGTATATAATTCGTGAATTGGTTGAAGGTATTAGATTAGATAAATATATAAAAGAGAATGGATTAACTAAAGAATTAACTAAAGAATTATATAAGGTTATAAAAGAATTTAAAAAATTGCAGTTTACAAAACTAGATATTAGATGTAGAGATGTTTATGTGGATGGGAAAGGTAATATCAAAATTATTGATCCTAAAAATAGCTATAGTAGAAAAAAATCATATCCAAGACATCTAATGAAGGGATTAGAAAAGTTAGATGTTTTAGAAGTCTTTGTGGAGAACCTAAAAAAGACAGACACCAGAGTTGCTAAGGAATGGATGGATAAATTCAAGAAATATTTTAAGTTGAACTAAATAAAGGACTGTAAAAAGGCCTCATGTGCATTTTTACAGTCCTCTTTATTTTAAAGAGTCTCAAAGAATACTGTTTCAGATAAGGGTTTTCTCCTAGAATCATGTCTATCTGGAGAAGCATTCTGAGAAGCATCTTCTTCAGGTGATGCATATCCAATAGCTAAAATGTTAATTGGCTCAAAATTATCTGGTAATTTAAACTCTTCTCTTAGAATATCAGGTTCAAAGTGACAGATCCATACTGAACCTAAACCTAGCTCAGTAGCTTGTAACATCATGTGTGTTGTAACTATACTTGCATCTATGTCAGCAGTATCTTTATTATCATATCTTCTCTTCCAAGAAGTATTGTGGTCTGAGCATATAATTATGGCTAAAGGTGCACCTTTAATATCTGCGCTTTTCTTTAGTTTGGTTAGTCCTTCTTCTTTTTGAACTACGATTAAACGTTGAGGTTGAAAGTTAGCAGCTGTAGGAGCGATTCTACCAGCCTCTAATATTTTTGTTAGCTTTTCTTCTTCTACGCTTTTGGACACGTATTTTCTTACGGAATATCTTTTTTTAGCTAATTCAAAAAAACTCATTTGAAATTCCTCCAATTAAATTATTTCTCATGTTGACAAGTATAACACCATAACTATAAAATTGGAAGTGGTTACATTTATGACATATGATTACCTAAAAGGAACTATAGGAGTGAATTAGTGTGAGAGATGAAATTAAAAACAATGATAATACAATATGTTGCGTGGAAAAAGCTTTGAATGTTTTAGATGGAAAGTGGTCATTTTTAGTAATTAAAAACCTTTTTGATGGGACAAAAAGATTTGGTGAACTAAGGAAATCTCTGCATAACATAAGTCCTAAAACATTAACATTAAGACTTAGAGAATTAGAACAATGTGGAGTAGTACAAAGGAAGGTTTATCCTACTATCCCTCCAGCAGTAGAATATTCATTGACTGAGAAGGGACAAGACTTAAGAAATATAATTAATGAGATGAATATATGGGGAAAAAAGTGGTGTTAACCTAAAGGTTAAGTAAAGATTTAATACAGTATCATTTAGGATACTATATTTCAATAAAGTGCATTCTTGTATAGATAATTGAGTCTAATTATACTATAGATATGTATAGGGTTTTTGATAGGAAACTTAACTTAAAACCCTATAAAATAGACAAGCCATATATATATAAATTAGGAGGAGAAAATATGCTACTTAAAGAAAAATATGAATTGCTCAAAAATATAATAAAAGAACATGGCAGCGCTGCAATAGCTTTTTCAGGAGGTGTTGATAGTACCTTTCTTATGAAGGTAGCGCATGAAGTTTTAGGAGATAAATTAGTAGCAGTTACTGCGACTTCATCAACTTATCCTGAAAGAGAATTAAATGAAGCTATAAAGTATGCAAAGGATATGGGTGTAAAGCATATTATAATTTCTTCAGAAGAATTGGATATAGAAGGCTTTGCAAGTAATCCTAAAAATAGATGTTATTATTGTAAAAAAGAATTATTTACTAAGATTGGTGAGGTAGCTTCAGAAAATGGAGTTGAATTTGTTTTTGATGGTTCTAATCTTGATGATACTGGAGATTTTAGACCAGGAATGCAAGCAGCAAAAGAGCTTGAAGTAGTAAGTCCTCTTAAGCTTGCTAACCTTACAAAAAAGGATATAAGAGATTTATCAAAAGAGCTTCAGTTACCTACATGGAATAAACCATCTTTTGCATGTTTATCTTCAAGATTCCCCTATGGAAACAAGATTACTATAGATAAATTGAAGATGGTTGAGAAGGCTGAGCAATTCCTGCTTGATATGGGTATAACGCAAGTTAGAGTTAGACATCATGGAGAAATAGCAAGAATAGAAGTAGAACCTTCTGAGAGAGAAAAGTTCTTTAGTATAGAAGTTATGGATAATATAGGTAATGAATTTAAGAATATTGGTTTCACATATGTAACACTAGATATGTTAGGATATAGAACAGGAAGTATGAATGAAGTTCTTTCTGAAAACGAAAAAAAATTAGTTTTAAAGAAATAGCAAAAAAGATGTTACTAATAGCTTATATAAGCTATTAGTAACATCTTTCTACTTTATAGGGACTTAAATATCATTGGCATATAATGATAAAGTATTTTTTATATTTTCACCGCATAAATCATATTTTAAATCATAATTAAAATAATTGTTTTTATAAGCCCAATCGCACATCATTTCAAGAATAGGTAAAACTTCTTTGCCATTTTCAGTAATAGAATATTCTACTTTAGGCGGAATTTCTGGATAAACTTTTCGTTCTATTAATCCATTTTCTTCAAGATCTCTTAATTGTTTTGTTAGTATTTTATGTGTAATATCAGGTATTAAATGTTTTAGTTGTCCAAAACGCAAAGTGTTAATTTCACCTAAATACCATAATATGAGTGGTTTCCATTTTCCACCGATTACTTCAAATGTTACTTCAATCTCACAAGTAGCTTCCTTCAACTTAGTTATTTTTTCTTCCATGAAGTATCCTCCTAGAATAGTATGAATTTTATTGTATCTTAAAGCCTTATAATATCTAAAGTCATTTTATACTAAAATTATTATACTACAAATATAATATCAAAACTATTTTATAGGAGTTAAGATGAATTAGCAAGTTTAAGGGCTTTAATTTCAACTAATAACTTATTTATGTATGAATAAATTAGATTTCCTATAAAAAACCTATAACATCTGAAACACAGTATCATATTGGATACTATGTTTCAATAAAGTACAGTCTTGTAGGAAAAATTCCAAATGATATACTATATATATATACTTTTGCTAATTAATAGGAGGTTTTGTGATGAATTTTAATTATCATATACCAACAAAAGTTTTATTTGGTGCAGGAAAATTAAATGAACTTTTAAATGAGAACTTGCCTGGAAAAAAGGCATTAATTGTTACCACAGGAGGGAAATCAGTAAAAAAGTATGGCTATTTGAGCAGGCTGGAAAATATCCTTACTGAGAAAAGAGTTGAATATGTTTTATTTGATAAGATTTTACCTAATCCTATAAAGAGTCATGTTATGGAAGGGGCAGCTCTAGCTAAAAAGGAAAACTGTGATTTCATAATAGGACTTGGTGGAGGAAGTAGTATAGACTCTGCAAAAAGCATAGCAGTTATGGTGAATAATCCTGGAGACTACTGGGATTATATTGTGGGAGGTTCAGGAAAAGGATTACCTGTTAAAGAAGATGTACTTCCTATTGTTGCAATTACAACAACTGCAGGAACAGGTACTGAAGCAGACCCTTGGACAGTTATAACGAAGGAGGATACTAAAGAAAAAATAGGTTTTGGAAATGAACATACATTTCCTACACTATCAGTAGTAGATCCGGAACTTATGCTTACAGTTCCACCAAATCTTACAGCTTATCAAGGATTTGATGCACTTTTTCACTCAACTGAAGGATATATAGCTAATATAGCTACACCTATTAGTGATGCATATGCACTTAAAAGCATTGAATTAATAGCAAAATATCTTTCTAAGGCTGTTAAGGATGGAAGTGATTTAGAGGCTAGAACACAAGTTGCTCTGGCAAATACTATTTCGGGTTTAGTAGAATCTACATCAAGCTGTACATCAGAGCATTCAATGGAACATGCACTAAGTGCTAATCATCCAGAACTTCCTCATGGAGCTGGACTTATTATGCTTTCAGAGGCATATTACACATTTTTTGCGGAAAGATCTCCTGAAAGATTTGTAAATATGGCGAGAGCTATGGGTGTTGATGTTAATTCAATAAATGAAAAAGAAAGACCTATGGCCTTTGTAAAAGCTTTAGTTAAGTTACAAGAAGATTGTAGTGTAAGAGAACTAAAAATGTCAAGTTATAATATTACTAAAGAAGAAATTCCTAGTCTAGCCCTAAATGCCAGAGAAACAATGGGTGGACTATTTGAATTAGATCCATATAAATTATCAATTGAAGAGACCATAGAAATTATGCTAAAAGCATATAAGTAAGAAATATAACTTTTGAGGGGGAATTACTTTGTTATACAGAACATATGGAAAAACAAATGAAAAAGTATCAGAGCTTGGATTTGGGTGTATGAGACTGCCTATTATTAATGGAGATAGTACTAAAATAGACGAAGAAAAAGCTACTGAAATGATACGTCACGCAATAGATAATGGAGTAAATTATATTGATACAGCATTCCCATACCACGGTACAGGAATGGGAAATGGAGGAGAGAGTGAACCATTCGTGGGAAGAGCTCTTAAAGATGGGTATAGAGAAAAAGTAAATCTAGCAACAAAGCTACCTAGCTGGTTAATAAAGACTAGAGAAGATATGGATAAATATTTAAATGCTCAATTAGAGCGTCTACAAACAGATAGAATAGATTTTTATTTGGTTCATGCGCTTAATGCAGGTGTATGGGAAAATCTTAAGAAATTAGGTATAGATGAATTCTTAGATTCTGCTATAAAAGATGGAAGAATAAGATATGCAGGATTTTCTTTCCATGATAAACTAGAAGTATTTAAAGATATCGTTGATTATTATGATTGGTCATTCTGCCAAATACAATATAACTATCTAGATGAAAATTATCAAGCAGGTAAAGAAGGCTTGCAATATGCAGCTAGTAAGGGCTTAGGTGTAGCTATTATGGAGCCGCTTAGAGGTGGAAAGATAGTTAAAAATCTACCAGAAGAAGCAATGAAAGCCTTCGATGAATATGATGTTAAAAGGTCACCAGCTGAGTGGGCTCTAAGATGGGTATGGAATCACCCGGAAGTTTCAGTGGTATTAAGTGGAATGAATGATATGGATAATATCAATGAGAATATAAGAACAGCTAGTGATGCAGCTCCAAACTCTTTATCAGAAAAAGAGTTAGAAATAATGAATAAAGTTAAAAATGTATATAAAGAAAGAGTGAAGGTTAATTGTACTGCATGTGAGTACTGTATGCCATGTCCAAAAGGCGTAAATATACCTAAGAACTTCACTTATTATAACGAATATAGTTTATTTGTTACTCCAGGTACTGAAAAAGAACTAAAAGCTAGATATAGTTCAGTTAAGCCAGAGGAAAGAGCAATAAATTGTGTTGAATGTGGTAAATGTGAAAGCCATTGTCCGCAATCAATTAAAATTCGTCAAGAATTAAAGAATGTAACTGCATTATTTGCATAAGTTTATATTGTCATAAAAGCTTTTGCTTTTATGGCAATATTTGTATTTAAATTCAAAGGAGTGTTCATTAGTGCATATACCAGATAATTATTTAAGTCCATCAACTTGTGCTACATTTGGTGCAGCAATGATTCCAATATGGAGAAGGGCTAGCATTAAGATTAAAAAAGAAGTAACAAGACAAAAAATGCCTTTACTTGGGATTTCAGCAGCGTTCTCATTTTTGACTATGATGTTTAATATACCTCTACCAGGTGGAACAACTGGACATGCAGTTGGTGGAGCATTGGCAGCTATATTACTTGGACCATATAGTGCAGTAATTGCCGTCACTATTTCACTTGTAATCCAAGCATTGTTCTTTGGTGATGGAGGAGTACTGGCACTAGGGGTAAACTGTTTTAATATGGCATTTATAATGCCTTTTACAGCATATTATATTTTTAGTTTTATAAAAAAAGTAATTCCAGGAAAGAAAGCGGAGTATATTGGAGCTCTTGCTAGTGGATATATATCAGTTAATGTTGCAGCTTTATTTGCCGCAATAGAATTTGGAATACAGCCACTTTTGTTTAAGGATGGAAACGGATTGCCATTATATAGTCCCTATGGATTAAATGTTTCTATACCAGCTATGACTATTCCTCATTTATTAGTGGTTGGGGTTTTGGAAGGAATAATTACAGCTGGAGTGTATAGTTATGTAAGGAAGGTTTCTCCAGAAGTAATATACAAAGGGAGTGTTAGTAAGATAAAAGGGATATTTGTAATAGCTTTAGTGATTATTTTAGCAACCCCTTTAGGATTATTGGCATCTGGAACTGCTTGGGGAGAATGGGATACAAGTGAGATAAGCAAGACACTTGGTTTTACACCAAAAGGGATGGAACAAGGAGTTAATTTTAATGCACCAATGCAAGGCTATGGTATAAGTGGAATAAAAGAAAATATAGGGTATATATTATCAGCCTTAGCTGGGGTAATACTAATCGTAATTCTGTTTAAGATTATTTCAAAAATAAATTTAAGAAGACACACGAAAGGTGAAGAATGATAGAAGAATGGCTTTTAGTAAAAGATAGTTACGTGCCAAAAGATGAAAAAAATTCATATATAGAAAAAAGTATTTTCTCATTAATTAGGATTATAGCTATAATAAGACAAAATAAGAATAAGGATGAAATAATATACTCAATAAATCCTACCGTTAAGGTTATTGCCTCAATATTAAGTGTAGTTTTGATATCAATAACAAGAAGTTTTATATTTTTATCTATATTTGACTTATATATATTAATAACTCTATTTTTTATGGATAGTAAAGAAAGAAAAAGAATATTACTATCAAGTATAGTTTTCCCATTCATAACATTAGTCGCATTAATACCATCTATGTTATATGGAAATATATATAATAGTTTATTGCTTTGTCAAAAGATTGTAACAACAATAATCATAACGAATTTACTGTCTCATAATACTAAATGGAGTGAAATTAGCAAGTCATTAAAATTATTATTTATACCAGATATATTTATATGGATTTTGGAGATAACAATTAAATATATTGTACTTCTAGGTGAGTATTCAATTAATTTACTATATGCATTTAAACTTAGATCAGTTGGAATTAATAATGATAAATATAATTCCATTTCAAAAATTATTGGAAACTTATTTCTTAAATCCTATAAGATGAGTGAAGAAATGTCTTATGCTATGGAATGCAGAGGCTTCATAGGAGAATATAACACACCTATAAAATTTAACTTGGGAAAATTTGATTATATCTATATAATAATAAATATATTATTATTTACTGTTTTTATATTTCAATTTATAACAAGTTAAGGAGATTAATAAATGATAAAACTAGAGCAAGCTTCATTTACTTACAAAAGTAAACAAGCTCTTGAGGATATTAACATTCATATAAAAGAAGGAGAATCAATAGCGATAATAGGCCCTAATGGAAGTGGGAAATCAACTTTTTTGAAGTTATTGAATGGAATTATATCTCCAAGTGAAGGTAAGTATATTTTTGATGGAACTGAAATTAATGAAAATAAACTGAAAGATAATAAATTTTTGAAGTTATTTCATAAAAGAGTTGGTTTTGTTTTTCAAAATTCAGATACTCAGCTTTTTTGCTCAACAGTATTTGAGGAGATAGCCTTTGGTCCTATTCAAATGGGATTAAGAGAAGATGAAATTAATAAGAGAGTTAATGATTGTCTCAAAATGCTTAATATAGAAAAAATAAAAGATGAGCACCCATATAATTTAAGCGGTGGAGAGAAAAAAAGAGTTGCAATTGCAAGTGTATTGGCCTTAAATCCAGAAATATTAACATTAGATGAGCCTATGAGTGGAATAGATCCAAAAGGTAAAAGGTTCCTAAGGGATTTATTGATTGCACTAAATAAGAGTGGAAAAACAATAATTTGTGCAACTCACGACTTTCAATATGTTGATGGAATGTTTGAAAGAGCAATTGTATTTTCAGAGAATCATAAAATTATAAGAGATGATAAATATTGTAACATTATAGAGGATGAAGAATTTTTAAAGGAATATAACATAATCTAGGGTTTTTATAGGAACCTTAAAACCGTATATAAATCTTTAAAAGAGAAAGTGATGGAGAGATAAATATGAGAGTATTATACTATGATTGTTTTTGCGGAATAAGCGGGGATATGAATTTAGCCGCTTTGATAGATTTAGGAGTCCCAAGAGAATATTTAATTAAAGAGATTTCAAAATTAGGATTGGATTCAGAGTATGAAATAAAATTTGAAACTTCGGCAAAAAAAGGAATAACAGGAACAAGAGTTGATGTAATACTTAAAAATGAACATACACATCATGAACACACCGAAGAAGAGCATAATCACAGCCATATTCACGAACATGGGCATACACATGCTCACAATCATGAACATATTAATAAAATAGCCCATGAACACCAGCATAGAAATTTAAAAGATATTGAAGAAATAATAAACTCTAGTACTCTAGAGGATAATATTAAAAAAATGAGTATAGAAATGTTTATGAAAGTAGCGGCAGCTGAAGCTAAAGTTCATGGAAAATCTCTTGATGAAGTGCATTTTCACGAGGTAGGGGCTACTGATTCAATAGTAGATATTGTAGGAGCAGCCATAGCTATAGACTATTTAAAAGTAGATAAAATAATGGCATCTACTGTTCAAGTTGGTGGTGGATTTGTAAAATGCGCACATGGTTTAATGCCAGTACCTGCACCGGCAACAGCAGAAATATTTAAAAATATTCCGATGAATACGGGAATAGTCCAATTTGAAACAACTACTCCAACTGGAGCAGCAATTTTATCAGCAAACGTTAAAGAATTTACTGATAAAATAGATTTTTCAGTAGAGAAAATTGGGTATGGAATCGGACATAGAGACTTAGATATACCAAATATATTGAGAGTTTATTTAGGTGTAAAGGAAGAGCGTGAAGAAATACAGGAACAGTACATTATAGAAACAAATATTGATGATATGAATCCAGAATTATATGGATATATTGAGGAAAAGCTTTTTGAAAAAGGAGCTTTAGATGTTTATAAAACACCTATATTTATGAAAAAGGGAAGACCAGCTATAAAGTTAAGTATATTAGTTAACAATAATTGTGAAAAAGAAGTGCTAGATGTAATTTTTAAAGAAAGTACATCCATAGGAGTAAGAAAATATAAAGTTGAAAAAATAATGCTAAGCAGAGAATTTTCTAAAGTTAAAACTAAATATGGAGAGGTAGCTATTAAAAGCTCTTTCTATAAAGGAGAATTAGTTAAGTATAAGGCGGAATACGAAGATTGCAGAAATATAGCAATAGAAAATAACATACCAATAGAAAAAGTTTATAAAGAAGTTAATAAAATGCTTCAGGAGAATGGTAATGAATAAAGAAGATATAAAGGAATTATTGGAATCAGTAAAAAATAATAAAATAGATATTGATGAGGCACTAGGAAAGCTAGAGGACTTACCATTTAAGGAGTTAGGCTTTGCAAAGATAGATAATCATAGAGAACTTAGGGTAGGCTATCCAGAAGTCATCTATTGCGAGGGAAAAACTGTAGAACAAGTAAGAGACATAGTAAAGTTTATGCTAACAAAAGATAACAACATATTAGGAACTAGAGCTTCATATGAAATGTATTTAGCAGTTAAAGAACTATATAATGATGCTGAGTATAACTCTCTAGGAAGAACAATAACTATTAGAAAAAAGAAACAGGATGTTACAGATAGTTATATTGCTATAGTTTCAGCAGGAACATCAGATTTACCTGTAGTTGAAGAGGCTATGGAAACGGCTAAGATACTTGGAAATAGAGTGGAGAAAATTACTGATGTAGGAGTTGCAGGGATTCATAGACTTTTTTCCAGATTAGATATAATTAGAGGTGCAAAAGTAGTAATAGTAATTGCTGGAATGGAAGGGGCTCTAGCTAGTGTAATAGGCGGTCTTGTAAACAAACCAGTCATTGCAGTTCCAACAAGTGTTGGTTATGGAGCAAACTTTGGTGGGCTTTCGGCACTTTTATCAATGCTAAATAGTTGTGCCAGCGGTGTTAGTGTAGTTAATATCGACAATGGATTTGGAGCAGCTTATAATGCTAGTATCATTAATAAATTGTAAAATTATATCACTATTTTAGAATTTATGAGAACTTTAGGGAGGTGATATAAAGATACAACTGTAATCGATATATAATGTATTAAGAAAATAATAAATAATATAAGTAAAATTTGGAGGGTAATAAAATGAAACAAATTAATTTGGGTAATAGCGGACTTATGGCGTCAGAAATAGTATTAGGATGTATGAGAATAAATAAATTTTCAGTAGACGAAGTTAAAGACCTTATTAATACTGCTGTTGAATGTGGAATTGATTTCTTTGACCATGCAGATATTTATGGAGGAGGAAAGAGTGAAGAACTTTTTGGTGATGCACTTACTCCAGCTCTTAGAGACAAAATTAAAATTCAAACAAAGTGCAGTATTAGAAAAGGATTTTATGATTTCTCCAAGGAACATATTTTATCATCAGTAGATGCAAGTTTAAAACGTCTAAAAACTGATTATGTTGATACATTATTACTTCATAGACCAGATACATTAATGGAGCCAGAAGAAGTAGCAGAAGCTTTTAATGAATTATACAAGAGTGGAAAAGTAAAAAGCTTTGGTGTAAGTAACCATAACCCTATGCAAATAGAATTACTTCAAAAATATACAGAGCATAAACTTATAATAAACCAATTACAACTTAGCATTACTAACACTGGAATGATTGATTCTGGAATTAATGTAAATACAAAATTCCCAGGAGCAATAGATCGTGATGGAAGTGTTCTTGAGTATTCTAGATTAAAGGATATTACAATTCAAGCTTGGTCACCATTCCAATATGGATTCTTTGAAGGAGTTTTCTTAAATAATGATAAGTTCCCTGAACTAAATAAAGTGCTAGATAGGATTTCAGCAGAAAAGAATATATCAACTTCAGCACTTGCAGTTGCGTGGATTTTAAGACATCCAGCAAAAATTCAAACAATTGTTGGAACAACTAATAAAGATAGATTAAAAGATATATGCACCGCTTCGGATGTTTCATTAACAAGAGAAGAATGGTATGAAATTTATAGAGCAGCAGGTAATGAACTACCATAATAGCTTTAAAGGCGGATTCTAAGGAATCTGCCTTTGTTATATACTATAACTAATAAATAGCAAAGGAGAATTCTGAATGAACAGTTTTTATATGCCGACTAAGATATTTTCAGGGGAAAATATAATCCAAGAAAATTATAAGGAGTTTATAAAGCTAGGTAAAAAGGCTTTGATAGTTACAGGTAGGGGATCATCTAAGAAAAATGGCTCTTTACAAGATGTTCAAGAAGCATTAAACAGAGCTTCAATTGGATATATTATTTTTGATGAGATTGAGGAGAATCCTTCCTTAGAAACCATTGAAAAAGCAGGAGAACTAGGAAGAAAAGAAAAAATTGATTTTATAATAGGTATAGGAGGAGGATCTCCGCTGGATTCTTCTAAGGTAATAGGAATATTAGTTAAAAACACCTCAATATGTGGGGAAGACGTATTTTTAAAACCAAACCTTAAATCTGTGGATATAGTTGCAGTACCAACAACTTCTGGCACTGGCAGCGAAGTTACACAGTATGCTATAGTTACTCTTCATAAAGAAAAAACAAAAAAGAATTATGGACAGAGCATATTTCCGATAATATCATTCTTAGACCCAAGATATACTTTAGAGACTCCATTAAAAATAACAGTAAACACTGCTGTAGATGCATTTTCACATTTGGTTGAAGGATATCTAAATAAAAATGCAAATATTTTAACAGATGCAATTGCAGAAACTGGCATGAAAATATGGGGAGAATGCATTGATTCTTTGCTTTCAGGAAATTTAGATATAAAGATTAGAGAAAAGCTAATGTTTGCGTCGACGTTAGGTGGAATACTCATTGCACAGACAGGGACATCATTACCTCATGGAATGGGATATGCACTTACCTACAATAAAGATCTACCTCATGGACTAGCAAATGGAGTGTTGTACGTGGAATACTTAAGAGTATTTAAGTACAGAGAAAAGGTTGATAAAATCCATAAGATATTAGGAATTGATAGCTATGAAAAGTTTGAAGAAATATTAAGAAAGCTTACAAAAGTTCAAATAAATCTAACTGATGTAGAAATTGAGGAATATGCTAGAGGAATGATTGAAAATAAAGGGAAGTTAGCAAATCACCCTGAAGAGATTACTTACGAAGAATTGTTAAATATATATAAAAGAAGTTTTCAATAATAGGCTTAAGAAAATTATACTCTACTAAAAATTTTACTCATATGGATATTAATATTATGCAAGGCGTATATTATAGACTGTGAGTTTAATTTTTGGATGTGGTTATATTGAGGAAAAGTGGTAACAATAAGTTATTTAATCTAACAAGTATTTTTATAGCATTATTAGGGATAGCTATTATTGTTGAAGTTTTTTTTAGTTACCAAAATAAGATTGGTAATACTCTATTTGCATTTGCAGTGTTATTAAGTAGCTGGTTTCTTTTACAGAAAAGCAGATTTAAATTGCCCAAAACTATATATAATTTAATAGTTATTTTTATTTTCTTAGCTATGTTTTTAGGTAAAGTATGTGGGTTCTATAAAACATTTTATTATTGGGATAAGTTTTTACATTTGATTTCTGGAATGATTTTAGCCTATATTGGTTACTTAATTTTCTATAAACTTACCAGAGAAATAGATAGAAAAAGATTGAATCCACTATTAGGTGTATTATTTTCATTGTTTTTTTCAATATCTATGGCAGGAGTATGGGAAATTTATGAGTTTATAACTGATCAGCTTTTCGGATTGGACTCTCAAAGATATAGTTTAATAGATACAATGGGTGATATCATTGCAGGAACTATAGGTGGAATTTTAGTTACCTCAAGAATATATTTTTTTCAAAAAGGTAATGAATTAAGGTTTATACAGAAGCTATTAAATGAAATAGATGATAAATAATCAATGAATAAGTGATAATTATTATCAAATGGTTGAAATTATCAAATAAATGGAGTATAATGTAAATAGAAAAGGAAAATAATAATAGCACAAGTAAATTTTAGGTTACATAAACTAAGTAAAACTAAAAACTAGTATTATTAATTGATTATCTAGAAATAATAATAAGGCTAGTTATTTTATAAGGAGGGTATAATTAATGAAACAATATGTAGAAATTGTTGACGTAATAGGAAGACAAATATTAGACTCAAGAAGTTTTCCAACAGTTGAGGTAGAGGTAGTACTAGAGGATGGAACTACTGGTAGAGCTGCAGTTCCATCAGGAGCTTCAACAGGAATTTATGAAGCTGTTGAATTAAGAGATGGTGAAAAAGCACTATACAATGGAAAAGGAGTACTTAAAGCAGTTGAAAATGTAAATGAAGAAATAGCTACAGAATTAATTGGAATGAATGTTTTTGATCAAACTTATATTGATAAGGTATTAATTCAATTAGATGGTACAGAAAATAAAGGTAAGTTAGGCGCTAATGCAATACTAGGAGTTTCACTTGCTGTAGCTCAAGCAGCATCTAATTATTTAGGACTTTCACTTTATCAATATATAGGAGGAGTAAATGCAAAAGTTCTTCCAGTTCCTATGATGAACATAATCAATGGAGGTTCCCATGCTGATAACTCAGTTGATTTACAAGAATTTATGATTATGCCTGTTGGAGCAGCAACATTTAGTGATGCTGTAAGAATTTCTTCAGAAGTATATCATGCATTAAAGGCAACTTTAAATGAAAAAAATTACTCAACTGGAGTTGGCGATGAAGGTGGATTTGCTCCAAATCTTAAGAGTAATGAAGAAGCAATTACAGTAATATTAGAAGCGATACAAAAGGCAGGATATGAGGCAGGTAAAGATGTATTTATTGCAATTGATGCTGCATCTTCAGAATTCTATAAAGATGGTAAGTATGAATTAAAACATGAAGGAAAATCATTAACTGCAGCAGAGTTAGTTGAGTTCTATGCAAATTGGGTTGAAAAATATCCAATAATATCAATAGAAGATGGTGTTGCAGAAGAAGATTGGGAAGGTTGGAAGATACTTACTGATAGATTAGGTGGAAAAATTCAATTAGTTGGTGATGATTTATTTGTTACAAATACAAGTAGATTAAATACTGGAATTCAAAAGGGAGTTGCAAACTCAATTCTTATAAAACTTAACCAAATTGGTACATTAACAGAAACACTTAATGCTATTGAAATGGCTAATAGAGCAGGCTATACAGCTGTTGTATCTCATAGAAGTGGTGAAACAGAAGACACTACTATTGCTGATTTAGTTGTAGCTGTAAATGCAGGCCAAATTAAGACAGGTGCACCTTGCAGATCTGAAAGAGTTGCTAAGTATAATCAATTACTTAGAATAGAAGAAGAATTAGGAGATGTTGCAGAATATAGAGGAATAGATGCTTTCTTCAATATTAAAAAGCAATAGATATTAACTAGAAATATTAAAGCCTATATCTTATAACACTAATAAGATATAGGCTTAATTATATTATACTTAATTTAAGTATAAATAATAAACTTATTGTAATAACTTACTAAATATGATATCATATTAAAAGGTGTTTTATACTAAGTTTTGAAGTATTGGGAATAGTATAGCTTAGTATTAAGTTGTAATCAGGAGGTTAGGGATGAAAACAGCATTAATAATATTAGAGACAATATTAGGATTGGCAGTAATAATTTCTGTAATGCTTCAACCAGGTAAAACTGATGGATTAAGTGGATTAATTCAAGGAAGAAGTGAAACCTTTTTTGCTAAAAATAAAGGTAGAACAAAAGAAGCTATGTTGGCAAAATTAACAGCAATAGCAATGGCTCTATTTGCGATAAATACAGTAATTTTAAATTTAGTTAAATAGAAATAACTCAGCAGATGCTGAGTTATTTTTTTTTGTATATTTTATTAGTCTAATTCATTTAAATTATAAGGCGTATTTTGATAAACAAAATAATTTAGCCAATTTGAGAATATAATATTAGCACCTGATCTCCAAGTTACATAAGGTGTTTTGGATGGATCATTATGAGGAAAATAGTTTTCTGGTATTTTGATATTAAGACCTTTAGATAAATCTCTTTCGTATTCATCTTGCAAGGTAGTTCTATCATACTCTAAATGACCAGTAATAAAAACATCTCTTCCGGACTTTGAAGTTACTATAAAGACTCCAGCCTCATCAGATTCAGCTAATATTTGCAAATCATAAACCTTTTCAATATCTTCTCTTAATACCTCAGTATGTCTTGAATGAGGAGCATAAAAGATGTCGTCTACACCACGCAATAATTCGTGGTTTTTAACGCAGGTTTTATGTGGAAAAACTCCAAACATTTTTTCTTTAAGCTTGTACTTTGGAATACCATAATGATAATATAGTCCTGCTTGTGCCCCCCAACAAATATGAAGAGTAGAGTAAACATTGTGTTTGCTCCATTCCATTATTTCTGTAAGTTCATCCCAATAATCCACTTCTTCGAAAGAAAGATGCTCAATAGGAGCGCCTGTAATAATTAATCCATCAAATTTTTCGTCTTTTATATCTTCGAAATAATTATAAAACTTATCTAAGTGCTGTGAAGACGTGTGAGACGAGGTGTATGTTTTAGTTTGGATTAATTTAATTTCTACTTGTAGTGGAGTATTTGCTAAATGCCTAAGTAACTGATTTTCAGTTGAAATCTTTGTAGGCATTAGATTGAAAATAGCAATTTTAAGAGGCCTAATTTGTTGTGTTTCAGCTCTTAAATTACTCATTACAAAAATATTTTCATCTCTTAAGATATTGAAAGCAGGCAAATCACTAGGAATTTTTAACGGCATGCTTTCACCCCCAATTAAATTTATATGCATAAAAATGCAAGGATTTTAATTAATATATATAATTTTTGCATTATATATATTATACATAAAACAAGTATGTTAGGAAAGAACAAGTTTAGTGGGATTATTAGATAAAAAAATAGCGATAGTAATATGCTATCGCTATTTTTATCTAAAATATCACTAATTTTTAAATGAATGAATTGGTGCAGGAATTCTTCCGCCTCTTTGAATAAAATCAAAAGAAGAGTATTTGTTAATAGTCATTACTGGAGCTCTACCTAGTAATCCTCCAAATTCCACCATGTCACCAACTTTAGTACCAGGTGCAGGAATTATTCTTACTGCAGTTGTTTTATTATTTATTACACCAATAGCAGCCTCATCAGCAATCATAGCTGAAATTGTAGATGCAGAAGCATCACCAGGAATTGCAATCATATCTAGCCCAACAGAGCAGATTGCAGTCATTGCCTCAAGTTTTTCTAAGTTTAATGAGCCATTTAGCACTGCATCTATCATTCCTGCATCTTCAGAAACTGGTATGAAAGCTCCGCTTAGGCCTCCTACATGGCCACAAGCCATTACTCCACCTTTTTTTACTGCATCATTTAATAGAGCAAGAGCAGCAGTAGTACCATGGGTTCCTACTACTTCTAATCCCATCTCTTCAAGGATATGAGCAACAGAGTCACCAACTGCAGGAGTTGGTGCAAGAGAAAGGTCCACAATTCCGAAAGGTACTCCTAATCTATCAGATGCTTCTAAAGCAACTAATTGTCCCATTCTAGTGATTTTGAAAGCAGTTTTCTTTACAGTTTCAGCAACTAAATCAAAGCTACCTCCTTTAACTTTCTCTAGAGCTCTTTTAACAACTCCAGGTCCACTTACTCCAACATTTATGATGCGTTCAGCTTCACCAACACCATGGAAAGCACCAGCCATAAATGGATTATCTTCAACTGCATTCGCAAAGACTACAAGTTTAGCACAACCTAGCCCTTGAGTATCTTTTGTAAGTTCAGCAGTTCTTTTAATTATTTCTCCCATTTCTTTAACTGCATCCATATTAATGCCGCATCTTGTAGAACCAACATTAACAGAAGAGCATACTTTGTTTGTTGTTGCTAATGCTTCAGGAATAGAGTTAATTAAAATCTTATCTCCTTTTGTATATCCTTTATGTACAAGAGCAGAAAATCCGCCTAGAAAATCAATTCCTAAAGATGCAGCAGCTTTATCTAAGGTTTCGGCAAATTTTACATAACTAGTTTCATTTGTAGCACCACCAATTAAAGAGATTGGAGTAACTGAAACTCTCTTATTTACTATTGGAATACCAAATTCACTTTCAATTTGTTCTCCTACCTTAACTAAGTTTTCAGCAGATTTTGTGATTTTATCATATATTTTCGCTCTAGCTTTATCTCCATCAGAGTCGATACAATCCAAAAGAGAAATACCCATGGTAATAGTTCTAATATCTAATTTTTCTTCTTCTATCATTTTTATGGTTTCTAATATATTATTTGCGTTCATATGATACCTCCATATTATTTAGGGTTTTTTATAGGAAACTTAACTTATACTTGTTTGATATCAGGCATGAATAAGTTAATAGTTGAACTTAAAACCCTATAGTGTGTGCATAGAATTAAATATTTCTTCTCTTTGAATTTTAACTTCTACTCCTAAAGATTCACCTTTTTTTAGTAAACTGTTCTTAACTTCTTCAAAATTCTTAGTGGTTTTTTCTAAATCTAGCATCATGATCATTGTAAAATATCCTTGCATAATAGTTTGAGTAACGTCAAGGATATTGATTTCTAACGCTTGAAGTTCACTACTTATACCAGCTATAATGCCCACCTTATCTTTACCTATTACTGTTAATATTGCTTTCATTTTATCCACTCCTTCTAAAATTATATATAAAAAAAAGCCTTGCCAACAAAGGGACGAAAAAATCCGCGGTTCCACCCTTTTTGGCAATAGCCCATCTTTAAAAATTTAATGCTCCAAAGCTCCTTTTACAATATCAATCTAGTTGTTTACACCGAACACAACCTCTCTAAAAGAATAAATATTGTTACTTTTCTTTTTCATCGCTTAATATTCTATTATATTGATTATTTTATAATGTATATTAAAAATTGTCAATTTGAAAATAAAAATAAAATTTTATTAATTAATTTATGCTAATAATGATGTTTGGTTAACATTATAATTCTTTAAAAAAATACGAATTTAATAGATAATCCTCATGGTATTTATAAGAAAGCTTATATAAATAATCTTTACATTTGATTAAATTTTTTTCTGACAATAGTTTGAAAAAATGTTTTTTTTCTTGGGAAGTAGCTGAAGTTTTAAAGTATCCCCATATATGCTCAAGGGTGTTAACTAAATTTCCATCCAGTAAAGGATTCTGTGTACAAGAATCTATTTTATTATATAGTTCAACTATTCCAGAATTATTTTTAATAATATTCTTACATTCTTTATAAAAATCATAGTTGTATGCCATAATTAAATATTTATATTTTGCCCATTCATCATAAATCAATGATTTTGAAGCAGGGATACCACTTAGCTCATTTAGAGCGTTAATTATTTTAATACTAGAAATATCTTTATCCTTAACTTCAAGCATTATATCAGGATTAAATTCTTTAACCTCATTAAAATAATCTAAAAATAGTTTAAGATTAATTGTTTGTGAATGAGATCCTTTTTTCTTATTTTTATCCTGTTCTGAATAATGAACTTTCATATTTCCATCTTTACATTTCCAAGTTTTTGATACTAGTTTGTATATTTCTTTATGAGTGAGATTGTTACTACCATAGCAATAATTATGCAAGTTATCATAAATAACAGGTACTTCAATCTTATAAGAAATATCTAAAACATCCTCAAGCGAAAAATTTTTTTCATCATTTTCAATTACAAGTCTTTGCTTTGTTGAATCTGATAAACTTCTAAAATTTGATATAAATCTCTCTTTTGCAGAAGTTTTGTCACCATAAACGCCCCCAATATGTAGCACTATTTTATTTGTGTAATCTACTCCCAAGGCATTAAGAAAATCTGTGTGATATTCAAGTTCTGCAATAGAATTTTTTATAACTTCTTCTTTAGGTGAATTAATAACCGTATACTGACCAGGATGCATTGATACCCTCATATTGTTTTCTTTGATATATGTACCAATTTCTAAGAGTTCATCCTTGAATACTTCTTGCCATGGAAAAGTATTAATTTCATGACTAGCAAGAGGAATAATATCAGAGGAAATTCTATAAAGAAAAATTTTATTCTTTTTATTATTAATTAAAATTTTCATTAAATCAGAGAGATTCTCTTTTATTATTAATCTTAGGGCATCATTAGAATAATTTTTTAATAGCAATTTTCTGTTTGTTCTTGCATTTGTAGTTAATGAAATACATGCATATCCAATATTCATAAAATCACCTACCAGAATCAATATAGTTTATTATTTACAAAGTAACTTATATATATCATAATATAAAAAAAAGAATATGTTAACGAGGTGATAAGTTTGAAAGAAATAGTTTTAGCTGGTGGATGTTTTTGGGGAGTTGAAGAATACATTTCGAGGATTGAAGGAGTTAAAGAAACCAAGGTTGGATATGCAAATGGAATAAAAGAAAATCCAACATATGAAGAGGTTTGCACAGGTACAACAGGTCATGCTGAAGCCTGCTATGTAAGATACGATGAAAAGGTACTTTCCCTAAATAATCTTTTGGAGAAATTTTTTGGGATAATTGAACCCACAGTAGAAAACAGACAGGGGCCTGATATAGGGCATCAATATAGAACTGGTATATATTACATTGATAAAAGTGATCTTGATGAGATCCAAAGTTATAGAGATAAAGAACAAGAAAAATATGATAAGCCAATAGTAACTGAAATAAAAGACTTAAAATGCTTTTATGATGCAGAGGAATATCATCAAAAATATTTAAAAAAGAATCCAGGTGGTTATTGTCATATAAATTTAAATGCGTAACTATAGGGCTTTTTATAAAAAACTATGAAAGTTTGAGCTTCAAATTTAATTGTAAAATTAAGTTTTGGAGCTTTTTTCAGTTTTCACCAATAAAATTACTTAAAAGTCTTGCAAGTCTATGAAAAATTTATGGGAAAAGCATGATATAATATATTTAAAATATACTTTATTGATATATGAGGGGAAAATGAGTAAATTAAATAAACTAATTGAGAAATTAAAAAATAAAGAGGTTTTTATACAAACTCATAATAATCCGGATCCAGATGCAATAGCTTCATCGTTTGCATTAAAGAAGTTATTGAAATCTAAAGGAATTGAGGCAACTTTTTATTGTACTGGAGAAATAGAGAGATATTCAACAAAAAAGATGATAGAACTATTAAATATAAATATTGAATATATTAATACTATAGATAACCTAAATAAAGATATGGTAATTATCGTAGTTGATGCTCAGAAAAACAACAAAAATGTTTCAGATATCTCCTGTGAAAACGTAGCATGTATTGATCATCACCCAATCTTTGTGGAAGAAAAGTATATTTTTGAAGATATAAGAGATGAATATGGAGCCTGTTCTTCAATTATAGCAGAATATTATTTTGAAAATAATGTAGAAATGGATATAAATGTAGCTACAGCATTATTATATGGTATTAAGATGGATACTTTGGATCTTAGTAGAGGAGCTTCAGAAAAAGATATAGAATATTATTGCTTTTTATACAAAAAAGCAAATATTAATATATTAAATAAAATATTAAGAAATAATTTAGAGATTAAGGAAATAGCAGCTTACTCTAATGCAATTGAGAGCATTAGAGTTTTTGAAGGAATAGGTTTTGCAGATGCAGGAGCAAATTGTACAGATTCCTTATTAGCTTGCATATCTGATTTCATGTTATCTATTAAAGAAATAGATTTTGCAGTTGTTTATAGTAAAAGAGAAAAAGATTATAAGTTTTCTATAAGAAATGAAATGGACGAGCTTGATGCAGGAAAAATCGTAAATAATGCATTGAGTGGAATAGGAAATGGCGGAGGACATAAAGAAATGGCAGGTGGACTTATATCTCTAGATAAAACTAAGGATATAGTAATAAGTACTGAGGATGCAATAATTAATAAATTCTTAAAATCCATTAAAGAATATAGAAATATATTATAGATTTTGATATGCTATGTGAATAGTAAGTTGTTTTTAGGACAAACTAATTTTATATAATCAAGGTTATATATGAAAGGAATCAATAATTTGAGAGAATTGGTAATTGGTTACTTAATTGCTATAAACATTTTAGGATTTTTTATAGTATTTAAGGATAAGAGTGCGGCAAGAAAACATAAATGGAGAACTAAAGAAAAAACTTTATTTCTATTGGCTTTATTAGGTGGAAGCATTGGAGTTTTTCTTGGAATGCAAGTGTTTAGACACAAAACAAAACACTTAAAATTTGTTATTGGAGTGCCAATAATTATTCTATTTCAACTAACACTGTACTTGATTTTTTTACTAAGTTGAAATATAGTAATAAAGGTGCGTTAATTAAAGCGTATAAATTTAGTTATAATTGCTTAGTGTGAATAGAAAAATAGACTAAGGATTTAAATATTATTTAGGAGTGGATAAAATGGGGAATTACATTTTTGCTGCAACAGCTGTATTCCAAATTTTTGTGTTTAGTATAACTGCGTATTATCTAATAATATCGTTATTTGGATTTTTTAGAAAAAAGGAAAATAAGAATTATGAAGCAAACAGAAAGTATGCCTTAATCGTTGCCGCTCATAATGAAGAAGTGGTAATAGGGAATTTATTAGAGAGTTTAAAGAAACTTGATTATCCCAAAGAGTTATATGATATTTTTGTTATTGCGGATAACTGTACTGACAAGACAGCACAAATATCAAGAAAACATGGAGTTAAGGTTTTTGAGAGAAATGACAAGGAAAAAAGAGGTAAAGGTTACGCTCTTGAATGGATGTTTGCAAAATTATATAAGATGGAAGAAAATTATGATGCCATTTCAGTATTTGATGCAGATAACGTAATTGCAAAAGATTTCTTAAAAGAAATTAATGCAAAAATGAATGATGGGTATAAAGTTGTTCAAGGATATCTAGACTCTAAAAACCCTGAAGATTCATGGATTGCATCAGCATATTCCATTGCTTTCTGGTCACAAAATAGACTTTATCAATTGGCAAGAACAAACCTTGGATTATCAAATCAAATAGGTGGAACAGGTTTTGCAATAGATGTAGAAATGTTAAAGAAACTTGGTTGGGGAGCAACCTGCTTAACAGAAGATTTAGAATTCAGCTGCAAGCTTATTTTAAATGGAGAGAGAGTAGGCTGGGCACATGATGCCATAATTTATGATGAAAAGCCTTTAACTTTAAAGCAATCATGGGTACAACGTAGAAGATGGATGCAGGGCTTTGCGGATGTAGCTTCAAGATTTTTCTTTAAGCTTCTTAAAAAAGCGATTAAGGATAGGGATATTAGAGCTTTCGATTGCGCGTTGTATGTAGTTCAACCCTTTACAGTATTATTACTTGGTATATCAGCTTTAATAACCTTTGTACAAGTAAATACTACAGGAGTGCATTTATATTCAATAAGTTATCTTTTTAGTGATTGGGGATGGAAGGGATTTGTAATTGTACAATTCTTAATTACTCCATATGTAATACTTAAGGATAAGAAGATAACTAATAGTTTGTTCGTATTGTTTGCATTATATTCATTGAACTCATTTGTTTATCCACTTTTATTAGGAGATATTCAAAACATATATATTATAACTGGAACTCATGCACTTTATACATTAACATTTTTACTTTTAGCTTATGTATTTTTCGGTAAAAAAGGATTCTTTATTTTCTTTAGATATCTTTTATATGCTATATACACATTAACTTGGATACCAATAACTATTCAGGGAATCTTAAGAAAGAACAATAAGGAATGGAATCATACAAAGCACGTTAGACAAATAGGCATATATGATGTGTAAATAGTTTGCTTAATATATAATTGATGAGGGAAAACACTATAAAATAATATTTAAGTGACTCGAAAGATGAAATATTGCTATCCGTAGTAATTAAGAGCTTTTGAGTCACTTTATTGTTTTTCAATTAATAACTAACGGAACACATGTTTGACAAATGTAGAAAGTTTATGTATATTTTTTTAATGATATAGGAAAGTATATACGATATATATAATGTATTAAAAAACTTATAGTAATTCTTCTATAAGGCTTTGAGTAATGGAGGAAA
The DNA here is from genome assembly GCF_016765615.1 of Clostridium paridis. Lineage (GTDB taxonomy): Bacteria > Bacillota > Clostridia > Clostridiales > Clostridiaceae > Clostridium_T > Clostridium_T paridis. The sequence continues at coordinate 847,521 of NZ_JAESWA010000022.1, read as the reverse complement.
ATATGATAGAAGAAAAAAATAACCAAAGTTATGATGTAAATTCATTAACTTCACTAGAAAAGTTAGAACCAGTAAGAGTTAGACCAGGGATGTATATAGGTTCTACTGGAAGTAAGGGACTTCACCATTGTGTGTGGGAAATATTAGATAATGCAATAGATGAAATTTCAAATGGATTTGGAGATAAAGCTACAGTTATATTAAATAAAGATAAAAGTGTTACAATAATTGATAATGGAAGAGGGGTTCCAACAGGAATACACCCAATAAAGAAAAAATCTGGTGTGGAAATGGTATTTACTGAATTACATACTGGAGGTAAGTTTGATAATGCCAATTATAAGACCTCTGGTGGACTACATGGAGTAGGTGCTGCAGTAGTAAATGCACTTTCAAAATGGCTTGAAGTTGAGGTTTCTCAAAATGGAAAAGTATATGTTCAAAGATTCGAATATGCTTTTGATAAAGAACTTAAAAAAGATATGCCAGGTACGCCAGTTACAACTCTTCAAGTTAAAGGCAAAACAGAGGTTACTGGTACCAAAGTTACATTTATGCCAGATTCAGATGTTTTTTCAACAACAGATTTTAAGGTTGATATTATAGATGAAAGATTACAGGAGTTAGCGTTCCAAAACAAGGGTATTAAACTTGAACTAAGGGATGAAAGAAAAGAAGAGGTTATAGTAAAAGAATATTATTCAGAAAGAGGACTTCTTGATTTTATAGAGTACTTAAATGAAAGTAAAACTCCTCTTCATCCAGAAGCCATACTTTTTGAAGGTGAGAGAAGTGTTCAAGGCATAAATATGTACGGTGAAGTATGTATACAATTCACAGATTCAACAACTGAATATATTGCAAGTTATGTAAATAATATTCCTACAACAGAAGCTGGAACTCACGAAACTGGATTTAAAACTGGAATGACAAGAGCTTTTAAGGAATGGGCAAAGAAATTGAATTTAATAAAAGAAAAAGACAAGGAATTTGAAGGTGATGACTTAAGAGAAGGAATGACAGCTATTGTTAGGATTAAGATAACAAATCCTGTTTTTGAGGGACAAACTAAAACAAAACTTGGCAATAATGAAGCTTATACAATGATGAATGATTTAGCATACACTAAGCTTTCAGAATGGATAGAAGACAATAAGACTTTAGCAACTAGTATAATAAATAATGCTTTAGATGCGGCAGCAAGAAGAGAAAAGATCAAAAAAATTAATGAAGCAGAAAAGAAAAAAATAGGAAAAGGCACAGCTCCATTAGCTGGTAAAATTGCAGTATGTACTCAAAAAGATAAAATGGTTAATGAATTTATCGTAGTTGAGGGAGATTCTGCAGGAGGATCAGCAAAACAAGCAAGAGATAGAAGATTCCAGACAATAATGCCATCTAAAGGTAAAATAATGAATACTGAAAAGCAGAAGCTAGAAAATGTATTAGCATCTGAAGAATTAAAAATGTTTAATATAGCTATAGGTACGGGGACTTTAGATAATTATAAGGAATCTGATATGAAATATGACAAAATAATTATTCTAAGTGATGCGGATGTAGATGGTTATCATATAAGAACACTATGGATGACCTACATTTATAGGTATATGAGACCACTAATAGCAAATGGTCATTTATATCTAGCACAGCCTCCTCTGTATAAGGTCTATAAGAATACTAAAAATGGAGAAGTTCATAAGTATGCTTATTCTGATGATGAATTAGAGAAAGTTAAGAAGGAAATAGGTAAAGGCTCATTAATTCAAAGATATAAAGGATTAGGCGAAATGAATCCAGAGCAATTATGGGATACTACATTAAACCCTGAAAGTAGAACCTTATTCCAAGTTACTATAGAAGATGCAGCAAAAGCAGAAAAGATGGTTTCACTACTAATGGGAGATATAGTTGAACCAAGAAAACATTATATGTATAAATATGGTGAGTTTTAAGGAGGACTAGAACATAATGGCAACAAAAAAGAAAAATGATATACCAAGAGATAATAATATTATAAGGATACCTATAGAAGAAGCCATGCCAGATAATTATCTTCCTTACGCCATAGAAGTAGCTAAAGAAAGAGCTTTACCTGATGTAAGAGATGGATTAAAACCAGTTCATAGAAGAATTTTATATGGAGCTTATTTATTAAAAGCATTCCCAGACAAACCTTATTATAAATCAGCGAGAATCGTCGGAGACATCTTGGGTAAATTCCATCCTCATGGAGATTCTTCAGTTTATGATGCTATGGTAATATTAGCGCAGGATTTTTCAACAAGAGAACCGCTTATTGATGGACATGGAAACTGGGGATCAATAGATGGAGATGGAGCAGCTGCTATGCGTTATACAGAAGCAAGACTCTCTCCAATAGCAATGGAAATGCTTCGAGATATAGAAAAAGAAGTTGTAGAGATGGTTCCAAACTATTCTGATAGTGAAATGGAGCCTAAGGTTCTTCCCGCAAGATATCCTAATCTTTTAGTTAATGGAACATTTGGAATAGCGGTTGGACTTGCTACTAATATTCCTCCACATAATTTAAGAGAAGTTATTGGTGGAACATTAGCTTATATAGATAATAATGAGATAACTACAAAAGAATTAATGAAATTTATAAAAGGGCCAGATTTGCCAACCGGTGGAGTTATTATTGGAAAAGATACATTAATATCTGCATATGAAACTGGAGAAGGTAAGGTAGCATTAAGAGCAAAAACCTCTATTGAAAAATTAGAAAATGGAAGAATGGGTATTGTAATAACCGAATTCCCATATAGAAGAAACAAAGCTAAACTACTTCAAGCAATATCAGAAATGACAGGAGATAAAAGACATGCTAAGGCATTAGAGTCCATTACAGATATTAGAGATGAATCAGATAGAACAGGAATAAGAGCTGTTATAGAACTTAAAAAATCTGCTGATGAAGATATGGCTGATAAGGTATTGAAATATTTGTTCAAAAAGACAGAACTACAATGTAATGTTAGCTTTAATATGGTAGCACTAGCTAATGGAAAACCAGAAACATTAGGATTAAAGTCTATAATAAAACATTATGTTGAACATCAAAAAGATATAGTAACAAAAAGAACTAAAAGAGAACTTGAAATTGCAGAAAGAAGATTCCATATAGTAGAGGGATTTATTAAGGCAATTGATGTTCTAGATGAAGTTATTGCGACTATAAGATCTTCTAAATCTAAGAAAGATGCTTCTATAAATTTAATAAATAAATTTGGATTTACTGAACTTCAAGCTGAAGCCATCTTAGAACTTATGTTATATAGGCTTACAGGTCTTGAAATTAATGTATTTAAAAAAGAATATAAAGAATTAGAAAAGGAAATAAATAGATTAAAGAAGATACTTAATGAGGAAAAAGAACTTCTAAGAGTAATTAAAGAAGAGCTTTCAGAAATATCTAATAAATACGGAAATGATAGAAGAACTGAAATAATTCATGATGAAAGTGAAGCCAAAATAGATATTGAAGAATTAATCGTAGTAGAGGATGTCATTGTTACTTTATCAAAAGAAGGTTTCATTAAAAGAATTCCTCTAAAGAGTTATAATAGAAGCAATTCTAATCCTGAAGATATAGAGTACAGAGAAGGAGATTCCTTAGCTTATCTTTTATCAGGTAATACTAGAGAATCAATTGAACTTTTCACTAAGAGTGGATATATGTATCAAATAAAAATTAACGATATTCCAGAAATGAAGTGGAAAGATAAAGGAATAAAAGCAGACGAAATCCTAAGAAGTCTTAACCTAGATAATGAAAAGATAGTTGGTGCATTAGTAATTAATAATTTCACACCTAATTATTCGCTTCAATTTATAACTACTAAGGGCAGTATTAAAAAGAGTACTGTAGATAAATTCATTACTGGATATACGAAACTTCAAGCTCTTAAGCTAAAAGAAGGAGATGGACTACTTAGAGTAGATCTTTTTGAAAGTGAAAGAATAGAGAGATATATAAAAATAGAAAGTGAAAATGGATTAATTTTTACTGTGAGTGAGCCAAAACTTGAAGATGCAGATAGAAATATTTATCCTCAAGCATTATGTATTTTGTCTAGTGAAGATTTTGTGAAAAAAGCAACATATGTAGAAGAATATCAACCTATAGATTTTACAATTGGTCTAGATAAAAAAGGCCAAGTAAAAGTTATAAAAGAAGGAAAGGTTCCAGCTTCATTGATGTCCTGTGTAACCAATTCCGTAGACGATGTATTAATCTTTACTAGTTTAGGAAAAGTAATTAAATTTAAGAGTGCTATAGTTGAGGAAATTGATTCAATCGAACTTAATAAGATAGTAAGTGGATTTGAGCAAGGTGAAGAGGTTGTTGAAATAATTTCAGTTGATGATTACTATGGAGAAGAATATATATACTTCTTTACTAAAAATGGTTTGATAAAGAAAACGTCACTTAAGGATTTTGAGGGAGATTATAACAATACTATAGGATATAAATTAAAAACTTCAAGTGATAGGGTTGTATCAGTTTCAAAAATGGGAGATAATCCTAATATTTTGATTATAACTAAAAAAGCAATGGGAATATTATTTGAAGGTTCTAGTGTAAGCGTAATGGGCAAAGTAGCTTCAGGAGTTACAGGAATCTCATTAAAAGAAGAAGATGAAGTTATTATGGGCAAATGTTTACAAACTTTAATTGTAAATGGAGAGAAATGTGGCTATAATTATCTTAAAAAGGTAATAATTATATCTAAGAAAAAAGAGAAACGAGAAATTGTCTTAGAAGACATTAAGCTTCAAAATAGAGCAGGTAGGGGAAGTAATCTTATGATTGTTGTATTTGAGGACTTTGTTAAGGAGGTCAATTTCAAGTAGAGGGGTGATCTTAATGAAAAAAGCAATGATACTGTTAGCTGAAGGATTTGAAGAAATTGAAGCATTAACGGTGGTTGATGTATTAAGAAGAGCTGATGTAGTTTGTGATATGGTTGCACTTGGAGATACTGAAGTAACAGGTTCTCATGGTATTGTAGTCAAATGTGACAGAAGTATTGTGGATGGGGAATTAAATCAATATGATGGAATTATTTTGCCAGGAGGTCAACCAGGTTCTGATAACTTAAGAGCAGATGTAAGAGTTATAGAGTTGGTTAAAGACTATTTTGCAACTGGTAAATTGGTTGCAGCAATATGTGCAGCACCAATAGTTCTTGCAAAGGCTGGAATTTTAAGTGGTAGATCAAGCACTTGTTATCCAGGTTATGAAGGGCAATTAGATCATAATAATGCAATACCTAAAGACGATTTAGTAGTAATTGATGAAAATATAATAACTAGTAGAGGACCAGCTATAGCTTTAGAATTTTCTTATGAAATACTAAAATATTTTGAAGAAAATGAAAAGGCAGCTTCCCTTAGAGAAGGAATGCTATATAATAAATTGTTTTAGATATAATGCATTAAAAAAATGAAATTTTATGGGATTTAAAATGAGGAAATAACCTTGTTTTAAATCTCTTTTTATTTAAAAGATTATTTAAAGATGGTAAAATATAAGGTAAATTACTTTCTTAGGAGAATAGATGATGGAAAAAATTGTTCTAAATAATGGAGTTAGAGTTTTATATAGAAAAGTATATGGAGAAATGACATCATTTTGTATAGGGTTTGAAGCGGGAGCTAATAGTGAAGAAGGTTTCAATAAGGGTGTAGCTCATGCACTAGAGCATATGGTTTTTAAAGGGACTAAGACTAGAAGTGAAAAAGAGATTAATGCTGAGTTAGATGAGGTTTTTGCCTTTAATAATGCAATGACTAATTATCCATATGTAATTTATTATGGCACATGCTCTAGCTATGATTTTGTGAAAGGATTCAGATTGTTTTCAGATATAATAAATAATCCTTCATTTAGTGAAGTTGGTTTTAGTGAAGAGATAAGTGTTATACTACAAGAAGCTAATGAATGGAAAGAAGATTTCTCTCAATATTGTGAAGATGAATTGTTTATTAATTCATATAAGGAAAGAAGAATAAATGAAACAATAATAGGCAATGAAAAATCAATTAAATCAATATCAATAAAAGAACTAAAAGATTTTTATAACACACATTATGTAGCTGAGAATTGTGTAATTACTATTGTTTCTTCTTTAGAAAAACATGAAATATTAGAGGAACTTAAAAACTTTAATATAAACGAGAAAAGATATAATAGAGTTAAGATTCCAACTGAGAAAAATAGAACCGGAAGTTATGAAAAAGAAGTAAGTGGATTTAGTGGTGCTAAAATTGAATATATTTTTGATATAGAAGAGCTTAATGAACTAGAAACAGAGGCCTTGAGATTATATTCTATGCTGCTGGGAGAAGGGGTAAGCTCGTTGTTATTCGAAGAGATAAGAAACGCAAAAGGTTATGCGTATGATATTTCGACTGAATTTAAAAATGAAAAAGGAATAAGGCTTCTTGCAATAAATACATCAACTTCAAAAGAGAAGATTAGTAACACTATAGAGAGTATAGATTTTATATTAAAAGAATCGATTGAAAAAGTGGGGAAATTAACTAATGAGGAATTGGACGTTTTAATTAAAAGGCTTGTATTAAAAAGAGATTTTTGGCTTGAAAGAGGAGTAGAGCTTGCTAAGTATGTTACTACAAATGAAATAATGTATAATAAAGGAATTGAATGCTTAAATTATAAAGATATTTTGAATAGTATTGATGTTCAATTAATTTATCAAACTGTAAAGAAGGTAATTAGTGAACCGTCTATTCAAATATTGAAATAAGGAGAAATAATGAACGATAAGTGGACTATGAGAAGCTCTTCAGAAAAGAAGAATTTTCTTTATAAGCAATTAGAAATACCAGAATATATAGGTACCATTCTTGAAAATAGAGGAATAAGTACTAAGGATCAAGCAAATGAATTTTTATATGGGGAATTAAAGGATCTTCATGATGGAATTCTTATGAAAGATATGGATAAGGGCGTGCAATTAATTAAAGAAGCAATTATAAAAAAAGTTCCTATACTCGTATATGGTGATTATGATTGTGATGGGGTAAGTTCCACTTATGTGTTGCTAAGTGGGTTAAAAGCATGTGGTGCAATAGTTTCATATCATATTCCTCACAGAGAAAATGAAGGATATGGAATGAATTTAGATAGAATAAAGAAACTTCATGAAGAAGGATACGAATTTATTATTACATGTGATAATGGTATATCTGCATATGAAGAAATTGATTATGCGAAAAGTCTAGGAATGACAGTAGTAGTGACAGATCACCACGATGTACCTTTCATAGAAAATTTACAAGGGATAAATGAGGAAAAGCTTCCGCCAGCAGATGCAATTATAAATCCTAAACAGAAAGAGTGTAGATATCCTTTTAAAGTTCTATGCGGAGCAGGTATCGCCTATAAATTTATTTGTTCTCTAGCCATGGAATTAGGAATTGAGTCAAAGGAAATGGATTATTTAATAGAAGTTGTAACTATAGCCACAGTTTGTGACGTAGTGGATTTGCTAGGAGAAAATAGAATTATAGTTAAGGAAGGTCTTAAAAAATTAAATAAAACAGATAATTTAGGATTAAAAGCGTTAATTGAAGCTAATAATTTAAAGGATAAAAATATAAATGAATATCATTTGGGATTTATACTAGGCCCCTGCATAAATGCTACTGGAAGATTAGAAACTGCAGATGTAGCATTAGAGTTATTAATGTGTAAAGATGAAGTGGAGGCAAGTGAATTAGCTAAAAGATTGCTAGAGTTAAATAGAGAAAGACAAGAGATGACAAGTGAAAGCTTAGAGAAGGTAATCGATAAAATTAAAAATGGAGGGTATGAGAATGATAAAGTTATGCTCATATATGAACCTTCTATTCATGAAAGCCTTGCAGGAATAGTAGCAGGAAGAGTTAGAGAGAAATATAATGTTCCAGCTATAATAATGACTTCTGGAAAAGATATGCCTAAGGGGTCAGGAAGAAGCATAGAAAAATACGATATGTATAAGGAACTATCTAAGTGTAAAGAGATAATTTCAAAATTTGGGGGTCACCCAATGGCAGCTGGGCTTTCTATTAAAGAAGAAAAGCTACCACTTCTTAGAGAAAAATTATTAGAGAATTGCAAATTAACAGATGAGGACTTAGTTCCTGAAATTAAAATAGATACAAAATTATCATTTGAAAAAATAAGTTTTGAAATTATAGAAGAGCTAGAGGCACTAGCTCCATTTGGAAAAGGAAATCCTAAACCTCTTTTTGGAGAAAAGGGTATTTTTATTAAGCGAATTTGGTTTATTGGTGCAGATAAAAATTCAATTAGAGTAAGTTTTAGTTTTGGTAATAACAAAAATATTTCCGGAATAGCATTTAATATTGGAGAAGAGTTTAGAGAAATGCTATTTGGAAAATATGGAAAAGAAAAAGCTATAGAAATTGAAGAGAGTAGTTATTGTAATATTAAATGTGCAGTGGTATATTATCCAAGTATTAATGAATACAAGGATAATAAATCAATTCAAATTAAAATTGAGTCTATAAAATTAATGTAGAGTTTAACCTATACTAGAAAAATATATATGAATATCTTTTGTTATAAAGTCATAAGCAAAAATATAATATAATGTAGGTTTAGTTAGTCAAAGGGAGATGATTTTTTGTATAAGATAATTATGACGGGTGGAGGAACAGCTGGCCATGTAACTCCGAATCTTGCATTGGTACCAAAACTTAAACAAAAAGGTTTTGAGATAAAGTATATTGGTAGTAAAGATGGAATTGAAAAGGAGATAATTGAGAAGGAAAAAATACAATATTATTCTATTAGTTCTGGTAAATTGAGGAGATATTTTGATTTTAAAAACTTCTCAGATCCTTTCAAAGTAGCTAAAGGATTGTTTGAAGCATTAAAAATATTATCTAAAGAAAAACCTAATGTAGTATTTTCTAAGGGTGGATTTGTTGCTGTTCCAGTTGTAATGGCAGCAACTATAAAAAAGATTCCTGTTGTTGCACATGAGTCCGATATTACACCAGGACTTGCTAATAAATTAAGTGCTCCATTTTGTAATAAATTATGTGTTACATTTCCAGAAAGCTTAAATTATGTGAAAAATAATAAGGGGGTACTTACAGGTTCTCCCATAAGAGACGATATTATAAATGGAGATATTATTAAAGGAAAGAATATTGCTGGATTTAAGACCAATAAACCTATAATTTTGGTAATGGGTGGAAGTTTAGGATCTAAAGTTATTAATGATGCACTAAGAGAAAAATTAGATGAATTATTAAAAGAGTTCAATATTATTCATATATGTGGTAAAGGAAACTTTGATAAGTCACTAGATAAAATTGAAGGTTATGCTCAATTTGAGTATGTATCTAATGAACTATCACACCTAATGAAAAGCTCAGATTATGTAGTTTCAAGAGCTGGCTCTAACTCCATATTTGAATTTTTATCACTTCAAAAGCCTATGTTATTAATACCTTTATCAAAGAAAGCTAGTAGGGGAGATCAAATCTTAAATGCTAATTCTTTTAAAAAAGAGGGATTTTGCTTAGTGCTTGAAGAGGAAAACTTAAATAAAGATACTCTTTTTGAATCCATACAGAGGTTGAAAAAAGAGGGAACTGTTCTAAAGAATGCTATGAGAAAGAGCAGTATGAGCAATGGTGTAGAGGCAATAATAAATGTAATAATGGATAATATGAAAAAGTAATTGAAAGGCAAATTAGCTAATTTGTCTAAAGATTGAGAAAATTTAAAGAAAAACGAGTATTCCTTTAAAAATATGAAATAAAGTTAAATTATTGAGCAATTTGTAGAAATTTAGGCAGAAGGTTGGTAAAATGAAGCTAGACTAGTATAAACGCTTAATATTTCTTTTAATATGAAACTTGCAAAATATTTTCCATGATATATAATTAGTATTGTGAGTTTCCATGTGGGAAATAAGCTTAAACAAACGAATTGTTAATTATTTAACAAAACGAGGTGCTATATATGAAAAAAGTGAGTATCATTTATTGGAGTAATGGCGGAAATGTTGAAGTTTTAGCCAATGCTATTACTGAAGGTGCTAAAGAAGCAGGAGCAGAGGTGTTAATAAAACATGTTGCAGATGCAAAAATTTCTGATATAACAGAAGCAGATAGCGTAGCTTTAGGTAGTCCTTCTATGGATAACAACAGAATAGAACAAAAGGAAATGGAACCTTTTGTAAATGAATTTAAGTTATTACCTAACGGTAATAAGAAACTTGTTTTATTTGGTTCATATGGATGGGATAACGGCGCATTTATGCAAGAATGGTCTAACAGAATGAAAGACTATGACTTTGATGTTATCGGAGAACTTGCTGTGAAAGAATCACCAGATCAAGATGAATTAGATTTAGCAAAGGAATTCGGTAGAAAACTTGCCGAATAGAAAAAAGTTTTTTCTATGAATCTAAAAAATTATTTTAGAATCATAATAAAATAAATCATTTTACCATTTAGAAAGAGGGGTCAACAAAATGAGAAAAATGAAAACTATGGATGGTAATACTGCAGCAGCTCATATATCTTATGCATTTACTGAAGTTACTGCAATATATCCAATTACACCATCATCACCAATGGCAGAACATGTTGATGAATGGGTAGCTCAAGGAAGAAAGAACATATTTGGACAACCTGTAAGAGTTATGGAAATGCAATCAGAGGCTGGAGCAGCTGGAGCAGTTCATGGTTCATTACAAGCTGGAGCATTAACAACTACTTATACTGCATCACAAGGTTTATTATTAATGATACCTAATATGTATAAGATTGCTGGAGAAATGTTACCAGGAGTTTTACATGTATCAGCTAGAGCATTAGCTACATCTTCATTAAACATATTCGGTGATCACCAAGATGTTATGGCTGCAAGACAAACTGGTTTTGCAATGTTAGCTGAAGGCTCAGTACAAGAAGTTATGGATTTAGCAGCAGTAGCTCATTTAACTGCTATTAAAACAAGAATTCCATTCTTAAACTTCTTCGATGGTTTCAGAACTTCTCATGAAATTCAAAAAATTGAAGTTTTAGAGTATGATGAATTAGCTAAGTTAGTTGACTGGGATGCTATAAAAGCATTTAGAGAAAGAGCATTAAATCCAAATCACCCAGTTACTAGAGGAACAGCTCAAAATGCAGATATCTACTTCCAAGAAAGAGAATCTGTTAATAAATTTTATAGTGCATTACCAGAAACAGTTGAAAGCTATATGGCTGAAATCACTAAATTAACTGGTAGAGAATATCACTGCTTCGATTACTATGGTGCACCAGATGCAGATAGAGTAATAGTTGCTATGGGTTCTGCTACAGATGTATGTGAAGAAACTGTAGATTACTTAAATGCAAACGGACAAAAAGTCGGTGTTGTTAAAGTAAGATTATTTAGACCATTCTCTAATGAAAGATTATTAAAAGCTATCCCATCTACTGTTAAGAAGATAGCTGTATTAGATAGAACAAAAGAACCAGGATCTGCTGGTGAACCATTATACTTAGATGTAAGAAATGCATTCTTTGGACAAACTGATGCTCCATTAGTTGTAGGAGGAAGATTCGGTTTAGGTTCAAAAGATCCAAATCCAGGACATATTGCTGCAGTTTATGCTAATTTAGCACAAGATGCACCTAAAAATGGATTTACAATTGGAATCATTGATGATGTTACAAACACTTCATTAGAAGTTACTCAAGATATAGATGCTACTCCAGCTGGAACTACAGCTTGTAAGTTCTGGGGATTAGGATCAGATGGTACTGTTGGAGCAAACAAGAGTGCAATCAAAATTATTGGAGACCATACAGACATGTATGCTCAAGGATACTTCTTCTATGATTCAAAAAAATCAGGTGGAATTACAGTATCTCACTTAAGATTTGGTAAGAAAGCTATTAAATCACCATATTTAATAAACAAAGCTGACTTTGTTTCATGTTCTAACCAATCTTATGTTCATAAGTACAATGTACTTGATGGATTAAAACCAGGTTCAACTTTCTTACTAAACACTATCTGGACTCCAGAAGAGTTAGAAGAAAAATTACCTGCATCATATAAGAGATTTATTGCTAACAACAACATTAAGTTCTATACTTTAAATGCTGTAGGAATAGCTCAAGAAATAGGTCTTGGTGGAAGAATCAACATGATAATGCAATCAGCTTTCTTCAAGCTAGCTAACATTATCCCAGTTGAAGATGCAGTTAAATACCTAAAAGATGCTGTTGTAACTTCTTATGGTAAGAAGGGTGAAAAAGTTGTTAACATGAACAACGCAGCTATCGATAGAGGTATCGAATCAATGGTAGAAATTAATATACCAGAAGCTTGGAAAACAGCTGTAGATGAAGAAGTTGTTGATTCTAAAAAGAAATCAGACTTCGTTAAGAATATAGTTATACCAATGAACAGATTAGAAGGAGATTCACTTCCAGTTTCAACATTTGTAGGAATGGAAGATGGTACATTCGAACAAGGTACTGCAGCTTTCGAAAAGAGAGGAATAGCAGTAAATGTTCCTGAATGGCAAGCTGATAAATGTATCCAATGTAATCAATGTTCATTTGTATGTCCTCATGCTGTAATAAGACCATTCTTATTAACAGATGCTGAAAAAGCAGCAGCACCAGAAGGATTAAAATTAGTTCCAGCTAAGGCATTAAAGACAGAAGAACCACTAAGCTACACTATGGCAGTAAGTCCATTAGATTGTTCAGGTTGTGGAAACTGTGCTCAAGTATGTCCAGCTCCAGGAAAAGCATTAATCATGAAACCACAAGAATCTCAACATGTTGAGCTTCCAAACTGGGATTATGTAACTGAAAAGGTAGCTCCAAAAGCTAACCCAATGAATAAATTAACATTAAAAGGTAGCCAATTTGAACAACCATTACTTGAGTTCTCAGGTGCTTGTGCAGGTTGTGGAGAAACTCCATATGCTAAGCTTATAACTCAATTATTTGGTGATAGAATGATGATATCTAATGCTACAGGATGTTCTTCAATTTGGGGAGGATCTGCTCCTTCAACTCCTTATACTGTTAACCATAAAGGACAAGGTCCAGCATGGGCAAATTCATTATTCGAAGATAATGCTGAATATGGATTAGGTATGTTCTTAGGAGTTAAGGCTATAAGAGATAGAATAGCTGAAAGAGCTCAAGCTGCAATAGCTGCAGGAGATCCAGCAAAAGCTGAATTACAAGATTGGTTAGATAATATGAACGAAGGTGCTGGAACAAGAGATAGAGCTGAAATATTAATTGCTGCTCTAGAAAAATCTGGTACTGAAGCTGCTAAAGAAATATTAGCTGAAAAAGACTACTTCGTTAAGAGATCTCAATGGATCTTCGGAGGAGACGGATGGGCATACGATATCGGATACGGTGGAGTTGACCACGTACTTGCTTCAGGAGAAGATGTAAATATATTCGTATTTGATACAGAAGTTTACTCAAACACTGGTGGACAATCTTCAAAATCTACACCAACTGCTGCAATAGCTAAATTTGCTGCAAGTGGTAAGAAGACTAAGAAGAAAGACCTTGGAATGATGGCTATGACATATGGTTATGTATATGTAGCTCAAGTTAACATGGGAGCTGATAAGAACCAAGTTCTTAAAGCTATTGCTGAAGCAGAAGCTTATAAGGGACCATCATTAATCATAGGTTATGCACCATGTATCAACCATGGATTAAAAATAGGAATGGGTAACAGCCAAGAAGAAGCTAAGAGAGCAACTGCTTGTGGATACTGGTCAATGTACAGATACAATCCATTAGTAAAAGAACAAGGAAAGAACCCATTCACATTAGATTCTAAAGAACCAACAGCAGACTTTAAAGAATTCTTAATGGGAGAAGTTAGATACTCTTCACTTGCTAAGGCATTCCCAGAAGCTGCAGATGCATTATTTGAAAAGACTTACAAAGATGCAATGGAAAGATTAGAAGGTTACAAGAAATTAGCTAACCAATAATCATAAATAAATTAAAAGAGATGGATTTATTCCATCTCTTTTTTGTTAACTTTATTATAAAAAATAAGAACATTAAGGTAAAATTTAGGTTATAATGACCAAAAATTCGTTAATGTAAATTAAATTATTGTTAGTCAGACTACAATATAATAACAAAAAGTTAAAAAGTAAATATTTACATATATTAAACTATAATTAAATTTAAAAAAATTTATCTTTTTTACATTTTCATAACTTTAATATAGAAATATTAACTTTCTTAATATAAACTTAACATTGGAGTGTTATTATTTATGAGTATGTGATAATTAAAAGGAAGGATTGGTATTATGTTTAACTTTTCACCTAAAAACGATAAGTTCTTTGATTTATTTATCGACTTTTCAGAATTAATTCAGGAGGCATCAAAGGAACTAGTAAGTTTCGCAAAAGACACAAATACTTTAGAAGAAAGAAGTTTGAAACTAAAAGATATTGAACACAAAGGTGATGATCTTGCACATAGAATATTTGAAGAATTAAATAACAATTTCATTACACCTTTAGATAGAGAAGATATCTTAGTGATTACAAATAGGCTAGACGACGTAATTGATAATATTGAAGATTTAGCTGGAAGATATCTAATGTATAATATCAAAACTAGTAGAGAAAAAAGTTTTAAAATGATTGAATTAATTGATAAAAGTGCAGTAAAATTACAAGAATTATTTGTAGCGCTTAAAGATTTTAAAAAGAATAATAATACTAAACAATCAATTGTGGAAATTAATCTTCTAGAAACAGAAGGAGATTTCGCTTATAGAGAAGCTATGAGAGAATTATTTACTACAGATGTAAAAGAAATAGAAATAATAGTATGGAAAGATCTTTATGAAAAATTAGAGAAAACTTTAGATTCTTGCGAAACTTTAGCTAACTTAGTTGAAGGAGTTGTAATGAAACATGTTTAATTCAGCATTAGTAATTACGAGTATTATAGTTATCCTTGCATTAGCTTTTGATTTTATAAATGGGTTTCATGATACAGCTAATGCTATCGCAAGTTCAGTTACTACAAGAGCATTGTCTCCTCAAAAAGCTATACTTATGTCAGCATGCTTAAATTTTACTGGAGCTTTAATAAGCACAAAGGTAGCTACTACAATTGGTGGAGGAATAGTTTTTTCAGGAGGAGCACCAGAAAAAGTAGTACTAGCAGCTGTAATTGCAGCTATACTATGGAATTTGATAACTTGGTATTTCGGAATTCCAAGTAGTTCATCCCATGCATTAATTGGAGGCCTTATCGGAGCAGCAATAGCATTCTCAGGAACAGTACATATAATAAATTGGCCTACATTTCTTAAGAAAGTTGTTTTATGGCTATTCTTATCTCCAGTAATCGGATTTATAGTCGGATTTATAATAATGACATTAATTAATTGGGTATTTAGAAAAGCAAAGCCAATGAAAGCAACAAAAGGATTTTTAAAAGCACAAGTATTCTCTGCAGCTTTTTTAGCATTTAATCATGGAAGTAATGATGCACAAAAGTCTATGGGTATAATTTCTCTAGCTTTAGTTAGTGGAGGATATCTAGAAACGTTCCATGTTCCTCTATGGGTAAAAATTGCATGTGCCACTGCTATGGCATTAGGAACATCTATAGGTGGTTGGAAGATTATAAAGACTATGGGAAGTGGTATGGCAAAGCTAACGCCAGCTTCAGGTTTTGCAGCTGATTTATCAAGTTCTGCGGTTATTTTTACAGCCACTATGTTAGATGCACCAGTTAGTACTACACATATAGTTTCTACAGCTATAATGGGAGTATCAGCATCAAAAAGATTTTCAGCAGTAAGATGGGGAGTTGCTAAAAATATAGTATCAACTTGGGTATTAACAATACCATGTTGTGCAATAGTTGGTGGAATTATTTCCATAATAGTAACTAGGTTAATATAAAGTAAAAAAACTCGGATAACCGAGTTTTTTTACTTTAATGATCTAAGAAATTTTCAAGTTTATTTATGTAACTTAATTTATTAACTTCAGATTTAGTAATTGTAACTTTAAAACTTGAGTTTATATTTAGAAGTTGTTCAATAATAGAAAAAGCAGCTTCTCCTCCATTTCCACCTTGAGTGCAAAATAAGCTAATAGATTTAATGTCTTTTTTATAAAGATTAATGAAGGTTCTAATAGCAGGTGGTATCTTGGAAGCCCAGACAGGGAATCCTATTATAATATGTTTATAATCTTTTGGCTCTTTAGTAATAGGTGCAATTTTTGTTTCTTTTCCTTTCATTGCTTCATATCCACTAATAATGAACTTAGTAAATCCTTTTCTTTTTTTCCAATCGATTATTTCCTCAACAGGACAATTTAATAGTTCTCCTAAATCTTTAGCTACGGTCTTAGTATTTTTTGTTCTTGAATAATAATAAATAATACTACTGTCACTTTCCATTGTAATCCCCCTAAACGTTTAACTAAAAATATTATACCAAAAAAATAATGACTAAAAAAGGATTTTGTGTTAATATAATTTATATGTAAAATATTTTGATTATCAAACTTTTTTATACGAAAATAATTGGAGGATTTTTATAATGAAAATTGAACCAAAATTTAGGGGATTTATATGTACTGCAGCCCATCCTTTAGGCTGTGAGGAAAATGTTAAAGAACAAATTGAATATGTTAAAGAAAAAGGTACTATTAATGGAGCTAAAAATGTTCTAGTTATAGGAGCTTCAACAGGATATGGTTTATCATCAAGAATTGTATCAGCATTTGGTGCTGGGGCAAATACTTTGGCAGTAAGTTTTGAGAAAGAATCTAATGGTAAAAGAACAGCAACTCCTGGTTGGTATAATACACAAGCCTTTGAGAAATTTGCTAAAGATTTAGGTGGATATCATAATAGCATTAATGGAGATGCTTTTTCAGATGAGATTAAAGAGCAAGTTATAAATGAAATAAAAAGTAATATGGGAAAAGTTGATTTAATAATATATTCATTAGCATCACCTAGAAGAACAGATCCTAAAACAGGAGAGGTATATAGTTCTGTAATTAAGACAATTGGTGAGAATTTTTCTGGTAATACTTTTGATTTTCTTACTTTTAAAATATCTAATGTAGAAGTTACGGCAGCTACAGAAAAAGAAATACATGACACAGTAAAAGTTATGGGTGGAGAAGACTGGAAGCTTTGGATTGAAGCATTAAAAGAAGCAGATGTTTTAGATACAGGCGTAAAAACTTTAGCTTATTCATACATAGGACCTAAGTTAACATATCCAATGTACAATGATGGAACAATTGGAATGGCTAAAAAGGATTTAGATATTAAAGCAAAAGAAATAAATGAATTATTAAGTGAAGTTGATGGAAAAGCTTACGTTTCAGTAAATAAAGGATTAGTTACTCAAGCTTCATCGGCTATACCAATAGTACCATTATATATTTCTGTACTTTATAAAGTAATGAAAGAAAAAGGAATACATGAAGGATGCATAGAACAAATTTATAGGCTTTTCAGCGATAGAATATATGGCGGAGATTTGCAATTAGATTCTGAAGGAAGAATAAGAATTGATGATCTAGAGCTTAGAGAAGATGTTCAAAAGGAAGTAATTGAACGTTGGGAAAAAATAAATAGTGAAAATATAACAGAAATATCTGATGCAGAGGGATTTAGAGAAGAATTCCTTAAACTATTTGGATTTGGACTAAAAAATATTGATTATAGTAAAGATGTGGAAGTATAAAAAATATTGCAATTTTATCAAAAATAATATAACATACAATCAAAAGAGAATATAAACTTCAGTTCGTATATACATGGAAATATGGTCCAAGTGTCTCTAGAGATAACCTTAAATTATCTAGCTACGAACTTTAATATTGTATGTAGAACCTATGGGCTGAAGTAATAGCTTTTTCTATAAATTTATAGAAAAATAATACTAAGAACCATAGGTTTTTATTTTTGGAGGAAAGTTATGGAGTTACTAAAAAAGAAGATTAGAGAAGAAGGAAAAATTATTGGTGATAGCATTCTTAAGGTTGATGGTTTTATAAATCATCAAATGGATGTAAGATTATTCAATGAAATGGGGAAAGAATTTAAAGAAAGATTTAAAGGAGAAAGAATAGACAAGATACTTACAATTGAAGCTTCAGGAATAGGAATTGCTACAATAATTGCTCAATATTTTGATTATGTTCCTGTAGTTTTTGCAAAGAAGTCCTTAGCATCAAATTTAGATAATGAGCTTTATCATTCTAATGTACACTCATTTACTAAAAATAAAGATTATGATGTGGTTGTAAGTAAAAGGTTTATTAACAAAGGAGAAAGAATCTTAATTATAGATGATTTCCTAGCAAATGGTTGTGCAGCCTGCGGATTAATAGACATTGTAAAACAAGGTGAAGCTGAGCCTGTGGCAGTTGGAATAATTATTGAAAAAGGATTTCAACCAGGAAGAAAAGTAATTGAAGGCTTAGGTGTGAAAGTAGAATCTTTAGCAATTATAGATAAAATTGAAAATGGACAGGTATTATTTAAATAAAATTCTTAAAATAAATCCTTAGCTATGAGTTAATGAAGAGCTAGGGATTTATTTTTTTTAAAAATAATGTATAAAAGTGTTGATAAAATGAAACAATAATCATATAATAATTATTAAATAAGAATAATTATCCAACATATAATAAGGAGTTGATTTTAATGAGTGTAATTAAATATGTATTTTCAAAGGACTTTAGAAAAGAATATTCCAAGGATCTTAGGAATAAAGTCAACTTTGAATTCGATGCTAATGAGAAGGCTTATAAGAAAGATAGATAGATTAATTAAAATAAGGCAGCCCATAAATGGGCTGTTTTATTTTGGATTAATATTTTTTCTCCCATTCTTGAATTAACTTATAATTCGCTATTTCATATTCATTTAAAGCCGACTCACTTCCATCATAACTTGGATTAGGAACATACCAACTTTTAGAGTTAAAATAATTCTTGTATTCATCCATCTTAAATACATAACCATGACGTGCAAATATTTCATTTCTAGCAATCCCTAATTCCTCTTTGCTTAACCACATTAAATCACCATCAGTTAGGTATCTCTTATAACTGTCTTCAATGATATAATCATCAGAATTATTTGGCTCATTAGCAACTTGTTCTACTACTGATTTTACTTCTGTCGGAGTTCTTCCATCTTCGTAAATTCTGAACCATTTTTTTAAAATAGTCGAAGATGATGCTGTTAAGTTATTTCCAACCACTTCATAAATACCATCTTTATCAATATCATCTGGCATTGTATAGTTATTAGCAATTACTGCACCTTTAAATATTATTTCTTCTTTATCAAATCCAAAAACACTTGTACAAGAATCTCCTGAGCTATTACTGTAATGAATAAATGCACCTTTTACTCCTTTAGAAAATTCATATACTCCTTGTATTTCTGAATTCCAATGTTCACTAAAAGTTTTAGTATCAACTACGTTGTATTGTCCATTAGTAATTCTAAACAAGTCAAGTTTTAATATTGCACCGTAATTGTAATTCATATTTTGCAAATGTATTATTTCATCGAAAGAGTCTCCGTCAAAGTCGTCATAGTAAACGTCTTCATACTTCATAAGTAATCCTTTTGAATTTTGCAATGGTGTATTTGTTAGCTTTGAAGAAATATTTAGCATAACATTATCATAATTCACATTAGATTTAAAATCTCCGCCTAATTTATTTATCTCTTTAAATTCCTTAATTATATCTTCGTATCTGCCTTCAGCATAAAGTTTATCTATCTTAATTTCTTTTATCTCTATAGCTATGCGTTTATATTCATCCTCAGATAATAAGCTAGATACTTCTTGAAGTTTAGTTTCTGCTGTATTGATATCAGTTTTAGACATTTCAATTAGCACATTTTCAAGTAAAGCCTTAGTATTGCTTGTCCTTAGTGATTTCACTGCATTTACTGCATAATCTACCTTATCGTGTGTTATTTCTGTGTTGTTATATTTAAATATATAATATTCTCCCTTTATTTTATTAAAGAACACCACAACTAATATTATAAGAAATAATAATAAACCTATTATTATTTTTATAGTAAGTTTTGAAGATTTTTTCTTAGGAGCGTTGTTTTTGGATAAATCATTTATTTCTTTAGATAAATTATTTTTCATGACCTTAGTTTTTGCATCTAAATTAGGTATTTCATTTTTTGTTTCTTGTTCACATTTTGGACAAAAATTCTGATCATCTGAAATAGGACTTCCACATTTAGTACAAAATTTCATTTACATCCCCCTTATAAATATTTTTATTTTCATAAGATATATTTTTTTAAAACACTCTCAATTTATATACTATTAATCTTTCAAATAATGTTACACAAAATATTAAATACTTTTACTTTAATAAAAAAATTAAGTGAGAAAGTAAGTTTTAATTTTCTCATACTCTTAAGGAATTTATGATATTTTGAAATTAAGTAGTGAATACTATTCATAAACCTATATAAATTCAAGGAGGGTATCATGAAAGTAACTAATTCAGAAGAATTAATGGAAAAAATAAAAGAAATAAGAATAGCTCAAAAGAAATTTTCTACATATTCACAAGAGCAGGTAGATAAGATATTTAGAGAAGCTGCAATGGCGGCAAACAATGCAAGAATTCTATTAGCAAAGGCAGCTACCGAAGAAACCGGTATGGGCATAGTTGAGGATAAAGTAATCAAAAATCATTTTGCTTCAGAGTATATCTACAATCAATACAAGGATATGAAAACTTGTGGGATACTTGAGAGGGATGATGCTTTTGGTATTACTAAGGTTGTTGAACCAATAGGTGTAGTAGCTGCTATTATACCTACTACTAATCCAACTTCTACAGCTATTTTTAAATCATTAATATCACTAAAAACTAGAAATGGAATTATTTTTTCACCACATCCAAGAGCTAAAAAATCAACTATTGAGGCGGCGAGAATAGTTCTAGAAGCTGCGGTAAAGGCAGGAGCTCCAGAAAATATCATTGGGTGGATTGATGAACCTTCTGTTGAGCTTTCACAATTAGTAATGAAGGAAGCAGATATAATCTTAGCTACAGGCGGGCCAGCCATGGTTAAAGCAGCATATTCATCAGGAAAACCAGCACTAGGAGTTGGCTCAGGTAATACTCCAGTAATAATTGATGAAACAGCTCATATAAAAACTACAGTAAGTTCTATTTTATTATCAAAGACCTTTGATAATGGAGTAATTTGTGCATCTGAACAAGCATTAATAGTTATGGATTCTATATATTCAGAAGTTAGAAAAGAGCTACAAGATCGTGGAGCATATATTTTAAATCCAGATGAAAGAGATAAGGTAAGAGCAATAATATTAAATGATAAAGGTGGGCTTAACTCAGATATTGTCGGTCAAAGTGCCTATAATATTGGTAAACTTGCAGGAATTACTGTACCTGAAGAAGCTAAGGTCTTGATAGGTGAGGTGGAATCGGTGGAATTAGAAGAACCTTTTTCCCATGAAAAGTTATCACCTATTTTAGCTATGTATAAAGTAGAAAATTTTGATGAAGCTTTAGTGAAAGCAGTTAGATTAATTGAGCTAGGCGGCTTTGGTCATACCTCAGTTTTATATACAGATCAAATTAGATCTAAAGATAGAATTGAAAAGTTTGGAGAAACAATGAAAACTGCTAGAACTATAATAAATATGCCTGCATCACAAGGGGCTATCGGTGATATTTATAATTTCAAATTACCTCCTTCTTTAACATTAGGCTGCGGGTCATGGGGTGGAAATTCTGTTTCAGAAAATGTTGGACCTAAACACCTTTTGAATATAAAAAGTGTAGCTGAAAGGAGAGAAAATATGCTTTGGTTTAGAGTGCCAGAAAAAATTTACTTTAAGTATGGTTCTTTGGGAGTGGCCCTTAGAGAATTGGCAGACATGGGTAAAAAGAGAGCCTTTATAGTAACAGATAAAGTTTTATATAATTTGGGATACACAGATGAATTGACCAAAGTACTTGAGGAAGGTGATATAGACTTTAAGATATTCTTTGATGTTGAACCTGATCCAACATTAGCAACAGCAACTAAAGGTGCTGATGAGATGGAAAGTTTTAAGCCAGATGTTATAATTGCATTAGGCGGAGGTTCTCCTATGGATGCAGCTAAAATAATGTGGGTAATGTATGAGCATCCAGAAGTAAGATTTGAAGATCTTGCCATGAGATTTATGGATATTAGAAAGAGAGTTTATAAGTTCCCTACAATGGGAGAAAAAGCATATTTTGTTGCGGTGCCAACATCAGCAGGAACTGGCTCTGAAGTAACTCCATTTGCAGTAATTACTGATGAAAAAACAGGAGTAAAATATCCTCTTGCGGACTATGAACTAACCCCAGATATGGCAATAGTAGATGCGGAGCTTATGATGAAGATGCCAAAGGGGTTAACAGCTGCGTCAGGTATAGATGCTTTAACTCATGCAATTGAAGCCTATGCCTCAGTTTTAGCATCGGAATATACTAATGGATTAGCATTAGAATCTATTAGACTGATATTTAAATACTTACCTGAAGCATATAATAACGGAACTACTAGTGTTAAAGCAAGAGAAAAAATGGCACATGCAGCAACTATGGCTGGAATGGCTTTTGCAAATTCATTCTTAGGAATATGTCATTCTATGGCCCATAAGTTAGGCTCAATGCACCATGTTCCTCATGGAGTAGCAAATGCTTTGTTAATTGATGAAGTTATAAGATTCAATGCGGTAGATGATCCAAGAAAACAAGCAGCATTTCCACAGTACAAATATCCTAATGTTAAATGGAGATATGCTGTTATAGCAGATTATTTAAATCTTGGAGGGAACACTGAGGAAGAAAAAATAGATCGACTTATTAAAAAGATAGATGTTTTAAAAACACAGATAGGAATGCCTAAAACCATAGCAGAATATGGAGTTACAAAAGATAGGTTTTATTCTACCTTGGATGATATGGTAGAGCAGGCTTTTGATGATCAATGTACAGGTGCAAATCCAAGATATCCGTTAATGAGTGAAATTAAGCAAATGTATATAAATGCCTATGAAGGTGCAGGCAAGTAATTAGGATTAACTAATTTAAGAATAAAGAGATAATGTTTGGAAAAAATCTTACTAAAGTAGTAAGATTTTTTTTATTGGTAACTTTAGTTACCGAAAATCTTTTCAAATGCAAATATAATTAACTTGTGATCAAGAGAGAACAAAAATAAAAATTAATAGGGTTTCAAGTTCAACAATTAATTTTTAAATGTCAGAAAATATCCAGGTACCGATATTTTCAAACATGTAAAAATTATGTTTCACTAAAGAAACCCCAAAATATAAATGGAGGAATTAAAGAATGAGTATGTTTTGTTATCAATGTCAAGAAACCGCTGGATGCAGTGGATGTACAATAAAAGGAGTTTGCGGAAAGACACCAGAACTTGCTGGGTTACAAGATGTTTTAATTTATGCAACTAAAGGGCTTTCAGAAGTTACTACAAAATCAAGAGAAGAAGGAATAAAGATTGCTGCAGAAGTAGATCATTATGTAACAATAAATCTATTCACTACAATCACAAATGCAAACTTTGATAATGAAGTATTCTACAAAAGAATAAACGAAACTCTTAAGATAAAAAATGAACTAATTGAAAAGTTATCTAATAAAGCTGATTTAAGTGAAGCTGCATTATGGACTGCTACAACAAATGAAGAAATTGATGCAAAAGCACCATCAGTTGGAGTACTAGCAACTGAAAATGAAGATGTTAGAAGTTTAAGAGAATTAATTACTTACGGATTAAAAGGTATGTCTGCTTACTTAAAGCATGCTAATGCTTTAGATTATGATAATGCTGAAATTAATGCATTCCTACAAAAAGCATTAAGTAAAACATTAGATGATAAATTATCAGCAGAAGAATTAATAGCTTTAACATTAGAAACTGGTAAAGTTGGAGTTGACGCTATGGCGTTACTAGATGGAGCAAACACTGGAACTTATGGAAATCCAGAAATAACAAAAGTAAACATTGGAGTTGGAAAGAACCCAGGAATACTTATTTCAGGACATGATTTAAAGGATATAGAAGAATTATTAAAGCAAACAGAAGGAACTGGAGTAGATGTATACACTCACTCAGAAATGTTACCAGCTCACTACTATCCAGCATTTAAGAAATACTCACACTTCGTAGGAAACTATGGAAATGCATGGTGGAAACAAAATGAAGAATTCGAAAGCTTTAATGGACCAATACTAATGACAACAAACTGTATTGTACCACCAAGAGCTTCATATAAGGACAGATTATTTACAACTGGAGCAGCAGGTTTTGAAGGTTGTAAGCATATTGAAGCTGGAGTTAATGGACAAGCAAAAGATTTCACAGAAATCATTGAATTAGCTAAAAAATGTCAAGCTCCAACTGAAATAGAAACAGGAGAAATCATTGGAGGATTCGCTCACAATCAAGTATTTGCATTAGCTGATAAGGTAGTAGATGCAGTTAAATCAGGAGCAATCAAAAAATTCTTCGTAATGGCTGGTTGTGATGGAAGAGCTAAGAGCAGACAATACTATACTGATTTTGCAAAAGCAATACCTAATGATACAGTTATTTTAACAGCTGGTTGTGCTAAGTATAAATATAATAAGTTAGAATTAGGCGATATTGGAGGAATTCCAAGAGTATTAGATGCAGGACAATGTAACGATTCATACTCATTAGCATTAATAGCATTAAAATTAAAAGAAGTATTTGAATTAGAAGATATAAATGAATTACCAATAGCGTTCAATATTGCATGGTATGAACAAAAAGCTGTAATAGTATTATTAAGCTTACTATACTTAGGTGTAAAGAACATTCACTTAGGACCAACATTACCAGCATTCCTTTCACCAAATGTAGCTAAAGTTTTAGTTGAAAACTTTGGTATCGGTGGAATAACAAATGTAGAAGATGATGTTAAAATGTTCATGGAAATGTAATTAAATAGTTTAGTCCATATAATCCCTTACAAATATACGATGGTGTCTCAATATGATTTGAGACACCATCTTTTTGTAGAAAAATTAATTTTAAAAGGAAAGGTTTTTAAATTACAAACATTATAATATAAAAAATTAATAAAATAAAAAATCCAAGAGGAAATCCAACACATATCCATTCGCTACTTTTTATTTTTAGTTTATTGGCTGAAATTATATTTGGAATATTACCTTGTATCATCATTCCACCACTGATGAGTAAACTCAAAAGGATGGTTTTTATGTGCAATGGTGTCATTAGTGAACTTATCTCAGCTGAAGCTAATGTAGCATTATCTAATATTGCAGATGAAATATTAATAATATATATATATTCAATATTAAGATTAATTAAATATGTGTCTATTATTGGCTTAAAACTAGCACCAAGCAATTCAAGAGATATAATGAAAATAAAAACTTTTAATACTCGAACAATTATAGCCATATACGTTTCATCTTCCAGTAGAGTGGAGCTGAATTTTGAAGTTAAGTTTGCACTAGTTTTAACTGTACATGCACCTAAGACTCCAAGTGCTAAAATCATAGGTATAATATAAGAGCCTATAAGATTAAAGATAAAGAAAAAATTTGCATTTAATTTTGAGGTGACAATTGTAGATAAGGGTTCACCTATAGGTGTTAGAACTGAGCCTAAACCAATTGAGAAACAAGATAGGACATTTACAATTATTTTATTGTCTCTATTTAAAGGAAGTAAACTTATAATTTCTACAAGGATTAGTGAAGCTATAATTGCAGTTATTATACTAGAAATTAATCCTAAAATTACTATCATTAAAAAAATGAAAATTTGTATAGATACATTTCTTAATATCTTATATATAACTTGCTGAAAATTCTTATAAAATAATTTAAATATTATGCCACCAGCTAATACTGTGATTGAAATGAGATATAAAAATTCATTTTTGAGAATATCAAGCACAAAGTTAATAGTTAAAATACCCGATAATACTGAGGATAAGATACCTATAACAAATAGAAAAATTTCTAAGTGATGTTCTATTGATTTTGAGAGTAGCGGCAAAAAAAGAGTTAGTAATAATAAAAGAACTAAAAAAATAAACATAAAGAATCTCCTTATAATTGATTAAACGAAATTTACATTATAAAATTTAAGTTAATATTGTATATGAAAAAAAGTATTGAAAGTATGCAACTTAAAATAAATTTATTATAGTTAAAGTAAAGTTCTATTATATATTGCAAGTTGAATAGATAAAAAAGTATAATGGATATTGTGAAATTTATGGTTGGATTGAAATAAGAAAAAAATTAGTAAATATTTATTGTTATAAAATGGAGGAATAAAGATGTCAGAGGTATCAATAATAAAACCAGTATATCAACAAATTTCAATAGATTTGGCAAATAGAATAGCTAGCGGAGAATTTGCAGTTGGAACAAAGATACATGGAAGATCAACCCTTGCAGGCAAGTATAATGTTTCGCCAGAAACTATAAGAAGAGCAGTCATTCTGCTTGAAGATATGGATATAGTAGAAGTAATGCAAGGAAGTGGCATTATGGTTAAATCTAAGGAGGCTGCATTTAAATTTATTGAAAAATTTAAGAGTACGGATTCAATAACTTCTGTAAAGAAAGAAATTCAAAGAATATTAAATGAAAAGAAAAAACTTGATGAAGAGCTATTTATAAATGCTAATAAACTTTTTGACTTTTCGGAGAGGTTTAAAAATTCCAATCCATTTGCTCCCATTGAAATCGAGATACCTCAAAATTCAAAGCTTATAAACAAAACAATTGGTGAAGTTAATTTCTGGCAAAATACAGGGGCAACAATAATAGGAATAAGAAGAGGAAAGTCTTTAATATTGTCTCCAGGTCCATATGCAACTTTTGTGGAAGGGGATATCTATATAATGATAGGAGAAGAAAGCTCCTACGAAAGAGTAACGATTTTTTTAAATGAATAGTATGGAGAAAAGATAAATTGGTGAAAAGCTAATTTATCTTTTTTTATTTAAAAGTGGATAGAAGAAAGATTTATGAGAGTGTATAGTTAAATGCTCTCAGGACATAGGGATTAAAAAATATTAGGATATTTTACAAAGAGACAACTTTATGATAAAATTAAGTTGTCACTTTGTAAAAAGTAGATAAATATATTTCAAAACAAGGAGGGTTATATGCTAGAATTCAAGAACGTAACTAAGAAATTTAAGAATAAAGAAATATTAAAAAATATTAGCTTTTCAGTTAATAAAGGTGAATTCGTAGTTTTAATAGGACCAAGTGGATGTGGAAAAACCACAACTTTAAAGATGATTAATAAGTTGATAGCTCCAAGTTCAGGGAGTATATTTCTTAATGGTAGAGACATTTCAAAAGAAGATACAATAGAACTTAGAAGAAATATGGGGTACGTTATACAGCAAACAGGACTGTTTCCTCACTTAACTGTAGGAGAAAATATTGGGTTGATCCCAAAATTAGAAAAGTGGTCAGAAGGAAAAATTACAGAGAGAACATTAGATCTTTTAGAGTTAGTAGGAATGGAGCCTAAGCCGTATATTGATAGATACCCATGTGAACTAAGCGGAGGACAACAACAGAGAATAGGGGTAGCTAGAGCTTTTGCAACCAATCCAGATATAATTCTTATGGATGAGCCCTTTAGTGCCTTAGATCCAATAACGAGAGACCAACTTCAAGATGAATTATTTAATCTTCAACAAGAACTAAAAAAGACAATCGTTTTTGTAACTCATGATATGGATGAAGCTTTAAAGCTTGCTGATAGGATTTGTATAATGAAGGATGGTGACGTAATTCAATTTGATACTCCAGAGAAAATATTAAAGAAGCCAGCAAATGAATTCGTAGAAGAATTTATAGGAAAAAACAGGATATGGAGACAACCTGAATATATAAAAGCTAAAGATATAATGATTTCTGAACCTATAAAAACTACAAAGGAGAGAACCCTTGTACAAGCTATAGAAATTATGAAATCAAATAAAGTAGATAGTCTTTTAATCACGAACAGAGAAAACAAGTTGGAAGGAATAGTAACCTTAAAGGATATTAGAAAAAATGAAAGTGGCTCTGTAAAGATAGATAGTATTATGGAAAGAGAAGTGAGAGCTGTAAAATTAAATGAATCTTTAATAGATATTCTAAATATTATGAATGAACTTCACATAGGATATATTCCTGTAATAGATGATAATTCTACATTATCAGGATTAATAACTAAAAGTAGCTTATTAAGTGTTCTAAGCAATCAATATATTAATCAGGAGGTAGATGTATAATGAATATTATAGGGTATATAAATGACTTTAAAGATTTTATTGTCTCGAGACACGAACAGATACTAAGTTTAATATTAGAACATGTTCAATTAACAGTAATATCAGTGCTTATAGCCATAATTGTTGGAATACCCCTAGGAATAGGTATATCTAGAAATAGAAAATTGTCAACTCCTATAATTGGTTTTGCAAATGTAGTACAAGCAATCCCTAGCTTAGCATTATTAGGGTTTTTAATACCTATACTAGGAATAGGAAGTAAGCCTGCAATATTAATGGTATTTTTATATTCGCTTCTTCCAATAATAAAAAACACTTACACTGGGCTTATGAATATAAATCCAGATGTTATAGAAGCATCTGAAGGGATGGGTATGACGAAAAGCCAAATTCTTAGGATGGTTCAATTACCACTTGCATTACCGATAATTATGACAGGGATAAGAATATCAGCTGTAACAGCTGTTGGCCTTATGACTATAGCAGCTTTCATAGGAGCCGGTGGATTAGGATATATGGTTTTTTCAGGTGTTCAGACAGTAAATAACAATATGATTTTAGCTGGTGCAATACCAGCATGTGCATTAGCACTATTAATAGATTTTATTGTAGGGAAGATAGAAAAGGGAGTAACACCTCCAGGAATAAGAAAAGCTGACGGAACAATTAAAATACCAAAGAGAAAAAATAATAAATCTAAATTTAAATATAGAGTTTTAATAGCAGGTTTAGCATTTATTATAATGGTTAGCGGAGCTATTATGTATTCTAAAAAGCAAGATACTATTGTTATAGGATCCAAAAATTTTAATGAACAATTAATATTAGGAAATATGTTAGCAACTTTAATTGAAAAAAATACAGATATTAAGGTAGAAAGAAAATTAAATTTAGGAGGAACAAGCATTGCATTTAATGCACTAAAGGCAGGGGAACTTGATATGTATGTAGAATACACAGGAACAGGTTTAGTTGATATTATGAAAGCTCAAACATCAAGTGATCCAGAAGAAACTTATAATAAAGTAAGTGATTATTTTGATAAAAATTATAATATCACTTGGTTAAAGCCATTAGGATTTAATAACACATATACTTTAGCAGTAAGACAAGATACCGCTAAAAAATATAATCTAGAAACTTTTTCAGATTTAGCTAAGGTAGGCAATCAGCTTACATTAGGTTGTACAATTGAATTTAGTAATAGAGAAGATGGATACCTAGGACTTAAGAAAACCTATAATATGAATTTTAAAAATGTGAATGCAGTAGATGGAGGATTAAGATACACATCATTAAATAGTAATAAGACGGATGTAATAGATGCATTCTCTACGGATGGTCTATTAAAAGCATTTGATTTAAAAGTTTTAAAGGATGATAAAAATTTCTTTCCACCTTATTATGCTGCACCTATGATTAATAATGAAACTCTTAAAAAGCATCCAGAGCTTAAAGATTTAATTAATAAATTAGCGGGGAAAATTGACGATGAGAAGATGAGAGAGTTAAATTATAGAGTAGATAAGCTTCAAGAATCTCCACAGGTGGTTGCAGAAGATTTCTTAAGAGAAAGTGGATTGATTAAATAAAAAGGTAAAGAAAATTTAAAATTTTTAAGTATAGATAGCGGCATCAATAGAAATAAAAGATGCCGCTTTTCTCTATATTTTTTTAAAAATTTGAGAGAGTATTACTATTTATATTTTAAAATAATTGACAGATATAGCTCTTAAGCATATACTATATATCATATAGGAATTATATGATATATAAAAGTTTGGAATTATCTGTTAATAGAAAAAAGTATGTTATCTACTTAAAATAAACGTTATACAAATTAGGAGGAAATTATGAAAATTGATTCACTAGTAATTCACGGAGGAATTTCATCAGACAAGATAACAGGAGCAGTAAATGTGCCTGTATATCTTTCTTCAACATTTAAACAACCAGAATTTGGGGTGAATCTTGGATATGAATATGCAAGAACAGGTAACCCAACAAGAGAGTCAGTAGAAAAATTAATAAGCGATCTAGAAGGTGGAGTAAGAGGTTTTGCGTTTGCTTCTGGTATGGCAGCTACATCTACTGTATTAAATCTATTTAAATCAGGAGATAGAATTCTAATTAATAATAATCTATATGGAGGAACTTTTAGAGTAATAGATAAAGTGTTTTCAAACTTTGGGCTTAAATACGATATAGTTGAAGATTTTAATACTTTTGATTTTTCTACTATATCAGAGGATGTTAAAGGAGTATTTATAGAAACTCCAACAAACCCATTATTATCTATAACTGATATTAAGAGAGTTGCTGAAGAAGCTAAGAAGAGAAATTTAACTGTTATAGTTGATAATACTTTTATGACTCCATATTTTCAAAATCCACTAAGTTTAGGAGCAGACATTGTAGTACATTCTGCTACAAAATACTTAGGAGGACATTCAGATGTAGTTGCAGGTCTTGCTGTTACAAATAGCACTGAAATTGCTGAAAGATTAGCATTTTTGCAAAATTCAATTGGAGCAGTACTTCCTCCTTTTGATTCGTATTTATTAGTAAGAGGAATAAAAACATTAAGTGTTAGACTAGATAAGCATGCAGATAATGCTCAAAAGATAGCAGAATATCTTAAAGCACATGAGGCTATTGAAGAAGTATTTTATCCAGGTTTAAAGGATCATCCAGGTCATGAAATACAAAAAACTCAGGCAAGAGGTTTTGGAGGAGTTGTCTCCTTTAAGTTAAAAGAAGGATATGATTTTAAGAAGTTTATTAATTCATTAGAATTAATAACATTTGGGGAAAGTTTAGGAGGAATTGAATCATTATTATGCCATCCTGCTTCCATGACTCATGCAGCACTACCAGTTGAGCTTAGAGAAAGAATAGGAATAAAAGATAATTTATTAAGAATTTCAGTTGGAATAGAAAACTTTGAAGATTTAAGAGATGAAATTGAACAAGCAATAATAAATAGTAAAGAGGAAAAATAAGAAGAAGTGAAAATATAAGGTCTCAATCTTATATCTTCACTTTTTTTAATTATCTATAACAAGTTTTGGTTTCTTTACCTTCGCAACTATTAAAACAAAAATAGGAATTATCACTTGAAATGGAAAAGCATAATATTGGTATATATTTAAGGCCCAAAAAACCATTTCCATTATGTTGCCATAAATGAAGTATGAAAAGTAGGCCATAAGTAACCCTAATTGAAAAGTTATAGTTTTATAAGAGCTTAATCCAAACAAAGATTTTAATCCGTTGCTAGCTGCCATTAAACAAATATTAATCTTAATAAAAACAGAAGAAACAAAAGTTATTGAAACTGATACTTCAATTCTTTGAAGAAAATCTCCAACATGAATTCGACTAACCGCTATATACGAAGGAAAATAGGTATTGGTTAAGTTACATGGACCTAAAACTAATATATTTCTAAGAGCTATTAATAATATAAGAAGGCCAGAACCCAAAATAGAAATTAGTATAACCTTAAAAGGGTTAACCTTATCTTTGTAGAAATAAGGTAATCCCATAAATGCTATAATTTCTGCAAAAGGAAAAGAAAAAGCTGAAAACGCTCCAGAAAAAACTGGATTCCATCCATTTTTTAGTATAGGCTTTATATTTGGTAATGATTCTTTTGAAAGTGCAAGGAATTGTATTATTATTATTACTAAAATACAAGTTAAAAAAAGAATTTTTGAGCTTCTACCCACTGTTTCAAGCCCAGATTTAACTGCCCAAATACATAAAAGTGACAGTGTAATAACTGGTACAAGCATAGGAGTCTCAGGCATTGCTTGAGTACCTAAAAATTCTCCGAAATTACGAAGTACGAGTACACCAAGATGAAAGAAGTACCAGGTATATAAAATCGTAAACACTTTTGATAGTACCTTCCCAAACAATGTGTTGAAAATATCAAATAAACTTTTATTAGGGAATAATATTTGTATTCTACTATAAATATAAACTAAAGGAACTGCTAATAAGGTGGCAATAATGATTGAAATCCAGTTATCATTTTTTGCCTGCGCTCCAGCCCCTAATAATAAGGTACTTCCCATTAAAAATAAATTCATGGTACATATGGCTTGAGTATTAGATAAGGTTTCTTTATTCATTAGTTTTCCTCTCCTTTTATTTAATCCATCTAAATAAATATTTTATAAAGTCTGCAATAGGCTTTGCAGGAGATGGAATTTTAACATCAAGTGATAATAAAATGGCAACAACGAATGATATAAAGCAAAGAATTAGAGCAATAAAAAAATCTTTTTTCAAGTTATTTTTATAAAGATCTATTAAATCAAAGAAGACTATAGCAATATAAGAAAAAATCACTATTACAATCATATTAGTCACCCATCTCAATTGGAGTAT
Source organism: Clostridium paridis (assembly GCF_016765615.1). Classification (GTDB taxonomy): domain Bacteria; phylum Bacillota; class Clostridia; order Clostridiales; family Clostridiaceae; genus Clostridium_T; species Clostridium_T paridis. The sequence continues at coordinate 814,658 of NZ_JAESWA010000022.1, read as the reverse complement.
TTGTAGTTGCACTATTTTTTATTTTAATATCTGATTTTACACTTACCTTCAAATTTTTAAATTTTTCTGGCCAATCATCTTTAATACTTTTCCATAGGGTAGGCATATCCTTTTGGATTTTTTCTCCAAATCCAAAAACATCAGCATCATACTCTTGTTGAAATCTTTTTATGACTCCCTCTACATTATTTTGAAGCATAATATTAGCCCTTTCTTCAATTTCTCTCCTTACATCTGCAGAGGAAAAATTTTCAAAGGATGCAATCTCAGCTAGTGCTACTTTAGTATTTATTAAAATTTGTATCTCCACTTCATTATTTGATATTACTGGCTTGATTTTAGATTTGCTCTTAAATATTTCTAAGGATATTGAACGAGATTCATCATAAGGAGTTTTACCTAATGTTAAAATACCACCCTTTACTTTATTATTAGCAAATAATAAGTATTGTGTACCTTCTCCAGTTATAGTTCCAGTTAATCTATCCCCTTTAAATATTGCTAAGCCATCTACATAAGGAGAAGCTTCTCTACCTTTACCCTTCAAAAGAACTGTTGGAAGTATAGCGTTTTTTCCTTCTTGTTTTAAATCAGAAATATAATCCCACAAGTCAATTAGAGGAGCAGTAGATACACTCTTTTCATTTTTTAGAACGCTTGCTAGTTCAAAAGATACAATTGACTTTGTAAAAGCATGGGCAAATAAAATTTCTTTTGCAGTTTTCTCTTTTGATACGCATACAGAGATGTCTGTTCTAGTTTCAGCGTCTCTTACATACCAGTCTATAATTCTTGCTAAGCCTTCTCTTGCAATAGTCTCACTTAAAATCATTACTTGTGCATGACTCCAATATGCACGTTTACCAGAAACGGTTATTAATTTTCTTGCAATTTCAAACATGGTATCGCCTGAAAGGGTAATAGTTTTTGATTCTGTGACAATTTCCTTGCCAGATTTAATATCAACAAATTCTGTGGTAACTTCAATTTTATTAGTCTCAGGATTTTTATCTATTGCTATACCTGAAACAATTATTAAGGATTCAATTTCTCTGTAATTCCAACAACCTGATAAGGTAGACATAAGTAAAAATATTGAAAGTAATAAAGCGAGATATCTATGAAGTTTAATTTTATTCACCTCTTTTTCTCTTATGTTTTATTGATATATAAAATGGATGAATCTTTGAATACCACCAAGGTGCTCTAATAATTACATCTTTAATATATTCTGGCTTTATGGATCCAATAGCTAGCATATAAGGCACTCCAAAGGATTTTAAACTCATCAAGTGTATTACTAGACCTAGAAGTGCAAATATATATCCATATATCCCGAGAAAGGCTGAGCAAAGTAAGAATATGGCTCTAAGTAGTATAGTTGCAGCCTTATTTTTAATATTTAAAAGACCAGTTATTCCAGTTAGAGCAACGACAATAACAATTGGAGCACTTACTATTCTTGCATCTACGGCTGCTTGACCAAGAACTAATGCACCGACTATACTTGTTGTTTGCCCTATGGAAGTAGGAAGCCTAGTACCAGTTTCCCTAAGAATTTCGAATACCAGAAGCATAAGAATAGATTCTAGTACTGTAGGAAAGGGAATACTTTCTCTAGCTGCGTAAATACTTAGGAGGAGTGGTGTGGGTATCATTTCTTGATTATAGGTTACAAAGGACAAATAAATAGCGGGTACGCTTACTGTTAAAAATGCAGCAATTACTCTAAGTATTCTATTAAAAGACATAAATACGTAATTGTTATAATAATCCTCGTTTACTTGAAAGTATTCAATAAACAAAAATGGAATTGTTAATGCAAAAGGTGTACCATCAACTAAGATTGCAACTCTTCCTTCTAAAAGCTTGCCAGCTACTGTATCAGGCCTTTCTGTACTACCGACAGTTTCAAAAGGAGAAAGATGAGCATCATTTAAAAATTCTTCAATATATTGAGAATCTAGTATACTATCTAAATCTATTTTGTTTAATCTAGAATTTAATTCATCTAGGATTTCCTTCGGAGCGATACCTTCTATATAACATATGCAGACTCTTGTATGTGTTTCATTCCCAATTTTTTTAAATTCAAATTTAAGGCTTGGGTTCTGAATTTTTCTTCTGAGCATAGATAAATTAACAACTAATGATTCTCCAAAACCTTCTCTAGGGCCTCTAACAACTTTTTCAGTATCAGGCTCTGCTATTGGACGTTTTTCCCACCCTCTAGATGCAATTATTAGGGCATCTATGCATCCGTCTATTAGTAATACAGTATCTCCAATAAGTATTGCTTCAAGAACTTTATCAAGTTCATTTGTTCTATTAATAGAGTTTGAGAATATTACTTTAGTCTCAAGTAAATCTATAAGATTAACATTTGTATTTGGTTCATTAAGTTTTAAAAAGGGCTTTATAATACTATCACTTAAGTAATCACTATTAATCATACCTTGTATAAAAAACAAACAACCTTTTAAATTACTATTAGAGTAATTCTCCATTCTTCTAGTTACCAATGTATCATCTTTCTGAAATATTCCTTTAATTAGTGTAATGTTTTTCTCTAAAGATTTATCAAGTGTCCTATTGTCAGTAAGCAAAGATTCATTAGAGGATTTACTCTTTTTGGAGTTTTTCATACTATCCCCCCTTTTATTTATATATTTAGTTTGTAAAACTTTAAGATTAATATACATGTAAAAAAGACTTATACAATTAATTTGCATAAGTCTTGTGAATTTATTTATTATTATATTTTCTCAGATAGATTAGTAAGAACCTGAGAAGAAACATTTAATTCTTCTATAGATGCAGCAATTTCTTCAAGAGTTGCAACTTGATCTTGAAATATGTTATTTGAAACAGTTACTCTGCTGTTTATTGCAGTAACTGTTTCATTTATGCTTTTTAAAACAGTATCTATCTTTCGTATAGATTCACTAGTAGAAGATGAGAGCTTTCTAATTTCAGTAGCTACCACTGCGAATCCCCTACCAAGTTCCCCAGCTCTTGATGCTTCAATAGCAGCATTTAATCCTAACATGTTTGTTTGATTTGAAATGCCTTGTATGAATTTTAAGATATCATCTGTATCCTTTGATGAGGCATCAGCTTCTTGAACCATTTGAGAAATATCAGTATTCATATTCACCACATCCTGAACTCCAATTGAAAGAGTACTAACTGCTTGTGATATTTGACTTAAGGATGATGAAAGTGTTTTTGTAAGAGAAACAACTTCATTCTTTTTGGCTAAGCTTCTACCTATAAGAAGACATCCTACAACTTCATTACTTTCATTCTTTATAGGGATAGCATAAGATCTAAAAGCAACCCCATATACTTCTTTAGGAACATCTTTTATAAGAGTTTGTCCTGACTTAATTGCTTCATAAGCACCACCGCTATTTGGTATATTGTCTCCTACGGTGATTCGTAAGTCTAGTGTAGGTGAGCTTTGATATTTTAAATATGTAGTAGTATCGGTAATACCTAATGCAACATCATCATCAAACATACTTGGCAAGTATGGTAGAAGAGTGTTAAAGGAATTAAGTATTTCGTTATCAGAGATTGGATTGATCATGTATATCCTCCCAAAAATATGTATTAAAATATAAGGGTGGAGTAAAAAAAATTTACTTCACCCAAAAAAATCTTCTTAATAATTTTCTTCTAAAATCCTAAAGTACTTTTGGTCATGTAAGCAAGCAGGGCATTTAAGTGGAGCTTTCTTTCCTTCATATATGAAACCACAATTACTACATTTCCATAACACTGATTCATCTTTTTCAAAAACTTGCCCCTTTTCAATACTTTCAACTAATTTTCTATACCTTTTTTCATGGAAATTTTCTACTTTACTAATATTATCGTAAGCCAGAGCAACATCTTGAAAACCTTCTTTTCTTGCAATCTCAGCAAACTTAGGATATAAATCTGTCCATTCTTCATTTTCACCAGCAGCAGCAGATTTTAGATTGTCCACTGTTTCTGTAGAAAGTGAAACTGGATATGAAGCTGTAATTTCAATTGCTTCATCTTTATAATCTTCTGCCAAAAACTTAAAGAATCTTTTAGCATGTTCTTTTTCTTGTTCTGCAGTTTCAAGAAAAATTTCGGCAATTTGAAGATATCCTTGTTTTTTTGCAACACTTGCATAATAGGTGTACCTATTTCTTGCTTGAGATTCACCTGCAAATGATGCAAGTAGATTTTTTGCTGTTTCTGTACCTTTTAATGACATAAAATCTCCTCCTAACATTAATATAAAAATTTTTAACCTAAAATAATTATACAATAAATTCAAAATAAATACAAAAATCAACATTTACACCAAATATGTTTATATACTTTTGATTGAGACCAAAATATTGTATATAATTATCTCTGGAAAGAAATATAATGATTGGGTTACATAATTAAACTAGAAGGTGCTACTAATGAAAAGAAGATTAAACAAAATACAAAAGATGCAAAGATTTATTATATTTTTATACTTAATAATTTTTATATATTTTTATATATACCAAAATCAGAAATCTCTACCTATTGTTGCATTAATTTTATTTATTTTAATTTATGTTGCTTTTAAAAAGAGAAGAATTGAGAAACTGAGGAATGCAACTTTTAATGAAATTGATATCATGTCTGGGGAAGAATTTGAAGAGTATCTTCAAGTGAAATTTAAGGATTTAGGGTACAAATGTAAGTTAACCCCAAGAACTGCTGATTATGGTGCAGATCTTATACTGAAAAAGTTTAGGGTCAAAAAGGTTGTTCAGGCTAAACGTTGGAAAAGTATTGTAGGAGTAGAAGCAATTCAGCAAGTCGTGGCGTCAATGAGATATTATAAAGCCACTGAAGCAATGGTGGTTACCAATAGTTACTATAGTGATAATGCAAAAAAACTAGCTATGGTGAATAATGTAGTGCTCTGGGATAGAAGGGATATAGATAAGTTGATTAAAGAAAAATATGATAGTCAATGCCCAAGTTGCGGAGGAAAACTAGTGTTTAGAAATGGACCATATGGGGAGTTTATAGGTTGTTCTAATTACCCGAAATGTACATATAAAGAAAAAATATAAACTAGGAGTGAAAGAAATGGAAGTAAGAGTATATATAGTAGGAAAAAAGGAACCAATAACTTATACAGGAGATAGAATTGATGTATTGGACTTAGAACTAAATGGAGTTCAATATAAGCAGATAAGATATTTTAGAAATGGTTTTAGTAAAAGTGAATTATTAAAAAAAGATTTAGTAAAAATTATTAAATAGTTATAAGTATAAAATATTAACTTGGTAGATGAGAAAAAAGTGGTAAAGAAACGTAGTTATGTAGTATTGAACCATTAAAAATTCATATTTATTGTAAGAAAATTTTAATAAATTCCTTCGTTAAATGTAGAAATAAATGTTTACAATAATATTACAGGAAGTTTTATGAGGTGAGATGATGAAGAAAAAAATTTCTATATTAATGCTTTTTCTGTTTATATTAACGGTAATAATACCTTCAAGTTTGGTAAAGGCGGAGGAAAGTAGTGTAAAAATAAAAGCTGACTTTGGGGTTCAAGGGGTATATAAATCCTATAGAGAAATGCCAATAAGCATAGAAGTAGAGAGCGAAACAAAAGACATACAAGGAGAGATACAGGTAACATATCCACTTCAAGATCAGAGGGGAGTAACGATTTCTCAAGAATTATCTTTAGCTAAAGGAGATAAGAAGAATATTGTATTAAGTATTCCAGTTGGAGAATCAATAAATAAGATAGTAGTTTCAATATATAACAAAGGAAAAAAAGAATATGAAGAGGAATTAAAGATAGGAAATAGTAAAAGACTTTCTCCCAATAAGCTTTTAGTTGGAACCTTAACTGAAGATCCTAATAGTTTGAGTTATATGGAATCATTAAATATAAATATAAAAAATGTAAAAGGATTAAGTTCAGATACAACATTGGTTAATATACCTGAGAATTTTCTAAAAGAAAATTCAAAAGTTTTAGATGTATTTGATGTTATAGTTATTGATAATTATGACACATCAAAGTTATCTAAAGGTCAGATAGATACCATTAAGAAATGGGTTGAAGGTGGCAGAGAACTTGTTATTGGAACAGGTATTTATGGAAAAAAAACACTTGGTATGTTCAAAGATGATTATATTAAGATTAAGAGTCAAGAATTAAAAAAAGTTGGAGAATATCAAGTAATGCCATTAACAATTGAGGCATCTAAAAATTTGGTTGATGATACAGGATATTTTCAAAAGGTACAAAAGGGTAACGGTAATATAATCTTTAGTTCATATAGCCTAGGTTCAGAGCCTTTTAACAAATTAATTGGTAAAACTTCAATAAATAATATAATTGATGAGGTTATTCCAGCAAAACTGCTAGAGCCAAATAGTTCAATGAGCGGAATGGATTATAGGATTCAAAACATGGTTGGAAATGTATTAGGAGTTAAATTGCCTAATACAAAAATTCTATTATTAATTCTATTAGTCTATGCTTTAATTATTGGACCAGTAGGTTACTTTATATTTAAAAAACTTAAAAAGAGCAGTTTATTGTGGATAGGAATACCAATAGCTGCAGTTATATTTACTGTCATTATATCTATCGTAGGCGGAACAACAAGATTGAAAGATCCAATTATGAATATTAAAAATTTCATACTGGTAGATAATCAAGGTAAAGGAAATGTTAATTCACTTGTTGGAGTCATGTTTCCATATAAAAGTGATCTGGAGATTCAAGAGCCAGAGTCATCTAAGCTAGAAACTATTATGGACAACTTAAATTATAATAACAGAAGAAGTGGTGATTTTACTAAAAATGTTGTCCAGAAGATAAACTATGTTGATGGTAAAAGAATTTATGAAAATAAAGATATGTCACCTTTTTCTCCAGCATATTTTTCTCTAAGCGGTGGAGAGAAAACTATTGGAAAGTTAGATGGTAAGCTAAATTATAGTGGAGGGAAAATCCAAGGTGACCTTAAGAATAATTTACAGTATGATCTAAACAGCTCTTATTTAATAACATCTTCAGGAATATATGAGCTAGGTAGTATATCTAAAGGAAAAGCATTGAGTATTAACGATTCAATGAAAAAATATAGAAATACTAACGATTTTATAAATAATTTTGTTGCAAGTTCTGCACCTTTAACTGAGGAAGAAATGCAGGAGCAAACTAAAAAAAGAATAGAATTTTCAGATATTGAGTATTTCTTAAATAGTTATTTAAGTATTTCTACAGGTAATTCAGTTCTAAATAAAAACTATATTATTGGATATATAGATGATAATTTTGCTGAAAATTTATCTATTAATAATGGGAAAGTAGATAAAAGAGAAAAAACATTAGCAGCTTTTCCAGTAGATTTAAGTTATGAGAATAATGGAATAGTTGAATATCCGTTTGGCTTGATAATTCCAGAATTAGATTTAAAGAGTAAGGTAAATGGAGTTGATTTAGTTAACGGTGAAATATATGAAGCCGGTGAGTTAGAATTAGAATATACCATTGAAGGAATAGTAAGTTTAGATAAAATATACTTTATGGAGGACCTTAATAACAGCAGAAATGGACTAAAGTATTCAGATATAGGTAAATTTGAAATATATAATTATAAAACTTCTAAGTATGATGAATATAAATTGAGTTCTGACAAAAAAGAATTTTCACCAGAGATGTATAGTTCTAATAATAAAGTTAGAATTAGAGTCGTAGCAGAAAATACTGAAAATGGAAAAATGCCAACAGCAATTCCTCAAATTGCAGTAACGGGGAGGGCTAAATAATGTTAGTTATTAAAAACTTAGAGAAGTCCTATGGGAGATTTAAAGCGCTTAATGGACTAAATTTAGAAATTAAAAAAGGTGAAATATTCGGATTTGTAGGGCCTAACGGTGCTGGTAAGACTACCAGTATGAAGATTATATCAGGATTATTATCCCCTGATTCAGGCGAAGTTTATATTGAAGGCATAGATGCAATTAAAGATAACAAAATACTTAAAGAAAAGATTGGTTATATGCCTGATTTCTTTGGAGTATATGATAATCTTACAGCACTTGAGTATCTAGAATTTTATGCATCCATTTATGGAATACTTGGTGAAGAGGGAAGAAAGCTTTCTTTAGAACTATTAGAATTAGTAAATTTAGTTGATAAAAAAGATTCAAATGTTAATGGATTGTCAAGAGGAATGAAGCAAAGATTATGCTTAGCAAGATGTTTGGTACACAATCCAGAATTATTAATTTTAGATGAACCAGCGTCAGGAATGGATCCAAGAGCAAGATTTGAAATGAAAAATATTCTTAAAAATCTTAAGGATATGGGAAAGACAATATTAATATCTTCTCATATATTGCCTGAACTTGCAGAGATATGTACAAATCTGGGGATTATAGAAAAGGGGAAGCTAATAGTTCAAGGTACTGTAGAAGAAATAATGATAAAAATGAATCACTCTAGACCAATAAAATTGAAAGTTTTAAGTAAGGTAGAAGAAGCAATTAGTGCTTTAGCAGAAATGCCTAATGTAGATAAACCTGTTCAAAATGAAAATGAAATTATATTTGGTTTTAAAGGAGAAGAAAAAGAAGTAAGCGACATACTAAAGCAATTAATTGACAGAGATATTGATGTTATATCATTTACACAAGAGAATGGAAGTTTAGAAGATGTATTTATGAGAATAACAGAAATGAGTAATGGAGGAGATCTTAATGAAAATTAATCCAGTATGGAGAAAAGAATTAGTAGTAACAATGAGAAGCATTAAATTTCCTCTTACCCTTGCAATTTCTCTAGGAATAATAAGTGCACTAGTTATTCTAGTTTTTGATGGATTGCTTACCCAAGTAAAGTTCTATGGAAATTTAACAAGCTTAACAGCCTTATATTTTATTACAACATTAATAGAGTTTGTGATAATTGGGCTTATTGCACCAACCCTTACTGCTCCTGCAATATGTGGGGAAAAGGAAAGAGGAACCTTAGATATTTTATTGTCAACAAAGATGTCACCACGTTCAATAATATTAGGTAAGTTATGGGCATCATTAAGTAAGGTTATTTTACTTATTATAGCCTCAACACCTATTTTTGCAATAACACTGTCACTGGGTGGTGTAAGTATATCAAATATATTTGAAATGATACTTTTATATATAGCTACTGCAATTTTTTGTGGTAGTGTAGGATTGTTCTTCTCATCTTTTTGCAAAAGTACAAAGGGTTCTATAGCATCTACTTATGTATTTCTATCAGTACTTGCCTTTGGAACTATTATAATAACGCTAATATACTATAACATTTTAGTAAATAAATATGCTTTATTAGGCAAAAGTTTAGACCCTGTAATACCAGTATGGTTATATTTTAACCCAGGCCTTGGATATGGATCTATAATATACAATCAATTAGGGGCAAGTACAAATTCTATATTGCCTTTTGGACAAATTGTTGGAATTGAAAAAGCATGGATTGTAAATTTAATCCTAGAAGGTATAATGACAATAGTAATGTTATTTGCTGCGACATACATGTTAAATCCTTTAAGAAAAAGGAGAATTAAAAAATAATGAGTGATAAAGAAAAACAAATTATATATTTTATAAAAAAGGCTGGAAGAAGAATAAAGATACAAATAGTATTAAATAAAGTAACTAAAGGATTATTAATTGCACTAGTATTAAGTACTTTATTATGTTTAATATCTCTTTTCATACCCTTTTATGAAAGTGTTTTTCTTAGTTTATTCTTCATATCATCAAGTTTAATAGGAGGGCTTATAATAGCCCTTTTTTATTTTCCAAGTATAAAGGAGCAAGGGATAATACTTGATTCTATAGGACTAAAAGAACGAGCATCAACTGCACTAGAATTGATTGGAAGAGATGAAGATTATGCAATTATTCAAAGGGAAGATGCATTAGATTATTTAGAAAAAGTTGATATTAAAAAAGGACTGCCTTTAAGAATAAATAAAAAATTGTTAATAGGCATAGGAGTATTTTTAATATTATTTATTACGTTTATATTAGTTCCAACTCCAGCAAAGGGAGTAGCAAAGAATGCTCACGAGCTTGAAAAAAAGAAAAATGAAGTAAGTAAAGTTCTGCAGGAAGAAAAGAAAAAGATAGAAGATAATAAAGAATTAAGTAAAGAGGATAAGAAAAAATTAAGTGAAATAATTGAAAAGAGTAAACTTGAAATTAATAAAGCTAATAATGAAAGTGATCTTAAAAAGACATTAGAAAGAATTGATAAAAAATTAGAACAGTTAGAAAAAGAAAAAGATAATAATAAAATTAGAAACTCTCTTGAAGAATTAAGAAATAAGTTGAATCCAAAGGCAGCAGAGGAGAGAAAGCTTAATAATAAAAAAGATATAGATGCAATAAAGGATAAGCTAAATGGAAGTGAAAAAACAAATGAACTAGCTAAAGCTATTGAGAGTGGTAAAGATGAAGATGTAAACAAAGCATTAAATAATCTTAACAATTCACTTAAATCTATGGGAGATTTAGAAAAAGGTGAAGTCTCCAAGGCATTAGGTGATGCTGCTAGTTCAGTATCTGATGAGGAGCTAAAGAATTTATTAAATAAAGCTTCGGAAGAAGTAATGTCAGGAGAAATATCATCAAATACCAAAGATAAACTAAATGATGCTTTGAAAGAAGCAAAAGAAGGTTCATCTATATCTAATTCCCAAGGAAATTCTAATAGTGAATCATCATCCCAAGGTGAAAATGGAAATAGCAGTGGAAATGGAAATAGCAGTGGAAATGGCCAAGGAAGTGGGCAAGGTTCAGGGCAGTCTCAAGGAAATGGGAATGGAGTAGGATGGAATAATGGTAGCAAAAATGGGAGAGAGGTTGATCCAGCCAAAGGTGAGCAAGTCTACATTCCAGATAGAAATTCGGGTAATGATGAAAATTTAACTGGACAAAAAAATAATGGAGGTAATTCACAGATTCAAAATTCTAGCAATGGAATAAATGAAAGAGGAGAATCGGTTGATTTAGATAATGTTATAGGGGATTATTCAAAAGATGCAATTGATGGACTTGAAGGGAGTTCCATGCCAGATTATCTTAAAGATATTATAAAGGATTATTTTGAAGAACTAGGTAAATAGGAGGAGAGAGTATGGAAAAGGATATGATACAAGAGCTTCTGGAGAAAATACAAGAATGTAAAGTGGAAATAGCTAAAGGTATAGTAGGCCAAAAGGATATAGTAAATGGAGTTTTAATAGGGCTCTTTTCTGGAGGCAATGTGCTATTAGAAGGGGTTCCTGGACTAGGTAAAACTCAATTAGTTAAAACTCTTTCTAAAGTATTGAATCTTTCATTTTCAAGAATACAATTTACACCAGATCTAATGCCTGCTGATGTAATTGGAACCAATATAATTATTAATGAAGATGGAAAAAACCAGTTTGAATTTCAGAAAGGGCCAGTATTTACTAACTTGCTTTTAGCAGATGAAATTAATAGGGCTACACCAAAGACTCAATCAGCATTATTAGAAGCAATGCAGGAAAAAACCGTAACAGTAGCCAATGAAACATATAAACTACAAGAGCCATTTATGGTGTTGGCAACTCAAAATCCTATTGAAATGGAAGGAACATATCCTCTGCCAGAGGCTCAACTAGATAGATTTCTTTTTAAACTTCAAGTAAGTTTTCCTACATTAGAAGAACTTATGGAAATAATGGATATAACAGTTACTAATAGGGATATTAGGTTAGAAGAGATACTCACATTAAAGGACATAATGGAAATAAGATCTATTGTAAAGGAAGTTCCTATGGCGGAAGGGGTAAAAGAATATGCTTTGAAAATCATACTAGCTACTCATCCAGAATTAGATGAAGCACCGGAATATGTTAAGAAGTATATTTCAGTAGGGTCAAGTCCAAGAGGAGCTCAAGGGATTTTTATTGCAGCAAGAGTTTTAGCTTTTATGGATGGGAGATACAATGTTAGTTTTCAAGATGTTAAAGATGTAGCGTATCCAATATTGAGACATAGAATTATATTGAATTTTGAAGGTGTTTCAGAAGGAATTACAACTGATATGGTTATAGATAAGATTATAGAAGAAGTAAAGGTTATTTAATATGAGAGATGACTTATTTAATGAAGAATTTTTTAAACAACTTCAAAATTTAAAGTTAATCTTAAAAACACCTATAAGCTCAGGCTTTACAGGCGGGAGAAGGTCAAGAGAAAAAGGTATCAGTGTAGAGTTCTCAGACTATAGAGAATACTCTCCTGGGGATGATTTTCGAAGAGTTGATTGGAATGCTTATGGAAGATTCAATAGACTATATTTGAAGTTATTTATGGAGGAGAAAGAAGCAATATTTAATATATTTGTTGATACAAGCAAGTCAATGGATTATGGAGTGTTTAATAAAGGAGAGCTTGCACTAAAATTATCGGTAGCATTAAGTTATATGATATTAAATTATAATGACAGAGTTAAAATACATGAGATTTCAGAACGTATTAACTATGGAAAAGTTAATGCCTCGGGGAAGTTAGGTATTAGTAAGATACTAAATGAATTAAAAGATATAGATTTTAAAGGAAGATCATCATTATTTGATAGCATTAAAAGGGCTGATATTTTTGGAAGAGGAGTTAGCATAATAATATCTGATTTTTATAATATGGATACCTTGAAGGATGCTTTAATTTATTTAAGACATAAAAAACAAGAAGTTATTCTAATTCAAATACTTTCAAAAGAAGAATTAGAGCCCTCTATAAGAGGTGATTTAAAATTAAAAAATATAGAAGATATTGCGGAAAATTTAGATATAAGCATTTATGGTAAGGCTTTAAATTTATATAAGGAAAAACTAAAAGATTTTAAAGAAGAAGTTCAAAGAATTTCTAAAAAATATGGAGCAAAGTATATATTTACATCTTCAGAAAATTCATTAGAAAAAATTATATTTAAAGAGCTTGCAATCAAAGGTGTAATTAACAGGGGATAGGAGGGATAACATGAGCCTAGGTAGATTATGGCCTTTAGTATTTTCTTTAGCCTTAGTAGGAATTATTCTACTTTATATGCTTAAGCAAAAAAGAAAAAGTGAAGATGTTCCATCTTTAATATTATGGAAAGAAGTATATAGAAATATTAAGGCTAAATCCCCTTGGGAAAAGCTAAGAAAGAATATTCTAATGATATTGCAACTAATAATAGTGGCATTACTTATTTTTTCTCTTCTAGAACCAATTACACTTTTAGGTGGGAAGGAATTTAGAAATTTAATTATTGTTTTTGATATAACTGGGAGTATGAAAGCTAAGGTTCAAGAAAAATCTAAATTTGAGCTTGCGCAAGAAGAAATGGAAAAGCTAATTTCTTCTACAAAGGAAGGTGCAAATGTAACAATATTAACAAGTGGGAAATATAGTAAGGTTGAACTATCAAATGAAAAAAATAAAAGTGTAATATTAGATAAAATTAAAACTTTATCACCAGAAGATACCACAGGGAAAATAGAAGATTCTCTCTCATTAGTCAAAAGTTTATGCAATGCACAAGAGGGAAGTGAGGTTGTATTTTTGACTGATAAGGATTTTCCCATTGAAGGGATAAATGGAGATGTTATTAATTTATCTTCAAAGGGAAATAATGCATCAGTGGATTTAGTTAGTTATAAGGAAACTGACAAGGGAATATCAGTGATTTCAAAGATTACAAATAGGGGAGCTTACGAGTATAAAGGTGATTTCTCTTTATATGGAGATGATAAATTATTAGCAGTTAAAGAGATCAATCTTTCTAAGGATGAAAGCAAGGTTTTAACCTTTGAATTAGAAAGTAAAAATATAAGCATTTTAAAGGGGGAATTATCTGAAAAAGATGCAATATCAGAAGATAATACTTATTACTCATTTGTAAAAAGAGAAAAGAATCAAAAAGTTTTATTGCTATCAGAGAAAAATTTATTTATGGAAAAAGCATTGAAAACTGTTAAAGGAATTGAGGTATCAAAAGTAGATTCTCTTCAAAATTATAACCCAAAGGATGAATATGATATATATATTTTTGATGGAGTAATTCCTGATAAACTTCCTGAGAAAGGAAATATAATATTTATTAATGCTCCTTCCAATGAATTTTTTAAGGTAGCCAATGAGGTAGAAGGTGGAAATGGAAATGCAAAAATAGATACGCCATTAACGGATAAAATTAAGAACTTAAAGTTTGGAGTAAAGAGTATAAATCAGATACAGAAGGAAGGATACTTAAAAGGATTCTTATCAATAAAAGATAGAGAGGAAGCTTTTTATGGAGAAAAAGATGGCAGAAAGATAATAGCTATTCCTTTCAAATTAAGCGATAGTGATATTGTGCTTAAACCAGAATTCCCTATAATGGTTCATAATTTTATTAACTATTTAAGTTTAGGTGGAATATTAAGCTCAGGAGAATTTTCTGCTGGGGAAAGTGTGCCTTTAAATCCTAATATTGATGGAGGAGATATTAACATAACAAATCCTGAAGGGAAAGAGAAAAGTATGCCAATTAGATTTCCAATGAAAGAGTTTGAAGAAACCAATGAAGTTGGTATATATAAAGTTACTCAGGATATTAAAGGTGAGAAAAAAGAGGAGAAGTTTGGAGTTAATTTTCCATCAATCGAGGAATCTGATGTAACAGAAGAGGGAAGTGAAAAGGGAGATAATAAAGAATTTAAAGTTAGAGGAGGACGAAATCTAACTGAATACATGGTTATACTTTCATTAATTGTTCTAATGATAGAATGGTTTATTTATACCAAAAAGAATTAGGAGGTGAAAGAGTGTCAATTGAAGTATTAAGGCCTATTTATCTAATATTAATACCTATACTTGTGATATTTATTATTTACTTAGGCAAAAGCATAATTGAGGACAAGAGAAGAAAAAGATTAATTATTATCATAAGATGTGTTATTGCTATACTTTTAACTCTTTCGCTGGTAAATATTACGGTGAATAAAATAACAAAAGACACTTCAACGATTTTCTTGCTAGATTTATCTCATTCAAATGAGGAGTTTAAAGAAAATGGACAAGATTTTATTAAAAAGACTCTAAAAGAAATGGGAACAAGCGACTATGCAGGAATAGTGGTGTTTGGACAAGATGCAAAGGTTGAAAAATTTGTGTCAAAGAGTAAGACAATTAACACTATAGAAAGTAAGCCAATAGCTTCAGCAACAAATATTGAAAATGCAATTAATACAGGAATATCACTTTTCCCATCAGATAAAGCAAAAAGATTTGTTTTGATTACAGATGGAGAAGAGAATATAGGAAAGCTTGAAAAAACTATTCCTTCTTTAAATGAACAAAATATTGATATGAAGGTATATAAGGTAGAAAAAAGCTTTAAAAAAGAAGTTTATGTGGATAGTTTAAAACTTCCAGACAAAATAAATATTGGAGACGAATTTTCCATTGGCGTAGGGATTTATTCTAACATACAAACTAAAACAAAGGTTTACCTATATGAGGGTAGCACATTAAAAGCTCAAAGTGAAGTTTCACTCACCAAAGGAATGAATAACTTTACATTTAAAGATATTCAAAAATCAGGAGGAGTTAAGAATTATAAGGTTGTAATTGACCCTGCTGAGGATACAGAAGTCAAAAATAATGAATATATAGGGTATACAAATGTACTGACTAGAGAAAAGGTATTTATAGCCGAAGGGAAAAAGGGACAAGGAGATAATATTGCAAACATATTAACTTCACTTGGATATTCTTACGATAGAGGACTTGGTACAGAACTCCCAGGTGCACTAAAGGATATGTTAGCATATAAAGGAATTATATCAGTAGATATTCATGGAGAGGATTTTCCAAAAGGATTTAAAGATTCACTAGATAGCTATGTTAAAGAATATGGTGGAGCATTTATTGCTACAGGTGGTGAAGACTCCTATGCATTAGGAGAGTATACCAATACTCCATTAGAAAAAGTACTTCCAGTAAATATGGATATGAGGGGAAAAAAAGAAATACCTAAAATGAGCATTACATTAGTAATTGATCATTCAGGAAGCATGGGAGGCGGAAGCGGAGAGGTTTCTAAATTAACTTTGGCAAAAGAAGCTGCTCAAAAAGCAGCAGATACCTTGAGAGAAAATGATGAAATTGGAGTAATAGCATTTGATCAAAGTTACTCTTGGGTTGTTAAGGGTGAAAAAGGAAGTAATAAAGAAGTTGTTAAAGATAAGATTGGTCAGATACAAGTAAATGGTGGAACAAGTATTTATCCAGCACTTAAAGAAGCCTACGAATACGAAAAGAACTCTGACGCAAAGATAAAACATATAATTCTTTTGACAGATGGTCAAGATGGTTTTAGACAATATGATGATATTATAGATGGCCTAGGAAAAAATAATATAACATTATCAACAGTATCTGTAGGAGAAGATGCTGATACAAAGTTATTACAATCATTAGCAGAGTCTGGAAAAGGAAGAAGTTATCATACTGATATTTATACAGATCTGCCAAGGATATTTGCAAAAGAAATTTTTATGGCTTCAAAAGCATATCTAAATAATAGAGAATTTACCCCTAAGCTTGTAAATTCACATGAGGTTTTAGATGGGGTTATAAATGACGGCAAAATTCCTAATCTTCTAGGATATATTGGTACTTCACCCAAGGAAAATGCTACAGTAGTATTTAATTCTGATGAAGATGATCCTATTTTAGCTCTTTGGCAATATGGGTTAGGAAGAAGTGTTGCCTGGACTTCAGATGTTACAGGAAAATGGGATGCTAATTATACTAATTGGGATGGATATAAGAAGTTATGGGGAAATATCTTGAATTGGTCATTAGAGGATTATACTAGCGGGGAAAGCAATTTAAATATTTCTGTGCAAGGAAATGAAGCTCATATTGAGTATAAGTCAAATTCCGTTAAGGATAATACTAAATTAAGCGGAATATATACTAAAAGTGATGGTACACAAGGGGATTTCAACCTAGATATTAAAGCTCCAGGAGTCTATGAGAAGAATATTTCACTAGATGAGAGCAGCTTTTATTCAGTAAGTGTTAGAGAAGAAAATGACGGTAAGATTACATCAGTAAAAAATGGAGTAATAGCCTTACAATATTCACTAGAGTATAAGCTTATGGGAGATACAGGAGCATTAGATTCTCTTGTAGAAGGTACAAATGGTAAGTTTATTAAATTACCTAAAGATATATTTAATGGTGAAATAAAGAAGGTTAAAGGTGGAATAAATTTATCGTTGCCTCTTACAATACTAGCACTAATATTATTAATGCTTGAAATAGCTTATAGACGATTAGATTTGAATATTACTTTACCTAAATTTATTAATAGGATCCATTTTAAGAAAAAAGTAAAAAAAGCACCACTAAAAAAAGAGAGAAATTTAGCAGAAAGTAAAATAGAAATTATCCCGAAGGTTTTAGAGAACAATCAAGCTCCAAAGGAAAAAGTTAAAAAAGACAAGGTAAAGAAAAATGAAAGAGCAAAATTAAACACTGAATTATTACTAAAGAAAAAGAAAGATAGAAGTAATGAATAAAATCTCCATAAAAGAAAAAGATAAATATAGTAAATTGGAGGTGAATTTATGGCAAAGAAAGATCAAGAATCTTCATGGAATAGTAAAAGATTTAAGGAACCAAAAAAGAATACAGTAACACCTGTACCAGAAATTCAAGGTAAAGAGAAGACTAAAGAATAATGAGTAGTGTGTTTGGATATAATTACCAAACACACTACTTTTTTGTGACTTATAATTAACAATATCTTCATAGAATCTTATTAGTATTTACATATTTCGATTTTCGTAAAATGCTATAATTTAATAAATAGTTGATTTTACGTATATTAAAATGAGGTGATTACATTGGATGTTAATAGTGTTATGAACAATTATACCATGTCTTCTTTATGGAAGAATATTAATCCAAGTTCAAATACTGTATCAGCTACAGTACCACTAATTGAAAATGTTGATTCAAGTGTTAATAATAGCTATCTAAAGAATAATTATTTCGGTGGAACAACAGATTCGGAATTAACAAATATTTACAAGCAAGTCGAACCTAATTACGGTATCCCCTTGGAATATAGTAAGTCAGGTGATTTAAGTATTCCAAAGGATGTGGCACCAAGTACAAATGGTGGAACATTAGAAGATTCAAATATACTATCACTTCTTCAGAGTAATTCTCCTAATGGTGATCCTATAGATACTAATATCTTAGGACAATATGAATCAATAGAAAATGGTACTTATAAAAATTCTGTTTCAAGTATATTAAGTACAAATCCCTATGCTATGTATAGCAGTGTGGATACCCTTACTTCAGGAACGTCAGATAACTCAGGTAACTACATAAACTTTAATGTATAACATATTTTAATAAGTAACTAAGATATAAGAAATATTTTCTCGTATTTTAGTTGCTTTTTTCTCGATTTTGTCAAAAATAAATGAATGTGTAAATTATCATGATATAATACATAGGTATAAAGAAAATATTTATTAATAAATGGAGGCAATAACAATGGGATTAAGCGCTGATAATATTATAATAGCCTTGGTTGCTATAGTATTTTTATTTTTAGCAATAAAATTTATAAAAGGAGTAATAAAAGGAATCATAGTAGTATTATTGATATTAACCTTAGGTGTAAGTGCTTATAATATTTTTATTACAAAAAAATCTATAGGCTATGAAATAAACAGATATAAGACAGATTATACATATTTTAAAAGTATTAGCTCAATTTCTTCGCATGCAGCAGAAAATATAGATGCTATTAAAGAAGGAAAGAATATCAAAGAAAATACCGATGAACTTATAATACTTAAAAACCATGCAGAGACCTTGGAACATAGTAGTGAAATAAATGGGATACATAATAATTATATTAAAGGATTAGACACTGTAATAACTGCCGCTAAAGGATATAAAACTGCTAATGATGCCAAAGAGCAAGCAGATAAGTTACAAGAGGCCTCAAACAAACTAAATATAAGTTTAAAGGATATATTAAGTGGACAATAAAAACTTTTAGCAATTCAAGAATTATGATTACAATAGATTGCAGTTTTATTAATTTTGGGAATTTGGTATAATTTTAATATTATTTAAGAAAAGGAAGATGAAGATGAAAGATAATTTTTTTGTTAAAACTCATGGCTTGGGGAATGAATACATAGTTTTGGAAGAAGATAGAATTGATTTCACTCTTACTGATAGGGCTATTAAAAGAATTTGTAATGTTAATTTTGGTATAGGTTCTGATGGAATTTTACTTAAAGTAAAATCAGAAAAAGCTGATTTTGGATTAAGAATATATAATCCAGATGGTTCAGAAGCTGAAAAAAGTGGTAATGGTTTAAGAATATTTTGCAAGTATATTTATGACTATGGTTTTACCAATAATGAAGTTTTTACGGTTGAGACAAAAGGCGGAATAGTTAAGGCTAATATTGTTGAAACATCTAATTCAAAGGCTAAATTAATTACAGTCGATATGGGGAAAGCAATTTTTAAAGCTGGTGATATTCCTACAAACTTTAAAAGTGAAGAAGTTATAGGTGAAAAAATAACGCTTAACAATAAGGAATTTGAAATAAATTGTGTTTCCTTAGGAAACCCACATTGTGTAATAATAAAAGATGAATTAGATATGGATGAAATAAAAGCATTCGGACCATTAATAGAAAATTATAAAGAGTTTCCAAATAGAATTAATACTCAATTTGCAAAAGTTATTTCTAAGGATGAAGCTCAAATACTAATATGGGAAAGAGGCGCTGGATTTACGCTAGCTTCAGGAAGTTCTTCTTGTGCAGTTGCATCTGTTTTAAGAAAAAGAGGATTAGTAAATGATAAAGTTAAAATTAAGATGCTAGGTGGAGAGCTAATTATTGAAATTGATGACACCTGGAATGTAAGGATGACAGGAGAAGTTAGAGAAATCGCAAAAGGAAATTTAAGTTCAGAGCTTGTTGAAGACTTAAATAAATAGTATATATAATAAATTAAAGAATTTAAATGTTACTTAGATGTAATATGATTTTTGCAATATATATAGTGATGGGAAAGAACTATGAAAATAGTCTTTCCCACTTTTTGTATAAGAAAATTAATTACTTATTTATCAGCAATTTTTACAACTAGTTTAGCTAGCGTATTTCTGTCATTTTCATCAGCAGCATCCCACAATTCTTTAAGAAGTCTTTCCTCGTGATTTCTTGGATCAACATTATTTGAAAGAAATGTGCCTACTTTTTCAGCAACTCCAGTAATAGTTTTATCAGAAAGTCCAACAGTTTCACCAGCATCAACAGCTTTACCTAAGGTAGCTTTCCAAGAATCCCAATCTTTTAATGTATCCATGTTATAAAACCTCCCTAAACTATTATTTACTCTATTAGTATTTATATTTTTTAAGTAAACTATGTAAAAATAAACCCTTGATAAATGTTAAATATAAAGGTATAATTAACAAAAAAGTAAATATTTTTTGAGATAGAGGCGCGATGTTTATGAGTACCATTACGGAGGTAAGCACATAGATGTTTTGGAAAAGGAACCATCGCCGAAGTGTATAGCTAATGCTTTAAGGCTATATTGCTGGTTTTGTATAAAATATATGCAAGACTGTCACAAGTTTTTTGTGGAGTGCTATACATGGAAATTTATTCGATTAAATAAATTAAGAATAATTTAACCTTGGTATTCTCCAAGGTTTTATTTTTTGCTATTTTTAGGAGGTATGTTATGTCAGTTCAAGGAGTTTTTGTCCCATTAATTACACCATTTAAAAATGATGAATTAGATTTAATATCATATAGGAGAATGGTAGAGTATTATTTAGCTAAAGGTGTTAGCGGTTTTATGCCATTAGGAACAACAGGAGAAAGTCCAACTATTGAGGATAAGGAATATGAAACTATTGTAGAAAAAACAATGGAATATGTTAATAATAAAGTTCCAGTATATTTTGGATTAGGTGGAAACAATACTAAAAAAGTAAAAGAAAAACTAAAGGTTGTAGAAAAATATAATGTAGATGGTATATTATCAGTTTCACCATATTATTCTAGACCTGATCAAAGGGGAATATATGAACATTTTAAGAGTATTTCTGAAGCAACTGATTTAGATATAATTTTATATAATATTCCATATAGAACAGGTAGAAATATTGAAAATAGTACTATTTATAAATTAGCTGAAATAAAAAATATTGTAGGAATAAAAGATGCATCAGGAGATATAAAGCAAACAACAGATCTTCTTATTAATCCTCCAAAGGATTTTTCAATTTTGACTGGTGAAGATAGCTTTTTCTATACTACACTAACCCTTGGAGGTCATGGTGGAATATTGGCCTCATCTCATATTCACACTGAAAGTTTTATAGAGGTATATAATAAGGTTAAAGAAAATAACCATGAAGAAGCTTTGAAGATATGGAAAGAACTATACCAATTTGTCCCTATGCTATTTGCAGAACCAAATCCAGCACCACTTAAATATATCTTAAATAAGATAGGATTAATTGAATCCCCAGAACTAAGACTTCCACTTACTGAAATAAGTGATGAATTAAAAGTAAAATTAAATGAAATTTTAGAATTAAAATAAAAAAAATATTTTTAAGAAGAGCAAAAAAATAAAATTTATTGCTCTCCTTTTTTTTACTCAATTACCTCTAAGTTATTATTTTATTATTCTTAAATTTGCTCAAAATAATGATGAGGTGATTATATGAAAAAGTTTATTTCAGTAATATTAAGTTTTTCAATTTTAAGTTTTACTGTAATAGGTTGTCAAAAAGGAACTTCACCAATTAAACCGCAAGTAGTTCCTAATCAATCTGGCGGAAATGATACAACAGGAGACACAACAGGTACAACTGGAGAGCAGAATAATACAAATGGTACATTGAATCAACCTAATACAAATCCAGGGGATGGAAATGTACAAAATACAAATCCTCCAAACTCAAATAATAATCCAAAACCTCCAACTAACAATAATATTCCTGAAGGAACTAACCCATCAGGAAGCCCTAATACACCTAACAGCGGAAACCCAGGTGTTACCACTGGAGATGTTGTAAATGATATATTAACTAATACAAATGCTGAAAGAACAAAGCAAGGACTACAACCACTTAAGCTTAATGCAGGTGTGTCAAAACTAGCAGCAATGAAAGCTAGAGATATGTATGATAAAAACTATTTTTCTCATACATCACCAACTTATGGAGATCCAGGACAAATGCTTACTAATAATGGATTTAAATATGCAACTATGGGTGAGAATATATATACATCTACAGGAATGACACCAAATGGTGCATATACTGTTACTCAATGGATGAATTCTCCAGGACATAGAGCAAATATACTTAACAGTGCATTTAAAGAAATCGGAATAGGAATATATTATAGTAATGGTAGATACTATGCTACTCAAATGTTCTATACACCTCAATAGAAAAAGGAAGACTCAAAGTTTTCAAACTAATAGAGGTATTTAATAATATATTTTTAGCTAAAAGTAAAAGACAGATAGAAATATCTGTTTTTTACTTTTTATAAAATATATTAGGTAATTTGTGGTATAATCTTATAAATATTATTATCTAAGGAGGGAATTGCATGAGTGAAAGAAACGTAGTTTTATATATAGCAATGAGTTTAGATGGCTATATAGCAACAAAAGAAGATGATATTAGCTGGCTGTCACAAGTTGAAGTAGATGGTGAAGACTATGGATATGCAAAGTTTATAGACAGAATAGATACTGTAATAATGGGCAGAAAGACATATGATAAAGTATGTTCTTTTGGTATTGAGTTTCCTCATAAAGATAAAAAGTGCTATATAATTTCTAGAAAGAAAAAAGAATCTAATGAGGTTGAATACTACTCAGGAGATATAAAGAAGCTTATAGAAGAATTGAAAAACAAAGCTGGAAAAGATATTTTTGTTGACGGAGGAGCTGAAGTAGTAAATGAGATTCTTAGGGAAAATCTTTTTGATGAATATATTATATCTATAATTCCAATATTATTGGGGGATGGAAAGAGACTATTCCAAGATGGGTGTCCAACTAAAGAAGTTCAATATGTAGAAAGTAAGTCTTATTCTTCAGGGTTAGTTCAAGTACATTATAAAAGTAGATAAATAAAAATAACCTAAGGTTATCTTTTAGGTTATTTCTCTAGTCAATAGTTTCTAAACACTCATTTATAAGTTCAGAAGAATATTTAATTTGAACTTCCACAATTTTCACTCCTTTCAGTATCCTACAGACTATTCTATCACTTATAAATAAATTATCAACCAATATTTAGATATTTTAACATTCTTATCAAAAAATAATAATGAAGAAGGGAAAAGTATGAACAATATATATGATATATTAGATAATTTGAATATTACTTATGATGAGTATAAGCATGAAGCAGTATTCACAGTGGCTGAAACTAAGGATATACCAATGAAAATTCCTGGGCAGCATTGTAAGAATTTGTTTTTAAAAAATAGAAAAGGAGATCAGTATTATTTACTTATAGCTGATGATAGTAAAAGGGTGGATATAAAACATATAACCAAAGAGATAAATGAGAAGTCACTTTCTTTTGCATCAGAAGAAAAATTAAAGTCAATACTTAGACTAACACCTGGATCAGTAACTCCCTTTGGATTAATAAATGATATAGACAAACATGTGAAGGTGCTATTAGATAAAGATTTAGGATTATGTAATTATATAACATTTCACCCAAATGTAAACACTTCTACGCTACTTTTAAGTTATAATGATTTTATTAAATTTTTAGAATATTGTGGTAATGAATTTACGTATGTAAATATTACTTAGTGGAGGATTTATGGATATTAGAGTAATTATTGTATTAGTAATGAATTTTATCATTACATTAATTGGGACTTTAGGATACTCAGTAAGACTTGTGGGAGTAAGAACTGGTAAAATTGCAATTTCATTTGCTCTCTTCAATATAGTTATGCTAGTTTCTAGAATTGCCGTTTCTATTCAAACACCTGTTTTAACAAGTTATGTAGAATTTAGTACAAATAGCTTTGAGGTACTCAAGGTATTTTATATAATAATTGTGATTTCAACAATAGCTACAATTGTAGGTGCATTCCTTATTCCTACTTTTCAAAAGATATTGGCTAAAGGTGTAATCGCATTTTCAGCAGATAAATCAGTTTCTAAAATAGTACTACATGGCTTTTCAAAAGCTGGGGTTAGGCATATAAAAAATTCAATTGCAATACCAGTTAAGGAGAGTGTAACAAGTATTGAGTTTAAAAAGTTACCTAAAAAATTATTACTTACTAATGCAATAATAGTAGCTATTTCCACTGCTGGAGCACTATCACCAATTTATGCAGGTATGTTAGCACCAAGTTATGGGAGAACTTGTCTTGCATTAGCTGGTATTATTAATGGAATTGCTACACTGCTATTGACTATGTTTACTGATCCACATTTATCAATAATGACAGATGACGTTATTGATGGGAGAAAATCGCCAGAAGAATTTAGAACTTGTGTCATTGGAATGGTAGGAAGTAAAGCTATTGGAACATTAATGTCAGTTGCATTACTAGTTCCAGCAGCATATATTATTGTTTTTGTAGCAGGAATAATAAAAGGTTAGGTGAAATTATGAAATTTGCTATAGTTTCAGATATTCATGGAAATATAAAGGCGCTAGAAGCATTTATAAAATATATAGATGATAAAAGTATTGAGAAAATACTTAACCTTGGAGATATTTTGGCTGGTGAATATCCTAAAGAAGTATTTGAGAAGGTTTTTAGTGATAAAAGATTTATAAATATTAGAGGGAATCATGAAAATAAGTTGTCAGCATACCTATATGAGCAATATGGGGGAGAAATAATAAGAAAATTAAATAAGTTAGAATTAAAAAAGATAATAGATATAAATGGTAAAAATTTTTTAATGGTACATTCTAGAGAAACTTCTAATACAGATATACCTCTTTTATATAATGGAGAATCTTTAGAAAAATTTTTAAAAGATTACGATGATTCTGTAGATTATGTTTTAATTGGTCATACTCATTTACCATTAATGGTAACAAGTTATGGAGAAAAAACAATCATAAATCCTGGTTCACTAGGATTGACTATCGACGGATATGCTTACTTTTGTATTGGAGAATTTACAAATGAAGAAATATCCTTTAATTTTAAAAAAATAAAAGTTTAAATATAAAATAATTTAGATAAAATAGGAATTTAATTTGAAAAATTAACCACACTATTAATGTAGATATAGGGTTTAAGTTCAACTAATAATTTATTTATGGAAGAATAAATTAAGCTACCTATAGAAACCCTGTATATAGTACATTAAGGGGTGAGTTTTTTGAAAAACAAATTAATCCTCATATTAATAATACTTTTACTAAGTTTAATTCCTATTGCAGTTATGATTAACTATAAAAAAGAAAATGAAGTGATTAATAATGAAGAAGCTCAAGAAATTTTTTGGCCCTTTGAGAATATAGAAAAGAGAAACAAAGTTCTAAATGAAGAAAATGAATTCAATTACAAAGAAATATTAGTA
Organism: Clostridium paridis; assembly: GCF_016765615.1. Lineage (GTDB taxonomy): Bacteria > Bacillota > Clostridia > Clostridiales > Clostridiaceae > Clostridium_T > Clostridium_T paridis. The sequence goes on along the minus strand of NZ_JAESWA010000022.1, from coordinate 788,932 downwards.
CAAAAGAGAACTTTAAAAGAAAATATTGATAGGGCTTGGGAACAAAAATTAAATAATAGAAGTAAATCTAGAGAATTATTAAATAAATATATTAATGATTTAGCTGAACAGGTTAAAAAAGGGTTGATATCTAATAATGATGCGAAAAATCAAATAGATAAAACTAAGAAAGAAGAAGAAGAGTACTGGGAGAATTCAAGCAAGTATATTGAAGCTAGTTTAAAAGAAATTGAATCTAAAATGGATTTAAAGCAAAAAGAAATAGATGTTCTTAAGGGGGAACTAGATACTTTAATTGATTCTGAGAAGAAAAAAGAAGTAGATATAAAAGCAAAGGAATATATTGAAGCGTTAAAAGACGAAAATGAACTATTAAAGAATAAGGAGGTTATTATAAAAAAAGGTGGAGAATTACCAAGTATTTTTAATTAATTATAGAAGAGGAAGAATAAATGAATGTAATAGAAGATATACAAAGAATGCCTAAAATTGAATTGCATCTACACTTGGATGGAAGCACAAGAAAAGAGACAATATGGGAACTGCTTAATGAATTAGGTGAAAATCCGTTCAGCAGCTATGAAGAATTAAATAATATATTGAGTATTGATGGTAAGTGTGAATCACTAAAAGAATATTTAGAAGCATTTTATTTCCCCGTAAAGGTAATGCAGACAAAAGAGGTTTTAACAAGAGTAAGTGAAGAGCTGGCTCAAGATCTTGCAAAAGAGGGAGTTATCTATAGTGAAATAAGATTCGCACCATATTTCCACCAGCAAAAAGGTTTAAGTATAGAAGAAGTTATAGAAGCTGTTTTAAAAGGACTTTCCAAAGGGGAGAGGAAATATAAAGTTAAAAGTAGGTTAATCATATGCACCATGAGAGGTTTTCCTATTGAAAAAAATATAGATTTAGTTAAAAGAGCAGCTGCTTTTTTAAACAAAGGTGTTGTTGCTATAGATTTGGCAGGGAATGAACATGATTTTCCACCTGAAGAAAGCAAAGAAGTTTTCAAACTCGCAAAAAGTTTAGGTTTTCATATAACTGTGCATGCGGGAGAAACGGGTAAGGAAGAAAATATAGAAAAAGCAATAAATATATTGGGAGCTGAGAGAATTGGACATGGAGTGTTTGCATATAAGAATCCTAATATATTAAAGCTTATTAAAGAAAAAAGTGTTTTCCTTGAAATGTGTCCAACCAGTAATTTAAATACTAATGCAGTAAAAAGTCTACTAGAACATCCTATAAAAACATATTATGACAATGGGTTAAAAGTTACTATAAATACTGATAATAGAACAGTTTCTAATGTGAGCTTATCAAGTGAAATAAATAATATAATTGATAAATTAGGATTTTCTATTGAAGATCTTGAGAGGATTACTCATTATGCAGTTGAAGCAGCATTTTGCAGTAGTGAGGATAAAGAGTGGTTAAAAAATATAGTTGAAAATTATTATAATAAATAGAATTAAGTAATTAGTTCAAAAATGTTTTTTAATTGTTAAATTTATAATGAATAATTGTATAACAATATGATAAAAATATCAAAGGAACTAATAAAACATAGCTTTGCCATAAGCCTGTTATAAGTATCCTCATTAAACTCCTGGTATCAGGGGTTTTTTTTCTTTAGAAAATAAATGCTTTTTTTATAAATAACTTTAAGTTAATATAATATATAGAAAAGTTTAAATTAAGGAGGAGTTATTTTGAAGGAACTTAAGAATTCAGAAAAAATAAGTGAAACATTAGGTTTTATGGTATCAGCATGTATAGAACAACTAAAAGATGAGAAAGATGTAATAGCTAACCTATCAAATATTTCATCATTTATTAAATTTTATATGGATAGATGTAATTGGGCAGGATTTTATCTATTTAAAGAAAATGAATTAGTTCTAGGACCATTTCAAGGATTGCCAGCCTGCATAAGAATTCCATTAGGAAAGGGTGTATGTGGAACAGCCGCATTAGAAAAGAGAACCTTAAGAATTGAAAATGTACATGAGTTTCCAGGACATATTGCTTGTGATGCTGCATCAAACTCAGAAATAGTAATTCCAATAATGAAAAATGGTGAAATTTATGGAGTTTTAGATATAGATAGTCCAGAGTTATCTAGATTTACTGAACTAGAGGAAGAATATCTTACTAAGCTAGTAAAGGAAATTGAAAAATATATTTAGGAGATGAGAAGTTTTGGATAGAGAAGAAATATTTAATAGAGATCCTATTATACTATTAAGTATGGTTAATATGAAATTGAGAGATTTTTATAGTTCTCTAGATAATTATTGTTATGAAGAAGAAATAGATCAAAATGCGTTAATAGAGAGATTAAAGGAAGCTGGATACGAGTATAATTCCAGTAGAAATGCATTTGTATAAAATTTTTTTGAAATAATGGAAAAAAATATTTGAATATATAAATATATTATGGTATATTTTTCTTGACCTAAAAATGAGACTCTTTCTATCTAGCAATTTGGATAGGAAGGGTTTTTAATTTTTAAGATTTGGAAGGAGTTGTTAAGGTGTGACCGTGAATGCATTTGTTCAGCTAGTAAATGTTTCAAAGAGGTTTGAAGGAGATAAGAAGTTAGTTCTTGATAACCTAAATCTAACAATTAATCAAGGAGAGTTTCTAACGATGTTAGGACCTAGTGGGTGTGGGAAAACCACAACACTAAGAATAATTGCAGGTTTTGAGAGACCTACCAATGGAGATGTTATAATTCAAGATGAAAATGTAACATTAAAAGATCCAAATGAAAGATGTGTAAATACTGTATTCCAAAACTATGCACTTTTTCCTCATATGAATATTTATGATAATATTGCCTTTGGTCTTAGAATGAAGAAGGTAAAGAGTGAGGAAATAGATGAGAAAGTTAAAAAAATGCTTAAAATGGTTAAAATGGAGGAATACATAAATAGGATGCCTTCAGAATTAAGTGGAGGGCAAAAGCAAAGAATTGCAATAGCCAGAGCGGTTATTAATAATCCTAAAGTATTATTGTTAGATGAGCCATTAGGAGCTCTAGATCTTAAACTTCGTAAACAGATGCAGTTTGAACTAAAGCATTTGCAAAAAGAGTTAGGGATAACATTTATTTTTGTTACACATGATCAAGAAGAAGCATTAACAATGTCAGATAGAATAATAGTAATGAATGAAGGAGTTGTAGAACAAATAGGAACTCCTTATGAAATATATGAAAAACCATCAACAAAATTTGTAGCAGACTTTATTGGAGAGGCAAATATTTTAGAAGCTATAGTTAAAGAATTAAAAGATGACCAAGCAGTACTATCAATTAATACTGGTGAAGACGTATTAATAGAGAATAAAAATTATGAGGTTAACGAAAAGTTATTTTTAGCTATAAGACCAGAAAAATTAAGCCTATCCAATTCTGAAAATAAACTTATGTCTTTAAAGGTAGCATATAAAGAAAAAGTTTATACTGGTGTAACTCAAAGAACCATAGTTACTCTTGAGAGTGGACAAGAAATACAAGTTCTAGAATCAACAGAAGATAACTTTGATTTTGACAATGAAACTAATGTATATGTTACTTGGAAGCAAGATAATCTAGTGGTGATGAAGTCATGATAAGGAAAAGAAGAATTAATATTGGTGCACTTGCTACATTAAGTCCAGTAACTTTTTGGATGATAATTTTTTTCTTAATACCCGCTATCTCAATTCTTGTTATTAGTTTCTGTGTTAGAGGTGAGGTAGGAGACATACAGTATAAATTTACTTTAGATAACTATAGAAAGTTATTTAATCCACTTTATATAAAAATATTCATCAACTCCTTAATGATTGCAGTTTCATCAACAGCTTTGTGTTTGATTTTTGGATATCCATTTGCTTATATAATTGCTAGAGCGCACAAGAAGGTAAAACCTATACTTGTTATGCTTGTTATATTACCATTTTGGACTAATTCCTTAGTAAGAACTTATGCGATGATTATATTGCTCAGATCAGAAGGAATATTAAATACTATTTTATTAAAATTGCATATTATAAACGCACCTATAGAGATTATGTATACCAATGTTGCAGTAATGATAGGGATGATTTATATGATGATACCATTTATGGTGCTTCCGCTTTATTCGTCAATTGAGAAGGTTGACGAGTCGTATATTGAAGCTGCAAGAGACCTAGGTGCAAGCAAAACCAGTACTTTTATAAATGTTATTTTACCATTAACTAGGGCAGGTATAGCTTCAGGTAGCCTATTAGTATTTATACCAACCTTAGGATTATTCTTTATAAGTGATCTAATGGGAGGAAGTAAGGTTGTTTTAATGAGTAATCTTATTAAAAATCAATTCCTGACAGCAAGAAATTGGCCATTAGGTTCGGCTATTTCAGTAGTACTAATAGCAGTAATGCTAATTTTTATGGCTTTATCAAGACGTGGCAGTGGTGAGTCCATAAGAAAAGAGGTGCTATAGATGAAGAAAAATAGGGGTGGAATTCTTAAAATACTTTACGGACTACTTATGTATTCATTCTTATATATACCTATTATAGTCTTAATAGCTTTTTCTTTTAATGAATCAAAACTTAATGTAACTTGGACAGGCTTTACCTTAAAGTGGTATAGAAGTTTGCTAGAGAATCAAGGAATACTTGTAGCAACTAAAAATAGTTTTATTATTGCATTGGTAAGTTCAGTGTTTGCAGTAATTATAGGAACCTTGGCAGCTGTAGGCATGTACAAATATAAATTTAAAGGAAGAAGTCTTTTAGAAGGCTTATTATATATTCCAGTTATTATACCTGAAATAGTTTTAGGTATATCACTACTTACATTTTTCTCATATACAGGAATACCGCTTGGTATGGTAACACTAATACTTGCACATATAACATTTTCAATAGCTTATGTAGTAAGTACAGTAAAAACAAGGTTAGATGATTTTGATAAATCAGTTGAAGAGGCAGCAAGGGATTTAGGAGCTACAGAAACTCAAACTTTTTTCAAAATCACCCTTCCAATAATAATGCCAGGAGTTATGGCAGGAGCACTTTTATCTTTTACATTATCATTAGATGATATGATAATAAGCTTTTTTGCAGCAGGACCAGAAAGTGTCACCTTGCCACTTAAGATATTCTCAATGGTGAAATTTGGAGTAACTCCAGAGATAAATGCACTATCAACGCTTATGCTTTTATTTACGTTGATTATAATCTTATTATCTGCATTGCTTAGAAATAATCAAATAAATATGAAAAAGGTTGGAGCAATACTTTTAAGTATTACAGTATGTGTGTTATTTATAAGTGGAGGAATACTTAAGTTTGTTAAAGGACCAAGTGAAGAAAAAAGAGAACTAAATGTATTTAACTGGTCAGAGTATTTACCACAGTCAGTTATAGATAAGTTCGAAGAAAGATATAATTGTAAGGTGAATTATAGTACCTTCTCCTCAAATGAAGAAATGCTTGCGAAGATTATGGCAGGAGGATCCAATTATGATCTTGCTGTAGCCTCAGATTATATGGTGGAAATTCTAAAAAAACAAAATTTAATCGAGCCGATTAATAAGAATAAATTATCTAATATAGGTAACTTAGGAGATGAATTTATGAATCTTCCTTTTGATAGAGGAAATGAATATTCTATTCCATATATGTGGCTAGCAGGAATCATAGGAGTAGACTCTTCAAAGGTTGATCCAAGTACAATAACAAGCTATGATGATTTATGGAAACCAGAGTTTAAAAATTCTCTAGTAGTATTGGACGATGAGAGAGTAATCATTGGTTTGACATTAAAGTCTTTAGGTTATTCATTAAACGAAACTTCACCTGAAGCACTTGAAAAAGCTAAAGAGAAATTAATTAAATTAAAGCCTAATATAAAGGCCTACGATAGTGATTCACCTAAAACTATGCTAATAAATGGTGAAGCAAAAGCCATATTTGCTTGGGGGGCTGAAAGCAGTTTAGCCAAAAGAGAAAATAAAAATATTCAAATGGTATTGCCTAAGGAGGGGTTATTTTTACAACAAGATAACTTTGTTATTCCTAAAGGAGCTAAAAATAATGATTTAGCACATGAATTTATAAACTTTATTTTGGAACCAGAAATAAGTGCTGAAATATCAGAGGCATTTCCATATGGAAATCCAAATAAGGCAGCCTACCCTTTAATTGACCCAGACATAATAGCAGATAAAGCAGTATATCCTCCTAGTGAAGAAGTTAAAAAAGGAGAATATCTAAAAGATATTGGAGATAAAATTAAGATTTTTGATGATATTTGGACATCAGTAAAACAAGAAAATTAACTTTTCATTGAATTACACTTATTTCATATTTATAATAGAAATAAGTAAAATAGATGGGAAGTGATCTTTTTGGCACTAAAAAATAAAGGAAAAGCAACTATACTATCATTAGCAGTAGCAGCATTAATTGCATCATTAATAAAAGATAAAAAATCTAATGAGGATAAGTTATAAAACATATTGACTTTAGAAATTCATTATTATAATATAAATATAAAGAGAATATTTAAATCCTTTGATAAGGAAGAGTAGTTATAATAAATTGTTAAAGAGAGTTGAGGATGGTGTAATCTCAACACAAGAGGTTATAATGAATGGGCCTTTGAGGAATAAGGTGAAATCCTGTGAGAGTAGCTGAATCGTAGTTTCTACGTTAAGAGAAATAAGGTATGTTAGTACCTGATTTAAGTGGCGTTTTATACGCAATTTAGGTGGCACCACGGATTTAATCTCCGTCCTATTAATATAATAGGACGGAGTTTTTTTATTCTTTTTTATTATCAATAAAGGGCTATTTTAAAAATTATTTATTAAGGGGGCGTTCATAATGAACACAAAAAAATTAACATTAAATGCAATTCTTTTAGCAATAGGCTTAATGCTACATCAATTTACACCGGCTTTAGGATTTCCAATGCAACCGGATTTTGCTTTAGCAACATTATTTATAATAATGATGATAAATAAGGATTTTAAAACTGTATTAACAGCTGGAATAATAACTGGAATATTTACTGCTTTAACAACAAAATTCCCAGGAGGACAAATTCCTAATATTATTGATAAAGTAGTAACTGTTACTATAGTTTATGGTTTGCTAAGTTTAATAAGAAATAGATTAAATAAAAATATTGTACTAGCATTAATACTTCCAATAGGAACATTAATTAGTGGAACTATATTTTTAACAGCTGCTTTATATATTGTGGGATTACCTGCTCCATTTAATGCTTTATTTATTACAGTAGTTTTACCAGCTACAGTTATAAATTTAGTTGCAGGGCTTGTATTATTCAAAATATTTGATGCATCTTTAAGAAGAAGTGGTGCTGCTAAATCATTTGATTTGTAAGATCATAATTTTAATCTTATGAAAAAAGGCTGGAGAAAAATTTCTCCAGCCTTTTCATTTGTAACACATGTTACTGATAAATATATATAAAGTGTTTATAATAAGAACATACTAGAAAAAATGAAAGAGGTTGAAAAAATGAGTTTATTTTTAGGAAAGATACATTACTGGCTATTTAATAAAATTACATGGTTTGAGGGTATAGAAGAAGAAATTCAAAATATGCTTGAAAACAAAGGCTATAAAGTAGATGATTGGATAGCAGATATATACAATAAGTATGGGGAACCAACAGAAAAGAAACCATTAGAAGATATGATAGATACATCTAACATTCATGGATGGCTACAAGAAAAAATAACTTCTGCTGAGAGCAGACAGGCAGCTTTAATTACTAAGGGCGTTAAGGAAATTGGAGATTCTTTCTTAGAATCAGTAAAAGAAATTTACATAGAAAAAGGAAAGAAGAACGCAGACGAATATTTAAATGAAGGAAATAGTATAGAATCACCAGCAGAAGCATTTACAGCAGTTAATAATTTTATACTTGATGGTATGCCTTGTGATAGAGTAAATGAAATAGTAGAAAATTCAGAAGAACATATTGTATGGCAATCAACAATGGATATTCATGGACAATACTGGAATGTTGTAGGTGGAAATGTAAATAGTTTTTATGAATTAAGAGATGAATGGATAAAAGCTTTCGTAGAAAATTTAAGAGTAGATTATAAATTTAATAAAATTTCTGAAGACACAAGAGAAATTTCACTTTAATAAGTAGGACATATACATATCGAAATACAATTATAAAATTTGTATTAGATTATGTATATGTTCATTTTTTATTTCATAAATTCCTTTGTCTGCATATTATATAGAGATATAACTTAGGATAAAGGAGTGATAGGATATGTTAAGTAAGGGAAGTATCATAAGCGGAGATGCTGGACATAATGCTTATCCGGATACTGGTGCTATCGGTATAAGGATTGAAGATAATTGTACTAAAGATGTTTGGAAGGCAATAATGCTTAAATTAAGTGACTTAGGATATGTGGTGAAAGATTGTACACCTTGGGATCAAAAATTTACTTCAGTAAATGGTTCACTAGGATTTAGGGTAAAAGAAGCTAATAGTAGTGGTTCGGCTCTTCATTTATGTATACATTTTAATATAGGTGGAGGAGCTGGAGTGGAAGCTTGGATATCTGGAAGAGGTGGTCAAGCAGAAGCTTATGCAAATGAAATATGCAGTGAGATGAATAAAATAGGATATTATAATAGAGGTGTGAAAGTTGGAAATCTTTTTATTCCGAAATATACTTCTATGCCATGCGTTCTTGTTGAGTGTGCTTTTTTGGATTCTAAGGAAGATATGAATAGATATAATGTTAATTCAATTGCAAATGCAATAGTTAAGGCTGTAACTGGAAGTACTTCTAATGCTAATTATGATCCTTCAGGTTCAAATCCTTCAACACCAACACCTCCATCAACACCTGGTGATTCAGGGAATACAAGTAATTATACGCCAAATGCAAAAGTTAGATATGATTGGTTGTATGTAAGAGATGCTAAAGGAGAAATTATTCCAAATAGAAGAGTGGATATTGGAGACAAGATAAAAGTTTTAGATGTATCTTATTCTAGACAACTTGCATATATAATTTATCCTACGCCAACTGGAAGTAGATATGCATATGTTAGTGTTGGAAGTTGGATTCAATATTTAAATCCATATAATGCTACTATTCTACAAGATTTAGATGTTTATTCAAATGCAAATGGGAGTGTAATTGGTAGAGTATTCAAAAATGAAAAAGTAACAATTTTAGAAGAACAAAATTCGTGGTTAAACATTGTTTATACAACAGATAAAGGTGAGTTTACAAAGTCAGGGTGGGTTAAAAAAGAATCAGTTAAAATTTAGTTAATAAAATAATTAAGGTGACTATAATATGAACTATAGTCACCTATTAAATATAAACCTCAATGAAATACATGTTAAGAAAATAATAGTTAGGGTTTATCTCTTTATTTAGAGCATCTATACTATGCTGAGAAATAAGTGGATCACCAAGTTTATTAAAAGAAGTAACAATTGCAGAATGAAAAATAAAATTATTTTTCTTTTGGAAGAAAACTAAGTTTCCTGGGGCTGCTTCACTTTTATCAATTATTTTCCCCTTAGGTCCTTTCAGATTACGTCTATAGTTTTCCAGTAGTAGCCAGTATAAGCCATGAGCTGTAGCCCAAGATATGGAATAGTCATTTTTATTTCTATAGTACCATAAAGGATTATTAAAATTCATGGGTGAGCCGGCATAATGAATACTTTGAGAAACAAAATTAGCACAGTCACTTCCTCCAGAATACATATTACCTAAGTAGCTGAAGGTTTTATTATGATAAAGGGCATATTCATAGGCATAATCAACTATTTTCATCCTATCAACTTCTATCATACTGTCTCCAAAATAATATTATAAATTAGTATATTATTTTACTCGTTAGGAATCTACAATATTTTAAGTCTATAGATAAAATTATAAGTTTGGATTATAATCCAAGGCTCATTATCGCCTTTACGATTTTTTTATTACCCTAAATTGTTCATCAGTATTAGTATCAATAGTTTTAAAGGTATATCCTTTTTCTTTATAATACTTTATTATAGATGGAAGTGCTTTAACAGTATTTTTGTTGTTATTACTGCAGTGAAGTAGTAATATTATTCTATTTTTATCACTTTTAGAATTCTTAAGAATATCATATGAGGATAGTCCTTGAATTGCACCATCCTTACTATCAACATTCCAATCAAATATCTTTAAACCTTCGCTATGAAGCATATCAACCATTTTATTATCAATTTTATACATATTATTGTTACATCCAAAAGGAAACCTCAATATAGTGGACTTATAACCAGTAAGTTCCTCAAGCTCTTTTTGAGTTTTCTTCATTTCATCTAAAAATGAGCTTCTACTGCTATAAAGTTTATTTCTACTATGGGTATAAGAATGTAGTCCAATACTATGACCATTTTCATACATCCTAAACACAACATCTCTATTTCTCTGAATCTGTTCTCCTATTAGAAAAAAGGTTGCTTTTACTCCATATTCATCTAAAACATCTAGAACCTTATTACTTACTTTAGTGGGTCCATCATCAAAAGTAATATATATAACTTTTTCTTCACTTTCCATTCCATAGCAAGGAATAAAAGTTAATGTGAATAATAAGAATAAAGTTATAAAAAAAGTAAATTTAGACTTAGTCATTTCAATCAGCTCCTTTTCACAAGTATTATTTGCTATAAAACAAAAAATATTAGATATTTATTAAGTAATAAAAGGAGTGAATTCAATATTCTACTAATTTATAAAATATAAAAGCGTGAGTTTGCTCTATATATTTTTAAGATAAAATTATAAAAAATAAATAAAAATTAAGAAGTTAAGAAATTGAAATTATGTTATAATGTATGTAATTAAAAAAAAGCTTATGAAAAGGATGAGTTATATGGGAAAAGGTTTAAATACATTGATTTATTTATTAGTAACAATATTCATAATTGTTGGTGTAATAGCCTTATTATCTTGGATTTTACCTTATGTGTTAATTGGATTAGTTATATTCTGGGCTTATAGATACATAAAGAATAATATGTTAAAAAGCAGAAAGCATAATAATGTAAATAGATATTCAACTACTTATAAAGGACAGGAAGAATATACAGATGGAAATGTTATAGATGTAGATTATGAGGATGTTAAGAAGTAGAGGGATTTATTTGATATAGGTAGGAGAAGTAAAATGAAGTTAATTAATTCTAGGTATAGAATAGAAAAAACTATTTCTATGGGTGATGAAATTAATAGTTACTTAGTTAAAGATTTAGATGATTTAAAAGTATATGTATTAAAAGTAATTGAAACTAAAGTATTAAATGAAAGAATAAAAGAACATATTTTATCAAATATAACCTGGATTAAAAACTTAAACTTCCCAGGTTTAGTTAATGTGTATGAATTTTTAACTATTGAGAATATTGATGGTATTGTTTTAGAAAATAGAAAATATGCATATCTTATAGATCCAATATACGAAGATGTTATTAAATCAAAAATTTTGATGAAAAGCACTTTTGATTTTAAACTGAATTTATTTGCAAAGGTACTTAACATAATTAATACACTGAGTATTAAAGGATACAAGTATAGAAACTTATCTTTAGACAATATTTATTATAGTGAAGATGAAGTTAAGTTGACTGATATTCTAACTATGGAAATAGAAAAATTAAGCGTTATAAATAAAAATAGAGAAGTGGACATACTTGGAAGTAATCATGAAATTCAAGAGTATGATTTTAATCATATTGAAATTTCAAACATTTATTATGGGATTTTTGAAGACGAGTTAGAAAATAGAAGTGATAATAGTAGTAAAATTTTAGCTTTATATAAAAACATAAGAGATAAAATGTTTATTTCTCTAAATGAGTGTATAGATTATATAAATATTCATTTTGAAAAAGAGTACAGTAGATTCGATTACAATTCTTTAAATAAAATAATAGAAGATGTTGAAGTTATAGGAAGAGATTATGAAATTAAGAGATTTTCTCAAGTAGTGGATAACATAATTTCTAAAAAAAATAAATTTTCTATAATAGGGATTGATGGAGATGAAGGTAGCGGAAAGACAAAATTATTAAATTATTTTAAAACTTTAATCTATAATAAATTTGATTACAATGCTAACTTAATTGATTCAGATGATATAAAGAGAAATTCTGGTGGACAAATTAAGCAAAAGGATATTTTTGAGTATTTTTTAGGCTTTATAGATAAAAATTTAATAGAAAAATATGGACAGTACTTAGAGGAATTTTGTAGGTTACTAGCTCTCCCACATGAGGCTAGTGAGATAAGTAAAAGCAATAGGGAATTACAAACAATAAACAGAGTTGCAAAACTACTTTCAGAAATAACTAGAAATAAATTCACTGTTCTATTTGTAGATAATATAGAAAGTTGTAGTACGATTTTTAAACTGCTATTAAAATATTTATTTCTTTCAGAATCACAGTTTGAAAACCTACTTATAGTTATAACTTATAATGAAAATAAATTAAAGAAACATGAGGAAATAGAAGAATTAATATATAATTGTAAATTAACAGAGCGTTATGAAGAATATAAAATATCCTATTTAAATGAGATTTTATCTAGACAATTAATAAGAAACATTATGAATACATCATCAGAACTTTATGATTTTTCTAATAAGATATATAAAGAAACATTGGGAAATCCAATGTATATTATTGCAGTTGTAAAGAAATTATTTGAGGATAAATTACTTTTTGTATCAGAACAGACTGGAAGATGGAAATTAAACTTACAGCAGCAGGAAATTGCACTTCCAAGAAACATCGAATTAGAAATTGAGAGAAGCTTAAATGAGATTTCAATTAAGGAATATGAAATCATGAAGAAGATGTCTGTTATAAATGGTGCAGTTGAAGAAGACTTCTTATTTAAAGCAAATGTATTAGATAAAAATAATTATGATGAATTTTATTTATTGCAAAACAAAGGATATATTTCTGAAAAAATTTCTGACAGAGCAATACTCTATGAAATAAATAATAATCTTGTGAAAAAGATAGTATCTAAGAGTATAGATGAAAAAGAGAAAAAAGAATTACACAGAGAAATTTCAAAATTATTAGAGCATGAAATTGAACTAGGTCATGACTATAATGATGAACTTATTTATCAATTTGATGTTTTAGGTGAAACAAAAAAACTTATATACTTTTGTAAAAATAGAGGAAGACAGAAGTTAGAGTCTTGGGATAATATCAGAGCGATTTATTACTATAAAAAGGCATTAGAAGCAGAAGAAATTTCTAATGAAGAATATATTGAAATTGCTTTAATCTTAGCAGACTTATACTATAGACAAGGGGAAATTAAAGAGTCAACAAACTATTATTTTAATGTAATAGAAAAAACTGATAGTCAAGAGGATAAATCCCTTTGCTATTCAGGCTTAGCTATAGTTGGCTATAGAATTGATGGAATAAAAGAAACAGAATATTATTTGAAAAATTCAAGAGGTATTCTAAATAACCTTGATTATAAGTATGGCGAAGGAATATATAGTTTAGCGTTACTAAAACATCTTTGCTTTATTGGTAAATATTCTGAAGCTATTGAAGCAGGAGAGAGAGCACTCGAAATATGTGGGAGTGAAGATTTTGACTTAAAAGGATATTTAAACCTGTATATTGGATATTGTTATCTCAATATTTCTAAGGGGAAAGAAGCTATTGACTGCTTAAATAAGGCAAAAAGCTTATTTAATAAGACTTTTAATCTAAGAGGAGTAATTTCATCTAATATCTATTTAGGAACAACACTATTTGAAATAGAGGAAAATCTAGAGGGAGCATTGAGCTTTTTTATAAATGCACAGAAGGCTTCAGATAAACATCAAATTAAGGATTTAAACATACTTACAGAAATAAATGTCGCAGCAGCTTTAATGTCTCAGCGAAGATTTGCTGATTCAGAAGAACTCTTATTAAAGGCATTAGAAAAAGCTAACGAATGGAATCATGAGTTCTATAAGGGAATAGTTCTTTCTTATCTTAGTAGCTGTTATTTACATCTGGATAAGCTTCAATTAGCACATAGATATTTGGAAGCATCATTATTAGTAACTTCTAAGTATAATATTGGAGAAGCTTTCAGGAAATCCCTAAAGAGTAATGAAGCTAGATACCTATATAAAATTAAAGATTATCAAATGGCTTCAGAAATAATGTCTTCAGTTATTGAAGAAAGTTTTGGTCTTACAGGACAGTTAGTAAGCAAATTAAGATGTCAATTTCATTTCTATAATCTAAGAAATTGTAAGAACTTAGAAGATATAATAAGTGAAATAAATATAATTTTAGAGGAAATGAAATTAATAAGAGATGAATACTTTAAGGTTGATTTAACAATAGAAACAATACTTGAGCTTAATGATTTATCTTATGAAGACTTGGGTAGAGATTTATATAAATCTTTAAGCAATGTTTGCATTGATGAAAAACTAATTTTAAAGCTTAATTATATTAAACTGCTTTATGAGAAAAATGGAAAGTTATCTATAGTAACGGAGCTCCAAAGACTTATAGAAAATGTAGATGATGAAAGCTTAGTAGGTAAGGTAACAATTAGGATAGGTGAAACTTATGAAGAGCTTAATATTCCATTTAATGCTATAGAATACTATTACATGGCTTTAAGTCTAATAGTTAATAATATTAATTCATTACCAAATAAAAGTAAGTTAAACTATATTAATTATGGACGCTTTCTATATGCATATAATAAGTTTGCAAGCAGTCTAGAAAAGATAACTGGAAAACAATTGCTGAAGAAAGTAGAATATATTGGTTCGTTAGAAGAATTTGAAGGTTTATTGCATGTATTAGAAATATCAAATTTAATTAAAAATAATGAATTATTATATGAGTTAGAAGAGAATTATGATAAGTGTTTTTATAACTTTTATAAAAATATGTATGATGTATTCAATGTATTTAAAAGCGATATAATAAGCAACATAGATGTTTTAACAAAGTATTTATGTAAAATTACATTAGCTGATGGAGCCATTGTAACTATGCAGGATGCAGATGGGGTTGAATCTATAATTCATACAAATAGAGCAATAAACCCTAAAAGAAATGTTGAGTTTTTTAAGAGTAGATTAAATATTGATGAAGGAACTAAGATAATAAAAAAAGCCTTAGATTCAGAAAATAGGTTTAATGAAGAGTTGTTACCTAAAGGAATGAAAGCTGCAATATGCTTAAGGATAAAAAATAGGATTAGGATTAAGGCAACTGAAAATACTCAAGGTACATTAATCTTATATTCTAATAAATATTTAAATAATATCAATGAAAAAACTCTAGAAAAATTGGAAAAATTAATTCCGCTATTTGGATTTCTTTTAGACAAACAATATCTAACAATAAATTCAACTATAGATAAGTTAACAAGAGTTTATAATAGAAAGTATTTCGAAGAAACTTTTGCAGATTTATTAGAAAGTTCCAGACTAGAGCATAAAGAATTTTCAATTGCTATCTTTGACGTTGATAATTTCAAAGGAGTGAATGATAAGTTTGGACATGATCTAGGAGATAAGGTTTTAAGATCAGTTGCTGCAATCGTAAAAGATAGTTTAGAACCTGAAAACATACTAAGTAGATATGGAGGAGAAGAGTTTGTAATTATTTTCCCGAATAAGAATAAGGATAAGGCTTTATTGGAATGTGACAAATTTAGAGAAAAAGTTAGGGAAAGTAATATACTAGGGGGAAGACGTGAGCTTACTATAAGTATAGGGGTTTCTAATTTCCCAATTGACTCTACAAGAGCGGATGAACTTATCAAAAGAGCGGATGAAGCCCTATATGTTGCAAAGAATACAGGGAAGAATAAGACTGTACTTTGGGATCAAGAGTATGGAAAAGTAAGCCAGGCTAATGATAAGCTAACAGGAATACTATCAGGAAATACAAGTAATGACTATAGAAAAGTCAATGCTATTATGGATGTAATTGAGATAATAAAAAATAGGGGTAGTTTATCAGAAAAGATATATGAGCTTATGTCTAGAATAAATGAAATAGTAGAATCAGATGAAATAACCTTTTTCTTGGTTAAGGGTGATAAAGTTAAAGAAAGATATTCGAGGAAAAGGTATGAAGATGGTTGGTACGAGGTTTCTAGATTTAATGAAGATTTAGTAGAAGAAGTAATAATAAATAAAAGTGGCAGATATTTAGTAGATTGGGACAATGTATATAATCAAAATGGCAGTACATGGATGCCAGACTGGAGATCACTATTAATAGTTCCTTTAATAAAGAATGGTGAAGTAAAAGGAGTAATATATTTGTCTGTTTCTATAAATGAGAAAGAATTTAGTTATAATGACTTGAATTTTGTTAGTTCATTAGTAGGTATATTTTCGGCTATGCTATAAGCATAGCTTTTTTCTTTATAATGTGACACAAAAACTTCCTATCGAACATATTATGTTATAAGAAATACATCGAAGGAGGTATTTATATGTTTCAAAGTAGTCAAGAAGAAACCAGATTTCCACTAGAGGGAAATGAAAATAATGATATATTCGAGAGCTATCTCAGAAATGATGATGGATATGAATATGAGTGTCAAAATGAGAATGATGGGTGCAATTCCTGTAACGATTTTCAAGAAGAGGATTGTGATGATCATCATCACGACCATCACCATGAAGAAAAAGGCAGTATAGTTGTTTATTCAAAATTTAGAAGTGCAAGTGGAGAACCTTTATCTGGAGTAAAAGTAAATCTATATAGACTTACTGGAGGATGTCCTAAACTAATAAGTTCCAAGATTACAGACTGCAATGGTAGAGTAATCTTTGATAATCTTCCAAATGGATTCTATAGAGTAGTAGAAGAAATAGATAAGAGATTCTTCCAAAGACCAACTTATATACCTTGGAATGAAGTTGAAATTAATGATGTAGTAAAAACAGCTACTATTATAGTTGTAAACAGGTTACGCAGAAGAGATTGCAGAAGAAATGATTGTGGTTGTGAATTAGCAATAATTCTACTTCTATTCTTCTGTGGAGGCTGGGGCTTCTGGTTTTAAACTTAATTAATTTATATATAATTTTGTAAAAACTTTATAAATTCTTAAAATTATGAGGGAATAAAAATATCTATCGTAAGTTTTTATTCCCTTGAATACTATTGTCTAATTTAGTATTTTAATATAAAATTTTAGTATATTTTTATATAAGGAGAAAGTACAATTGAGTGAAGAAATAAATGTATACATAAAAGTAAATGAAGAGGGGGCTATTCCTACATATGGATCTGTACATGCTGCTGGTTGTGATTTATATGCAAGCATGGACTTAGTAATAAGACCTGGTGAAGTAAGAATAATGCCACTAAATTTTAGTATTGCAATACCAGATAACTGTGAAGCACAAATAAGACCAAGAAGCGGGCTATCGCTTAAAACAAACATAAGAATTCCTAATTCCCCAGGAACTATCGATGCTGATTATAGAGATATGGTAGGGGTAATAGTGGAGAATAACTATAATAATGCAAATTTAAAATATGAAATTTTAAGAAATCCAGAGATAATAAATGAACTTAAAGAAAATTATGTTGAGACAAGTTTATCTAAATATTTAAACAAAAGCCAAGAATTGAAAATTCTTGAGGATATTATCTATTTAGATAAAAAGGGTAATCCTTATGGAACAATTTATATTAAGAAAAATGAAAGAATTGCTCAAATGGTATTTTGTGAGTATAAAAAAGCAAAATTTATTGATCATGATAATCCAGCAGAAATAGGAGAAAATAGAGGCGGTGGATTTGGACATACGGGAGTATAGAAAAATAGAATTAATCGCCTTGACGATTTTTTTATATAAAAGCAGAAACCATAGAATAGTCTTTGGTTTCTGCTTTTATAATTTAATTTTCAGCTAAAGTTTCCCATTCTTCATATAGTTCATCAATTTTATTTTGAATTTCAGAAATTTGTTTATTTATAGTTCCACTCTTTTCTGGATTGGAGTATACTTCTGGAAGACATTGTTGTTCTTGAAGTTTTAGAAGAGTGTCTTCAGAATTTGCAATTTCTTTTTCAATATTTTGAATTCGGAGTTTAAAAGCTTTAGTTTCTTTTTCTGATTCCTTTTGCTTGCGCTTTTCTTCTCTAATTTGGGTTTTTGTTTTTCCTTGAACTTCGTTAAGCTGTTCATATCTAGTAGGGTTCTTTTTCTTCTCAGAATAATAAGTGTAGTTTCCTAAGTATTCTTTTATTCCATCAGCATTAAGTTCATAAATCTTATCTATTACTTTATTTAGAAAATATCTGTCATGTGAGATTACCATGAGTGTTCCATCATAAGATAAAATAGCGTCTTCAAGAGCTTCTCTTGATAAGATATCTAAATGATTAGTTGGCTCATCAAGTAATAATAAGTTTCCTTTCGCTAGCATTAATTTAAGAAGATTTATTCTGCATTTTTCACCACCACTTAGTAAAGAGATATTTTTAAAAACATCTTCTCCTTTAAATAAAAAAGCTGCTAATGCACCTCTAACTTCTGAAGTAGTTAATTCAGGAAAAGCATCCCATACCTCAGCTAAAATAGTATTGTTTAGATTTAAATCCGATTGTTCTTGATCGTAATATCCAAGCTCAACATTTCTTCCTATTACCTTAATACCACTATCGGGCTTAATATTATCTAATATTATTTTGAATAATGTGGTTTTTCCTCTTCCGTTTTCACCGATTAAAGCAACTTTATCTCCTCTTTTCAAATCGAAAGATAGATTATCAAATAATAAATTGTCACCATAAGATTTTTTTAAATTTTCAATATGTAGAACATCATTTCCACTCTTCACTCTTGTTTCAAAAGAAATTTTAGAGGCTGCTTTTTCTTTTTCAGGTGAATCTAAAAGCTCCATTTTTTCGAGAGCTTTTTCTCTACTTTCTGCAGCACGTATACTTTTTTCTCTATTAAAAGATCTGAAGCGTTCAATTATTTCTTTTTGCCTTTTAATTTCCGCTTGTTGAAGGTTATATGCTTTAGTACGTGCTTCTATATCTTTTTTTCTTAATTCTAAAAATTTAGTATATGGAGCACTATAGCAATATATTGAACCTTGTATTAATTCAAAAGTACCTGTTGTAACTTTATCTAAGAAAAATCTATCATGAGAAATTACTAGTACGCTTCCTTTATAGCTTAATAAGTATTCTTCAAGCCATTCAATTGCTTCCAAGTCTAGATGATTGGTAGGTTCATCTAGTAGCAAAATATCAGGATTTCTTAAAAGTAACTTAATTAGTGCGACCCTAGTTTTTTGACCACCACTTAAGTTAAATATATTCTTATCAAAATCAAGTTCAGTAAACCCCAGCCCTCTAATTACTCTAGATATTTCACCTTTATATGTATAGCCACCTCTATGGGAATATATATCCTGAAGGGTAGTGTAATCAGTTATTAATTTCTCGTGATAGGAGGCCTTATTTTCATCATAAGGTTCCTTTAATTTTTCCTCTAAAACTAGTAGACGAGCCTCTATATCGAGCAATTCTTGAAATACACTTAAAGCTTCACTGTAAATTGTACTATCTTCATCTAAAGCCAAATGTTGAGATAAGTATCCTAATGTTTTGTTTTTATCTAAAAAGACGTCACCTGAATCTTGAGATAACTCACCTGTTAATATTTTAAATAAGGTGGATTTCCCTTCACCATTGGCCCCTATAATTCCAACTTTTTCACCCTCATTAACTGAGAAGCTTAATTTATTAAGTATTACTTTTGTACCATAACTTTTTTCTAAATCCTTACATCCTAAAATAATCATTTTACTACTCCTTATTGGGGATAAAAATTCAATTTTATTATACTATATATAATTGCAAAATTCTAATTTAATATATAATAAAACAATTGTTTAGTGAATTGAAAGAAGGTATTATTAGTATATTATAATTATGGAGATTTATTGAGAGGGGAAAAGATCGCTATGAAGAATAAAAAAATAATTAGAAATATAGCAATCCTGTGCGTAATTGCTATTGCTGCATTTGGAGTATATAAGTTATCAGTTGGAAAGAAGAAGGATATAAGTGTACGAACTTCAAAAGCCGATGTAAAGGATTTAAAATCATATTTAAGTACCACTGGAAAAGTGGAGTCAGCTAATACTAAAGATTATTATACATCACAGCTTAAAGTAACAAAAATATATGTTAAAGTTGGAGATAATGTAAAGAAGGGGGATACCCTTGTTTCTTTCGATACAAGTGATTTAGATTCAGCAATTAAGCAAGCACAAATATCTTATAATAATGCTCAGCTTCAATATAATGATTTAATCAGCAAAAAAGGTACTATTGATAATAACATTAAGCAACTGGATGATACAATAAAACAATTAGAAGGTAAAACAGATGCTGCAAGTGCTCAAGCATTAGCTTTAGCAAAATTAAACAGAAACCAATTAATACCTATCAGCGATACACAAATAAAGCAAGCACAAAGTGCAGTGGACCTTGCCAAAATTCAGCTAGATAGTGCTAAAAATAAGGTATCAACAATGGGAGGGAGTATTGTAGCAGATTTTAATGGCACAGTTACAGCACTTAATCTATCTGAGGGCTCAGTAGGTAATCCTACTATTAAAGCTTTAACATTACAAGATTTGAGTGATTTAAAGATTAAAATATCACTAAATAAGAATGATTCAAGTAAAGTGGCAGTGAATTCTAAAGTTGTGATACATGGACCTGAAGGTGATGTGCCTGGAGTAGTTTCATTCATAGACCCTGCGGCAAAGCAAGATACTTCAAATCCATTGGCTGCTGGGGAAGTATCATTAGGTGGCGAAATAAAACCTACGGAGGACATAAAAGGATTAAAGGTAGAGTTTGATGTAGATGTAGATATTTTACTAGGAGAGAAGAGTGGTGCACTTTCAGTACCAGCGGAAGCTTTGAAATCAGCAAAAGGGAATAAATATTATGTTTATGTGGTTAATAATGGTGTTGTAAAAGAAGTTGAGGTTAAGGTAGGATTACAAACAGAATCTGATGCTGAAATATTATTGGGACTTAATGCGGGAGACGAGGTAATTTTAAACCCAAATGAAAACATAACGAATGGTACTAAAGTTACAGTATCATCTTAGGAAAAATTCTATGTAATGGGGGAGTTAGAGTGCTTCAAATAAAGAATGTGAGAAAAACATATAGGACGGGAGATATAGTATATGAAGCTCTTAAAGGAGTATCATTAGTGGTAGGGAAGGGAGAATTTACGGCAATAATGGGCCCTTCTGGCTCAGGAAAAAGCACACTTATGAATGTGCTTGGTTGTTTAGATAGGATGGATGAAGGAACATATATATTAAATAATCAAGATGTTTCTAACCTTACAGATAATCAATTAGCCTTAATTAGGAATAAAGAAATAGGATTCGTATTTCAGAATTTTAATTTGTTACCTAGGATGAGTATATTAGAAAATGTTGAACTACCAATGGTATATGGTGGAATTGGAGCCAAAGAAAGAAGAGAGAGAGCATTACATTCATTAGATAGAGTTGGATTAACTCCATGGATTAAGCATAGACCTAATGAAATTTCAGGAGGACAAAAGCAAAGAGTTGCTATAGCAAGAGCTATAGTAAATAGTCCATCAGTTATTATGGCTGATGAACCTACAGGTAATTTGGATTCAAAGGTTTCAGAAGAAGTAATGAAAATATTTCAACAGCTTAATGATGAAGGTGCAACAATAATAATGGTAACTCATGAACCAGATATAGCAAAGTATGCGAAACGAATACTTAAGGTAAGAGATGGTAACATTGTTGAGGATGATGTGGTTATAGATAGAATAGTACTATGAAATGATCTGAAAAGAGGTTAGAAAATGGGATTGTTAGAAAACTTTAAAATGGCAAAGGAAAGTATAGTTTCTAATAAATTAAGAAGCTTCTTGACTATGCTTGGAATAATAATTGGAATAAGTTCGGTTATAGCAATTTTATCATTAGGGGCAGGGGGAAAGGCGAGTATAACAGGAGAGCTTGAGAAAATAGGTTCCTCATCAGCTCAAATTAAAGTAGATACTCAAGAAGCTTCAAAAGGGGATTATTTTACCTTAAAAGACGTAGATTATTTAAAAGAAAAAGGTGAAAATATTAAATATGCATCAGCATCAGCTTCAAGGCAAAGCACAATAAGGTATAAAGATAAAGGCAAAAGAGCATATATGACTGGTAGTAATGAAGATATGAAGTATGTGCAAAATTCAGAGATATTATATGGTAGATTTTTCAATGAAAAAGAAGTTGAAGATGGAAAGAATGTTATAGTAATTGATGATATTACAGCATCTTATTTATTTGGATATAAGGACGCAGTAGATGAGACCATAACTTTAGGTAAGGATGCCAATATTAAAAAATTTAAAATAGTAGGTGTTACAAAAAGTGCTTCCTACATGGGAGGATCATTTAATGATCAGATGCCTGCAATGGTAAATGTTCCAATTACTGCATTAAGAAATATGTATGACGATTTATCTATTGATAATATTTATATTGTGTCAAATAGTAAGGAAACAACTGATGATGCAATAAATGAATCATTAAATATTCTAAGCGCAAAGCATAATAATCGTGGAGAAGATTTATATAGTGGAGAAAAACTATTAAAACAAGTTGATCAAGTCAATAAGATAATAGATATTTTTACATCTTTCATAGGTGCTGTAGCAGCCATTTCTCTTGTGGTTGGAGGGATTGGCGTTATGAATATTATGTTAGTTTCAGTAACAGAAAGAACTAGAGAAATTGGAATAAGAAAAGCAATTGGAGCCACAACTAACGCAATACTCATTCAATTCTTAACTGAATCAGTAATTATATCACTAATAGGTGGACTTATAGGTATGATTTTAGGGATTATGGGAGCTTACGCTATTGGCAGCTATGCAGATGTTACGCCTGTACTATCGCTTAGGGATATTATTTTAGTTATTCTTTTCTCCTCTTCTGTTGGTATATTTTTTGGTATATATCCTGCGAGAAAAGCTGCAAAATTAGATCCAATTGACGCATTAAGATATGAATAAAGCTTATTTAAATTAAAACATAGTAAAAAGCAGAGAAATTAGAAATGATAGCTTCTCTGCTTTTTATTATGTTCATTTTTACAAACCATCTTTGATGATAAATGTCTCCATTTTTGGGCAGTTATTGAGCAGTCCAACTACATAAAGCGTATAAAAATTATTTGCAATTAAATTTATTGGTTGAACTCTAAGATAAATAACATTATTTGTTGAAGAACTAATAGTAAAATTGTATTTTCCAGGTGTCAATGGCAAATAGCCAGTACTTTCTTCAAATTCTATATATTTAAATAATTTCTTGTCTTTCTTATTTACAAGATTAAGTAGTGGTGCTTCCGGTGATAGATGGATAAATCTAAAAAAAGTAGTTCCAAAGCTATGGGATTTATTTCCATCTATTATAGGGATTAAATCTAATAAGTTTAATTTATTTATTATAGCTATAGTATAAATAGAATGAGGCGATAGTTCAATTATTTTAGAGGCTATTGGAAGCTTATTATCTCTAGATAAAAATATAGAGATTTTATGTTCTCCGGTAATTAAAGGAACGTAAATTGAATACTCCTTATATTCAATATTACTAAATGCTAAAGTATCGTCAATATAAACATCTATTGATGAAGTACTAGGAGACGTATTAAAAAAACGTACGAAAATTTCCATTTGAGGCAAAGTGTTTGTGAACAATTGCCCTAAACCATTTTTTGAAGATTGATTTTGAAAATAATTCATTTAGTCTCCTCTAAAGATTTTCAAATGGCATTACTTTATTATTTTCATTATATTTAAGAGAGAGAGCTATAATTCTCTTTACAATCATTTTATATGTTGATTTTGGAATATTATAAGCTCTTAATGAACTTATTAGGCCAGGATTATTCTGTTCAATTTTATTTAGCACGTCGTTAGCTGCTTTTATTTCTTCAATAAATAAACTATCATCTTCATCCTCATCTATAGTTCTAATTAGAGTTAGTGGATCAGGTGGATTAATAACATTTTGGCTTTGAGTGCTTAAAAAAAGGTTATTATTTAAGTCACCTTTAAGCTTACTTGATTTAATTAGGCTTTGTGAAGTAACACCTGATTCAAAGCCATTTGGAAAAGATGATAAATTTAAGGTGTCGTGAAATACCCTAAAAGTTAAATCCTTATCTTTATTAGATTCATTCATATTTAAACCTCCATTTATATTGTTAAAATAAATAATTTACTAATAAAAATTATGAAAAAATTGCTTTTATTAGAACTTTATTTAACAAAAACTTTTAAATTTGAGTATTATACATAGGGAGGTAATGCATATGTTTCCTGAGGATGAGAGAATAAGAAATAAGTTTATAGGGGTAAACTCTGAAATAAAGCTTTTTAATGGACAAAAAGCAAATTTTATTAATTTTGATAATGCAGCTACTACCCCAGCATTTAAAAAAGCAGCACAGTACTTGAATAACTTCTTGCCTTGGTATGGAAGTGTTGGAAGAGGGGCAGGATATAAATCTCAAATTAGCACAGATTTGTTTGAAGGGTCAAGAAAAAAAATATTGGAATTTTTCTCCCTTAAAAATAGAGATGATTACGAAGTTATATACGTTAAAAATACGACAGAAGGTATAAATAAGTTAGCTAGTAGACTAATAACCTCTGCAGATGATTTAGTTATAACAACAAGAATGGAGCATCACTCAAATGATTTACCTTGGAGAGGAAAATGTAAGCTAGAATATATTGATGTAGATGAGTATGGAAAAATATCTTTAGATGATTTAGAAGAAAAGTTAATAGCGAACATGGATAGGTTTAAGTTTCTTGCAATTACTGGTGCATCTAATGTTACAGGATATATAAATCCTATAAATAAAATAGCTAGGTTGGTGCATAGATATGGTGGACGTATAATAGTTGATGGAGCTCAATTGGTACCGCATAGAAGAATAAATATGTCAGGGGTTAGATCTGGGGAAGAAATTGATTACCTTGTATTTTCTGCTCATAAAATATATGCACCATTTGGAGTAGGAGTTATTATTGGAAAGAAAGATGGCTTAATAAATGGAGAACCTGATTTAAAAGGTGGAGGAACTGTTGAATTAGTTACAGATGATAAAGTTATTTGGAAAGATAATGAAGGAAAAGATGAGGCTGGAACACCAAATATATTAGGAATTGCAGCATTACTTGGGGCATTGGAAGAAGTTGATGCTATAGGCTACGAAACTATAGAGAGAAGAGAAGAAGTGTTATTAAAAAATTTGTTTGAAGGATTAAGGAATATAAAAAGAGTAAGAGTATATGGTGTACCTATTGTTCAAAAAGATAGACTAGGTATCGGTGTATTTAATATCAATGGAATAAATCATACTGAATTATCACAACTATTATCTACTCTAAGTGGAATATCAACCCGAAATGGATGTTTTTGCGCACAACCATATGTTCAGAGACTTCTTGGAATTCCTAAATCAGAAATTCAGAAGCATTTGGAGAATCCTAAAATGATAAAGGATGGAATGGTTAGGGTTAGTTTTGGAGTATATAATACGTTGGATGAACTTTGGACATTCCTTAATACCATGGAATATATATCAAAAAAATATTAAAAATACTCAAAGAAAAAGGTAGCTCCATTTTACTGTAAATGGGAGCTACCTTTTATTATCTTTGGTTGAAGACCTTAAATTTTGGTAGAAAGTTTTCTAATGTAAAATTTGGATCTCCAGCTATTAATGGTCTTAAGTATTCAATAGCTTCTTCAGTTATATGATTTCCAGCATCATTAATCCATTCTTTAGGGAAATACTTAACCTTATTAGCTATTTCAGTAGTTGGTACTGTAAAGGTTGAATATGTATAAGGAAAATTTGTTTCTCTTTTTATAGCAACCATAAATCCGGACTCGTTTTCCAATGAATATCTTAATGCATCATAACCAACTTGATAAGCTTCATCAATGTCTGTTTGAGAGGCTGAATGCATTGAACATCTTTGAAGAACTCCTAATTCTAAAGCTTTTACCCTGTCTGTTATTCCAGCTTTTATTATTTGAGCTCTAAGATAATTTCCAACACCACCTAGTTGAGCGTGTCCAAATCTATCAAGGGATTTAATTCCGTTAATTAATGAAAGAAATTCTCCATTCTCATTAACAAGTCCTTCAGACGCTACTATGTAAACTTTATTATTTTCTTCAAATTTTTTCTTCACATCTTCTAAAAATTTATATAATGAAAATGTTTTTTCTGGAAGATATATAAAATCAGCAACTGGTTTTCCATTCTTTTGAGCTAATGCAGCTGAAGCTGCAAGCCATCCAGTATCTCTACCCATTGTTTCTAATATAAAAATACCGTTATTTATATAAACAGAAGAGTCGTAAAAAGTCTCTAAAGTTGTTGTTGCAATAAACTTACCAGCTGAACCGAAACCAGGAGTATGATCAGTACACATAAGATCATTATCAATAGTCTTCGGAATTCCGATAAACTTAATATCTATTCCAAATTCTTTTCCATAGGCAGTCAATTTGTTTGTAGTATCCATTGAATCATTACCACCTACATAGAAGAATGCAGTAATATCTAATTCTTTTAATATAGTCATTAACTTTTCATATTCTTCAGGGGATTGTGTATGATCCTTTAATTTATACCTGCAAGAACCAAGCCCGGAAGAAGGTGTGTATTTAAATAAATCTAATTGGTCTTGAGGTACATCACTCAAATTCACAATGTTTTTCGCTAAAATTCCTTCAATACCATTTAATCCGCCATATACATTATCAAAGGCTTTAAATTCTTTATTTGCTTCAATTAACCCTACAACACTTGAATTTATAACAGAGGTTGGACCTCCAGATTGTGCAATAATACAATTAGACATGAATTATCTCCTTTAAAACTTATTATATTAAATGTGCTATACTATTTAATGCTTTAAATACTCCATATACTAATATACACTATGTAATTAATATGTCAAAGGTATTTTTTGCAACATATAGAACAAGAAAACGATTATATAATAAAAAAATATTAAATGTGCTATACTATTTAAATGTTTAATATTTTTATTATTAATATCATATAAATTAAGTAAGAATAATTATGTTACTTTGTAATAAAATATATAGAACTCATTATGAACTTAAAGGGGAAGTATAAATGATAGGAGTAGTTATTATTGCATTGGCCTTAGCGATGGATGCCTTTGGAGTTGCATTAAGTATAGGTATTAATTGTGCTGTTAAACGTAAAAATAAATTTTATTTTGCAATTTCATTTGGATTTTTTCAATTTTTATTATCTCTTATAGGCGCAATAGGAGGATATTATTTTAATAATTATATAGCAAATATACCTAATATAATAGGGGGAGCTATAATTGCAGTTGTAGGAGTTTTAATGATAAAAGAAGGTATGCAGCAAAAGGATGAATGTATACTATTAAATCCCAAAATGTATTTCGTACTAGGCATATCTGTAAGTATTGATGCCTTAGTTGTTGGATTTACTGCATTACATGATACTATAAATCCGCTAATTGTAATTTTCTATACTAGCATTATTGGTATTACTACGCTCATTTTAAGTCTAATATCTTTTTATATATCCAGGTATGCTAAAAGAATAAGCTTCATAGCTAAATATGCAGACTATATTGGTGGAATTATATTGATGATTTTCGGGTTTAAAATGATGTTTTTATAATGCATAGGGCTTTTTATAGGAAACTATTTTACTCTTTTAGAATTTATAATTTTTATGATATAATGTATATCAAAGAATAAAATTTATATGTTTGATATAAAATCAATATTTATTTTTAGAGGCAAAGTATGAAATATGAAGAACTATTAAAAGAAAAGAAAATGAAAATAACAAAGGGTAGAATGGCAATTTTAAATATACTCGAAGAAAACAATAAAAGTTTAACTGCTGAAGAGATATATTCATTATTAGGTGAACAGGATAATGATGTTAATTTATCAACAGTTTATAGAACATTGGAGCTTTTTGACGATAAAGATATAGTGGATAAACTTTTCTTACCAGAAGGGTGCTATGGATATTCTTTAAAGAGAGATGACCATAAGCATTTATTGAAATGCGATATGTGTAGTAAAGAAGTTCTTGTACCATGTCCTATTAAACAAATTCAAGAGATAATAAATTCGGAAGCTGGTTTTAAGATAACAGAACATTCAATTAAGTTACATGGAATTTGTGATGAATGTAATAAGAAAAATAAGTAAATATAGAACCCTTTACTTCAATAATGAAGTAAGGGGTTCTATTACTTTAATAATTCTTTTTATTGAATATAATTACTAATATTAAAGTTATAACGCTCATTAATGCAATGGTTCCACCTGGAGCGGAATTGCCATAATAAGATAATACAAGACCTCCTAAAACATCAATCATCCCAAATATAATTGAAAGTAATAGAGTAGTCTTAAATCCTTTTTTTATAACCAGTGCAGTAGCAACTGGAACTACTATTATTGAAGAAATCACTAATATTCCCATTATTCTAATAGATACAGAGATAGTTGCTCCAATCAGTAAGGTGAAAATATAGTTTATTACCTTTACCTTAACACCAGAAACTTTTGCACCTTCCTCATCGAAAGTAATATACACCAGTTGGTTATAGAAAAAATAGAGAACACCCATGCATATTAGGGATACGATAAATATCAATAATAACTCACTGGAGTTTACAGTTAGTATACTTCCGAATAGATACGAACTTACTTTGGCAGTTGTTTTACCAGAACTTACAAGTATAATTGCAAGTCCTAAACTTAAGGTAAGAACAATTGACATAACAAGCTCAGCATATTTTTTAAAATATCCTCTTAAAAATTCAATTACAACAGCACATAAGGTTGTAAAAGCAAGAGAGGTGAACAATGGATTAATACCACTTACAAGCCCAATGGCAACCCCTGCGAAGGAGGAGTGGGAAAGTGTATCTCCAATCATAGAATAGCGGCGTAATACAATAAATAAGCCTATACTAGGACAAAGAATTGAAATCATAAGTCCTGCTAAAAGGGCTTTTTGCATAAATTCGTATGACAGCATTTATAAAACCTCCCTTTCTCTTTGTGTCTCATATTCATTTAGTTCATAAAGTGAGGCATTGAAATCTCTAACATCTATAACATGAGTAGAATACTCTAAAGCTCTTGTAATATTATGATCAACAGAGAGTATAGTAAGCCCTTTTTCTCTGTTTAATCTTTGTAGTAAGGCATAAAGTTCTATCTGATTTTTTTCATCGACTCCAGAGGAAAGCTCATCTAACATTAAAAGTTCTGGTTCTCCAAGCAAAGCTTTTGCAATAAATACTCTTTGTTGCTGTCCTCCAGATAGTGAGCCCACTAAGGAATTTTTAAAATCTTTCATATTTACATAATCAAGAATACTATCAATGGAGTTTGAACCTTTAATACCAATGGTTCTGCAGTGCACCTTAAGCAATTCATAGACAGTTATAGGAAAGCTGCTATTAAATCCATCAACTTTTTGAGCAACATAACCAATAGAGCATTTTTCAATAGTTATGTCACCTTTTAATGGAGTTAAAATACCAAGTAATAGCTTTAACAATGTAGTTTTTGCACTCCCATTCTCGCCTATTATTGAAGTAAAACTTCCTTTTGGGATATTTAAATTAATATTATTTAATATATAAGGCATACCACCTGAATAGGAAAAGGTTAAATCGTTTATTTGTATCAAATTAAATCAGCTCCTGCAGTTGTTAATAATTAATGTATTTAAAATTTAAAATACATATTAAATTATATAACTAATTGCAAATGGTTTGCAACAAAAAATATTAATACAATAATATTTTTACTTGTCATTATTAACTGGAGAAATATTATCTATTTGCCAATAACCTTTAGATGTTTTTTCAAAAGACACTTTATATGAAGAATATTTATGCGGGGATGTATCCTCTAATCCAGAAGCAGTTACTTGTGCAGTTTTATCGTCTTCATAAGTCAAGTTAACTTCTTTTACTCTAAGGAGTTTATAATCTTTTGCATACTTAGAAGTCATATAATAATCCACTGCATAGTATATATCTTTGCATTTATAGTTAATGTACAAAGTCCTTCCTACTATAGTTAAGGGAATAAGTAGCAAAGCTATAATAATAGCTCTGGTAAGTACTAGTTTAATTTTTCGTTTCTTACGAATGTTAAATCGATATAAACGACTATTTGTATCAATAGTTTTTTTTGAAATTCTTCTATTATCTAATCTTCTTGCAGTACTCATAAAAACACCTCCAAATAATATATTACCAAATTATGGTAAAATTATAAAGAGTTATTGCATCTGAAGCTTATAAAAACATATAATAGGTATATAATAATTATGTGAAAGGATGGGACTTAAATGGATTTTTCAGCATTAGTTTTAATGGAAAGAGATGGAGCTACAGGGCATTTAATAAGAGAAGTAGGCAGTTATAGCGTAAATGAAGGTGCAATATATGTAACAAAGTTATATTTACAGGATGGAGTAGTAAATTTATTTTTCGGAACTGGTAAGGATGTGGAAGACTGGGAGTTCTCAGCAATATATGATTTGTTTGATGTGGATGCATTTGAAAAACTTGGATACAATATTGAAGAAATAGATAGCGAATTTAATCCACTTTGGAAGATAACGTTTGATTATGAGGATGACCATGAGGAAATTAGAGCAATTCTAAATGAACTTTGTACAATTATCAATGAGTGTATTTCAAAAGTACTGGAGGATATAAAAGACAAAGAAAGCGAGTATATATAGGTTTTTTAGGGCACTTAATTTATTCATACATAAAGAAGTTGTTCATTGAACTTAAAACCCTATATAAAAAATGAGGTGAAAAAATGAGTGAAGATAAAAAATTGAAAAATAGAAATGAAATTGATGAATCTTATAAATGGGATATATCTAAGGTTTATAGCTCAGTAGATGAGTGGGATAAAGAATTTCAGGAGCTTAAAGATGAGGCACCAAAGCTAAAGGAGTACTCTGGTCAGCTTAAAACTGGAGAAAAAATATTAGAATATATGAAATTAAGTGAAAAAACTTCTAGAAAAGCTGAAAAGTTAATGATTTATGCACATCTAAGAAGTGATGAGGATACTGCAAATTCTAAGTTTCAAGTGTTAAAAGATAAAATTGATGCTTACTTAGCTGAACTTGGAAGTTATAGTGCATTTTTTGTTCCTGAAATTTTGGAATTAACTGAGGAATTTCTAATAAAAGAGATAGATAGAATTCCTGAACTAAAGATATATGAATTTTTATTTAAGGATATATTAAAAGAAAAACCACATGTACTTACTAAGGAAATGGAAGAATTAATGGCTTCTGTATCTGATTGTTTAGATGCACCTTCAAATATTCATAATCTTTTAACTAATGCAGACATGACCTTTGGAACAACAAATGATGATGAAGGAAATGATGTGGAATTAAATGAAGGTAACTATTCTACTTTTGTAAGAAGTAAAAATAGATCAGTAAGAGAAAATGCATTTAAAAAGCTTTATGGTGGATATAAGGCTTTAGAAAATACTCTTGCAGCAAGTTTAAGTGCATCAATAAAAAATGATATATTTTCAGCTAAAACAAGAAAATATTCAAGTGCTTTAGAGCAAGCCTTGAAGCCAAATGATATTCCATTAGATGTTTATAAAAATTCAGTGAAAACTATAAACGAAAATCTATCGTTATTACACAGATACATTAAACTTAAGAAAAAATTATTAAAACTAGATGAAATGCACATGTATGATTTATATGTCCCAGCAATAGATGTTCCAAAAGAGCATATAGAATATGAAAAAGGAATTGAAATAATTAAGAAAGCTTTAAATCCTCTAGGAGAGGAGTATTTAGGAATTTTTCAAGAGGGAATTGATAATGGATGGGTAGATGTTTACCAAAATAAAGGAAAGAGATCAGGAGCTTACTCATGGGGAAGTTATGATACTATGCCTTATGTTTTATTGAATTATAATTTCCAGCAACATGATGTATCCACTTTAGCTCATGAGATGGGACACTCAATTCACTCTTATTATTCAAGAAAATTTCAACCATATTTTTATGCAGGCTATACAATTTTTTGTGCTGAAGTAGCATCAACAACAAATGAAGCTCTTCTTATTCATTATCTTATAGAGAATGAAAATGACAAAAATAAAAAATTGTATTTAATAAATGAAGAACTTGAACAAATTAGAACTACAGTATTTAGGCAATTAATGTTTGCAGAATTTGAACTTTTAACTCATGAAAGCTTAGAGAATGGAGAACCTCTTTCTGCAGAAGCTTTAAACAGTATTTGGTTAGACTTAAATAAGAAATATCATGGAGATCATATGATAGTGGATCAAGAAATAGAAAGTGAATGGAGTAGAATCCCACATTTCTATAATGACTTTTACGTATATCAATATGCAACTGGTTATGCAGCAGCATCATCCTTTGCTAATTCTATATTAAAAGGAGAAAAGGATGCAGTAGAGAAATATAAGGGATTCTTAAAAAGTGGAGGCTCAGACTATCCAATTAATATATTAAAAAATGCAGGGGTAGATATGACATCTTCAAAACCACTTGAAGCGACATTAGAGAGATTTAATGAATTATTAGATATGCTAGAAAAAGAAATTAAATAATTATTAGGGGACGGTTAACATTTAATCGTCCTTTAATTATGTAGAGATATAAAAAGAAATAAATTTCATTTTTATCTAAATAGTGTTAAAATATCAATTAATGCATAATATTTTGGCAAACTTAAGGAGGATTTTTATGAAGAGTTTCGAACAACTCCTGTTAAACAAACTGGTAAATGAATTTGGCTTCTATATTAAGGATGTTAATCAGGGAGATTTAAAATGGATCGCTAAAATGAAAGTTGACAATGGAGAAATATTTGTAGGGGTAGTATCTAAGGAAAATAGAGATATTACATTAGAATCAGAAGAGGGATCATTTATTAAAGTAATTGAGGGAAATTATAATGGAGAGGAATTAAAATCAGGCGAAATTTACTTTTCACCAGACGAGAAACAAGTAGTAGCGTCATGGAATGATAAAACACCGTTTATTGATATATTAAATTCATTATATAGAAGACCAACAACTAGTACTTTATCATATATAACAATGGGAATTATAGCAATTAATATTTTTGTATTTATATATAGTGCATTCTTATCAGGAAGTGTCATGGATATAAAATCAGATGTGCTTTATGAACTTGGTGCGAAATATACTCAAGCAATTCAAGCCGGAGAATACTGGAGATTAATAACATCTGCCTTTTTACATGGAGGTTTGGTTCACATAGCAGTTAATATGTATTCATTATTTTATACAGGTAACCAAGTTAATAGAATTTATGGAAATAGAAACTTTGTAATTATATATTTCTTAAGTGCAGTTGGTGCATCAGGTGCATCCATGCTTACTAACTCTCTTTCAGTAGGAGCGTCAGGTGCTATTTTTGGACTATTAGGAGGATTATTAGTATTTGCCTATAAAGAAAGAACTAGAATAGGTAAAGACTTTTTAGTAAATTTGGTTTCAATTATTGCAATGAACTTAATTATTGGATTCATGCTACCAAACATAGATATGTATGGGCATATTGGAGGATTGCTAACTGGATTAGTCCTAGGTTTTATATTATATAAAAGAAAGTAAAAAATAAGACGTTTCTCAACTTAATTGTTGAGAAACGTCTATTAATTTGTAATTATTGCTTCTAAGTCATTACTTGATATGGTTTCTTTTTCAAGTAGCTCTTTTGCAAGTAAATGAAGAGTATCTATATTTTCATGCAAAAGATTTTTCGTATCTGTGTATAAATTCTCTAATAATTCTTTAGCTTCTTCAATAATTAAGTTTCCATATGAATTACCCATAGAACCTAAAGAAGACATTTTTAACAAACCTAGATTAGCTCCCATTCCGTATTCTGATAACATAGAAATAATTATTTCAGTGGAAGATTTTAAATCCCCATAGGCTCCTGTAGTTATGTTATCTTTTCCGAAAATAATTTCTTCAGCAGCTCTTCCCGCAAGAAGAACCATTATTCTATTTTTTAAATGAGATATAGTTTGATACGAACTATCTTTAGGAATAGTTAGCGTATATCCACCAGCGCCTTTAGTTGTTGGGATAATTGTTACCTTTGATACCTTATCTTCTGGAATTCTAATTAAGGAGCAAAGGGCATGTCCACCTTCATGATAAGCAGTAATCTTTCTGTCTTTTTCACTTAAGTAATCCCTATCTTTCTTTTCATAACCAGCTACAACAATGTCAAAAGCAGTACTAATATGTTCCATTGTAATAAATTCTGTGTCTTTCTTTGCAGCAAGTATTGCAGATTCGTTAATTAAACTCTCAAGTTTAGCACCTGAAAAATACGCGGTTTTTTCAGCGATGTCTCTTATATTAATATCACTATAAGGTTTGTTGTCTAAATGCAGTTTAAGTATTTTTTCTCTTGCATTAATATCTGGTAATGAAACCTCTATATGTCTATCAAATCTGCCTGGTCTAAGTAAGGCTGGATCTAAGATATCAAGTCTATTTGTAGCAGCAATAACAACAATACCTTCTTTTTCAGTAAAACCAGACATTTCTGTAAGTAATGCATTTAAGGTTTGATCTCTTTCATCTGAACCAGAAGACTGCTTTCCTCCATCTCTTTTTTTACCAATGGCATCTATTTCATCTATAAAAATAAGAGCTTTTCCATTTCCAGCTTCCTTTGCTTTCTTAAATAAATCTCTGATTCTTGAAGCACCTACTCCAACATACATCTGCATAAAGTCAGAACCACTCATGGCATAGAAAGGCACATTTGCTTCTCCAGCTACAGCTTTAGCAAGAAGAGTTTTACCTGTACCTGGTTCCCCATATAAAATAACTCCTTTTGGGATTCTAGCACCATATTTTACGTATTTATCTGGATTGATTAAAAAATCCACAACATCCTTTAAACTTTCTTTAGCTTCATCGTTTCCAGCAACTTTATCAAAATCATAATTAGTTTTAATATTGTCTGATACAACTTTTGGTGAAAAACCATTGCTTGTAGAGAACCTTTTATTATTCATGAAGTAAAACGCTAGCCAAAATACTGATATCATAATACCAAGCGAAGGTAAAACAGTTGATAGAGATTGTGGCTTTTCAGTTTCAATTATAACGCTTTTATTAAGTAAAGATTCTTTAAAGTTAGGGGTTTCAGGATTTTCAGTTAAATATTTATCTCCAGATTTTAAGGTTACTAAGAGTTTATTATTTGTAGAAAAGTAGACTTTTAATATGTTGTTGCTTGAAAAATCATTTTTAAAGTCTAAATAAGATTTATCTTTATGAGCTCTGTAACTTAAGTTAGTATATGCAAGAAAACTTAATGATGAAATAAAAATAATTATTGGAATTATTAAAAGTTTACTTTTAAATATTTTCATACATCCCTCCAAGATTTTTATCTAGTTAATATATACTACAATTATGATTATAAGGGTTTAAAATTTCTTGTCTAACGAATCTCATAACTTTTGGCAATGTAAGTTATGGATAATTGTCCAATTATGAGTTATACTTAAGTGGTTATTACTAGATATTTTGGAGGGGGAACCATGAGGGTATCAGAGATTTGTGTGAAGTTATCTAAAGAAGATATATTAGGCCTATTAGAAGAGGTAATTACCTTTAAAGGACTTAAAATAGATGATATTGAAATAGATAAAGTAATAAGAATTACAGGAAGTTTTAAAAAGATATTAAGAGTTAAATTTAGAGTTGCAGTTGAGATAATTGAAGTAAAAAAAGATGAATTAATATTTAGATTAAAAGAGATAAAAGTTCTTGGAATTCCAGCTATAAAGCTTATTAGAAAGTTTATTCTAAAAAACATATTAAAAGATTTAAAGAATATGGGTGTTGAGCATAGTGAAGATAAGGTTATTATTAACTTTAATAAATTAATGAAAGATATAAAAAACTTTGCTATGGATATAAAGGAAATACAAGTAAGTAAAAGTGGTATAAATGTAACTTTACATAATATAATTATAGATATTAAGGATATTATAAAAAAAGATAGTAAAGACAAAATAGAAAATGAGATATTAACCACAGCAGAAAATAAGACAACCTTAATTGAAAATAATGAGATATTATTATTAGAAGATAAGACTGAAAATATAGAAAAGGTTCAAGATGTTTATGCTGATGGAAGAAGCTTCCTAGAGGAAAAAATACCTGATAGTATTAAACCAGTAGAAGATTACTTGTTTATTTTACCAGATATTATTGCATTAATAGTTAGACTGTTAAAAGATAGTAGAGTTAATAAAAGTACAAAAATTGCAGTAGCATCTTCTCTTGGATATATTATAATTCCAAAGGATATAATAAATGATAAGATTCCTTTGCTTGGGAAGATTGATGATATGTCGGTGGTGTTTTTTGCGTTAAATAAGTTGATTAATGATGTGCCGTTAGAAGTTCTTTTAGAAAATTGGCAAGGGAGTAATAAAAATATATTAGTACTTAAAAATGCATTAGAGTATTTAAAATCATTTTCTAAGGGGAATAAACTAGATAAATTTTATGTCTTGATTGATTCATTTGTTTAATAGGAAAAGTTGATTATTATTTTAAGGAGCACATATATAATGGGAAAGAAAGTTTATGCTATAAAAGAAGGCTTTGATTCGGAAGCTAACATAAAAATAGAAAATAAAATTGTTAATACATGGGCAGAGTGTTTAAAATATGTTAAAGGCGTTAAGGGAGCAAAATATAAGAGCTTTGAAGACATAAATGAAGCTAAGCGGTTCTTAGAAGAAGGAAGTAAATTACTAAAAATGGGTGTGGATGAATATCCAAAAGATTGCTTACATATATACGTTGATGGAAGTTATAATATAAGCACTGAAAAATACTCATACGGATTAGTTGCTGTAAGGAATAATGTTGTTGAATATATTGATAGCGCATCTGCAGAAGATACTTCTAAGAGCAATATAAGGCAGATAGCTGGAGAATTAGAAGCGGCAGTCAAAGGCGTAGAATATGCTTTGAGTAAAAAGGATAAGAGGGTTGTAATTTTTCATGATTATGAAGGAATAGCCCATCATGCTACAGGTTTTTGGGAAAGAAGAGAAGAATCTTCTATAAAATACTTTAATAGAATGAATGAACTTATGAAGTTAGGAATAGAAGTTATATTTGTTAAAGTAGATAGTCATACTGGGGAATTCTTTAATGAACTTGCAGATGAAAAATGTAAAGAAAAATTAGCTATTGCTTCGGATAGAGTTGTAGATAAATGGTTAGCTAAAAATATTCTATATGTAAGTAATGAAAAAGTAAGAATTGAAATATTAAGTATAACTAATAATAAGGAAGAAAATATTGTAGTTGTAGGTAATCAAAAAATTACAAGTAATGAAAGTAAAAAAGATGAAATAGAAAGTAATATTCCTGAAGAAATAAATAGAATTCTTAACAAGTTATCTAAAGAAAAACAATTAAGAATTTTAGAGATAGTTAAAGAAATAAGTGCTGAATAAAAAGTGATAATATACCCATATATTTCAAAGAGTATAAAAATAATTACTACACATAATATATGTATAAAACATTATATTAATTTTATTTATTAATGTTTTGTAAAATAATAATTGAGTAAGAGGTGTAGTTTTATGAAAAAATATCTAAGTGGAATTACAACAGGTGCAATAGTAGGGGCAGCTTTTGGAATGATGATATTACCACAATTAGACAGAAGAACTCAAAAGACATTTAGAAAAGTTGGAAGAAAAGTAATAGATATGGCTGAAGATAAAGTTGATATTATGGGATGGATGAAATAACTCGAGATATTTTCTCGAGTTATTTCATTATAAAAGAAAATATATGATTATATGGAATACTTATACAAAAATAAAAAAATTGTAGAAAACTACTGCGCAAATAATGAGAATTTCAAAAAAATGTATTAAAATTTGAAAATTCGTGTTATAATTTAAAATAATTAAATCATTTTAAATAATTTTTTAAAACATGATACATAGAAAAGGAAGATTAGATATGGAAATACTTTCATTAGGGGAAAAAATTAAAAGAAAAAGAAAAGAATTGAATATGACCTTAAAGGATTTAGCAGGGGATAGAATAACTCCTGGACAAATTTCTTTAGTTGAATCAGGAAGATCTAATCCATCTATGGATCTGTTAGAATATTTAGCAGATGCTTTAAAGACTTCTGTTGAATATTTAATGGAATCTGAAGAAACCCAAGCAGAAAAAATATGTATTTACTATGAACAAATTGCTGAATCATATATTTTATCAGGAGATTATTTTGGAGCTGAGAAATATATTGAAAATGCTTTATATTATTCTGAAAAATATGATTTAGAATATAGAAAAGCAAAAATATTATTTTTAACAGGTGAAATACACATGCTAAAGGGTGAACTAGTGGCAGCACAACAATATTTCCTATCTTCTAATGTTATATTTATAAAAAACAACAACTTTGAAGAAATTGTAAAAACTTTTCTTAATTTAGGAAAGATTACATTACAGCTTAGGGCGTATCATTCTACTAGTTCTTATTTAAAACAAGCTGAAAAGGTGTATTTAGACAACAGTGTTGGAAACGATCAGTTGCTTGGAGAAATTTATTATTATATGGCTACAGCCTTATTCAAAACTGAAAATATTAGTGAATCAATAAACTATTCATTTTTAGCAACAGAAAAATTTAAACGAATCCATAATAAAAAAGAATATGCAAGAACTCTATTATTATTATCAGAAGAATATAATAAAAAAGGTGATTTAGCGAATGCAATAAAATATTCTGAAAAAACGCTAGATGTTTATAAGGAATTAGAAGACACAAAAAATATTGGAGAAATAGAAAATAATTTAGGGAAGTTATTTTATGAATTTGAGAATATAGAAGAGTCTTTTATGCACTATGATATTGCCAAGGAAATAAGAAGCAAAAATGCTGATAACAAATTAATAGAAACTCTTATAAATATATGTGAAAATTATTTAAAATTAAAAGATGTTGATAAGAGTGAAGAAATTATAAATGAGATATATGACAAGATCGATGACAATGATATTGATAATCGAATTGAGTGTAATTTATTAAATTATAGACTTCGTTTAATACAAGAAGAATTTGAAGAGGCAGAAAATATATTGATAGAAACATACAATTATGCAGTCAATAATGAATGCAGTAAGAAGGCTGGACAAGTAGCGATAATACTTGGAAAATTCTACATAGATAATAAAAGGGACAAAGAAGCAGCACAATATTTAGATTATGGGATTAATATATTTAGCGACATAGGGTTATTAAGAAATTAATAATAGATTGGGTGATATGATGGAAATACTATCAACGGGGGAAAAAATAAAGCGTGCAAGAGTTTATAAGGGAATTACATTAAAAGAACTTTGTGGGGATAAAATATCCATTTCAAAAATGAGTTGTATTGAGAACGAAAAAATTAAGGCTGAAAAAGAAGTTCTAGAGTATATTGCCGCTAAGTTGTTTTTGGATTTAGATTATTTATTAAAAGATGTTAAAGAACAGCTTGTAGACAATATAGAATTAATTAGAAAGAATCTTTTTTCAGGGGAAGATATTGAAGAAAATATTAAATATAACTTAGAATATGCAAATGAATATGAGTATTTTGATTTATCTTTTGAATTAATGCACTTATTATTTCAATACTATCTTGAGGAGTCAAAATATGAAAATATTCAATTGATAGTATCTCAGTACTATTATTTATCTCAAAAAAACATTGATAAAGAAATTGTTATAAATTATTTTCATGATATGGGTAAGTATTTCTGCCAAAATAAAGAATATACTGAAGCTATAACATATTATGAAAGACTTATAGAAGTTCTTAGTAGCAATAAGTTTAAGGATAAAGGCGAATATGCATATACGTTATATAGTAAGGCATTATGTTACTATAAGTTAAAAGAAATACATAAGGCTTATGAAGATATGAAGTGTGTAGAGAAATATATTAAATATGTTGAAGATTCAATAAATAAGGGGAAAATGTACAACCTGTTAGCAACACTGTGCATAAAGCTAAAAAAATCTGAAGCAGAAGCTTGGGTAAAAAAGGCTTTTAGTTTTCAAAAGGACAATCCTATATCATTGGCACTTTCAAAGTGGAATTATGGAGAATGTTATTTTGGAATTGGGGAAAAGGAAAGAGCTATAAATGAAATAGAAGAAGGATTACATATCTTTCCAAAACATAATAGGATAAAATATGTTGAATTTATGAATAACTGTATAAAGCTATTTATAGATTATGAAGAATATGATGAGGCATATAACATATGTGATGAAGCTCTTAATCTAGCTATTGATTGCGATAATATAAAATTAATTGAAAGATCATATTATCTAAAAGGTACAATATTACAAAAGCAAAATAAGGTTAAAGAAGCTGAAATGTATATGAATCTTTCATTAGATGCTATCTTAAAAGTTGGTAATAAGGAAGATAGGTACCAAAGATACATAGACATGGGACAAATGTACTATAGACTTGGAGAAATAAGAGATGCTTTAAAGTATTTTTCACTTGCTTTATCTTTAGAGAAGACTTTGTAAGACTAAATTTTGTTAAAATTATAACATTTTGGTTATTATAATAATAAAGAGTTGCCCTTAACTTATGAGAATTCATATTAAGGACAACCCTTTTTATTTGCAATATAAAATTAATTTATGCCGAAATCAGTATATAGACAAATCAATTATTACTATTATAAGAAGAAAAGTATTTATACTAATATTTTTTAATTAAGTCAAAAGTTATTTCAAATAAGCTAAGTTTTGGACTGAAGGAGCTTATTTTTATTGGCTTAAATATTCTTTTTAATATTTTCATACACTCACGCTCCATTTAATATTTCTTAATATTATTATAGAGGTAAGTTTTGTAAAATTCATTGACAATTAAGGCTATAAAATGGTACATTTGCGAGAAGTTCTTCATAAATCCAGTATTAGTAAAAACAAAAAAACACCTTAATTAAGGTGTTTTTGTACTTTTTTATTATTGTTTTATACTTTCTTTATTATTATTAAATGTGCACCGTACCCTTTTAGTTTAGGTAGTAGATTTAAAACGGAACTTTTCTTTGTGTATCTAAAATTAATGCCTGGGAAAGAAGCTTTGTGAAGAATTTCCCTTTCTTCTTTATTTAATCTAATTGGTTTTCCCATACCTAACCAGTAATTGTAGGATGAACCTATTTTTTCATTTAATATATAGGTAGTTATTTGTGCATTACTATTTATATTTACTATATTTAAGGATATTTTCTTTTCAGTTGTATTTTTAATACCTCTTCTTTTTTCCAGTGCTTCATAGCTAATTAAATTATTAAGTTCTTCACCATAATTATAAAGAAGAATTTGATACTCATCATCGCTTTTAGTTACTAAATAGCCGTCTCCTTTTTGGACAAGAATATCTCCTAATTTACCAAGTAAATAGTAAGCATAATAAGAAGGTTTTTTAATTCCCATATCATTTACCAACCCTGAAGAACCAAAAAATACTTCATTAGTAAGTACTACCTCTTTCTCTAATACGTCAAAAGCCCTAATAAAATTTAAAGATATATTATTATTAGCTACTTGGTGAATAATATAAGGTATCATATAAGCTGAGTCGTATATTTTGTTTATTTCTAGGTGATTTCCAATATAACCTTCATCTTCATATTCCAATGAGTTTTCCTCTAAAATTTTAATAATCTCACTTTTAAGTTCAGATGGAAAGTCATTATGGAATTGATATTTTATGTTATAAAAATCAATACTCTCTATTTCCGAAAAATACTCTACATAGCTATGGAAGGCATTTATCAATTCCTCATCTGTAAGCTCTAATTGTTCCAATAAAACTAGAGGTGTAAGTTCAATATATTCCATAAATTCAAAAACAGTCTTTGTTTTATTCCAATTATAAAAGCTGCTACCAGGGAAAATTCCCATATCTCTGTGGAAAAGATTAAATATTCTTCCGTACCTAAAGGAAATTTCTTCCTGGATTTCTTCGAGGTTATCTTTATTATCTTCAATTAAAAGGTCAAAGGCATCCCCTACGTTAATTACTTTTCTAAAGTCGTCAGAGAAAGGAGAAATTTCTTCATCCATATTAATATGAATTTTATGAATTCTATTTTCATAGTTAAATCTGTCATAATCCTCTAGATAAGGGTAGAGGAATTTAAGTGCTTCAGAAGTTTCTAAATAAGTTAATTTTTTTGCTTTTTCATAAGATTTTTCATCTAATTTATACTTCTTTTTATATTGAAGCGGAGTACATTTGTAGTAAAATTTAAAATTCTTATTATAGTATCTTGTATGAGAAAAACCAACCTCATCAGATATTTCTGAAATGCTCATATTGCTGTCTAAAAGTAGTTTTATAGACTCTTCAACCCTTGTAAGATTTAATAAATCAGTAAAACTATATCCAGTGGCATTTTTTATCTCATGTGAAAGATAGTCTGCACTTAAAAATTCTTTTTTAGCTATTTCTTGAAGACTTATTTTATTGTTGTAATTATTGAAAATGTATTTTGCAATTCTATGATATCTTTCTAATTGTTCTTCATTGTCCTTTAGCTCTTCCTTCTCATAGGTTAAATAGTGAAAATTGTTAATTAAATGATATAGCATATCTATTAAAGTACTTTCAATTTCTTCATCATAGTCTTCTCTTTTTTGTATGGCCTCACAGAGAATTATTGAAAGAAAAATTCTAAGATCTTCATATTCCTGACTTTCTTGAGCTCCTTCATCTGAACTATTAAGATAGAAAAACATATTTTCTATGTCATTATAATATTTTTCAAAAAAACTTGAGTCCATATGGAAGATTAAAACTCTATTATCAGGATCCTTTGAAAATATTCTATGAGATTCGTTATTGTTGATTACTTCCATCTCTTTTTCTTCAATTTCATAAGTATCTGAATCTATGGTTACATTTATTGTACCTTTAAGTACAAATATTATCTCAATAGCGTTGTGCCAGTGAATAGGATAATCTTCAATTGAGCAATATGAAATTGTTACTGGCATATCTAATGGATAAATTATATGTTCTCTTCTCAAGTTCTCACCTCAAATTATTATTTATAAATATATTATATCATAAAGGGAAAAAAGAGATAAAAGGAAGATAAAAAAATAGACTTTGACTTTCTTTGACTTTTATATTATTATTAAATTAAAGCAAAATACAAGGAGAATTTTAATGAGGTGATAATATGAATATTGAAAAAATGACATTAAGAGTGCAACAATCATTAAATGATGCACATGAAATAGCAGTTAAGAACAATCATCAAAGTGTAGATTCAATACATCTTTTTGCAGCTCTTATTAATGCAGAAGATGGACTTATTGCAAATATTTTAAGTAAGATGGGAAAAGATATTAAATCACTAAGATTGGATACTGATTCACTTTTATCTGGTATGCCTAAGGTATTAGGTTCAGCTGCGTCCTCATCAGGGGTATACGCAACTAGGAAAATAGAAGAAATACTTATAAAGGCAGATAAATACGCTGAAGACTTTAAAGATATGTATATAAGTGTAGAGCATGTATTCTTAGGGATTATTGACATAGAAAATAAGAATGTAATAGGAAATTTGTTAAATAAATATGGTGTTACAAAGAATGAATTTTTAAAGGCTTTAAAAGAAATAAGAGGAAGTCAAAGAGTTGAAACACAAGATCCAGAAGGAACATATGATGCGTTAAGCAAATACGGAGTCAACTTAGTTGAATTAGCCAAGAAACATAAGCTA
This sequence comes from Clostridium paridis, assembly GCF_016765615.1. Classification (GTDB taxonomy): domain Bacteria; phylum Bacillota; class Clostridia; order Clostridiales; family Clostridiaceae; genus Clostridium_T; species Clostridium_T paridis. The sequence continues at coordinate 744,790 of NZ_JAESWA010000022.1, read as the reverse complement.
GATCCAGTTATAGGAAGAGATGAAGAAATAAGAAGAACTGTTAGAATTCTTTCTAGAAGAACTAAAAACAACCCTGTACTTATTGGGGAGCCTGGAGTTGGTAAGACAGCTATAGTTGAAGGATTGGCTGAGAGAATTGTTAGAGGAGATATACCAGAGGGATTAAAAGATAAAATAATATTTTCGTTAGATATGGGAGCATTGATTGCAGGTGCAAAATATAGAGGTGAATTTGAAGAGAGATTAAAAGCTGTATTAAAAGAAGTTCAGAGTTCAGAAGGTAGAATAATATTATTTATTGATGAAATTCATACAATAGTTGGTGCTGGTAAAACAGAAGGCGCAATGGATGCTGGAAACTTAATTAAGCCTCTTTTAGCAAGAGGAGAACTTCATTGTATAGGGGCAACAACTTTTGATGAATATAGACAATACATTGAGAAAGATAAGGCTCTTGAAAGAAGATTTCAGCCAGTTGTAATTGATGAGCCAACAGTAGAAGATACAATTTCAATTTTAAGAGGATTAAAGGAACGATTTGAAATACATCATGGAATAAGAATCCATGATTCTGCCATAGTTGCAGCTGCAAAATTATCTGATAGGTATATTCAAGGGAGATTCTTGCCAGATAAGGCCATAGACTTAATAGATGAAGCTGGTGCTATGATAAGAAGCGAAATAGACTCCTTGCCTACAGAACTTGATGAGGTAAGAAGAAAGATTTTTCTATTGGAAACTGAAAGAGAAGCATTACTTAAAGAAAAAGATCCAGCATCAATTGCAAGAGCTCAATCAATAGATAAAGAACTTGTAGAACTAAAAAGTAAGAATGACGAGATGAGTGCAAAATATGAAAAAGAAAAGTCTCATATATCAGAAATTAGAGAACTTAAAAAGCAGCTAGATGATGCTAGAGGAATGATTGAAAAATATGAAAGAGAGTACGATCTAAATAAGGCAGCTGAACTTAAATATGGACTTATACCATCCCTTGAAGAGAAAATAGCTGAAAAAGAAAATGAAGTTAAAGAAAACTATGAGGGAGCTCTTTTAAAGGAAGAGGTTACAGAAAATGAAATATCAAACATAGTATCTAAATGGACTGGAATTCCTGTAACAAAGCTAGTGGAAGGGGAAAAGAAGAAGCTTTTAAGATTGGAAGAGGAATTAGGAGAAAGAGTTATAGGTCAAAATGAGGCAATTCAATCAGTTACAAATGCAGTTATAAGGGCAAGAGCAGGGCTAAAAGACGAAAATAGACCAATAGGATCATTCATTTTCTTAGGCCCAACTGGTGTCGGTAAGACTGAATTAGCGAAAACATTAGCAAGAACTCTTTTTGACTCAGAAGAGAACATTATAAGAATTGATATGTCAGAATACATGGAGAAATATTCTGTTTCTAGATTGATAGGAGCGCCTCCGGGATATGTAGGGTATGAGGAGGGTGGTCAGCTAACAGAAGCAGTTAGGAGAAAACCTTACTCAGTTATCTTGTTTGATGAGATAGAGAAGGCTCACCAAGATGTATTTAATGTGTTCCTACAGATTTTAGATGATGGAAGACTAACTGATAATCAAGGTAAAACTGTTGATTTCAAGAATACAATTATAATAATGACCTCCAATATAGGAAGTTCTTATTTATTAGATGGAAGTAAAGATGGTAGAGTTTCAGAAGAATCAAAGGAAAAAGTTATGAATGAAATGAAGTCGAGATTTAAACCGGAATTCTTAAATAGAGTTGATGATATAATAACCTTTAGCCCATTATCATTAGATGATATTAAGAAAATAATAGATATATTCTTGATTAAGGTTAAAAATAAAATGAAAGAAAAGAATGTAATCCTAGAAATAACTGATAATGCTAAAAAATTAATTGCGGAAGAGGGATTTGACCCAGTATATGGTGCAAGACCATTAAAGAGATATATTGAAAATACATTGGAAACAAATCTTGCAAAAAGAATAATTTCAGGAGAAATCTATGATGGAGTAACCGTAACTATCGATGAAGAGGATAGTGCATTAGTGTTTAAGGTTTAAAATTAAACCTGGTAATCAAGGTAATCTAATCGGTAATCGGGGACGGTTAACATTTAAGTAATCTAATTTAGATATAAGAAATGTTAACCGTCCCCGTTAAAATCAACGTATCTATTGAATAGGTAAATAAAATATGGCAATAATTCAGTAGGTAAGGAAGGTGATTTTATGCCTAGAACTGCAAGAATAAAAGTTAGCAATGGAATTTATCATGTAATGATTAGAAGTATCTCTGAAGTAAAACTATTTAAGAATGATTTTGATAAAATTCAATATTTAGATTTTCTAAAAGAATGTCAAAAGTTTTATATTTTTAAAATTTATGCTTTTTGTTTAATGAATAATCATGCCCATTTCATTATTGATTCTTGTGGAAGTGATATATCAAAAGTAATGCATAGAGTTAACTTAATGTATTCAAGATATTATAATCACAAATATAAGAGACATGGACATTTGTTCCAAGACAGATTTAAAAGTAAATTGATAAATAGCGATAGATATCTTATGAACTTATCATTATACATACATAATAATCCTAAAGATATTAAAAAATACAGAAGATTTCCTGAGAAATATAGATTTTCAAGCTTAGGATCTTATCTGAATTTAAAGAATGACGAATTTCAAATAGTTGATAATTCTTTTATAAATTCGTTGATAGCAGAAGATTCCTATTTGGCATGTAAAAGGTATTCAGAGAAGATTAGCAGATATTCAGGAATAAATATTAATGAAGGCGAATTTAAAGAAGAGAAGAGTCAATATATAAGCGGCAGAAAAATTATAGAGAGGAATTTCACTTTAGACTCAATTTTTAAATATATAAAAGATAAGTATGGTTTTGGACGAGATATGCTTAATATTAAAAATAGAAGAGAAACACTAAAAGCAAAAGCAATTGTGGTGGTGTTAATGAAAAGTTTAGGAAACTTTAAATGTAGTGAGATTTCTGAGGTTTTGGGGAACATAACTTATTCAAGAGTATCTAAGTTGTGTGGAATAGGCATTAATTTAATTACTTATGATAAAGAATACAATGACGAAATTTATAATTTTTTAAAATCAGCATAAATTAAAAAATTTACTTAAAATTTTGGTTGTAAAATAGGTAAAAGATAGACAAGCTAATTTGTCTATCTTTTTTACATTCAGAACATTTAAATTTTAATATAAAATATAGAATTAATAAATGTTAACCGTCCCCAAGTATTTCAGCCATAGAAATAAATTTTTTCGCTTTTTCAAAATTTCCTTGAAGTTCAGCAATTTGACTTATTAATAGGTAAATTTCTTTATTTTCCTTATCAATAGAAAGAGCCTTATTTAAAACTTCTTCTGCTTTAAAATAGTCATTATCGTCTATTAATTTTTTAGATAAAACTAAGTATGAGTTAACGTCTTTTTTTATAGTATGTTTTCTTAAAACTTCGTCTAAAACTGATTTAATTCTTTTGGTAGTGAAAGGCTTTTGAAGATAAGCTGCAGCACCAAATTTAGTGCACTCTACAGCATTCTTTATTGTTCCAAAAGCAGTCATCACAATAACTGTTGTTGATTTATTCATTTTTTTAACTTGCTTCAAAAGTTCTGTTCCTGATACATTTGGAAGTTTTATATCAGTAAACATTAAGTCAATTTGATGGTGATTAAATATTTCTATAGCCTCTTCAGCATTTTTTGCCTCAAAAACCTTATACCCTTCTATTTCTAAAAAAGTTTTAAGCATTTCTCTTATATTTTTCGTATCATCTACTACTAAAATAGTTTTCATTATATGCCTCCTATTATTGGAAGTGTAACCTTAAAGATACTTCCTGATCCGTATACACTATTACAAGTTATTGTACCGTTATGAAGCTCAACGATTTGCTTAGATAAAGGTAGTCCAAGTCCAGTACCATTTGATGTATCGTTACCTCTATAGAATTTATCAAATATTTTATCTATTTGTGATTTGCTAATACCAATACCTTGATCCTGTACAGTAAGAATTATTGATTTATCATCAGAGTATAAAGAAATAAATACTTGTTTGTTATCTAAGGAGTATTTTATAGAATTGGAAATAAGGTTATTAACAACCCAAGAAAATTTCTCCTTATCAATAGAAATCATTGGCAAAGCCCCGATTCTTTCAAAATTCAATATTATATTTCTAGCGTGAGATATAGTACAAAAATTCTTAATAGAATTTTTAATAATATCAGAAATATCTGCAATCTCAAAATTTAAGTAATTTTGATCAGTTTCTAACTGAGTAAGCTTTAAAAAATTATCAATCATATTTAATAAGTTTTCTGCATCTTCTTGTATCGTGTTGATAATTCTATATCTTTCATCAGCATTTTCAATTATAACACTTTCCTCAAGCATTGAAGAGCCCATCATAATTGAAGTTAGCGGAGTTTTTAACTCGTGTGAAAGAGTGCTAATAAAGTCCTGTTTTAATTTATCAAGTTTTTTTAGTTCTGTAATATCTTGAAAATATACTATTATTCCGTTTAGGTTTGAATCTCGATTTTTTATAGTTGAAACAGATACATTAAAACTATGACTATCTTTATGAAAATTCATAACTTTAGACGCACCACTAAAGTTAACCTCTTTAGCCTTTGAAATAAAATCAAATAAATCTCCATCTGTAATGAAATCTAATATATGTTGACCTATTAGTGAGGCTTCACGAAACTTAAAGAAATCCTCGCAAGCATCATTTATTAAGATGCACTTGAAATTGTTATCCAAAACAATTAAAGGATTTGATATACTTTTAACAATTGACAGCGACTTATTTTTTTCTTCCATAAGTTGTCCCAAAGTTGAGTCTTTAAATTCCTTAATTCTTTTTGACATATTGTGAAATTCTTTATAAATTTCGCCTATCTCATCTTCTGAATTAATAGGTCTATTAAATGAAAAGTTTCCATCTTTAAAGCCACGTATTGCATTCTGAAGATTTACTAGAGGGAGTAGCAGTTTATCTAAGTATTTATTTGATAAAAGAATACTTAGAAATAAGACTATCAAAGAAGATATGAATAAAAATTTCGAAGAAAGAATTATTTTTTCTTGAGAATTTAGTATCTTTACTTTCATAGCATTATTATTAAGTTCATATATAGCATCTAAATTTTGTTTAAGTTCATTATATTTATTTTGTATTTCATTATAATAACCAGAGATACTATTTCCTTTATCGTAAGAATCAAAAGTAGTTTTACCTGTATTAAAAAATTTAATATATAGTGCTTTTGTTTGATTATTCAAGTCCAATTCCCCATTTTCAGAGGTCCTATCAAGCTGAATAGCATAATTGTCATAAAAATTTTTATCTAAATCTAAAAAATTGTTCTTGTAAGTTTCATTTTTAGTAGAAATATAATTTAATAATGCAAAATGCTGATTTTCTGTAATATCTTGCATATTTTTAACAGCATTAATACTGTCAAAATTGTATTTATAAAAACTATTAATAGAATCTTTTATATAGAAAAAATTATATAGTGAAATAATTACAATAACTGCATTAACTGATATTAATAGAGTAATAAGTATTTTAAATTTTACCCGAAGGCTGTTTTTCAAATTAAACAACTCCTTATGTTGATTATATTGATAGTAATAAAATATATTATATGACAAAATTCTTAAATAAAAAAGATGTCTCCTATAAGGAGACACCCTTTTGTTTACTAATTATTTTATATTGTTTTCATATTGTTCAACCATTCTTTTTACCATTTCTCCACCGATTGAACCTGCTTCTCTAGCAGTTATATCTCCATTGTATTCTTTTAAGTGAACGCCTAATTCACTAGCTACCTCATTTTTAAATTTAGATAGCCCATTTTTTGCATCTGGTACTAATGTTCTATTACTTCTTGCCATAACAGTTTCCTCCTTTTATCCCTTATGGGATTTAATATTTTATTTGCTAAGCTTTATTTGCTTTGCATCATTATTTTGTGCACTCTTGTTTTTAATACACTATAATATCAGAGGTAAAAGAGGAAATGTGTACATGTCTAACCAAAAAATAGGACAAATTGTTATAATAATGCACTTTTATATTTTTATAAAAAACAAATAAAAAAATACATCATTTATTAAATTCTTTATAGGAAATTAATCCATGAGCTGAACTAGCTTCTTTAATCCCACGAACAATAGCTTTTTCCATAACTTTAGCAGCTAAAAGTCCAACAACATTAATGTCAGCATTTACTTTGTTTGTAGATAAAGTAAATATAGTATCACCATCAAACATTGTATGAGCAGGTCTAATCGCTCTTCCATAACCATTATGACTCATGGATGCTACTTTATTAGCCTGAGCCTTAGTTAGAATTGCATTTGTAACAATGACGCCTATTGTTGTATTTCCACTAAAAACATTTTTACTTTTATCATATTGTGAAATCATATAGTCTTCAGTATTTACAAAAGTTTTCTTATCATCAGATAGAGTACCTGCGATAATATTATTAGTTTCCGTATCAATGATATCACCTAATGCGTTAACTGCTACGATTGCGCCTACTTGAAGATCACCAACTTGTACTGCGTAAGTTCCAAGTCCACCTTTCATGGAGAATTCAGGTCCTTTAAATTTCCCAACAGTTGCACCTGTACCAGCTCCAATATTTCCATTTATGTCGCCATTATATTCTTCAGAATTAATGCATGCTTGAAGTCCCATTGATTTATCAGGACGAATATCTGAACTACCAATAACAAGGTCAAATAAAACAGCACTACAAACAATTGGAACTTTCGTAACACCAACATCAAAACCTATTGATTTTTTTTCTAAGTACTCCATTACGCCTGCAGAAGCATCTAAGCCAAAAGCACTTCCACCAGATAATACGACTGCATGAACTTTATCAACAAGTTCCATAGGATTTAAGAGGTCAGTTTCTCTCGTTCCTGGAGATCCACCACGGACATCTACACCTCCAGAGGCACCTTCCTTACAAATAACAACAGAACAGCCAGTGCATCCTTCAAAATTTTGAGCATGACCAAGCTTAATTCCATCAATATCAGTAAATTTTATCTCATTCATAATAATACCTCCATATCACAAAAGCATCCAAGATTCTTGGATGCTTATAATAATTACGATCTAATTTTATTCAAAATACTTATTACAGGAACTGCAATTATTGCTGAAACCAAAGCTTCTGGAATTCCATTTGAAAGTCCAATTGTAAAAAGGGCTTTTCCAACAGTTGATGGATTAATACCAATAGCTTGTGCAAATTTTGAAGCATAGAAAACATATGTTAGTCCTAAAACAAAGATTGTATTTGTTAGTGTACCAATAACTGCAGCAACACCAATGCCTGTCTTAGGGAATTTCTTTCTTATTGAAGCATAAGCATAATAAGAAAATAAACCAATAAGTATTCTAGGCAAGATAGCGATAATTGGGTTCCAGAATATAAATGAAGTTGGTGTAGGTGCTGTAAATGCTTGGTACATTGAGAATAATCCAAAACAAAATCCTACTGCAGCTCCAACGACTGGTCCTTCAACAATAGCTCCAATAATTACGGGTACGTGCATAATAGTTGCTTTAACTGGCGGTATGTTTATAAATCCAAGCCCAGTTAATCCTAAAAATAATGTGATACCAGTTAGCATCCCTGTTACTACAAGCTTTCTAATACTCATAGTCATAGTTGTTTTTCTTTCCATTTTGATAGCCTCCGTTCTTACTCTTTTAAGTAGATATAATTCGGAAAAAATTATTAATTTGATCCTAGTTCAGTTTCTAAAATAGAATACCGACAATAAGATTTTAACATTTTTAATTATAAGTGCAATACCATATTGTTAAAAAAATATCTAACTCTTGCATTTAATTTGGACAAATGGCTTTATTGTTAGTGTTTATAACATAAAAAAAATTAATTCTGAAAATTCTTTCTTTTTGGGGACGGTTAACAACTATTTATACTTTACTAGTGCAAATAGTTGTTAACCGTCCCAAGTACTTTTAAGTAAATCTTAAGCATACACTAGATTATCAGTATTATAATTCTATTTAAAGGATATTTTTAAGAGGTGAAGATATGGTAAGTACGGTTTCTGTTTTTTTTATGGTAATAACAATAATTATTTCTATTATTTTACCAATAGCATTAGTAGTTTATTTTTATAAAAAAGAAAGAATTTCAATAAAAACTGTATTAATAGGGGCGGTAGCATTCTTTATAGCAACACAAGTATTAGAAAAGTCAGTCCATATAGTTGTTTTAACAAAGATAACAGTTACAGCTGAAGTTTTAAAGAATCCAATATTATATATGTTGTATGGTGGACTAATGGCTGGAATCTTTGAAGAAACAGCAAGGTTTATTATTTTTAAATTTGTCCTTAAAAACAAAAAAGAATGGAAAGATGGCTTGGCATATGGTTTAGGACATGGAGGAATTGAAGCTATCTTGATAGCTGGATTAGGATTTTTAAATAATCTTATTTTAGCGATTATGATAAACACAGGAACTTATAATAAATTAATAGATACTTCAGGAGTGGCTGCAAATACACTAGAAAATGCAAAAAATGCATTAATAGATACTCAAAGTTATTATTGGCTTATATCAGGTATAGAAAGGATATTTGCATTAGGAATTCAAGTAGGACTGTCATTACTTGTTTTATATGCAATAAAAGAGCGAAAATATAAATTTTTCTTCTTAGCAATTATATTCCATGCACTAATTGATTTCCCAGCAGTGCTTTACCAAGTGGGAATAGTTAATATATTTATAGTTGAGATAGGTGCATTTATTTCGTTCGTTATAGCATTATTATTTATCAAAAAATCTAAGGGATTGTTTACTAGAGATGTTTAAAAATGAATAGAATAAAAAATCATCATAAACAAACCATATATATAAACATTTATAAAGCTTTATAAAGAAGGTGTACAAATGAATAATCAAGAAATTTTTAATGAAATTGATAAGCATTTATTGGAGGACCAAAAGCCATCAATATTTTTAAGGACTCTCTTTAATAATAACTCATTAAAAGGAACTGTATTTCACAAAATTGAAAGATTAGCTACCATTGAGCAATCTTCTAAATATCACCCAGAAGGAAATGTGCTAAATCATGTGATGCTAGTTGTGGATGAAGCTGCAAATCTTAGAAGTAAAAGTACAGATAAAAGAGCGTTAATGTGGGCATCACTTCTACATGATATAGGAAAATTAACTACAACTAAAATGCGAAATGGTAGATGGACATCATATAACCACGATAGTGTAGGAAGTGAGATGGTCGTTGATTTTATAAGCCCATTTGAGGAGGACCATCAGTTTATAGAGAAGGTAAGTAATTTAGTAAAATACCATATGCATTATTTGTATGTTGAAAAAAATCTTCCATTTGCAAATATTAAAGGATTAATAATGGAAACCTCAATAGATGAAATTGCATTATTATCATATGCAGATAGATGCGGACGAGGAGAACTTTCAGAAAAGGATAGAATTAACACAGAAGTTGCAATTAATAATTTTAAAAGCAAATTGAATAGTAAAAAAGAAAAGATGAGCCTACAAACAGTGTAGGCTCATCTTTTAAAATTTAGGGGACGGTTAACAACTAAATGAACTATTTTAAGTGAAATTTAAGCAATTTTGATTACATAACACCATAAAAAATACAACAAAAAAATGTTAACCGTCCCCTAAAGAAAGTCTTTCGTAAAAAAACAGTTGTATTCTTATAGTAGACAAGGTATAATTTTTTTATTATATATTACTATATAATGTAATATGCAAATTTGGGGTGATTTTATGTTATTTAGAAGTACAAGAGGCGTGGAAGATAATATATCTTCTTCAGAAGCAATCTTAAAAGGAATAGCAAAAGATGGGGGGCTATTTGTTCCATCAAGTTTTCCAGAAGTTTATTCAAAATTAAAGGATAAAGTTGATTATGGATATGAAGAATTGGCTGAAAAAATCATAGGTCAATATTTTACAGACATACCAAATGAAGATTTAATCAGGGCTATTAGCGATGCATATAAAGGAAGATTTAATGTAGAAGTAAAGAATGGATTCCTAGAACTATATCATGGACCTACATCTGCATTTAAAGATGCAGCACTTCTGTTTCTTCCGCAAATCATGAAGAAAGCAAAGAAGGTAATAAATTTCAAAAATGAAATAGTTATATTAACAGCAACTTCAGGTGATACAGGGAAAGCAGCATTGGAAGGGTTTAGTGGTGTTGAAGGATTTAAAGTAGTAGTTTATTATCCAAAATCAGGAGTATCTGAAGTTCAAGAAAAGCAAATGAGAACTCAAAGAGGTAACAATGTTTTTGTTGTAGCAATAGATGGGAATTTCGATGATGCTCAAAGAGGGGTAAAAACAATCTTCAGTAATAAGGAACTAAAAGAAGATCTTGAAAAGAGCAATATTTCATTATCTTCAGCAAATTCAATCAATATAGGAAGATTGGTTCCTCAAATAGTATATTATTTTTATGGATACTTTGAGTTAGTTAGACAAGGTGAAATAAAAGAAGGAGATAATATCAATGTAGCAGTTCCAACAGGAAACTTTGGAAATATATTAGCTGCTTACTATGCAAAACAAATGGGGTTACCTATTGATAAATTAATATGTGCATCTAATGAAAATAATGTGTTAACAGACTTCTTCAAGGAAGGAACTTATGATAAAAATAGAGAACTTATATTAACAGAATCTCCATCTATGGATATACTAGTTTCTTCAAACTTAGAAAGATTGTTATATGAACTTTCAGATAGAGATAGTGAAAAGGTTCAGGAATTAATGAATTCCCTTCAAAGCAGTGGTAAATATTCAATTACCCAGGAAATGAAGGAGAAGTTAAGTGATTTTTATGGAGATTATTCAGAAATTGATGAAGTATATAAAGCAATAAAAGATGTTTATAATAAAGAAGATTATTTAATGGATACACACACTGCAGTAGCCTATAGTGTATATAAAAAGTATCAAGAGAAAACTGGTGACAATAAAAAGGTATTAGTAGCTTCAACAGCAAGTCCATTTAAGTTTAATAGAAGTATAATAAATGCACTAGGAATAAAAGTAGACGAAGAAAGTGATTTAGAACTATTAAATAAACTTTCTGACTACACATCTTTAGAAATTCCTGCAGGATTAAAGGAACTTAAGGATCTTCCTATACTTCATAATTTAGAGTGTCCAAGTGATAAAATGGAAGCTACACTAAAAGAAATACTAAAAGTAGGTGTATAGCATGGTACGAGTTAAAGTTCCAGCAACAACTGCAAATATAGGGGCTGGGTTTGATTGCATGGGGTTAGCTTTTAAACTATATAATGAATATTTCTTTGAAGAGATTCCAGAAGGACTAGAGTTTGTTGGAGTAAAGGAAGAGTTTTGTAATGAACAAAACATTATATATGAAGCGATGATTCGCTGTTTTAATAAGGCAAATTACAAGAAAATAGGCGTAAAAATAGGCATAATTAAAGAAGAAATTCCTATATCTAGAGGCCTTGGAAGTAGTTCAAGTTGTATAGTTGCTGGATTAATAGGAGCAAATATCTTAATGGGAAGTCCTTTTAGTAATGATGATTTATTTGATTTAGCAGTTGAAATTGAAGGGCACCCTGATAACGTGTCACCTGCATTCTTTGGAGGTATAGTCGTTTCTTCAATGGAAGAGGGAAAAGCATATTATAATAGAATTGATATAAAAGATGGGATTGAGTTCTTAGCTTTTATTCCTGAATTTACGCTTTCAACTGAAAAGGCTAGAAAAGCTCTTCCCGAAGTTATACCATTTAAGGATGGTGTATATAACATAGGAAAAGCAGCACTAACATTAAGTTGTTTCTACTCAGGAAACTTTGACTTATTGAAAGTAGCTTGTAAAGATAAACTTCATGAAAATTATAGAAGTAATTTAATACCTAATTTTGATAATATAACAAATAAGGCTAGAGAGCTTGGAGCTCTATGTGTATTTCTCAGTGGAGCGGGTCCAACAATAATGTGTATTATTAAAAAAGGTTCTATTGATATAAAAGAAGGCATTAAAAAGTATTTAGAAACACTTGATGGAGGATGGAAACTTCTAGAATTAGAAAAGAATAACATTGGTCCAGAAATAGTTGAAGGGTGAGAAGATTGAAAAGTGAGTATTTAGTAATTGATAAGAAAGTTTTACCAGAGATATTTGAAAAAGTAATAGAAGTAAAAAGATTGTTAAAGGGCGGAAAAGTTAAAGAGATAACTGAAGCTACGAAAACAGTTGGCATAAGTAGAAGTGTGTATTATAAGTACAAGGACTATGTTTTCGAGTTTTCAGAGACCTCTCAAGGGAAAAAATTTACTTTTAATATGATTATTTCACATAAAAAAGGAATACTTTCAAGTATATTAAATTTTCTTTCAGAAAAAGGTGGGAACATACTTACAATAAATCAAGGTATTCCAATCAACAATTCAGCAAATCTTAGTATAACAATGGATGTAAGCTCACTAGGGGAAGATATATGGAACATTTTAGAAGAGATTTCGTCCCTTGAAGATGTGCAAAAAGTCGAATTTGTGGCGATGGAATAGAATTAAGAATATTTTAAGAATATATTAATAGTATTATTAATTAAAGCACAGTACAATAAAGATATAAACTAACATATGGAGGCGGAATCCATGATAAACTTTATTAAAAGTCATTGGAAAAAAGCTCTATCAGTTTTAACTTTATTAGTGCTTTTTTTATTTATATATAAATACAAAGATGAATTGCTAAGTTTCATGCAGTTACTTAAGAATACTGATGAAGTAAGTAACTACATTAAATCCTTTGGTCCTTTAGCGGGGATAACATTCATTTTATTACAAGTTCTACAAGTGGTTATTTTCTTTATCCCAGGCGAATTTATTCAAGCGGCTGGAGGATATGCATTTGGAACGTGGATTGGAACACTATACTCAATAATAGGAATTAGCCTTGGATCAACAGTGTTATTTTTTGCAACTAGAAGATTTGGCCATAATTTCGTTGAAAAGGTTTTACCGAAAAAAGTAAAGAGGTCTTTCGAGAAAATATTTAATTCCAAGAGAATTAATTTAATTGTTTTTTTAGTATACTTAATTCCAGGATTTCCAAAAGATAGTTTGGCATTTCTAGCGGGGCTATCAAAAATAAATTTTAAAAACTTTATTATCTATTCAACATTAGGAAGATTACCAGCATTATTCTTATCAAGTTATTATGGAGCGAATATAGCAAGTGGTAAAAAGTTCATTATAATAATGTTGTCAGTAGTATTTGTTCTTATAATTGGTGTAGGGATAAGATTTAAAAGTCACTTCTTTAGTAAATTAGAAGAAATAGAATAAGTTTAATAGGAAAATGCTTTATTATTTTTACAGATAATAATCTTTTTCCTTTTTTATTTTCTCTAAATTTAATAAATAATAATTGTAATGGTTTCAACAATATAAATTTAAGAGTTTTTTATTTTTTTATAAACTTTCCTTTGACATATAATAAATTTTTAATTAATCTTAAAGTTAGGGGTTTTTTATAGTGTTTTAAATTCAACTAATAACTTATTCAAACAAGAATAAGTTAAGTTTCATATGAAAAACCGTATAACTAGAATAGTATAAACAATTTAAAGTTCTTTAAATAAAGGAAAAAGAATTGAGAAAGGATACAGAAATGATTGTATATTTTGATAATGCTGCTACAACAAAGCCTATAGATGAAGTAATTGAAGCAGTTAATTTTGGTATGCGAGAATACTTTGGAAATCCATCTTCTTTACATAGACTTGGTTTAGAAGCAGATAGAAAGTTATTAAGCTGCAGAGAAGCAATAGCAGGTACTATAAATGCAATTGCAAGCGAAATTTATTTTACCTCAGGTGGAAGTGAGGGAAATAATTTTATACTTAAATCTTTTGGTAAAAAGGGAAGTCATATTATAACAACAAAATTTGAACATCCTTCAGTACTTAACACACTTAAAGAATTAAAGGATATGGGTGCAGAAGTTACTGAATTGACATTGGATTCAGAAGGAAGAATTGATATAGAGGAGCTTAAAAGAAGTATTAAAAAAGAAACTGTATTAGTATCTATAATGCATGTTAATAATGAAGTAGGTACAATACAAAATTTATTAGAAATAGGGAAAACTATAAAAGAATTATCTAGTAGAGCAAGATTTCATGTCGATGCAGTTCAGAGTTATGGGAAGATAGAAATAGATGTAAATAGATATAAAATAGATTTTTTAACAGCAAGTGGACATAAGATTCATGGCCCTAAAGGTGTAGGCTTTTGTTTCATAAGAAAAGGACTTAATCCTAAAGCACTAATATCAGGTGGTGGACAGGAAAGTGGATTTAGAAGTGGTACTGAAAATGTTCCATCTGTAATAGGAATGACTGAAGCAGCAGTAATAGCTCATAAGTCAATAAAAGAAAACTTTGATATGGTAAAAGAACTTAAAAGATATTTCATTAGTCTAATAGATGATCTAGATAATAAGAGGATAAATTCTAAGGAAGAGGAATATATAAGTCCATATATTTTAAATGTTTCATTTCCTGGGATTAAGGCAGAAGTTTTACTGCATTTGCTTGAAGAAAAGGATATTTTTGTTTCTACGGGATCAGCTTGTTCTTCTAGAGGTGGTAAAGGAAAATATGTACTTAAGGCTATTGGGTTAAATGAAAAGGACAGTGAAGGGGCAATTAGATTTTCTTTTTCAAGATTTAGCACAAAAGAGGAAATAGATTATACAATAGAAGAGCTTAAAAAAGCACTTACATTTTTAAGGAGAGTAAGAAAATGAGAAGATTAATATTAATAAAATATGCATCAGAGATATTTCTGAAAGGTTTAAATAGAAATAAATTTGAAAGAAAATTAAAAAAGAATATTGCAAGAAAACTACACGGAATTGAATTCGAATTTGTAGAAGATATGAGCAGATGGTTTATAGCTTCAGAAAACTTAGATGAAGTAGCAAATAGAGTAAAGAAAGTTTTTGGAGTTAAAGAAATTTGCTTTGTTACTGAAATAGAAAGTGATTTTGATAAGATTAAAGAATTAGCTTTCGAAAAAGTAAAAGCATCAGGAGCAAAAACTTTTAAAATAGAGACT
The DNA here is from genome assembly GCF_016765615.1 of Clostridium paridis. Lineage (GTDB taxonomy): Bacteria > Bacillota > Clostridia > Clostridiales > Clostridiaceae > Clostridium_T > Clostridium_T paridis. The sequence goes on along the minus strand of NZ_JAESWA010000022.1, from coordinate 729,560 downwards.
AATAGAGCAAATAAAGATTTCAACATGGAGTCAGTTGAAGTATCAAGAGAAGTTGGAGCTCATGTTTTAATTAATTATGATGGTGAACTTTCAGTAAAAATGAAAAATCCTGAATGTATGGTAAAAGTTGAAATAAGAAAGAAAGCTTATGTATGGACATTAGGAGATGTTGTAAAAGGTGAAGGTGGTATGCCTTACGGAGTTAATGGAAGCACTATGCTAATGCTTTCAGGTGGAATAGATTCACCAGTTGCTGGGTATATGATGGCAAGAAGAGGTGTTGAATTACACTGCGTATATTATCATTCTCATCCTTATACATCAGAAAGAGCTAAGGATAAAGTTAAGGATTTAGCAAAAGTGCTAGCTACATATACAGAAAAAGTTAATCTATATGTAGTTCCATTTACAGATATTCAGATGTCAATAATTGAAAAGTGTCGTGAAGATGAGCTTACTATCATAATGAGAAGATTTATGATGAGAGTGGCATGTACATTAGCAGAAGAAAAAGGTATTCAATCAGTAACAACTGGTGAAAGTATAGGGCAAGTAGCGTCTCAAACAATGGAAGGGTTAATTGTATCAAATGATGTAGCAGATAGACCAGTATTTAGACCATTAATTTCAATGGATAAAGAAGATATAATGGATATATCAAGAGATATTGAAACTTACGATATATCAATAAGACCTTATGAAGACTGTTGTACTATTTTTGTTCCAAAGCATCCTAAAACAAAACCAGTACTTGAAGAAATAAAAAAATCAGAATCTAGTTTAGATTGTGAAGCATTAGTTAAAGATGCAATAGAAAACATGGAAGTTTATACATTTTAAAATTATTAAAGATATCCTATATAGGGTATCTTTTTTTTATTAAATATAGATAATTACTAGCATATTTAAAAGAAATAGTGGAAATATATATTAAGTTGACAATTACGTATAAATGTGTATAATTAAGGGTATACTTTAGTAATTTATCAGAATAAAGTGATAAAGTGAAAGACGGAGGGATAAAATGGGGGCTATTAATAATTTTCTTCCTGAAGGGGCAAGAGATATAATTTCTGAAGATTGTTACAAAAAGGAAGAGCTACGAAAATCTTTAGAAGAAAACTTAGAAAATTGGGGATATGAACAAATAATTACACCTACCTTAGAATATTATGATACTTTTAATTCTCATCCTGAAGCTTTTAAACAAGAAGAAATGTATAAGTTCTTTGATAATAAAGGAAAGATTCTTGTTTTAAGACCTGATATGACAATTCCAATGGCAAGAGTAGTAAGTACAAAATTAAAAGATTATAAAAGACCAATTAGAGTTAGATATACTTCGAATGTATATAGAGTAAATGAGGTTTTTGGAGGAAAACCAAATGAAATAACTCATTGTGGAGCTGAATTAATTGGTAGAGAAACTTTAGAAGGTGATTTAGAGATAATCTATCTATCAATTAATCTTCTAAAATCTTTAGGCTTAAAAGAATTCAAAATCGAATTAGGACACATGGGGGTAATCACAGGGATATTTGAAGAGTTAAATCTTGATGATGAGGTTAAAGAAAAAATATCATTTCTAATAGAAAAAAAGAGACTAGGAGAATTACAGGGGCTTTTAAATAAGCTTAATATACCAGATGAAATTAAAAACTTTTTAGAAAAGCTACCATGGCTTTTTGGAAATATTGAAGTCTTAGACTCAATAAGTGAACTTGAAATATATGAAAAAATAAAGGAACCAATATTATATTTAAAAGCATTGGCAGAGGCGATTAAAAAATTAAAGTTACAAGAATATGTATCCCTAGATTTAGGGATCATACCTAAAATAAATTATTATACAGGTGTGATAATTAGAGGATATGTGCAAGGGGTTGGAAGCTATGTACTCCAAGGAGGACGCTACGATAAACTAATAAATTCTTTTGGAATAGATAATGGGGCAATTGGCTTTGCTATAAATATTGACTCATTAATTGAGGTATATAAAAGTAGTAAAAAAGAAAAGATTACTAAGATATTATATTCAAAAAAAGACTTTATTGAGGCACTGGTAAAAGGAAATGAATTAACAAGTAAGGGCTATAAGGTTAATTTAATTGAAAAGAAAGATGATGACGCAGAAATAGAGAGTGATGAAAATACAATATTAATCTAATCTTTCTAAATTATTATGATTCATTGGGGGGAAGGATATGACAGTAAATATTGCACTAACAAAAGGGCGTTTAGAAAAAGAAAGTGTTAAGATCTTTGAAAAAGCTGGTTTTGATGTGTCATTGTTAAAAGATAAAGGAAGAAAACTCATTTTTAAGGATGAGAAAATGGATTATAACTATTTTCTAGTTAAGAGCGTTGATGCAATTACCTATGTTGAGCATGGGGTAGCGGATGTTGGTATTGTTGGGAAGGATACGCTTATTGAAAGTAACTTGAACTATTACGAAGTTTTAGATTTAAAGATAGGACAGTGTAAATTCATAGTTGCATCTCTTCCAGAGTCAAGATTATTTAAAGACTATGGGCATATTAAAATAGGAACTAAATATCCAAATGTAGCAAAGGAATATTTTTATGATAAGGGAATGGACGTAGAAATAATCAAGATTGAAGGTTCTGTTGAACTCGCACCGCTTTTAGGGTTATGTGATGGGATAGTAGATATTATGGAAACAGGAACAACACTAAAGGAAAATGGATTGGTTGTCCGTGATGAAATCTGTGATATAAGTGCGAGGGTTATTGTTAATAATACTGCCTTTAAGTTAAAAGAGAAGGAGATTCGAGATTTTCTTTCAAAAATAAGCAATGTAATATAGGGGGCTATAATGTTAAGAATATTAAATTACAACGAAGAAAATAGAAATAAAGTTTTAGAAGAACTAAAGAATAGGGAAGTTAAAGAAAGTGAAGAGGTATTAAAATCAGTAAATGAAATACTAAACAAGGTTAAAGTTGAGGGAGATAAGGCTCTAAGCTATTTCACTAAGTTATATGATGGAGTTCAATTAGAATCAACTTTAGTTTCAAAAGAAGAAAGTGAGGAAGCTTTTTTCAAAGTTGAAAAAGAATTTATTAAGGCATTAGAAAAAGCTAAAGAAAATATAAAAGTATTTCATGAAAAGCAAAAATTAAATTCTTGGATACAGACTAATGAAAGTGGAGTATTTATGGGGCAAAGAGTAATTCCACTTGAAAGAGTTGGAGTTTATGTTCCAGGTGGAACGGCTGCATATCCATCTTCAGTATTAATGAATGTTATTCCAGCTAAAGTAGCAGGGGTTTCATCAGTTGCAATGATTACTCCACCAATGAAGGATGGAAAAGTAAACCCTTATATTCTAGCTGCAGCTAAAATTGCGGGAGTAGATGAAATATATAAGGTTGGAGGAGCTCAAGGAATCGGAGCCTTAGCTTATGGAACTGAAAGTATTAAAGCTGTTGATAAAATAGTGGGGCCTGGAAATATATATGTAGCTACTGCTAAAAAATTAGTATTTGGTACTGTAGATATAGATATGATAGCAGGACCATCTGAAATATTAGTTATAGCAGATGAAAAAGCTAAAAAGGAATATGTTGCTGCAGATATGTTATCACAAGGAGAACATGATGTCTTAGCTTCATCAATTTTGCTAACTACTTCTGAAAAGTTATTAAAAGAAGTGTGTGAAGAAATGGAGAAACAAACTGAAAATTTGGATAGAAAAGATATCATAAAAAAATCCATGGCTAAGTTTGGAATAGGGATACTATGTGAGAGTATTGAGGAATGTATTAAGCTTTCTAATATAATATCCCCTGAACATTTAGAACTAATGATTGAAAATCCAATGGAGTTATTAGGGAAAGTTAAAAATGCAGGAAGTGTGTTTTTAGGATACTATACACCAGAGCCTGTTGGGGATTATTTTGGTGGCCCCAATCATGTACTACCCACATCAGGAACAGCAAGGTTTTTCTCTGCATTATCTACTGATAGTTTTATTAAAAAATCTTCATTTATATATTACACAAGAGAAGAATTAATAAAGGCATCGAAAGACATTATAACTTTAGCTGATAAGGAAGGGTTAACAGCCCATGGAAATTCTATAAAAGTGAGGTTAGATTAAGATGAAAAAAATACAAGCATATACATCAATGGATACATCAAAGGAGATTAGACTTAATGCCAATGAGATATCTAATAATCTATACAAGGATGCAATATTTTCTATGACATCAATATTAGCGTCTACTCAGTTTAATAGATATCCAGAGGATGAAGCCTTAAGTATAAGAAAAGCATATGCAAAATATGCTGGAGTTAAGGAAAAAAATATTATTGTTGGTAATGGTTCCGATGAGATGATAAACCTTATTATAAGCTCAACAATATCACAGGGAAAGAAACTACTAACCTTGGATCCAGACTTTTCTATGTTTGATTTCTATACTTCAGTTCAAGGCGGAGAAATAGTTAAGGTTAAAATTGAAGATCAAGGAGAAATTAATGTAAAGAAGTTTATAGAAACAGGAAAATGTGAAAATGTAAGTTTGATAATATTCTCGAATCCAAACAATCCCACAGGAACAGTGATAGCAGAAAAAGATATAGTTAAGATATGCGAAAGCTTTAGTGATATTCCAATAGTTGTTGATGAAGCTTACTATGAATTTTACGGTGAATCAATGATTAAGTATATTAATAAATTTAATAATCTAATAGTAACGAGAACTCTATCTAAAGCATGGGGGTTAGCAGCTATAAGAGTAGGATTCTTAATTTCTAATGAAGAAAAGATAAATGAGCTTTTAGCATATAAGGTTCCTTATAATGTAAATACTCTTTCTCAGACATTAGGAGCCGTTGCATTAGAATATATAAATTTATTAAGAGAGAATACAAATATAATAATTTCAGAAAGAGAAAAGTTATTAGAAGAGCTTAAAGAGTTAGAGGTTGAAAGCTCACTTGATATATGTTTTTATCCATCTAAATCAAATTTTATATATGGAAAAACATCTCATAAGGATGCACTGGTAAATGGACTTAAAAATAAAAATATTCTAATTAGAACTTTTGAAGATGATAGTTTCAGAATAACAGTTGGATCACCTCAAGAGAATAAAAGACTAATGGATACTTTAAGAAAGATTTTAGTCTATGAAGGAGATGATGGATATGACATTAAGAGTTTATAAAGGTAAGAGAGATACAAAAGAAACTCAAATTGCAATGGAACTTAATATTGATGGATGTGGTAATTCAGAAATATCAACAGGAGTTGGATTTTTTGATCATATGCTAACATTATTATCATTTCACGGGAATTTTGATTTAAATATTAAAGCAAAAGGGGATATATATATTGATGATCATCATTTAGTTGAAGATACAGGAATACTACTAGGAAAAGCAATAAAAGAAGCTTTAGGAGATAAGAAAGGAATAAAAAGATATGGCAACTTCTTTTTACCTATGGATGAAGCATTAGCTACAGTTTCTCTTGATATATCTGGAAGAGGATTCTTGCACTTTGAGGGAGACTTTTCAAGAGAGAGTATAGGAAACTTTTCAACTGAAATGGTAAAGGAATTCTTTAGAGCCTTAGCTATGAATGCAGAGATTACTTTACATGGAAGAATTTTATATGGGGAGAATGATCACCATAAAATTGAAGGCCTATTCAAAGCTTTAGGAAGAGCTTTGAAAGAAGCTGTAACAATAGATGAAAATAATATAAACCGAATTCCTTCTAGTAAAGGAGCTCTTTAAGGAGGGTCAAAATGATAAGCATCATTGATTATGATATGGGAAATCTTAAAAGTGTATATAATGCTTTTAAATTCCTTGGTATAGAGAGTAAAGTCACAAGAGATTATAACGAAATTAAGACATCAAAAGGAATATTGTTACCAGGAGTAGGCGCATTTCCTGATGCTATGAAAAATCTAAAAGAATATAATTTAGACCAAATAATTCTGGAAGAAGTGGACAAGGGCAAACCTATGCTTGGAATATGTTTAGGTATGCAATTATTATTCTCAAAAGGATATGAGGGCGAAGAATGTGAAGGGTTAAATATAATACAAGGAGAAGTCAAAAAACTTAAAGAAAGCAGTGTTAAGATACCGCATATTGGGTGGAACTCCTTAGAGGTAAATAGGCAAGATAAAATAATGGAAGAGTTACAAGTTGAGAGCTATGTATATTTTGTTCATTCATTTCAAGGAGAAAATATAAAAGATGAAAATCTTATTGCCTATAGTAATTATGGAGAAAATAAAATACCAGCGATAGTTAATAAAGGTAAGGTGTACGGAGCACAGTTTCATCCAGAAAAAAGCGGAGAAGTAGGACTTAAGATATTAAAAAACTTTAGGGAGTTGATTTAATGATAATATTACCGGCCATAGACATTAGAGGTGGAAAAGCTGTTAGATTATATCAAGGAGATTATTCTAAAGAGGAAATCGTAGCAAAGGATATATTCGATCAAGCTAAAGAATTTCAAAGCTTAGGAGCAACTAATCTTCATTTGGTTGATTTAGATGGAGCAAAGGAAGGAACAGGAATAAATGAGGAGATTATTCTAAAGATTGCAAAAGACTTAGATATGTCTATTGAAGTAGGTGGAGGGATAAGAAACCTTGATAGAATAGATAAGCTTCTATCTAATGGAGTAGATAAGGTTATTCTAGGAACAGCAGCAATTGAAGATAAAGAATTGTTATTAAGAGCATTAGATAAATATGGAGATGCTATTATAGTAGGAATTGATGCTAGAGATGGAAAGGTCTGCGGTAATGGATGGCTTAAAGAAAGTAATTTAGACTATATTCACTTTAGCAAAACTATGGCAGACTACGGCGTAGATAATATTATTGTTACAGATATAAGCAGAGATGGAACCCTTCAAGGTGTTAATCTTGAAATGTTAAAGAGGCTAAAAGAGGAAGTAAATATAAAAATTACAGCTTCTGGTGGAGTTAAAAATATAGAAGATATTCAAAAACTAAAGGAACTAGATATATATGGGGCAATAACTGGAAAGGCTATTTATTCAGGAGAACTTTCATTGAAAGATGCATTGGATTTAGTTAAATAACCTAGGAGGGATATTATGCATACTAAAAGAATAATTCCCTGTCTAGATGTAGATAAGGGAAGAGTTGTTAAGGGAATTAATTTTAAAGGACTTATAAATGTTGGAGACCCAGTAGAACTCGCAGAATACTACAGTAATGAAGGTGCTGATGAACTAGTGTTTTTAGATATTAAGGCAACTCATGAAGGAAGAGGAATAATGGAGGATGTGGTTAGAAGAACTGCTGAAAAAGTATTTATTCCCTTTACTGTAGGAGGGGGATTAACTTCAGTAGATGACATTAGAAGGATATTAAGAGCAGGTGCAGATAAGATATCTCTTAACTCTGCTGCAGTGAGAAATAAGGAACTGATTAAAGAAGGATCCTATTACTTTGGCTCTCAGTGTATAGTACTTGCAGTAGATGCTAAAAGAAGAACTGATAATACTGGATGGAATGTGTTTGTAAATGGAGGAAGAATAGATACTGGCTTAGACGTTCTTAGTTGGATTGAAGAAGGGGTAAAGCTTGGGGCAGGAGAAATACTTCTAACATCCATGGATAGAGATGGAACAAAGGAAGGTTTTGATAATAAACTTCTTGCAAAGGTTGATGAAATAGTTAACGTACCTGTTATAGCCTCTGGAGGTTGTGGAAGTTTAGAACATTTTTATGAAGCCTTCGAAAGTGGGAAAGCTGATGCTGCATTAGCTGCGTCTCTATTTCATTATGGGGAACTTCGAATAAATGAAGTTAAAGATTATTTAAGAGAAAGAAAAATTCCTATGAGAAAATAAAGGAGATTTTATGTTTGATATAGAGAAAATTGATTTTGACAAAGGTAATTCTCTTGTACCAGCAATAGTTCAGGATTATAAAACAAAAGAAGTGTTAATGCTAGCATATATGAATAAAGAAAGTCTTAATAAGACTTTAGAAAGTGGAACCACGTGGTTTTATTCAAGAAGTAGAAATGAATATTGGAATAAAGGAGCAACTTCAGGTAATTTACAATTTGTAAAAGAAATGTACTATGATTGTGATGGAGATACAATATTAGTGATGGTTGAGCCAAAAGGTCCAGCATGCCATACGGGGAAAAATAGTTGCTTTTTCAATAAAATAGATGGGGGAAGGATATGAAAAGTGAATTAGAAAGCTTATATAAACTTATTTTATCTAGAAAAGAAGATGGCGAAGAAGAATCATATACTAAATATCTATTTTCAAAAGGCTTGGATAAAATATTAAAGAAAATAGGTGAGGAAAGTACAGAAGTAATTATAGCCTCAAAAGGAGATAGCAAAGAAGATCAAGTAGCAGAAATATGTGACCTAACCTATCATTTATTAGTGCTAATGGCAGAACTAGATATACCACTAGAAGCAGTAGAAGAAGAATTGAAAAAAAGAAGTGAGAAGATAGGCAATTTTAAAGGCGAAAGAAAAGAAGTAAAAAATCTATAAAGATATTAGAAAATCCCCCCATATGATAAAATATGGAGGGATTTTTGGAATGTACAAAAATTTAGTGAAGTTCACCCATTTCATTTGGATGTTCTTTGTGTGACTTCTTTCTAAATATAATAAACTTATTAATTATAAAACCAATCAAGCCTGTTGCCATAGCAGCAGTAAAGGCTGATAGGTTTGCATTCATGCCTCTATGTAAGTGGAAAGGGTTTAATCTTGTTAGTTTAACTAAAATAATAGCATCCATTAAGCTTAATACTGCTAAAAGGGAAATATAACTAAAGTAAGATTTTATTGAAGCTTTTGTTTTAAAAGTATATTTCTTATTAAGTAAATATCCAGTAGTAGAATATACCGCAAACGAAATTAACTTAAAAAGATAATTGATTCTGCCTATATACATACCTGAAGCAAACCATAGTATATTAAGTACAATTAAATCTATTATTACATTGGATGCTCCAACTAAGGCATAAGTAATAAATTGAATAATGGATTTATAATTAAAGCTTTTGTTTATCAAAAAATTCCCCTCCAAGATAGTATTAGAAAATGATTACATGCAAAATACAAACTAAAAACATTTTAACATAATAAAAATAGAATATCATTAAAATAATTATTAATTTTCACTATGATAAAATATTACCAATAATTCAACCTATTGGAATATAATATAATAAGTATTAAAAACAAATTAAATCTAATGATATTAGCTAAAATAGTGGAAATTAGCATATTTTAATTAAATACATAAATGACAAATTAATCGAATTGATATAAAATGGATTTGTTTAGTAAATTAAATTTAGATCTAGAATTAAAGGAGAATAACAAGATGGATAACAGAAAAAGTATACCATTTTCGCCGCCAGATATAACAGAAGCCGAAATTGAGGCTGTTGCAGAAGTTTTAAGATCAGGTTGGATCACATCAGGCCCAAAGCTTGTGAAGTTTGAAGAAGAGATACAAAAATATTTATCAGTAAATAAGGCAGTTGCCCTAAATTCAGCTACTGCAGCAATGGAATTAGTTTTAAAGATACTTGATATAAAAGCAGGAGATGAAATTATCTCAACACCATATACATATACAGCTACTTCAAGTGTTGCTGTTCATAGAGGAATTATTCCAACTTTAGTTGATGTTGAAAAAGATTCATTTTTTATGGATTTAAATAAATTAGAAGCTGCTATAACACCTAAAACTAAGGTAATAATGCCAGTGGATTTAGGCGGTTTCCCATGCGATTATGATGCAATAAAAGAAATATTAAAAGCTAAAAAGAGAGAAGATATAGTAATTCTATGTGATTCAGCCCATTCCTTTGGAGCAAAGTATAAAGGTGAGAGGGTTGGAGGACAATGTGATTTCCACAGCTTTTCGTTCCATGCAGTAAAGAACTTAACTACTGCAGAGGGAGGAGCACTTACTTTTAATAATAATAATTTTTATGGAATAGAAGATTTGTTTAAAGAATTTAAGACAACATCCCTTCATGGACAAACAAAAGATGCTCTATCTAAAACAAAGCTAGGTGCATGGGAATATGATATTGTAACTGATGGATTTAAATGCAACATGACAGACATGAGTGCAGCTATTGGTCTTGTTCAGCTTACTCGATATGAAGATATGCTAAGAAAAAGAGCAGATATATTTAATACCTACTCTAATATACTAAAAGATTATGAATGGGCAATCTTACCGCCAAGTAAGAATGATGAGGGAACAGAATCTTCATATCATTTATACACCTTGAGAATAAAAGGATTTGATGAGACTAAGAGAAATCTATTAATTTATAGATTAGCTGAATTAGGTATTGGAACAAATGTACACTATAAACCACTTCCAATGCTAACTCTTTATAAAAACTTAGGATTAGATATCAAGGATTATCCAAATGCATATGCTCAATATGAAAATGAAATAACACTTCCTGTATATTCAACATTAAAATTAGAAGATGCTGATTATATTGCAAAAGAAGTTGTAAAAATAGTAAATGAAATAAAATAAATTGCATAAAAAAGACATCCTTAAAGGAATTAATAGTTCTTAAGGATGTCTTTTAGTTAATATTCTAATTTACGTTCACTAAAGTGAACAGCCTTAAGTCCAATAGATGTAATTAGCTCATTAGCTTCTTTAAAATTAACACCAATTGCTGATTTTCCGTGAGCATCCGAACCTAAGGTTACATATTTACCGCCTAAATCTTTATATCTTTTAAAAATTTTATATAAAGATATATATCTTTCTTTTTCATGTAACATTCTTGTATTTAGTTCTAACAATTTATCTTTAGATAGGAGCTTTTTTAAAACATTATCAATATATTCACCATACAATTCTATATGGATTTCTTTATCTTCATAAGGAGCATAGCGGCACGCATAATCGATATGACCAAGTGCATCAAAGCAATCAAATGAGTCAACAAGCTTCTCCATAGCAACTAAATATTCTATATAAAGTTCATCTTTGCTTTTTTCAGGATTATAAAAATCTACATAAATGTCTTTACCATTTACCATATGAACTGAGCCAATAACGTAATCAAAGGGATTTGAATTAATTATGTTGGTATAATCACTAACAAATGAAGAATTAAGTCCTATCTCAATTCCTAGTTTAAGTATTTCAGATCTATAGGGCTCATAGGTTTTAATATATTTAGGTACATCGCACCTAAATAGTGCAGGATCAGGAAAATCTAAATCAATATGTTCAGTAAGAGTAACAGCAAGATTTTTATTTTTACTTTCTTCTATAACTTCTTCAATTTTCATTTTAGAATCGCTAGAAAATATAGTGTGCATATGGTTATCAAAAATCATTATTTTCCTCCTAATTCTTAATAATTAGATTATATCATACTAGTTATATAATTATATACAATAAAAAAAGCCCCAAAAGGAGCTTCTTTGAGTTCTGAGAGGGGACTCAGAACTCCATTAAATTATAGGGAAAATTAAATCTTATATACATATTATACATTGAATACCTTATAAAAAGGTTACAAAAACCTTAAAGCTTAGTTAAAAAAAGCTTAAGAATGTATAAAGATTAATGAAATTTGTGGTATTATAGATAATAAATCAGAAAAGAAAGGCAGTGTAGAAATGTTGTTATTTGAAATTGATGGAGTAAAGTTTTATAAAGAGGAGTTTCAGGATGATTATTCAGAATATGTGGATATAATACCAATAATACAGGAATTCCAAGAGGCGCTTAGTTTAGAAAAAATAAGTTGTGTAGATAATAATGACTGTTGTTTCCAAACAAAAGAGAATTATTTTGCAGAAATAAAAGGATTCATTAACGAAGAAGATGAATTCCTATTAACTGAAGAATTAGACTCTGAACCTGAAAATTTAGAGTTATTTGTAATAAGAATATATAAATGTGTTGAGTGTGAAAAATGGATGATAGATATTTTGGAGTAAGTTAGGGAGAGTAAAATGAGGAAGTATTTAATAAACTTTAAAAATTATATCCTACATGGAAAAGACATAGGCATAGTAGTTTTTAAAAAATATTATAAGGTGATAGTTCCAGTTATAGCGATAATTTTAATATCACTTATTTATGTAGCTCAGTATAGCAGAAGTACAGAAAAGTACTTTCTTAATTCCTTGGAAAAATCTATTGCTAACAATGATGTTAAGAAATTCTCCTCATTAATAACGGTAAATGGTAAGAAGGTCACAAGCGAGGAAGTAAAGCCACTGTTAGATTATTTATCAAGAGAAAAGAATGGGGATGCATTTATCAAGAATATTAAAGATAATGGAAAAGCTTTGGGGATTACATTGAAGAATAAGAAAAAATTAATTTTTGAAGGATATTATTTGGAGTCAGAAGGATTTCAAATTAAGATAAGTACAAATTATCCATCAGAAATAGATATAGATAGCAAAGATGTTGGCAATACAAAAAGTGATGAACCATTGATCATTAAAGATAAGCTCCCAGGAATATATACGATTAATGCTATAGCTGGAGATGATTATGGAAAAGCTAAGGGTAGCAAGGAAATATCATTATTCAAGGATGAATCAGTAGATTTTGAACTTCAAGGAAATGCAATAACAATAATAAATTCCCCATATCAAGAAGGAGAAGTTTATATTAATAATAAAGATATTAATAAAACAGTTAAGGATATTAAAAATTATAGTTTTTTCCCAATTGATGAGAAAAATAAATTGTATTTTAAATTCACATTCCCTTGGGGAGAAATTCAAAGTGAAGAAATTGAAGTTGGGAAATTTCCAGAGATAACACCAAAAATTCAGATGATAAATGATAAGGCTGAACAAGATATAACTAAGAATGTAACTAGCTTTTATGAAAGTGTTATAAATGCATTAAATAAAGAAGACAGCAATCTTATAGAAAATGTTTCAGAAGATCAGAAGTTTTTATTATATTCAGATTTAACGAAGAAATACTTTTTATTAAAAAATATATATAGCATGGATAAAATTGATTGCGAAATAGAGAAGGATTCCTTTAACTTTGATGGTAAAGTCTACTCTGGAAATGTAAAAGTTAAAATAGAATACAGTACAGGAAAAGATTTTATTGGAATATCAATAAATAAAGAGAAGAAAGAAAAGACTTTCATGACTACATGTGAATATAAAGATAATAAGTGGATAATAAAGAGTATAAACAATATATAATATTAATTAATAATAATTATCAATAAGTATTATTATGGAGTATATAGTATCTACAGGAAGATATATTGCTATAATCAGGGATTTTGCTGTTTAACAAAATAAATAATATGTGCTTTAATTGTGTTAGACAATTTTACAGTTATAGGAGGTATTATTATGGAAAGATTAGTAGGCAGAGAGTTACCTGATTTTAAGCTTGAAGCAGTTAAAGGTGATGGAAGTGATTTTATTAGCGTAAGCAAAGGGGATTATAAAGGAAAATGGTTAGTATTATTTTTCTATCCATTAGATTTTACTTTTGTATGTCCTACAGAGATTACTGGATTCTCACAAGCTATAGAAGAATTTAAGTCAGAAGATGCAGAGATTTTAGGAGTTAGCGTCGATAGTGTTCACTCACATAAAGCATGGATAGAAAGTAGTCTTGGAAAAATTAATTTCCCAATAGCATCTGATATCACTAAGAGCCTATCTAGAGATTTAGGCGTACTTATTGAAGAAGAAGGAGTAGCTTTAAGAGGGCTATTTATAATAGATCCAGAAGGGATTGTACAATATGCACTTTATCATAATAAGAATGTAGGAAGAAATACTAAGGAAGCTATTAGAGTGCTAAAAGCACTTAAAACTAATGGACTTTGCCCAATTAATTGGGAAGAAGGACAAGATACATTATAGTGCATAATGTAAAAATCATATTACATCTCATGGAACTCTTAGTTTAAACGTCTAAGAGTCCTAAGTAACATGTAAATTCTTTAATGCATTATATATAAAATGTTTTGAAAGAAAAGGTATTTATAAAAAAATGCCTTTTCTTTTTTTATTTTTAAAAGTTTATTCTATATAGAGAAGGTTCAAAATAAAATGTAAAGTGAAAAAGTTTGAAAATTCAAATAATTGTGAAAAAATTAGCAGGAATTATTTGGTAGATGTCAAATATATAGTTATGGAAGGAGTGAGTATATGTGCTGTTCAAATGAATTATCAGAAAAAAAATATAATGAACTTGACGAATTTATTAAATTGCAAGGCTCTAGTAAATCACAATTAATCGCTATCTTACACAAGGCTCAAGAGATTTTTGGGTATTTACCAAAAGAAGTGCAGATGTTTGTAGCTGAAAAACTAAACTTACCATATTCAAAGGTATATGGAGTTGTTACTTTTTATTCATTCTTCTCAACAACTGCAAAGGGTAAATATGTAATAAATGTTTGTACTGGAACTGCATGCTTTGTAAGAGGAGCAGGCGAGGTATTAGAGGAATTTGAAAAGAAGTTAGGAATCCATGAAGGTGAAACTACAGCAGATGGTAAATTTACCATAGATACATTAAGGTGTGTGGGTGCTTGTGGGTTAGCTCCAGTAGTCTCAGTAAATGGAAAAGTATATGGACATTTTAATAGAAAAGACGTTGATAGATTAATTCAAGAATATGTTGAATAGGTGGAGGATATATGATGGATAAGATAAAATCATATACGGAATTAAAGCTATTCCATGAAGAATGTAAAAAGCTTTTGAGTTTAAGAACCTCCGATGAAAACAATATTGAAAAGCACAAAAGTGAACATGAAATTGATATATTGGTGTGTGGAGGAACTGGTTGCAAATCTGCAAGAGCAGATGAAATAATTAAAAATATTAAGGAAGAGGTTGAAAAAAACAATCTTTCTAATAAGGTAAATGTAGAAATGACTGGGTGCTTTGGATTTTGTGAAAAAGGACCTATAGTTAAGTTTATGCCAGACAATACATTTTACGTTCATGTAACACCAGAGGACGCAGAGGAATTAGTCAGAGAACATATCATAAATGGTAATGTTGTAGAAAGATTATTATATGAAGAGCCAACTTTAAAACAAAAAGTTAAAAGACAAGATGAAATGAGTTTTTATAAAAAGCAAAAAAGAATAGCACTAAGAAATTGTGGAGTAATAAATCCAGAAAATATCAATGAATATATAGCTGCAAAAGGTTATTTAGCACTAGGTAAAGTACTCACAGAGATGACTCCTGAGGATGTAATTAAGGAAATCACTGATTCTGGACTAAGAGGAAGAGGTGGTGGAGGTTTCCCTACAGGAAAGAAGTGGAGTTTTGCAAGGGCATCTAAGGACGAAATAAAATATATAATTTGTAATGCAGATGAAGGGGATCCAGGTGCTTTTATGGATAGATCTATATTAGAAGGAGACCCCAATAACATAATTGAAGCTATGGCTATAGCTGGTTATGCAATAGGTGCTTGCAAGGGTTTTATCTATATTAGAGCTGAATATCCATTAGCGGTTCATAGACTTATGATAGCAATAAAGCAGGCAAAGGAGCTTGGATTAATAGGAGAAAATATACTAGGTAGTGATTTTAGTTTTGATATAGATATAAGATATGGAGCAGGAGCTTTTGTTTGTGGAGAAGAAACTGCATTGATGCATTCAATAGAAGGGTCAAGGGGAGAACCTACTACTAAACCACCTTTCCCAGCTGAAAAAGGACTCTTTGAGAAGCCTACTTCAGTTAATAATGTTGAAACATTTGCTAATGTTCCTGCAATTATTAACAATGGAGCTGCTTGGTTTAGTTCAATAGGAACTAATACATCAAAAGGAACTAAAGTTTTTGCTTTAGCAGGAAAAATCAATAATGTAGGGCTTGTGGAAGTTCCAATGGGAATAACCCTAGAAGAAATTATTTACGAAATAGGGGGAGGAATAAAGAATAATAAGGAATTTAAAGCAGTTCAAACAGGAGGGCCATCAGGAGGGTGTATTCCATCTGTTTTATTAAATCTGCCTATAGATTATGAATCATTAAATGCAATAGGCTCTATGATGGGATCTGGTGGAATGATAGTAATGGATGAAGATAATTGTATGGTTGACATTGCTAAATTCTATCTAGAATTTATTGTTGATGAATCCTGTGGAAAATGTACTCCTTGCAGAGTAGGAAATAAAAGACTTTTAGAGATGTTAAATAAAATAGTAGAAGGAAAAGGAACTAAAGATGATTTGAAAAAGCTTAAAGATCTTTCAAAAATAATAAAAGATACTTCTCTTTGTGGGCTTGGGCAAACTGCACCAAATCCAGTATTGAGTACTATGACATATTTTATGGATGAGTATGATGCTCATGTTAATGATAAGAGATGTCCTGCAGGAAAATGTAAAAAGCTAGTTAGATACAAGATAACAGATAAATGTATAGGATGTACAAAATGCAGTAGATTATGTCCTGTTAAGTGTATATCAGGAAAATTGAAGGAAGTACATTTCATAGATGAAGATAAATGTATTAAATGTGGAACTTGTTTTGAAGGGTGTCCAGTAAAAGCCATTGACTTGGTTTAGAGGGAGATGAGAGATATGGAATTAGTTCAATTAACTATAAACGGAAAAGTTGTTGAGGTACAACCGGGAGCTACTATTTTAGAAGCTGCAAGAAAATTAAATATTGAAATACCAACACTTTGCCATTTGAGGCTTCAAGATGGAGAACATGTAAGTTGTACTTCATCCTGTAGAGTTTGTGTTGTAGAGGTTGATGGAAGGAAAAACTTAGCCGCAGCATGTTCTACACCAGTGTCACCTTATATGTCTGTTAAAACTAATACTCAAAAGGTGGCAAATGCAAGAAAAACTATAGTTGAGTTACTATTATCAGATCACCCTCAAGACTGCTTAAAGTGTCAAAAGAACTTGAAATGTGAACTTCAGAAAATAGCCTCTGATTTAAATATAAGAGATATTAGATATGAAGGAGAAATGAATAGAGTTCCAACGGATTACTCCTCAGTTGCTATAACAAGAGACGTTGATAAATGTATATTATGTAGACGATGTGTGAGTGTATGCAACAATATTCAAACAGTGAATGTATTAAGTCCTGTTTCAAGAGGCTTTGACACAATTATGTCCACTGCCTTCTTAGAACCATTAGCAGATACAAATTGCACTAATTGTGGTCAGTGTGTTGCTGTATGTCCAACTGGCGCATTAAGAGAGGCAAACGATGAAGACAGAGTATGGGATGCTCTAGATGATGAAGATAAGTATGTAATAGTTCAAACTGCACCAGCTATTAGAACTTCATTAGGAGAGCAATTTGGATTTAAGCCAGGAACAAATGTAACTGGTAAAATGGTATCAGCACTTAAAGCTTTAGGATTTAAAAAAGTATATGATACCGATTTTGCTGCAGATTTAACTATTATGGAAGAGGCTACTGAGTTAATTAATAGAATAAAAGAAAACAAAAACTTACCACTTTTAACTAGTTGCTGCCCAGGTTGGATTAAGTTCCTAGAGCATAATTATGGAGAATTTTTAAACTTACCATCAAGTTGTAAATCTCCTCAACAGATGTTCGGAGCAATTGCAAAGAGTTATTTAGCTGAGAAAATAGGTGTTGATCCTAAAAATATGATAGTAGTATCTGTTATGCCTTGTACAGCTAAAAAGTTTGAGGCCAGCAGAGAAGAATTAGAAGTTAATGGAATAAGAGATGTAGATATAGTAATAACTACTAGAGAGTTGAGCAGCATGATAAAGAGTGCTGGATTAGATTTGAAAGAATTTGAAGATGAAGACTTTGATAATCCATTAGGTGAATCAAGTGGTGCTGGAGTTATTTTTGGTAATACTGGTGGAGTAATGGAGGCGGCATTAAGAACTGCACATGAATGGGTAACAGGAGAAACTTTAGAAAATATAGAGTTTAAAGCTGTTAGAGGATTTGTGGGTATAAAGAGCGCCAAAGTTAAAATTGGGGATTTAGAATTAAAGGTAGCAGTAGCAAGTAGTTTAGGAAATGCAAGAAAGCTTATGGAATCAATCAAAGATGGAACCAATGAATACTCAATGATCGAAGTTATGGCGTGTCCGTTTGGTTGTATTGATGGAGGGGGTCAGCCTTTCATAAGGGGAAATAGAGATATCTTAAGGAAGAGAGCTGAGGTTCTATATAGTGAAGACTTGGACAAAAAAATAAGAAAATCTCATGAGAACCCAATGATAAAGAAAGTATATAAGAGCTATTTGATCAAACCTAATAGTGAAAAGGCCCACGAAATATTGCACACACATTATATTAGTAGATAAATAAATTTTAATAGAAAATTCTCTGAATTTAATATCAGAGAATTTTCTTTTTTTGAAGAAAAAAGAGAGGCCTACATATAAGTAGAACCTCTATAAAATGTATGTGATAATTAAAAAGTATGGAAATTGCACCTAGGGTGCTACAGATAGTATAAGGTAATTACATTAAGAATGTATTATAAGTATATTAAGAAATGATTAACAACATTGATATTGGGCTACAACATACCTTGATAAAAAGGAAAGAATAAATTTATAAATGATTTAATTAGACAAAAAATCGTATAAAATATTAAATTTAATTAAAACTTATCGAATAATGTGAAAAATATAAATCTTTTTGTTATAATATATGGAGAGTGAAATTTTTGGGGGGTAAAGAATGGCAAAGAAAATAGTAGCATTAAGTATTAGTTTAATTCTAGGAGTAGCTATAATCCCTGTAAATTATGTACATGCTGAGACTGTTAACTCATTGCAGCAACAAAAAGAT
The DNA here is from genome assembly GCF_016765615.1 of Clostridium paridis. Classification (GTDB taxonomy): domain Bacteria; phylum Bacillota; class Clostridia; order Clostridiales; family Clostridiaceae; genus Clostridium_T; species Clostridium_T paridis. The sequence goes on along the minus strand of NZ_JAESWA010000022.1, from coordinate 710,712 downwards.
GCAATAACAAATGATAAAAATAAAGCATCTCAGGATTTAGAAGGTGTTAAGGATCAAATTGATGCGAAAAATTCTGAATTGAGTCAAACTGAACAAAGTGTAAACTCGTATCAAGGTAAAATAGATGACTTACAATCACAAATCAATTCTATTCAAGGTAACTTAACTAAAGTTCAGAAGGATATTGATGCTAAAAAACAAGATATAGAGAAAAAGACAAAAGAAAAGGAAGAAAAAGAAAAGCTTTTGGCTAGCAGACTTAGGAATATGTACAAAAGTAATTATGAGGGTGAATTATTTTTAGTTTTACTACAAAGTCGAAATGTTGGAGACTTTATTTCAAAATTCATGGCTGTAAGCAAGATAATAGAAACAGATAAAAATACTATTGAAGAAGTGGACAAGGCTAAGAAAGCTCTTTCATCAGAGCAGGCTGATTTAGAGGAAAAACAATCTGTTTTAGATGATCAAAAAAAACAGGTACTTACAAAGCAGCAAGAGGTTGTTGATGCTCAAAAGGTATATGTAGATGAAAAGAATAAGTTAGAAGCAGACAAAAGTTCATTACAAAATTTAAAGGATCAAAAACAAAAGATGTATAATGAACTAGCATCAAGGGAACAGGATATTCAAAAGCAATTAGATAATGCAATTGCAAATTTAAATAAAGGGAATACTGGAAATGTGGGTTCAAGCAACTCACAAGGGTTTGTTAGACCTACTTCTGGACCTGTTACATGTCCATTTGGACCAAGAATACATCCTGTAACTGGAAAACCAAGTAATCATACGGGGGTTGACTTAGGGGCATCATTAGGAACTCCTATAGTAGCAGCAAAGGATGGTACAGTTGTTGCAGCAGAGACGAATTCTATTTATGGGAATATGGTAGTAATAAATCATGGAAATAGCCAACAAACCATGTATGGACATACAAGAAATTACATAGTATCTGTAGGGCAACAAGTAAAACAAGGACAAGTTATAGCATATGTGGGAAGTACTGGACTTAGTTCAGGACCTCATCTTCATTTTGAAATTAGAATAAATGGCGTACCTGTTAATCCAGCAAACTATTTGAGTTTATAATAATAAACCCCAAAATGGACAAACATTTTGGGGGTTATTTATAAAAAAATATAAGATTATTTAAAACTTTAAAATGTTATAAATTCTTTAAATGAGTAAAAAAATATTCCTGTACAAACTAATGCACAGGAAAGCTAAGTTCATTTAAGAAAGGGAATAAATGAACTGTGTGGGGTTTAATAAATTCTAATGTAAATCATTAGATTGGTGTGGGTTATTAAACAATTGTAGATATGTATCTTTAGGGTTAGTATAATATCCATTAACAAGTGTTTAATTATAATTACAATTTTAATTATACTAACTTTTTCATTAAAATCAACAATTTCAATAAAAAAATATGAATTTATATGAAATTAGGGTAAAATATTTAAAGAAAGGTAATGAATTTAAAGTATAAAGTTAAAAAAAATTTGAAATTTCAGGAGGAAATATGATAAATATTGAAAGAAAATCTCTGCTTAAGGATACTCCAGATTATGAAGAGATGACTGAAAATGTTGTGAATCTAACGTTAGAAGAAATGAAGGAACTTGGACTATCTGCTTCTTGTGGTTGTTCTTCAGGTGGTTGTTGCAAAAGTAAAAAGAGATAGATTACAATATAGATAGATAGGGATGATAAATTGTAAATTATCATTTCCAAATTAATTCAAACTTAGGAATCTTTGATATTAATATCAAGAGAATTTAATTAATATAATGCAAAAATCATATTACATCTCATGGTGTAACTCTTAGTTGAAACGTCTAAGAGTTGAAGTGGTATGTAAATTCTTTAATGCAATATATATAAATAGAAAAATATTTAGTATTTCTATATCTATAAGGTATAATATACATGTTAGGAGTAACAGCTAGGAGGGAATAACTTTGGGAAAGCCAAGTATTTTTAGTAGAGAATATGAAAGAAAAATGAAGAGAAGAAGAAATACAATTATCTTTTCAATAATTATAATATTATTAGTGTCAGTAGGTGTTATTTTTAACACTAAGGCAATTAAATTTTTATCCTACGCAAAAAATAGCATAACTTCAATATTTGCTAAAGATAAGAATAAAGAAGCAGATAAGAATTCTACTAAGGAAGATACAACAAAGCAGGAAAGTAATTCAGCTGAAACAAATCAGCCGACTACTACTAATAAAGAAGAAGCTGTTCAAGAAAAATCAATGGATATTAAACTTTCAAATGGAGAAGTATTAAAAGCTATATATGAGGGGGATGGAAGCAATAGAGTATATAAATTTGTTTCAGGTTCATCAAATGCCGGAAATGCTGAAATTAACCCATCATCAAAGTTGATACTTGTTATGGATAATCTAACACAAGACATTAAAACTTATAATACAGATGGTAAAGAAACTGTAATAACAAAGCCAGAATATGTAACTAGTAAAGGTGAGTCATTTCCAAAAGATAAAATGTTATCAACCTACAGTGGATATGTATGGTGCAAAGATGCTAGATTTATAGATGATTCACATATTGCATACTTGAGTCAACTTCCCTATTTCGGGACTGGCGAATTGGATACTTACGTTTGGATAATTGATTTAGGGACTGGAGAGCATAAAGCTGTTTGGAATCTAAAAGGCAAAAATGTTTCTCTTGGCAATTTAAAAGATGGTGGAATCCAAGTAGCTATTGATAATAATACATCACTGTTAATGCCAGATGGAAATGTAACACCACAATAGTAAATAAGAAATAATATAGTAAAAAATGATTAAATATTTAATTTTAGAAAGTTTTTCTAAAATATTTGATAATTTTAAAGTATCTATGATATAATAACCTAGTTAAAATAACTATTTTCTAAAGGCGAGAAAATCAGGAGGAAAAGTAATGGAAGTTAAAATGGAAAAAATAGAAACTAATGTTGTTGAGCTTGAAATAAGAGTTGAGGCTGCTAAGTTCAACGAAGCTTTAAATAAAGCGTTTAAAAAGAATCAAAAGAAATTCAATGTACCTGGATTCAGAAAAGGAAAGGTACCAATGCAAATAGTAAAAAAATACTATGGAGTAGAAGCATTACTTGAAGATGCAATAAATATTGCTATGGATGAATCATATCCAGAAGCATTAAAAAATAATGAAATATCACCAGTTGATTTTCCAGAAATAAATGTTGTTGAAGTTGGTGAAGGAAAAGATTTAGTTTATACTGCAAAAGTAACTGTATATCCAGAAGTTGAACTTGGAGAATACAAAGGTGTAGAAGTAGAGAAAGTTTCTTACCCAGTATTAGAAGAAGAAGTTGATAAGAGATTAGTTTCTATGCAAGAAAAGAATGCAAGAGTAGAAACTAAAGCAGAAGGAACTGTTGAAAAAGGAAATATAGCAGTTATTGACTTTAAAGGATACATAGACGGAGTTGCTTTTGAAGGTGGAGAAGGAAAAGACTATTCATTAGAAATAGGTTCAGGAACATTCATTGGAGATTTCGAAGATCAATTAGTAGGCTTAGCAGCTGGAGAAAGCAAGGATATTAATGTTTCATTCCCAGAAAACTACGGAAAAGAAGATTTAAATGGAAAGCCTGCAAAATTCGAAGTAACTGTTAAAGAAATTAAAGTAAAAGAATTACCAGAATTAGATGATGAATTTGCAAAAGAAGTTTCAGAATTCGATACAATTGCTGAAGTTAAAGATGATGTTAGAAAGAACATAACAGAAGCAAATGCTGAAAGAGAAAAGAAAGAATTCGAAGAAGCTGTAATTAATAAAGTGGTTGATAATGCTAAAGTAGAAATTCCAGAAGCAATGATTACTAAGGAATTAGAATCTATGATTAAAGATTTAGAACAAAGATTACAATATCAAGGATTAACTTTAGAACAATACTATCAATTCACAGGTAATACTGAAGAATCAATGAAAGACTATATGAAAGAAACAGCAACTAAGAAAGTTAAAACTGATTTAGTATTAGAAGCAGTGTCAAAGAAAGAAGCTATAGACGCTACTGAAGAAGAATTAAAAGAGAAAGCAATGGAAGTTGCTAAAATGTATTCAGCTGGAGATGCTGAAAAAATGGCAGACTTAATTTTAAAATCTCAAGTTTCAGCTTTAAAACATGATACAGTAATTGAGAAAACTGTTAAATTATTAGTTGAAAATGTTAAAGTAAAATAATAAAATAATAGTAAGATGAAATTGCCAGAAGTTTTTTTCTGGCAATTATTTTCACATAACTAATTAACAAATGAGGAAAAGTTATATATAATTTAATTATATATATATAAATATAATTACTTTTCTTAAAAATTGGATATATTAATAAAAGGTGATTGAACAAAGAAAGAGAGGGATTAAAATGAGTTTAGTGCCATATGTTATTGAACAAACAAGTAGAGGAGAAAGAAGTTACGATATATTCTCTAGATTATTAAAAGATAGAATAATAATGCTTAGTGGTGAGGTTAATGATACTACATCTAATTTAATAGTATCACAACTACTATTCTTAGAAAGTGAAGATCCTGATAAAGATATTTATTTATATATAAATAGTCCAGGAGGATCAATTACAGCTGGAATGGCTATTTATGATACTATGCAGTACATTAAACCAGATGTAAGTACTATTTGTATAGGAATGGCAGCATCAATGGGTGCATTCTTACTATCTTCAGGAGCAAAAGGAAAGAGATTTGCTCTACCAAACAGTGAGATAATGATTCACCAACCTTTAGGAGGATTCCAAGGGCAAGCAACTGATATAGATATTCATGCAAAAAGAATCTTAAAGATAAAAGATACTTTAAATGAAATACTAAGCGAGAACACTGGTAAGTCTTTAGATAAAATCAAACAAGATGTGGAAAGAGACTACTTTATGACTGCTCCAGAAGCTTGTGATTATGGTTTAATCGATAAGGTAATTAGAAAAAATGAAGTAGTTAAAGATAAATAATTTAACTGCCGCAGTGAGGTGTATTGGATGGCAAAATTTGAAGACAAGAAGCAATTAAAATGTTCTTTTTGTGGTAAAAATCAAGAACAGGTAAAAAGGCTAATAGCAGGACCTGGAGTATATATATGTGATGAATGTATAGAACTATGTTCTGAAATTATTGCAGATGAATTTGACGAACCAGTTCCGTTTACTGCTACTGAATTACCAAAGCCAGTAGAGATTAAAAACCATCTAGATCAATATGTAATTGGTCAAGATAGTGCAAAAAAATCTCTTTCAGTTGCAGTATATAATCATTATAAAAGAATAAACGCTAAGGATAAGGATAGTGATGTAGAACTTCAGAAGAGTAATATTCTTCTTTTAGGACCAACAGGTTCAGGTAAAACATTATTAGCTCAAACTCTTGCTAAATTTTTAAATGTGCCATTTGCAATTGCAGATGCAACTACATTAACTGAAGCTGGTTATGTAGGTGAAGATGTTGAAAATATACTTCTAAAGCTAATTCAAAATGCTGACTATGATATTGAAAGAGCTGAAAAAGGAATTATATACATCGATGAAATAGATAAAATTGCAAGAAAGTCTGAGAATCCTTCTATAACTAGAGATGTATCTGGTGAAGGAGTTCAGCAAGCTTTATTAAAAATTCTTGAAGGCACTACGGCTTCTGTTCCACCACAAGGGGGTAGAAAGCATCCGCATCAAGAGTTTATACAAATTAATACCTCTAATATCTTATTTATATGTGGAGGAGCATTTGATGGAATTGATAAACTTATAGAGAAAAGAACAAGAAGAAGCTCTATAGGATTTGGAGCTGAAATTTCATCAAAATCTGATAAAGATGTAGGTAAGCTACTTAAGGATGTTATGCCAGGGGATTTATTGAAGTTTGGATTAATTCCAGAATTCGTTGGAAGACTTCCTATAGTTGTAACACTTGAGTCATTAGATGAAAAGGCATTAATAAGTATATTAAGTGAGCCAAAGAATGCTTTGGTTAAACAATATAGAAAGCTTTTTGAATATGATGATGTTGAATTAGAGTTTGAAGAAGAAGCACTTAAAGCAATTGCACAAGAAGCTATTAAAAGAAGTACTGGTGCTAGAGGGTTAAGAGCTATCATTGAAGATACAATGACAAATATAATGTACGATATTCCATCGCGAGAGGATATCGCAAAAGTTGTTATTACAAAGGAGTCAATCGCTGATAAAAAAGATCCAATTGTTATCTTAGGTGATGAGTCTGAAAAGAAAGAAGCAAAAGCTAAGAGAGTTAAGAAAAGTAAGGATATAGAAACTGCTTAATATAATCTTTAAAATTTCATGAGTCAAGTAGATAATCTTTTATGAGATTTCTGCTTGGCTCATTTTTTGTTGCTAAAATTAACAATAAATATGAAAATAATATGGAATAATAAACCATAATGAAGGAGATAATAACAATATTAAGAAGGGAGGGTAATTTATGTCAGCAATTACTGTTATGGTTATTTTGCAGGTAGTATTAATACTAATGCTTTTCATGTATATGATAGCAAATACAAAGACCAGTCAAACAAATAGGGTTGTTGTGGATAGAGAAAACAAAAAAGAGATGGAAAAGTTGGATAAGATGAGAAGTATTCAGTTAACTGAACCATTAACTGAGAAAAGCAGACCAACCAATTTTGATGAAATTATAGGGCAGGAGAAAGGAATTTTAGCACTAAAGGCAGCACTCTGTGGCCCTAATCCACAACATGTAATAATTTATGGACCACCTGGAGTAGGTAAGACTGCTGCAGCGAGACTAGTATTAGAAGAAGCTATTAAAATGGGGAAAACTCCATTTAATAAAGAAGCAAAATTTATAGAAGTTGATGCAACTACAATAAGGTTTGATGAAAGAGGAATAGCAGATCCGTTAATTGGTTCTGTACATGACCCAATATACCAAGGTGCAGGTTCGCTAGGTGTTGCAGGTATACCTCAACCTAAACCAGGAGCAGTAACAAAGGCTCATGGAGGAATTTTATTCTTAGACGAAATTGGCGAATTACATCCAATTGAATTAAATAAGTTATTAAAAGTACTAGAGGATAGAAAAGTATTTTTAGACTCATCATATTATAGTTCTGAAGATCCAAACATGCCTGTTTATATTAAAGAGGTTTTTGATAAAGGATTACCGGCAGATTTTAGATTGATAGGTGCAACTACAAGAAGCCCAGAAGAGATAGTTCCAGCTATTAGGTCAAGATGCGTAGAAATATTCTTTAGAGCATTAGATGAGGATGAAATTAAAATAATAGCTAAGAATTCTGTTAATAAAGTAAATTTACATATTAGTGAAGAGGGACTAGATTTAATTGCAAAATATTGTACAAATGGTAGAGAAGTAGTAAATATTATTCAGTTATGTTCAGGATTAGCCATAAATGAAGATAGAGATGAAATCTTAGTTGAAGATATAAACTGGGTAATAGAGAATGGCCAATATAATGCAAGACCAGATAAGAAGATAGGAGATAGACCAGAAATTGGAGTAGTAAATGGATTAGCTGTTTATGGTGCTAATCTAGGAACTATTTTAGAAATAGAGGCAACAGCCAGAAAGACAACAAAGAATAATGGTAAAATTAAAATAACTGGAATAGTAGAGGAAGAGGAAATAAGTAGTAACAATAAGAAAATAAAGCGAAAGAGTACAGCATATTGTTCAGTACAAAATGTTTTAAGTATACTAGATAATATTTTCGCAATTGATTCATCTATGTATAATATACATGTTAATTTCCCTGGAGGTACAATAGTGGATGGTCCTTCAGCTGGAGTGAGTATAGCAACAGCAGTATATAGTGCAATAAAAAGCATTCCAATAGATAACAAAGTTGCTATGACTGGGGAAGTATCATTAACAGGTAAAATTAAGGCAATTGGGGGAGTCATTGCAAAAATTAATGCTGGCAAGAAATCAGGTGCTAAAACTATTGTAATACCTAAGGAAAATTATAATGAGAGTTTCAAAAAAATAGAGGGGATACAGGTTGTTCCAGTTGAGACAATTGACGAGGTATTAAAGGTAGCACTTACAGGAGATAAAATGAATGGAATTGATGATAAAACATCAGTAGAAGTCTTATATGCAGAAGGAGAAAATAAGTTCTGATTTTTAATTATTGGTGTAAATAGAGAGGATAACGAAGTACAGTTTATCATTTCTATTTACATCCTTTTACTTTTGAGGATAATATCAGGGAAGAAGTGTTAAAATTATTGAAAAGTACCTACTTTATGTGTATAATTATTTAACTAGAGTAGATTAATCTTAAAGGAGGAAATATATAATGGGCGAGAATGTGAAGCTTCTTCCTCTAATTCCCTTAAGGGGAATAACAATTTTCCCAAACATGGTTATTCATTTTGATGTTGGTAGAGAAAAATCAATTGCAGCTTTAGAGGAGGCAATGTTAAAAGAGCAAGAAATATTCCTAGTTTCACAAAAAGATGCAAAAGTTGAGGAACCAGGTGAAAATGATATATATGAAGTTGGTACTATATGTATAGTAAAACAATTACTTAAATTACCAGGTGATGTAGTTAGAGTTTTAGTTGAGGGAATAGAAAGAGGAAAGATATTAAAATACTTAGAAAAAGAAGAATTTTTACAAGGTGAAATACTAAGTATTGAAGATGATTATGACAAGTATAAGGATGATCCAGAATTTATTGCAGCATTAAGAAGCTTAAGAGATGAATTTGGAGAATTTTTAGATATATCTAACAATAAATCTTCTGATGAGGTTCTTGACTTTGAAGAAGATGATGAACCAGGTAGATTTGCAGATATAGTTGCTTCTTATTTATTGTTAAAACAAAAGGTTAGACAAGAAATCCTTGAAGCGATAGATTTGAAAGAAAGAATTGAAAAATTACTAATAGTCATAAAAAATGAAATTGAAGTATTAAAGCTAGAAAAGAAAATAGGATTCAAAGTTAAAAAGAAAATAGATAAATTACAAAAAGAATACTATTTAAGAGAACAACTGAAAATCATCCAAGAAGAACTAGGCGAGGATGAAGAAGAAAAAAGGGAAATAAATAAATATGAAGAGTTAATTAAAAAAGCTAAGTTACCTAAAGAGGTTAAGGAAAAAGCAAGTTATGAGTTAACAAGGCTTAAAAATTCCTCAAGTTATTCTCAAGAAGGAAATGTTATTAAGACATATTTGGATTGGGTATTAGGATTACCTTGGAATAAGTTTACTAAAGATAATTTGGATTTAGTTAAGGCTAAGGATATTCTGGATGAAGACCATTATGGACTTAAAGATGTAAAAGAAAGAATAATTGAATATTTAGCAGTTAAAAAAATGAGTCAAAGTTTAAAAGGGCCTATACTATGTTTAGTTGGACCACCAGGAGTAGGAAAGTCCTCAATTGCAAAATCGGTTGCGAGAGCCTTAAATAGAAATTTTGTTAGAATATCTCTTGGAGGCATTAGAGATGAAGCTGAAATTAGAGGACATAGAAAAACTTATGTAGGTGCAATTCCAGGAAGAATAGTTTATGGTATGAAAAATGCTAAATCTAATAATCCATTATTCTTATTAGATGAAATAGATAAGTTAAATAGTGACTTTAAGGGTGATCCTTCTGATGCTTTATTAGAGGTACTAGATTCAGCACAAAATTCAAGTTTTAGAGATAATTACTTAGAGCTTGATATGGATTTATCTAAAGTAATGTTTATAACTACTGCAAACTCTTTAGAAACAATTCCAAGACCTTTATTAGATAGAATGGAAGTAATAGAAGTATCAGGATATACTTACGAAGAAAAGTTTAATATAGCAAAAAAATATTTAATTCCAAGAGTATTAGTAGAGCATAATGTTAAAAAAGATTCTATTAAAATTAGTGATGGAACAATAGAAGATATAATTGAGTACTATACTAGAGAATCTGGAGTTAGAAACCTAGAAAGAAGAATAAGTACGGTGATAAGAAGAGCTATAAGAGAGATGATGGAGAAAGATAAAAAGACTATATCCATTACTTCAAACAACCTTCAAAAGTACTTAGGAACTAAAATATATACATATGATAAAATAGAAAAAACTGATAGAGTTGGTGTAGTTACCGGTATGGCGTGGACTGCCTATGGTGGGGATACTCTTCCAGTAGAAGTCATGGTTATGAAAGGTTCAGGTAAACTTGAATTAACTGGACAGCTTGGAGATGTTATGAAGGAATCGGCTAAAGCAGCATATTCTTATGTTAGAGGAAATACAGCAAAGTATGGTATTAATGATGATTTCTACAAGAAATGTGATGTACATGTACATGTACCAGAAGGCGCTGTTCCAAAAGATGGACCATCAGCAGGGGTGACATTAATTACTGCACTAGTAAGTGCATTAGCAAATAAGAAAGTAAAACATAATGTAGCAATGACTGGGGAAATAACTTTAACAGGTAAGGTCTTAGCAATAGGTGGTTTAAAAGAAAAATCGCTTGCAGCATATAGAGCTGGAATAGATACTGTGATAGTTCCAAAACAAAATGAGAGAGATTTGGATAAAATCCCTAAGTCGGTAAAAAATAAGATTAAATTTATATTTGCATCTAGAATAGAAGAAGTTCTGGAAAATGCTTTAGTTGGAGTTGAATAATATGGATATAAAACAATCAGAATTTATAATCTCTGCAGTAAAAAGAGAGCAGTATCCTATAGATGGGAGAGTAGAGGTTGCTTTTGTTGGAAGATCAAATGTTGGAAAGTCATCAATTATTAATGCTTTGACTAATAGAAGAGGTTTGGCAAAGGTAAGTGGGACGCCGGGAAAGACAAGACTTATAAATTTCTTTTTAATAAATAAGGATTTTTATTTGGTGGATTTACCTGGGTATGGCTATGCCAAGGTTTCCAAAAAAGAACTAGCTAGTTGGGGAAAAACAATTGAAACTTACTTAATGCATAGGGAACCACTTAAGCGAGTTGTACTTTTAGTTGATTGTAGACATAAACCTACAAAAGATGATATAGATATGTTTAATTGGATTAAGCATTTTAACTATGACTATGTTATAGTTGCAACAAAAAGTGATAAGTTGTCTAATAATGACTTAAGAAAAAGTGAAAAAGTTATAAGAGATACTTTAGATTTAGGAAATACTAATAAATTATTTTTCTTCTCTTCTTTAAATAAAAAGAAGAGAGAAGAAGTAATAGATTTTATTTTCAAAGATGTAGTGGAAAAAGAAGAAGTAGAAGAAATATAATAAAAAAGGCTTGTAAGAGTTGGAACTCTTGCAAGCTTTTTTCATTATATATAAATATGTGCATGCATACCATTTAATTCATGTTATTACAATAAATTGTATCATTTTTTTGCGTGAAGAATAGTATATACTATAAAATTTAAACAATACAAAAAAATGAGAGGAGGATTTCCATGGATATTAATGAGATCATAAATGGATTATCCAATGCAGAAAGAAGAGATTGTAACAATAATAATGGTTTCTTCGGTGGTAGCTTTATTTGGATAATTATCTTATTTGCACTATGTGGCTGCGGTGGAGCTGGTGGCTTCGGTGGACCTGGTGGCTTTGGTGGCGTAGGAGGCTATCCAGGATTCGGATATGATCCAGGTCTTTATACTTGCTCAGTTAAGTGTAGGAAAAATAAATGCGGTTGCGGTAATGTAGGTGGTTATGGAATGCTACCTTATGGTCAACCAGGCGGATATGGCTGCGGTGGATTTAATTCATGGTGGTGGATAATTCTATTAATATTCGTAGTTTGTGGTTGTGGAAGAAATAATAATGGTTGCTGCGATGACAGACGTGTTGATGACGATGTATGCTAATTTTCTCAATTAACTTTAAAAATAATAAATTAAAAATTGAAAGGAGAATTATAAATGAGTAAAAAATGTTGTTGTCCTAATTATGGATTTATGCCAGGACCAGGAATGGGTTATCCAGGAGGATATCCAGGTGGATTTGGTGGCGGATTTGGTTGCGGCGGATTCGGCGGAAACTGTTCATGGATTTGGATTATAATTTTACTATTCTGCTGCTGTGGAAACCGTGGATTTGGCGGATTTGGTGGCGGATGCGGAAGAGACAATTGCTGCTAATATTCTAAGATAACTATAGATATGAAGTAGTTTAGCGAAAGGAGCGTTGTGTATGAGTAAACATCATAATAAATGTGATGAATTTGAATATTGCTATGAAACTGCTGTAGCTCCAGCATATGGTCAAGGAATAGCACCTTATGGAGCAGGAGTTGGTGTAGGAAGTAACAATATTTGGTCACTAATAGTATTATTAATTATACTTTGTAAACCAAACGTTCTATGCAATGACAGAGCATTTATATTAATATTATTGTTCTGGCTCTGTGGCTGCGGTTGCGGAGGAAGAGGCGGATTCGGTTACTAAGTATGGTAGTTGGAGGGCAATGCCCTCCAAAAAAATATATTTTTATAACATATAACATATAACATTATACATAAATACATAGTACATAGTAATATATGGGAGGAAGGTAATGTCAAAGAGACATAGAAATAGATCAGAAAATATTAATGGTTCTCCTGCTGGAAATAATGCCCCATATGGAAATAATACACCTTTCGGAAACAACGCACCTTTTGGAAACAATGCTCCTTTTGGAAATAATGGACCAATGGGCTTTGACCCAAGTCAGTTAATGGGGCTATTAAATGGAAATTTTGACATGGGACAAATGATGAATATTTTAAGTGGAATGGGTACAGAAGGATTTAATATGAATAACATGGGAGAAATGTCAGGACTTGCAGCATTACTAAGCCAGCTTAGTGGTAATAATACTGGAAATAATTCTGGAGGTCAAATGAATGGAAATAATCCTGGAGGTCAAATGGATCCAGGAATGTTTAATAATTTATTTAATAATGTAAATAATACCTATAAAGAAAACCCAAATGATGATAGAAATATGCAAATGTTAAAAGCTCTAAGAAGTATAGTAGATACTCAAAGAGCTAAGTTTCTAGATAAGGTAATAGACATGTATGAAAAAGGAAAATTTTATGACTAAATACTAAATAAAATGAATAAACTTATTGTTTAGGGTAATAATAAAAATGTAAGGAGAGATTTCTCCTTGTTATAAGAGCATAGCTTTTTATAACAAACCCCCCATCCCCCTTTTTGGGCCGCATTAGCGGCCTTTTATTTTTCATATAAACTTACTGAAGATACTTTATAATCCTTGTTTGAGGGGATAACCTTTGCCTTTATAATAATAGAGTCATTTTTAGATGTTGACTTATTTGTTCGTTTAAAATTAATCTGCCATATAATAGAAGTTATATCTCCATTCTTATCCCACTTATCATCCAAGAAAAATGCATCTTGAAACTTATAGCTATAGACATTTTTATCTAACTTCCATAAGAGAGCAGCATCACTTTCTGTAGTAGAATTACAGAAAAAACTTGGAAGTTCATATGGAACTGAAGCAGCTTCTATTGCATCAATTAGTTCAGTGACGGATTGTCTACCAGGAACTGTGTACTGATCGTAGGAAGTATTCTTAAAATTGTTACCAATTAGCATATAACTATCAAAGGTTAAAAGGCCATCTACAACTTTTCCAGAGAAAAACTTTGGGGTTTTATTGTTTTGTGAGTTTAGTATACCCATAACATTATTAGTTGAATAAAAATAATCCTTAAATTCAAGTCCAGTCCATGAAAATATATGAGAAATTGCGGTATCTTCTTGAGAAGATTGTAAGAAGATCTCAGGAATTCCATCCCTAGAAATGTCCTTCATAAATAATCTAATTCCCCAATTAGGATATTCTTTTCCTAAAGAAGCAAGTTTGGTATCGGGGGAGAGCATATAACTTTTATTATTTATAGTAGCACCAACATAATATTTATCATCTTTTGTAGTAATATTGATAACATCTTCTTTTCCATCCCCATTCAAATCTTTTTTCAGGCCTTTTTCATAGTCTTCTTTAGCAAAAACTGATAAAGAGTCTCCATATTCTTTTTGGGAAAAAAGATTAAAAAGTATAACAGAAATAAAACATAAGATTAAAAACATTAATAAAAAAAATATTTGTTTTTTATGTATAAATAATACCCTTAATTTCATGCATATCACCTCTATAAAATATATGAGTGGAATGAAAGATTATACTATTTATATATTAAAAATGGTATGAGTACATAATAATTGAGCAAAATAACATTAAAAGGAGGAGTACAAATGAAAAAGATAGTATCAATTTTACTTATAATATCAATATCGAGTTTTTTATTTGGATGTAAAAAGCAAACTCTTAACGTTGATGATAATATTAAGATTTTGATGGAAGAAAATAAAATTACAGCCCCAGAAAATATAAATAAATTAATTGAAGGATATAAGCAGAAAAACTCAAAGATAAAGGTAGATATTATTAGTAAGTCTAATATCTATGGAAGTATAAAAAATAAAGAAGTTGAACCAGATATAGTGATTTCTTCTAGGGACACATTTATTGACATAGCTGAAGATAATAATTTTAGATTTATTGATGAAATATTTGAACAAGAAAAATTCAGTGATAATTTTAATAATATTAATAGAGCTAGTGGAAGAGTTAATGACAGATATTATGGTCTAGGATTATTTCCATATACATTTGACTTTATATATAATCCTGAAGCATTAGGGAAACTTGGTATAAAAGTTCCACAGAATTCTCAAGAAGCTTTAGGATTATTAAAGCGATTTAGAGACAATAATATACAGATTCCATATATATTACCAAAGGATATTACAGTAGAATTAGCTTTATCTACATATATTGCAAATTACCTTTTGCTACCTAGTGAATTAAGGGAAAGTTATAAGTCAGGTAAAGAGGATTATCAAAAAATAACCAAAATGGAAACTCTGTTTAGTACAATGAAATCCTTTGTTGATAGTGGTTATTTTAATAAAGGGTTGTTTAAGGAAACATCTATAAATGAAATAAAAGAACTAGAAAAAGGCAGCATACCTATTATATTTGGAACATCATATCTTTCTAAAAATATTAATGAGAATAGTCCACTTAGAAGTTACTCAAACATAAATTTAAGTGAAAATATTAACTATTCACCAACTGGGATAAGTGCAATGGTTTCTCTTTATGCTAATGGAAAAAATAAAGAAGGCGGGAGAAAATTTATAGATTATTTGATGAAAGAGGAAGCATATGAAACCCTATCAAAAGAAGGTATAATAACTGGTAGTAAGTCTTTAGATGAAAAACTTAAAGGTACAAGAGGAGAAATGGCTATAGAGATTAAAAATGCAAATGAAAATAATTTATTCTATTTTTATAATTTGCCTTCAAAATATGTGGATCTAATAAAAAATAAATTAAATGAAATAAGTTCAGGGAAATACTCCGGAGAAGCTTGGAAAGAAGTTATTGATGCAGCAAATAAATAATAAGGCAAAAAAATAAAGCTACCAGGTAGCTTTATTTTTGTTGGCAATCATCACAAACACCATAAAAATATACTTTGTTTGAGAAGACTTTATATTTTGAATGTTTTTCAGCTTCAACATTTAGAGAAGTAAGATCTAATTCAGAAAGATCATCTACTCTAGTACAATTAATACATTGAACATGAGGATGCTCTGAAACTGTACCATCATATCTAAAGTTTCCCTCTCCAACATTTATTTCTTGAACCAAGCCTACTTCGACAAGAGTCTTTAATGCTTTGTAAACAGTTGCAAGGCTCATTGTTGGATATTCAGTTTGAAGTGCTTTATAAATTACTTCTGCTGAAGGATGCTCCTTTGTTCCTTTAAGATATTTATAAACTGCAATTCTTTGGGGAGTAAGCTTTAGTTTCTTTTCTTTAAAAATAGCGGTTATATTATCCATTTTCACCATCCTCGTATATTGATAGTTAAAGTATAAAATAATAATTCTCCTTTGTCAATGGTTATTGATTAATAATGAATGTGTATTTTTATTAAATACAGAAAATTTACAAAAAAACTATTGAATTATATCTAGTATTTTGGTAGAATGAACCTAGGGTTGTTAAACAATTAACAATGCTTAAAATTCCATGTTCATTTTATTTCATTTTTCTTGAGAACAGTTTTTTCTGTTCTTTTATTTTTTATCTAAAATTAGATAATAATATGAATTTGGTCTTACAAAAGAAATAGGAGGCAATATTTATGGCTAAGTATAAGGTTGGGGATGAACTAATAATAGTTAAAGATCCTAAAAAGGAAACAAAGAAATTAAAGGAATTAACATATCTTAAATATGAGAATGAGTTTGCTCAGATGTCCTGGGGATTAAAAATATTAGATGTAGAATATGATAAGCCTAATGTTACTCTTACTTATAGTAATGTAGATGGAGAAACTAATAAGGTTTTTGCAGTTTGCAATGATATTGAAAACTTTGATCAAGAAAAGGTTCTTGAAAAGGCACTATTAAAAGCATTTCAGAATGAAATTATAAATATTTCGGTAGTGAAAAACAAGAAATTCAAGTAAAATATGGAAAAATATACAAAAGACATTACGAAAATCTTAATTTTAACATATAAATAACAAAAATTTACTCATTTAGCTTTATTTTAATTATACTTTGGATTATAATGTTGTTATTATGTAGATATCCTTTACATCTGGGGGGGAGTTTATGAGTCAATGTCCATTTTGGTCAGTTAACGGAGAAAAATTTGCATGTTATTCTGAATGTCCTATGAGTGTTGGGACGAAAGAGAATGAAATATGTCCATTTAAAGAATTTTCTACAGCTAAAACAATATCATTGAGAGATATTGATAGCTACGGTTATGATGAAGAATTTACGCTTCTTCATTTACCAAAATTAACTGCATATAAATAAAAAAAAGGATGAATTATCATCCTTTTTTTATTTATATATATTTGAATATTTATGAAGTAAACTTTGCTTTAAAGTCCATAGGTTTTCAGATAAATCAACATAATAAGTATGAGGATTTTCAAATCTAAGTACCTCTGGCCATAACTTTTCGGTTTCTTTTGCAGCGAACTCCTTTATATCCATTACAGATGGAGAATCATACACACATTTTCCCTTGTCAAAAATTTGAGTCATCATATCTTTTACATAAAAATTAGTTATTTTCTTTCTCTTCCAAGTATGAATTGGATGGAAAATCTCTAATGGCTCATTTTCATCGATTATTTCATTATTAAGTGTTATTAAATCAGCTATTGCCATATGGGAATCTTTATCAAAAATTCTGTATAACTTTTTAAAACCTGGATTAGTTATCTTTTCATTGTTCTCACTTATTTTAATCTTAGGAATTATACTATTTTCACTATCTATAGCAACTAGCTTGTATACTCCTCCAAAAACGGGTTCACTTTTAGCTGTAATAAGTCTTTCACCTACACCAAAGCTATCAATAGTTGCACCTTGCTTTAAAACATCACTAATAATATACTCATCTAATGAATTTGAGATAATTATATTACAGTCAGAATAGCCTGCATCATCAAGCATCTTTCTACATTTCTTAGTTAAATAAGTTATATCACCTGAGTCAATTCTTATACCTTTAGGTCTATATCCCATTGGAGTAAGTATTTCATCAAATACTTTTATAGCATTTGGAATTCCAGACTTAGTAACATTATATGTATCGACTAAGAATACAGCATTATCAGGGTATGTTTCAGCCCAAGCTTTGAAAGCATCATATTCTGTAGGAAATAATTGAACCCAGCTGTGAGCCATAGTTCCAGTTGCAGGAATGTTAAATAGTTGCTCTGAGATTGTACATGCAGTAGAAACGCATCCACCAATTAAAGCAGCTCTAGCCCCATAAATTGCGCCATCATAACCTTGAGCTCTTCTAGAACCTAATTCTATTACAGGTTTACCATTAGCAGCTCTACATATTCTATTAGCCTTAGTTGCAATTAATGTTTGATGATTAATTGTAAGAAGCACCATAGTTTCAACAAATTGAGCTTGAATAACTGGACCTTTAACAGTAACTAATGGTTCATTTGGGAAAACAGGGTTTCCTTCAGGTACAGCCCAAACATCACATGAAAATTTGAAGTCTTTTAAATATTGAAGAAATTCTTCCGTGAAGATATTTTTACTTCTTAAATAATCAATATCTTCACTTGTGAATTTTAGATTTTTAAAATAATGAAGTAATTGCTCAACTCCGGCCATGATACAATAGCCACCGCCGTCAGGAACACGTCTAAAGAACATATCAAAATAAGCTATTTGATCCTTTAAGTTATTATTAAAGTAACCATTTCCCATAGTTAGCTCATAAAAATCCACAAGCATAGTAAGATTTCTTTCGTCTCTAACATCAAAGAATTCTGTCATAATAATACCGCCTTTATGTAAAATATTATAAAATTATTGTAACCTTATTAATTAATTATTACAATATGATATAGGGTTTTATATGAAACTTAATTTATTCTTGTTTGAAAATGGCAGGTTCTGGACATTTTCAGGCATGAATAAATTTTTAGTTGAAATTAAAACCCTATAGGGTTTTTTATAGGAAACTTACTATATATAAATTAAGAGCTAAGATTTATGTCAATAATTAATGAATATAGGAAAGCTAGAAATTAAGGGGATAACATGTCATATAAATTAGATAAATTTCAAAATGAAGCAGTAAAAGTAAAAAGTAGAAATACATTAATTGTTGCAGCTCCAGGAAGTGGAAAAACAACAGTAATAATAAATAGAGTCAAGCATTTATTAGAAGAATTAAAGGTTAATTCAAACAATATATTTGTTATAACATTCACAAAGGCAGCGGCTAATAATATGAAGGATAGATTCTTAAGAGATAATTCTAACCTTAAGCCTCCTTTCTTTGGTACTTTTCATGGATTATTTTATAAACTTCTAATCAGACATTTAGGGAGCATTAATATAATTTCTACTAGTGAGGCCTATAAAATAGTAGAAAATACCTTGAAGGTTTATATTGATGAAATATCAGAAGATAAAGTAAAGGAAATGTTAAACGAGATTTCTAGATTTAAAACTTCTCTTGGAGAATATAAAATAGATGATATTATCACAAAGAAATGTATTGAGAACTATGAAGACTATAAGATGGAAAAAAATCTTATGGACTTTGATGATTTACAGATAGAAATGTATAAACTACTTTCAGAGGATAAAAAGGTACTTGAATATTACTCAAATGGGCTTAAGTATGTCCTGGTTGATGAGTTTCAAGATTGTGACCTAATACAACTAAAAATCTTAAAATTATTAAATAGTAGTAATTCCTTATTCTGCGTTGGGGATGAAGATCAATGTATATACGGGTTTAGAGGCTCAAGACCAGAATGTATGGTTAATTTCAAAGAGGAATTTGGAGGAGAGAAGGTTTATTTGTCCTATAACTATAGAAGCGTATCAAATATAGTTAAACTTTCAAAGAACTTAATTAAAAATAACCTTGAAAGAAATCCAAAAGAAATTATAAATTATAGAGGAGAAGAAGGAAATATTAATATATCAAAGCCTTATAATGAAAAATTTCAAGGGGAGGACATAGTTAACAGCATAGTAAAAAAGAATGAGCAAGGCATTCCACTAAATAATAATGTAATTCTTTATAGAACCAATATAGAATCAAGAAGTATAAGTGATGAGCTTATTGCAAGAAAAATCCCCTTTAGATTTTTAGACAAGGAATATAACTTCTTTGAACATTTTATATGTAAAGATATATTAGCATATTTAAAACTATCTGTAGATCCTTATGATAGAGAAGCATTTAAAAGAATAATAAATAAGCCCTTTAGATATATAAGTAAGAATAATATAGAAAGTCTAAGTAAGCTTAGAGAAAGAAGAAATGTATTTGATGACTTAATTATAAATGGAGATTTTAAAAGCTTTCAATTGAATAACTTAGAAAGGCTAAAAAAAGATATATCATATTTAAATAAATTATCACTACCTTCTGCAGTAGACACTGTACTTAATGACCTTGAGTATAGAGAATACTTAAGAGAATATGGTGAAAAATTTAGAGTAGCAAGTGATGACTTTGAAAGGATAATCGAGGAATTTAGAACTATAGTTTTAGATTTTAAAAGCATAACAACGCTGCTTGTGCATGTAGAAGAAGTAAAAGAAAAGTTATCTAATAGAGAGAGAGACTTTAAAGAAGACGGGGTACTACTAAGCACCATACATGGCGTAAAAGGAATGGAGTTTGAAAATGTATATATTCTAAACTGCTGTGAAGAGGTAATTCCCCATTCAAATGCAACTGATATAGAAGAGGAAAGAAGATTATTTTATGTAGCAATTACAAGAGCTATAAATAATCTAAATATATATGCGCCAAAGACCTTAAGAGGAAGATTTACAGAAACATCTCCCTTTATAAAAGAGCTTGAATTTAAAGGTGAACCAGAAGAAAAGAGCAAGTTAAATAAAGGAGATAAGATATTTCACAAAAGTCATGGAGAAGGGGAAATAGTATCCTTGAAAGATGACGTAGTTGAGATAGAATTTGAAGATGGAGTAAAGAGAAAGTTCTCCTTAAGTATATTGTTTTTAAATAGACTTATTGAGGTGAAGGAATAAATAAAAATCATGAATGGTTTGAGAGAAATCTTAGATTATTTATGATTTTTTTATTATTGGGATAAAAAAGAGACAGTAAATTATAACTATGATCCAAATAAAGGTACTTTATTGACTGCAACTGACTCAAAAGGTAACACAACTACAAACACTTATGATCCTAATACTGACAGCTTAAAAACTACATCAAAGACAGTAGACGGAAAGGTTATAACTAATAGTTATCAATATTTAAATGATAGAATAGATACAATAACTCATAATGGCTTTAACTATAAATTTTCATATGATTCAGTGGGCAGAAATACTGGCGTTAATGTAGGAACTCAAAAACTTATAACCAATGCTTATGACCCTGTTACAGGTAATTTAACTAAATCAACCTATGGAAATGGGAAGGTGGTTGAAAATTTATATGATGATTTAGATCGAATAACCTCTAAGAAGGCAAATGGTTTAGAAATAGCACATTATAGCTATGATTCTAATGGAAGTCTTGGGTTGCTAGAAGATAGGGTAAATAATGTAACTTATAAGTATACCTATGATTTAGCGGATAGATTAGCTAAAGTAACAGATAGTAAAGGAAATGTTTTTAGAAATGATTTTGATGTTGATAACAATGTAAGTAAACAAACAAGTATAATAAATAGCAACACAAATAGTACAGGATATAATTATGATAAAGATAATAGAATTGATACTATTACCTTAAATAGTGAAAGTGAAAATGTAAAATATCATTATGATACATTAGGAAGAAATGATAGTAGAACAATAGCCTTTGGAAATGGAAAGACTTATTTAACATCATATGGATTTAAAGCAGGAGCAAATGGTTCTCAAAGTACAAGAGTAGAAAGTGTAAATAATAATGGTTCAACAATTAACTATACCTATGATAAAAATGGAAATATAGAAACTATAAGCCAAGGAACAACTTTATTACAGAAGTTTTATTATAATGAATTATCAGAGCTTATAAGAGAAGATAATAAAGCATTAAATAAAACAATTGCTTATAGCTATGATGCAGGGGAAATATAATTTCAAAAACTGAATATCCATATACAAATGGAGGCTTAGGAATCGCAACAGGAACTAAGGTCTATCAGTATGGAGACACCAACTGGAAGGATAAATTAACAAACTATAACGGAAAAGCAATAACTTATGATGCAATAGGAAATCCACTAACTTATGATGGAAATACGTATACATGGGATAGAGGAAGAACCTTAACAGGAATAACAGGCAATGGAAAGACAATCTCATTTAAGTATAATGATAGTGGAATAAGAACAGAAAAGAATGTAAATGGAGTAGTAAGTAAATATACACTAAATGGAGATAAGGTAGTATATGAAGAAGTAACTAATGGAAGTGCAGTAGATAAGATTTACTATACCTATGATGCAAGCAGTAACCTAATAAGTATTAAATTAAACGGAACAGAATATTTCTATGTAAGAAATGGACAAGGTGATATAATTGGATTAGTAGATACAAATGGAACACAAGTTGTAAGTTATAGCTATGACTCATGGGGCAAACTAGTATCAATAGATGGAACACTAAAGGATACATTAGGAGTAAAGAATCCATATAGATATAGAGGATATAGATATGATACCGAGACTGGAATGTACTATCTAAATTCAAGATACTATAATCCTGATTGGGGAAGGTTTATTAATGCAGATGCTTTAGGTGGAAATGTTGGAGAATTATTATCTCACAATATATTTGCATATTGTAAGAATAATCCTGTAAATATGCAAGACCCAAATGGATATAGATACTCAATAATTGATGGCGGAGTACAAGATGATATCTATATGGGAAGAGCAAATAAAATAGAAAATCCGTATGACTGGGCTGCAAATGCACGAAAAAATACAATATCAGGAGCGGCGGATAGCGCAGGTGAAGGATTGACTAAAAATTTAGCAACTGGAGCTAAAAAGTGGGTATCTCTTGAGTACTTGGCAATGGGAAAGTACGTTAAAGAAGTAACAACGAGAGACATGGCAATTAAAGGAACTGTGGGAAAAGCAGGAGCACTATATTTTACAGGAAAAGATGTAGTAGGTGATGTTAAAAAGAAAGAATACTTTGGAGTAGGAGTTGATTTGACTGCAGGAGCTCTTGGAGTTGGTGCAAGTTATGGATTGGGAGTATTAGGTAATATAGCAATAGCTGCTGCATGCCCTGGACTGTTAGTAGTTGGGGGCGTATTTATCCTAGGGGTTGGGGCAGCTATGCTTATTGATTATGGAGCTAACGAAATAAAAAATAAATATTATAGGAGAGATTAGTAATGAAAAACATGAAATATGTAGGACTATTAGGAGTTATTTTTGGAGTATTGCTTAGCAGATTTTTAGGGAACTACTTTGGAAATAGCTCACAAGTAATGGCTATGTTTGTTGTAGTAACTTGTGCACTATTTATAATTATAGCTTTATTTGTAAAGAAGTTTTACTTAGGGGCAATAATAATGTTATCTATAACATTACCATTAATAATTGGAGCTATAGGTATGTATTTAGATAACTTATATATGATATTAGGAGGGATAGTTCTATTTTTTGTTACATTAATAATAGCAGTGGTTATTGCGAAGCGTGCAACTGAAAAGTAGATTAATAAATATAAGATGTGAAATATCAAATAATATAAAATAAAACATCTGTTTTTAATGCATAAAATTATGAAAACTAACTACAAAATTACTGATGACTCGATTCTGAAAGGTAATTCAAAGAATATGATTGAATTTTAATGTTTGAATACACTGCATAAACTAAATAATGAAGTGAGCACAGAGAAAGCATCTATCACTTGAAGTTGATGGATGCTTTCTTTTTTTGTACCAAGGGCGGAAAATGGACGCATATTGGGCAAGGTTAGGAGTAGAGAATCCCTGTTTCAAACTGAGATTGGGCGAAGAGGTAAAAGTTTGATAGGAGCGCTTCATAAAATATGGTATAATTAAAACAGTTAAATGTATGGAATGTTTTATGAAATTAAATATGGAAATGGCTTTATCACTATATCTCTAAGACCTCTTGTAATTCATACATGGAGTAAAGGGAATGGAGTTTGAGAATGTATATATTCTAAACTGCTGTGAAGAGGTAATCCCCCATGCAAATGCAACTGATATAGAAGAGGAAAGAAGATTATTTTATGTAGCTATTACTAGAGCCATAAATAATCTAAATATATATGCACCAAAGACCCTAAGAGGAAGATTTACAGAAACCTCTCCCTTTATAAAAGAGCTTGAATTTAAAGGTGAACCAGAAGAAAAGAGCAAGCTAAATAAAGGAGATAAGATATTTCACAAAAGTCATGGAGAAGGGGAAATAGTATCCTTGAAAGATGACGTAGTTGAGATAGAATTTGAAGATGGAGTAAAAAGAAAATTCTCCTTAAGTATATTGTTTTTAAATAGACTTATAGAGGTGAAGGAATAAATAAAAATCATGAATGGGTTGAGAGAAATCTTAGATTGTTCATGATTTTTTTGTAGCAAAACACTAAATGTATATTTAATTATCAATGTTCCTAATAATGTATTTCTATGTAAAAATTTTACAAGGTGATATAATTGGATTAGTAGATACAAATGGAACACAAGTTGTAAGTTATAGCTATGACTCATGGGGCAAACTAGTATCAATAGATGGAACACTAAAGGACACTTTAGGAGTAAAGAACCCATATAGATTTAGAGTATATAGATATGATACAGAGACTGGAATGTACTATCTAAATTC
This sequence comes from Clostridium paridis, assembly GCF_016765615.1. GTDB lineage: Bacteria > Bacillota > Clostridia > Clostridiales > Clostridiaceae > Clostridium_T > Clostridium_T paridis. The sequence goes on along the minus strand of NZ_JAESWA010000022.1, from coordinate 686,249 downwards.
AAGATACTATAATCCTGATTGGGGTAGGTTTATTAATGCTGATGGATTGATTGGAGCTCCAGGGGAGTTATTATCGTGTAATATGTTTGCATATTGTAAGAATAATCCTGTAAATGCATATGATCCTGATGGGTATAGTTATGCAGGAGTACTTGAGTTACTATTAGGAGCTGCAGAAGAATTAGGGGGAATATTATTAGGAGGCCTAGGCGCGCTAGCTGGGGTTGGAGCTATACTGGGAGTAGGATTGGGTGTTGTTATTGGGGATATAATATGCCCCATGCCGACTGTTCACTTAGGAGATGGAACTAGGCGTATACATGATAATAAACCTAAAGAAAATAATGATAGTAATGATGATGATAATTTTGGAATACCATCATCTGATACTCCGACAGCTTCTCAGCTACGGGAACATGCAAAATCGAAAGGGTGGAAAAAAGAAAAGTCTGAAACTGGCCCAGAAAAGTGGATAGATGAAAATGATGTTCCTAGAATAACAATAAAGAAGGGAAGTCCTCGAACAAAAGGTAGTGAAAACCCTCATGTGGAAATAAGAGACCCAAATGGGCAGCGAACAGATAGATTTGGAAACCCAGTTTCTAAAAGAAGTCCTGAAAATCATACACCAATCAAATGGGACATAAGTGATTAAGGAGGAATTAAATGAATATAGATTGGTATGTTTTTGAAGAAAGTTATTTAACAGATATAGATTATAGGATATGTGAAAATATTTTAAGACTAGTTATAGATGGAAGATTTAGCATTGACCATCCAAGATCAGAAATGGTGAAGGAATATGAGGACTATTTTGAAGAAATTGAAATAGTATTTAGTGGTGTTCAGTACTATAGAGGAATATGTAGCAAAAGAATTAATAAATGTCCTAAAGACGATAGAGGAAATGTTGAATATTTTCATATTGGAGGAAGTAATACGATAGAAGATGGCATTAGATTAGAATTTGAAACTAGAGGAGTTAACATTTTTATGGATAATGACAATAAATTTATATCTAGGGTATTTTCAGAGTCAAAAGATATTAAATTTGTAGAGTTTATATCCGAAATGGTTGCTTTTAGAGCAGTATTTGAGGATTATAAAATAAATGTAATTGAATAGGAATGTGATATTAAAAATCATGAATAACTTGAAATTTTAAGGTGTTCATGATTTTTAACTTTATACAATATGTTATAATCAAATTAAGTTTAATGTATGGAATGTTTTACGAAATTAAATATGGAAATGGCTTTATTACTATCTCTCTAAGTCTTCTTAAATTTCTTACATGGCGTAAAAGGAATGGAGTTTGAAAATGTATATATTCTAAACTGCTGTGAAGAGGTAATACCCCATGTAAATGCAACTGGTATAGAATAGTAAAGAAAATATATGATATCTAAGTTATGATTTAGGTAGGGTGAAAATAATGAAACTTAGACTGAAGCTTTTTATAGGATATGTAATAATAATGTGTCTAGATATTGCTATTGACTCTTTTTATCCAGATTTCAATTTTAATTGGAATTTCATTTTCCCTGGTGCAGTACTATTTTATACGGGAGTATTTATGCTAATAAAAAGAAGGGAAATAAAGAAGAAATGTTATAGTTATTATAAGGATGGTCAATACACAGAATTTGCTTACAAGTGGATTATTCTAGGAATATGGATTATTTTATTAACTGGGCTAGCTATAATTATATTTGATGCATTAAAAAACATAAGATTGTAGGAAATAAAATTTAAGAATAATGAAATCGTGGATGGTATTAAGAGAAATCTTAGGCTGTTCATGATTTTTCTTTTTATTTCGGAAAAAGCGAATTTTTATATGAGACGATAGATAAGCTAGAGAAAATGAGTTAATTGGGGGTTATAAAATGGAGGGATCAAAATTCGAAGGCTTTGAAGGATATGAGATTGATGAATATATAGAAGAACCTGAAGAAATTAAATTTTCTAAAGAAATATATATAGCATATGCAGTTTGTAGCAAGCAGTGTGGTAATGTTGAATTTATAGTTGATGGTAGTTCTCAAGTATGTCAATATTGTGGGAAAATGATGTTTAGAACTGAGGTAAAAGAATATGTCTTAAGAAATGAGCATAAATGAATATCTTAAGCTATGACTAATTAAGGAGGTTAAATGAAAAAGATAGATGTTAATAGAGCAATGCAGTTAAGTACTATAATTATACTGGCAATTGGTATGGAGTTTAAAATTTTTTCAGTAATATCCAATGATCAATTAATTGTTTGTGATGTTGTTTTGGCTTCAATATACATTATATTTTTAATAATTAGATGGGTTAAAAAGAGAAATAAATAACTATAACATATTAATTTATGATAAATAAGAAAATATGTGCTACACTATTTGATTAAAGTATATAACATTGTACAAAAACAAAAGAAATAGTATACTTTATATATGAATTTTATTAAGTAATGATTATTAATTTTAGATTTAAATTAGCCTTTAGTCTTAGGAGGAAATGCTATGTCTTATATTGAAGAAGATTCAAGTAAAGAGTTTCATGACGAACTAAAATATCTTAAACTCCTATCAAATAGTTATCCAACTATAGCTGATGCTTGTACAGAAATTATAAATTTGCAAGCAATTTTAAACCTTCCTAAAGGAACTGAACATTTTCTGTCAGATATTCATGGAGAATATGAACCTTTTATTCATGTCTTGAACAATGCCTCTGGAGTTATAAAACGTAAAGTTGATGATGTTTTTGGTAATATATTGAGCCTAAAGGAGAAAAAAAGCCTTGCCACTTTAATATATTATCCAGAGCAAAAAATAGAATTAGAACTGAAAGAACAGCAAAATATCGAAGATTGGTACAAAATAACACTATATAGACTAATTGATATGTGCAGATATGTATCTTCAAAATATACCCGTTCTAAGGTAAGAAAAGCTTTGCCAAAGGATTTCTCATACATTATAGAAGAACTTCTACATGAGCAACCTGCCAAGATGAATAAAGAAAAATACTATGAGGAAATAATAAAAACCATAATTAGAGTGGGTCGAGCTAAAGAATTTATAGTAGCTATATCAAAGCTAATCCAACAACTAGTAATAGATAGACTTCATATAATAGGGGATATATTTGACAGAGGACCAGGATCAGATATTATAATGGATACTCTTTTAAATTATCACTCTATTGATATTCAATGGGGGAATCATGATATAGTTTGGATGGGGGCAGCAGCAGGAAGTGAAGCCTGTATTGCAACAGTTCTTAGAACAAGTGCAAGATATGCAAATCTAAGTACCATAGAAGATGGCTATGGAATCAACCTTCTACCATTAGCAACCTTTGCCATGGAATTTTATAATGATGATAAGTGCGAATTCTTTAAACCTAGGTTTGAAAATGATAATACTTGCAATGATAAAGATGTAAAACTTATGGCAAAGATGCATAAAGCAATAACTATCATACAATTTAAGCTCGAAGGAGATATAATTAAAAGACGTCCATCCTTTAAGATGGAGGAACGATTGCTATTAAACAAGATAGACTATGATAAAGGCATAATTAATTTGAATGGGCAAACATATAAATTAAAGGATTGTAAATTTCCAACTATAAATCCTAATGATCCATATAAATTAATCCCTGAAGAGCTAGAGCTTATAGATAAGCTTAAATCATCCTTTTTAAATAGTGAAAAGCTTCAAAAGCATGTTAGATTTCTTTTTGCAAAAGGAAACTTGTGTTTAAAGTATAATTCTAACTTACTATTTCATGGATGTATCCCACTAAATGAAGATGGAAGCTTTAGAAGAGTAACCATTGGAGCTTCTGGTAAAGAATATTACGGTAAAGATTACTTAGACAGATTAGAGATTTTAGTAAGAGAAGGATATTTTTATAAAAACAATCCTGAGGCTAAGCTATATGGCATGGATATAATATGGTACCTGTGGAATGGGGCAGATTCACCTCTTTTCGGAAAAGACAAGATGACGACCTTTGAAAGATATTTTATAGAGGATAAAGCAACCCATGTAGAGAAGAAAAATTACTATTTTGAACTAGAAGATAACGAGAGTGCATGTAATATGATCTTTAAGGAATTTGGGTTAGATCCAAAGATTTCTCATATAATAAATGGACATGTACCTGTGAAGTTAAGAAAGGGAGAGAGTCCGATAAAGGCAAATGGAAAACTTCTTGTTATAGATGGAGGATTCTCAAGGGCGTATCAACCTGAAACTGGAATAGCAGGTTATACACTAATATATAATTCATACGGGCTATTACTAGTATCACATGAACCTTTTGAATCTACTCAAAAAGCAATTGAAGAAGAAAAAGATATTCTTTCAACTACAATAGTGCTAGAACAGGAAGTTGAGAGAAAGCGAGTTGGTGATACAGATATTGGGGAGGAACTCAAAATTCAAATTGCAGATTTGGAGTGGCTTTTGGATGCATATAGAACAGGAATAATAAAAGAGCAACGATAATAAAACTTAGTAAAGGTGCAGTGTTAGCATTTTAGTTAATCATGCACCTTTGTTTACTTTCTAGAATAGAGTTTGTTATTATAATTGTTTCATTAATTTAATTATTATTCTCCGAAATCTTCCTATATGTATCAATCTTATACTTAATATTATTATTGTAATCAAGTTCAAAATAGCATGTATAAATACAGTCCAAAACATAAAGCAAGGATAATCTTGTTGAAAAGGATGATATCTTATTAAAGTGGTTTTCATTTGAACTTAAATACAAGTTATAATTAGCATATTTAGTTAGTGGATTTTTATTAGTAGAAGAAATCAAAATAATAGGTGTTTTGTTCTTTTTTAATATTTCTGCTATGTCTTGTATGATTATTCCTCTTCCTTCATATGAAAATATTATAGCGATATGCTCTTTATCGCTAGTAGATGCTGTTAAGCGTTGAAGATATTCTTCCATTGGAACATTAACGAAGGTTCCGATTTCTTGCATTTGGAACTTGAAATTCTCTGCAAAATATATATTTCCTGCTGATGTATAAAAATCAATATGTTTAGCTTTTTTTAATGCATTGACAACTAATCTTAGTTGATCTAAATCTATTAAATTTAATGAAGACACTAAGGTCTGTTCATACAATTCTTTCATCTTCAAAGTTATTTGATGCTGAGTTTCATTTTGCTTAAAAGGGTAATTGTAATCTAAAGAATTCTGTTCTTTTAAATATTCATTAATTGATACAGATACTTGTACCTTAAGTTCTGATAAACCTGCTAAGTCTAATTTTTGACAAAGGCGATAAATAGTTGAAGCTGAAATGAAGCATATCTCACTTATTTCAATTGCACTCATTTTTATAAACTTCTCTGGATTTTCTTCCATGTAATTAACTAATACTTTTTCATTTGCAGTTAAATTAGTTAATTTATTTAATTTAGAAAAAATATTCATCAATATCACCTCATGAATATTATACAAAAATATAACTTTAAATGCTATTTAGATATGTTAATTGAAAATTTAATAAGTTCGTAAAAATTGAAAAGATATAGCTATTCTTACTATGTAGAATTTTGTCGTCCATTGTATAGTAATTGGATATTTTGTTTTATGATGGAATAAAATGAAAAAAATCCTTGAAAAAGCTGATATTTTATAGGTTTATAAGATTAAAGGAATTAATAATATATATTGGTAAGTTCCAAAAAATATGATAAAATTATAAGTAATCTAGCATAATACGAGGAATATTTATATGAAATACTTAGAGAATTTTGAAAATGCAATTGATTTAATTAAGAATGGATCAAAAGACGCAGAAAAAGTTAAAAAAATTGTAAAGGATTTATATGATCAATTAAAGTATAATGAAACAACAAAAAAGCTCATAATTGAAGGAGCTGCAGATTACGTATTTGAATGGAACATAGAAGAGGATTACTTTAACATATCAGAAGATTTTATTAACTTAGTAGGATTAACTAATGTTAATAGTTTTAATAGAAAAGAATTAAGCAAAGCTTTTGATATACTAATTCATGATGATGATAGAAATAGGGTTAAAGAATTAATATATGAATTTTTAGATGGAGAGAATGAATACTTTATTTGTGAATGCAGAATCTTACGAAACGATGGAGAATATGCGTGGATTTATTGCAAAGGAAAAGGTATACATGACGAAGCCGGAAGACCATTATTAATGGCAGGATCCATACTTGATATTTCAGAGAAAAAATCTTATGAAGATTATATAATTAAAATGGCATTTGTAGATCAACTAACTTTATTACCAAACAGATTGAAGTTTGAGCACGATTTTAATAATTTAACTAATAATGATTTTATGGGAGAAAATAAGTTTTCAATATTCATGTTTGATATTGATAATTTCAAAAACTTCAATGATACTTTTGGGTGTAATTTAGGTGATAAGGTAATTAAAGAAATATCTGAATTCTTAAGTTCCCTAGATTTAGAAGCGTATAGTTCGTATAGAATTGGTGGAGATTCTTTTATATTGCTAGTACATCAGGAAGATAAGAATGACATAATTTTAAGCTTAAATAAAATACTTAATAGATTTAAATCCACCTGGAACATATCGGGATATGAATATTATTTTACAACTTCAATAGGAGTGGTAAGTTATCCTAAGGACGGAAAAGATGTAGAAACAATATTAAAAAATGTTGAAAGTGCCCTATTTAAATCAAAACAAGAAGGTAAGAATAGATATACCTTTTACTCTAAAGAGCATCATGATAGATTTCATAGACAAATTCAACTTGAGAATAGCATGAGATGTGCGGTTAATAATAATTTTGATGGTTTTTATGTGGTTTATCAGCCTATTGTAGATAGTAATACCAAAAACTTGGTTACGGTTGAATCTTTATTAAGATGGGACCATAAAGAGTTAGGAATGATTTCTCCATTAGAGTTTATTCCTATTGCTGAAACTTCAGGTTTAATAGTTCCTATGGGTGAATGGATACTTAAGGAAGCAATTTGTCAGTGCTCAGCTTGGAGGATAATGGGGATAAACAATTTAACTGTAAATGTAAATCTATCAGTAAAACAGCTTCAAGTAGATGGTTTTGATAAAATGGTTATGGATTTACTTAAGGAAGCAGAATTACCATCTGAGGCATTAACCTTAGAAATTACTGAGTCATTAATAATGACTGATTTTACCCATACTTCAAGGATATTAGAAAATTTAAGAAATGAAGGAGTTAAAATATCCATAGATGATTTTGGTACAGGATATTCATCTCTTAGTTATCTAAGAAAATTACCTGTAGATAACTTGAAAATTGATAGGAGCTTTATTAGTGATATTGAATCAGATAAGTATTGCGTGTCTTTTACTGATACTATGATAAATTTAGCTCATAACTTAAATATAACGGTTACATCAGAAGGGGTAGAAACTGAAAGTCAGTTAAATATTCTTGAGAATTTAGGAAGCGATTATATTCAAGGATATTATTTTAGCAAACCAATGACTCCAGCAGAACTTGTGAAATATGTTGATGCGTATATATAATAGAAAGTCTTTCAATGTTGAAACATGCTAAATTATGTAATATAATTTTATTAGGCTCATATTCAAGAGAATATGAGCCTTTATCATAAAGGAGTAGATGAATTAATATGAGTATAGATGGTATAAATTCAGATAATTTAATATTTGCATTAGATATAGGAACAAGAAGTGTAATTGGTACCGTTGGTATGGTAATTAAAGATAAATTTTCAGTTGTAGCTGAAAAGTATATAGAACATGACGAAAGAGCTATGCTTGATGGGCAAATACATGATATAGAATTAGTAGCTAAAAAGGTTAGAGAAGTTAAAGATTCCTTAGAAGAGGATTTAGGTATTACCCTAAAGGATGTATATATTGCAGCAGCTGGTAGACTTCTTAAAACTCTCGAAGTTACTGTTGAAGAGAGAGTAGACCCTTCTGAAGAAATATCTAAAGATATAATCAGAGGTCTTGAAATGCACGGAATAAAGAAAGCTCAAAATAAGATAAATCATCAAAAAGCAGGAAAACTTTATCCCGTTGGATATAGCATTAAAAACTACTATTTAAATGGATATAGCATTTCTAATTTACTAGGCCATAAGGGTGAGCAAATTAGGGCGGACGTAATTGCAACTTTCTTACCACGTTCAGTTGTAGATTCACTCTATGGAGTAATGAATAGAGTAGGACTTAAGGCTGTAAATATGACCTTAGAACCTATAGCAGCAATGGAGGCAGTTGTTCCGCAAAATTTAAGACTACTTAACATAGCTTTAATAGATATAGGAGCTGGTACATCAGATATAGCAATATCTTCAAATGAAACAATTTCTGCTTATGGAATGGTACCAATTGCTGGAGATGAAGTTACAGAGGTTATTTCTCAAGCATTATTAGTTGATTTTAATACTGCTGAAGTAATTAAAAGAAAAATTCACACAGAGGATCAAATTACATACTTAGATATTATTGGATTAGAAAATAGTGTTTCAAAGGAACATTTATTAAATATAATAAGACCTGTTGTTACTAAGATGGCGCAGGAAGTTGGATCTAAAGTTATTGCATTAAATGGAGGTAAATCCCCTTCAGCATTATTCTTGGTTGGGGGAGGAGCACGTACTCCACTACTTAATGAGCTTATTGCAGAAAAATTAAATCTTCCATTACAAAGAGTTGCTATAAGAGGAAGAGAATCTGTTACTCAATGCATACCAATGGATAATAAGCTAGGTTCAGAAGGAGTAACTGTACTTGGAATTGCTTTAGTTGGACTTAAGAGTTCTGGAAGAGATTTCATAGATGTACTACTAAATGACAAAACTATAAGTTTATTTAACTCACATAACCATAAGATTATGGATGTATTAATTCAAGCTGGTATAAACCCTAAGGTTTTAATGGCCAAAAATGGAAAGAGTTTAAGATTTAGCTTAAATGGAAGCAAGAGGATAACCTTTGGAGAACTAGGTGAAAAGGCTAAGGTTTATATTAATGAAAAAGAGGAAACACTAGATAGTAAGGTAAAAAATGGAGATAATATTAAGCTGGTATTTGCAAAAGAAGGTAAAAATGCAAGTACAAGATGCATAGAGCTTATTAAAGAAGTGGATTCAAAAAGTTTTTACTTAAATGGTGAGAGTTATTATTTAGACCCTATTTTCTTAATAAATAATCAAAGAGTTTCGCCTGATACATATATAAATGAAGGAGATAATGTTGAGATTATATATCCTAAGTCAATTAAGGAAATTAAGAAATACATAATCAATGAGGATATAAATTTATATAGAGATGGTAAACTTTTAGAGGATGATTATGAGATATTAGATGGGGAACATATTTCAAAAGAAGAAGTTGTGAAAGATAATGAAGTTGCTGCAAATGAAGCAGCTAAAGAGAAGTCTGAACAAGTTAAAAAAGGAAATCCTATTACTGTAATAGTGAATGATGAGAAGATTGAATTAACTGGTAAGGAATCCTATGTTTTTGTAGACATTTTTAACTTCATTAATTTTGATATAACTCAAGTTAAAGGAAGCTTAAATCTAGTTTTAAATGAGAAAAAGGCTGCATATACTGATACTTTAAATAATGGGGATGAAATCAAAGTTTTCTGGGATTAATTTTTAGGAGGAAATGAATGATAAATTTTTTAGAAGAAGCAATAAGCATTAAGGAAGAATTAATAGCGTGGAGAAGAGACTTTCATGAAAATCCTGAGTTAGGTTTTGAAGAAGTTAGAACTTCAAGGGTTATAAAAGAGTTTTTAAATAAAGAGGGAATTCCTTTTGTGGAGGCAGCAAAGACCGGCATTGTAGCCACTATTAAAGGAGGCAAAGAGGGGAAAACTATAGCATTAAGAGCGGATATAGATGCCCTTCCTATACAAGATAAGAAAACTTGTGAGTATTCATCAAAGGTGCAGGGGAAAATGCACGCTTGTGGACATGATGCACATACAACAATTTTACTAGGGGCTGCAAAATTATTAAATAAACATAAGGAATCACTAAATGGCAATGTTAAGCTATTATTTGAACCAGCAGAGGAAACAATAGGTGGAGCACCATTTATGATTAAAGAAGGAGCACTTGAAAATCCTCATGTAGATGGGATTATAGGACTTCATGTTAATGAAAGCTTAAGAGCAGGAGAGATTAAGGTTAAGAAAGGTGTTGTTAATGCAGCATCGAATCCTTTTACTATTAAAGTTAAAGGAAAGGGTGGTCATGGAGCAGAACCACATAATACTGTAGATCCTATAGTTATAGCTTCACATTTGGTCCTTGCCCTTCAACCATTAGTAAGTAGGGAGATATCTCCAGTTAATCCTGCAGTAGTTACAGTTGGAAGTATTAATGGAGGATTTGCTCAAAATGTAATTCCAGATGAGGTTGAATTAAAAGGAATTATAAGAACCATGACAAAAGAAGATAGGGCATATGCTGTAAAAAGAATTGAGGAAATAGCTAAGGGTATAGCAAGTACCTTTAGAGGTGATTGTACTATCCAAATAGAGGAAAGTTATCCATGTCTATATAACAATGATGATATGGTGGATATAGTAAGAACTTCAGCAGAGACTATAATTGGTAAAGAAAATATATATGAACAAACAGCACCTTTTATGGGGGTTGAAAGTTTTGCATATTTTGCAATGGAAAGAAATGCTGCATTTTATTTCTTAGGAATAGGTAACAAAGAAAAGGGAATAAATAAGCCTATTCATAATGCTCTTTTTGATATCGATGAAAATGCATTGCAAGTAGGTGTTGCAATCCAATGCCAAAGTGCATTTAATTATTTGACAAGAGGGTAAAATAAGATTAATCTAGTATAATGGAGAAAGCATATTTAACCACTTTAAGCTATGTATAAAGTGGTTAAATATATGCAATAAATTAAATATCCTATACAAATAAAATATGGAGTTGATTTTGTGAAAATTGAAATAGGAACTAATGAAGCAGGACAAAGGCTTGATAAGTTTGTTAGAAAGTTATTAAAGGATGTTCCTTTAAGTGCTATATTTAAAGCTTTAAGAAAAGGCGATGTCAAGGTTAATGGAAGAAAGCAAAAAGAAAAATATTCTCTTGAAATTGGGGATATTGTTGAAATCAGAAATATAGAGAGTGACCAAAAGAAGAAAGAATTAAATTTCCAAAGAGTTGATTCTGGTGGACTGAAAATAACTTTTGAAGATGAAAATATGTTATTAGTTGAAAAATGGCCAGGAGTTTTAGTTCATTCAGATAAGAAAAATGGAGAGCCAACTTTAACTGATTACGTTTTAAGTTATTTACATGAGAAGGGTGACTATTTGCCAGAGAAGGAAATTACTTTTACACCTGCACCATGTAATAGATTAGATAGAAATACTTCAGGTATAGTGTTTTTTGGAAAGAACTTTGAATCTTTAAAAATACTTAATGAATTAATTAGAGAAAGAAAAGTTAAAAAGTTTTATACAGCTTTAGTTAAAGGAAGAATTAATGATAGGGTTTATGAAGGATACATATTAAAAGATCAGGAAAATAATGTTTCGAAAATATATAATGATAGAATTCCTAATAGCAAAAAGATAGCAATGGAAGTTAAAACAATTCAAAGTAATGGTGCATACTCATTAATTGAAATTGATTTAATTACAGGAAGAAGTCATCAGCTTAGAGCTCATTTAGCTCATTTAGGAAACCCAATTATAGGTGATAGTAAATATGGTGATAAGAAGTTAAATGATTTCTTTTATAATAAGTTTGGGTTAAATTATCAATTCTTATATGCCTATAAGGTTATATTTAAGGAGGTACCTGAAAAGTTCAGTTATTTAAAAAATAAAACAATAGCTGAAAGTTTACCTCCAATGTTTAAAAAGATAAAGGTGGATGTTTTTAAATTTGTTATAAGATAGGGGTTTATCTATGAAAGAACAGTCAACCACTAAGGGCTTTGCAGTCTTATCAGCTGCAGGTTTCTTAGTTAAAATTCTATCTGTATTATATGTACCTATTTTAACAAGGATTTTAGGGGATCAGGGATATGGTATATATAGTAAAACTTATGATGTTTTTATATTCATTTATGCTGTAGCAAATTCAGGAATGCAGCCAGCTATATGTAAGGTTGTATCTGAACTTTCAGCCTTAGGCAGAGAAAGGGATGCCTTAAGAGCTTTTAGGATTGCTAGAAAGTTATTACTAGGAATAGGTCTTTTATTTACTATTTTATTAATAGTACTCGCAAAACCAATTGCAGCACAAGCTCAATCTGATATAACTTACGGATTAATTGCTTTGTCACCTACAATTGTTATATCTTCAACACTTGTAGCTTATAGAGGATACTTTAATGGTAAAAATCAAATGAATTCCTTGGCTGCATCTCAAGTGTTGGAACAGCTTATTAACGTTTTTGTAAGTCTTTTATTTGCATTTTTATTAGTTAAGAACTCATTAGCATTAGGTAGTGCAGGAGGAACAATAGGTACTTCTGTTGGAGCCTTAGTAGCTTGTATTTACTTAATGGTTATTTTTGAAATTAAACATTTTAGTAGAGAAGCGATAAAACAACCAATTACAGGAAAGAAGATATCTAATAAGAAGATAATAAAAAAGATTATACAATATGGTTTGCCTATAACCTTAAGTGCAGGTTTATCTAATTTTGGAGCTTTAGTTGATATGTCAAATGTAAGTGGTAGATTAATGCACATAGGCTTAACTAAAGAAAATGCGGATATATTATATGGATTGTTAAGTAAATATAAAAATCTTATGTATGTTCCATTGATTTTTATTACAGCCTTAGGTTCAGCTGTACTTCCAGCTATCTCAAAAGCTGTGATATTAAATGATAGAAAAAATGTTAAATCAAAAATTAACTTTGCCTTAAGACTAACATATGGAATTACAATTCCAGCGGCCTTTGGATTATCTGTTCTAAATGAATATATCTATCTTGGATTCTATGGTAATTCAAGAGGAAGCAGCTTGATGATATTTGGAGCATTTGTAGTTATTTTTATGGGTCTTTCGCAGATAGAAATTACAATTCTTCAAAGCTTAGGGAAATTCAAATTCCTGCTACTTAGCTTGTTTTTCGGAATAGTAGGAAAGATTGTAACTAACTACTTTTTAATTGGAATTAAGAGCATAAACATATATGGAGCAGTTATTGGTGGATTTGTATGTTTTATAATACCTGTTGTTATGAATCATAGAAAACTACAACAAACAGTTAGAGTAAAAATTCCACTAATAAGGTTAGCGCTTAAACCACTATTTGCATCTGTGGTAATGTCTTTAGTTTTATTTGGATTAGACAAGTTCTTTTTATTCCTATTACCACACTCTATAACCTCAAATAGAATGGTTATAACCTTATTAACTTTTGTATACATAGCATTAGGCGGATTTATTTATCTATATCTAATGATTATGACTAAAGGAATAAGAAAAAGTGATATTGAAGGAATATCTCCAAAAGCGTTAAAAGTTATTCCAGGTTTCATGAAAAGAAAACTTAGATAAAAACTTTTTAAAAGAGGATGTCTTAAAGATAATTTTAAGACATCCTTTTTTGGAGGGTAAAAATTTTAATATAGATAATAGCTTATAGTTAATCCTCCTGTAATTTTCTATTTGCAAAAAGTAAAAATAAGAATAAGATAACGCAAGAACCTACTGTAGTAAGAGTTTTAAACATAGCACCATCAAAAGGTACTACTCTTAGGAATAGGTTTAAGCTGAATAAGGCTAGTACAAAAAATAACAATAATATTAGAATATTGCTTATTGATAAATTTAATTTAATACTTTTATTCACTTCATAAAGATTTAGTGATAAACCAACTGTTGCAGTAATCACATTTGCAATGGCAACACCTAATATATTAATTGAAGGTATAGCAGTTAATATAAAAAGCGAAGTTATTTCTATAAGTTCAACTATCAAAGAATTTCTTAATATCTTTCCTTGCTTACCAAGCCCATTTAATATTCCAAACATTGTGATGGCAGGAAATAGAATAGGAGTGCAAATTGACGCAGATCTAATAAAAGAACCAAGATCATCTCTACTAAAAAACATCTCACCTAATAGGTCAGGAATTGTTTGACAAATTAACAAAGTACATAGGCCTAATAAGAAGGCAATAATTAAAACTTGTTTTATCCTTCTATAAACATTGAAGTATTCCTTACTATGAAGACTTTGGGATAAATCAGGAATCAGTAATGAATTAATGGATGCAATAACTATAATAGGAAAGGTTACTATAACAAAAGCCATTCCATTAAACTTACCTATTAATGATAAGGAAGCAGAATAAGTAAAACCTGCAACCATAAGTCTTCTAGGAACAATCAAGGTTGAAATTGTTGAAAAAATTGATGTTAGAAATCCATTTACACCTAATGGTATTGAAACAAAAAGTACATCAAATAATAATTGAGCTCTACCTTCAGTTTTCCCCCCAGTGGTTTTTACTCCCATTAAGGTGAATTTGTAGTAAACAAATAGCAATGCCAAGCTTTGAAATTCACCAATACATAAGGCTAAATATGCAACTGTAACAAGTGCAGAAAGACTTTGTGCATTAAATAGGTATATTAAACCTATTAAAACAAAAATACGCATAGCTTTTTCTAATATATCAATAAATGAAGGCATGGTAACCTTGGATATACCATAAAAGTAACCCTTTAGAATATTTGATACAGCAATGCAAAACATAGCTGGACAAGTGATTTTTATAGCATCTATGGTTCTTTCATCATGAACTCCATATGTACCAATCATAGGAGCAAAAGCAAAAACTAATAATCCTATAATAGCAGCCCATATTAAATTAAAAAAAGCTACAGTTCTAAGGGTTTTAATTAGGTTTGGATAGTCTCCCTTATTATGATAAAGGGCAGAAACTTTAGATATTGCAGCGATTATACCAGCTGTCATTAGCCCAATAAATAAGTTGTAAACTGGCATAACTAAACCATATAAACCTACTCCCTCAGGTCCTAGTTTTTTTGATAAGTAAATTGAAAATATGAAACCAAGAACCCCAGTCGTTATATTGGAAGAGGTTAAAATAAAGGAATTTTTATAGAAACTATCTTTGCGCATGTTAATACCCCCTAAAAATATCAATATTAACATATTCTAATAATTGTAAAAATAGTACATAATTCACCTAAATATATAGTAATCAAATTTAACTTTACAAAATATAAATTAGTAAAGGGGTTTACAGATATTTAAATTTAAATCTCTATTAGGGTTTAGGGGGATTTTGAATGAAAAGATTTATTACATTGATTTTATTAGCTTGCGTTATTTCTGTGGGTACTTTTTTTATCTATAAGATATCGAGAGAGAAAGTTAAATTATCCGTGTCGAATGGATATGAATATAAAATAATAGCAAAAGGACAGCAAGGAGCAAAAGCTATTTGTGAAGATGAAAATAATAATATCTATATAGCTTTTAAAAGTGCAATAAAAATAATAAATGAAGATGGAAATGAGAAACAATTATATGAGGATTCTTCTCTAGATATATATTCAATAGTATATAAAGATGGAAAACTATATTTTATTTCAGGCAGCTCATTGATGGAGCTTGAGATAGAAAGTAAAAAAGTTGAAACCTTAATGAATAATCTTCCTAATACGGGTGAATATAATGAAAGTAAATTGGTTTTAAAAGATAATAAAATATATGTTACTATTGGAGCAGCCACTAATTCAGGTGTTGTATCAGGTGATGAATTAGTTAAAGCTGCAGGTATTTATGATAAAACTCCACTAGATATAACTTTAAATGGTATAAATTATGATCAAACTGGTGCATTCGCTAAATATGGAACTGAGACCAAAAAAAATGAAGTTGTTAAAGGAGTTTTTCCAGGAAATGCGTCCATAATATATTATGACTTAAGTAATAAGAATAAAAGACTTTATGCATGGGGAATAAGAAATATAGAAGGAATAGATTTTAATTCAAAAGGGGAAATTTACGCAGTAGTAGGAGGAATGGAACCAGTAAAGCCTAGGCCTATATATGGAGATGTTGATTATATTTATAAGCTAGAGAAAGATATGTGGTATGGATGGCCAGATTTTTCAGGTGGAGATTCAGTTGATTCATCTAGATTTGGGGATAAAGATAGTGAGAAAACCCAGCTATTATTATCAATTCATCCTAGCAAAAATCCTCCAGCACCATTTTTTCAAAGCAAGAATCTTTCGAGCTTGACAGCTTTAGCAATAGATAAAAAGGAAATTATTTTCCCAAAGGATAGCATTATTTTCTTTGACAAAAAAGAGAATAAGGTATTTACTTTAAGTAAAGAGGGAGTATTGAATTCATATATAACCCTTAAAGGAAATGGAGAAATTAATGATATAAAAGTTGATAATACTGGAGTTATAATGCTAGAAAAAAATCAAGGAACTATATTTCAAGTATTTAAAGAGAATAATCAAAATGCCATTTCTTTCTCAAAAAAATTGTTAATGACAATTACATTCATACTATTAATATTTATAGTAACAATATTAATAAAGCTTAAATTAACAAAAGAGGTGAAATAGATTGGTCAAAAGAATAGAAAATGCTTATGGAAGAGTTGTAAGAGGAGTATTTTTTGCCGTAAATCCAATAAAAAAGGTAGCTGTAAAAACTACTTGTATAATTCATAAGTTTATAAATATTCAAAGCATACAAATTCTTCATAACGAAGGAGAGATGGAGGCTTGGAGTTTTTATAAAGAGCATATAAGACAATTAAATGCTGGAGTAAAATGGGCAGACAGTGATTTTAAAAGTTCAAATCACTTCTTCCATTATGAGAAGGAAAAGGGTCTTTATGGATTATCAAATGCTTTATGTGAATGTGAAAAATATCATAAAATTTCTTTAGAGCATTTAAAAAAAGGTGAACTTGAAAAAGCGTTATTCTATTTAGGTGCAGCTTGTCACTTATTACAAGACTCAACAGTTCCTCATCATGTTAATAATAAATTGTTAAAGAAGCATAGAGAATTTGAATTATGGATTATATCAAAACTCTTTAATGATTATGATTTTACTCAAGAAGTTGGTATAATCAGAAATGATTCAGTGAGGGATTATATAAAAAAGAACGCAATTTTTGCTAATGCTACCCATGAAATTTATAGAACAATTGAAAATAAAGAAGAAAGATATTACTTAATTGCTGCGGATATATTGTCCAGAGCTCAAAAAACTACTGCTGGTTTTTTACTTGATTTTTATAATAAAAATTTGCAAAATAGAAATTTACAACATAGAATTCCTTCTGCTTGAAGGAATTCTTTTTTTATTATAGAAAATATATATGTAAGTATTTACCAGGAGGTTATTATGGAGAAGACAATAGTTTTGAATCTAAAAGATATGGAACTTAAGGGTGATGTTTTAGATGTAGGAGGAGAAAACTATGGAGTTATTTATAATATAAAGAAATATCTAGATAGTGAAGTTGCAGTAGATTTTGTAGATGAATCCAGAGAAATAATGAATTCAAATTATGATACATGTATCCTATTCTTTTCATTAGGAAAAATAAATAGTAATAGGGAAAGACATAAATTAATGACTGAAATTTACCCTCTTATAAAGGAGGAGGGGGAACTATATATATGGGATATTGTAAAGAAAAAGAATGAAGTATATAAAAATAAGATAAGAGTAATACTTCCAGAAGAGAAGTCTAAGGAATTTTCAATAAAGGATGGCAATTTCCTTAAGGAATGGTCAGCAGATGAAAGCAAAAAAGTTCTTGAAAAATATTGTGATATACTAGAAACTAGAGAATGGGAAGACATATTTTTTATCAAGGCGAAGAAGAAGGGAAGAAATACAGATGAAGATATTATTAACAGCGATCAACTCAAAGTTCATTCACAGCAATTTGGCGGTGAGATACTTAAAGACATTTACAGAGGACTTAAATTATCAAGGTATTATAAGGGAATTTTCAATAAATGATAAAATAGAGAGAATACTAGAAGAAATTATAAAGGAAAAACCAGATGTAGTGGCTTTTTCTACTTATATATGGAATTTAGAATACGTTGAAAGATTGACAGAGCTTATAAAAAGAGTGGATAGAAATATTGAAATACTATTTGGAGGACCTGAAGTTACCTACGATAGTAAACTATTTCTAGAAGAACATAACGGAAATTATGTAATCTCTGGTGAAGGAGAAAAAACCTACAGAGATTTTGTGTTGTTTAAACTTGGAGAAAAAGACATAAAAGATATTAAAGGATTATATTATAAGGAAAATGAGAAGGTATTTTTTAATGGAGAAAGACCATTAATGGATATGTCTGAAATTGTTTTTCCATATAAAGAAAATGATAATACTATACATGATAAGATAGTTTACTATGAAGCAAGCAGAGGATGTCCGTTTAGTTGTAAATATTGTTTAAGTTCAACTATTCATGGAGTAAGATTTTTGCCAGCAGACAGAGTAAAAAAAGAACTTCAATTTTTCATGGATAATAAGGTTAAACTAGTCAAATTTGTTGATAGAACCTTTAACTGTAATCATAAATTTTCAATGGATATTTGGAGCTTTTTAATTAATTCAGATACCAATACAAGATTCCACTTCGAAATTTCAGCTGATATTTTAACCGAAGAGGAATTAAAGCTTTTAAGTACTGCACCAAAGGGAAGATTTCAATTTGAAGTAGGAGTGCAAACTACAGATAATAAAGTTTTAAATAATATAAATAGATTTGTAAATTTCAATGAAATTAAAGAAAAAGTAGAAGAGATGATGAAGCTTAAAAACATTCATCAACATTTAGATCTAATTGCGGGGCTTCCTGATGAGGATTATGAAACCTTTAAGAAATCCTTTAATGATGTTTATGAGATAAGACCAGAAAAAGTGCAATTAGGTTTTCTAAAGCTATTAAAAGGATCATTAATGAGAGATGAAAGTGAAAAGTGGGGAATGGAGTATTCACCATATCCACCTTATGAGATCCTAAGAACTTCAGTTTTAAGTTACGATGAAGTTATAAAATTAAAAAAGGTTGAAGAGATGGTAGACAAATATTATAACTCTGAAAAATTTTATAATATTCTAAACTTCTTTGTAAATATGTTCGAAACACCATTTGATTTCTACTATGAGCTAGGAATGTTCTTTGAAGAGAAAGGATATTTTAACAGAAATATAGGGAATGTAGAATACTATAAGGTTTTCGTAGATTTTTATACTGAAAAACTAAATGGAGAGCATTTATCAGAACTTAAAGAGATAATTAAGTTTGATTATCTATCCTTTAACAAGAAGAAGTGGCTTCCAGATTTCTTAAATAGAACAATAACAAAGGAAGAAGAAAAAAATATAATGCTAGAGTATAAAGAAATATATGCTAGTAAAAGGTATCATGTAGAAAAGTTTTCAATTGACATAATGAAATATGTTAAGAATAACGAAATCGTACAAAAAGATAAATATATAATTTTTAACGAAGAGAATTCAGAGGAAATAATAGAAGTTAATTAAATGTTAAAGCTTGTCTATATGTAATTGACAAAAAGTTCATATTAAGCCATAATTAAAGAAGTAATTAATACCATGTAAAAGGTTGTTCCTTATCATGCAAATTATTATAAGGTGGTGATAATTTGGCACTAGACGCATTACAAGAAATAAGAAAAGCGGAAGAAGAAGCTGAAGAAATAATCAAAGCAGCTAAGATAGAAGAAAAAAACATCATAACTAAAGCTAACCAAGAAGCTTTAAAAAAATGTGATGAAATTATATGTAAGGCTAAAAACCAAGGGGATAATTTAATTAAAAATGCTGAAAAACAAGGGGAAAAAGATATAGAGCCTGTTTTAGAAAAAGGCGAGAGTGAAAAGTTAGAAATTTTAAATACCTCTGAAGATAAGAAGGTTAAAGCTGTAAAAGAAATTATGGAGAGGATAGTGAATATTCATGGCAATAGTTAAAATGAATAAATTTACTTTGCTAGCCTTAGAGTCTGAAAAATCAAAGCTACTAGAAAGACTTCAAACCTTTGAAGGTGTTCAATTTATTAATCTTCAAAATGAAGAAGAGAAAGATGAAACCTTAAAAGAATTATCCGAAGTTACTACAGATTCAAGTTATACAGAGTATGGAGAAAATTTGTCAAAAATTAAATTTGCTATTGATTTTATAACGCCTTACTCAAAAAAAGAATCAGCTTTAAACTCCTTTCTAAGTGATAAAAGAGAAATATCTTATGATGACTTAGTTGAGCAGATGAAAGATAATTCTTGGAAAAGATATTATAAAGAGTTAAAAGATAAAGAGGGAAGATTAAATGAAATTTCTAGTGTTACTTCTAAGATTGAAACTGAAATTTCACTTTTAAAGAAGTGGGGTAATTTTGATGCACCATTTAAATATCTTAATGAGTTAAAATATACTTCAAGTTATTTAGGAACTTTTCCTAAGCAGTACGAGGAGGAATTGATTAATTCAATAAATGCTCTTGAAAATCCTATTTATTATGAAATTTTAAATAGAGATAATACTGATGTTTACTTTTTTGCATTAGAAAAAAAGCTAGAAAATTCGCCACTTAATGAGTTGTTAAAAAATAGTGGTTTTTCTAATTTTCAAGTGAGTTATAGTGAAAATCCTACGGAAGAGATAAGAGAATTAAATTCATCTTATCTAAGGTTAATTAATGAAGAAGATCATATAAAGGAATCTTTATATGATTACGTAGATAAGATTTCAGAATTACAAATTGCATATGAATATTTTAATACATTACATCTTAGAGCAGAGGCAAATAATAATTTTCTTAAAACCAGGAGAACAGTAGCAATCTATGGCTGGAATACAGAAGAGTCCAATGAAGAGTTAGTTTCACTAATAGAAGATACCTTGGGAGAAAATTATTATATTAGTTTTAGTGAAGTAAGAGAAGAAGAATCTCCAAAAGTTCCAATAAAACTTAAAAATGGCTCCTTTGCTTCAAATTTCGAAAGTGTAATTGAAATGTATAGTATGCCTCAATATTCAGAGATTGATCCGACTCCAATACTTTCAATTTTCTATTTCTTATTTTATGGAATGATGCTTTCAGATGCTGGCTATGGATTAATAATGGTTATAGCAACCTCCTTTGCCTTATGGAGAGTAAAAGATAAGGAAAGAAGAAAAACCTTTAAGTTATTTTTATTTGCTGGAATTTCAACTGTATTTTGGGGAGCAATATATGGTTCATGGTTTGGGGATCTATTACCTAAGTACTTTGGTGTAAATATTCCATTCTTATTAGACCCAGCCAATAATATATTAGAAATATTTATTATTTCATTAGTATTTGGAATAATTCATATTTTCATAGGTTTAGGTACAAAGGCTTATATACTAATAAGATCTGGAGCTATAAAAGATGCTGTTTATGATGTATTAACTTGGTATGCAGCATTAATAGGTGCAATACTGATGCTACTTGGTATAGGCGGTGTCTTAGGGAAAATTCTTCTTTTTGGAGGATTAATAGCATTACTATTTACTCAAGGAAGGTCAGCAACTACTATTGGAGGGAAAATAGGTGGAGGCGTATATGGGGTTTACGGAATCACAGGTTACTTAGGTGATGTAGTTTCATATTCAAGACTACTTGCGCTTGGACTAGCAACTGGATTTATCGCAAACGCTTTAAATTTAATTATTAGTTTAATTCCATCACCCTTTAAGTTTATTCTAGCACCATTTCTATTTGTAGGACTGCATTTATTTAATTTAACAATAAATGCATTAGGATCTTATGTACATGCAGCTAGACTACAGTATTTAGAGTTCTTTAGTAAGTTCTATGAAGGGGGAGGAAAGAAGTTCACCCCATTTAAGTTAAGTGATAAGTTTATTAAAATAACAAAATAGTAGGAGGATACTTTATTATGACATGGATTGAATTTTTTATAGACAAAGGTGGATTAATATTCGCATTATTAGGGGCAGCATTAGCAGTAGGGCTAGCAGGAATAGGTTCTGCAAAAGGTATAGGTATTGCAGGTGAAGCAGCCGCAGGATTAATGACAGAAGAACCAGATAAGTTTGGTAAAACTTTTATATTAGTAGCACTACCTGGTACACAAGGGTTATATGGCTTTGTTATTGCTTTATTATTATTTACAAAAATCGGTATATTCGGAGGAGATGCTCCAGGATTTGAGTTAGGATTAAAGTATCTTATGGCATGTCTACCAGTAGCTTTAGCTGGATGGAGATCTGCAATTTCTCAAGGAAAAGTTGCAGCTGCGGGAATTCAAATACTTGCAAAAAGACCTAATGATGTAATGAAGGGTGTAATATATGCTGTTATGGTTGAAACCTATGCAGTTTTAGGCTTTGTAGCTTCATTATTTATGGTACTATTTATAAAATAGTTTGGAGTGAGCATAGATGGCTAACATAGAAAATTTAACTGGAAAAATTTTAGAAGAAGCAAGAGAAAAACAAAAAGAAATAATAGCTTCTGCTAATTTAGAAGGTGAAAAGATACTATCAAAAAAATTACAAGAAGCAGAAGAAATCAAAAAAGTCATTTTGGATAAGGCAAAAGAAGAAAGTAAATCGAGAAAAGAGAGAATTATATCAAATGCACTTTTAAAGGTAAGGAATGAAAAACTAGCTGTAAAACAAAAAGTTATGGATGAAGTTTTTGAAAAAGCCTTAGAGGAGCTATGTAATATGAATTCTGATGCTTTTAAAAATTATTTTAAAGAATCAATTCTTAATCTTGATATTACTGGGGATGAAGTAGTTATTTTAAATGAACCAAATAAGAAAGTTATAGAACAAGATTTTATAAATGAAATAAATAATATGTTAAAAGCAAGAGGGAAAAAAGATGGACTAACAATTAGCTCAGAGGTAGGAAATTTCAAAGGTGGATATATACTAGAGAAAAATGGAGTTGAAATAAATAATACTTTTGAAGCTTTAATTTCCTCAAAAAAAGATGAGTTAGAATATGAAGTGGCTAACTTGTTATTTAATTAAGGAGGTAAGGAATGGATCCAATGATATTTACCCAAGCTATACCTAGACTTAGGGTATTAGAAACAAGGCTCCTTGATAGAACAAAGCTTGAAAGAATGAGTGAAGCCTCCTCAATAGATGAAGTTTTTAAACTTCTAGGAGAAACTGAGTATTCAAATATTGTAGCAAATATAAAAAAGTTTGAAGATTATGAAGAAATACTTAGTATAGAACTTAATAGGGTTTATAAATCAATATATGAAATTAGCCCAGTTAGATCAATTGTTGATGTAATGAGCATTAAATATGATTATCATAATCTAAAAGTTTTAATTAAAGGTAAATATTTAAATAAAGATTTCTCAAACCTTCTAATACCTGTGGGAAGGATAGAATTATCAAAGTTAAAAAATTTTATAGAAACAGAATACTATAGAGATTTTAACAAAGTAATGAGAAAAACATTAGAGAGTGTCATTAAAGATTTTGAGGAGAAAAAAGATCCCCAAAATATAGACATTATATTTGATAAGGGATTATATGAGGAATTAAAAGAATTAGATAAAGAAATTGGAGATAAGTTTCTTCATAGTTATATCACTTCCTTAATAGACCTTACAAATCTAAAAACATTGTTAAGAGTAAGAAAACAAAATAAGGGAAGAGATTTCTTTGGAAATGTAATGATTTTAGGTGGAAGTATAGATAAGGATAAATTATTTTCTTTATTAACTGATGCACCAGAAAATATAAGTACAAAGCTTTCCTACACGAATTATAAAGATATTTTAAAGATAGGAATAGAGTCCTATGTTAAAGAAGGAACTTCAACTGTTTTCGAAAAGTTAAGTGAAGATTATATTATGGAATTAATGAAAAAAGCTAAATATGTAAGTTTTGGATTAGAGCCAATTATAGCTTACATTTATGCTAAAGAAACGGAAATAAAATTACTTAGAATTATTATGGTTGGTAAACTAAATAACATCTCTGAAGATTTAATTAAAGAAAGGCTGCGTGAAGCTTATGTATAAAAAGGTTGGAGTTATAGGTGATAAGGATTCAGTTTTAGCCTTTAAAGCATTAGGAATAGATGTTTTTCCAGTAACGGAAAAGGAAGAATCTAGGAAAACAGTAGATAGATTAGCGATGAGTGACTATGCGATTATTTTTATAACAGAACAGATTGCAAAGGATATTCAAGAAACTATTGAAAGATATAATAAGATGACGATTCCTTCAATAATATTAATTCCAAGTAACCAAGGAACCTTAAATATAGGACTTCAGAGAATAAGTGATAATGTAGAAAAAGCAGTTGGCGTTAATATTTTATAGGAAGGTAGGTTTTGAATGGTGAAAATCGGAAATATAATTAAAGTTTCAGGTCCTTTGGTTGTAGCAGAAGGAATGGACGAAGCTAATATATATGACGTATGTAGGGTTGGACAAAAAGGTTTAATTGGTGAAATCATAGAGATGAGAGGAGACAGGGCGTCTATTCAAGTTTATGAGGAAACCTCAGGAATAGGGCCTGGAGATCCAGTTGTAACAACTGGCGAACCTTTATCTGTAGAACTTGCACCAGGATTAATAGAATCCATGTTTGATGGAATTCAAAGACCTTTAGATGCATTTATGGAAGCAGCAAATTCATCGTACCTTAAAAAAGGAATTTCTGTTCCAAGTCTAAATAGAGAAAAAAAGTGGGGGTTCACTCCGGTAGCCATGGTTGGAGATATAGTAGAGGCTGGAGATATACTAGGAACTGTTAAGGAGTCTCCTGTAGTTCTACATAAAATAATGGTTCCTTATGGGGTAAGTGGAAAAGTAAAAGAAATACTTAAAGGTGAGTTTACTATAACAGAAAAAATAGCTATTTTAGAAACAGAACAAGGGGATAAAGAACTTACTATGCTTCAGAAGTGGCCTGTTAGAAAAGGAAGACCTTTTAAGAATAAGCTTAATCCAATAGAACCAATGACTACAGGGCAGAGAGTTGTAGACACCTTCTTTCCAGTAGCAAAAGGCGGAGCAGCTGCAGTTCCAGGACCATTCGGAGCTGGAAAGACTGTTGTACAACACCAGATTGCAAAATGGGGAGATACTGAGATAGTTGTCTATGTTGGATGCGGGGAACGTGGTAATGAAATGACAGATGTTTTAAATGAGTTCCCAGAATTAAAAGATCCTAGAACTGGCGAAAGCTTAATGAAGAGAACAGTTTTAATTGCAAATACGTCTAATATGCCTGTTGCTGCAAGAGAAGCATCTATATACACTGGAATAACCATAGCTGAATACTTTAGAGATATGGGGTATTCGGTATCAATAATGGCAGATTCAACTTCAAGATGGGCAGAGGCATTAAGAGAGATGTCAGGAAGACTTGAGGAAATGCCAGGGGATGAAGGATATCCAGCATATCTAGGCTCAAGACTAGCAGACTATTATGAAAGAGCAGGAAAAGTTGTTTGCTTAGGAAAAGAAGGAAGACAAGGAGCTATAACAGCTATTGGAGCTGTTTCACCTCCAGGAGGAGATATTTCTGAACCTGTAACTCAATCAACTTTAAGAATAGTTAAGGTTTTCTGGGGATTAGATGCACAATTAGCATATAAGAGACATTTCCCAGCAATTAATTGGCTAAATTCTTATTCACTGTATTTAGATAGAATGGGAATCTGGATGAATGAAAATGTAGCTTCAGATTGGTCAGAACTTAGAACAGAAGCAATGGCATTACTTCAAGAAGAAGCAAACCTTGAAGAAATAGTTAGACTTGTAGGTATAGATTCTCTTTCTGAAAGAGATAGGTTAAAGCTAGAAGTAGCTAAATCTTTAAGAGAAGATTATCTTCAACAAAATGCTTTCCATGAAATAGATACCTATGCATCGTTAGAAAAGCAGTATAGAATGTTAAAATTAGTTTTAGCTTTCCATAAAGAAGCAGAGAGAGCATTAGATGCTGGAATATATCTAGAGAAAGTTTTAGAATTAGAAATAAGAGATAAAATTGCAAGAAGTAAATATGTTAGTGAAAAAGAATTAAGCAAGATAGATAAAACTCTAGATGAATTAAAAGAGGCAGTTGATGCACTTATTGCTGAAGGAGGTGTGTTTAATGCTTAAGGAATATAGAACAGTAACAGAAGTAGTAGGCCCACTTATGGTAGTAGAAGGAGTTAGTGGGGTAAAATATGATGAATTAGTTGAGATAGAACTTCAAACAGGGGAAAAAAGAAGAGGAAAAGTTCTTGAAGTTAATGGAAGTAAGGCCATGGTACAACTTTTTGAAGGTTCTGCTGGAATTAACTTAAAAGGTACGAAGGCAAAGTTTTTAGGTAAGCCTCTTGAATTAGGAGTTTCAGAAGATATGCTTGGAAGAGTATTTGATGGAATGGGAAGACCTAAAGATGATGGACCAAAGATACTTCCAGAAAAGAGACTTGATATTAATGGAGAAATAATAAATCCTGTAGCTAGAGATTATCCTTCAGAATTCATTCAAACAGGAGTTTCAGCCATAGATGGATTAAATACATTAGTAAGAGGACAAAAGCTTCCAATATTCTCTGGTTCAGGGCTTCCACATTCAGAATTAGCTGCTCAAATAGCAAGACAAGCGAAAGTTCTAAATTCAGATTCAAAGTTTGCAGTTGTTTTTGGAGCTGTAGGAATAACCTTTGAAGAGGCGCAATTCTTTGTTGAGGAATTTACTAAAACTGGAGCAATAGATAGGTCAGTTTTATTTATGAACTTAGCATCAGATCCAGCTATAGAAAGAATAGCTACTCCAAGAATGGCACTTACAACTGCTGAATTCTTAGCTTATGAAAAAGGTATGCACGTATTAGTTATATTGACAGATATAACTAATTATTGTGAAGCATTAAGAGAAGTTTCAGCAGCTAGAAAAGAAGTTCCAGGAAGAAGAGGATATCCAGGATATTTATATACTGACCTTTCAACTATATATGAAAGAGCAGGAAGAATAAAAGGCAAAGAAGGTTCCATAACTCAAATCCCTATTCTTACAATGCCAGAAGATGATAAAACACATCCAATTCCTGATTTAACAGGTTATATAACAGAGGGACAGATAATTCTTTCAAAAGAGTTATATAAGAAGGGAATAATGCCACCAATCGATGTATTACCATCTTTGTCAAGACTTAAAGATAAGGGGATTGGAAAAGGAAAGACAAGAGAAGACCATGCAGATACTATGAATCAATTATTCTCAGCATATGCTCAAGGTAAGCAAGCTAAGGAACTAGCATCTATTTTAGGTGAATCAGCTTTAACAGAGACTGATAAGAAGTATGCAAAATTTGCAGAGGCTTTTGAAAAAGAATATGTATCTCAAAGCTTCACTGGAAATAGAAATATAGAGGAAACTTTAGACCTTGGGTGGAAGCTTCTTAAGATATTACCAAAAACTGAGCTTAAGAGAATAAGAGATGAATACCTTGAAAAGTATATGAGCGTGGGAGAGGAAGCGTAGTCTATGGCAAGATTAAATGTCAATCCTACCAGAATGGAACTAACTAAGCTAAAGAAGAGACTCGTTACTGCAATTCGAGGACACAAGCTTTTAAAAGATAAACAAGATGAGCTAATGAGGCAGTTTATAAGCATGATAAAGCATAATAATAATCTAAGAAAAGAAGTAGAAAAAGAATTACATGGTGCTTTAAAGGATTTTGTTATGGCAAGAGCGCTTATGAGTTCAGAATTCTTGGAAGAAGCTGTTGCTTATCCAAAAGAGAGTATATCCGTGGAAGTAGGAAGCAAAAATATCATGAGTGTAAATGTTCCTGTTATGAATTTTAAACGAGAATTAGAAGGTGATTCAGGAAGTATATATCCTTATGGTTTTGCAAGTACATCTTCTGAACTAGATGACTCCATAAAAGGACTGTATGACATTTTACCAAAGCTTCTTGAACTAGCTGAAGTAGAAAAGAGCTGTCAGCTTATGGCAGATGAAATTGAGAAAACAAGAAGAAGAGTTAATGCTCTTGAGTTCATGACAATACCAGAACTAGAAGAGACAATAAAATATATAAGAATGAAACTTGATGAAAATGAAAGAAGTGCTTTAACAAGACTTATGAAAGTAAAAGCTATGTTAGAGCAAAAAGCATAAATAAAAAAGTAGTAGAATAATTTATTCTGCTACTTTTTTATTAACTAAAATATATGAAGGTGTGGATAATAACTAAATTTTAATCATCATCATCAGTATCAATTGATGTAGTTTTTGAAGACCAGTTTTTATCCTCATGAAAACTGGGGAAAAGTGAAGTACTATCATCACCATCTGGTCCAGCTAATCCAACATTTAGATTAGCAGAAGTAGATGTTCCAAGAGAATCAGTTGTTGCAGGGGAAGCAAGTGTTTTATCCTTTTTAGTTGAATTACTCTTTTTCATAAAAACACCTCCACACCTAGTATGTTCAGTTAGTAAATAAAATATTAGTTTTTAAGTGAACACATTAAAGAGTATTCATTGAGAAAATGCTACGTTTATAACCTTATTTTTTCACAACAACATCCATAGAATCATTTAAGTTAGTCTTATCAACTTCTATAAAGATAACCCATTTCCATGTACCATTAAATACACTTTTGCCATCTACTTGTGCAATTGTTGATTTTTTTAGTTTTACAGTTAAAGTTTCGTTGTTTATGTTTATACTTTCAACACTATATTGATTCACTGAGGAAGTAGGTGAAGGAACTTGCAAATATAAAACGGCTTTTTCTTTATTAGGTGAATCCATTGGAATTTCTCTTTGTGTAAAGTATTTATCCTTAAATTTTTGGAAATCATCATTAGTCAACATAAGAATAGTATCTTGTGGTATTGGCTTTGATTTTTCATCATTTTCACTAAAGCCAATTACTTGAGAATAAAACTCTTTAAATTGCACGCTCTTTTTCGTTGAGCAGCCAATAAGAAATTGAGAGGTAATAACAAAAAGACAGATAAAGGTTAATATTTTTTTCATAGTAATCCCCCATTTATATTAGGCTTTGTTTATGTTGATATTTTGTAACTAATATTTTATCTTTTTTAACTTGTTCTGTGGTATTATTTTAATGACAGAGTTGTATAATTTTGAGTGACATAAGATTTATTAGTGAAAACTTAGAATATTTAAATATTATTTTAATTTTTTAACAATAGAATAAAATGATGAATATTGATAATAAATAGAATAAAAGATATAATTATCATTAGTTATGTAATAAAGGGGTTATTTGTGTATACTTTGATACTTAAGATTTAGTTAACACCCTAGAAGGAGATTATATATGAAATATGGAATAGCATTAGCATGTGCTGTATTTATAGTTTATTTGATTATTCCTGTTTTAATGAAGTTATTTGTAAAATATGATTTTTTAGATAAACCAACTGAAAGAAAAAAACATAAGGAGCCAATACCTCTTTGCGGTGGAGTTGGGATGTTTATAGGCTTTTTCGTTATGTATTTTGTGTTTGTAGGAGATTTTATTACAAAGGAAAAGATTACTGTTTTTATAGCGTCACTATGTATCCTATTAATTGGATTAATAGACGATTTCTATAAAACAAGAGGAAAAGAATTCCCTATATATCCTAGGTTTATCGTACAAATACTTGCTGCTATTTTAGTTTATAGAAGTGGAATAGCTTTTAGTGGATTTACCAATCCTTTTAATGGACAATATGTAGAATTGCATGTGGTGGTTCAATTTATACTTACAATAACATGGATATTTGGGGTTACTACGGTAATAAATTGGTCTGATGGTATGGATGGACTTGCAGGCAGCTTGTCTACAATATCTTCAACAACTTTATTTGTTGTGGCACTTGCAATGAGACAACCAGAATCAGCTATGATGTGTATTATATTAGTTGGATCTATTTTAGGTTTCTTAAAGTATAATAGGCATCCAGCAAAAGTATTTATGGGGGATTCAGGAGCTAATTTTTTAGGATTCATTCTAGGGATAATTGCTTTAGATGGAGCATTTAAACAAGCTACGGTTATGAGCTTAATTATTCCGATATTAGCATTAGGTGTACCAATCTTTGATAACATATTTGTAATATTTAAAAGATATGCGGAAGGCAAACCTATTTATCAGGCAGATAGAAGCCAAATACATTTTAGACTTCAAGAAAAAGGACTTACTACAAATCAAATAGTTTTATATATTTGTGCAATTAGTATGTGCTTAAGCATAATATCAATAGTATTGTTATTTGTTAAAGTTTAAAAATAGCTAGAGTTGAGATTTACTTATATAAAATCTCAACTCTAATTTTATATAAAAGACTATTATAGTATCTAAAGGGAGGAATTTCTATGAGAATTAATTTTAATGAAGATATAAAAAGGTTTGATACATCTTGCTATAAATGGGACCAGTATGGAGAGGATTATATTCCTTTATGGGTTGCAGATATGGATTTTAAATCTCCAGAACCCATAATAAAGGCTTTAAACAATAGAATTGATCATGGTATATTTGGATACACCAAACCTGATAAAGAGCTAGTAGAAACGATAGTAGAACATTTTAAAAAAGAATATAACACAGAGATAAAAGAATCTTGGATAGTGTGGCTACCAAGTATTGTGCCAACTATAAATGTAGTATGTCAAATGATTGATGGCTCTGTAATGATAAATACACCTGTATATCCTAACATAAGAAAAGCACCTGTAAATGTTAATAGACAAGTAATAGAAGTTCCGTTGAAGAGAGAACAGGATAAATATACTTTTGATTTTGAAGCAATGGAGAAATCAATAAGAGAGGATACTAAACTATTTATATTATGCAATCCACATAATCCAGTAGGAAGAGTTTTTTCTAAAGAGGAGTTAGAGGAGTTAGCAGAATTTTGTGAAAGACATGGGCTAATCCTATGTTCTGATGAAATACATTGTCAGCTTATATTTGAGGGAAAGCACATACCGTTAGTGTCACTAGGAGATAAAGTATCTAAAGGCATAACTCTTATGAGCCCAGGAAAAACATATAATCTTCCAGGAATACCAATAGCCTTTGGGGTTATACCAAACACAGAATTAAGAAATAAGTTTTTAAGAGCTTCAGAAGGATTGTTGCCACATCCAGGAGTTTTAAACTATGTAGTATGTAAAGAGGCATATAAAAATGGAGAGCCTTGGAGAAAAGAATTACTAGAATATCTAAAAGGTAATTTAGAATTTTTAGAGAGAGAATTTAAAAGTAGATTACCAGAATTAAAATTAACTCCTGTGGAAGGAACGTATTTGCTTTGGATAGATTTTAGAGAAACAGGAATTAAGGATCCATATAAGTTTCTATATAAAAATGCTAAAGTTATTCTTTCAGATGGAAAGGATTTTGGTGAAGAAGGATTTTTAAGGCTTAACTTTGGATGTACAAGAGATACTTTAGTTAGAGCAATGGATAGAATTGAGAAAGCTTTAAAAGAAAATAAAAAATAGATTAAGTTAAATAAGGGAACTCAGCAAATACTGAATTCCCTTTATAATTAGATATAAGTTTCTGCTATTTAATTTCAGAAATAGTATTTCCATCTTTGTCTAGTAACACGTAGGTAGCAGTTGAATTTTCACTTGCAAGGTTAAATACTGCAAAATCTTTTCCATTTGATATTTCTGCCTCTTCTGTTTTTGAATTTGAGGTTATTTTGATTTTACTAACATTAATATTTGAAAAATCTCCAAATACAATGAAGTATTTTCCTATAATTTGAGTATTAATTTTAGCTGTTGACTCATATTGTTTAGTAGGAACAAACCTATTATAAAGGAATTTATGTCTATCAAACTCAATAATACCAGTTGAATTTTGAGACTCATAGAAACCAATGATATTATCGTTTGTTGATATTATTTTATCAACTTTTATAGACTTATCATCAAATTTTTTAGACGTAGTTTTTGTAATAGAATCTATAGGTGTATCTGTTGCAACGCTTTCACTCATAACTCCGCCTAAATAAACTATGATTAATATTGATAATATTGCAAAGCTGTTTAATAGTAGTTTAATGTTTACCTTTTTTGAACCTTTAGTGCCTTCTGTACCTTTATGTTTATTATTTTCGCTCATATATTAACCCTTCCTGTAGTTAAGTAATAAGTATATTATATCAGTAATATTGTAATAAAAAAATATTTACAATATTACTATGATAGTGTATAATTTATTCAAACTTATCTAGAGTGGTGGAGGGACTGGCCCAATGAAACCCAGCAACCTATAAGTTATCATTTGACTTAGTGGGTGCTAATTCCTGCAGTGTTTAACTGGAAGATAAGGATATTATTTGGGGAAATCGTGTTATATAAACCTAAAGGTAATATCCTTTAGGTTTTTATTTTTTAAGGGGGTATTTATATGTTTATTAAGGATATTTTTGAAAGTAGAAAGGTAGTTTATTCATTTGAGATCTTTCCACCTAAAACTACATCTTCACTTGAAACAATATACACTACACTAGAAAATCTTGGGGAATTAAAGCCAGACTTTATATCAGTAACTTACGGAGCTGGTGGAAGTACAGTAGATAATAAAACTACTCAATTATCTTCACTAATTAAGAATAAGTATGGCATTGAGGCACTTGCACACTTAACGTGCATTGGATCTACAAAAGAAGATATCAATAATATTCTAAATGACTTGAAGAAGAATAATATTAATAATATCCTTGCACTTAGAGGAGATATTCCTATGGGTGAAACTAATAATGGGGAATTTTCATATGCTTATGAATTAGTTAAACACATTAAAGATCAAGGAGATTTTGGGGTTAGTGCAGCATGTTATCCGGAAGGACATATAGAATGCAGAAATTTAGAGATTGATATAGAGAGACTTAAGCAAAAGGTAGATAATGGTGCTGAACACTTAGTTTCTCAGTTGTTTTTTAACAATGAAATCTTTTATAATTTTCTTGAGAGAGCAGATAAAGAAGGAATTAATGTTCCTATTGAGGCAGGAATAATGCCGGTAGTGAATAAAAAGCAAATCGAGAGAATTAGTAGCCTTTGTGGTGCGCAGTTACCAGCTAAATTCTTAAGAATGATGGACAAATATGAGCATAACCCAGAAGCTTTAAGAGATGCGGGAATAGCTTATGCAGTAGAACAGATAGTTGATCTATTATCATCAGGAGTTAGGGGTATACACTTATATACCATGAATAATCCATTAGTAGCAAGAAGAATAACAGAGAATATAGGAACTATAATTAATACCTTAAATGAAAAGGCAGTTATATAAAGGAGGAAACAAAATGGAAAAAGTAGAAAGTTTTGAATTAGATCATAGAATAGTAAAGGCACCTTATATTAGAAAGGCTAAGACTTTAGATGGTAGTTTAGGCGACAAGGTTACTAAATTCGATTTAAGATTTACACAACCTAATAAGGAAGATATGCCTACTGCTTCTATTCATGGATTAGAACATCTTTTAGCAGGTCTTTTAAGAGAAGAATTAGATGGAATAATTGATTTATCTCCAATGGGATGCAGAACTGGATTCTATCTAATAGTTTGGGGAGACAGAGAACCTTCAGAGGTTAAACCAGCTTTAGAAGCAGCACTTAAAAAAGTATTAGTTGCAGATGAGATTCCAGCAAGAAATGAAATTCAATGTGGAAACTATAGAGATCTATCACTTTTTGGGGCTAAAGAATATGCTAAAAAAGTTTTAGAAACTGGTTTTTCATTAAATGTTTTTGGTGAATAAGGAATTTAAAGACTTAAGGTATTTTGCCTTAAGTCTTTTGTTTTCATACTTAATGTAAAATATTTGCAATTTTCTTTGAGATTATGTATTGTTAAATAAATGCATAATATAATTTGATTGAAATAGAAAGAGTTATTATAAAATTATCTTAAGTGGTATGAGGTTATAGAATGAGAAAATTACTAGTATCGTTAGTTATCTTGATAAGTTTATTTACTTTGGTTGGGTGTGCTAAAAATAAAGTATCTACCGTCATAAATGTCTACCCTGCTTCTATGCTGATTTATAATAATACTAATTATTATATAACAGCAGAAATAATTCCAAGTGAGAATTTAGATAAGAAAATTGGATCAGTTAGGAAACAAGTGACACCTTCACCTAACAATGATGGAGAAGCAAATGAGTGTCCAGTTGGTACAGAAATATTCTCTGCAAGGGGTGTAGATATAAAGGAAGCAATTGTAGTAAGTTTTAACAATGAATACCGTAAAGCTATAACAAAAAAATAAGTTATCAAAAAATAGGGAACATCCAATACATCAGGAGTTCCCTAAAAAATTACTTTATGACTGATATTAATTTTAAACTTAACTTAGTTTAAAAGATTTTATTCTTTTTTAAGAAGGCTAATATATATAGTACAATCGAAACAGAAATATATGCCATGACTCCCAATATACTTTTTAAGTATAGAGCATAAGAGTTGCTAGTTATATAAATCGCAAAGAAAACAAAAGCCAATAATAAAAATGAAAATATATATAAAGATACTCTAATGCTGTTTTTATTTGTTCTATTTATTTTAATTAATTTAGGAAAACTCAAATCAGTCTTAGTTTTTATCTGATAACTTAATAAAAGAATAAATGAACTTGAAATAAGAATCCAGCCTACCTCTTTTACGTCAAATGTTTGGACTGAGTGAATTAATTTATTAGTTATAATTAGTCCAAAAATAAAAATTGTAAATATACAAGTTAGTTTAAGAGAATCAAGGAAAGCTTGGGTTTCTCTCTCGTCTTTTTCTTTAATAAATAACTCCACAGCGAAGTTAACAATAATACAAATAATTGCAAGTCCTATGATTACAAAATACTTATTCATCTTCCACATCCTCCTGTAATAATTCAAAGATATCATCAACTCTTTTATCAAAATATTGAGCTATTTTAAAAGCTAATTTTAATGATGGATTAAAAGTCCCTCGTTCAATTTCTAATATTGTTCCTCTGGACACATCGATATCTTCAGCAAGCTTTTCTTGTGTTATATTTTTTTCAGCTCTTAAAACCTTCAAATTAGTTTTGAATATTTTAGGCTTAGCCATTTCGTATATTACCTCCAGTTAAATATTGGTATAAATAGATTGTATTATATACAATTCAAAATGTCAAATATATAATACATTTTGTGCGTTATAAACAACATTAAATTTTAAATTATAAAATTATAATTATTGAGAAAACTATTTATGATTAATAGTGAAGGAGTGATTGTATGCTTAATGAGAAGGAAAAAGAATTATATAAAATAGCAAAAGAAAAAATTATAGCAGGTGAGAGTTGGGATAAAATAATGGAAGAGACTCATTTAAGATTAAAAGATTTAAAAAGAATACAAAGGGATGAAATAGATCCACATTTTTAATATCTGAACATAAGTAATAGCCTAGGTAATAGTTAGTTTACCTAGGCTATAATTTTGTATGATTTTTGATTCATATATTATATTAAGAAAAACTTAAGGTGATATATATAATTTTATTAAGAAAATAGAATTATTATAAATATATAAAGTAAAGGAGGTAATAAGTATGAAAAGTAAGGGCAAAGCATTTATTTACTCCCTGTTACCGGGAGGAGGTCATTTTTATTTAGGGCTTTATAATAGAGGAATAATATTTTTATTAAGTACTATGGTTTTATCCATTGGTGGTAGAGAGCATGGATTTGGGAATTATAATTTTTTTGGAGGCATAAACAATTTATTTGATCATTTTGCATTTATTGTATGGGTGTTTTCAGCAGTGGATGCATTTATGTCAGCAGACTATATAAATAGAGGAATTATTAATTTAGAAGAGGAAACTAATTTCTCTCAAAGAAATAAAAATTTATTAGGAATAATACTTTCAATTATCCCAGGTTTCGGACATATATATGAAGGATATACTGATAAGGGTATGAAGCTATTTATTACATTTCTAGCAGGTATATTTATAAATGGACTTTTAAACATGCAATTAGTAAATACATTGATTTTATTGCTATCAGTGTTTTCCGTTTTAGATTTACTCGCACTTAGAGAAGGAAAAGGATTTGGATTCTTTGAAGGAGAATCAAAAGAATTTAAGCTATTTTTTAAGATAGTTGGAGTAGTACTTGTATTCTTAGGAATATCTCAAGCACTTCAAAATGCAGGATTCTACTTTGCAGACTTTGGGTATAATTATATATTTAATACTATATCTGTATTTATTAAAGCAGCAATATTTATTGTTATAGGCTTAATCGTTATATATAAAACAAGAAAATAATAAATATTATATAGAAAGGCCTTCATAGAGAATCTATGAAGGCCTTTACTACTTATTGAGAAAAGTTAAATCCACAAAATGCTACACAGTTTTCTTATAAAATTAATGCAAAAATCATGATTATATGCAATAATAGTATTGTAAATAACCGAAAGGAGAATTGTTATGGCAGTTAGAAAAATTGTGCAACTAGGTGATGAACATTTAAAAAAAGTTTGTGAACCTGTAAAAGAAATAAATGAAGAGATTGATGAATTAATTCAAGACTTAAGGGATACTCTAGCAACTGTAGATGGGGTAGGATTAGCAGCACCACAAATTGCAGTAAATAAGAGAGTAGTATATATAGATTTAAGAGATGGAGAATCTGAACCAGTAGTACTTATAAATCCAGAGATACTTGAACAAGAGGGTAAAGAAGTAGATTCTGAAGGATGTTTAAGTTATGTTGGATATGAAGGATTAGTTGAAAGACCAACTAGAGTTGTAGTTCAAGCCTATGACGAAGATGGAAATCTAATGGAATATGAGGCAGAAGGATTTTTAGCAAGATGTTTCTGTCATGAAATTGACCATTTAGATGGAATCATGTATGTTGATAAAGCTACAGAAGTTTATGAATTAGAAGAAGAGGGTTCAGAAGAATAGTTTGACAACCATTATTAGTGGTTGTATAATTTTGGTAGTAAATTATTAAATGTATTTATAAATAAACTTAGCCTAAGGCTAAGTTTATTTTCTTTGATAGTAAAGAAAATAGAGTTACATTGAGAGGATGGTGATAGTATGCATAATGAATTTGATTATGAAGTTGAAGTTCTTGAGGAAAAAAAGAATAGGATCAACATTGAAATAGAAAGAAAAGTTAATGAAGAAGAGGGCTTTAAAACAAAAATTTCTAATTTAAAGAAAGCTGCTAAAGGAAGTTATAGTTTAGAGCTTGAGAATACAAAAATAATATATGATATAGTAAGTAAAAATCTTAAAAATTATTCAGAGGCTACGGAAAATCCTTATTTTGGAAGAATTGATTTTAAAGAAGATAAAAGAATGCCAGAAAACTTCTATATAGGTAAGTATGGGATATACGATTCAAAAGATGGGGAAGAGATAGTAATTGACTGGAGAGCACCTATTGCAGATCTTTACTATAGTGGTACACAAGGAGAAGCATACTATAGATCACCAGTTGGTGTAATAAACGGAAAGCTTCAATTGAAAAGAAAGTTTTTAATTAAAGATGGTGAACTTAAAGATATATTTGATGAAGGAATAAATGAAATTATATTAAAAGGTGAAACTGCAGATGAAGAAAATGAATTAGTAGATGAATTTCTTAAAATAAATCTTGAAGAAAGTGCAGGAAGTAAGCTTAAGGAAGTAGTTGCTACAATTCAAAAAGAACAAAATGACATCATAAGAGCACCTCTTAATTTTCCACTAATTGTTCAAGGTTCAGCAGGTTCTGGGAAAACTACAGTAGCACTTCATAGACTTGCGTATTTAGTATATAGATATAATGAGAAAATAAAAGGTGAAGATATATTAGTATTAGCACCAAATAAATTGTTTTTAGATTATATTTCTGAAATACTTCCTAATCTAGGTACTTATGAGGTTAATCAAAAGACCTTTCCTATTCTAGGAAAAGAATTTTTAGGATTAAAGGGTAAGATTTATACAAGAGATGAAAAACTAAGGGAGATATTAGAAGGAGATAGTGAAAGAGCTAAATATTTAAAAAACACAAGTAAGATTAAAGGCTCGATATTATTTAAAACTATTTTAGATAGATTAATTACTATTTGGGAAAGAGATTCTCAAAGTTTAGAGGACATTAAAATTCAAGGATTTACCCTTTATGGAGCAAATGAAATTAAGAGATTATACTTTAAAGATTTGATACATTTCCCGGTAAATAAAAGAATAGAAGAGATACATAAATATTTTAGTAAAAAGCTTGATAATACACTGCTTAGAGTATATGAACAACTTGATCTTTTCTATAATTTAAAGATAAATAAGATTAAAAAGAATGAAGAAGATTCACCTGAAAGAAGAAAGAAACTTATAGAAATATATGATGAGAGAGATGAAAAAAAGAAAAATCTTAAAAATGAGGCTATATCAAAATTAAAAGAGTATTTTGAAGCTTGGAATAGTCAAAGTGGAGAAGGACTTTATTATAGATTGTTTGAAGAAGATGAAATATTTGAAGAAGCTTCTGGTGGAAGGATTCCTAAAGCGTTAGAAAAGTTTATGCGACAAGAAGTTCTAAACAATAGAGAAAAGGAAATAATAGATGAGGATGACATTGCAGCACTTTTATATTTAAAGCTTAAAACTGAAGGAATTAAGGATGAGAATAAATATAAGCATATAGTAATTGATGAGGCACAAGATTATTCTCCATTAATGTTTCATGTAACTAAAATGATGTGTCAAGGAAGCTCCATGACTATAGTTGGGGATTTAGGACAAGGAATATATAGTTATAAAGGAATTAATAATTGGGAAACCTTAATTGAAGATATTTTTAATGGAGAATGTACCTTTATTTCATTAAGTCAAAGTTATAGAAGTACTATGGAAATAATTGATGTAGCAAATATTGTTCTAAATAAACAATTAAATGCTCCAAAGCCTGCAAAGGCAGTAATTAGGAGTGGACCAATGCCAGAAATAATTGAATATAGCAATTTTAAAGACCTGGCTAAGAATATTGATGAAAAAGTGGAAGAAATAAGAAATGCAAACAAAAAATCTATTGCAATAATTTGCAAAGATTTTGAGGAGTGTAAAAAACTTAAGAGCAGAATAAAAAATTATAGTAATTTCTCCTGGGACGTTGTTAAAGAGGGAGATAAGGAATTGAATGTAAATAATGTAATAATACCTTCATATTTAACAAAAGGCTTGGAGTTTGATGGTACAATACTATTCAATGTAGATAGTAATTTATATAAAGATACCGAGGAAGATAAAAAATTACTATATGTAGCTTTAACGAGAGCTTTGCATAGAGAAACTATCTTCTATAAAGGGAAATTAACACCATTATTAGAAGTGTAGGGAGCATTCTCCAAGAGTTGTTAATAAACTATCAATATGGTACAATTACTTTGTATTTAAAGATGGAGCATAAGTATGGGGAGGTATAATATGTCTGTAGAAAAATTAAGAGAAAATATTTATTGGGTTGGAGTAAAAGATGCAAAATTAAGAGTATTTGACATCATAATGGAAACTAAAAAAGGGACTACTTATAATTCATATGTAATTGATGATGAAAAAGTAGCTGTAGTGGATACAGTAAAAAATGGTTTTTATGATGAATTTAAAGAAAATCTTAAGGAAGTAATTGGAGATAAGAAAGTAGACTATGTAATAGTACAACATACTGAACTTGACCATAGTGGTTCCTTAATAAAACTAATAGAAGATTATCCAGATGTAACAATAGTTGGTTCAAAGGCAGCTATAAACTATCTTAAAAATATTTTAAATAGAGAATTCAACTATATTGAAGCAAAGGAAGATCTATCATTAGGAAAAACTACTCTTAAATTTATATCTGCACCAAACTTACATTGGCCAGACACAATATTTACATATGTTGAAGAATTAAACTTCTTATTTACATGTGACTTTACTGGATGTCACTATTGCCCAGCAGGAAGTATTTCAGCTGCTTTTGGAGATGAGTACTTTGAAGAAATGAAATATTATTTTGATTGCATAATGGGACCATTTAAGAAATTTGTAAATATGGGTTTAGATAAAATTAAGGACTTAAAGTTTGACATAATTGCACCAAGTCATGGACCAGTTCATGTTAATCATGTTCAAAAATTCTTAGATTTATATAGAGAATGGGCTAAGATAGAGGCTGTAGAAAAAAATGTACAAATATTCTATATATCAGCATATGGTAATACTGAACATATGGCAAATTATTTAGCGGAAAAAATAAGTGCTAAAGGTATTAAGACAGAAGTTCATGAAATAACTACAATGCCATTAGAAGAAGCAGCCGCTTTAATTGAAAGAAGTAATGGATTCTTAATTGGTTCACCTACAATAAATCAAGATGCGGTAAAACCTTCGTGGGATTTATTAAGCTTAGTTAATCCTATAATTAATAGAGGTAAGGTAGCTGCAGCATTTGGATCTTTTGGTTGGAGTGGGGAAGGTGTTCCTATGTTAACTGAAAGATTAAAGAGTTTAAAACTTAAAGTTAACCATCCGGGATTAAAGTTTACGTTTGTTCCTTCGGATGAAGACTATAAAAATGCAGATGAGTTAGCTGAACAATTTGCTGAACTTGTAAAATAAAGTTGTTTTTATTATAATGGGTAAAAAGTATATGACTTTTTACCCTTACTTTTTAATCACATAGAGAAAGGAAATGAGTATAATGGAAAATAAAGAAACAATAGAAGATAAAGAAATAATGTCCTTTAGAGACGAAGATGGAAATAAAGTTGATTTTGAGGCAATTGCAAGAATATATTTAGAAGAAAAAGAATATTTAATACTATCACCCCTAGAAGGAGATGGTAATGTTGAAGATGCCTTCATTTTTAGAGTAGACGAGGTGGAAGGAAAAGAAGAGTATAATTTTGTTGAAGATCAAAAAGAGTTTGAAGCTGTTAAAAAGGAGTATAAAAAATTACTATATCAAGGAGAATAGAAAATGGTAAGTAGTGAGATTTTGAAGTCATTAAAAGAAAAGGATTTAAGTGATATTGAAGAAATCAAATATAAAAAAGGTTTCTTACTTGTAAAGTTTTTTTATGATTTTGATAAAGATGAATTAGCAGCAGCTAAAGCCTATGCAGATGAAGAAGAAACTTATGAGAGTGAAAGTGAAGAGTGGTACAAAGAATTATACCTACCATACCTATATGACATTGCACTAGATAATGTAGAGGAAATAATTGATGAAGTTATGGAAGAAGAGGAAGTAGAAGGACAATTTTTGGCCTATGACTTAGATATTAATAATCCTACCTATGGGGAATTTGTAGCACTATTTAATGACATTGATGAAGAAAAAGATATAGAAGAAGTTATGGATGAGTTAGGTCTTTAATATTTTGGTTAAGGTTAGCGACTTATGTTTTTTCTTAATAATATAATATGTACAAATGAAAACAGAAACCTTTGGTTTCTGTTTTATTATTCTTAGTAAGTGAGATAATTCAAGTATCTTATTTAATTTAAGATATATCTCGTCTAGATTAAAATCTAAAATATGTGTTGAAAACTTTGTTAATTGATTTTTAAGTTTTTTTAGCTAAGCTGTGTATCGTAAAGGAATAGTTTTTCTTCTACTATGCTTTCTTTTATATTTTTTGTATAAACGAAGTTGTCCTTTTACTATAAGCTTGTCCAAATGTTGACTTAAGTATATAACAAAGCTATTGGTTGGAGATAAAAACTTTAATAAAAAATTTAAAAGAGTCTTTTCTAAGTTGATTCTGCGTTGAATTGTTTTTGTTTTCATTTCTTTCACCCCATCCTCTAAAATTTATATGGTGCAAAAAAGTAAAGAATGGCACCATATATTATATGCTTAGTCCTTATACCTATATTATACCAAATTGAAAAATATTGTAAATCGAAATTTAGCAATAATTTAATAAAAAATTGTAAATTTTATCAATATAAAGTAAATATCTTCTAAATTATACAGTATATTACATATATTGTAATTTAAATTAATACAATTAAATATAAATTATTTATAAGTATTAAAACCAGAGGGATTTTTGTTAGTAATAATTACACTCATGTGGTATAATTTCTTTATAGAAATTAGATATTGATTAGAGTTTAAACACTCTAGAAATCAAAGGAGAAATTAAGTAATGAATGAAGATGCATTAATCGCAAGAATAAATGAATTATATAAAAAAAGTAAAGAAGAAGGTCTAACAGATATAGAAAAAGAGGAACAGGATAAACTGAGAAAAAAATATATAGAATTAGTAAAAAATAATTTTAGAGCTCAATTAAGTGGAATTAAACCAAAAAAGAAGTTTAATAATTAATTTGTATGAGGGTGGTTAGCATGGAGGTTACAGTAGAAAAGCTTATCAAGGATTTTGATCTAGAGGTATTAGTTAAAGGGGAAGTTAACAAGATAATAAGTGTAAGTGATATAAACAGACCAGGACTACAGCTTGCAGGATTTTATAATTATTTTGCTCCGGAACGTATTCAGGTAGTAGGAAAAGCTGAATGGAGCTTTTTAGATGATATGGGGATAGAAATTAGAAAAAAGAGATTGAATAAATTTTTTAGTTTTGATTCAACATGTTTAATTATTACAAGAGATTTAGAACCTCATAAGGAACTGGTAAGTGCGGCTGAAAAGAGTAAATCATGGTTACTTAGAAGTAATATGGTGACTACACAATTTATGAGTAAATGTACAATGTACCTTGCAGATAAGATGGCTCCAGAAACAAGACTTCATGGAGTTCTTGTTGATGTGTATGGTATTGGAATATTAATAACTGGTGAAAGTGGAATTGGAAAAAGTGAAACTGCACTAGAATTAATAAAGAGAGGTCATAGAATTGTAACAGATGATGCAGTGGAGATAAGAGCAATTGATGGAGAATTAATTGGGACATCCCCTGAAATAACTTTCGGAATGCTTGAAGTTAGGGGAATGGGGATAATTGACATAACTGCATTGTATGGATTAAGCTCTGTTATTCCTTCAAAAGATATAAAACTAATAATACATTTTGAACATTGGAAAGACGATGGAGATTATGAGAGATTAGGCACTAATGCAGATTATCAGGATATATTAGGTGTTGATGTGAGAAAGCTAATAGTTCCAATAAGACCAGGAAGAAATATAGCTGTAATAATTGAAGCAGCAGCTGCTAATTACAGATATTCCTTAATGTCAGATGTTACTCCAGTTGACATAATTGAAAGCAGAATGAATAAAATGAACGGATAATAAAACAGGTATTTATGTAAATATAATAAAATTTCATCTTTTGGAACATAATATATATCTAGAAATATTTATTAAAGGTGAGAAGATGATAATTTATGATATATCAAATAAGTTCAAAGAAGTTGATAGTTGGGAACAGGAAAAGAGTTTATATTGGATCATACTTCATGCAGAAGAAATTGAAGTATTGAACCTTGTACTTGATGAGGAATGTATACAAGAATGTAAGGATTTTTCACAAGAAGCTCAGATTCATTTTTACAATGATTATATTTTTATGGTATTAAATGTACTTGATATTTATGAGGAAGATATTATCTCTAAAGAGCTTAATATCTTCCTTAGTCATAATTTCATAGTTACTGTGTATAAAGACAGAATACCGGTATTAGAAGAATTTATAAAAGATATAAAAAAGAACAGAAATTGTTTTATGTTAAAAGATAAAGGTAAGCCAGAAATAGTTCTATATTATATTCTAGATAGATTAATATTAAGAAACTATAATTGTATATCACTAGTTGAAGAAATGGCTGATAAGGTAGAATTAGAAATATTAAGATCTCCTCATTCGAATCAAATAAGAGAACTTGTATTTTTAAGAGGTCAAACATACAAAATACGTAAAATACTCAATCCGTTACGATA
Organism: Clostridium paridis; assembly: GCF_016765615.1. Classification (GTDB taxonomy): domain Bacteria; phylum Bacillota; class Clostridia; order Clostridiales; family Clostridiaceae; genus Clostridium_T; species Clostridium_T paridis. Next base: position 642,206 of record NZ_JAESWA010000022.1, on the reverse strand, counting down.
TATAGGAGATGCATTACTTGCAAATGAAAATGGAATAATTTCAGATAATTATATGATTTATTTTAAGAATATAGATAATAAAATCTCAAAACTAATGAAGGCTATTGAGAATTTAACACAAGATCTAGCAATGGTAAGAGAAGCTTATGAAGCTGAAATATCGAATAAGACAAATGATTTAATGAAGGTTTTTACTGTGGTAACAACAGTATTTCTACCATTAGAGCTTATTACAGCTGTATTTTCAATGAGTTTTGATCATATGCCATTTAAAGAAAATAATTTTGCGTTTTTTGGAATACTTATTTTTATGGGGGGAATAGTTATAACAATGTTGTTTTATTTTAAAAAGCATAGAATGATATAGTTATAAGGTTTTAAGTTAAGTGTCCTATAAGAAACCATATAAAACATCTATTGGTTTGATATTCCATATAAATAAGTGTAAAATTATAAAAAAAGACATGGGAGGTTTAAACATGAGTAAAAAATTAAAAAAAGAATATTCCTTAGCTTGGGATAAATATTCTAAAGATGACTTAAAAAAAGTTTTTGAACTAAGTGATAGATATAAAGATTTTATATCTAAATGCAAGACTGAAAGAGAATCAGTGGATGAACTTATAGAACTTGCAGAAAATAATGGATATAGAAATTTACAAAACATAATTGATAATGGAGAAGTATTAAAGGCTGGAGATAAAGTTTATGCAAATAATATGGGAAAAACTTTAGCTTTATTTCTAATTGGGTCAGAACCTTTAGAAAAGGGATTAAGAATTCTAGGTGCTCATTTAGATTCACCTAGATTAGATTTAAAGCAAAATCCACTTTATGAAGATGGTGGGTTAGCTTTATTTGATACTCATTACTATGGTGGGGTAAAAAAGTATCAATGGGTTACTATTCCACTAGCAATTCATGGAGTCTTAGTTAAAAAGGACGGAACTGTTATAAAGCTTAATGTAGGCGAAGATGAAAATGATCCAGTTGTAGGAGTATCAGATTTATTAATTCACCTTGCATCAAAGCAATTAGAAAAGAAAGCAAATGTAGTAATTGAAGGTGAAGATCTTAATGTTTTAGTTGGTTCAATGCCAATAAAAGATAAGGATGCTAAAGAGAGAGTTAAAGAAAATATTTTAGCATTATTTAATGAAAAATACGGAGTAGAAGAAGAAGATTTTGTTTCAGCAGAACTAGAAATAGTCCCAGCAGGAAAAGCTAGAGACTACGGTTTGGATAGAAGTATGGTTATGGGATATGGCCATGATGATAGAATATGCGCATATACAAGCTTTGAAGCTTTAATGGCTATTGAAAAGACTGATAGAACATGCGTTGCATTATTTGTTGATAAAGAGGAAATAGGTAGTGTAGGAGCTACAGGAATGCAATCAAGATTCTTTGAAAATATTGTAGCTGAGATATTGGATAGAAAAGGTGAGTATTCAGAACTAAAGCTTAGAAGAGCATTGAATAACTCACATATGCTTTCTTCAGATGTTACAGTTGCATTTGATCCTAATTTCCCAAGTGTTGTAGAAAAAAATAATACAGCATACTTTGGAAAAGGAATTGTATTTAGTAAATACACTGGAGCAAGAGGAAAATCAGGCTCAAATGATGCAAACGCAGAATATGTAGCATATATCAGAAGAATAATGGAAAAACATAATGTAACTTGGCAAACTGGTGAACTTGGAAAGGTTGACCAAGGTGGCGGAGGAACCATAGCATATATACTTGCTCAATACAATATGCAAGTAATAGACTGTGGAATAGCCCTTCATAATATGCATGCACCATGGGAAGTAGCTAGCAAAGCAGATATTTATGAAACTATGAGAGGATATGAAGCATTCTTAAAGGAAGCTTAAAATAATTAATAAATCCCCCTAGAATATTTAATATTCTAGGGGGATTTTATATGCTATTCTCCAAGATATGCACTTCTTATCTTATCATCTTGTAATAGTTCTTTTGCATTACCTTCTAATACAATTGAACCTGTTTCTAAAACATAAGCTCTATCAGCTATAGATAAGGCCATATGAGCATTTTGTTCAACTAATAATACTGTAGTTCCACCTGCATTAATTTCTTGTATTGTGTCAAAAATTCCTTTAACAACAAGAGGAGCTAATCCCATTGAAGGCTCATCAAGTAAAATCATTTCAGGTCTGCACATTAAAGCTCTTCCCATGGCAAGCATTTGTTGTTCTCCACCTGATAAAGTACCGGCTCTTTGTTTGATTCTTTCTTTTAATCTAGGGAATTTAGTGAAGATTGATTCCATATCGGTAGCAATCCCCTTCTTATCTTTTCTTAAATATGCTCCAAGTTCTAGATTCTCCATTACAGTAAGCTCAGGGAAGATTTTTCTTCCTTCTGGAACATGAGAAAGGCCTAGAGAAAGTATTTTATGTGGAGCTATAGTCTTAAGAGCATTTCCTTTAAAGTTTATATCTCCAGATTTGTATGGAACCAATCCAGAAATAGCTCTAAGAGTAGAAGTTTTTCCAGCACCATTTGCACCTATTAAGGTTACTATTTCACCTTGATTTACTTCAAGAGAAATATCTTTCAGAGCGTGAATTCCTTCATAATATACATTTAAGTTATCTATCTTTAGCATGATTAAGCTCCTTCCCCAAGGTACGCTTCTATAACCTTAGGATTTCTCTTTATTTCTTCAGGTGTACCTTCTGCAATCTTTTTACCGTAATCTAGAACAGTTATCTTTTCACAAATTCCCATTACAAGTTTCATATCATGTTCAATAAGCAGAACTGAGATATTAAATTTGTCTTTTGTCCAGTTTATCATTTTCATAAGTTCTTGAGTTTCTTGTGGATTCATACCAGCAGCAGGTTCATCTAATAATATTAGCTTTGGATCAGCTGCAAGAGCTCTTACAATCTCTAGTCTTCTTTGTTCTCCGTAGGAAAGATTTTTTGCTAATTCATCCTTCTTTGAATCAAGGTCAAAATACGATAAATATTCTAATGCTTGTGCTTCTATTTCCTTTTCTTCCTTTATGAATCTAGGAGTTCTAAAAATTGAATCAAAAACATTATATTTAACTCTATAATTAAAGCTTATCTTTATATTATCTATTACAGATAAATTTGAAAATAATCTTATATTTTGAAATGTTCTTGCTATTTTCTTTTGAGTTATATTATAAGGCTTTAGGCCGTGAATATTTTCTCCTAAATAAGCTATAGTACCTTCAGTAGGAGCATAAACTCCAGTTAAGAGGTTAAAAATTGTAGTTTTACCAGCTCCGTTTGGACCAATTAAACCTACGATTTGCTTTTCGCCTATTTCAAGAGAAAAATCAGAAACAGCTTTAAGTCCGCCAAATTGTATGGATAAGTTATCAACCTTTAACATGGGTTAGCTCTCCTTTCCTTTAGGTAATATTTTAGAAAATATTTTGAATGATATCTCTTTAGTTCCAAGTAATCCTTGAGGTCTGAATATCATTAATACTATTAATGCAATAGGATAGATGATATTCTTTAAGTCTTTTAATCCTCTTAAATATTCTGGTAAGAATGTTAATATAATAGTGGCTAATACTGAACCTGATAAAGATCCCATTCCACCTAATACCACGAAGGTTAATATTTCTATTGACTTCATAAAGTCAAAGGATTGTGGTTGAATGAACATAGTATTATGAGCAAGAAGACCACCAGCAACACCAGCAAAGAAAGCAGCTATAATAAATGCCATAACCTTGTATTTAAAAGTATTTACTCCCATAGCTTCTGCAGCAATTTCATTTTCTCTAATTGAGATCATTGCTCTTCCTTGAGAAGAATGAATTATATTATATATAACTAAGATAGTTAAAACCATTATGATAAATGCCCAAGTAAAATCTGTGTGTTTTGGTATTCTGCTTAAACCTCTAGCACCACCTACAGCTTCAGTATTCATAATTATTCCTTTAATTATTTCACCAAAAGCTAGGGTTGCAATAGCAAAGTAGTCTCCTTTTAATTTTAGAGTAGGAATACCAATAACAAGAGAGAGTAGTCCTGCAACTAATCCACCAACTAATAATACAACAATAAACGGAAGCTTATAGTGGATTGATAAATAAGCTGAAACATATGCACCAATTACCATAAATCCGGCATGTCCTAATGCTAGCTGTCCGGTAAATCCAACTACTAAATTTAATGATGCCGCTAAAATTATATTAATACATACAAGTATTATGATTCCGCCATAATAAGAGTTAATAATATGATTTTTCATTAAAATGGAAAGTACAAAATAGGTTACTATTAAAGAAACTAATATGATAATAGGTTTTAATTTTGAGTTTATATTATTCTTCATATTCTTCACCTACACTTTCTCTTTAGTCTTGTCCCCAAGTAAACCAGTAGGTTTAAATAGGAGAACAATTATTAATAATCCAAAAGCTATAGCATCTGATAAAGATGTTGAAATATATGCTTTTGTTAGGGTTTCAGATATTCCCATAACTATTCCACCAAGTAATGCACCTGGTATGCTTCCTATTCCTCCAACAACAGCTGCAACGAAAGCCTTTAGACCAGGCATCATTCCCATATAAGGATCAATACTTGGATAAGCTATTGCAACTAAAACACCTGCAATTCCAGCTAAAGCAGAACCTATAGCAAAGGTAAGAGAAATGATATTATTAACGTTTATTCCCATTAGGGAGGCAGCTTCCATATCTTGAGAAGCTGCTCTCATAGCCTTTCCAACCTTTGTTTTATATATTATATATTGAAGGAGTAAAACAAGTAACGCAGATACCCCAAGCATTAAAAGTATTTTTCCATTTATGTGTAGAGATCCAATATTTATAGTTCCTACAGGGAATAAATCAGGGAATGGTTTTGGATCAGGACCAACTAAAAACCTCATACCATGTTCAAGTAGTAGAGAAACACCTATTGCAGTAATTAAAAGTGTTATTCTAGGTGAATTTCTAAGAGGTTTATAAGCAACCTTCTCGATTATAATACCTAGTAATGCTGCAGCAAACATTGATACTATTAAAGTTGGTATCAATGATAAGCCTAATTTTGTTGAGGCATAGAAACCTGCAAAGGCTCCTGCCATAAAAATATCTCCGTGAGCAAAATTAATAAGCTTTATTATACCGTACACCATTGTATAACCTATAGCAAGGAGGGCATACACACTACCTAATGCCAAGCCATTTATTAATTGTTGTAAAAGCTCCATATAATACTCCTCCTAATGTAATATTAAGGTTGAACCTTATCTACTAAAGTCTTCTTATCTCCATCTACTTTAATAATTACTGCTCCTTTAACTGCAGTTCTGTCAGCATCGAATGTAACTTTTCCAGTAACTACTTGTAGATCTGTTTTTAATAATTGTTCTCTTATTTTATCTCCATCAGTTGATTTTGCAGCTTCGATTGCTTTAACTAAGATTTTTGCTGAGTCATATGCTAAAGCAGCAAATGCATCTGGATCTTTACTGAATTTCTTTTTGTAAGCACTAACAAAATCAGAAACATTTTTATCAGTATCTTGAGTATAGTAGTGATTTAAATAAAGAGCTCCATTTACAGCTGTTCCACCAATCTTAGTAAGATCTTGAGATTCCCAGCCATCTCCACCTAATAATTGAGCATTTATTCCCATATCTTTTGCTTGTTTAGCAATAAGACCAACAACATTATAATAATCAGGAAGTACTAAAACATCTGGATTAGAAGCTTTGATTTTTGTTAGTTGTGCATTGAAGTCTTTATCACTGTCATTGTAAGTCAAGAATTCAGCTACAGTACCACCATTTTTCTCAAGTTCTGCTTTGTATGCATCAGCTATACCTTTAGAGTAATCAGATGCAACATTATATAATACAGCTGCTTTTTTCTTCTTTAATGAATCAGTTGTATATTTAGCAAGGATTTTACCTTGATAAGAATCTATAAAACATCCTCTAAATACAAAATCTCCACCGTCTTTAGTTATGTTTGGCTCAGTTGAAGATGGTGTAATCATAGGAATTGATTTTGATGTAGCTAAAGGTCCTACAGCTTTTGAAGCTCCAGATGTTACAGCACCTAAAATTGCAGTAACCCCTTCATCATCTACAAGTTTGTTGAAAGCTTGTATAGCTTTATTTGGATCAGCTTCATCATCTTCAAATACGAATTGTACTTTCTTACCGTTAATTCCACCGGCATTATTAATTTCATCTTGATATAGCTCGGCCCCTTCTTTAACAGACTGACCATACGTGGAGGCCTTACCAGTTAAAGGACCAATTCCACCTATCTTAATAGTGTCTCCGCTATCTGATTTTTTGGATGAACATCCAGTAAATGCTGCAGCAACTACTAAAGTAGCCATTACAGTTGCAAGAATCTTTTTCTTCATAAATAAATCCCCCTTAAGTTTTTAAAATTTCAATTTGATAAATTATCAACAAAATGAGCGTAAGTTGATTAATTAATTAAATATATTTAAAAATCGTTATTGATATATTAACACAATGCTTATTAAATTACAATATGATATTTTTAAATATTTTCAGAATAATATTAAAATTAGCATAATAAAAATGTTGTATTTTATATAAGCGTTTACTATAGGGTTTTAAGTTCAACTAATAACTATTCATGCCTGAAAATGTCTAGAAACTGACATTTTCAAACAAGAATAAGTTAAGTTTCCTATAGAAAACCCTATGTTTTCACCTATGTAAGCTTATGTGAATAGTATATAAGGAAAAGAAAATATCAAAGGAGGAGAAGAAGTATGGATAAATCTAGATTTAAAAACTATGGTTTATGGGTAGCAATATTTGCATTGATTCCCCTAATATTACAAGGGTTTGGACTAGATATACTTCCTAAGAATTATCAGGATATTGTTTCAGGTATATTAGGAATACTAGTTATGGCTGGTATATTAAATAATCCAACAACAGATAACAAAGGATTCTTAGATGATAAGTCTAGTGCAGATAATACTGTAACTACTAATAGTATTACAACCAATAATACTACAGGAACAACAAATACTAATGCATCATCAGGAGAATTCGATCAAATTACTCAAGATACTATTGATAGGGAAAATTCTCAAGGGCGATAATAGAAGTGAAGTAATTTGATATAAGAGTAAAAAAAGAAATGAGTAGAATGCGTGTAAAAGCATTCTACTCATATTTTTATCTATATATTATAATAAGCTTTCTTAAAAGCATTTAGCATTTCTTCAGGAATCTCAGTGATTCCTAAATCACCATGTTTAGTGTCTCCATCAAGATCACCATGGAAGTCTCCACCAGCAGATACTAAAAGATTCTTTTCTGCACATAGTTTAATAAGTTTCTTGGTTTGTTCACTTTTGTTTTGAAAATAAATTGCTTCAAAACCATCAAAGTCAAACTCAGTAAAATCTTTGATCGGAGTTTTTCTTATTAGAATTGGATGAGCTAAAAACACTAAAGCATTATATTTTTTTAATAGGGCTATTCCTTCAGGAACAGTTATCTTTTTATTTTCTACATAAGCGGGACTTTTATTTGAAATAAACTTATCAAATATTTCATCTTTAGTATATGGATATCCACTTGCAATTATTTCATCAGCAATATGAGGTCTAGCAATAACACCTTTTCCTCTCTTTAAAACATTATCGTAAGAAATTTCAATATTAAAATACTTTTTTAGGTTTTCTACAATCTTTCTTCCTCTGTTAACTCTATGTTCTTTTAATGAAAGTAAAAAATCCAGTAATTCTTTATTTTTATAACTGTCATCTCTAAAAAATCCTAACATATGAATAGATTCTCCATTATGTACAGTTGAAAGTTCTATACCAGGAATAAATTCTAAAGATAATTCTCTAGCAATTGTAGCAGCTTCTTGTAAAGAATCAACTGTGTCATGATCAGTAATTGCAAGCATCATTGAACCATTTTCCTTAGCCCTAGTAATTAATTCTCTTGGGGTAAGTCTTCCATCAGAAGCTATAGTATGGGTATGCATATCAACTTTTATCATAGGTTTCTCCTTTCAGAATTAATAAATTAAATATATTTTATATCATTTTTTGGTTATATAATAGTAAAATAAGAAAAAAAGAGAACAATATCTTTAATGCTAGTAGTATTGTCAAGTGGAATAGAAAGTAAAAAAATATATTAAAGGAACTAAAACTAATGATATAATTAATAGATAAAATAGATATCTAAGCACATATGGAGGTAAAACGGATGGTTGATAAAATTAAAATACAAGATGCAGTAAGGATGATTTTAGAAGCTATTGGAGAAGATCCAGACAGAGAAGGTCTTAAGGATACTCCACTTAGAATAAGTAAAATGTATGAAGAGATATTTTCAGGTATTGGAGAAACAGCTGAAAAATATTTAGATAGAACTTTTACTGCTGAGAGAGATGATTTAGTAATAGAGAAGGATATTACATATTATTCCATGTGTGAACATCACTTAGTCCCTTTCTTTGGAAAGGTACATATAGCTTACATTCCAAATGGAAAAGTTGCAGGACTTTCAAAGCTTGCCAGAACTGTGGAGGTTTATGCTAAAAAACCACAATTACAAGAAAGACTAACTGCTGAAATTGCAGATGCGATGATGGAATATTTAAGACCAAAAGGTGTGATGGTTATTATAGAAGGGGAACATATGTGTATGACCATGAGAGGTGTTAAAAAGCCTGGCACTAAGACAATTACTACTTCTTATAGAGGTGATTTTGAAGAAAATGTTGACCTTAGAAGAGAGGTAAGAGAACTGATTAATGGATAGAGTTAATGAAATCTTAAATAGCAGAGAATATAGAATTTTATTAAATAATATTGAGCTATTAGAAAAGGATAGAATATATTGCAAACATAATCTTGAGCATTTTTTAAATATGGCAAGAATATGTTACATAATTAATTTAGAAAGAAATCTTGGATTTTCAAAGGAAATAATTTATATTATTGGACTCCTCCATGATATAGGAAGAGGGGAACAATATGAAAAAGGAACCCCACATAATGAGGCTTCATATGAAATAGCTAAAAGCTTTTTAGACAGAATGAACTTTTCATTTGAAGAAAAAGAGCTTATTAAAGAAGGTATTTTAGGACATAGGAGAATACAGAAAACATCGCCTATGGCTAGCCTTATATATGAAGGGGATAAACTATCTAGGGAATGCTATAATTGTAAAGCTACGCTTGGATGCAATTGGGATGATAGTAAGAAGAATTTAGAAATAAAGTACTAAAGGGGCGATAAAGTGAAAATAGGTAATAAAGAATTTCATTTAGGAAAAAGGACTTATATTATGGGTATACTTAATGTTACTCCAGACTCCTTTTCTGATGGTGGAAAATATAATAATTTAGAACAAGCCTTAAAGCAAGGGGAAAAATTAATAGCTGAAGGTGCGGATATTATTGATATAGGAGGGGAATCTACTAGGCCAGGCGCTATGTATGTAACTGCAGAAGAAGAAATAAATAGGGTAGTTCCCATTATAAAAGCTTTAAAAGAAAAACATGATATTATTATATCAATTGATACCTATAAAGCAGAAGTTGCAGAGGCTGCCATTAAAGCAGGAGCAGACTTAATAAATGATGTTTGGGGATTTAAAAAAGATAAGGATATGGCAAAAGTTTCTGCTAAGTATGAAGTTCAGTGCTGCCTAATGCATAATAAGGATAATAAGGAATACACTGACATAATTGAAGATATGAAGAAGGAACTTCAAGAATCTGTTGAAATAGCATTGAAGGCAGGAGTTAAAAAAGAAAATATTATTTTAGATCCTGGTATAGGCTTTGCAAAAACATTAGAAAACAACATTGAAGTTATGGATAGATTAGAAGAATTATTAACACTAGGTTATCCAATGCTTTTAGCTACTTCAAGAAAATCTATGATAGGACTAACTTTAGATCTTCCTCCAGAGGAAAGAGTAGAGGGTACTGTTGCAACCACAGTAGTTGGAATAATGAAGGGTTATGATTTTGTGAGAGTTCATGATGTTAAGGAAAATAAAAGAGCTGCACAAATGACTGATGCTATAGTTAGGAGAAATAAATAGTATTATGGATAAATTATATGTTAGAGATTTAGAGGTTTTTGCCTTCCATGGTGTGTTTGAAGAAGAAAAAAAATTAGGTCAAAAGTTTTTAATATCCTTAGAGCTTACTTTGGATTTAAAAAAGCCAGGAAGAACTGGTGATTTAAATGCTTCAGTGCATTATGGAGAATTATCACAAAAAGTAGAGAAGGAATTTAATAAAATAAGTTATGATTTAATTGAAACAGCTTGCAATAAAATTAGTGAATTTGTACTTTTAAAATATCCTTTAGTTAAGGAAATAAAGGTATCAGTTAAGAAGCCTTGGGCACCTATACATAGAAATTTAGATACAGTTGAAGTTGAAATTACTAGAAAAAGAAGCAGGGCAGTGTTATCTTTAGGTTCGAATCTTGGAAATAAGGAAGAGAATTTAAAAAAAGCTATAGAAATAATTGATGAGCATAGTTTATGTAAAGTATTAAAGACTTCAAGTTTTATAAGGACAGAGCCTTGGGGCTATACAGAGCAAGATGAATTTTTAAATTGTGCAATAGAAATCGAAACCATACTAGCACCTAATGAATTAATGGAGTTTCTATTGGAAACAGAGCAGAAATTAAAAAGAGAGAGAGTAATTAAATGGGGACCTAGAACAATAGATATAGATATAATTTTTATGGATGATATAGTATCAAATGATGAACATGTAATATTACCGCATCCAAGAATGCATCAAAGACTATTTGTACTTGAGCCAGTAAATGAAATATGTCCATTTTATTTACACCCATTAATAAATAAAAGAGTATTTGAACTTTTAGAAATTGCAAAAGAAACTCATTAATGAGTTTCTTTTTTTTATTTGACCTTGCCCTTACTAGAAGGTTTATAATCTTAGCATAAAATATATAATATTTTAAAGACTATACATATAAAGTATTTTACTAAGGAAGGTGAATTTGATATGAGTGAAGCATTACGAATAAAAGGTATCAATTACGATGTAGGAACTTATACTAATGGAAAAGATAATTCCTCAAGAGATAAGTTCGATTCAAATATTGTTAAACGAGAGATGGAGATAATTAAAAATGATTTACATTGTAATGCAGTTAGGATTTCAGGCTATGATTTATATAGATTAACTACAGCTGCAAAATACGCAATAGAAAATGATTTGCAAGTTTGGTTTTCTCCAGCTATCATAGATGAAAATGAAGAAGAAACTCTAGAATATTATGAAAAATGTGCTGAAGAAGCTGAGAAGTTAAGGAAGTCTCAAGAGGATATTATCTTTGTTGCAGGTTGTGAACTTACCTTCTTTATGAACGGACTTGTGTTAGGAGAAACAGCTTTTGAGAGAATAGGAACTTTTATGAAGCCAATGAAGCTTCTAAAAAGTACTCTTTCTAAAGGATCTTTTAATAAAAATCTAAATTCATACTTATCCAAAGCAACAAATATTATTAAAAGTAAGTTTAATGGAAAGATAACTTATGCTTCTGGTCCTTGGGAGGATGTAGATTGGGATTTGTTTGATATGGTATGTATAGACTATTATATGGATAAAAACAATAAAAACACATATAGAAAAGGATTGAAAAAATATTATAAACATAAGAAACCAGTAATTATAACAGAATTTGGGTGCTGCACCTATGAAGGAGCAGAAGATAAAGGAGGTTATGGCTGGGCGATTGTAGATAAAAGTAAAACCCCTTTAGAGATAAGTGGAGATTATAAAAGAGATGAGAGTATTCAGGCAAAATATATAAAAGAATCATTAGATATTTTTTGTGAAGAGGATGTAGAAGGGGCTTTTGTATTTACTTTTATAAGTGGAAATTATCCTCATAAAGAAGAGCCTTTATATGATTTAGATATGGCAGCTTATGGCATAGTTAAAAGTTACGAAGATAAGCTAGGGAATACTTATAAGGATATGCCCTGGGATCCTAAAGCATCCTTTAATATGATATCTGAATATTACTCAATGATATAATTAATAAATAAGGGGGGATTTATTAATGCTTACAATTGGAGAATTTTCTAAGCTATGCAAGGTCTCCTCAAAAACTTTAAGATATTATGATAGTATAGACCTAATTAAACCAGCTTGGATAAACAAAGAGAATGAGTATAGATATTATTCAATAGATCAATTAGAAAAAATATATTTAATAAATAAATTAAAAGAGTATCAGTTCCCATTAATAGAGATTTTAAATATACTTAACAAAAATGATGATAATTATCTAAAGGCTTGTATTATAGAAAAGCAAGAATATATAAGAAAACAAATAGAGAGACAGAATGATATACTAAAACAAATGCAGAAGGATATTAATATAATTGAAAGCAGGAATAAATTTATAAATATTTGTGAAGATATAAAAATTAATATTATAAATACGGAACCAATTTCTATTTTAAGTATAAGAAGATTTATTAAAGAAGGGGAAGAAGGAGAATTATTTAATGAGCTTATACCACTAATTGAAGGCTTTAAACTTCATGTATATGATAAGCCCATATCTATTTATCATAATAAAGAATACGTTGAAAATAGTTTGGTGGATATGGAAATGGGAGTTCCTGTAGAGGAAACAGATAATAAGTATATAAGAACGTTAGAAGGATCACTATGTATTTATACCAAGTATGTTGGAAGTTATCAAAGAGCTCAATTTGTATATAATACTTTATATAAATGGAAGGAAGAACAAAATTATGAAGTAATAGCTCCTTCTTATCAAAAGTATATAAAGGGAGCTTCAGATACAGATAATCCAGATGAATACATAACTGAAATATATATTCCAGTTAGAAAAAAATATAAAATAAAAAACCTTTAGATTTTACTCTAAAGGTTTTTTTTATAATATTCAAAAGCAGTTTCGATTTTAAAGCCACATTTTTGATAAAGATTAAATGCTTTATCATTGTCACTGTCGACTTCTATGGCAATTTTTTCGATGTTTCTTTTAATTAATTCATTTAAGATGGAATAAACTAAATCTTTGCCATATCCTTCACCTTGATATATGGGAGATATACCAAGACCATTTATCATTGCTTCATTATTCTCAAATCTTACTGAGCACATACCTATATATTTTCCATCTACTTCTGCCAAAAACTGTTCTCTATCCTCAGCGTTAAATACTTTTGTTGCAATACTTTTTGATTCTTCATAATTTTCATCAAATATATCTTCACCTAAGGAAATAAGTGTTGGAATATCATCAATTGTAGGGGAAGATAATTTCATTGAACTTAAAATTTTGTTTTCAGTATGGTTAAAATCATATGCTAGTGAATACTCAGTAAAGGCATATTTAGCCCCTAGCTTTTTTATAATATCCTTTGAAACTAAGCATTGCGCCTCGCAAGTAAAAAGTATTCTTTTTACTTTATATTTCTTAAGTTCACTAGTTGCAGAGGTTAGTAATTCTCTAAAATATCCCATGTTTCTATAATCAGGATGGGTGTAGGCAGAAAGTTCAGCTTCATGCCTTGTAGGAATAAAAATATTGATTAGGCTTACTAATTGATTATCTTCGTAAGCTAAAAAAATATTATTTATATCCTTACTAAAGTTTAGAGAATTATCAAGAAACATCTCTCCACTTAATTTATCATATGTTTTGCAGACCTGTTCTAATTCTCTAATAGATTTAATTATATCTTTATCTAGTGTATTTAAAGTTTTTATAAACAGAAAAATCCCTACCTTCTAAATAACTTATTTATATAATAACACATTCTGACAACTATTTGAGTATTCTAGCCTTATTTTATATAGTGCTTACATATAGAGATAAGCTTTTGTCCAGGTGGAATGCTTAATTCACTTAAAACATCTTCATCAAAAGCTCCATCCCAAGGTGCAATGGTTATAACCTCATTTTCATAGACTTTTAAAAGATATTTACTATTTTTTATTGTTACATACACTTTATATAAACATCTTTTGGTTTTATCAACTGAAGCTTCTTTGTAGTATTCAGGATGTATTGAGTTAATAAAGTCTATAAATGATTTATTTTCTTCCTTAGGAATTTGCTTCTCTTTATAAAAATTAGTATCAAGTATCGATACTTTAAAATCATCGCTATCACTTAATTTGCCCTTTAACTCTTGAGTATAATATTGTTCTGATGGCTTGGACTCAAGATTTATGTATTTAGGATCTTTAAGAGAACAACCACTTAATAAGAAAATTAATGAGCAGGCTAAAAATGCTGCCAGAACTTTTTTCATGAAAATCACTCCTTTTTTTGCTTCATTATAATTTATTAAATGGTTATACACCTTAGAACCTTTTAAAGCTAATAACATACAATAATAAAAAGTGTAAATAGCTTTTGAAACATTCATTGCTGTTTACACTTTTCTATAGGGTTTTAAGTTAAGTATCCTATAAAAAACCCTATATATAACTTAAATTCTCTTAAGGAGGAAGCATATGAAATATGGAATAGATATTGAAAATCGCTATTTAAGAAATAAAATTGCCAAAGAATTAAGGGAAGAAGACCACGTTGTCATAATTATGAATGATATTGAGTACTCAGGGTTTGGTGATATGTTGCTTAAAAAGGTAGTCTTGGCTAATCAATCAAAGGTTGATATCTATCTATATTTAAATCTTGTAGAAGGAGATGAAGAGGAATTAAGAATATTTGGAGATGGGAGTATTCTTTCAAAAAGGTTTTATGAAAAATTTACTTTTGAAAAAGAAAAGATGAATTTCAAGATTTCAGATTATAAAAAAGATATGAGTTATTATATTGTATCAAATATTGAAAATAGTGTTGTGTGCGTTGAAGTAATGACAAAGAGGGGAATTTCTTTGTGGGAGATTGAACCTTATATTAGTAAAGCATTGCTTGATATAAGCAAGGATTGGGAGGGAATTATGAGGTAGTAGTACTTGATAGTCTCTCCCTTTAAATATAATTTAATGAATAAAAATTAGTTTAAGATTATAGGATTAAAAAGAAGGAATTTTTAAGGGGTAAATATGGATATAATTTGTACAGTAGCACCAAATACATTAGAAAAGACAACATTAAATAAATTAAGAAATTCGGGTGGAAATATAATCAGGTTAAATTTCTCCCACTTTAGTGAGGATTTTTTTAGGGAAATGGTGAAGAAAATAAGAGAAGAGGAGATTGATGTTAATATTTTAGGAGATATACAAGGAAGTAAGATAAGGGTATGGAGTGAAATGCAAAAGCCAATTAGACTCTTGCATAAGGAACTAATTAAAATATGTTCCTATGAAAAATATAATGAATTAATATCATTAGAGGAAAAATTAATTCCTCTTAATTTGAATATAGATAATTTTAAGAAGATCACATCTAGGGAAATAACCTTTCAAGATGGTGCAATAAATCTTCAAATAGTAAATAAAAATGAAGACTTCCTAATTGGAAAGGTTAAAAGAGGAGGAATTGTTAGAGCAGAAAAAAGCTGTAATATTAAAGGGTATATAAGAGAGGAAAAAAGTATAAGTACTAAAGATAAAAGGGATATTGATTTTTGTATAAGAGCAGAACTTAATATAATTGCACTATCTTATATAGAAAGTAAAGAAGGCTTGCTTAATTATAAAAACTATATTTTTAATAAATCAAAAGAAATGGGAAAAGCCTTTCCTAAAATATATGCTAAGATTGAAACTTTTAAGGGAGTTGAAAATATAAAAAGCATATCAGAAGAATGTGATGGCATTATTATCGCAAGAGGAGACCTTGTGCCTGAGGTTGGGATAAACAATATTCCAATTATACAAAGAATGATATTTAAAAGATGTAAATCAAGAGAATTAATAGTAGCTACTCATCTATTAGATTCTTTAGTTAAAGGGAAAGAAATATCTCCTGCAGAAGTGGATGATATTTATTGGTTTATTAAAAATGGAGCGACAGGATTTTTGTTAGCAAAAGAAACAACAATAACTGAAGATCCATCAAAGGCAGTAAATATAGTAAATAGGTTAATTAATAAATATTCATAATTTGTAAATAGAAAAATTATACAATGATGATATAATAAGTATATTAACTAAGGGGGGAGAATAAATGACAGAGATAATTTTTTGGGTAGTTGGATGTCTTGTAGGTATTTTCTTATTGTGGTTTTTAATATTTAGAGTATTAGGGCTTACAATAATCAAAAGTGATGAAGTAGGTGTAGTAGAAATTTGGCTTGGTAGAAAAAAGGGACAGAAGGATAATAATTCGGTTATTTCTCTTAATGGAGAGGCTGGGTATCAACCAGATCTATTAAAACCAGGAATTCATCTAAGATCAGTATTTAAATACAAAATTCATAGACAGAAGCTTATTACTATTCCTCAAGGACAAATTGGATATGTATTTGCTCGTGATGGAGAAGCATTAAAGCCATCTCAATCACTAGGAAAAATAATAGATTCATGCAATAATTTTCAAAGTGTTAGAGCATTCTTAGAAAATGGTGGGCAAAAAGGGCCTCAAAGAGGAATACTAAGAGAAGGTACTTATGCTTTTAATACAGCACAATTTATAATTATTACTGAAAATCAGATATATTATTTGCCTATTGGAAATGATGATAAAGCATCAGTTATGGGAATGGCAAATGATATATGGAATAAGAGTAATCCTAATCCATATGCTAATGGATTTAGACCAATAGTTATTGAAGGTGAAAGTGATCTAGTAGGGGTTGTTACAACAAAAGATGGTCCATCGTTACCAGAAGGTGATATTATAGCTCCAGTTGTAGGGAATGACAAAAATATAAAAGAGACCTATCATAATAATTTTCAGGATATTGAGAAGTTCTTAGTAGCTGGAGGATACAGAGGTAGACAATTACAAGTAATTACTGATGGTAAGTATTATATAAATAGACTGTTTGCATCAGTAGAATTGGTTAAAAAGACAATAATTGATGTAGGATATGTTGGAGTAGTTAACTCTTTTACAGGTGCAAAAGGAAAAGATCAGTCTGATATAACCTACACTCATGGAGAATTGGTTGCAAGCAGTGAAAGAGGTGTATGGAAAGAACCATTAATGGCAGGTAAATATGCTTTGAATCCATATGCAATCAAGGTATTTCCAGTTCCAACTACAAACTTTATATTAAAATGGAATAGCAAGGAGAATGGTAAATTACAATATGATAGTAATTTAAAGGAAGTAAGCTTAATAACTAAGGATGCCTTTGAACCATTATTACCACTATCTGTTGTAGTTCATATAGACTATAAGAAAGCTCCACTAGTAATTCAAAGATTTGGTGATATTAAGATGCTTGTTGAGCAGACTCTAGATCCGCTAATAGGAACTTATTTTAAAAATATCGGACAGACTAAGACCTTAATTGAGCTAGTTCAAAATAGAACAGAAATACAGTTACTTGCAACTGAGGCTATGAAAGAAAAATTCGAGAAATATAATCTTGAACTTGAAGAGGTATTAGTAGGGACTCCTTCAGGAGAAAAGGATCCTCGTATAGAAGATATGCTCACTCAGCTTAGGGATAGACAAATAGCTAGAGAAAAAATAGAAACCTATAAGAGTCAGAAAGATGCAGCAGATATGGAAAAAACCTTAAGGGAAGCAGAAGCTGTAGCTAAACAACAAACCATGAAAACAGAATCTTTAATTAATATTGAAATCCAAGCTAACCAAGGTAAAGCTGAACTTGAGAGATCTATTCAAGAAGCTAAGAAAATAGAAACTATAGCTATGGCAAATGCTAATAAAACTAAATTTGAAGCTGAAGCTCAAGCAGAACTTGAAGCTAGGGTAGGTATAGGTAAAGCTATAGCTATTGAAGAGCAGGTTAGAGCATACGGTGGACCACAATATCAAGTTACTCAAGATGTAATGGATAAATTCACAAAAGCAATAGCTACATCAGGAATTGATATAGTTCCTAAGAATGTTATTACTATGGGAAATAGTGCGGAAAATGGACATGTAGATGCAGTTCAAAGCTTGCTAACTGTATTGCTAAGCAAAGAAATTGGCGTTGAATATAAGCCTAATGAAAACCACAATATTGTAGTGGAAGAAATTAAGAAATCCATTATTGAAACTATAAACTCAAAGGACAAAGACAAAAAGGAAAGTAAAGAAGTTAGAGAAGAAAGTGAGCAAACTATAACAACTAAAGATATTAAAGAATAATAAGATGAGGATGTCTTAAAATAACTTTAAGATATCCTCTTTCTATATTTTAACATGAAATCATAAGTACATATTGCATTAATATAAAAGATGTGATAATATATTTAAGTGCCTTGCTGATGTGGCGGAATGGCAGACGCAGTGGACTCAAAATCCACCGACCACAAATCGTGAGGGTTCGAGTCCCTCCATCAGCACCAAAAAAAGAGAAGTGAATTAATATTCACTTCTCTTTTTTTATGGCCATTTTTACCACGGCTAAATAGCTATGTTGATGTGATATGGACTAAGTTTCCAGTCAGTGATAATATTTAAAGTAGAAACAAATATGGTAAATATAATAGAAGCTGCTAGGGAGGATGTAGTGTGGAATTTAAAGAAGTAAAAATCGAAATATACGTTCCAGAAGAATATACAATAAAATTACGAGATGAACTTAATAAAGTTAATGCATGTAAGATTGGAGATTATGATAATGTTGTTTCAATAACAAATGTTAGAGGTTACTGGAGACCTTTAGAAGGTTCTAATCCCTTTAATGGTGAGGTAGGTAAGGTATGCGAAGGTACGGAATGTAAGATAGAGATAAGATGTAAAAGGGAATATGTTAAGAATGCAATTAAGGTTATCAGCGAAATTCATCCTTATGAAGAACCATTAGTAAATATCATTCCAATAGTAAATGAATTGTTTGAATAGAAAGTTAAATACTTCGAAGATTTCTTATGTTTAGAATTATAGCCTTAAAATTTCACCTGAAATTTTAAGGCTATTTTTCGACACTATATTAAAATATAGTCATTCATTTAGAATAAAGTTTAAATTACTCTAATATCCTTAGACTCTAAAACATCTAAAATTTTCATATCAGGGAGCTCATCTGTAATGATATTATTGATATCATCTAAAATAGCAAATCTATAGGAGCCGTCAAAAATAAACTTAGTATTTTCCATGACTATAAAGGTTTCTTTTGAAGCTTTAATTATAGCTTTTTTAGTGTTCCCTTCCTCCAAATCAAAGTTACTTATGCTATTATCAAGTACATTAACTCCACAGCTACCTATAAAAGCTTTATCTACTCTATATCTTGAAATATCTAATGAGGCAGCAGAACCAACAACTCCACCAAGATGTTTGTTATATCTTCCCCCTATGCAAATTAATTCAGTGTTTGTATTTTCATTAAAAAGAGTCGAAATCTCTACCATGTTTGTTACTACAGTAATTCTTTTATTTTCTTCTGCAATTAATTTTGCTATCAAATAATTAATGCTTGATATATCTAGAAAAATCATATCCAAATCATTAATTTCATTAAGAGCTTTTTTAGCTATAATGTGCTTTTTATCTGTATTTCTAACAAGCCTAGTTTCGATACTAGTGCTTTCAGCTTTTTTTCTTTCTAATATGGCTCCGCCATAGGTTCTTTTTAATTTTCCTTCTTTCTCAAGTCTCTGAAGATCCTTTCTTATCATAGGTTCGGACATGTTAAATCTTACACTTAAATCTTTAACATACACCTTTCCTTGTTCCTCTAATATACTAAGAATTGCGTTTAATCTCTCTTCTGCAAACATTTAATGCCTCCTTGAGTGATAATAAATGATAAATTTTGATAATACATTTATTGTATATTAAAAAAAATAAAAAATAAAGATTATTATAAATAAAGTCTATAAACAATATATTGACTTGATAATATTTAAAGAGTAAAATGATATTAATTAATAATAAATGATAATAAATGATAATTTATGAAAGGGTGCGAGAGAATGGAAGCATTAATTTGTGACATTGAACATTATGCCATTCACGATGGTCCAGGAATTAGAACAGTTGTCTTTTTAAAGGGTTGTCCATTAAGGTGTCTTTGGTGTAGCAATCCTGAAACTCAAAGAGGTAAGAATCAATTGTATTATTCTGATGTTGATTGCATTTCATGCGGAAGATGCATATTAAGCTGTGAAGATGAAGCATTAATCCTAGTAGATGGGAAGTTAAAAATAGATCATAAAAAGTGTACAACTTGTGGGGAATGCATTAAATCTTGTCCGACCTCATCCTTGAAATTTGTAGCAGAAAACATGACAGCTCAGGAAGTTTTTGAAGAGGTTTACAAAGACGAAATTTTTTATAGACAATCTTTAGGGGGAGTAACTGTATCTGGTGGAGAAGTACTGATGAATGCTGATTTTGTTATAGAATTGCTTACTATGTGCAAAGAAAATTATATAAGTACGGCTGTTGAGACTTCTGGATACGGAGAAATTGAAAAGTTAAAAGAGCTAAGCAAGGTTACAGATACTTTTTTGTTTGATATAAAGCATACTAACTCACAAAGTCATAAAGAGTTAACAGGAGTACCTAATGAAGTTATACTAAATAATCTTAAAGAACTTTCAAGATTAAATAAACAAATCATTATAAGAATTCCATTAATCCCAGGATTGAATGATGATAAAGAAAATATAAGTAAAACTATTAAAATAGCTAAGGAAAATAATATTAATGAAATTCATATTCTTCCTTATCACACATTAGGTATGGACAAATATAAGAGATTGCAAAAGGAATATAAGCTAAAAGATTTAGATAAAAGAGATTTAGGATATATAGAAACTTTAAAAGCTATGGTTGAAGAAGAAAATATAAAATGTATTATAGGGGGATAGAAAAATGAAAAGTTTTCAAATTAAAAGTGAAAGAATTAAAAAGTTAAGGGAATCTGTTTTATCCCAAACTCCAATGGTGTGCATCGAACGTGCAAGATATATTACTGAAGCTTATAAAGAAAATGAAGCTCAGCCAATATACATTAAAAGGGCTAAAGCAGTAGAAAAAATCTTAAGGAATATGAGCATTTATATTAAAGAAGGGGAACTTATAGTAGGTAACCAAGCCTCAGAGGAAAGAACAGCACCAATTTTTCCAGAGTATGCAGTAGATTGGATGGAAACTGAACTTAATGATAAAGGAAATTTCAATAAGAGAGATGGAGATAACTTTTATCTTCCAGAGGAACATATAGAAGAACTAAAAGAAATCATAGGTTATTGGAAAGGAAAGACCTTAAAAGACAAGTGTATGGCAGTAATTCCTGAGGAGGTTAAGAAAGCTTCTGAAATTAAAGTTATACATGGAGAAGGTAATATGACTTCTGGTGATGGGCATATAGTACCTGATTTTGAAAAAGCTTTAAGAATAGGATTAAAAGGCATTATAAAAGAAGCAGAAGAAAGATTTGAAAAAATAGATATAAGTGATGATGATGCTCTAAGGGAAATAGCTTTTCTAGAATCTATAATAATAATTAATAAAAGCATTATAGAATTTGGAGAAAGATATTCAAGGCTTGCATATGATTTAAGTGAAAAAGAAACTGATGAAAAAAGAAAAAAAGAATTAATTAAAATATCAGAAATATGTAAGAAGGTACCAGGAGATGCTCCAGAAAGTTTTGAAGAAGCACTTCAAATGATTTGGTTTATTCATTTAGTTATACAGATAGAAAGCAATGGACACTCTGCGTCACTTGGAAGAGTAGATCAATACCTAAACTCATACTATATGAAGGATATTAAAGAAGGAATAATTGATAGAGAATATGCTAAAGAGCTATTACAATGCTTATGGATTAAACTATATTCAATTCTTAAGATAAGATCAACTTCTCACTCTGGTTATGGAGCAGGATATCCGACTTATCAAAATGTTACAATTGGAGGAACTAATTCTGACTTCACTGATGCAGTAAATGAATTGAGCTTTTTGATTTTAGAAAGTGTTGGAGAGGCAAAACTAACTCAACCAAACCTTTCAGCAAGGGTTCATGCGAATACATCAGAAAGGTTTTTAAGAGAATGTGCTGAAGTTATATCTACAGGTTTTGGAATGCCTGCACTTCATAATGATGACATAATCATCCCTGCTCTTCTAAACAAAGGGGTTTATTACAAAGATGCCTACAATTATACTATGGTAGGTTGTGTTGAGGTAGCAGTTCCTGGAAAATGGGGGTATAGATGTACAGGAATGACATTCCTTAATTTTATTAAAGCCTTTGAACTTACACTAAATGATGGATTTGATAAAAGAACTGGATATATTCTTAATTCAGGAAATGGTTCATTAAAGGATTTTAAAGAATATAAAGACCTATGGGAAGCATGGGAGAAGAATATAGAATATTATACAAAACTATCAGTAGTTTCAGATAAAGTTGCAGATGTAAATCTATTAGATTATCCTGATATATTTTGCTCTTCACTAATTGATAATTGCATTGAAAGATGTAAAACAATAAAAGAAGGGGGAGCTTTATATGATATAATTTCAGGGCTTCAAGTTGGACTAGCAAATGCAGCTAATAGTTTTGCGGCTCTTAAGAAATTTGTATATGAAGATAAGGTATTTACCCTAGAGGAAATAAAAGATGCTTTAGATAGCAACTTTGAAGGAATTAACGGGGAAAGAATAAGAAAAGTATTAGAGGGAGCTCCTAAATACGGAAATGATAATGAGTATGTTGATAGCATAGCTGTGGACGTATATGAAACCTATATAAAAGAGATTTCAAAATATAATAATACAAGGTATGGCAAAGGTCCAATAGGTGGGAATTATGGTTTATCTACATCTGGAATATCTTCTAATGTACCAATGGGGTGTGTAACAGGAGCAACTCCTGATGGAAGAAAAGCATGGACACCAGCAGCAGAAGGATGTTCGCCTGTACAAGGAACAGATACTAAGGGGCCGACATCAGTTTTAAATACAGTATCAAAACTTCCTAATATTCTTATGACAGGTGGTCAATTATTAAATGTTAGATTTACTCCAAATCTAGTTAATAATGATATTGGATTTGAGAAGTTTGTAATGTTTATTAAGAGTTTTATTGCAGTTAAGGGTTGGCACATTCAATTTAATATTATGTCTACAGAAACCTTAAGAAATGCACAGAAAAATCCAGAAGAATATAGAGATATAATAGTTAGAGTTGCAGGATATTGTGCGCAATTTGTAACACTAGATCCTACTACACAAGAAGATATTATAAGTAGAACAGAACAAAGATTTTAAAAGTCATAGAAGCCACTAGAGTAACGATTCTTTAGTGGCTTTTATATTTTGTATAAAGGGGCAATAAACTTAGAAAAATGAAATGAAATGGATAAGTAATGGTTTAAATTATGTTATTTAGGTGTTTTTGGATAATATAGGGGGTTAAATATAATAATATTTGATGTATAATTATTATATAGTAATAGTTATTAATAAAGATTAAATATATATTATGGAGGATAGGAGGGAATATTATGAAAAAAGTTGTTTTATTAAGACATGGAGAAAGTGTATGGAATAAAGAAAATAGGTTTACAGGTTGGTCAGATGTAGAGCTTTCCGACAAAGGTGTTGAAGAAGCTAAAAGGGCAGGAGAAATACTTAGAAAAGAGGGTTATAGTTTTGATAAGGGATTTTCTTCAGTGCTTAAAAGGTCAATTAAAACTTTGTGGTATGTATTAGATGAATTAGATTTATTATGGATTCCTGTAGAAAGATCTTGGAGACTTAATGAGAGACACTATGGTGCACTTCAAGGACTTAACAAGGCAGAAACTGCATTGAAATATGGAGATGAACAGGTTCATAAGTGGAGGAGAGACTCAGAAGTATATCCACCTGCCTTATCAAAAAGTGATGAAAGATACCCTGGAAATGAAAGAAAGTATAGTGAGTTAAAAGAAGAGGAACTACCACTTACAGAAAACTTAAATGATACTATTAAAAGGGTTATACCATATTGGAATGAAGTTATATCACCAGAAGTTAAAAGTGGCAAAAATATAATAATAGCAGCTCATGGAAATAGTCTTAGGGCATTAGTTAAATATTTGGACAACTTATCAAATGAAGAGGTTACTAATTTAAATATTCCAACAGGAACTCCATTGGTTTATGAACTTGATGATGAATTAAAACCAATAAGGCACTATTACCTAGGAGATCCTGAGGAAATTAGAAAAGCAGAAGAAGCAGTTCAAAAACAAGGAGAAGCTGCAAAAGAAGAGGTAGCTAGTTCTATAAGAGTATAATGCTACAATGCAAGAAGATAAGCAGTTAAAAAAATAGAAATATATGGGAAAAGTCATTCTATTAATACTGACTTGTATTTATTAACTTTATTTAATTATAACAGAGATTTCTCTTTATATGGGAATCCCTGTCTTTTTTATGGGAAAATATAGCTAAGAAGAATTATGACGAAAAAAGAAGAAAAATGAAGAAGAAACAATAAAGAAATGCAGATAAACATACGATAATAATAATATAAATTACATAATTGGAAAAAAAAACATTAAGACTAAATTATGCTAGCGAACGAGTAGTCGTTTGGAATAGATGTAAATCAAGGGGGATAGTGTTATGAAACTTAAATGGAAAATATCTTTAATTATTTCTTTGGTACTTTTAGTATTTTCAATCTCATTAGGAACTGTAATGTATTTTAAGGTGACTAATATCTTAAATACTAAAATGGTAGAGGAATTAAATGCGACTTCAAGTATGGGATTAATATCTCTAAGTAACAAATATCCTGGAGATTGGAGTATTAAAGGTGATAAGCTCTATAAGGGAGATACTATAATTAATGAAGACTTTTCAGTTGTGGATGATATCAAAAATAAGACAGGAATGTATGCTACTGTCTTTATGAAGGATACTAGAGTTACAACTAATATCACAGATGGTAGTGGAAAGAGAAGTATTGGAACTAAGGCAAGTGATAAGGTAGTGGAAGAAGTTATAAATGGAGGGAAGACATATCAAGGTAAGGTTAATGTAGGGGAAACTCCTATTGATGCGTATTATACTCCTATAAAAGATAAAGATGGTAAAGTAATTGGAATGTGGTTCGTTGGAATATCAAATGAAAAAACAATGAATGAATTAAAAGAATTGGCTATATATATTTTATTACTAAGCTTGGGTATGATATTAATTGGTAATTTAATTACCATAAGTATTGCTAAATATATTACAAAAGATTTAGAAGTTGTACAAAAGGATATTAAGAGTTTTGAATCAGGAGATTTTAGCATTACAATGAATGAGAAAGCTATTAGTAGAAAGGATGAAATTGGATTTATTGGAAAGACAGTTCAAGGAATGCAATTTGGAATAAAAGAAATTATTGAAAATGTTCAAAAAGAAACTGGTGTTATAGAAGATAATATAAATAATACTAAAGATCAGCTTGAAAGGTTACATAGTGATGTAGAAAGCATTTCAGCTACTACAGAAGAATTATCTGCTGGGCTTGAGGAAACAGCTGCATCAGCATTTGAAATGAACGAAACAGCATCTAAGATTAAAATATCAGCAGAAGATACACTGGAAAAATCCAAAGATGGAAAAGACGCTGCAATTAAAATTAAAATGAGAGCAGAGGAACTTAAAGCGAAAGCTATTTCTTCACAAAAAGCTGCAAAAGAAGTATATGACAAGACTCAAGAAAGTATGAAAGTTTCTATTGAAAAATCCAAATCCATTGAACAAATTAATTTGCTTTCAGATGCTATATTCAATATTGCCTCTCAAACTAATCTATTAGCTTTAAATGCTGCTATTGAAGCTGCAAGAGCTGGTGAAGCTGGAAGAGGATTCTCGGTGGTTGCAGAGCAAGTAAGACAATTAGCAGAAAGTTCAAAGGAAGCAGCAGCTAAAATACAAGAGGTAACAAAACAAGTAATTGATTCAGTTGAAAATTTAGCTTCAGATTCAAGCAATATGCTTACATTTATGGATAATAGTGTTCTAAAGGATTATGAAACACTTGTTGAAACTGGAGAACAATATAGCGCTGATGCAGTTTTCATCGAAAACTTAGTTGGAGAATTTTCCAATACAGCTGAAGAATTAACAAATTCAATTAAAAATATTGTACAAACTATAAATGAGATATCAAGTGCAGCAAATGATGGTGCGCAGGGTTCTACTCATATAGCAGAAAAAACAATGGAAATAGTACAAAGTGCAAATAGTCTTGTATTGCAAACAAATTACACAAAAGATAGTTCGGATAGATTGTTAAAAGAAGTAAATGGATTTAAAATTTAGAAGTAAAATCCATTATAGGGAGTGATGGAATGAAGGTTAAACAAAAGACTTTTTCAGTAGTTATTTTAAGTTTTATCTTCATGTTTCTGGTAACATACGCAGTATTTTACATGTCATATTATGGGTTCATAGAGAAACA
Organism: Clostridium paridis; assembly: GCF_016765615.1. Taxonomy (GTDB): domain Bacteria; phylum Bacillota; class Clostridia; order Clostridiales; family Clostridiaceae; genus Clostridium_T; species Clostridium_T paridis. The sequence goes on along the minus strand of NZ_JAESWA010000022.1, from coordinate 615,652 downwards.
CAAAAAGGATGAAGTAGAGGAAAGCTTTCAAACATTAGACTATATTTTAAGCAATGAAGAAGAAAGTTTGAAAAGTTCGCTTTTGGATTGGGCTTTTTGGGATGATACCTATGGATTTATTAATGATAAAAATGACGAGTATATAAAATCTAACTTAGACTTTAGCACACTAGTTACACTTAATTTGAAAATGATGATTTTCTTAGATAATAAGGGTAATTTGGTATATAGTAAAGAAACTGGAATCGATAAAGCAATATCAAAGGAATTAAGTAATGAGATTTTACTTAAAAATAAACAAATAAAGGATATTGGAAGTAATAAAAGCCCATTACTTTTAGTAAATAACAAAGCTTTTTTAGTTGTAAAGTCAAAAGTTACAAAATCAGATAATTCTGCAGATACTAATGGGTATTTGATATTTGTTCGAGAAATTGATAACAAATTATTAACGTACATACAAAAAACTGCAAAGACATCCCTGGTATTTAATAATGTAAGTGTGGCAAATGATATATATTATAAGGATTTCAAAAGTTTAAATAATGAAGTTAAGTACAAAAAAGGTAAATGGAGTTTTGAGGCGTATAAAATAGAAAATGATGTATTTGGTGAAAAGTCTATTATGTTTTCTATAGAAACAGAGCAAACCAATTATCAAGAATACTATTTTAGTATTTTTGTAATAGGAATTATTCTACAGATTTTATTAGTATTTGTTATTGATTATATAGTTATAGACAAGCAAATATTTAAAAGACTTTCTAAATTGACTGATTTTATAGAGTATGTGGCAAAAACAAAGGATACCAGTCTCAAAATTCAACTTAGTGGGGAGGATGAGCTTAATCAGTTAGCAGATTCTACTAACAGGATGTTAATGGAATTAAATAGTGCTTATAAGGATATTAAAGAAAGCGATGATAGATTTAGAATAATAATGGAAGCTACCAATGATGGTTATTTAGATTTCTATGTGAAAAGTAGAGAAGTTTATATTAGCCCAGAATGGAAAGCGGAAATAGGCTACGAGGGCGACAATGGTAGTGAATTATTTAAAAGTTATATTTCTAAAATTCACCCTGAATGCTTTGATAGATTAAAGGAAAAGTTCTACAAAGTAATTAAAGGTGAAGAAGATAGTTTCACTGAAGAATTTAGATTTATCAAAGAGTCTGGTGAGATAATTTGGGTATCACAAAGAGGAAAGGTTTCAGAGAAAGACTCAAATGGAAAGCCAATAAGGATAGTAAGCACCTTATCTAATATAACAGACAGAAAGAAATATGAAGAACAAATATTATATTTGAGTTATTCTGATAAGCTTACAGGAATTAAAAATAGAACTTATATGGAAAATGTCTTTAGTGAATTAAATGGTAATAAAGAATCTAAATATTTCATTATAATGGGAGATTTAAATGGGTTAAAGCTAGTAAATGATTCTTTTGGACACTCAGAGGGAGATAAATTGATTTATACTGCAAGCAAAATACTAAAGGAGGCCTGTAGTACTAGTGATATTATCTCAAGATGGGGTGGAGATGAGTTTATTATAGTCGTAGTAAACAAAGATAGAAGTTATGTTTCAAAATTAATTGATAATATTAAAATTGAATGCATTAAAGAAAAAGAATATAAGTTTAATATTAGCATAGCACTAGGATATGCTGAAAAAAGCACAGAATATCCTAATACAGAAGCCGTAATGTGTTTAGCTGAAAAAAGAATGTATCGTAATAAGCTTATGGAAGATAAGAGTTCGAGAAATTCTACTATAAGTTCATTATTAAGGACGTTACATGAAAAACATAGTGAAACAGAGCAGCATACCATGAGAATTAAAATATTAAGTTTAAAGCTGGGAAAAAGATTAGGCTTAAGTGAAGATAAGTTGGATGAACTTGGATTACTAGCCCTATTACATGATATTGGAAAGATAGGAATACCGGAGCAGATTTTAATGAAGCCTTCATCTTTAACAAAAGAGGAATTTGATGTAATGAAGACACATACAGAAATAGGCTATAGAATTGCTAAATCAACACCTGTATTTGCACATATTGCAGATGAAATACTATATCACCATGAAAAATATGATGGTACAGGCTATCCTATAGGACTAAAAGGTGAAGAAATTCCTCTTTTAGCAAGAATAATAAACATTGTAGATTCCTTTGATGTAATGACTCATCAGAGAGTTTACAAGGAAGCACTAAGTGTTGAATTTGCTATTGAGGAATTAAGAAGATGTTCGGGAACACAATTTGATCCATATATAGTGCAAGAGTTTATTGATTTAATAAATGAAAATAAAATACACTAGTTTATAAAGGATTATCTTAAAGTGAATTTATATTTACTTTGGGATAATCCTTAAATTTTTGATATAAAATATTGTTATCGTGAACTTTTACATAAATTTTACTTTTATATAATATAATTATATGGGAAAATATGGTAAAGTTTTCTTATTAATTTATGTAAGGGGATGGGTAATGTTGAAAGGTATTCTAAGAAAAAAGAAGTTAACAGCTTTATTTGTAGCAATGTTTGTAGCATTTTCATTATTCTCAAATGGTTTCGTAAGCATAGCTAAAGCAGCTACAGCTGAGAAAAATTTTGACATAATTGAAGTTACAGACTTTCATGGTACACTTTTAGATTCAAGCAACAATCAAGTTGCAGCAGTACTGGGGGATAGAATAGAGAAAGTTCAAAATTCAAATCCGGGAAGAACCCTTCTACTAGGGGGAGGAGATTTATATCAAGGATCTGCAATATCAAATATGCTTAAAGGAGTACCAGTAGAGCAGGTATTCACTAAATTGGGAATGGAAGTAACTGCTTTAGGTAATCACGAGTTTGATTGGGGAATAGATACACTTAAGAATGTAACCATGAAAGGGGCAGGTTACTCAATAGTTTGCTCAAATGTTTATGATAAGACAACAGGAAAGAGAGCTTTTGAGCCATACAAAATTATAGAAAAAGATGGTGTAAAGATTGCAGTTATTGGAGCAATAACTGATACAACACCAACTATTGTGCTTCCTGCATATGCAGATAATTACAAGTTTACAGATGTTTCAAATGAAATAAATACAATAGCAAAAGAAATAAAAGACAATAAGTTAGCAGATGTAACAGTAGCTTTAATACACGAAGGAGATAATCTAGATAATGCTACTGGTCCAATATTTGATATAGCAAATAGCTTATCAAATGTAGATGCAGTTTTTGGAGGACACTCTCATTCAAAAGTATATGCGACTGCTTCTGTTACAAAGATTCCAATATATATTGCAAACTCAAGTGGTAAAGGATTTATTGATGCAAAATTCAAAGTAACATCAGAAGGAAAAGTTGTGTTTAATACACCAAGTTCCTCAGACTATACAGCTTTAGATAACGATAGTGGTTATAAAACAAGTAATCCAATAATAGATCAAAGTATTAAGGCAATTGTAGACGATGCAAATTCAAAAGTAGCACCAATATCATCAGAGGTTATAGGTAAAAATAGCGGAAGTACATTAACAAGAACTCAGAGCAACGAGCCATTTGGTTCATCATTATTAGGAAAGTGGGCATCTGATGTAACCAGAAGTGCTGTATCAGCGGATGTAGGATTTCAAAATAATGGAGGCTTAAGAATAGATATTCCTACTGGTAATATAACAGTGGGCACTATGTGGCAGTTTATGCCTTTTGATAACACAATATATAAATTAACTATGAATAAAGCTGGACTTAAATCAGTCTTAGAACAGGCTGTACAAGATGGAGGAAAAGGAATACAAGTATCTGGAATAAAGTTCTCTTATAATTCATCTAGTGCAAGCGGAGAAAGAGTAGTTAATATAACAAGAGAAGATGGTACACCTATATCAGATAGCGAAGCGCTTACAGTTGCAGTTCCAGATTTCTTAGCTACTGGCGGAGATGGATTTACAAACTTTAAAAACTTAGGAGGAACAAATCCTGCAAATGATTCACACATTCTTGTTAGAGAGGCATTAATAAATTGGTTAAAACAGCATAAGGCTAATGACCCAAGTATAACTACTTCTACTGAAAATAGAATAATAAATGTTTTTGGTCAAAAAACAATTTCAGTTGTTGCAACATCAGATGTACACGGTAATATCTACAATTATGATTATGCAACAGGTAGTGCTCCTTCAAAGTCACAAGGGTTAGCAAAGGTATCTACCTATGTAAAAGGACTTAGAGGTTCAAATTCAAATGTTATGCTTATAGATAATGGAGATACAATACAAGGAACTCCACTATCATATTATTATGATATGCTTGATACTAAAACAGAGTATCCTATGACAAAAGTTATGGGGGCTATGGGATATGATACGTGGACACTTGGAAATCATGAGTTTAATTATGGATTAGATACATTAAATAGAATAATTGGAGATGCAAGAAACCAAAACATTCACGTTTTATCAGCTAATACCTATAAAGATGATGGAAGTAACTTTGTAGATCCATATTATATAAAGAGTTTTAATGTAAATGGCAAGGAAATTAAGGTAGGTATACTAGGTTTAACTACTAAGTGCATACCAAACTGGGAAGATGCAGCACATTATAAAGGACTAAAATTTAACGACTTAGTAGATGAAGCAAAAAAATGGGTACCAGAGGTAAGAGCAAAAGGAGCAGATATTGTTATAGTTGCTGCTCATAGTGGAGAAGAAAGTGCATCAGATGTTATTCCAGAAAATGAAATAAAAGCTTTAGCTACAGAAGTTACTGGAATAGATGCAATAGTAGCAGGACATGCACATTCAACATTAAATGATATTAGTTTAAAGAATCCAGAAGGTAAAGTTGTACCAGTAGTTGAACCTGGTAAATGGGCAAATAATGTTTCACAAATAGATATAAATGTGGCAAGTAACGGGAGTATTAATGGAATAAATACTAAAAATGTGATAATGGATAACTCTATAGAAGAAGATCAAACCATTAAGGATTTAGCAAAGCCATACCAAGATACAACTTTAAAGTATATTCAAACTGTTCTTGGAACATCAACAGGGGAATTTAAAGGGGAAGGACAATTGGAAAAGCCAACTGCAATAATGGAATTAATAAATAAAGTACAAAAAGAAGCAGCTGGAACTCAATTATCAATAGCAGCACCATTAAGTGCATCAGCATATATACCAAAAGGAAATGTTACTATAAAAGATGTAATGTCAGTGTATGTATTTGAGAATTTCCTATATGGAGTAAAGATGAATGGAAAGCAGCTTAAGGATTGGATGGAATATTCAGTAAGATACTACAAACAAGTATCAAATGAAAATGATCCTATTACAAAAGATACAATTTTAAACATTGCAGACTATAATTTAGACCAATTATATGGTGCAACTTATGATATAGATTTAACTGAACCAGCTTGTACAATTGACCCTGTTACAGGTAGAGTAGTTTCAGGAAATAGAATTAAGAACTTAAAGATTAATGGAGTGTCAGTTAAAGAAGATACTGTATATACAGTTGCCATAAATAATTATAGATACAATGGCGGTGGAGGCTTTATGAAAGCCGTTGGATTAAGCAGTACTGATCCAAGTATAGTAACCTATGATTCCTCAAAAGCATTAGGTGACGATGGACAAGTAAGAAGCTTGATGATGAGCTATATTCAAAAGCATAAGACCATATCTCCAGACTGTTCAAACAATTGGAAGGCAAGTACAAAGCCTGTTAGCATAATTGGAGATATAGTTAATCCGACTACACCAAATGAAAACTCAGATCTTCCTAAGACAGGAAGTGTAGTTAGTGCAGAAAGGCTTTTAGCTTTTGGATTATTATTAGCTGCAATTGGGTACGGAGTACAACGTAAAAAGAAGAAAATAAGTTAATTAAAGGGACGGTTCTTCACTTTAAAGATGAAGAACCGTCCCCATACTTATCTAATATTAAAAAATAAAACTAAAGCAAGCATAATAAGACCTATGATTCTAGTTAATATTGTAGATTTTTTTATTCCCATAAATGCATTTGTTTGAGGAGTAGTAAAAGGAAATAAAATAATTGTAATTGCAATGCCTCCACACATTATTGATAAGCCTATTTGAGGCATGAAAGTAAGCGGAATACCTATAAATACTGATAGCAATATGCCAGTGACAAAAAACTTTAATTTCCTTGATACTTTTTGGTAATAAGAAGTGGTTTTTTTCTCACATTCATCACTGCATATGAGCATTTTATTTTCCCCTAAATTTTCACTCTTTAAAGTAAGTTCTTTATAGCCATCACCATTTTTACCACACCAAATACATTTATTCATTATTAACATCTCCAAACTAATATATTGAATCTAAATATTTTCTTCCTGTGGTTGTTTTTAAATATTTATCCTTAAAAGTTTCGATAGCGCGTCTATTCATGTTATCTTCATAAGCATTTACTAAAAAATCAGCTTCAATTAAAATTTGTAGATCTAAGCCATTAATTTTACTATAACTATGATGGTTTCCGATTAAATAACAAACTCTATCTACTATATCTCCATCTAGATTTAAATCTTTAAGTAACTCTCTAGCTACTGGAGGACCCTCTATTTCCTGATAATTGCCAGCAGAACTATTATATTTTCTTTCGCTTTCCTTAATGCCTATATCATGGAGAATAGATGATATTTCAAGTATCAAAAGTTCATTATCTTTAAGTCCTTCTAATTCCCCAATGTTTTTGCTAAAACTATAAACCTTAAGGGCGTGATTTATTCTTCTAGCATCTTTTTCAAAATAGAAAATCATTTTTTGTAATACTAAACTTGGAATATGCTCCATAAAAACACCTCTTAGTTAATTTATATAAATGTATTTTATCACTTATTTTATAACTTGTTCAACTTCTAGAAAAAACTGTTATTAATATATGTAAGATAATTGAGGATATTAATGAAAAATTATCAATAATTGTAGCATTGGAGGAGGAATTTTTAAATTTTGAAAAATTTATATTGTTTGAGACATGTTCATTTGTTAGAATATACATAGGTAATAAATAACCCAGCGGGACAATAAAGTGCCCGTTTGAAAAAATAGCCCTTTCGAATAACCTTTAATTTTAGGCTATAAATTCTAATTGTTAGGGAGGAGTAACAAATATGATGTATTCAAAAGAAGTTGAAGAAATGTGTGTAGTTGCTAAAGGCCCAAATCATGGACCAGCACCAATTCCTGTAGAAGGAAAATGGGTACAAGCTAAAGAAGTTACAGACATATCAGCATTAACTCACGGAGTAGGCTGGTGTGCACCACAACAAGGAGCTTGTAAATTAACTTTAAACGTTAAAGATGGAATTATTCAAGAAGCTTTAGTTGAAACTATTGGTTGTTCTGGAATGACTCACTCAGCTGCTATGGCATCTGAAATATTACCAGGAAAAACTATATTAGAAGCATTAAACACAGACCTAGTTTGTGATGCTATCAATACAGCTATGAGAGAATTATTCCTTCAAATCGTATACGGAAGATCTCAAAGTGCTTTCTCAGAAGGTGGACTTCCTATAGGAGCAGGTCTTGAAGACTTAGGAAAAGGATTAAGAAGCCAAGTTGGTACTATGTATGGTACTTTAGCTAAAGGACCAAGATACCTAGAAATGGCTGAAGGATACGTAACTAACGTTGCTTTAGATACTGATAATCAAATCATTGGATATAAGTTCGTTAACTTAGGAAAAATGATGGAATCTGTAGCTAAGGGAGTAGATGCTCAAACAGCTTTAGAACAAGCAACAGGTCAATATGGTAGATTTGATGATGCTGCTAAAGTAATAGACCCAAGACATGCATAATTAAGTGGTTGAAGGAGGATAATTAACATGGCATTATTTGAAAGTTATGAAAGAAGAATAGGACAGATAACTCCAGTACTAGAAAAGTACGGAATTGCATCTATGGAAGAAGCAAGAAAGATTTGTCAAGATCTTGGATTTGATCCATATACAATAGCAAAAGAAACTCAACCAATCGCATTTGAAAATGCTGGATGGGCTTATGTTTTAGGAGCTGCTATTGCTGTTAAAAAGGGAGCTAAAAAAGCTGCTGATGCTTCTACTGCTATAGGAGAAGGATTACAAGCATTCTGTATCCCAGGATCAGTTGCAGATGATAGAAAAGTTGGTTTAGGACACGGAAACTTAGGAGCTATGCTTTTAAGTGAAGAAACTAAATGTTTCGCATTCTTAGCTGGACACGAATCATTCGCAGCAGCTGAAGGTGCTATCAAAATAGCTGAAAAAGCTAACAAAGTAAGAAAAGAACCATTAAGAGTTATATTAAACGGTCTTGGAAAAGATGCTGCTCAAATAATCTCTAGAATTAATGGATTCACATATGTTCAAACTAAGTTTGATTACTACACTGGAGAATTAGCTATAGTTAAAGAAATAGCTTACTCAAACGGTCCAAGAGCTAAGGTTAGATGCTTTGGTGCTGACGACGTTAGAGAAGGTGTTGCTATAATGCATCATGAGGGAGTTGACGTTTCTATAACTGGTAACTCAACTAACCCAACAAGATTCCAACATCCAGTTGCTGGAACATACAAAAAAGAAATGGTTGATCTAGGAAAGAAATACTTCTCAGTTGCATCAGGTGGTGGTACTGGAAGAACTCTTCACCCAGATAACATGGCAGCAGGTCCAGCTTCTTATGGTATGACTGATACTATGGGAAGAATGCACTCTGATGCTCAATTCGCAGGATCTTCATCAGTTCCAGCTCACGTTGAAATGATGGGTCTTATCGGAATGGGTAACAACCCAATGGTTGGAGCTACAGTTGCAGTTGCAGTTGCTATTGAAGAAGCTTTAACAAAATAATTATAGAATTGAATTAAGTCTTGTATTTAGCTATAATAAAGCTTTTTACAAGGCTTTTTTTCTATTTTATAATTTGTATAAAGTCTTATAGAATCGTATGAATTTTTCTCGGTAATACACAAGTAGTACACAGGTAATACACAGAGGTAATACACAAAGCTAATCGAAAGAATTAAGGTATTTTATTAATTTCTTTCTTTAATTGCTCAATTGTTCTATGAGTATAAACTTTTTCTGTAACATCCTTAATTGCATGACCGACTATCAACTTTATAATATACTCATTAATATCATATTCTTTTGCAAGAGTAATAAAGGTGTGGCGAGTATCATGTGGCATATGATTCATTCCTAAGTTATCCATAACATTATTGAAACGTGATCTATATTTATCATAAGTCATGTGCGTTCCTTGCTGTCCATTTAAGTCATTAAATAAATATTCATTAGTTTCATCATAACAACCTTTGACTAGTGGAAATATTTTAGAATGAATAGGTACAATTCTATTTTTACCAGCATCTGTTTTTAATCCACCGAACATTGTTTCGTTTATTAGATTTATATCAATGTTTTTGAGAATTGAAAGCTCTTGAGGTCTCCATCCTGAATAAATTCCTATTAAAATCATATTGACAAAAGGAATATCAATATTGTCCCATAAAATTTGCATTTCATCATGGGTAAATGGGGTTCTTTTGATTTTAGTTTTAGTTTTTTTAACGGAATTACAAAGAGCGGCGTAATCTTTATCGCATATTTCATGCTTAAGAGCGTATTTATACATTAAGTTAAACATTGATTTTATTCTTGCTTTTGTACTTTCTCCAACATTAGCATTTTTAATTGTTTCCTCAAGATGTATGACTCTTATGTCCTTAAATCTCATATTATATAAAGGCTTACAATAGTTATAGGCAGATTTCCATGTCCTTACTGCGGAAGGTACAATATTTTCAAAATGTTCGTTGCTCCATCTTTCATAAACTTCGGAAAAGGTTATGGAATCAGTTTGTAGGTCATATGGATTAGCGTTATATTCTGCTAGTGCTTGTAGAGCAAGTTGTCTGCTTTTATAATAGCCTACAGTTTGATATAATTGTTTTCCTGTTTCATCCCAGCCAGCAGTTCTTCTAGCTCTCCAAGGGTTTCTTCTAGTTCCATTCAATTTATGAACTGAACCAAATCCGTTTGGATTTTTCATATAATATCCTCCTTGTGCGAATATATGTTCTATTAAAAAGTAAAAATATATAGTGCTTTTATGCACCACCTCCTTAACATAATTTAAAACATTTTTAAAACTCCAAAATGGGGTTCAAAATAAACTGTGTAGTTATCAAGCTTAAGCATGATACCATATTTCTCTTTATAATGGCTAAGAGCATCTTCGAGAAAAGCTTCGGTCACTTCTAAGTATTCAGCCATTTCAAATTTATTTCTAGCTCCATTATTAAATGCATCTAGAATATTTTTAATGCTTACTAACTTTTCATAACCCCAATTACGTGCAATTTTTTCTTTTTTAATATTTGTAACATTGTCTTGATTTAATATATTTCCAGATGTTGTGAAATGATGTCCAAGTTCTTCAGCTAGGACACATTTTTTATGAATATCTGATTTAAGATTTGAATTAATGGCTATTTTCCCATTTTTATAAAGTCCACTTAATCCATTTAAATAATGAACTTTAGAAAAATTATCTTCTTTAACTTTAACTATTCCTTCATAATTTACAAGTAGTTCTTCATAAGTCAAACTAATATCTCATCCCCTTTATACGTGTGTTACTCTTCATCATCTTCAAAAAGTGCATCTATATATTTTTCTATTAACTTTCTTTTTTTAGGTGTTAAATTTTTACCTTCAAAATGAGCAGCTAGGGTATCTATTTCATTATTATATTTTCTAGGCTTTTCTTCATCGTTAGATATGCCAATAATATAATCACTAGTTACATTAAATATTTCAGTAAGCTTTTTTATTGTTTCTTCAGTTAAATCTACTACACCATTTTCATATTTTGATATTGCGGCTTTTTGAACATTTAATAGTTTCCCTAATTCTTCTTGGGTTAAATTGTTTCTTAATCTCAATTCTTTCAATCTATTCATATCAACAACTCCTATATTTATATTAATATTATAAAAGTATCGTAATAGGAAATAAAGCAAATATCTTAATTGGAAACAAATTTGAAAAAAAGTTAAAAAAATATCTTGACAAGATACAAGGGGGTGATATAATTAAAGTATCCCAACAAGATACTTGGGTTGCTTAGGAGGATATTAATGTTAGAAAAGTTGAAAGAGATTAGAATAGAGAAGAGAGTTAGTGGACATACATTGTCTAAAATATTAGGCTTTAAAAGTCCATCAGCATATTATAAAAAGGAAAAGGGAATTACTCCTATGACAATAAGTGAAGCTGAAATAATAGCTAAATATTTAGGTATAAAAACAGAAATTTTTTTTAATGAGGAAGTATCTTTATAAGATACAGAAGCGTTACAATATGAAAATTGAAGTATTAAAAGGAGTGAGAGGGTGGAAAAAAATATATCAATAAAAAAGGCATCTGAAGTTATGGGTAAATCGCAACAGTTTATAAGAGTAGGGCTTCAAAAAGGATTATTACCTTTTGGAACTGCTGTTAAATTAAGCTCAATGTGGACATATTATATTTCACCTAAGCTATTTTATGATTATGTAGGTATATCAGAAGTAGTGGGGTGATTAAATGAATATCAAAATAATGTTTCAATTTATAACACTTTGTAAAAATAGAAATATTATTCCGACATTCCGAGGATTACTTAATTTTAAATGGTTTTATTATTAGGAGATAGTTTTATGAAAATAGAAATTTCAAGAGCAAAATTATATGAATATATAGATAAGTATGGAGTAAATGATAAGCGAACAATTAAAATTAGTCAAAAACTAGACAAGCTATTAAATAGTGAAGGGAAGTAAGGATATGAATAATGCAAGAAGAAAAAGAATTGAAGAAGTTATGATCAAGTTGGAGGAATTAAAATCAGAAATCGAAGAAATCGGAACTGAAGAAGCTGAATACAGGGACAACATGCCAGAAAACTTAATGTGTTCTGAAAAATATGAGAAAGCAGATACTGCTTGCGATAATCTAGATGGGGCTTTTGAAGATTTAGGAGAAGTTATTAATTATCTTTCAGAAGCTATGGAATAGAAGGTGATGGAATGAATGGGTTAAATTTGAGGTTTCAATCCTTAGAGACAATAGTTAATGATGTCAGCTATGGGGATATGTATAAGCAACAATATTTAGTAAAACTTTTGATAAATGGAGGATATGACGAATTTAAGAAAGTTACAACATTATTTGAAATGGAAATAGCTTCAGGTAATGAGAGGGCAAAGGAGAAACTAGAGGAGGTTCTAAGGCTTTCGGGGCTTAATGAATATGTATGAGGAGGGGAGTCTATGAAATTAACATATAGAAGATATATCGGATTAAAGGCTTTAGGGTGGTCTGATAGGCAAATAATGAAGATGCACAAATTAAATTACAATGAATTTGCATTTTTTAAAAAAGGGCATAAAGGCGTTTTAAGAATATGAATTAAATATTTTTAGAGTTTACATATTTAACGTTGTAAACTCAATAAAGTATTTAATAACAAATACTTTTGATAAATTTGAATACTTGGGAAGCGTGTATATCCGTTATCATCACGCAGTGGATACAATAAAGTATAGTTTTAAGAAAATTAAAACTATAGCTTGAACTAGGAATTATCTGATGATTTCTGTAATTTGAATAGTGGGTTCGATTTCTGTTATTCAGAGCAGTATTGATATTTGATTATTTTAGGCATATGTTGCGGGGGTTGTATCGGCAGTATATATGTTATGGCGTTTAGCCAATAAATCATAAGTATATAGATGTTTTAATCATGTTAAAGGAAAAAAGAATGAAAATAATCGATGTAAAGATTAAAGAGATTAATGTAAATGAGTATGTTTTTAAGGTTAAAGACAAAGAAGGTAAAGTAAGGAATACAAATGGTAAGTATTATTTAATTGAAAATAATAAGAGAACATCAGGTATGTTTAATGATTTATTCACTTGTATACACAAGTTTATAAAAAAAGAAAAAATAATAATTAATTAAAAAATGAAATTACGGAGGTATTTATTATGGCAAAGGTTATGAAAATTATTCCAGACATCAACAAAACATTCGGAGATTTAATGTATTTAGGAAAGGAAGACAGATTCCTTTATGTAGATGGAAAAAAGGGAGAAACTCCTACAGGAGCAATTTACAAGCTTGCATCAAGTATACAAGGTGGTGAAGTTTCTGTTTATATTGAGGGGACACCAAAAGAATTTGGCTTTATGTCAAAAGTTTCAGTAAAAGATGTAGAAATTACCCATAGAGCACAAGTCAGTGGGAATTTTGCAAATGTGATAACAGCAATAAATGCGGTTGACATTGTTTCTGTTGATAAGAATTCTTCTAATCAAGGTAATCAAGCTCCAGGGGCTAAGTAATGAAAAAAAGTAAAGGCGTTAGAATAAGGCAATATCATAAGAGTGTAGTATTAAAGACATTCTTATTTGGTGGTATGGCTCTATATACCGCCTTTCTTTCTTTATTCCTAATGCTTAGATTTAAAAATCTTAACAACCTTCAGAAAGGCATTGAAACTGATTTAATGGGCACAGGCCTTTCTTTTTTAGTTGTACTAATAATAACAATTGTAATAATGGGACTTTTTAAATTTGTATTTAAGAAGTTCTTTTTTAATTTAAATAATAAAAGAAAGTTATGTAAGGTGATTTTAAATAATAACTTTTTCTTATTAGAAAATATTAAGAGCGGAAGTGGTAAGAGTAAAAAAAGATATATTTATTTTCCAAGATTCTATTATTCATTTAAAGATGAAAAAATCACAATAACCATTGAATTAGATGGTAGTAAATTTCATTCAAAGTATTTAGATTTAGGTTCAGTATTAGAACAAATGTATAATGCTGAATTGATAGATAAAGTTGTTAAAAATTCAGAGGTTATATATATATTACAGTTAATTTCAAAGAGTAGAAGATTATCCTTAGATATTAAGGACGAGAGGAAATTTAAGGCTGTAATACCACTTATGGAGGGATTAAATTGGGATATTATTAATGTCCCTCATGCTATTGTTACAGGGGGGACAGGAGGTGGAAAAACTTATTTTTTATTTTACCTAGTTAGGTCTCTGTTTAATTTAGAGAATGAAGTGGGTGACCCCTTGGAGTGCATTGTTAAAATAATTGACCCTAAAATGAGCGATTTGTCTTTTTTAGATTCGGTATTACCTGGAGATGTATTCTTTGAGGAGGACAAAATTCTTAAAGCTTTAAGACTTGCAGTTGAAGAAATGGATAGAAGATATTCTCTAATGAGGATTAAAGAAAATCAAAAGATTGGATCAAATTTTTTAGAGCATAATTTAAATCCTTATTTTATAGTTTTTGATGAATTTATTGCATTTGCTAGTGCACTAGAAAAGAAGAAAAAAGAAGAATTAAGGGATAGATTGTTTCAAATTATATTAAAAGGTAGACAAGCTGGAATATTTTTGATTCCAACATCTCAAAGAGCAGATGCCGAGTTTTTATCAGGAGCAGTAAGAGACAATTTAGGACTAAGGGTGTCGCTTGGTAATTTATCAAGTGAAGGATATAAAATGACTTTTGGTGATGTTGAAAAAGAATTTTTACCAAGAACTGAAAAAGGACAAGGGTATGTTTACTTAATGGGAGAGTCGAAAGTTCCAGTTGAATTCTATTCTCCATTAATACCAGAGGATTATGACTTCATCGAAGATATAAAGGAATTGTTATCTCGTAGAAAACGGAGTTTTTCAGTGGAACGTAGAGATAATGATTCCTTGGCGTTAGCCTTAGAGGAGAGTGACATAAAGGAGGAAGTGTAATGGCTGAAAAAAATTGAAGCCCCCGGCAAGTAACACGGGGGTACTATCATCATTTGAAAGTTATTTAAATCCCGTTGTAGACTGGGTTCAAGTGACTTTCAAAAAATTCAAAATTGAAAAGATAATAAAAGATGTTTTAAAGCTTGAAGCTGGATTTTTTACTAAAAATGACTTTGGGTTTTATGGATATAAATATTCATATCAATTTAATGATATTTTGGTTCTTTATAATGGAGACAGTGATGTAAGTGGTATGGGAGTTCATCTTCAAATGTCAGGAAAAGGGTGTAGACAATTAGATTTCTATTTAAAAGCTCAACAAAGAACTTGGAAGGATTTCTTTATGGATTGCTTTAATTTAGAAACAAAGTGTAACTTTAGTAGATTAGATGTGTCTATTGATGATGTTAAAACCTATTTCAAAATTCCACAATTAGTTAAGAAGATAAAAGCTGGTGAGATAGTCTCAAAATTTAAGTACTCTTATAACTTTGAGAAATTAAAGAATTCAGATGGTTCTAATGCTGGAACAACATTGTATATGGGGTCACCCACTTCCAATGTTAGATTTAGATTTTATGAAAAAAACTATGAACAAGCGTTTAAACAAGGTGTTGAAGTTGAGGAAATAGGAGACTGGAATAGATATGAAATACAAATGAGAAATGAGAATGCTACCGAGTGTGCGAAAGTATTATCAAGAGATAGCAATATATTGTATGTAGTTAAATCTATTTTGAATAACTATGTGAGGTTTACTAATAAGAGCGACACTGATAAGTATAAATACAGGTGGAAGACATGGAGAAATTGGGAAAGGTTTATAGAAGATGCTGGAAATCTTAGTTTGTATATAAGACCAGAACCTAAGACATTTGAAGATACTTATAGATGGTTGATAAAGCAGACTAGTAATTCTTTAAAGACAGTTGAAATAATAGAAAATTCATTAGGGATTAATGGGGAGCTGATAGAAAGAATTATGAACTCTGCTAATTTAAAACCACAGCATTATGAGAAGATTGTAAATTACTTAAAACAAAAAAGTCAGTTTGAGGACATGGAAGATTCTCTCCCTAGAGACATAGAAGGGCGAAGCTAGTATTTAAATATTGGATAGACCTTAGTGGATAACGTTAAGTTTGAGATTTTGAAATCTATGAGTCGACATTCTGCCCATCCGGCGAGGATATCACAAACAAGACTATGAGGTAAAGGAATACTTGGAAAGGTACGTAGCAATACGCTTTGAGCTAAATTTTTAGAGCGTAATTATAATTACGCTTAATTTTATATAAGTGAAAAGGAGGAGTATATGAAGTTAAATAAAATTAAAGTAATTAAAGGGACTAAGAAAATGTCTCCGTTAAAAATAAGGAAAGTACTTGTAGCTTTCTTTTGGATCATTCTTGTTTCAATGATACTGCTTGGGTTTATAAATATAAGTTATAACAAGAAAAATGAATCTAATTCAGGGACTTCAAAACCAGAGAATCAAGCGACTAATAGTTTTGATGTTGGAATTACTACTTTTTCAACTAAGTTTGTAAAGACTTATTTTACTTTTTCATCAGATGATGCAAGTAGGCAAGAAAGAATTGTTCAACTAAAGAATTATATGACTGACGAGCTGGTCAATTCTAGTTCTTCTAATATAGCTGAAATGAAAGGTGTTAGTTCTGTAGTTAATAATATTGATATTTGGAATGTTGAGCAAATAAAATCATCTGAAGATAATAATTTTAAGGTAAATTTTACAGTTTATCAAGAGTTAACTACTTCTGAAGGTAGTAAGAGTAATGTTGATGATACTTATTTTATTTCAGTTCATAAAGATGATAAGGGTAATTATATAGTTATTCAAAGTCCTACGGTTACAACTAAGCCTAGTAAGAGTAGTTATAAGGTTAAAAATGAACTTCAAGCTGATATTAACTTAACTAATGAAGAAAGGAATAAGATAAATGATTTTTTAAATACATTTTTTAAGATTTATCCTAAGGCGAGTTCAAAAGAGCTTGTTTATTATGTTAAGGATAATATAGAACCATTAAATAAAAATTTAGACTTGGTTAGTTTAAACAATATAGTAATTACAAAAGTCGAGAATGGTTATTCTGTATCGCTTGATGTAGTTTATAAAAATAATCAAACTAAATTTCAAAGTTTGAACCATTTTGATATTGGATTAATAACTCAAAATGGAGAGTTAGTAATTAATAAATTTTAGGAGGTAGAACAAATGAATTTTGGACAAAACATTTTTTCCATAGTACAAGATAATGTTGGGTATTTATTTTTAGCTGTATTAGTTGGTTTAGCTTTGTATTTTCTTGTTAAGAAGGAAATATCTAAGTTTGTTGGGTTTATAGTGGCGTCGTTATTAGCATCTGGCTTTATCTTTGTTCCAGATGTTGTTAAAGATATACTTGTTAATTTATTTAAAAAGATATTTAGAGTATCGTGAAGAAAAGAGTATGTCTATTTAAACATCTAAAAGAGTACAAAGTAACTGCTTTATTAGATGATATTATAGTTTTTAGAGAAAGATATGTAAGTTATAATGTTGCATTAGAGGAGGCTGTAAGGCTAGGAAAAGAAATGGGTGTGAAAGTTGAATTTAAGGTGTAATAAGCTTATGGAATGAAATAAATTCTATAAGCTTTTTTTATAGAATTAATTAAAATGATTTGATAGGAAAGGAGGGGTACTTTGAAACTTTGGAAAGATAAAGTTGTATCTATTAAGAGTGGGGAAGATTTATTAAGTGAATCGGAAAGTTTAAAAGAACAACGGTTTACTAATCAGCAATTACTTAATGATTTGCTTGATTATTTTATAACTTCTAAACCTAAAGATTTAGCTTTAGTTCAAAGAGGGCTTAAAAGTAAAGATGAACTTTTAAATGAGGCTAGAGCTTATTTAAAAACGAAGAAAATCGAAGTAGATCAAGTTAATGAAGTCAAGGAAATGTTTATTAATTATATTTGGGGTTATCATATCCTAGATGAATTAATTAATGATAAGGACATAACAGATATTAAGGTTCTAAGTAAAGATATTGTAAGAGTGAAGAAGTTTGGTAAAAGGTATACTTCTAATGTTAAGTTTTCATCTACTGAAGAATTAGACAGATTTATAAGAATTGTTGCTATTAAAAATAAAGTAAATTTATCTTATATAAATGCAATACAAACATTTACTGATAAAGATACGAATAAAGATTTTATTCTTAGACTAAATATTTCAACTGAATATGTTAATTCTGTTGACCATGCGTATTTACACATTAGAAAGATTTCTAAAACTAAATATACATCTGAAGATTTAATAAGATTAGGATTAGCAACAAAAGAGCAGATGAAATATTTAATTGAATGTGTAAAACAAGGAAAAGGAATTATGTTCACTGGAAAAGGAGCTAGTGGAAAAACAACAATATTAAATACGCTATTAGATGAGATTCCACATTCCTCATGTGGTTTGGTAATTCAAGAAAATGAAGAGCTATTTAGTAATACTCATCCTGATCTAATGTTTCAAAAAGTCAAAATAGCAAAAGGAGAGGGAAAGATTGAATATACATTAAAAGATTTGTCTGTCAATGGACTTCTTATTGACTTGGATTACTTTGTAATAGGTGAGATAAAAGGAAGTGAAGCTAAGTATTTTCTAAATGCTTGCTATACAGGTCATAGTTGTATGGGTAGCGTTCATGGTAGTAATTCAAGAGAAGGTATGAATAAGCTTGTAGACTATATGAAATATGATAGTGATTATACAAGAGAAGATTTATTAAAGATGCTATCAAGTATGGATATAGTTGTGTTTATGAAGAATTTTAAAATAGCGGAGGTATCAGAAATAACTGGTTTTGATTATGAAAAAAAAGAGCTTGTATATAATCCTGTGTATGAAAATACTACTAAGCTTAATGAAAGTAAAAAGATAATCTAATTTAGAAAAACTTAAAGTAAAGAGAAGGTTTAAGGAGGTGTTATATATTGGTGTATGAGCTTTTGGTAGGTAAGATAATTTTATTTGTAAGCATAATGTCGTTTATATATTTCCTGATGAAGTATATAAGTGAAAATAAGCTAGTCAATAAAACAACAAATAAAATCTTTGATGCAGCAGAGACAAGCTACAGTAAAAGAAAGCACAAAAAAGAAGCTCAAAGAATTGAAGAAGGAAATATACAAAGCAAGTCTTTCATTAATTCAATTGATTTACTCATAGAAAGAAGTCACATAAAAGAAAAACTACCATTTTTAAATACAGAAGTTTATATATCTCTAAGTATTATGATTTCAATGATAGCATTTTTGGCTGGAATACTTATAGTGCACTATTGGCTGATAGGTATTGTATTTGCAATGTTTTCTATAATTGCCTTGTATGCAATACTTTATATTATTTCAGGAATAAACTATGAGAGGATAGATAAAGATGCATTAACGTTTTTAAATATAATGGAGAATTATTCAGGAACTAATGATGATATTGTAACGATTATGGGAAGGACATATCCTTATTTGAAAAATCCATTAAAGAAGTATGTTGAGGAGTTTTATAATGAATGTAATTCAACTGGTGACCTTACAACGGCATTTAGTAATTTAGAAATGAAAATAGAGAATGAACGCATCAGGGATATTATAAGAAATATAGAAATTTGTAGTCGGCATGAGGCAAATTACAAAGAGATAATAGAAGATTCAAGAGATACATTAAAGGACTACTTAAAGTCAAAACAAAACAGAAAAGCCATAATTAATAATGGCAGACTTGAAAATTTAATGTGTATTGCTATGTGTTTTATAGTGCTACTTGTAATTAAGTCCTTTGTGCCTGATTTAGCACATATACTTCAAGGAAATTTTGTAGGGACTTTAATACTTTTATATAATGTGATTGTTATTGGAATAATTGCAAAGGGTATGATTTCCTTTGATAAGGAGGGGTGACAGAATTGCAGTTAATAAAGATAGCTACATTTGTTTTTATGATAATCATAAGTGTAATATGCTTTATTCTAGTTAAGGGGATATTTACTCATAAATGGTTAAGTAAAATAGATTTAAAGAAAGCTGATGGCAAATTTAAAGAGTCAGAAAAATATATTGCCTTTTATAAAAATATAGAAAAACACTTAAAGCAAATGGGCTTTAAAGAAATATTTGGAAAAGATGTAACGCCTACTGAATTTATGCTAGTAAAGATAGTTTTAGCACTAGTTTTTTCAGTAGGTGTTTTAAATCAAGGTATTCTTTGGAGTATTGCTTTAGGGATAATAGCATATTTCTTGCCTGATGTTTTAATTAGGATAGGAAATAGTGTTGATAATGAAGAGATTCTTCCAGATTTAAAAAGAGTATATGACACCCTTAGAATACAAACAAAGGCTGGTGTTTTTTTAACTATGTCTTTAACAGAGTGTTATTTATCAGTTAAAACGCCGAGACTTAAAAAAGCTTTACTTGAACTTAATAGTTATATCTTAACAAAGAGTGATATTGATGAAGCTGTTGAAGATTTTAACTCTAAGTTTAAAAGTCCTTATATTGACACTTTTTGTATTGTTATAAAGCAAAGTGTGAGTAGTGGTAAAACGGTAGAAATATTGGAAGATTTGTCAGAACAGATTAGTGATATTCAAGATGCTATTAATTTAAAATTAGCTGAGAGAGTTAAGGCAAAATTGCAATTTCAGCAATTGCTTATATACATTGGAGTAATTGCTATAGTTGTATATTCAATGTTTATAGAGATATTAAGCAGTTTGTCTGCTTTGTAAGAATATGCAAAATATAAAAATATAAATAAGGAGGAACATTAAGCATGTTCAAATACAAAAATTTATTAATTAATTTTAAGAATAAGGTATTAACTAAGAAAAAGAATGGTGGAGGAAAAGAGATAATAACTGATATAATATTGATTCTTATTGGGCTAGTATTGTGTTACTTATATAGAGATCAACTTAAGAGTATTTTAGTTTTATTTCTTAATAAGGTTCAGGCAGGAGCACAAGGCATATCTGATTCGTTTTAAGAGAGGGTATTAAGGAGTAAAATTCATTGGAAAGTGAGATTTAAAGGGGTTAATTCCCCCCTTTAAAAAGGTTAACTGTAAAATAGAAAAATTAATAAGTAGAATGAATAGATTTTGAAGGAAGGTAGGTGAATAATTCAGTGAAGCTTAAGAAAAAAGATGGTTCAATACAAAAGTTTGGTATACCTTTAATATCTCTTGTGGCTATTTTTATTGTAATAATGGTGTTTATTGTTACAAATGCTAGCCTTGAAAAGAAAGATAAGGTAGATATTATAGTTAGGGATTATTTGCTTAGTATGGAAACTGAAGGATATTTAATACCTACTGATGAAGAACAGCTTGTGAATGAATTAAAGGATTTAGGTGTTAAAAATATAAATTTAACTGGAACTACTTTAAGTAATGTAGGATATGGGAATAAGATAACCTTATCTGTAAGTGGAGATTTAGAAGTAAAAGAGTATAGTTTAAATAACTTATTTTCAGTAAATAAGAGAGTCTCAACTTTATCTATTAATATATTAAAAAGCTCAATAGCTAAACATTAATAGGTGAAGTTATGAAGATGAAAAAAAGAAAAGGTAGTTTAGAGATTTTTATAGCAAGTGTTATTTTAACACTTGTACCACTTATGATAGTTACAAGTTTAAAGTTAAGAGAAATAAAGGTTACGAGTAATTTAGTTGAAGACGGTTTGGTAGCTTCAAATTTAGCGGCTGCAACAATAGAT
This sequence comes from Clostridium paridis, assembly GCF_016765615.1. Classification (GTDB taxonomy): domain Bacteria; phylum Bacillota; class Clostridia; order Clostridiales; family Clostridiaceae; genus Clostridium_T; species Clostridium_T paridis. Next base: position 594,015 of record NZ_JAESWA010000022.1, on the reverse strand, counting down.
TTAAAAGAATATGGAACTACAAAAAATATAATAAATACGGATCATACCAAGTCATTTAATGATTTCGAAGATGCTTTAAAAGTAAATTTAAAACTAGATGATAATTTCGAACCTAAAAATAAAAGACTTATTAGTAGTAGAGTTAATATTGAAAAATTCACTATATATAATGTTGTAGGTAATAATATTCAAGTAGTGAGTAGAAATACAGATGGGAGTTTTGAAACTACAATGATTAATAATGGATTTGGGAGCTATAAGACACCTGATGGAGTATTGATAAAAACAACTACAATATATAGTAGAATATCGTTTAAGGTTAAAGGACTTTTAGGTGCTGAATATGATGTATTTAAACAAAAGAGCGTTGATATTTCTAATTAAACGTTGTTAAAGGAGGTCTTTTAATGAAAATTGGATTTGATGTGGAACAATGGACAAATAAACCACTTAATGAATTTACAAATGAGCAATTGATTGAGTATTATTATAAGCTTAGATTGCAATCTAAACAAAAAGAATTAAGTGTTGATAGTCCAATGGTAGATTTTTATGTGATAGACTTGCAAAAAGAAATTATAAAGAGAATGATAAGAAGGTGAAAAAGTGAAGTTAATAAATAAAGAGAATTTTAAAGGAATATTTTTAAGCTTAATAGTTTCAGTAATAGTTTTTATAGGGCTTTTAATAGGACAGCAATCAATATTAAATCCTAATGGAACTACTATAGCATATATAGCAACGAGTAATATAGGAAAAGGTACTTTAATAACTAATGATAATATAGGTAAGCTGTTTAAAACTAAAAAAGTAGATGGTGAGTTGGAGGTTGATAATGCAATAAAAAGTAAGAGAGATTTATTAAATAAAATAGTTAATGTTCAAGTGAATAAAGGACAAGTAGTATCCGCTAATGAATTTATTGACAAAGAAAGTGTTTTAGCTAAGATTGAAAATCCTGTTGAGGCATCTTTTAAGGCAACAGATATTTCGCAAGTTGTTGGTGGAACTATAAGAACAGGGGATATGATTAATATTTCAACAATAAATCAAGTAACAAAAGAGAATGAAAATGTATTAAATAATGTTTATGTAAATAGAACATTTTCTAATGAAGGGAAGGAAGTTAATAGAGGAGATACAACGCCAGTTGTTGCAATAAATATATTAATTTCAAAAGATGATGAAGCTAAATTAAATAAAGCATTAGGTACTGGTCAGGTAAGAGTTTCTAAGATTGACAAATAAGTGAAAATGAACCCTTGATTTATACGGCAAATAAGCGTATAATATAATTAAGATATATGGTAAATAACATCATAAATTACAGCTAGTTATATATTGTGGAAATTATGTAAAGTGAATGTTAAAATAAGTATATTAATTTTAAATGAAGTGGAGAATGTTTATGCCAAGAATAGATATTAAGGATATTGATGAAGAAACATTAAGAAAATTAGATGAACAGTGTAAAAAATATGGTGTTAAAAGTAGGTCTGATTATATAAGGCTTTTGATAAAGATGGATATAATGACAAGTATAGTTGAAAGAATAAATAAAGAAAACAAATAGAATGTTAATTCATTTTCAAGGGGGAGTTCAAAATGGGTAAAGGGAAGATAGCAAAAATATTTTTAGGAAGTATGATAATTTCAAGTATTATTATTTCTTCTAGTCAAATAAAAGTTCAGGCACAGACTTTAAATAGTAAGAGACTGCAAGGAAAAGATAGATATGAGACTGCAACGGCTATAAGCTATGAAGTTATTAAAAATTCTACTGTAAATAATGTAGTTTTAGCAACTGGAAGTGACTTTCCTGATGCTTTAACTGGAAGTGTATTAGCGGCAAAATTAAATGCTCCAATACTTTTAACTGGAAATGATAGTTATAATGCTATGGATTTAGATTTTATAAGAAAGAATTTATCTAAAACTGGAACTATATATATCTTAGGTAGTTCAGGTGTAATTCCTGATAAGCTTATAAGTCAAATAAAGGCAAATGGGTATAACAATGTGATAAGACTAGGCGGAAAGAATAGAGAAGAAACTGCTAGAATCATAAATCAAAAACTAAGTGTACCAAAGGGAACGCCAGTGGTAATAGCAACTGGACTTGATTTTCCAGATGCGTTATCAATTTCTAGTGTAGCGGGAATTAAACAATATCCTATAGCACTTAGTTATAAAGATAGTTTACCAGCTCCTAGTATAAGTACGCTAAAAGATATACAACCTAGTAAGATTTATATAGTTGGAAGTGCTGGAGTTGTTTCAGATAAGGTTGTTAATCAAATAAAGGCGACATTACCTTCTATTAGTTCTAGCAACATTGTAAGAATCGGTGGAAAAGATAGATTTGAAACATCTGTAGGTATAGCAAAGGCTTTTAATCTAAATACAACGAATGCAGTTATAGCAACTGGCTTTGATTTTCCAGATGCATTAAGTGGAAGTGTACTAGCATCAAAATTAAATGCTCCTATACTTTTAGTAAATGACAAGGATATTACAGCTACAAAACAATATTTAGCTTCAAATACCAAGATAATTAACTTAACTTTCCTTGGTTCTTATGGTGCAATAGGTCAAGATGCTGAAAGAAATTTGACCAATATAACAATACCACCAAAAGTTTATCAACCAGATGTTCCAGAAAGACCATCAGTTTCATATATGAATTCAATATCAAAAACAGCTGATGCCTCAATAATTGATGGAGGAATGATAAATGAAAGAAAGTTACCATATGACGGAAATTATTATCATATTCAAACAACAGATAGATTACCTAATGGTTCACTTTATATACAAGACTACTATTTTAAAGTTTTAAAAGAAGAAACTCAAGTAGATGGAAAAGTTCGTAGATATGTTTATATGTTAATATCCACAAATGGAGCAGCTTGTTTTGGGGAAGGGTATTATTTAATGATGAATTAAAGAAGGTGATTTTATTAAAATAAGATTAATAGTAACAGGAATGTTAGTGGGAATAGGAGTGATACTTTCCACTAGTATTCCTGCTTTTTCTTTACCAGTAGAAAGTAAAACAGTGACACAAACAAAAACAAGTTCAAGTAATGACTTGCCCAATTCTATATATTATGATGATGGCACGTATGTTGGGGTACTAACAGGACAAGGAGTGACTAAAACTCTCATAAGCGGTTCTCCAGCTGATAGTAAGATAGTTACTGGGGTAAATGATGCATATGGGAATTGGATTGATGATGGAAGAACTCAGAAGAAAAAGAAATGGGGAGTATGGAGTTGGGCAAATGGTAGTTGGATTCCAAGGGGAACTCTTGACCAACCACAGCATGATGAATATATGGTTCATGGTTGGACTTATGTACAATTGGATACTGACTATCTTTGGTTATATCCGTTGTCTCAAAATTATAGAGTTGGAGAGTATAGCGGAATAGTATATAGACAATCAGACCCCGCATTTGATATTCAGCCAGCAAATCCAGAACCACCTCGTGATGGAGGATTTCAAATAATGGAATCTTATTGGAGTACATGGTATTACACTGGTACAGTATCTAAACCAGATACAAGGGTTTATAAATATAGTCAAAATTATTCTGGGACTGTAACGCTAAAAGCATCTGATATTAAGTCTAATCCTGTTTCAATATCAGGTAATGAATACACGAATAATAATATATATTGGGTACAACCTAATAATCAATTTTCAATTAAGATAAGTGGAAGTACTGCGACTGCTAATTCAGATTATAAAATTAATTCACTTCATGCAATAATGAAAGATGAAACAAATTCACAAATTAATTTCAATGGATATGTAAATAATAGTCAAAATACTTCTTCTAATGGGACAACTACAAACAGTTCAGTTTTAATGCAGCTTATTTCTACAAGTGTTAATAGAACTAGTTCTACTAATACTGAAGCTAATTTTTCAGCTAAGATTACACAAGATAATAAAACCTATTATATTTATCCTTTATTAAGATTATACCAAGATGGAGATTATACAGACCCTACGAAGTTATTAAGGGAAACAACGCTATGGGAAGATATTAAAAAGGCAGTTGTAAAAAGTGATGGGGTAGCTCCTAATGGTATAGTTGACTGCTATTATGACAATGTTACATCTGATATGAGCATAAATGTATCCAATGTAGTTGAGATTGGTTCAGGTGTAAAAAGAATATGGGCAGAATATTCACTTAATGATAGTCAATTAAATGTTGTAGAAGAAGATTTAAAAAATAATAATGGAATATATAAAGGAGGAAAAAATCTACAAGATTTATTTAATGGAAATGCTGATACGGTAAATGTAAAGGTAAAGGCGATTGATAATGTAGGTAATGAAAGAACTCTATTAAGTAAAGATACTGATGTTTTTACATTGAATGCAAATATAGTAAGAGTTCTTGACCCACATGACCCAATATTTAAAAGTGGAGAAAAAGGAATACTTAAGATAAATGTAACAGGAGGAGTTGATAGAATTAATATAACATTCCCTACGGAATTAAGTTCTTTAGATGATACACTTAATAAAGAAATTACACTTACTCCTCAAAAGGCAGATAGTATAGATTATGAGTTTTTTATACCATTAGAAACGGAAATGAATAGTTATAACGTACAAGTAAAGGCTTATAAGAAAGATAAAGAGAAAGTTGTATATCCACCATTTTCGGTGACTGGAAACATTCTTGATGAATTAAAAACTAGGATAAGGTTAATGAATAGGTAAGATGGCTATTGTAGTGTTCTCTATAATAGGCGTTTTTATTTTTTATGGGGCTTTATTAATAGTCAAGTGTAATGATAATAGTGATTTAGAGATAAAAAGAGAAATTATAGTAAGTATATCAATTCTAGTGTCTGTAGCTGTGTTGTATTACAAATATAAATTAAGTATGAGTTTTGTATTTCTTTTTTATCTCTTTATATATTTAATCATCAGTGCATATATAGACTATAAAACTATGTACGTGTATTCAATTTTTAACTATATTACTATGGGAGTATCAGTAATCTATCTAATAATAAATATAAAAAATGTAAGTGTTGGTTATGTGGCTATTAGTGTAGTGATTTGGTGTTGTTTTACTACATTATGCTCTAAATTTAAAATTTTTGGAGGAGGGGATAATGAGATATTGATGTCAATATCTTTATTTATAGCTGTAAAATACAATTATTCAACTTTAGAAATGTTGTTTTTAAATATGGCAATTTGCAATTTGATTTTGTTCTTTACTAATTTAGATAAATTCAATATTAAGGAAATGAGATTTAATAAAAATGTTGCGTATGCTCCAAGTATAGCATTATCGACAATATTATTAATTCTTATGTAATAGATAAAGGTACTTTAGGATTCTCTAAGGTACTTTTCTTTTTATAAATAGGAGGTGACAGTTTGAAAATAAAAGCATATACAAATATTTGGAGAATAGAAGGGATATTATATAGTATCTATGATGTAGAATTACCATTACCAGTTACGTATACACAAATAGGATATGGTCTTTCCTCATTACTTTTTACGATCATGTTTGGGGATATATTCCCATTATCTTTAATAACAAACTATTTTATTAAGTATTTTGTTATTCCTGTAGCATTTACTTGGTTTATGTCTAAAAAAACCTTTGATGGAAAAAAGCCTTATAAGTTTTTAATTTCTTGGGTTAAGTACAAATTTAGAAACAAGTTTACAACAAAATCAAGAGATATTAAGTTAAAGAATATTGTTGTAGATTATGAGATTACAGTTTTAAATAATTAGAAGGGAAGGTGTTATTATTGAAATTTCCAGTTAAATTTATTAATGATAATTTAATCATTAATTACAAAAATGAATGTTTTGTTTATTATCATTTAAAAGATTATAATTATGGTTATTTATCTGAAGATGAAAAAATGCGTATTCATAATATGTTAAATGAAATCTTCACTCAACATAATTCAAGTGATGTTCATATGCTTGTAATAGGGGCAGAAAGTTCAATTTCAAATATGAATGAGAGCTTCAAAAAGGAAATAAGGGGAGACCTTAAGGACATTGCAGTAGAACATATTGATGATATAACAGAAGAATTAACGAAGAAGTATGGTAAAAATCAAGTTAAGTACAGGCATTATATAGGCTTTAAGTTGAATACTCTTATTGAAGATATAAATCTAAAAAATATACTAAAAGAATTGAAATTAGGGTTTATAGATTTTGCGAATTCAGTAAATTCAATGTTTATAAATGACTTTACAAAAGTTAATAGTGTAGATATAGAAAAGTACAAAAAATTAGAAAAGTTATTATATAAAAGAGTGAATAAGAGATTTAGATTAGAAAAGATAACTTCTAAAGACTATGGATATATAATAAATCATCTTTATTGTAAAAATAAATGTGCTTATGAAGATTATTCTTATAAGCCTAAGCCTGTAGAATTAGGAGGGTTGTATGATATTTTAAGATTGTCTGATAGTTTTATAAGTGAAAAAGAAAAATACTTAAAGATATCTAATGATGATAATAAGGAGTATGTTTCTTATTTGGTTGTTTCAAATGTAACTTCAGAACTTGATTTCCCGGGTAGTGAAATACTATTTGATGAGGCTAGTTTAGATTTTCCTATTGATGTTTCGATAAGATTTAATGTTCTTCAAAATAAAGAGGCTTTAACTAAAGTAAGGAATAAATCAAAAGAACTTAAAGATTTAGACGAACACATATTGACAAGTAATAATGACTCTTCAAGTAGTCTTGTTGATGCTAGAGACAATGCAAATGAGCTAGAAGCTGTGCTGGATAAGACCAAAGAAAGTATGTACAAGTTAAATTATGTAGTAAGAATATCAGCTAATAGTTTGGAAACTTTAGAAGAAAGGGTTAGTACTGTTAAAGATTTTTATTCTGATTATAAGGTGGTAGTTGAAAGACCTTTTGGAGATATGCTTAATTTTCAATATGAGTTTCTTCCTGCATCTGAAATTATGGTAAATGATTATATTCAATATGTTACTTCTGACTTTATAGCATCCTTGGGATTTGGAGCGACTTCAAAACTTGGAGAAGAAAATGGAATATATATTGGATATAATCTTGATAACAATAAGATAGTAAACATAAAGCCAGCAATAGCAGCACAAGGAATAAAAGGTTCAATAACCAATTCTCCCTCAATGGCTTTTGTTGGGGCTACTGGTAATGGTAAATCTATGCTTTCAGATTTAATAGATTATTATTGTGCTTTATTAGGAAGTAAATTGTTAATTATTGACCCTAAAAGTGAAAGGGGAAACTGGAAGGAGGATTTAATATACTTAAGAGATCATATTAATATAATAAATCTAACTAGTGATATTGAGAACAAGGGATTATTAGACCCTTACAATTTATTTGATTTAAAGATGGCTGAAACAATAGCTGTTGAAATTTTATCATATTTGACAGGAATAACAATTAAAGATAGTAAGAGGTTTCCTGTATTAAAGAAGTATATTTCATTAATTAGTGATGGGAACAATCCTTGTATGACTAAAATAGTAGAAGCTCTTAAGAATTCAGATAATGAAGTAGCCAAGGAAATTGGTATTCACATAGAATCATTTGTAGATTTAGGTTTTTCAATATTATTATTTGGTGATGGAGAAACAGAAAAGAAAATAGATGTATCAAAAGCTATAAATATAATTCAAATTGAAGATTTGAAGTTACCTGATAAAGAAATAGAACAAAAAGACTATAGCAGTATGGAAATCTTAAGTATTGCGATGCTTATGGTTGTATCTTATTTTGCAGTAGAATTTATTGAAGATGATAGAAGTGTATTTAAGATATCTCATTTAGATGAGGCTTGGGTAATGAGTAAAGTTCAGCAAGGAAGAGTATTAGTAAATAAACTTGTAAGAGTTGGACGTTCTAAAAATAGTGGTGCATCTATAGCAACTCAATCGGCTTTAGATTTAGATGATGATGCTAAAAATAATATAGGTATGAAATTTGTGTTTAGGTCAACTAAGATTGAAGAAATTGAGGCAGATTTAGACTTCTTAGGATTGGAGGTAAATAAAGAGAATATAGATGCAATTAAGAATTTAGAAACTGGTCAATGTTTATTCCAAGATATCTATGGACATATAGGCAGATTAGATGTTGATTTAGTATTTAGTGATTTATTTAACGCCTTTGATACTCGTCCACCTATGAATAAAGAAGGTGAAGAAAATGTTTAAGGAGATAAGTAATAATAAGAAAAGGATTATTATAGCATTAGTGTTTATAGTAATCCTTTTATGTGTAGGTTCTTTTAAATATATTACTCATGCAAGTGACTTTGTATCAGATTATACCAACGCATCTAAAACATATGAGTATAATAGATACCCTTTAGATAATTATTCACTTGATTTCTATTATGATGCTGGAAGTCCAGCTCTTCCATGGAATTGGGGAGATAATGTTATGAAGGGACTAGGGACTGGAGTAAATTTAATTACAAATGCAATATTTAGTATTAATAATCTATTAGCGTACTTTGTTGGATTTCTAGTTGAGCAAGCTTATTCCCTAGATTTTATATCAGATATATTAAAACAAATTAAACCAATGATTCAAAATGTTATTGGTTTTAATGAGAATGGATTGATGTCAAATGGGCTTTTACCGGGCTTTATTATGCTATTAATTTTAGCGGTAGGAACTTATTTAGTAGTAGTTGGGCTTTTAAAAAGGGAAATGTCAAAGGCTCTATCTTCAGTTTTATCTTTTATAGTAGTTATGGGAGGGCTTGTTGGTTATTCGTTATTTAGTGACCAATACTTGTTAAAGATAAATGATTTTAGTAAGGAAGTATCTTCAGGAATGCTCGGTATAGGAAGTACTGTAGTTTCTCCAGAGAAAAGTATGACTAATGATGAAGCAGTGGCAAGTATAAGAGATAGATTGTTTCAAATTCAAGTGCAAAAACCCTATCTTTTATTACAGTATGGGAACTCAAATATAAATGATATAAATAAAGATGATTCTAATAGAGTAGCATCTATTCTAAATAATACTAATGGTTCAAATGAAAGGGAAGAAGCTGTAAAAAAGGAAGTGGAAAATAACGGAAATACTTATATGAGCATAGGTGGATTAGCAGCAAGGCTTGGAATTGTTATTTTAACGTTCTTTTTAAATATCATTTTCTCGGCTGTTGTTTTATTGTTTGCTGGTGCACTACTATATTATCAACTTTCATTTTTGTTTTATGCTGTAGTATTACCACTTAATTTAACTGCTGGACTTATACCAGGATTTTCAGGAAATGCAATAAGGGGAGTTACTAATTTGCTAGGGTCTGTATTAAAAAGGCAAGGGCTGTGCCTTATAACTTCTCTAGTTTTTACTATTAGTGAGTTTTTATATATTGTATCTGACGAAAATAAATATGGTTTCTTGTTTGTATTTTTTGCACAGTTATTATTTTTCTTTTTAGCATATCGAAAATCTAATGAAGTATTGTCTGCTTTTGATTTTATGAATGGGAAAAGTAAAGGGGATAAATTTAGTATAAAGTCACTTTATATGATGAATAGATTAAGAAAACTTACTAAACGAAAATTTGAAGGTGGTAATACTGGAGATACTGAAAGTAATCCGCTAAAGAATAATCCTGGAGCAATCCTTTTAAACAGAAGAAAAAATTTAAATAGGAAAAACACAGAAAATAATGAGGGACTAACTGATAGAAGTATTATGAGCAAAACAGGTAATAAGATAGGAAAGGCATTAAGCATAAAGGATAATATAGGCATGAAAAAGGATGCTTTAGGAAATAAAATTAAATCTACACCAAGTAATATTAAAACTGGAATTAAAAACAGAGTTGGTTCATTAGAAGATTTAAAAAATGAATATGAAAGTGAGAAAATGTTTAATGAAGCTAGGAGAAGTGTTCATAAAAATAGAATGAATAAACCTTATGGAGATAAAAAGAATAACTTATCAGATAGAAGAATGAAGAATATGAAAAGCTATGATAGTGGAAAGCCTACTACATTAAATGCAGATAGAAGTTCTAATAATAAGGCAGAAGGAAGCGATAAGCAGAATAAACGGAAGGACTATATTAAAAGAGAAAATATAAATAAAGAATTTAAATTATCTAGTGAAGGGTTAAATAGAAATAGGGAAAAGGTAAGTAAGAGTTCTATTAAAGAGACTCCAATTGATAGTAATTTTAAAAGTAATATAAGAAAAGAGTATATGAATAGGACAAATAGGGCAAGTGATAAAAGAACTTCTTCTAATCGTGGGAGGTTTATAAATGAATAAATTTATAAAGATAAAGATAGGTATTGTTTTAATACCTATCATTTTTTTTTCATTAGTTATTGGAGTGGTTCTCTTAGCTTCAGTGGTATCAGTTAAAAATGATAATGATAATGTTAATTATGAATATGTCTCAATTTCAGCAGATGTATTAAAATATAAGCCTTTAGTCGAAGAATATTGCGATAAATATGATATTAAAGACCAGATAAATATAATACTGGCTATAATGATGCAAGAAAGCGGTGGACAAGGTCTTGACCCAATGCAAGCAAGTGAGAGCGGATATAATACAAGGTATCCGAGGATACCTAATGGTATAACAGACCCAATATATTCTATAGAAGTAGGTGTTCAAGTGTGGGCTAGTGTATGGAAAGAGGCTGGCGATCTGAAACTTGCTTTGCAAGGATATAATTTTGGAAATGGGTATGTTTCATGGGCTAAAAGTAGGGGGGGATATACTCCAGAAAATGCAAAGGAATTTTCTGATATGATGGCTATTCAAAATGGTTGGAGTGCATATGGAGATATATTATATGTAGAACACGTAATGAGATATTTGAGTTCAGGAGCTAGTGTAGGTGATGAAGAATTTAAAAAGATGATGGAGGAAGTATTAAAGTATCAAGGCTATCCTTATAGATTTGGAGGGGAAACACCAGAAACAAGTTTTGACTGTAGTGGATTAACTAAATGGGCTTATAATTCAATTGGTATTTCATTACCTCGTACTGCACAAATGCAATATGATTCTATGACGCATATACCATTGAGTGAAGCTAAACAAGGGGATTTACTTTTCTTTAAAAATACTTATTCTACAAGTGATTATATTACTCATGTAGGAATTTATGTAGGTGATAACATAATGTATCATGCTGGTGATCCTATTGGATATGAGAATATAAATACTGATTATTGGCAAAAACATTTTGTATGTGCTGGAAGAATAAAATAAAAGGAGTAATTTATAAATGAGAAATAAAAGTATTATTTTAGTGTTAGTTGTTATAATTCCTATAGCTTATTTAGGTTATAACTTAAATAGGATTACCAATAAATATAAAGTTCTTGCTAGTGAAAATAGTAAAAATATAGCTACTATAGAAAAGTTGAATAAAGAGAATAGAGAATTGCTTTCAAATATAAGTGATAATGAGGATATTGATAAGGTTAAGTCTGTATCTGAAACCTTTTTGAAAGCAATTTTTCAATATGATGAAAAAACAAATAGAAGTGATAGCATTAAGGAATATGTAACGAATGATTTTCTTAGCAAGAATAATTTACAAACTACAGACACAAAGGTTAAGTATAAATCTACTTATGACAAATCAGAGATTTATATTACTGATTTAAAAGAAGGAAAAGTTCTTGTAAGAGTTTGGAATAGCTTTACGATAAATAATGTTAAAACAACAACTCAAACAATATTAACTTTAAATTTAAATAAAGAAGGTAATAATTATTTGATTAATAATATGGAGATTCAAGGAGTTCTAAATGGAAAAGGTTATTTAAATTAGAATGATTAGCATCTAAATAATGAAAGGATTAACTTACACAATTGTAATTTTATAAATAAATAATACAAATTAATATAGTAATAGAAATAGATGGAATCATATAGTATAATTATGTAAAGGGGTGAAAAAAGATGAAATATTATGCTGTAAAAAGCGGAAGAAATAGAGGCATATTTACTTCTTGGGCGGAGTGTGAGAAACAGGTAAAGGGTTTTAATAACGCTAGTTTTAAGTCTTTCGCATCTTTGGAAGAAGCAAAAAGTTTTCTTAATGATGGAAATAATGTTGAAAAAAGCAATTTGGAAGATTTTGATGAAAATTCAGCTATAGCATATGTTGATGGAAGTTACGATGCTAGTATAAAGATATATGGATACGGTTCTATAATCTTTCATAAAGGAATAAAACATATTATAAAAGGCAATGGAAATGATAAAGAATTAATAGAATTAAGAAATGTTGCTGGGGAAGTTATTGCTGCAACAAAAACTATGCAATATGCGTTAGATAATAATATAAAAGTATTGAATATATACTATGATTATTTGGGAATAGAAAAGTGGTTTACTGGTGAATGGAAAAGCAATACTAAACTTACAAAAGAGTATAGTATGTTTTCTAATAGCATAAAGAATTCAATAGATGTCAGATTTGTAAAAGTTAAATCACATAGCGGTGATAAGTATAATGATGAAGTAGATGTGATTGCACGAAGTGCTATATATGATAATGATGTAAATGATGAAATTGAAAATTCATGTGAAAATTCAAAAGCTGATTTGAAAAAATCTAAAGTTAAAAGTGGAAAAATTGAACCCGTGTTCAATATTGTTACGTCAGGGAAGCGTATTGATACGGATTCTATGATGGACAAGTTTAAAGCTTTGTGGAAAAAGGAAAAACGTAAATTGAGCGATATTAAAGAGTTAGAGATAGAAGTTAATATCGTTAATAATGAGATTGTTTTTTATGTAATGCTGGAAAATGAAGATTTGGTGAGAAAATTTATGATAGGAGATGTGTTTTAGGTGGGTAATTATTCAAAGTTGTTAATTAGTAAAGTAGATGTTGAAGATGCTATGGAAAAGTTTTGTAAAACAAAAAGTGGGGCTTATACAATTCATCCACCTATAGAAATAAATAAAGGAATTGGACAAACTAGATATAAAATAGAATTCGAAGACAGTACTCTTGAGATAGATTTTTATTTTAGGAAAGATAATAAAACTACTATATTACCAATTGGAGATGAAGAAAATAAAAGAAGAGGATTCGAACTGGCTGACTATATAGTAAATGAATTAGATTATACTGAAATTAAAAGTGATACAATAGTCATTAAGACAACAAAAAGTATATTTGACGAATTAGTAAAGTATTTATCAGGTATAAAAGGGGTAAAAGTTGTCAAGAATTATGACGATGAAATAAAAAATCTATATCAATTTATAAGTGAGATTGGAGATAAAATGACGTTGACTTTCTTCTATAGCAGTGATAAGATTTTATTTCAAGGTTATTTACTAAAGTTATACTCTGAAATGAAGTGTTTTTTAAATCCTTTGGGTGCTGGTATAGAAAATATTGATATACAAGAAGATATACAAGAAGATATTATAGAAAGTATACTAAGAAAAAGCGTTCCCAAAGCATATGATAAATTAGACTCCCAATTAAAAGATTATTTATATGATTCATTTGTTCAAGTAAAGAGTAAAACAGAATGTAGGGACTTTTCAGTTTGGGCTTTCCCAGCTTTAAAAGGTCTTGAAGCTTTCATTAAACAAATTTTATTAAAAAATGGAACAGTTATAAATGATTTAAATGGTTTTGCGATAAAAATAGTAGGGAAAAGAACTCCTATTTTTATAGATGGTAAACTTGGCTGTAAAATTCTAAATCCGGTTGTTGTATTAAAAGATGTAGCGTATAAAAATCCTTTGGAAGAGACATATGACTTTTTTGCAAAAAATAGACACGTGCTATTTCATACAAAACAGATATTACCAGCAACTAAAAAATTAGAAAATTCTAGTGATGCAGAAGTAATTATTTATAAAGTTTGCGAATTTTTTGAAAAATATTATGAGTTAATAGTGTAGAATTTTTATTGAGAAAAGGAGGTTTAAGTATGAAGAATTTTTTTATCGAGAAATTTAATATGGAAAATCAATGTATTGTTTTATCAACTTCATATATTAGCCCGCTTGATGAAATAGATGTTTTACAAGATGAATTAAGAAAACAAAATTACTTTGGAACGTTAATAATAGATTTGTTGTTGTGCAATGGATTAAGTAGTAATAGATATATAGAAGTATACTTTAATGGGGATGATCTAGACTTTTCTACACTTAAAGTTGTTTCTAATGTCAGCACAACTATAAGGAAGAAAAGTAATCAATTCTATATGTCTCATAAAGATGTGCTTAATAGGGGGATTTTGTCAGATGCACATCGTTATATTGTAGAAAATGGATTAATTTAATATAGAATTATTAATTAAGTCAAAGTTTGCAATAATTGCGTATGCTTTTAGAGTGGTGATATTAAAATATCATCACTTTTTTTATTAATAAATAGATATTTTTAGTAAATTTAAATAAGTATATAGAAAATAAAATTGCATTAATTCATGGAAAAAGACATCTGTAGAAAATTAAGTGGCTTTTTTGTATAATTATAGTAAGTGAGGGGTGGATATAAATGTTATATAATGATATTTCTGATAGTTATAAAAGTAGAGATTATATAATTGAATATACTTTGCAAAAAGAAAATTTTAAAGGGCATATTTATATTAATTACAATTACAATGGATTTGGACTCACAGAAGACTGTTTTTCAGATTTTAAATTTATACATGAATTCAATGAATTAGATAATGATTGTAAGTTTAAAGTATGTGGTGATAAAAAAACAGTAAGGTTTATATTGCATAATAATGAAGGAAAAAGCTTAGAAGTAATAGAAGATGCTGAAAATTTGCGTAATTATCTTGTAGGTGTAAACATTGTGAGTTGTGAAGGACATGGAAAGAAGAAAGAAAAAAGAAAATGTAATTCTTGTAGTAACTTTATTATAAAAACAACTAATGAGACGATTAAAGGATTTTGTAAAATAAAAAAGGAATTAGGAATTATATATGGTAGTAGAGTAATTTGTGCGTTCGATTATAGAGAAACGAAAGAGGATATAAATAAGGTGTAGTATATATGTAAAGGATAAGATTAATATAAAGTTTAACAGGGTAAAGGGGATTAAGAGGATATGGAGTTATTAAGTGCTCAAGAAACTAACGAAATTGAAGTGATAATGAAAAAACATAATGTATTAGAGATGTCAGTGAATTTCAGAAGAAAATGGGAAGATGCTTCTGGTAAAAAAATTAGTGAAATCTCAAGTATTTATCATTATACAAGTATTGAAGGATTAAAGGGTATTTTAGATAATAGTTCATTAAGATTTACTAATGGAAAATATTTAAACGACAGTACTGAATTTTTGCATGGGATTAATAAAATTAAAGAGTGTGCTGAAAACATAAAGAAAAAACAAAATAATATAGAGAATAAAAATGAGATTGATAAATTATTTGATGAAAAAATAAAATTATTAATAGAAAAAGTTATTATTAAAAGTAAAAATACATTTATCTTATCAACTTCACTTAACAATGATTCATTAATGCTATGGTCTAATTATTCTAATTATTCAGGATACAGTATAGGAATAAATTTTGAAAAGTTAAGAAAATTTATTTTTGGAGGATATTGGGGAGTTAGTGAAGAATCAGAAAGAATTAAATATAGTTGTAGTAATGGAGAAATAAAAGATTACTATACTTTAGATGAAGAAACTTATAATCAAAATATGATGAATGGTAAATATCCACTCGTTGATTTTTGTGGAGTTATTTATAATGAAGATATACAAAATGAACTTATATTATATGATTTGAGAGTTTTATATGAAGATATTTGCATGAAGTATTATAATAAATTAGATTTTAAATCGAATTCAGGAATTTATAAAGATGAAAAATTAAGCTTTATAATTGATGAAATTGTGGAAGGAATAGCCGCAAGTTTTTCATTAATTATAGTATATTTCAAAAATAAAGGATTTTATCCTGAAGAAGAATTTAGGATAACGATTACTGTTTTTGATGAATTTAATCTGAAAGAAATCTTGAATTTTAGAACATCAAATGGAATTTTCATGCCTTATATAGAATCAGTGTTTATGTCATATGAAGGAAGTAAGATATTTCCTATTGATAGCATAACAATAGGACCTATTAATTCAGATATAATTGCAAAGGACGGTTTATTAGAATATATAAATCATATAGGATTTGATATCGGAGATAGAATTTATAGGTCAAATATAACATTAAGATATTAAAAAATATGTAACATAAAAGCTACAATCTATTATTGATTATTGTTTTTTGATTAAATAGTAAAGGGTAAATGCATATATTTATTAATAAAAGTTTTACTTAAGATAGATATTAAAATCTATGAGAATTTATTTGCAGCTAAAGTATAACTAAAAAAGAGAACTTGAAGCACTTAAAATAAAGTAATTCAAATTCTCAAAAAAGTTACTTTAGATTCTGCTGAATAGAACTTATAAAAAGCTCTAGGAATCTAATGGTAATACACTTATAATACACAAATGCTATGTTAATCGGCTTATTTAAAACACTTACAGTTGCTATTGAAGAAGCTTTAGCAAAATAATTTAATTAGAATTAATTAAGTTAAAATACAAGACACGTTTTATTAGTGTAAAGCTAGTAGGACGTGTCTTTTTCCATGTTTATGAAAAGGAAAGCATAGTGGGATGGCGAAGTATATAATCTAGGGATTATTAATTTTATAAAAGGTAATCAGGTATATCATTTTTAGCATCTTTAAAAGTTAATATATTATATAAAGATGAATTAATTTATGAATAGGATAATAAAGATATTTAATATGGGTAAAATGAAATAATTTAGATATTGGATTGGGATTAATAATTATAATTGTTTTTAGGAGGAGAAGTATGACAAGTATATACTTTATAAGACATGCTCAACCAGACCATGATTGGGATGAGGACAGAACACGTCCGTTAAGTGATGAAGGGGTGAATGATTCCAAAAGAGTAACTGAATTTTTTAGGGAAATGGAAATAGATTATTATATATCAAGCCCATACAAAAGAAGCATCGATACAATAAAAGAAAGTGCAGATGGACATGGCATTAGTATTATTTTGGATGAAAGATTAAGAGAACGTGAAAGTGGCTTAAGCGGTAATAACATGGAGATGTTTAAGAAACGGTGGGACAACCTTGACTTTCACGAAGAATGTGGAGAGTCGCTCAAAATGGTTCAAGAACGTAATATAAAAGCAATCTTTGAAATTATAAATAATTATAAAGATGCGAATATTGTGATTGGAACACATGGTACAGCATTAAGTACGATTTTGAATTATTTTGAACCAGCATATTGCTGCGATGATTTTTTGAGAATTATTGATTTTATGCCATACATAATTCGTCTTGATTTTGATGGAGTTAAATATATTGGAAAAGAAGAGTTATTGATTGTGAAAAAAGAATTTGAGGGTAAAAAGTAAATTTATATTTTAAATAGCTAAGTCTAAAATCATTTAACTGTTTGTAGTTACACAAATAAAGAGAAGTATATTGTTCAGATTTTAATATCTAACAATATACTTCTCTTTCTCATTGCTAATTATTTATCCTTAAGCTCATCAATATGAAGGGTATTATACCTAGCATTTATAAGAGCTTTCACAATTCTTTGCAGAGGTGAGTCTGGATTATAACGTATGTTTAGTTTATTATCATTTGTATCAAAATCAATATATTCTATTTCTATTGATGGATGGTAATAAAAACTTTTAAGTATATCAGGATTACCTTCATTAAATTTATCTATTATACGCTGAGTGTCTGAAACAGGATCTGATATACGGCCTAATGGAGTTGGAACAAATAGATGAATATCATCAGGCTTGTACACGTTATCTTTCTTTGAATAATCATATGGCTCATATATAAACTGAAAATACTCGCTAATTATTTTCTTTTGCTCCATAGTCTCTCTATAATGAGGACTTTCGTAATATGAAATAGGAATATTTAAAGCACTTGCAGTGTCTATACCTTTTTCAATAACTGCTCGAGTTTCAGCTTCAGTATTATTAACGTCTTTTGACATTTCCTCACCTGTTCCACTTGCAGTGTTTCCAGATTGATGTGAATAGCCATGTAGCCCAATTTCTCCACCTTTATTAATCATATAATCTAGTATATCTACAAAACCTACATTTGTTATATTGTCTTTTGTGAGTAAATCATTATCAAAATTTGATGAAGGCACTATGAATCTAGGCATCCATGAAACATGAAACTTCATACCATTTGAATAAAGTAAATTTGACATAATTTTTATTTTTGTTTGATTTCTATCTACTATATTTGTGTAACCGCAACCAAAATCTTCAAATCTCATTAGGGCAAATTTATCACTAGATGGTATTGAAGACTTCTCAGGTGCTGTAACTTCATCTTGAATAAGATTAATTTTTTTATTTTGAAAATCGAATACAGCAATTAAATCGAAAAGCTTTTCTATATCAGATATTGAAATATAGAAAGTATTTTTGTAATTTATTAAATGCCCTCGAAGATGTCCTTTTTTAGAGTTTTTTTCATATGAGTCTTCAGTTAAAGAAATTATATTGCTATTATTAGATAACGACAGTGATCCCTTTGAATTATCTACATTATAATTTAATTTTTTTGAAATAAAATCAAGGGGTATATAATATCTTTGAGATTTGAGTATCATAGGAGCATCTGTAATGCTTGTCCCATCCAAAATGCTCAAACTTACATCATGAATTTCAGATATACGTCTGTCAGAAAATTTGATTTTTGGATTATAAGGACTCTTGAAGTTGTCCATTTGACGCAAATTTGAATAGGCATTTGTGTTTATTACAGTTTTACTAGTTCTAAAAAAATTGAAATAAGAAGTAATAGTATATGCTATTAATAGAATTAAAATTAATGATGTAAAAGAAAAAATAAGTACTCTTAAATTCTTTGGCATATGTTTTATGCTCCTTTAATATTATGTATAAATCGTTCACATTAAGATGATTATATCATTATTTTGAGAAGATTACATTTAATAAAAATTAAATTTATGTTACAAATTAGGAAAAAATATGCTATAAGAAAATTAAGTATCTTATGGCATATTTTTTATCAGGTGTTTTTAATGAAACAAAAATTCAAAGTTAAAAGTTAAATTATATTAACATTTCATAGATTCCTAAAACTACTATGATTAGGCCAGATACAAGAGGTGCAAATCTACCAAATAACCATGAAAGAAAAGAATTGCCCAATAGTGAACCAAGGCTGAGAGTTAAGATACTAAAAATAAAGGTAAATGTAGTTGTATACTGTATATTTAGACCTGTTATGCTTGCCCCTATTCCAAGACCAAGATTATTTATTGTTAAGGCAAAAGCGAGGGTTATTGATTCTTTAATATCAATATTTCCAGAATTATTTGTATCTGCACCATAAGGGTTGTCCAATAGATTAGTTAATTTGTTATCCTTTGAAATCGCAAGCTTCTTTTGAGTAAAAAAATCTTTGATAAACCAAAGTCCAATTACTACAAGTATCCCAGCACCTAATATATTAGAAAACCTTACTGGTAGTAAGTTACTTATGAGTAATCCAATTGACATAGAAATAAATGTTCCTATTGCAGATATAAATGCCACAATGAGATTGCTAAAAATGCCAACTTTAATCTTTTTCATTCCATAAGCAATTCCTATGGTAAAGTTATCAATATTTGATGTTAAAGCAAATAAAATTATAGAAATAATATGCATTGCCATCCTCCGTAAAAGTAGTTCTAAATTTATACTATTCTACATACCTATGACTTGATATAAAATTCAATTTTATAGAAATTACATTAATAGCATTAAGCTTTCTTAAAATTTTAATTTGATTTTAGGAAAGCTCTTTTTATTTTTGTTATACTAATAATTTAGTCAAATCATAAATGGTAACTAAACTTAAATAAAAAACCAAATATACGAAAATAGAATTAAGTATCATAATATGAAAATTTTAAATAAGATTAAATAAAAGGAGAAGCTAAATGAAGAAAAAAGTGAAGAGGATATTGTTAATAGTATTAATTGTTGTAATTGTTATTATAGGGATACTTGGAGTAATGGTTTACAAAGAAATACAAACTCAAAATAGAGTAAGTGCAGCAATTGAAAAAGTAATTGATGGGGATTTAAAGCCTCAAGATATAGATTATAAATCTCTCGGTAAGTATGGAAATTTCACTAGAGATATTAGTAATGCTGTTATAAAATATAAGACTGATTCAGATGAGGTTATAAATGCTTATAAAAAATTTAATCCTAGCGATATTTTTAGTGAGAAATATATGATGAATCCTGTTGAAGGTAAAAAATATATTCAAGATATCATTGATACGAATTTGAAATACGAGAAATCCGTAGACCAAGATACAGAACTATTGAATAATTCTGTGGAGAAATCTCCATTTTCTTCAAGAGATAAAGATCAAATCAGAAAAATTATTGATGGATTAGATAAGAGTACAATAAAGGATGCTAAATCAACTTTGACTAGTATAAATACCTTTTATTCAAAGGTTCAGTCCATCTATGATTATTTAGACAGTATAAAAGGTAGATATACATTTGAAGATAATACTATCGTGTTTAATTCTCAGCAGGATATGGACAAGTATGATGAGCTAATTAAAGAGATGAAAGCTAGCGAAAATGCTTTGAAATAGCATGGAAGCAAGGTAAGGACAATAAATTCAATTTAAATAATATACATAAAGAATAAACAATACTTATTAGTTAGAGAATTTGATTAATGACTGATAAGTATTTTTTATTGTAAACCATATTACATAATATGGTAAAATAATAATATAATCAATTTATAAGGAGGATAGAACTATGGTAAGTAAAATATCAGCTTCAAAAGGAAGCCAATACTGCTTGCAATGGTGTATGCTTAATGCCGAAAGAGAATTATCAGATTTAATATTATCATCTTCACCGAGTCTATTATCTTACACTAATTTCAAGGTTAAGTGGATATCTCCAATTTCTAATAATAATTTCTATGAGTATAGAGATGACTTTATAAGAGGTTTATCATTAAAGGACATTAATATATCAGAAACAGAAAAGAAGTTAAGAGAATTTTGGCCTAAGAATGGACCAAAGTGGGATGGACTTGGAGTAGTAGAAGATAGCGAAGGAAAACAGGGAGTATTGCTTATTGAAGCTAAGGCACATGCAGATGAAACTAAATCAGATTTGAAAGCTTCATCAATGGAAAGTCTTAATATGATTGAGGAAGCCTTAGAAAATGTTAAGAGGTATATGGGAGTAGATAAATGTTGTGATTGGACAAGAAATTATTATCAATTAGGAAACAGATTTGCTTATTTATATTTTATGAATGAAGTTTTAAATATTCCAACTTGGCTGGTTCTTGTAAACTTTGTTAATGACAGATCTTATATTAAGACAAGCCTTGAAGAGTGGATAAAACATTATAATAAAGTATATAGCAACATGGGAATCAATAGAAATTGCAGACTTCTAGATAAAATTGTTCATGTTTTCCCTGAGACTTCAAATTTAAGCACAAGGAAACAAGCAATTGTAAATCCTTAAGTTGTTAGGTTTTAACGATATTATAATATTTCATATAACTATTTATTTAGAAAAATCCTTATTTTTAGTTTGTTTAAGCTGAAAGTAAGGATTTACTATTTTACAAATAGCATACGTTTTCAAAATTTGAAAATGTATAGTTGTTTTTTATATTAGAATATATTTATAGAGTAAATGGAGCACATAATTGATTAAAATATAAGATGAAAATTTAAGGGGGATTAAATGGATATGTTAAAAAATAAAGATTTTCCAAAGGATTTTCTATGGGGAGCATCTACATCTGCTTATCAAGTAGAAGGTGCAAGCTTAGAATATGGTAAAGGACCATCAGTTCAAGATGTAAAAGTTATACCTGATAATTTGCCTGATTTTAAAGTAGCTAGTGATCAATATCATCACTATAAAGAAGATATAGCTTTAATGGCAGAAATGGGATTTAAAACATATAGATTTTCAATTTCTTGGTCTCGACTAATTCCAAAAGGAGAAGGTGAAGTAAATTCTCAAGGAATTGAATACTATAACAATCTAATTGATGAATGTCTAAAGTATAATATACAGCCTTTAGTTACTATGTACCACTTTGACTTACCAGCAGCTTTAGATGAAAAAGGTGGTTGGTCAAATCCAGAAACTGTAGATGCTTTTGTTTATTTCGCAAAGGTTATGTATGAGAACTTTGGAGATAGAGTTAAGTATTGGTTAACAATAAATGAGCAAAACGTAATGGTATTAATGGGACATGTTATAGGAACCTTTAATCCAGAAGGTGTTGAAAATGTACAAAAGGCATTATATCAACAAAATCACTATATGCTATTAGCTCAAGCAAAGGCCATGGTTTTATGCCATGAAATGCTTCCAGGAGCCAAAATTGGACCAGCTCCAAATATTTCGGCTGTTTATCCAGCTTCAAATAAACCAGAAGATACTGAGGCAGCTAATACATTAAGTGCAATTAAGAACTGGATGTATTTAGATATGGCCGTTTATGGAATATACAATGCAAGAGTATGGAGTATTCTTGAAATGCTAGGTGCAACTCCTGAAATTCAAGAAGGAGATATGGAAATATTAAAGAAAGCAAAACCAGACTTTATTGCATTTAACTACTATAGTACCGCAACAGCAGAAGCTTATCCTATTGAGGAAGCAGAAGCAGCTGGAATTAAAGACCAACAATCACCATTCTCACTTCCAGGAGTATTTAGAGGAGTTAAAAATCCACACTTACCAAAAACAGAATTTGGATGGGAAATTGATCCGATTGGATTCCGTAACACTTTAAATGAAGTTTACTCACGTTATCATTTGCCAATAATCATTACTGAAAATGGACTAGGTGCTTATGACAAACTAGAAGAAGATGGCACAATTAAGGATGATTATCGTATTAAATACTTACAGCAACATATTGAACAAATGCAACTAGCTATAAATGATGGAGTTGAGATGATGGGATATTGTCCATGGTCAGCTGTTGACTTAATATCAACTCACGAAGGCTTTGATAAACGTTATGGATTTATTTACGTAAATCGTGGGAACTTTGATCTAAAGGACTTAAAGCGTATACCTAAGAAATCTTTCTATTGGTATAAAAAAGTAATTGCATCTAATGGAAAAGACTTATCAAATAATTAATTATGCTAGTAAACTTTTAATATAGAAGGACCCAAAAAATGATCATGGTTTTTAGTAGTATATAAATACTCTAAAGACCATGATTTTTTTGTAGTATAATAAAGTATAAGTTTTAAATTGAGGGAGGGACTTTTATGTGTAAACAAGCACTTTTAGTTATTGATGTTCAAAATGCAATAGTATTTGACAAGCCTTATGACATTGAAGAAGTTATAGAAAATATCAAAAAGTTAATTGAAGCTAGTAGAGAAAATAATGTTGAAGTCATATATATTCAACATACTGAAGAAGAGGGCGAATTTGCAGCTAACTCAGAAGGATGGAAGATCTATAGTGAAGTAGCTCCAGCTATAGGTGAGAAAGTAATACGTAAAAACTATAATTCTGCATTTAGAAAGACAAGCTTAAAGGAATATCTTGATAGTAAAGGAATAGAGGAATTAATCATGGTAGGATTACAAACAGAGTTCTGTTTTGATACCAGCGTAAAAGTTGCCTTTGAATTTGGTTATAAATTAGTTATTCCAGAGAAAACAAACTCAACCTTTGATAATGGAAATATTTCAGCAAAAGATTTATATGAGTATTATAACTATAGAATATTTAATAATAGATTTGGAACTGTTGAGAGTATAGATAGAACTTTGGAGAGAATATATAAATGATATAAAAACCTATAGCTTATACAAATTTGAATAAGCCATAGGTTTTTATTTTAAAAGTTATCTCAAATAGCTATACCAATTTATATTCTTGTCTAATTTTTTGCATATATAGTGAAAAGTAAATATTAATAAAAGTGAAATAGCAGAGACTAAGTAACCATTTAGCCCTATTGTAAGATAGGATGCCAGAAGCATGATTATAGGGAATAAAAGTACCATGCACAAAACAAAGGTTATAAGAATGCAAAGAATCCTATTCTTTAAGCCTCTAAATTTTAAGAAGAATTTTCTATAGAAAAAGTTTATTAAAGTACTAGAAAAACTCCAAGTTAGTAAAATGACAACAACCAAACTTAAAGCAATCTTTTCATAAAACAACTGAAAAGGAAAAGAAACAATAGTTAGAAATACTAAAGCAAAATTTACCTTCTTTAATATTGAAACTATTATAGTGTTTTTAGAATTATATGAATTAATTATATCTTTACAAAAGATTTTTATATCTGCGCCAATTATATTAGCTACTGGAAGGCTGTTATTTTGTGCAGATAAAAGCATATCCATCATATCTTCACTTACTTCATTATATAGCTTACTATTTACAGAAATATCAGAGCTTTGAAGATAGTTTAAAATATCAAAATAAGCTGTTTTATAGTCACCAGATAAATTATTTTTATTAATATAAATGTTCAACGAATATCACTCCTCTAGAATTGTATTAACATTTAAATATAATTTGTTCCAATAGGCTTTGAAATCATGAAGTTCTTTTTCACCTATCTCTGTTAAATAAAAATATTTTCTGGCAATACCAGTTTCCTCTTTTCGTTTCTTAGAAATAATAAAACCTTTCTTCTCAAGTCGTAATAGAAGGGGATATATAGTTCCTTCTACCATATCATCAAATCCATTATCCTTTAACTTGATTAAAAGTTCATATCCATAAGTTTCTTCTTTAGAAATAATACTTAAAATACATCCTTCTAATATTCCTTTAAGTATTTGAGTGTTATTTTCCAATCTATCACCACCTAGTATTACTTTGTATTGCAAAGTATATATAAATTATAAAACTAGTTACTTTGCATTGCAAGGTATTTTTAAAATTATAATGGAAGAAAGTACTTGCAAATGATTAAAACTCCACTTAAACTAAGTTATAATAATTTTATAAAACTAAAGGGTTATAGGAGGAATTTGTTTGAACTGGCATATCAAAGAATTTAATGAGTTAAACATAAATGAATTATATGAAATATTAAAAATAAGAAATTGTGTTTTTATAGTTGAGCAAGAATGCCCATACTTAGATTGTGATGGAAAGGATAAGAATTCATATCATATTTTTTGTGAAGAAGATGGAGAAATTGGTGCATACTTAAGAGTTATAGAAAAAGGAATTTCCTTTAATGAGATATCTATAGGCAGGGTATTGGTTAATGATAAATACCGTGGGAAAAGTTTAGCTAGGAAGTGCATGAAAATGGCTACAGATTTTATTGAAAATGAATTAAAAGAAAGTTCAATAAGAATTGAGGCTCAAGAATATTTAATTAAGTTTTATAAAAGTTTAGGTTTTAACGAAGTGGGTGATGTTTTTTTAGAAGATGGAATTCCTCATGTAGAAATGTTATATATAAAATAAAAAGGTAATGAATAGGAGTGATTATATATGGATGGTAGTAAGGATACTACATTTAATACCAAAGAAGAGTTAGTACGTGAAATATTAGAAAAAGATAAGGACTTAAAGGGCAGTAATATCGATGAAGAATTGCTCCATGAACTTATTAGTGGTAAGGTTTCAAAGAATATAAATAATTCAAATGATGAAAATGCTACATTAGGACAAAGAACTGCTGATAAGATAGCAGCATTCGGTGGTAGTTGGACTTTTATAATAACTTTTGGGATGGTATTAGCAATTTGGATTATAGGAAATGCTGTTATTCTAAGTAACAAAGCATTTGATCCGTATCCTTTTGTATTTTTGAATTTAATATTATCTTGTCTTGCTGCTATTCAAGCCCCAATAATCATGATGTCACAAAATCGTCAATCAGAGAAAGATAGGTTAACGGCTGAAACTGATTATCTAGTTAATCTAAAATCTGAAATTGTAATAGAAGACTTACACTATAAAATTGATTTGCTAATGGAGCAACAGGAAGAGTATAGGAAAAACCAAGAAATACTATTAAAGACAATAGAGGAGTTAAAAAGCAAGATTAGCTAGTGTTAATACTTAACTTAAAATAATAAAGAAAAGGATAAAGTGTAATAACATACTTTATCCTTTTTTATTGTACTTTTTAAATTGTCTAGATGAAATAAAGAGTCCTATAAGCAATAAAGCTGAGTAAACAAATGCAGCTAAAAGAATTATATTATCAGAATGAAGCTTGTCTCCATAATATATAACAATTGCTAAAATAGCTGTTAAGAAGGTTACAAAAAGCAAAAAAGCTCCAGCAGAATGGCATAATTTCTTCTCATCAAATTGAGCCTTTTCTTCTTTACTCATAGTATTATATCCTGCAATTAGCCAAGCACCTTTTCCTGAAAAAATGTAAATACTCATGATGAAAAAAATTATTATTAAACCTATAAGAATGTACATAAAAATCCTCCATAATTGCTTTATAATGAAAGTTTTAATAAGTATATCACAACTAAATGAAAATATATAACTTCATAGCTAGCTGTAAAAGAGAGCATTGCTCAAGTTAATGGTAATATTTATCTATAAATGGTATAATTTTATATAAATTCAAGTTTATACAGCAGGTTTTATGGAAGAAATAATAGGTTATTAAGGAGGCAATTATATGAAGTTAGTATTAAGACAACCCCAATTATATAGGTTTTTAAGCTATTGTAATGAAAGTAATCTAGAAAAAACCATATTAGACTGTGGAGCAGGCGGAGACTTACCCCCTCTTTATTTATTTTTAGAGCATGGTTATAAAACTTATGGCTTAGAAATAAGTGATTCTCAGCTTAACAAAGCAAAAGAATTTTCTGGGAAGAATGAAGTAAAGCTAAATATCTCAAAAGGAGATATGAGAAGCTTACCTTTTGAAGATGAATCAATAAGCTTTATATACTCATATAATTCTATTTTTCATATGACAAAAAAGGATATAGAAGCATCCATCAATGAAATAAAGAGAGTTTTAAAACCAGAGGGCATATGCTGCTTAAATTTCCTTTCACTTAATGATGAATGGTATGGGGAAGGAAAAGAATTAGGGAAAAATGAGTTTCTTCAGATTGAAAGAGGAGAAGAGGTTATTCATACTTACTACGAAATCAATGAAGCTGAAAAACATTTTGAGGATATGGAGATTCTATATAAAGAAGATAGAGTTATTGAAAGAGTGTATGAAGGAAAAATGATAAAGCAAGGGTATATTGATTATATAGCAAAGAAATCTAATTTATAGTTTTATAAGGAGATTTGAGAAGATGAATGGGCAAGTACCAGATCCTAATAAAATATATCCAAGAACAAACGATGAAAGCATATGCTATTTAAAAAATATTATTACAAATCCCAATATAGAAGTTGGAGATTTTACATTTTATCATGATTTTGATGATCCTATGAATTTTGAGAAAAAGAATGTTTTATATCATTACCCAATAAATAAGGACAAGCTAATTATAGGGAAATTTTGCTCTATAGCATGTGGCACAAAATTTATTATGAATGGAGCAAATCATACTTTGAGCTCTCTAGCCACCTATACTTTTCCTATATTTTATGAGGATTGGGCAGGAATTTCAAATGTTACAGAGGCATGGGATAATAAGGGTGATATTACTATAGGAAATGATGTTTGGATAGGCTTTGAAGCTGTAATAATGCCTGGAGTTAAAATTGGTGATGGTGCTATTATTGGAACTAGGGCACTAGTAACTAAAGATGTTCCTCCATACACTATAGTTGGAGGAGTGCCAGCAAAGGAAATAAGAAAGAGATTTAATACTTCAGTAATAGAAGATTTATTGAAAATTAAATGGTGGAACTGGGATGTAGAAAAGATTTCTAAGAACTTATAAGCAATAAGAAATGGTGATATTGAGAAGTTAAAGAAGTTAAGGCAAAAGGAGAAATAATTTTTATGGATAGACTAAGGAGATATGGAGTTAACCCATATAATATAGCAGTTATTCATGGTGGACCAGGTGCACCAGGAGAGGTAGCTCCTATTGCAAAAGAATTATCTGATGAATATGGCATTCTTGAACCATTTCAAACTGAAGAATCTATAGATAGACAAATATTAGAACTTAAAAACATACTTGATAAGAATGCTAGCTTTCCAATTACGCTTATAGGACATTCCTGGGGAGCATGGCTTAGTTATATTTTTGCTGCAAAGTATCCTAAATTAGTTAAAAAACTAATAATAATCGGTAGTGGATGCTATGAAGCCAAATATTTATCAATAATGAATGATAAAAGAGTTAATAGGCTTACTAAAGAAGAAAATGTTAAAGTTGAAAGTTTATTTAAAACTCTAAATGATATTAATAGTAAGGATAAAAAAGAAGTTTTAGAAGAGTTCGGAAAATTAATGTCAAAGTCAGATTCCTTTTCTCCAATTGTTATTGAGAATGAGGCTATTGATTTTTATCCTGAAGTTTTTAAAAAATGTATGGATGATATAAATAATATAAGAAACAATGGAGAGCTATTAAACATGGGTTATAGAATAAAATGCCCAGTGGTTGCAATACATGGAGAATATGATTCCCATCCATATGAAGGAGTTAAAGAACCACTTTCAAAAGTAATAGAGGACTTTAAATTTATTTTACTAGATAAATGTGGACATAGTCCTTGGAATGAAACCTTTGCTAAGGGGAAGTTCTATGAAATAATTAGGAGAGAGATTTAAATGGATAAGGAAAAGCTAGATATATTAAAAAGGAATTTTGAATTAAGAAATATGGAAGTTAAGTGTTTTGAGATACTTGAGGATGTGAAGTCAGAGATTTTAAATATAATATCTCTAGATAGTTCAATCGGGATTGGACATTCAGCTACTCTCCAAAGGATGAATATAACTGAAGAATTGTTAGGGAGAGGAAATATTATATTCGATATGGAACTAGCCAAAGACAAGGAAGAATGTAAGATATTAAAAAGAAAAGCTTTATTAACAGACTGGTATATAACTGGATCTAATGCAATATCAGTTGATGGACGTATTATAAATATCGATCATAGTGGTAATAGGGTGGCTGCAATTAATTATGGCCCTGATAAGGTTATTATTGTGGTTGGAATAAATAAGATAGTAGATACTTGGCAAAAAGGAATTGAAAGAGTGAAAAATAAAGCCTGTCCTTTAAATGCTAAAAGAGCAGGTTTTAATCCGCCTTGTGTAGCTTTAAATAAATGTGTTGATTGTACTTCAGAGGAAAGGGTATGTAATAGTCTATCGATTATAGAGGGACAAGCTGTAAAAGGACGAATTAAGATATTTATAGTAAATGATAATGTTGGGTTTTAGTTTGATAAAAAAAACAAGTGTATAGTTTATATACATTAGAAAATTTATTAAATATTATAGAGGAGTTTTTCTATGAAGAAATTATCTAAAGTTCTATTAGCGTTTTTACTTTCCTTAACTTTATATGGTTGTGCTGGAGCAGGGGATTATGATATTGATCTACCAGGTGGATATTCATTAATTAGAAGTTCGGCACATATTGTTACGATAAACAAAAGGATAAACGAGACTAGTTGGGAAAGTGATATAATTCCAGCTAAAGTTGTTGAAATTGCTTCAGATGAAAAATATGTTCTTGCAAAACAAATTGGACTTAAAAGAAGAAATCCTGATAATATTAATGATACTTATGAAATACCAGATGAATCTAAAGTGAGTTATTGGATTTTAGAAATAGAAAATGGTAAAGTTTATGGACCACTTATTGAGAAAGAGTTTAATGAAAAGAAAAAGGAACTATCTATATCAACCAACATTGTTTTAAAAAGTGTATCGGCTTATAAAAAGAATTCATGACACAACAATGAAATGATAGGTTATTTTTGGAGGAAAGATATGTATAATCATGCGCCAGAAGGGTATTTTTGCCCGTTTTGCTTAATAGTTGACGGAGTAGAGAATGATGATTTATATAAAACAGATAGAGAGAACTCTAATCCAGAAGATCGTTTGGAGTATTCGAAGAGATTAAGAGATTACTTTATGGATAAGAACAGTAATTATTAATTAAAATTCAAATATTAGAGTTAAGGGAAACTTTCAGAAAAATTTCCCTATTTATATCAAAATTATTTATAAAGTATATACTAAGTTAATTCACTATTTACTTGGCGTAATAATTGATAATATCCATTTGCTTAATGAATTACCAGCTAAGATGAAGTTACTACCGTCATCCTTTGATAAAAATACTTTATTATCATTTGTAATTACAATATTAATTCTATATGCGATTCCAGCATATTCTTTACTTAAAATTTGAAGAGACATTATTTTATCAAGTTTTATTTCTTGAGGACTCCCACTTTCAGTAATACTTGATGAGAATTCCTTTATAATATTTGAATCAGATGTAGTTGAAATTGGAACTCCTAAGGATTGCTTTACCCCTTTATTTGAAATTAAACGAATCTCATTAATATCATCTTTTGATAGAGAAAAAGAACTAATTTCCTTTTTGTGATATAAGCTAAGTATAGACATTTCGCTAGAAGCACTAAAGGCAATCCAATTATGATCCTCTTGTCCATCTATTTCATATATTTTCCCATCTGAGTTCGTTTTTCCAAATTCCTTTTGAAAAGAAATAGCTTCTAGGGATGTACAAAAATCCTTATCTAATATATATTCTTGTCCATTTTCATCAGTAAGAACATTTCCATCTTGGGATACAGTGAATTTTTCTAAAGCAGTGGATTTTATATAACCATATGATATTCCACCTATTGATATAAGTAGAGACAATACTAATATTACTATGACTTTTTTCATTGTAATCTCCTAATGTTTAATTGTTTACTACATTTATTTTTCTTTAAAACAACAATTTTTATTATAATACATAATTTATGATTTGAGTATACTTATGAGACGTTTTTGAATCTATTTACCTTAATATGGTAGAATATATAAGGCGTGAAATTTAATTTTGAAAGGATGATATATTGTGGAGCTTTTTTCAAAGCCAGCGGCAGGGGGAATTATAATTAAAAAATATTTGATTGAGAGGTAGAAAACATGTCATTCAAAATTACTATAAATTCACTATATATTTGTGTTAAGGATATGGAAAGAGCGATTGGATTTTACGAGAAATTTTTTGAACAAGATGTAGATAGGAAAGATGATGTATTTAGTATATTTAATCTAAATGGTTTTAGATTTTGTTTATTTAATAATAGTAAAGTTAATGAAGAGGTAACTTGGGGAGATAATTGTTTACCAAGCTTTGAAGTTGATGATATGGAGAAGCTTAATAAAAAATTAGATGAATTAAATGCAGAAATTGTATTTCCACTAACTAAAATAAATGAGAATTTAGTAATGGAATTTAAAGATAGCGAAGGAAATGATATAGAAGTATATTGTAAGGATTAATAGGGGGATAAATATGAAAATAGGTATTTTATCTGATATACATGGAAATGGTATTGCACTTAGATCCGTATTAGATGATATGAAAAAAGAAAATATTAGAAAAGTTATAATACTTGGGGATGTAGTAGTTAAGGGGCCAATGACAACTGAAGTATTAGAAGAATTGAGAAGATATGAAGCTTTAGCATGGGTTAAAGGAAATACAGATAAGTGGTTTGAGGAACTAGCAGAAGATTTTTTACCAAAAACAAAAAGAGAAGAAGAAATATGTTCATATTTAAAATATGCAAGAGAACATATGAATTTAGAAGATATATCATTTATAAATAATTTACCAGAAGAAGCTACCCTAAAATACAAAGGAAGTAGCATTCTTTGTGTACATGGTACCCCTAAATCAATAGTTGAAGCGATAGATGGAAGTGTACCAATAGATGAAATAAATGAAATAATTAAAGATGTAAAAGAAGATATAATTCTATGTGGACATTCTCATTGCCCCTTCATAGGAGAAGTGAATGGCAAAAAGATATTTAATGTAGGGAGTATAGGTAATTCACTAGATAAAGATAATAGAGCCTCCTATGGTATATTAGAATTTCTAGATGATGAGGTAAAGTTGATTAATAAAAAAGTGACTTATCCAATAGAAGATATCATTAATCTGGCTAAAGAAAGGAATTTTCCTAATTTAGAGGACTATAAAAATATAGTAACTTATGCATCAATTGAATAAATATTAATAAAGTTATTGACTGTTCCCTTAGGTATTAGCTTATATTATTTCTATGAGGAGGGAATTTTATGAGAATAAGTGAGGTTATGGAGATTACAGCTCTTACAAAGAAGGCTATTAAATATTATGAAGAAGAGGGACTTATAAAGCCTGCAACTAATGAAGAAAATAATTATAGAGAATACTCAATAGAGGATATTGATAAACTATTACAAATATCAGTATTAAGGAAATTTGATGTATCTATAAAGGAAATTAAGAATATATTACAAAATCCAGACTTATTAAAAGAAACTTTAGAATGTCATTTATTAAAGCTTGAAGAGGAAGCAAAAAGAATAAATAAAAATAGAGAAGTAATAAAAACTTGCCTTAGTAATTTATCTAGTTCAAAAATTGAAGTTTCTGATATTACAAAAGAACTTAGTATTTTAAATAGGTGCCTTGAAATGGATGATAAAAGTAGAGAAGGATATATGAGGCGCCAAATAGAAAGAATTTTTCCAGGAAACTTTGGAAAGATGTTGGCCATTAACTATAGTCCATTTTTAAAAGAGCCATTAGATACAAAGGAAAAAGAAAAAGCTTGGATAGATTTAGTTAAATACTTAGATGAAACAGAAAGCTTAGAATATCCAGTAGAGATGAAGAAATTATATGATAGCATACCAGAAGATGAGATAAAGAAATACGAAAAATTTACAAATGATAATGTAGAGAGGTGGCTTAATATTACTGAAGAGCAGCTTCAGGAAGAGAAGGAAAAGATTTTAGAATTCTATAGTAGATTAAAAATAGATTCAGAAGTGCAAGAAGGTTGGAAAAAGACTTTTGAGATGAATAAAACTATAAAGAAGCAGATGGAAGACATAAATTATCATGAAGAATTTGCAAGTAAGTTAAGGGTCTTAAGTAAAGATTACAGTAAATATATTGAAAATAAAGCAAAGTTAAATAGAATTTTAAATATAAAAGTTGATGAAAAGGGAAAGATAACTATAAATGAGTAATTATTAATTAAAGAGCTTAGGCTCTTTTTTATTTTACAAATTTATAATAATAGGAACTTTTTAGAACAATAATAAAAGCGAAAGTAGGATTTTATTAACTTGACTTTGATATTTGTAAGTTTTATAATAAGCATAAAATGAAGCGTCATTCTATGCTTGAAGTGAGGTGAGACAATGGTTTACAAAACATCAGTAGAAACACAGAAAAGAAAAGATCTTAAAAAGAAGCATATTATAGACACAGCAATTAGCGTATTTGCATTCAATGGATATCATAAAACTACAGTGAAAAATGTTGTAGATGAAGCAGATATATCCGTAGGTACGTTTTATTTTTATTTTAAAAACAAAGAAGAACTATTTGCTACTCTCTATGATGAAGTAATTGATGAATTTTATGAAACCCTATGCGCTTCATTAAGTAATATTAACAATGAAGTAGATGTGGGGTTTAGTAAGGCTATTGCCTTTTTTTTGAAAGCTATCCAATGTAATAAGCCGATAGTTAAAATTATGTTAATTGAGGCTGTAGGGTTAAATTCAGAGTTTGAGAAGAAAAGAGCTGAGGTTACAAAGAAGTTTGTAAATTATTCAGCTGGTCATTTTGAAGAAATGAAGGAAAAGAACATGATTAATGTTCCTGATATCAAGATTTCAGCCCTGGCATTTATTGGAACTTTATATAACGTACTTATGGATTGGCTTCAAAGCGAAGAGGAAAGAGATATTACTGAATATGCATATCCAATCACCATATTTAACCTTCAAGCATTAGGTATAACTTATGATGATGAAAAAGTGAAAAAAAGCATTAACGAAATGCTGACAAATGGGAAAGTACCATAAAGAATAAAAATTAATAAGGAGGCAGAAAGATGCGAAAAATATTAAAACTACGATGGGCTGTGTTAGCTATCTGGCTTGTAGCAACAGTATTATTTACCATATATCAGCCCAATTTGAAACAAATATTGAACCAAAAAGGTCAAGCTACTATTAGTGAAGATTCGCCTTCTGTAGTTGCTTCAAAAATGCTCAATAATATGGGTACTTCTAAGGGAGATACACTTTTATTCGTCTTTAATGAAGACAGTAAAATATCAGATGAAGGTTTAAAAGATATTGAAAAAGGAATTGATAACGTAAGAGCTAAAAAAGATGAACTGAAAGTAACTAATATTATGGATCCTTTTTCGACACCAGAGGCCAAAGATCAAATGATATCTGAAGATGGTACAACCTTAATGGTGCAAGTAAATTATGAAAAAGGAACTAGGGACGGAGAAACTATAATAAGTGCATTTAAGGATGCTCTTAAGGATGTAAAAGTTAATCATTATATTACAGGTGAACAGGCAATTAATAATGATTATCTAGATGCTACGAATAAGGGAGTAGATAAAAGTGCAATTATTACTGTAGCTTTCATTTTAATTGTACTAATTATTATGTTCCGTTCAGTAGTAACACCACTAGTATCACTTTGTGCAGTAGGTGTTGCATATCTATGCTCTATGGGAATCATAGGAATACTAATAAACGGATTCAATTTTCCAATAACAAGTTTAACGCAAATGTTTGTTATTTTGGTTCTGTTCGGTATTGGGACAGACTATAACATATTATTATTTAACAGATTTAAGGAAGAACTAGGACATGGTTTATCAATTGATGATGCTGTAGTTGCTACTTATAAGACTGCAGGTAAAACAATTATCTTTAGTGGATTAACAGTATTTATGGCCTTTGCAAGTCTTACTTTTGTTCAATTTCCAATTTATCGTTCAGCTAATGCAGTAGCAATTGGAATAGCAGTATTATTACTTGAATTAATGACTCTAACACCAGTATTAATGAAGTTATTAGCAGGGAAATTATTCTGGCCATCGCATAATACTGCTGGGCATAAGGAAAGTAAGCTTTGGGAGAATATAACTTCCACATCAGTAAAACATCCAGCTATTTCTCTTTTAATAGTTGCGGCTATTATCGCTCCGGTTATAGCATTAAACTCTACAAAGTTATCTTTTGATAGCTTAAAGGATTTAAGTGCAGATACACCTTCAGTTAAAGGATTTAATATAGTTGCAGATAAGTTTGGTAGAGGAAAAGCAATGCCAACTACTGTAGTCATTGAAAGCAAGAATGCTTTAGATAACAATGAATCTCTAGCGGTTATTGACGATTTAACAGCTAAGTTAAAGAAATTAGATGGTGTAAAACAAGTTTCAGGTGTCACTCAGCCTAAGGGTGATGAAATAGCTGATTTTTATACAGATAAGCAAACAGGAACTGTAGTAGATGGATATACTTCAGCAAATGATGGAATAGGTCAAATTAAAGATGGTTTAAATCTAATAGATGAAAAATTAACCACACCAGATTTTTCAGATGTTAAAAAGTTATCTGATGGTACTGGTGGTATTGCAACTGGAATGGGCGCATTGAATGATGGCTTAAAGAAAATTAACACTGGAATATCGCAAGGTGCAGGAGGGGCAGAAGGTATTGCTCAAGGAATAGCAGGACTTAAGGTTGGAGTGGCACAATTAAATCAGGGGCTTCAAGCTATTTCAAGCAATCTTAGCCAAATAAATTCAGGCTACAAATCGCTTCAAGGTGGATATTCAAGTATAGCATCATCTATTACTCCTTTAAAACAGTTAGTGCAATCCATAAGTGGAACTGTTAATACTCTAGCTCAAAATAATCCTACTGATGTAAATATTCAAACACTTAAAGGTCAGGTTGCAGGATTAACTGATGCTATAAATGGCATGGAAGCAGGACTAAATGATGCAAATGCTAACTTTAAGACTTTGAATGGTGGATTGACAGCCTTAAATGCTGGAATTGATGAAATGATTAAGAACACAAATTCTCAGTCAGAGCTAGTTATAGGAATTGAAAAGTTGGAACAAGGAGCATTAGCTCTTGCAGATGGATTAAAACAAGGAGCTACTGGACAGGCACAAGTAATTGCAGGTATTGATGCTTTAAAAGATGGGGCAACTCAAGTTAAAAATGGTCAAGATAAGTTATACAGTGGATTAACTCAATTAAGCAGTGGAATGGATCAATTAAAAGATGGTATTGGAAAGAGTCGTGATGGTCTTGGAAGTATTCATGATGGATTAGATAAGGGAAATGATTTCTTAAACCAATTAACTAATACAAAAACTTTCTACATCCCAAAAGAAGCCTTTGAAAAAGACGATATTAATAAGATGTTTGATGCATATCTATCAAAGGATAGAAAGATAGCTAAGATTACTGTTAATTTAACTTCAGATCCATATTCAAAAGAATCAATAGCAGTAATAGATCATATGCAAGACCTTGTTAAAAATGATCTTAAAGGTACAGTTTTACAAGATGCTAAGTTTGGAATTTCTGGACCAACAGCGAGTACAAATGACTTAAATGCAATAGCAACTCATGATATTACCTTTACTCAAATAATAGTACTTGCATGTATCTTTGTATTACTTGTTATTGTAATAAGATCCTTCTGGATTCCAGTATACATTGTAGGGGCTTTACTTGCTGCATACTATACAGCGATTTCAGTTACAGCCTTCTTAACTAGTAAATTATTTAGTGGTATGGATGGAATGTCGTGGAATGTACCATTCTTCTCCTTTGTTGTTATAGCAGCACTGGGAGTTGACTATAGTATATTCTTAATGACTAGATTTAAAGAATATCCAGAAATGTCACCAAAAGAAGCTATAGTTATGGCTGCTAAAAATATTGGAGGAGTTGTAATGTCAGCTGCAATAATTCTTGCTGGTACATTTGCAACCTTATATCCTTCAAACATACATGTATTAATGGAATTAGCTATTTGTGTAGTTACAGGTTTATTATTATTAAGCTTAATCCTACTACCTGTTGTTATACCAGCGTTAATTTCAATTACTGATAAAATAGCTTCTAAAACTTCAAGAAAAAGCTATGGTGAACATTCAGAAATATAGTTAATATATAAATTATAATTGGACATCCAAAATTTAATTTTGGGTGCCCAATTTTTTTATTTAGAGAAATAAATGGCTCCATTTTTATAAAAAGTACCCCAAAATTATGAGAATTAAAATAGTAATTGGTAAATATTTACATACGAATAAGTGTTATGTTAAAGTGTATTGGGAACGATTTCTAAAGTTGCTCTTTAAGTAAAAAAGGAATTCGTTCGTATCATAATTAGTTAAGGGGGAGAACTAAGTGAAAAAAGCAAAAAAATTAGCACTGTTATCAGGAATTTTGAGTTTGCCTATTTTATTAGGTAGTTTACCAGCATCTACGACTTGGGCTTTGGATGCTTCTGCTATAGGTAAAACTGTAGAAGTTCAAGGAACCTATTCTTCTGGGATAACTCATAAATGGGAAACCCTTAATCCTGTAACCTTTGGAGAGGATGCAGCAAATGATAAAGTTGATACAA
The DNA here is from genome assembly GCF_016765615.1 of Clostridium paridis. Lineage (GTDB taxonomy): Bacteria > Bacillota > Clostridia > Clostridiales > Clostridiaceae > Clostridium_T > Clostridium_T paridis. The sequence goes on along the minus strand of NZ_JAESWA010000022.1, from coordinate 556,243 downwards.
CAATTACTTTAGATCCATCAACGAAATACCAAGAATATCAAGGGGTTGGTATATCCTTAGATGAAACGAGTATATCTAATCTTTGGAAACTTAGTGCAAGTGATAGAGAAGCAGTTGTTAAAAATTTAGTAGATCCAGTATCAGGTGCGGGATTAGAACAATTTAGAATAACTATAGGTAGTCCAGATTGTATTGAGCACATTCCATTTTGGTCTTATGATGAACTTCCAGAAGGAGTAAAGGAAGACTGGAATTTAGAATATTTTTCTATAGAGAAAGATAAACAATATCATATTATAGATACAATAAAGCTAATACAAAAATACAATCCAGATGCACAGTTTTTTGCGTCTGCATGGTCTGCACCTGCGTGGATGAAGACAAAAAATTTATTTACAGGTTATGTAGAGCCTAAGAATGATGGTTCGAATTCATTTGTACAAGCTAATAAGCTTAGAGATGATTGTATAAATGTATTTGCAAGATATTATGTAAAAACTATTCAGGCCTTTGCTAATGAAGGAATTGACATTCGTGCAATTACATTACTAAATGAACCAGGAATGGATGTAGTTTATCCAGCTATGGATATTAGTATAGAACAACAACAAAAATTAGCTTTAGATATAAAGAGTGAATTTGCAAAAGCTAATTTAAATACTGAACTTTGGGTTCATGATTTTAATTTCTGGGATTGGAAAGATCCATCAAGCACAGCTACAAAGAATTATTATAGAATATTTAAGGATTCTAATGTAGCAAAAGGTGAGGATGTTTTAAAAGCAAGTGATGCAGTTGCATTCCATCCATATTGGGGGGATCCAAGTGTAATGGCTGATGTTGCAAAAGAATATCCTAATCTTAAGGTACATCTTACTGAAACAGGTGATTTTTCTCCATCTTCTGCAATGAATGATTTTAATAACTATTCTAGCAGTTATACTGGATGGGTAGGAGTTACAGATCAAAATGGAGGAACTTTACACTGGACAGATGCAAGAGATAATAATGTTAACTGGGATGCAGTTAATCCAGGTTGGAAAAATAGATTAGTTGTTGTAGATACAGATAAGAAGACTGCAACTTATATGGATTCCTTATATGGACTTGGACAATTCTCTAAATATCTTGCATGTGGAGGAAGAAGTGGATCTGATAATAGTGTAAAGGAAGGCGCACGTAGAATTTTCTCAACTGGATCAGTAAATGGAGTTTCTAATGTAGCATTCCAAAATCCAGATGGAGAAATTGTAATGGTATTAATAAATTCAGGTGCTGAAAAAGATGTAAAAGTAAATATGTTAGGCAAGGCTTTAGTTGAAAAAGTACCTGCTGATTCTACTACAACTTTAAGATGGAAACCTGAAATTCCTCAAAAAGGAGAAAATAAAGCTCCAGTACTAAATAGTATTACTGATATAGGGATGGATCAATATTCTACTAAGACTTTCAAGTTAAATGGTACTGATGGGGATGGAGATACATTAATGTATTATGGAATAAATCTTCCTGATGGTATTACTGTAGATGCGAAAACAGGCTTAGTAACACTTGCACCAACTAAAGCAGGAACCTTTGATTTATCTTTTGTAGTTAGTGATGGGCAAGATAAAGATACTAAAACTATGAAGCTTATTGTAAATAGAAAGGCAACTCCACTATTAGGAAAGATTGAAGCTGAAGATTACTCTATGCAAAATGGTTGGACAGATGGAGGTGGAAACTTCGTTGAAAATTCGGGTTCAGCAAGTGGTGGTAAGGATGTAGGTTATACATCAGCAGGAAATTGGCTAAAATACTTTGTTAACGTACCAAAGGATGGAGTTTATGATGTAGAATTTGGTGTGGCAAATGGTAGTGGGTCTGAGAGCAAAAATTGCATTTCAATAAAGAATGAAGCAAATGACGTACTTTGCACAGTTTCTGTACCAGATACCAAAGGATGGGGAACATGGACTGCAGTAAAATCCAAGGTAACCCTTAAAGCAGGTGATCAATTTATTACTTTCTATTGTAATAAAGGAAACTTTAATATAGATTATATGAAATTCTCTATTGTAGATAAATCACAACTTTCAGCAGCAATTAGTGGTGCTGAAAAGATCGATTTGACTAAATATTCAAAAGAAAGTGGAGATAGACTTAAAGAAGTTATTAATAATGCAAAACTTATAGTAAATAATTCTGAAGCAACTCAAGAAGAAGTTGATAAAGCTTTAGTAACTCTTAATGAGGCAATGAGCAAGTTAGTTAAGCTTCCAGATACTCCTAATAATCCAGGTAATCCAAGCAACCCAAGTAATCCTAGTAACCCAACAACACCAACTAACCCTGGAGACAATGGAAATACAACACCAGATACCCCAACAGCACCAGTTGATAATAATCTTCCTAAAACTGGAGCAATAATTGGTTCAGGTGTATTAATAGCTATAGGAGCAATATTTATAATAGCTGGTATTGTAGTTAATAGAAGAAAGCTCTCAAAAAAATCTTCAGAAAATAATTAATATGTATATGATGCAAAAGTCATAAGAATCCACCCTTAAGCCTTACATGTATTTAATATATGTAGGGCTTATTATATGATAAAATAAATATATAAAGAAATTAGATAAAGTAAGAAGATTGAGGTTTAAAAATGAAGGGTATTGAGATAAGAAGATTAATGCAAAATGAAGAAGTTCCGTATGAGTTATTATTACTTGCAGATCCATCTATAGATATAGTTAAAGATTATGTAAGTAGAGGGGAAATTGTTGTAGCTAATTACATTGGTGAACTTATAGGAGTATATGTTTTGATAAAAACGAGACCTCTTACTATGGAATTAGTAAATATAGCAGTTAATGAAAAATATCAAGGAAAAGGAATAGGGAAAAAGCTTATATTTGATGCTATCAAAAGAGCAAAGGAAGAAAATATAAAAGTTCTTCAAGTAGGGACAGGTAATTCAAGCCTGTCACAATTAGCATTATATCAAAAATGTGGATTCAATATATGTGGAGTAGATAGGGATTTTTTTATAAAACACTATAAAGAAGAAATAATTGAAAATGGAATTAGATGCAAGGATATGATTAGGCTTGAAATGGATTTATAGATAATAAAGCAGTTAGTGCTTAAGTTCCCTTAAGTGTCTAACTGCTTTATTAATTATAGGTATTTTCTCTTTTTAAAAAAGTATACTTCAAACAATATAACAATCATCAATACAATCATTGATAAAATAAATCCAAAAGGACGATTTATTAATGGCATATTTTCAAAATTCATTCCAAAAATTCCTGTTACTATTGTTGCAGGTAAAGATATAACTGTGATTATGGTTAATAATTGCATCGTTTTATTCATTTTATTAGAAGAAACTGAGTTATATATATCTATACATGAGAAAATAGATGTTTCTACATTTTCAACTAATATAAAGGTATTATCTAATATAAAGGATATTTTATCAAATAACGCTAAATCATTAAATTCTTCTTCAAGATAACTAAGCATAGATCTATAGAAAGTTGTATTTCTCTTCATAATAGAAATTTCTTTTTTTATTGAAAGCAGTTCTTTAAGATTAATGTCATCTTTATAAACAGCATTTTCAAAAAGATCATCTAATAGACCTTCAATCTTTATTAACTTTTCTGTATATGTAATGGAGAAATATTGAAATAATTGAAGTAAAATAATCCTCCAGCTTATATTCTGATATAAAGACCATTTTTCTTTTAAATATTCTATGAAGTCAACGTCATTATAATTAACTATCAGGATATCATCTTCAATTACTGCATGAATATGTATATTTTTATTGTCATGATAAAAAGGAATTCTCATAAAGAGATTATCTTTATTCTTAACAACTATGTCGTTGTGGATGTTGCTAACAAATTCACTATTAATACTAAAGTCATCATTTTTGTCCATTAAGTAGCATATAAGGTCAGGAATATCTTTATCCCATTCGCTATTTTCTTCTATTGTAAAATCAGAGTAAATTAATGTACCCATATAAACCTCCAGATATAATTTTAAATTATATGTAAGTATAGTTTAACATAAAGCCTTTAAATATTTATAAGAATTTATTGTAAAAATTCAGCTTTACTTTTAATTTAATAGAACTATAATAATTATAAATAAATATAAGTAACAGGAGGTTAGAAGATGGCTAAGATTTTTGATTCATTTAAAATTAAAGATTTAGAATTTAAAAATAGGGTTATAATGGCACCAATGTGTATGTATTCTAGTGATATTACTGGAGAAGTAAAGGATTTTCACATACATCATTATGTAACAAGAGCAATTGGTGGTGTAGGTGGAATTGTTATTGAGGCTACAGCAGTTGAGGAGAGAGGAGTAATATCTCAAAGAGATTTAGGTATTTGGAAAGACGAACATATAGATGGCTTAAAGAAACTAGTTGATTCTGTTAAAAAAAATGGAACACCTATTGGTATCCAAATAGCTCATGCAGGTAGAAAATCAGAATTTACAGGGGAAATCGTTGCGCCATCAGCAATCCCATTTGATGATAAAAGCAAAACTCCTAAGGAATTATCAGTTAATGAAATAAAAGAAGTTGTAGAAGCCTTTAAAAATGGAGCGAGAAGAGCCGTAAAAGCTGGCTTTGACTTTATTGAAATACATGGTGCTCATGGATATTTAATTAATGAGTTTCTATCACCATTATCAAATAAAAGAGATGATGAATATGGTGGAACCTTAGAAAAAAGAGCAAAGTTTTTAGATGAGGTTCTTAAAGAAATAAAGGAAGTAATTCCAGAGAATATGCCAGTAGTACTAAGAGTTTCAGCTTCAGATTTTACTGAAGGTGGAAATACACCTGAGGATATATCGAAGATAATAAATCTAGTTAAAAATTATGGAATAGATTTAATTAATGTAAGTGCAGGTGCAGTTGTTCCAGCAGCCATAAATCTTTATCCAGGATATCAAGTGAAATTTGCAGAGGTCGTTAAAAAGGAAACTGGCTTACCAGTTATGGCAGGAGGATTAATTCTAGATAGAAATATGGTAGAAGAAATTCTAGGTAATGAAAGAAGTGAGTTTGTATTTTTAGCAAGACCATTACTTAGAGAGCCTTATTTAGTATTAAGATGGGCAAAAGAAGTAGGAAGGGAAGATTTAATTCCTTATCAATATAAAAGAGGATTTTAATAAGGAAAGACTGTAGTAGATTTTTGCTACAGTCTTTTTAATTGAGCAAAAAAAGACAGGATTTATAAAAACAATTAAAATATAATAAAGTAAAAGAGTAACTTAGGTAGGTGATTTAACATGGAGCATGATTTATGTATTAGGGAGTCTATTAAATATATTGAAAATAATCTAAAGGAAAAAATAGAACTTAAGGAACTAGCTGATAAAGCATTCCTATCAAAGTATCATTATCATAGAATTTTTCATGCAATTGTAGGTGAACCAGTAGCTGAATATGTAAGAAAAAGAAGGCTTGAAGAGGCAGCTAATGAGCTCATTAGTTCAGATAATAAAATCGTTGATATTGCATTAAAATATCAGTTCGGTTCGCAAGAAACTTTTACAAAAGCTTTTAAAAAGGTATATGGGGTACCTCCAAGGGAGTTTAGAGAAAATAGAAGTAAGATTGCATTAATTAGTTCAAGAAATAAGGGTATAAGCAAGCTTTCTATGGTAGCTTGATAGATATTTTAAGGAGGGATTTATGTGAGTTATGTACCAGTTGTAATTGAACAGACAAGTTTAGGGGAACGTACTTATGATATATACTCGAGGCTATTAAAAGATAGGATAATAATGTTAAATGACCAAGTAACTGATGCTTCAGCTAATATAATAGTAGCCCAATTATTATTTTTAGAGTCAGATGATCCAGATAAGGATATACATTTTTATATTAATAGTCCAGGAGGATCAATTACTGCAGGAATGGCTATTTATGATACTATGCAATATATTAAGCCAGATGTATCTACAATATGTTTAGGCATGGCAGCTAGCATGGAATCTTTTTTACTTACTGCAGGGGCAAAAGGAAAAAGATTTGCACTTCCTAATAGTGAAATTCTTATACATCAGCCATCAGTTCAAGGAGGTTTTCAAGGACAGGCGACAGATATAAAGATTCATGCTGATTGGCTACTAAAAACTAAGAGGAGAATCAATAAGATATATAGTGAAAATACAGGCAAATCTATTGAGAAGGTAGAAAAAGATATGGAAAGAGATTATTTTATGTCTCCAGAGGAAGCACTAGAGTATGGGATAATAGATAATATTCTAATAAAATAATAGAGTGTAAATAGTTAAGAGTAGAAATCTAAAAGATTTTTACTCTTTTCATTTTATAAATATTTGGAAAAAATAATTGACATTCTCACTACTATACATTACCATATAGTTAAGAACTATTATGCATTGCATAATACCTTGCAAAACATTAAAGTGGTGAGAGGAGAAATTTTATGAAAACTAATGACCTAATTAAAGAAATGAATGAATATGGTCCAAAACTAAATGAAGAAAATCAAGCTTTGTTTGATGAAATAAAGTTAAAAATACGTTTCTCTAAATTACAGGAGCAAGATGCAGAAGAGTTTAATCATCATTGCTTATCACTTTTTCTTCAAGCAGAAAAAGAGGGGAAAGATATAAAAACAGTACTTGGAACGGATAATATTGATGAATTTTGTAATGAATATATAAGAGAAGTAAGAGATAATTATAGCTTATTGAAAAAGATAGTTTTAGTATCGACGAAAATAGCTATAGTTATGGGTGCTTTTACTGGAGTTTGGGAAATGCTTTTTGGTTACTTAATCCCATTATGGATAAAAGAAAAGGTTATATCATTTGCTGTTCCAGTTACAGTATCCATGATAATAGATACTATTATTGCATTTTTAGTTATTAGTTTAGCTATAAAAACCCTACCTAAAGCCTCTTGGATTCTTAATCATGGAACAAAGAAAGAAGATAGAAAATGGACATTAAAAATGTATATTGTATTTTTTTGTACCATATGGATATTCGTAGTAAGTAAGTTGTTATTTAGGCAAGTATTGTTTGATATAAACTTATTTATATATATTATTGGTGTTGGTGCTTTTTATTTGATTCTTAAAGTACTTGAAAATAAGCTGGATTAAGGTGACGAATAATGAATAATAAATCACAATTATTAAAAGGAAGTTTAGAGGGTTGTGTCTTAAAAATCATCGATCTAAAAGAAGAGATATATGGTTATGAAATAGCTAGATTACTTAAAGAAAATGGATTCTCAGACATTTCAGAAGGAACTTTATATCCTTTGTATACAAGACTTCAGAAAAATGGACTAATAACTAGTACCATGAAAGCTTCAGCTTTTGGGCCAGCTAGAAAATACTACAAACTTACGGATAAGGGTGTTCAGGAATTGAATGATTTCTTAGAGGCCTGGGGTTATTTAACACAAAATATTAATGCAATCATTAATGGAGATATAGAGTAGAAATTTATTAAATATTTCATGATCGATGGATATTTTTATGAATATAAATTCTTAATTATATCATTAATAAAAATAAAAAACCGTGATAATTGTAACATTAGTTACTGAATTGATTCATCTCATAACCTATAATTTAGTTATAAATTATAGGTGGAGGAATCAAAATGAAAAGAAAAATTGTTAGTATAGATAAAGAAAAATGTAATGGATGTGGAATTTGTATTACTGCTTGTCATGAAGGAGCATTAGAACTTATAGATGGAAAAGCAACCTTGGTAAGTGATATCTATTGTGATGGATTTGGAGATTGCCTTCCAGGATGTCCAATGGATGCAATAAATATAATTGAACGAGATGCTGAGGAATATGATGATGATGCAGTACAGGAAAGAATTAGAAAGAAAAATTTAACTAAAAGTAAGGATATCTTTGACTTTACTCCTTTTGGATGTCCATCAACAAAAGTTGAGATGAATAAAAAGAATAATTCGAAAAAGGTTGAAGTACAAGATAAAGAAGAAAGAGAAACAGCCCTAGCTCAGTGGCCATGCCAAATAAAATTAGTACCACCTAATGCACCATTTTTTAGAGATGCAGAGCTTTTAATAGCAGCAGATTGTACTGCTTTTGCATATAGAGATATGCATAATATAATGGAAGGTAAAATCACACTTATAGGATGTCCTAAACTAGATTCGGTGGACTACTCAGAAAAACTTTCAGCTATTTTAGAAAATAATAAAATTAAAAGTATAAAGGTTGTTAGAATGGAAGTTCCTTGTTGTGGAGGTTTAGTAGAAGCAGTTAAAAGGGCGATGCTAAAGAGTGAGAAAGTAGTTCCTTGGGAGACAATAACTATCGGAACAGATGGAAGAATTATATAAATATTTTAAGGAGAAAATAAGCTTGTCATTAAGACAAGCTTATTTTTATTTGCTTTAAATTAATACTAGTATAAATTACTAGTATATTGCATTTAATACAAAAATGTAAATTTAAATATATTATTCACACACTAATTAATAATTTTGGTATAATGATAGATATTTGTAAAATTTTAAAGTTTAGCGAAAGATGAGATATATTAAACAAATTCGGAGGAAAAATGAGAAATATAGCAAGAAGATGTATATTATTTCTAATGGTTTGTAGCTTGGGTTTAAATTTATCTGTTGTAACCTTTGCTTATAACAATCCAAAGATTAATTTTAGTAGAATAACAATAGATGATGGATTATCACAAGCTTCTGTTCAAACAATACTACAAGATAAAAGTGGATACATGTGGTTTGGAACGTCAGATGGATTAAATAGGACTGACGGCCAAGAATTCAAAATATTAAAGTATAGTGATAAACAAAATGATAGCATAAGTTCTAGTTATATCTCAGATATGATCGAGGATGAGGAAGATAATTTTTGGGTAGGAACAAGTAATGGTCTAAATAAGTTAAACAAAGATGGAAAACTAATTAAAAAGTACGGAATGAATAATAGTAACGAGGGACTATCGCACTATAATATATGGGCAGTAACAGAGGATAAAAACGGAGATATCTGGATTGGTACTGAAAATGGATTAGATATATTTGATAAAAAAAATGAAACATTTAAGAAGTACTTCTATAGTAAAGATGTAGAAATAGGATTAAGTAATAATTTTGTAACAGCATTAACCTTTGATGATAATGGAAATGCATGGATTGGAACCAAAGATGGTCTTAATTTTTATGATGTAAAAACAAAAAAATTCAAGAGATTCACTAATGAAAATGAAAATACTCAACTAAAAAATGATTATATTAAACGTCTTTTATACTATGACAATAAAATATGGATTGCAACTAACGGCGGTGGGTTAAGTGTGTATGACATTAGTAATAATGTATTTAAAACATATGTAAATAATGAGAGTGATAATATGTCTTTGCCATCAGATTCGGTTGAATGTCTATATAAAGATAAGGACAATAATATTTGGGTGGGTACAGACAAGGGACTAGCAATATATAAAAAAGATACTGATAATTTTGCAGTATATAATAACAAATTTTATGATAGTCAAAGCTTGGTAAATGATGTTGTTCTCTCAATATATCAAGATGAATCCGGCATAATGTGGATAGGTACATATAATGGGGTAAGTTATTTTAATCCCATAAACAGCTTTAATCATTTCAAAAAGAATCCAATTGATGATAATAGTCTTAATGATAATGAAATTGAAGGTTTTTATGAAGATAATGAAGGGGTTCTATGGGTTGGTACCAGTGAAGGTGGACTAAACTCAATGGATAGAAAGACTGGAAAAGTAAGTCATTACATGTTTTCTCCAACTGATGAGAATAGCATAAGCAGTGATAGCGTTTGGGGAATAACAGGATACGGAGATAAATATGTATATATAGCAACTTCAAATGGACTTAATAGATTTGATAAAGAGACAGGAAAATTTAAAAGATATGATTTGAGTGAATTAACAAATGGCTTAGTAAGCAGTGAGAGCAGATTTTTATACATAGATAGCGAAGGATTATTATGGATTGGTACTAGAAATGGGTTAGCGGCGTTTAATCCTAAAACAGAAGTCTTTACATATACAGATTTATTATCTGTTAGCAATATTACTGATAAATTGATTACTTCCATTTATGAAGATATAAACGGCAATATGTGGTTTGGATGCGGACTTGATGGAGGATTAATTAAATATAATAGAAGGACGGACAAGCTTAGGATATATAAAAACGAAATAAATAATCCTAAGTCGTTAAGTATAAATAGTATAAAATCAATAAATGGGGACAGTAAGGGAACCATTTGGATTGCCACAAATCATGGCTTGAATTCATTTAATGTAAGCAAGGAGGAATTTACTAGATATACTGAAGACCAAGGTTTGGCTAATGATTATTGCTATGGGGTATTAATTGATAAAGAGAATAATCCATGGGTAAGTACAAATGGCGGAATATCAAAAATTGATATGAGTAGCAATAGAGTAATAAACTATGATGTTTCAGATGGCCTTCAAAGTACTGAATTTAATGCATACTCATTTTATAAAAGCAAGTCTGGTGAAATGTTTTTCGGAGGAATTAATGGATTTAATAATTTTTATCCAGAAAATGTAGTTAAAAACTATTATTTAACGAATGTTAGAGTTAGTTCCTTTAAAATTTATGATAAAGCCATTGATTTTACACAAAACATAGATTTGAAGTATAACGAAAATTATTTTACAATCAGCTACTTTCTTCCTGATTATAGAAATACTAAAAAAATAAAATATGAATATATGCTAGAAGGGGTAGATAAAGATTGGGTAGAATCCGATAACAGAAACTATGCAATGTATACAAATGTAGATCCAGGAAAATATGTTTTTAAAGTTAAGGCAAGAAATTCATCAGGGATATGGAGTGCACCAACGGAAATAGAGATAAATGTTAATAATCCGCCTTGGAAAACACCAGGAGCATATTTTTTATATGCTATGTTACTTGCTTTAGTAATTTATCTAATTTGGAATTATGTTTATATACTTGAAAACATGGTAAATCAAAGGACGGTACAATTAAATAAAGAACTTCAAGAAAATAAAGTTCTATATAATAAAGTTATAGAAAATGAAAGATATAAGAATAACTATTTTATAAATTTATCCCATGAATTAAGGACACCTCTTAATGTTATATTATCTTCTATTCAGCTTATAAGAACATTAAACCAAGAAAATAAGTTAAAGAAGGATAAAATTGAGCAATACGTGGAGGTTTTAGATAAGAACTCTAATAGATTATTAAAAAATATAAATAACATTATAGATACATCTAGAATAGAATCGGGAAATTATAGGCTTAACTTGGAGAAAGTAGATATCGTATATTTAGTAGAAGAAGTTGCACTTTCCATGAAAGACTTTATTGAAAGTAATGGGTTAGAACTTATAATAGATCCGGAAGTTGAAGAAAAACAAATCCTATGTGATGCAAATGAAATTGAAAAATGTATAATAAATTTAATAGGAAATGCAGTAAAATTTACTCCGGAAAATGGGTCTATTTATATTAGAATATTAGACTTACATGATAAGATTGAAATTTCAGTTAAGGATACAGGCGTTGGAATAAAGAAAGAATATATAGATATAATATTTAATAGATTTGCACAGGCCTATAACACGATTACTGAAGAACATGGAGGAAGCGGCTTAGGATTGACACTAGTAAAACATTTAGTCACTTTACATGGAGGAGACATTAGAGTTAGCAGTGAGGTAGGAAAGGGTAGTGAATTTATAATAACATTACCTACAAATATAGAAGTGGAAAATTAAAAAAATGACCTAATGAAAAATACCATTCTTAGAGGAATGATATTCATTAGGTCATTTTTATTTTACATTTAAAGAATTAATAATATTTTACACATTTTAATAAATAAAGCATATAAATGAAAACAAATGCCAATTAAAGATAAATTGCAATATACCCTCCAGGGGCATGCTAATCATTGGAAATGAGCGATAATAATTATTGATTAATAACAAATATCAATTATAATGAAGGTATAAAAGAAATTAATGATTTTTAATATATACAAAAATACAAGGAGGCATGAAACGTGAAGTATAATATATTAATTGGTGGAGCCGCAGGACAAGGGATGGACACCATAAGTGATTTTTTAGAAAAAATACTAAAGTTAAAAGGATATAATGTTTTTTCAAATAAAGATTATATGTCTAGAGTAAGAGGAGGACACAATTTTATTCAAGTAAGGTTTGGAGATGAGCCTATATACAGTCATTCTCCAAAGCTAGATTTTATTTTTGCGTTAGACAAAAATACATTAGATATACATCTTGAAAGATTATCTCCTGGCGGAATAGCAATCATAGATGAGGGAATAAATTCTGAAGATGACAGGGTTAAAACACTACCACTTAAGAAAATTTCTTTAGAACTTAAGTTATCAAAAGCTTTAGGAATGGTAGGACTAGGAGCTATTCTTAAGTTTTTTGGAATATCTCTGGATAAAATAGAAGATGTTTTTCCTAAAAAGTTTGCTGCTGAAATAAGAGATATCAATCTAAAAGCTTTAACCAAGGGGTATGAATTGGTAAATAAAAAATACGAACTTAAACCCTTAGGGGATCAAAAAAACTTGCTTTTAGATGGTAATACTTCAATAGCATTAGGAGCATTAGCAGGAGGACTAAATTTTTATTGTGGTTATCCTATGACACCAGCAACTTCAGTAATGACATATTTATCAAAGAAACAACTTCAAGCAGGAATTGTAGTTGAACAGGTGGAGGATGAGATAGCGGCATTAAATATGGCAATAGGTGCATCTTATGCTGGTGCGAGAGCAATGACAGGTTCATCTGGTGGAGGAGTAACATTGATGGTTGAAGCTTTTGGACTTGCAGGTATTACTGAAACACCAATAGTAGTACTAGACTCTCAAAGACCTGGGCCAGCTACTGGTCTTCCAACAAGAACTGAACAAAGTGATTTAAGTTTTTTATTAACCGCATCTCAAGGAGAATTCCCCAGAGCAGTATTGTCGGTAAGAAACGCTGAAGATGCATTTTATCAGACTTTTAAAGCCTTAAATATAGCAGAGAAATATCAAACTCTTGTTGTTTTATTAACTGATCAATATTTAGCAGATGCAAAGGTTACAGTTCCATATTTCAATTTAGATAAGCTCACTATAGATAGAGGTAAATGGCGAGAGGATGACTTCCAAGCGGGAGAAGAATATAAGAGGTATTTGCTAACAGATGATGGAATATCTCCAAGAATTGTTCCAGGAAAAATAAAAGGGCAGACAGTTTTGGTAGATTCAGATGAGCATAATGAAGACTCTCATATAACAGAATCGGAAAAAGTAAGAATTGAACAGATGAAAAAGAGAATGAAAAAGCAAAAGTTGATTGAAAGTGATATTGAGGAACCTATATATATGGGAAGTGAAAAGCCTGAATTGATATTAATAGGATGGGGCTCAACTTATGGAGCCTTAAAAGAAGCAGTTGAACTACTAAATAAAGAGGAAGATAGATTTGGTGCTTTAAGCTTCGGAGATATTTATCCTTTGCCTAAAAGAACATTAGAAAAATTTAAAGGTAAGGTTAAGTTTATAAATGTAGAACAAAACTTTACAGGTCAATTAGGAAAGTTAATAACCCAAGAAACAGGTATTCTAATGGATTCAAGTATCCTAAAATACGATGGTAGACAGATAAATGGGTACGAATTAGTTGAAAGGATAAAAAGTGAGGTGAAATAATATGCTTGATATAAAAATATTTGAATCAAAAGATGAAAATGCTTGGTGTCCAGGTTGTGGAAATTTTGGGCTTTTAGAAGGGATAAAAGAAACCTTAGCGGAACTTGAAATAGAGCCACATGAGGCAGTTGTAGTTTCGGGGATTGGTCAAGCTGCAAAGATGCCACATTATCTAAAAGTAAATGGATTTAATGGACTACATGGAAGAGCACTTCCACCAGCTCAAGGAATAAAGCTTGTAAATAAGGATTTGAAAGTTATTGTTGTAGGAGGAGATGGAGATGCCTATGGTGAAGGCGGAAATCATTTCTTGCATGCAATAAGAAGAAATTTAAATATTACTCAAATTGTTGGAGATAATCAGATATATGGATTAACAAAAGGTCAAGGATCTCCAACTACATTTCTAGGGCAGATAACTTCTATGCAATTTGAAGGAGTAATTCAAAATCCTATAAATCCACTTGCAGTGGCATTGGCAGCAGGGGCTACATTTATAGGAAGGGCATTTTCAGGAGATAAGGAAACCCTTGTAAGGGTTTTAAAAGAGGCTATAAACCATAAGGGCTATGCATTAGTAGATGTATTAGAACCCTGTGTTAGCTTTAATAAAGTAAATACTTTTAAGTGGTATAAAGATAGGGTATATAGATTGCCTAAGGATTATGATGCAACAGATAGAGTTAAGGCAATGGAAAAAGCACTAGAATTTGGAGATAAGATACCTACAGGTATTTTATACAAGGAAGAAGGAAAGGCAACTTTTGAAGACTTACATCCTGTAATTAAAAATAAGCCACCTATAATTGATAGAAAGTGGCAAGTTAAGGATGTAGAAAAATTTTTAAATGAGTTTAAGTAATCTATAAAATAAGAGAGGCTTGTATAATCATATTTACAAGCCTTATTTTTATGATATAATATCAATAAATTTAAAATAAAGGGGCTAAAACAAATGAAAGATATGAATAATGTTCGAACGGCAAGGTATTATTTAGATAAGCTTATAGAGGGAAATGAGAGATTTTATCATAAGAAAAATTATGCGGAAGTTGATATATCAGAAGCAATGATAAAAAGCTTAGAAGAGGGGCAAAATCCATTTGCAACAATATTATCTTGTTCGGATTCAAGAATTACTCCAACAATAATTTTTAATCAAGGACTTGGAGATATATTTGAAATAAGATTAGCTGGAAATATAATTAGCAGTGAAGCTTTGGGATCAATTGAGTATGGGATAACGGCAGTCAATATACCTGTACTTATGGTATTAGGCCACCAGGGATGTGCAGCTGTTAATGTTGCCATAGAGTATGAAAAAGGAGAAGGAAAATATCAAGGAGAAATAAAATCTATACTTGAAAGAATTTCTCCATCAATTAAAAGAGTAAAAACAAGAGTTTATAAGGACTTATATCAAGAAAGTATAATTGAGAATATTGGTAATACCCTGAAGGAAATACTTAAAAGTAGTATAGTTACTGACGCAATAAAAGATGGAAGATTAATTGTTGCTTCTGCTATATATAACTTTGACGGAAAGGTAGAAATATTAGACGTGATTTCATAAGTGTTATTAAATTTATGGAGGTAAGAATTATGAAAAAGGATTATAGTAAATATTTTTCTGAAAGTAAGTTATTAGAAAAAGCTAAACATTATTCAAAAAGTGCAGGAATTAAAGTAATTTATTCGGTATTAGTACTTTTTTATACCTTACAAAAACCAGAAATCTCAATGAAAGATAGAGCTATTGTAGTTAGTGCTTTAGGTTATTTTATACTTCCTTTTGATGCAATCCCTGATTTCATACCTTTTGCAGGCTATAGTGACGATTTTGCAGCATTAGCATTTGCAATAATGAAAATATCAAGACATATTGATCAGGAAGTTAAAGATAAGGCAAAAAGAAAATTAAATACATGGTTTAATAAGGTTGATCCTAAATCATTAATAATTGTAGAAGATAAAATATTTTAATAAGAACATAAGAAAATTTAAAAGGCTAATTTAAGCCTTTTTTAATTTGACATAAAAGTTCTTATATTCTAGAATTGATTTATTATTTATGGAGGATTTTTTATGGGGTTTATTAATTATATAGATTTAGGAACTATAGATTTTATTAAAAATAATTTAGATAATAAGTTATTTAACACGATTATGCCAGTTTTCACATACTTAGGCAATGGAGGACTAGTATGGATTATAGTATCTATTATCTTGCTTACACAAAAAAAATATAGAAAAATAGGAGTTATTACTTTAGTTGCGTTACTAGTAACTTACTTGGTTGGAGAAATAGGAATAAAAAATTTAGTTAGAAGAGAAAGGCCATTTATAAGCATACACGAAATAAAGCTTTTAATTAAGGCTCCAAGTGGGTTTTCCTTTCCTTCAGGACATACTGCCAGCTCTTTTACAGCTGCAACAATTTTAAGTTCATATTTTAAAAAATATAGAGTAATAATATTTTCCTTAGCTATAATAATAGGATTTTCTAGGGTTTATCTAATGGTTCATTATTTGAGTGATGTTTTAGGAGGAGCTGTGCTTGGTATAGGTATGGCTATACTAATAAAATACATCTTTAAAAAATTTGAGAAAAAACTATTTATTATAGGATAAATTTTAATTATATATGAATAAAGTGTTACTTATGTAATATAGATATACTATAGTATTAAATAAGGTCGTGTTGAGCAATGGGTAATGGGGTTATCATTAGGTGTAATAACTGCCACTTTTCTCAAGAATTTCTATTGGGTAAAGGGGCATATTTGCCTCAATTAGAAGAAATTTTAAAAACTTCTGATAAAAAATGCATAAGAATAGTAAAACAGATAAATGAAGAGTACCCAATAGAGAGATATACTGTTGTAAGACAATTATTTTATTGTAGTGATTGTAAAAATATAATTGATAAAAGTATACTTAAAGTAGAATTTTCTGAAGGAATTTCCTATGAAGAGGAGATGTTTTGCAGTAATTGTGGAAGCAAGCTTAAAAAAGTAATTGATTACAATGAGATAAAGGACATCGCATGTCCTGTGTGTGGACTTGAAGCATTAACTTACATCAATAATTATAGTTCATGGGAGTAGGATTATTATTTTTTAAAATTAAATTAATTAGTAAAAAATCGATTATTTAATTAATATAAATAATCGATTTTTTGTATATCCTATTTTATATATAGGTATTTACTAGAATTGGTGGTCTTTGTATAGTATAATAAATGAAAATATAGGGTTTTAAGTTTAACTAATAACTTATTTATGTAAGAATAAGTTAAGTTTCCTATAAAAAACCCTATACCACAAATAAAGAAATATAATTTTGAAATAATGGAGGTAAGTATGAGGGGGCATTTATTTAAAAATTCAAGATTAGTTAAGGATTTAGAAGAAAGAATTTTAGTTCTTGATGGGGCAATGGGAACTAGTATTCAATCTTTCAAGCTTAATGAAGAGGATTATAGAGGGGAATTATTAAAGGATTTTCCAAAAGAGCAAAAGGGAAATAATGATATATTATCTTTAACGAATCCAGATATAATAAAAGAAATACATAAGAGTTATTTGGAAGCAGGGGCAGATATTATTGAGACAAATACCTTTAATAGTACTATAATTTCTCAAGAGGATTATGAACTTACGCATTTGGTTTATGATATTAATCTTAATAGTGCGAAAATAGCGCGTGAGGTTGCGGACTTATATACTACAAAAGATAGATATAGATATGTTGCTGGTTCTGTAGGACCTACAAATAAGACATTATCAATGTCTCCAGAAGTAGAAAATCCTGCTTATAGAAGCGTTACTTTTACACAAGTTAAGGAATCCTATAAAGAACAAATTAAAGGACTTGTAGATGGAGGCGTGGATTTACTATTAATTGAAACTATATTTGATTCATTAAACGCTAGAGCCGCAATTATTGCTGCTGAAGAAGTCTTTGAAGAAAAAAATAAAGCTCTTCCAATTATGATATCAGGCACGATTAATGACAAAGGTGGAAGAATACTATCAGGACAGACCTTAGAAGCTTTTTGTGCATCTATGAATAGTGAGTATGTTATTTCTATTGGGTTAAACTGCTCCTTTGGGGCTAAAGAGTTAGTTCCATTTGTAAAAGAGTTAGCTAAAAGCCAAGGGTTATTTATATCAGTTTATCCTAATGCAGGATTGCCAAATGTATTAGGAGAATATGACGAAACTCCTGAGGTTACAGCTGAAAATCTTAAAGAATTATTAGAAGATAATTGTTTAAATATAGTTGGTGGATGCTGTGGTACTACGCCTGAACATATTAAAGCAATTAGTGAACTAGTAAGTGAATATAGAGCAAGAAATTTTCCGGAAATAAAAATTTATAGTAAATATGCAGGGTTAGAGTTACTAGAAGCTAGAGAAGAAAATAATTTCATAAATATTGGTGAGAGACTAAATGTAGCAGGATCAGCTAAATTTGCTAGACTTATTAGAGAAAAGCAATATGAAGAGGCATTAGCAATAGCTAGAGATCAGGTAGAAAATGGAGCTCAAGTTTTAGATATAAATTTTGATGATGGCCTTTTAGAAGCAAAGGAAGAAATGGAGAATTTCCTTAAACTTTTAGCATCTGAACCAGAAATAGCAAGCAAACCAATTATGATTGATTCATCAAGATGGGAAGTTATTTTAGCTGGTTTAGAATCTATAGGAGGTAAACCTATAGTAAATTCTATTTCTTTAAAAGAGGGAGAAGTGGAGTTTTTAAAGAAAGCAAAAATAATTAAATCTTTTGGTGCTGCGGTTGTAGTAATGGCTTTTGATGAAAATGGGCAAGCAGATACATTTGAAAAAAAGAAAGCTATTTGTAAAAGAGCTTATGATTTATTAACAGAAAAGATTAAATTCCCACCAGAAGATATAATATTTGATCCTAACATCCTTGCAATAGCAACTGGAATGGAAGAGCATAATGGGTATGCAGTTGATTTTATAAAGGCTACTAAATGGATAAAAGAAAATCTTCCATATGCAAAAGTATCAGGAGGAGTATCAAACTTAAGCTTTTCATTTAGAGGAAATAATGCAATAAGAGAGGCTATGCATTCTGTTTTCTTATACCATGCTATTAAGAGTGGGATGGATATGGGAATAGTAAATCCTGGAATGATTAAAATATATGATGATATTCCAAAAGATTTATTAGAACTTGTAGAAAATGTTGTGTTAAATAAAAAGCCAGAAGCAAGTGAAGAACTTTTAGAGGCAGCAGAAAGATTTAAAGGTGAAGGAGTAGCTAGTGATACAAAGGTTGAACTATGGAGAAATGAATCTTTAGAAAAGAGATTAAGCAACTCTATAGTTAAAGGGAATGGAGACTATTTAATTTTTGATTTAGAAGAGGCAAGAGAAGCTAAATATATGGCTTTAAGTATAATCGAGGGACCATTAATGGATGGTATGAAGATTGTTGGAGAGCTTTTTGGAGATGGAAAGATGTTTCTTCCTCAAGTGGTAAAGTCAGCTAGAGTTATGAAAAAGGCTGTGGAAATATTACTACCATTTATTAAAGAAGAAAATTCAAAATCAGGAGCTAAAGCAGGTAAAGTTCTACTAGCTACTGTAAAAGGCGATGTACATGATATAGGTAAAAATATCGTAGGAGTAGTTTTAGCTTGCAACAATTTTGAAGTTATTGACTTGGGAGTAATGGTGAGTTGTGAAGAAATATTAAGAAGGGCTAAGGAAGAGGAAGTAGATGTTATAGGCTTAAGCGGTCTTATTACTCCATCACTAGATGAAATGGCCCATGTTGCATCAGAATTAGAAAGACAAGATTTTGATATACCATTAATAATTGGAGGAGCTACTACATCAAAAACTCATACAGCTCTAAAGATAGAACCTAATTATTCAAAAGGTGTTATTTATGGTGGAGATGCGTCTAAAACAGTTGAGATTTTAAAAGAACTTATTAAAGATAAAGAAGGATATATAAATAAAATTAAAGAAGAGTATCAAGAAGTAAGAGATACTTATAATAATATTAAAATCAATAACGTTTCTATAGAAGAAGCAAGGGAAAAAGCATTAAAGCAGGAATGGAGAAAAGAAGATATAGCTATTCCAAAGGTTATAGGTAAACAAGAGATAAGCTATAGTATTAAGGAATTAAGAAGATATATTGATTGGACTTTTTTCTTTATTGCTTGGGAAATGAAAAAAACTTACCCAGAAATATTAGAGGATGAGAAATATGGTGAAGAGGCCAAGAAGTTATTAGAAGATGCTAATTCAATGTTAGATACTCTTGAGGAAAATGGAAGGATAATTCCAAAGGGCGTGTATGGCATATTCCCATGTAATTCAGAAGGTGATGAAGTTACTTTATATGATGAGAATAATAAAGAAGTAGAAAAATTTTATTTCCTACGTCAGCAAAGGCAAAGTAATAAGGGCGAGTATTTAAGTTTGGCAGACTTTATTGCACCAAAAACCTCAAATATAAAAGATTATATAGGTGCATTTATAGTGACTGCAGGGGACGGCGCTTATGAGTATGAAAAGGAACTTAAAGATTCAGGAGATGACTATGGTGCTATTATGCTGAAACTCTTATGTGATAGATTAGCTGAAGCTTCTGCAGAAAAACTACACGAGGATATTAGAAAGAAATTTTGGGCTTACGAAGAAAATGAAGACTTAAGCATGAAAGAAATATTCCAAAGTAAATATAGAGGAATTAGGCCTGCTTTTGGTTATCCTTCACTTAAGGATCAAAAAGAAATAGAAAAAGCATTTAAACTTTTAGATGGAACAGAAAAAATTAAAGTTACACTAACAGAACATTACATGATGAATCCAGTTTCATCAGTATGTGGTTTGTATTTTGCTTCAAAAAGTTCAAGGTATTTTGATTTAACAAAATTATCTATGGATCAGATTGAAGATTATAGCCGTAGAAAAGGAGAAGACATACAAACCATTCTTAAAAGACTTAAAGGTTATGTGCTATAATAATAGTTAGTAATGTTTTTGATATAGGAGGCACATATGAAAAGTATAGTAATTTTAGATGGTAGAACAATGGGAAAAGTAAATTTTGAGCTTTTAAAAGAATTTGGAGATGTAAAGTATTATGATATTACTCCAAGTGAATTAGTAGCTGAAAGAGTTAAAGATGCAAATGTAATATTAACTAATAAGGTTGTATTAAATGAAAGTAATTTATCAGGAAATACAAAATTAGAACTTATTTGTGAAATGGCAACAGGGTATAACAATATCGATGTGGAGTATGCAAGAAAGAGAAATATAGCTGTTACAAACGTGGCAGGTTATTCTACAAATACTGTAGCTCAACATACCTTTGCTACATTACTTCATATTAACGATGAAATTGCATATTATGATAACTACGTCAAAAGTGGAGAATATTCAAAAAGTCCTATATTCACTAATTTAGATAAAGAATATAATGATATATCAGGGAAGACTTGGGGGATAGTAGGATTAGGAGCAATAGGAAGAAAAGTTGCAAAAATAGCAGAAGCATTTGGTGCTAATGTTCAATATTACTCTACATCTGGTCAAAATAATAACGCTGATTATAAAAGAGTAGAGTTAGATGAGCTATTAAGAACTTCTGATATTTTATCAATTCATTCACCTCTAAATGATAAAACCCAGGGGTTAATGAATTATGATAATATTTCTAAAATGAAAAAAAATGCTGTACTAATTAATATGGGAAGAGGACCTATAGTTGTAGATGAGGACTTAGCAAGGGCTTTAGACGAGGATTTAATAAAGGCAGCAGCTCTAGATGTGTTTAAGGTAGAACCAATTAATGAAGATAATCCATTACTTAAAATAAAAAATAAACAAAAGCTAGTAGTTACTCCTCATATAGCTTGGGCGAGTTTAGAGGCTAGAGAAAGATTGTTTAGGGACTTATTAAATAATATTAAGGCGTTTTATGATGGAGAGAAGAAAAACAGAATAGTATAGGTTTTTTTATAGGAAACTTAATTTATTCTTGTTTAAGTTCAGGCATGAATAAATTATTAGTTGAACTCAAAACCCTGTATAAAAGTTTTATGTTAAAGCTACACTAAAATAGATTTATTTTAGTGTAGCTTTTAAATTTTCTCAAACGAGTAAATGTTTACAAAGGGAGGTTGCTTAAAATTATAAAATTTAGTCTTTTATGTACAAGTTGAAATGTATTTTTTAAGGCTTTGTTGTTAGCTATAAACAAAAAAAGACAAAAAAAGATTGAGTTAATTGTACATCACTAAAATAAGAAAATGATATTAAAACCCTAAAAATAATGAAAATATATCAATCAAATGATGATTTATTTGACAAATGTTCAATTGAATAGTAAAATTTTAGACATAGTAATAATACAAAATTATTTCGGGATTTATTTAAGGGGAGGTTTTATTATGAACGCAATTAACGGTGCAGATACGGTGTTTGTTTTTATTTCAACAGTATTAGTATTAGTAATGACACCAGCATTAGCATTATTTTATGGGGGTATGGTTAGACGAAAGAATGTATTAAGTACAACCTTACACAGTTATGGTGCTATAGCAATTATTTCCATACAATGGATACTTATAGGATATACATTAGCCTTTGGATCAGACATTAATGGAATATTAGGTGGATTTAATTTCTTAGGATTAAACGGGGTTGGATTTGAACCAAATGCTGATTATGCAGGTACAATTCCTCATCAAGCATTTATGATGTTTCAAATGATGTTTGCAGTTATAACGCCGGCATTAATTTCAGGTGCAATTGCTGAAAGAATGAAAACAATGGCATTTATGTTATTCATGTTGCTATGGGCAACCTTTGTATATGATCCTCTAGCTCACTGGGTATGGGGTGTTGGCGGTTGGATTAGAAATCTAGGTGCATTAGACTTTGCTGGTGGGGACGTAGTTCATATAAGTTCTGGAGTCTCAGGTTTAGTTGCAGCATTGGTTTTAGGACAAAGAAAAAAGAAAGAAACTGTTACACCTCATAACCTTACAATTACAGTTTTAGGAGCAGGATTACTATTATTCGGATGGTATGGATTTAATGCTGGTAGTGCTCTTTCGGTAAGCGATGTAGCATTTAATGCATTTATTACAACAAATACAGCAGCAGCAGCTTCAGCAATTGCATGGAGTATTGGTGAATATATACACAGAGGAAAAATAACTGCACTTGGAGCAGCAAGTGGACTTGTAGCTGGATTAGTTGCTATTACACCTGGAGCAGGTTTTGTAAGTCCAATGTCTTCCATTGCAATTGGTGCAATAGGTGGATTCATATGCTTCTTTGCAGTAACAATATTAAAATCAAAGTTAAACTATGATGATGCTTTAGATGCTTTTGGATGCCATGGTATAGGAGGTATCTGGGGAGGTATAGCAACTGGTATATTTGCATCAAAAAGTATAAATTCAGCTGGTGCAGATGGATTGATTTATGGTAATATACATTTATTAGGGGCTCAATTAATTGCTATTGTCGCAACTATAGCATTTGCAGCAGTAATGACATTTATAATCTTAAAAGTTATTGATAAGACTATTGGATTAAGAGTTTCTAGTGAAGACGAACAAGCTGGAGTTGACGTTTCGAATCATGGAGAGGAAGCTTACGGCGGATTAAGCTAATAAGGGGGTATTATTATGAGTCAAAAATTATCAAAAATTGATATTATCACTTCTCAAAGTAAATTTGATGATCTTAAGGATGCATTAAATGAAATTGGGATAACAGGTATGACCGTATCAAACGTGTTAGGTTGTGGAACACAAAAGGGGCACAAAGAATTTTATAGAGGAACTACTGTAGATATAAACCTATTACCTAAAGTGAAAGTTGAGATTGTTGTATGTGATGTTCCAGTTGAGGAAGTAGTAAAGACAGCAAAAAAAGTGCTTCATACTGGAAAAATAGGTGATGGAAAGATATTTGTATATAATGTTGAGAATGTTGTTAGAATAAGTACTGGAGAAGAAGGTAGAGACGCTCTTCAATACAAAGAATAATTTATAAATTTAAAGCTAGAAGTATAAGTATAACGCTTATACCTCTAGCTTTTTCTTTTTTGCAAATTATTGGTATAATAGAAATAAGCTTACGAAACCCACATTTATGAATCATACTTCTTGGAATGTTCAACCAAGAAGTAGATGAGATAAATGGACGGTTGTAGTTGCTTATTTCAGAATATGTATACGGAAACTTGATTTTTGAAAGTTCAGCAAAGAAGTGGCTAGAATAAATTCATATAATATAGAGAGTATTATTAAAAGAAAGGTGGTGAGATAATGTCAAGAGGGAAGTTTCAACTTCTAATAAATGAGGGTAGTAGATTAAAAAATGAGGAAAAATATAAAGATGCCTTTGAAATGTTTATGAAAGCGTTAGATGAAATTGAAGAGAATGATGAAGAACTTCTATGTTATTTTTCGATGATTGACTGTGCAATTAACTTAGAAGAATTGGACACAGCAAAAGAATTTTGTTATAGGTCATTATCTAAATATGGGGAAAAAGAGGATTTTTACTTGAACCTAGCTTATATAGCTGAGATGGAAAGGGAATTTCTTGATTCATTTATTTTTTTGAACAAGTCTTATAATATTTCTAAAAGAGAACATTATAAGGAAGGAATTAAAAACAAGGTATTTCTATGGCAAAGGGACTTGTGGTTTGAGTATAAATATAATTTTGAGGTACATAATACGAATAAAGCCATTGAATGTTTAGAACAATTAATTTCTCTAATACTTTTAAGTGAAGAAGTAGAATTTACAACAAAAGAAGTTTATGAAACTTACACAGATTTATCAATTAGATCTAAAAAGTACTGGAAAGTATATGAGTTAAAGGATAAGTTAATAAAATTAGGTGTAAATGAAGAAATAATTTTGTCATTAATAAATGATGAGAAATATTTTAGCAAAATAAAAGCATATGACACTTCACGAGAATATTTTAACTTATTAATTGATTACCTTATTAAGAAAGAAAAGAAGGATTTATATTATCTAGAAAAATTAAAATTAGCAAAAGAGTTTGGCAGTCAGGAGTATTACTCCATGTTAATTAAAGATTTTATAGATAGACCTTACGAAGAAAAGTTAAGAAGTAGAAAGGATAACTATAAAAGAGAAATAGAAATATATGAAATGTCTTTAGGCTTTTTAAGTAAAAATGAACAAAGTATTGTTGATGAAATTCATAAAGAAATTCAAGAAATAAGAAATACAATTATTTAATATATTCCTAATAAAAATCGAAGATAATTAAAGAAAAACATAGTAAATGGGATATAGGTTGATTTAAATTAACTTATATCCCATTTTTGGTTGAATTTCGGATTACATATATGTATTTAAAGTGTGGTATATTATTAAATGGTTAATATATATAAAACTGGTGGTTTAATATTACTAAACAAAAGTTTATAAATTCAATAAATTAAACTGAAAGTTATGTATTACTAAACTAATTGAAGATAAAATAGATAAAAATCATTAAAAATAAATAAATTACTAATAAAATTCTATGTAAATAAATTATAGGTGAATAATTTAGGAGGGATTTAAATGCATATTGAACAACTAGGAAGACATATTTTAATTGAATATTACAACTGTAATAAGGAAATATTAAAAGATCATGAAATAATTGAAAAGTACATGAAAGAAGCTGCGATTGAATCAAAGGCTACTATCGTGACAAGTTGTTTTCATAGATTTAATCCTTGGGGAGTAAGTGGAGCTGTAATTATTCAAGAATCTCATCTTACAATTCATACTTGGCCAGAATATGGCTATGCATCTGTTGATTTATATACTTGTGGAGATACTATAAATCCATGGGATGCTTTTGCATACCTTGAAAAGGTTCTAGAAGCCGAAAGAAGTGAATCAACCGAAATCGCAAGAGGAATTGTCGAAAAAATTAAAAATTATTCAAAAGTAGATGTAGAAATAACATCTCATAAGCCTTTTGAATTTATGGATTAGGAGTGAATAATATGGAATTATGGTTTACAGAAAATCAAACTGAAAATGTTAAATTTTCTATGAAGGTTAAAGGTCATGTATTTTCAGGAAAGAGTGATTTTCAAAAAATTGATATAATTGACACTTATGAGTTTGGTCGTGTCTTAGTTATAGATGGCTGGACTATGGTTACAGAAAAAGATGAGTTTATTTATCATGAAATGATTACACATGTTGCTTTAGGAGTAAATCCTAATATCAAGAGAGCATTAGTTATAGGTGGAGGAGATGGAGGTACAGTAAGAGAACTAACTGGCTTCCCTACAATTGAAGAGATTCATATGGTAGAAATTGATCCTGTAGTAGTTCAAGCTTCAAAGGATTACTTATCTTATACTTCTTGTAAACTTAATGATCCAAGAGTAACTGTTTATTATGAAGATGGAATAAAATATATTAAGGATAAAGAAAACTATTATGATTTAATAATAGTAGATTCAACAGATCCTATAGGACCAGGAGAAGGTCTATTTTCTGAAGCATTTTATAATGATTGCTATAAAGCATTAACAGAAGAAGGAATAATGGTTAATCAATGTGAAAGTCCTTACTATCCTAATAATGCTAGAGAAATGAAAAGAGCATATAACAAAATAGGTAAGATATTCCCTATATGCAAAGCATATCAATATAATATGCCAACCTATGCATCAGGTCATTGGTTATTTGGATTTGCTTCTAAGAAATATGATCCAATTAATGATTTTAAGGGCTTTAAATTTAAAGAAAAACTTGAAAATACAAAATATTATAATGAAGAAATACATAAAGGAGCTTTTGCTTTACCTAATTACGTTTTAAAACAATTGGAAAAATAGCATTGACTTTTAGTTTGAATTAGTATAATATTTTACTAAATTAGTAAATGATATATTATTTTAAATTATAAATTGGGGTTAATTTTAAATAATATCAATCATTATTTGTAAAAGCTATGACTGAGAGTAGTAGGAGATTAAATTTTTAAGAGAGTAGTCGGTTGGTGCGAGACTATAAATGATATTTCTGAACTCGCTCAATGAGCTGTGGATTGAAATTAAGTAGATTCAACCGGTTAATAACCGTTATTATAATTAAGTTATAAGTTTGGATGGTACCGCGCCTTTGCGCTCCAATGGAGTGCAAAGGCGCTTTTTTGTTATCTAAAAATAATAAAATATATATTTAAGGCTACGAAATTTTAAATAAAATTTCTACGCTTTTTCTAATATAAGAATAAATTAAGGGGGCTATAATTATGAAAAAAGAAGGATTCAAAAAGTACAAACAGTACAAAAATGTAGAATTAAAAGAGAGAAAGTGGCCAAGTAAGTTAATTGAAAAGGCACCTATTTGGTGTAGTGTGGATTTGAGAGATGGAAATCAAGCATTAAGAAATCCTATGAGTTTAGAAAAAAAGATAGATTTTTTCAATTTACTTGTAAAAATGGGGTACAAGGAAATTGAAGTTGGATTTCCAGCTGCATCACAAATAGAATATGATTTTACTAGATACTTAATAGAAAATAATCTTATTCCTGATGATGTAACTATTCAAATCTTAACACAAGCAAGAAGAGAACTTATAGAGAAGTCTTTTGAAGCACTTAAAGGCATAAAAAAGGCAGTAGTTCATTTATATAATTCCACATCAGTAGTTCAAAGAAAAGTTGTATTTAATAAAAGCAAGAAAGAAATTATTGACCTAGCAGTTGATGGTACAAGAATAATAAAGGAGTTAGTTAGAGAATATCCTGAAACAGAGTTTATTTTAGAATACTCACCAGAAAGCTTTAGTGGAACAGAACTTGACTATGCACTAGATATATGTGAAGCTGTGGTTGATGAATGGAAGCCGACAACAGAAAATAAAATTATATTGAATTTACCAACTACAGTTGAAATGTATACACCTAATGTATATGCAGATCAAATAGAATGGTTTTCAGATAATATTAAAAATAGAGATAAGATTATTTTAAGTGCACATCCACATAATGATAGGGGGACAGCGGTTGCAACAGCAGAACTTGCAATGCTAGCAGGCATCGACCGTATTGAAGGAACTATATTTGGAAATGGAGAAAGAACGGGAAATGTTGACTTAGTTACCTTAGGACTAAATTTATATACACAAGGTATAGATCCAGAAATAGATTTTAGTAGTATAGATGAAGTTATAGGGATATATGAAGAGTGTACTGAAATGCCAGTTCCAGATAGACAACCTTATGCTGGGTCTCTTGTGTATACAGCGTATTCAGGCTCTCACCAAGATGCAATAAAGAAAGGATTAGGCTTATATAATGAAGAAGAATATTGGGAAGTGCCATACTTACCTATAGATCCTAAGGATGTTGGTAGAACCTATGAGGCAATAATTAGAATAAATGCACAATCAGGTAAGGGCGGAATTGCCTTTATAATGCAAAATTACTATGGATTTTCTATTCCTAAGTTTATGCAGAAAGATTTTAGTCTAGTGATCCAAAGTATCGCAGATGAGAGTGTAAAGGAAGTTAATTCTGAAGTCATATACGATGCATTTAAGAAATCATACCTAAATATTGACTCTCCAATAACCCTTGAAAGTATTGAAATAAATAGTAAAGAAGTAAGTAAAAAGGATATAGAAATACTAGCATCTATAAATTATAAAGGTAATCTTATGAACATTGCAGGGGTAGGGAATGGTCCTATAGATGCATTTGTTAAGGGGATGAATAATATAATTGAAGGTTTCAAGGTAAGTTCCTATAATCAACATTCTTTAGGTGATGATTCAAATGCTGAATCTGTAGCATACATTCAAATAATAGATAAAGATGGTAGAAAACATTATGGAGTAGGAACAGATAATAATATTATCTTAGCTTCAATTAAGGCCGTAGTAAGTGCAGTAAATAAATCAATAGCATAGCAAAAGGTTTTAAGTTCAAATAGTAACTTATTCATGTATTAATAAACTAAGTTTGCTATAAAAAACTTTAAAAGATTAATTAAGAAATAATTAATAAAAACGCCAGAATTTTTCTGGCGTTTTTTACTCTTTAGGAATTTATAATATTTTAAGGGGTGTATAACATCATAAGTTTTAATTATAATCTAAGGATTAACTAGACTACCCTAAAGAGTAAAAAATATAATTAGTCGCCTGCCAATTTTTCCTCACATGTGTTAGGAAAGGCAGATGCGAGAAAAAAATCATCTTGACGATTTTTTTATGTTCAAAATACGACTTTTTATGATATTATGTAAAGGTGAGGTGTTAAAATGAGAAAGAAAAGAATGAGATATATAGTTTTTCTTGCACTTTTAGCTGTAATAACTATAGCTTCAATTGTAGGATTAAAAAAATATAATAGATATAAGCTTGAAGAAAACAGATTGAAAAATATTGCAATTACTAAAGATGCAATGAAGTTATACATAAGTGAAGCAGATTCGGTTGGAGAAAATAGAATACAACTTAATTGGAAAGAGATTGCAGCAGTAAGTGCAATTCAAGAAAATAATTATTTTACTAAAATGGATGAAAATAAAGTTAAAGATTTAGCTGAAAAGTTTATTGAGGAAAAGAAAGTTTCAGGAAAAACCTATTATGGTTCTAAAGGTATAGATGAAGTTATAGATGAATTACAATATACTGATAAAGAAAAGAAGAGAGTACATAACTACTACGATCAGCTTGAAAACATGGGATTATATCCTGAAAATTATACAGATAAAAATCTTCAATTTATTAAAACAGTAGAACCATATGCATATGAAATATATGAAAAATACGGAATATTACCTTCTGTAGTAATAGCTCAATCTATAGCAGAGTCAGGATGGGGAAATTATGCTGAAATTAATAATTACTTCGGAATAAAGGCAGACACAAGCTGGAAAGGTCCAAGCAAGTTGATAACAACTACTGAGTATAACGGTGAAACTATTAAAGCTAAATTTAGAGTATACGATAGTATTGAAGCATCTTTTGATGATTACGGAAAATTTTTAAGTAATAACGCTAGGTATAAGCAAGCAGGTGTATTTGAAGCTAAAAACTATAAAGATATGGCCAAAGCAATAGAAAAGGGTGGCTATTCGACCCATGAGAACTCAAATGGAGAAAAGATTTATGCAGATAATCTAATATCTATAATTAAAGCAAATAATCTTATGATATTAGATAACAATGCTGAAAATAAAAAGTTTAAAGAATTGAGTAATTAAAAATAATTAAGTAAAATACTAGGTTAGAGGAATGTATATGTACAAGCCTCTAACCTTTTTTTAATAGGATATTCTAAAAGTTTTTTCTTTTTCTACTAGAGGAACTTCTTTCGTGGATAAATCATCTATTCTAGAAAAGCCATTACCCTTCATAAGTTGAGCTTTAAAATTTTCTATTTGATTTTCATCTCCTTGAACCATGATTTCAACCATACCATTAGATTGATTTCTAACTGTTCCAGTTACTTGAGTTTTTTTTGCAATAAGTAAAACAAAATATCTAAAACCTACCCCTTGAACCCTTCCAGAGACAATCATTAAATATCTTTTCATAGGACCCTCCTGTATAATTTGGTATTTAATAATTCTTTTTATATTATAACAAAGAAAAAAGTTTGGAACAAAATAAAAATTGTTTAAATATTTGAAATATACTGAAAATTTGTTATAATTATGATTATTAAGTTAAGGAGGGTTTATAACTATGGTGGAAAAGAGTTTAGTACTAATTAAACCAGATGCGGTGGAAAGAAATTTAATAGGAAAAATAGTTGATGCCTATGAGTCAAATGGACTAAAAGTAATAGCAATGAGATTGTTAAAGGTTTCTGAAGGGTTAGCAGAAATACATTACAAAGAACATGAAGGAAAAGCTTTTTACAAGAGTTTAATAGAGTATATTACAAGAAGTCCATTATGTGCATTAGTTTTAGAAGGGGAAAATGCCATTAGTGAGATAAGAAGAATAAATGGGGCGACAGACCCTAAAGCAGCTGAAGCAAATACAATCAGAAGCTTATATGCAATTGATAAAACAGAGAATTCAGTACATGCATCTGATTCAAAAGAAAGCGCTTTAAGAGAGATTAGTTTATGGTTTCCAGAAGTAATTAATAAATTAGAATTAGAACATATATCTTAAAAAGCAGGCTCTGTTAAAGAACAGAGTTGGTAATATACAATATTTTTAGGGGAACGCATAGAAAAGTTCCCCTAAAAATATGTACTAAATTTAAAATAAATTCAGTACATATTTTATCAATAAATAAATTCCTAATATTGCAAAGATAATAATTGTACCAATTGCTTTTCCTACAAAAAAACTTTTCATATTTCTATCTCCTTTTAAATCAAATTTAAAAATCATTATCCCAACAAAGGCAATACCTAAAACAACAATTATTGCTGGCATGAAGTTTGAGTGCGAATTTTTGTTTAATGCCATTCCGATAAAAGCTCCAATCAATAATAACGCTGACATTGCAAAAAATAACTTTTTCTTGATTGAAGAGACCACTTTTTTATCATCAAGTTCTGTTCGGATTGGCAAAGTGTGACTTTCAAATTCAAGTTTACAGCTTTCGCAGCCTTTTATATGCTCAGCAACTAATTTAATGCTGTCCTCACTTGCAACCCTATCGTTTACAAGTGGTATTAAATCCAATATAATATCGCAGGATATATTCAAATTAATTCCTCCTTTTTTAAAATGAATTTAAGCCATTTCTTTGTTCTAAAGTCTATTACTCTTGCTGAATTTTCAGAAATACCTATTTTCTCTGATATTTCGTAGTAGCTTATACCATCTACACGCATACTTATTATCTTTTGTATTCGCTCATCTTTGGTTTTTAACAGTTCACACACTCTATCTGATATTTGTTTTGAATCAAAGATGTCAAACATATTATCTGTGACATATAGCTCTAAAAGGTCACTATACTCCACAGTAGGCTTATCTTTTCGTAAACTTTGCAACCATAGATGTCGAGCAATACTAAATAGCCATGTTTTAATTGATGAATTGCCCTTAAAACTACCAATAGAATAGATGGCCTTTACAAATGTTTCAGAGAGCAAATCCTCTGAAAGGGTAGGATTATGGGTAATACTCAACAAATAATTATATATATCTTGACTATGGTCTAAGTACAGTTTCTCTATTTGTTTCACTTAAATCACCCTTTCATATAATTAGTCACTTAAAGGCATAAAATATTACACAACTTTTGAAAAAAAATTTAGCGTGCCAGTTCTTGACACGCTTGTAGCAAAATATAAATATGATTGTATCACATAATCTTATAATTAGTTACTCTTTATTTCTAGCCATGCATCATCATAGAGTTTTAGGCTGTCACCTAAGTCTACAAATACTTCACATTTATCTAATAATTCATCTGAAGGATATGATGCAGGATTATTTTGAGTATCTTCATCTAGAAGCTTAAATGCTTCCTTATTAGGAGTAGAGTAGCCTATATATTCTACATTTTGTTTTGCATTTTGAGGATCGCATAAGAAGTTAATAAATGCTTCTGCTTCCTCTTTATGAGGAGAATCCTTAGGAACTACTAAGGTATCAAACCATTTATTACTTCCTTCCTTTGGAACAACATATTCTAAGTCTGGGTTTTGCTCCATCATATATACGGCATCTCCGGACCATACAGTAGCAAGGGCAGCTTCTCCGCCTATCATTCTATCTTTAACTTCATCAACAACATAGGCTTTAACAAGTGGCTTTTGTTTTATTAACTCTTCTTTTGCTTCATTTATTTCTTTTGGATCGGTTGTATTTATTGAATATCCAAGTCTTTTTAACGAAATTGCCATAGTATCTCTTATGGAATCAAACATCATTATTTGTTTTGAGTATTTAGGATTCCAGAGTATATTCCATGAATCAACTGGATCAGTAACCATGGTCTTATTATAAATTATACCAACTGTTCCCCACATATAAGGGACAGAGTATTCATTTTTAGGATCATAGGATAGGTTTTTAAACTTATCATCAATGTTTTTATAGTTCGGAATATTATTAAAATCTAATTTTTCAACCATATCTTCTTTTATCATTTTTTGAAGCATATAGTCTGAAGGCACTACAATATCATAGCTGGAATTTCCACCTTTTAATTTTTGATACATTATTTCATTAGTATCATATTCTTCGTAGTTAACCTTAATTCCAGTTTCATCTTGGAACTTTGTTATAAGCTCTTTATCAATGTAGTCACCAACATTAAATACATTTAGAACTTTTCTATCAGATTTCTTCTTGCCATATATAGCAAATGAAGTAACTAAAAGTATTATAACCAAAGCAAACGCCATAGCTCTATTTCCATTCTTGTTACTGCTTGGCTTATTTTTCTTAACAGGCTCCTTTGATAAATCTTTTTTGTTTACTAAGATTAATAATGTAAGCACTGTAATGAACATTAATGTTGAAAGAGCATTAATTTCAGGCTTTATACCACGCCTAGCCATTGAAAATATTTCTATTGATAGGTTAGATACGCCTGAGCCTGTAGTAAAGAACGAAATTACAAAATCATCTATAGACATAGTAAAGGCCATAATGAAGCCGGAAATAATTCCAGGGGTAATTTGAGGAATTATTATTTTTCTCATGGCATAGCTTGGGGTTGCCCCTAGATCTAATGCAGCCTCTGTTATATTGCTTGGCATCTGTTTAAGCTTTGGTAAAACAGATAAGATAACATATGGAATATTAAATGTTATATGAGCTAACATTAGTGTCTTGAAGCCAAAGGTTAGGTGCAAAAATACAAATAAACTCATAAGTGCTATTCCAGTAACGATATCTGGATTTAAAACAGGTAAATAGTTAATATTTAGAATTAACTTTTTTGTTTTACCTCTCATATTATAAATACCTATAGCAGCTATAGTTCCCACTATAGTTGAAATAATTGAGGAGGATAAGGCTACAAGTAAAGTGTTATAAAGTGCTTTAAGTATTTTATCATTGTCAAGTAATGCCTGATACCACTTTAATGTAAATCCTTCCCAAGAAGCCATTGACTTTGAGCTATTAAAAGAAAAAACTATTAAAGCAAGTATTGGTGCATATAAAAATAAATATATTAAGAACATATACACCTTAGCGCTAATCTTTTCTAAGGTTTTCATCATAGTAATGCACCACCTTCTTTGTCGGATTCCCCTTCATATCTAGACAATAATGCCATTGAAATTAATATTATTATCATCATAAATATTGAAATTGCTGAACCAAAATTCCAGTCTCCTATATTGGTAAATTGTTGTTCAATTAAGTTACCAACAAGCATATATTGTCCACCACCTAATAGGCTGGAAATTATAAAAGTGGATACTGCAGGCATAAATACCATAGTAATACCAGACATAACACCAGGTATTGATAGTGGGAAAATTACTCTTTTAAATAGTATACGTCTATCAGCACCTAGGTCTTGCGCTGCACTAATTAAGTCGCTATCTATTTTGATTAATACAGTATATATTGGTATAACCATAAAAGGAAGAAAGTTATAAATCATTCCTAATATAACTGTCCCATCATTATATAGTAAATTTAATGGGCCAATACCTATATAACCTAGAAGAGTATTTATAATTCCGTTTTTGCCTAGTATTGCAAGCCATGAATAAGTTCTAAGTAAAAAATTCATCCACATTGGCAATATAAATAACATAATTAATACATTTCTTTTACCTACGTTCATCTTTGAAATCATATATGCAATAGGGTAGCCCATAACTAGACAAGCTACTGTAGAAATAACTGCAAGCAATAAACTTCTTCCGAAAACTTTAAGGTATTGTGGAGATATAAGTTTTTGGTAGTTTTCTAAGCTAAAAACATATTGAGAATCAATTTTTTTAGTGAAGCTGAAAAATAAAACTATAATCAGTGGAACTACGATGAAAAGCAAGCTCCATAATAAATAAGGATAGGCAGCAAGGCCCCTTTTCTTATTCATTTTCAGAAACCTTTCTCATAATGTGAATATCTTCAGGGTATATATCCATTCCTATGATATCTCCAGGTTTCGCATTTTGTGTGTTGTGAATAATCCAGCTTCTATCATCTTCTATGACTTCAATTTCATAGTGAACACCTTTAAATATTACAGAATTAACCGTGCCTTTAAGCATGCCTTTTTCACTATCAGTTATTTTAATATCTTCAGGTCTAATAACAACTTGAACTTCTTCATTTTTTTCGAACCCTTTATCAACACATTTAAAATCTTTATTACAGAAATTCACTTTATAATCTTCAAGCATTATTCCATCTATTATGTTACTTTCACCAATAAATCTAGCAACAAAAGCATTTGCTGGCTCATTATAAATATCTTCTGGTGTTCCCATCTGTTGAATTATCCCTTTATTCATTACAATAATTTTATCAGACATAGTTAGGGCTTCTTCTTGATCATGAGTTACAAAGACAAAGGTTATCCCTAATTTCTTTTGAATCTTTTTTAATTCTAATTGCATTTCCTTTCTTAACTTTAAGTCTAATGCACCAAGAGGCTCGTCCAAAAGTAGAACCTTAGGCTCATTGACTAATGCACGTGCAATAGCTATTCTTTGCTGTTGTCCTCCAGAGAGGGACTCAATGCTACGTTCTTCAAAGTTTTCTAAAGATACTAATTTAAGTATTTCTTTAACCTTTGAGTCAATTTCATCTTTAGGCAACTTCTTTATTTTTAATCCAAAAGCTATGTTCTCATATACGTTCATATGAGGGAATAGAGCATATTTTTGAAAAACTGTATTTAGGGGTCTTTTATATGGAGGGATATCATTGATATTGCTTCCCTCAAAAATAACTTCCCCTGAATCTGGATTTTCAAAACCACCTAAAATCTTTAATGTAGTAGTTTTTCCACAACCACTTGGACCTAAAAGTGTTATAAATTCATTTCTTTTAATATTCATGCTAATGTTGTTTAGTACAACGTTGTCTTCATATGATTTAGTTAAAGTTTTAATTTCTATAATATTTTCTCCCAAAATAAAGCACCTCTTTCTGATCACTAAAATGATGGTGGAGTACTAATCCAAATTACTTTTGCAGGAGTTTTTCCTGCATTTGAAATATAATGATTTTCACGTGGTTTAAAATAGAAGCTCTCACCTTTTCTAACTTTATATTTCTTTTCACCTATATGAAGAAATATAACCCCAGATAGTACATATCCAAATTCTTCACCTTCATGTGGCTCTTCTTCTGTATACCTTCCATCAGGTTCTAAATTTATCATTATTGGTTCCATTTCATTTTTTTGCGCATTAGGTACTAGCCACATTAAAGAGTATTTGAGTTCATTATTTTCAGTTTCAAACATATCATCCTTTGTAAAGGCGATTCTCTCCTGATTATCTTCACTAAAGAATTCAGTTAAGTTTGTACCTAAGATTTCAAGAATATCCATTAAGGTTGCAATTGAAGGAGAAGTTAAGTCATTCTCTAACTGAGAAATAAAGCCTTTTGAAAGCTCGCATCTATTTGCTAATTCTTCTTGAGTAAGTTGTTTTTCTATTCTTAATCTGCGAATTTTTTCACCTATTTGCATTTGATTTTCCTCCCATATAGTTTATAAATAAATAGTTAAGTTATTTCTATTAGAACATAATATACTAAACATAAAGTTTAAAAATACTAAACAACATTATATAGATTTTAATTTTAAAAATCAATAAATAATTGGAAATTTGTATTAGAAAAATAATTGATTAACAAGAATTAAAAAGTTTTCTGATAATTCATTTGATTAAAAGGTGAAAATATGAGATATTATTAATATAATATAGAAAATATTAGGTGATATTATGGAAAGTAACTTTTATAGAAGAGATGGAAAATTAGTTTATATAAAACAACCAGAGTTTTCGGAACTCAAATATGTTCAAACCTTATGGAAAGACAGAGAAACCATGGACGGTATTGGTGGGATATATCATTTTCCAGAGGAGAAATGGAAGGTCTTTTATCATAAAATGGTTATGCCTTCTGATGGGAAAAACTTCTATTGTTTAGTATATAATTTAGATGAAGTGCCAGTTGGAGAAGTAAGCTTTCATGGTTATGATTCTGCAGCAAAGATTGCAAGATTTAATATAAAGATTCAAGGAAAATATAGGAAAAGGGGATATGGTAGAGAAGCTATAAGATTACTATTAGAATATTATTTCTTTGAATTTGGTGGTAATATCATGATGGAAAAAGCTAAACAGGAATTTTCGAATGAATTTATTAGTTCCTTAGGTTTTGAAGTTATAAGAAAGGACAAGGGTGAGATAACTTACCAAATATCTAAGGAAACATTTAAAGCTCTATCTAATAATGAAAAGAAAAATGTTTGTTGCATTTTATATCCTGGAGTTGATTTATTAGAAGTTTCATTTACTTTCGAGCTATTTAATTTAATTAATAAATTTAATGGGGAAGAAGTATTTAAGTTATATGTTATCGGTGATGATGAGGTGGATTTATCAAATGGAATGAAGATAATACCATCACATTCTTATGAAGCACCAATAATTCCTAATATTATTATAATGCCAGGTGGATGTGGATGTTTAGAAAATAATAAAATTTCAAGCTACATAGATAAATTTTACAAGGATAGTGACTATATATTAGCTACAGGCCATGGAATAATGACTATAGCAAAGTGTGGAATAGTAAAAAATCATATCATTGCAGCATTAGAAGAAGATAGAAAACAAATTTTAAATATGTCTCCAAGTTCTAAGATTGCAGAATTAAGCTATGTAGATACAGGAAAAATTATTACAACTGTTGGAGGAAAAAGTTCTATAGAGGGAACTTTGAAGATTATAGATAATATATTGGGAAATGAAAAGACAAAAGATTTAAAAGAATACTTAAGTATACATAAAAAATAAGATGGACGCTTGTCCATCTTATTTTTTAAATACGTTTTTTATTAAGAATAAAATATCTTTAAATATGTTTATGTATTCACTAATATTTTCTTTTGCAACAATTACGTCTGCAGTAGTCTCAGTTACAACTTCACTGACATCTTTAACGTTATCAGTTATATCTGCCATATTTTTAATTATGTTTGTCATGGAACCTTTATTAGATTCTAGTATTGAGTTAACGTTGCTTAATACTTGAACTAATTTTCTTAAAACAAATATTAAATAAATTATTGCAATAAAAAATGCAATTGCAATTATACCCCAAAATAGATATCTTATATCAATTAGCATATTAAATCCTCCACTTATTCTGTAAATGTTTCAGTATTTAATTCAGCTTCATTGATAACATCTTGAGCTGAGCTAGCGGTAATTTTGTTTTTCTTTTCCTCTAAGTATGAAGAAATTTTACTTTTAGCTTCTTTTATATTGGAGACAGTAGTTTCTTTTTTATCCATAGCTAGATTTTTAGCTTCTTCAACTTTTAGTTTTATATTTTCATTTGCCTTTGAATAACCTTCTTTGATATCATTTCTTGTTTCTTTTCCTGATTTAGGAGCAAGTAGAATTCCTCCAACAACACCAGCTGTTACACCAGCAGCAGCACCTAAAGTAACCTTTTTTGCAGTTTCAATCTTTTTCTTTCTTTGTTGTGCTTTTCTTTTTTCTTCAATTAAACCTTTTAAACCCATAGT
Source organism: Clostridium paridis (assembly GCF_016765615.1). Classification (GTDB taxonomy): domain Bacteria; phylum Bacillota; class Clostridia; order Clostridiales; family Clostridiaceae; genus Clostridium_T; species Clostridium_T paridis. The sequence continues at coordinate 517,698 of NZ_JAESWA010000022.1, read as the reverse complement.
ATTTACCTCCATTAGTTTGATAAATTTATTATACTACTTAGTACAATAATCGACAACAAAAAACAAGAAAGAGATGGATTAAGTTCCATCTCTTTCTTGTTTAGTTATTTTTCGGCTTTCCCGTGTTATTAGTTTCATTACCATCTAAGTCAACATTGCTATCATTGTTATTAGCAGGTTGATTTCCTTGAACTGGGACACCAGTAGTAGGAGACTTAGTTGGTGGTACTGTATAATCATCTTGCTCAGTAGGAAGAGTATATTGGGCATCTTTTACATAAGAATTATCCGTGTTCCATGGCTTCTTTATAAAAACTCTTTCCTCAATCAACTCTTTAGGTGTATTATCAGTTGCTAATTTATTATTTAATTTATTAACTTTAGCTGATACATGGACATCGCAGGTTTCAGTAGGTTCTGCACCATCTATAACCCAATCTTCAACAACCTTACTTCCTCTAGGATCCTTTGAACATAAATCTGTAGGAATTTTACCTGAAAGGCTACATAAAGCCATTTTCTTAATTCCTGAAGGTACCGGAATTTCTTTATCGGCTAAACCTTCATGTGCCTTTTCCATGATTTTTCCCCAAATAGGAGTTACAACAGCACCACTTTCACCTTTTATTTCAGTAGGAACATCATATCCAACCCATATAGCGGCTGAAAGATATGGTGTTAAGCCAGCAAACCATAAATCCTTATTTTCAGTAGTGGTACCAGTTTTACCAGCAACAGGCATTGAACCCCACTTTGCATGTGAAGCAGTGTAATGTTCAACTGGTTCCTTAAGTAAATCATAAGTTATATATGATGCTTGAGGTGATAATACACTTCTTGTTTCTGGTTTATTATCTAAAAGTACCTTTCCAGTTGCATCTTTAACCTGGGTATATAGAATACCTTCAGTATAAGTACCATTATTTCCAAATGTACCGTATGCAGCAGCCATTTTATATGGATTTCCTCCATCTGGGTCACTAGGATTATTATTAAACTGACCTAAAGCAACGGCAGCTATAGAGGTTTTTGATTCACTGTTATATTTTAACCCAAACTTTTCACCATAAGCTATACCATTTTTGATACCAATTTTATCTTCAGTTAAAACAGCTACGATATTCTTTGAGTATCTTAAACCTTCACGAATTGATATAAGTCCAGAATAATCATTTCGTGATTGGTTATGTGGATCATATGGTCCATCTGAAGTAGCATATTTCATACCGATTTCTTTAGGAATAGGTGCATCATTAATACCTGTTGCAGGTGTTATTAACTTCATGTCTATTCCAGGACCATATACAGTTAGTGGCTTAGTAGAAGAACCGATAGGTTTTAAAACATTATAAGCTCTGTTTAAAGAATTAGCAGCTTTAGGTTCTTTTCTACCTCCAACCATTGCCTTAACTTCACCAGTATGATAATCCATAATTACAGCAGCGGCTTGAAGCTTTGGTATTCCGTTTTCATCAAGAACTTCTGGATTTCCAACATTAAAATTACTTCTATCATCTAATACACTCTGAGTGTAATCTTGAAGTTTTTTATCCATGGTAGTATAGATTTTTAATCCACCATTAGCAATTAATTTGCTAACTTCATCATCGCTTAATTTAAGTTGTTCCTTTAAATCCTTTTTAACTTGCGAAATAACAGGGTTTGAGAACCACTCATAATTTAATTTATAAGATATAGTTTGAGTTTTAAATTCAAATTTTTTAGCATCGATATCTTTTATTGCTTGATCATAATCAGCTTGAGAAATTTTACCTAAATCTTTCATCTTAGTAACTACAGTTTTTGTTCTATTTAAGTATGGAGTAGGATCCTTTTGCATTGTTGGATTATAAGCACTATAGTAAGATGGAGCTTGAGTAAGCCCTGCAATGTATGAGCATTGAATCAGGTTTAATTCTTTAGCTGGTTTACCAAAGAAATACATTGAAGCAGCTTCAACACCATAGATTTTACCGCCAAGAGGAATTGTGTTTAAGTAAGCTTCTAAAATTTGATCTTTTGAAAGCAATTTTTCTAATCTAGTAGCTAAGTAAGCTTCCTTTATTTTTCTATTTATTGAAACCTCATTTGTTAGAATGGTGTTTTTTAATAATTGTTGGGTAAGAGTAGATCCTCCATGAAGGCCTGATTTACCAGAAACTTTATTTTTAACATCAATAAGTACAGAGCCAAGGATTCTCTTAACATCTATACCACTATGTTCATAAAATCTTTCATCTTCTATTGAAACATAGGCATTTTTTAGATTATCAGGCATATCTTTAAATGGGATAATACGACGTTCCTCATCTGAATGAACCGTATCTATAACATTACCATCGTTATCATAGAGGGTTGAGGGTTGGCTCAAATTTAGAACTGAATTAACATCTAAATCAGGTGCACTCTTTATTATGGCATAAGCATACCCCCCTGCAACTACAAGTAAAGTTAGTGCTATAAAAAATAAGGAAAGTAAAATATTTCTAAATATACGACCTTTCTTACGTTTTTTACTTTTACTTTTATTTTTAGTTTTAGGATCGCTTTTATTAGTTGAGCTAGCTTTATTCATTATTTCCTCCTAAATATTTAAAATGAATTAATCATCATTAGTCCATATTATAGCATAAAAAAATATAATAATAAATGGAGTGGTTGATATGAAATATTATACTAAAAAAAATAAATGGAATAAACGTATTATAATATTAATTATTATAATTATTATCTTGTTAACATTTTTTATATACATTTTTAATAAAATAATTTTGGGGACATTAATGGTGGTTTCAGATACAGAGATGAGAGCGAAAACTATAGAATCTATTGATGAAAATGTATTAACACTTTATTCAAAGGAATTTCAATATGATGATGTAATTAAGATAGAAAAAGACAAAGAGGGAAATATAACAATGCTTAGGGCAGATACCATAAAATTAAACGCGCTTTCAACTAAAGTTTCACTAGAGGTACAGCAGGACATTAATAGAATAGGTTCACTTGGAATTAAGTTCCCTATTGGTTATATTTCTAGAAATAACATAGTATCCTCATGGGGACCAAAGATAACAGTTAGAATGGAGCCTATAGGAACAGTTAAAACAAATTATTATTCAGAGTTTGAATCAGCAGGGATAAATCAGACAAGACATAAGATTTATCTAGTAGTAGAAGCAAAAATTAATGTGATTGTTCCTACTAAAAATGATGAGGTGGAGGTAAAATCAACAATACCTATTGCAGAAACAATTATAGTAGGTAAAACCCCTCAAACTAATTTAGATTTTGGAAAATAAGTTTTTAAGATAAATAGTTCTTTAGACTAAAAAAGAAGAGTTTAAAACTCTTCTTTTTTAGTCTGAAGTTATGTAGTTTAAATTTTATTCCCAATTAAAAACATAAGGAACATTTCTATAATAGTCTCCGTAGTTTAATCCATAACCAACTACAAAAACATCTTCTATTTCAAAGCAACAATAATCTGGGTTAAGATCCACTTTTCTTCTTGAAGGCTTATCTAAAAGAACACAAGTCTTTACAGATTTAGCACCAAGAGATTTAACATGATTAACTACAAATTCCATAGTATAACCTGTATCTACAATATCATCAACAATTAAAACATCATAACCTTCTATATTATCAGGAATATCATTTACAACTTTAACTTTACCAGTAGATTCTTCTGAATGTCCATAACTTGAAGTAGTCATGAAACCAATTTTAGCATTTGCATCGATAGATCTAACTAAATCGGCAGCATAAATAAAACTTCCTCTTAAAAGAGATAAAACATATAAGTTTTTATCTGAATATTCCTTAGTAAGTTCTTGACCAAGTTCCTTGATTCTAGTAGCAATTTGTTCTTCAGTAATAAGTATATTCCTTTTCTTATCTTCCATGTTAATCCTCCAAAATAAAATTTATATATAATCTACTATAGAGTTTAAAGTTTGTATTTAATTTATACATTAGAAATTAATAGCTTCAATCAGTATAAGTTAAGTTTTTTTAGCTAAACTCTTTATTCATATTAACCATATTAACAATTTTTTTGACATTTTTCAACTATTACAATATTATCATGAGCAGTAATAATAATAATATTAATACATAAATTAATAAAATTAATATACAAATTAATAAAATTAATAATATTAAGTTTAAAATTAAATATTTTAAAAATTATATTGAAATTATAAATATAAAGTAGTATAGTATGATTATAGGAAGGAAGTGACAATTAGTGTATAAAGTTATAAACAAATGTCCTGTATGTAGTTCGAAGCTTGTGGTTACTAAGCTTAAGTGTTCTAAATGCAGTACAGTAATAGAAAATGATTTTGAGATGTCGAAGTTTGAATATTTATCATTAGAGCAGCTAAAGTTTATTGAAGTTTTCTTAAAAAATAGAGGAAACATCAAAGATGTTGAAAAAGAATTAGGTATTTCATATCCAACAGTAAGAGCAAAGCTTGATGAGGTTATTTCATCATTAGGTTATAATATAAATCCTACTCCAGCAGTAGATAAGAAGAAAGTAATAGACATGTTAGATAAAGGAGAAATAACTCCAGACCAAGCTATTAAGATGTTAAATGAATAGAATTAAGGAGGAATTATTAATGAATGAAGAAATATCAAGAATATTAAAAATGGTTGAAGAAGGTAAAATTACAGCTGATAAGGCTCAAGAGTTAATTGAAGCACTTAATGAGAAAAAAACAGAAATTCAAACAGTACAAACGGATGATATTATGAATATGATGCTTAAGATTAAAGTTAATTCACATGAAGGTGATGTAGTAAATGTTAAACTCCCAATAAAACTTATAAAAACTTTATTAAAAACAGTAGGGAAGCTTCCAATTGAGAGTAATGTAAAAGGACTTGAAAATTTAGATTTAAATCTTATATCAGAAGCAATTGATAACGGCCTTTGCGGAAAGATTGTTGATGTTAATAGCGCTAATGGAGATATTGTTGAAGTTGTAATAGAGTAGGAGAGTGGATTTCATGAGAATATATGTTAAGGCAGAAGGAAGACGCTATTTTATACCTGTTCCATTAGTATTTGCCAAATGGGGAATGTCACTTGTGAAAAGTCCTTTTATCATGAAGAATATACCAGAAAATGAAAGAAAATATGTAGAGATGATAGATTTTAACGAGCTTGCTAAATGTTTATATATTTTAAAAGAGTACAAAGGATTAACCTTAATAGATGTTAAGGCAAAGGATGGTACTATAGTAGAAATTACCATATAAAAAATAACTTTTTCTAGGAGATGTTTATGAGTAGTAAAAGAAATTTTCTGTTATATATGATAGGAAGGTTTATTTCATACATTGGAACTGGAATACAGCAAATTGCTCTTCCATTATATATACTTGATATTACCCATTCAGGAATAATGATGGGGGTATTTTCAATATTAAATTTAGTGCCTAATTTAATAACTTTACCTTTTGCAGGAATGCTAGGGGATAGAAAAAATAGAAGAAATATCATGGTTGCAACAGACTTGGGAAGAGGTATAATTATTTGTTTGCTAGGAACCTTAGCTTTAACAGGAAATATTAATATCTATATTTTATTTATAGCTCAAATATTTATATCTATTATGGATAGTATTTTTGGTGGTTCATCTACAGCATTACTTCCTGAATTAGTATCTGAGGAGAGCCTGATGAAAGCTACTTCAACTAGAGGAGGACTAGATGCAGCTTCAATGATAGTTGGACCTGCTCTAGGAGGTATAATTTATGGACTTTTAGGAATTAAGGCAGTTTTTTATTTAAATGCAGCATCCTTTATAATCTCAGGAATATTGTCATTTTTAATAATCTATGAAAATAAAATTAATGATAAAGGTAAGATAACATTAAAATCATTTTTTAATGAAAACTTAGAAACTTTAACCTTTATAAAAGGTAATAAAGGAATAATGCAGTTATTTGGATATGCAATGATGACTAATCTTCTTTTAACTCCTTCATTTGATATTGTTCTACCATATATAATGAAAAAAGGAATAGGGTTTAGTTCTCAGCAGTTTGGTTATTTAATGTCTATATTTACACTAGGTGTTCTAGTGGGAAATGTAGTTCTAGGATTAGGAGCTAAAAAAGCAAAAACAAAAAACATTATGAATTTATCTTTTATTATGGAAAGCGTAATGTTATTTGGTTTTTCAATTGTAATTTTTCCAAAACAAGTTTCATTATTAGGTGGGCATTCTTGGACACTATTTATTGTAATTGCATTAATATGTGTAACCATAGGAGGCTTTAATGCAGGAGTTAATACTCCAATAAGTACAAATCTTCAGAAGATGGTCCCTAACGAAATGAGAGCAAGATTTTTTTCATTAATTGGAATGATTGCTCAAGGAGCAGTTCCGCTTGGATCTATTATGTATGGAGTATTATTAGATAGATTTCACTATTATAATATTTTTATGATTGTTACTATTCTAAATACAGTTATAACATTAATCTTTATATTTAAGGCAGTACCAGAAGTTTATGAGCCAAAAGTTCAAGTAATACTTGAAAATTAATAATAGTAAGTAGCTTAAATTTATATTTTAGCTACTTATTTTTTTATTCCATTAGGAAATTATAAATAGTGTGTACTATAGGGTTTTGATAGGAAACTTAACTTATACTTGTTTGAAAATGTCGTCTTCTGGACATTTTCAGGCATGTATAAGTTATTAGTTGAACTTAAAACACTATATTTACATCTTTTATGTTATAGTTTAAAATTAGATGAAGAAAATGAGGTGAGAGTATGATTCATGGTAATGTAGAAGGGATTAAGAATTCCTTTTTAAAAGAGTTAGATGATATATATGGTATTAAAACTCAAAGATATGAATTTTGTGCGACAGAAATAGTAGAAAGTATTTCAAGGTTAACTTCTTTAATTGAAAGAGAAATATCAGTTGCAATAGATAGAAGAGGAAATGTTGTTTCAGTAGCTATAGGAGACTCAACATCAGTAGAACTTCCAATAATAGATATAAAGGAAAAAAAGTTATCTGGAATAAGAGTTATTCATACACATCCTAATGGTTATTCACAACTTTCAGCATTAGATGTTACTGCACTATTGAAATTAAAGCTAGATTCTCTTGTTGCTGTAGGGGTTGTTGAAGGCGCAATAACAGATATATCTCTTGGATTTTGTTCAATAGAAAATAATATTTTGGTAGAAGAAACAATAGAGAAACTTTCTTTTGATGAGGCCTATAGATTTAATGTAATTGATAAGATACTAGAAATAGATAAGGCTTTAAAGGAAAGTGAAATTGAGGATGACGATTCTGAAAAAGCTATAATAGTTGGAACTGATACAGAAGAAAGCTTAGATGAACTTGAAGAATTAGCGCAAGCTTGTGATATTCCGGTTATGTATAAGGTATTTCAAAGTAGAAATAAAATAGATGCAGCTCTATTTATAGGAAGTGGAAAAGTGGCGGAGATTGCCAGCTTAAGGCAAGCACTTAGAGCTAATTTAGTTATATTTGATGATGAACTTTCAGGCTCACAAGTTAGAAACTTAGAAGAATATATAGGAGCAAAAGTAATTGATAGAACAACATTAATATTAGAAATTTTTGCAAGAAGAGCAAAAACTAGAGAAGCTAGAATTCAAGTTGAATTAGCTCAATTAAAATATAGGGCTTCAAGGCTATCAGGACTAGGAACTGTTTTATCTAGAACAGGTGGAGGAGTTGGAACCAGGGGCCCAGGAGAGAAAAAGCTTGAAACAGATAGAAGACATATAAAAGAAAGAATATATGATCTTAATGATGAACTTAAGAAAATAAAGAAAAATAGAGAAGTTCAAAGAGAGAGAAGAGGAAAGCAGAGTATTCCTCAAGTTTCGCTAGTTGGATATACAAATGCTGGTAAATCTACATTGAGAAATACTTTATGTGATATGGTAGCAACTAAAGATGCAGTAAAGAAAGAAAAAGTATTTGAAGCTAATATGTTATTTGCTACATTAGATACAACTACTAGAGCTATTAACCTTCTAGACAATAGATTAATAACATTAACTGATACAGTTGGATTTGTTAGAAAATTACCTCATGAGCTGGTTCAAGCTTTTAAGTCGACCCTTGAAGAAGTAATCTACTCAGATTTGCTTGTTCATGTAGTGGATGCTGCATCACCTACAGCGATAGAACAAATAAGAGCTGTTGAGGAAGTGCTTGAAGAGTTAGGAGCCAGAGATAAGGAAGGATTTTTAGTTCTTAATAAAATAGATTTAGCATCAGAAGATGCAATAAATGAAATTAAGGAAGAATTTAAGACATACGAGATCTTAGAAATATCAGCAAAAGAAAGAATAAATCTTGAATTACTATTAGAAAAGATATCAGAGAAGTTACCATATAAATTAAAAATGGTTGAATTTATAATTCCATATTCAGAGGGAAATATAGTTTCATATCTTCATAATAAGTCAAATATAATAGAGGAAGATTATAAAGATGAAGGAACCCATATTAAAGCTGAGGTAGATGACGAAGCTTATAATAAATATAATGAATATATATTAAAATAAGATTCTTAAAATAGAGCATAAAAATAAAATTATGCTCTATTTTTCTATTTATACAAATAGTTATTAAACTTTATTTTTTATGTACTATAGAGTATAATAAGTTTAAAAATCTTCTGGAGGGATATTGTGAATTTAAAGATAGCTGAATTTCAGAAAGTAATTTCAAAAATTACATCAGAGTTTGAAGAAAATAAGGATGTACTAGCCCTCTTAGCTTATGGTTCTCTAGTAAGTGGAGATTTGTGGGAAGAATCCGATATTGATTTATTAGTAATAATAAAGAACGAATTAGATGGAATAAAAGATATATATATTTATGAAGAAAATATACCAGTACATTACAAACTAATTTCAAAGAGTGTCATTACAGACAAGAAAAATAAGATAATAAACAAGATGAATATAGATAAAATACTTATTTCTTCAAAGCTTATTTTCTCAAAGGATGATGATATAACCAAAATTCATAGGGAATTGAGGTATTTCCCAGATAATGAAAGGCAAAGAATGAATTTGGTATATCTTGGAGAAACGCTAAAAGTACTGAGCGTTTTAAAAAAATACATGTATAATCATAGAGATATAACTAGTTACGAAATAGCAGTAAAATGTATTGACTCTTTTTCTAAGCTCTATATTAACAATAGCGACTATTTAGTAAGTAAAGATGCCATTACTATGGCAATAAATTTAAATGATGATTTCAAAATAATAGTCGAAAATGTGTTTTTTTCCAATGAGGATAAAGCAAAGTCCATAAATAGTCTTATAAAATATATAGATAAATATATTAGAAGTAATATAAAAAATTGTTGTAGTTTTTTAATTGAACATATAAAGAATACAAATAATTGGGTAACTTCACAATTGTTAAAAGAGGACGAGCTTTTTAGAGATTTATCAATTAATATGGAAGATATATTAAAAGAACTATACAAAAATAAGCTGCTTAAGAGTAAAGTTCTAATGCAGAGCTTAAATGGCTTCAGATATAAGGAAAATGTTTATTTTTATGATACCCTGTAATGGGTATTTTTACTATCTAGTATATTTATAGAAGTATATATTTTTGAAAAAATTGGAGGAGAAATGAAGGAATTTAGCTTAATTTTTCATGAGGAAATACCAAAGTATATACAATTATCAGATTATATAAAGCATAAAATAGATATTGGAGAGATAAAAGATAGAGAAAAACTACCAACGATAAGGGCTTTATCTGAGATGCTTAAAGTAAATAATGTAACTATTGTAAATGCCTACAAAAAGCTTCAGGCGGATGGATATGCAAATATGAAGATTGGAAGCGGAACTTATGCAAGAAGAAAGGAAGTTATAAGAAGCTTCAATAAGGAATATAATAAAACCTTTAAATTATTAAGTTCTGGAGGACTTAGAGAGTATATTGATTTTACAGGAGAAACAACATCATCATCTTTCTTTCCGGTTAAAGATCTTCAAAAGGTTATAAATGAAGTTTTTGATAGGGATGGAGCAGAGGCACTTTTATATCAAGATGTTTTAGGATATGAAAAATTAAGAGAAGAAATTAGTAAAAGGTTTTGGAAAAATAAATATAGTTCAGAGGATATTTTAATAGTTTCTGGAGCACAGCAAGGAATAGATATTGCAGCTAAAGCTATATTAAATGTAAATGATAAGGTAATAGTAGAAAGACCAACCTACGGAGGAGCTATTTCAGTTTTTAGGTGGAAGAGGGCAGATATACTAGAAGTACCTATTGAAAATGATGGGATTGACATTGCTATCCTTGAGAAAATACTAAAAAAGCAAAAGATAAAGTTTATGTATATAATGAGCTATTTTCAAAATCCAACAGGTATTAGTTATTCTGAAGAAAAGAAAAAGAAGCTTATAGCATTAGCTGAAAAATACGATTTTTATATTTTGGAGGATGATTACTTATCTGAGCTTATTTATGATAGCAACCTTGTATATAATCCGTTAAAAAGTTATGATATTTATGATAGGGTTATATACATAAAAAGTTTTTCTAAAATATTTATGCCAGGAATCAGAATAGGATACGTAATTATTCCAGAGGTATTTAAGGATAGTATGTATCTTTCAAAGATAAATACAGATATTTCAACATCTTCATTAATGCAGAGAGCGTTAGAAAGATATATAGTTAAAGGCTACTGGAGAAAACATATAGAGTATTTAAATGAAAAATATAGATCAAGGTATACATTTATTAAACAAATATTAGAAAGAGATTTTAAAGGCATACTTGAGTTTAAGGAACCTAATGGTGGACTTAGTTTTTTACTTAAGTTTTCTGAACCAGAGAAATTTAATTCAAGAAAGTTATTCTTTATACTAAGAGATAAAGGAGTATTGATTTCTCCTGGTGCTTTATTTTTTAGAAAAGAGCAAGAGGGAGATAAGTATTTTAGAATAGGTTTTTCCCAAACAAATCATGAGAAAATAAAAGAGGGGTTAAATATAATCTTAAAAGAGCTTAGCTTATAAGGAGGAGAATCTTAATGTCTTATTTAACGATAAAAAAGCAGGCTAATGATGAGTTTGATGAAAAAAAGTCACAGTTTATTGGGTATATTAAAAGAGTAGAATCAGAGGATGAGGCAAAAGAATTCGTTCAAGAAATTAAGAATATGCATAAAATGGCAACACATAATTGTTGGGCATATGTTATAGGTGAGAACCTGGGAATTCAGCGTTATTCTGATGATGGGGAGCCTCAAGGAACTGCAGGTATACCAATTTTAGAAGTAATTAAGAAAACAGGATTAACTGATTGTGCTATTGTTGTAACTAGGTATTTCGGCGGAATAATGCTTGGTGCAGGTGGACTAACTAGGGCATATACAAAGGGTGCATCTATTGCTATTAAAGCGGGTGGAATTGTTGAGAAAGTTAAGGGAATGCCAATAGATATAAAAATTAATTATGATTTACTTGGTAAGGTTCAATATATTTGTGGTGAAAATAATTGGACAATTGAAAATACTGATTATACTGAAGATGTAAAAATTACACTTATCCTTGAACTTGAAGAAGGAGAGAAAGCTGTAAAAGAAATAATGAATACTACCAATGGGAAAGCTGTCATTAATAAAGGAAATATTGGTATATATTTTAAGGAACAAAATAGGCTTTTTGAGAGTATTGATAACTAGGGGGCACTTAAAATGTGCTCTTTTAAGGTTGCAGAAAAAAATTCTACTATGTTATAATGGTTTAGGATTATTATGTATATAATGCAAAAATCATATTACATCTAATTGTCCAACTCTTAGTTGAAGCGTCTAAGAGCTTAACAGTGACATGTAAATTCTTTAATGCATTATATATAATACAAACTTTTAAGGTACAAAGTTAGGAGGAAGTTTAATGTCAGGACATTCAAAATGGCATAATATACAAGCAAAAAAAGGTAAGACAGATGCTAAAAGAGGTAAAATCTTTACAAAGATAGGTAAAGAGATTATGGTAAGTGTTAAAAATGGAGGACCAAATCCAGAAGCTAACTCTAAATTAAGAGATGTTATAGCAAAAGCTAAGGCTGAAAATATGCCTAATGATACTATTACTAGAGCAATTAAAAAAGCTTCAGGTGAATTAGGTTCTGTTAACTATGAAACAATAGTATATGAAGGATACGGCCCATCAGGAGTAGCTGTTATTGTTGAAACTCTAACAGATAATAAAAATAGATCTGCAGGTAATGTTAGAAGTGCCTTTACTAAAGGTGGTGGAAACATGGGAGCATCAGGTTGTGTTGGGTTCATGTTCCAAGAAAAAGGTGAAATAGTTATAGAAAAAGAAGATAAAGATGAAGATGAAATCATGATGTTAGCTTTAGATGCTGGTGCAGAAGACTTTGCTTCAGAAGAAGAAGTGTTTGTAGTAACAACTACACCAGATGATTTTGGCGCAGTTAGAGAAGCTTTAGAAGCGGCTGGATTAGAATTCTTAGAAGCAGCTGTAAAGATGATACCAGATACATATACAGCTATTAACGAAGATGATGCTAAGAAATTCCAAAAGATGCTTGATTTACTTGAAGATGATGATGACGTTCAAGATGTTTATCACAATGCTGAGTTCCCTGAAGGATGGGAAGGTTAATAGTTATATCAATGGATTAGCCTAAATTGTTGATGTTAAGTTACTGTTATCTATTATGGTAAACATTAAAAAAGCTAACCCATTATGGTATATGTTGAATTTCTGTTAATTCCGTTATGGATATACGAGTAGTACACCTTTATAAACTTATATAAAAGTTTATAAAGGTGTATTTTTTATGTTATTAGAAGAAGTGCCACATTTACATATTAAGAAATATTTTGAATTTCTCATTAGTAAGAGGTTAAGTGAAGTATATGTTAATGGGATACTAAAGTGTTTAAGAGCATTCTTTTGATACAGTGTAAAGGAAGATTATTTGCTAAAGAGTCCTTGTTTAAAGGTTAGTTGGAAAAGAAAAAGGTGTAGTCTATTCCGATTTTAATTATTGTAATAATATGGTATAATCTAATCAATTTATTTATTTGAATTTGTAAAAGAGTGCGAAATAAATTTGTTATCTGAAATGGTGGTGATTAGTTTGTGCCAAATATGTGATGATTTACATGAAACCATCAGAATAGAACATCCTTATCAATACTACAGTATTGTTGAACAAATAAAAACTATGTTGCAAGAAGGTATATTAGTATTAACTGAAGGTAACTGTGATTTTAGTCTGATAGATAGAAATAAGACTTTTCCTCATGATGTTCCGTATCATGTTTTCAAATGTGCAAACTGCGAATGTAGATTTGGATTATGTGTTGAAGCATATCATGGAAGAGGAGGCAGTTGGGAAGTTATACATAATTAGTTCGAAATGTTCTTTTTAGATGAACAATAGCAAACTATTTTGAAGTTAAAAGAGGGTGAGGAGTTATGGACGAACTAAAATATTTGACTGAGTATTATAATAATTATGATGAAGATAAGCGTCTTACAACAAAATATGGTCTGGTGGAATTTCTTACTACAATGAAGTATATAAACAAGTTTTTGAAAAAAGGAATGCGTGTTTTAGAAGTAGGTGCAGGGACAGGCAGATATTCACTTACAATTGCAGAAAAAGGATTTAAAGTTGATGCAATCGAACTTATACAACATAATATTGATATTTTCAAAAGCAAGATTACAAAAAATTGTAATATAGATGTTAGACAGGGCAATGCGATTGACTTGTCAAGCTATGAGGATGAAACTTTTGATATTACGCTAGTTCTCGGGCCTTTATACCATTTGTTTAATGAGGATGATAAAAGACTAGCCATCAGTGAAGCTATAAGAGTTACCAAAAAAGGCGGTATTGTATTTATTTCGTATTGTATGAATGATGCAACGATTGTAAATTGGGGCTTTCAAAAAAGTAATATTATTGAAGGTATTCAAAATGGCATTGTTGACGGAGATACGTTTAAATGTCTATCAAATCCATCATTACTGTTTGAAATGTATAGGAAAGAGGAAATCGATGAATTAATGGCAAGATATAATATTGAACGCCTTCATTTTGTTGCAACTGACTTATTTACAAATCATATGAGAAATACAATTGACGAAATGGATGAAAAAATGTTTGAAGCTTACTTAAAATATCATTTTTATATATGTGAACGTACTGATTTGGTTGGAATAACACATCACAGTTTAGATATTTTTAGAAAAAAGTAGTAAACCATCTTCTTATATGATGTACTAAAGAAGCCTTAAATAGGGGCAGAGAATGTGTTATTGATTAACACCTAATTCTGATTTAAAACTATCATTAGATATCCCAACTTCAGTTTACTTATTTACAATACTTTTGAACCATTTAATATAGGATAATGTTAAACTTTTTATCAGAAGTGTACTTATATGCAGTATTAACTCAATACTATATAATGGGGTTAGTGCGTAATTGTAAAATATTACGAAGTAAATATTATTTTTATAATGTTCAGGAGGTCAAAAAGTGTGTAAAATGCAAGGTATAATTGTGTTCGGAGCAAACGGAAGTGGTAAGTCTACACTTGGACGTCAATTGGCAAATATATTGAACTTTAAGTATATGGACATTGAAGATTATCACTTTGAAAAGTCAGAAATTCCATATACTATAGAACGCTCAAATGAGGAGTGTTTGAATTTAATGCTCGCTGACATAAAAAAACATCACTCCTTTGTCATTTCTGCGGTCACTGGAGACTTTGGTGACACAATTCCGCAGTTGTACGAACTCGCTGTATTTATATCAGCACCGATTGAACTACGTATAAAACGTATAGAGCAACGTGAGTATGAGAAACATGGAGAACGCATTCGCGAAGGTGGCGATATGCATGAGCAGCATTTGAAGTTTGTTGATTTAGTAGCCTCACGATCTCTATCAAAAATCGAGCAATGGGGAGAAAGGCTTATGTGTCCAGTAATATATGTTGATGGCACAGAGGATTGGCGTATAAATGCAGCTAATATAGCGGAATATTTTTATGAAAAAAATAGTTTTTCAAGACAACAATGAGTATATGATAAGGAAAGTAGAAAATACGTTTCCCAATAATATGGTTTTCAGATGGAGACATTCTAAAACTACTTAAATATTTAGAAAAAGCTAATGCACATGGGAACTATTTAGCTGATTTAATTAATGGTATATATCATATTGAATAAATCAAGTTTATAATTTGTATTATTATTTGATAAACTATAGTTAAATTAAACTATAAATGGAGGAACCGATTATGTTTACAAAAGAGCAAATTGAGATAGCTCATAATAAAGTGAAAAGTGGTGCTGACTTCCCTAAGTATGTTAATGAAATAAAGAATATGGGAGTAAAAAGTCATGAGGTAGTGCTTTTAGATGGGACTTGGATTTTTAAAGGATCAGATGGACAGGTTGTACGATTTAAGAGAGGTTTGGAAAATGTACATGTTTCAACACAACCTTCTCCAGAGAAATTTAAAGAGATTCTATCCATGCACCAAAGAGGGGAAACGGATTATCCCACATTTTGTATTCAAGCAGGAGAAACCGGGGTTGAAAGATGGATATCTGACTTTGAACATATGACAGTCACTTACTTAGGTTCAAATGAAAGTGTAATTGATGTTGAGCCAATTCCAAGTGTTTAATAGAATTTTTGAAGAATAAATATTGAATTTGTTAGAAAGTAATAATTACAGTTTTGGAGTGATACTTATGGAACTTTTCCGTATAAAGGATATGTTTTTAAAAATGAAAGTAGAGAAGACTCTACTTTTTTAATTTGCAAATAAAAAGAGCAGATATGCCAATATCTGCTCGGTTTAAATAACTAATTTAGTCCCACTTGGAGACTTAAAACCCGTAATCCTATACTAGCATTTTAAAATGCGAGATACAAGAGTTTATATCTTCCATATCTTTAGTCGTACTATATAAAATAGTCATTTAAATAAGTTTATAAATATTAAAATAAATTTAATGGATTAATAATAGAATATAAATATATATGCTTTATAATCAGGCTAATAATAATGATAAGGGAACGGTAGTATGGTATATATAATTATATTTTTACCTATATTTTATGGGCTCATAATATTATCACTATGTAAGGCAGCTGGAAGGGAAAATAGATTTAATTAGTAACGTAATATATTAATATTTGAATAGTTTAGTGTAGATTATATCTGCACTATTTTTTATAAAAACAATTTTAAATTAGAAATAAATAAAAATAGCCATTCTTTATATGAAAAAGGATGGTTATTTTTATAATATGGTTATTTCTCCTTCTTCTTGTAGTCTTTGTAAAGCTCCGATAGCTTTAAAAACAAGACCACTAATAACCACTCTATATCCAAAGGTTATATTTATGTTCGGGGTTATGGTTCCTTTAGCAGTTCCGGATTCTATGTTTTGTTCTCTTTCAACAAGTCTTATTTCGGCAATTTCCCCAAGTATAGTAGCTGCATGTAATGTGAGTAATGATGAAAGAGCAGCTAGTTGAGTTGCTTCCAATGGATTAGATGGAACTAAGCCATTTTTCCTATCTAGAATTAGTTGTCTGTTTTTAGTTGCCGACGCGATAAGAGTCAAATTAGCTATTATAGAAATTAAAGTTACTTGAATCTCTCTTTCTATTAGCTCTAAATCTAATTGATCATTACCGGTATTTATAACATTAGTGTTGGTACCACCAGAAGGAGTTGTCGTATTGGTTGTAGTATTCGTAGTCTGATTTCCAGAACTATTAACAGGCATAATATCACCTCCTCTAATATAATATTAAGGTTAAAGCCAATTGTTCACCTGATCTTGATTTTTTGATTTTAATTGAGTTATTAAGAAATGTGAATAAATGAAATCAGAAAAGTTTAAAAATTCTGATAATTTAAAGAGGAATTTGAAGTTTTCGCTAGAATATGTATATTTAGAATATAAAGTAAGGGGGATTATTATGATTTTAATTTGGGATGATAATTTCACTACAGGAATTGATAGTATAGATAATCATCACAAAGAGTTATTTCTACTTATTAATAAATCATTACAAGCTATGAAAAAAGGAAAACAAACCATGGATATTATAAGTTCATTAGACTATTTAGAAAAGCATGTAATAGAGCATTTTAAAGAAGAAGAAGAAATTCAAAAAAATAATAGTTATCCTAATTATACTTTGCAACATATACAGCATGAACAGTTTAAAAAAGAACTTAAAGATTTAAAAAGAACATTTGCAACTTCAGGAGCTTCAACATTATTTATAATTAATGCTCAAAAATCAATCTCTTCATGGTGGGTAAATCATATAAGCAATATGGATAAGGATTTTGGAAGGTTTCTATTAG
Source organism: Clostridium paridis (assembly GCF_016765615.1). GTDB lineage: Bacteria > Bacillota > Clostridia > Clostridiales > Clostridiaceae > Clostridium_T > Clostridium_T paridis. The sequence continues at coordinate 500,232 of NZ_JAESWA010000022.1, read as the reverse complement.
AGAAAACTATAATTGATGAACCTATTAAAATTCAAAACTAAATAATGAATTTAATAAAGCTATATCTATTGATATAGCTTTTTCTTATGCATATAAATTTACAATAATAAAGACTAAATAAGCATAATTTGTGTGCGTCCACATATTGTTAAATATATATAAGATAAATATTATAGAAAATTTAATTAATTTTAATATTTTCTTGAAAAGAAAAAATAAAATTCATAAAAAATATTACAAAAAAAGGAATTTAATATATAAAAGAGAAATATAAAATTATATTAATTAACATAAGGAGGTAAGTGTATGGAAATCAATGATTTTATAACTTTTGATTTTTTATCTAGCTATGTAGGCACAGTAATTGTAACAATGCTTATAGTTCAATTTCTAAAAGATATACCATTTATTAAAAAGATCCCCACAAGGTATTTTACGTTCCTTGTAGCTTTTATAACCATACTTATATCTGGTATATACCATGGTACAATATCCTTTAGTAATTTATATATTATGCTAATTAATGCTATCTTAGTTACATTCACAGCAACTGGAGGATATGATTTTGCAGCTAGAAAAGTAAGTATAAACGTGGATAAATCCAATAATAGTGATGGGGAAAAATAAAAAGAAGCCCGTAAATAATCAATAGTTTTCAACAGTGTAGAAATAGCAATTGATTAAAAGAGGGAGGGGCTTATGTCTAAACTAAATCAAATACAGCAAAAAATACAGGAATTAAATGGTGGAAGTTTTCAGAAACTCGCAGATAGCTATTTAGTTTCATGTGGTTATGGACATATTGTTTCTTTAGGTTCAGTAGTTGGAAACGATGGTACAAGAAAAGGAACTCCAGATTCATATTTTATCTTACCTAATGGAAAGTACGCTTTTGCAGAATATACAGTTAAAAAAAGTGGTCTATTTGAAAAAATAGAAGAAGATATTGATAAATGTTTTGATTTTTCATTAACTAACATAAGAGCTGAAGAAATTCAAGAAATAATATACTGTCATACTTCACAGCTCTATACTAATCAAGTTGATAGACTTATAAAAAAATGCAAGAAGAAATGTGTATACTTGAGAATAATAGGAATAGATGAACTTTCTCAGCAGATTTATCATTATCATCCCAAGATAGCAAAAGATTTTCTTGGGATAGAAGTAGATACTGGACAAATATTGAGATTAGAAGATTTCATAGCAAGCTATGATAGAAATTCTATGGTAGCACCTTTGGGAATGAAATTCTATTTTAGGGAAATGGAATTAAAAGAAATCTTAAGTACATTAGAAGGAAATGATTCTACTATAATATCAGGTAAGGCAGGGGTGGGAAAATCCAGGTTAGTAATTGAATGCTGTAAGAAATATGCAGAAAAACATAAGGATACGATTGTTTGGTGCATAAAAAATAATGGACAAAATATTTTTGAGGATTTGAAGACATATTTTTCAGAACCGGGTAGTTACTTAGTATTTATAGATGATGTAAATCAAACAACCCCACTATCAGATATATTAGATTATCTACACAAAGGAAATCTTGGAATTAACCTGAAAATAATAGCTACTGTTAGAGATTATGCACTAAGGAGAATCTTGGATAAGTTTTATGAAGAAACTCACCCTAAGATTATTAAGATTACTCTTTTAGAGGATGAGCAAATTAGAGAAATGGCAAGTCAAGAATTTAATATAAATAATTCATTATATTTAGATAGAATAATTCAAATAGCACAGGGTAACCCTAGACTTGCAGTGATGGCAGCTCAATTAGTTGTGAAGGAGAACACATTAGAGAGCATAATAGATAGCACACAATTATTAGAAGAGTACTTTAGAAATATAAAAAAAGATCTCCAAGCATTAGATGATGAAAATATATTAAGAATTGCTGGAATAATATCTTTTCTTAATCATATTAGTCTTAAAGATAGCCAGAATATTAATAAAATATGTACTATATGTGAAATAGAGAAGAGTGTATTTTTTGAATCAATTCAAAAATTAAGCAACATGGAAATTATAGATATATATGAAGATGAGTTAGTAAAAATTACGGACCAGATTCTTTCGACTTATCTATTTTACTTAGTTTTTATTGATAAGAAAGCTATTCATTATGCAGAATTAATAGAAGCATACTTTCCAAATATAAAACAAAGGATAATAGAAACAATAAATTCAGTATATACACATTTCAATTTTGAAAAAGTAAATGAGGTTATTAGTTCAGAGATAAATATTGTTTGGGATAGTTTTGAAAGAAAAAATGATTATAGACTAACAGAATTGATGCTAACGTTTTGGTTTGTAAGGGAATCAGAAACACTTATTTATATTAAGAAAAGAATAAATAGTTTAAGTTCCAATATGCTTGAACCAGAAAGCTATGTAATACCTAAAAATGAATATTTGGTCGCGCCAGAAAGTATCAAGACTTTAGTGCAGTATAGAAGCAGCAATAATTATTCAATAGCAATTAGTTTAATACTAGAATATTTAATGAAAAAACCTGAAGACCTTCCAATGATTTATTATGTATTAGTAAATGGATTAGGGTTTAATGAAGATTCATATTATCAGAACTTTATTATTCAAAGAAATATTGTAGATCAAGTTATTAATCTTACAAAGAACTTTGAAAATAAACTCTATACTATGTTATTTCTTCGTTTATCAAACTATTATTTAGGATTTGTTTTTGATGAGAATGAGCCATGGGGAAAAAAGAATATCTTATTTCATAGAATAGCATTAAAAAATTCGCCTTCGCTTGAAAAGCTTAGAGAGAAGATATGGCTGAGTCTTATTGAATTATATAATAATGAAGCATATCATAAAGAGGTTATAGCGATTCTAAAAAATTTTGGGGAAGATTACTTCACTGAAGTTGATAGAGAAGTTATAAAAAAGGATATGATATTTATAAAGCTATTTATTAATGAAAAACTACAAGAGAATAATTTCAATCATTGTATTGCAGCAGATTCATTATTTGAGGCTATTGATAAGGCACAATTAGAAACTAATGATATAAATATTAGAAAATTTTATGTAGGTGGATATAAAATATACAAATTACTAAAAGGAAGAAAACATCTAAAAATATTTAATTATAATAAAGAAGAAAGACTAAGAGAATTAGATATAAGAGTGTATGTTGAAGATTACAACTTAGAAGATTATAAAAGCTTTATAACCTGTTGTAAAGAATTTGGAGAACTTTCATCTAGTGACGAATATGAGTTAGGAGAAGGCATGGATATAGTATTTTCATCCTTAATGGTAAATAAAAGTCTATTTGTAGAAGTAGTAGATTTTTATTTATCACAAAACTTATCAATTAGTGTAAGTCCAAAATTGATTATTAAGGGATTGATTGAGGTAGTAGGATTAGATGAAGCAGAAAGAATAATAAATAAATATGAATACTTTAATAAGAGTAAGTGGCAATATTGTTACTTTACACTAATTCCTGAGAAGGAAATAAATACAGAGTATGTTAATAAGTTATATGAATATTTTGCTGATAATGAAGATGAAATAATTGGTTGGACACGAAATGTAAGCTTTTTATCAAATTACATGCATGTGGATTCCAGAGTATTTATAAATGTAACGAATATTGTTTTAAATAAAACAAAAAAATCACCCTTAACTGTTATTAGAACTTTAAAGTCATTATTTAATGTGTATAGTGATATCTATAAGTGTTTATTTGAAGTGTTTAAGGATGATTTAAAGGTTATAAGAAAAGCATATTTTACACTGCTTAAAATAGACAAAACAATGAATTATGATTCTAATATATTAAACAAGTTAATGGAGAAGGATGATGAATTTAAAGAGGAGTTTATATGTTTAATTTTGAATTCTAGAAATATAGATGAAAGCTTTGACTTTGCATTTTTGTGGCAAGGAGATAATTATCTTGAATTGGTTTCGTCAATTGTAAAGATTTTTAAGGAAAAATCAATTGAGAAGAGATATTTGTTTTATGATTTTATAAAGCAATTATTGAAACTAAAGTATAGTGATATAGTCGATATAAGCGAAAAACAAGATAATTGGATTAGAATGTATATTGAAGAGAACTATTCTAGCCATGAGGAGATGCAAATACTTTTTTATGGGATATCTTATTTTGAGGATAAGAGAAAGGTCAAGTTACTTTCATTCTTATTATCATATAATAAATCTTTTGAATTATTTAAACAGTTAAATTTAGTATCAAGAACTATGTTCTTAAATGGAAGTGAAATTTCGGCACTAGAAAAACGAATTTCACTCTATGAATCATTATTACCAGTTCTTAGAGATGTAGAATTATTAGAACATAAAAAATATGTTGATGATATTATTAGAAACTTAAGAAGCAAAATGAAGAGTATAAAGATTAAAGAATTAATCGAGGATAATTAATAATTTAAAATAGTGTACAAGACAACCTAATTTTATTTAAATTAGGTTGTTTTTTCATATTTTCATAAAAAAATTAAAAAAATTTATTGGAAGAAAAATAGTAAAATAATACAGGATGTCCATGATGAGAATACATATGTACTCAATGGTTTAACTGTGTATAGGGGAAGGGAGTAGGTCTCCTTCTGGATAAATTTGGGATAAACATGGTAAAAAATTAATGTTTATTCATGTTTGCAATGTTTAATTCATTTAAGAGTAATAAAGAAATAAAAGTTGTAAAAGAAGTGTCCTTCATTGGAATACAAATGTTCTGTAATTGAGTAAAGTTGCCTTGAGTGACTCTGTTGCAATTTCAAATATATCATGCTAATATAAACTGGTTAATAATAATAGGGATAAATTATTGATATATTATCAATTTTAATTCTACTTTACTTCAAAAATGTCAATTTAAATCAAGGACAAATTTGAAGTAATATGTCTAAATGGGGGGGCAATTTTTATGAAAAGAAAGATATCATTACTTTTGGTACTAGCTATCTCAACTACTTTTACTTTAGCAGGATGTAAAGCTAAAACAAAAACAAGAGTAGATAGTGATGTAGTTAAAATTGGAGTATTTGAACCAATGACAGGAGCAAACGCAGCAGGTGGACAACTTGAAGTTGAAGGGGTAAAACTTGCAAATAAGTTATATCCAACGGTACTTGGGAAAAAAGTTGAATTGGTTTTTGTAGATAATAAATCAGATAAGGTTGAAGCAGCAAGTGCAGCAGCAAACCTAGTGGAACAAGAAAATGTTAATGCTATAGTAGGAAGCTGGGGAAGTGGTAATTCTATGGCTGCAGGTGATGTGGTTATGGATGCAAAAGTGCCAGCAGTAGCAGCTTCTGCAACAAACCCACTAGTAACTGCAGGAAATGATTACTATTTTAGAGTATGTTTTATAGATCCTTTTCAAGGAACTGTAATGGCTAAGTATGCAGCTGAAAAGCTAAAGGCAAAAAAAGTTGCAATACTTCAAGAAGTTTCAAGTGACTACTCTGTAGGAATATGCAAGTTTTTCACTGATTCTTTTATTAAGTTTACTGGAGATAAGAATGCTATAGTAGCAAAAGCAAATTATAATACTGGAGATCAAGACTTTTCAGCACAACTAACTAATATAAAAAGTAAGAATCCAGATGTTATATTCGCGCCGGGTAACTTTACTGAAGGTGCATTAATAATTAAACAAGCAAGACAACTTGGAATAAAAACTCCTATTATTGGTGGAGATACTTGGGAAACACCAGAATTTATTGATATAGGAAAAGATGCAGTGGAGGGAACAGTATTTTCAACTTTCTTTGCAAGTGAAACTCCTATAACAGATGAATCAAAGAAATTCTTAGAAGAGTATAGAAAAGAATATAAGAAAGAACCAGCAGCAGTAACTGCACTATCATATGATGCTTATATTTTAATATTAGATGCAATTAAGAGAGCTAATTCTACTGACCCAGTAAAAATAAGGGATGAAATAGCTAAGACAAAGAACTTCCCAGGAGCAGCAGGTATGATAACAATAGATGAAAATAATAATGCAGTAAAAGATGCAGTATTAAAACAAGTTAAAAATGGCAAGTTTACTTATCTCGATACTATAAAAGCAGATAATTAAAAAATAGGTGGTGGAATCATGACTTTTAGTATATTTATGCAACATTTAACAAATGGAATTTCCCTTGGTAGCTTATATGCACTTATTGCTATAGGTTACACAATGGTTTACGGAATATTAAAACTTATTAATTTTGCTCATGGAGATATTTTCATGATGGCAACTTACTTTGCATTTTTTGGAGTAGCTACATTTAATCTTCCTTGGTATTTTGCATTTATTATAGCAATAGTTATAACTGCAGTACTTGGAATGTCTATTGAATTTACAGCGTATAGACCGCTTAGAAGTGCGCCTAAGATTTCAGTTTTAATTTCTGCAATCGGAGTTTCCTTCTTACTTGAAAATCTAGCGATAGTTTTATTTGGGGGAATGCCAAAAGCTTTCCCAACACCTGATATATTTACAAATGTTGTTACTATAGGGGGAGTATCTATTCAAAATCTTACATTCATAATTCCTGTTGTAACATTAGTATTATTATTTGTTCTTTTATACTTAGTTAATCATACAAATGTTGGTATGGCTATGAGAGCTGTTTCTAAGGATGTGGATACAGCAAGACTTATGGGTATAAACGTAAATAGAATAATATCCTTTACCTTCGCTATTGGTTCAGCATTAGCTGCAGTTGGGGCAATGATGTGGTCTGTTAAGTACCCACAGATAATTGCAACTATGGGAATAATCCCAGGACTTAAATGCTTTATAGCTGCAGTTATAGGGGGAATAGGTGACATCAAAGGAGCAGTTATTGGGGGCTTCATATTAGGAATTGGTGAAATTATGATAGTTGCTTTCCTTCCAGGCTTAACTGGATATAGAGATGCCTTTGCATTTATATTTCTAATAGTAATATTACTATTTAAACCTACTGGTATAATGGGCAAAAATTTAGCAGAGAAGGTGTAAGTATGAAAGATAAAAGAAAACTTTTAAATATAGGACTAATTTTAATCATATTTCTATTACTCTTAGCCGCCAACAGAGGCTTGGACACATATAAAATTAGAATTTTAAATCTTTGTGCAATATATACAATACTTGGCTTAAGTTTAAATTTAATAAATGGATTTACAGGTATGTTTTCGCTTGGACATGCTGGATTTATAGCTATAGGAGCCTATACAACAGCGCTTCTAACAATGTCCGAAAGAGTAAAGAATCAAAACTTCTTTTTAGAATCCTTGATTTCTCCACTTAACCATATACAAATTCCATTTTTGCCAGCATTAATAATAGCAGGATTAGTTTCTGCATTAATAGCATTTTTAATTGGAGCTCCAGCATTAAGACTTAAGGGTGACTATTTAGCAATTGCTACATTAGGATTTGCAGAGATTATAAGAATAGTTGTAACTAATGCTCAAAATGTTACTAATGGTGCACTTGGACTAAGAGGTATTCCACATAAAACTAATTTGTATTGGAGTTTCGGTATTGCAATATTCACTATTATAATCATAGTTTCACTTATGAATAGTTCTTATGGAAGAGCATTAAAATCTATAAGAGAAGATGAAATAGCAGCTGAAAGTATGGGGATAAGTTTATTTAAGCATAAAACCATCGCATTTACCATTGGAGCATTTTTTGCAGGCGTTGGAGGAGGTCTTCTAGGAAACTTAATGGGAACCATAGATCCAAATATGTTTAAGTTTGTTCTTACATTTAATATATTACTAATAATTGTTATAGGTGGAATGGGAAGCGTAACTGGTACAGTAATTTCAGCTTTTGTAGTAACTATTCTAGGAGAAGTTTTAAGATTCTTAGATATGGAGAAACATTTTAATTTTGGTATTATAAGCTTTAATGGAGTTCCAGGATTAAGAATGGTAGTTTTCTCAGCAATACTTATGGTTATAGTTCTTTTCTTCAGAAATGGAATAATGGGAACAAAAGAGTTCTCTTGGAAAGGAATATTTAAAAACTCAAGTGATAAACCTCTAACAGAAGGAGGAAGTAAATAATGGCGTTATTAAAGGTTGAAAATGCAACAATGCAGTTTGGAGGACTTACTGCAGTAAATGATTTTAATTTAGAAATTAATGATGGAGAGATTGTTTCTTTAATAGGTCCAAACGGAGCGGGTAAGACAACAGCTTTTAACATGATAACAAATGTTTATACTCCCACAAAAGGGAAAATCATATTAGAAGGAAATGATATTACAGGACTTAGACAAGACCTTATAACACAAAAAGGAATAGCAAGAACCTTCCAAAATATTAGACTATTTAAAGATTTATCAGTACTAGATAATGTTTTAATAGCAAATCATGTTCACATTAAATCAAACTTTATGGAAGCTATATTTAATCTTCCTAAATATAAAAAAGAAGAAAAGGAAATGGTTGAGAAGTCTCTAGATTTACTAAAAGAAGTAGGACTCGAAAGTTTAAAGTATGAAAAAGCTACATCACTTCCTTATGGAAAACAAAGAAAGCTTGAAATAGCAAGAGCCCTTGCAACAAATCCGAAACTTCTTCTACTGGACGAGCCTGCAGCAGGTATGAATCCTACAGAAACAGATGAACTTACAGACTTTGTTAAGGAAATAAAAGAAAAGTTTAAGCTATCAATTTTTATGATTGAACATCATATGCAAATGGTTATGAGTTTATCAGATAAGATTCAAGTTTTTGAGTATGGAATTACTATAGCTGAAGGAACACCTTCTGAAATACAAAATGATAAAAAGGTTATAGATGCATATTTGGGGGTGTCTGAAGATGATTAAAATAGATAACTTAGTGGTGTCGTATGGAGGAATTGAGGCATTAAAAGATATAAGTTTAGAAGTACCAAGCGGCAAAATAGTCACTTTAGTTGGAGCTAATGGGGCTGGTAAAAGTACTACATTAAAATCAATAGTAGGACTGGTAAAACCTAAAAGTGGAAGCATTAGTTATGAAGGAACAGATTTAACTAAATTAAGTACTGAAAAGATGGTTGAGAAAGGAATAGCTTTAGTTCCAGAAGGAAGAAGAGTTTTTGCTGACCTTACAGTTCTTGAAAACTTAAAGATAGGTGCATATTCAAGAAAAGATCGTAAAGAAATATCAGAAGATCTTGAAAATGTATATTCTCTATTTCCTAGATTAAAAGAAAGAAGCTGGCAGTTAGCAGGAACCCTTTCAGGTGGAGAACAACAAATGCTTGCAATAGGAAGAGCTTTAATGTCTAGACCTAAATTAATAATGATGGATGAGCCTTCTCTAGGTCTTGCACCGATAATAGTAAAAGAATTATTTGGAATAATTAAAAAAATTAATGAAGAAGGTACCACAGTTCTTTTAATAGAACAAAATGCTAATGCTGCATTAAAAATTGCAGATATTGGCTATATTATGGAAACTGGTAAAATTACATTAAAAGGCTCAGGAGCTGATTTATTGAATAATGATGAAGTTAAAAAAGCTTACCTTGGCGAAAGTGTAAAATAAATATTAGCGAAAATATTAGAGAAACTCCCTAGTGAATTGCCACATCTATTCGATTGAAGGCAGTTCATAGGGGTTTCTTTTTCTTAAGGAATATGTAACAAAACCTTAATGGATAAATTGAAAAAAATGTATTATACTGTAAAAAGAGAAAGTATAGTAATTGCAATTTATAATTAAATTAATGTATAAGGGGATTGTAAATGAAGAAAAAGATAATAACAATTCTATTAGTAGTAGTTAGTGCATTTTCTGTAGCTTGTGGAAATAAAAAAGATGAGGGTGCACAAGTTAGCAAAGAAAATAATCAAAGCGTTTCACAGACTAACAATAAAGAAAATTCAAGCGCTGAAGAGGCTAAATCTAATACAATAGATTCAAGTAATAATAATAAGGCTCTAAATTCAGTTAAGAATACATCAAGTCAATCAACAAGTAATAAACAAGAAGAAAAATTTTATGGCAATTGGGTAGCTAAAAAGAAATTAGGTTTTGCAAAAGTAAGTGCTTTTTCGAATGAGGATGTAGATAAAATAATAGGTATGAAATTTAGTTTTTCAAAGGAAAGTGCATCTTGTTTTAGAGATTCATTAGATTCAATGAAAGATGTTGCAGCTAATCCTAAATACACAAAACGAATTTTAAATGAAGATGACCTTTGGAATGATTACAGAATAAATCTAAAGCTTAAGGATTTAGGAATAGAGAATGGAACAATTACTGAAGTTCAAGCCCAAGATGCCTCGGGAAAAGGATGTACTTTTTTTATAAAAGATGACAATACACTTATTTTAAATGGCGGTGGAGTACTAATCGAACTTAATAGAGCATAATGCAAAAATATAACTAATATAATGTTTATAATAAATTTGTAAATTAGGAGTTTGTATGGGATATATTGAGAGGAAGCCAATTAATCGTTCAAAACTAAGGTTATATTTTGGAAAGAAATATTATGATGTAAAGAGAGTCATTGAATGGCATTTCAGTAACAAGAAATTCTCTGAATATTTAAATGAAGAGCTTTATCAAAACATTATTTTTCAGCATAGAACACCTCTTCTTAGAAAATTAAAAGGGGTGGATATGCAGTTGCAAATTAATAAGATTCAAAATCTTAGAATAGCAACTAAAAAGGTAAATGGATTAGTAATAAAACCTGGCGAAACTTTTTCATATTGGAAGCTTATAGGAAGACTCACTTATCAAAAAGGCTATCTAGATGGTCTAGTACTATATCCAGATGGAACATTTAAATCAGGAGTAGGAGGGGGGCTTTGTCAGCTTTCAAATTTAATATATTGGATGACATTGCATACTCAATTAACAGTTACTGAAAGGCATAGGCATAGCCATGATATATTCCCAGATTCAAATAGAACTCAGCCTTTTGGTTCAGGGGCAACTTGTTCATATAGTTCACTAGATTTACAGATATATAACGGAACTAATAGCGATTTTCAGCTTGCAGTTTATTTAACTAAAGATGAACTTGTTGGAGAATGGAGAAGTTCAGAATCGTCTATGTTACAATATGAAGTTTATGAAAAAGATCATTCAATAACACCTGGGCTTTGGGGTGGCTATATAAGGAACAATACTATTTATAGAAAAGTATATGATAATATAGGATTTATTAAGGATGAATATGTCACTGAAAATCATGCTTACATGACTTATAATCCATATTTAAATGGTATACAGAATGTAAAATAATTTTAAATCGTGTTATGTATTATAGTAAAATTAACCTAACTAATAATTTTAGTTAGGTTAATTTTTTTGAAAATAGAGAGAGAGTTTTTAAATTTAATACGTTTATATAATTGAGTAACTATTGGAGGTGAACTTTTTGGAAATTGATGATAATAATTTAATCCAAGAGCTAGCTAGGAAGAATGAAAAGGCATTGGATTATCTAGTTGAGAGATATGGTAATCTTTTATTTAAAGTTTCCTATTCAGTGTTAAATGATAGAGAGACAAGCTTAGAATGTATGAATGATTCATTACTAAGAATATGGAATAATATTCAATCATTTAGGGGGGATTATAAGAATTTTGTTAGCTGGATTGTAGTAATCACAAAAAGAATTGCTATAGATGAGGTAAGAAAAAAAGATAGAAGAGCCACATCAACCTTAGAAGAATTTATGGTAGTAGATGAGATATCCTTAGAGAAACAATTAGAACACAAAGAAACTAGGGATAGAATTTTGAAGGAAATAGATACAATGGAGGATATAACACGGGAAATATTTTTAAGAAGATTCTTTGTAGAGGAATCAATTGTAGATATTTCTAAAAAATTAGGTATGTCAGTTTCAGCAGTATCAAATAGGATTCTTAGAGGTAAAAAGAAATTGGAGTTTCTTTTTAGTGAGGAGGTAGTTTAGTATGGACGACTTAGAAATCATGAGGATATCCAAAGGTTTAGATATAAAGGAAGAGGATTTTGAAACTATACCAGTTGAGTTAAGTGAGTTTGAGATAAAGAAAACTAAAAAAGTATTAAGAAAAAGAATAAATGAGGATTCAATAAATAAAGGGTCCAAGAAACATTGGATAAAAAGACTATCTATAGCAGCTTTAGCTTTTGTTTTTATTTCAATATCCATTATACTTTTATCTAAACCAGCATTTGCAGAAAATATTAAGCTTTTAGATAAGGTTTATGAAAAACTAGGATACTATAAAGAATATAAAGACTTTTCAGAGATGGTTGGACAAACCCAAGAGAATAATGGATATTCGTTTACTATTGACAAAGTAGTAGTTACCCCAACTAAAGCTGTTGTTGCAATTAGGGTAAATTCTAAAAAACCTTTTGAAAAGGATAAGAAAACTTCATTACTTAATAATCTCACAATTATAATGGATTTCCCTGAAAATCAACCAAAGTCTGGTTCAGGAGGACAACATGTAGAATATATCGATGAACATAATGCACTTTTAGTTAATGAAGAAGAGATTCAAGGAGGAACCTTTAAGAAAAGAGGAGATCTCAAATTGCATCTTCATTCTTTTGGATTAGATGGCATTGAGAAGGTAAGTGCAGACTTTAATTTTAAGGTTGATTTTAGTAATTCTTTTGATAAGGTTATGAATACGAGATTGGATAAGATGCTTGAATTTGGAGATGAAAAGATATATTTAAAAGAGATGCAAAGTACAATTTTAGGAACAGAGATTAGATTTACTACTGCTGATTTAGAGAAGTGTGGAAAATTCTTAATTGAAGTTGATGGTATTGGATATAGATTTATAAATTGGGGGTCTAGTGATGATGGAGGACACGCATTTATTAAGGAGTTGACCTATGATAAAGTAAAAAGTGCAAAAAGCATAAAAGTTATCCCACTATATATTGAGAATATAGACGAAAATCCACAGGATATAAATAACAAAGATATAGAAATAACTGAAGCAATGACGTTACCACAAAAATTAGAGTTTTCTAAGGAGTCCCAAGGAGAAGTATATAGAATAGATAAAACAGATAATAAAATAAGAGTGTATTATGATAATGGGGAAAAAACATTAGCTGAATTGGGTTATATATATATTTACGGAGAAGATGAAAATGATTTTGCCCTAAGTACTATTGGAAAAGACCCAAATAGAAAAGATGGATACTATATTGAAAGAGAGATGCAAGGAGATAAGAAGTACTATATAAGAAAAACAAGGTCTGGGCTTACAATGAAGACTGGAGATGCGATAAACATAAAATAACATATGAGGGTAGTTCAGATAGTATCACTGAACTATCCTTATTATGTTATTTATGGTAAAATTGAAAATAAATTATTAGTGTACGAGGTTATTTACATGAATATAGAATTACTTTTTTCTGAGATTCCAAAGCTTCAAGGTGAAAATATAATATTAAAATCTGTTGAAGATAAGGATGTTGAAGAGTTATTTTCAATATATAGTAATGAAGAGATTTTTATATATTGTGGCATTATTCCAAAGAAAAATAAAAACACAGTGAAAAATATGGTTGGTCATTTTGGGAGAGATTTCAATAAGAAGGATAAGGTTAAATGGGGAATATATAGTGAAAATAATGGTTTTAAATTAGTAGGAATTATTGATGTTTTTAATATTAATCAAAGAGTAGATATGCTTACCCTTGGATATTTTCTAGAAGAAAAAAGCTGGGGAAAAGGAATAGCAACAGAAGCTGTATCTATTATTGTTTCGTATTTATTTGAACATATTAATGTAAATAGAATAAATGCAGAAGTTATGTTAGATAACAATCCCTCTAAAAATGTATTAATGAAAAATGGATTTTTAAAAGAAGGGACTATAAGACAAGGAAATTTCTGGCCAGGTAAAGGTATTGTAGATTTAGAGTACTATGGGCTACTAAAGGAAGATTATTTAAAAAATAGGAGAGGGTAGTATGAGTTTTGATGAATACGCAAAGAACTGGGACACAGATATTAGAATTAAAAGAGCTAAAGTAATATCGAATGAAATAATAAAATCAATAGATATCAAAGATAATCCTACTGCTATGGAATTCGGATGCGGTACAGGTCTTATAAGCTTCAATATTTATGAAAAGTTTAAAAGTATTACTCTTGTGGATTCCTCTCAAGGGATGATTGATATCTTAAAAGATAAAATTACTAAGTATGAAATAAATAATATGACTCCATGTAAAATAGATATACTCAATGAGGAATTCACATCAAAGAAATTTGATGTAATATTTAGCTCTATGGTATTGCACCATATTAAAGACACTTCTAAAATAATAAAGAATTTTTATGAGCTATTAAATACATTAGGAACTCTGTGTATTATAGATTTGGATAAGGAAGATGGAAGCTTTCATAGAAATGAACCTGATTTTAAAGGTCATAATGGTTTTGATCAAGAAGAATTGAAAAGCATACTATTAAAAATTGGTTTTAGAGATGTTGAAATAAAGACATTCTATAGAGATGAAAAAGTAATAGATGATAAAGAAATTGACTATTCATTATTTTTGCTTAAGGCACGTAAATATTAAATAATACACCCATGGGATAAGTCTATTTATAAAACCTGTGAAATATATTCTAAATATAGTAATAGAATATGAAGGTTGATGAATTTAAATATGGCAAACGAAAAGAGAAGTATAATAGGTGGGAAATTAGTAAGGATAAAAATTAAAGAAAATGCTACTAATTCTAGATTAGACAAAGATGTAGAAAAGTATTTTAGACCATCTAAATTACCTATAATTAATACAAAGGAATTTCACTATGAATTTTATCAGGATGTAGCTGAAAAAAATGAATTACCTGAGTATCTATTTAAAACTCCAGAAGATACTATAATTAATTATTTTAGTATATTAAGAGAAGCCTCAAATTATGAAGAAGGTAAAAAAGCAGGTTGTGGGTCAATTGGAGATACTAGAGCACCATATCCAATTGCATATAAGTTTTTAACTGAAAGTTATCAGAATAGGGAAAGGTATACGAAATATCTACAATCATTTAAAAATATACTTCATATAAACCTTTTGAAATTAAAGAGGGTAGAATCAGATAAAGAACATCCTGAAGCAATAAAATATTTTGTGGAATTTGAAACTATAGAAGGGTCAGAAAAAGATGCAACTTACTTTGCATACTATTATGGATACTTATATGTAACTAAGACAGATGAAAAGTATCTAATAGATGATATGATTTTTTATGGAGAAAACTATCTATGTGCACCTTATCATGGATGGTCTTTTTTTGGAGAAAGTGTAGTTGATATAGAATATGGGTACTGGTGTAATTTAGTTCAAAAGAGAATGCCATCTGAAGAAAAGGGATACATAAAAAAAGTTCCCTTTAAAGGAACAGATGGAAATATGTATATGATTGAGTTTATTAAACTAACAAATGATACAGATTTCAAAATTGGAGAATATGAGAAAGCAGAAAATGGGATATGGGAACCAATAATTATAAATCCAGAGGAATGCTTAAAGAAGAAAAAACTAAAGGATAGTAAATAAGAAAATGAGGGATGATGTATGAGAGGATTAAAAGAACTAGACAATGTTATAAGAGAAAAGACTGCAAAACAAGAGTTTTCAGGAGTTGTTCTTATAATGCAAAGGGACAAAGAGATTTTTTCAGGGTGCTATGGACATGCAGATAAGTCATGGAGGGTTCCAAATACAATAGAAACAAGATTTAGAATAGCTTCTATATCAAAGATGTTTACAGCTGTAGCTATATTACAACTAATAGAAGAGGGAAAAATAGATTTTGATACTAAGGTTACTGAGTACTTAGAACTTTCTAATACTAAGATTCCAAAGGAAGTTGATGTTGAAAGTTTGCTCACTCATACTTCAGGCATTGGAGATTACTATGACGAGAGCCTAGGGGATGAGGAATGGGAGAGAATATGGTCTAGGATTCCTATATATAAAATTCGTACAAACTCAGATTATATTTCGCTATTTATAGATAAAGATCCAATTAATGAAGTAGGAAAAAAATATCATTATAATGGAGCAGGCTATATTTTATTAGGATTAATCATAGAAAAAGCATCTGGGTTATCTTATTTTGATTATGTCAGAAAAAATGTTTTTAATAAGATAGGTATGAAGGATTCAGATTTTTTATCTTTAGATAAGGTTTATGAAAGAGTTGCAGAAGGGTATGAAGCTATAAGAAATTCTGATGGTGAAATAATTGAATGGAACAAAAATATTTATACAACTACCCCTGATGCAGCAGCAGATGGCGGGGCTACATCAACAGCGCATGATTTGATTAAATTTATCAAAGCGTTAAGGAATAATAACCTTTTGGGAGAAAGACTTAGCAAGGAGATGTTTATTCCTAAAGTTATAGATGAAGAAGCAAATGGTGCAAGAGGATACACATGGATGTATGGGTATGGTAATTCATTTGTACTCAATAAAGAAAATAATATAGTTAGGTGTGGACATACTGGAGAAGAGTACGGAGTTAGTGCTAGGCTTTATTATTACCCTGAACTTGAAACTGATATAATTATTCTAGCTAATCAAGGCATGTGTGCAGGTGTTTTAGGGTGGGATATTCATAATATGTTGTTACAATAAATAAAAAGGCTTGTAATAAGCCTTTTTTATTTAAATAGGGTATTAAAAGGTCTATAACTCTTCCTAATAAAAGCTATGGTTCAGGTAAAGCATTCACTACAATTGGATCATGGGGATTTGAACTTTTAATATCTGTATTAGGCAAAAGCTTGTTATTCATGTATTATTTAATATACATATATTACCTAAATTGTTATAATAAATATAATATGGAAGGTTAGTTGCTCGATAATAGCAATAAGTAATTATTAATAATAAAGAGGTGCAAATTAATTGTGAAGACAGTGATAATAACTGGTGGTAATGATGGCATTGGATATTACATGGTAGAGAGATTTTTATCTGATGGTAAAAATGTAGCAGTTCTTGACTTAGAATTGAATAAAATATCAGAGTTAAAAAAGAAGTATCCAGATTCACTTGTGGGATTTCAATGTGATATTAGAGATGTAGCCAAATTGAAAAATTGTATAAGTGAAGTAGTACAAAAATTTAAAACTATTGATTATGCAATTCATAATGCTTGTAAGTGTATATTTAAGGGTTTAGAAGAGTTAGCGTATGAAGAATATAACGAAGTATTTCAGGTTAATTACTATGGTGCAATTAATTTAACTAAAGAAGTTTTGCCATATATGAAGAAACAAAATTTTGGAAAAGTATTTTTTACAAGTTCAGGGGTTGGAGTTACAGGTTTTACAAATATAAGCTCATATGCATCAAGTAAAGGGGCAATAGAATCTCTTGCTAAATGTATGAATATTGAATATGAGTCAAGTGGAATTAGCTTTCATATATTACATCCACCATTAACTAGAACAACATCTTCAGAGCCACTACCGGTACCAAAAGAGTTTAAAGCTGATGCCTGTAAAGTAGGAAATGGACTAGCTAAAAATATAGATAAGAATAAATTTATTATTTGCCATAGTTTTTCTCAAGCATTGCAAACCAAAATGGCATACTTGTTTCCCATATATATTGGAAGAATGATGTCAAAGATGACTGCTAGGGCAAATATGAAAAAGTAGGTAGTGAGTTAGTTCAAGTTTTATATTTTGATTGCAATAATGCAAATAAGTAAATTAAAAGGGTAAAGGGGAAAATTATGATAACAGTAACATCATTAGTTGAAGAAGATTTGGAAGAATTAAAATTGATTTATGATGAGGGATTTGAAGATACAAATACAGATTTTAATAAGATGAAGAAAACTTTTAATAGGATGAAAGAAAATCCAGATTATATAGTTTTATGTGCTAAATATAATGGTAAAGTTATTGGGTCGATAATGGGTATAGCTTGTAGTGAATTAATAGGAGAATGTGATCCATTTATGGTGATAGAAAATGTTGTAGTATCAAGTGGATGCAGACGAATGGGGGTAGCTAGATTACTTATGGAGGAAATTGAGAAAAATGCAGTGAAGAGAGATTGTTCTTTTATGATGCTTTTATCAAGAAAGCATAGAAAAGGTGCACATAAGTTCTATGAGTCTGTTGGTTTCGACGGGGATGCAGCTAGAGGATTTAAGAAATATCTATAATTAGGCAATTATGAAGTGGAATAATATGTAAAGGGGAGGCGGGCATGATTAAAGGAAAAAATATCAACTTAAGACCAATATGTAAAGAGGATTTTGATTTAGTATATACTTGGAATACAAATCAAGAATATTTAGGTGAATATATGGATGCAGAAATGAGAGTAAAAGATTCAGCACTAGCAGATATGGAAAGGGCTGTAGCATCTAACAGGATATCATTCTTCATAATTGAAGATAAGGATGGCCGTGCCATTGGTATAATTAATTATCTTAATTCTATGGCAACAACTGAAGCCTATGATTTTGGAATATTAGTAGCTAATAATGATAAAAAAGGAAAAGGCATAGGAACAGAAGCATTAAATCTTTTTATAGACTATATATTTAATACTAAAAATATAATGAGACTTCAATTTATCACAAGAAGTGATAATGATGGAATGAAAAAACTTGGTGAAAAGAGTGGATTTACTCTTGAAGGTACACTAAGGAAATATAAATTTGAAAATGGAGATTATAGAGATTATTGTCTATATGGAATCATTAGGGATGATTGGAGAAAAACTATTAAGTAAAGGTTGATATATATATGTTAAAAAAGTATAAAAAGATAATAGCCTCAATTTTAGTTTTAGTATGTATCTATGTTACTGATTTTACCTTAGTACATTTCAATAAAAGACCTATATTCGTTATTAAAAGAGGGACAATAAAGGATGGTGGTTCCACTCAATATTATGGATTAGGATATAAGGTGATAAAATGGAATATAGCTGAGTCTGAAAAAGTCGATGGAAAAGAAGTTATGGGAGCTTTAGTCGGGTATGATATAAGTATTTTCCCTTTTTATCAGCAGTTTAAGGATGGTCCAATAAGAAAACTTAAGTTTGTTCCAATAGAATCCTTAAATGAGTAGGAGGAATTATGAATATTTCAATAATAGAAAAAGGTATTAATGAAATTAATTTAATAAAACCATTATGGGAAGGCCTTAATTCTGTACATTTTGAGAAATCAATTAGCTTCAAAGAGAAGTATATGAATTTTACTTTTGAAAAAAGAATAGAAACTATACATGCGAAAGCTAATAAAGGAATAATTAAGTTTGATGTAGTATTAGATTCAGATAGCGATAGCTATGTAGGGTACTGCATAAGTTCAATTGAAGATGGAAGAGGAGAAATTGAGTCAATTTTTATTCACAAGGATTACCGTAAATTTGGACAAGGAAAAAAGCTAATGGAGAGAGCACTTAAATGGTTTAATAATAATGGTGTTAAAGATATTTCAATAAATGTAGTTTATGCGAACGAAGAGGCACTACCTTTTTATGAAAACTTTGGTTTTAATATTTCAAATTATATATTAAAAAGGAGATAGATATATGAGCAAAGACATTTTAAATAAAATAAGATTAAAAAATGGAGAAGAGCTTGTACTTAGGGAACCTACTGTAGAAGATGCAGAAGGAATGATTAAGTATTTAAATGTGGTTGGTGGAGAAAGTGACAACCTTTTATTTGGTAAAGGTGAATTTAGGCTTACTTTAGAACAGGAAAGAGAATATCTCAAAAATGTAAGCAATGATGCAAATACCATAATGGTTTTAGGAATTATAGATAATATAATTATAAGTGTTTCTCATTTAAGTGCATCTAATAGAAAAAGGATAGCTCATAATAGTGAAATGTCCATTTCTGTAAAGAAAGAATATTGGGGAATGGGTATAGGGAGTGCAGTTATGACCGAACTAATAAAGTTTGCCAAGGTACATGAAAATATTAAAACTATAAGTCTTGGAGTTAAAGCAAGCAATAAAACAGCTATGAAGCTTTATGAGAAGTTTGGGTTTGAACGAGTTGGAATACATAAAAACTATTTTAATATCAATGGGGAATTTGATGATGAGTACCTTATGGATTTATATCTTTAATTTTTTTTAAGGAGGAGAAAATGGATATCAATCTATCAACAATAGTAATGACCATAATTAATATCGTAGTATTAATAGCGATTATAGTAATTATTTATAATGGAATAAAAAGCTTTAGATCTTTTATAAAAAGGAATCAAGATATTGACAGAAAACTTGATATAATCACGAAAAGACTAGATGAGCAGGATAATAAATAGCCTAATTGCGAAAGGAGAAATATAAATGAGTAAGATATTAGTTTTCATTTTTGATGGAATGACTGATTATGAAATAACATTTATAACTCATCTTTTAAATTCAGATGCTGGTAAGGAGATAATTACAATATCATATACAGACGAGATTATAAAAGCTAAATCAGGATTTGTATACAAGCCTCACAAATTAGTCAAAGATGTGCTAAATGAAGATGTTGATGGATTAATTATTCCTGGTGGATGGTATGGTGAAACTAAACCAGAATTAATGGATTTAATCGAGAAATTAAATTCAAAGCACAGGCTTATTAGTGCAATATGTGGAGCAGGAACCGTATATCTTGCAAAATCCGGAATTTTACAGAATGCAAAATACACAACACCAGTAGTAGAATGGACAGAGAAACATGCGGAGGTATTTGGAGAAAAAGATCCTTTCCCAAGAAATAATTTTGTTTCAGAGAGAGTTGTTAGAGACAAGAATATTATTACTGCCCAGGGAACAGCATTTGTAGATTTTGCAGTAGAGATATGTGATTGGTTTGACTTATTTCAAGGGGAAGAAGAAAAAAATAATTTTTTAAAAAGCATTAAAGGCAAATAATAATATAAATATAAAAAATCAAAATACATATTTAAGGTGATTTTTATCTTCTATAATTGATAAAAATCACCTTGCTTTATGGGTATAAATAATTGAAATATTGGAAAAAACTAAGTGTAAAATAATATTTATATGAGGTAGAATCATGGATTATTTAATCTTATTTATAGTTGCAGCATTTTCTACTATAGTTTTTTCAGTACTTATTAATGTATTTAATAATAATGTTATCGGAATTTTTATACCCATTCAAAAACATGCAAAAAGTCTTAAGAGAAAAAAATTGTATAGAAATATGGCAAGCATTATATTTATACTAATAGCAATAAATATTGCTTGGTTTTTTAAATTAGGGAATGTTGGATCAGGATTAGTTTTAGGAGCATTTATTGCATTAAATGGGGTGCTTTTTGATAGTGGATTTGGGTCTGATTTAAAAAATTAAGATGGTGATGAAGAATTTATTTGAAGATATAGGAAAACTAATGTAAAATATTTGTAATTATAATAATTTCCTAAGGAGTGATGACGTGTGAAACTAGAACTAATGAGACCCAATATTGATATGCAAGAGGAATATTTTGATTTCATAAACGAATGGAAGAAGGATGGACAAGATATCGTTCCTTATTCAGCAAGACTTCTTGATATGGATTATAAAGAATGGCTAGAAAAAACCTATATGTATGAAAAAGAAGAGACATGTCTAAAAGATTTTGTGCCAGCACATACATATTTTTTAGTTAATGAGAATAAAAGAATTCTAGGTGCTATAAATATAAGACATCGTTTAAATGATTATTTATTAAATTATGGTGGACATATTGGTTATGGAATTCGTCCAACAGAGAGAAGAAAAGGATATGCTTCTGTTATGTTAGAGCTTGCACTACCAATAGCCAAAAAACTTGGAATTAATAAGGCGTTAATAACATGTGATAAAAATAATCTTGGGTCTGCTAAGACAATTATAAAAAATGGAGGAGTCTTAGAAAATGAAGTTAAGGAGGATGGAGAAATAACTCAAAGATATTGGATAAACTTGTGACTTGATAATTAATAATAATAGGAGCTTAGAAATGAGGTTTAAAGCAGAATTATTTGATGAATTACAATTCCTATTTGAAAAGAATAAATTTAATGATCATGTACTGCATTGTATTCTAAGATTTAACGGAAAAATCGATAAAACAATACTAAAAAAAGCTATT
This sequence comes from Clostridium paridis, assembly GCF_016765615.1. Classification (GTDB taxonomy): domain Bacteria; phylum Bacillota; class Clostridia; order Clostridiales; family Clostridiaceae; genus Clostridium_T; species Clostridium_T paridis. The sequence goes on along the minus strand of NZ_JAESWA010000022.1, from coordinate 478,094 downwards.
GATATGACTATAGATGTAGTACCTATTCTAGGAAGCAAATATGTTGAAGGCAAAAAAGAGGCTTATTGGATAAAGGAAGATAGATTAAATTATGAAGAAGTATTTAAAGTTGTAGATAATGAGGAAGAGCTTAATGATTTTATAACTTCAAAAATTAATGAGTTTAAAGCCCCACAAGTTAAAGCATGCTTATTTTATTCTGAAGATGATACTTTAGCAATAAGCATGAATCATATGATATGTGATGCTGCAGGTTTTAAGCAATACATGTATTTGTTATGTGAGATATATTCTAACTTGACAAGAGAACAATCATATAAACCAAGGTTCGTTATTAATGGTGATAGAAGCATAGGAAGAGTTACAGGTAAGTTTATGTTAACAGAAAACTTAAAAACTTTTATTACACAAAACAACGAAAGTAATAAACAATTTAAACACACATTTCCCTTAAGTTCTGACGAAAAAAAACATCCCTTTATTATAACTCATAATATTTCTAAAGAAAAATTTCAGTTAATTAAATTTTATAGCAAAAAGCATAAAGTAACCGTGAATGATATAGTGTTAGCAGCTTACTATAGAGTTATGTTTAGAATTTTAGATATACAAAACGGAAATGAACTTAATATTCCTATAATGATTGATATGAGAAGATATTTAGAAGAGAGGAATATTGATGCTTTATGCAACTTAGCATCAACAGTAATTACTAGGTTAAAGTTTGATTCGCAGGAGAGCTTTCTAGAAACTATGAAAAGACTTAGTGATAGTATAAATAAGAAAAAGGATAGTGGACTTGGATTAAATGGATTTATAAAAATTTCAATGATATACAAAATATTTAGTTATAAAAACTTTAAAAGGCTAATAAGTTTTGGGTTTAAACACCCATTAATAGCCATGACCAATATAGGAATTTTAGAGGAAGACAAGCTATGTCTTAGGGGAGCACAAATAAAGGATGCCTATATGTGTGGTTCTATAAAATATCCACCATATTTTCAACTTGCCATAAGTAGTTATAAGGAGAGCCTTACATTGAGCGTTAATTTATATGGAAATGTTAAGGATAGGGAAAGAATAAAAAAATTCCTTGAGTTATTAGATGATGAATTACCTAAACAATAATATTTGGAGGTTAAAATGTTTAAAAAGGTAACACCTAAAAAAATAGCTATTTTTGCCCTAGTAGTTTTTGTTTTATTCAATGTTGGAATTTTTATTACGGTGACTATTTTATCTAGACAAACATTTGGAACTAGATATGATACCAAGATAAAATACAATTACCAAGACTTTAAAGGGATGATAAGAACTGAGAGTTCATTTACTAGCAATGAAGGACAACATCTAAAAGGGTATGTATATTCAAAACAAGAAGAAACAAAACCTAAGGCATTAATTATTTTATCTCATGGCTTTGGTGGGGGAGGTCACAATTCATATTTACCACAGATATACTATTTCATTAATAATGGCTATTGGGTTTTTGCTTATGACGGTACTGGATGTGATGAAAGTGAAGGGAAAAATGTTATAGGATTACCACAAGCTGTAATAGATTTAGACTATGCAATAAGATATGTGAAGGAAGAGAGTAATTTAAAGAACCTAAAACTATTACTTTATGGACAATCCTGGGGAGGTTATGCAGTTACAACAGTTGGAAATTTAGATAATAATATTTCGGCAGTAGTGTCACTTTCAGGCTTTTCTAATGTTACAGATTTATCAGTTAATCAAGCAAAAGGGATGATAGGACCGATAGCTTCAATTATCTCACCTTATGTAAAACTATATAATTATATTGGTTTTGGAAAGGTAGCAAATTATACTGGGATAGGTGGACTGGATAAGATTAAGTCAAATGCCAAGGTAATGATAGTACAAAGTGAAGATGATAAAGTAGTAAGTTATAATAATTTTACAAAATATAAAAATACATTTGGTGATAATAAAAATTTTGAATTTATAAGTTATAAAGATAGAGGTCACTCAGTTGAACTTTCATCTGATGTTACAAATGAAGTAAAAGAAGAAGTAGCAGCATGGAAGTCTTTAGTTAATGAAAAGGGTGAAGAAAATATACCGGAAAGTGAAAAGGATGAATTCTATAAAAATTATTTAAGCACTAATGTAAAAATAGATATGGATCTTATGAAGGAAATTGTAAAGTTTTATGATGATGCTATAAAATAATAAAAGTATATAAATGAAAAGGTTTTTATGATAGAATTATGTTAAGAAAATAACAAAGGATGATAAGGGGAGTAGATAGCTTGGATTCAAAAAAAGAAGTTAAAGTTAAAGGTAAACTAACGCTGGAGGACTATAAAAAACTCACTTCATATTACATGGGAAGATTATCAAAGCAAATGCTTATAGTTGTATACCTATTATTTTTAGGTGTCTATGGAATAATCTTTTATAAAAGATACGGAATTCCTTTCGTATTGATAGCAGGGGTGTTTGGAACCTTAGTAGTGTATTTAGCTTTATATATTGTGACAAGGCAAAGAATTAAAAAGACTTTTAAGAAAGATACTGCACTTAATAATGATTTTGTATATACAATAAATAAAAAAGGTGTCCATGTTCAATCTGAGAGAGGCGGGGATATCTATTATTGGAAGGACATTACTGAGGCAACAAATCATAAGGAGTTATATATTTTAAATATTCCTAAGGTAAAAACAATATTAATACCTAAGAATTTCTTTGGTGATGAAGCTGAGACGGAAGCATTTAAAAAAATAATTTCAAGTAATATTAAAGGAAAAAACAACATTGAATAGTTTAAAAGCCATCCTAAAATAAAAGGATGGCTTTAAGTTTATTATTTATTAAGCTCGATATTGAATTTTAAGTCATCTCTAAATTCGTAATTACTAAGATCAGATGTATAGATAGTATAGTTCTTATTCTTATCAAATGCTTTATATTCAATAGTAAATACATTAGGATTATTTTCATCCCTATGAAGTGCAGGGAGTTTAGGGGATACAATATTACCAGCTTCATCTTTTACATGTACTTCATTTGCTTGAGTAAATGGGGCCTTACCAGTAGCAGTAAATCTTATAGTTGTAATGTTATTCTCTGTTTTCACCTCACTAATAACGATCTTACCCACGTTTCCTTGAACAAGTTCTATTGGGAAATTGCCATCTATAAATTTAGATATTTCTTTTGTCTTATAACCATCAATTGGGGTAGTTACTTCTTTTCCATTAACCATGTGAGTTTCTCCACCTCCAGTAGATAGGATATTACAAGGAACAACGGTTAAGTATTTAGGAATTTCTTTCATACTCTTAAAGTTAAATTCTCCAGTGAAAGTTTTAGAATTTAAGTTTGATTGAGAACCACCACCAGTCCAGCTAAGTTCATTTCCTTTATCATCGTATACTATCCAGCTACCATAGTTCCATTCGTTAAAGGTATTATGCCTTTCATAATTTTTAAAAGTTCCGTTTACAAAAATTGATGTATCTATTGGTGAGAATACGACTTTATCCACATTAACATTAGTTCCATCTGGAAAAGAAATTTTGTTTGTAGGATTAAATACTAGGCTGCTTTTTGTTATCTCCTCCTTTGATACTCCAAATGCAAAGTTCCAAGTTCCTTTGTTTCCCATAATATCATCTATATTTAAGTCTACATCAAACATCTTAGAATCTTGTGGTAAAGACGTATGAATATCTTCATTTGCCACATAAGTGTAATCATCAACGTAATAACCCATTATGCTACCAGTGGAACCATTTTGGGTACCGTTAACCTTTAGAAATTTACTAAGGCCAAAGGTTTCTAAATCTTTTATTTTTTTATCACTTTTTATTGTGTAGGTTATGGCGAATTTAGAATTATCAGCTAGTACTTCATTTATAGTAAAATCTATTCCATTATTTGAAACAGTTTTATTGATCATTTGAGTATATTTAATATATTCTCCGTGATTGTCAAATCTATCATTAATGGACTGAACAATATAATTTATAGCAGGAATTTTTTCTGCAAAGGCAGGAGTTGCTGTTTCAATACATATTAGTGAGATTACGGCAATAGCTGCAGCTGCAGATACATATTTAAGAGAATTATGGAATTTATTTTCTTTTATTTTCTTTTTAAGATTTTTCTTTATTTTCTCTTTTTGAAGAGTTTGAACATCTATTTCAAAGTCCTCAAATTCCTTTTCATCTATTTTTACTTCATTAAATAACTTAAAAATATCTTTTTCTTGTATTTTAGAATCAATATTATTCATTATATAACTTCTCCTTTCAACGGAATGAGTTTTGTTTTTAACTGTTTACGACCTCTTGAAAGTTTTTTATCAATTATATTTCTATCTACACCAAATGCTTTTGCTATATCACAAACCTCTTCGTAGAGAAAATATCTGCGAATAAATATTTCCTTGTCCTGAGGATTTAGAATGTTTAAACTCTCTATAATTTCCGCTCTATTCTCTTTAGAGATAAGTAAATTTTCTACATTCACTTCATCAGGTAAAATATATTCATCTAAAGATTCAGAAGTATTTAATTTATATAATTTTCTCTTATAATCAATAGCTTTATATTTTGAGATTGCTGTAATCCAATATTTAAAGTCGCCTTTAGCTTCATCAAAGCTTTCAATGTTATTCCAGATAGAGAAGAATATATCATTTACACATTCTTCTACATAGTTAGAATAAAAACTTGAATTAAGTACACTATGTGCAACCTTAAAAACTAGATTACTATAGTTATCTACCATAAAATCTAATGCCTTGGTATTTTTTAATTTAATTTGTTTAATAAAGTTTGTTTCGTTTATAGTCACATTTTTTCCTCCTTTAAGAAGCTTCTCATAAACAAATACGTTAAAAGGAATAATTTTCTGACCTAAAAAAATCACATTTTATAAAAATTATAATATAATAGAAGTTTAAATGGTATAATAGACTAAAAAAGGCAGGTATACAAATGATAGATGAAAACATTAAATTAGATGGACTAAGTGCGAAAGAAGTATGGGAAGCGCTATATAATAAAGAATTAAATTCAAAGAAAAGTATATTGGAATACATAGAACTTACTAAGGTATTAAAAAAAGATAATGTAGATAGTAAACAGATACAAGAAACATACAATTTTATCTATGATAGCATTGAGAAAATGGGAGATGCTATAAAAGTAAATACTAATTTGTATTTAAAAAATCAATTAAAAGCGCAATTAGGCAAGTATGTTAAAAATATAGATCCAAAACCAGTTAATTATTTTATTGAATTCTTTAAAGAAGCATATCCACCACATGAGAGAAAAAAAGATTTTACCTGGGTACTTATGGATATAAATAAGATAACTGAGGAGCAGATTTGGACTACATTAACTTATATAAATTCAGGATGCATTAAAGGAAATAAACTTAGTCACAATCAAATAAAAGATACTATAGAAATGGTAGAAAAACTGATAGATAAAAATAATATAAAATATGTTAACAGAGTAAAAAGCTTAGAAAAGCTTTTAAATGTATTAGGAATAAAGATAGTAAATGTAAATGATAGATTTAAAGTTAGAAGAATATTTAGATAAAAAAGAAGCAGATTTCTCTGCTTCTTTTTTGTTTTTAGGAAATTATAAATAGGATATGCTAGATAGCTATTTATGATAAATTCCTAAAATGCCAAAGGAGTGTAAAAAGCTGAAGGAATTCTCTCTATGATATAAATAGAAGAGGCTTTTTACATTTATATACTATGCTACTTTAACTAATTTGGACCTATATCAAATAAGTTTATAAAAATTTATAATATAGGAACCTTATTGTCATTCGATCCTAAATACTCATTAACATAAGTTTCTGGAGTACATAAATGTCCTTTTCCAGCAGATATGTGATATATAAGTGATGAATTTTTCATGGCAGCTGTAAGATTATGCTCAATTGAAATAACAGTTATCTTTTTTTCTTCATTTAAGTTTTTAATTATTGAATAAATTTCTTCTTGGCTAGTTACATCAATTCCTGTTGAGGGTTCATCTAATATAATCAAATCAGGATTTCCCATCAAGGCTCTTGCAATAAATATTTTTTGACACTGACCTCCGGAAAGATTACCTATAAGTGAGTTTTGATGATTAAGCATATTTACCATTTCTAAACTTGTTTGGACAATGTCCATGTCTTTTAATTTTAATAATTTTTTATAAGAATTAAGAAGTTCGTATACTGTTATAGGAAATTCAGAATTGATAAAATCTGATTTTTGAGGTACATATCCTATTCTATTACTTGAAATAGTAATAGAACCCTTACTTGGCGATAGCAGCTTTAAAATTAGTTTTATTAATGTACTTTTTCCTGAACCATTTTCACCTAAGATTGAAATATATTCTCCATTATTTATAGTTAAATTAATATCACTTAGTATGTATGGAGGTAAATTGTTATAAGAAAAATATAGATCTTTAATTTCTATCATATTATTCCTCCTAAGTCTAACATAATCTTATGTTTTAAAAATATGAAGCCCTTACTTATATTATATATTTAAATTGCTAATTAAAAAATATTTTAGAAATTAATTACAAAAAGTTGTTGCAAAAACTATCGGCTGCCGATATAATATTAATATAGAATATCGGTAACCGATATATTGGTAACAGATATATCGTTAAAAGTAGTATTGGAGGAATTAGAAATGCCAGAAAGTTCAGAAAGAGGCGCGTTAACTGAAGCCGTATACTATATACTTCTTTCAGTAAAAAAGCCACTTCATGGTTATGGGATAATGCAATTAGTAAAGGAAATGAGTAATAATAGAGTAAATCTAGGACCAGGAACACTATATGGAGCTATTAATACTATGCTTTCCAAATCGTGGATTAAAATACTAGAAAACAATGTGGATAGTAGAAAAAAAGAATATATTATTACAGACCTTGGTAAAGAAGTAGTGAGAAATGAAATTGAAAGATTAGAAGAACTTATATTAAATGGTAGAAGGATAATGGAGGGATAATGATGAAGAAAGTTATTAGAAAACTTTTTTGGGATTATGAGAGGGAAGAGAATTGGATAAATGATATGGCTGATAAAGGATATAACTTTTTAAGCTTTTCATTTCCAGGAAAATATGTATTTGAAGAAGGGGAACCAGGAGAATATACCTATAGAATTGAGCTATTAAAATCTACACCAAAAAGTATTGATAGTAAGGATTATATAAATTTTATGGAGGAGAATGAAATTGAGTGTGTAAACACCTATTTCAGATGGGCCTATTTTAGAAGTAAGAATAAAGAACAACTTGTAAATTTATATTCGGATTATGAATCGAAGGTTCAACATTATAGTAAGATATTTAGATTTACTCTAGTGTTATGGGGACTTAATTTTTCTTCATTTATATATAACCTTATTATAGGATATGTAATGTATATTGATAGGGGACTTATGATTAATTTGATTTGTAGTTTGATAAACTTTATTATAGCTATTTTAATAAGTCCCTTAACAATAAAGCAACATAAGAATTTGAAAAGTATGAAAAAGGAAAGAGAATTATACGAATAATCAAAGTATAAAATGGTTTCAAAGGAGGTAAATATGATAGCAGAGTTTGCTAGGGCTGCATTTCCATGGGTTGCAATGGGGATTGCTATTGCAGTTGCTTTAACTTACTGGAACGAAAAGGAGAAAAAGCAAGACAAAAAAGAATCTTGATATTGAACTGCCCCCTGTCTACTTGACAGGGAGCATATTATATTTAAAGATTCTTTTTTTATACTTCTTTTGAATATAATGCATGAGGATTTGGTGCCAATATAATAAATAGAGACATATCTTCCTTACCAGTATTCGATATGCTAAAAACTTCTTTACCAGTACAATGAATTACATCTCCTTGAGTTATATTATTTGTAACTCCATCAACAGTTAATTCTCCATCACCATTTAGAACATGAACTAGTAAATCACTTTGCTCATGATTGTGAGGAGGAACTCCTTGTCCTGGTCTGAAATTTAAAACAAAGTTTAATATTTTATCTTCTTTGAAAAGGACTCTTTTTGTAAAAGAGTCATCACTATATTCTATTTTATTAGCTATTTTCTCTATCTGCATATATAAAGTCTCCTTGTAGTAAATATATTTTTTTACAATACTAATATTCTCATTCCGTAAATTATTTATACTGTAACTGAGGTGTTAAGAAGTAGTGGTAAAGCTGCACTTTGTGATGTTTATCACAGTATAAGGAAATATATTTTGATATCATATATTAATTAGAAGTATTTGTTTTAGGAGGTTTTCACATATGTTTGAGTGGAAAAAAGAGTATGAAGTAGGGATAGAGAGAATAGATGAGGAACATAAAAAACTTTTTGATATAGCTAATAAAGGCTATAGCCTTTTAAAAAATGATTTATACTTAGATAAATACGATAGGATTATGGATATAGTTCATGAATTAAAAGATTATGCACAATTTCACTTCTCTGCTGAAGAGGAATACTTAAAAAGTATTGGATATAAAAAATTATTTACACATAAGATGGAACATGATTATTTTATTGATAAAATAAGTAGCGTTGACTTAAGTAAAATAGATAGCAATCAGGATAAATACATTACTGAGATACTGGATTTTATGGTACAATGGATAAAAGAACATATTTTAGACAAAGACAAAGAATACGTGAATTAAAGACCACTTACTAAAGTGGTCTTTTCTATAATTATAAATGGAGGATACATGGATAATAATATTTCTTGGTATATTGAAAAACAAGTAGAGAGAACAATAAATAATTTGAATAATCGTAATATGGAAGGTTATTTCGTAAAAGATAGATTTGAATTAATTAATAAAGTAAAGGGATTCATATCTATTGGTTCTAACGTAGGGGTAGGAGATTCACTGACACTTAGTGAAACAGGAGTATTAGATTTATTAAGAAATGGGGATTATAATTTCCTTGATAAATATAAAGAAGGACTAACAAAAAAAGATAAAAGGGAAATTTATATTAAGAATTTTGGTTCAGATAGTTTTGTTTCTAGCACAAATGCAATTACTGAAAATGGAGAATTATATAATATAGATGGCAATGGAAGCAGGGTTGCTCCAATGCTTTATGGTCCCAATCAAGTAATTATTGTGGTAGGGATTAATAAAATTGTTAAAGATATAGAAGCAGCTGAAAAAAGAGTAAGACAATATTCAGCACCAATAGATGCTAAACGTTTGAATAAAGATACACCATGCACTAAAATTGGATATTGTGTTGACTGTAAAAGTACAAATAGAATCTGCAATGATTTTGTGATTATAAGGGGTCAGTTTAATAAAGGAAGAATAAAAGTGATTATTGTTGGTGAAAACTTAGGGTATTAATAAAAAAGTAGTAAGTAAGAAAATAAATACATTACTTACTACCACTTTAAACAATAGAATTAATTTAAATACATATGATATTCTTCTTTGCTTATTAAGCATCGTAGCTTATCTAAGATCTTATTTCTTTTAGTTACAGCTTTTCTATATGTGGTGTTTTTGTATCTAGAATAGTCCATTAAGCTCTTCTTTCTAAAAAATACAAAGGTTATTAATTCTAATTCATCATATTCAAGCTTATTTAAAGCCTCTTTTAATTTTGCTCTAAAAATTACATTAAATAATTCATCTTCAACAAAACCTAGGTCGTGAGAAAGAATGTTTTCAAGGTTATCATCAAGTATCAAGGTTTCAGGTCCATCTGATTTATCTTTTCTGATTGAACTTCTAATTAAAAAGTTAATGGAATTTCGTATTCCATTTGTAGCATAAGCAACAAATCTATGCTTTTCAGGATTATAGAGTCGTATACAATTAAATAGGACTCTATAACATTCACTTTTAATATCCTCAAATTCAAAGCCATTTATAAAGGTTTTCTTTGAAAGATTTAATATATAAGGTTTAAATTCTTTCACCAATTCTTCCTTTGCTTGTTCTTCTCCAAGTTTTGCAAGTAAAACTAAATTTTCAATTTTATCGTAGTTCATTCTAATCACCTCTCCATAAGGTTATATATGCAAAGTGAATTGATTTTTGGGGACGGTTCTAAACTTTTTGAAAAGTTCAGAACCGTCCCTAAACAAAAACAAACCAAAATAATAAATGTTTATCTATATGTAGACAGAAATTAATTTTGATGTATAATATAATAAAGGAAATATTTAGAACTTGGGAGGAAGAAGTTATGGATACTAAATCAAATGAATTATTTTGGAGTGCAAACATAGAGGAAGTAAAAAAAGGTTATATCGAAACAGAAGATGAATATACATGTATAATTTGTGAAGAGACATTTAAAAAAGGGCGTATATATGAAAAAAATTCGGAGTTCTATGATTCAAAATTGACAACTGAACTTCATATTAAAGAAAGGCATGAATCTATGCTTGAGTACTTAATTGGGATGAATTCATCATTTACAGGTGTATCAGAAGTTCAAAGAGAACTTATTACTTTAATTTCACAAGGATTAACAGATAAAGAAATTGCATTAAAGCTTGGAGTTGCTCAATCGACTATAAGAAATCATCGTTTTAAGTTAAGGGAAAAGGAAAAGCAAGCAAAATTATTCTTAGCAATGATGGATTTACTTTCAAAGACAACAAGTAAAAAGATTAATAAATTGGAAGATGATATTATCTGGGATGCACATAAAACAGCAACAACAATAGATGATAGATATAATATTACGGATAAAGAAGAGAAAGAAACCATTAAAAATTATTTTGATGAAAACGGAGCATTAAAGAATTTCCCTGCTAGAGAGAAAAAGAAAATAATAGTATTAAAAGAAATAACTAAAAACTTTACAAAAGGCAAGAAGTATTCTGAAAAAGAAATAAATAGAATCATAAAAAGAATAAATGAGGATTATGCTACCCTAAGAAGAGCGTTAGTTGAGTATGGATTTGTAGAAAGATCAAATGATTGTAGCTCATATTGGGTAAAAGAATAAAAATGGGGGAGCAAAATGATTAAGAGTTATATTAAACTAGACAAAGTAGAGAAAAGTTTAGTATGTGATTTTGTAAATAGAAATATTGAAGAAAAAAAGACATTAAATGAAGTTGATGAAATGTTCAATAATAAGGTATATGACTACGGCAATGGAGCTTTATTCTATTTTAGAAGTGGAAAAGTATTAGGGAGAATTAATATAGTTTTAGAAGTCGCACAGCAGTTAGGAACAACTTATATACATTTTTTAGATATAGAAGATTCCTCAAATGAAAAAGAAATGATTATAAAAAATTTAATTGAAGAAGCAATTACTATAGCTAATTTATATAATGCAAAAGAAATTTATTTAGGAGAAAGAAACGAAGATAGGCTTAAATTGTTAGAAAAATTAGGATTTCATATAGATTATAGAGCTATTAGAATGTATTTAGAAGATAGAGATAAGAAAATAGAATGTTTAGATTTGATACCACTAACTCAAGAAAATAAGCAGGAATATCAAAGAGTATATAATGATTCCTTTAGTGATATGCCTCATGGTTCCTATGTAGATATTGATGGAGTTCAGGAGTACCTAAAAAAGGCGGATGAAGAAAATTATTATTTTTTTGTGTCCTATAACAGCATCAATATAGGATTTATGGATTGTACTATAAAAAATGGAGAAGGGTCTTTTGACATAGGATTATGCAAACCCTATAGAGGCAGAGGATTCGGAAGAATGCTTTTAGAAACAGCTATTGAGTTTTTAAATAAGAAAGAGGTAAATAAGATAGGGCTTTTGGTTATAGAAAGAAATTCAGTAGCCTATAATATGTATAAGAAAAGAGGCTTTAAAGTAGATTCAATATTTAGTAACTGGATTAAATTAAAGTAAAGTATTATAATCTTAAGGTATATAATATAGGTTTTTTATAGGAGACTTAAAACCCTATATATTTTAAGATTGAAGAGGAGTAACTTATTATGATGAATGTAAATGCTGAAAAATGTATAGGTTGTGGCTTATGCGTTAAAGATTGTTTTGCAAGGGATATTGAGCTTGTAGAGGGTAAAGCAAAAATAAAAAATATAGCATGTTTTAAATGTGGACATTGTATTGCTGTTTGCCCAAAGGAAGCAGTATCAACAGATGAATATAATATGGAAGAGGTTAAGAACTATAATAAAGAAGAGTTTACAATAGAGCCTGAAACTCTAATGAACTTTATTAAATTTAGAAGAACGGTAAGACAATTTAAGGATAAAGCAGTAGAAGAAGACAAGCTTTCAAAAATTATTGAAGCTGGAAGATTTACTCAGACAGGAAGCAACACTCAAGGAGTATCTTATATTGTTGTAAGAGAAAAAATACAGGAATTAAAAGAATTAACTTTAGAAAGTTTAAAAAACGTTGGAGAAGCAATGCTTTCAAATTTAACTCCTGAAACTATGGTGTACAAGAGATACGCTGAGATGTGGGTAGCTATGTATAAAGAATTTAAAGATAACCCTAATGGGAAAGAAAAATTATTCTTTAATGCACCAGCAGTAATAGTTGTAGTGGCTGATTCACCAGTAAATGGTGCGCTTGCTTCATCAAATATGGAATTAATGACAAATGCTTTAGGCCTAGGAACATTCTTTAGTGGTTTCTTTGTAAGGGCATCACAAGCAAATAGAAAAATAGTAGATTTTCTTGAAGTGCCAGAAGGCAAACAAATAGTAACCTGCATGGTAATAGGCTATCCAGATATCAAGTATTCGAGAACTGTACCTAGAAAAGAAGCTAATATATTATGGAAATAAAATTAAGGGCTGTTGTAATATTCAACAGCTCCTTTTTGTTATGTTTATTCAATCCATTCAGTTATTTTATCAATTGATTGTCTTGTCTTTTCCCTTGGATTATTTGTTCTATACCCAAAGGCAGCCATAACAGAAACACCAAATTTTGTTTTATCTAGTATTCCTTCTTTTTCAAGTAAATCTTCAACATTATTAATATCATAACCTTCAATCGGGCATGAATCTATACCTATCAAAGCGGCTGAACTTAAAATCCTCATCAGATATTTTTTTGTTTACATCAAACTCTTTACATGCATAGGCTTCTAATATTTTTGATTTTTCAATTGACATATATCTTGTCACCCCTTAAATTTAATATTATAGTTAATGGTTAAGTAAATTATAATATTAAAATTAAATATCTTGAAGAATGAACATTTCTTATATATAATATACAAAAAGGTACTTAAGTATACTTTTTATACTGAGGTGATAATTTGAATAGTAATATTGAATATAAGGAAAATAATGAATGTTCAGAGATTCAATGTCCTGTAGAAACAAGCCTTAATATTATTGGTGGTAAGTGGAAGGGGATAATAATTTACAGGTTACTTAACGGTAAAAAAAGATTTAATGAATTAAGACGAGAAATGCCTAGGATAACTCATAGAATGCTAACCCTTCAATTAAGAGAACTTGAAAATGATAATATTGTAAAAAGAACTGTTTATGCCGAAGTTCCACCTAAGGTTGAATATGAATTAACTGAATTTGGTATGTCAATAAAACCAATAATAGTTGCACTTTTAGATTGGGGAAAAATAGTTCGAAAAAATGAAAGTAAGTAATTAATTATATATTTAAAAGTCTAAAGAGAAATTAGGAGATATAAAATGGCGAATGATAAGATAGAAAGATTATTATTAGATGAAGCTAATAGATGTATAATGTGTAAAAATCCAAAATGTAAAGAGAATTGTCCAATAAGTACACCAATTCCACAAATTATCTCACTTTATAGAGAAGGAAAATTAAAGGAAGCAGGAGAAATATTGTTTAACAATAACCCTCTTTCAGTTGTATGTTCCTTAGTTTGTATTCATGAAGATCAATGTAAAGGAAATTGTATAAGAGGAATTAAAGGAGAGCCTATTAAATTCCATGACATAGAAGACGAAATTTCAACCAAGTATCTTGAGGAGATTAAATTTGAAAATATTCCAAAGGATAAAGATAGAATTGCTATAGTTGGTGGTGGCCCAGCAGGAATAACCATAGCCTTTATACTAGCACAAAAAGGCTATAGTATCACAATTTTTGATGCTCATGATAAAATTGGAGGAGTATTAAGATATGGTATTCCAGAATATAGATTGCCAAAAAGAATAATTGATTTATATGAAGAAAAGCTTATAGAGCTTGGTGTGAGAATAAGACCAAATACAACAATTGGACCAGTAATAAATATTGATAGACTACATGAAGATGGCTATAAAGCTGTATTTATCGGAACAGGAGTATGGAATCCTAAAACATTAAATATTAAAGGAGAAACCCTAGGTAACGTACATTACGCTATTGATTATTTAAAATCTAGTAGTGTGTATAGATTAGGAGACAGAGTAGCGGTAATAGGAGCAGGAAATGTTGCTATGGACGCTGCAAGAAGTGCAAAAAGAAATGGAGCTAAAAATGTAACTATACTTTATAGAAAAGGCTTCGATGATATGCCAGCTACAAATCAAGAAATAAATGAAGCCAAGGAAGATGGAATAGAGTTTAACATATTTAAAGCGCCTATTGAAATAACAGAGCATGGGGTTAAGTTAGCGCCTACTGAAAATGTAATTGATGAAGAAACAGGAAAAGTAAAAACTAAGATTATTGAAGGAAAAGAAGAATTCTTTGAATGTGACTCAACAATTATAGCAGTAAGCCAAAGTCCAAGAACTAATATAGTGTCTACTACAAAACAATTAGATACCAATAGACATGGGCTTCTTATTACAGATGATAGGGGAAATACAACTAAAAAAGGAACTTTTGCTTCAGGTGATGTAGTTACGGGAGCTAAAACTGTAGTGGAAGCTGTTGTACAGGCTAAGATAGTAGCAGAAACAATTGAAGAGTATTGTAAAAATAATTAATACATAAAGTTATTAAAGGGTGTTTCATTAAAATATGAAGCACCCTTTAAATAAATATTAAACCTGAAAAATAACTTATTATATTAGATATAATACAAATGATGGCATATCCACCAAGGGTTCCAGTAAAAAGCCTCCTAATATTAGTTGATTCTATTAGTTTTAGAGTTTGAATTAACCAGTCTAAAAACATTATTCCTAAAAATACAATGCTAATAGCTAATGGAGCTGCGCCTATTTTAATAACTGATAATATTGAAATAAAATATCCTAAAGTCATTCCAGTGCATCTTGCACATAAAGGAAATTGATAATTTCCTAGAAAAAAACTTCTATCGGATCTTTGATGGCAAGTTGGAGAAAAGAACTTCATTAAGGCGATCCAAACTTTGTCTTTCGTAATCATTTGCTAAATCGCTTTCCACAATTATTACATATACAAGTTGTTGTAGTTTTAGTACCTTCAGCAGCACAAAGACCGCATAATAAGCCAATTGGTCCTAAACAGATATAACCCAAGCAACCACTAGGAGCATCATAATCGTTAGTTTCTTTCTCGATTATTACTTGTACATTTTTGCTATTACAAAATGGACAAGACGTCTGGGAATAGTTTGAAGCTTCATCATTCATAAGAATCTCCTTTACTTGTAAAATTTGTATATATAAAATTATAGCATACAATTTAAGTTATATGAGTGCTAAAATAGCTTATTAGTCGCATAATTTAGTGCTTATAGCAACTCCATCTCCTATAGGAAGAATTGTAGTATAAAGACGGTCATCTGCAAAAACCTTTTGAACATATTCATGTACAGGCATACTAAACTTTTCAGGTATCCCCATAGGTTTAAATAATACATCATCAGCAATTATTAAACCATTTTTACGAGTTAACTTAATGCACTTTTCAAGCATAGTAGTATACAATACTTTATCAGAATCTTGAAGTATAATATCAAATACATTATCCTCTTCAAGATTATTAATTATCTTATTAGCATCTCCTAATTGTAATTCTACTACATCAGATAGTCCAGCTGACTCAATATTTTTCTTTGTGGTCTCATAAAGTTCAGTATTATACTCAATAGATATAAGTTTTCCACCAGTTTCTTTTAAGGCCTGAGCTAACCAAACAGTAGAATATCCAAGACATGTACCAAATTCCAATACTTTTTTTGCATTAATTGCTCTAATTAATAATCCTAATAATTTTCCCACTTGAGGACCTACATATGGTTGGATATCATTTCTTTTTTCATCTTGTTTAACAATCTCCTTTAATTGAAGGTTATCGTAAGTTAAAAACTTTTCGATATATTTTGTGATTTCTCCCATAAAAACATCTCCTTAAAAAATAAACATAATTAATGATTGTCTATTATATTATAAACAACATGATATAAAGTTTGCAAACATTAATTAAAAATTATAGAAATTAATAAAAGATATATATGTTTAAGAGAATTTTAATCAATATATTTTTATCATGAGGTTTTAGGTATATAATGGTTATAGAAAATGCAAAAGAAAGTAGGTCAATTAATTATGAATGTAAGGGACAAAATAAAACAACTGAGAGAATTAATGATAAAGAGCAATGTACAAGCATACATAGTTCCAAGTTATGATGCTCACCAAAGCGAATATGTAGCTGAGTATTTTAAGTGTAGACAGTGGGTATCTGGATTTACTGGTTCTGCAGGTACAATAGTAGTTACATTAGAAGATGCTGGTTTATGGACAGATGGCAGGTATTATATTCAAGCTGAAAATGAGTTAAATGGCACAGGTATAAGATTGTTTAGGATGGTAGATCCTGGTGTACCTTCATACACAGAATGGCTCAAGGAGACATTAAAAGAAAATGATATGATAGGCTTGGATGGTAGAGTCTTTTCAATAAATATGGTTAAAGCTATGGAAAAAGAATTAAATGATAAGAAAATATCCCTAAAAATTGATTTAGACTTAATAGATGAATTATGGAAAGATAGACCGGAAATCCCTATGGATAAGATATTTATCCATGATGTAAAATACGCAGGTAAATCTAGAAGTGAAAAATTAACAAAAGTAAGAAACATGATGAAAACTAAGGGGGCAAATTATCACCTATTAAGTTCATTAGATGATATAGCATGGCTTTTAAATGTCAGAGGAAATGATGTACCAAATAATCCTGTTGTTCTTTCAAACATTTTAATATCAATGGAAGAATGCTATTTATTTATAAATTTACAAAAGGTACCTAATGAAGTTAAGTTAGAACTTGAATCTGAAGGAATAGTGCTACGTGACTACTATGAAATAGAAAATGATTTAAAGAAATTAAAATCAGAAGATAGCATAATTTTCGATGGAGATAAAGTAAATGCGAGCTTATATTATTCAATAAACAATCAAGCTAGGAAAATTGAGGATATCAATATTACTACTAATCTCAAATCTATCAAAAATGAAACAGAAATAGAAAACTTAAGACAATGTGAAATAAATGATGGAGTTGCCATGGTAAGGTTTATAAAATGGCTAAAAGAAAATGTAGGTAAAGAATTAATTACAGAGATGAGTGCTGATAAAAAGTTACAGGAATTTAGAAGTGAGCAAGAATTATTTGTAGGTCCTAGCTTTGACACAATAGCTGGATACAAGGATCATGCTGCAATGATGCATTATAAAGCAAATGATGAAATACAATATATTTTGAAAAATAAAGGACTCTTTTTAGTAGATTCAGGTGGACAATATTTAAATGGTACTACTGATACCACTAGAACTATAGTATTGGGTGAACTTACTGAAGAGGAAAAAAGAGATTTTACCCTAGTGTTAAAGGGTCATATTGGACTAAGCTCGGCAAAGTTTCTATATGGAGCTACTGGATCTAATTTAGATATTTTAGCAAGACAACCTATCTGGGAACAGGGGTTAGATTATAAGTGTGGAACAGGACATGGAGTGGGCTTCTTTTTAAATGTTCATGAGGGACCACATAGAATAAGCCAAGTACCTAATGAAATTAAGTTAGAAAAGGGTATGATAATCACAAATGAACCAGGAATATATAGAGAAGGAAAGCATGGTATTAGAACAGAGAATATGATGGTTGCATGTGAAGACATTAAAACTGAATTTGGTAAGTTTATGAAGTTTGAAGCAATTACATACTGTCCTATAGATTTAGATGGGATAGATAAAGATATGCTTACAGAAAATGAAATTAAATGGATAAATAATTATCACAAGGATGTTTATTTAAAGTTAGCTCCTAAATTAACTCAAGAAGAAAGAGAATGGTTAAAAGAACAAACTAGAAATATATAGTCTATAATATTAAACTATATTACGATAAATTTACCCATGATTTTTGTATATTGTGATTATTAAAATCATAGAAGTTATTATTAAATCATATATTTATACGAATTAATTAGAATAAAGGTAAATATGAAGATAAATGAAGTGAATAATAATTTTCAAAATCAGGGCAATAGAAATATCTATGTAATTAATGCTGGTGGAACTCCAAGTATACAAGAAGGAATTTATGCAAAAATGCCTCCACCTATGATTGAAGGACGACTATATTTAGCAACTGATCAAGGAATCATTTATAGAGATACAGGGAAACAATGGGTATATTTGCAGCTTGGTCCTCAAGGACCAAGAGGATTTCAAGGCCCTCCAGGGTCTCCGGGTATATCATATATAACAGGAATGGATGCACCAACCTGTGACATTGGACAGATAGGAGATATATATATTAATACATGTACCGGGCAAATGTACTTAAAGCTAGATGCTAGTAATAGGCCTAGTTGTACATGGATAGAATATGTTAATAATCCCGTGTATGACACACTTACACCTGCATATTATCAAACTGTAAGGTATGATCAATTTGAGTTTGCACCCTATGGTCCTGCAGCTTTTTATAAAATGTGGTATGATTATGATTCAAATGGAGGAATTGCAATGGCTACTTCTCCAGACGGGATAAATTGGACTACTTATCCTCAAAATTTAACTGGTCTTTCAGCTACGGCACGTCATTCAAGAGTTTTATTTAGTCGAGATGGTTTTGGAAATAATACTCCGTATAGAATTTGGTATTGGGATTCCCCAGATCCCTATATCCACCCTGGAGATGAGACGCATATGCTTAGAACTGCAGTGTCTGTAGATGGAATAAATTGGACACAAGATCAAACTATTACTCAAGAGCAATCAGATAAACTCATACCATTTTCTATTTATAATGGTAGTTATGGTCCAGCTGATGTATTATACTATCCTGAAAATAGTTCCTTAGTTATAGATAAAACTAAGCCTTTTAATAACCGCTATGTTATGTACTATGATGTCACAAATGGTTCAATTGAAGAAGTTGCATTAGCTGTTTCTAATAATGGATTAAATTGGACTAGGATTGGTAATCAGCCAGTACTTCCACATGGATGCCACGGGCAATGGGATGAAAATTATGCATGCGAAGGAGCAGTTGTAATACGTACAGAACCTAACTGCTTTAAGATGTGGTATAGCGGTGGCGTAGATTCTTCACATGAAGGAGTTGGTTGTGCAAGTTCAAATGATGGAATACATTGGACTAAATATGCTGATAACCCAATTTTTAGCATATTTAATAACGTTGCTTGGAGAACTGCAAGAACTTATAATCCATGGGTTATATATGACCCACTACAATTTAGTGGTCATGGAGGCTCTGAAAGTTATAAATTTTGGCTAACAGGAGGAAATATATTAGATCACCCAGACATTGGGTATGCTAATATGAATAGCTGCTATTGGCTACCATTAAAATAGTGATAGATACTGTGTTTTTAAAAAGACTTTTTTGAATTTTCAAATAAGAGGCTTAATGAGCCTCTTTATTTTATATAAACTTTTGTATATATGCTACAAATCTACATAACCTAATTTAAATTAATAAAATAGGGGAGTGAATATATGAAAAAATATATTTCGATATTGATGTCATGTATACTTGTAGCTTTTTTAGTTGCATGTAGCTTAACTAAAAATGAAGAGGTTAGTTCATATTCAGATGATGTTCAAAGGAAACTTGATAAAATGTCATTAGAAGAAAAAATAGATCAAATGATTATGCTTTCGATTGACGAAGTTGTTAAAGATGGAAATAAAATTAAGTTTACAGAGATGAATGAAGCAACCAAAAATTTTTTGAGTAAACATCAGTTAGCTGGACTTATATTATTTAAGTTTAATATGATAGATAAGCCACAGACTGAAAAGTTAACTAAAGATATACAAAATTTAAGTAAAGTAAATAAATTTTTTATAGCAACAGATCAAGAGGGTGGAAGAATAGATAAAATACCAACTGAAAATAAAACAAAATCAGCAAGAGAAATTGGAAATACTAAAGACCCAAACAATGCATATAAAGCTGCTAGTACCATTGGTAGTGATTTAAAAACTTTAGGATTGAATTTAGATTTTGCACCAGTAATGGATGTTGACACTAACCCTAATAATCCAGTGATAGGAGACAGAGCTTTTAGTAATGATCCCAAGATTGTAGCAGAATTTGGTGTTAAATTTATTGAAGGGTTACATTCTCAGGGAATATTAGCAACTGCAAAACATTTTCCTGGGCATGGAGATACTACAGGGGATTCTCATAAGGAACTAGTAAAGGTAAATCAACCATTACAGAGAATTGAAAATGTTGAACTTTATCCATTCAGAAAGGCAGTGGAAAATAATGTTGATATGATTATGGTGGGACATATAGTTGTACCAGCACTAGATGATGATAAAACACCTGCAAGCTTATCTAAAAAGATGATGACTTCATTGTTAAAGGAAAAAATGGGTTTTAAAGGAGTAGTTATTACAGATGCATTTGATATGAAGGCAATAACACAAAACTATGATATTAAATCAGCTGTAATGCAATCTATAAATGCAGGTGCAGATATTATTCTAATGCCAGTAGCATTGGTCCCAGGTGAAAATGATAAGGAATATGAAGAATTAGTTAGGTTTATTAAGGAGAAGGTTCAAGCTGGTGAAATTCAAGAAAGTAGAATAAATGATGCAGTTACAAGAATTTTAACTGCAAAAAATAGTTTATAGATAGTAAGTAAAATGAGGTAGAGAATCATGGATATATATACAATAGGTCATTCAAATTATTCTGTTGAGAGACTAATTGATATGTTAAATTATTATAAGATAAATTGCGTAGTTGATATAAGGGGGACCCCTTACTCAAAATATAATGTTCAATTTAATAAAGAAACTATTAGAAATACTTTATTAAATAGAGGATTTATGTATATATATATGGGAAAAGAATTAGCAGCTCAACGGGAAAATAGAGAGTTATATACGAAGGAAGGATATGCAGACTTTGAGAAGGTAGTAGAAGATAAAGATTTTTTAGATGGAATTGAAAGGTTAAAACTTGGCTGTATAAAGGGATATAGAATAGTGCTTATGGGAGCTATGCAAGACCCAATTAATTGCCATAGAGCAATTTTGCTTGGAAGAGCGTTAATTAATAACGGATTTAACCTTAAGCACATAGTACATGACTATTCTTTAGCAACACAAGAAGAACTAGAGGAAAAGATGTTAGAAAAGTATTTTAGCACAAGAAATCAAGTTACAATCGAAACTTTATTAGGAACAGAACCTAATAGAGACGAGCTTATAAAAAGATGTTATAGAGAAAGTAATAAAGAAATAGGCAATAGAGTTGAAAAAAATCACCCTAAAAATTTTTAGGGTGACTTCTATTAAAAAGTGTAAGATTACTAATTTGACGCTATAGAGTAACTAAGGATATTTTTTACTTTAGGCACAAGATATTTAGTACCTCCTATGGATTTTGTATCCTCCATCATCATGGCAACTACAAGTTTAGGATTGTCCATATTCATTCCTACAAACCAAGAATTTTCGGTACCATTTGTATCATCTTGAGTCTTTTTAATTTCCGCAGTTCCTGTCTTTCCACCTATATTTACTCCGTCAATTTTTGCTAGGTTAGCAGTAGCAGTAGGGCTATTTACTACTGAGATTAAATCTTCTTTTAAAATATTTATATTTTCTTTTTTTATAACATTTTCTTTCCAAACCTTTTGAGGATTTTTATCACTTAATTCTAGAATTGGAGTCATAATGTTGCCATCATTTGCTAAAGAACTATAAATAAGTGAAGCTTGAAGTGGAGAGATTAAAAGTTCTCCTTGCCCATAACCAGTATCAGCTAAAAGTTCCTCACTTTTTATTGTATTATCATTTGAAATTTGGTTTTTTGAAAGAGGGTATGAAAAAGGAATTTCTTCACCTATTCCAAAGGCCTTAGCTCCTTCAATAAATTTGTCAGCTTTTATTTTTAAGGCCTGCTGTGCAAAATATATATTATTAGAACTTATAAGAGCATCTTTAAGGTTAATTGGCTTATCAGAACCAACAGTAGTGGTTATCTTCTTACCACCCCAGGAACTGTCTTTTTGCCATTCAGTACCTTTTATATCTAAAGTCTCATCTGGATTTATAACTCCATCATCTAATCCTATTGCAGCAGTCACTAATTTAAAAATAGAGCCAGGTGCGTAAGTATTATTAAATCTATTATTTGACATATCACTCCAAGATGTATCAAATTGCTTTTTTATTGTTTCTGTTTTATAAGTTGTAAATATATTTGGATCATAGGAAGGTGAACTTACTAATGAGAGAACTTCCCCAGTTTTAGGATTTATAGATGAACATGCACCTTTTTGACCACTAAGTTCACTATAAACTTTTTGTTGTAAAGCTAAGTCTATGGAGAGTTTTATATTTTCCCCAGGGGTTGCGTCCTTTTTTGTGATTATGACTTCAGAATCTTTATTATCAACTTTTCTAGTAATATATAGCTTAAGTCCATCTTGCCCTTTAAGTCTTGGCTCAAAAACTTGCTCTAAGCCTGATTTGCCTATGACACTAGAATTGCCATATCCTTTTCCTTTATTTTTATCTAATTCTTCAGCGGTAATAGGAGCAACATATCCAATTAAAGAGCCGATTGATTCGCCTCCAGTGTATACTCTTGAGGGAACCTCCATATATTTAACCCCAGGAATTTCAATAGCCTTTTGTAGCTTATCTTTATCATTTAGAGATACATTTACTAATGGAATAAATTCGTCTAATTTACTATCAGCATCTTTAATCTTGCCTGCAATAAAATCAGGAGTTAAATCTAATATTGAAGCTAAGGCTTGTACACTGGAATCCTTAGTTGGAATAAATTTTCTGGGATGTATTCCTAATGCAGCTACACTACCATTATAAGCAAGTTTAACATTATTTCTATCAGTTAATTCACCTCTGTTAGCAGGAATCCTTTGAATTTTAATTTTTTCACCTTTCTCCATCTGAGGGAATAGTAACTTTTCACTCCATTTAACTTTCCACGGATTTTCTTTATCCTTAGTTTTTATTAGGTTAAGAGTATAATCTGAAATATCAATTTTCCCAAACCCACTATTCATTGTTAGAGAAAAAGGAATGTCAAGCTCAGATGATTTACTCTTATTAGACTCAGATAAATTTTTAGCACTCAATTTTATATCTGAAGCATCTAAACTACCATAAATGCTGGTATATTTGTCTATAAAATCTTTTTCATTTATATATTCTTTAGAAGAATCATCTAACATGGCATATAATGCTTTATAATCTTTGTTATTTAGATTATCATTAAATTTATTAAATGCATCAGTAGGTGTTTCTGTTTTTGAGCAACCAAAAATAAAAATTGGTATTATTGCTAAGAAACAATAAATGAAACATTTTTTTAATACTTTCATAACGCTACCTCCATAATATTCAATATAATAATATTAACACAAATAGAAAAAAAAGTTAATAAACAAAAAAGTAGCCTTAATATATGAATATTTTAAAGAAATTTGTAAATGAATATAGAAAGATAACGAAAAGCATATTATAATATTATAAATATGTTAAAAATATAATAAAAAGATATAGTTAGAAGGAGTACATAATGAGAGCAGTTTATAAGAACCCAAAAGAATTAGCCACAGTTATAAAGGATTCTGTAGATGCATATTTGGAGGATTTAGTGACTTATGATCAACTAGAACAAAAGTTAACAAAAGTAATTAATGCAAATGGAGAAAGAGTATATAAAAATGGAATAATTGCATTACAAATTTCAAATGTTCTAGGTGAATCAAGAGTAGAAATAGTGAATAAAATATACAACAAGTAATTATGAGATGATGACGCTATATACTAGTTAAAATGCTAGTATATAGCGTTTTATATTTTATTAAATTAATAGGATTTTACAAATGCAATCGCTTGCGTAATTTTTACTTATTAAGAATGAAAACACAAAGAAAGAATATAATAAAAACATATCAATATAATAATTATATGGGGATTTTAATTAGCATGCATAGAAAAATTCTAAAAATAACCATAATGTTAATTGACAAACATTGGCAAGGGATATATAATTAAATTAAAGTTGTGCAAGCGTTTGCACCAACTTAATAATTAGTAAATGGGGGATATCATGAAAAAAATAAAAAAGCTTTTAGCTATGGCGTGTACTCTTACTGTTTCTATGGGAATACTTGTTGGTTGCGGTAGTTCTCAAACTACTAATGATAAAAAGGTCACTTTGGACATATTTCAATTTAAAGTTGAAGCAAAAGATGCTCTTGAAAAAGCAGCCAAAACTTATATGGATGAAAATAAAAACGTTACCATTAATATTCAAACTGTTGGTGGTGGACAAGATTATGGTGCAGCATTAAGATCAAAATTCGCATCTGGTGAAGAGCCAGCAATTTATAATATTGGCGGTCCTCAGGATGCTCTTGATTGGAAGGACAAGCTAGAGGATTTATCTAAAGAATCTTGGGTTTCACAAGCTTATGATGGAACTTTAGGCGCTGTCACAATGGATGGTAAAATATTAGGAATGCCTTTTGATCTAGAAGGTTATGGATTTATATATAACAAAAATGTATTTAAGAAGGCTGGAATAGACCCTTCTTCAATAAAAACTTATGGGGATCTAAATAAGGCAGTTCAAACATTAGATTCTAAGAAAGGAGACTTAGGCTTAGAATCTGTATTTGCACTTCCAGGAAAAGAAACTTGGGTAACAGGGTTACATTTATCAAATGTTGCATTCTCAAATGAATTTAAGGATGGAGTAGCAGCATTTAATTCTAAGACTTTAGATTTTAAATACAATGATGGAATGAAGAAATTATTAGATTTACAGATTAAATATGCATATAAACCAGATGGAACTGATAAATCTATTAATAGTGTAGATTATTCAACACAAGTTGAGCAAAAATTCTCCTTAGGAAAAGTTGCAATTATTCAACAAGGAAATTGGGTTTATGGAAGCATTGAAGGTGTTGATAAAGATTTAGCACAAAATGTAGGAATACTACCTATGCCTATAGATGGTGTTAAGGAAGGTTCTATTCCAGTAGGTGTACCAATGTATTGGTCCGTAAATAGTAGTAAAGATGATGCAACTAAAAAAGCAGCTAAAGATTTTTTAAATTGGTTATATACTTCCGATAAGGGTAAAGACATGATAGTACATGATTTTAAGTTTATACCTGCACTTAAGGGATATGATGCTGATAATCTACAACCAGCAGATCCTTTATCAAAGGATATAATAAGCTATTCAAAAGATGGAAAGACTATGCCTTGGGTATTTATGGGATATCCTACAGGATGGGGACAAAATAAATTAGGAGCTGACATTCAAAAATTCATTTCAGGAGAAATCAACTGGGATACATTAGTTAACAATGCTAAAACTGAATGGCAAAATGCTAGGAAATAGAATAATACATTAAATTTAATAATCCTGGACTTCCTTTAAGGATATCCAGGATTATTTAAATAAATAGTTCTAAATAGGGGTGATTAGATGAGAAAACGGAATTTTTCATTTTGGGGTTTTGTAGGACCAATTCTTTTGGCGTATATAGTAGTTCAATTAATTCCGTTAGTTATCGGAATATATTATTCCTTTACAGATTGGAATGGTATAAATTCAGATGTAAAGCTAATAGGGATACAAAATTACGTAAATGTATTTAAAGATCCAACATTTAAGCAATCATTTTGGTTTACTTTTAAATTTACTGTTTTATCTATAATAGTATTAAATGCGCTGGGATTTGGACTTGCATTGTTAGTGACAAGAGAATCTAAAATATGTAACATACTTAGAACTGTATTTTTTATGCCAAATTTAATTGGTGGATTAATCTTAGGATTTATATGGCAATTTATTTTTACCCAAGTTTTTTCTGGAATTGGAAAAGCTTTTGGGCAGCAATGGCTCCTAGGATGGTTATCTGATGGAAAGACAGGTTTATATGGCCTAGTTATTTTAATGGCATGGCAAATGGCTGGATACTTAATGGTTATTTATGTAGCATCGCTTCAAAATATACCTACTGAATTATTAGAAGCAGCTGAGATTGATGGAGCTAACTTATTTCAAAAAGTAAAGAATATAATTTTCCCATTAGTAAGACCAGCTTTTACAGTAAGTGTTTTTCTAACATTAGCCAATTCCTTTAAGCTATATGATCAAAACCTATCTTTAACAGCTGGTGGCCCTGCAAAAGCCACCGAAATGTTGGCAATGAACATATTTAATACTGCTTTTCAATTTAATTTAATGGGAGTTGCCCAGGCAAAAGCGGTAATATTCTTTGTGATAGTTGGAGGAGTATCCTTAATTCAACTATACTTTTCGAAGAAAAGCGAGGTGGAGATGTAATGAAATCAAAGAAGAAGCTACGTATTTCCTATATTCTTATAACAATAATTAGTTGCTTAATAGGAGTATTATTTTTATCACCTTTTTATATTATAATTATCAATGCTTTTAAATCCAAAAAGCAATTGTTTGAGAATACATTATCCATACCACATTCAGTAACGTTTGATAATTTTAAAGAAGCATTCCAAAGATTAGATTTTATTTCATCTTTAGCTCACTCATTGTTTATAACAATTGTAAGTGTTGTTTTAATTGTAGTATTTTCATCTATGGCTGCATGGATGCTTGAAAGGACAAAAAGTAAGTTAAGCGGATTTATTTTTACATTATTTATTGCATCTATGATAATTCCTTTCCAAGCTGTTATGCTTCCCTTAATAAGGGTTATGGGAAAGATACATTTTCTTAATGTTGCTGGAATTATATTTATGTATGTTGGCTTTGGCTCATCATTATCAATATTCTTGTATCATGGATTCTTAAAAAGTATTCCTAAAGAATTAGATGAGGCCGCTACAATTGATGGCTGTAATAAATTCAAGACTTTTTGGTATATAATTTTTCCATTATTAAAACCTATGACAATAACTGTTGCAATTTTAAATACTGTATGGATATGGAATGATTACTTACTTCCTTCACTAGTTATTAATAAGCCAAACACTCTTACCATACCACTTAAAACATTCTTTTTCTTTGGAGAATATACAAAACAGTGGAATTTAGCTTTAGCTGGGCTTATTTTAGTCATTATACCAGTAATAATTTTCTATTTCCTAGCACAAAAACATATAATAAAATCTATAACTGCAGGAAGTATAAAGTAAAAAGAACAGTTATTACTGTTCTTTTTACTTTGCAATACATTTTGCTTAATTAATTTCATAAATGAGTCTGGTGTAACAATTCGAACGTTAGGTAACTTATTAAGTCTTTCAACCACGTTGCTTATATTGCTCATATCTTTACTCCAAGCATGAACATATACAAATGTATAGGCACTTTCATTATTTATATCTATTTCACCATTTTTTACGGAGTTTTCAACGGAATTAATTAACTCCGTTTCATCTTCAAGGCCACTCCAAAGTAAGTTTCTACAGGAGACAATAGGCTTTTCATGTGACCATAAAATCTTGCCCTTATAATCATCATGCTTAGAATAATTTAAATAAAAAATCCCTTCAATATTAGGTTTGATTGTGAATTTATCCCATAAACTTGTTTTGTTGAAAGCCCAATCATCGATAACAGCTATATACTTTTCATCAACTTTTCCCATATAGGAATTTAAATCCTCTAAATATTTATCTAGTGCGTTAGAAGGAAATTTGCTTGGATAAATATATGAATTTCCAGAAGGAGAGACGATGAAATTGTCTAAACTTGTTGCGGAACTATAATATTTATTAAGAACAGTAGGGGCTAGGTAATATAAAGAAGGAGTCATGCTCCAGCCCATACTAAATTTTCCTCTAAACTTTGATCCATACCACTTTGGTGAAGTATAGTTACTCCCTAGATTCCATTGCTGATTATCTCCATCTGACATTATAAAAGTCACATAATGAACATTTGCCTCTGTAGGAACTGCTTGGTTTTTCTGATTTAATGGATTAGATGGAAATGAGCTAAGAACAGATAAATTATAGGACCAATCTGCGGCAATCATTCCAACACCATACTTTGAAGCAATATTTACATTTTTATATTCATCTGGCCCCCATCCAAGGCAAATAGAATTAGAATCCATGGAACCAAAAACTTTTTCTCTTAGTTTAAAATCATTAACATCATCTTCATAGAAAACTAAAGATTTTGTCATAATTGCATAATCTCTTAGAGCACTAGAATGTGCAGGGGATAATTCTATAACCAAGGAATGGTTTTTTAACTTATTCCATAAGTTATCATATGCCCAAAACTTATCAGTATTTCTACAATCACCAATAACAGTTGTTATTCCCAAGTCTTTAATTTTATCCTCTATAGATTCATCTATAGCTAGAGAGGATTTTAAAGCAGCTAAAGTGCAAGCGTTATTAATTGAAGGGTCAGAAGGCGTTGCTTTAGAATATAAAACATATCCTTTAATATAATCTTTAAAAACATCTATCATACTCCATGGATTAGCTACCATTTCGTAATTTACATTGTAATTATCTTTCAAGTCATCTAGCCATATATTATAATCTGGTTGGTTCGAGTTAATTGTATATATTTGTCTTGAAGAATGAGTAGAAATTAATCCCTGCAAAGTTGAAATCATAACTTGCTCAGCTTCTGTCATATCATTCTGAGATAATACATAAAGATATTTTGGTTTTTTAGGATTTTTTAAAGAATACTTTGGAATATTTGAAAAAGCTAGAACTGAACTTGAATTCATTAAAATTAAGATAACTAATATTATTAACGTTCTTTTCCTTTTCATAATATCAATACCCTTTTTCCTTTGCCCAATCTGAAAATTTTACTTTATATTTATCACCATTTTCTGAGCAATACTCATAAAAGGTAGTTAGAAAATTTATGCGTCTTTCTGTATAGAAACTTTGAATGCTTTCTGTTGAAATTCCAGAGAGAATTATTTGCCTTTTTATGATATCTTCAAGTTTAACATCTTTATAGTTTTTCATGGAATCGAACATTATCATGAATGTTGTAGTTCTACCAATACCTTCTTTGCAATGGAAATGAATCCACTTATCCTTAGAAAGTGAATTAATTTCTTTAACAAAATAATCTACTGTATCATTTGTAGGAATACTGCCATCGGTAACTGGAATTCTCTTATACTTCATACCAAGACTGTTAACCAACTTTTCTTCGTTATATATCTTATTGGGGGTTAATGTGGTTTGAGGTTTATTATAGAATGTTACAAATTCATTCTTAGGAATACCTTTCAAGTCTTTCTTCTCTTTAGCTATAACCTCTTTCCTTGTTAATCCATGATTTGCATTATTATATTTGTTTTTAAAGCTGATAGCATTTCCATCAATAAAGCCGTGAGATTCTTCCCTTAGGTCTATAACTACTATTTTCTTTTTAGTATCTAAGGCTTCTTTTAGTGTCTTTAATGAGTATTCTGTAAATTGTGAGCTTCCTGAAATATTTAAAGCATCTAATCCATTTAAATTAAGAATTTTACTATCCTTGATATCAATTTTATCTGTAGTTTTACGGAAGTGTTTAGGAAGATTTGAGGAATTAAGAGCATCTAAGACAAGATGAACTTCATCATCTTGAGCTTGAACATCGGTATTTGCACTAGCTAAAGCATTAATAGGGCTAGCTATTACAAGAATTAAAATCATCAATATTAAAGTGCTGGATTTAAATATTTTTCTCATCATTTGTATACCTCGTTATATAAATATTTAGTTTATCACAATAAGTTTTTATAATTTTGATATATTTTATACGAATTTATAAAAAATATTTCAGACACCATAAACTGACAAAATACTCCAGATAGTATAATGTTTTATTGAAGGAGGTGGGGTATTATGTCAAATCTGGAAGAAGTTCTAATGGAAATAGAAGATTTAAGAAGTCGAATGAATAATCTTCTTGACGAAAAAGAAGAGATCTTTGATCCAGAGTTGGTTGAAGTAAGTCAGCTGCTAGATAGCAAACTAAATGATTATGAGGCTATCATACGACAAGCTGATGATGATTAAAAAGAAGTGAAAATGGGGGAGGTGGTATTTGTACCATCTCCTTCACAAAAAACTCTATTATAGGGTTTTAAGTTCAACTATTAACTTATACATGTCTGGAAATGTCTAGAAGCCGACATTTTCAAACAAGTATAAGTTAAGTTTCCTATAAAAAACCCTATACTTGCCTATTTTAATTAAACATATTATCATAGACTTAGAATTAAAGTAAGGAGTGAAGTTATGATTAGAGCAGTATTATTCGATTTAGACGGTACACTTATTGATACCAATAAACTTATTATGGATTCCTTTAAAAAGGCATTTAAAGAAATATTAGATATTGAACCTCCAGAGGAGGAAATAGCAATGTTATTTGGAAGACCATTAGTTCAGACCTTAGGACAATATTCAGAGGAAAGAGTTGATGATTTAGTTAAAACTTATAGAGATTATAACGAAAGTAATCATGATAATATGTGCAATGCTTTTGAAGGCGTGAAGGAAATGCTAATTCAGCTAAAGAATATGGGTATAAAAACTGGAATAGTAACATCTAAAAGGGCTTCTCTTGCAAAAAGAGGTATGGAGATATCAGGAATTTTAAATTTAATGGATGTAATAATAACACCTGAATCAACTGAAAAACATAAGCCAGATGCAGAGCCTGCTTTAAAGGCTTGTGAAATTTTAAATATTAAGCCAAGTGAGGCTATCATGGTAGGAGATGCTACATATGATATTTTATGTGGCAAAGGGGCTGGATGTAAGACGATTGGTGTAAAATATACGGCGATTCCATTAGAAGAACTTAGACAAGCCTCACCAGACTATTTTATAGAAAAGCCAATGGATGTAATTGAAATTTTGAAAGAGTTAAAAGAAAATATAGCATAAAAACAAACCGCAAATACATTTGTATTTGCGGTTTATATATTAAAAGTTTTTAATATCTTCTTCTTCTACGTCTAGATCTTTTTCTTGCAGTTGCAATTAGATAAACTAGAGTTAAAATTACAACTATTCCTACTAAAGTAATTACGTATAATACTATGTTAGCTTTTAATAACTGAGTTAGTTTTACATTTACACTTCCAGTGTAATCTGCTTTATACTCCCTTACTGAAAAGCTTAGTTTAGTAGCTTTATTTGATGCAAGAGACCAAGCATCTTTCCCTTCTGTGTTTATAGTAACTTTACCTTCTTTATCATTTACATAATTTGAATATGCTGTGACATCTTTATCTAAAGTTACAGGAACTTCTAGAGTCTTCTTTGGTCCAAAGAACTTGAAAGCTTTATAATCTAGAGAAACTTTACCAACTTCAGAGCCTGCTTTAAGTAGCGTCTTTTGAGTAGCATCATAACTATAGTCAATTATAGATTTCATATCTTTGAAAACTTGTGTACTATGCTCGTCCTTTGTTGAGTCAAGTACAACTCCAATTATTTTTCTTCCATTTCTTTCGTAAAGAGCAACTAAGCATCTACCAGCTTGTTGAGTATAGCCAGTTTTACCACCAATACAACCATCTTTTCCTAAATTTTCATTTCTATTTTCTACATTGAAAGTAGCAGTTTTGTTTATGGTTATAGTTGCTTTGTCTGTTCCCATTATTTCTCTTACCCAATCATTATGGTAAGCAGCTTTTCCTAAGGTTGAAAGGTCATACGCAGTAGTGTAATGATCTTCATCATGTAATCCATTAGGTGTAACAAAATGGGTATCCTTCATATTAAGTTCTTGAGCTTTTTTATTCATCATGTCTGCAAAGCCTTTAGAATCTCCACCAACAGCATCAGCAATCATGTAAGCTGAATCATTAGCAGAATAAAGTAGAAGGGCCTTCATAACATCGTCAGCAGTCATAGTTCCACCTACAGGGATAGGTTGCATATTAGTATTTAATGAATATGCAGGCTGTTTCTTTGCCTCTTCTGTATAGTCTATAGTGTCATTTTTAGTTTTATTCTCAGCAAAAAGTAAAGAAGTCATAAGTTTTGTAGTACTAGCTGGATACTTTTTTGCATCTACATCTTTTGCGTAAATAATTTCACCAGTTTCATAATCTATAGTAATAGCAGCTTTCGCAGCGACAGAAGGTGCTGAGGATTTTTCAGCTGCTTGAGTCTTTAGTGCGAAAGGAGATATAAATGTTAAGGATAAAGTAATTGCAAGTGTTGATAATAAAGTTCTACGTTTCAAAATACATCTCTCCAAATCTTCTCATATAATTTTTTATAACTAAAATAATTTAGTTGTAATCCTTTTTAGCCTTAATAAGTATACCATCATTGTAGTATAATAACAACTATAAAACCTGTTATAAGGAGATTTGATAATGAATTGTAAACAAATTGAAGAGAAATTTAAAGATAGAAAACCAAGAAAAATAGGAAAATATAAGAGAAGTTCCGTTGTTATACCATTATATGAGGAAGAAGGAATAACATATATAATTTTTGAAAGGCGTTCTTTAAAACTAAAACATCAGCCAGGGGATATTTGTTTACCTGGAGGGAAGATTGAGCCAGGAGAAAATCCAAAGGAGGCTGCTGTAAGAGAACTCATGGAGGAGCTTTGCGTAAAAGAATCAGATATTGAAATTATTGGTCAAATGGATTACTTAGTTACACCATTTTCTCTTATAATGTATCCCTATGTAGGAAGACTCAAGAGCTTAACTGAAGATTTTAATAGAGATGAGGTGGATTCAATGATAAAAATTCCACTCGAGTTTTTTATTAATAACACACCCTTGATTCATGAAGATGAACTTAAGGTAGAAAGAGGAGAAGAATTCCCATTCCATTTAATAAGAGGAGGGAAGGAATATAATTTTTCAAAAATTAAATATGCTACACATTTTTATAAATATGGGGATGTAGTAGTATGGGGACATACTGCTAGGATTATTTATGAATTTATTAAAATAATAAAAGGGGATAAATAATCCCCTTTTAAGTGAGTATATATTAAATACGACTATTAGAATTTTCTTTTCTAAAAAGTAAATGTAAAAATGAAAGCTTAGTTTCACAAATTATTATTGATAGAAATAAGATTGCTCCGCCAAATATCATTTGAATAGTTAATGTTTCTTTCAAGACTAAAGAAGAAAACAATGGACCAAATAAAGATTCAGTACATAGTATTAATGCAGCTTGTGATGGTTTGGTGTGCTTTTGAGCAATGTTTTGCATTAGGAATGCTAATAAAGTCGAAACAAAAGTTAAATAGCCTAATGAAACTAAAGAGTTATTTATATTTATATCAGATACATTTTCATATTTAATAGAACAAATTAAAGCTAAAATCCCAGTTACTAAAAATTGAATTATAGTTAGCAAAATAGGGTCATACTTTTTTGAAAATACACCAACAAAAGTGATATGCATAGCAAAAAATAATGCGCAAAACAAGGTAAGTGTATCTCCAAAATTAAATAAAAGTGAAGAACCGTCCCAAGTTAATAGGAAAATACCTAGAAAAGCAAGCACTGCTGAAAATACTGAAAATTTTTCTAGCTTGTCCTTAAATATTATCCAAGCCAAAAAAGGTACAATTATAACATTTAATCCTGTTATAAATGCATTTTTAGATGCAGTTGTATAAACCAAACCAACAGTTTGAGTTGAAAATCCTAAAAAAAGAAAAAATCCAAGTAATATTCCCGAACCGAGGGATTTTAGTGTTAAGTTTTTAATGCGTTTTATAAAGATTATAAGTAGAATTAATCCAGAAACAGTAAATCTTATAGAAGTTAAAACAAAAGGGGGAAAGGAGTTTAAAGCTTCTTTAGAAGCTACAAATCCAAATCCCCAAAAAGCTGCAACTAGTAATAAAGACACACTGTATACTTTATTATTAATTTTCATAGTTATATCCCTTCAAGTTGTTATTTGCTTAAGGTATTAATTACAGATTCCTTAGCATTAAGTTCTAAGGTATCATCAATAGGAGCAAGTGTATAATCATATCCTTTGTTTGCTAAAGCAGTTTGAATTAATCTATCTGCAAATTCAGGATTTTTTGTAAGAAAGGGTCCATGGAAATAGGTTCCATAAGTATTTTTATATATGCATCCTTCATTTCCATCTTCACCATTATTACCATAACCAACTATACATTTTCCTAGAGGTTTCAAATCATCTCCTAAGTAAGTTCTTCCTGAATGATTTTCAAAACCAACATAGGTTTCGTTAAAATCTTCATTTTTTATCATGGTATTTCCTATAAATCTAGTGCTTCCTCCTGTAGTATATAAATCTAATATATTTAATCCCTCAAGTTTTTCTCCTTTTGGAGAAGTGTAATACTTACCCAAAAGTTGATAACCTCCGCAAATTGCAAGAAATACTTTACCGCGTTCAATATATTCTTGTAGTTCATATCCTTTATTTAATTTTAAATCATCAGATACAATAGACTGTTCATAGTCCTGTCCACCACCAAAGAATACAATGTCAAAGTCGTTTCTATTAAATTTATCACCAAGTGACAAGTTAGTAATATTGACTTTTATTCCCCTTTGTTCAGATCTATATTTAAGCACAAGTATATTTCCTAAATCTCCATAAACATTTAATAAATCAGGATATAAATGACATATATTTATTTCCATTTAAAATTCCTCCTACCATAGTTCCTTTATATATCCTTTTGAGTGAAGATATTTTCTATAGTTAATCATTGCAGTATAAGTTGCTAGTACATATACAGTATTATTCTCGCTATTAATAATTGAATCAGTTAAATCCTTATACTCTTGCTTAATTATAAAAGAATTCTTGTTTAACCCAGCAATTTTAAGTCTAATAGCCATATCATACATTCTTATTCCGGATATAAATACATCTTGTATAGGCAAATCCTTAAGCTTTTCAAAATCTACGTCCCAAATCCAAGATACGTCTCTTCCATCAGCATAATTATCATTTAGTAAAAAGGCTGTTGAAAAAGATTCCTTATTTAAGCAGAGTGTATCAATTGCTTGATTAAACCCTGCAGGATTTTTGACAAGAATTATTTTAACCTTTTTATCTTCAATTGAAAGTATTTCTTGTCTTCCAAAACTAGAAGATTGCTTCTCTAAGGATTCGATAATTTTGTCTTCCTCAAGGGCTAATTCTTTTGATATTGCATATGAGCAAAGTGCATTATAAATATTATAAACACCAGCTTGGTTAATATTTAATGCTCTTCCATTAATAGTTACACTTGAACTTTCTGGAGTTAAGTCAATTATATTATCAACGTAGTATTTTAATTCATCTCTCTTAAACCCACATCCTTCGCAATAATAATCACCTAAGTGATTATATGTTATAAAGTTATAGGAGTAAGGAGTTTTACAAAACTTGCAGAACTTAGCATCAGCATTAATTTCAATTTCTTTATTATCATTAATTGAAGTGTTAAATCCGTAATAATACATAGGGTTTTTAAGCTTTAATCCACCAAGCAGTGATTCGTCACCATTTAAAATAAGCTTTGTCTCAGGTACTTTTTTAATACCTTCTAATATCTTTTCTAAAGTTGTATAAACTTCACCATATCTATCTAATTGATCTCTAAACAAATTAGTAATTGTAATAATTTCTGGAACAATATCTTCCGTAATAAACTTTAAGTTAGCCTCGTCCACTTCAATAACAGCATATCTTTGAAGTTTAGAGAAGAATTTATAATTTTCAACGAAACAAGCTACGATACCTGTATGAAGATTTGCTCCTGTTGCATTAGTAATTATATCTAATCCATTATTCTTCAAACTATTTGCTATCATTGAGGTAGTTGTAGTTTTACCATTTGTACCTGTTACTAAAATTACTTTATAGTTTTCTGAAACTTTTTTTAAAATCTTTTTATCAAGTTTTAAGGCAACTTTTCCAGGAAAGTTACTACCACCTTTAAATAAATGTCTTGATAAAAATATAGTTATTTTTCCTGCGATTATACTTAAAAAAGATTTAATACTAATTTTGTCCACCACCTTAAAATTATGTAACTTATAACTAAATATATTAAGAAAGGAAATTCCAAACAATACTTTTTATTTTAAAAAGAAAAAAATTCCCCTCCTTTTTATACACTAAATATGATATTTTATCAATCTAAATCTATATAATTAAAGTTTTCTTTAGCATAAAAAGGTAAGTTTTGAGCTTTT
Source organism: Clostridium paridis (assembly GCF_016765615.1). Classification (GTDB taxonomy): domain Bacteria; phylum Bacillota; class Clostridia; order Clostridiales; family Clostridiaceae; genus Clostridium_T; species Clostridium_T paridis. Next base: position 441,461 of record NZ_JAESWA010000022.1, on the reverse strand, counting down.
GAATTAAAAGCGCTTATTACTGTTTTTCTTTCACTATAGGACATTTTATTGAAAATTAACTTAAGTCCATAAGCAATAGGAGTATCCTTAGAATAAACCAAACTAAAGCCATAAATAAACTTTTCACTTTCAGGATTGTTTATTATTAAAGTTTTATCTATTACTTTACTTGAAGCCTCTGTATCCGATTCAACAATAATAATGTTAAAATGTTTATCAATCAATGTTTTTTCAATAGAAACATTATATTCCTTAGAATTTATTATAGCTACATTAAAAGTTCCTTTTGATAAGTATGGAATATTTGATATAGTATATGTAAGTGGTTTTTCACTTGAAAATATATAAGATATATATATTTTTTTACTTTGAACATTAAGAATTGTATTAGAAACAGCATTATTTAAATCTGGAATAAATTCAAATCTATTTTTATTGGAGTTAAGCAATGATGAAGAATTTTTACTTTCCTTATTTATTATTGACAAGTTTACTCCACTTTTTTCAGTTTTATCTTTAAAATCTTTATTTTGTAAAAATGCATCTTGTAGTGGAATTATGTTAAGCGGCACTTCAACTATAGAATCTTTAACAGTATCATTATTGGTGGGAGAATTGGTGTAACTTGGAGAATTATTATATATTTTCTCGAAGTTTCCACTTGATATAGTAATAATACCTGCAATTATCCCTACTGAAAAAATTATAATTAGTAATGAAGGTTTAATTTTTAGGTTCATATTTGGCTCCTTTTATGTTAATATATATAATGCTTTTGAAAATTTAACTATAGTAAATACAATTTAAGTATAGCATATTATAGATTTTTAATTTAGGTTTTGATAGAATTTATTTATAACCTCAAGGGGATAATTAGGAGGAAAAATGGGAAAAATTAAAGAATTATTGAACAAGCTTAAGAAAAATGGAGAACCCATAAAAAGTAAGCTGATAAAAAATGCAATAAAAATGAAAGAAAAAAGTTTAACTATTTATGAAAAGTTAAAGGTTAAAATAGATCCATTTATTAAGAAATATAAAGCTTTAAGTGAGAAATGGAGTATACTTCATCCTACAGTTGTAATGATTTTTTGCTTTATGATGGCCTTGATTATAATTTTTTCAGTAAAAACTGCTTTAAAGAAAAATCAGACATTAATTGCTAATAACAAAGCTGAAATGCTTTTCTATCAAGGAGATTTTGATAAATCAGTAAGTGAGTACGAAAAATTGCAAGAAGATGATAAGTGGCCTATCTGGGAAGTAAAGGAAGCTGAAATCTATTCTGTTCAAGGCGAAATGGACAAGTCCAATGATCTTTTAAAAGATGCTATGGATAAAAGAAATAAAATAGTTGGGAATAATAGAGAAAAGTATGAAGCTAAAGATAGAGAGTTAGTAAACTATATTGTTTTCACATATTTTATGAATAAGAATTACAAGGAAGCTTTGGAAATAGGTGAAAGTGAACTAAATAATTATGGAAAAGATAAACCATTAATGAGAACTATGTATACGGTATATATGGTAAATGGAGAGAAAGATAAAGCTAGCGAAATGGTTAAGGAGTATCCAGTGGATAGTGATTCAGCATATGATTTATCCATTTTAGCAAAGATGCAGATGCTTTTAGATGATTACGATAAAGGATTTGATTTATTAAAAGAAGCTTGGTATAAGGATAAGGACGAGATTAAGGTGTTTGACATAATATCTCAAGCAGCTACGTTTAATAAGGATTTAATTCTTCAAAAATTAATAGATAGGTCTTCAAAAGAGCCAAATGAGATTTGCTACAAGCTATGGATAGCTAAAGTATATTCAATGTCTCAAGATTCAGCTGATATGGCTCAAAAAACTCTAACAGAATTAGATGGTAAGGATATTGGAAATATTAATGTTAAAATAATTCAAGCGAAAATATATCAGTATTCTGGTGATAATGAAAAAGGTGAAAAATTACTAAATGAAATTATCAGCCAAAATAGTGAGTCATATATAGGTTATCATACTGCAGGTTGGTACTATTATGACAAAGGAGAATATGATAAGGCATTTGAATTCGCTCAAAAGAGTATTCTAGCTAACAAGGATTATCCTGATAATTATGGTTTCTTAATTCCTGATATTATGTTGAAGCAAGGAAAAGATAAAGAGGCAGAACCTTATTTTAGAGCAGCTTTATTAAAAGAACCTTTTAATTATGACATTATGGCAAAGATTGCAAATTATTATTGGACAACTGCTAAAGATAGTAATAAGGCTTATGAATATTTTAGTCTTGCATCTCAAGTAAAGCCAACTGACACAGAATTATATTATAACATGGCATTAATAAAACTAAATAGCAATTCTACTGATGATGCTATTGCATTGCTTAAGAAAGCAATTTCATTAGATGATGCAAATCCTAAATATCATAGAACATTGGGTACTGTATATATGAATCAAGAAAAGTATTCAGATGCGATTAAAGAAGTTAGGTATGCATATGCTGCAGATAAGAATGATCCACTAACTTTAAATAATGCTGGTTGTTTTTATATTTCGATTAATGTTGACTTAGAAAGAGGTATGGCTAATTTAAAGGCGGCATATGAATCAAGAGATTCAATTACTGATGCAGATACAAAGAAAGCCATAGAAGAAAATTATACTAAAGCAAAAACAGTATATGATGATTATAATAAAGGTAATGGGGATTCTATAAAGATTCCAGATTTCACATTGTTCTATTAATAAGTTATCTAGAATATTACTATATAATATATTTTTATATAGTAATATTCTTTTTTTATATAACTCTATGATATAATGTTATAATAACTTACACATAATTAATTATAAATAATATAGGGTTTTGAGTTGAGCTAACAACTTTTTCATGCCGGAACTGAAACATGAATAAATTAAAATTGCTATAAAAACCCTACATACAGTTAAGAAGGAGGATTAGTAATGTATCCAATTGTATTTGAGAATTTATATTATGATAGAATCTGGGGCGGTAGAGAACTAGAAGCCTTTAGAGATAACTTACCTGAAGGGAATATAGGTGAAAGCTGGGATATAGCTTGTCATCCAAATGGAATGGGTGTTGTTAAAAATGGAGAATTTAAAGGACTTACCTTTGAAGAGTTAATTAAACAAAGAGGGGCTGAAATTTTAGGTAGTGAGATAAAAGGGGATAGATTTCCATTACTTATTAAAATAATAACTGCAAATGATAAATTATCAGTTCAAGTTCACCCAGGTGATGAATATGCTCTTAAAAATGAAGGAGATCTAGGAAAGACTGAAGCTTGGTATGTTATAGATGCAAAGGAAGGTGCTAGCCTAGTAGTAGGGACTAAAGATTGTACAAAGGAAGAGTTTGAAAAGGCATTAAATTCTGGTGATTTAGAAAAATATTTAAATAGAGTGTATGTTAAACCAGGAGATTTCTATTTTGTTAAAAGTGGATTAGTTCATGCAATAGAAGAAGGTGTAACAATTGCTGAAATACAACAAAATAGCGACACTACTTACAGGGTATACGATTATAATAGAGGAAGAGAAATTCACGTTCAAAAAGCATTAGATGTAATTGATTTTTCCCTATCAGGTAAAAATGCAAAAGGAATAAAAATACAAGAAGACGGGTATTTAAAAGAATACTTATCACTTTGTCCATATTTCTCTATAGAAAAATATGTATTACAAACTGAAGTAACTGAGAGCAGTGACAAGGAAAGATTTTATATATTTACATGTACTGAGGGAAGTGGAGAAATCAAATATACAGATGGAACTGTTAAGTATTCTAAGGGTGATTCGGTATTTATACCAGCAACACTAGGCGAATATAAAATAATAGGAAAATCAACCTTGTTAAAATCATATGTGCCAAATGAAGCTAAAGTTGAAGAAGAAATACTTAATAATATAAGAGGATAATATTATTGCAGTTAAAAAGTTAAAGTTTTTTTGACTTTTTAACTGTTTTTTTTATGTGAATTAATCATAGGATTTATGAGTATAAATTAATATGTTAATTAATAGCAATAAAATTTTAAGGAAATTTTAATTAGACATTGATGTAATTAGGTTTTATAATGAAATTTGAGTAAACATAAAGGAGTAGACGCATGGGAATTGATTTTATTTTTATACTTAAAGCTATTGTTATAGCTATTGTAGAAGGTATTACTGAATTTATACCAATATCATCTACAGGACATATGATTTTAATTGGAGAACTAATTGGTTTTAATACATCACAAACAAAAGCATTTTCGGATATGTTTGAGGTAGTTATTCAACTAGGAGCAATTTTAGCCGTTATAGTATTGTATTGGAAGAAAATTTATACTACTGTAATTGAATTTTTTGTATTTGCTGCAACAAGAAAACAAGAAGCAAAAAGAGGTTTCAATTTTTGGCTAGCAGTATTAATAGGTACTATACCTGCTGTTATATTAGGACTTAAATTTAATGATTTTATAGAAGAAAAACTTTTTTCAGCTAAAACTGTATCATTTGCATTTGTTGTTGGTGGTATATTACTTGTTTTAGTTGAGAACTACTATAGAAAAGACTTGAGGAAGAGTAAAAGAATTACTAAGGACATTGATAAAATAAGTTTTACCCAAGCAATAAAAGTAGGTGTTTTTCAATGCTTAGCTATGTGGCCAGGAATGTCAAGAAGTGCCTCAACAATAATGGGAGGATGGATCTCAGGACTTTCAACTTCTGTGGCAACTGAGTTTTCATTTTTCTTAGCTATTCCAGCTATGATTGGAGCATCATTATTAAAATTAATTAAATTTGATTTTTCAATAATGAATAAAACTTATTGGATAGCATTAGGTATAGGCTTTATAGTTGCATTTTTAGTAGCTCTAGTAGTAATAGAAATGTTTATTAACTTCTTAAAGAAGAAACCTATGAGAGTATTTGCAGTATATAGAATAATTGTTGGACTTGTTTTAGTAGGTTTGGCTTTTGCAGGAATTATTAAATAAAAAATGAATATTTAAACTGGGCTGCTGACTAAATGTTGGCAGTTCTTTTATTTTCCTATATAATGTTAAATGTTATAGCTTGAGTTAATAAATTAATATATTAATTTATTTAAGTTATAATAATTAATAAAACAGATAAATTTAGTTTAAAAACATAAAAAAATTGGGAGTTGAAGATATGTACATAGCATTTGGTAATCAAATTATTGATAGTAAAGATACTATAGATAAAATTGAAAATAATTCTGAATTTAAAGTTGTTAAAGACATGAGCAAAGGTTCAAAAAGGGATGATATTTTAGCTCTAAACTTAAGCATATCAATAGATATACTAAAAGAAATGATGGAAGACGATGAAATCAACATAAATGAGTATAGTGAAGAAGAATTATTTGAAGAATATCTTACATTAGCAGAAGAAATCGCAACAGATTTAGAAGAATATATTCCAGAAGAATCAATTTTAGATATTAGGGCGTATAAGTGGGATGAATCTGACAATGATATTAAATTAGTTATTGCAGTAACTCATGAAGAGGTAGGAGAAAAGAAACTAAAAGATATAATGAAAAGATTATTAACTCAAGTAGAGTAATAATCTAGGTATTTATATTTATTAAATTACATGGAATATGAGTGTATTTTTAAACAACTATAAATAATCTATAGGATGAGTAATTTATGAGAAAATAAAGTTACTCATCCTAATTTTATTTTTAAAAAGTATATATTTATATAAAATGCAAAATTGTATTTTATTAACATAAAAAAAGCTTTTAACTTTCTGAATATTATGATATCATTTAATTGTGGTAATTATCTGAATATTTTGCAAACGTTTAGCATTTTTTGTCGTTTGCATTAATATAGCACAAGAAAGTCGTTAAATCAAAGCACTTTCCGTGAGAGTATTAATTTTAGAACGATCCGCAAGGGTAGAGGAGGATTATAATGTCACAAGAAATTAAAAAAATAGCATTACTAACAGGAGGCGGAGATTGCCCAGGATTAAACGCTGTAATTAGAGCGGTAACAAGAACAGCAATTTTGCAGTATGGTTATGAGGTTATTGGTTACAAATTTGGGTATCGTGGTTTATATAACAACGATTTTGTTCCACTAACATTAGAAAGTGTTTCAGGAATAGAACATAAAGGTGGAACAATACTATACAGCTCTAATAAAGATAATCTTTTTGATTATTTAGTTAATGAAGACGGTAAGATGGTTAAAAAAGATGTTTCAGATGTAGCAGTAGAAAACATGAAAAAAGAAGGCGTTGATGTTTTAGTTGTTATTGGAGGAGATGGAACACTTACATCTGCTAGAGATTTCTCAAGAAAAGGTGTAAATGTAATAGGTGTACCTAAAACAATAGATAATGATTTAGCAGCAACTGATGTAACCTTTGGTTTTAATACTGCCATTAGTATAGCAACTGAAGCTTTAGATAGACTTCATACTACAGCAGAATCTCATCATAGAGTAATGTTACTTGAAGTTATGGGAAGAAATGCAGGGTGGATTGCTTTAGAATCTGGAATAGCTGGATCAGCAGATGTAATCTTATTACCTGAAATTCCATATGATATTAATAAGATAGTAGAAAAGATTGAAGATAGAAAGAAACATGGAAAACCATTCTCTATTATAGTTGTAGCTGAAGGAGCTAAATCAAAAGATGGAGAAGTGGTTGTAGCTAAAATAGTTGAGGATTCTCCAGATCCAATAAGACTTGGAGGAATAGGTAACAAGTTAGCAGGAGATATAGAGAAAATCATTAAGGAAAATGAAGTTAGATGTACCGTATTAGGACATCTTCAAAGAGGAGGAACAACATCAACCTTTGATAGAATTCTTTCAACAAGATATGGTGTTGCAGCAGCAGACCTAATTAAAGAAGGAAAATTCGGTAATATGGTATGTTTAAAAGGTGATGTAATATCATGTGAAACTCTTGAAAATGTAATTGGAGCAAATAAAAATGTAAATCCTGATGGTGAACTTGTAACTGTTGCTAGAAAGATAGGTATTTCTTTTGGAGATTAATATGGGTTAAGTTAACTTATTGATTAATACTTTGTAGTAAGTGCAAGATTAGAATTTACTCACAAGTATAATTTAAGTTTTTTGTTTAAACCCTTAATGAGAGCACTAATTCCATTGGGATTAGTGCTCAAAATATTTACTCAATATACAAATTATTAAAATACTTCAAAATTTTCTGAAAACATGATATAATAATCTTACAAAAACATAATGTAATGAAAGCTGGAGGGTATTATGAAAGAGATAAAAAAATATTTAGAGTCTAGAATAGGTAATTACAGTTTTTATTTTGAAGATTTACATTCTGGATATATGTATAGTTATAATGAAAACGTTCAAATGGTTGCGGCAGGCTGTATGAAGTTACCTATAGCAGTATCTCTTGTGAAAGCTGTTGAAGATGGAAGATATACTTTCTTAGATAAAATTAAAATAGAAGGAAAAGATAAAGTTTATGGAACTGGTATAATTCATGAATTCGGAGAAAGAGAATATACAATTTTTGAATTATTAGTTGCAATGTTAATTCAAAGTGATAACACTGCTGCGAATAAAATAATTGATTTAGTTGGAATGGATAGAATAAATGAAAATATCAAGGAAATGGGACTTAGAAACACAGTTTTAAATAGAAAAACTGCTGATGAAAGAACAGAAAAAAGCGATTTAGAAAATATAACTTCAGCTTATGATCTTTCAATGATATGGAAGCACCTTTATAATGCTACTTATTTAAATAAAGAAAATAGCACTATGATTGTAGATATATTAAGAAGACAACAAATTAAGAATAAACTTGCTTTATATATTTCAGATGATTTGAAATATGATATATCATCTAAAACTGGTGATAAGAAGGGTGTAGAAAATGATACTCAGTTAATTCAATTATCAAAAGGTAACTTTGTGTTTACTGTATTATCAATGGAAATACCTAACAGCGTATATGGTACCATAACTCTTGCTAAGTGTGGCAAGATGATGTGGGATAATGTAATGAATAATTGGCACTAAGCCATAAAATATAAATAACTCCTAGGTTCTAGGAGTTATTTTTTTTAGGAATTATACTATGAGTTATTAATGATAATAAATATAATATATAATTAAAATAGTGGAAAGTTTTAGTGGGTTGAGCAGTTATGCTAAGGAGTAAAGTATATGAAGACTAAAAAATATGTTATCTACTTATTAATTATTATTTTACTATTCGTTTGTTGCGTAGAAATAGGTTTGAAAACAACCGTAGGGAGCAATATTCTTAGTAGGTATGAATGGACGCAGAAGAAAGACCAATTAGAAAATACAGAAATTTCAAAGATTACATTTTATACTGGGGGAATCAATGCTAAAAATGTTGAACTTACTGGTTCCGAAAAGGATAATTTTATAGAGTATTTATTGAACTCAGAATTTTACCGTAGTAATAGCTCAGGTCAAATAGATGGAGGAATGGCCATTATTTTAAATTCAAAAGATGGTTCTCATGACTCTTTTGAATATTGTGGCGGAGATATTTTTCAAATATCTCATAATGGGAATTTATTTTCAATAAAAAATGAAGAACTTGAAAAAATCCTATTGAAATATAATGTAACTTTATAAATGAAAACTGTAATATGCCTTAAGAATATTATAATAAGTATTATTAAAAACTATAATTTAATGAACATTAGTAAAATATTACGTATAAGAGAGGATGAGGAATATGGGTTCCTTAATGATGCATTATTGTATTTTCAATGAATTAAGTAAGAGTTTAAAAGTAAACAAAAATAGATTTCTTATGGGGATGCTGTCAACTGACATTTCTCATTTAGCAAAAGAACCTAAAAACAAATCTCATTTCATGACAGTAGACGAAAATGGAGTAAGATTTGTGAATTATTATGATTTCTATAAGAAGTACAAGCTCAAATTTAGTGACTGTTACTTCTTAGGATATTTTTGTCATTTAATCTCAGATGATATTTGGCACAATCTTAGACCTACTATGGAAGTAAATATATTACCACCAGAAGAAAGAAGTACTGCAAAAATCAAGTATCTTAACGATTTACGCCAATTAAATTCAGTAATAGTAAATACTTATAAACTGGAAAATAATATTCCTAATATAGGTAAGCTGGAAGTTGATGATGTGATGAAATCAGTGGAAATAGATGAGATAAATATAAATTTATTGCCCCAAATACTTACGCAAGCCAGTCAGTATTTTGAAGCCAATCCTCAAATATCGAATAAGCCATTAGAAATATTTACGGTTGATGAAATAAACGAATATATAAATAATTCAGTTACTATTTCTTTAGAGAAATTAGCCGAAATTGCAAATTAAAATGCTCTATATTGTTACGCAATATTCTTATATTGAGTACTATAGATGAACAATCCAATCTATAATTTTTAAGACTATGTTTCAACATTATATTAAAATATGAAATTAGTCGCCTGTCTATTTTTCAGAGTATAAAATATATCCTAAGGACAATAATAATACTTAAGAGGTGTTAATATGACTAACAAGCTTAGGGTAACGAAAAAACAAATGGCACGCTTAGGTTTAAAGAAAAATGAATCAGGTGATTATGAATATATCGATCCTGAAGAAAAAAACAGATCAAAATATAATCCAGTTAGAAAAGAGTCTAAATAGACTCTTTCTTTTCAAATAAGAAGAAGGAGAGACGATACGGTGAATATAAAATCGTACTTTTTTAATGTAAATACCTTTACTGAAAAGTTAATAGAAGAGAATCTTAGTGAATTTGTAGAATATAGTTTAGAAATACTTCCAGAATTCAATGGAGTATATTTTATTTATAAGAAAGATACAGAAGATTTAATGTTTATAGGGAGTACTTCAGGAAGTGGTAATTTAAAAAATAAATTATTAGAAAGTATCATGCCAGAATATGTTAGTGAAACCTTTAAGAATAAGGTGATGGAGGATGTATTTAAAACTACTAGCTGGGTTGAAAATGAGATTGGTGAAGAAAATAAAAATATAGAATATATAGGTAAAGTAATAGAATATATAAAATCAAATTACAAACTTAAGTTTTTACTTTTGCCTAATGAGGTGGAAGAAAATGAAGTCCTTTTGGTAGAGAAAGCGTGCATTTCACTAAAAAAACCGATATATAATGTGCCTTAATATTGCAAAGCTTTTCAATATGCTATATAGTAAATATATATTATCCTGTGTATTGCGATAATAGGAGGGAAACCGATTGAAAAGATGGTTTTTATTAATTGAAGGAGTACTGTGTGGTACATATAAGGATCAGGAGGAAGCAAAAAAGGATTATAAGAGAGCAAAAGAATGCTATCCATATGATGATCAGTTAGTTGAACTTGCGGAAGTAGTTGATTCTACAGCAACTAATAAAACAATAAATGTAAACACAGTTAAGGGTTTCAATGAGACACTTGCTAAGCTGAAAGTTTTAGTAGTGTATAACAGACCAACCATTGCAGTAAATAAAAGAAGAAGGGTTGAAAAAGACTCTAATTCAGACTCTCTTACCTAAAACTATCATTTATATTTTTAATTATACCTAAAAAACATTGACATTTTATGTGATCTTTGATATTCTCTATATAAATTAAAACCTTTAAATTGATCCAGAGAGGTCGTTAAGGAAGCTATTTTAATGAAGCATTGATAAGATTATTATGCCTTCCTTTATGGAAGGCATTTTTTTTATAAATTTAAAAACCTTTAAATTAACACAGAGAGGTTAAAAAGGAGGAAATTATGAATAATATAAAACATCTAATAGATCCCATGGATCTATCTATTATGGAACTTGAGGATATATTGGGCTTAGCTAACGATATAATGAAAAATCCTAAGGAATACTCACATCTTTTAAGTGGTAAGATACTTGCCACATTATTTTATGAACCTAGTACAAGGACAAGATTCTCATTTGAAGCTGCTATGATGAAGCTTGGAGGAAATATACTAGGATTTTCAGAACCTAACTCATCTTCTGTTTCTAAAGGAGAAAGTCTTTCAGATACTATAAAAATAGTTTCAACTTATGCAGATATTATTGCCATGAGACATCCAAAAGAAGGTTCAGCAAAAGTAGCAACTATTTATTCATCAGTACCAATAATTAATGCTGGAGATGGTGGACATCAGCACCCAACTCAAACATTAACAGATCTATTAACAATAAAAAGTCTTAAAGAGAATCTAGAAGGGCATGTAATAGGAATTTGTGGAGACTTAAAGTTTGGAAGAACAGTTCACTCACTTATAAAAGCCATATCTAGATATAAAAATAATAAAATAATCTTAATATCCCCAGAGGAATTGACTATCCCGCAATATATAAGGGATGAAATTTTAATAAAAGAAAATATACCATTTATAGAAGTAGAAAGATTAGAAGATGTAATTGATAAATTAGATATTCTATACATGACAAGAGTTCAAAAAGAAAGATTTTTTAATGAAGAAGATTATATAAGACTGAAAGATAGTTATATTTTAGACCAAAGTAAAATGTCTAAAGCTAAAAAGGACATGATAGTTCTTCACCCTTTACCAAGAGTCAATGAGATAGCTCAAGAAGTGGACAAAGATCCAAGAGCATGCTATTTCAAGCAAGCTGAATATGGAATGTATGTAAGAATGGCTTTAATTCTTAAACTTTTGGAGGTGAGATAATGCTAAAAATAACTACTATAAAAAGCGGTGTAGTAATAGATCATATAAGGGCTGGACTAGGAATTAAAATATTTAATTACTTAGAATTAAATAAGGTGGACTATCCAGTAGCACTTATCATGAATGTTACCAGTAATAAATTAGGTAAAAAAGATATTATAAAGATTGAGGATATAAGTATCAAAGACTATACCTTCCTTAAGCTTATATCTCCAAGTATTACAATCAACGTAGTTAAGAATGAAGAGATAGTAGAAAAGATAAAGCCTGAATTACCATCTAGAGTTGAGAATATATTTTATTGTAAAAATCCAAGATGTATAACATCAGTAGAAGCACACATTCCACAAGCTTTTAAACTTACCAATAAAGAAGAGGGTATTTATAGATGTGAGTATTGTGATGAAACAAGTGAATTCTCAAAATTATAGGGGGTTAGGCATGGATTTATTAATAAAGGCTGCAAGAATAATTGATGAAAGTCATGATTTTGTAGGAGACGTATATATTCAAAATGGATTAATAAAAGAAATTGGCACTTCAATTGAGAAAAATGTACAAGTAATTAATGGAGAGGGTTTAACTTTAATGCCTAGCTTTATAGATACACATGTACATTTTAGAGAGCCGGGGTTTACTTATAAAGAAGATATAGAAACTGGATCTAGGGCAGCATTAAAAGGTGGATTTACTTTTGTGAATTTAATGGCTAATACTAACCCAATTTGTTCTAGCAAGGAAGTTCTTGATTATGTATATAAGAAAAATGAAGAAGTAGGGTTAATAGACTTACATCAATGCCTGTCTATTACCAAAGATTTTGATGGGGAGAGCATTACACATCTTAATAATTTCCAAGGAAATTTAGTTGTAAAAGCAATATCTGACGATGGAAAAGGGGTCATGGATTCTAAGGTTATGCTAGATGCAATGGGGATAGCTAAAAATAATAATTGGGTAGTTATTTCACATGCTGAAAATCATGAATTTTCAAACATAGACATGAGACTTGCAGAAAATCTAATGACACTAAGAGATGTTGAACTTGCTAAATATTCTAAAGCCAAGCTTCACATGGCACATATATCAACTAAAGAGGCTATGAAATGTGTTATTGATGGAAAAAAAGAAGGAGCAAATGTAACAGCGGAAGTTACCCCTCATCACATTTCATTAAATACAGAAATATCTAACTATAGAGTTAACCCTCCTATAAGAGAAGAGGAAGATAGAAAATACTTAATTAAAGCTATTAAGGATGGCTATGTAGATGTAATAGGAACAGATCATGCTCCACATAGCAAAGAGGATAAAGAAAAGGGTGCACCAGGAATGGTAGGACTTGAAACTGCTTTCTCAGTTTGTTATACAACATTAGTTAAAGAAAATGAAATAAGTTTAAAAACACTAAGTAAGTTAATGTCAGCGAATCCATGTGAACTTTTTGGGATTAATAAGGGAAGAATATCGCCAGGATATGATGGAGATTTAGTATTAGTGGATTTAAATTCTAAAAATAAGATTAATTCAAATAATTTTGCATCAAAAAGCAATAACACACCATTTGATGGCATGGAATACTTCGGAGAGGTTGTTATGACAATAAAGGCTGGAAAAATAGCATATAGAAAGTAGGGGGAAATATTGAATATAATTGATAGATTATTTAAAAGGGTAGAAGAAAAAGGTGTAGTTTGCGTAGGATTAGATACAAGCATTGAGTATGTTCCAGAATATATTATAAAAGCTAGCTTAGATGAAGCAGAGGCAATACTTAAATTCAATAAAGAAATCATAGATGGAACTTATGATGTTGCTGCAGTTTTTAAAGTTCAAATAGCTTATTATGAGGCATTGGGCATAAAAGGACTAGAGGTTTATAAGAAGACCTTAGATTATTTAAGAGAAAAAGAAGCAATAATCATCGCAGATATAAAAAGAGGAGATATTGCAGCAACTGCTAAGATGTATGCCAAAGCACATTTTGAAGGAGATTTTGAGGCAGACTTTATTACATTAAGTCCTTATATGGGAATGGATTCAATAGAACCATATTTGCCATATCTCGAAAGAGGGAAAAAAGGATTATTCCCGCTTGTTAGAACATCAAACCCAGGGGCAAATGACATTGAATTCCTAGACACAACTTTAGGACATAAGGTATACCATGAGGTTGGAGATAGATTAACTAAAATGGGAGAAGCTTGTTTAGGGGAATGTGGTTATTCTCAAATAGGGGGAGTGCTTGGATGTACCCATAGAGAAGAAGCTAAGGAATTAAGAAGTAGGTTCTCAAAAATGTTCTTTTTAATCCCAGGATATGGTGCTCAAGGAGGAAAGGCTGAAGATGTAGCACTATACCTAAACAAAGGAAATGGTGGAGTAGTCAATTCCTCAAGAAAAATATTATTAGCTTATAAAGAAGGAGACGGTAAAGAATCCCTAGGTTATTATGCCAGAAAAGAAGTTATTAGAATGAGAGACGAAATCTTAGATGCAGTTAATAAAGTAGGTTAGGAGTGGTTTTATGGAATATAAGTTAGCAGAGATTATAAGTAATGTTGAAATTAGTCCCAATATTTATAGAATAGATATTGCTGAAAAAAATGAGGTTAAGGCAGGTCAATTCTATATGTTGAAACTAAATGGAAAAACACTCCTACCAAGACCAATCTCAGTAAGTAATTGGGATGGTGAAGCAGTATCATTTGTATATGCGGTAGTTGGCAGAGGTACAGAAGAATATGCAAAACTTAGGTCTGGAGATAAGATTTACGTCACTGGTGCATTAGGTAATGGATTTATAACTAATGAGGATTTAGGAAAGGTTGCTATAGTTTCTGGTGGAATAGGAACAGCGCCATTTTTACAGGTATCAAGAGAGCTTAGATGTAACTTTCCTAATATGAAGATAGATTTATATGCAGGCTTTAGAGATGACATATACCTAAGGGATGAGCTGAATGAATATTGTAATGAAGTTAATATTTCAACTAATACTGGAAAGCATGGTATAAAAGGCTTTGTAACAGATTTAATAGATATGGACAATTATGATACTATCTTGTGTTGTGGTCCTGAAGTAATGATGAAAAAGGTAGTTGAAATGGCTAAAGAAAAGAATAAGAGAATATATGTGTCCTTAGAAAAACATATGGCTTGTGGAGTAGGAGCGTGCCTTGTATGTACCTGTAAGACTAAGGATGGAAATAAGAGAACCTGCAAAGATGGGCCAGTTTTTGACGGAAACTATATAGAGATGTAAGGAGGGTAAAGATTATGATGAAAGTAAATATAAATGGTGTAGAATTCAAGAATCCAGTAATTGCAGCCTCTGGTACATTTGGATTCGGAGCAGAGTATAATAATTTTTATCCTGTAAGTATATTAGGAGGAATTTCTTCAAAGGGATTAACTTTAAATCCAAAAGAAGGCAATGATGGAATACGAGTTTGGGAAACCCCTATGGGAATGATGAACTCTGTAGGATTACAAAATCCAGGAGTTAAAGGGTTTATTGAAGTAGAACTTCCTAAAATGAAAAAGCTAGATACAAATATAATAGCCAATGTTGGTGGAGCAACTATTGAAGATTATGAAAAAGCTTGTGAAATGCTAAATGAAACAGACATAGATATGATTGAATTAAATATATCATGTCCTAATGTTAAGTCAGGGGGAATGGCTTTTGGGATTAAATCAAATGTTGCAGCAGAAGTTGTTTCTAAAATTAAGAAAATAACTAATAAGCCATTAATGGTTAAACTTTCACCTAATGCAGAAGATATAGTTGACATGGCATATTCTTGTGTGAATGCAGGGGCAGATTCACTATCATTAATTAACACACTAAAAGCAATGGCTATAGATATACATAGGAGAAAACCGGTTTTTAATAATGTAACAGCAGGATTATCAGGTCCAGCAGTAAAACCTATAGCACTTAGAATGGTTTATGAGGTGAGTTCGGCAGTATCTGTCCCCGTAATTGGACTTGGGGGAATAGAGAGTGGAAAAGACGCTATTGAATTTATAATGGCAGGGGCTAACGCAATACAGATAGGCACAGTAAATTTTTATGACCCTTTAGCAGGCAAGAGAATAATAAAAGAAATGGAAGATTTCCTAATAGCTGAAGGAATAAAGAATATAAATGAACTTGTAGGAATAGCTAAGATTTAAAAATAGGAGGGGTAAAATGGAAGCATATAAAAAAGAATTTATTGATTTTATGATTGAATGTGGAGTATTAACCTTTGGAGATTTTGTTACTAAGAGTGGAAGGAAGACACCTTTCTTTATAAATACTGGTAACTATAAAAAAGGAAGTCAACTAAGTAGACTAGGAGATTTTTATGCAAAAGCCATAAAGGAAAATTTTAATGAAGATTTTAACATAGTATTTGGACCAGCATACAAAGGAATACCTTTAAGTGTGGCTACTACTATATCTTTAAGTAAGCTATATGATATGGATGTAAACTATTGTTCAAACAGAAAAGAAGTAAAGGACCACGGAGATACAGGAATTCTTTTAGGAAGTAAAATAAAAGATGGTGATAAGATATTAATTGTAGAAGATGTAACTACAGCAGGAACCTCTATTTATGAAACAATGCCAATACTAGAAGCTCAGGGAAAAGTAGAAGTTAAAGGACTAATTATTTCAGTAGATAGAATGGAAAAAGGTAAGGGAGAAGAGTCAGCACTAAAAGAGATACGCGATAATTTTGGCTTTAAAACATGTGCCATAGTTACTATGGAAGAAGTGGTGGAATATTTATATAATAAAGAAGTTAATGGGCAAGTTTTAATTGATGATACAATGAAAAAAAGAATAGAAGATTATTATAAAGTATATGGAACTAAATAGGTTTGTGTAAAAATATGGGTATAGTTTGTTAAATGATTGTCATTTTCAACTATATCTTTTTTATAATTTGTTATTTATGGATAATAATTATTAACAATAAATGAAACTTTTTATCATTTACATAAATCTATTAACTTTTACATACTTATAAGATATAATGAAGTTGTAAACTTCAGGTAGGAGGAATGTGCAATGTTTAAACAATGGGATGAATTCAAGGAAGGTACCTGGCAAGAAAAGATAGATGTTAGGAACTTTATTCAAAAAAATTACACACCATATGAAGGTGATGATAAGTTTTTACAAGGTATTACTGATAAAACTAAAAAGGTTTGGGATAAATCAAGTGAATTAATACTTGAGGAAATCAAAAAAGGCATCATAGATGTGGCAACAGATAGAGTTTCAGGCATAGATAGCTATGAAGCTGGTTACATAGATAAGGAAAATGAAGTTATAGTAGGCTTACAGACAGACGCTCCGTTAAAAAGAATAGTAAATCCATTTGGTGGATGGAGAATGGTTGAGCAATCATTAGAAGCTTACGGATATTCTATAGATGAAGAAATAGCTGAGAATTTTCCTAAGTATAGAAAGACACACAATCAAGGAGTATTTGATGCCTATACTGATGAAATTAGATGGGCAAGAAGTGCAGGATTATTAACTGGTCTTCCTGATGCATATGGAAGAGGAAGAATAATAGGTGATTATAGAAGAATTGCTCTTTATGGAATTGACTTTTTAATAGAAGAAAAGAAAAAGGATTTAAAAAATCTAAAGGGTGATATGCTAGATGAACTTATTAGAAAAAGAGAAGAAGTTTCTGAGCAAATAAGAGCCCTTGGAGCAATAAAGAATATGGCATTAAAATATGGCGTAGATCTATCTAAGCCAGCAGAAAATGCAAAAGAAGCAGTACAAGCTGTATATCTTGGATATCTTTCAGCAGTTAAAGAAAATAATGGTGCTGCAATGTCTTTAGGAAGAACTTCAACTTTCTTAGATATATACATAGAGAGAGATTTAAAGAGAGGTCTATTAACTGAAAAAGAAGCACAAGAAATAATAGATCAATTCATAATTAAACTAAGATTAGTTAGACATTTAAGAACTCCAGAATATAATGATTTATTTGCAGGAGATCCAACTTGGGTTACTGAATCAATTGGAGGAATGGGAGTAAACGGTAAGACATTAGTAACTAAAAACTCCTTTAGATATTTACATACTTTATCAAATTTAGGATCTGCGCCAGAACCAAATATGACAGTTTTATGGTCTGATTCTTTACCAGAAGGATTTAAAAAGTACTGTGCAAAGATGTCTATACTAACAGATTCTATTCAATATGAAAATGATGAAGTTATGAGACCTATATATGGAGACGATTATGCAATAGCTTGTTGTGTATCTGCCATGAAGGTTGGAAAACAAATGCAATTCTTTGGAGCTAGATGTAACTTAGCGAAATCCTTATTATACTCTATTAATGGTGGAGTAGATGAGAAGAAGGGTACAGTAGTTGTACCAGGAGTTGAGAAAATAGAAGATGAAATACTTGATTACGAAAAAGTAAAAGCAAGTTATTTTAAAGTATTAGAATATGTTGCTAAGCTATATGTTGATACTATGAATATAATTCACTTTATGCATGATAAATATGCTTATGAAGCAGGACAAATGGCTCTACATGATACTGAAGTTGGTAGATTAATGGCATTTGGAATTGCAGGTCTTTCTGTAGCTACTGATTCATTAAGTGCTATAAAATATGCAAGAGTTAGACCAATCAGAGAAAATGGAATAACTGTTGATTTTGAAATTGATGGAGATTTCCCTAAGTATGGAAATGATGATGATAGAGTTGATGATATAGCTGTTGAATTAGTAAATAAGTTCTCAAGTGAGCTTAAAAAGCACCCACTATATAGAGAAGCAAAACATACATTATCAGTGTTAACTATCACATCAAACGTAGTTTATGGTAAGAAAACAGGTGCAACTCCTGATGGAAGAAAAGCAGGAGAACCATTTGCTCCAGGTGCAAACCCAATGCATGGAAGAGATAATAATGGTGCTTTAGCTTCATTAAATTCAGTTGCTAAGATACCATATAATGAAGTTTGTGAAGATGGAGTATCAAATACTTTCTCAATAGTACCAGATGCTTTAGGTAAGGCAGAGGATGAAAGAGAAGGAAACTTAGTTGGAGTTTTAGATGGATACTTTACACAAGGAGCTCATCACTTAAATGTTAATGTGTTTAATAGAGAAACATTAATGGATGCAATGGACCATCCTGAAAAATATCCTTCATTAACTATAAGAGTTTCAGGTTATGCCGTTAACTTTAATAGATTAACAAGAAAACAACAACAAGAAGTTATAAGCAGAACTTTCCACGAAAGTTTATAACTAAGTAAAAGATTAAGGGAGGCTAGAATAGGGGTTTACATAAATCCCTACAGCCTCCTATTTTTAAAAGAGGTGATAACATGATAAAAGGAAATATTCATTCAATAGAAACAATGGGATTAGTGGATGGTCCAGGGATAAGAGTTGTGGTCTTTTTTCAAGGATGTGCACTTAGATGTTCTTTTTGTCATAATCCAGATACATGGAATACTAAAGGGGGTACTGAATATACACCCGAAGAGTTAGTTAGAAAAATCGAAAGATATAAAACATATTTTAAAAACTCTGGTGGAGGCGTCACTTTTTCAGGAGGGGAGCCACTTCTGCAACCTGAGTTTCTAATTGAAGTACTGAAATTATGTAAATCGAGAGGAATTCATACAGCTATAGATACTGCAGGAGTTGGGTTAGGGAAATATGAGGAAATACTTGAATTAGTAGATTTAATTCTTTTTGATGTTAAACATTATGATCCAATAGAATATGAAAAGATTACTGGAAGAAATATAGATGAAAGTTTAAAGTTTTTAGCTCTAGCAAATAAGATGAATAAAAAGATGTGGATTAGGCATGTTATGATGCCAGGAGTAACGGACAACGAAGAATCAATTAATAAACTTGGAGAAATTATAAGAAGCCTTAACAATGTTGAGAGAATTGAAGTTTTGCCATATCATTTGCTTGGAGTTAATAAGTATGAAGCACTTGGTATGAAATATAAGCTCGAATTAATGCCAGCAATGAATAAGAATAAAGCAAAAGAATTAGAAAAATTACTAATAGAAGTAAGCAAAAAATAAAAAGAGGCATTGCCTCTTTTTCATTTATCAAATATTAAATTAATCTACTGGTGAAAATTCATCTTTACCTACACCACATAATGGGCAAACCCAATCTTCTGGAATATCTTCAAAAGCAGTTCCTGGAGCAACACCGTTGTCTTCATCACCTACTGCAGGATCATAAACATAACCACAAACATCACAAATATAACTTTTCATAAATCTACCTCCATTATTATTTAATAACTATTATTAATTACAATATAATTATAACATAATTTAGATATATTTCAATATATTATTTAATATAATATAAAAAATATGCATTGTTAAGTATTTAGAATAATGCTATAAATGAATAAGTTAAAACTTTTATACTTATATTTTATAAAGTTATTTAAATGTCAAACATAATAAAGAATATAATATATATAAAGGTTTATTTAAATAAAGAAAAAAGGAGAAGACAAGGTGAAAAAGTTTTTATTACGTTTATTAGTATTTCTCTCAATTACATTTTTTATAACCATGGCCTTTACATTATTTTTGGAAAGTAAATATAAAGGACAGTTTCACTCCGATAAAAAGGTCGAAATTAAGATTGAAAAGGATAAAATTATTCCACCTGTAGAAACTTCTTTGGTAAAAGCAAATTATGCTTTTTCAAAAGGGTATTTTTTATTAAGTATAGGACTAAGTATAATTTTCCCTATATTTATAATTAAATGCGGAATAATTGAAATTGTAGAAAATAAATTTTTAAAACGAAACAATTATATAAGAGAAGGGATAATAATAGGAGTAATATACTACTTAACTAATTTTATTATATTTTTCCCGCTAACATTTTTTTCTTCATTTTATAGATTGAAACTTGTAGGATTATTAAATTATGACTTTTTTTCGTGGCTTTTGGACTTATTTAAAAATGAAGCTTTAAATTTTGTTTTAACTACATTGTCTGCAGCAATTTTATATTATATTTTTAGAAAATTTAAATTGTGGCCACTTTTAGTTGTAATATTTACAGGCTTTTCGGTTATATTAGGAACATTTATTTTTCCTTTTGTTGTAGATCCACTACTAAATGAAATAACTCCAATGCAAAATAAAGAATTGGAATATAAAATAAAAGATTTAGCTCATAGAGAAGGAATTGATAATATTAGTGTTTATCAAGTGAAAATGAGCGACCAGACATCTGCATTAAATGCATATATGACAGGAATTTTTTCATCAAAAAGAATAGTTGTATGGGATACTACTTTAAATAATCTAGATGAATCACAAATATTATCAGTAGTGGCACATGAAATAGGGCATTATAAGCTTAATCATATACCAAAGGGAATCGCACTGGAATTTTTACTAGGTGCATTAACTTATTTTCCAGCTTATTTTTTAACGTTTGTTATAGCAAAAAGAAATAAGAGAGCGATTAAGGGACCATATGGACTTGCATATATTTTATTATTTTCAACATTAATTGGAATGATCTTAAACCCTATTTCACTATATTATTCGAGGAAAATAGAATTAGATGCTGATAAATTTGCAATTCAAATTACAAAGGATAATTTAACGAATGGAATATTAGAACTTAAGTTCATGGAAACTAATCTTTCACCATATGATGTTGATAAATGGTATAAGATACTAAGGTTTGATCATCCAACTGCAAAAGAGAGAATAGATTTAGCGAATAGTTATGATAAATAAAAGAAAGGCTTCATAAGAAGCCTTTTTAAACTTTAGAAGAAAAGTATCCAGCAGGTATCAGTTTTTTCTTAATTCCTTCTACAACAATTAAATATGTGGCAGCTGTGTCAAATCTAGCATCATGATAGTTTCCACTACCTTCAAATAACTTATCTGCTGTTTCTTGGATTTTTGATTTTGATATATTAAAATAATCAACTACCTCTTGTAATTTAGGATTTTTATATTCACCATTGTTTTTAAGTAATTTAAGAATATCTTTATAATAATTCATTGTACAAAAGGTACGTTTAGCATTAAATTCTTCTCCAAGTATGTATAGAAGTTCATGAGATAAGAATTTTATATCGAAAGATACATTATGTCCTATAATAAAATCAGCTTGTATAAAATCCTCTAGAAACTCTTCATAAGAATCTTCAAAATAATTCCCATTGCTTAATTCATATAACTTCTCTAAAGAAAATCCATGCACTGCTTCAGCTGATGGATCCATTTCATCTACTGTAAAAAAAAAGTTTTTCCCGAAAGTTTGTTGAGGTTTAACACCTGAATCTACTATGATATAACTTAACTGACATATTCTACCCGGACGTATACTTGTAGTTTCAGTATCAAAAAAAAGTAATTTCATCTTCTAGTCCTCCTTAGATAACTATTTTTATAATAATATAAAAAGTTTGAAGTTTAAAGAAAAATTTAAGAAATTTATGTATATGTTACTAAAGTATTTGAGAATAATAAAAAAAGTACTGCGAAGGCAGCACTTTTTATTTTATAAGTTTAGCAATATGAGCTAATAACTCTTTACAATTTCTTAAAGTTTCGTGGTCTTCATCTAAAAGAGGATTGAATTCCACAAAATCCATAGAACGAATTATATTAGTAGTAAATAATCCTGATAGAATTTCTTTACTCTCTTTCATGTTTATACCTTTGCTTACAGGAGTTCCTGTTCCAGGTACAAAGGAAGAGTCCAAAGAATCTATATCAAAACTTAGATGTAAGTTATTTATGTTTAGTTGAGCAATTCTATTTCTAAAATCTTCTAAAAATGCTTTAATACCAATAGACTTAATATCATTAGTAGTCCAAACATTTATTTTTAATTTTCTTATTAATTCCATTTCACCCTTATCTAAATCTCTAGCTCCAACTATAAATACCTTACTTGGATCTATTTTTCTACCACTAAAATATAAATCGGTTAATAAATTATGACCAATCCCCATAGCAGCAGATAAAGGCATACCATGAACATTTCCAGAAGGGGTTGTTAAATGAGTGTTTATGTCTCCGTGGGCATCAACCCAAACAACACCTAAATCATCATTAAAGTATTTTGCTGCACCACTTAAGCTCCCTAATCCTAATGAATGGTCACCACCAACAACGAAAGGAAAAGAATTTGAAGCTAACGATGCATATACTGCATGTGCTAAGTTCTTGTTTGTCTCAACAATAGCAGCTAAGTATTTCATATTTTTATGCTCTGCAAATTTATTTTCATCAGAAACCTTTGGTACATAAATGTTTCCTAAATCAAAAATTTTATTATTTTCTTTCAATATATCTAAAAGTCCATGCTCTCTCAGGGTATCTGGACCTAAGTTAACACCTTCTCTATCGCATCCATAAAATATAGGAACACCAAGTACATTTATTATCATCGATCTACCTCCTAATCATTAGTACTAACAAATTATATATCATATTTAGACAAAATATAAGAGTATTTTTTTAATATTTTAGATAAAAACTTAAATTTTTTGTGAATAGATATATGGGAAGTGGTTAAATTAATGAAAAATTTAACAAACATATTGAAAACAACATTGGAAAAGAATATAATAAAATCATAGATAATAATTATCAATAAGTAATTATTATTAAAGGGAGGTAATTAATATGATTAAAGAAAAAGGGACTAAAGTTTCAATTATTGGTGCTGGTTTTGTTGGCTCAACAACTGCATATGCATTAATGTTAAATGGATTGGCATCAGAAATTGTAATTGTTGATATTAATAAAGAAAAAGCTGAAGCAGAAGCTATGGATCTATCTCATGGAGCAGCATTTGTTAAGGCTGTAGATGTAAAAGCTGGAGGATATGAAGATACAAAAGATTCAGATATAATAATTATTACAGCAGGAATTGGGCAAAAACCAGGGGAGTCAAGATTGGATATTATTAATAAGAATATTCCTATTTTCAAAAGCATTGTACCCGAAGTAGTAAAATACAGTCCAAATGGGATATTATTAGTTGTTTCAAATCCAGTAGATATATTAACTTATATAGCCTATAAAATCTCAGGATTACCTGCAAATAGAGTAATTGGTTCAGGAACTGTTTTAGATACATCAAGATTTAAATATATGTTAAGCGAGCATTTTGAAATTGATGCTAGAAATATTCATACTTATATAATAGGGGAACATGGAGACTCTGAAATTGCAGCATGGAGTTTAACAAATATTGCAGGAGTTTCTGCTGATGAATATTGCAGTAGAATGTGCAAGAAATGTAATGGTAGTTTTAAAGAGACAATACCTGATAAAGTTAAAGATGCAGCTTATGAAATAATAAATAAAAAAGGGTATACTAATTATGCAGTTGGACTTGCAATTAGTAGAATTGTTGAAGCCATTATAAGAGATGAAGATTCTATATTAACTGTTAGCTCATTACTTAATGGTGAATATGGGCTTGATGATGTATATTTAGCTATTCCAACAATAGTTAATAGAGAAGGAGCTAAACAAATACTAGAAGTGTCCTTAGAAGAGAAGGAAAGTGATAAGCTTAAAGCTTCTGCTGAGATTATTAAAAAACATCTAAAAGAAGCCGGAATATAGATTAATTTATTTAATTATCATGTAATAAAAAAGAAACTCATTACGAACTGAACTGCTCTTCGTCAAGTAGACAGAGAGCAGTTCATTAGTGGGTTTCTTTTTGTTATGTACTAACTATTTATTTTCAAAGAAATTTCACCTGAAAAAACACTTTCAGTCTTTCCGTTTCTTTCAATAATAAGTTCTCCATTTTCACCTAGGTTTATTACTTTTCCTTGGATAAGTTCTTTACCTTTAATTAATGTTACAGATTTATTAATAACGTAAGAATTATTTCTAAGTACTCTCAGTGGATATTCGAAGTTGAAATTCTCACTAAAATTGTTATAAAAGTTTTCTAACTTATTAAGGATATCAGTTAATAGAAGTTCTCTATTAAAGTCCTTGTTATATACTGTTTTTAATGAGGTAGCAATTGAACTAATTTCTTCAGGGAATTCAAAAGATTCCTGATTTACGTTTAAACCAAAACCAATTATTAAATAATTTATTCTGTCCATATCTCCTTTCATTTCTGTTAGGATTCCGCCAATTTTTTTATTGTTAATATAAATATCATTAGGCCATTTAACTTTAGCATCAATATTATATGAATGAAGAACTTCTATTATTGCAGCACAGGTAATAGAGGTGATTTTAGATATTTCGTATGGAGATAATTCGGGTTTTAAGTATATTGAGCAATATATTCCTTTGCCTTTTGGTGAAAACCAGTTTCTATCAAATCTTCCTCTTCCCTTAAGCTGATGATCAGTTAATACGATAGTTCCATTCTGTATATTTTCTGAATTCTTTTTACAATAATCATTAGTTGATTCAATGGTATCAAAATAAAGTATTTTTTTTACTAATGTGTTTTCAGATAAATTACTAGTTAATTTATCAATTGATAGTTTACTAGGAGCAAAAGTAAGTTTATATCCTTTTCTAGGAGAAGATTCAATTACGTATCCTTCTTCTTGTAAGGATTTTATGTACTTCCAAATAGCAGCTCTTGTAACCCCTAATGTTTTACTTATATCCTCACCAGAAACATAATTATATTTATTACTTTGTAGTATATCTAAAATTAATAATTTCAAAAAATGACCTCCTGTTGGTTTTTAAGAAAATTATAACATTAAAATGTCATTTTTTCGCAACCAATGTGAAAATTTATATAGTATAATTATTTTATTATATTTAAACATTATGTTAAAGATGGGGTATGAGAATGAAAAAAATGGGTAAAAGGAAAAAGCTAATAATAGTAATTAGTACGCTACTTCTTATAATTGCTACTGCATCTGTAGGAACTTATTATTATATAAAAAGCAAAATTTATGTTGAACCTGAAAAGGTTGTAGAAGTTCCAAAAGAGGATAAAGAAGAAATAAAGTACCAAGAACAAAATGGTATAATAAATATTTTGTTAGTAGGTATAGATGGGAGAACACTCGACGAAAAATCTAGAAGTGATTCGATTATAATTGCAACAATAGATACCAATAGTAAAAAAGTAAAATTAAGTTCAATTATGAGAGATACATTAATAAAAATTCCTGGGTATGGGGAACAAAAAATTAATGCAGCTTATTCTATTGGTGGTCCAGATTTGCTAATTAAAACAATAAAAGAAAATTTTGGGGTAACACTAGATAAATATGTAGTTGTTAACTTTTGGGGTTTTCAAGACATAGTCGATGCTATGGGTGGTTTAGATATAGATGTAAAAGATTATGAAATTAATGAAATAAATAAATATATTGGTGAGGTTGACACCGTAAAATCTCCGCCATTAACTAAAGCTGGATTGCAGCATCTTGATGGACAGCAAGCTCTATCCTATGCAAGAATTAGAAAGGTAGGGAATGGAGACTATGAAAGAGTTGCTAGACAAAAATCTGTAGTTACTCTGCTCGCACAAAAGGGAAAAGAAATATCTCCATTAAAGTACCCTTCAGTTGCAAATGCATTGTTAAAGTGTGTAAAAACTAATATTGATCCAATGACAATATTTAATTATGCATATACATTTTATAAATTCGATAATCCTGTTTTTGAACAATTACAAATTCCAGCTACTGAATTAAGTCAAGGTGGAGAATATATGGATAAAGGATGGGTATTTTTAATTGATGCAAAACAGAATGGAAAAGTGCTTCAAGACTTTATTTTCAATGACAAGAAGTGGGGATCAAAAGATTATAATTTAACAAGTTTTAGGAATATAATAAATCAATATATGGCAAAGGCTGCAGCATTTAATCCAGCAGATAAGCCTGCACTTGATGAGAATGGAGATGTAATAGATCCAGCTACTAAAACTCCAACAAAAACAGAGGGAAATGGAGGAACTACTCCAACTAATGGAGGAAAACCTGCGACAGGAGGAGAAACACCACCACCTGGGGGTACTCCTGCTAATGGGGGAACAACAGGTGGTGCAGTAACACCTGGTGGAACAACTTCAAACGGAGGAACAACACCTGGAGACAGCAAACCTCCTACAAGTGGTACTGGTGATAATCAAAAACCGCCTGCCACTCAATAGAATAAAAAAATAAAATATTGTAAAATGTAATCATACATTGTTGATTAAAAGTGTATAAAAATATATAATTAAGCAGGTAATATATTTGTCTGCTTAATTTTTTGTGGAAAGGGAATGAATAATGAGCAAATTTAAAAAAGAAGTTGAAGGTAAGAAAAAAAGAAGATTTTCATTTAAAATCTTTATTGCTTTTATTGTTTTTGAACTTGTATTTACTGCAATAACAGGGCCATTCTTCTTATACTACGGACCTTTCAAAAATGTAAAAAAAGGCTTTGTAGGAGCAGCAATGACCTCTTATAAAAGTCAATTCTTAGCAAAGTGGTTTTTAAGTCAAAGTGAAATTGATAAGATATTAGCTGAAAATAATAATATTGAAGAAGGAAATACAGACGCATCAGATAAAGAAATTAGTATTCCTAAAAGTCATGACGACACTATAGAAAGATTCGATATAGAAAGTGATAAATTTAAAGGATATTTACTTGTTGTTAAAGACCCAACTAGAGTTCATGTTGGATATACATCAAAGCTTGGTAAGGAGGGGCAAACCGTTTCTCAAATTGCAAAGGATAATAATGCAATAGCAGCTATAAATGCAGGCGGATTTACTGATAAATCAGCAAATTCAACGTGGGCTGGAAACGGAGGACAAGTAATAGGTTTAATAATGTCAGGAGGAAAGGTAATCTCCTATGATGCTGATGAAAATAGTAAGACTGATATGATAGCAATAAATAAAGAAGGAAGATTGCTAGTTGGTAAATACTCATTAAAAGAACTTAATGGTCTAGGAGCTCAAGAAGCAGTAACCTTTGGACCAGCGTTAGTTATTAATGGAAAGGGAACAATCAAATCTGGCGATGGTGGATGGGGAATTGCTCCTAGAACTGTAATAGGTCAGAGAAGTGATGCAGCTATAATGTTACTTGTTATAGACGGAAGACAAGTATTTAAGAGTGTTGGAGCAACACTAAAGGAAGCTCAAGATGTAATGATAAAATACGGTGCTGTTAATGCTGCTAACCTTGATGGAGGGAAATCTACGACTATGTATTATGAAGGTGATGTAATAAATACTCCTTCAGATAGCTTAGGTGAAAGAAGTATTCCTACTGCATTTATAGTAAAGTAAAAAGGAGAGAATTTAATGAAGGTATTTAAGAGAATAATCATATGGATTATAATTTCTTTAACGATTCAATCTTTAGGGCTTCTTTATTTAGATAAAAAGATATTTGTAAGTAGCAATAATTTTAAAGCTGTAAAGGTTGAAGACAAGAAAAAGGCAACTGATAAAGTAATTAACATACCACAAAACGTGGAATATAAGAATAGTTTTGATGGAAAGTATCTATCTTATTTAAAGGATGGGATATTAAACATAATAGATACAAAAACAGGAGAATCAAAAAGTGTCAAAACTGAAAATGAATCTAAAATCTTAAATTATATTTGGCTTTCAGATAGAAATAGAATATTATTTGTGGATAAAGAAAGTAGTGAAGGAAAGAAGAGTAATTTCTTTTTAAATTATTATGATGCAGGTAAGAATGAAGTTGGGAAAGTTGAGAAGTTAGATTCATTAGACCAAGGTGCAGTAATAGATAGTATTGATGCCTCGACGCTTCATAATGTAACTTATATAAAGGTTAATGAAAAAGGAGTTAAAGGTGTAGTTTATAGAATTGATATTAATCATAAAATTACAAAAATGAATTTAAACAGTTCGATAATTGGTAGCATAAAAGTAATTCCTCACGTGGATAGACTCATCTATGAAGATGATTTAAATGGAAATATATATGCTACTAATCCTAATATAAGGCTATCATTTAATAATAAAACTAAATTATTATATATAGATAGCAATGATATAGTATATGTTGGTATTGTTGAAGGTGGAAAGATATCTAAAGTTATGTATGGAGGCTTAGATACAGATACAGGAAGTTGGAAAACAGTTCTGTTTGATAAACCTGTTGATAAGGAAAATATTTTTGTTTCTCAAAAAGGTGACGTAATGATCAATGATAAGTTACAAGGTATAGTAAAAGATGTAACAATGTCAAAGGAATATAAATATGAAGGAACCTATTTGGGTGTATATGATTTAGGAATTGCTTCAACATCACAAGGAAAACTTATCAAAACACCTTTCAATAAAGAGTAACTTATACAAGGATGGATACGTTCCATCCTTTTTATATTATATATAATGCATTAAAAACTTACATTCCACTTCAACTCTTAGAAGTTTAAACTAAGAGTTTTACCATGAGATGTAATATGATTTTTGCATTATATATACTTAGCATTTTGACTATAAATAGTAAAAGTGGACATAGTTATAAGTAATGAAAATTTCTTTAACAGATAATTCATTATTTAAGTTTCTTATGCTATAATATCATTTATAAAAGGAGGATTGGAAATGAATTTTATGTTAACTGCAGTATTATCTATACCTGCAATTTTGGTTGCATTTACATTTCATGAATACGCACATGCATGGATGGCTGATCGATTGGGTGATAAAACCGCAAGATTCCAAGGAAGATTAACATTAAATCCTTTAGCACATGTTGACCCTATGGGATTTATTATGATATTAATCTTTGGATTTGGGTGGGCTAAACCTACTCCAGTTAATCCAAGGGCGTTTAAAAATTATTATAAAGATGATTTAAAGGTATCTATAGCAGGGCCATTAGCAAATTTAATTGTAGCCATTATATTTGCTGTAATTACGGGGATATTTTTTCGTCTTGCTATGGGAAGTAGTGGAGATCTTGCATATTTAACAGCAAAAATGCTTTTGATGATTGTTACGATAAATGTTAATTTATTTTTCTTCAACCTATTACCGGTACCTGGATTTGATGGATTTAATATATTAGAAGATTTATTTCCAAGTGCTTTTAGAAGAATTGGAGATCAAATTTACAAGTATCAAATGATAATATTCTTTATTGTAGTATTTTTTGCATGGAAAGTAATATCAGGGCCATCAGCATTAGTAATAGATCAATTATTAAAACTAATGTATTTTGTAGCGAACTTATTTTAAGGAGGAACCATGAGACTAAGGAAAAAATGGTGGGCAAGACCAGAATTAGAAGCAGATCCAAAGGTTATTGTAAATCCAAAGGAGTACAAAGGAAAATGGAGTGAGGTCTTTGGAAATAATAATCCAATATATTTAGAATTAGGTTGTGGAAGAGGACAATTTGCAGCTATTAATTGTAAGAACAATCCTAATATGAACTATATAGCAATTGATTTAAAAGATGAAGTATTAGTTAATGCGTTAAGAAGAGTTAATGAAGAAGAAGTTGAGAATATCAGATTGATACCTCTTAACATTACATTTATAGAAGAAATTTTTGATAAGGATGAAATATCTAAAATATATATAAATTTTTGTAATCCTTGGCCAAAGGACAGACACAAGAAAAGAAGATTGACTCATAGCAGATTTCTTGAGATCTATAAGGGCTTCTTGAAAAATGGTGGACAAATTTGGTTTAAAACAGATGATAAAGAACTTTTTGATGAATCACAAGAATATTTTAAAGAATCAGGCTTTGATATTGAATTTCTAACTTATGATTTACATAAGTCAGATTTTAAAGAAAATATTATGACTGAATATGAAACAAAGTGGACTGGAATGGGTATGAAAATAATGTTTTTGACTGCGAGGTTAAAGTAATAAATAGAGGTTATCTTATTGAAAGTTTAAGATAACCTCTATTTATATTATTTAATTATATTTTCAATGGTAAGTGTTTTGTGATAAATTTCATAGAATTTATCTTTAGAACGGAGTGCTTGACGTATTTCTAGTTCTAATGGTATTGAGGAAAATACAGTTAGTTTTATTTCTTTATTAGCAATATCAACATTAACATCTTTTACAGCACCCTCTAAACTCCTGTCTAAACCTTCAGCAATTCTAAGGAGTATTCCGATTTTCTCCACAGAAGTTGCATCTAATTTGTTTAAAATAGAACAAAACTGTGGAAGTGGTATAGTGTAGCTGTTATTTCTATGATAAGCTGCAGTTAATGCACTCATTAATAGTTCCTTATGAGTTAACCCATTCATATAGGAATTAAGAATTACATAAAAAGAATGCTTATGATGATTATAATATTTTATACTAATTCCGCAATCATGAAGCAAAGAAGCTGTTTTAACAATTTTATTATAGGAGCTATTTAAATGATGTAATGGTTCCATTTGTTCAAATAATCTCTTAGTAATATCATAAACGTGTTTAGCATGTTCAATATTAACATGCAAAGTTTCCATAATACCCTGAATAGAATAATCCAAAATATCATCAATTGGAGCATAGTTTCTTGTTATATAATCAAAGATTATTCCTTCTCTTATTCCTCTTCCGCATATTTCTAGATCAGTAATATTTAGATTTTTACATAGAACTTTAATTATTAAAGTTGCACCAACTATTATATCACCAACATCTGGGGAAATTCCTTCGACTCTTAATCTTTGTTTAAAATCTTTACTTTTTAACCCATTATGAATTTCGGATAAGTCAAAATCATTGAAAGTATAATTATGAGTCAAAAATAAAGGATATCTCTTTCTTCTCTGATCAATTTTTCCTAGGGTTCTAAACGCGGTCCCAATTCCAATTATATTATCAAAGTTCTCAGTTTTTAGCCATTCAATAGATGATAATGTGTTAGTTACTTCTTCTAAAGCATTTTCATAATCTTCATGAATAATTCTATCATTTAAATTAAAGTTATATGATAAATTTAAGCTACCTAAAGGAATTGTAGTAGATTTAATCATATTTCCACCTTTTATCCATGCAAAATAAGTATTAACTCCAGAAACTTCAACTAGTAAAGAGTTTTCTGTGTAAGTGGTGTTTTTTACACTTAAATAATTATAATAAATTTCATCTTCATTGGATAAAATCTCTATATTAATATCTAACATTTCAGATATTTTAGTAATGATACTCTTGCCGTTTTTACAAGTCCTTAAGGCGTCAGTGGCAACAGTAAATATTTTTGAAGCCCCTGAACCTGTGCATAGAGATTTGAATGATCGTAAGGTAGATAGAATAATATTAAAAGTATCCTCAGAGATCTCATCAGCTTCTAATAGATCTTGTGATATTCTCACAGGTTCTTTTAGTTCATCTATTATTCTAAAATAACCACTGTCCTCTATTTCTGCTAACATAACACGTACTGAATTTGAGCCTATATCAATAACACCAATTCGTTTCATATGATTCTCCTAAATTACTGTATTTATAGATTATACTGTCTATTATAGCAAATGATTTTATTAGATGCACATACTTAAAATAACTAATGCGACTATTTTTATTGACATTTTCAAAATACAAAATGTATAATATGAATAATGTAATATATAAATTCTGGGAAGAGGAAAGTAGTTTAATTGATTCCTTATAGATAGCAACTACGTAAACTTGACTTATACTTGGTGATTTGGGCAAGATAAATCAATAATTGAGTTTAGTTATCTTTAAGCGAGCAGAGGATGGTGTAAGCTCTGTAGGATAAATTAAGATGAAGAGAGCCTTGGAGATACTGCCTGGTGTTTTCTATTGGGTAGTCGCGATTTAAGCGTTAGATGATTAAGTGGCATTATAGTGTTTTACGTTTAGCACTATTTTGAATTAGAGTGGTACCGCGGGAATTCCGTCTCTTTATTTTTATAAATAAAGAGACGTTTTTATTTGTAAAATTATACTATCTAGGAGGAAGAAATATGGATTATAAAAAGCTTGTGGCTGAAAGACTTGGTTCAGTTATTGAATTAGAGAAAGATAAGATTGAAGCATTAATAGAAATACCCCCAAATGGTGATATGGGAGATTATGCCTTCCCATGCTTTCAATTATCTAAAGTTTTAAGAAAAGCTCCAAATATGATTGCAGCTGAGCTTAAAGATAAGATAAATGTTGAAGGTTTTGAAAAAGTTGAAAACCTAGGACCATACCTTAACTTTTTTGTAGATAAAGGATCCTTTTCAAAAAATACAATTGAAAAAATTATAGATTTAGGTAATAACTATGGATCATCTAATATTGGAAATGGTGAAACTGTATGTGTTGAGTATTCATCACCTAATATAGCTAAGCCTTTCCATGTAGGACATTTATTCTCTACAGTAATAGGAAATGCACTTTACAAGATGTTTAATTTCCAAGGATATAAATCAGTTGGAATAAATCACTTAGGTGATTGGGGAACTCAATTCGGGAAGTTAATTTCTGCATATAAAAGATGGGTAGATGAGGAAGCTCTTGAAAGAGAACCAATAAATGAATTATTAAGAATATATGTAAAATTCCATGATGAGGCAGAAAAGAATCCAGCGTTAGAAGATGAAGGAAGAATGTGGTTTAAAAAATTGGAAGATGGAGATCAAGAGGCCACAGCCTTATGGAAGAGATTCACAGAACTATCTTTAAAAGAATTTAATAAGGTATATGATGAATTAGGTGTAAAGTTTGATTCATATGCTGGTGAGGGCTTCTATAACGATAAAATGGATGTAGTTATAAAAGAACTACAAGAAAAGAAGCTTTTAACTGAAAGTAATGGAGCACAAGTAGTAATGCTAGAAGATTATAATATGCCTCCATGCATAATATTAAAATCAGATGGAGCTACTATATATGCCACAAGAGATTTGGCAGCAGCTATGTATAGAAAGAATAATTATAATTTTAAGAAGAGTATTTATGTTGTTGGCTCACCTCAAGCTCTTCATTTTAAGCAAGTATTTAAGGTATTAGAATTAGCTGGTCATGAATGGGCTAAGGATTGTGTGCATGTGGGCTTTGGACTAATTAAGTTTGCTGATAGAAAACTATCTACAAGAAAAGGAGAAGTTATCCTATTAGAAGATTTACTAAGAGAAGCAAGAGAAAAGGTTCTTGAGACAATAAATGAAAAGAATCCTTCATTAGAGAATAAGGAAGAGGTTGCTGAAAAAGTTGGTATAGGGGCAGTAATATTTACTTATCTTAAAAATTCAAGAGAGAAGGATATAGTTTTTGATTGGAAAGAAATGTTATCTTTTGATGGAGAAACTGGCCCTTATGTTCAATATGCTTATGCAAGAGCGAAAAGTATATTGAGGAAAATAGGAGAAATTCAAGGTGAAGTAGATTATAGCAAATTAAGTTCTAAAGAGGAGTTTGAACTTATAAAAACACTAGAAAACTTTAATAAAAACATTCTAAGTGCTTTAGATAAACTTGAACCTTCAATAGTAACTAGATATTCAATTGATGTGGCTAAAGCCTTTAATAAGTTCTATAATTCTCATTCAGTTAGCAATTTAGAAGATGAAGGACTTAAAATAGCAAGAGTAAGATTAATCGAAGCTACTTGCCAAGTTATAAAGAATTCTTTAGATTTGATAGGAATACAGGTTGTAGAAAAGATGTAATTAAAATAAGAGGCTGTTGCATATTGCAACAGCCTCTTATTTGTAAGTATATAAACATAAATGTGAGGTATTACTTATTTTTTTATTTTAAGTCCATGGTCTTCTTCATACTTTGGGCAACTGCTTGAACAACTTCCACAGTTACACTCACCCTTAGAAGACTTTCTCAAACTCTTAAAGATAAAATATCCAGCTACCGCTAAGATAACTCCTGCTATTAATATTTCTTTCATATAATCACTTCCTTAAAATAATAATCCACCAATATTATAAACTGCAAATGCTGCTACCCAAGCTATAGCTAATTGAAATACTACAGAAAACAAGGTGAATTTTGAACCGAATTCTTTTTTCATAGTACCTATTGCAGACACGCATGGTGTATATAAAAGTACAAACACCATAAATGAAAGTGCAGTTAAAAAATTGAAGAAATTAGGTAATATACTTGATAAATCTCCAGTATAAATAACTTCCATAGTAGATACTACAGTTTCTTTTGCAAGTAATCCTGTAAGTAATGATACGGCTGCTTGCCAATTTCCAAAACCTAAAGGGGCAAAGAATGGGGCTATAGTATTTCCTATTGATGCTAGGAAACTAGTGTTAATTTCAGTTACTATGCCTGAGAAGTTGAAGTTTGATAAGAACCAAATAACAACGCTCATTGAGAAAATAATTGTTCCAGCTTTCTTTAAGAAACCACTACCTTTATCCCAAGTGTGCTTAATAACATTCTTAATCTCAGGAACTTTATATTCAGGAAGTTCTATAATAAATGGTTCCTCATCTTTTTTAAATATTGTGTTTTTAAAGAATATTCCGAGTATAAATGCAACAATAACGCCAGCTAAATAAAGAGATCCTACAACGATAGCTTCTTTTCCTCTGAAGAATACGCTAGAAAATACTAAATAAACTGGTAATCTAGCATTACAACTCATAAATGGCACTAGTAAAGCCGTTAATTTTCTATCTTTTTCACTTTCTAGAGTTCTAGCAGACATTATAGCAGGTACTGAACACCCGAAACCAACCATCATAGGTATAAAGGCCTTTCCTGATAAACCCATCTTTCTCATTAGTTTGTCCATTATAAATGCAACTCTTGCCATATACCCTGAATCTTCTAAAATAGAAATACATAGGAATAAAGCCAAAATAACAGGTAGTAAGACCACTATGCTACCAACACCTGAGATGATTCCGTCCACGATCAAACTCTTAAACCAATCTGAAGAAGTGGATAGTAAATTTTCAGCACCAGGAATGATTAGTCCTTGTAATACTGTACCATCTAGCCAGTCGGATAATGGGATTCCAACCCAACTGAAAGTAAATTTAAATATAAATGCAACAGCTACTATAAATAGGGGATAAGCTAAGAATGGATTGAGAAATATTTTATCTAACTTCTCAGATATATCAGAAACTTTAGCTTCTTTTACATTTAGATTTTTTATGAATTCATGATTTTTTTCATTTATTTCTTTAGCTTCATGAGAATTTTTATTAACTAATATGTTAGAAAGGATTTTATCTAAGAATCCATATACTTCAGCCTCGCTTTGCATATGAAAATCATTATCAGTAGATGGGCATTCGAAATCCTTCTTTTCAATTAATTCTTTAATATGTTCAATACCTTTACCTTTAGAAGCACTGATTGGTACAACTTTTACTCCCATCTCTTTTTCTAAAAGGTCTATGTCAATTAAAAATCCTTTTTTTAGAACAATATCCATCATATTTAATATTAATATAATTGGAATGTTAAAATCCTTTAACTGTGTAGTTAGGTATAGGTTTCTTTGTAAATTAGATGCATCAACAATATTTAATATTGCATCTACATTTCCTTCTTCTAAGAAAGCTTTAGAAACTTTTTCTTCGTTAGAGAAAGTGTCCATAGCATAAATTCCCGGTAAATCTACAATTTTGATATCTTTATAGAAACCTTCCTTTTTTTCTACAGTTACTCCAGCCCAGTTTCCAACGTATTGATTTGAACCAGTTAATTCATTGAATAATGTTGTTTTACCTACATTAGGGTTTCCCAGTAGAGCGATAGTTGTCATTAATATTCCCCCTTATTTTATAAAAATATTTTCAGCGTCCTTCTTTCTAAGTGCGAAATCTGTTCCTCTTAGATTTACAACTATAGGATCACCTAAGGGAGCTATTCTTTTTAAGGTTACTTCAGTTCCTTCAACGCAACCAAGTGCTAGAAGTCTTTTAGCTAATTTTTCATTTCCTGCAATTTCATTTATTAATCCAACCTGACCAGGTTTTAAATCGCAAATGCACATTATTAACACCTCACATTGAAAATCATTATCACATACTTATAATATCAGTATATTCATATATAGTCAAGAAAATAACAATGTAAAGTTACAAAATATTTTACAAATAGGTTGTATTATTTCTAATAATGGTGATAAAATAAAAATTAAAAATTAAAAATTAAAGTAATGGAGTGATAATTATGACAAGAATTGCAGCATTTTTCGATATTGATGGTACTTTGTACAGAGAAGGCTTAATTACTGAAGTTTTTAAAAAAATGATTAAGTATGAAATAATTGAGCCGGATAAATGGTATAAGGAAGTGCGTCCAAGTTTTCTTAAATGGGATAGAAGAGAAGGGGACTACGATTTATATTTATTAAAAATGATTGATATATATATGGAAGCTATTAAAGGAATAGATAAGCATCATATTGAATTTATAGCTAATCGAGTTATAGAACAAAAGGGAGATAGAGTTTATACATTTTCTAGGGAAAGAATTAAATGGCATAAAGAAAATAATCATGTTCTGATAATAATATCTGGTTCTCCTATTGAGCTAGTAAGAGAAATGGCGCTGAAATATGGATTTGATGATTATAAAGGAGCTATATATCTTTTGGACAAAGAGGGCAAATATACAGGTGAGGTATCGCCTATGTGGGATTCAGTAAGCAAGAAAAATGCGATTGATGAGATGACACAGAAATATGATATTGATTTGTCTCAAAGTTATGCTTATGGTGACACATCAGGGGATTTTACAATGCTTAAATCTGTTAGTTATCCATACTGCATTAATCCAACAAAAGAGCTTCTTGATAAGGTGAGAGATGATGAGGAGATAAGAAAAAAAATAAAAGTAGTTGTTGAAAGAAAAGATGTAACTTATAATTTAAATATAGACGACATTCAATATGTTTAAAAGAAAGAGTGAGAGTTAGTGATAGTAAGACAAAACACTATTAAAGTGACGGATCTCTCAAAGGAAAATATGCTTAAATTTGGAGACGGAGATTTATCCTTTGAGGATGCTGTCTATTTTGACCTAGAACATTATGTCTATAAAAAACCAAAATGTGTTGGCGTTTTCGGCGCTTGTTATTTCTCTGCTGAAGATTCAGAAATTCATGTCACTCAATATATGATTGAGAATAAGGAAGAAGTAAAAGATATACTTATTCTAGCAAAAAGTTATCTGGAAGATATCTATACAAATAAATTAAAGAAATCTATAGTCACTTTTTCGGGAAACAATGACTTTACAGTTATTAATTACTTATTTAATAAATTCCAAGTAGACTTTTCATTTCAGGAGCACTTTACGTCAATTGATTTGCAAAAAGAATATGAAAAAGTAAATAAGAAGAGTATAGGTTTAAAAAATTTAGAAAAACAATTTTTCATTGAACGGGAAGAATGTGATCTTATATCGGGAGCTAATTTAGCTAAAACTTTCCATAAGGTTTTGAAAGATAGTGATTATATTTTTAGAATGCCAAAAGAAAAGATAGAAAAAATACTTATTTATAATGAAGCGGATGTCGTTAACCTTTTTCACATATATAAGGATTGGAAAAAACATATAACATTAGAACAAGAATCTTCAGAGGAAATAAAAGAGAGCTGTACAGTTTAGTACAACTCTCTTTTATTTTTTATTAGGGGACGGTTAACATATTATTATTGTAATTTTAGACTGAAATGTTCCAAAAAATGTTAACCGTCCCCAAGTTTTAGTCCCTAATTTTATTTATTAAAGGTGATAGTTTTACCGTCCAAGGTTGCAATAATAGTTCCATCTAAATCAGTTCTATAATATTTAACTTTGGCAGCTTTCAATTTATCTATAGTTTCAATATGTGGATGCCCGTATTTATTGTCTTTTCCGCATGAAATAATAGCATATTTAGGATTTACCGCCTGTAAAAAGTTTTTCGAAGTAGAAGTAGAACTTCCATGATGACCTACTTTTAATATATCAGACTTTAGATTATAACCCTTTTGAAGAGTTTCTGACTCAGATTCTTTTTCTGCATCGCCAGTAAATAGAGCAGTATTATTACCATAGGTTAATTTAATAATAGCAGAGTAATTGTTATTGTCATCACCATAGTTATCGCTATTTGGAGCAAATACATCAAGCTTTAAATCAGGAGAAAAATCAATAGTAGAGCCTCCTTTTAAAACATTGATTTTAAGATCTTTATTGTTTAGTTCTGCTACCATATCTTTAAATGCAGCAGTTGTAGTCTTCTTCTTAGGTGCATAGAACTTGCCTACATCAAAGTTTTTAATTACCCAATCCATGTTTCCAATATGATCTTCATCGGGATGAGTAGCAACAATTGCATCAAACTTTTTTATTTTTAATGAGTTTATATAGTTCTTAAATTTTTTATCTTCTTTACTTGTAGATGAATCTATAAGTAAGTTCTTATCTTTATATTGGATTAATATAGCGTCACCTTGTCCAACATCAATATAATGTATTTTAACTCCACTTGTTGTTTGAGTTTCGCTACTAATGGTATTACCTTTACTGCATGATATAAAAAGTAAAGATGTTAATACTAATAATAATGATAGAAATTTAAGTTTTTTCATAACTGCCTCCTTAATAATTGCCAATAAATATAGTTTATCATTATATTATTCTTATGAGAAGATTTGAAATACTTGCACTTTAATCAAGACATAGTATAATGAAATAGATGAAATTAGGATGGTGTAAAGTATGAAAAAAATTAAAATGTTAGTTTCTTATGGTTTATATATGATTTTATTTAGAATAAGAGGATTTAAGTATAAATTGCTAAAATCAAGAGCAACTGAAGAAGAAGTTATTAAATACAGGGACAAGGTTATTCAAAATTGGGCAGCATTTACTGTGAAGACTCTAGATCTTAAAATACAAGTGGTAGGAAGAGAAAATATTCCGAGTGAAGCTTGTGTGTTTATTGGAAATCATCAAAGCTTATTAGATATACCTATTTTACTATATGGAACACAAAGAAGTGTTGGCTTTATTGCTAAAAAAGAACTCTTAAAGGTTCCTGTAATTGGATACTGGATGCGTTTAATTCATTGTGTACCAATTGATAGAGAAAATGTAAGAGAAGCTATAAAAGTAATTAACATAGGTTCTGATAATTTGTTAAATGGTAATGATATGGCGATATTCCCTGAGGGAACGAGAGCTAGAGAAGGAGTAATGAAAGATTTTAAAAAGGGTAGTATGAAATTAGCAACAAAAGCAAAAGCACCTATAGTACCAGTTTCGATAGATGGTAGCTATAAAGCTTATGAGTTAAATAATAAATTCCAAAGTGCTGAAGTAAAAGTAACCTTTGGGGAACCAATATATACTAATAATTTAACAAAAGAAGAAGAGAAAGAATTGCATATAAGAGTTCAGAATGTTGTAAAAGGAAATCTTCAAGTTTAATAAAATTATTTAACAAGGCGTGTTCATTTAAAATGGATACGCCTTGTTTTGCGTTAAGTACTTACAGGAAAACTAAGATGAATACATAATATTAATATTTTCAGAAATTTATATTTTGATTGAAAAATGAAATAAAAATAATTTCTGAATTTCATTTTTTATGTTATAATTGTATAAGATTGATAAAAAATCTATTAAAATGAAATTTTATAAAAATTTATATGCATACTAAGGGGGCTAGAATATGCGTAAAGAATTTTCATTAAGTAATGACAAGGCAACTATTAACTTTACAGCCAAGTATTGTGATAATTATGAGACGTTACTAGAAAGCGATGGATTTAGAAGAGTTTTAGAAGCATTTTTAAAGCAGGCTAAAAAGAAAAACACACATAGCTATAGGTTTTTAGAGAAAAACTTTGGAAACGATCAAATTCTTAACTTGGAGATTGAGATATCAAATTTATTTAAAGTTCTTACAGTATTAAGTGTTGAAGAAATATCTCATGTAAATCCTAATTATAGCGGTCTTCTTCTAAATAAAGATGAATTTATTGCATTTATTGAGGATCTATATTTGTTTTGGAGAAAGTTAGAAAGATATACAATTATATATTCTAATAGAGTAAAGACAGGTCTTGCAGCTGTAAGTTTTACGGAAGTAAATTCTCAATTTAGCAGATTAATACGTAGACTTTATAGAAGAATTGAAAAAAATATTTTAGGATTTAACCCTAATGTATTTAGGCAGTTACCAGTTGGGGGAAACGCTAGTTTGATGTTATCGAATGTAGTGTGGGCAGCACCAGATGAATACAGAGTACTAGAAGACATTCCTTTCATTGATTCGATTCTATTGCAAACACCATTTATTACTTATCCTAAGAAGAATACAAGAGATGGAATGTTTAAAGAAGTAAAGGATAACCCGTTAAAAAAGGCAATAATTGATAAAGATCATTGGTTTTGTTATCCTGCAAAAATAGGAGATTTATTGGCGTTTTTATATTTCCATAGAGACTTCATGGAGCATGGAATTACACTTTGTAATCTTTTCGAATTAGCAAAGGAAAAAGAATTTAAGGGTAAAAAACCTGATATAATCTACGTTTACGGAGCTAGAGAAAAGGGTGATGAGTTAAAGACTGTTTTCTATGATGATAAAGATAATGATATTATGTTTGGATATATAAATCATTCAGAAGAAATAGATTATTTTGGCTATATGAAAAAAATGAGCTTGACCCTTCATAATTTAATTCAAATCAAGAGAGGGTATCTTCCTATACATGGAGCTATGGTTAATATAGTTCTTAAGAATGGAAAAGAAGCAAATGTTATTATTATGGGAGATTCTGGAGCTGGAAAATCTGAAAGTCTAGAAGCTTTTAGAGGCTTAAGTGAAGATTATATTTCTGATATGACTATTGTTTTTGATGACATGGGAACTATTAAAGAAAAAGATGGTAGCATTTATGGCTATGGAACGGAAATTGGAGCATTCGTAAGATTGGATGACTTAGACCAAGGATATGCATTTAAAGAAATGGATAGAAGTATTTTTATGAATCCAGATAAAATTAATGCAAGACTTGTAATGCCAGTTGCTTCTTATAAGGAAATAATGAAAGGATACAAAGTAGATCTTTTCTTATATGCAAATAATTACGATGAAGTTTCTGAAGGTGGAAAAGCAATAGAGTATTTTGAAACTTCAGAGGATGCAATTAAAGTATTTAAAGCAGGTGCAAGAGTTGCAAAGGGAACAACAACAGAGAGGGGATTAGTAAAATCTTATTTTGCAAATCCATTTGGACCAGCCCAAAAGCAACAAGAATGTGATATATTATTAGATAAATACTTTGATGCGCTATTTGCATCTGGTGTTAAGGTTGGAGAGATTAAAACTTCTCTAGCAATA
This sequence comes from Clostridium paridis, assembly GCF_016765615.1. GTDB lineage: Bacteria > Bacillota > Clostridia > Clostridiales > Clostridiaceae > Clostridium_T > Clostridium_T paridis. The sequence goes on along the minus strand of NZ_JAESWA010000022.1, from coordinate 399,401 downwards.
CAAGGAAGCGAGAAAAATGGGCCACGAAAAGCAGCACTTGAGCTTTTTAACATAATAAATAACCTATAGAATAAGAAAGCGATGGAAAACCCATCGCTTTTTATATTTCTTTTAAGGAATTTAGTTTTTCTTTTATTTCTTTTAAAATATTATCAAATTTACTTGGTTTTAAGTTAGGAAAGGCGCGCAAAAGTCTCTTGTGATTAAAATCTAAAGCGTCAAAAGAAATATCATATTTATGTCTAAGCTCTTTTATGTTGTTCTCAATATTTTGAACTGCATCAAAGGCGGCATCTTTTGTTGTGACAATTATATATTCATATCGCTCTTTTAATTCTGAGGATATTAATTGTAACCTGGTAAGCATTTTACTAAATCTTACTAGAGAGGAAAGTGTAAATGCTATATCCAAGGTGAAAATAAGTAAAAATATATATGATGTCATAATATTAAATTCTCTAGGAAAAGATGAAACAATATTTGATATTAAAGGATTGATAAATTTAATAATGATTAATGCTGCAATTCCCCATACAAGAGAGAATGATAGACATATTCTACCATGAAGATTAAAGGGTTCATTGGTATAGTCCCACCATTTTGATTTGAAAAACTTTTCTAATATGAAGCCAGTTATATATTCAATAAAAGAAATTATAACAGTAGAAAGCACATATAAAAGAAGTATATTACTTTTAAAACTATTAAAAAGTAACACAACTGAAACAATTCCAGTTCCATAGATTGGACATAATGGACCATACAAGAAACCTCTATTTACAAAATATCTTTTATTGTAGAATTGGTAGATAACTTCTGTTATCCAACCTAATAATGAATAAATAAAAAATAAAAGTACTATTTCGTATAGATTAACACCTAATATTGAATGGTAAATAGTAATCATCCCCTTTCAAATTAGTAATAATTTATATTATACATTATTTTGCTGTTTAGTTAAAATAAATAGTAATAATTTGGAAAAATATTGAATATAAAAATAACTCTCTATGAATAGAGAGTTATTTTTATGTTAGTCTATTGAAGAATATCTGTCTTTTGCGAAAAAAGATATTGCATATAATCCACATATACCTACAAGAGAATAAATAACTCTTGAAACTATGGACATTTGACCAAAAAGGCTTGCAACTAGATCAAATGAGAAAAATCCAATTAATCCCCAGTTTAAAGCCCCAATGATTACTAGAATAAGTGCAATAGTATCTAGTGTTCTCATAAAAAACACACTCCTTTTTGTTTGTTTACAACCAATAGTATAACCATAAATAAATAAAGTATACTTAAAAATGAGTGTCTTTTATAAACAAAAAAACTTGGACAATATCCAAGTTTTTAAAACACTTATGTAAATTAAAATGTTTTAGCTACTATCACGATTAAAGTTGAATATTTCTATCTACAGGTTGAGTAAGTGAAATGAAAGTATCTGTTCTTTGAATTCCAGTTATAGTGTTAATCTTATTCATAAGTAAATCTTGAAGATCTGTTATGTTCTTACAAATTACTTTTGAGAAAACAGAATAATCACCTGTAGTTAAATGTAATTCTACTACTTCTTTAATTTTTGCTAATTCTTCAAATACATAGTTAAAAGATGAAGTTTTGTCAACATAAATTCCTACAAAGCAACAAACATCATACCCAAGTTTAGGTAAGTTTAGAACTATTCTAGTGCCTTTTATTATTCCCATGTCTTCCATTTTCTTCATTCTTACGTGGATTGTTCCTCCTGAAACATGACAAATTCTTGCTATTTCAAGATAAGGAGTTCTACAATCTTTTATTAATATGTCTAATATTTGTAAATCTAAATCATCTAAATGTGATAATTGATTCATAGACATTTTATCACCTCTCTGTTCTATTATCATTTTTATTTTATCAAATAAGTTTAAAAATTTCTATAAAAAAATATAAAAATATAAAAAAAATTTTTGGTTATTTATTATTTTATTAAATTATACTATGTTTCAATAAAAAAGTAAAATCAGACAAATTATTATTTGAAGAAAGTATTGAAAATGTTTAGATTTTACATTAATATAATATGTAGCATTAAATATTAGGAGGGGTAGTAAATGGGACTGTTTTTACTTATATTACAAACAGTTATTATATTTGCAGTAGTACTTGGAGCATTTTATGTATTAAGGAAATTCGTTTTCAGTAAGCTTAAAATATCAAAATGGATTCCGTTAGCAATTGCAATTTTATTACTTGCAGGTCAGTTTGTATTTAAAATACAAAATGGAATTCAAGGAGTAGCTGTAACAGCATTAACTTTATTATTTTTCATGTGGTTCTTAGACTTAAATCAAGGTGGTGGACCAGCAACTTCGAAAAAGCAAAAACAAAAACAAATTGAGATAAGACCAAAAGCAAAACCAAACAGAGTTAAAAATTTAAATAAAGACAAAAAAGATAAGTAATTATCTTTTTAATATAAATAAAACTCGGCAATGCCGAGTTTTATTTATGTCAATTGTAGAATAGTAGATTAATATTCAAAAAATATTGGAGAAGTAATAGCTATTTTGTCCTCTTCTTGATAAACCTCAAGTAAGTACCAAGTGTTACCTGGGTTTACTGGTAAGTTTATAAAATACTTAACTGTATTTAGGTTTAAATCATTTAAGGTTTTAACTACAATTCCGTTATTTGATATTATTTCTACTTTTTTTATTTTGTACTTTGGATCTTGCAGGAAAATATAGAATTTTAATTCATCAAGATTAGGATGACTTATTACCTCACCCATAAAGTACCCATTCATACTAAAGTAAGCTTTTAATGTTCTTGATTCAGTTGAGTATGTTCTTCTGCATCTAATACTATCTACTAAGGATGAATGATTAAGCTCGTTGCAGATTACACAAGTAAGATTATCTGTATCACCAAAATTAAGCCTATGATTATCCTGCCCATTAATGGCACCTAACTTCCAACCGTTGTCAAGTAACTTGAAATAATGCTTATGATGACGAATGTATTTATGAGGAGGGGAACCATTACCAACTTCCACAGATGTTATAAAGTAATTAAGATAAGCATTGTATGGCAGTCTTTCTATAGGGCTATGAGGATGGTTTATAAATATAAGACCTTCCTGGTTATTTAGCATCCATAGTAATAACACTCTTAAGTCCTTAACCACTCCAGTGAAATAGGTAGAAATATTTATGAAATTCAAATCACCCCAAGGATTACTTCTGCTTTCAAATCCTAATAAAGTAAGGGGACGGTTATGTTTTTTATTATATTTTTTTAAGCAAGATTTCAAATAGGTCCATTTGGATACCTTAGAAGATTTATAATCTATATCTTCTTTTAGATATGAATTGTGATCAGTTATAAACATAAAATCTAGTGAATTTTTATAACCATATTCCAGTGCTTCAATAGGAGAACCTCGTCCATTAGAAAGGAATGTGTGACAATGAGGAATTCCATAATAGAAGTTTATATCTTTGTCATCTATTTTTTCAGATTTATATTTAAAAGTAGATTCTTTCCTAGTCATAGTAGGTCCTTCTTTCAAAATATTTCTATATATTATATAATAATATGATATAAATGAATTTTATGTCCTTAGGAGGTAAATATGATAAAAGAATTTTCACCGTATAAACCTAAAATTCATAAGGAAGTTTATTTAGCAGAAAACTCAACTATTATTGGCAATGTGGAGATTGAAGAAGGTGCATCTATTTGGTTTGGTGCAGTATTAAGAGGAGATGAGAATTCTATAAAAGTTGGGAAGAATTCTAATATTCAAGATAATGCAGTTGTGCATGTAGATGATTATAGTGTAAAGATTGGGAATAATGTTACTGTAGGTCATGGCGCTATTTTACATGGTTGTGTAATAGAGGATGAATGTTTAATTGGCATGGGAAGTATAATATTGAATAATGCTAGAATAGGTAAAAATACAATAGTAGGTGCAGGATCACTAGTAACTCAGAATGCTGATATTCCAGAGGGTGTTTTATGCATTGGATCACCGGCAAAGGTTGTAAGAAAGCTTACTGAAGATGAGATTAGTAGCATAAAATCATCAGCAAGAATGTATTTTGATCTTTCAAATAAATACAAGAGTGAGGAGAAATAGAATGATAAAATTAGGAGAATATAATGAATTAAAGGTCGTAAAGGAACGCGACTTTGGTATTTTTGTTACTGATGGAGAACAAGAAATTTTAATTCCAAAGGGAAGTCTTGCAGGTGAAAAACCTAATATAGATGAAATTATAAAGGTTTTTATATATAGAGATTCTGAAGATAGAATTATAGGAACACTAAAAAAACCCTTAGGAACATGCTTTGAAATATCCTATCTAAAGGTAGTTGACATAACTAGCATTGGAGCATTTGCTGACATAGGTATAGGAAGGGACGTACTAATACCGCTTAAAGAGCAACTATATAAATTACATACTGGACAAAAATATCTTTTATATTTATATATTGATAAGACAGGAAGAATAGCTGCAACTACTGATGTTGATGATTATTTAGAAGTTGCTAAAAATTACAATATAGATGATGAAGTTACAGCTGTGGTTTATGAAATAAATGAAAATAACACATTAAAATTGGCTGTGGATAATAAGTATAAAGCATTAATGCTTAAAAATGAATATTACGACTATATTCCAATGGGAGAAGAACTTAAGCTCAGAATTAGAAGAATTTATGAAGATGGAACGTTAGGATTAACTACAAGGAAAAGAAAGTTAGATGAAAGAGAAGTTTTAATAGAGAAGATATTAAAGGCTTTAACAGAAAATGGAGGTTCTATTCCATTTAACGACAAATCAAATCCAGAAGATATTAGAAGAGAGTTTAATACAAGCAAAAATTATTTTAAAATGACACTAGGTGCGTTAATGAAGCAAGGTAAAGTATACCAAGATGAAACTGGCACTCACTTAAAACAATAATTTAACTTGATAAATATGAGACAGGTAAGAATCTTATTAAAGTTTAAAATGCTTTAGTAGAGGATTTTTTTACCTGTCTTATTTTTGTTATATTTTGGGGACGGTTAACAAATAATATCAGTTAAAGGAGTGAGAGTATGAGAAAAATCTATATATTTTTATTATCTGTATTTTTAGCCATAACATGTAGCCATAAATATGTGCTTGCTTCAGATATAGATGTTAAAGTGCATTTTATTGATACTGGACAAAGTGATTGTATTCTTATAGAAAATGGAGAAAAGTCATATTTAATAGATAGTGGGGAAGAAAAAAACAGTGCTAAAATTCTAAGCTATTTAAATAAACATGGAATTAATAAGCTTGATTTTATAATCTTGACGCATTATCATCAGGATCATTATGGTGGTCTTTTTGATATAACAAGCAAAATAAAAACTAATATGGTGTATGTACCTAGATATTGTGTAGTTGAAGAGGAGAAAAATAAAGCCTTAGCATCTTTGCTAAAAAATAAAATTTCATATAAAGTCATAGAAAAAGAATGGAAGTATAAAGATGGATTAGTAGATTTAAAAGTTTTGGCACCTTCAAAAGGGCACGATTCCTTAGAAAATAATAATTCATTAGTTATAAAAGGGATATTAAATGGGAAAAATTATTTATTTATGGCTGATTGCGAATTTGACGAGGAGAAGGATTTACTTAGTAGAGATATAGAAAATATTGATGTATTAAAGTTAGGTCATCATGGATTTGATACATCTTCATCAGAGGAATTATTAAGAATAATCAATCCGAAATATACTATTATAACTTGTGATGGGAATGAAAGTCCTGAAATTCAAGTAATAGATAGACTTAAAAGATTGGATACCATTATATTAAGAACAGATAGATGCGGAGATATAGAAATTATAAATAGTCAGCAAAAGAATTTACAAATGTCATTATAGCAGATTATTAAATCATTAAACCCTTTGGTCTTTGAAATTAAAAAGGTTGAAGCAATGTCATAACTAGACTAAAAAATACACTTACAAAGCAATTGAAGTTTTACATTAATAATGTATAATAAATTTGAGGGGGAATTCATTTGGAGATTAAGGGTTTAGGAAAAAACACTAGAGTTACAAGCGAAAGAAAAATACAAAGTTCAAGGAAGGATTTTTCCCAAAGCTTCAGCCAAGCTAGAGATCGCAGAAGTGGTGAAGAACTGAAGAAAATGATTGAAGATATCAAGAAGAAAGGGAATCGTCTTGTACTTACAAAAACCTATGCAGATGTTGCAAGCTATAAAAGAATGATTAAAGAATATTTACAGTCAGTTTTAGAATATATGTATAGTATTAAGCAAGATATTAGTTTTTGGCAGACACAGTATTTTATTACAGTTGATATAATTGACTCAAGATTAGAAGAATTGACTCAAATGTTGTTAAGCGATGAGAAAGAAAATATAAACATAGCATCAACTGTGGATGAAATACAAGGGCTGATTGTTGATATATATAGATAAGTTTTTACATATTTAAAGGGTGAATAGTGTAAGCATTTATTAAGTGCAACACCATTCACCTTTTGCTTATTGTAATTTATTTACCCAATCACTTGAAGATGCATCTGATGGCATTCTCCAGTCTCCCCTTGGGGATAAAGATATTGTACCAACTTTTGGACCATCTGGTAAGGCGCTTCTTTTAAATTGTTGTGAGAAAAATCTATTTATAAATTTAAAAAGCCATTTCTTTATGGTTTCTTCATCATAATCATCTCTAAATGCTTCCTTAGCCAAGAATAAAATTCTCTCGGGAGTGGAGCCATGTCTTATGAAATGATATAGGAAAAAATCATGTAGCTCATAAGGGCCAACTATATCTTCAGTTTTTTGAGCAATTTCACCTTTGTGATCTTTAGGTAATAACTCAGGAGAAACAGGTGTATCTAATATGTCTAAAAGAGTATCCGTAACTTCTTTAGTTGATTCATAATCAGCCACATATTTAACCAAGTATCTTACTAAGGTTTTCGGTATTGATGTGTTAACAGCATACATGCTCATATGATCACCATTATATGTGCACCAGCCTAAGGCTAATTCAGACAAATCTCCAGTTCCAATTAGTATACCGCCTTCTTTATTTGCGATATCCATAAGTATTTGAGTTCTTTCTCTTGCTTGAACATTTTCATAAGTTACATCATGCTTATTTTTATCATGCCCAATATCTTCAAAATGTTTTAAGCAAGCATCTACTATGTTGATTTCTCTTAGGTCACAATTAAGCTCTTTACATAAAGTAAGTGCATTATTGTATGTTCTGTCTGTGGTTCCAAATCCAGGCATTGTTATTGTAATAATATTTTTTGAATCTAAACCTAATAATTTAAAGGTTTTTACAATAACTAAAAGTGCTAGGGTAGAATCCAATCCTCCTGAAATTCCAATAACAGCTTTTTTTGAATATGTATGTTCTAGTCTTTTAGCTAATGCAGAGGCTTGAATGTTAAATATTTCTTTACATCTAAATTCTCTCTCTCTATCTGAGGAGGGAACGAATGGATGTTTAGCAATATAACGATTAAAATTAGAAATTTTAGTGCTTTTATATTGGAAACTTATTAATTCAGGTTCAAAAGGTAGTGATTTATAGGAATCTCTAAAACTAATATTTTTAGTTCTTTCTGAATTTAGTTTAAATAAATCTATAAAACTATAAATAATCTCATTTTCCCTTTGGAAACGTTCATTTTCAATTAAAGTTGAACCATATTCACTTATTAATAAATGCCCTGAGAAAAGTAAATCTGTTGAAGATTCGTATACTCCTGATGAAGAGTATATATAACCACTCATACAACGAGCACTTTGATTCTCAACTAAAGATTTTCTATAGGTGCTTTTAGATACTAATTCGTTTGAAGCTGATGGATTGCAAATAATATTTGCTCCAGCTAAAGAAAGATATGAAGAAGGTGGTATTGTTACCCATAGGTCTTCACATATTTCAACTCCAACTTTAACATCATCACATCCAAAAATAATATTTGTTCCAAAAGGTATTCCTTTTTGAAAAGATAAGTCAACTTTTTTGCTAGTAACCGATAATCCCTCAGTAAACCAACGCTTTTCATAGAACTCTGTATAATTTGGGATATAAGATTTTGGAATAATTCCAAGAATTTTACCTTCAAATATAACAAAAGCACAGTTATATAATGTATAATTAACTAATAACGGTGAACCAACTATTATTAATAAGTCTTTGTTTAGTGAATGTTCGCAAATATTTTTTATTGATAAGTATGAATTTTCTATAAGATTCCATTGAGTGAATAAATCGCCACAAGTGTATGATGTTGTGGCTAACTCAGGAAAAACAATAATTTTAGCATTATTTGCTTCCGCTTCATTCACTTGTTTAATTATATTTTCTAAGTTATATTGAACATCTGCTACTCTTGTTTTAGGGCAAGCTGCTGCAACTTTTATAAAGTCCATTGAATCATCTCCATTTAATTTTTATATAAGTTAATTTTAAAATTTTAAATTTTATCATCAGACAATTAATTAAAATTTAAATCATTTCATAAATTTATAATAATTAGAAAACTGAAGAAAATCAATGAAAAAAAGAGAAAAGATTTATATAATAAGTAAAAGAGATATTAAATAACTCTTAATGGGTTAGAAAATAATTTGTAAAATGATTTTTAATAAAGTATATTATATATATAGTTGTAAAGGAGAGGAGAAACATGGAAAGTACTTATGTGATTGTTTGGTTACTAGTCGCTATTGGATTTTTTGCCATTGATATTTTTACTTCAGCTTTTCTTTTTGTATGGTTTGGACTTGGTGCATTAATTGCTATGATAGGTGCAATATTTGGAATACCACTTGAAATTCAAATAATACTATTTTTGGTTGCAAGTTTAGTATCAACATCTTTAGGGTATCCATGGGCAAGAAAGAGATTTAAGGTAAATGTTAAGAAAACTAAAACAAGAGACGAAGAGCAAATAGGAACAATAGGTAAAGCAGAAAAAGATATAATAAACGAAGGAGAAATAAAGCTTGACGGAGTTTTGTGGAAAGCTATAAATACTGGGGATGAAATAAAAAAAGGGGACAAATACAAGATTTTACAGTTTAAAGGAAATAAAATTATGATTGAAAAAGTGGAGGAGGATTTATAATGATAGCACTAATTATTGTTGGAGTATTGGCATTTATTTTACTATTAATAGTTGTATCATCTATTAAAATAGTAAATACAGGTTACTTATTCGTTTTAGAGAGGTTTGGACAATTTCATAGAGTTTTGGAGCCAGGTTGGCATTTTACAATACCTTTTGCAGATTTTGTTAGAAAGAAAGTTTCAACAAAGCAACAAATACTAGACATTCAGCCACAAGCTGTTATCACTAAGGATAATGTTAAAATATCAATAGACAATGTTATCTTCTACAGAGTTTTAAGCGCAAAAGATGCAGTTTATAACATAGAAGATTTTAAATCAGGTATAATTTATTCAACTATCACAAATATGAGAAATATCGTAGGTAATATGACATTAGATGAAGTATTATCTGGAAGAGATATTATTAACCAAGAGCTACTTAAAGTTGTTGATGACATAACTGATGCATATGGTATAAAGATACTTTCGGTTGAAATTAAGAATATTATTCCACCAGCTGAAATTCAACAAGCAATGGAAAAGCAAATGAAGGCTGAAAGAGATAAGAGAGCAGTTATTTTGGAAGCAGAAGGTGCTAGACAATCTTCTATTGAAAGAGCAGAAGGTGAAAAGCAATCTAAGATTTTACAAGCAGAAGCAGAGAAACAAGCTAATATTAGAAGAGCTGAAGGTTTGAAAGAATCTCAATTATTAGAGGCTGAAGGTAAAGCTAAAGCAATTGAAGTTGTAGCCAGAGCTCAAGCAGAGGCAGTTTCACTAGTTAATAGAGCTATAATTGAATCAGGTACTAATGAACAAGTTATTGCTCTAAAACAAGTTGAAGCACTTCAAGAAATGGCTAAAAACCCAGCTAATAAGCTTATTCTACCAAATGAAACATTGTCGTCATTAGGAAGTATAGCAGCGATAGCTGAAACTTTGAAGAAATAAAAAAAAATTGGGGACGGTTAACATTTTTTAATATAAAATTAAATGTTAACCGTCCCTTTTTATATTTGATTAAAATCAAGAAATCTTGTCAATACTCCGAATAAAGGAGTTGATAAAATGCCTAGATCTGCAAGAGTAAAGTTACCAAATGGATTATATCACGTCATGGTAAGAAGTATCAGCGAAATAAAGCTATTTAGAAAAGATGAAGATAAGGTGGCGTACCTGAAAATACTGAGAGAACTTCAGAATACATTTAAATTTAAAATTTATAGCTATTGCCTCATGAATACTCACGGCCATTTCATTTTAGACTCTTATGGGGCAGATATATCTAAAATAATGCATTCTATAAACTCAAAATATGCCAGATATTATAATAAAAAATATAAAAGACATGGGCATTTATTTCAAGATAGATTTAAAAGTAAGCTTATAGCAAATGATAGATACATTTTGAATTTATCCTTATACATACATAAGAATCCATTAGATATGAAGAAATATATGCATAGTCCAGAAAAATACAGGTTTTCTAGTTTGTCAGTATTCTTGGGCATCAAAAACGATGAGTTCAATATATTAGATGAAGCATATTTATTATCTATGTTAACTAATAATCTAGATGATGCTAAAAATAGATATAGAAGAATGTTATTTTCAAATAATGATACTTTAGGTGGAATCGTGGATTTGAATAAAGATGTAAATTTATATGTAAGCGGAAGAAATCCAATTGTGAGAAAGTATGATTTTAGCTCCATATTAAACTTCATAGAAAGTAAATATAAGATTAGTAAGAAACTTATAATAGCAAAATTTATTAGAGAGTATAAAGACTTTAAAGCTATTTTAGTTGCTATGACGAGATGTTTATGTAATCTACAAATTAATCAAATTTCGAAATTAATTGGTGATATTACTGATTCAAGAACATCATATTTAGGAATGTTAGGAATTGAACTATTAACAAATAATAAAGTATATGAAGGATTAATCGAAGAATTTATAAAAATAAATGAGCCAGTAATAGCTTAATTTAAAAAGTTAAACTTAAACTTATAGAAAATTAAGGAAAAATTGTACAAGACCATAAAATATGATGACTGTTGTAAAAAAATAATATAAGGAATAATTTGAATGCAAATGGATATAATAATACTACTTAAGGGCTACGTAGGTCCTGCCATTGGAATATATCCAATGGTGTTTTTTTTATGAAATTTCCCCACTTAATTAGGTATTCAAGTAATAAATATGTATAAGATTAATGAAATTTGATATAATCAATCTAATAAATTGTTTTTGAAGGAGCAGAATGATGAAAGGTCTTACATGTGAAATATCTTTAAATAATGTTGAGCATAATTTAAATCTTGTAAAAAAATTTAATGATGAAAAAAAAGTGATAGGTGTAATTAAGGCAAATGCTTATGGTCTTGGCCTTGAAGGAATCTCAGATTTTTTAAAGGACAAGGTAGATTATTTAGCGGTGGCAGAACTTGATGAAGCCAAAAGAATATCTCAAGATGTGGAAGTATTGATATTGAGTCCCCTTATAAAAGAAGAGGATTTTCTAATTGATCAAGACAACATTATTTTCACAATAGATAATGAAGAAATAATTGATAAAATCCCAGAAGATAAGGAACTTAAAGTTCACATATATGTTGATACAGGCATGAATAGAATGGGTATTAAACCAGAAAATTTGGACAAGGTAATCAATAAAATAAATGTTAACCGTCCCCAAGTTTTAGTTCACGGTATTTATACGCATTTACATAATACTAAAAATGTTAAGTATACCCTTAAGCAAATTAGTGTGTTTAAGAAAGCGAGTGAAAAATATATTGGAAAGATTCCTATGATTCATGCTCTTAATTCATCTGGAACTATAAATGATGAAATAAGAAATGCATGTGATTTCACTAATGCAGTTAGAGCAGGAAATATACTTTATGGGTATGAGGGCTTAGATAAGGGCTTTAAGAAGACATATAATTATTATGCAGAGATCATTAATGTTTGTGAAGTTAAAGCAGGAGAGCATGTTGGATATAGTTGCGTATATAAAGCAAAAAGAAATATGAAGGTTGGGGTATTAGGTATTGGGAATATTGAGCACATAGGATTTAGTCGAGATATTAAACATAATATTTTTTATGATTTAGTAAAAGTAATATATAATCATGTAAAATATAGACCAATTATATTTTCTAAGAATGGTGGGATTAGAATAGTTAGTAAGCCTAATATGAATATAACTTTAGTAGATGCAACTAATCTAGATATAAATGAGAAACTTAGAATAGAAATATCTCCAATATTGGCCGAAAGTAGTATACCTAAAATTTACAAATACGAACAATAAAATTCAAATATATTTAAATGGTTCGACATAAGGCGAAAGAAAGGTTAAAAAAACTTAATATAGTTGACAATTGCAAAAACAGATGGTAATCTAAGGATGTAAAGGGCGAATGATTTTTGAAGGTTTATAAAAATCGTTCGAGCAAAGATGTATCCCTTTGACTTAGAAATAGTCACTTGGGATTTTCCCAAGTGTTTTTTTTTTTACTTTTAGAAAGAAGTTATAAATTTAATTTGGAGGTTAGCCACAATGTCTAATGTAAAAACTGTTTTTGTTGAAAAGAAGAAGGGGTTTGACGTAGAGGCAATAGGTTTATTTGAAGATTTTAAAACTAACTTATCAATAAAAACTATAGAAAAAGTTAGAGTTTTGAACAAATATACCATAGGTAATCTTTCTGATGAATATGAATCTAAAGCTATTAGCTCAATTTTTTCTGAACCAATGGTAGATGAGGTATTTGTAGGAGAATTAAACTTAGGTGAAAAAGAATGGGCATTTTGTGTGGAGTATCTTCCAGGACAATATGATCAAAGAGCTGCTTCAGCTGAGGAATGTTATGAAATACTAACGGCAGGAGAAAAAATAAAAGTTAAATCAGCTAAGGTAGTAATAATATATGGCAATTTATTTAAAGAGGAAAAAGATAAAATAAAAGGATATTACATTAATCCAGTAGATTCAAGAGAAGTAGAAATAAATTCTAAAGAAATCTTTTCAGAATATTTAGTTCCAGAGGATGTTAAGGTGTTAGATAACTTTATAAACCTTACAGAAAATGAAATTAAAGCACTTCACAAGGAACTTTCCCTGGCAATGAGCCTAGCGGATCTTAAACTAGTTCAATCATATTTTATACAAGAAAAAAGAAATCCAACAATAACTGAAATAAAAGTAATTGACACTTATTGGTCAGATCATTGCAGACATACAACATTCTTAACCAATATCACAAATGTTGAGATAGAAGAAGGAACATATAATCAAGCATTAATTAATAGCTTTGAAGAATATAAAAAATCTAGAAATTTTGTTTATGGAGAAAATCCTAGAGATATTAACTTAATGGATATCGCAGTTCTTGCAGCTAAAGAGTTAAGAAAAAAAGGATTATTAAATGATTTAGATGAATCTGAGGAAATCAATGCATGCTCAATAAAAGCAAAAGTTGAAACAGATAAAGGTACAATTGATTATTTAATAATGTTTAAAAATGAAACTCACAACCATCCAACTGAAATAGAACCTTTTGGAGGTGCAGCTACTTGTTTAGGTGGAGCTATAAGAGATCCACTGTCAGGAAGAAGTTACGTATATCAAGCAATGAGAGTAACTGGAGCAGGCGATCCAACAGAGCATATTGAGGATACATTAAAAGGCAAACTTCCTCAAAGAACTATTACATTAGGGGCAGCGCATGGCTATAGTTCATATGGAAATCAAATAGGACTAGCTACAGGTCAGGTAGCAGAACTTTATCATAATAATTATAAAGCAAAGAGATTAGAAATTGGAGCAGTTATTGGGGCAGCACCAATGGAGAATGTAAGAAGAGAAAGACCAGTTAAGGGAGATATAATAATACTTCTAGGTGGAAGAACTGGTAGAGATGGTTTAGGTGGAGCAACTGGGTCATCTAAAGAGCACACTGAAGAATCAATAAATATATGTGGTGCAGAAGTTCAAAAGGGTAATGCTCCTACAGAAAGAAAAATCCAAAGGTTATTTAGAAATAAAGAAGTATCAACATTAATAAAAAGATGTAATGACTTTGGAGCTGGTGGAGTATCAGTTGCAATAGGAGAATTAAGTGAAGGTTTAGATATAAATTTAGATAAAGTTACAAAGAAATACGATGGACTAGATGGAACAGAACTTGCGATATCAGAATCACAAGAAAGAATGGCCGTGGTTGTTGATAAAAATGATGTGGAAAAGTTTATTGATTTCTCAAAGAAAGAAAACTTAGAAGCAACGGTTGTAGCAGAGGTAACAGATGAAAAAAGACTAAGGATGTACTGGAGAGATAAATTAATAGTTGATCTTAAGAGAGAATTCTTAGATACAAATGGTGCTAAGTCATACACAGAAGTTAAGGTTGATTTACCAAAGGAAGCACATAATGTGTTTAATAAAGAAATAAAAGGCAGCATTAAGGAAAATTGGCTTAAGACATTAGGCAGTCTAAATGTAGCATCTCAAAAAGGTTTAGTTGATAGATTCGATTCAACTATAGGATCATTAACAGTTTTAATGCCATTTGGAGGAGTGAATCAAATTACTCCAGCAGAAGGTATGGCAGCAAAAATTCCAGTTCAAGGTGGAGAATCAAAGGATGCGACTTTAATGGCTTATGGTTTTAATCCTGAAATAGGACTATGGAGCCCATTCCACATGGGATATTATGCAGTTATTGAATCTCTTACTAAATTAGTTTCAATGGGAGGAGATTATAGAAAATCTCACTTAACCTTCCAAGAATATTTTGAAAGATTAGGCGTGGCAAAAGAAAGATGGGGTAAACCTTTTGCAGCTTTACTTGGAGCATTTAAGGTACAAAAAGACTTATCGCTCGCTGCAATTGGTGGAAAAGATTCTATGTCAGGTAGTTTTGGTGACTTAGATGTACCACCAACCTTAACATCTTTTGCAGTTGCAATAGAAAAAGCTGAAAATGTAATTTCACCAGAGTTTAAGGAGGTTAGCTCAAAACTTGTACTTATAAAAACAGACAGACTTGAAGATGAGACCTTAAACTTAGAGCAATATATTTCAAACATGAACAAGCTAGTAGATTTAATTAAATTAAAGAAAGTTATTTCAGCATTCACTTTGAAATTTGGTGGTGTTTCAGAAGCTGTTTCGAAGATGGCTTTTGGAAATAAGATTGGAGCAAAATTATCTAATTTAAACAATCAAGAATTATTTGGATTAAATCCAGCAGCAGTATTAGTAGAAATTAAGGCAGAAGATTTTAATGAGGATTTATTAAAAGGATGTAACTATAAGATTATTGGAGAAACAGCAAGAGAAAATCAAATAGTTATAGAAAATGAAGTATTAAATTTAGATGATTTGCAATCAGTATGGAGAAATAAGTTGGAGGGTGTATTTAAAAGCGAAACCACTAAAGCTTCTGAAGAAGATGTTAAACTTCCAGAGGTAAAAAGTTCAATTAGTGCACCTGTAATAAAAGTTGCAAAACCAAAGGTAATAATCCCAGTATTTCCGGGGAATAACTGTGAGGATGATTGTGAAAGAGCCTTTAATAAAGCAGGTGGAGATGCATCCCAATTCCTATTTAAGAACCTAACAAAGGAAATGCTAGTTGAATCTATAGAAACTTTAGAAAAAGAAATTAGAAAATCACAGATAATTATGATACCAGGGGGGTTCTCAGCAGCTGACGAACCAGATGGATCAGGAAAATTTATAGCAACAGTATTTAGAAATGAAAGAATAAAAGATGCAGTAATGGATCTATTAAATAATAGAGATGGCTTAATTATTGGTATATGCAATGGCTTCCAAGCTCTTGTTAAACTTGGATTAGTTCCTTATGGAGAAATTAGAGAAATGAATTCTGAAATGCCAACCTTAACCTACAATAATATAGGAAGACATATGAATTCACTTGTTAGAACAAAGATTTCTTCCAAACTTTCACCATGGTTCTCAGAAGTAAATCTTGGGGACATTCATACGGTTCCAATATCGCATGGAGAAGGAAGATTTGTAGCATCAGAGGAAGTACTTCAAGAAATGATTAAAAATGGACAAATTGCAACTCAATATGTTGATTTAAATGGACAGGTATCCTTAAATATGCCATACAATCCAAATGGTTCTGTTCTTGGAATAGAAGGAATTACTTCTCCTGATGGAAGGATTTTAGGGAAAATGGCTCATTCAGAGAGAATATCAACTAATGTATATAAAAATGTACCTGGAGATTTTGATCAAAAAATATTCCAGGGTGGAATAAATTACTTTAAATAATAAAATGCAATTAAATTAGGGGGTTAACAATGAAGGTAGCAATCTTTTTTGGAAGCAAATCAGACGTAGATGTAATGAAAGGGGCAGCAAATGCTTTAAAGGAATTTAATATTGAATATAAAGCATATGTACTTTCAGCTCATAGAGTACCAGAAAAATTAACAGAGGTATTAAATGAGGTTCAAGAAAAGGGATGTGAAGTAATAATTGCTGGGGCAGGTCTTGCGGCACATCTTCCAGGTGTAATAGCATCACAAACTACATTACCAGTAATAGGAGTTCCTATAAAAGGAGCAGTTGAAGGACTGGACGCACTATTTTCAATAGTGCAAATGCCAAAATCTATTCCAGTTGCAACTGTTGGAATAAATAATAGCTACAATGCTGGAATGCTTGCAGTGCAAATACTTTCTATTAAGTATCCTGAAATAAAAGAAGCATTAAATAATTTTAGAACTGAAATGAAGAGAAAATTTATAGAAGAAAATGGAGAAGGAGTGGAACTATAATGGAAAAATTAGAAATGATGTATGAAGGAAAAGCAAAAAAGATTTACGCTACAGATAAGGCAGATGAGGTAATAGTTTATTACAAAGATGATGCAACAGCATTCAATGGTGAGAAGAAAGGCAGTATAGAGGAAAAGGGAGCATTAAACAATGCAATTACCTCTATAATATTTGAATTATTAAATGAAAAGGGAGTAAAAACTCACTTTATAAAACAATTAAATGAAAGAGAACAATTATGCAAGAAGGTTGAAATAGTACCACTTGAAGTAATAGTTAGAAATGTTGCAGCTGGAAGTATGGCAAAAAGATTAGGTCTAGAAGAAGGCTTTGAACTTAAAACTACAGTTTATGAATTAAGTTACAAGGATGATTCACTTGGAGATCCATTAATAAATGATTTCCATGCTGTAGGAATTGGGGCAACGACTTTTGAAGAATTAGATAAAATTTATGAGATAACAAGAAAAGTAAATGAATTATTAAAAGAATTCTTCCTAAAATTAAACATTAAGCTAATTGACTTTAAATTAGAATTTGGAAGATATAATGGAGAAATTCTTTTAGCTGACGAAGTATCACCTGATACATGCAGATTCTGGGATGCTACAACAAACGAAAAGCTAGATAAAGATAGATTTAGAAGAGATTTAGGGAATGTAAAAGATGCTTATGTTGAAATATTAAACAGAATAAAGAATGAGAAATAAAAGTGAGGTTTGATTAATGTTAATAGATCCAAATGTTGATAAGTTCAAAGAAGAATGTGGTGTATTTGGAGTATATACAAAAGGCGGAGTAGACGTAGCAAGGCTAACATATTACGGATTATATGCTCTTCAACATAGGGGACAAGAAAGTGCTGGAATCGCTGTAGGAGATGGAGAAAAAATATCATTGCACAAGGACTTAGGTCTATTAACTGAAGCTTTCAGTGAAGAAGACTTAAACAAACTTAAAGGAAATGTGGCAATAGGACATGTTAGATATTCAACAACTGGAGCAACAAATGTTGAAAATGCTCAGCCATTACTTTCTAAGTATAAGCTTGGTTCAATTGCAGTAGCTCATAACGGAAACTTAGTAAATGTTGATGTGCTAAGAGGCCTATTAGAAGATGTAGGATATGTATTTGATACTACAATAGACACAGAGGTTGTAATAAGCCTTATCGCAAGAGGAGCGAATAAAGGTATAGAAAGTGCTGTTTATAATGCCATTGGTGCTATAAAAGGTTCCTTTGCTATGGTTATATCAACCAAGGATAAGCTTATTGGGGTAAGAGATCCATATGGTATAAGACCTTTAGCATTAGGAAAAATTGATGAAGGATATGTGTTAACATCTGAAAGTTGCGCATTTGATTCAACTGGAGCTGAATTCATAAGAGATATCGAACCAGGTGAAATAGTTATTATAGATGAAAATGGGGTAAAAAGCATAAGATATTCAGAAAAAACTGGGGGACATACATGTGCTTTTGAGTATATTTATTTTGCAAGACCAGATTCAGTAATAGATGGAATTAATGTTCACCAATCAAGGGTAAGAGCAGGAGAACAACTTTTTAAAGAATCGCCAGTAGAAGCAGATGTAGTAATTGGGGTACCTGATTCAGGAATACCAGCAGCGGTTGGATATTCTAAAGCCTCAGGAATACCTTTTGATATGGGATTTGTTAAAAATAGATATGTAGGTAGAACCTTTATAACTCCAAACCAAGAACTTAGGGAGAGAGCAGTATCTGTAAAATTAAATCCTCTTAAGTGCAATGTTGAGGGCAAAAGGGTTATTTTGATTGATGACTCTATAGTAAGAGGAACCACCTCTAGACATCTAATTGAGGCACTAAGAAAAGCAGGGGCAACAGAGGTGCATTTTAGAGTTGCGTCACCTGCAGTTAAATTCCCGTGCTATTTTGGGATAGATACGCCTTATAGAAAAGAATTAATTGGGGCAAATAAAACAGTAGAAGAAATAAGTGATATAGTTGGATGCGATACATTGGCATATTTAAGCATAGACGGATTAATAAGTTCTTTAGGTAAAAATAGTATTAATGGTTTTTGTATAGGCTGTCTTAATGGGAAATATCCAGTAAGTACACCTATTGAAACTTCAAAAGACTATTTAGAAAGGTAGGATGAATAATGCTAACTTATAAAGAAGCTGGTGTAAATATTGAAGAAGGTTATAGAAGTGTTGATTTAATAAAAAAATATGCAAAAGAAACTTTAAGTAGCTATGTTTTAAATGGTCTTGGAAGTTTTGCTGGAATGGTTGAATTGCCAGAAGGGTATAAAAAGCCAGTTTTAGTTTCGGGTACAGATGGAGTTGGAACTAAACTAGAAATAGCTTTTAAAACTAAAAAATACGATACGGTTGGAATTGATTGTGTTGCTATGTGTGTAAATGATATTTTATGTCATGGAGCAAAGCCATTATTCTTCCTAGATTATATTGCTTGTGGAAAATTAGAAGCAGAGGTGTCAAGTGATTTAGTTAAAGGTGTGTGTGATGGTTGTATGCAGTCAGAAGCTTCATTAATAGGTGGAGAGACAGCTGAGATGCCGGGTTTCTATAAAGAGGGTGAATATGATATAGCTGGCTTTGCTGTAGGAATTGTAGATAAAGATAAAATAATAAATGGAAGTAACATTAATGAAGGAGATGTTCTAATTGGTATTCCTTCATCAGGTTTACATTCAAATGGATTTTCATTAGTTAGAAAACTTTTTCCAGACATAAACGAGAAGTTTAATGGGGAAGAAATATGGAAAACCTTACTTACACCAACTAAGATATATGTTAAACCAATATTAGCTCTTTTAGATAAGTTTGAAATAAAGGGTATGGCGCATGTAACTGGCGGTGGGTTTATAGAAAATGTTCCTAGAATGTTTACTAAAGAAAATCAAACAGCAGTAATTAAAAAAGACTCATATCCTATGCCTGAAATATTCAACTTAATTATTGAAAAAGGCGTAGATAAGGATCATATGTATAACACATTTAACATGGGAATTGGATATGTTCTTTGCGTAAATAAAGATGATGCACAAACGGTAATAGGTGAACTTAAAGAACTTGGAGAAGAAGCTTACGAGATTGGGTATGTAAGAGCTGGAGGTGAAGGAGTTTGCTTAGAATAGCAGTTTTAGTTTCTGGAAGTGGAAGTAACCTTCAAGCAATTATAGATGAAATTGAAAAAGGTAGTCTAAACTGTGAAATTAAATATGTTATTTCAGACTCTGAAAAAGCTTATGGTTTAGAAAGAGCTAAAAATCATGGTATAGAAACAATAGCTTTAGATAGAAAAATATATAAAGGTAAAGTATCAGATGAGATTTTAAATTTAATTAATGGTCAAGTTGATTTAATTGTATTAGCGGGTTATCTTTCAATATTAAATGGGGAAATTTTAAGGGTATTTAGAAATAAAATTATTAACATTCATCCTTCTTTAATACCATCATTTAGCGGAGCTGGAATGTATGGAATTAAAGTTCATGAAGCTGCAGTAAAAAAAGGTGTAAAGTATTCAGGGTGCACTGTACATTTTGTTAATGAAGAAGTTGATGGTGGAGAAATTTTATTGCAAGAAGTGGTTCCTGTATTTGTAGAAGACACAGCAGAAACTCTTCAAAAGAGAATTCTTGTAGAGGAACATAAACTTTTACCAAAAGCTATTAAACTTATTTCTGATAAAAAAGTAAAAATAGAAAATGGTAAATGCTATATCTCTAAATAGTTTAGGAGGATAATAAATGATTAAAAGAGCATTAATAAGTGTTTTTAATAAGGATGGAATATTAGACTTTGCTAAGTTTTTACAAGAGAAGAATGTTGAAATTATCTCAACAGGAGGAACTTATAAATATCTAAAGGAAAATGGAATAAATGTTGTTGAAATAAATGAAGTTACAGAATTTCCAGAGATGCTAGACGGAAGAGTTAAAACTTTACATCCTAAAATTCATGGTGGAATTCTTGCTATTAGAGATAACAAGGAACACATGGAAACAATAAAAGAACATGAAATAAATCCAATAGATTTAGTTGTAGTTAATCTATATCCTTTCTTTGAAAAGGTAAAAGAGGATTTGGAATTTGAAGAAAAAGTTGAATTCATTGATATTGGTGGTCCAACTATGCTTAGAGCGGCAGCTAAGAACTTTAATGATGTTGTTGTAATAAGTGATGTAAAAGATTATGAGAAGGTTAAAAATGAAATAAATGAAAACATAGAAGTAAGTTACAAAACTAAAAAATTACTTGCAGGAAAAGTATTTAACTTAATGAGTGCTTACGATGCTGCTATTTCAAACTTCTTATTAGATGAAGAATATCCAGAATATCTTTCAGTTTCATATAAGAAGCTTCAAGATTTAAGATATGGAGAAAATCCACATCAGAGTGCTGCTTATTACGGATCAACTATGGTTGATGGTTCTATGAATGGCTTTGAAATATTAAATGGAAAAGAATTATCCTACAATAATATAAAAGATTTAGATATAGCATGGAAAGTTGCATGTGAATTCGAAGAAACAGCATGTTGTGCACTTAAACATAATACTCCATGTGGAGTAGCTATAGGCTCAGATGTATATGATGCATATATAAAGGCATATGATTGTGATCCAATATCAATTTTTGGTGGAATAGTAGCAGTTAATAAAAAAGTAGATAAGAAAACTGCAGAAGAAATGGCTAAAATATTCTTAGAAATAGTAGCGGCACCAGATTTTGATGAAGATGCTTTAGAAGTATTGAAAACAAAGAAGAACTTAAGAGTACTTAAAATAAAAAATTCTCCTAAAGACAAAAAATATATGGTTACAGTAGATGGTGGTATGTTAATTCAAGAAGAAGATAAGAAATTACTTGATGAATTAAAAGTGGTTACTGAAAAAGCACCAACTAAGGAAGAATTAGATCAACTAACATTTGGTATGAAAGTTGTAAAGTATGTTAAGTCAAATGCAATTGTTGTTGTAAATAATTTTAGAGCTACAGGAATAGGCGGAGGACAAGTAAATAGAATTTGGGCAACTACTGAGGCTTTAGAAAGAGGAAAAGGTGCTACAATATTAGCATCAGATGCCTTCTTCCCATTTGGGGACGTGGTGGAAGAGGCAGCTAAACATGGAATAAAGGCCATAATACAACCAGGTGGATCTATAAGAGACAATGAATCTATAGAAAAATGTAACGAAAATGGCATAAGCATGGTGTTTACAGGCGTAAGACACTTTAAACATTAGGGGGACGGTTATGAAGTTATTATTAATTGGCTCAGGTGGAAGAGAGCATGCAATGGCATGGAAATTAGCTCAGAATCATAAAGTTGAAAAGATTTTTGTAGCTCCAGGTAACGGAGGAACTGCACTAGAAAACAAATGTGAAAACATAAATATATCTGATATTAATGAATTAGTTAATTTCGCAAAAAGTGAAAAAATTAATTTAACAGTAGTTGGGCCAGAAGATCCATTAATTAAAGGTGTTGTTGATGCATTTAAAAAGGAAGGACTTAAAGTATTTGGGCCAGAGCAAAGAGCTGCTATGCTGGAGGGAAGCAAAAGTTACTCAAAAGTATTTATGGAAAAGTACGGGGTAAGAACTGCTAAGTATGAGGAATTCTATGATCATATAAAAGCCATTGAATACTTAAAAGATTGCGAATATCCACTTGTGATAAAAGCAGATGGATTAGCAGCGGGCAAAGGGGTTAATATATGCTTTAGCAAAAAGGAAGCAGAAGATACCATATATAGTTTTATGGTAGATGATGTATTTAACGGGGCAGGAAAGAAAATTATAATTGAAGAATTTCTTGAAGGAGTAGAAGCTTCAATTATAAGCATAACTGATTCAAAGGTTATAATTCCGTTTATTTCAGCAAAGGATCATAAACAGATTCTTGATGGAGGAAAAGGACCAAATACTGGGGGGATGGGTGTTATAGCACCTAATCCATTTGTAAGTGACGAAGTTTTAGTGGATTTTAATGAAAATATACTAAAACCTACATTAAAAGGAATAAAAGAAGAAGGCTATGATTACAAGGGCATTATATTCTTCGGTGTAATGATGACTAAAAAAGGAGCATATCTTCTTGAATATAACGTAAGACTGGGTGACCCAGAAACTCAAAGTTTACTTTCTTTAATGGAAAGTGATTTCCTAGAATTAATAGAGGCTTCCCTAGATGAACAACTAGATAGTTATAATATTAAATGGCATGAAGGTGCCTGCTGCAATGTTGTATTAGCTTCAAAAGGATATCCAGGAAATTTTGAAAAAGGCTACGAAATAACTATAGATGATAAAGTTAAAAATAACGTCTTTATAGCTGGGGGACAGATTAAAGATGGAAAGCTTGTAACAGCTGGAGGAAGAGTACTCTCTGTAGTTGGATTAGGAAAAACGATAGAAGAGGCAAAAGCTGCGGCATATAAGAATATTGATAATGTTTCCTTTAAAGATATGTATTTTAGAAAAGATATCGGGGACTGTTAACATATTTGTGAAAAATTATGGGGACGGTTAACAAATAAATGATAATATTAAAAACGAGGGGTTCCTCGTTTTTAATATTTATTAACTATGATATCATATAGATAGTCTTTATAATTTTTAGGAGGTAATGTTATGCAAAATGAATTTACAGAAGATCTAGAAAATGCTTTAGACAATCTTTATAAAAAGGGAGCTTTTTTAACTGCAAAAGCAGATGGAAAAGCAAATACTATGACTATTAGCTGGGGTTCAATTGGATACATGCATAGAAGACCTGTATTTATGACTTTAGTTAGACTTTCAAGATATACGTATAGTATTCTAGAAAAAAGTGATAACTTTACAATAAGCATTCCGTATGATGGAAATTTAAAAGAAGCTTTAGGGTTATGTGGATCTAAGTCTGGTAGAGAATTCGATAAAGAGGCAGAAGGCTGGATTAAATATAAAGAAAGCAGTGAGGTCACAGCACCAGTTGTAGAAGGCTGTGGGAAATATTTTGAATGCAAAATATTATTTAAGCAATTATTAGATAAAGAATCATTAACAGAAGATTTAGTTAAAAACTTCTATGGAGATGATGATTATCATATGTTATACTTCGGTGAAATCGTAAAAGCTTATTAAGATAAATAAGAGTGTAATAGGATAAGAAAGCAATAAGTTCTATCCTATTACATAATATGTTAGTTTTATTCTTAATTAACAAAAAGTACATTGACAATGGAAAATTTCTGTAGTATATTTTGATTATCAAATAAAATGATTTGACAATCAAAGTATTTAACTCCAGAATTAATAAACTTACTTGAGCTTAGTAAAGGAGAGAGACTAGATGAATCGTATAGAGCAGGTAATAAATGAGCTCTTAGTTAAAATATTTAATGATATTCTTGTGATTGAACAAAAAACTTTAAAAAGTGGTGTGCTTAATGACTTATCTGTAACTGAAATACATACGATTGAAGCAATTGGTATGTATACAGCAAGAAATATGTCAGAAGTAGCAGCAGATTTAAAGATTACATTGGGAACTCTTACTACAGCGATTAATAAGCTTATTAAAAAAGGGTATGTAGAAAGAAATAGAATTGAAACAGATAGAAGAGTAGTTCAGGTTCAATTAACTAAAAAAGGGAAGCTTGCCTACAGACTTCATGAGAAGTTTCATGGAGATATGATTAAAGATATAGTAGAGGGATTAGAACCCTCAGAAGAGGAAATACTAGTAACATCTTTAAGCAAGTTATCAAAATTTTTCAAGGAAAAAAATGACTTATAAAAAAGGAGAAATAAATGATATATAGTAAGTTTCTTTCTGTTGGAGCTTATGCACCTGAAAATATCGTAACAAATGAAGATTTAAGCAAAATTATGGATACATCAGATGAGTGGATAAGTACAAGAACAGGAATTAAAGAAAGAAGAATTTCAAAAAATGAGGACTGTTCAGATTTAGCATATAAAGCAGGAAAAAATGCGTTAGAAAAAAGTGGTTTGAAGGCAGAAGACATTGACTTAATAATAGTAGCTACTGTTTCGCCAGATATGTTTTTCCCGTCAGTAAGTTGTATAGTTCAAGACAAATTAGGAGCTGAAAACGCTACATGCTTTGATCTTAATGCAGCTTGTTCTGGTTTCGTTTATGGATGTATTGTTGCAAGTTCAATGATTAAAACTGGTGAGTATAAGAATGCATTAGTTATAGGGTCAGAAGTATTATCTAAACTTCTAGATTGGGAGGATAGATCAACAGCAGTGCTATTTGGTGATGGTGCTGGTGCAGCTATAATAACAAAATCAGAGACTGAAGGTATAATAGCTGGAGCAACAAGCTCAAATGGAAGTAAGGGAGGCTCACTTTCATGTGGTGCATTAGATGTTAAGTCTCCATTTACTGAAGAAGATAATATAAAACATAAGAAATTAATAATGAATGGAAGAGAAGTATTTAAATTTGCAACTGGAGCAATGGTTGATAATATAAATAAATTACTTGAAAAAACAAATATTTCGTTAGATGAGGTTAAATACATAGTACCTCATCAAGCAAATGTGAGAATTATAGATTATGTTGCAAGAAAAATAAATGAACCAATAGAGAAGTTCTATATGAACTTAGACAGATATGGTAATACATCTTCAGCAACGATTCCATTAGTACTTAATGAAATGGATGAAAAGGGATTATTGCAGAAGGGTGATAAAATTATTTTAGTAGGTTTCGGCGCTGGGTTAACCTCTGGAGCCTTAATATTAAATTGGTAAGATCATAAATTAGGAGGATATTTAAATGGTATTTGAAAAAATAAGAGCGATAATAAGTGAGCAATTAGCAATCGAAGAGGATAAGGTTCAATTAGAAACTACATTTGAAGATTTAGGAGCTGATTCATTAGACTTATTCCAAGTAATAATAGAATTAGAAGAAGAGTTTGGAATTCAACTTGAAAATGCAGAAAACATTAAAAGTGTTAAAGATGCTGTAGATTATGTAACAGCGAAAATAGCTTAATAATAAAATAAAACTTATTTAAAGTCAGATATAAGATTTTAATTTTGAAACTTAGTTTGTATTTGTTAGAAGATCGCAGGAAATTGCGATTTTCTGGCATATATAAATCGATAGTTGAACTTAAAATATTTAATATCTGACTTATTAAATAGGAGGATAAGTATGAAAAAAATAGGATTTATATTCGCAGGGCAAGGAGCTCAGTATAGTGGAATGGGTAAGGATATTGCAGAAAAATATCCTTCAGCAATGGAAGTTTATAATAAAGCAAATGAATTAGTAGAATTTGATATTAAGGAACTTTGTTTTAATGGGAGTATTGAGGATTTAAACAAAACTGAAAATACTCAACCAGCCATTTTAACAACAACATTAGCTATTTTAAAAGCTATTGAAGAAGAGGGAATTAAAGCGGAAGGTGCAGCAGGATTAAGTCTTGGAGAATATTCCGCTTTAGTTTATGGAAACTCAATAAAGTTAGAAGATGCTATTCCTTTGGTTAAAAAAAGAGGAAGATTTATGCAAGAAGAAGTCCCAGTAGGTGTAGGTGGAATGGTTGCAGTTCTAAAATTAGATGAGGCTACAGTAAATGAAGTAGTTAAAGAAGCATCAAAAGCTGGGGTAGTAGAGATAGCGAACTTTAATTGTCCTGGACAAATAGTTATATCAGGTGAAAAGCAAGCATTAGAATTAGCTACTGAAATAATAAAAGGAAGAGGTGGTAGAGCATTACCTTTACCAGTGTCAGCTCCTTTTCATAGTTCTATGCTTAAAGGTGCTGGAGATAAGCTGTTAAGTGAATTAAGTAATATACAAGTAAACACACCAGATTTAGCTGTTTATAAGAACTTAACTGGTACTACTTATGAAAAAAATGAAGATGTTAGGGATGTACTAAGAAAGCAATTAATGAGTTCTGTAAGATGGGAAGAAACGATAAATAATATGATAAAAGATGGATTTAATGTTTTTGTTGAAATAGGTCCGGGAAAAGCATTAACTAGTTTCGTTAAAAAGATTAATAGAGAAGTTGCTACTTTTAATGTAGACAATTTAGAGAGTTTATCAAAAACTTTAGAGGGATTAAAGGAGATTTAAAATGCTTAAAGATAAAACCATTATAGTTACCGGTGCTAATAGAGGAATAGGTAAGGCTATAGCTATAAAGCTTGGAGCTTTAGGAGCAAATGTTATTGTTAACTACAGAGGTAATGAAGTTGAAGCAGCAGAAGTGGTTTCAGAAATAGTTAATGCTGGTGGAAAAGCAGAAAAAGTAAAGGCTGATGTATCCAAATATGCTGATGCAGAATTTTTAATTAATGAAGCAAAGAATATTTTTGGAGAAGTATACGGACTTGTAAATAATGCTGGAATCACTAGAGATACATTGATTCTTAGAATGAAAGAAGAAGATTTTGATGCAGTAATTGAAACAAATCTAAAAGGAGCATTTAACTGTTCAAAAGCAATTACTCCAGTGCTATTAAAAGCAAGAGCAGGA
Source organism: Clostridium paridis (assembly GCF_016765615.1). Lineage (GTDB taxonomy): Bacteria > Bacillota > Clostridia > Clostridiales > Clostridiaceae > Clostridium_T > Clostridium_T paridis. Next base: position 371,876 of record NZ_JAESWA010000022.1, on the reverse strand, counting down.
AGAATAGTTAATATTTCTTCGGTTGTAGGTATTGCAGGAAATGCAGGTCAAGTAAATTATGCTGCTTCAAAAGCAGGAATAATTGGAATGACAAAATCTTTAGCAAAAGAAATAGGTCCAAGAGGAATAACAGTTAATGCTGTAGCACCAGGATTTATAGAAACAGATATGACAAAAGATTTAAAAGATAATATAAAGGAAGAAATGATTAAAACACTTCCATTAAAAAAACTTGGTCAGGCAGAAGATGTAGCTAATGCTGTAGCATTTTTATTATCAGATGAAAGTTCATATATAACAGGCCAAGTGTTAAATGTAGATGGCGGAATGGTGATGTAAGGAGGAAACAATGAGTAATAGAGTAGTTGTAACTGGGATGGGTGCTGTAACTCCTATAGGAAATAATGCTCAAGACTTTTGGAACAATTGTAAAAATGGAGTTAACGGAATAGATTTTATTAAGGCGTTTGATACAAGTGATTTTGAAGTGAAGATTGCTGCAGAAGTAAAAGATGATTTTACTACTGATGGAGTAATGGAAAAGAAAGAAAGCAGAAGAATGGATAGATTTTCTCAGTTTGCAATTGTAGCAGCTGATGAAGCTATTAAAGATGCTAAACTTGATTTAGATAAAGTTGACAGAGATAGATTAGGTGTTATAATAGGGTCAGGTATTGGCGGTTACAATACCATGGAAACAGAATTCTTCAAGCTTTTTGAAAAAGGAAATAAAAGAGTTTCACCACTATATATCCCAATGGCTATTGGTAATATAGCTGCAGGAAATGTTGCTATAAAATTTGGTGCAAAAGGAATATGTACATCAGTTGTAACAGCTTGTGCATCAGGTACTAATTCTATCGGAGAAGCTTATAGAAATATAAAGCATGGTTATACTGATATAATGATAGCAGGTGGAACAGAAGCACCTATAACAAAATCAGGGGTTTCCGGTTTTACTAACATGAAGGCATTAAATACTACAAATGACAAGGATAGGGCATCTATACCTTTCGATAAAGAGAGAAGCGGATTTGTTATGGGAGAAGGAGCAGGTATCTTAATACTTGAAAGCCTTGAACATGCACAAAAAAGAGGAGCTAAAATCTATGGAGAAATAGTTGGTTATGGATCAAATTGTGATGCATATCATATTACCTCACCATCACCTGACGGAGAAGGTGCAATGAAGGCAATGAAATTAGCTATAGATGAAGCTGGGATAAAGCCAGAAGAAGTAGGATATATTAATGCTCATGGAACATCTACGCCATATAATGATAAATTTGAAACTTTAGCTATAAGAAAATTATTTGGTGAAAAAGCTTACGAAATACCTGTTTCTTCAACTAAGTCTATGACAGGACATTTGCTTGGAGCAGCAGGAGCAGTAGAAGCAATAGTTTGTATAAAAGCAATGGAAGAAAATTTTGTTCCTCCAACTATTGGATATAAGGTTAAGGACGAGGAATGTGACCTTGACTATGTACCTAATAAAGGAAAAACTGCAGAAGTAAAATATGCATTGACCAATTCTCTAGGATTTGGTGGACATAATGCAACCTTGTTAATTAAAAAATGGGATTAGGAGTAACTCAATATGAAAATTGAAGAAGTTAAAGAACTTATTAATTTAATAAATGAATCTGATTTAGCTTTATTTGAATTTAAAACAGATGACTGTTATTTAAAAATGGATAAATCGACCACAAGAAGTAGTGAAATAAAGGAAGTAGTAACAGCTGCAAGTCCAGTTCCAGTAGCTAATATTACTAGTTCAGAAACTACAATAGTTAATAAAGAAGAAACTACAATAAGTGCTCCAGCACTAGAGGGATACATTGTAAAATCTCCAATAGTAGGTACATTTTATATGTCTCCATCACCTGATAAGGCATCTTATGTTGAAGTTGGTAAGAGAGTTAAACAAGGTGATACTTTATGCATAATAGAAGCTATGAAACTTATGAATGAAATTGAAAGTGAAGTAAGTGGAGAAGTTCTTGAGATATTAGTTGAAAATGAAAGTATGGTTGAGTTTGGTCAACCGTTATTTAGAATTAGGAGGGATTAAGATGCTAGGTGTAAAAGAAATAAGAGAAATTATACCACATAGATATCCATTTCTATTAATAGATAGGGTTGAGGAATTAGAACCAGGAATTAGAGCTAAAGGTTATAAAAATTTAACAGCTAATGAAGAGTTTTTCCAAGGACATTTTCCAGAAGAACCTGTTATGCCAGGGGTATTAATGATAGAAGCTTTAGCACAAATGGGAGCAGTTTCAATATTAAGCAAAGAAGAATTTAAAGGAAAAACTGCTTTCTTAGCAGGCATAGATAAGGTAAGATATAAGAGAAAAGTTGTTCCTGGAGATAAATTAGAATTAGAAATTGAAATAATAAAAGTTAAGGGCCCAATAGGAATAGGAAAAGGAACTGCTAAAGTAGATGGGAAAATAGCATGTCAAGGAGAAATTCTCTTTGCAATAGGATAGGTGAGAGTATGTTTAAGAAAATACTAATAGCAAATAGAGGGGAAATAGCAGTAAGAATCATTAGAGCTTGTAGAGAGTTGGGAATTAAATCTGTAGCAGTATATTCTGAAATAGATAAGGATGCACTACACACTCAATTAGCTGATGAAGCTGTTTGTATAGGTAAAGCAGCTGCGAAAGATAGTTATTTAAATATACAAAATATTCTAAGCGCTTGCGTTTTAACTGGTGCAGAAGCAATTCATCCTGGCTTTGGCTTTCTTTCAGAGAATGCAAAGTTTGCGAAAATGTGTGCTGAATGTAATATAAAGTTTATAGGACCAGACTATGAAGCAATTGAGCTTATGGGAAACAAGGCAGTTGCAAGGGAAACTATGAGAAAAGCAGGAGTTCCTATAACACCAGGATTTGAAGGAATAATAGAAAATGAAAATCATGCTTTAGAAATTGCAGAAGAAATAGGATATCCAGTTATGATAAAAGCTGCTGCCGGTGGTGGTGGAAGAGGAATAAGAATAGCTTTTAATAAAGACGAATTCTTAAATGGATATAATACTGCAAAGGCTGAAGCTTTAACTTGTTTTGGTGATGACAGACTATATATTGAAAAATATATACAAGGGCCTAAACATATAGAATTTCAAATTCTTGCTGATGAGCACGGAAAAGTAGTTCATCTTGGAGAAAGAGATTGTTCAATTCAAAGAAAAAACCAAAAAGTTATTGAGGAAGCTCCATCATTAATTTTAGATGAAGAATTAAGAGCAAAAATGGGAGAAATTTCAGTAAAAGCAGCTGAAGCTGTAAATTATAAAAATGCAGGGACGATTGAGTTTTTAGTGGATAAGGATAAGAATTTCTATTTTATGGAGATGAACACTAGAATTCAAGTTGAGCATCCAATTACAGAAATGGTTACTGGGATAGATTTAGTAAAAGAACAAATTAAGATAGCTTATGGTATACCATTAGATTTTAGCCAAGAAGATATTGTAATAAAAGGCCATGCTATTGAATGTAGAATAAATGCTGAGGACCCAAGCCAAGGGTTTAGACCATGTCCTGGTACTATTGAACAAATTATATTCCCAGGTGGATTTGGTGTAAGAGTAGATTCTGCTATATATGGAGGATATAAGATTCCTCATTGTTATGATTCAATGATAGGAAAACTAATCGTTCATGGTAAAACAAGAGAAGAAGCTATCATGAGAATGAAAAGAGCTCTTGGTGAATTTGCTATAGGTGGAGTAAATAACAATATTGATTTTCAATTCGATATATTAGAGAATGAAGATTTTGTTAAAGGAAATTTTGATACTTCATTCTTAAAAGAAAAGTTGGTGATTGAATAATGCTAGAGGGGCTACTTAAAAAGAGAACCTATATCACTGTATCATCAGTACCAATTAAAAAAGAGGAAAAGGGAAAGATTAAAGCAAGTGAAGTAAGACCAACTATACCTGATGGTATGTGGTGTAAGTGTCCAGATTGTGGAGCAATACTTTATAATGAAGATGTTGAAAAAAATCTTGGAGTGTGTAATAAATGCAACTATCACTTTAGAATAGACGGAAAGTATAGACTTAACTTAGTGGCAGATGAAGGAACCTTTGAAGAGTTTTTTGGGGATATTACGAGTGTAGATCCACTAAACTTTGAAGGGTACAAGGAAAAGCTAACAAAAGCCGAAGAAAAAGCGTCTATTAAAGAAGCCGTTATAACTGGAACTTGTCAAATAGATGGTAAGAAGGTTGCAATTGGGGTTATGGACTCTAATTTTATGATGGGAAGTATGGGAACTGTAGTTGGGGAAAAAATAACTAGATTAATAGAATTAGCTACAGATGAAGCTCTACCATTAATCATTTTTACAACTTCAGGTGGTGCAAGAATGCAAGAGGGAATATTCTCACTTATGCAAATGGCAAAAATCAGTGGAGCACTTAAAAGACATTCATTAAAAGGCTTGCTTTATATAGCATTTTTAACTGATCCTACAACTGGAGGGGTTACTGCTTCCTTCGCAATGGAGGGAGATATTATCCTTAGTGAACCAGGTACACTTATAGGTTTTGCAGGAAGAAGGGTAATTGAAAATACAATTAATCAAGAACTTCCTAAGAATTTTCAAAGAGCAGAGTTTCTATTAGAAAAGGGATTTATTGATAGTATTATCAATAGAAAAGAACTTAAAGAAATCCTTTCAAAAATACTGAAACTGCATGAGGTGAAGTAAATGGAGAGAAAGTCTATTAAAAAACTAACGGCTTGGGAAAGAGTTGAGATTGCAAGAAAACAAGATAGACCCAATGCCTTATATTATATAAACAACATATGTGATAGTTTTATAGAATTTCATGGAGACAGAGCCTTTGCAGATGATAAATCAGTGGTTGGAGGAATCGGTGAAATTGAAGGCATAAATGTAACCATTATTGGAATAGTAAAAGGAAATAATGCCAAGGAAAACATTGAAAGAAACTTTGGTATGCCTAATCCAGAGGGGTACAAAAAAGCTCTTAGATTAATGAAGCAGGCAGAAAAGTTTAAGAGACCTATCATCTGCTTAATAGATACTCCTGGAGCTTATCCAGGTATAGGTGCAGAAGAAAGAGGCCAAGGATATGCGATTGCTCAAAATCTACAAGAAATGTTTGATATAAAAGTACCTATAATTTCTATAATTATAGGAGAAGGTGGAAGTGGTGGAGCATTAGCATTAGGTGTTGGAGATAGAGTATTCATGCTTGAAAATGCTATTTATTCTATACTTACACCTGAAGGATTTGCATCAATTCTATGGAAAGATGCAAGTCGTTCTAAAGAGGCTGCAGAAGTAATGGGAATAACAGCACAAGAATTATTAGATTCTGGAATTATAGATAAAGTTATAAGAGAGCCAATTGGAGGAGCACATATTAATCCTGATAAAATGGCTTGGAGATTAAAAAGAAAAATACTACCTGAGCTTGAAATATTAAGAGCAATGAATACAGAAGAACTATTAGAAGCTCGTTATAATAAGTTTAGAGCAATGGGGAATTTTTATTAGATATAAAAGTAGGTGCATGTTAATGATATTTAAATCATTAACATGCACCTTTAAAATTTTATTTTTTTTCTCTTCTCTTTTTACTTGATTGATAGAAATAGTATGCTCCTATAGGTATAATTAAAACACCAGCAGTAATTTGATTTATGTAACCTAGATCATACAGCGCCATTAATGCTAACAATTCAAGCAATGGTGCTAAAGAAAGCTTTAAAAAATCGTCTTTACTTTTCTTTCCTTTATAAACATTGTAAGCATCAAATAATAGAAGTGCTACAAGAATCACGTATACTAACATCATTAGTTCCCCTTTTCTAAGTAATAACAGGTTGATTATAACATAAATAAAGTAAATTAACCAATAGGACAAAATAAAATAGTAACAAAATGTCTAAAAATATGGGATTAACATAAGAGAATAAATAAATAAAAAAACAGAAGTTTTAATACTTCTGTTTTGATATGTATTAGTATATTTATTAATTTACATTATGCAACATTTTCTTTTTTACCATCTAAATTCAATACTGAACCTTTAGAAAGTGCTTTAGCTAAGGCCATTGAAATTACACCGTCAACACAGTGATGAATAACAGAACCAACACCAACAACAACTAGTACTTTAAATACTGTAAATCCAAATGGAATTACCGCAATAGCTTCAAGCGCGCCGTGGATTGGTGCAGTAATTAAAATAACATATTTGAATGGAACCTTTTTCTTAACTAAGTATGCACCGACACCACCTACAACTGTGTGCATTAAAGCTCTTGCAGCTATAACTAATGGTGAAGTTATAAAGAAACCAATAGCAGAACCGAATCCAACTGCTATTGCAACTGGTGGACTAATTAACATTGCAATAAATAATGGAACATGAGAAGCAATAGTAGCTGTGAATGGACCAATTATAACCTTTAAAAATCCAAAGTATAAAGGAATTATAATAGATATTGCTATAAGTAGTGCTGCATAAATCATATTTTTTATTCTAGATTGCATAGTAATCCTCCTATAATTCAAGTGTATATACATCAGTATACAAGTTGTCTTTGGATTTGTAAATACCCTATTTAAATATGGCAAAAACTATAAATATTTACTAAAAAAGTAGCAAGTGTGATATAATGACACTATGTAAATTATAGGAAATAAGTAGAAGTATTTTAATAACAAGTTATAGTATTTTTGGAGGTATAAGATGATTGAGATTAACAACATAACAAAGAAATACGGTAAGTTTATAGCAATTAAAAATATTGATTTTAAGGTTAATGAAGGGGAGATTGCAGTTCTAGTTGGACCAAATGGAGCTGGAAAGTCAACAATAATTAAATCAATTGCCGGACTTTTGAGATACGAAGGAAAAATAACCATATGCGGAAAAAATAATAAAACTATAGAGGGAAAAAGACTGTTTAATTACGTACCTGAAATTCCTTCAATGTATCCATTACTAACTGTAGATGAACATTTGCATTTTATTGCTAAAGCTTACGGCATATCAAATTATAAAGAACATGCTGAGATGTTATTAGAAAAATTTGATATGACAGATAAGAGGAAAAAGTTGGGACAAGAGTTATCTAAAGGGATGCAACAAAAAGTAAGTATAATGTGTGCATTATTAACTAATCCTAAAGTAATTTTATTTGACGAGCCATTAATAGGTTTAGATCCAAAAGCTATTAAAGAACTAAAAAAACACTTGCTTGAATTAAAAAATCAAGGTGTGACTATCATAGTCAGCACTCACTTACTAGATAGTGTTGAAGAGTTATGGGATAGAATAATATTAATGAAGAATGGAGAAATTGTTTTATCAAAATCTAAAAATGAATTCCAATTGGAGAAGGAAAGTTTAGAAGACATATTCTTTGAGTTTACGGAGGGGAACTAAATGAAGGCATTAATATATTTATTAAGAAAATCTCTCATTAACTTCATTTTAGATTTAAGGAAGAAACCTTCAAAGCTAATACCTATGATTATAATTGTGGGATTTCTAATATTTACTTTTGTTGTTTCAGCTAAAGGAGGGAGTAGGAATATCCCTAGTAATATATCAGCTAAATATATAGTAGCTTTTGGTACAATAGGCTTAATTGGAATTTTACTCCTAGCATTAATTAACGGGCTAAATAAAAGGTCATCGCATTTTTACATGAGTGATGTAAATTTTGCATTTACTGCCCCAATAAGACCACAAAATATGTTGATTTATGAATTTATAAAAAGCATATCTTCTACGTTGTTTTTCATGGTGTTCTTATTATATCAAATACCCAATTTAAGAGTTAATTTAGGTATAACTGGTGCCGGAATAGTAGGACTATTAGTTACAATAGGATTATTTTTTATTACAGTAACAGTAATATCTATTTTCTTATATAGTCTTTGTTCTATTTATCCAAGCCTTAAAAACATATTGTCATATCTATTTAAGGGAATTGCAGTTGCCATAGTTTTATTCACAGGAATAAAAATACTACCGGATAAATCTAAAGCGTTAGAAATAGTAGTTGGAATATATAATAATGAGATTATTAATTATATACCTTTAGTTGGATGGTATAAGGGTATGATATATGAATCTATAGTGGGTATTAACAGTATATTCTTCGTATATTTGACACTAAATATCTTATTAATCGGAGTTGTATTAACTATACTTTATAATATGAAACTTGATTATTATGAGGACGTATTAGATGATGCTCAGCTTAAAGAAGATGCGTTAAAATTAAAAACCAAGCAAATAAATGCGAAGGAATTCCAATATGGTAGAAAAGGTAAAAGAAAGATAAGAAAAATAAGTTCAGAATATACCGCTTCCTATGGAAAGGCTATTTTCTATAGACATCTTTTAGAATATAGAAAAACTGGTTTCGGGGTTATAAATTTATATACAGGATTTATGGTTATATGTGCGTTTATTTTCGGGAAGTTTATGCATGTTGGTGAAATAACTCCATTACTATATTTTTATGCTTATCTTTCAGCTATAAGTTCCTTTGGAACAAAGATTCATACTGAAATGTCAAAACCATATATATTTTTAATTCCGGATACTCAAGAAAGCAAGGTGTTTTGGGCAACACTAGCATCTTCTTTTAAATTTCTTGTTGATGGAACATTGAGTTTCCTACTTGCAGGTGTGTTGTTACGTGCAAATCCTATTGAAATAGTATTATGTATAGCAGTTTACGTATCATTTGGATTTGTATTTATTTATGGAGGTGTACTCAACTATAGATTATTTGGGAGTTTAGCGTCTAACTCTCTAAAGGGAATTTTAATGATGGTAAGTATATTTGTATATATTTTACCAGGAATAATTGCTGCAGTAGTAATATCAAACACTCTTAATTTTTTAGGTCACTATGCTATATATTGTTCATTCTTAATTTGGAATATATTAGTTTCTTTTATTATTATCCAATTTGCTAAAGGTGTACTTAATAATTGTGAATTAGAATAAAGAAAAAGAGTCAAAAGTACTAATCTAAAATCATAATTTCTGATATACTAACATTAGTACATCAGAAGAAAAGAGGGTTAATATGGATAGTGTACAAGTAGCAAAGTTTGCTACAAGAATGGCTATTTCAGCTAGAGATGAAGAAGGAAAGTTAAGAGAAGAATTTGAAAAGTTAGGAGCAAAAGTTTGTGCAGTTGATATTGGAGGAAATATTAACAGCTCAATACAAAAAATATTAGAAAGAGCTTTAGTTGCCTCAAAAAGATGTGGGCTAATAAGAGATGAACATCTGCATGAAGGGGCAGTAATAGGGGCGTGTAGAGATGCTATAATGGAGGTATCTGCAAAGGCAAGCAGTCAAAATATTGGTGGAAAAATTGGTATAGCAACTGCAGGTGAACATTTAAGTGTCTGTATATTTTTGAGTATAGGATTGCTTCATTTAAATGAAGTTGTAATTGGACTTGGACATAGAGCAATACCAAGGTAATATAAATTTTATTAAGAATAATAGAATGTAAATTTTGGAAGAAATAATGCCCATAATGTAAGAAATTATGGGCATTATTTTATTTACAAAAAGTGTGAAGTATGATAATATATTTTAAATGATATATTATCAATAAATAGGTAGTTATGTTGTATTGTTTAGTAGAATTTGTAGCAAATTATTGATAAATATTAATTATAACTTTGTTTTATTTGTAAAATTAAAAAGGAGATGGAAGTATGGTAGGAAAGAAGAAAATTGCTCTAATTTTATGCTCATTATTGGCAGTTACATCACTAGTTGCCTGTGGCAAAAAAGAAGAAGCAAAAAAGAAAATTGGAATCACACAAATAGTTGCACATCCAGCATTGGATTCTGCTAGAAAGGGTTTTTTAGATGCTCTTAAAGAAAAAGGGTATGAAGACGGTAAAAATATAACCGTTGATTATCAGAATGCTCAAGGAGATATCTCAACGGCCAATACCATTGCACAAGGATTTGTAAGCGATAAAAAAGATTTAATCTTAGCTATTGCAACACCAACAGCGCAAGCAGCGTATAACTCAACTAAGGATATTCCAATTGTTTTTACAGCAGTTACAGACCCTGTAGATGCTGGGTTAGTTAAAGATGTTAAAAAACCTGGTACAAACGTTACAGGAACATCAGATTATGTTTCAATTGGTGACCAGATTAAATATTTAAAGAAGATACTCCCAAATGCAAAAACTGTAGGAGTTATATATAACACTTCAGAAGCTAATTCAATGGTTCAAGTAAAAACCTTGAAGGAAGAAGCAGCAAAAGTTGGACTAACTGTTAAAGAAGCAGGGGTTACAAGTGTAAATGATATTGATCAAAGTTTGAATTCAATTTTAGGTTCTATTGATGTACTTTATACACCAACAGATAATACTATTGCTTCCTCTTATGATTTAGTAGGAAAAAGATGTCTAGAGAAGAAGGTTCCTATATTTGGAGCAGAATCAGCAGTAGTAGAAAAAGGTGGACTAGTTACAGCTGGAATTGATTATTATGAATTAGGTAAACAAGCTGGTTATAAAGCTGCGGATATTTTAGGTGGTAAAAAGCCACAAGATATAGAAGTTGGATACTTGACTGATTTAAAAGTTACAATAAATACTGATGCTGCTAAGAAATTAGGAATAACAATACCAGATGATATTTTAAAGGATGCTGAAAAGGTAACTGGAGGCGTTAATTAATGTCTTTAGCACTTAATGTATTAGAACAAGGATTTTTATTTTCCCTTGTATCAATTGGTGTTTATATAACATACAAAATATTGGATTTCCCTGATATGTCCGTTGATGGGTCATTCCCTTTAGGTGCTGCAGTTTGTGCAGCACTTTTATCAAGGGGAATGGATCCAATATTATCTGTATTTATAGCCTTAGCAGCAGGAGCAGTAGCAGGATTTTTTACGGGTATATTACACGTTAAATTAAAAATAGACAGTTTACTTTCAGGTATACTTATAATGATAAGTCTCTATTCTATGAATTTAAGAATTATGGGAAAATCAAATATTCCACTTTTTACTTTCAAGAATATTTTTAAGGAAAAAGAGCTTATGATTGGAGATTTAAATTTTGCCCCAATTATAATTATCTTGATTTTTGTAATTGTAGCAAAACTAGCAATTGACCTTTTCTTAAAAACAAAAAGAGGGTTTTTATTAATTGCAACTGGAGATAATGAGCAAGTCGTTACTTCATTAGGAATAAATTCAGACAATGTAAAAATATTGGCCCTTATGATTTCTAATGCCTTGGTAGCATTAGCAGGAGCATTAACGGCTCAATATCAAGGGTTCTCAGATGTTGGTATGGGGACAGGTACAGTAGTTATGGGGTTAGCATCTGTAATTATTGGTGTATCAGTACTTAAAAAGGTGAGTTTTATTAAGATAACTACCTTAGCTATCTTTGGAGCTATCGTTTATAAATCTGTGGTTGCTATAGCACTACAGGTAGGTTTATCACCAAATGATTTAAAGTTAGTTACAGCTTTAATTGTTATTATTGCATTAACTATTAATAATAAAGGTTTGATTTTTAAAAGAAAAAAATCAATGAAAGGTGGTGCCGTTCTGAATGTTAGCAGTCAAGAATCTATATAAGATTTTTAATAAGAATACTGTAAATGAACACAGTGTATTCGAAAACTTTAACTTTGAAGTAAATGAAGGAGATTTTGTAGCTATAATAGGATCTAATGGCGCTGGTAAGAGTACTCTTTTGAACCTAGTTGGTGGAAGTTTAGATGGAGATTCGGGTTCTATTATAATTGATAATAAGGAAATGATTAATTTCCCTGAATATAAAAGGTCAAAGCTTATTGGAAGGGTTTATCAAAGTCCTTCAATGGGTGTATCACCTAACATGACAATTCTTGAAAATTTGTCTATGGCAGATAATAAGGGTAGAAAGTTTGGATTAACTTTTGCTATAGATAAAAAAAGAGAAGGATATTTCAAAGAACTTCTTAAGAAAGTAAACTTAGGACTTGAGGATAAACTCCATACCAAGGTAGGGCTTTTGTCAGGAGGCCAAAGACAAGCATTAACATTATTAATGGCTGTTATGTCAAATCCAAAGCTGTTATTATTAGATGAGCATACAGCAGCATTAGATCCTAAAACCTCTGAAAAAATTATGGAGATAACAAGAGATATAGTTAAAGAAAAAGGAATTACTACATTAATGGTTACTCATAATTTAAATCATGCTATTTCTTCAGGTAATAGACTTATCATGATGCACGAAGGTAATGTGGTTATAGATGTTGAAGGAGAAGAAAAAGCATCCTTAGATACAGATAAGTTAATTGGTTTATTTGAAAAAGTTCATCTTAAGGATGGCCTTAGTGATAGAACTTTGTTTAGTTAATTAAATTGCAATTATAAAACCCCAAAAGGTTAATGCCTTTTGGGGTTTGTTTTATAATTAAAATTTAAATAATGAAGTTTAAGATAATTGAAAGTGCTCCACCAATAATCAAAGCGATCATGCTTATTCCAAAGCTAATTGTTGTTTTAATATTATAATTGTTTTTTTCTTTCTTTGTTACTTCAAGATTTACATTACTTGCATATTGAGAATTAACTTGTCCTAGAGATTGAAGAGATAAGCCCATTGGATTTCCACCAATTGAGGATAATACACCTATTATAATTAATAGAATTCCCTCCATAAAAAGAATATCTTTAAAGTTATAGTTTGTAAATTTCATAATTAATAAGCCAACACCAATGGTAATAATAAACCATACTATACCAGCTAAAGCACACTTTAATAATTGCTTAGAATTTATAAATTTCATATTGAACACCCCAATTTATATAATTTAACTTATTATATAATATTAAAAACCATATTTCAATATTTAACAAGGAATATTTAGTTGTTTATGTTAAAAATTTGAATTAAGGCAGTAATTTATATATAATTTAAATAAGTGTTTTATAAATAAGGGGATGTATATTATGATCAAAATAAAGCCACATCACTTCTTAGATATTATCAAGTTGTATGGTAAAGGAATTGACAAATTTGTTCCAGATGAGATATATAAACATAGTTTTTACTCTGTAGCTAATGAAATAATTAAGAATCATCAGGCCATAGTTCAAATAACAGTAAACGAAGATGATATTTGTAGAACTTGCAAGTGCATAAATGAAAAAGGATTATGTACAGATAAAATAAACCATATTGAAGTTATAAATTCAAAGGATGAATGGAATAAAATATTAGACAAAAGGATTATTGAATATGCAGGCTTGCAAGAAGAAAGTGAATATTTAGCTCATGATTTTTGTACAATATTATATTTAATAAGAGAAAACATTAAAGATATATGGAGAGAGGAAACAGAAGATTTAAGGAATCAGAGATATGAAAACTTTTGTATAGGTGCTAAAAAATATTTAGAAATATTATAACATTTATTTATAATGGGGGCGTATTTATGAGAGAACGTAAATGTGAAATTATTGCATATTTGAAATCAGATGTTAAATCAGTTTGGGATGTAGTTACTAACAATAGAGATTTTAAGTGGAGAAGTGACATTGAAGGAATAGAAATATTTAATGAAGGTAAGGAGTTCATTGAATACAATAAAAAAGGAACCTCAACTAAATTTAAAATAACAAAGAAGAGGGAATTTAAAGAGTATGAATTTAATATGGAAAACAAAATGTTTACAGGTTTTTGGACAGGCTATTTCTTTGAAGTTGAAAATGGTGGAACGAAGATAATTTTTAAGGAAAATATATTTATAAAAAATCCAATAATAGCATTATTGTCATATATATTTATGAATTTAAATAAGATTCAGGGCATATATGTATCCGATTTAAAAAAGAAATTAGGCGAATAGGAGGTTATATATGAAAATATCAATTATTTATCATAGTAAAACAGGAAGAACAAAAAGAATAGCTGAAATAATAAGTGAAGGAATAAAGGAAAATAAAGATTTTCAAGTAAAGTTAATGAACTTAGATGAAATTGATTATGGCTTTCTTACGGAAAGTAAGGGAGTTGTTTTCGGAACACCTACTTATTATGCTAATATTTCTTGGCAAATGAAAAAATGGTTTGATGAATCTTGGAATTGTAATTTAGAAGGGAAAATAGGAGCAGTGTTTGCAACAGGAGACTACCTTGGAGGCGGATCAGATGCGGCCTTGCTTACACTAATTAATCATATGATGGTTAAAGGTATGCTAGTATATTCAGGAGGCTCAGCTTTAGGACAACCTTATATACATATGGGGATTGTGGCTTTAAAGGATTTGGATGCTGATTTGATTAAAAAAACAAAGATATTTGGAAACAGAATAGCCTCAAAAGCTTTGGAATTATTTGGGGATGGGGATGAAGTATTATGAAGCTTGAATTAATGAATAAGGAAGATTTTTGTAAAATAGTGGAATGGAATAAAGATAAATCAGCTGACTTTTTACTACAATGGGCAGGTCCATCCTATATTTATCCAATAACTATTGCACAAATAGAAGACCATTATTTTAACGAAGTGCAAAAGGAACACTCAAATACATTTATATATAAAATAATTGGGGACGAGGATGTAGTAATTGGTACCGTTGAGCTTAGAGAAAAAGATAAAGTAAATAAGATAGGAAGAGTATGTAGGTTTTTAATTGGAGAAGAAAAAGCTAGGGGAAAAGGATTTGGAGCAAAAGTATTAAATGAAGTTTTGAGAATTGGCTTTGAAGAAATCGGTTATGAAAAAATAACACTGGGTGTATTTGACTTTAACATTGGTGCAATAAAATGTTATGAAAAAGTAGGATTAAAAAAAGGAAAGCTAGTAGAAAACTCTAGGAAAGCATCTAATGGATATTGGAATTCATACGATATGGGAATAACAAAGAAAGAGTGGGTAGAAAAATTAGATGCAAGAAGGTATAGATAAATCTAAGATTCTGGAAATAGTGAGAAAACAATTATCAATAGATATGAATTGCAATACAGAAGATTTCGATAAAGGAGAAATAGTATTTAGTGAATCAAAATTAAATAAAGGGAGAAGAATGTTTGATAGACAATCTCCTTTTCTTGAAATTGCAACAATGGGGAAAAGTGTTGTTGTCACGGCAGATAGAGATATATTAGTAAAAATAAAACCGTTATTGGAAAATAAAACAAGAGAGGATATCTTCGTAGCTCCATTTATATTTGGGCATTCACTTTATTATATTCCAGATTGCAAAAGGCTAAAAAAATTACCTCTGCCTAATGGTTTTGAGTTTTGCTTAAAAGAAGGGAAGGAAATACATGAATTGTATAAAATTTTAGGTTTCGAAAATGCACTTCAATATGACATAAATCATCCACGTCCAGATGTAATTGCATTATATGCAACGTGTGGGAGTGAAATTGTAGCAATGGCTGGCGCATCAGCAGATAGTAACTTAATGTGGCAAATAGGCATTGATGTGATACCTAAGTTTAGAAATAAAGGACTTGCAACAAGTTTAGTAAGCAATCTTGCAATAATGATTATGGAACAAGGGGTAGTACCTTATTATGGAGCAGCTTCGTCAAATATTGCTTCACAATCCGTTGCATATAGGAGTGGATTTACACCGACATGGATGTGCACATATAAGAATACATTTGATGGGACAGCACCATATGACGGAAATATTAAGTGAAGACAACATCAAAATCAGAATGGAAGATGAGATAGTATGAGTAAAATTTATGTTATTGGAATTGTAGCTAGTGGCAAAACAACATTATCTAAAAAACTATCAAGAGAATTGAAAATTCCTCATTATGAAGTGGATTGTATAGTATGGCACGAAACAGATACAGAAAGATATAAAAGAACACCAGATAAACAGGTAGAGCTTATTAAAGATATTGATAAGGTTGGAGAGTGGATTATAGAGGGAACTTATAGAAGTAGCTGTCACTGTCTACTTGATATGGCAGATTCTATAATATTTTTAGATCCTCCACTTTGGATAAGGAAATATCGTATTTTATTACGTTTTATAAAGCAACAATTAAAAATAGAAAAATGTCACTACAAGTCTGATTTCAATATGTTACGTAAAATGTATATGTGGACAAGAGACTTTGAGGATAAAAGATATGAATTTGAAAAAATGCTTAATAACTATAAAGATAAGTTAGTGATAATTAATAATGCCAAGAAATTAGATATTAATAAAATAATCTAAGAAAATTTTTAGGAATGAATCGGGGTAAAAAATGATAAAAGTTAATTTTTATGATTTAAATATCATTGAAGATAGTAAGTTGAAATTTGCTGTAATAATGGCAAGATTTAAAGGAAGCTGGATTTATGTAAAACATAAAGATAGATGCACTTGGGAGATACCAGGAGGACATAGAGAAGAAAATGAAGATATTATTAATAATGCTTCAAGAGAATTATATGAAGAAACTGGTGCGAAGAAGTTTGAGATAACACCTGTATGCATATATTCAGTAGAGCGAGATGAAGCAAGTGATTATACTGAATCCTTTGGGGAATTATTTTATGCTAAAATTGATGAAATTGATAAACTCCCTGAATTTGAGATAGAGGAAATTAAATTATTTAGTGATATACCAGAAGAATTAACGTATCCTTTAATCCAACCATCTCTACATAAAATGGTAATAGAATTTATTGAAAAAAATGATATGAAGAGTCATGATAACATGCTTAATTATTATAAAGAGGAATTAAAGTGGAACCCACCATTTGCTGATGTATTATCTAAATATTCTCCTAAGGGATTAGAAGGATATTTAACTATGCGTGAATCAGTGGAAGAGGGACATCTACCTAAAAAGACTAGAGAATTAATTTTTACAATATTAGATAGTTTAGATGATGAAGTAACGGGTGCTAAAGCTCATGCTGTTGCAGCAATTGAGGCAGGATTAACAATGGAAGAATTGGTAGAGGCATTTATGATTGTTACTATGGTAAAGGGAATCAATGTCTTATGCAAATCAGGAATAGAAGCAATTAATGCTGCTGAAAGTAGATATAAAGAAATGAGCACAGTAACAGAAAGTAGTAAATAAGAAGTTATAAAATTGGGGGCGACATTATGGGGGATTGGAATTCAAATCAGTATTTAATGTTTAAAAATGAAAGAACACAGCCAGCAATTGATTTAGTTAATAGAATTATGGTTAATAATCCTAGAAAAATTATCGATATAGGTTGTGGTCCAGGTAATAGTACGAAAGTTTTAAAAGAAAGATTTCCTGATTCATATATTTTGGGAATTGATAGTTCTTCAAATATGATAGAGGCAGCAAAAAGAGATTATCCAGAAATAGATTTTAAAATATGTGATGCAAGTAAAGGTTTATCAAACCTTGGTGATGATTTTGATATTGTGTTTTCTAATGCATGTATACAATGGATTCCTAATCATAATGAACTTTTAAGAAATCTTTTTGGGTTGCTTAAAAAAGGCGGTGTATTAGCAGTACAAACACCAATGAATTATAAAGAGCCAATTCATAACATAATTGAAGAGGTATCAGGAAATAAAAAGTGGAAAGACGAATTTGAAAATCATAGAATTTTCTACAATTTAATGCAAGGAGAATATTTTGATTTATTATCAGAAATCTCTTCTGAATTTTCAATTTGGGAAACTATATACTTTCATAACTTGAAATCTCATAAGGAGATAATAAAGTGGTATAGGGCAACTGGATTAAGACCATACTTAGACGAACTCTCAGGAGATAAGAAAGAAGCTTTTGAGAAGGATGTTTATGATAGAGTAGTTGAGGAATATCCAAGTCAAAGAAATGGAAATATAATTTTTAGATTTCCAAGGTTCTTTTTTATAGCACGAAAATAGATTTAAACAAAAACTATTTAACAATAAAGGAGTGGTCTATTTGGTAGTACAAAAATGCAAAAAATGTTCCAAGGAATTTCCACGAAAAGATATTGTAAAATCAGTTTGGTCCTGGAGTGGTTATAAACCTATAGTATGTGAGGGTTGCAATAGCGTACATTATGTTAATATTACAACAAGATTATTACTTGGTGTTTATATATCAGCTCCACTATTCAGTATGACTTTTATTTTTGCAAACAATAATTTTTTTTTAAGGATTCCATTTGAGGTATATATAATGGCATTTATTTTATGGATAGCTCTGATACCTTATTTAATTCCGCATTTTGCAAGATATCATATTAAAGAGTAAAGGAATAGAAATATTATGATAAAGCTAGAAACAGAAAGGTTAATAATAAGAGATCATATAGGAGAGGATATTAATTCATTACATGGTCTGATTTCTAATAATGAAGCTATGCATTATTTACCTGAAATTAGAACTAACACATTAGATGAATCTAAGGAAAATCTGTATGAAGCAATTAAGGAGGCAAATTTAGAAAACAGAACTAAGTTTTTCTTTGGGATAATAATTAAAGAAACAAATGAGTATGTTGGAGAGATGGGATATACAGTAATAATAGATTCTGAAGAGGGGAAAGTAGTTAACTTAGGGTATTTTATATTACCTAAGTTTTGGGGAAAAGGATTTGTAACAGAAGCAGCTAGAGAAGTTATAAGTTATGCCTTTAGCCAAGAAGATATAATTAAAATTGAAACTGGATGCATAGCAGAAAATGTAGGTTCTGAAAAAGTGATGAAAAAATTAGGAATGATTAAGGAAGGTGAATTTAAACAACATATACTGTTAAATTCTAAACTCTTAGATAGAGTAGAATACAGATTATTAAAGAAAGAATGGTTTAAATTATATAGGGGGTATACTTGATGAATTTAGAAGAATTAAGAGATGATTGCAGTAAGAAGCAGAAAAAGGGATTACATTTTATTATTGCATCTGTTGTTATTTGGGGTGCAGTTTTATTTGTCCATTTATCTAGCTTACCAATTTTAACGAAAAATCTATTAACCTTTTGTTGTACAGCACCGCTTTTACCCTTAGCATTTTTTGTTTCAAAGATTATTAAAGTAGACTTTGAAAATAAAGATAATCCACTAACCAATTTAGGGGTTTTATTTTCATTGAATCAAATACTATATTTACTTATAGCTATGTGGGTTTACCCAACAGTTCCTGAGAAAATGTTAATGGTAATAGCAATGATATTTGGTGCACATTTACTTCCCTATAGCTGGTTATATAAATCAAAAAGTTATATGATATTTTCTATAATAATCCCTATTCTTGCATTAATTATAGGAAATAATTTTCCTCCATATATTTTGGCTGCAATTATGATTATAGTTGAACTATTATTTAGTATTTCTTTAGTTGCCGAAAATAAAAGATTTGATTTATAATTTACTTAACAAGATAAAGAAATGAGGAGTTTTGATGTATAAACCTTTAGCTGACAAGGTTAGACCTAGGAAAATAGATGAAGTCTTTGGACAAAAGCACATACTTGGAGAAGGTAAAATTTTAAGTAGAATAATTAAAAGCAATAGAATTTCTAATATGATATTTTACGGACCACCTGGAGTAGGGAAAACTACTGTAGCAAATATCATAGCTGAAACTTCAAATAGAAGATTTTATAAGTTAAATGCTACAAATGCCTCATTAAAGGATATTCAAGAAATCGTAGCAGACTTAGATACTTTAATGGGTACGTCTGGGGTAGTATTATATCTAGATGAGATTCAAAACTTTAACAAGAAACAGCAACAGTCTTTATTAGAGTTTATAGAGGATGGAAGAATAACATTAATTGCATCTACTACAGAGAATCCATTTCATTATATCTTCAAGGCGATATTAAGTAGAAGTACAATTTTTGAATTCAAGCCCCTAGATAAAGGGGATATAATTGAAGCATTAAAAAGAGCTAGAGTACTTGCAGAAGAAGATTACCATGGAGTTAAAATAGAAATTACAGATGAAGCTTATGAATTTTTAGGAGATTCATCAAATGGAGATGTAAGAAAAGCTATTAATGGATTAGAAGTAGCTCTTTATTCAACTAATCCAGATCGTGAAGGAAGAATACTAATTGATAGGGAAGTAGCAGCTGATTCCGTTCAAAAGAAAATATTAAATTATGATATTAATGGAGATTCTCACTATGATATTTTAAGTGCATTTCAAAAATCTATTCGTGGAAGTGATCCTGATGCAGCTATTCATTATCTAGCTAGATTAGTTAAGGCTGGGGATTTAATCTCTATATGTAGAAGACTAATGGTTATTGCAGCAGAAGATATTGGTTTAGCTTATCCACAAGGTATCTCTATAGTTAAGGCTTGTGTTGATAGTGCTCAAATGCTTGGTTTTCCAGAAGCAAGAATTCCTCTAGCAGAAGCTACAATTTTACTTGCAACTGCCCCAAAATCTAATTCAGCAGTTATGGCGATTGGAAGAGCACTAGAGGATTTAGATAATGTAGAAGTAGGGGATGTACCTATTCATTTAAAAGATGCTCATTATGCAGGAGCGGCATCCTTAGGAAGAGGAATAGAGTATAAGTATCCTCATAGCTACCCTAATCATTATATAGAGCAGCAATACTTACCTGACAGTTTGAAAGATGCAAAGTATTATGAAGCTGGTGAAAACAAATTTGAAGGAAGTATTAAAAAATACTGGGATGTTATAAAGAAAGAATAATTAGTTTAAGTCACTAAGGTATACATAAATATCCTAGTGACTTATTTTAGTATAGGATGTAATATTATTTGAAATCTTCACAATATCTTTAAATGTTATTGGTATAATAAATATTATTCCTAGAAATTTTGAGGTGGAAATTAAATGAATAATATTTTAATTATAGAGGATGAAGAAAAAGTATCAGAAGTGTTAAAAGCATATTTGGAGAAGGATGGCTATAGGGTTTATTGCGTGCCTAGTGGGATTAAGGGACTTGAGTTATTTAAAACTATAGACTTTAAACTTATAATATTAGATTTAATGCTTCCAGATATAAGCGGAGAAGAAATATGTAAGAAAATAAGAGAAGAATCTCAAGTATATATATTTATGCTTACAGCTAAGGGCGAATTGAATCAAAAAATTGAGGGGTTAAATATAGGGGCAGATGAATATTTAGTTAAACCTTTTAGCCCTAGAGAATTAACAGCAAGAGTAAATGCACTTTTTAGAAGGCTTTCATCAGGAAATGAAGAATCAACAAGCTTATGTTTTAATGATGGCAATTTAAGCATTGATTATGAAAAAAGATCTGTAAAGATAAAAGGAGAAGAGGTATCTTTCACTCCTAATGAGTTCGATATATTATATTCATTAGCAATAAACAAAGGAAAAGTTTTAACAAGAGAACAATTAATTGATAAAATAGGTGGAGAAGATTTTGATGGTTATGATAGAACCATTGACGTTCACATAAAAAATATACGTAAGAAAATAGAAGAAGATACTAAAAAACCTAGGTATATCATCACGGTGATGAAAGTAGGTTATAAATTTGGTGGTGAAAATTAGTGCAGAGTATAAGAAAAAGATTAAGTATTTTGTTTGTTATTTGTTCAATAATAGCAATTTTACTTATTATAACCTTCGTAAATATTACCATAAATAAAAAGTTTAATGATTATATGGTAGATACTCAAAATAAGAGATATCAGAGAATTGTATCTTATTTTGAAGAGATATATAAAAGAGACGGTAAGTGGGATGAAAGCTCTGGGGTTGAATTAATGCATGAAGCCTATATGGGTAATTATTGCTTAACCTTACTTGATAGTAATGAAAAGACCATATGGGGTATGAATGCAAATGATATAAAAAACAATATACATTTAAGTTCAATGCCAACTCAAAATAGCGGAGTATACACAACAAATAGATTTGAAATTAAAGTTCAGAATAAAGTTGTTGGTTATGTAGATATAGGACAATACTCATCCATATTATTATCTGAAGAGGATTTAAACTTTAAAGATTCCATAAACAAAAGTATGATTTCTAGCGGAATTTTAACATTAGTAATTATTATAGTAATTAGTCTTTATTTTTCGAAACAATTTTCTAACCCAATAAAACAAGTTGCGAATATGTCTGTTAGATTATCAAAGGGGAAATTTGATAAAGTTTCAAGTGTAAAGAGCAATATTGAGGAATTAGAGAATCTTAGAGAAAGTGTTAATGTTCTAGCTGAAAAGTTAAAGAATCAAGATATGCTTAGAAGGAGATTAGTATCGGATATATCACATGAAATAAGAACTCCCCTTAATGTATTACAAAATAATTTAGAAGCGATGATTGATGGGGTTTTTCCAGTATCTACCGAAAGACTTAATTATTTAAATGATGAAGTAGTGAGATTTGGAAGATTACTAAACAATTTAAATGTTCTAAAGGAATTTGAGTCAGAAAGTATTAAGTGTAATTTCCAAAAGATAGATTTAGATGACATAGTAAAAAGTGTTTATGAAGATTTTTATATGGCTGCAGTAAATAAAAATATTACATTTAATTATTACATAAAGACAGAACAGAACTATATTTTAACAGGTGATAAGGACAAACTTAAACAGGTATTTATAAATATAATATCAAATGCAATTAAGTTTACTAAGGAAGATGGACATATAGCTATTGATATGTATTCAGATAACAAAAATATTGTAGTAGAAATTCAGGATAATGGTGTTGGTATTAAGAATGAGGATTTACCATTTATATTTGAAAGATTATATAGAGGCGATAAAAGTAGGCACGAAACTGAGGGAAGTGGCTTAGGACTTACTATTGTAAAAAATATACTTGATCTTCACATGGCGACGATTGAAGCCCAAAGCGAAGAGGGTAAAGGAACTAAATTTATCATATCATTTACCAAAGATTTATAAAAAAGTGTTGTAAAGAGCTAATAAAATATGCTTTTTACAACACTTTTTTTTATAGAACTTTTGCTTCGTTAAGTGCTAGAGAATCTTTTGTTTCAGCATTTGAACTGGTTTGTTGATTTTGCAATGCAGTTTGAAGTAAGCTTTCCATCAATTGCATTGAACTATCATTAGAACCAGACATTCCTGAGTCATCACTACTATCTCCGTAGCTGTCATCACTAGAGTTAGAATTCTGCATTGATAACATCATTAACATAAGTTTCTGAGGATTAATAGCTAAATTATTAACTCCACTAGTTGAGCCATTTGCTTGAGTAGTGCTAGTGTTTTCTAGAGAAGAACCAGTAGTGTTATTTTGTTTTGCTTGATTGTTATATGTATTCTCTAATAGCATTTCTTCAAGTAAATTTTGAAATGATGAACTGGAATCACTGACACTTGAATCTGAATTACCTAAATTCATAAGTCCTTGTAATTGGTTTAATTGTGACACTTGATTTACTTGCATTCTTTACCTCCTTTACTAAATATTTAAGTAATAAAAACTACAATAGTATATTAGTTAGCAATCTAATTTTAATTGAAAAATGTGACAGTATTATGTCAGCAAAATTTTTGGTTTTATGATATAGTTTTTATGTTGACTTATATAGTGAAAGGACTTGAGTAATCTTGGAAAATAAAAGAAATTATACAGATTGGAAGCTTGTAGGATGTATAGCAACTGTATGTTGTATATTATGGGGAAGTGCTTATCCAGGGGTAAAAAGTGGATATATATTTTTTAATATTGCTACAAGTGATATTGCTTCAAAATATGTTTTTGCTGGATATAGATTTACAATTTCGGGTGTGATTTTACTTATTATCTCTGGAATGTTTGGGAAAAAAGTGTTCAAGCTCTCAAAAGAGAATATTAAGGGATTGATTATACTTTCAATACTTCAAACTATGTTACAGTACATATTTTTCTATGTGGGAGTTGCAAATACTACTGGAGTTAAAAGTGCAATACTTAATGCAACTGGTACATTTTTTAGTGTCATATTGGCTCATTATATTTATAAGGATGATAAATTAAGTAAGGGAAAGATAATAGGTTGCCTTGTGGGCTTTATAGGAGTGATGATTGTTAACTTTAGTTCGAGTTTACTAGATTTTTCTTTTAGTTTTATGGGAGAAGGATTTATTGTTATATCAGCATTTGTATCTTCAGTAGCTGCTATTTATGCTAAAAAGCTCACAAAAGAGCTAGACGTAATAGTTGTAACAGGGTATAGCCTTTTTATTGGAGGGCTAATGCTAATATCATTAGGGGCAGCTTTTGGAGGAAGAGTTTATCACTTTACATTGGAATCTTCATCATTATTACTTTATCTAGCTTTATTATCCTCAATAGCATTTTCTTTATGGAACTTATTATTAAAATATAACAAGGTTGGTAAGGTATCTATTTACAACTTTTTAACTCCAGTTTTTGGCGCATTATTTTCATCAATTTTCTTAGGAGAAAATATATTTGAGGTTAAGAATGTAATTGCACTTATTTTAGTGTGTTTAGGTATATGGAGTGTAAATAGAACATAAAAGCAAGCAGAAACTAGACTAGTTTTTGCTTGCTTAATTTTTAGAAATATTTATTTCTTATTTGATCAGTATCTGCTGACTTTAAATCATTAGTAACTTCAATTACACCTAAGATAACATTATCTTTTACAATTGCAAAAGGGCCGATTTCTTTAGAGTTAAACTCGATTTCATTTTTCCCTTTTTTGCCGGTAAAGGAGCTAACTTTATCTCCAGTTTGTGCATTTAAAATTTCATATTCACCATCAGCATTATTAAAAGCACTTAAGTCAAAGGAGATTTTTGTTTTTGAGGTATTACCTGTCACAATAATTAGTGGTTCAAGACTCTTTTCTTTACCTGTAAATGTAGCAGTTTGATAATCTCCAACTACAGTGGCTTTTTTTACTATGTTTTCAGTTGGAACATTTGTAATTTCAGTACCATTAAAGTCAAATTGTTTTCTAGGGCCAGATGAACCATCAGCCACAGGACCTGCGCAGCAGCTAGGACCAGTACTTGCAGGAGGAATAGAAGGATCTGATTTTGAAGTATCAACTGTATCTAATTTATCAACAACTTTTATAACACCTCGTATCATCCCCATCCAACAGCTAAAGTTTATATCTTTATCTCCAGGGGTAAACTCTATAACATTTTCTCCACTTTTTAATTTCTTCTCAACATTTAGAGCCTGAGCTACAACTTGGTTATTACATGAGTTGATTTGCTTTCCATCAATGACCCATTTAACTGGGATATTTTTCTGAACATAAAAGGCATTTGGAGTATAACCATTATTGTCAGCAGTCATTTTTATAACTTGAACTCCATCCTGTAAAGTAGCTTTAGCTACGTTTGAATTAGTACTACCAGAACTAGCTAATAGAGTATTTGAGTCTTTGTTAAGTGCAGTTAGTGGATTAAGATTAATACCAGCTAAAGTGAAACCTCTATTTCCCATAATAAGACCAAGTACTATAATTAAGACTCCACTAAGCTTAAGAATCTTTTTAGTATATCCCTTGCTTAAAAGTCCTGACAAAGCTCCAAAAGTGAGCATAAGAGGTACAGTTCCTAAAGAAAAAACAAACATTGATAGGGCACCTTTAAAGGCACTTCCAGTACCTAGTGCAAATAGTTGCATGGTTTGAAGTGGACCACAAGGCATAAGTCCGTTTAAAAGTCCAACTATAAATGGAGAACCAGATTTATTTTTAACTTTACAAGCTACACTAGGTAATTTGATATTAAATCTTCTAAAAATACTGAAGCCAGCCATATTAAAGCCCATCATTATCATAAAGACACCGGCTACTATTTGCATTATTGCTTTAGTAGTAATGGAAAGAGAAAAAACTGAGCCAAGAGCTCCTATTATTCCTCCTAGGATAGTATAGGAAACAACTCTTCCTCCATTATATAAAAGTGCGGGAATAGTGGCTTGAAGCTTACTTTTATTTTCCTTGAGTAAGCTTTGTGATAGCATTATACCTCCACACATACCAACGCAGTGAATAGAAGTAAGTATACCAACAACAAAAAGTACTGCATATGAAGCATTAGCAAGCTTAGCCTCCATATCAAAACCACTAGTTCTAAAACCAAGTAATATTATGGCTGCTACAATAATAAGTATCCCTATAAATTTATAATCATTTGAACTTTCTGTACTATACCCTGCCTTTTTAATTGCAGCTTTTATTTTACTCAGATTGCACAGTTCATCATCATAGTTAATCTCAGCAAACTGTTTACTATAATTTGCTTTTACATATGAAACCCCATCTAATTTCATAACAGCTTTCTCAACTCTATTCTCACAAGATGAACAGGTCATTTCATATACCTTAATTTTCTCACGTCTAATACTCATAAAATCCTCCTAATTACTAAGCTCTAAAGAACTATCTTTATAAAACTTACATAATACTGTAATAAGTATATAAAAAAGTTGTGTAGTAAATATGAAGATATCTATCTATAATCTTAAAAATTCCTCATTGTGCAGGATAAAACTTTACTACTTAAGAGGTTCGTCCCTAGAAAGTTTTATCCAAAAGAATGAACTGGAATTTTAAGATTATAGAGGAAGATAATTATTCTTTCATTGAAGCTACATAATTTTTCATTTCTTGAAGATTCATTTCTCCAACCTTTTTTTGAACTATAGCCCCTTCTTTATTTATAAAAAAGGAGGTTGGAATGGAGGAAATATCATATTTAACAGCTACATCTTGATTAGAATCTAGTAGTACTTGAAATTTATAATTATTTTTATCCATAAATGATTTTACAGTTTCTTTATCTTCACCTAAATTTACAGCTAAGATAACTAAATCTGAATTCTTATTTTCTTCATATAGTTTTTCAAGATCTGGCATTTCGGCTTTACAAGGAGGGCACCAAGTTGCCCAGAAGTTAATAAGTACATTCTTTCCTTTAAAATCATTTAAGGATACTTCTTTGCCATTCATATCTTTTAATTTAAAATCTAAAGCTTTATCTTTAGAAAGTATTTTAGAAGTATTACTATTTTGTACAGTAGATGCGTTATTAGGAGACTCTATATTAGTGTTTTTATTTTTATTGTAATTCGTAACAGTATATATGCTTATACTAAATATTAAGATAATAGCTAAATAGAAAAAAACTTTCTTCATGACATACTCCTTTGGACGACTAATTTTGAAAATATATATTTAAATTATTACCAAGTTACAGGGTTTTAAGTTTAACTAATAACTTATATATAAAGAATAAATTAAGTTTCCTATAAAAAACCCTATAATAACTATAGTTTTTAGAGATTGATAAAGCTTGAATATTTGTTAAGTATATTAAACTTATTTGTAAACATTAAAACCCCAATTACTATGAGTAGTACACCACTTATAAACGTAATAATGGGCATTAATTTTAATATTTTATTCTTGTATTTAATAAATTTATCTAACGCCATAGATGTAAGTAAGAATGGAATAGCTAATCCACTTGAATAAGATATTAAAAGTAAAATACCCTTAGAGAGTGTGCTTTCACTGCCAGAATATATTAGTATAGATGATAAAATTGGGCCAATACATGGTGTCCATCCAAAAGCAAAGGACATTCCCATAATAATAGAACCAAACTTTTTACTTATATTGTCGATATTCAAATAACGTTTTTCGGAATAAAGAATCTTAATTTTAATTATCCCTATAGTATGAAGCCCAAAAATTATTATAATTAGACCACCTATTTTTCTAAAAATATTACTATTACTAATTAAAATATTGCCAATTGAAGTAGCAGAAGCGCCCATTATAATAAATATAAGTGAAAAGCCAGAAACGAATCCTAAAGCATTATAAAACGAAGATACTTTAGAGTTTATATAATTGGTCTCTTTAATAGTCGAGCTTGTTAAGTAGCTTATATATGCTGGAACGAGTGGAAGAACACAAGGAGATAAAAAAGATAATAATCCAGCTGAAAAGGCTAAAATAAAAGTAATGTTATTCAAGTTTTAAATACCTCCATAAATATCAGAATAGATGTATCTTTAAGTATACAATAGGAATGTGTAGAAAATATATAGGAAAAGCAACTTGCACATGGAATTTACAGATATTTGAAATTGAGTTTTATAGGTTATATAATAGATTATATAGGCAGTGGCAAAATAAATCATATAATGAAATTATAAAACCTAATTATTTTAAAGGAGTTTTTGTATGCAATTAATACTTCATATATCAATGATTATTGCTTATATTATCGGTGGGTGTATAGTTGTGTTGCCACTTGTTATATGGCATGCTCATACACATTCGTATATTTGTAAACGCTGTGGATACAAGTTTTCTATTTCTACATTTAAAGATTTAATAAGCCCTCACAGATTGTTAAAATGCCCTAAATGCAATAAATGGGCTTGGCAAAAGGAAGTAAAAAATTCAAAGTACCATTGATATCTTAAAAAGATGAATTATATAGATAGAAAATAAGCTTGGGTGGAAGTCCCAAGCTTATTTTTTAAACGTAAATATTCATAAGGGTAAAACTAAAATAATTAATCATTAAAGGGGAATGATTAATTGTCTTACAGATTTATAATACTCAAAAGATATAAAGAATATGTGAAGAAAATTCGTGTTCACAATTATTTAAAATTTACTCACTAGGAAAAACAAGCGTAAAAGTAGTTCCATTTCCTTCCTTACTTTCTACAGAAACTTTCCCTCCATGTGCTTCAACTAATGCTTTTGTGATTGTAAGTCCTATTCCAGAACCACCAGTATTTTTAGCTCTTGAAATATCACTTCTATAAAACCGTTCAAATATATGGGGTAGATCTTTTTCGGATATTCCTATACCATTATCTATAATTTGAATAATAATATTATCTTTAACTTTATCAAGAATAACCTTAACTAGGCCGTCCTTTTTTAGGTATCTAAAGGAGTTTGAAAGCAAGTTAGTCATGATTTGTGTAAACTTATCACTATCTACATATGCAAAAATATCTGGTGACAGGGTACTAACTAATGCGTAGTTTTCTTTATTATACATTGGAGTAAAAGAATCAATTATTTTTTCAAGTTCTTTTGATAAATTAACTCTGCTTATATTTAATTTAAGATTTTCTTGCTCATATTTTGATAAGTTACGGAGGTTATCAACTAATTTAGTTAGTCGTTCTATTTCATTATAGAAAGCATTAAATCTTTCTGGAGTTGGTTCCCATATACCATCAATAAATGCTTCAATATGAGTCTTTAGAGTAGTAAGTGGAGTTCTAAGTTCGTGTGAAATATCAGATGTAAGTCTTTTTCTGAGCATCTCTTGATGACTTAAGGTTTCAGCTAAATAATTTATTGAATTGGAAAGGTCATTTATTTCTTTAGTATTAGTATTGGTTTGAGAACGTATATCCAAATTACCTTCTCTCATGTTATTAGCAATATCAGTTATATTTTTTATAGGTTTAGAAATTCCTTTAGAAATTATCACACTTATTATTAGGGCAAAGATTAATGCAATAAAGCCAGATAATAAAAATGAATGATTTAAAGCACTTATAAAGTCCACAGAACCAGAAGTAATAAATGAAGTTCCAAAGTAACCTATTGTTATACTTCCAACATTTTTGCTATTTACAGTTAAGGGATATTTATTTTCTGTATAATCATTTAAATTCATCCCAGAGAAATTATTCATAATAGAGCCCATCATATTCTTCATTCTGCCATTGCCTTTTAAGTAGTTACTTCCTGAAGAGTATAAAATATTATCATTTAAGTCTTTTACTTCAATAAACATCGTTTGAAGCTCAGCATATCGTTGAATTTCACCTTTGTTTTTAATAGTATTTTGATCTGTATATAAGCCTTCTATCATTTTTATCGCTTCATTTTCTTTAGTTTTATGCTCATCAATTAGATACTCTTGAAATTTTCTACTAACAAAATAATTAGATATAAAACTTGTTAATACAATTGAACCTAAAATTGCTATTACTATAGCAATAGAAAGCTTTTTCATTAAGGATATTTTCATTATTTCACCTCACTAGAATTTGGGGAGAATTTATATCCCATTCCGTAAACAGTAATTATGTATCTTGGATCTTTTTGATTTAATTCTATTTTTTGACGAATGTTTTTGACATAAGTATCTACTGTTCTATCATAACCTTCATAATCTACACCAAAAGCTTTTTGAACTAATTGTTCTCTTGAAAATATTTGATTAGGATGGGAGAGTAAAGTTAGTAAAACTTTAAATTCATTAGTAGTTAATGTTATAGGCAACCCTTGCTTTCTAACTAACATTTTTTTTATATCAACTTCTAAATCCCCATTGTCAAAGGTTAAAATATCAGCCATAGGTAGTTCGTCTCTATAGGATCTTCTAAGTAGAGCTCTTACCCTAACAACTAACTCACGTACACTGAAGGGTTTGGTAATATAATCGTCTGCACCAATAGATATTCCTTCAATCTTCTCGTCCTCATCTACCTTTGCGGTAAGCATGATTATGGGAACATTAGAAGTTGCTCTTATTTTATTACATACTTCTTCACCAGTGATTTTGGGAAGCATTAAGTCTAAAATAATAAGATGAAAGTTTTCCCTATTAAACAAATTAAGAGCTTCTTCACCATCAATTGCAGTAAATACTTCAAAATTCTCTTTTTTCAAATAAGCTTTTACTACATCTATAATATTCTGTTCATCATCTACAACTAATATTTTAAAATTATCAACCAAAAGTATCACCTCAAATTCTTATTATAATTTATTATAAAAATTAAATATGAAGGAAATGTGGAGAAAAAATGTAACTTATAAATTCTTCATAAGTTCTTTATATAAAAAAGTTAAAATGTAATTGCTTAATGTAGAGAATAAATTTGGAGGGATAAAAATATGAAACATAATCATAACCATAGTCCATTAAAACACATGCTCCATATGGTTCTATGTTGTGGACTACCTATAATCATTATAGGATTATTACCAATTATATCAAGGATTAGCCCAGATGCTTCTTTGCTAATTTCAAGGATAGTTCCATTTATATGTCCAATAATGATGATTTCAATGATGTTCATGATGATGGGTGGAAATAAAAAGAAAGATTGCTGTTCTAGCAAGGAAAATGCAAATAACAATGAAATAGTAGAGTTAAAAGAGAAAATTGAAGTAGAATAGTGTAAAGTATATCCCCTTATGATTTATTGTAGTCACAAGGGGATTATCTATATAATCTATTATTTTCTTTTTTTAGCTTTTGGCTTTATTACTTGTTTATTAGCATTTGCTTTCTTTTTAGCTTGTAATTTTAGAGTTACTATTTGACTAGCTAACATTACTACAAAAAATAATATACCAGTTAAAGCTATCTCTAGATTAGAGTAAGTAGCTTTTAAGGTAAACTTCATAAAACCAATAAAAATCAAAGTTCCTATTAGGCAAGTTACTATGGATCTTTTGTATGAAATTTCATTTTTCATTATTGTGTCTCCTTTAATAAATATATAAAATTATAATTACAATTTATTATATAAGTAAAATATATATATTCCAAGAAAATATTATAAAAAGGTGAATTTATGAAAATAAAAGAAGTAAAGGCTAAAAGTTTATTAATTAAAGTAGGAAGTCCTGAAAATTGGTTCGGGAATGTTTATAATATGAATATTTATAGAGGATGTCAACATGGATGTATCTATTGTGATTCTAGAAGTCAATGTTATCATGTTGAAAATTTTGATGATGAGGTTATTATAAAATCTAACGTTCTAGAATTATTAAAGAAAGAACTTTCATCAAAGAAGTTAGTTGGAACTATAGGAACTGGAGCAATGAGTGATCCTTATATTCCTCTTGAAAAGAAATATAACTTAACTGGAGAAGCTTTAAAGATAATTGAATATTATAAATTTCCTGTGACAGTTATTACAAAGAGCTCTTTGATATTAAAGGATATAGATGCCTTGAAAGGAATAAATAAAAACACTCAAGCAACGGTAGGAATCACAATTACAACTGTAAATGAAAAGCTTGCAAGAATTATTGAACCTAAGGCACCATCCCCATTAGAACGTTTGGAAGCTTTAAAGAAACTATCCATGGAAGGAATTTATGCAGGTGTATTAATGATGCCTATTTTACCATATATAAATGATTCAGAGGATAATGTAAGGGAGATAATAGAGGCCTCAAATAGAGCGGGAGCAAAGTTTATTATACCTATGTTTGGTGTAACCTTAAGAGATGCTCAAAGAGTATATTTCTATAATAAGTTAGATAGTAATTTTAAAGATTTGAAACAGAGATATATTAAAGCGTATGGAGAGAATTATGTGTGTATGAGTAAAAGTACAAAGGAATTATGGAACTTAACTAAAAGATTATGTGGTGAATATGATATTGTTTCTAATATGAGGGATTTAAAAGTGTATAAACCAGATGAATATGTTCAAACTTCATTATTTTAGATTATTAATCTATGAAGCAGAATATATGGTAGCATAAGGACTTAAGTAGAATTTATCAGAAAATTCTGATATAATAATTATATACAATATTAAAATTCTTGCATAAGGGAGGAATCATTATGAAATTAGATTTTTATGGCGCAGCAGGTTGTGTTACAGGTTCATCTCATTTACTTAAGGTTAAAGATAAAAGAATTTTACTTGATTGTGGAATGTATCAAGGTAAGGATGAGAAGGAAAAGGATAATAATACTTTTAACTTCATTCCAAAAGATATAGATTATTTAATTCTATCTCATGCTCATATAGACCACAGTGGAAGGATACCGCTATTATATAAGCAAGGCTTTAAAGGGAGAATAATAGCAACGGAAGCTACAAAAGATTTATGTGAAGTTATGCTTGAGGACAGTGGGCATATTCAGGAAATGGAGACTGAATGGGTAAATAGAAAAAGAATGAGAAAAGGACAAGCATCCTTAGAACCTTTATATACAGCTAAAATGGCGAAGCTTTCTATGTATTTGTTTGAAGGATATCCTTATGACAAATGGATTGAGTTGTTTGATGGATTTAAATTCAGATTTAGAGATGCTGGACATTTATTAGGTTCTGCAATTATAGAAATGTTAATTGATGAAGATGGCAAAGAAACCAAATTAGTATACTCAGGAGATTTGGGGAATAAAGATATGCCAATTCTTAGAGATCCAACTATTGTTGAAAATGCTGATTATGTAATTATAGAAAGTACATATGGAAATAAGCTTCATGGAGTATTTAAAAATGACTTGAAGCAATTAGTAAATATTATTGATGAGACCTTCAAAAGGGGCGGAAATGTAATAATACCTTCCTTTGCTGTAGGGAGAACCCAAGAAGTATTATATGCATTAAACAGTTATGTGGAAAATAAAGAACTTAAAAATGTAAAAGTATATGTAGATAGCCCACTTGCAATTGAAGCTACAGAAATATTTGATTATCATTCAAACGATTTTGATGAGGATACACAAGTCCTAATAGAAAAAGGAGATGATCCTTTTGAATTTGAAGGATTGATTTTCTCAAAGTCAACTGAAGAATCTTTGGAAGTTAATAAAATAAAAAAAGGAGCTGTTATAATATCTGCTAGCGGTATGTGTGAAGCTGGTAGAATTAAACATCATTTAAAACATAACCTATGGAGAAATGAATCCTCAGTGGTTTTTGTGGGATATCAAGCAGAAGGGACATTAGGAAGAGCTATAGTAGATGGTGCAGAAAAGGTTAAAATTTTTGGAGAAGAAATAGCAGTAAATGCTAAAATTTATAACTTAGAAGGGCTTTCTGGACATGCTGATAGAAATGGTCTTGTGAGCTGGTTAGAGGGCTTTAAGGAAAAACCTAAAGCAATACTTTTAGTTCACGGAGAAAAAGAATCTCAAGAAAGCTTTAATAAGTTATTAAGAGATAAAGGATATAATTCCTTTATTATGAAGCATGGAGAGACTTTTAAACCTGGACAAGAGAAGGAAGAAAGTTTAGTTAAAAATAAAATAATAAATTTATTAGATTCAATAAAAGATTTAGATTCAATTGAAGTAGATTTATTGCTAGAAAAAATTAAAGAAGAATTGAATAGTTAGGTTAAAAGAGGCGAAAGATGTTTGTGAAAGTATCTCTCGCCTCTTGGTTTTAGAGGATTATTTTAACTTACTTATTTATTGTTGACAATAAAGGTCTGCTTTGCTATTATAAATAAAGTAAAGTTTATCGATTTAGTCGGCTTTAAGGAGTGATCAATTTGAAACTATCTACTAAAGGTAGATATGGAGTTAAGGCAATGGTGGATTTAGCAATTAATTATGGCTCTCAGCCAGTGTCAATTAAGGCTATATCTCAAAGACAAAATATTTCAGAATATTATTTGGAACAGCTATTTTCCCCATTAAGAAAAGCAAAGCTAATTAAAAGTATTAGAGGGGCTCAAGGTGGGTATGTACTAAATAGAGATCCTAAAGACATTAAAGTATTAGATATTATGGATGTCTTAGAAGGACCTGTAGAAATAGCTGAATGTATCGAAGGTGCAACTTGTGACAATTTAGATTGTTGTGCCACTAGATTATTATGGAAGAAAATAAAAGAATCATTAGATGAAGTAATGGAATCAGTAACACTACAAGATATAGTAAATGATTATAAAAGTATGAATACTAAAAATTCTCAAATAAAGATAAAAGAATAGGAGAGAGAGCAATGAATAAAACAGTTTATATGGATTATTCCGCAACAACTTATGTTAAACCAGAAGTTTTAGAAGAGATGATGCCATTTTTTACTGAAAGTTTCGGTAACCCATCATCATTCTATGCAATTTCAAGAGACACAAAAAGAGCAGTGGACAAAGCAAGAGACAGAATTGCAAAAGTTTTAAATGCTGATTCAGCAGAGGTTTATTTTACTGGAGGCGGATCTGAAGCAGATAACTGGGCAATAAAAGGAGTTGCTTTTGCTCATAGAAACAAAGGAAATCATATTATAACTACAAAGATAGAACATCACGCTGTACTACATACATGCGAATGGCTTGAAAAGTTAGGTTATGAAATTACTTATTTAGATGTTAATGAAGAAGGATTCATAAACACAGATGAACTAAAGGATGCAATCAAAGATACTACAATTTTAGTTTCTGTTATGTTTGCAAATAATGAAATTGGAACAATTCAACCAATAAAAGAAATAGGTGAAATATGCCGTGAGAAAAAGGTATTATTCCACACTGATGCAGTTCAAGCAATTGGAAATCAAGTAATTGATGTTAAAGACATGAAGATA
The DNA here is from genome assembly GCF_016765615.1 of Clostridium paridis. Classification (GTDB taxonomy): domain Bacteria; phylum Bacillota; class Clostridia; order Clostridiales; family Clostridiaceae; genus Clostridium_T; species Clostridium_T paridis. Next base: position 336,592 of record NZ_JAESWA010000022.1, on the reverse strand, counting down.
GATTTATTATCTCTTGCAGGACATAAGTTCTACGGTCCTAAGGGTGTTGGCGCACTTTATATAAGAAAAGGTATTAAAATCGAGAACTTAATTCACGGTGGTGGTCAAGAAAGAGGTAGAAGAGCTGGTACAGAAAATATTGCAGGCGCAGTTGGCCTTGGAAAAGCAATAGAATTAGCTTATGAAAACCTAGAAGAGCACAATAAAAAGCTTGTAGCTTTAAGAGATAAATTAATAGATGGATTATTAAAAATTCCTTACACAAAGCTTAATGGACCAAAAGGGGATAAGAGACTTCCTGGTAATGTAAATGTTGGCTTTGAATTTATTGAAGGTGAATCAATTTTACTTTCACTAGACTTTGAAGGAGTATGCGCTTCTTCAGGTAGTGCATGTACTTCAGGATCATTAGACCCATCACATGTACTTTTATCAATTGGCCTTCCTCATGAAAAGGCACATGGATCATTAAGATTATCTCTTGGAGATAATAACACAGAAGAAGAAGTTGATTATGTTTTAGAGGTTTTACCTCCAATAATAGAAAGATTAAGAAATATGTCTCCATTATGGGAAGACTTTTTAAAGAAGGGAGAAAAATAATATGATATACAGTGATAAAGTTATGGACCATTTTAGAAACCCAAGAAATGTAGGTGAAATTGAAGACGCCAATGGTGTTGGAGAAGTTGGAAATGCAAAATGTGGAGATATAATGAAAATATATCTTAAGATAGAAGATAATGTTATAAAGGATGCTAAGTTTAAGACTTTTGGTTGCGGTTCTGCAATTGCATCTTCTTCTATGGCAACTGAATTAATAGTTGGTAAAAGCTTAGAAGAAGCATGGGAGCTTACAAATAAAGCAGTTGCTGAAGCTTTAGATGGACTTCCTCCAGTAAAAATGCACTGTTCTGTATTAGCTGAAGAAGCTATACATAAGGCTATAAATGACTACAGAATAAATGCAGGTTTAGAAGCTTGGGATTATGAAGAACATGATGATATTCATGATCAAGTTCACGGCGAATAATTTATAACGGGTGAAATTTAATGAATAAAAAAGTTGTTATAGGTATGAGCGGCGGAGTAGATTCTTCTGTCGCTGCATATCTTTTAAAAGAGGCTGGTTACGACGTTATAGGAGTAACTATGCAAATATGGCAAGAAGATAAGGAATATGAAGAAAGAGAAGGGGGATGCTGTTCCCTTTCTGCAGTTGATGATGCTAGAAGAGTAGCTGATAAAATAGGAATACCTTTTTATGTGCTTAATTTTAGAGATTCTTTTAAAGAGAAAGTTATAGACTACTTTGTAGATGAGTATCTTGAAGGAAAAACTCCTAATCCTTGTATAGCATGCAATAAGCATTTAAAGTTTGATGAGTTATTAAGAAAAGCTCAAGGTATTGGAGCTGATTATGTTGCAACTGGTCATTATGCTAAAATCGAAGAAAGAGATGGAAGATTCCAGCTTATAAGAAGTGATGATAGTAGAAAAGATCAAACCTATGCTTTATATAACTTGACTCAAGAACAACTTTCACATACGCTTATGCCATGTGGTGAATATACAAAAGATAGAATAAGAGAAATTGCTAAAGAAATTGGGCTTGCAGTTCATAATAAAAAGGATAGTGAAGAAATTTGCTTTATTCCAGATAATAATCATGGAAGATATATAACAATTGCAAAGCCAGGGCAAGTTAAAGAAGGAAACTTCATTGATAAGGAAGGAAATATACTAGGAAGACATAAGGGGATTGTATACTATACAATAGGTCAAAGGAAGGGCTTAGGGATAGCATTAGGAAGACCTGTATTTGTTACTGATATAAATCCAATGACGAATGAAGTAGTTTTAGGACCAGAAGAAGATATATTTAAGACTGATTTAATTGCAAAAGAAGTTAATTTTATATCTATTGATAAGCTAAATGGACCTTTAGAAGTAGAAGCAAAGGTAAGATACTCAGGTAAACCTGCTAAAGCTATCATTTCTCCATATGGAGAAGATAAAGTTAAGGTAAGCTTTGAGGAAAAGCAAAGAGCGATTACTAAAGGTCAGTCTGTAGTATTCTATAGTGGAGACATTGTAGTAGGTGGCGGGGTAATAGAAGGGTTAGTATAATATAAAGATAGATTTATTTAGAGATGGTTATTTAACCATCTCTTTTTGCTATATTAAGAATTAATATTAATTAGAAATTAGGAAACACTATAAAAAAATACAGGAGGATTATTTGTTGAAAAGAAATAAAGATTTTATTGGACTTAGTGTTTTTCAAGCAAATAGCAAAAAGATAGGAATAGTTGTTGATATATTAATCGATTTTTATAATAGTAAAATTACGGGCTTTAGAATGAACTCAACTAATTTTTTCTCAAAAAAGACATTTGTAGATATAAAAGATATTATAACAGTCAAAGACAAAGTAATAATCTCAAAAATCTCTGAAGAAAAAGGAATTCCATTTTCTGAACTTAAGGATATGGATGTAATAGATAAAGAAGGATTAATGATTGGGGTTGTTGAGGATATTGTTGTTGATGAACTTGATTTTGCAATTAAAGGGGTTATTATAAGTTCAGGATTATTTGATAAAATCTTAAGAGGAAAGAGAGTGCTGTTAATGGATAGAGCAATATTAGGAGATAAACAGGTGCTTTCTCTAGAAAAAGAAAATATATATTTTAAATCATTACCACATAAGATGGTAGATAGCCATGAATAAATTAATCAAAAGTAAGTGGTTCAAATGGCTTATAACCTTTATAGCAATAGCTTTATTTGTAGTTATTTATAGAAAGGTTGAGATTATACGAGAGACTTTAAGCGTAATTTTAATATCATTTATAATAGCATATTCATTAAAACCATTAAAAAATAAAATCCTTGAAAGAGTAAGTATAAATCCAAGATTTTTATCAGCACTATTAATTCTATTTACAATAGGTCTAATAGTAGGAAGTTTTGCGCTCCTTATTCCATCCTTAATGAAGGAAAGTATAGATGTAGAAGGTATCATTAGTAGTATATCAGGCTTTATTCTGTCGATAATGAAAAAAATAAAAAGTATCAACAATGAAACCCTTGATATAATCATTATACATATGCAAGAAAAAATAAATATTTGGTTAATTAATCTTTCATCAAGTTTTTTTGACATGATAGTAAAGTTATGGGAAAATGCAATTTCCATGGCAGTAATACCTGTTGTAAGCTATTATTTTTTAGCTGATGGAGAAAAGTTACTTAATAAATCATTGCTTGTATTGCCAACCGAAAAAAGAACTGTTATAAAAATAATAAGTAAAGATATAGATAATGTTTTAGGTAGATATATTTTTTCTCAGATAATATTATCATTGATTGTAATTATATTTACCTTTATTGGCTTAATTGTTTTAAAAGTTAAATTCCCACTATGGCTTTCGCTTATAAATGGAATAGCTAATATAATTCCATACTTTGGACCTTTACTTGGATGGATACCGGCTTTATTTATAGCGTTAATTTCGTCTCCTACAAAGGCCATAGAGACTGCTTTTTTATACATGTTTATACAACAAATTGAAGGGGATATTATTTCACCGAAGATTACTGGGGATTCAGTTAATATGCATCCTTTAGGGATAATAATATTACTACTAATCGGGGAAAAAATTGGTGGAATAGTTGGAATGGTATTAGCGATACCTATTGGTGTAATTATTAAGGTAATATATGAGGACATTAACTATTATATATTTTAATTACTTATATATTGACAAAATATTCTTCTTCACATATAATTCAAAATAGAAATTTATATTAAGTGATGAAGAGAATTAGTAAAGTTGAAGCTTGTATTCAGAGAGGAAGTGGAGTAGGTGTGAACTTCTTACAAATCAATTTGAAGCTGTCTTGGAGCTTATCTTGTTAAGTGATGCTTATTAATAGCATAATTAGGGTGGTACCGCGGAAGTATAGGCTTTCGTCCCTTTCTTTAGGGATGAAGCCTTTTTTTTATTTTTTAAGCTAAACAATGTATTAACGGAGGTAAGAGATATGAAGAAAATGGGTGCAAATGAGTTAAGAGAAGCATATTTAAGTTTTTTTGAAAGTAAAGATCATTTAAGATTAGAAAGTTTTCCACTAGTTCCTAAGAATGATAAAAGTTTATTATTAATAAATGCTGGTATGGCACCATTAAAGCCATATTTTACAGGACTTCAAGAGCCACCAAGAAAAAGAATAACAACTTGTCAGAAATGTATAAGAACTGGTGATATAGAGAACGTAGGAAAAACATCAAGACATGGTACTTTCTTTGAGATGCTTGGAAACTTCTCTTTTGGAGATTATTTTAAAGAAGAGATAATTCCTTGGGCATGGGAATTTATTACTCAAACATTAGATATCCCTAAGGATAAATTATACGTTACTATATATTTAGAAGATGATGAAGCTTTTGATATTTGGACATCAAAAACAGATGTAGATCCATCAAGAATCTTCAGATTAGGTAAAGATGATAACTTTTGGGAAATAGGGGTAGGTCCATGTGGTCCTTGTACTGAAATTCATTTCGATAGAGGAAACGGAGAAAAGGTAAACACAGTTGAAGAATTCCTAGCTGCAGCTGATGATGATAGAATAGTTGAGTTCTGGAATTTAGTATTTACCCAATTCGATAAAGACGAAGAAGGAAACTATAATAAACTTGCTAATCCTAATATAGACACAGGAATGGGTCTAGAAAGAATCGCAACAATTATGCAAGGTGTAAATAATATATTTGAGATAGATACTGTAAGAAGCATTTTAAACAAGGTATGTGAAGTAACTAATTCAAAGTATGATGAAGATAAAAATAAAGATACTTCAATAAGAATAATCACAGATCACGTTAAGAGCGTTACCATGCTTATTTCAGATGGTGTTTTACCTTCTAATGAAGGAAGAGGATATGTCCTTAGAAGACTTCTTAGAAGAGCTGCTAGACATGGAAGACTTCTAGGTGCTAAAGACATATTCTTAATTGATATAGTTGATACTGTAATTGAAAATTACGGTCCAGCATATCCTCAATTAGTTGAGAAAAAAGATTATATTAAGAAAATAATTTTATTAGAAGAACAAAGATTTAATGAAACTATTGATTCAGGAATGGAAATTTTAAAGTCATATATAGATGAGATGGAAGCAAAGAATGAAAAGACTTTATTAGGAGAAAAAGCTTTCAAGTTATATGATACTTTTGGATTCCCACTGGAGTTAACTTTAGAAATATTAGAAGAAAAAAATCTATTAGTTGATTTAGAAGGCTTTAATAAAGCCATGGAACATCAAAGAGTTTCTGCTAGAGAAGCAAGAGGCGAAAGTACTTACATGGGATCAGACGAAAAGCCTATAAACAAGATAGATGCTTCAATAGAAACTGAATTTAATGGATATAAAACACTTGAGTTAGAAGCTAAGGCAGTTGTTTTAGCAGATGATAGTGAATTTAGAAATTCAATATTAGCAGGAGAAAAAGGATATTTAGTAACTGAACTTACTCCATTCTATGCAGAAATGGGTGGGCAAGTAGGCGATAAAGGATCAATCTTTAATGATAAATTTACTGGGATAGTATATGACACTAAAAAGAATGTTGGTGGAAAAACTATTCATTATATTAAAGTAAATGAAGGAGAATTATCATTAAATGATAAGCTAACTCTTAAAGTAGATGCTAGAAGAAGAAATGATATTTGTAAGAACCATACAGCTACTCATATGCTTCACGAAGCTCTAAGAGAAACTTTAGGAGAACATGTTTCTCAATCAGGATCTTATGTTGATAGTGAAAGATTAAGATTTGACTTTACACACTTCCAAGGATTAACTAAAGAAGAAATTGAAAAAGTTGAAGCTATAGTAAACGAAAAGATAATGGAAGTATTTGAAGTTAATACAAATCTAATGACTATAGAAGAAGCTAAAGAATCTGGAGCAATGGCTCTATTCGATGATAAATATGGGAATGAGGTTAGAGTTGTATCAATAGGTCAATTCTCAAAAGAATTATGTGGTGGAACTCACGTTAGAAATTCTGGAGAGATAGGTCTATTTAAGATTTTATCAGAAGCAGGAGTTGCTGCAGGTGTTAGAAGAATAGAAGCTTTAACTGGTTTTAATGCATTAAAATTTGTTGAAGATAAAAATAATTTGTTAAGAGAAACAGCAAGTATATTAAAGTGTAATGAAAAAGATATTACAGCTAAGATAAGCACATTATCCCACGAACTTAAAGAAAAAGAAAAAGAAGTTCAAGAACTTAAAGCTAAGTTAGCATCAGGAGCAGAAGAAGATATATTAAAGGCAGTTAAAGATATAAATGGAGTAAGTGTAATAGCTTATGGTTTATCCGAAGTAGATGGCAATGCTTTAAGAGATTTAGCTGATAAAATAAGAAATAAGATTTCCTTAGGAGTAGTTGTATTAGGAAGTACTCATGGTGATAAGGTTAATTTTGTAGCAATGGCTACAAAGAATTCTATAGAAAAAGGAATTCACTGTGGAAAGATAATTAAGGAAGTTGCAACCGTTGCTGGAGGCGGTGGTGGTGGAAGACCAGACATGGCTCAAGCAGGTGGAAAAGACCCAGCTAAATTAACAGAAGCAATTGATAAAGTATACCAAGTAGTTGAAAATTTAGTAAAATAGTATACATTTATCATTAATTCAGTTATAATTTAATTAAATGATGGGAATATTTATATATGTGTTAGTGTAATATTGTGCGAAGGGATGGTGAAGTTGCTTAAGTAGCAGCGAAATATGAAGGACAATTTACAAAATACAATGATGTTTGATAGAAGTAAAGATAGAAAAGATTTAACTAAGGCAATTTTAACAGAAATCTATGATGCACTTATTGAAAAAGGATATAATCCAGTAAATCAATTAGTAGGGTATTTAATTTCTGGTGATCCAACATATATTACTAACTACAACGGAGCTAGAGCTCTTGTTAGGAAACTAGAAAGAGATGAAATTCTAGAGGAAGTAATAAAATCCTATTTAGGAGTAGAGTAAAGAGTGCCTGTGGGGTACTCTTTATTCTTAATATTGGGTATTTTAAATGAATATTAATTTTAAGATTAATATTCATTTAAAACAAAATTACCGTAATTATTCTTTAATTATAAGGAGAAAAAATGCGCATACTAGGTTTAGATGTTGGAACGAAAACTGTAGGTGTAGCAGTAAGTGACCCATTAGGGTTTACTGCTCAAGGTATAACAACTATTAAAAGAAAAAACTATAATTATGATATAGCAGAAATTAAAAAGATATATGATGAGTATTCTGCTGAAATTATAGTAGTTGGTTTACCTAAAAATATGAATGGTACGCTTGGAGAAGCAGCTGAAAGAACTTATAAGTTCTGTGAGAAGCTTGAAGCCTCTTTTAATCCTAAGATTGAATACTGGGACGAGAGACTGACAACTATGGCAGCTCATAGAGCTATGTTAGAAGCAGATTTGTCAAGAGGAAGAAGAAAAGAAATAGTGGATAAAATAGCGGCAGCCTTAATTTTGCAAGGATATTTAGATAGAAATTCTAAATAGTGGCTTCCAATTTTATATATGTGAATAAATTAAGAGAAGGAGTGTATTTATGGAGAACAATGTTGACAAAATTACATTATTAGACGAAGAGGGAGTGGAGACAGAATTTGATGTGTTAACAAAGCTTGATATCGAAGATAATGAGTATGTTATAGTTGTACCTTCAGATTCAGCGGATAGTGAAGAAGAAGCTATAGCATTAAAAATTATTAAAGATGAAGAAGGAAATGATGTTCTAGCAACTATTGAAGATGAAGAAGAATTTCAAATGGTTGCAGAGGCATACGAAGCTGTATTCCAGGATTAAGTATAAAGAGAGGGTAAATTTATGCCATATTTAAGTGAAAAAGAGATTAATGAGTTAAAAGAAGATTTAAAGAAAAAAGGGTATAAGCTAACACCACAAAGAAGAGCTATTGTAAATACCATAATTGAAAATGAAGGTAAACATCTGACTACCGAAGAGATATATGATGAGGTAAAAAGAGGATGTCCTGAGATTGGTTTAGCTACGGTGTATAGAACTATTTTACTTTTGGAAGAACTTGGCATAATATATAAACTAGATTTAGATGATGGATGCGCTAGATATGAACTTGCTCATGAGGGAGAAACTCATAGACATCATCATCTAGTATGTAACGTGTGTGGAAAGGTCTTAGAAGTAGAAGATGACCTTTTAGAAGTCATTGAAAATAAAATTGAAGAAACATACAACTTTAAAATATTAGATCATTCAGTAAAATTCTATGGAATTTGCAATGATTGTAAAAAATAATAGTAAAGGTATCCTCTTAACAAAGGAGAAGACATCTTTAGTATTTCAAATATAAAAGGAGGGGAAATATGAAAAGAGAAAAAGCAAAAGTTAAAGTAATTCCTCTGGGAGGAATTAATGAAATCGGTAAGAATATTACTGCAATAGAGTTTAAAGATGATATTGTTGTAATAGATTGTGGATTGAAATTTCCAGATGAAGATATGTTCGGAATTGATATAGTTATACCTGATGTGTCATATCTTATAAAGAACAAAGATAAAGTTAGAGGTATATTTTTAACACATGGTCATGAGGACCATATAGGGGCATTACCATATGTCCTAAAGCAATTAAATGTGCCTGTATATGGCACAAAGCTAACAATTGGATTGGTTGAAACAAAATTAAAAGAGCATGGGTTACTTAGTACAACTGAACTTATAAGAGTTAAATCTAGAGATGTAATAAAGCTTAACTCGGTTTCAGTAGAATTTATAAAGCAAACTCACTCAATTGCAGATGCTTCAGCAATTGCAATCCATACGCCTATAGGTGCGGTACTTCATACAGGAGATTTTAAGATTGATTATACTCCAATTGATGGAGAGCAAACAGACTTTACAAGACTAGCTGAACTAGGAAGAAAAGGTGTTCTGCTTATGTTAGCAGAATCTACTAATGTTGAAAGACCTGGATATTCTATGTCAGAGAGAACTGTAGGGGAAAGTTTTATTAATCTATTTGGTAAAGCAAAAGGAAGAATTATAGTTGCTACCTTTGCATCTAATGTTCACAGAATGCAACAGATAATTACAGCTGCACAGATTTATGGAAGAAAAGTTGCTGTTTCAGGAAGAAGTATGGAGAACGTTCTTCAAGTTGCCATGGAATTAGGTTATATAGATGTGGGTAAGGATACATTAATAGGAGTAGATTCAATTAATAAATATCCTCAAGATAAGATGGTAATAATCACAACTGGTAGCCAAGGGGAACCAATGTCAGCTTTAGCAAGAATGGCAAGTTCTGACCATAAAAAAATAAATATATTGGAAGGGGATACTGTAATTATTTCAGCCTCACCTATTCCAGGAAATGAAAAGTTAGTGTCTAAAGTTATAAACTCATTATTTAAAAAAGGTGCAAATGTAATATATGAAGCTTTAGCAGATGTTCATGTATCTGGTCATGCATTCCAGGAAGAACTTAAGTTAATGCATACTTTAGTTAAACCAAAATACTTTATGCCAGTTCATGGTGAATATAGACATTTAAAACAACATTGTGATCTAGCTGTTAAGCTAGGATTACCGGATAAAAATGCTTATATTCCTGAAAATGGGGAAGTAATAGAAGTAACTAGAGATGGAATAAGAAAAAATGGTACTGTTGTTTCAGGTCAAGTCTTTGTTGATGGACTTGGAGTTGGTGATGTAGGAAACATAGTATTAAGAGATAGAAAGCATTTATCACAAGATGGTATTTTAACTGTTGTTGTAACAATAGAGAAAGAATCAGGTACAGTTATTGCTGGTCCAGATATTATCTCTAGAGGATTTGTATATGTAAGAGAATCTGAAGGCTTGATGGATGAAGCAAGAGATATTGTTAAAAACGTGTTAAAAGATTGTGAGGAAAGAAAAATTACTGATTGGGCAACCTTAAAGTCAAACATGAAGGATCAATTAAGAAGTTTCCTTTATGAAAGAACTAAGAGAAAGCCTATGATATTACCAATAATTATGGAAATTTAATTAGGGGGAGAGACAATGCAAAATATTTATGATAAAGTTCACGCTTTAGCGGATGAATTAAAAAATGATCCTCAAGTTATAGATTATAGAGAGGCTACAAATAAAATTAGTGAGAATCCAGAAGCTAAAAAAATGGTTGAAGATTTTAGAAGAATTCAATTTGAAGCTTATAGTGAACAAGTTCAAACAGGAAAAATATCAAAAGAAACTGAGGAAAAAATGCAAAATCTTGGGGGCGCTATAATGTTAAACCCACAAGTTTCAAGCTATATTTCAGCTGAAGCCGCTTTTGCTCAGATGTGGGACGATATTTTAAAAATCTTAAATGACGCAATAGGAGTAAATATTATTGCACCATCTCAAGAATAAGATTTGACTTTTTTACTCTCTAATATTAGAATGTAATATAGACTGAAGATTGGATACGTAAGTATCCAATTTTATTTTGCAAATTTTGCTTGGAGGAATAAGAATGAATTTAACTGTAAGAGAAGATATAAGAAATATTGCTATTATTGCCCATGTTGACCATGGTAAAACAACATTGGTAGACGCACTACTTAAGCAAAGCAATATATTTAGATCAAATGAAAAAGTCGAAGAAAGAGTAATGGACTCTAACGACTTAGAAAAAGAAAGAGGAATAACAATTCTTTCTAAAAACACTGCTGTTATACATAATGGAATTAAAATAAACATTATTGATACCCCAGGACATGCTGATTTTGGTGGAGAAGTTGAACGTGTACTTAAAATGGTTGACTCAGTTTTACTTGTAGTTGACTCTTATGAAGGTCCAATGCCACAAACTAAATTCGTATTAAGAAAAGCTCTTGAATTAGGATTAAAGCCAATCGTTGTAATAAACAAAATTGACAAGCCTAATGCAAGACCAGAAGAAGTTATTGATGAAGTATTTGACTTATTCTTAGAACTTGGTGCTGAGGACGAGCAATTAGACTTCCCAATAGTTTATGCATCTGCAAGAGACGGAATAGCAAAGCTAGAAGTTGAAGATGAATCAGACAACATGGAACCTTTATTTAAAACAATAGTTGAGAGGGTTGAACCACCTAAGGGACAGGCAGACGAGCCATTACAAATGCTTATAACTACATTAGATACAAGTGAATATGTAGGTAAAATAGCTATTGGTAAGATTGTACGTGGAACTATCAAGAAGAATCAAAACTTATCAATTGTTAAGCAAGATGGAAAAATTACAAACTTTAAGGCTTCAAACATATATACATATGAAGGTCTAAAGAGAGTTGATGCAGATAGCGCATCAATAGGTGATATAATAGCAGTTTCAGGTATTGGTGATGCTAATATAGGTGAAACTATTGCAGATTCAGCTAATCCAGAAGCACTTCCATTTGTTGATATAGACGAACCTACATTAAACATGAACTTCATGGTTAATGATTCACCATTTGCAGGAAGAGAAGGAGAGTTTATAACTTCAAGACACTTAAGAGATAGATTATTTAAGGAACTTGAAACAAACGTAAGTTTAAAAGTTGTGGAACTTTCCCCAGATTGTTTTGAAGTATCAGGAAGAGGAGAACTTCACTTAGCAATATTAATAGAGACTATGAGAAGAGAAGGCTATGAATTACAAGTTTCTAAACCAAATGTTATATTTAAAGAGGAAAATGGTAAGAAGCTTGAACCAATAGAATACTTAACTATAGATGTTCCAGAAGAGTTTATGGGACCAGTTATGGAAAAGTTAGGACCTAGAAAAGCAGAGATGGTTAATATGACTTCTGCACAAAATGGATATACTAGACTTGAATTTAATATTCCAGCAAGAGGACTTATAGGATTTAGAAATGAATTCTTAACTGATACAAAGGGTAACGGAATAATGAACCACGTATTCCACGGATATGAACCATATAAGGGTGAAATACCAGGAAGAAGCAGAGGGTCGATAGTTGCATTTGAATCAGGAGATGCTTTAACTTATGGATTATTTAATGCACAAGAAAGAGGTACTTTATTTATCGGTGCTGGTACAGAAGTATACGAAGGTATGATAGTTGGAGAATCTTCAAGAGCAGACGATTTAGACGTAAATGTATGTAAGAAAAAACATTTATCAAATACAAGATCTTCTGGTTCTGATGATGCATTAAAACTTTCTACACCAAGAGCTATGTCACTTGAACAATCATTAGAATTTATTAATGGTGATGAGTTAGTAGAAGTTACTCCTGTAAGCATTAGAATGAGAAAAAGAGTTCTAGACAGTGGTGAAAGAAAGAAACAAATTTCAAGAAGTAAAAAATAACTCATGGATAATAGGGCTTCTATTATGAAGCCCTATATTTAGGGTTTCTAATAGGAAATTCTGAACCATGAGTTCCCTTATAATTTGGAGGAAGTATAATGAGTGGAGTCACTTATGATTATATGGAAAAATATATAAGAGATCTTATTCCAGAAAAGGAAGGATACTTAAAAGAACTTGAGGATTTTGCACATGAAAACCATGTTCCGATTGTTCAAAAAGAAACTGCAAAGTTTTTAGAATTTATGGTGAGTTTTCAAAAACCAAAGAGAATATTAGAATTAGGTACAGCTATAGGATATTCATCAATACTTATGTATGAAGCTTCAAATAAGGAGGCTTATATTACGACTATTGAGAGAAGTGACGAAATGATAGCTATGGCTAAGAAGAATATAGAAAAGTTTTCCTTAGAATCATCAATAGAAATATTACAGGGGGATTGTTTAGAAATACTTGAAAAATTAACAGAACCTTATGATATGATTTTCATGGATGCAGGAAAAGGTCACTATAATCATTTCTTACCACACTGTTTGAGATTGCTTAAAACAGATGGTATAATCATAGCAGATAATGTATTATTTAGAGGAATGGTTGCTTCAGATGAACTAGTTAAAAGAAGAAAAATCACTATTGTTAAGAGAATGAAAACTTACTTAGAATTAGTTTCAAAAGATAAGGACTTAATAACCTCTGTAATACCAATGGGCGATGGAATTGCGTTAACAAAGAGGAGGTAAAAAGTAATGAAAAAACCAGAACTATTAGCACCAGCAGGTAGTTTAGAAAAGCTTAAAATAGCTATAGACTATGGTGCAGATGCTGTATATATAGGTGGAAGCAAGCTTAATTTAAGAGCCTTTGCGGACAATTTTACAAATGAACAAATTAAAGAAGGAGTAGAATATGCTCATTCTAGAGGAAGAAAGTTATATGTAACACTAAATGTTTTCCCTCATAATGGAGATTTAGTTGGACTTGAAGACTATTTAAAGGATATTTATTCATTAGGAGTAGATGCAGTTATTGTATCAGATCCATCAATTATTGTGACAGCAAGAGATGTAGTTCCTAATTTAGAAATACATTTAAGTACTCAAGCTAATAACGTTAATTGGAGATCAGCTAAGTTCTGGCACGAACAAGGAGTAAAAAGAATTGTTCTAGCAAGAGAACTTTCTATGGTTGAAATTAAAGATATAAGAGAAAAGCTTCCAGAAGATTGTGAACTTGAAGCATTTGTTCATGGTTCTATGTGTATGAGTTACTCAGGAAGATGCCTATTATCTAACTACATGACTGGTAGAGATTCCAACAGGGGAGCTTGTGCGCAACCATGCAGATATAAATATTATCTTGTAGAGGAAAAAAGACCTGGAGAATACTTCCCTATAGTTGAAGACGAAAAGGGAACTTACATAATGAATTCAAAAGATTTATGTATGATAGAACATATTCCAGAGCTTATGGAGAGTGGAATATACTCATTTAAGATAGAAGGAAGAATGAAAAGTGCATATTATGTTGCTGCAATAGTAAAATCCTATAGAGCTGCAATTGATGCTTATATGGCTGATCCAGAAAATTATCAATTAAAACAAGTTTGGGTAGATAATTTATTAAAAGTTTCTCATAGAAGCTACCATACAGGTTTTTATTTTAATGAACCAAATAAACAAGTATATGACGATTCTTCTTACATTAGAGATTTTGATATAGTTGGAGTAGTTAAAAGCTATGATGAAGCTACAAAGATAGCTGTAATAGAACAGAAGAATAGAGTATTTGAAGGCGATAAGGTTGAAGTTTTGACTCCTGATAGAGAAAACTACACAATTGAGCTAATGGATATGAAAGATGAAAAAGGAGCAAAAATTGATGTAGCTAATAAGGCTGGAATGATATTTACAGTTACAGTAGATGCTCCATTAAAAGAAAAAGATATGCTTATAAAGGGAAAATAAGGAGGAAAAACATGAAGAAACCGATTCTTATTGGAATAACTGGGGGCACAGGATCTGGAAAAAGTTCAATTGCGAAAGCAATATATGAGAATTTTAATGAAGACTGCATAGGAATGATTCAAGAGGATTCATATTATAAGGATCAAAGTCATTTAGCTATGGAAGAAAGAGTTAAAACAAATTACGATCATCCAATGGCTTTTGATAATGATTTATTAGTTGAACATTTAAAGGCTTTATTAACAGGCAATAGAATAGAGATGCCTATATATGATTTCTCAATACATACTAGAAAAAAAGAAAAAATTGTATTAGAACCAAAGGAAATCATAATAGTTGAAGGTATATTAGTTCTTGAAGATGAAAGAATAAGAGATCTTCTAGACATAAAGATATATGTGGATACTGATGCTGATGTTAGAATAATAAGAAGAATTGTTAGAGATATTAACGAAAGAGGAAGAACCTTAGAATCCGTTATAGAGCAATATCTATCTGTAGTTAGACCAATGCATCTACAATTTACAGAACCAACAAAGAGACATGCTGATATTATAATACCAGAAGGTGGACAAAATAAAGTAGCTATAGATATTATGGTATCTAAAATAAAACAAATATTAAAATAGTGTATAAAACATCTCCCTCGAGTCAAGAATTTAATCGGGGAGGTGTTTTTTTTATGGTAAATTCCATACATGCAAAAAGAAGTAAGTATATGGGGATAGGGTTTTGTATACTTTTTATTCTTTTATCAGTGAGAACATATATTGTAGTAAATAAATATAATCCAGATAGAGCAAGTGTTTCTATGGTTAATTATCAAGTGGAGAACATTTCTCAAAATAACTATATGATGCTAGATTCTAAGGGCAAAGATTTAATGACCTATACAAAGAAGTATGTAGTTGTTATTGATTCTAAACCATTTAGTTTAAATAACTGTGATGATAATATGCAAAATCTATTAGCGTTTAACTTTATTATGAAAACCCAAGTAGATAATTTTAGCTATGATGAAATATTGAAAAAGGCTGGAAAGAGCTATTTTGTAGTTAATGAAGATACTTATAACAAAGTAAAAAATATGACTAATATAAAGGGTATATATGCTTATACTTATGATGAGTCTGATAGCAAGAATTCCTGGTCTATTACAGACTTATTAAGTAAGGTAAATACTAAGGATAAGTATGAAGACGAATCACTAGAAGCTACATTGCAAAGTTATATTAAAAATAATAAATCACCACAAGTCAAATTTTCTTTAGATAAGTCAGGTGTCTACAAAGAGGAAGGATACGAAGTTAATAAGGATAATAAAAATATTCAGTTAACTTTAGATTTAGATTTAAATAGTAGAATCAAAGATATCTTAAATAGAAGTGAGTATTCAAACTTAAAGAATGTTGGTGTAGTTTTAATGGATAGTGAAAGCGGAGATATTAAAGCGCTAGTCCAAAAAGATGAATCACAGCCCAATCTCTTAATTGGGGCAGAAGGAGTAGGTTTTGAACCAGCCTCAACCTTTAAACTACTTGTGGAACAGGCAGCATTAGAGGATAAGGATGTTTCATTAAGTGATAAGTTCGTGTGTAAAGGTGAGATATGCCAAAAAAATGGTAAGCCATATTCTCATGGAACTTTATCTGTTAGAGATGCTTTGTTAGTATCTTGTAATGATACCTTCTTTCAGGTAGCTCAAAAAGTTGGCTATGACAATTTAATGAAGTTAGCTGAGTCTGAAGGCTTGTATAGTAAGAATTTGGGCTTAACAAAAGAAATTTCAGGAACTAAGCCTAAAGAAGAAGCAGGACTTAGTAACATAGGTATAGGGCAGGCTATGACAGTCACTCCAGTACAAATGGCAGGTGCAATAAATACTATTGTAAATGGAGGAGTTTATGTTAAGCCTAGCATAGTTAAATCTATATTAGATATTAATGATAAGCCTGTGAAAAACTATACGAGTACTAAAACAAGAATTATTTCAAAAACTTCAGCAGATGAAATAAAAGAAAATATGAGAGAGGTAGTTAAAAAAGGTACTGGGACTAATGCCTTTATACCGAATATAGATATAGGAGGTAAAACAGGATCAGCAACAGGTGCCCAAGGAACGACTCATGGGTGGTTTAGTGGTTATTTTAATATAGGAAAGAAGTATTATACTATGGTAATCTTTGTTCCTGATATTAATGGTAAAAATGAAGAAGGAGAGAATTTAGTAGGAGGTAATACAGGTGCTCCTATTTTTAAGGATATTGTTTTGGATATGATGAAAAATAAATAATTTAATTATTGAGATAGTATAAAAAGAGTCCTGCATTTTTGAATGTAGGACTCTTTTTATTAAATAGCTAAGTCTCTTTTATTGTAGAAGAAATAAGTAAATACAGAAAATACAATAATCATTAATAGTGTTACAGCAACTACTATGAAATTCAGCCCGTTACCATTTACTATATCTACATAACTAAAATACTTAAAAGGGGAAAGTACGTTTAAAAAATTCATGCGATCTGTTACATCAGTAATCTTTGATATTACAAAGGATAATAGTAGTATGCCAGTTGCAATTGACCCTGATACCTTAGCCTTCTTCATAAATGCAGATAATAAGGCACCAAGTGAAAGGAAAAGCAATTGAACAATAAACATTGCAATGAAGAATGTTAATATTTCACCATTAATTGAATCACCTTTATTGTATTGACCTACCATTACTATTGAAGAAACTAAGGTAATTAAATTTATTATTACTAGATTTACAAATGCAGCAAGAAGCTTTGAAGTTATTATAGTAGATCTAGATACAGGTTTTACAATTAAAAATTCTGTGGTTTTATCTCTTTCTTCCTTTGCTATAATTCCATTACCTAAAAGTACTGCATGAATTCCAACTGTTAGCTCAATATATAGAAAAAGAAATGCGAAGAAACCACCAATACTAGTAACATCAAAGGAGCCAATTCCAAGTAATGCTTTTAAGGTGAAGGGCATCTTATTAAAAACTTCATTAGCAGAACCACCTTCAGAATAAGCTGTATACTTTGCCATACCACTTACAACCAATAAGATCATACAAATGCTCCATATTATAAGGGCTTTTCTATTGGCTTTTAATTCTCTTATAAAAATATTCATTATTATACCTCCTTTTAATTAAATCCAAGAATATAAGATTATACTGCATGGATATCTTTTTTGTTATAAACTATATAGCTTACAATTATAGAAATAATTACGATGGCTATTCCGGTAATCATATATGAAGACTCATAGCTTATATTTTTAATAATATAAGGTATATCAAAATATTTAAAAGGAGAGAAGTAACGTGCAGTGTTAGCATCTTTTCCAGTTGCAATAAGTGTTCCTAGCATGTATAAACCAAAAACTACGCCTAGTGATAGAGGTAATATATTTTTAAGTTTATTGAAAAAAACAGAAGAAACCATTCCAATTGCAACAAAAATAACTTGAATAAAGAATAGGGTAAAGTTAATTAACAAAAATGTATTTACATCAAAATCTGCGGTCTTAACAGCATTTGCCATGATGAAAGATACAGCTAAGAAAATAATATTTGTAATAATGATAACGGTAAAAGCAGCAGAAAGTTTTGCAGTTACAATAGATGTACGAGATACTGGCTTTACTAACAAGAAATCAGCTGTTCTCTCTCTAGATTCTCTAGAAAGTATTGAAACTCCAAGATTCATAGCTTGAATAGCACCAAAAACTACAATAAAGGAAAATATCATTGAGTAAAATCCTAGGATGGAAGTTATTGTATCTAAATTAATGCCAAGCATAGCTCTAACAGATGCTGGGTAACCTTCTAATAATTTTTTAAAATCTTCAGCATCATTAGCCATTCCAGGATATATTGAAAGATATAGTGCAAGTAGAGCAACTAAAACAATAATCCATATAGTTGTTGTTTTTCTCAGAGTCTTTAGTTCATGTAGAAACATATTCATCTTACTAATCCTCCTTTGAATAATAGTGCATAAAGATTTCCTCTAAATCTGGCTCTTCAATAGATATATTATTAAGTTCTATTTCAGCTAATTTTTTTGTAATAGAGTTGATATTTCCTCTAAAGATGAAACTAGCAGAGTCTTTTTCAATCTTAAGGTTATTTACACCTTTAATATTAAAATCTTCTTTTTTGATATTAGATTTACCTTCAATGCTGATTTTCTTATAGTTATTTTCTTGAAGAGTGCTAATCTTTTCAAGCTTAATGATTTTACCTTCTTTTATGAAAGCTACGCGGCTACACATCTTCTGAACTTCACCTAGAATATGAGAAGAGAAGAATACAGTCGCACCTTTCTTATTTTCTTCTTTAATAAGTTCAAAAAATCTTTGTTGCATTAGTGGGTCAAGTCCACTAGTAGGTTCATCTAATATGATTAGCTTTGGTTCATGTAAAAGTCCTTGTACTATACCAACCTTCTTCTTGTTACCAAAGGAAAGATCGTCTATTTTCTTTTTTAAATCTAAATCCATAATTTCTGATAGCTCGTGAATTCTTTTTGTACAATCCTTTTTATAAAAGCTTGCAGAATATTTTAATAAATCTAAAACTCTCATATTATCGTAATAGAATACTTCTGATGGAAGATAACCTAGTGATTGTCTTACTTCAGGGTTTTCAATACAATTCTTTCCGAATATAGTTGCGCTACCGCTAGTTGGATATATAAGTCCTAAAAGAGTTCTAATAGTAGTAGATTTTCCAGCTCCATTTGGACCAATAAAACCAAAAATTTCTCCTTCCTCTACGTTTAAATTAACATCAATAATACCTCTGGACTTACCATATTGTTTTGTAAGATTCTTAATTTCAATAACATTCATAATTGAAACCTCCTAAAATTTAATCGTATAAATCCTCTTATTATATAAATTTCTAATATGTAATTCATAGATAGCTTCTACAGGTATTCCTCTTTATAAAAGTTCTTTTTAAGCATTTCCATACAATCATAGAACTCATTACATATGCCTTCAAAATCTACATCTGTTTTACCTGAAAACTGATTCATAAAACCATCAGTCATCCAGTAGAGCATTTTCATAACAATTTTAAGATCAATTGTATCCTTGAATTTTGAAACATCCATACCATCAAAGGCAATTTTTTCTCTAAAGCCTTCACCTTGAGCAAGAATTGCTTTAATGTCATCTTTTACTTCCTCATCCTCTTCAAAATACATACTTGTTAGGAATGTAGGAATTGGAGGATACTGTTTCATAACAGAAAGCTCTATTTCAGTTGCCATTTTGATTCTCTCGAAAAAATCAGTAATTGTATTATCAAATCTATTGATAACTTCGTTTGTAACAATTGTTCCACAAAGTTCTAATAAGTATAGATACAATGCTTTTTTTGTGCCAAAGTAGTGAAATACCATAGCTTTAGAAATTCCAGCAGCATAAGCAATGTCACTAACAGAGGTTTTTTTATAGCCATTAGTTCCAAAAGTTTTTAATGCTGCATTTATAATCATGTCTTGTTTCTCTTGGGATAAGTTTTTAAACTTTTCCAAAAACACCACCTCGCAAATCGTTATAAACCGAATCGGTTTACTTGATTATAACGCCATAAACCGATTCGGTCAATAGAGTTGAAAAAATATTTTTGATGAATTAAAATTAATATGAAAAGAGTATGTAAGAATGAGTTAAAATATATTATATAAGTGAATTGGAGGTAATCAAATATGATAATGATAGGGCAAATAAGGGAAGTTTATGAGGATGATAAATATCCATCAATAAAAGAGTTAATAAATAATCCAATTAAGGAAAAAGAAAAAGTTTTAGAATATATGAGAAAATCTAAAGTTATAGCACAAGCACCAGCGGTAGGCAAGGATTTAATAAATCCTAACAATAAAACACTAGAGCTTAGCTTAATGACTGACGGTGACTATGAATGGCGTTCAGATGTAATTTACTATGTAGAAAAATATGATATGGAATTACCAGAGGTATTCATAAATCATATAGTAAGTAAGAAATAATAAGATAGAAATATGGTATAATCTAAATAATAAGTTTGCTGAATTTTCCAAAGGAGAAACTATGATTAACGAAAATAACTTAAACAAATATTACAGTGAAATAGCTGAAAAGCTAGGTGAAATTATACCTGTAGAATGGGATAAGGTAGTTATGTATGCTGAAGTGTTAGAAACTGTTAGTTCCGCCAGTTTTTACTTTTATACAGATGATTGTAATAAAATTAATTATTCTGGAACGATACCTGATAAATTTGGTGTTAGCAAAGATGCCTTTAAACTTCTTTTAAGAGAGCTTAGAGAGATTAATAGAAATCTATGGATTGAATTTAAAAATGCTGGCGAAACCACTTGGAGTACATTAAACTACAACTTAAGCAGTGACGGTAAATTCAAAGTTAAATTTGGTTATGAAATAAATAATGAAATTGGACTTTTAGAACGTGAAATTAGATGGTCATATGAAGAACTTGAAATAATACCGGATGATGAATATGGGAAAAAATTATTAGATGAATATATAAATAGTTAAGAAAGTAGTTATATAGATCTTAAGTGTTAGGAAGTTAGTTTTTAAAATATATTAATCCTAATGGTTTGGATCTTTTTTGTTATATTTTATTCGATAAGAAGTAATATTCATATTGTAATTGGAAAAACATATTTAATGATATAATTTCTTAGAAAAGATAAAAATAACTAGAAGTATTTAATAAGAGGTATAATATGAATAATATTGTTAGACGGGGTTTTTCACCTAAAGATAACGAGGAATTTGGACATGAATCTATAGAAAAACTACATAAAGCAGCTAAGGATTTATATTATCTTTTAAATCATGGTTATAACATTAAGGGAGCCTCTACATTTATTGGTAATCACTATTTACTATCTGAAAGACAGAGATTGGCTTTAGTAAGAGCAATATCATCTGAAAAATCAGTTAAGATTAGAAAAGACAAAGAAGTATTAGGAAGCTTAGAAGATTCAACAGTACATATTGATGGTTTTAATACAATTATTACTCTGGAAGTGTTATTATCTGAGTCTTTAGTACTAAGATGTTTAGATGGCACTATTAGAGATTTAGCTGGACTTAGGGGAACGTATAGGTTAATAGATAAAACAGATGTTGCTATTAATCTAGTTGGAAATATTATAAGTAAGAATAAAATAGCTGAAGCAAATTTTTATTTAGATGCTCCAGTATCAAATTCTGGTAGGTTAAAGGAAAGAATACTAGAGTTATTAAAAGTTTATAATTTTAAAGTTAATGTTCAAAATATAAATGATGTTGATAAAACCTTAGAAGTTTTACCTAACGTAATAACTAGCGATGCAATTATTTTAGATAAATGTAAAAGTTGGATAAATTTGAACAGAGAAATTATCGAAAATGAGAATTTAAATAATTGGATTGTAGATTTTAAAATTATAGAATGTATGGATAAAGGAGGGAAAAATGCTTAATTTTATAGGAGTAGGAAGTACTTTTAATACTAGGTTAGGTAATAATAGCGCTTTTATAAAAAAAGATAGTAGCCTAATTCTTATAGATTGCGGAGGAACAGTATTTCATAGATTACAAGAATTAAACCTGCTTCAAGGAATTAAAAACTTGTATTTTATTATTACTCATACTCATCCAGATCATATTGGAAGCTTAGGGGATACAATATTTTATTCAAACTACATTTTGAAACATAAGCCAATAGTTTATTTCCCAGATAAAGATTTTCTTGGTGGAATTCTAGATGGTTTAGGTGTTGAAGAAAAGATGTATTATATAAACGACTCTAAGAAAATCATAATAGATGTTAGGGAGTTTGGTAAGGTAGAAATTGAATTTATAAAAACAACACATTCTAACAAACTTCCTTCTTTTGGATTTATTATGAGTATAAATGGAGAAACATTTTATTACAGTGGTGATTCAAATGATATCGAAAATAAAATTATTGATAAACTCAAGAGAGGAGAAATTCAAAAAGTATATCAAGATACTAGTGGACTTAACTATGAAGGTAATGGACATTTATATATTAATAAATTAATTGAAATAATACCTAAGGAATTTAGAAATAAAGTATATTGTATGCATCTTGATGGTCATGTTTCGGAAGAAGAAATTAAAAATAGCGGATTTAATGTAGTTAAAATCTTTAAAAATTAATTAATCAATAAATCTATGTATAATTACTAGTACATTGGAAAAGATATATTTGAAAAGTGAAATAACTTGCTTTATAAAACAAACTGTTATATTATAATATAGAAGCTTAAATTAATAGTAAATAATGTAACACAGATATATTTCAATTAGTACTTCAAATGGGTATGATAATATCGAAATTTTGTTGGTGAGTTATTACAAAGAATTTAAGAAATAATAAAATTTCGGAGGGAACAAAAATGACAGGAACAGTTAAATGGTTTAACGGAGAAAAAGGATTTGGTTTTATTACTGGAGAAGATGGTAAAGATGTATTTGCTCATTTTTCTCAAATAGTTGCAGAAGGTTATAAGTCACTTCAAGAAGGACAAAAAGTTTCTTATGACGTAGTAGAAGGACAAAAAGGTCCTCAAGCAGAAAATATTACAGCTATCTAATTGATGTAAATTTTACCCCTTTAAATAGGAAACTATTTAAAGGGGTTTTTTGCTATGTTTTTATCTAAAGTCTATAAATATTAAAAGGTAATTTATCTGTAAAATCATAATATATTTAAGTTATATAACAAATTAATGGGTGATAAATATGTATGCTGCATTTAATTTGATACTAAGTAATAAACTTGATTATTATTATGATTTAGGTACAAAATTGTTAGATAAAAATAAAGCTTTAATTAGAAAAGGCTTAGAAAGTTTTATAATAAAGGATGGATTTATAAATGGCACAAAAATTCAATCTAATTGGTTCCCTTTAATTGAAGCTGATGTGTTTATTTCTTATGCTTATAAAGACGAAAAAATAGCTGTAGCACTAGCAGGGTGGCTTAATGAAAATTTTAAATTAAAGGTTTTTGTTGATTCCTGTGTATGGGGATATTCAGAAGAACTTTTGAAAATAATTGATGATGGTTTCTGTTTGGAGGAAGATAAAGAATATTATAACTATTTTAAAAGAAATAAATCTACAAGTCATGTTCACATGATGCTTTCAATTGCTTTGTCAAAGATGATAGATAATACTGAATGCTTAATTTTTCTTAATACTCCTAATTCATTAAATGTTTCTGAAGTAATCGGTAGTACTGGGTCACCTTGGATATATTATGAAATAGCAATGACTAAATTAATAAGAAAAAGAAATCCTAATTTTCATCGAATTAAATCTCCTGATATATATGTATTTAATTCTAATTTGCCCATTAAATATTATTTAGAAATGGATGAATTAATTGAACTAAGTGAAGATGATTTATATATTTGGAAGGAAAAATATACTAGTGGTAACTCATTAGATACACTATATGAAATGAAATCATTACTTAAAAAGGATTAATTTATAGGTGGGTTTATGGAGAATAAAATAAAACATTTAGAGTTAATTCAAGGGATAATATCAAGAATGGCAAATAACTCATTCCTTTTAAAGGGGTGGGCTATTACTTTGGTTGCTGCAATGTTTGCTCTAGCTGCAAAGGATTCAAATAATAAATACATTATTTTAACTTATTTCCCAGTATTGATGTTTTGGATATTAGATTCATATTTTTTAAGTCAAGAAACTTATTTTAGAAAATATTATGAAGAGGTACGAAATAAAAACGAAGATAATATAGATTTTTCTATGAAATCTGAAAAAATAAAGTGG
Organism: Clostridium paridis; assembly: GCF_016765615.1. Taxonomy (GTDB): domain Bacteria; phylum Bacillota; class Clostridia; order Clostridiales; family Clostridiaceae; genus Clostridium_T; species Clostridium_T paridis. The sequence goes on along the minus strand of NZ_JAESWA010000022.1, from coordinate 312,353 downwards.
AATATCATAGAATGGGCTAAGGCCTGTGTATCATTAACAATAGGGATATTCTATGGAACAATTATAATTTTACTTATTGTGGTAATGTATTTCTTATAAGCTGTGATATAATTAGTGTAAATTCGTAAACCTTTTAATTAGGAGGAAACTCAATGAAGAAAATAAGATGGGGAATAATAGGACTTGGTGAAATCGCAAATAAATTTGCACAAGCTGTAACTAAGATGGATAATGTTGAACTTGTTTCTGTTGCTTCAAGATCAAAGGAAAAATCTATTGCTTTTGGTGACAAATATAATGTGGCTATAGATAGATGCTATGGAAGTTACGAGGATATAGTTAAGGATGATGATGTAGATGTAATATATGTGGCAGTTCCACATCCATTTCATAAAGACATATCAATAATGTGTTTAAAAAATAAAAAAGCTGTACTTTGTGAAAAACCTGTTACTATTAATGAAGATGAGGTAAGGGAAGTAATAAAAGCAGCAGAAGAAAATAAAGTATTCTTTATGGAAGCCATGAAAACAAGGTTTTTACCTATAAATAAAAAAGTAAAAGAATGGATTGATGAAGGCAGAATAGGAGAGGTTCGTTTGCTTCAAGCTGATTTTGGGTTTAAAGCTGACTTTGACCCATTAGGAAGATTATATAATAAGGAACTTGGCGGAGGAGCACTTCTCGATGTAGGAATTTATACTATATCCTATAGTTCCTTTATTTTCGGAAACAAACCAATATGTATAGGAAGTAATCTTTATATTGGGTCTACAGGAGTAGATGAATGTGTCTCAATTAATTTAACATATGAAGAAGGAAAGCAAGCACAACTTTATGGTGCAATAAATGTTAACTCAAAAAGAGAAGCTAATATTATAGGGGCAGAGGGAAGAATATGTGTTGAGAGATTTTCTAGTTCAGATACTGCAACTCTAACTGTTAATGGTAATGAAGAAAAGATATATATGCCTTTTGATATAAATGGCTTTGAATATCAAATAAATGAAGTTGTAGACTGTATAAATAAGGGCAAGCTCCAAAGTGAAATAATGAGTTGGCAGGATTCAATTGAGATAATGAGAATAATGGATGAAGTTAAAGCAAAAGGAATAAAATAAATAGAAACGACTTAAAAGCTGCGTTTTAAAGGCTTTTAAGTCGTTTTTTACTTTCTCTTAAATAAGGCAGTCCATAAGAAGCTTAGACCTTGTAAGGTATCTGGAACACCATCTCTATATTTCCTAATCTCAATTATTTCAAAGTCATCACTAAATATTTTTTCTAGCTTTTCTTTTGAAAATCCAGTTCCAGTAATATGACGTTCATAATAGTCCCAGTCAGTGTATTCTTCAGAGTCTACCTCAGTAGAAAAACAAGCTAATCCAAAATAACTTCCTGGTTTTAGAGAACTTCTTAAAAGTTCTAAGTATGTAATTCTTCTATGAGGTGGAAGATGGTGAAAGCATCCACTATCATAAATAAAATCAAAATTCATATTTTTAAATTCAAAGATTGATTTACACTGAAAATTAACCTTAACATTATTTTTATTTGCTTGCATTTGAGCATTTTTTATAGCAGATTCTGATAAATCAACACCAATAACATTAGAGCCTTGCTTTGCCATGAATATAGCATTTCTGCCTTCACCACAGCCCAGTTCAAGAACTGTATTTGGAATCCTTTCAAATTTTGAAAAGAAATCTTTAAGATTTTCGTCTGGTAAATCAGGATGATTAATAAATGGAGCTTTAAAATTCCTTTGAGAATAAAAACTTTCCCATCTTTCTCTTTGGTCTTGAAGTTTTGCGTCTAACATATTGAAAACATCTTCAACTGTAAAAATATCATAATTATTCATTGAAACCTCCAAGATAACTTCTATTTATTTAAATCACTCATTATTTTCTTAACAATAGAATCTGCGTCTATATTTGTATCTACCTGAAGGAGAATTTTTTGACTTAATCCTTTTGCTTCACCAGTTAGATACATAATTTCAGCAGTATTTTCGTCAACTTTTTTCATAACTCTTGCAATATCTCCCGGTACAATTTTTGCAGTTCCACCTTTAGCAAGGGGGATTGTATGTGGTTTATTAAATCTAATTTGTTCACCTAATTTTGCCTTCATATATCTCAATCTCCTATCTTTTTTCTATAGCATTATTATATCATAAAATGCACATTTTAGCAGGGTTTTGCCTTATTTTGATAGAGAATAATGTAGTGAAAATTTATGCAAAATATATATAAGATAAAATGAATTGGAGGAAGTTTTATGATTGAGCAAATGTTAGAAAAAATATCGGAAATAATGCAGACTTATGAGCAATTGACTGATGACATTATACTTTTAAGATTTACAGTAGTAAATTCCTGTATTGTTGCAAATTTAGGTGAAAAACCTAATGAATTTGTATTAGTAGATACAGGTCTTAAGACTTCAGGAGATTTTATAATAGATACAATAGAAAAGCTTTATGGAGAGAAAAGTTATCCTAAAGCAATTATATTGACTCACGGACATTTTGATCATGTAGGCTCAGTTATTCAGCTTATTAAGACTTATAATATTCCAGTTTACGTTCATCCACTTGAAATACCTTATTTAACAGGTAAAAAGGATTACCCAAGAGGAGATTCTACAGTTGATGATGGAATGGTAGCGAAGATGTCTAAATACTTTCCAAATGAAGCATTAGATTTAGGCGGGTTTATACATAAGCTTCCTGAGGATGGAACAATTCCCTATATGCCAGGATGGAAGTGGATTTTAACTAAAGGTCATACTCCAGGACATATTTCACTATACAGAGAAAGTGATGGAACAATTATTGTAGGAGATGCATTATGTACTACAAAGCAAGAATCACTTATATCTGTTTTAACTCAAAGAGAACAAATTAGTGGGCCACCAGCATACCTCACAACCAACTGGGAAGATGCAAAACATGCTATTGAAACCATAACAAATTTAAAACCTAATCTAGCAGTATTTAGTCACGGAAATCCATTAGAAGGGGAAGAATTAAGATCCCATTTGAAGTATCTTAAGGATAACTTTGAAGAGCTAGCAAAGCCAGAGCATGGAAGATTTACTTAGGATAAGCATAAAAAACTAACTAACAGAAGGCAAGGCTTCTGTTAGTTAGTTTTTTTTCTTTATTTCTTAACTTCTTGTTTACCAGTTATAGAACTCTTATCATCCATTTTAAATGTTGATTTATTTTCCTCAGAAGTAAAGTATACATTTCCATCAACTTTAGCATCTATTAATTGGAAGCCCTTTACATCAACATATAAATCTCCTTTGAAGGTTCCATGTTGAAGACTACCTTGTGGACTTCTAAAAGTCATTTTTGGTGCAGTTAATGTAAATCTTGCAGTTATATTACGATTTTCATCTTGAGAATAAAGTGCTATTTTACGTTGAATTTGATCATTTCCTTTATCATCCTTCTTACCATTTTTAAATTCACCTTCAACTACAAGATCTTTGTTAACAGTAAGATCTTTTGTTATAGCAACAATCCATGTACCTTTTGAACTTATTGCTTTTTCAAAAGTATCAGCATTATCTACAACTGAAGCAGAGGTTCCAGCATCTGTATTTCCTGTGTTTTGCTTAGCTGGATCAGCAGGTTGTGTTGTTTGATCGTTTTTCTTAGCACATGCAGTAAAAAGAGTACATACTACAAGTAGTGATGATAAAAATAGTTTAGTTTTCATTATATAAGTTCCTCCCTTATAACATAAATTTCTCGATTATAGTATGGCGCATTTTTATGAATTATATTATAAAGATTAACAACATAAATAGATTATTCTTAGTAAATAATGTGGATTTAAAAAATAAATATTTGAATAATCATTAAATTTCTATTGAAATCGTAAATTAATTGACATAAAATATAAGCATATACTAAATATGTAAAATAGATTTATATACCGTATTATTGAAATTAATAATGTTTGTATTAAAGTCGATTTTACTTAATTCCCCACAACTATAAATTCTAAGATTTTCTTATTAAACATTTCTTTTGAATATGGGTATGATTTTAGTAATAGCAAAAGTTATACTTTATAGTCAGTGTTACAATTCTTATTTTATTTCAGATTGAGAGTAAAATTATATAATTTTGTTTGTGTAGGTTATTTAATGAATGGCTCTGTTAAACGTTTACAGAGACTAGTCTACCTTTAATTGTCATAGCTTAATTTAATTGTATTAATACATAGTAATAGCTCTCTGCTAAATAAAGAGTTTCTAAAGAAGGGAGGATTGACTAAATATGTAGGATAATATTGAATATTTCAAAAGGTAAAATGATTTTAGGAGGTAAGTAAAATGTTCAAGAAGGGTAAAAAACTTTTATCAACAATTCTATCTCTATCAGTTTTTACTAGTTTATTTATGGGTGCTACATTAATTACAAAAGCAGAACCAGTTAATATTGCGTTAAATAAAACTGCAACTTCATCTTCAAATATTGCAGGAAGCACAGCTTCTTTGGCTTTCGATGGTAACTCCAATACTAGATGGGAATCTGACTGGAGCGATCCTCAATGGATTTCTGTGGATTTGGGGACAAGCTATAATGTTACTGGAGTTAAGCTTAACTGGGAAACTGCAGCAGCAAAAGACTATAAAATACAAGTATCAAATGACAATTCTAGTTGGGTAGATGCTTATACAAAAACAGGTGGAACAGGGGGGACAGAGACACTAACTTTTGGAGCTTCTGTAACTGGAAGATATGTGAGAATGTATGGAACAGCTAGAACAACCCAATATGGATATTCCTTGTGGGATTTTGAAGTTTATGGTACAGCAGTTACACAAAGTTCAAATATTGCATTAAATAAAACAGCTACTGCATCTTCAATTTTAGGCGGTAATACTGCATCATTAGCATTTGATAGTGATAATGCAGGAACTCGTTGGGAGTCTGCTTTTAGTGATCCACAATGGATTTCTGTAGATTTAGGTTCAACTTATACTGTTACTGGAGCCAAGTTAATTTGGGAAACAGCAGCAGCAAAAGATTACAAAATTCAAGTGTCCAATGACAACTCTAATTGGGTAGATGCTTATACAAAAACAGGTGGAACTGGGGGGACAGAGACACTAACTTTTGGAGCTTCTGTAACTGGAAGATATGTGAGAATGTATGGAACTTCTAGAACAACCCAATATGGATATTCCTTATGGGGATTTGAAGTATATGGAACTGCTTCGGTAGCAAATAAAGTAAGTACTCCAGCAATAACACCTTCAAATGGCAGCTACACTTCAGCACAGAGTGTAACAATTTCTGATAGTACTTCTGGTTCAACCATTAGATATACTACAGATGGAACTAATCCATCAGCTACTAATGGTACTATTTATTCAGGTGCTTTTACTGTATCGCAAACAACATCAGTTAAAGCTATCGCATATAAATCTGGTATGACAGATTCTGATATAGCAACTTCTTATATTACAATTGGAAGCAGTAGTAATGTAGACTTTGGACCTAATGTAAAAATATTTGATCCATCTATGTCAAGTGCGAGTATTCAAAGTACAGTTGATACAATATTTAACCAAATGCAAAGTAACCAATTTGGTTCAGAGAGATACGCTCTATTATTTAAACCAGGTTCATATAATGCAAATGTTAATGTAGGCTTCTATACCACAGTTTACGGACTAGGGCAAATGCCAGATGATGTTAGCATTACAGGGGCAGTACGTTGTGAAGCGGATTGGATGAATGGTAATGCAACTTGTAACTTCTGGAGATCAGTTGAGAATCTATCAGTTAGCCCAACTTATGTATCAAATAACTTAACCACAGCAGAAACATTAACTTGGGCAGTATCACAAGCAGCACCAATGAGACGTGTTCATATAAAAGGTGGATTATCTTTATGGGATCCTTATGGTACAAACTATGATGGTGCTTGGTCAAGTGGTGGATTTATATCTGATTCAAAGGTAGATGGAACAATTTCTTCTGGATCACAACAACAATTCTTAACTAGAAATAGCCAAATGGGTTCTTGGAATGGTGGAAATTGGAACATGGTGTTTGTAGGTAATAATGGTGCACCAACTAATGACAGTTCTTTCCCATCAGTACCCAATACAGTGGTTAACCAAACTCCTGTTGTTAGAGAAAAACCTTTCTTAACAATCGATAGCAATGGAAAGTATTCAGTTTTTGTACCAGCTTTAAAGAGTAATTCCCAGGGAATTAGCTGGGCTAATGGAATGGGTCAAGGAACATCTATGTCGATAGATCAGTTCTATATTGCAAGATCAGATAGAGATACAGCTGCAAGTATTAATGCAGCACTCAATCAAGGGAAAAATCTAATATTTACACCAGGGGTATATCATTTAAGTGATTCTATTAAAGTTAATAACCCTAATACAGTAATACTAGGATTAGGTCTTGCAACGTTAATTCCTGATAATGGAACAGCAGCTATGACTGTGGCAGATGTTGATGGAGTAAATATATCTGGTTTACTTTTTGATGCAGGTCAGAATAATTCGCCAACATTATTAGAAGTTGGACCTACAGGAAGCACACAAAACCATGCAGCTAATCCAACATCACTTAGCGATTTATTCTTTAGAGTTGGTGGAGCAGCAGTTGGTAAAGCTGATGTAAGCTTAAAAATAAACAGCAATAACGTTATTGGAGATAATTTCTGGGTATGGCGTGCTGACCATGGTGTAGATGGAGTAGGTTGGACAATAAACACAACTAAGAATGGTGTTGTAGTTAATGGTAATGATGTTACCATATATGGATTATTTGTAGAGCATTTCCATGAATATCAAACTTTATGGAATGGTAACGGTGGAAGAGTATACTTCTATCAAAGCGAAATGCCTTATGATGTTCCAAATCAGGCTTCCTGGATGAGTCATAATGGAACAGTAAATGGATATGCCTCATACAAAGTAGCCGATAACGTTACTACACACCAGCTTTATGGCTCTGGAATATACTCATACTTTAGGGATGCAGTAGTTTCAGCCAATACTGGTATTGAAGTTCCAACTACTTCTGGAGTAAAAGTGCATCATGCTTGTTCTGTATATTTAACAGGTAATGGAGAAATTACTCATGTAGTAAATAATACAGGAGCAGCAGCAAAAGCAGGAAGTACTAGGCAAACAGTAACTGATTATTAAAAATGTTATATAAATAGTTATAGTTTAAAAGTGTAAAGGGGGAGTCGTTAGAGGGTTCCCCCTTTTTTTCTTATGAAAAAAATTACTTGATTTGGACTTAATTAATATTAAGTATAAATATTTGAAATATACTAGTAGAGTAATTAATTTATTAAAGAGGTTAATATGAGCATAACATCACAGCTTATTTCTCAAATAGTAGAAATAGTTTTGATCAATTTAGTACTTTCAGGTGATAATGTAGCAGTGATTTCACTATCAGTAAAAAATCTTCCTCCAAAGAAAGCAAAATTAGCAAATATGATAGGCGTATGCATGGCTCTATTACTAAGGATATTTTTTATAAGTGTAATTGGATATATTTTTAAATTTAAATGGCTACATGTACATCTGATTGGTGGAATTATACTTATTTATATTACTGTCAATATGATGAAAACAAATGACGAAAAGGCTGTTATTACAAAGGAAAGTTCTGATGGGTTTTCAAAAGCGCTTATATCAATAATAATATCTGATATAAGTATGAGCCTTGATAATGTATTAGCAATAACATCAGTTATCATAAATGATGTAGGAGAAATAACTGGCCAGCAGATGATATTAGTAGTACTTGCTATACTTATATGTGTTCCGATTATTTTTTTAGGGAGTGAAATAGTTTCAAAATTAATGAGCAAATATCCAATAATTATTTATATTTGTGCTGCATTACTAATATATACAGCAATTAAAATGATTTTAAAAGATAGTTTTGTATTGCATATTTTAAGTATAATCAACCCATTATTAATACTAATAGCTATAGGAGTTATAGCAATTACTACAGTGATTTTTATGAGCAAGGAAGCTTAGAAAAATATATTTAACAAAAAATATATATGTAGCAATGATTTCTTGGTATAAAATAGTAGTAGAAATCGATAGTAACTATACTTAATTAATTGGATGGTGATAGTAATGACAAAATTGTTATATCAAGGACATGGGAGTTTTCGTATTGAAAGTAATGATGGCAAGATTATTTATGTAGATCCGTTTGCAGGGGAAGGATACGACGTTCCTGCAGATATCATATTAGTTACACATGAACATGGAGATCATAATAAGATTGATTTAGTTACCCTTAAAACTTCTTGTGAAATAAGAAGAGCTAAAAATATGCTAGTAAATGGACAATATAAAAGTGAGCAGATAGATAATTTAAATATTCAGGCTGTACCAGCTTATAACAAAAATCATAATATAAATGAATGTGTTGGGTATGTAATAAAGGTCGATGAATTAAAAATTTATGCTGCAGGAGATACCTCCGAAACTGAATATATGTCAACAAACTTATCGAAGGAAGCAATAGATTATACATTACTTCCTATGGATGGTTATTACAACATGGATGTTAATGAAGCTCAAAAGTGTGCTGAAATAATAGGATCAAAGCATAATATACCAATTCATATGAAACCAGGTGAGTTATTCGATATCAATATCGCTGAAAAATTTAAACCATCAGGTGCATTAATTGTAAAACCTGGGGAAGAAATAGAACTTTAAGATTAAGAAACAATAGATTATTTTAAATAGTATTTTGTCCATAAGATTTGTGGCACAAGATACTATTTTTTATTAGGGAAGAATATCTATATAAAATATGACATACAGTAGTCAAGTTTCTCAAGATATAATATGTAAAAGATTTGCAATAATATTAATAGTATGATTAAATATTAACTAATAAGAATTATTATATATTAATATTAATTAATTAGGATTAGATATTAAAGCGTAAGGAGAAAATTATATGATTAGATTTGATAATGTTTCAAAGCGTTATCCAAATGGAAATAAAGCCGTTAATTCCTTGAATTTAACCATTAATGAAGGTGAATTTTTTGTGCTAATAGGACCAAGTGGATGTGGAAAGACAACAACACTTAAGATGATTAATAGATTAGTTGAATTAAGCGATGGGACAATCTATATAAATAATAAAAAGATTAGTGAATACAATATTCATGAACTTAGATGGAATATAGGTTATGTACTTCAACAGATTGGATTATTTCCTCATATGACAATTGAAGAAAATATTGCAATAGTTCCAGAATTAAAAAAATGGGATAAGAAAAAGATACATGATAGAGTTACTGAACTTTTAGAGAGCGTTTCCCTAGAACCAGAAAAATATCGATATCGTAAACCTTCTGAGCTTTCAGGTGGAGAACAGCAAAGAGTAGGGGTCATTCGTGCACTAGCAGCTGATCCAAGTATAATTTTAATGGATGAACCATTTAGTGCATTAGATCCTATAAGTCGTCAAAAGTTACAACAAGATATAGCAAAGCTTCAAAAGAAAATCAAGAAGACTATTGTATTTGTAACACATGATATGCAAGAGGCTTTAGCTTTAGGTGATAGAATTTGTGTCATGAATAATGGAGAAATCATTCAATGTGATACACCTAATGAGATAATTGAACATCCAAAGAATGATTTCGTGAGAAACTTCTTTGAATCAGGGAACGTATATAAAACATCCTTATTAAATTCAAATTATAAAGTAAAGGATCTATTTGAAGCACAGTTATTTAGCCCAAGTATACAAAAAGACCATATGTTTAGAGTTGATTCTACAATATCAATAGAAGAGTTATTAAAGTTATTTGGTGAAGAAAAATCTGTTTTGGTAGAGCACTTAGGAGAAAATATAGGAATGGTAACAAGAGATCACTTAATTGAATTTATATCTTCAAAGCTTGATAAAGGTGGTGAAGTTTAATGAATACACTAATATCTACCTTAAGTGAAAGACATGAAGAATTAGTAAATGCATTGCTACAGCATATGCAGATTTCACTTATCTCAATATTTATAGCAGTTATAATTGCAGTGCCATTAGGTATAATATTAACAAGTCATAGAAGAATAGCAGAGCCTATTATACAAATTGCAGCTATTTTTCAAACAATTCCATCCCTTGCACTACTAGGAATATTAATCCCACTGGTAGGAATCGGACAAGTTCCTGCAGTTATTGCGTTAGTGATTTATGCAATACTACCAATTTTAAGAAACACCTATACAGGAATTAAGGAAATTGATCCGATACTGATTGAAGCATCTGAAGCAATGGGAATGAATAGAGGAAAGCAACTATATAAGGTGGAGCTTCCACTTGCAATGCCAGTAATAATGGCGGGAATTAGAACTTCTATGGTACTTATTATTGGGACAGCAACTCTTGCTGCATTAATTGGTGCAGGGGGACTTGGTGACTTAATTCTTCTAGGTATTGATAGAAATAATAATAGTTTAATATTAATTGGAGCAATTCCAGCAGCATTACTTGCTATTATATTTGACGTATTACTTAGATTTTTAGAGAAATCATCACTAAAGAAGTCAATGTTTGTGTTAACTCTAGGTTTTATAGTTACTGTTTCAATGGTTGTGTACCCGCACATAGGTACTAAAAATAAAGAAATTACTATTGCAGGAAAACTTGGATCTGAACCAGAGATATTAATCAATATGTATAAGTTAATGATTGAAGATGAAACTAATATACATGTAAATTTAAAGCCCGGGATGGGTAAAACTAGTTTCCTTTTTAATGCACTTGAATCAGGTGACATTGATATTTATCCAGAGTTTACAGGGACAGCTCTTGAAACTTTTATAAAGGAAAATGCAAAAAGTCATAATCCTGATGAAGTATATGAACAGGCTCGTATAGGTATGGAGGATAAATTTAAGATGTCATTATTAAAACCTATGAAGTATAACAATACCTATGCGATTGCGGTATCTCCAGAATTAGCAAAGCAATATAATCTAAATAAAGTGTCAGATTTAAATGGAATAGAAAATAAACTTAATGCAGGTTTCACACTAGAATTCACAGATAGAGATGATGGATATAAAGGAATTAAAAAGCTATATAACTTAAATATTCAAAGTATAAAAACTATGGAACCCAAATTAAGATATACAGCTATAAAGTCAGGAGATATAAATTTGTTAGATGCTTATTCTACAGATAGTGAACTTGCAGAATATAATTTAAAGGTACTTGAGGATGATAAACAATTTTTTCCCCCATATCAAGGAGCGCCCCTTATGCTAGATAAAACACTTGAAAAATATCCAGAACTAAAAGAACCTTTAAATAAATTAGGCGGAAAAATATCAGATGATGAGATGCGTGAAATGAATTATGAAGTTAATGTAAATGGGATATCTGCAGAAGAAGTTGCAAAGGAGTATCTTAAAAAAGAAGGACTATTAAAGTAATTTAAAAAAATCCCCTAAGTTGGTAATCATCTTAGAGGATTTTTTGAGTTACTATAATAAATATTTTATGAAGAGAGAGTACTAAACACTAATCATAACCTTCATTACTTTTTCCGTAATATAACATGATGGAATGATGATATAGATCTATATTCTTCTACCTCACATACCTTCAATTCTATTTTCAACATCTGCTTCTGCCATGACTCATCTTTGTGAATTTCTTGGTTTTGTTGCAAGTCCCAGAATGTTCTTATTCCAAAGATTTTTTCAAGTTCAAATTTATCGGACCATTTAAATATTTCTGAATAATCATAGTAGTTAATTTCACCAAATTGTTGTGCATGGCCATTTTCACCAGCTAGTAATTCATTAGCATGTCCAAAATTATTCAGCAACACTACCATCTGCATAACCCTTCCAGCTCTATTATGTTTTAAAATAGAAAGATAGCCGTTCCTCTTTAGTATTCTCGAAAATTCTCTTATAATCTCTTTTCTTTCAACTAAGTATTCAAAAACATTGTGGCATAATATTACATCAAATGATTCATCTTCAAAATGTTTAAGCTCCTTCATGTCTCCGGTTATTTGAGTATAATTATTTTCCCTAAATCGCCCCTTTAGTATCTCTTTATTTGGTTCAATTGCGATAACTTCATTGTCTATTGCAAAATGGCTAGCTGTCATGCCATTTCCACTTCCAAAATCCAATATTTTTTTATTTTGTATATATTTTAACTGTTCCCAGGTCATTTTCTTTTGTAATAACTCCCATGGAGCAATGTTTTCTACATTCATTCTAAGTACCTCCTAATAGGGATTATAAATAATAAGAGAATCCACTTATTAAAGTATATATCATATAAGTGTAAAATTACAAAAATTGAATATTAATTTGAATCATGATATTTTTACTTGGTTTAACAACAGGTAATTAAAGAACCAAATAGAATAATTATCGCTTAAACATAGTGAATATAGAAGAAGTTTCCATGAAGAATCTGAGTAAATAATCCTGAAAACTTATGAAGAAGGAATAATTTTTATACGATAAATTATATAGAATTATATAATTTACAAAAGATGAGGTGCTTATTATGAAAAAGAAAATACTCTCTTTTTTATTAAGTATAACGGTAATTTGTTCTGTTCCAATTTCTATATCAGCTAAAGAAGTAACTACAACAACTAATTTAGGAGAAGTACAAACTAGTTTCAAATTAGCTAATGGAAAAGAAGGAAGTATTAGGTTGAATAGAAAGAATGGACAAGTATTTCTTTCTGGAAAGCTTTCTGATAAACAAGTTCCGGGAGAAAAATCGGCATTAAAGTTTTTGGATGACAATAAGGCTTTACTTGGAATTGATAGTACTTCAAACGACTTAAAAATTGCTGATATTAACAAAGATAAAAATGGAGATACATATGTAAAATTTGCTCAAATAATTAATGGGGTTAAAGTGAACAATAGTATAATTAATGTTCACTTTGATAAAGATGGTGTCATTTCAAGTATTAATGGAAAGCTGCAAAAAAACAAAACAATAACTACTCTTGGAAGTAAGAAAGTTTCAGAAGGGGATGCTATAGAAGTAGCTAAAAAGCAATATAAATTTAAGAGCTTGAGAAATACGCCTAGTGCTGAAAAATTAATAATTACTAAGGATGATAAAAATTATGAAGTTTATAAAGTGAATATTTCTTATAAGGAACCAACTATAGGAAATTACGATGTATATATTGAAGCAAATTCAGGACAAGTTATACAATCAGATAATAATATTAGGTATGATGGTCCTGTTACAGGTTCAGGTATTGATGTTCTAGGAAAGACTAAAAGTTTAAATTTATATCAATCAGGTACTTCATATCAAATGAAAGATATAACAAAATCATCAACTAGTGAGATAAGTACTTATTCACTAAATAATGGTACAACTACTGGAACTTTAGTTTCCAATTCAACTAATTATTTTGGGACAGAACCTTACAAAGCATCAGTGAGTGCAGAATATAATGCAAGCAAAGTTATTGATTTTTACAAAAATTTATTTATCAGAAATAGTTTAGATAATAAAGGAATGGCAATTGAGTCGTATACTCACTATGGAACTCAATATAACAATGCCTTCTGGGATGGTTATGAAATGGTGTATGGAGATGGTGATGGAACGACCTTTACATACTTAAGTGGAGATTTGGATGTTGTTGGACATGAAATGACTCATGGAGTCATAAGTAATACTGCAAATTTATCTTACCATAATCAATCAGGAGCGCTAAATGAATCATTAGCCGATACATTTGGAGTATTAATCTCAACCTATGATAAATATAATGTTGCAGCAGGTGGAACATGGGCATTTAATTCATCTGATTGGGTTGTTGGGGATGATATTTATACGCCTAATATTCCAGGAGATGCGTTAAGAAGTTTATCAAATCCAACTAAATATGGACAACCTGATAATATGAGCAATTATAAAAGTTATTCAGATACAGAAGCAGGAGATTGGGGTGGAGTTCATACGAATTCAGGTATCCCTAATAAGGCAGCATATCTTATAGCTCAAAGTATAGGCATGGAGAAAACTGCAAGGATTTATTATAGGGCTATAACAAGTTATATGAATGCAGACACAGATTTTGCCCAGGAGAAAAATTCTTTAATACAAGCAGCTACAGATTTGTATGGAGCTAATAGTGGCGAAATAAGTGCAATTAATAGCGCTTTTAGTGCAATAGGAATAGGAACTGTAACTGTAGATGACCCATATGAACCAAACGACTCAATAGTTACAGCTTATCCAATAAATATGGGAACTTCATATAATTCATATATTTCAACAAGTAGTGATGAAGATTATTATAAATTTAATGTTAATACAGTTGGAAATATTCGCATAAGCATGGCTAACTTGCCACAAGATTATGATTTAGAATTATATGATGCAAATGGATCATTAGTAGGATATTCAACCGGATCAGGAACTGCAAATGAAGTTATAAATTATAATGCAACAAATACAGGAACTTATTATATCCATGTATACTCATATTCGGGTTATAGTACATCACAAAAATATTCCTTAATAGTATCAAGACCGGTTACTGGAATAACGTTGGATAAAACCAGTGGAAGTTTAAAAGCAGGGGAGACACTTACGCTGACACCAATAATAAGCCCAATAGATGCAACAAATAGAAATGTATCATGGACTTCCAGTAATTCATTAGTGGCTAAAGTTGATTCCTTTGGAAAAGTATATCCTGTGGGCAATGGAACGGCAATTATTACAGCTACAACTGCTGATGGTAATTATAAAGCAACTTGTACAATAACTATAACAACATTAGAAGCGCCATTATCGTTAAGTACAAAATCTATTTCCTATGATACCATAAATATCAGCTGGGGAGCAGTAAATGGTGCAAGTGGATATGAGATATATAGATCTTCATCAAGTGTAGGAACATATTCTTACTTAACGTCAACAACTGCTTTAAGTTATAATAATACTGGTCTCTTAACCAATAGTACATATTACTATAAAGTTAGAGCCTATAAACTTGTAGGAACTGCAAAAGTATACAGTGATTTTTCAACAGTGGTAAGTGCAAAGCCCATTCTTTCAACACCACTAAATATATCATTAACTTCAATAAATTATAGAAGTTTTAAAATTGCATGGAGTGGAGTAAGTGGAGCAAATGGGTATATGATATATCGGGCAACTCCGGATCATCCTACTTATTCATTAATAGCAAGCACAGCATACTTAAATTATACTGATTCAGGATTAACTTTAGGAAAAACTTATTATTACAAATTAAGAGCATATAAAAAAGTAGGAACAACATTTGTATATAGCGACTGGTCAAAGGTGGTTTATAGAAGGCGTTAGACAAAGCGAACTTTAAGTTGTCCTATAGAATATAATGTATAAATTAGGCACCTCAAAGAAAAAATCTTTGAGGTGCTTTTTTAAAAAATAAAATTCTATAAAGTTTCAAAATAAAGAGACGCAAGCATGAAATTTATTGAATCGTCTGTAACAAAATCGTTATTTGCAAAGTATAAACCTGGATTAGCTTCCATTCTATTTAGAATAAATAGAATATAATAATTTAATGGTTTTATATTAATCACATTAGTAAAAAGTGGAAGAACTGCGTTTTGATGTGAGACAGTAGCTGTTAAGTAAGGTCTATAGTCAACTTTAACTTCTGGAGATTTTTCTATCATCTTATGTATAAATTCATCAGTTTTCTCATCTGAATGAATTTTAGCATTTTTGTCATATTCTAGTATACCTAATTGCACTTTATTTATATATAATCCAATAATATAAGAGGTTATACTTATTTGGATATTTGTAGTTATATCATTAATATTTTCGGAGGTAATATCAGTTGAGGTACTTATGAAACAAAATAATCTATTATTATTACGAAAAATAATATGGCCATTTTTTATTATAGGTTCTGTATTTCCTAAGAAAGCACTACAAGGTGGAACCTCACCGTTTGAGTATGGGTTAGGGTTATAGCTTTCAAAATTCTTTTCCACTTAATCACATCATGTAAATTAATATATTATATTGATATGATTTTATATTAATAAAGTGAATTATAAAATTTTTGAAAGAATAATGAGAACTATTTGTATTTACATAAATATAATATATTAGAGACTTGTTTAAGCGTTTCTAATATATTTTTACAAAGGAGAAAATATAATGGGATATGATAATGAGAGGCATGAATGTCAAAATGAATGTCCAGACACAGTTCAAACTCATGTACACGAATTTGAAGAAAGTACTAAATTAGCTGAACAAGGAAATGAGAGACACAATCATAGGGTTGCAGGTGTTACAGGTGAAGTTATACCCATTGGTGGAGGAAGACATGTTCATCCTTACTCTACTAACACAGATTTTTTTGATCACCATCATGAGATAGGAGGAACTACAGGTCCTGATATTCCTATCCCAAATACTAATAAGCATATTCATGTTATCTATGGGAGAACAACTTGTAATGATGGTCATACACATGATTATCTATTTACAACACAAATTAATAGTCCATTAATTTAGTGTAATATTTAAGCCATAAGTCTAGATAATATAGACTTATGGCTATTTATTTTGGCGGCTTGTAAAAAAAATACATTCCCAATACTAATTTATTCGTAAATATTGTAAGTGTATACAATTATTATTAAAAAATTCATGTTCAATTTAATATAAAACGATGTGTAGCAGGAACGCCTTCTTCACCAATAAAGCCAAAGTTAAACCATGGAAAGTTCTGAGTTACTTGTTTTATTGCTTCGTCTAAAACATAAACATAGGGTAAATATATCAAGTTTAATATAATAGGATTATAAATGTGGTAATACCAACATAAATTGACTTCCTTTGGACTAATAATAGTTAATCCAGAAAAGTGAAAGAATACCAATTTATCATTATTTAAATACGCCTCACCGTTTTGTGAAGTTACTGTATAATCTTGAATATTCCAAATGGCAGCATTAACGCCATAAGAATTTACAATGTGAATATTGGGAAATATTTGTGGCCATGACTCTGTATATCTTTGATCTCCGAAAGTTTTATTAACCAAGTCTATAGTAGACGAACAATTCTCAATACATTGCTCTTTCCAAAACTTTATAGCGCTTACTCCAATAGGATCATTTCTACAACCTACAAAGCCAGTATTAAACCTTCCAGTAAGTGGATAGGTAAACGCAAAGTCCTTTGAATTTCTATGATCTGTTAAAAAAATTGATGCAGAAGGGTTTTCCTTAAAAATTAGCATAGGATCTTCATAAAAATATAGGTCTGCATCCAAGTGTGCATAATAATCAGCATCTGTATAATTAGTTAACACATGATGAAGTATTAGAGGTTTACCAGTCCAACAATATTCATGAAAACTTCTATTGCTTTTTGCTTTTAACAATTGATCATCTTCCAATTGTTCTATTTTAAATAAGGTCACTTTTTCAAAACCTATTTTTGATAGCACCTCGAAAGTTTCATGATCCATGCATAATATAAAAAGTTCAAAATCAGAACAACGAGTCTTTAATGAACTATAAAGTGCTATTAATTTGAATAAATGATATTTAGAAACTACTGAAGTAAAATGAAACTTAGGCATAATATCACTCCTTATTTCTAAGATTAGTTATATTGTTAAATTGAAAATGCTTTTAGTTAGTCCAAAAAACATATATGGGAAATGTGACATTCCGTGTAATTTTTGTAGTTTTATTAATTGAGTTTTAGTTTTTTCAAAATTTTTTTCCAATTCAGGGAACAAAAGTAGCTTAGTAGTCGTATTGTTCCTAACACAAATATCAATAGCGACTTGAAGTATCTTAAGAAAAGTATTTAATAAATCCTTGTATTTTCCCAAAATATTCAGCTGATTAATTTCGGAGATAACATTGTTAATTTCATGATGATCCATGGGAATTACTAGGCTTAAGCATATTAGTAGCATATCAAGGAAATAAATGTTGTTATATTTTGTACATAAATAACTAATATTTACTGGAGCAGAATCGTTAGAAGCATTTTTTAAATGTTCTTGATGCACACTTATAATATCATAAGCAAGTTTAAATTTATTGCCTGCTTTATAAAGCCTAATACCGAGATCATAATCTTCAAATCCATATTTAATAATATTCTCATCAAACATTCCTAAACTAATAACTTGTCTTCTATCAACTGAGGCATTATTTGTTATAAAAAATCTCCAAGGTATATTATATCCATTAAGATCTTGACCATAGATTTTAATTGTTTCTTTTAAATCAGTTATAAAATCCATTTCTAAGTCGAAAGCATAATTTAAAAAAGTTTCATCAATAATTTGGTCTTGTGTAATTAGTTGGTATTTTTCGTTTTGCCAATAATCTATAGGTAATTTATATTTATCAGCTCTCTTAAAAAAGTCCTTAAGCTGATAAGGTAGAAAATCTTTATAGTAATAGCTATAAACTCTTAACCAAGGGACACCACAAACTACAACATTTTCTCTATCATGTGCTTCTACATGTTTTGTTACGAAGTCTTTCGAAGCTATCATATCACTATCGTGAAAAATCAATATATCTCCTGAAGCCTGTTCAATTCCTTTATTTCTACCTCGTGCAATACCTTTATTCACATCTAGTCGTATTTTTTTGAGAGGAAAATTAGAAACAAAGGTTGAGAGCATATTTTCAGTATCATCATATGAACCATTGTTTACTACAATTACCTCAAAGTCATCATGGGGATAAATTTGATTGTTAAGTGCCAATAAGTTATAGTACAATCTTTCACTTGAATTAAATGAAGTAATAATTATACTAGCTTTCACAGTATTCACTTCCTCTCTAGGGGTTTATTTTAAGGATACTAGTAGTCATATCTTCGGCATTAGAGAAGCCGTTAAAATAAGGGGCTATCTCTAGGATGTCTGCAATAATTTTTTTTATAGTATTTTTATAAATTGAGTATATAAATGGAGAATCAATACTTCTAAGTTCATATAATTGGATAATATCATCCTTACTCATAATTCTAAAGCCACTAAAGTGATAGCAGATCAGTCTTGAATCGTCAATGAAACATTTCTGATCAATTATTCGAAAGTTGTGTTTAGCATAATTCCAATGCCCAATGTTTACTCCAGGAGTTTTTATATCAGAAACGCTTTGAAAGTAAGTGGGGATTAAATCTAAATATTTTTGATCCCCAAAACTATTGGCTTCAATTGTATCACTACATTTTTCAAGACATTTTATTTTCCACCATTTTAAGCAGAGCAAGGAGATGTTATTATTTTTAAAACTTATAAAACCAGAATTATAGTGACCAATTAATCTCTGTATTCTATTATTAAACTCAGGTGGAAATGATGGTACGTAAACTTCAGATTTAGAGAGTAGAATAGAAGGCTTAGGTTGATTTTCGAATATTAACGTAGGGCTACTAAAGAAAAATAAATCTGAATCTATAAATGTTATGCGGTTTATAGATGAGAATTTACATAGTAAACTTTCTATAAATATAGGTTTTAATGTCCAACAGAATTCATTTAGCTTTCTCTCTTTTCTTAATGAATATAAGGATTTATCATTTAAGTCTTCAATTCGAATTAATATAATTTTCTTTAAGTTGATTTTAGTTAAAAGACTATAAGTTTCGTCATCAACACATAATACAAATACACAAAAATCATCCATAACTTCATAAAGTGAGAAAAATAGAGCGATAGATTGGTATAATCGCTCTTTAGATAAAATAGTACAAAATGAGTTGTTCAACTATATCAACTCCATCCTAATTTTAAATATTGATATTACTGATTTTTTAAAAAATCCTTATACCAATCTATAGTTTTATTTAATCCATCATTAATACTATAATGTGGTTGCCAGTTTAAAACTTCTCTAGCTTTTTTTGATGATAGATATTGGTGTTTTATTTCGTTAGTTCCCTCATTTAAAATAATTGGTTTTAAATTACTATTCATAGCTTTTATTATTTTATCTACTAATTCTAAAACCGTAAGTTGTATTTCATTACTAAAATTAAAAGCTTCACCAGCTAAATTTAACTCCTCTAATTTTTCAGCTAAAAGCAAATAAGCTTCAGCAGCATCTTCTACATAGAAATAGTCTCTAATAAAAGTTCCATCACTACGGATTATAGGTGCTTCATTGTTTAGTATGCTTCTAATAGTTTGCGGGATAATTCTATTAAAGTTTAAGTCACCTCCACCATATAAGTTACCACATCTAGTAATTGATACTGGAAGTTTATAAGTGTGAAAGTAAGTCTGAGCTATTAAGTCAGCACAACTTTTTGATACATCGTAGGGGTGAGTGCCTTTAAGTGGCATATTTTCATCGTAGGGAAGAGTAATCTGATCACCATATGCTTTATCACTTGACGCAATAACAATTCTTTTTACTAGAGGACTTCGTCTTGAACTTTCTAATATATTACAAGTTCCTAAAATATTTGAATTAAAGGTTGATAAGGGATTTCTATTAGCAACACCAACAATAGCTTGAGCTGCTAAATGAAATACAGTATCAATTTCATATTCTCCTAAGGTTCTCTCTAGTAGAGTATAATCTTCAAGAGCACCATTAACTATATTTATATTTTGGATATAATTACCACTGTATAAATTTGATTTAGGAACAGAGTCTCTTATAAGCCCAGTTACATTTGCACCTAAATCAACTAATTTTTTTGAAATATAACTTCCTAATAGGCCTGTACAACCAGTGATAAAAACATTTCTTCCTTTCCAAAATGAGTTCATGTTTTTCACCATACCTTCCATAAGTGTTTTCCTTGATTCCACAATTCATTTACAGCTGAAATATCCTTAGCGGTATCCATTGCTGTCCAAAATCCTTGATGAATATAAACAGCTAACTCTTGATCATTTACTAGTTTTTTTAGTGGTTCCTGCTCTAATATACAACTTGTACTATCACTCAAATAGTTAAAAACTTCTGGATTCATTACGAAAAAACCACCATTAATTAAGTCACCAGTTTGATTTTTTTCATAAAATGATTTTGCAATACCTTCATTTACCGTTAAAGTACCATATTGGCTTTTCTTATAAATTCCAGTTACAGTAGTAATCGCACCTTTATTTTTATGAAATTCTAAAAGATTATTTAGGTTTATATCTGAAAGACCATCTCCATAAGTCAACATAAAAGTTTCATTTCCAATGTATCTTTGAGCAAGTTTTATCCTACCACCAGTCATTGTTTCAAGTCCTGTATCAACAAAAGTTATCTTCCATTTTTCAGCTTCTTCAAGAATCTGAATATTATTTGGATCAGAATCAAGTATAAAATTATGATTTTTCCATCTATAGTCTAAAAAGTATTCTTTTATTTTTTCTCCTTTATATCCTAATAATAGGACGAAATCATCAAAGCCATAATGTTTATATAATTTCATTATGTGCCAAAGTATAGGCTTTCCTCCTATTTCCACAAGTGGCTTAGGAATATCTCTTGTCAATTCATGCATTCGGGTGCTCTTGCCCCCACATAGAATAACAACCTTCATCTTTATTCCTCCAACTTAATCTAAATTTATTAACTAAGATTAAATAAATTAACATAGTAATAATGAAATAGCATATAGTACAATATATGTCGAAATAAGATGATTTGATACGTATTTTATCATTTATATTAAAGTGGTAGTTTAACATAGCTACAGTTAAAAGTATCATCATATAGAATAGTAACTATTAAAAAGGTTCTCTTCGTCACTACAGAGGAGTGCTGAATATTAAGTACATATTTGTCTTTTATAAAATCATTCACCTCATCTTCAAGTTTACGAAAGTTATCTCCACTGAATATTTTCATTTTCAAATTACCCACCTCCAGTTTTAATATATTTTGAGAATTCATTGATTATAAGCATTTTCCTAATAATGAATATTTAAATGAGTAAAATGTTGAAAATTACAAAAGACCAAGTGTTTCCAATGATATAGTAATATACACAACAGATGATAGGAATGAAAACAATTTCAGAAAAGTACTTATAAGAAGAGAGATTTTAAAACAGGTTATATCAAATGTTAGAGATAAGTGGTAATATTAAGAATGAGAATTTTGTTGCAATAATATTAGTCGACTTATGCTCAAAGGGTGGTACATTTATGTTAACAGAAGAGAAACTTAAAGAGATGGGAGCAAAAGAAATATATCTTGCAGTTACTCACTGTGAAAATACTATTTTTGAGATTTAGGAGAGGTATTATGAAAAAATTATTAGTAGTAATTGATTATCAAAAAGACTTTGTGGATGGAGCCTTAGGATTTAAAAAGGCTGAAACTTTAGAAGATGGAATCTATAATAAGGTGAATAAATATTTACATGAAGGGCATAAGGTTTTATTTACTTATGACACTCATCATGATAATTATTTAGAAACTAGAGAAGGAAAAAACCTCCCTGTAATTCATTGCATTAAAGGTACAAAAGGACATGAACTTTTTGGAAAGCTTAAGGAATTTGTGAAGGTAAAAAATACTCTTCATTATAATAAAGGAAGTTTTGGAATATCACCAAAAGTCATGCTTAAAATTGCTAAAGAACTTGGAGAGAATATAGATGAAATAGAGATGGTTGGAGTAGTTACAAATATATGTGTAATAAGTAATGTAGTAATATTTCAATCACAATATACTAATGCTAATATTTCAGTTGATGCAAGTCTATGTGCTAGCTTCGATGATGAACTACATGATAAAGCCTTAGATGTAATTGAATCATTACAAGTTAAGGTAATTAATAGAGGGGTATAGCTGTGATTAATCTACTTTTATTAACAGATTTTTATAAAACAATGGGAGATAAAGATAAAGATACAAAGCATATTGAAGCATTACACGATTTAGTGTATTTGCCGATACAAATTAGAAGTCGTGTTTAAGGATGGAAAGTTAATAAAAGACTATACATTATCAGGAATAAGTAGAAAATTGCATAGAGACCTTTGAACAATGCCAGTACGTCTGTTATAGACATGCTGGCATCTTTGGGTTTGTTAGGACTTGGTAATATCGTATTCAGAAAAATATCCCCAATTTTCGATAGAATTGTAGTAAGGGTCTGCTGAATTAAAATTAACTATTATTGGACAAATGTCTAATATGGGATTTAGAATAAATAATTTTCTATCACCATATCTAATTGCTTCTAAAGCAAGGGGTAATTCACGTCTAAATACGATATTTCTTGTATTTGGACCAAATTCTCCATCTAACATTAATGATACATGAAATAAATATATTTCATCAGCATTAAGCCATTCACCTAAAACTTCATCTCTCATATGTGTAAATTCACCATAAGCATAATCGCTACATATAGTTAAAAAAAGTTCTGCAGTTATATCTGAATGAGTGAGAGTATAACGTCTTGGTATAATAGGGGCTGTGGGTGTGGTTCCTGATCCAAACTCAACTGAAAGTTTTTCAGTATTTAAACTACTCATAAGCTTACTTCCTTAATAACTCAATATATAAATAGTGTATTTATATTAAAGTTACTATGTTAAAGTTTTTAAAGAATTATAGTCTGAATTAATAATTGAATGAAAGGATGTTTTTGATTCAATTATTTCTATAAATTTTTGAAGTGCATTTGTTTTAAGAGAATCCTTATGTCTAATAAAAAATGTTTTTGCTAGACTATATTCTTGCGGTATCTTAAATGATTTAATTAATCCAAGCTGCTCATATTCTTCAATCGAAGATTCTGGTACAAAAGATGCACCTAGATCTTCCACTACACCTTCAATAATCGAATCTAGATTATTAAATTCCATGTACCGAATGTTAAAAATTCCTTTGCTTTTTAGCCATTCTTCTAGTTGAAATCTATTTGGACATCCAACAGTGTTCATTATAAATGGCTTATAATATACCTCTTGTATATCATTATATTTTGAGCTAGAGATAAGAACTAAGTTTTCTTCATATGCAAGTTCTTTAATGATATTTTCATCAGATATTGAGGATGACTTAACAAAAGCTCCGTCTATCTGAAAGTGTTGAACCTTATAAATAAGTTCATTAGTATTACCAGTTATAAGTGATAAATCAACCTTAGGGTAAGCTTTATGATATTCTGATAAAATTGCGGGAAGATGTAGTGAGGACAACGTATGATTAGCACCAATAGCTAAAGAGCCTGATGGATTAATGGAATCATCTAAAGCCTTTTCAGCATCCTCAAGTAAATGAAGGATTTGTTCTGCATAAACTAAGAGCTTTTCACCAGATGGAGTTAAAACCATGCCACGTTGTCTATAAAATAGAGGAGTTTTGAGTTCAGATTCTAATTGTTGAATTCTTGCAGTTACATTTGATTGTACATATCCTAAAATCTGAGCAGCTTTTGTAATACTCCCTTCAAGTGCAACTGTTTTAAATATTCTAAGTTCATTACTTTCCATAAGTTTCAAACCTTTCGTATATCATAAAAAGTGAATTATATTATCATTAACATTCATTTTACTTGATATATGCTTTCATGTAAACTAGTTTTAGATTGAAAAATATAAAGAAAAGAGGTGAACTAGGCTTTACGATTTTAGCTTAAAATATAATTCTAAAACTAAAAGGAGAAAAATTATGAAAAATAAAAAAGGATACAAATGGAGTGTTTTATTAGTAGTCACATTAGTTTCGTTTATTACTAATGTTGATTCTACAATTACAATAATTGGTCTACCCAAAATAATGCAAGGTCTTGATATGAATGTAGCAATGGGGTTGCTAACAATAACTTCATATATTATTGCAAGTACAGTACTTTTATTACCAGCAGGAAAATTGGCAGATATCGTTGGAAATAAAAAAATATTTATATGGGGATTTATAATATTTACTATAGGTACAGTATTATGTGGTATTGCTAATTCTGGGATAAGCTTAATTTTTTATAGAATTATTCAAGGAGTGGGAGCAGCATTTGCGTTAGCAACTGCAACTCCTATAATTATTAAAACATTTCCAGACAAGCAGCTTGGATTAGCGTTAGGAATTAATTCTACATCATGGGTCATAGGAGCACTTGTAGGTCCAGTTATAGGAGGAGCATTAATAAGTGAATATGGATGGAGAACAATTTTCTTCATTACAGTTCCCTTTGCTATTATAGGAGTAATCGGAGCTTTTATAGTTCTTGAAGGTACTAATGTTATTGGAAAATTTAAAGTTGATCTCAGGGGAATTATAAGTTTTGGCATTTGTCTAACTCTTATAATGCTCGTTCTTTCAGAAGGAGAAGCGTGGGGATGGACGTCTTTAAAAACTATTGTAGCATTTATTTTTATTATAGTATTAGGAATTATCTTTATAATAAATGAGCTCAAAGTAGAAAATCCACTATTTGATTTTAGCTTGTTTTCATATAAAAATTACACTGTTGGATTAGGAATAACCATAAGCTACTGCATAGCATATTTTTCAATAACGTTGCTTCTAACAGTATACTTACAGGGAGCGTTACACCTAAGCCCAGTTGAATCAAGTTTTCTTATAATTCCTTTATCTGCACCACAGCTTATAATGGGTCCTTTGGGAGGAAAATTAGCTGATCACTTTGGAACAGAAAAAATGATTATTATTGGAAGCTTTATTTTAACAATCGGCTTCTTATTGCTTGGTAACCTTGGGAATGTTTTAAATGTTTCAGCTGTAGTAATACCACTAATTATAATTTCAGTTGCAAATGGTATTGCCTGGCCATCAGTAGCTAAGGCAGTATTATCATCAGTACCTAAAATGCAAACAGGTTCAGCTTCGGGGATGTTTTATACTATTTATAATTTAGGACGTGCATTAAGTCAAACTTTGGTTATATTAACTATAGAATTTAGTATACCTTCTGAATTGGTTTCTAGAGTACTTGTAGGAATAGATAATTTCAATGGTGCACAAGAGGTTGGCAAGCTTATTCGCTCTATAGGCTTAAGCTTTAAATTCTTTTCAATATTTTTTGTAATTACATTAATATTAGCTGCTAGCAGTTGGAGAAGTAAAATGAAAAAAACAGAATAGAAACTTGCTTACCGCAAAAAGTAAGACTTTTGCGGTATTTTTTATTTATTAAATTACAGAGTGATATTTCGAAAGACATGGAGACTTGAATATAGTAAACTTAATATATATTAGATATGTATACTTGGAGGTATATAAATGAACGCCTATTATTATGAAACAAAAATCGGTAAGATATTAATTATAGAGAATGGAAGAGCCATTACGCACATTAATTTTAATTCTGAAATGCCCAAAGAGATTAACCTGATTGAAACAACATTGCTCAAACAAGCTGCAAAAGAATTGCAGGAATATTTTGAAGGAGAAAGAAAGAGTTTTAATGTTCCTCTTGAGCCCAAAGGTACAGAATTTCAACAAAAAGTTTGGAATGCACTTAAAGAAATACCTTATGGAGAGACATGTAGCTATAAAAATATTGCAGAGAAGATAGGAAATATAAAAGCATCTCGTGCAGTTGGTATGGCAAATAATAAAAATCCGATTCCTATAATCATTCCTTGTCATCGTGTTATAGGAACTAACGGAAAATTAGTAGGTTATGCAGGAGGATTAGGAATAAAAGAAAAACTCTTAGAAATAGAAAACAAGAGAAATGAGAAGAATAATATTACAATAGGTGGTTAATGTGTACAAGGAAATTAGAGAAATATTATTTAGCTTAGAAGATGAAGAATATAAAAAATTTCAGAGTTCTTTGTGTCCAAACGTTAATAATATAATTGGAGTTAGACTGCCATATTTAAGAAAAATGGCAAAACAGTTAGCAAAGGGTGAATGGAAGACGTATATTAATTCTGCTAGAGATGACTATTTTGAGGAAGTTATGCTGCAAGGGATGGTTTTGGGATATGTAAAAGCAGATGTTAATGAACGATTAAACTATATAGCAAACTTTATACATAAAATTGATAATTGGTCGGTTTGTGATAGCTTTTGTGTAGGATTAAAATTTACTAAATTTAATATGGAAAAAGTTTTAGCATTTATAGAGTATTATTTAAAATCTAAAGAAGAGTTTGAAGTTAGATTTGGAATTGTTATGTTAATTGACTACTATATTAATGAAGAATATATTGATAAAGTGATTATATTATTAGACAGCATAAACCATGAAGGTTATTATGCAAAAATGGGGGTAGCTTGGGCCGTTTCAATGTGTTATGTTAAGTTTCCAAAAAAAACAATGAAATATTTAAATAATAATTCTCTTGATAATTTTACATATAATAAGGTATTGCAAAAAATTAGAGAGTCATTAAAAGTCAGTAAGGAAGCAAAAGACAATATAAGAAGCATGAAACGAGAATACTAGGAGGAGTAAATGATATTAAAAGAAGAAGAAAAATGGGATGGAGTAATTAATAATGATGAAAATTATGATGGATTATTTTATTATGGAGTAAAAACTACAGGGATAGTTTGTAAGCCTTCTTGTAAATCAAAGGAGCCATTAAGAGATAATGTAATGTTTTTTAATTCTTTTGAAGAGGCAGTTGATAAAGGTTTTCGTCCATGTAAAAGATGTCGACCAGATCTTTTGACTTTTAATCCAATAGATGAACTTGCATTTAAGATTAAAGAGTTATTTGATTCATATTATTCAAGTAATATAGAATTGGAAGAGAAGTTAAATGGATTAGGAGTAAGTCAGAATCATATGATAAAAGTCTTTTCTGATAAATTTGGTATTACACCAGTGAAATATATAAATGCACTTAGGATTGAGAAAGCACTGGCTTTACTTGAAAATACAGATGATACCGTAATTAATATTGCATTTTTATGCGGGTTCGAAAGTACTTCAAACTTTTATGGATTTTTTAAAAAACAAATTGGAATTACCCCAAGTGAGTATAGAAGTAGATTATAGATAATCTACTTATTTTTTTTGACAACTCATGGAAAGTAAGCTTTACATTCTGGAAAAATAATGCTATTATATATATGGAAAGTAAACTTTCCATGAGAGGAGGTTCATCTTTGAAAAATCGATTAGAAGAAATAAGAAAAGAACGAGGAATTAAGCAAGAAGAACTTGCCGAAGCATTAGAGGTTTCAAGGCAAACAATAGGTTCATTAGAAAATGGGCGATATAATCCATCTATAGTACTAGCCTTTAAAATAGCGAGATATTTTGAAATGTCAATCGAAGATATTTTTATATATGAGGAGGAAGAGAAATGAATAATAAAAAAACTCTTATGTATTTAGTTTTATTAATTTTAGGTGTTGCTATGTTACTTTTGGGAAAATTCATAATGGCAGATGAGAATGTAAAAAATATTTCAGGCATTTGCCTTGGATTTGGTTCAGCATTTTTTGTTTTAGGTATAGGAAACCTAGTTGGAAATTTCTTTACCACAAGGTTAGAAGATGAAAAGTTAAAAAAACTAAAGGATATTGAAGTAAATGATGAACGTAATATTAGAATAAAAGAAAAATCAGGTTATATGGTGAGTAAAATAATGAACTTTATAATTTGTATACTGGTTTTAGCCTTAGGCTTTATGAATGCAGATAGGTTAGTTTTAATTCTTGTTTCGTCATTGCTTCTAATAGAAGGTATACTATTTATAAGCTTTTCAAATTACTATTCAAAAAGAATGTAGTTTACATTTGTATCATAAAATTATTGGTGGAGTAAAACTCCACCTTTTAAATTTGAGGAGAATCCAATGGCTGTAAAAAATATACAAATATGGGTTGACTTAGGAAGATATGTAAGGTAAACTTATTTTATAATTTAATATAACCTCACTTAAGTAGGTGGGGTAGAGGCGCGATATTTAACAGTTTTTAGTGGAGTTTGAGAAGCAATGATACTAATAAGAAGGAAATGTCGCCGAAGCTTATAATATTCTCAGTATTATTTGCTGGGTCTGTAGTTAAGAGCTACAGGACTGTCTCAATAAACTTCCCAGTTTATTGAGTTGTGCTATCTCATTTGGGAAAGGAGAGGAATTAAGGGCAAATATGCTACTTGCGATCTGAGTTCACCTCAGATCTTTTTTTATACTCAAATTGAAAACAAAGGTGGCGGTGAAGCCATTTAAAAGATAAAGATAAATTAAAAGTAGTGAAAGGGGAAGGGAAATATGATAAGAAAATTATCTGTGTTATTGGCAGCTGTACTGTGTATATCTGCATTAGGTATGACAAGCTGTGGGACAAGCAAAACAAATGAAGCAAGTACCAAAGAAGAAACTTTTAAGGTCGGTCTTGAAGCTGGCTATGCACCATTTAACTGGACTCAAATGGATGATTCAAATGGTGGAGTAAAAATCGATGGTAGTGCAGAATATGCAGGAGGTTATGATATAGAGATAGCAAAAAAGATTGCGCAAGGGCTAGGTAAAAAATTAGTTATAGTAAAGACAGAATGGGATGGCCTTGTACCTGCATTAACCTCAGGTAAGATTGATGCAATTATTGCAGGTATGTCTCCTACAGCAGAACGTAAGGAAACAATTGATTTTTCAAATAACTATTATAAATCAAATTTGGTTATGGTTGTAAAGAAAGGCGGAAAGTATGATGGTGCAACATCAATTCAAGACTTTAAGGTGCTAAAATTACAGCACAATTAAATACATTTCATTACACAGTAATTGATCAAATTCAAGGAGTTAGTAAACAACCAGCCATGGATAATTTCCCAGCTATGAGAGTTGCACTTGAGTCAGGCATGATTGATGGGTACGTATCAGAAAAGCCTGAAGGTGTTAGTGCTGAAACTGCAAATAACAATTTTAAGATGGTGGAGTTTAAAGCTGGATTTAAAACGTCGGATGATGATACAGCGATAGCAGTAGGAGTAGCTAAGGGAAGTGAATTAACTCCAAAGATAAATGAAATCTTATCAGGTATCTCAGAAGATGAACAGACAAAAATTATGGATACTGCAATAAAAAATCAGCCTGCAGCAAAGTAATAATTATTATAAACCGAGTGCAGTTAATGTAGTCGGTTTTGTAATATTTTAAAGTTTAAAAATAGAAAGAGGAGAAAATATGAGTTCAGAGTGGATAATAAGAATTATATCTCAAAATGGGCCAATGTTTATTCGTGGTGCAGGCATTACGCTATTAATATCCGTAATTGGAACTATATTAGGTTCAATCATAGGGTTATTTATAGGAGTTGTACGTACGATTCCAATGCCTCAAAGAGGCATTGAAAGATATTTGTTAAAGTTGATTAATATCGTCTTTTCAATTTATATTGAATTTTTTAGAGGGACACCAATGATTGTGCAAGCAATGGTTATATATTATGGTTCTGCACTAGCTTTTGGAATAGATATGAACAGATTTTATGCAGCAATTTTTATAGTTTCAATTAATACAGGTGCATATATGTCTGAAATTGTTCGAGGTGGAATTGTTTCAATTGATAAGGGGCAATTTGAGGCTGCTAATGCAATTGGAATGAATCATATACAAACAATGTTAAACGTTATTCTACCACAAGTAATTAGAAATATTTTACCAGCTACAGGAAATGAGTTTGTAATTAATATAAAGGACACCTCAGTACTTAATGTTATTTCGGTAACAGAACTATACTTTCAAACTAAATCAATTGCAGGTAATAATTTTAGATATTTTGAATCGTTCTTTGTTGCTTGTGTTATCTATTTTGTTATGACTTTTACAGTAACAAGGATATTACGTTTTATAGAAAGAAAATTAGATGGACCAGAAAACTATATTATGTATGCTAATCAGATGCAAGTAGAAACACCAGAGGATATAGTAAAGCGTTCTAATAATTACGATAATATATTTTGACGTGGAGGTGAAAGTGATGGAAAAAGTAATAGATATCAGACATCTAAGTAAATCCTTTGGAACACATGAAGTGCTGAAAGATATAGACTTTTCAGTGAAAAAGGGGGAAGTAATATGTATTATAGGTTCTTCTGGTTCAGGAAAATCAACTCTTTTACGGTGTATAAATCTATTAGAAAGACCTAGTGGAGGAAAAATTATATATAAAGGTGAGGATATTTTAGATGATAAGCACAACATAAATAGATATCGAACCAAATTAGGAATGGTGTTTCAGCAATTTAATTTATTTAATAATCATAATGTTTTACGTAATTGTACGGTTGGTCAAATGAACGTATTAAAACGTACAAGTGAGGAAGCAGAAAAAGTTGCTGCAAAGTATTTGAAAGTTGTAGGAATGGAGCAATTTATTAACGCTAAACCTAAGCAATTATCGGGAGGACAAAAACAAAGAGTAGCAATAGCAAGAGCTCTTTCTATGGAACCAGATGTTATGCTTTTTGATGAACCTACTTCAGCACTAGATCCAGAGATGGTGGGGGAAGTATTAAAAGTTATGAAAAAACTTGCAGAATCAGGCCTTACTATGCTAGTTGTAACTCATGAAATGGGATTTGCAGAGGAGGTTTCAGATAGAGTAGTATTTATGGATAAAGGTGTAATTGCAGAAGAAGGAAATCCAGAGGAAATATTCAAAAATCCTAAGAAAGAACGTACAAGGGAATTTTTAAAAAGAACTCTAAGAAATTACGAATAGAGTAACTATTATTTAAAAGTTGTGTATTATGTACTAAGTAGAACAATAATTTATAAATGTAAAATCTTTTCTATTGAAGATGTTTGTTTGATTTATAAATTTAAGTATTGGGAGTGTTAACTAATGAGGGAATATAATTGTAGTGAGGAGAGAGGATGCTCTATTAAGCCTCCATGTCCTACAGGAGTTATTTTGGCATGTGGACAAGGCGGATATGTAGATTTATCTAATATGCCAACAAGTGGATCAACTCTAGCTAGTGTAAGCATTGATACAACTTTATTGACTAGAGCAATTATAAAGATTGATTTTAGTTGTATATTAAGTTATTCAGTGACAGTACTAGAAGAGCTAGATCTTATTTTTACACTAGTTAGAACTAATACTAAAGGGGAAATTAAAGAGTTAGCTTCTTGGCCGTATAAGATATTAATGGATCAAATTGTTAGTGGAGCAGAAGAGGATCAATATGTGTTTATAACACTAGAAAAGAATGAATCATTTAGTATTGAGTATTGTGATGAATTATTATGTGGAAGCTCTAGCACCTATTCCATAAGAGTAAATACTAATTATTTTAATATTACAAATGCCGTAATTCAATCATCAACAATAAATGCAATTGCCGGGCCAACGCATTATTAGATTTTAAAAATTCTATTATAAAAACTTGTAAAAAGTTTCTATGCATTTATCGTTATGCATTCTAAATTCTTTTTACAAGTTTTTTTATTAGCACTTTTCAACGAATTTATGATCTTTTTTGGTGAGTTTAAATACCCAAATGACATTATCTTTGCAAGTTAACTCCGCTTCCAGTCTTGGAATGCCTCCCGAAGGATTGCAGGAAGGTTTTTTATAATGATAATAATATACTCTAAAAACTTTACTCATATTCGCGTTATTTATTACACAATGTCTAGTTTCATCTGACTCTAGCCAAAAGACATATCTACCATTTTTAATATCTTTTATCTTTTTCACTGGATCTTTATAAAATTCAATTCCAACAGCATTTGATGGTATAATGCCAGGGATGGATTTGGACCTAAAATCTTTACAATAACGAGGGTCAGTTTTGGGTAAGTCAGGAGTAACCTTATAATCTACAACATGTGGATATCTTTGATATTTATAAAAGATTCTAGTTTCCTCTTTAGGTGAACCAGCGCTATCAAGCTTATAGTGATTAACTAAGATATAGTTTTTAGTATCAGCAATAAGTCTTCCATTATGGACGCAATAAACTGTTGAACCACATTCTTTACAAAAGCTAGTATTTGGGTTTTTATTCCCACACTCATATAAAACACCTATGCAGGACCCTATGGTTGGAGTTCTTTTACTTGATTCAGCAGGGATTCCAGTGCATGGTGTTAATTTTACATTAGAGTTATTGATAGTATTATAACCATGAAGAATGTTTTCAGACATAATTAATAACTCCTTTCAAATATAAAATATATATTGAATTTTACGAAAATATATCACCTTTTATATAAAATATGTAAATCATATGACGAAGGTTACTAAGTAAAAATAAAACTAGAAATGAAATTAAACTGTTTGATAAAAGCAAATAATTGATTATATAATAAAAGAATAATATTTCATAGTTGGCGAGATGATTTCATAAAGAGTCTAGTAAATATAATATCTAAGTATATTAAAATTTTACTAGTTTTTTTAATTAAAGTATTATATATAAAACTACAACGACAAAAAAGAAAATATATGAGATGGTTAAAGTAAAAACTATTTAGTCCTTTAACTTATAGGAGTACGAGATGGAGATAAAGCAAATAAAATATTTTATTCAGGTATGTAAGGACAGAAGTGTTTCCAAAGCTGCTGAAAATCTTCATATTTCTCAGCAGGGATTAAGCAAGATAATTAAAAATTTAGAGAATGAATTTGAAGTTGAATTATTTGAACGTACATCTAAAGGCGTAATCCTAACGGAGTTTGGAAGTCTATTACTAGAAAAATCAGAAAAGATTATTGAGGAATTTGATTTAATGTTAGATTTCTTAAATGATAAGGCTAATCTCCAAAAGAGGACTATTAGCTTGGGCTTGCCTAATATATTATACTCAGACCTTTTTTCATTAATTATATGCGAATTTAATGAGAGGCACCCTGATGTAAATTTAGAAATTGTGGAGTTAGGTTCATATGCATGTGAAAGATATATGGAGAAGGATTTACTTGATATTTCTTTTGCCGTAAAACCTATAAATGCTAGTAAACTTGGCTTTATACCTGTTGCGACAAGTGATGTAATGCTTTTAGTTAATAAAAATCATTACTTAGCTAATAGGAAAGAAGTAGAGCTTAAAGAACTTGCAGATGAACAATTTATAATGCTAACCACTGATTATAAATCTAGACATCTTATTATTGAAAGTTGTATTCGAGAAGGATTTAATCCCAATATTATTTTTACAACCTCACAGTTAGATAGAATTATTGGATTGGTTGCACACAATAAGGGTATAGCAATACTTCCTGAATTAAATTCAATTAACGCTGCTAAAAATAATGATAAAATTTCAGTTATATCGTTTAAAGATAAACCCTTCAAAATAGAGGTAGGTTTTATTACAAATAAATTTAAAAAGATTAATATAATTACTAAGAAATTTATTAATTACACATTAGGATATTTTAAGGATAATGAAATAAGCTAGTACAGGGAAATAAGAATACTTTAAAAGATAAATTGTTCAATCTTAAATATTAGAAATAAAAATAAATATTATAAAGGGGAAGCTATTAAGGAGAAACTTATAGCTTCCCCTTCTACAGTTTTTTGTTGTATTTTATACAATAAAATTTTGTTATAAATTAAAGTTAATGAAAGTTATAATTAAAATAAATTTGCTTATGCAAAAATTACAAATACAGACAAAAGTAACTAAATTTAAAATTAAAGCACTTTTGTGGAAGGAGCTGTTATACTTGAATTCCTATCAGTTAGTAGTATTTAATTTAGGAGAAGAGGAATATGCAATAAATATTTCGTACGCACAAGAAATAATTCGCATACCTAAATTTACAAGAATGCCTAATGTCCCTTCATTTATTGAAGGTATTATCAATCTAAGAGGACAAGCAATTCCAGTTTTTGATTTGAAGAAAAGATTTGGAATCGAAGTAAAAGAAAGAACATCCGATAGTAGATTATTAATACTTGATATTGATGGTATGAAGGCAGGGATAATTGTTGATGATGTCTCTGAAGTCATAAGAATTAATGGAGGAGATATTCAGGTTCTAGATTCAGAAATTATGGGCATAAGTAAAAATAGTATTGAGGGAATCAATATTATAGAACAAAGAATAATAATAATACTCAATGCATCAAACCTAAAAAAAGAAATTTTTAAGTATGACTTAGAAAAGGAGTTAGTATCATGATATCAATTAATGGATTAGAATATTTAAAGGCTATGGCAGAACTTCAGGTTAACATAATACCTGGAGGAATCTTATACTTAGTTATTGAGGGGGATACAATTACATGGAGAAAGCAGTCAGATGCATTTAAATTGGATTTGTTTAATGTAGGAGAAGTAATTAAAAGTAACAGCATGGCCCAAAAAGCTATGAATGAGAGAAGAACATTAGCTGAAAATATTCCAAGCACACTTTATGGGACAAGATTAAGAACAGTTGCAATTCCTTTGATTAATGATGAGGATGAAGTGGTTGGAGCATTTTCTATTTTAATTCCAAGGTTACATCCTGTAGTAAAGGCATTTCCAGACTTTGCTCCAATGTTATCAGAGATGTTTCCTGAAGGATCTACTTTATTTACAACTAATACTACTAAGATATTAGGTAAACAAGCATCTAAAAAGTTTGATGTGCCAGAGTTGAAAATTAATGATACACTTACAAGTGATTCAATAGCAAGAAAAACTATGAACTCAAAGCAACCGACTATAGTAGAACTTGATGAATCAGTATATGGAATACCAACCTTTGAAGCTTGCTATCCACTTTTTGATGAGGATAATCCAGAAGAAGCAGTTGGAAGCTTTGCGATAATTACGCCTAAAGAGGTTGCAGCTAATCTACGTAACATGTCACAAAATCTTGAAGGTGGTCTTGAAGGCATAGCATCGGCAATAGAAGAATTAGCAGCGTCTGCAACAAGTATACATACAAATGAGCAAGAACTTAATAGAGAAATTCAAGAGATAACTAGTTTATCAGAAGAAATAAATGAAGTATCTTCATTTATTAAAGAAATAGCAGATGAAACTAAGATGCTTGGATTAAATGCAGCAATTGAGGCAGCAAGAGCAGGTGAAGCAGGAAGAGGATTTGGAGTTGTTGCAGAAGAAATAAGAAAATTATCAGAGCAATCCAAAAGCACAGTGCCAAAGATTAAAGAATTAACTGACAGAATAAAATCAAAAGTTGAAGAAGCAAGTATAAAAAGCCAAGGGTCTTTATCTGCAAGTCAAGAACAAGCAGCAGCTACAGAAGAGATAACAGCAAGTGTAGAAGAAATAACAGCTATGTCAGAAGAATTAAACAAAATTGCACAAAACATATAATGAACAAGGTACATATTAAGTAAAAACGTATTAGAGCACTAAGCTCTAATACGTTTTTATTTCGCTTGTACTACAATTCCTTCTGTGATACCCTAAAATTAGAATATCAATAGCATATTTTTATATCTAGATTGATTTATCAAGTATATATTCTTCGGTTAAGGAAGTGAATATCATGATTGAACCTTTATTTAGAGCTAAGAATGTAATTTATAGAAATAAGTTAATATATAATGACATTATTATTGAAAAAGGAAAGGTTAATTTTATCGTAGGCGAAAGTGGTAGTGGTAAAAGCACTTTCTTAAAGTTATTAAATAATTCAATTAGTGCTGAAGCTGGGGAATTATTGTATGGTGGGAAGGATATAAATGAATATAATCCAATTTTATTGAGACGAGATGTAAGTTTGGTTTCTCAAGAACCATTTTTATTTGAAGATAGTATATTAGATAACTTTAAAAAAATCTATTCTTTAAGAGGACTTCCAATTCCAAATGAAGATTATGTGAAATATATTACTGAACTTTGTCTAGTAAATGTTCCATTGGATCAAAATGCAGCAACTTTATCAGGAGGGGAGCGACAAAGGGTTTATATTTCAATATTTCTGTCATTATGCCCAAAAGTAGTGCTATTAGATGAACCCACTTCGGCTTTAGATGATAAAAATAGTTCGAAAATGATTAAGAATATTATTAATTTCTGTAAAGAAAAAAATATAGAAATAGTAATTGTAAGTCATGACAAAAACATTACTAATGAGTTTTGTGAAAATAAAATTGAAATCATAAAGGAGAGAGTAAGGTGAAGGGGGCAGTTGCATTAAGTATTATTCAATTTTTACTTATATATTTACTACTAATTATAGTATTAATCCTTATGAAAAAATCTAAGATTAAGCAAACAAAACTTTTGTTAGTTGCAAGTTTGAGGATGTCAGTTCAATTAATACTAGTAGGATATATCTTGCAATATGTCTTTAGTAATCCCAAGCCTATTTATACTTTAATATTTATAGTACTTATGATAGCTTTTTCTATTAATAGGGTAATTAAAGGTAGAAATGATCTTAATAAAAAGTTTAAAGTTGCAATAGGAATTTCTTTGACTTTTTCAGGTCTCTTTGTCTTAATTTTTTTTGTAATAGTTGTTATTGGCAAATCTCTATTTAATCCTCAATATACAATTCCTTTAGCAGGAATGATAATAGGAAATGCAATGACAGGAATTAATATTGGAGCTAAAACCTTTATGGATTCAGTCTATAAAGAAAGAAGAAAAATTAATGCGCTAATTAATTTAGGTATAGAGCCTAAAGAGATACTAAGGCCTTTTGCAAATAATTCTTTAGAAATAGCTTTAATTCCAACTTTGAATTCTATGTTAGGAATGGGAATAATTTTTTTGCCAGGTATGATGACTGGACAAATATTATCAGGAACACTTCCAACTACAGCTATTATGTATCAAATAGCTATAATGATAGCCATCTGTACATCAGTATGTATGACTGTATTTTTATCTTTGAATTTAGGTTATAAAACCTTATACAATGAAAGAGAACAGTTTATAGAGAATTATTAATGGAACATATTGACATGAAATTACTTCGGGTGTAGAATGAAAATATACTTCGGACAAAGAACTATTTAAGGAGATTAATATGTCGCATAATGAAACTTTTACTTTTGAATCATTAATTTTCAATTATATTGATGAACTAAAATTTTTGCTTTTTCCAGATCAGTGGAGTAATGCATTTTTAGATTATTCAAAAAATGAAATATTAACTCTTTTAATTTTATATAGAAAGAAAAATGTTAATATGAGTGAGATAGCAGAGTATATTAATGCTCCTTTAAATACTGCTACAGGAGTTGTTGGTAGACTAGAAAAGAAAATGATGGTAGAAAGAAAAAGAGATAGTTTGGATCGAAGGGTAGTTAATATTGTTTTAACTGAAAAAGGAAACCTTTTTATGGAAGAAGAAAAAAAGAGCTTTGAATATTATTTTAAAGAGATATTTAATTCTTTAACTGCAGAAGAAAAAGCTGCTGCTATGAGCATATTTAACAAAACACTTTCGATACTTAAAAAAGGGAAAAGCAAAGATGATGAAAAATCTCCTAAAAAGGTCAAAAGAATAATAATAGAATAACTTAGAAAACTAAGTTATTTTTTAAAAGAAATACTTCGTTACAAGAACTATTCTAAGAAAGAATTATTGGAGGGATATTAATGGGAAGAATAATAATTTTTACTGGAAAAGGTGGAGTTGGTAAAACCAGTACTGCAGCGGCACATGCAGTAAAAGCTGCAAATGAAGGCGTGAAAACACTAATTGTAAGTACTGATATGGCACACAATCTAAGTGATTTATTTATGAAGGAAATAAAGGAGGAGCCAATAGAAATATTTAATAATCTTTATGCATTGGAGATTGACTCAAATCATGAGATGGAAAGATATTATGGAAATATTTCAGATGCATTTAAAAATATGCTTTCCTTTAAAAATGAGGAGGATAAAGAAGTATTAGAAGATATAGTAGTTTTTCCAGGAATAGAAGAATTATTTTCACTGCTTAAGATAAAAGAACTATATGATGAGGGGATATATGACTTGATTATTGTAGACTGCGCACCTACAGGTGAAACCTTATCATTATTAAAGTTTCCTGAACTTTTTTCATGGTATATGGAAAAGCTTTTTCCATTAGAAAAAATAGCTCTTAAAGTATTAAGACCAATTTCAAAAATAGCTTTCAAGTTAGAGATGCCTGATGAAAAGGCAATGAATGATGTTGAAAAGTTATATTTTAAACTTGGAACATTACAAAATCTCTTAAAGAATAGAGAGGTTTGTAGTATAAGACTTGTGACAATACCTGAAAAAATGGTTGTAGAAGAAACCAAAAGAAGTTATATGTATTTAAATTTATATAACTTTAATGTGGATGGACTATATATCAATAGAATAATACCTGAAGAAGTAGACAATGGCTTTTTTGATAAGTGGAAACAGATACAAAAAAATTATTTAGATGAGATATATTCGGTGTTTTGGAACATCCCCATATACAAAATAAAATGGTATGAAGTAGATATTAATGGAACAAAAGGACTAGAGAGAATTGTAGATGATTCTCTAAAAGATAATAATTTATTTAAGGTATTAAAAACAACAATAAACGAAATTTTTGAAAGAACTGAAAAGGGCTATCGTCTAGATGTATTTGTTCCCTTTTCTGACAAGAAAGATTTTGATCTTTTTGAATCTGGAACAGATATAATTGTAAAAATAGGAAACTTCAAAAGAAATATTCCTGTACCTAATGTAATAAGAAGGTATTCAATTGTATCGGCAAAACTTAATAACGAACTTTTAAGCATTTATTTTGAATAATTGAGGGTGAAGATTATGAATAGAGAATTTATTAAGAAAATTATAAAAGCTGAAAAATTGAAGTATGAAGCAATAAAAGAAATACTACCTACTAAAGTTAGGGAAAAGGTAGAAGAATTAGAAAATGATTCGGTTAATATTTTAAAGGATGTTGCTGTGGAGTTGTTAAAGGAAGAGGTTAAAGAAACTAATAGTAAAAGTATAAAAAAAGTAAATATTGATTTTTCTTAAACTACAGGAGGTGGATTTATGAGGATAATATTGTATACAGGAAAAGGTGGAGTAGGCAAAACTAGTGTGGCTGCAGCTACTGCATGTAAAATAGCAGGTGAAGGAAAAAAAGTTTTGGTATTAAGTACAGATCAAGCTCATAGCTTAGGAGATTCATTTGGAGTAAAACTTTCTGATGAACCAGTAGAAATAAATGAAAATCTTTATGCAATGGAAATAGATAGTATTATTGAAAATGAAAAGGCTTGGAGTAATATAAAAGGTTATATTGAAAAGCTCATGATGTTAAAGTCTGAAAAAAATATAGAGAGTGAGGAGTTATTAGTTTTTCCCGGATTTGAGGAGTTACTTTCTTTATTAAAGATTAAAGATATATATGATGAGGGCATATATGATGTATTAATAGTAGATTGTGCTCCAACTGGAGAAACCATGTCTCTACTAAAGTTTCCAGATTTATTTAAATGGTGGATGGAGAAGCTTTTCCCAATAAAACGAAAGGGAGCAAAAATTGCTAAACCAATAATTGAAGCTACTGTAAAAATTCCAATGCCAAGTGATGAAGCTTTTGATGACATTGAGAAGATATATTCTAAGATAGATGAACTACATTCTCTTATTTTAAACAAAGATGTAGTAAGTTTAAGAATAGTTACTACACCAGAAAAAATTGTTGTCAAGGAAGCAAAGAGAAGTTTTTCATATCTTCATCTTTTTAATTATAATGTAGATGGAATAATAATAAACAAGATCTTTTCAGAGGATTCTCTAATGGGATACTTTGAAAAGTGGAAAAAAATCCAAAATGAAAGCATTGAAGATATTTATCAAAGTTTTAAAGGCATTCCAATTTTCAAGCTTGAGCTAATGAATAATGAGTTAAGAGAATATGATATGCTTAAAAAAGTAGGGGATAGTATTTATAGGGATGTTAACCCTGAAGAAATATTATTTAAAGATAAAATATTTACTGTTGAGACCGATAAGGAAGGATATTTATTAAGAATTAATATGCCATTTATAGATAAAAAAGAATTAAAGCTATCTCAAAAAGGCGATGAGATAACTATATCTATTAAAAATGAAAGAAGAAGTTTAATATTACCTAATAAGCTTCAATCTAAAGAAATAGCCAGTGCAAAATATAATGATGGGTCACTAAATATTTATTTTAGCTAAGTATATAAAAAGAATCTCATTAAATGGGGTTCTTTTTTTTGCATTTATTAAGATAGATTTGTAAATAGTATTAATAATGAATTAAAAAAGATAAGTACAATTGAGAAAAGATGATGTGGTGGTAACATGAAGGAAAATTTATTAGCGAAAACAATAAGGAAAGATGGATGTAACATTCACTATTGGATGTCTAAAGATGTAGATGGACCCTGGGTATTGTTTTTACACGGTGCAGGTTTAGATCATAATATGTTCAAAGAACAAGTTGAGGCAATTAAATATAGTAATAAAATATTAGAATGGGATGCAAGAGGGCATGGATTATCAAGACCAATAGGTAAACAATTTAGTATTAAGTTATTAGTAGAAGACTTAATAAATATTATGGATATAGAAAGAATAGATAAAGCAATATTAGTTGGGCAGTCAATGGGAGGAATATTAGCACAAGAAATGGCATTTTACTATCCAGATAGAATAGATAAGTTAGTGTTAATAGATTGC
This sequence comes from Clostridium paridis, assembly GCF_016765615.1. Lineage (GTDB taxonomy): Bacteria > Bacillota > Clostridia > Clostridiales > Clostridiaceae > Clostridium_T > Clostridium_T paridis. The sequence goes on along the minus strand of NZ_JAESWA010000022.1, from coordinate 270,774 downwards.
CCATGTAATACAATGAAATTATCAGTTTTAGAAAAAGTATATATTAAAGTAGCACATATTTTGATGCCAATGTGTCCGTGGAGTGTACTACTAGCAATAGGTATAAGATTAAGTGCATTAAGAGAAGATGTAAGAAATTATATAAAATGCACAGTAAAAGAGGTTGGTAAGAAAGATTTTGTTAAAATATTTTTAAAAACTGCTGATGCTTTTCATTTTGAAAAAGGATATAAGATAAATAAAAAGACTTTAATAGTTTATGGAAAAAAGGATTCTATGAGGAGCATTGGTAATTTAACTAACAAGTGGTGTATAGATAATGCAAATTACTATAGAATTAACTTTAATGAAGCTAGCCATTGTGCAAATCAAGATAGATGTACAGACTTTAATAGAGTACTAACTGATTTTTTAAGAAATAAAGAATAAACCCTCCATTTTTCTTAATTTAGTGCTCTCCATTATCTAAAAAAGGTATGTAGTAAAGTTGTTATTTACTAAAATCGTAGATAACTTCTCCAGTATCCATTTTATATTTGGCACCAATAATGCTAATTTTCTTTTCATCTAAAAGTTTCTTTATTACAGGACTTTGGCTAATAATTGCTACTGAATTATTTATATTTACATTAACAGTTAAATTAATAACTTCATCAATATTTTGATTTTTATTTTTAACTTTATTATAGGATGGTTTAATCTTATTAAGAATAGATGCTATGTTTTCGGATGCCTCTCCGTCTTTTATAGTTGCCTCAACCGCGCCACATTTTTCATGGCCAAGTACTACAATTAAAGGAACATCTAAGTGTTCAACCCCGTATTCGATGCTTCCTAAAACAATTGGATCTACAACATTTCCAGCATTTCTAATCACAAATAGATCCCCAAGACCTTGATTGAAAACTAATTCAGGAGGAACTCGAGAATCAGAACAACTTAAAATTACAGCAAATGGCTTTTGTCCATTACTTGATAATTTTTTACGCTTAGTATCACTAATATCATTGGCAAAAGTTTTATTATCTACATATCTTTTGTTACCTTCTACCAATAGCTTTTTAGCAGCATCTATTCTAACTTTTTCTGGCCTTATATATAGTTCAGGTTCTGAAGCTTTAATTTTGTAGCTTTTATTTAGTGCTATATAAGTAATATTAAGTGATAGTAATATAAATAAAGATAATAGCAATTTTGTAATAATAGAAAATTTTGAGTTGTAATTTTTATTCATGAGAGTCACTCCTATTTCTATATTTATAAATTATATATATTTTCTGCTATGATTCTAAAATTATCCTTAATTAGTGACAATTATTTAATAGACCACCATACATCATTTAGTATGGTGGTCTATATTTTTTATGATCTAAGAATGATATTTATTGTTATAACATTCGTTAATAAATGAAACTAATTCTTTATTAAATTTTATAGGTTTTTCCCAAAAAGGTGAATGACCAGTGTTTTCATAAAGGGATAGTTTAGCATTCTTAATAATTTTTGAGTTATCTATTGATTGAGAAGGATAGAGTATTTCATCTTCGATACCATGGGTAAGAAGTACTGGTACATTAATTTTAGTTAGGAGATCATCATAGGAAACCTTTCTTTTAATTATTGCTTCACGTACATATGGTGGAACAATGGAGATAAAGCCTAAGAAGAAGTAAAAATTCTTTTCAGAAGGGGAGTGATAAAAAAGCATACGAACAAATTCCTGTAGTGAATTGTTACATATTAAAGCATCCGATGACATTAGCCCAGATAGTATTTCTTGTGATGTCGAAGTGTAGTAACGTCCACCATAAATACCAGAAGAGGTTCCAACATCAATAAGATTTATTCCTGAAATATTTTCTTCACCATAAATAGTTATATAATCAAGTATTACTTTTCCTCCATATTCCCAACCTACAAGAAAAGGTTTATCAAGTTTTAAATAGGTGATTATTGAATGAATATCATAAGCCCAAATCTTTTCATCATCATATCCAATTAAGGGCTTATCAGATAACCCATGACCACGTAAATCCAAAACTATAAGTCTATAATCTCTTAATAAGTCTGAATCTAATTGTCGAATCCAGCAAAGTTTGTTTTGGGAAACACCATGTATGAAAACTATGGGTTTCCCCGAAGGATTACCTTCTTCTACTACAAAAAGCAATGCATCAGTTGCACCTTGTATAGTGTATAGTCTCATTTATTATCAATCTCCTTATATAGGAAGAGATATATTAATAAACCTAAATATCTTACTAATATAATATTATTAATGGATAATACATGTTACTATATTAAGATTGGTATGATTGTATTATTATCTTATATTAAAACAACATAGAGAGGCGTTATTAAATTTAATAAACTATAATTACTTTCCAGAATATTATATTAGTGAAAAAGAAATCTTAGAAAGGGGAGTAAGGTTAAGTGATTGGAGAAACAAAAGACTGGACAAGCAATGAGTTAATTACCACAAATGAGAAATCTTATAAAAGAAAAGGTTATATCGTAGATATAAGTGATTTGCATTTTGATGAAAATATAGATGAAGAAAATGAAGCTTATCTTCTCATAAAAGATTTAAAGAAAGTGTACTTTGATAATGTTGAGAATACACTAAGATTACAAGATATTGATTATGTTGTAGTGAGTGGTGATTTTGTAAACTTCGGGAACTCACAAATTTCCTTTGAAAAAGCATTTCACTTTATTGATATACTAAGTAAAAAATTAATGCTTCCTTACAATAAAATAATTATTGTACCAGGAAATCATGATTTAAGCTGGGATGTAACTATGAGTAGTTACCATTTGACTCAGGGAATTCCAGGGCCAAACGATAAAGTAGTAACTAATGTGGGGACAGATATATTCTATTTAAAGAGAAATGAAGAAGAATGGGATAAGAAGTTTACTAATTATAGCAAATATCTTTACGAAAAGTTATATGGTGAACCATTTCCAGATAACCCAAAGGAGCAACTTAAAGTAATATATGGGGATTTTTTAGATAATAAGAAAATAGCATTTTTTATGCTTAATACAGCTGCAAACATTGATCAATTTAATCGTCAAGTAACTTATTTTGATGTAGATGGATTAATAAAAGCATCAAGAATGCTTCCAAAAGAGAATATGATAAAAATAGCTGTTGGGCATCACCCAGAAGAACTAACTAATGGGTATGGAAAGGATATTCCATTTGCAAATGCAATGCAAAATGAGAATTTTAAGATTTATATGCATGGACATGTGCATAGAACAATAAGTCTAGATTATTTAAATCCTCAAAATATTAATCCAAATATGATTATGATTGGAGCAGGAGCTTTAAGTGCGAATCAAGGTTCCTTATGGCCTGGGGTTCCAGAAAGATATAATGTTGTAAGAATTGAGGCAACGGAAAATCCTTGTGAAATATATGTATCAGTTAATACTAGACAACGTGAGTATATTGGAGCCTACTGGCAGCCTGCTTATATTTATTATAAAGATGATGGTAAGAAACTTACTAATATATGGAACAATATAATCTAGAAATAAATACTATTTAAAAGTTAACAGAGCAGAACACTGATATTCACTTGTTCTGCTCTGTTTTTAAATCTGAAAATTATAAGTTTATCTAATTAATTTTGTTTTAATACTTGTCCAATAAGCAGGATCTTCAAGCCCAAGTCTCCATATACCTATTCCAGCTAAATCATACTTATTTACAAGATCTAGTTTAAAGCTTACACTATAGGAATTTTCAAACCATACTGTATGAATAACTCCAGAAGAATCCTTATAAGTAAAGTAAGGAGATTGTGATATAGAATCCCATTTTATTGTAGTATTATACTTTAGTGCTAAATCATAAATTTCTGATGCTCCATAAGAATTTGATCCTTTTGAAGACCAGTCATACCCATAAGCAGCAGTTCCTAATAATATTTTTTCCTTAGGTATAACAGTTAGTGCATATTTAATTACATTTTCAACCCAACCAATGGATGCTATTGGTCCTGGAGTTCCTCCAAAATAATGTTCATCATATGTCATTATTAATATCTGATCTGAATATTTAGAAATTGTAGAATAATCAAAGGCTCCGCCCCAATCATCAGTGGCGCTACCATTAGTTTTTGCAGGGACTGCTATGGTTACGTAATAACCTAAAGGTTTAAGTGAACTATAAAGCTCACTCATAAATGTTGATAGATAAGTTCTATCATAATAGTAGATATTTTCTAAATCAATATTTACACCTTTATATCCGTAAGTTTTTAATGCACCTAAAATATTATTTATTAGTGTTTTTCTATTTGTTGAACTTTCTAACAATTTCTTTGCTATATCTTTATCGAAGTTATTAGTTATCATTAGAAATATATTTATTCCATTATTATTAGCATAAGTAATTTGATTAGTTGGAATTAGCCCAGTAATTTTACCAGTACCATCAGTGGCGAAGGTATCAGTGGCAATCTCATCAATAGTTGAATTATTGGAAACCATTGAGTTATAAGAGGAACTATCACCGGAAAAATAATATGTAGCATACCCAAGTACAATCTTTTTAGTAGTGCTAATATATACTATTGGAGAAATTGGGGAAATACCATTAGAGCTAAATGCCTTTACATAATACCAATATTTTGTGTTAGAAGATAATGTTGAATCTAAATAGCTAGTTGAAGAAGTAGTAGCAATTAATGAATAACTTAGGCTATTATAACTTGAACGATATACTTGATAACCTGTAGCACCTGTAACAGAGGTCCAGCTTAATTTAATACTACTTGATGAGACTATAGAGTATGTAAATTCTTTAGGAGCATCAAGACTTATTTTATTTGTATAAAAAGTGATTACCTTTGAGCCTGATGATGAACCAGCTGAATTATAAGCTGTGATATAGTAACTATATTTTGTATCAGGTAGTAGCGATGAATCTTTAAAACTTGTAAGTGCAGTAGATGCTATTAACGAATAAGTAGAGCTATTTACATTAGAACGATATATTTTATAACCCTTAGCATTAGAAACTGAACCCCAACTTAGATTAACGCTACTTGAAGTTATACCAGAATAATTTAATGAAGCAGGCGCTGTAGGTATTGATGCTTGACTCTTTTTAGTATTAAGACTAATTACCGGAGTAGATGAAGAAGAAGATATACCAGCAGAAGTATAAGTTCTTACATAATATTTATATAATGCTCCGGGCGTAAGTGATGAATCTTTAAAACTTGTAAGTGCAGTTGAGGCTATTAATGAATAGCTTGAATTATTACTTGAACGATAGATTTTATAGCCTTTAACACCATAAACAGCTGGCCAACTTAACTTAACACTCTCAGATGTTATTCCAGAGTAAGCTAGTGAAGTAGGTGCTTTAGGAACAGAAAGTGCTGCAACTGAAATAAATTGACTATTAAAAGCAAAAAACATTACTAAAGTTAGAATTGTTGAAAATTTTCTTAAGTACTTCAGATTAACCACTCCTTTTTACACGTATAGTAAATATTTCGTATAGAAAAGGAGCAGATATACAAGTAATTTATGGTAGAATGGTATATTAATTACTCATTCTCTTTTTGCTTTTCTTGTTTATATAACTAATTAATAGAAAAGTAATTAAGGGAAGATTATATTTAAGTATTTTATATTTAGTTGATTTAATAGTATAGTGTTTTCTTAGATTTTCACTTCTTTTATTGTTAAGTATTTTTTTTACACTACTATATTTTTCATTAAAGGTCATGGAAGTATTGCAAATATGTGCAATTCCATTTATTATATATCGAAGCATCATAATATTCATTCTATCATTTAAAACATTATCATTATTGTTTTTAAATAATCCCTTAATTTTGTCATATATAAATAATTGCCTCTCAAAGTGGTCACTTTTATACTGAGCAGTTATTGAAGAAGTATTAAATCTATAATGATAGAAAGGCTTGTTTATTATTCTTATAGAATTACTTTTACTAAATGCATTTAAACAAAAAATCAAGTCTTCAGCATAATGCATTTCAGTATCAAAAAGTATTTCATTAAGTTTTAGCAAATCAGCTTTGAAAACACATCTCCAAATTGCTCCCATGATAGACTCTTTTGTTTCATCATCAAAAGATATTAAATTTAATACCAAGTCATTATAAATTCTATTTTTATCTAAGACCTCTTCTGATTTAAAAGGAAGTATCTCGGGTATTCTGTTTGTAGAACTAAATTCCTTAATATAGCTAAAAAGAACAACATCACAATCAGTTTTATTAAATTGATTAATGGTTTCTTCATAAGCGTTTAGGTCTAACCAATCATCAGCATCAACAAAAGTTATATAGTCACCTTTAGAATGCTGTATTCCAAAATTTCTAGCTGAGCTAACTCCAGAATTTTCTCTAAAATAACCTACTATCCTTGAATCCTTTTCCATAAAAGTATGAATAATTTTTCTACTATTATCACTAGATCCATCATCTATCAATATTATTTCTAGATTTTTATAGGATTGATTTACTAATGAATTTAAACAATCAATTAGAAATTTTTCAGCGTTATATACTGGAATTATAATTGACAACATTTTTTCTTGAGTCATAGTTTACCTCCTTAAGATAATGAGAAAAACATTATCTTCATAAAACAATAAAGTAATTCTAAAATATAGAATGAGTATATCTTACAAGATTTTAAAATGCAACCACTGGTTGGAATTAATGAAAGTTGGAAATATTATTTTTAGAAGAATGAAAGAACGTCATGTATTAATTAAACCATAACATTCTAGAATTATAAGTCAATATATGGATTTTTTTGTCGTGCGAAAAAACCTCGTTATAAAAAGGGTTATTGGTATAATTGTAGAATAGTTTAATAATGTGGTAAAATATATGCATTATTACAAAATAATACATAAAATGTAATTATTTCTAGAGGGGTTAGCATGCGTTCAATTTTAAACAAATATAGTGAAATTAGAAATATTAAGTCAAATATAAAGAAATATAAGTATGAATTTGAAAATCATAGAATATATACAAATATAAGTAGATGCGAAAAAGTTGGTACAATACTTTTGATATTAAACACGATTTTGTTAATTATGGATTTAATTGTTTATAAGCCTATGAGAGCTAAAACTTCATCATATATATTTTTATTCTATTCACACATTACAGTGATAATTTTGATTTTATTATGGTTCATTCTCTTGAAGATGCATAAAAAATACAAAAAAACACTAAGTTTAAGGGTTTATTATATATTGCTTATAAATATATCACTATATTGGTGTATGTTTATGGCATTAAATAATCTAAGTATAGGTGGACAAATCTCTGCATATCTTATATGCATTCTATGTATATCAGCGCTTTTATATATCTCACCATTAGAAGCATTTGTTACTTATTTCATTTCAATGCTAATTTTTTCATTAGGAATATTTCATATAGTTCATGATATAAGATCTTTATTTAGTAATATGGTTAATGTAGTAATAGTTGCACTTTTTGCTTATATAGCATCTAATATCAATTTTAAGCACTTTTCGCAAGATTTTATAAATAACAAAAATAATTTAGAAAGTAAGAAAAAACTTGAGGAAACAAATAGGAAGCTTAAAGAGTATGAGAAACTAAGAACGGATTTCTTTGCGAATATATCTCATGAACTTAGAACTCCATTAAATGTAATATATTGTGCTGAGCAAATTATGGAAGAAAATGTAGAGAAGAGTAACTTTTACGATAATACATTAAATAAGTATTTAGATATGATTAAACAAAATTCTTATAGATTAATAAGGATAATTGAAAATTTAATTGATATTACTAAGATAGATGCTTTGAATTTTGATGTGAATTTTGAAAATTATGATATTATAAGGATAATTGAAGACATAACTATGTCTGTAGCTGATTTTATTAAAGATAGAGGAATAGCTATTATTTTTGATACAGAAATTGAAGAGAAAATTATAGCTTGTGATCTTAATTTAATTGAAAGAATAATATTAAACTTGTTATCTAATTCCGTAAAGTTTACTGAAAAAGGTGGAAGTATTTTTGTTAAAATACATTTAGAAGACAATAAAGTATGCATTTCTGTAAAGGACACAGGTATTGGAATTCCAGACTGCATGCAAGAATTAATATTTGATAGGTTTATTCAAGTGGATAAATCTATTTCAAAATCATGTGAAGGTAGTGGAATAGGACTAGCTATAGCAAAATCTTTAGTTGAGATGCAAGGTGGAAGTATTTCAGTAAAGAGTGTATTAGGTAAAGGCAGTGAATTCACTATTTCTTTGCTAGATATTTCAATTAATGATGATACTAAAAATAAGTGTGCAAATCAACTTGAAAGAAATTATATGAAAAAAGTGAGAATTGAATTTTCAGATATATATGAGTAGATTTACTAAGTTTACTTAGGGGCGTACCCTATCTATATGATAATAAATTTAAAAGAAAAAGTCTATAAATTATTATTTTTCTATCGTATAATTTTTCATGTTGCAACAAATAAATTATATGTTAGGAGAGAAGATATGAATAAAAAGAAGATTTCCAATATCCCTTTTGGACCATATATCACAGTTTTGGCAGGAGCAGAAGTTGACGGGAAACCTAACTATGCAACTATTGGAGCTTATGGCGTAGTAAGTCAAAAGCCAGTTCTATATATATCATTGAAGAATTCGCATTACACAACCAAAGGTGTAATAGAAAGTGGTTACTTTAGTGTAAATATACCATCATCAGATTTAATAGAAAAGACAGATTTATGTGGCACGATTACTGGAAATAAAACTGATAAATCTAATATATTTAAATCCTTTTATGATGAAAATGGAAAAGCACCTATGATAGAAGAATGTCCTGTAAACTATTTATGCAAAGTAATACAGACCATTCCAATGTTTGATTTTATTATGTTTATAGGTGAAATAGTATCTGTATATGCAAAGGAAGAATGTTTAGATAGTGGAAAGCCAAATGCATTAAAAGTGGACCCTATAATTATGATGGATTTAGGATATTTTAAACTAGATGAGAGAATAGGTTCAGTTTTTAAAGCATGCAGTGGGAATAAATAAAGAATATATTTCATAGGAAAGTTTTAGTAAAGGTCACTTATTATTAGTAGTAAGTGACTTTTTAATTAAAGAAAAAATTTAGTTAAATTACTAATTGTAAAAAAATAAAAATATATTGTAAATATATACAAATTATTATAAAATTGTATAAAATATAATAAATTTCATAAGTATTCGAGTTTTTACACTTTGTCTGAGTATATAAATTTTAATATCTATTATTAATGCTACAGGGGTGAATTTTATGAGAAGGCTGGAGGCTGTCTATGAAAAATTACAAGAACTTTATAGTGGTAGTGGAGTAAGTGCTTTTGAAATTGCAGAGGATTTAAACCTAAGTCGTGCAAATGTAAGCAATGACCTTAATAGACTATTTGAATTTGGAAGAGTGAGTAAAACAAAAGGAAGGCCAGTGTTATATAGCCCAATTCATAAGAAGAATAACATAAAACACGTTACAGTTTTTGATAAATTTGCAAGAAATAATCCAAGCTTATATTCAGCAGTACAACAAGCTAAAGCAGCCATATTATATCCTCCCAATGGAATGCATATGCTTATTTTCGGAGAGACAGGTGTAGGTAAATCAATGTTTGCAGATTTACTTCATGGCTATGCCATTGAAATGGGTAAGATGGACAAGGATTCGAATATTATAACCTTTAATTGTGCTGATTATGCAAATAATCCTCAATTATTAATAAGTCAATTATTTGGTGTAAGTAGGGGGTCTTTCACAGGAGCTGATTTAGATAAAGTTGGACTTATTGAAAAAGCAAATGGCGGAATTTTATTTCTTGATGAAGTACATAGACTACCACCTGAAGGGCAAGAGATGTTTTTTGCTTTTATGGATAAAGGATTATTTAGAAGACTTGGAGAAACAGATGAAGAGAGAGAAGCAAAGGTAATAATTGTTGCTGCAACAACAGAAAACCCAGATTCAACTCTTCTTAGAACATTTATAAGAAGATTTCCAATGATACTGACATTGCCAGATCTTGCACATAGAACATATGAGGAACGGTTTGGATTAATCATCAAGTTTTTTAGAGAAGAAGCAGTTAAATTTAATAGTGAAATAATAGTATCAATCAATGCTTTAAGAGCACTATTAGCATACAGGTGTAATCACAATATTGGACAACTAAGAAATGATATTAAACTAATATGCGCAAAAGCATACTTACAGTTTATATCAGAAAGAAGAGAAGCAATAAAAATTAACAGCACTGATCTCCAAGACAATATTAGAGAGGGGTTATATAAAAATATAGAATACGAAATTATATTGGAAGGTATACAAACTACTCTTGGAAGATATTGTGTGTTTAATCCTAAAGATGATGACTTTTTACCCAAAACTACATTTGTAAAACCTGATTTTAATAAATTAATTGAATTAAAAATAAATCAGCTAATAAGTAAAGGAAAGGATTTTTATGAAATAAAGTTTTTGGTTGAGTATAATCTAAATGGCTATATAAGGAGTTTTATAGAAAGCATAGAAATGAAATTTAATGAAATGGATATTATGAATATTTGTGATCCAATATGTATTAAAGCGGCTTATAAATTTGTAGAACTTTGCGAGAAAAACTTTAATAGGGTATTAGATGAAGATTTCTATAGAGCTATCGTTATACATTTTGATAATATAATTAACAAGGAGAATATTAAGGAGGGTTTCATAAGTAGTTATATAAATGATATAATTTTAAAACACGAAGAGGAGTTTACGATAGTAACAGAAAACGTTAAAGTAATTGAAGATATATATGGAGTGATAATTTCAGAAGAAGATATTTCGATTCTTTCAATATTTTTAATCTATTGTTATGATCTTAATTTATATATTTAAAATATAAGAAACCTCAAATATTAAACACTTTAAATTTTGTGTTTAATATTTGAGGTTTTTTCATTATTAATAACAAAACACTATTGCCTAAAAGATAAAACACAACTATATAAATAAAACACTAGTTAGTAAAAGATGAAATTTTAACGATGAGGAAAAAAACAAATACGTACAAGACATAATTTAGTTTTGGCATATTAATTGCTATTCAATTAAATATCCATTGAAATAAATATATTGGAGGTGATTAAATTCTCATACTAATTTTTTTGGACAAGCTAAATATTATTAAAAAGGAGATGGGAAAATGAAAAAGAAAATAGCTTCAAGTTTTATAGCAAGTATTTTTACACTTTTACTAGCCTTAGGGGTTAATCCTAATGTAAAGGCATCTGCTGCTACTAACTATAAAGTCATTGGATATATTTATGGATCTCCAAGTAGTAGTATGGATGTTTCAAAGCTAACGCACATTAACTATGCTTTTGCTTCAATTAATTCTGATCATACAATAAAGGTTGATAATACTTCAGATTTAAGAACTCTAACAGGGTTAAAATCAAAGAATCCAAACTTAAAAGTTATATTATCAGTAGGTGGATGGGGAATGGATGGATTTTCCCAAGCAGCATCTACTGCAGCTGGCAGAAGTGCTTTTGCCCAAAGCTGTCTTAATTATGTAAATCAATATGGTTTAGATGGTATAGATATAGATTGGGAATACCCAGTAGATGGTGGTGGAGGAATAATAGCTAGAAGTCCTTCAGATAAGCAGAATTTCACTCTATTACTTCAAGCAATTAGAAACTCTATTGGTACTGGTAAAATCTTATCTATTGCAGCTGGAGCCTCTTATGATTATGTAAATTCATGGATTGAAATAGGAAATGTAAAAAATATAGTAGACTATATAAATTTAATGACCTATGACTTCACAAATGGAAACACATTAAATTCCAATACTTATAATTCAAGCTTAGCAACATCAGGGTATAGCTGCGAAACTGTTGTAAATAATTATTTGAATGCTGGAGTTCCAGCAGCTAAGTTAAATCTTGGTATGCCTTTCTATGGTAGAACTACATCAGGTGGATGGCCAACCTATACAGAGCTAGTAAATAATTATATAAATAAAAATGGATATGTTAGACAATGGGATTCAGCAGCGCAAGCTCCATATTTAACTCAAAATGGAAAGTTTGCAGTAACCTATGAAGATCCACAATCTATTGCTGTAAAAGATTCCTTTATTAAGAGTAAAGGATTAGGTGGAGCTATGTTCTGGGAGTATAGCCAAGATAATGGACAACTATTAGCGCAGATTTGGAATGACTTAGGAAGTTCAAATCCAAATCCAACTCCTTCAAAAATTATAGCGATAAAGGCTGCTGTAAACAGTAAATATGTATGTGCCGATAATTATGGAAATAATCCACTAATAGCCAATAGAGATAGCTATGATGCTTGGGAAGAATTCGAACAAGTTGATTTAGGAAATGGTACTGTTGCATTTAAATCCCTTGCAAATAATCAATATGTTTCTGCACAAAACGGAGGAGGAAGTACACTAATTGCTAATAGAGCATCAGTAGGAGGGGCTTGGGAAGCATTCCAGCTTATAACTCAGCCAGATGGAAAAATAGCAATAAAATCTATGGCAAATAATCAATATGTGTGTGCTGAAAACTATGGAAATGATCCTTTAATGGTAAATAGAACAACTGTAAGTGGCTGGGAAGAGTTTGACGTAATTACAGTTAAGTAGAATTAAGGAGGGGTATTATGATTAAGAAGAAATTAATAATTGCTACTGTACTTTCGGCTTTAGTTATTGGAGCATCAGTAAATACAATTCCAGCAAAGGCTTCTATAACTGACAAATGGGTTCAAGTATGGGGAGATGATTTTAATGTTCCTGATGGAACCCCTATAGATAGAACTAAATGGGGCTTTGATATTGGTGCAGGAGGTTGGGGAAATAATGAACTAGAATACTATACTGATAGACCTCAAAATGCATATATTCAAGGTGGTAATTTAGTAATACAAGCTAACAAAGAAAATTATAATGGCGCTCAATATACATCAGCACGAATATTGACAAAGAATACCTTTAATTTTAAGTATGGTAGAGTTGAGATGAGAGCAAAAATTCCATATGGTCAAGGAATTTGGCCAGCATTTTGGATGCTAGGAAGCAACATTGATCAACCTAATAAAGGATGGCCTAATTGCGGAGAAATTGATATCATGGAGAATATAGGTAAAGAACCTAATGTTGTACATGGTACAATTCATGGGCCTGGGTACTCTGCTGATAAAGGAATTGGTGCAGCATATACTAATTCAACTGCTTTTAGCAACGATTATCATACTTATGCAGTTGAATTTGAACCAAGCGTAATTAAATGGTATGTAGATGGTAATCTTTATGAAACTAGAACTCCAAAAGATGTTGGGGGCAATGAGTGGGTATTTAACCAACCATTCTTCATCTTAATGAACTTAGCTGTAGGTGGAGGATGGCCAGGCTATCCTGATGCTTCAACAGTATTCCCACAAAAATATTTAATAGATTATGTTCATGTATATCAAAGAGCTAATGGATATAATATAGTTTCACTAAAAGCAGCTGCAAATGGTCAATATGTAACAGCTGAAAATGGAGGGGACAGCGCACTTATCGCTAATAGAACAGCACCAAGTTTATGGGAACAATTTGAGCAAATAGATCTTGGAAATGGAAATATAGCATTAAGATCATTAGCTAATAATAAATATGTATGTACAGATAACTATGGTAATAGCCCATTAATTGCCAATAAAGATGCAATAGGTACATGGGAAACTTTTCATGTAGAAACTTTACCAGATGGCAAGAAGGCATTAAAAGCAGTAATTAATAATAAATATGTATGTGCTGATAATTATGGAAATAACCCATTAATTGCAAATAGAGATTCCGCTAGTGGATGGGAAGCATTTGATTTCATATCTCAATAAATTATATAAATTGGGAGGCTTTGTTTGCAACTGTTGCAAGCAAAACCTCCTTTTTATATATAAATACTATTAATATTTCAAAAAACATGAATGTTACAAAAGGAACAGTTCCTAAGATTACAAGAAAACTTCTGGAGTTTGGACTTATTGAAAATAAAAAATCTTTTATATATGTTATAATTTATAGTGGTAGAATCTGGAGGTGAGGTTAAAGTAATGAATGAAATAGAAATAAAAAAGCAGATAATTGTTAGCTCTATAATTGCTAAATACAAAAGAGGAAATTATATAATTAATGGTGTATTTTTAATTGTAATAATATGTGTGGCCATTATAGCAGTGCTTAAAACACCTATTGAGTTCACATTCCCAGTATTTACTCATATAATTAAATTAAGTCTAATTTCCGGAATAATAATTGCAGTTTTAAAAATAAGTATAAAATATATAAGAATCCTACTATTAAAGAGAATACTTTTAGAAGAATGTGCTGCAAAAAAATATTTTGAAATTATGAATGGGGTATATAGAAGTGAACGTAAAAAAGTTTATAGAGAGAAAATATTATTTGAGATGATATATGGCTCTATATATTCAGGAAATTTTAATGGGGCTTTAGAATTACTTTTGTCAGGAAAAATTGATACTAAAAAACTTAGAAAGCAAGATTTGCTTAACTATTATGTATATTTAGCTGATTGCTATTACTCATTAGGGAATATTGATGAATTTTTGAAGGCTAAAAGTACAGCAGAAAAAATAACTGATAATAAGAAATATTCTGTTGCTGAAAAAATAAATAATCAAATAAAAATCATTGTTCTTAAAGGGGATTTAGCGTTCTATAATAATGATTTTAAAGAGTCGAGAGAGCTTTTCCAAGAAGCATTACTTAATGTATCATCTAAATTAAACAAAATTGTTATAATATATAAGTTATCATTAATTGATATAAAAGAAGGCATGCTAGAAGGTGCTAAAGAGAAACTTGAGTTTGTTATTAATCATGGGAATGAGATTTATCAAGTTAATGAAGCAAAAGAACAAATAAGATTAATATCTGTGAAGGTAGAATAAATATATTTTCATAAGCAATTATAAAGAGTATTATTGCCTTGATATAGTTAGTGCGGTATATCAAGGCATTTTAATGTTCAATTATATCAAAGGAGGATATATATGAAAAAGTATTATGAAACAGAAAGACTTATTTTAAAAGTTATTGATAAAAGCAATGCAGAAAATGTAATAGATTATTACTTGAGAAATAAAGATTTTCTAGAGGAATGGGAACCAATTAAGAATAATCAATTCTATGAAAAAGAGTATCAAGAGACAGCTATAGATAAGGAATTAGAGGAAATCAAAAAAGGAAGCTCTTTTAGATTGTGGATCTTTAAAAAAGGTGAAGAAAACAGAATAATTGGATCAATAGGATTTAATAACATTGTAAGAGGTGGTTTTCTTTCATGCTTCCTAGGCTATAAATTAGATAAAGACGAAATAAATCAAGGATATATGACTGAAGCAATTAGAAAAGGAATCAGTATTATGTTTAATGAAGGTGGACTTCATAGAATTGAAGCTAATATAATGCCTAAGAATTTACCCTCCCTAAGAGTAGTTGAAAAGTTAGGATTTTATAGTGAGGGATTAGCTTATAAATATTTAAGAATTAATGGTAAGTGGGAAGATCATATTCATATGGTTCTTTTAAATGAAAAATTGTAAATATTAGCTATGTATATTAATAAATTTATGATATACTATTTTTTGTAAACAATGAAAGGAGTGGTTGCCATGTTAAAAATAACAAATGTATTAGAAATCAAATCATTAATAAAAACTACTCCAAATAGGTGCTATTAATCATACATTCATATAGGTAATTAAAATAAGTAATGTATAGCCTTGGAGTAGTTAAGAAACTATTTCAGGGTATTATTTTGCCCAAAATTAATTATTCGGAGGCTATATAAATGAATTATGAATTAAAAGAACTTAATGAGAATAACTTAGAGACTGAAAGGTTATATTTATTTCCTTTACAAGCAAAGTATTTAGAACTTGCAATAAAGGATTATAAAAGAATGCAGCTTGATTTAGGGTTAAATATTGCAAGGCAAGAGTTAATTAAAATTCTTAAATATGCAATGGAGATTAGACTTAAAAGGATATTAGAGGATCCTAAAAATTATTTATGGCTAACCTGTTGGGCTATTATTCATAAAGAAGATAATAAGATTATCGGTTTTGTAATAGTTAAAGGAGTCCCTAATGAAATAGGAGAAGTAATTATAGGTTATGGCATTGATGAAGAGGAATATAGAAGAAATAAATACGCAACTGAAGCAGTAAATGGACTCGTAAATTGGATGTTTGAAAATCCTAAAGTTAATGCAGTTATCGCAGATACAGATAAAGGTAATATTGCATCACATAGAGTGTTAAGAAATCTTGGCGCATTTATATTTAAAGAAGATGATGAATTAATATGGTGGAGAATTGAAAAACTAAAATAATACAGCACTAATTTATATTAACGAAGGAAGAAGAGTATGGATAAGCTTTTATTTGGAATATCTGGACTTCCAATTGGCGATGGTAAAAAGAGATTTAATTATTCTTCAGGTATGGAATATATTAAGTCAATTGGACTAGATGCTATGGAACTTCTTTTTGTAAGAAACGTAAATGTCACAGATAAAAATAGAGATGAGATATTAAAAACTAAGATAGAAAATGGTATTTATTTATCGGCTCACGGATCACATTACATCAATTTGAATGCTGATGAAATTGAAAAGCAAGAGCAATCAGTTGATAGGATAATTAAAGCAATGGAAGGCCTATTAAAAGTCAAAGGTAGAAGCTTGATTTTTCATCCAGGCTTTTATCTAAAAGATTCAAGAGAAGAAGCATATAGAACTATAAAAGAAAATTTATTAAAGCTTCCTTATAAAGGCGTGGATTATCGGTTAGAGACAACTGGAAAGCCTAGTCAATTTGGAAGTCTTGAGGAATTAGTTTCTCTATGCAAAGAGATAGAACACTGTAAATTATGTATAGACTTTGCTCATATCCATGCACGAGAAAATGGTAGTTTAAAGACTTATAGGGATTTCGCTAATATACTCCAATATGTATTAAATGAATTAGGAAAAGATGCGATAGAAGATATTCATATACACATGGGTGGAATTAATTATAATATTAAAGGAGAGAGAAATCATCTTCCAGTATTAGAGAGCGATTTTAATTACATTGAGTGTTTAAAAGCATTAAAAGATTTTAATGCAAAAGGTTGCGTAATTTTAGAAGGTCCTTTGGTAGAAAAGGATGCATTGTTACTAAAAAACACATACAAGAAGCTTTAAAGAAAATAGGGCTGTGGCACCAGTATTTTTTTACTGTTAATGCTATAGGCCCTTTCCTAGTTATTGAGTGATTTTAACATAGTGGTATAATTTAACTATTGATTAAATATTAGGAGGATAACATTGAATAAATTAGGAGTAGAGTCAGAAAGATTAAAATTAATACCTTTAACAATTAAAGAATTAGTGTATATAGAAAAGAAAGAATATTCTAAGCTTCAATTTAATATAGAAGACGCTCTTTTAGATAAAACAAGAATTGCAATAGCTAAAAAAATAGATAAAATGAAAAATATTAATGTTAATCTTCATGAATGGTATACTTATTGGTTAATTATAAATAAAGCAAACAAAAATGGAATTGGATTTATTGGGTTCAAAGGAATACCAGATGAAAAAGGACTATCGGAGGTAGGATATAGCATTTCATCAAATTATAGAAGGTTTGGATATATGACAGAAGCACTTAATATGCTATTAGATTGGGCTTCAGGTTATTCAGAAACTACAGGAATTACTGCATGTAAGGTATTAAAGACTAATATAGGTTCAAATAAGGTACTAAATAAATGCAACTTTAAATTAACAAGTGCCACAGAGGAATATAATAATTATCTATATGAATTTATAAGATAAAGGAGGTTAAAACCCTCCTTTATTCTATGTTACATATACTTTAATGATAAATCATCCAGTTCAGCTTTTATTTTTGAAATACGAAGTTTAGCAGCTAGAGGAGAAAAAATCTCTAAGGTCTCCTTAGCCTTTTCAGTCCATCTTTCAGGTTCCATGTATTTTATTGTACGCATATTGTGGAGGCGATCAGCTAATTTTATTAATATAACCTCATCTTTATTAGTAGAATTTTTAAGAAACTCTTCAATATTAAAATTCATAAACTTGGATACTTCACAGATTATATCTGATATTTCTTTGGAAAAGCTTTTCTCGATATCTTCTAATGTAATTGAAGAATCTGTTTCAATTATGTCATGCAATAATCCAGCAATTATTGTAGTTTCTTCTGCTCCCATTTCTGAAAGTATAATAGCAACTGATAAAGGGTGGACAATATAGGGCTCACCAGATTTTCTGAATTGTCCATCATGTGCATTTAGAGCAATATTGTATGCTTTGTCAAGCCTACTTATATCTTTAAAAAGTTTGTTTTTTATTACATTATTTATTAATTTATCATATAAAACATTTGGTTCAATAAAATCTTCAGTTGTTTTTATAAATATATTAGCTTTCTCTAGAGTTCTATTTTCAATCTCATCACTATTTTCCATATAATTATTACCTCCTGTTTCTGAAAATTCAATTGACAAATAAATAGCGTGAATTATAGAAGGAGAAAATCCAAATTTTTTCTTAAATGATTTAGAAAAGCCACTATGTGTTTCATAACCATATTCTGTTGATACATCAAGAATCCTTCTTCCTGAAAATATGTCTTTCGAAGCGTTAATAAGACGTCTTTCCTTAACATATTCCATTAGCGAGACACCCACTTCTGCTTTAAAAATGCGTGAAAAGTGATAGGGTGAATAACCCATGGCACCTGCTATAATATCAACTGTTAAAACTTCTTTAATATTTTTTTCTATATATTTAAAACTATTAAAGATTAAATCTTTATACTTCATACAATTCACCTCTTTATTCCACGTGGTAATTATAATATATACTAATTTAACGTAATAGTCTGTTCCATTTTTGCTTTATTGACGTGAAAATAAAATAATAATATTGACATGCAACCAAAAGGTGTTATATTATAATTATGAAACCAAATGGTTGCACAATTTTCAAAAGGGAGGTATTATTTTTGGTGAAAAAATCAAGTGAAAAATTACCAGATATAGTTCGTAGTGTAGTAATAGAAGCAAATATAAATAAAGTTTGGGATGCGATAGCAACAAAAGATGGGCTTGAAGCATGGCTTATGCCAAATAACTTTAAGCCTATATTAGGATATGAGTTTACATTTAAGTCACAACCTAAAGGTGACTGGGATGGAATATGCCACTGTATAGTTAAGGAATTAAATCCTCCATATAAGCTTGGATTTACATGGAGTGGTAATAATTTAGATCAATATGTTTCATTTGAACTAAAAGAGATTGATGATAAAACTGAATTTACTCTTGTTCACTCTGGTTGGTCTGAAGAAAATATGCAGCTTCGTGAGATTATGTATGATGGATGGGGTTATTTATCAGAAGGTTTAAAACAAAAAATGGGTGATAATAATGGTAAATACTTATCATAAGCATGATGTATTTCAAGCAATTGCAGATCCCACTAGAAGAGAATTAATTAGTTTGTTAGCTGACAAGGAATTGCCAGTAACAGCAATAAGTAACCAATTTCCAATAAGTCGTACAGCAGTTTCTAAACATTTAAATATTTTAGCAGAAGCAGGACTTGTATCTACAAAAAAAGTAGGGAGAGAAGTTAGATATACGCTTGAACCTGAACCATTAAAAGAACTTAAATATTGGCTTTCATACTATGAAAGATTCTGGGATAAGAAGCTTAATGCATTAAAAAGTTTTGTTGAAACAGGAAATAAGGAATAGAAATATTTATTAAAAGGGGATGTTGATTATGAAAATAACACCACGTATTGTAATGAAGGAAAATAGTAAAGAAGCAATTGAGTTCTATAGTGAAGCTTTTGGAGCTACTACTGATTATTTAATTACTTATGGCAGCGTAGGAGCAGGAAGTCCTGAGCAAAAGGATTTAATAATGAATGCTCAAGTTGACATAAAAGGTACAAAGATTCACATTGCTGACCATAATCCAGCACAAGTTACAAATGGAAATCAGATATCTTTCACAGTAGAGTTATCAAATCCAGAAGAAGTTAAAGAAACATTTAATAAAATGAAAGATGGTTCAAAAATTATAATGGAGCCAATTGCAACATTTTTCAGTCCATGTCATTGTGGGCTAATAGATAAATTTGGAGTTATGTGGCAAATTAATTGTCCAAAATAAACTTAATAGCAATTTAATGAGAACTCTGAGCTTTTCAGAGTTCTTTTTATAATTTATCACTTAGTTAGTAAAATATTTTAACTATTATCCATAATATGGTATAAGATAAAGCATAAGGGTAAGGCAAAGTATAAATTATGGAGGTTAAGATATGGGCATATATAAACTGCCACTGGGAATAAGAATACCAAGATACGATGAATATCCAAAGGGATATGTTGTTGAAGAAGTAAATAAAAAAAGAGATTCAGCTAATATAGTTCAAGGTTACAAGTTAGTGGAAGTAAGTGATAAAAAATTTACGCATTTCACAGAGATAAATATTGATATTGATAAACTATGGAGTTTATTTATAAGCTTATCTGATAGCATTATAGGAGATAAGGCTTATGGATTAATTGGATTTAAAGGGGAAAAACCTACATTAAGTAAGATTTCAGATAAAAAAAATATAATCGAGTTATTTAGCAAATATCAATTTGAATTATCTAATGATGGATTTAGTGAATTTGGAATAGCTTATTATGATGATAATACTTTAAATGAGATATATATAACAACCTTTAAATATGTACAAGTTTGGACTACGGATAAAGACTCCTTAGTTAAGGCATTGAGAAAAGCGGGGTTAAAAGAGAAAAAGATTCTTAATTTCATTGATGAATTTCCTGTAGTTTCTGAAGCTATAAGTCCAGATGAAGTAGAAGGGATTCTCAGCTACACTCAAATATTAAGTGAAATAAAAGAGGAATTTGAGAAATTTTAATATATTTAATTCAAAATCAAAAAGAGAACTCTAAAATATATTAGAGTTCTTTTTAAATATATTATATATAACTAAGACTTCATCTGCTCAAGAACATTAGTCATTTTATGCACTATCTCTGGGGCATCCATTTGAGGGGCATATATTTCAATAAAGCAGAATCTATCTTGACATTGTAATTCAGCTTGTTTTATAGCTTCATCTAACTCTTTATTTGTATATACCTTAGCTGTATAAGCATTCCCTCCAAAAGCATCTATGAGCTTTGAATAATCCCATATAGGTATATCATTATAATGAGTTTGTTTTTCATTAATATTAAGATATTTTTCAATGGTATACTCCTTGTTGTTTACTAGAAAGACTATTGGTTTACAATTAGTATATAAAATTGAACTAAATTCTTGAACAGTCATTTGATTTGAACCATCACCAACAAATAAAATGACTCTTCTATTTCTATCAGCAATACAAGCGCCAAAGGCAGCAGGTGTTCCATAACCTATACTTCCCCATCCACCTTGTGTTATATAGGTGGCACCTTTTGGAAGTCTTAATTCTGCAATTCCAAATTGGAAGGTACCTGCGTCTGCAACAATAACATCATTTTCCTTAAACATACTTTGAAATCTTGGGTAATAATATTTTGAAGAAATATCATCACCTAGAGAAGCATGATTTTCTGTATATGGGAAAGAGGCAGTTGGTAATGAAGATACCTTAATGTCAACTTTTGATAATAGACCATCTAACAAATCTTTAATTAGGATATTTTCATATACTGTCACACCAACCTTAACATAATAGGGTTGAATATCAATAATATTTAAAGGATTAAGCATTGCAGTGAAAGCGCCTGTATTATAGTCAGACCATTTTGTACCAACTGACAAAATACAATCAGAAGTTTCAACAATATTTTGAACATCCTTACTTCCAAGACCGCCTGCATAAAGTCCTATGTAATTTTTATTACTTTCATCATAAGAACCTTTTCCCATAATCATAGTTGTTACAGGTAAATTCATTTTTTGAACAATTTGTTCAACTTGAGATTGAAGATTATATCTTGATACAAAAGTTCCTGAAATAAGCAGAGGATTTTTGGCAACAGTAAGCATTTGCTCTATTTGCTTTATAGCAGTTTGTAAATTTTTTTGATTAGTTCTCTTAACTTCTAAATTTATAGGTCTTTTAACCACATTCTTACTTACAATATCTGTTGCGAATAATAAATAAACAGGCTTTTTATTTTCCTTTGCTTTTTGAATAGCTAAGGGTATCTCTAGCGTAGCATTTTCAGGTGTTATTACAGCATTATATTCCGTAATGTTTTCAGATAACTTTCTAAAAACATCAAAGTCTCCATTTAGTAAAGTATGATGCATTTGTTTATGTTCTTGTTGTACCATGGTTTTTGGAGCCCCAACTATATGAATAACTGGTACACTTTCACAATATGAACCCGCAATAGCGTTACAAGCGCTTAGTTCTCCAACACCAAAAGTTGTTATTAATGCACCCATTCCCTTAATTCTTGCATACGAATCTGTAGCATATCCAGCGTTTAATTCATTTCGACAGTTTATAAAATCTATATATTGATATTTTTCTAAGATATTTAAAAGAGAAAAGTTGTAATCTCCTGGAACTCCAAAGATTTCTGTAATACCTTCTTTTTTTAAACAATCAAATAAAAAGAATCCAACTGTTTGTTTTAAATCTAATGTATTAGTAGTGTTATCACTCATTCTCATTACCTCCGTAGAATTATAGATTACATTTTATTTTCAATAATTTAGTTTTAGTATTTTACATATTTTTTATTAATTTTTAAGAATTTTATAATTGTAATATACATTTAATAATACGGTTATTACAAAAAAAGCACTTTTCATTACATATTTATAAGTTTAAAAACTTTCTAATATATAATTAAATAAAAATATATAATTTAAAATATTATATTTATATTACTTTATGAAGAGGTGATAAAATGTGTATTGCTATGATGCCATCATATGAGTTTGATGCTGATGAGTATATGAGGAGTATTGACAACATGTTAAAAGCTCTTAAAAATGTGGACAGGTCACCAATTAACTCTAAGTTCCTAATTTCCAAAACAGACGAAATTAATGATGAGATAAAGAAAAATATTCTCTCAGATTCAGCTATGGAAAAAGGGTTATTTGAATCTGCTACTGGAGCAAAAATAGTAAATGGAGATGATAAATTAAGAACCTCCTGTACATATAATTTGGAAGTAGAAGAAAATCTAACAGATCCTCAGTTCATAAATAATTTTGTAGTAGTAGAAGATTACTATAGAGATACAATAAAAGTCACTTATACTGGGTATGAATTAGATGAAAAACTTAATAGATTAAACAACATATCAAGAAAAGTATTAGATAAGCTAGTAGAGGCGTATTCAAAAGGAATCGGAAACTTTTTTAATGGAGATTTGGGCTGGGTACATGAAGACCCTTCATATAAAGCACAGACAAAAGATTATTATGAATTAGATTTTGATTTAAATGAATTTAAAGATTACATTATTAAAATTATAAATAAGGAAAGAAAAATTTTTCATAATATAAAAAATAATAATAAAGACAATTGGCAGGAGATAATTCATACTTATGGGAAAAATATTAATGATTTCACCTATAAATTGGATGTAATTACTTCGCTGAAATCTAAGAATTCAAATAAATTAGAAAAAATGACCTATAATGATATTAAAGGAATTGGAAGAATAATTAGTAATATAGGAAACGGAATTTATACACATTCAGCTAAGGATTTAGGAGCATATCTAGGACAATTTAAGTTAAAAGGAGACATAATGTTAACTCATTATGGTCTATCAAGTGAAGTAAAATCAAAGCTAAGTGATGCAATTTTTGAAAATATATCAAATAAAATAATGAATTTCTCTAAAAAGTATGGCTCCTTATTTAATATTCCGTCAATACAACTCCAGAAGGAGGTTATGAATTATTATTCATCATTTGCTACATTATCAGGCGTGTCAAGAGAAACTTTTTGTCATAACTACTTATTGGCATTAAATCAGCTTAATGATGCATTACTAGCGCAAAGACCGTCTATGGCTGGCTCAGCAGAAAGAAGCAGGTTCGCAGAAGGGGCAATACAGATACACTTAAGCGATTGGGATAAATTCTTAGACAAATTAGATGTAGAACCTTCAATTAAGGAAAGTTATAGAATAAATAATGCTATTGAGAGAAACATCAATAGGGTCTCCTAATATATTAAGACATTATGTTTAAATTAAAACATAGTGTCTTTTTTTTGCTTATGTAATTTAGTAATATTAGGAATTCTTGAATAAAATACATTCATTTTGGTGAAGATTACTATTGTGTTATATTTACTGAAAGGATGAATTACGTGGAGAATAAAATAAAAATTGGAATACCAAGAGCATTCTTATATTTTAAATATAAGAATTTGTGGGAGACATTTTTCAAAGAGTTAAATTGTGATATTTTAGTAAGTCCGGAGACTAATAAACAAATTTTAAAAGACGGAATTAATAATTCTATAGATGAAAGTTGTTTATCTTCAAAAATTTATATGGGGCATGTTTATCATCTAATTAATAAGGTTGATTATATATTGGTACCTAGAATAGTTAGTTTTGGACAAAAAGAAGTTGTATGTACAAAATTTAATGCTATGTATGATATTGTAAATAATACTTTTAAAAATATAAAATTATTGGAATATAACATTGATGTAAAAGAAAATCAAGGAGAATTAAAAGCATTTTTAAAGATGGGAAGAGTAATGGGGCAAAGCTCTATATCAGTCTTAAAAGCTTACTTAAAAGCTAAAAAGGCACAGGAATATTTTGAACATAAAGAAACCATAAAGCAGGAACAATTACTTCTTGATACCAATAAGCTTAAGATGCTTATAGTCTCACATCCATACAATATTTATGACAAGTTAATAGGATATCCAATTATTAAGTATCTTGAAGGATTTGATGTTGTTCCTATTTATGCAGATATTGCAAACAAGGAAGAGACTACTAAAAAATCAAAGGAAATTTCTAATACATTATATTGGACATATAATAAGGAACTAATAGGTGCAATTGAATATTATAAAGATAAAATTGACGGAATTATTTTCATTTCAACATTCCCTTGCGGACCAGATTCACTTGTAAATGAATTATGTATAAGAAAGATTAAAGGCATACCAATGACTAATATAATATTGGATGAGTTAGAGGGGGAAGCTGGCATGCATACTAGAATAGAAAGTTTCATTGATATTATAAGAGAAAAAAGAAATAGGAGGGAAATTACCAATGAATAATAGCGAAAGAATTATTAGTTTTCCTCATATCGGAAATTATTATGTTGCTATAGAATTTTTAATAAAGAATACCTTAAACATGAAGTCATTAACGCCGCCTCCAATAACTAAAAAAACATTAGAATTAGGTTCGAAATATTCTCCAGATTTTGTTTGTGTTCCATTCAAATATAATTTAGGAAATTATATTGAAGCCTTAGAAAAGGGCGCTAATTTTTTAGTTCAAGCAGGAGGAGGATGTAGATTTGGTTATTATGGAGAAATACAAGAACAGATTTTAAGAGATTTAGGATATAAATTTGATTTTATAAGTATTTTAAATACAGACGACTTGAATCCGCTATCGGTATATGGTGTATTCAAAAGTGTAAATCCAAGTATTAATTTTAGAAAATTTGTATATTATTTCGAACTAACTTTAAAGATGGTTGGAGTGATAGATAAAATAGAAAAATATATCAGAGAAAATATAGGATTTGAAGTTAAAGATGGGAGCTTCGAAAAGCTGCAAAAAGAATTCTTAAAGGATTTAAAAAAGATTAAAAATTTTAGGGAGCTAAATGCAGTTCATAAAAAATACAACATATTATTTAATGAAATTAAGACTAACAAACCTGAAAATCCAATTAGAGTAGGTATTGTTGGTGAATTATATACTATCATGGAGCCATTTAGCAACTATTTTATTGAAAAGGAATTAGCAAAAAAAGGAATGGAAGTAACTAGATTTATTACAGTTACTTATCTTTTTAGAAGTCACCCAAAAACTAAAGATTTAATAAAAATGGCTGGAAAGTATTTGAAGTATGCAATTGGAGCTGATGGCACAGATAGCGTAGCGAGGACAAAAGAACTTGCAGAAGCTGGATATGATGGAATTATTCATGTAAAACCATTTGGATGTACTCCAGAGGTTAATGCAATGCCAATGCTACAAAATATAAGCAATGATTATAAAATACCAGTATTATACTTTAGTTTTGATTCACAAACATCAGAAACAGGAATAAAGACTAGACTTGAAGCCTTTAACGATATGATTTTAATGAAGAGGGAGAAAGAGAAATGCAAAAAGGTTATTTAGGAGTTGACATTGGGTCAATATCAACCAAAGGAGTAATAATTGATGAAAATAACAAAATAATTGCAGAAAAGTATCTTTGGACTGAAGGAGATCCTATAAATGCAGTTAAGAATGTTGTTAATTCGTTAAAAGAACAAGTTAAAGATAAGAATATTAAAGTTAGGGCAGTTGGGACAACTGGCTCTGCAAGAAAACTAATAGGGACTATTTTAAATGCTCAAGTTATTAAGAATGAAATTACAGCACATGCAATAGGAACCCTTTCAATTTATCCAGATGTAAGAACAATTTTTGAAATTGGGGGTCAAGATTCAAAAATTATATTAATTGAAGACGGAATAGTAGTTGATTATGCAATGAATACACTATGTGCTGCTGGAACTGGATCATTTTTATCATCTCAAGCAAAAAGACTTGGATTACAGGTAGAACAATTTGGAGAGTTTGCTTTGCAATCAAAAAATCCAACAAAAATTGCAGCAAGATGCACTGTATTTGCAGAGTCAGATTTAGTTCATAAAGCACAAATAGGTCATAAGAAAGAAGATATTATAGCTGGATTATGTAAAGCTGTTGTTACTAATTATCTTAATAATGTAGGTAAAGGAAAGAAAATAAAATCGCCTATAGTATTCCAAGGAGGGGTTAGTAAAAATATTGGGGTTATAAAAGCATTTGAAGATGAGACAGGAGAAAAGATTTATGTTGATAAATACGCCCATTTAATGGGTGCTTTAGGAGTAGCTATGCTAGCTAAAAATTCCGGAAAGGAACAAAATTTTGATTTTGATATAGCAGAAATGCATTTTGAAACAAGAGGTGTAGAGTGTGCAAAGTGCGCAAATAATTGTGAAATTATATGTATTTATAAAAATGATCATCTAGTAGATGCTTGGGGAAATAAATGTGATAATGGAGCAGTTGTCTAAAGAATATATACATCATTACTAAAGAGTAGAAAACAGAATTTTCTACTCTTTATATTTTAACTATGGAATAAATAATAGGAATCTAAAATATATTTTAATGTTCTTCTTAGGGAAAAGCTTTGAAGATTAAATTATATATTGAGAATCGGAGGAATCATCATGATAAAATTTCCTTTATTTATTCCTGTTAAGATAGCTGAATTAGGTAAGGGCAACGTAATGTGGGTTGAAAATCAATATAATAAAAGTAAATATTTTCTCGCATTAGCAGTAAAACCAACTCAAAAAACATTAGAGGCAATAGGGTTTGATAATTTTAAGCAAATTGATACTCAAGAAGACCTATTAAATCTTTATAAAAATATTATGGCTAGCAACATAAGTGATATAGAAGGAGTAGCAATTTACAGTAACGAATATCAACAATTCATAAGTTTAAAAGCTGATTAAATTTGTTTTTGTTAATGTAACATGACTTTTAGCACCAGGGCTATAAAGCATATGCCATACGGTATATTGTTCTGCATAAGGATCTTGAGCAGAAATGCAATCTACAGGGAGTATAACGGAATAGCCACGAAAAGCTGCCCCTGTAGCTGTATGAAGAACGGCGCCATTTGCGGCATAACCAGTGATAATAACTGTTTTAATTCCATTGGAACTTAATAATGCTTCCAAGTCGGTTCTGTAAAATTTATCTACGTAAGATTTAACTATAGGCTCTTTTTTTGTTGGAGCAAGAGTATTAAATATATCGCTTGCTGTGCTTATATGTGTAAGACTATAGATAATTAACATATTATTTTTACGAGCAGTGGTAAGTAAGTTATTAATATTAGGGAGTGTTGCAATACATCTAGGGCTTTTGCAAATTGAATTTTGCATATCTAGTATAAGTAAGGCAGTTGTTTTAGGATTAACAGTAACTGATTGGAGTTTTGGAACTGATGGAGTTGGTACACTATTCCATATATCAATTATTGTTTTATTTGCAGACATTTGACGAAAATCTGAGTCTGGTAAATAATTTCGATATTTTAGATTTTCGTCATCTTTATATCCAAACCACTCACTAGGATTATAACAAAAATATATCACATTTAAAGCTCCTTAAAAGGGTTATATATTTTATATTATTTTTTATACTCAAAGAAGGTTACTGAAACTTATAGATTATAGTTGGAAATTAACTTCACTGTAATTCTAACAATTGTTATAATATTACTAAATTACCTTTTATTATATTAAAAGTTTTAAAAGAAGGGTGTTGAGAAATTGAAAAAGAAAATAATAATTCTTATAGCACTTAGTACAATGATGTTATTAACTGGTTGTCATAAGAAGGCTGCTGATACAAGTAAAAGTGCTTCCTCAGATAAAACAGTAAGTAAATACTATGCTCCTTATACAGGAGAAGAAGTTACTAAAGACATAGCTGAAAAACCAGCTTATATGGTGTCCATAGAAAATGCATCACCAGCTAGGCCACAAGCAGGTTTTACTTCTGCAGATATAGTATATGAGTTAATGGCAGAAGGAGGCATTACCAGGTGTCTAGCACTATATCAAAAAGATGAGGCAGCAAAGATTGGTCCAATTAGAAGTATGAGGACATATTTTATTGACTTAGCATATGAGTATAATGTTCCCTTTGCACATTGTGGGGGAAGTCATGATGCTCTAGATAGAATTAAAGAAGAAAACTCTATGGCATTAGATGAAATGACAAATGGCGCATATTACTACAGAGATAAAACTATTAAAGTTCAAGAACATAGCCTTTTTTCAAGTTCAGAAAATTTGCTTAAACTTCTAAAGGAAAAGAACTATATAAAACCATCAAATGTAAAACTTAAATTTGATAAAACTTTCTGGGATAATAGTGCCTTAAATAAAGCAAATGCAGTATCTATAAAATTCAATCCATCCTATACAACGAGTTATCAGTTTAAAGATGGTTTATATTATAAATCAATGAATAATGAACCAACACTTAATCGTGATGATAATGTTCCAGTAGCAGTGAAAAATATAGTTATACAGAATGTTAAGTATAGAACAAGAGTTGGAGAGCCTTATTTAGATGCAGATTTAGTTGGTAATGGAGATGGAGTTATCCTAAGTAATGGAAAACAAATAAAGGTTACGTGGTCTAAAGCAGATCTTAATTCTCAAACAATATTTAAGGATGAAAAAGGTAATATAGTACCACTAAATGTAGGTAAGACCTGGTGGCATATATTAGATCAAAATGCTCAATTAACAATAAATTAAATAAACAATTAACATAATGTTAGTATAAAATTATAGGTGTATAAAAGAAAAAAAGTCTTTTATACACCTTTTGTTTTAAAAGAAAAATTAGTTGATAATATCTAGTGTTTCCATGCTTGATTCATTAAGTTGTAAGTTCTTCGGAATTTGTATATACATAATTTTCATGATAAAAAATGGTGAAAGATAATCACTATTTTCAGAATTAGCTTTTGAAAACTGGGTTGTTGTAAAATCATAGTCAAATTTCCTAAACTTAATGTCAAAGCTTGAATCATCGTAGATTGATAATTCGTTATTTTTTAATGTAATTTTAGATGGCATAATTTTATCAGTAATATTAACACCATTAAAAGAACAGTTAGTTACAAAATTTTGAATATCAATTTTCCCATCATCCACATCTTTAATCTTACATATTATTGTTATATTATTAGAACTATTTGTTATCTTAAGCTTTTTATCCGTATAATCTAAACTTAAGTTTTGATTTTGCTTATAGGCATCTGTTGTATTTAAAAGCCCTTTACTTGCAAGATCTTTGAAATAATCTGTACTCGGAATTTGCTCAATTTGACCATTTGTTTCATTAATACTTACAAAGTTTTTCGTAGGAATAAAATTTAATAGTATAGTCCCGATAATAAGGGTAGCGCAATAAATAGCAATAATGTACTTTTTAATATTATTTGGCATTGAAAAGCGAACTATGTTCTTTTTTACTACAAAAATAACTAAAAGTAGAATCAATAGGATATTTAAAATTATAAAAAGAATACTCATTATTTTTTGACCTCCAATCTATTAGTTATAAAAATAGAACAAGCAAATAATGCTATTGAGGTAACTAAAGTTTTAAGTATAAATAGTAAAAGTGAATTTTCATAAAAGTAAAAGTGTACTATTTTAGTGATTAAAGTGTATAATGACGAATTATTTAAACTACCAACAAGCTGAAGTAATAAAAATAAACCTAAAATAGATATTGTTGTGAAAATTATTGTGAATACTTGATTTATACTACTAACTGAACCTATAAAGTATCCAATGCTAGCTATAAATATAATGTAAAATAAAATACTAATTATATTTAAAAGCATAACATGAGGCTCTATTATAAAACCTTCTCGTATAATATTTTCATTTTTATTAGTAAAATAAAATATAGCTCTAATGAGATTACTAGAAAAAGTAGATGTAATACTAGCATAAATTGCAAGGGTAATTAATAATACGATATTTGAAATATTGCTTGAGAGTCTGTTAGTTATAAAAGAAAAATCCAAATTTTTATTTTTTAGGTTTGAGATTGTTAATGAAACAACGAATGACCATATTAGTGTAAAAATAATTATTGCATTTCCTGAATAGTAGAAGATACCAACTGACACACCTGAACCACTTGTTGAAGATGTTCTTAGGGCATTCATAGTCAAAAAAGTTGCAAAAAAATGTACTACTATTAAGCTAAAAAATAAACCAATATTAGTTTTAAGTTTAAAAAAGTATTGCTTCTTAGCAATATTAAGTAAACTATTTTCTGTTAAATACATCATCAATTCCTCCTTGAGAACTATTTGTCAGATATACACATAAATCATCTGCAGAAACAGTAAATATCTCTACTCCTTTTATTTTAGCTTTTTGTAGATCAGTTTCAGTAAATTCATTCTTTACTACTATAGAAGTTAGATTCCCGCCTGACTTTTCAGTGTAAATAATATCTTTATTTCTACATAACTCATGTATATAATCAGTGTCACCTCTAAGACAAATTGCCATTTCTTTTATTTCTTCAACAGATGAATGTAGTATCTTTGTCCCGTTCTTTATAAGAAGTATATTTTCTAATATATCTTCAATCTCTGAAAGTAAATGGCTAGAAAGTATAATAGTACGAGGATAACTAATGTAATCTTTAAGTAGAGCTCTATAAAAGTCTTTTCTAACAGAGGCATCCATCCCTGTTGTAGGTTCATCAAATATAGTTATTGGAGAGTGAGTAGATAGTGCAACTATTACATTAAAAGTACTTCTTTGACCTTTTGAAAGCTTGGAGTGATATTGCTTTGGATTTAGTCTAAAGTATTCAAAAAGGCCTTTTGCAAGAGACATGTCCCAGTTGGAATAAAATTTACTTATCTCAACTAACAGCTCTGATAGATTTAATGAAGCAGGATATTCAATGTTATCATTTGCAAAAAATAAATTAGAAGAAACATTTAGAGAATTAAATGGATTGCTACCCAAAACAGAAATTTCGCCAGAGGTATTTTTCATAAATCCTGCTATTATTTTTAATAGAGTAGTTTTTCCAGCCCCATTTCTTCCAATAAGACCAGTTATAGTGTTTTCTTCAATAGTAAACGAAATATTATCAAGTGCTTTAGTATTTCTGTAATCCTTAGTAAGATTTGTACATTCAATTATAGCCATAGCTAATCCTCCCTACTTTCTATATTTAGAGATTTAAGTAATTCAAATAATTCATCTTCACCAACATTAAGCCGATTTGCTTCAGTTAATAGTTCAATAGCCAAAGTTTTTAAGGTTTCATTTTTCCTTTTCTTAAAAATAAGCTCCTTTGCATCCTTTGATACAAACATACCAAGGCCACGTTTTTTATAGAGTATATTTTCGTTTAGCAAAATAGTAATACCTTTTGCAGCAGTTGCTGGGTTAATGTTATACATTTCAGCTAATTGATATTGTGAGTACATTTTTTCATCAGCAGCGATGCTATCGTTAAGTATTTGATTTTCAAGCCATTCGGATATTTGTATATAAATAGGTTTTATGCTTTCGGTATTAAGTATCACTTTAAAACCTCCTAACTAGAAATGCACCTTAGTACATTACTGATATAATGTACTATACCTCATGTGGATATAAATGTCAATATAGTAAACTAATGCTCACATTTAAAATAATTTGAAATAACCAATTGATTCAAGCTATGTAAATATATATAATTATTGATATATATGTTGACTATAAGGAATGTAAATTTGTTTTTAATAATACTTTACGAAGATTAATTTTATTTTAACTATGTGGAAGGCTCATCTTTATTGGTGGGCTTAAAATTTTTTAGGGGGGAGTAAGTATGAGTGAGCTTAGAAATTTGCTTAAGATGGTTTTTATATTAAAACGAAGAGGAAAAATTAAAGCGAAGGATATAGCAGAGGACTTAGAAACAAGTGAGAGGCAAGTAAGAAGATATAAGGATATATTGGATGAATTTTTTGAAATTGAATCTGTTGCTGGACCAGATGGTGGATATAAATTAGTACAGCAGAGCTTTCCATTTAAAGAGATGCTTACAAATGATGAAATAATGAGTTTGAAGGTTGCAATTAAAGCCTTAGATTCATTTAATATAGATGAGAATAAAAAAATACTTAATGCCATTGATAAAATTAATTTCTCAATTCTAAATAGCGAAAATGATTTATTAGGAAGCGAAAAAATAATTCCATATTCAACACCTAAAAAATTAACAGAAAATATTGTGGAAATGCATGAGGATATATATAAAGCAATTTTAGATAAGAAAGTAATTTACATAAAGTATAAGGGTAATACAGGAAAAGTATCAGAGAGAGAGGTAGAGCCACTTAAATATTTAAGATATAAGGGCGAATACTATTTAGTAGCAAATTGTCTATTGAAAAATGAAATAAGATATTTTAAGCTTGCTAGAATACAAGAATATATAACTACTAATAAAAAGTTTGATTTTAAAGAGGATATAGAGGAAACATTGAGAATGTCACAGGAGAATGGGTTTGGGGTATTTGGTGGAGAAGAATATGATCTTAAATTAGAGATTAAACCTCCAATGGCAAATACCATAAGTGAAAGAATTTGGGTAGAAAATCAGACAATAGAGGAATTAGAGGATGGAAGTATAATATTTAAGGCTAAGATGAAAGGCGGACCCGAACTAATATCATGGATATTAAGTATGGGAGATTCTGCTAGAATAATTGAACCACTTAGATTAAAAGAAAATATAAGGCAACAAGTTGAAAATATCCTAAAGAGTATTTGATAAGTTACATAAGTAAAAAATATTATTAAAATTTAATATCTAACCTTATTATGTCCTAATTAGATGATAGATTCTAATTAGGACATATTTTTATATTTTTAAGAATATAAATGGATAAAAAGAATATAAGTATAATTAATAACAATGGAGGAAAGTTGTTGAAAATAATATACTTAAATGGTATTATTTAGTTAAAGTGGAAAGGGGTGAGAATCATGAGGGTACAAATAACAATATATACCGAGTGTATTCCTTTAGCTTATAGAATGATGTTTGTAAGCTTGATAAAAAACTCATTAGAAAAATCAAATTCTTCTTATTTTAATGAACTCTATAATTTTGAAGATAAGAAAAGTAAAAAGATCAAACCTTTTACATTCTCCACATATTTAGAGGATTATGAAATGGGAAAAGAAGAGATAAAAATAAAAGGAAAAGTAAATCTTACTATTTCAACTCCGGATACAGAGCTATTCATAAATATCTACAATGGATTAGTAAATATTTCACAGTATACTTACAATAATAAATTTAAGCTTACAATAGGAAAGATTATTTTGCTTAAGGAATCATGGATTAATTCTGAGAAAGTTACATTTAAATCCTTATCACCAATAGTAGTGAAGGATAAAGATGGAAATTTCTTAAGGGTAGAAGATGAAAGATATGTTAATGAGCTGAACTATATTTCAAATTTAAGTTTAAAAACATATAGAGGGTACGGGTTAAAGAGGCCACTGGAATTTATTCCAGTTAAATATGAAAAAGTTGTAGTGAAAGAAAAGATTAGTAGTTTTACAGAAATAACAAAAAAGGATGTATTTTATATAACAGGATATAAGGGAACATTTAGATTATCTGGTGATAAGGAAGATTTAAGACTTTTATACTCTTTAGGAATTGGATATAGACGTTCTCAAGGGTTTGGTAACTTAGAAGTTATAGGATAGGAGGTGAAATTATGGACAATACCATTAGACTAACTTTGGAAGATTGGATGTTTAATGCCGGCATTGTAGGGATGTATAATATTTTAGATTATGCTGGGGATAAGGTTGTAGTTGAAGAAAATTATATTGAGATAACTAAGGAAAGTCTACAGGGTTTTGAAGAGAAGTACTTTAAGTATTTTATAGACACATATCTTCAAACGTTATCTTGGTATAAGATTGTTTCATTTAAGGCTACGATAGAACACTATGAAGAGAATAAATTTGAAAACTTCACAATGGAGAGTCTAGAAAAACTAAATAATTATATTACAAATATAGTCAAGTATTACTTAAAAAGCGCAAGTTATAAAGCTGCATATGATTTAATTGGCGGAGAAGAGGACATGCTCTCGTTAGAGAAAAAACTTACTACTATAAAAGTAAATAAAAAAGAAACCTTAGTAGCTAAGATGGAAGAAGTTAGAGAGGTTTTTAAAACTCTAAAGATTATAATTAATTATTTTTTAGAGGATAAAGCAAAGAAATATTTAGCAGGTAAAAATGTTGTATATACAATTGTGAAAAATGCTTGGAATGGAGTTTCATTTCTCTTTAATCAGACTAAAGAAAAAGATATGTATATAGATTATAAAAATTACTTTGTTACACCAGTTAATGAGTATCTAGAGGCTGATAAATCTAAATATAAATACAACTGTTTTATTTGTGATAATGAAATTAAAGACTTATCGAATGATTTTAGCTTTTTAAATGTTACAGGTTTTGATGTTGCGAGAAAATCTTCTCATGTATGGAACTTTTCTAATGATGTAGCTATATGTAATGTTTGTAAACTAGTGTATTCATGTATACCTGCAGGAATGATTTATGCAAATAGTAAGGGAATGTTTATAAATGCAAATTCGAAAGCTAAAGATTTAATTAATGTAAATAATAATATAAAAGCAGTGGTACTTCAAAAAGATGGTAGGGAACAATCATTAACTTATAAGGCTTTAATTACTTCAATACAAAAAGAGTTTAATAGTAGCTTTAGATATGAGTTAGCAGATATACAAGTTATTAGATATGAGAATGAAAAGTACAAATTCAATATATTATCTAGAAATATTTTGAATGTAATATTAAAATCCAAAGACGAGTTAAATAAATTGATGAATTGCGGATTCATGGAGATAAAAACATATTTTAATATCTATGACTTAGTAATTGATAGTTTATTGGGAAATCAAAACCTCTTTGTACTTATTCACAAGCTAGTGGTATATAAAAATTCAAATGTTAAGGATTGTAGATATTCAGGAAGAGATTTACTTTCTATGTTAAGAATTAACTATAACTTTATAAAGGAGATTGGGTATATGGAGAATATTCAAGAGGGAAAAGATATAATTGATAGAGCTAGTGGTGCGGGCTATTGGTTAAGACAAGCTTATAAAAGTAAAAAATCAGAAGATAAATTAAATGGGATTTCTTATAGACTTTTAAATGCACTTAAAACAAATAATACATCAATGTTTATGGATACCTTATTAAATTGCTATTTATACACAAGAAAAGAAGTACCAAGTGTATTTTTAGAGACTCTTAAAGATGACTTAGTATTTAAGCATATTGGATATGCATTTGTTACAAGTTTAATTGAAGGTAAAATAGATGAAAATGGGGGAAAGAATGATGGAAAATAAAATGAATCCAAAAGGACTGTCAATATCTATGATATTTGAAGCAGAAAGTGCTAACTATGGTGAAGCAGTGGGAAATGTAGCATCTTTGAAAAAAATGGCTAGAGATAAAGGAGAACAATACACATACATTTCAAGACAAGCAATTAGATATAACATTTCAGAACAACTTGGAGAAGCTTACGCACAAGTTAAGGCTGAAGGTAGTGGGGATAAAAAAGTTATACAATTTGCGGCAGATGCAAGTATAGATAAATATCCAGAGATAGATTTCTTTGGATATATGAAAACAGAAAAAAGTACTTCAGGAAAAAAACGTTCTGCAAAAGTAAGATTGTCTAATGCTATATCATTAGAAACTTATAAAGGAGATTTGGACTTTTTAACCAATAAGGGGTTAGCTGACAGATTAAACGAAAATATGAATATTGCACAATCTGAAATTCATAGATCCTATTATAGATATACTATTACTGCTGATTTAGATCAAATAGGTTTTGATGAAGTAGATAATATAGAGGTATCAAATGAGGAAAAAGCTAGAAGAGTTAAAAAACTTCTTGATACAGTTGCAATGCTTTACAGAGATATAAGAGGAAGAAGAGAAGACCTTAAGCCACTATTTGCAATAGGTGGGGTATACGATATTAAAAATCCAATTTTCCAAAATATATTAAATGTTAAAAACAATAAAGTATCAGTTGAGGAAATAAAAGGAGTATTATTTGACAATATAAAGAAGGATACTTTCTGCGGATTGATTCCAGAAAAATTTGATAATGATTCTGAAGTCAAGGAGAAACTTAATGCTTTATCTATGCCAGAATTCTTTGGGAAAGTTAAAGAAAAGGTAGATGAATACTATGAAAAGGGCTGTTAGAGTAAAGCTTTATCAAGATCTAGTTAATTATAAAAAACCTACAAGTTTTCAATTAAAGGAGACATACCCATTGCCACCTTATTCTACGGTGATAGGAATGGTGCATAGTTTATGTGGATTTAAAGAATATAATGAAATGAATATAAGTGTACAAGGAAAGTACTCTTCAAAGGTTAATGATTTATATACAAGATATGAGTTTAAAAATGCAATGAAATATGAAGAAGGCAGGCATCAATTAAAAGCAGGAGATTTTGGAATATGTAGAGGAATTGCTACTGCAGAATTATTAGTAGATGTAGAACTTGTAATTCATATTATTCCTAAAAATGATGAGTTGATAGAGAAAATAGAAAAAGCATTTGTATATCCTATAGAATATCCATCTTTAGGTAGAAGAGAGGATTTAGTAACAATTGAAGAAGTGAAAATCGTTAATTTACATGAAGAAGTTTTAAAAAAGTCTGTAAAAGGCGAAAAGGCATACGGTGCATATATACCTGTTGAAATAATTAATAATATAAAATTAAAAAACTCTCAACAAGGAGTAGAGTACCCTGGAACTAGGTATAAACTAAATAAGAATTATGTACTGGTAAACAACGGAACAGTTAAGGCACCAAAGATATTTAGAAAGTGGGAAAAGAAAGAAGTCCTTTACGGAACTAATATACTGTATTTTAGGAATAGAGAAATTTGTATAGATGAAGATAGTTATGTTGTTTTTGCAGTTTAAAAAGGAGATGGTTTGGCTTTGAATAAATATTTAGCGAAATCAAATCCAAAAGAAACCATACAGGAGCATACTGATAATTTATTAAAAAACTATAGAGTATTAAAAGAAACATATCCTAGTTTAGAAATAAACTGGGATATGCTATATAAAGCGTGCCTGTATCATGATTTTGGAAAGATGAATTCGAAATTTCAAGAAAAGATAGAAACCCATAGATTAATTCCAGGGGAGATACCTCATGGGATTTTAAGTTTAGCATTTATAGATTATGAAGATTTAGAAGCTAATGGATATACTGAAGAAGATATAAGGGTATTATTTCATTCTATAGCATATCACCACGAAAGAGAATTAGATTATACAGATGAGGAATTAGAAAATGAGATCGAGGCATTAGTGAATGAATTTGAAGGATTTCATTATAATAAGATTTCTAAAAGATACGTTCCAGATTATATCGAAGAGACTTTTTACTTTAAGAATGACAGAATATATGAAGAACGTGATAGTGACATATTTTTTAATTATATTATGATTAAAGGCTTACTAAATAGAATTGATTATTCTGCAAGTGGATACATTGAAATTGAAAATAAAAACGATTTTTTAAGTAGAAGTTTAGATAGATTGA
Source organism: Clostridium paridis (assembly GCF_016765615.1). Lineage (GTDB taxonomy): Bacteria > Bacillota > Clostridia > Clostridiales > Clostridiaceae > Clostridium_T > Clostridium_T paridis. Next base: position 232,067 of record NZ_JAESWA010000022.1, on the reverse strand, counting down.
TGAATGAATGGAAGGAAAAAGTTCCAAATTGTAAATGGAATGATCTACAGGAATATATGATTAAAAATAAAGACAAAAATGTTGTAGTGGTAGCTCAAACAGGAATGGGGAAAACAGAAGCAGGGTTACTGTGGATTGGAGATAACAAAGGTTTCTTTACACTGCCTTTAAAAACAGCTATTAATTCAATTTATGATAGGGTAGTAGAGCTAATAAAAGAAAATAAAGAAGATAGAGTAGGATTGCTTCACTCAGATACTTTCAGTCAATACATTATTAATGCTTCTGAAAATATAGATGTATCAGATTATTATAACAGAACAAAGCAAATGTCACTTCCTTTAACTATATGTACTTTAGATCAAATATTTGATTTTGTATACAAGTATAGGGGATTTGAACCTAAGATTGCAACACTTGCATATTCAAAGGTTGTTATAGATGAGATACAAATGTATTCACCTGATTTATTAGCATATTTAATTATCGGATTATCTTATATTAATAAGGTTGGAGGCAAATTTGCAATATTAACTGCTACACTACCTAAATTTATAATTAATCTTTTAGAAGAAGAGGGAATAGAATTTGAACTATCAGAAAAAGCATTCATAAACAAAGATTTAAATAATAGGCACAGTTTGAAAGTTATTGATGAAGAAATAGACATAGATAAAATTGTGGAGCTATACAAAAACAATAAGGTTTTGGTTATATGTAATACTGTACATATGGCTCAAGAAGTTTATAGTGAATTAATGAATAGAAATGTTGAAAGAGTAAATTTGCTACACAGTAGGTTTATAAAGAAACATAGGAAAGAAAAAGAAGACAAGATTTTAAGCTTGGGGAGTTATGAAAATAAGGATTATGGAATATGGATTTCAACTCAGGTGGTTGAGGCATCCTTAGATATAGATTTTGATATACTTATTACTGAATTATCTGATGTTAACGGACTATTTCAAAGACTTGGTAGATGTTATAGAAAGCGTAACTTTAATACTGAAGGCTATAATTGTTATGTTTACACAGGTGGAAATAAAAAATGCAGCGGAGTAGGTTATGTAATAGATGAAGAAATTTATCAATTATCTAAAGAAGAAATTTTAAGAGTCGATGGGCCATTAAATGAGGAAATGAAAGTCCAAATAATTAATAATTTATATACTTTCGAAAGACTCAAGGATACTAAATATCTTTCACAAGTAAGAGATGCGATTAAGTTTGTTAAAAGTATAAAAGAATATGATACAACTAAAAATGAAGTGAAAAAAATATTTAGAAATATAGATTCAGTTACTGTAATTCCAAAGCAAATATATGAAGAAAATTATATTGAGATAGATAAGAATATATCAATAATATCAAAAGAATATAGCAAAGAAATATCAATTGAAGAAAGAAAAAACATAGCATTAGAAAAGGCTTTAGCGAGAAATAAATTAATGGATTATACTGTAAGCGTAAGAACTAGTTATAATGAAGGAAATGTAGATAAGGTATTAGAAATAAATAAGTATGAAAGTATACCTGTGCTAAATTGTGATTACTCAGAAGATCTTGGAGTACAAAAGATTAAAGTGCAAAAACCGGAAAATAATTATGAATTCCTATAGTTTGTATTTAATATAAGTTTTTGAGGTGATTATATGGAGTTTGATTTTGATAAGCATAAAACGCAAGGAGTTAAAGTTAATTACTACTATATTTGCCATAGGAAACTATGGCTTTTTTCAAAGGGAATTTCCTTTGAAAAAAATGATGATAGAGTACTTCAGGGAAAGGTTCTACATGAGTATTCCTACAACAGAGAGAAAAATAAAGAGATAGAAATTGATAATACTATTAAAGTAGACATAATGGACAAGGAAAATGTAAAAGAAATTAAAATAAGCAGCAAGATGAAAGATAGCGATAGGATGCAACTTCTATATTATCTATACTATTTAAAACAATTAGGTATAAATAGAAAAGGAAAAATAAATTATACAAAGGAAAAGCGAGTTGAGGAAATTTCACTAACAACTGAGGATGAAAATACTATTGAAAATGTATTAGTTGATATTAAAAAAATAGAGAATATGAATGCTCCTCCTAAAACCATTAAAAAACCTTATTGCAAAAAGTGTGCTTACTATGAATTTTGTTATTCAGGAGAGGAGGAGTAAATATGGGAAAGGATTATTATATTTTTTCAAATGGAGGAATTAAAAGAAAAGATAACACTATTTATTTTGAAGACGAAGACCAGATTAAAAAAGGGCTTCCAATAGAAAACGTTGAGAGAATACATCTTTTTGGAGAAATTGACCTAAATACAAAGTTTTTTAATTATATATCTCAGTATAGCGTATTAGTTAATTTCTATAATTATTATGGTTTTTATTCTGGGACTTATTATCCTAGAAAAAAGAATGTTTCTGGAATGTTAGTAGTAAAGCAAGCATCTTTTTATTCTGATTTAGATAATAGGTTAGTATTAGCAAAAAGTTTTATTGATAGTGCAATACATCATATTTTAAGAAATTTAAGAAGACATGAGAGGGTTCCAGTTGAATTAATTGAAAGGATAAAATTAGAAAGAGAAAATGTTAAATCGGCTAAGGATGTACAAACGTTAATGGGTGCAGAGGGACGTGCAAGAAAGAACTATTATGATTGTTTTAAATATATTTTAAAGAATGATTTCGGATTTACAAACAGAAATAGAAGACCTCCAAAAGATCCTTTAAATGCGTTGATTTCTTTTGGAAATAGTATAATATATACTGCTATTTTAGGAGAACTGTATCAAACTCAACTAGATCCTACCATAAGCTTTTTACATGAACCATCTACAAAGAGATTTTCACTTATTCTGGATATTTCAGAAATATTTAAGCCTTTAATTATCGATAGTATAATTTTTAGTTCTATAAATAATAAAGTCATAGGCGATAAAGATTTCTCTATTAATGAGGGAGTATGTTTTTTAAATGAAGATGGAAAGAAGAAATTTTTAATAGAATTTGAAAAGAAAATGGCAACAACGATTAAACATAGAAAGCTAAATAGAAATATTTCTTATAGAGGTTTAATTAAGCTTGAATGTTATAAGCTAATAAAACATTTAATTGAAGATGAAAAATATAAACCTTTAAAGGCATGGTGGTAAAATGTTTGTTATAATAACTTATGATGTTAACGAAGTTAGGGTAAATAAGGTTAGGAAACTCCTTAAAAAATATATAACATGGACACAAAACTCAGTATTTGAAGGAGAGATTACAGAAGGAAAACTAAATAAATGTTTAGCTGAAATTAATAAAATTACTGTAGATAATGAAGACTCGATATATATTTATAAAATAAGTAATCCTAAGAATATTAAAAAATATGTAATAGGTAGTGAAAAGAATTTCGACGATATGTTTTTATAAATTGCAGTAAACCCAATGTTTTTACGATTAATTCAAAGCCTTGTGAAATCTATGTTATAATAGTATTTAGTAATAAACTAAAAAACGTTACTTACACTTTACTGCAAAAAAGATGATTTTTTGTATTTTTAAAGTGTAGCGTAAGCCTTAGAAAATAAGGCATGAGAGAGTTATGTGATTTTAGGGTTTTATCTTAACTATAAGGAATGTAAATGAATAGAAACTGTATAATAAATATTATCAATATTGTGGTTTTATCTTAACTATAAGGAATGTAAATATGCTACGCATTATTATTATTAACAATAGTCTTTATTGCAGGTTTTATCTTAACTATAAGGAATGTAAATTCATTATCATCAAAACTATCTACACTGATAGCTACTTGTTTTATCTTAACTATAAGGAATGTAAATTTCATTGGTCCTTGGTTCCATGCTGCTTTTATTTGAGTTTTATCTTAACTATAAGGAATGTAAATTTTTTAACTGAATTAGAGTCAACTGTTTATACAATAAGTTTTATCTTAACTATAAGGAATGTAAATGAAATTATAATTAATGAAAATGCTAATTTTGATAGCGTTTTATCTTAACTATAAGGAATGTAAATGAAATAAGAGATAGTTCTTTATTCAATGGATTAAATGTTTTATCTTAACTATAAGGAATGTAAATTCAGTAAATGTTTTAGTAGCAGTATCAAACGTTCCTTGTTTTATCTTAACTATAAGGAATGTAAATTTTTCTAATATATTAAAATTCAATTTTGTAGAATCATGTTTTATCTTAACTATAAGGAATGTAAATGCTAAAAAGCAATGTTATTTCATAGTTAGAGGTACAGGTTTTATCTTAACTATAAGGAATGTAAATAAGCTACTTATTTGATATATACCGTTATATCCCTCGAGTTTTATCTTAACTATAAGGAATGTAAATTGTTGAGTATCTTGTTTTGCGCTACCTATGAAATTAAGTTTTATCTTAACTATAAGGAATGTAAATTATACAAAAATTATATTAATTACTAACTATGTACTAAGTTTTATCTTAACTATAAGGAATGTAAATCCAGGATAAGGAGTGAAAACATTTGTTGTATCACCAGGTTTTATCTTAACTATAAGGAATGTAAATTTTAGGTTACCCGAAGAAATTAAACGTGCTTTTTATAGTTTTATCTTAACTATAAGGAATGTAAATCACTATTTCCACTAAGTTCAAGCAAAAGGGGAACATGTTTTATCTTAACTATAAGGAATGTAAATTCTATGTGTACGGTGTTGTCGCCTTTCGGCGGATTCAGTTTTATCTTAACTATAAGGAATGTAAATTTGAATACCTTGTCTGAATAATTCAAATAAATGATTAGTTTTATCTTAACTATAAGGAATGTAAATAGCACGAAAAGTATCAATATTATTTCTTATATAAGAGTTTTATCTTAACTATAAGGAATGTAAATAATATATTAAAAAAGTGGAATGGAAGCACATGGGAACGTTTTATCTTAACTATAAGGAATGTAAATAATGTTGTGATAATATCAGCTACTAAAAGAAATGACTGTTTTATCTTAACTATAAGGAATGTAAATTCTTTAGCCCATCCTTCTATTAGAGTTAACTTCTCTGTTTTATCTTAACTATAAGGAATGTAAATGGAATAGATATACATGACACTGTAGAAATAAAAGAGTGTTTTATCTTAACTATAAGGAATGTAAATAAAAAACATTGTTCTAAATGATACTCTAAAAGAGATGTTTTATCTTAACTATAAGGAATGTAAATAGGAAAAACGCCTTGTAATTCTGTTCTATAACTTCAGTTTTATCTTAACTATAAGGAATGTAAATTTTAAGAACAATCCAGGCTAGTCCACGTATTTTCTTTGTTTTATCTTAACTATAAGGAATGTAAATATAGCTATATATTTCAATTTTACTTCACCTTCTTTTGGTTTTATCTTAACTATAAGGAATGTAAATGTTATAGTCACAACATTACACAATAAAACAGATGCAGGTTTTATCTTAACTATAAGGAATGTAAATTAGTAGAAGAGGGAGGACACCTACAACACTACTTAGTTTTATCTTAACTATAAGGAATGTAAATTCTAGTAGGCTGTTAGCAGCTGCGCCCATCTGTTCTAGTTTTATCTTAACTATAAGGAATGTAAATTTTTTATAGGTGAAGGCAACTTACTTATAAATTTATGTTTTATCTTAACTATAAGGAATGTAAATTAATAGGATTTGAACTCTTTGAACTATCCACTTTTATGTTTTATCTTAACTATAAGGAATGTAAATTATGGAGACGTTAAGTGTAAGGCAGTATACGACGCAAGTTTTATATTAACTATAAGGAATGTAAATGCACTTAATAAAAGAGGTACACATATATGACGCCTACGTTTTATCTTAACTATAAGGAATGTAAATATGAATACTAAACTACGCTCTATAGGTGACGGGGTTGTTTTATCTTAACTATAAGGAATGTAAATCTTAAACTTTTTAGCTGCTGGAGCCTGGCGCTCTGAGTTTTATCTTAACTATAAGGAATGTAAATTATAGAACTTTTCCAGAAGTAGAACAACCTGAAAGTGTTTTATCTTAACTATAAGGAATGTAAATAGGGTTATCATGTTGGAGAATGTAGAAGAATTTCAAAGTTTTATCTTAACTATAAGGAATGTAAATATTCTTCTTGGCTTTTTTTGTTTTTTATTCTGTATTGTTTTATCTTAACTATAAGGAATGTAAATTAAAGACCAACAATTAAATCAATACCATATAAATGCGTTTTATCTTAACTATAAGTAATGTAAATTTACTGATTCTTATTAATTCATTATACAATTGTCTGGTTTTATCTTAACAGTAAGGAATTCAAATGCATATAAGAATAAAAATGAAGAAATAAAATAAAGTTTATTTTAACTATACGGAATGTAAATTACCAATATTGTACTTGGACAAAGACTTTAAATCTAAGTTTTATATTAACTAAAAAGGAATGTAAATATGTAAGCACATGTTGGAACTGTTATAGTGTTACCAGGTTTTATCTTAACAATGAGGAATGTAAATAATACAGTGTTTGCTACTGCGTCCTGGTTTCCACCGAGTTTTATCTTAACTATAAGTAATGTAAATTATACATTAGAAGATTTACTAAACTTAAAAAGATATGTTTTATCTTAACTATAAGTAATGTAAATTGGGTTGGATCATCTGCTACTTCTTTAGTTTAAGTTCATTTTATCTTAACAGTAAGGAATGCAAATTAAGTTAAAAAAACAGGATTTAAAGCACCGCGACCAGGGTTTATCTTAACTATAGGGAATGTAAAGATTATTGCATTTCTAAAGCCTTCATATGTATTCCATGTTTTGTCTTGACTATGAGGAAAGTAAATGAGCATATAATCAAATCAAGCAAATTATCAAAATCAGTTTTACCTTAACCATAAGGAATGTAGAGATGTTATAATTAACTAACGGATAAATACCATATAATGTTTTATCTTAACCATAAGGAATGTAAATATCTTTGCACCCCAATTAACATCATATACAATTTTATCTTAACTCCAAGGAATGTTAATGAAACTTGTTGATATCTAGCTGTATTACTTTGATTAGTTTGATTTTAACAATATGTAATGTAAATATCGATAAATCTTGCAAGCAATTGCAAACATGAAGAGTCTTATCTTAACATTGAGGAATGTAAATTTTAATAAAAGACTTAAGTGAAACTTAGGTGGTACAGATTTATCTTAACTATAAGGAATGTAAATACGTTATCTCCGATTTGTGCAATCATTTTTCCATTAGGTTTTATCTTAACTATAAGGAATGTAAATTTCAATCTGGATGAAATGGTAAGAGCCGGAATCACTGTTTTATCTTAACTATAAGGAATGTAAATCTACAACATGGTAAGAGCCAAGCAGTAACAGAGACAGTTTTATCTTAACTATAAGGAATATAAATCAAATTAAGTTTTCTACACCTATCAGTAGAAAAGTATGTTTTATATCAACAACAAGGAATTTAAATATGCTCATATGTTCTTATCCATGTATCGCTAGCTTTATCTTAACTATAAGGAATGTAAATGGAATACAAAAAGGAAATTTATTTGTTACCACATATGTTTTATCTTAACTATAAGGAATTTAAATAATATATTTTCAGCAGCCGAATTTGAGCGAGGAGTTTGTTTTATCTTAACCATAAGGAATGTAAAAGGTGGAATTAAAGGTAAAAAGGAAGTGAGTTAGTGGGCTTTATCTTAACTATAAGGAATGTAAATAGGCCTGACAATGACAAACTAGGGATAAGAAACTTAGTTTTATATTAACTATATGGGATGTAAATTGTGTTGGAACATTCTGCTACTTCTTTAGTTTTAGTTCATTTTATCTTAACAGTAAGGAATGCAAATGAATTTAAGAATAAAAAAATGAAGAAATAAAAGAAAGTTATTTTAACCATAAGGAATGTAAATATGCCCAGTCTAGAGATGTAGTTAGCTAAGATATGAGTTTTATCTTAACTATAAGAAATGTAAGTTTTATTGCAGCTTGACAGCTATATACTAAAATTTCTAGTTTTATCTTAACTATGAGGAATGTAAATAGTCTTTTAATTTAGGAGGAATTATGAGTAAAAAAGGTTTTATCTTAACAATAAGGAATGTAAATTTATAATTTTGTTCTATAACTTCACGTGTTTTATTATGTTTTATCTTAACTATAAGGAATGTAAATACTACATTGTCAGCTGCTGTAGCTTCAGGGGCAACTGTTTTATCTTAACTTTGAGGAATATAAATGCGCAAAGTACAATGGATAGACTTAAGGCTACTAAGTTTTATTTTAACAATAAGGAATGTAAATGTTTGACCATAAGTTCTTAACCAAGTGTCGCTTCCGGTTTTATCTTAACTATAAGGAATGTAAATTATATGGAATAGGAGGATAGCCTATGAATAAAGAAGAGTTTTATCTTAGCTATGCGGAATGTAAAAGTGTCATTTAAGGATACAGAAAAAGAAAAGGAAATAGTTTTATCTTAACTATAAGGAATGAAAATAGTGTCACAACAAATTTACAGTTATATTCCTTTTGCGTATTATCTTAATATAAGGAATGTAAATTTTGTACCCACATATTTAATGCTTTGATCATAAAGTGTTTTATCTTTACTATAAGGAATGTAAATATTGCTGCAGCAACTAAAGCAAATTTAACTACTAAAGTTTTATCTTAACTTTAAGGAATGTAAATATGTAAGCCCATGTTGGAACTGTTATAGTGTTACCAGGTTTTATCTTAACAATGAGGAATGTAAATGGACACTTCACAAGAGGGGGTCACTTTATAGTTATAGTTTTTTAAACTACGATATAGGTAATGTAAATTTTAATAAAAGACTTAAGCGGAACTTAGGCAGTACAGATTTATCTTAATTATAAGGAATGTAAATAACTGTAGAAAATGGGGTTTGGTAACTGTTATTCATAGTTTTATCTTAACTATAAGGAATGTAAATATTCTTGTTGTTACAACGCTCATATCTTGTATATCTGGTTTTATCTTAACTATAAGGAATGTAAATAAACTTAAATTCGAGTACCAAACTGTTGAGCCTGTTGGTTTTATCTTAACTGCCATACGTTTTTATCCATGTATCACTAGTTTTATCTTAACTATAAGGAATGTAAATTCAGATGAAATTATACAGATCACATGATAAAGAAAAGTTTTATCTTAACTATAAGGAATGTAAATAGCCTTAACAAGAGTGCCAGCACCATCTTTCAACACAGGTTTTATCTTAACTATAAGGAATGTAAATAATACTAATATATCTTGTTGGATTGCAGATGTTCAACGTTTTATCTTAACAATAAGGAATGTAAATAAAGAGTATGAAAGACTATTCGGTTAAAACATAGTCAATTTATCTTAACAATAAGGAGTTTTAACAGATATTGTAACTATTTAAAAAGATAGTTTATGCATATGTAATAGGACAAACATTAATCAATATAAAAATCAAATATATACTTAACTTATACTAACCAGCATAAAAATATTAATAGTATTAAATAAGAGGAGAGCTTTATGGAAATTACCAAGGATACAATATTATATTTTTCTGGTTCAGGTAATAGTTTGCAGATAGCTAAAGATATTTCTAGTAATTTAGGAGAGTTTAATTTGATAAATATAGGATCTCTTCTAAATGAAAAAGAGATAGAAGTTAAAGCAAGGACTATAGGAATAATTTTTCCAGTATATTATGCACGTATGCCACTAATAGTAGAGAATGTTGCTAAAAAACTAAAGATTAGCATTGATACTTATGTTTTTGGAATTGCAAGTCATGGAGGAGCCCCAGCTAATGTATTAATTAGACTTGATGACAAACTTAAAGAAAATGGATTAGGACTTAATTCTGGGTTTTTAATTCATATGCCAGCAAATAACGTACTAGCTTATAATCCTAAAACACCAGAAAAACATAATAAAACATTTGAGAGGGAAAAGGAAAAGGTAGAAAAAATCTCAGCAATCATTAGGGAACGTAAAAGTCAAAAATGCGAAGTAAGTAAATTAGTAATTGATAGAGGAATTGATAAGCTTTTTTCAAAAGCTACTAATAAAATCATGAATAAACTGCATGAGAAGGATAGTGAATTTTGGGCTAAAAATAACTGTAATAGCTGCAGAATATGTGAAAAGATTTGTCCAGTAAACAATATTGAACTTAAGAATAATAAACCTATTTGGAAGCATAAATGCGAACAATGTACAGCATGTATTCAGTTCTGTACAGAAAAAGCAATTCAATTTGGGACAAAGACTATAAATAGAAATAGATATAAAAATCCTAATGTTAGTTTAAATGAAATGATAAATAAAACTTATTAATATAATATAGCAAAATTGGAAATGTTTAATTAGAATTTTTTGTTATCATAGTATTAGCAAATAACTTGCAAGAACTTTTGCTAAAGGAGTGCAGTATGGATTACAAGGATATCATGCAAAAAAGTATTGATTATATTGAAGAAAATTTAAAATCTGAATTGTCAGCTAATGAGATTTCTCAAGCGGCAGGTTTTTCACTTTTTCATTATTATAGATTATTCCAAAATGAAGTTGGAATACCTGTTATGCAATATGTATTAAAGCGAAAACTTTGCAATGCTATATATGATATAAGTTTAGGCAACATGATGATTGAAGTTGCACTAAGTTATGGCTTTGACACACATTCAGGATTTTTTAAGGCATTTAAGCGTGAATATGACTGTTCTCCCACTGAATATCTTAAAAAACATAAGGTAGTTAAGCCTTATAGGATAAATTTAAAGCAGAAGGAGAATATTATGATAACTGAAAAGAAAATCAAAGAAAAGCTAAAAAATTGGAATCTAAAAGAGCCAATTGATATTAAAAGTGTATATTACGAATCTAATGGAAATAAATCAGATACATCTTGGATAATAAATAATGATTTTATAATAAAGATAGGTACAAACATCTCGAGATTAAAACAGCATATTTCTGTATCAAAGGCTCTAGCTGACGCTGGTTTTGAAGTTGCAATTCCTATATTAACGAAAGATAAAAAAGAGTATGTATTAGAAGAAGATTTATATTTTTGTTTAACAAATCGTATTGAAGGAGAAGTTATAAAAAGTATCGAGATATATGAAGGTGAATATGAAAGTAAAGCAAAAAGTATAGGAGAGGCTATTGGAAAGTTGCATTTAGTTTTACAAGAAAAAGATAATGAAGTTATATGTAATGACCAGAATCTTTATGAAACTGTAAGCGAATGGGCAATACCAAGGATTAAGCAAAAGATGAACCTTAATTATAAGTTTTATGAAGATTACAAAGAGAATTTTAAAAAAATATATCCTCAATTAATAAAGCATGTTATACATCGTGATCCTAACCCTAACAATATTATAGTTAAAGATGGTAAGCTTAGAGGCTTTATAGATTTTGAATTATCAGAAAGAAATGTGAGAATTTTTGACCCCTGTTATGCAGCTACTGCAATTTTATCTGAAAGCTTCGACATTAATAATATAAATAGGCTTAATAAATGGCTTTTAATTTTTAAGAATATAATAAAAGGATATGACAAAGTATGTAAGTTATCAATCGAAGAGAAAAAAGCTATTCCATATGTTGTTTATTCAATTCAAATGATATTTATGGCATACCTTAGTGATATAGATAAATTTCAAGAACTTTCAGAGATTAATCATGAAATGTTTAAATGGCTAGTGAGCAAAAATGATGATATGGAAATTTAGTTTTAAAATCACCGAACCTAATGGGTTTGGTGATTTTTTTAATATATTAGACACAATTGGGAAAAATAACTTAGATTATTTAATTGAGGAAGGGAAGTAAATAAATGATTGGAGTATCAAAATTATTATGTGGAGCAGAAAATTATGGAGATAGATTAAGATATGTTAATGGAGCGAACAATCAAAGAAATGGTGTAAGTTTAGGCTATGGTCCAGTAGTTGTATGGAATTGCACAAGGACTTGTAATTTAAAATGTGTTCACTGTTATGCAAGTTCAGATAATAAAAAGTATGATGGAGAACTAAGTACTGAAGAAGGTAAGAGATTTATTGATGAACTAGATGAATTTAGGGTTCCTGTAATCTTATTTTCAGGGGGAGAGCCTCTACTTAGAGAGGATCTTTTTGAATTAGTACAGTATGCAAATAAGTATAAAATACGCAGCACAATATCAACAAATGGAACTCTTATTGATAAAGATATTGCGACTAAAATTAAAAATTCTGGGGTAGGATATGTAGGAATAAGCTTAGATGGAGTTGGAACTAGTCATGATGAGTTCAGAAGAACAAAGGGAGCTTTTAATCTGGCATTAAATGGTATTCGTAATTGTAAGGACGTTAATCAAAGAGTTGGGCTAAGATTTACAATAAATCGCCATAACTTTAATCAATTAGAGGATATATTTCATTTAATTAAAAATGAAGATATTGATAGAGTGTGCTTTTATCATTTAGTTTACTCAGGTAGGGGTAGCAAAATGATAGATGAAGATATTACTCATGAAGAAGCAAGAATAGCTATGGATCTAATTATGGAAAAATCACTTGAGTTAAAAGATAAGGTTGAGATACTAACAGTTGATAATCATGCTGATGGAATTTATTTATATTTGCAGGCACTCAAAAAATATCCTCATTTAGCAGAAAGTATCTTAAAATTAATGAAAATTAATGGAGGAAATCGTTCGGGTATAGCTATAGCGAATGTTGATTATTATGGAAACGTTCATGCAGATCAGTTTACCTGGCAACATACTTTTGGAAATATTAAAGATAGAAGTTTTAAGGATATTTGGACAGATGCTTCAAATCCAATTATCGGAGGGCTGAAAGACAGAAAAGAATTATTAAAAGGTAGATGCAGTAAATGTAAATGGATAAATGTATGTAATGGAAATTTAAGAACAAGAGCTGAATCAATTACTGGAGACTTTTGGGCTTCGGATCCAGCATGCTATTTAACAGATGAGGAAATTGGTATTTCTGATAATATGGGGCTTATTTAAGGAGTGGGATATATGATTGTTTCATGGAATTCAACAAATAAATGCAACATGTACTGTAAGCATTGTTATAGAGATGCAGGAATGCAAGCAGAACAGGAACTAAGTACACTGGAGGCAAAAGAACTTATAAATGAAATAGCTAAAGCTGGTTTCAAAATAATGATTTTCTCAGGAGGAGAACCATTAATGAGACCAGACATTTATGAATTAGTCAATTATGCTTCAAAGCTTGGACTTCGTTCTGTTCTAGGAAGCAATGGAGTAATGATCACAAGGGAAGTTGCAAAGAGATTAAAAGCTTCAGGCGCTATGGGAGTAGGAATAAGTCTAGATAGTCTTAATGCAAAAAAACATGATGAATTTAGAAATTATAATGGTGCATGGAGAGAAACTGTTCTTGGTATGAAAAATTGTAGAGATGAGGGTTTGCCATTTCAAGTACATACAACTGTGATGCTCTGGAATAGAGATGAGATTTTAGACTTAACTGATTTTGCAGTTGGTATGGGAGCAGTTGCTCATCACACATTTTTCTTAGTTCCTACTGGTAGAGGAGAGGATATTGAAAACGAGTCATTGACGCCGGAAATGTATGAGGAACTATTAAGAGCTATTATGATGAAACAAAAGAACGTAGATATAGAACTTAAACCTACTTGTGCCCCCCAGTTTATGAGGATTGCAAGAGAAATGGAGATGAACCTAAGGTACGGAAGAGGATGCCTTGCAGGAACTAGCTACTGCATAATAAGCCCAATAGGGGATGTTCAACCATGTGCTTACCTAAATATGCCCATTGGAAATATTAGGAAAAACAAGTTTAGTGAAATATGGAGAGATAATAAAATATTCAAGGAACTTAGGACTTTAGAGTATAAAGGAAAGTGTGGAGTATGTAAACATAAAAAAGCATGCGGTGGTTGTAGGGCGAGAGCAGCTTTTTATAATAACGGGGATTATATGGCAGAAGAAGAATGGTGCCAATATTCTAACTCATAGGAGGAAGTGTTAGGTATGAATAGAGAGTATATAGAATTGCTTAATTCAATTCAAGAGGGTTTTCCATTAGAATCAAGACCATATTTAGCTTTGGCAAAGAAATTAAATATTACAGAAGAAGAAGTTATTAAATATATTAAGGAACTTAAGGAAGGTGGAGAAATCAGACGGATAGGCGGAGTTTTTAACTCAAAAAAGATGGGATTTAACAGCACTTTATGTGCTATTAAAGTACCGAAAGAAAGAATAGAGGAAGTTTCAGAATTCATAAATAGTTATGGGGGAGTTACACATAATTACTTAAGAAATCATTCGTACAATATGTGGTTTACTGTAATTGCATCCACAGAGGAAGAAATAAAAAGGTTTATAAATGAGATAAAATATAAAACAGGTATAGAGGATATATTATATTTACCTTCAACTAAAATGTTCAAAATTAAAGTTGATTTTCAAGTTAAGGAGAAAATATATGTTTAGTTCATTAGATAAAAAAATCATACATAGACTTCAGGGGGATTTGCCATTAGTCCCTGAACCCTATAAGCTTATAGCTGATGAGTTAGAAATTACTGAAAATGAGCTTTTAGACAAGATTAAAGATTTGTTGATTAGCGGAGTAATTAGAAGATTTGGAGCAACACTAAATCACAGAAATGTTGGATTTAAAGAAAATCCGATGGTTGTTTGGAATGTGCCTGAAGAAAAAGTTAATGAAGTAGGAGATAGGATGACATCTTTTGAAGGAGTAAGTCATTGTTATGAGCGTAGGATACTACCTAATTGGAGATATAATATTTATACAATGATACATGGAGAAAGCAAAGAAGAATGTGAGGAAATTGTTAGTGAAATTTCTAAGGCAACCAACATGCATGATTATGAAATGTTATATAGTATAAGAGAACTTAAGAAATGCAGTATGAGGTATTTTTAAATAAAAGGACGTTTTATTTGTCCAATAAGACAAACAAAACGTCCTTGTTATTATAAGGCATCTTTTCCACGCTCACCTGTACGAATTCTTACGACATCATCAGCATCATATATAAATATTTTGCCATCTCCAATATTACCTGTGCTAATTTCATTTAATACTTTATCAATTATAGTCTCAGCTACTTCAGCAGGCACAATAGTTTCAACTTTAACTTTAAGAAGTAAATTTACTTGAGTTTCATGCCCTCTGTAGATAGTTTTATATCCCTTTTGGTTACCATATCCCATTATATTTGAAATCATAACGCCATTAGCATTGCATTCAGATAAAATCTTTTTTAAATCTTCAAGTTTTTCACTTTTTATAACAATTTCTAATTTTTTCATAAAATCACCTGCTTTCACTAATATTAGAGGCTTTATTTTGTTTAAATCTTAGTAACTGTTTTATTTCGGCATTGTCTGAAGAACTATAATCAAGTTCAGGAGATTTTACTAATTGAGTGTCTGGATAAGCATTAACGCCCATCTCTGGAATGTCTAAACCATCTAATTCTGCTTCAGGTGAAATCCTTAATCCCCATACCTTATCAAGAAGCTTCAAGAAAATAAAAGAGATACCAAAGCCCCAAACTAGTAAAACACCAATAGCAATTAATTGTGCAACTAATTGGGAAGGATCACCAAAGAATAATCCTGTAACTCCACCTGAAACACCATTAATTCCGTCTCCATAAGAACCATCCGCAAATAAACCTAATGAGATAACTCCCCAAAATCCATTAACACCATGGACTGATATAGCTCCAACTGGATCGTCAAGTTTAAACTTATTTTCTATAAATGGTACTGCAACGCAAACTAGAAATCCAGCAACTGCACCAATAAAGAATGCTGAAGCACCACTTACAAAGGCACAAGGAGCAGTAATCGCAACTAGTCCTGCAAGTGCACCATTTGCTGTCATGGAAGGGTCTGGTTTACCATACTTAATCCACATATAAAACATTGCAACCAAGCCACCTATTGCACCAGCAATCATAGTATTTGTTGCTACTATAGCAAGTCTAAAGTCAGAAGAATTAAGAGTTGATCCTGCGTTAAACGAGAACCAACAGAAGAATAAAATAATTGTACCTATGATTGCCATTGGAATATCATGACCAGGGAAAGCTCTTGAGGTTCCATCCTTTTTAAATTTTCCTATTCTAGGACCAATCACAATAGCTCCTGCTAAAGCAAGCATACCACCCATGGAATGAACTACCGCAGAACCAGCAAAGTCTACAACACCATGACCTAATCCAAAGTTTTTGCCAAGGGTAGCGAGCCACCCACCTCCCCATACCCAATTTCCGAATAAAGGGTATAGGAACATTGAAATGAATAAAGATAAAATTACAATTGAAGAATATTTAACCCTCTCAGCTACAGCTCCTGTTGGAATCGTTACTGTAGTATCCATAAATACCATTTGGAAAAAGAATAGAGCATATATACCTGGATCATATATTCCCTTACCTGATAATAGGAAGCCGGTTCCTCCCATAATACCACCGAGTCCAGGAATAGAAATCATTGAGTTTAGTGCAGCACCACCACTTCCTAATCCAGCAGCACCTCCGGAACCACCAAATTGTAATGCAAAACCAACTAAAAAATATCCAATTGCACCAACTAAGAAAACCATAAAATTCATTGTTATTGTATGTGCTGCATTTTTACCTCTGCAGAAACCTGTTTCAACCATAGCAAAACCACATTGAAAGAAAAATACCATAAAGCCTGTTATCATAACCCAAGTGAAGTTTGCTCCGTAGTAACCTTTATTAGCTGTTGTAGCCACATCATTTAAAGTTTCATTTCCAGTTGTAGCAATATATGAGGCTCCCGTCGGGTCAGAGCCTCCAGCTGGTGATAGTGCTACGACTAGCATAACAGCTAAAGCACCTAAGAAAAGTAATATTGCTCCTAATTTAACTGACTTTTTCATAAACCCTCCTCCTTATAAATTTATTTTTATATAATTAAAAATTATTGTTTTACCTTTTTACTTTTAAAGTTATCCCATGAAAATTTAGAAGTAGACTTATAAAGTTCTTCCTGGAGTTTAATAACGGAAAAGTAATATTTCAATCCCAAGTATAAAACTAGAACTCCAAATATAACTCCTGGTATTTGGACTTTTAGAACTGTTAAGCTTATACCATTTACCACAGAAAATAAACTAAAAAATATACCAAGGAATAGAATTATCATTACAGAAAGATAAAGAAAACTTATTATTATTTTCTTTGAAGCATTTGATAGTGCTAAAGTGATTTGTTTTTTCATTTTAAAACCTCCTTAAAATAATGTTTTTCAAATAAAAAATGGAGCAAAGTTTTTAACTTTGACTCCATTGTCAAAAATACAATAAATTACTATAAAAAGAAAAGCAGGTATCTAATATTATATTAGACACCTGCGTCATTTGCTCTTCCATTTAATGTAATTTTAGCAGTATAAATAAAAAAAATCAATAGTTTTTTTATAGTTTATTATAAAAAATTAATAATTTTATTAGTGGTGTAATTTATTGTTTTTTTACAACCTTTGAGTTGCCTAGTAAAAAGCTCGCAGGTATGCCAAGTAAAACAATCACTGTACAAACAATAAATACAGTATGAAGAGAATCTGATAATGCTAGTTTTAATGGAGGAAGCATTATTGCCTGTAATTGTGCTGGTATTTTATTTATTATCTCTGGATTTAATAGAGTATTAAATAAATCTTGTGGGGCATTATGTGCTTCTTTAAGTAATGTACCTATAGTACCTGTTTGTAATGCTGGTATTTTATCAATTGTTGGGAAGAAGTTCTTATCTAATAAAGTAGTTGATCTATTATTTAGAACAACACCAAGTACAGTAACGCCAAGAGTACTTCCTATACTACGGAAAAATTGAGTTGCAGAAGTAACTACTGCACGTTGCTCAATAGAGAAAGCTGTTTGTACTGATAAAGTTATAGTCGGCATTATTAGTCCAAGTCCAAGACCTAAAATTACTATGTATAAGCTAATTGTTAAACGTGTTGTATCAACATCCATTGTACTTAATAAGTACAAGCTTAATCCCATTAAAAGAATACCTGAAATAAAAATAGTTCTAAATTTTATTCTAGTTACTAATTGACCACCTAGTACACTTGTAACCATCATTCCTAACATCATAGGAATCATTGAATTACCTGATTTTGTAGCGCTGATACCAATTATTCCTTGCATGAAAAGTGGTAAAAACATCATAGCACCAAACATACCAAGACCCATTAGAAATCCAACAATATTTGCACCTACAAAAACTTTATTTTGAAAAAGATGAAGATTTAAAATTGGATCTTCAGCCTTTAATTCAACAAAAATAAATATTAATCCAACCACCACAAATGTAGCAAATAAGCCAATTATTTGCCATGAAGTCCAAGAATAATCTTTTCCTCCAAGGCTTAAGCCTAATAATAAGGATACAATTGAAATGATAAGGGTTATAGCGCCAGCATAATCTATGATTACTTTATCTTCAACACGTTTTTCTCCAGTTAATCCAATGAAAACAGTAAAAGCAGCAAGTAATCCTACTGGTATATTAATGTAGAATACCCATCTCCAAGTTGCATTATCTACAAACCAACCACCAATACTAGGACCTACTATGGACGAAAGACCGAAAACTGCAGTTATTACTCCTTGCCATTTACCACGGTTTTCTGGTGGAAAAATATCACCAACTATAGTCATAGCCATTGGCATTAAAATTCCTCCACCTACCCCTTGAAGTCCACGATATAAAATTAGTTGAGTCATATTTTGACTAGTTCCACATAGCATAGAACCAACTATAAATATTATAATTCCACCTACATACATTATACGACGTCCGAATAAATCAGACATTTTTCCGGCAATAGGAACTACAGTTGTTGAAGTTAACAAATAAGCAGTTGTTACCCATGCCATTATACTTAAGCCGCCTAGGTCACCGATTATCCTTGGCATTGCTGTTCCTACAATTGTTTGATCCAATGAGGAGAAGAATATACCTAGTAAGAGTCCTACTATTAAAATACTGCGTTTAGAATTAGTTTTCACTATTTTTCCTCCTTTGTTTAATTCTTTAGTTTAAGTTCTTTGTTTATGAAAGTTGATTACTAAATTTGAAATTCTCACCAATTCTTTGCTGTCCTTTTCTCCTAAAAAGCTAATTAATTCATTTAAACTATTAAATAATCGAGTTTTCATAGATTCAATAGCTTGTTTTCCAGCATCGGTAGGTCTAATGAGTACAATTCTTCTGTCAGTTTTATCTGATAATCTCTCTAAATAATCCTTTTGTTCTAGTGAGTTAATCATATGAGTGACAGCAGCGGGTGTAATATCTAAAATTGTACTTAATTCAGAGACTTTAATTCCTTTTGAACCTGGACATGTTCTATCATCAATTAGCATTAATAAAATGCATTCATTTTTTTTTATGTCTTTTGGTTTGGATTCTTCCATATGCATTTTCTTGAATCGTAGAAAAGTTTCAAGAATTTCTTTAGCAAGAATAAGTTTTTCATCATCATTCATTTTTTACACCTCTATTAGTTTTTTACTAAGTAAATTATTTATTTGATAAATAGTTTACTTGGTAAAGTATCTACTAAATAAATGTTTTTGTCAAGTAATTAGTTAAAATGATAAATGACACTAGAGATAGTATTGTAATTTCACATGAAAAATATGTAATATAAGACATGAGGATATTTTATTTAAATGTTGAATATATAATCCTATTTAAGGAGGTATTTATGAATTTTAAAAATAAAGTGTGCGTAATAACTGGGGGAGCAAAGGGAATAGGATTTTGCTTAGTAAATGAATTTATAAAAAAAGGGGCAAAGGTAGCTTTTGTAGATATAGATAAAATAGCAGGAGAAAAACTACTTTTAAATATTAAAAAAGATGGAGGAGATGGGCTTTTTTTCTGTGGTGATATTGCAGAAGAAAATACACTTAAGGAATTTTCAAGAGACGTAATTAGAACTTATGGTAAAGTTGATTATCTTATTAATAATGCTTGTTTGAGTCGTAAGGGAATTCTCTCAGATTGTAGTTTTGATGAGTTTAATTATGTTTTGAGAGTTGGAGTTACAGCGCCATATATGCTTTCAAAACTATTTTTAGAATATTTTAACCAGGGTGGAGCAATAGTTAATATTTCCTCAACTAGAGCAACTATGTCTCAAGAAGATACTGAAAGTTATTCTGCAGCAAAAGGTGGGATTTCAGCATTAACTCATGCATTAGCAATAAGCCTTTCAGGCAAGATCAGAGTAAATAGTGTTAGTCCAGGCTGGATTGATGTAAGTGCAAATTATGATAATGACTATGATAGCAAGCATAGCATAGGTGATAAGGAACAGCATCCTGTAAAGCGTGTCGGTAAGCCAATAGATATAGCAAGAGCTGTTATGTTTTTATGTTCAGAGGATAATGATTTTATAACAGGGGAAAATATAACTGTGGATGGCGGTATGACTAAACTAATGATTTATAATGATGATTATAATTGGAAATATGAGGTTTAATTTACATTTTGAGTAAAAACGTGTGTCAAACTTAGGCGAATTTAATACATATATAATAAACAGTATATTTGCGAAAGGTTGGTATATATGTTTAGTATGTTTCCATTCATGTTTAAGAATACTGATATTATTGGTGAGTTATTTAATGATGTAATATTTAATAACGTTATGAATCAGATTCCAAACAATTTAGTAAATGAAAATGTCGATGAAAACACTTATGATATTGATTTTAAGGATCAAGGAGATTATTACTTAGTAAAAGGCTACTTACCAGGGTTAACCCCTAGAGATGTAAGAATTGATTTTGAGAAAAATAAAGCTATTTTATCTATTAAGAAAAAACAAATTTATAGTAATGGCACTAATATTATGATGACAGTTATTCAAACAGGAGGATATATAGTAAAAACATTTGAGGTGGAAGAAATAGATAAATCAAAAATTTCTGCTAGTTTTGATAATAGTGTTTTATTATTAACATTACCTAAGAAGAAAAAAAGTGAAATATATAATAAAGAAGAAGTTCCAACAATTATAGATGTAGAAAATTATGAAATGGAATGAGATATATGAAATGCACATTAAGTATTAGATAAGGCTAATATTTGGTGTGCATTTTAATTATGTTTTTGAAGTGAATTAAAAGTACATTAAAGTATAAGTATATGGATTGTTAATGTTAAATATTTGAAATACTGCATTCATGTGGTATACTATTAAGAATATATAGACTAATATGTCTTAAAATAGGGTTAGAAAGAGCTGGGGGGCTATGATATGGGTAAGAGGGATTTTCCAATACTTGAGTTTGATGGTGTTACTGAGAATATAATTGAACCATCAAAATTCATAAAAAAGATAAATATGTCTGAAAGCGTTGTTATGTGCTTTTATAGTGAAGTAATTGAGAAATTATCTAATGATGGAAGACTTAAAGAGATTAAAACACTTTATTCTCAGATTGGTAAACATCCAATTTATGAACTAGATTATAAAGGAAAAAAAGTCACAGTATTTCATCCAGGAGTAGGAGCTGCACTTGGAGCTTCGCTTATGGAAGAAGTTATAGCATTAGGTGGGAGAAAGTTTATCTCTTGCGGTAGCGGTGGTGTTTTAGATAAAGATATTGCAGTAGGAAATATTATTGTACCAAATTCAGCGATTAGAGATGAAGGAACTTCTTATCATTATGTTGAGCCAAGTAGAGAAATCTCTATTAATAATAAAGCTATTGAAGCAATTGAAAAGACTTTAAAGGCGCATAAATGCAATTATATTCTTGCTAAAACTTGGAGTACTGATTCCTTTTATAGAGAAACTAAAGATATGATGAAACTAAGAAAAGATGAAGGATGTTTGGTGGTAGAAATGGAATGCTCAGCTTTTTGCGCTGTTGCTGAATATAGAAATGTTATTTTTGGTCAAATGATTTATAGTGGTGATGATATTAGTTGTGAGGAATGGAACTCAAGAAGTGAAGTTGATAGAAGATTTGTAAGGGAAGCATTATTCTGGTTTTCAGTTGAAGCGAGCCTCCAATTATAATTTTGTAATAAATAAATTAGTTTTACATAAAATTATATAAAAAAGGGGGATTTTAAAATGGTAACTTATAAAAATCTTTATGACAACAAGAATATTGAAATCATTGAAACTAAAGGCAATGTCAAAGTTCTTGAATACAAAAAGGATTTAAGCGTAGATAGCTCAACTGCAATTAATGCATATTTTGCATCAGAGATGAATGTTAGAAAGAGACAAGTACTAATAGAATTAAATGGCAACGCTTTCGTGATTAGTGCTGGTGCAATGCAGTGGACTGCAGGAAAAGTTGGTATGGGAGCAGATGTTAAAGGTTTTGGAGATTTATTAGGGAAAGCTTTATCATCAAAGGTTACAAAGGAATCAGCAATAAAACCTAAATATGAAGGTAATGGTTTGTTAATGCTAGAGCCTACTTACAAACATATATTATTAGAAGAGGTATCAGATTGGGGTGGACTTGTGCTAGATGATGGACTTTTCCTTGCTTGTGAGGGAAGTGTTCAACAAAAGGTAGTGGCTAGAACAAATCTTTCATCAGCAGTGCTTGGAAAAGAAGGATTGTTTAATTTATGTCTTAGAGGTAAAGGAATTGCTGTCCTAGAAAGTCCTGTTCCTAGAGATGAATTAGTAGAATTTGTTCTTCAAAATGATGAAGTTAGAATTGATGGAAACTATGCAATTGCTTGGTCAGATACTTTAGATTTTAGAGTGGAAAAGTCAGGCAAAAGCTTAATTGGATCTGCAGTTTTAGGAGAAGGGTTAGTTAATGTATACCGAGGAACTGGCAGAATCTTAATGGCTCCAATAGCTTAATATATAATTTGACTTAAAAACGTTATGAATTTAGTATGCATGACGTTTTTTTGTTTGTGAAATGATTAAATCTCTATTAACATATTGGTAAAGAAATGTAAAAATATTGGAATACTTATTAGTAATTAAAGTAAAATACTGATATTTATGTAATAAATGCAGTTATGTAGTTATATTTATATAATGTCTAAAAAGAAATATTAATAGGGGGAGAGTAGATGAGTATATATCAAAAAAACAATGATGTTTTAAGCACTGTAAACAGGGGGAATCCAGCAGAATCAGGAGTTTGTACACTTTGTAGGGCAGATTGTAGAGGAAAATGTGAAACATGGATGTCTAGTATGAAAGGCAGAAAGTTATTATATCCAAGGGATTTTGGAACTGTAACAGCTGGAAGTTCAAATATTAACCACGTTGGGGTATGTTATAACAATCTCAGGATACAAGGATATAATTATGGTGCGTTTGGAGTAAGTGATGGACTTACTAATAACGCAGATGATTGTATATTCCCTAATGTAAATATTGAAACAGAGTTTGGAAAGACTATGAAAACAAGGTCTAGGGTACCATTCATGACAGGGGCACTAGGTTCAACTTTTATAGCTCAGAAGTATTGGGAATCTTTTGCTATAGGTGCAGCATTAGTTGGATTTCCAATCGTAATTGGTGAAAACGTTATAGGTGTTGATAAAAATTCTATAATAGAGAATGGAAAGATAGTAAAATCACCAGAATTGGAACGTAGAATTGACACTTATTTAAAGTACTATGATGGTTATGGTGCAATAATTGTTCAAATGAATGTAGAAGATACAAGAAATGGAGTGGCAGAATATGTTATTAAAAAATATGGTGATAAGGTAATTTTAGAACTTAAATGGGGGCAAGGGGCGAAAGATATAGGAGGAGAGATACAAGTAACTAGTCTTGAATACGCAATCTTCTTAAAAAATAGAGGATATATTGTTGATCCTGATCCAACAAAACCTGAAGTTCAAGAAGCATTTACCAGCGGAGCGATCAAATCATTTGCTAGGCATAGTAGGCTTGGATATACTAATTTAAATAATTATCATGAAGTGAAAGATGAATTTATGAAGTCAGTTGATTATTTAAGAGGGCTTGGATATAAGAGAATAACACTGAAGACAGGATCATATGGAATGGAAGCACTTGCTATGTCAATTAAGTTTGCAACTGAAGCAAAACTTGATTTATTAACTATCGATGGATCAGGCGGTGGTACAGGTATGAGTCCATGGAATATGATGGAGTCATGGGGTGTTCCATCTATATTCCTTCATTCAAAGGCATATGAATATGCAAAGATTCTTTCTGATAAAGGCTATGATGTAGTAGATATGGCTTTTGCTGGTGGTCTAGCTAGAGAAGATCATATATTTAAAGCGCTTGCTCTTGGTGCACCATTTACTAAACTTGTATGTATGGGTAGAGCACTTATGATACCTGGATTTTTAGGAGCTAATATTGAAGGTGCATTATATCCTGAAATGAGGAGTAAACTAAATGGTAATTGGGATGCCTTACCTAAGAATTTAACTGAAGAATTTGGTACTACCCCTGAAGAAATATTTGCTGGCTACTATGATGTCAAAAATAAAGTCGGTGCTGATGAGATGAATAATATACCTTTAGGAGCGATAGGTGTTTGGACATTGTCAGATAAACTTACCGCTGGATTACAGCAATTAATGGCAGGGGCTAGAAAATTTAGAGTATCTGAAATTTCTAGAGGGGATTTATTCTCAGCTAATAGGGAAACAGAGAAAGAAACTGGAATAAAGTTCATGACAGAGGTAAATGATGAGCTTGCTAAATGTATCTTAAATGAAGAATAATTAATTAAAAAAGCTTAGGTTGATTATAACCTAAGCTTTTATATTGAAGTTCTCAAAATAACCATAAAAAAATATCATTGACATGAATAAATGTCGATGATAAAATTAATTGTTAGCATGATATTATAAACATATCTATACATATTAATCATATCATATCTAAATATAAATGTCAATAGTTAATTTTAAAATTGGAGGGTTATTTTATGGAGAAACAACTTATGTCTATTTCAGATTCTTTAGTAAACAAACAAACTTTTTTGGAAATTCAGGAGTGTAATGAAGAGACTTTAGAATATGGGTTAAAGCTTTCCGATGAAGATATAAGAGTGATTTTAAAAACAAGAAATAATGCATTAAGAAGTAATGGAAGATTTGAATTTGGAGGAGTAATAGTTAAAAAAATTATTTCTGCATTTTGCGAATCTCCGTATATTTCTCAATATAATTATCTTGAAACAATAGATGAGCTTATTGATATTTTCTATTTTTATAAAAATGAAACAATGGATGAAATAAGTGATGATGAACTAATAGATCTAATGAAAAATTATTTTGATAACGAGTGCCAGGGTTCCCTAGAATTACTTAGCGATAGATATTTATATAATGTAGCCCATAATATAAAGTTTGGAGTAAATGATTTTGCTGGTGAAGACGAAATGAAGATTTTGGAGGAATACTTTAGTATGGAAGGTGACGAAGAATAGTGGGGAATTTTATTATTGATAAAGATGATTTGCATGATGATTTACTAGATGATGAACATTATCTTCAATCATTATTACATGTACTTTATACCAAAGAGCTACTAAGTATGAAAGAAATAGAAAATATTCAATCTCAGCTATTTAGCATATTAACAGAAACATTAGGCTATTATACCAGAAATGAGAGTTATTCAGTAAGGGTAGAAGTTGCAGATAAAATTATGTTATCAATTTATTATACAATTGGATTATTCATAAAGAACAATTCCTCAATTAAAGGAAGTAAAACTCTAATTAATGAAAAAGGAATGAAAAATTTATTTACAGAAGGAGAGAAGCTTATAAGGTTAAAGTACGAAGAATGTAAATGTTTATTAAAGCATATTCAAGAAACAAAACTAAATACAAACAATTATGCGTATAATGACACAATAGATTATGGGCTTCCACTATTTTTTGATGAGTATGATATTAGGTTTGCTAGTCATGAAGCAGCAGGTTCAATAGATTATCCATTAGCAAATGATGAGATGAAATTAGTAGGAATTGAATATATGGAAGACTATTTAAATAAAATAAATATGGAAAATGAGTTCTGCTCAAACTTCGATATCATTGAAATAGAGGCATTATTAAAAGGCTTTCATAAAAATTCTTATCACATGCTTATAAATATATTTCAAATTGTTTTAGTTAATTACCTAGGTGTTATACTTATAGGGAAAAAGGAAAAATCACTAGATATAACTAGAAATGATAGGGAATATATTAAAGAATCAGTACTGAATTTGTCAAGGAATGATTTTATAGAACTTGTTATGGAAGCAAATGATAAGATAATTAAAGAACTTTCTATCGTAAATAAGAGCTTAATTGATTATATAACAGAATCCATATTAAAGGTAATACCAGAAATAGAAAATGGGATTAAAACTGATACCTTAGAAAATATATTTATAACACCAGATAAATCCCAAGATGATGTTATTAGATATGAAGATGGTGAGAGTGTAGAAAATGATATATTTAAGAGTATAACTGAAGAAATTAGAGATTGTAATAATGTAGAAGACAAAATAAAAATTATAAGAGAGGAATTTCATAGTTTAAAAGATCTAGTAGATGTCTTGGGGGCAGATTGTATTTTTGGTGATGAATTTACTCATGTTTTTAAAGCATTAGATGATTTTGAGATAGCGTTATTACTTAAGCACACACCACAAGGAGAATTTATGGATAGTGATTATGGTACAGAGAGTGAAAGAGAGTGGCATGAAAAGCTTAAGGTGTACTTAGATAGCTTTGATGAGGATAGAAAAATGGAGATAATAAGAATTTCTCAAGGGGTTGAAGCTTAAAACCTATTGCTTGCTACATTTAGCAAGCAATAGGTTTTTCCTTAATATACCCTATCTCCATTAAAAATTGAGTTCTTAACTATTACATAGTCAACGGTGCGAATTGCCTCTATGTTATTCCCTCCAGCATAAGAAATTGATGATTGAAGATCTTGTTCCATTTCAATTAAGGTATTTTTTAGTGAACCTTTGAATTCAACAAACATTTTTTTGCCTTCAACATTTTTCCTTTCCCCTTTTTGGAATTCTGAGGCTGAACCAAAATATTCTTTATATAGCTTACCATCCATCTCAATAGTTTCGCCTGGAGATTCTTCATGTCCAGCAAATAGTGAACCAATCATTACCATTGATGCACCGAATCTAATAGATTTAGCTATATCTCCATGTGTACGAATACCTCCATCTGCAATTATAGGTTTGCTAGCTGCTTTCCCACACCAGCGTAGAGCTGCTAACTGCCAGCCTCCAGTACCAAAACCAGTCTTAATCTTAGTTATACATACCTTACCAGGTCCAATTCCAACCTTTGTAGCATCTGCACCAGCATGTTCTAATTCCCTAACAGCCTCAGGAGTCCCAACATTTCCTGCGATTAGGAAACTATCGGGTAAAAAGTTTTTAATATGCTGAATCATGCTTATAACTGAATTTGCGTGACCATGAGCTATATCTATTGTAATGTAGTCAGGTAAAAGATTGTCGGCTGCAAGCTTTTTTATAAATTCATATTCTTCATCTTTTACACCAACACTAATTGAAGTTAGTAAACCTCGTGATTTCATATCTTTAATAAAATCTATACGTTTCTCAGGATTAAATCTATGCATAATATAGAAATAACCATTTTCAGCCAAGTAAAGTGCAATCTTCTCATCTATAATAGTCTGCATATTTGCAGGTACAACTGGTAATCTAAAGGTATGTTTTCCTAAAGTCACGCTAGTATCACACTCTAATCGACTATTTACAATACACTTTGCAGGAATTAATTGAATATCTTCATAATCAAACACATTTTCCATATTTACTCCTACCTTCTTAGTAAATTTAAATTTTATTATTCCTAATATGTTGACAAATTATTCCTAACAAATTACAATGCTTCCGGAATAATAAATACGTAATTTGATTAACTAAAAGGTTAATCAAATTGGGAAGGAAGATGAAAATGAGGGGGAAGGTATTAGTAGCAACTTTCAAAAGAAATTTTATTGTAATGTTAAGAGCATATCCAAAAGATTTTTTCATTGGGAATGTATTAACAGGGTTTTACACCGTTATTGGAGCATTATTTATGTATAAGATGCTCTTTAATGGGGTGGTAGGGGAGGACTTTCTCAAATTTGCCGGAACTGGAGATTATATGAGCTATGTTATATTAGGTTCTCTTACGTATATATTTGTAGTAAGGACCTGCCTAAATGTTAGTAGAAGTCTTATTACAGAACTAAGAGAAGGAACTTTAGAGAGTTTAATGATTACTCCATTTAGAAGGGGAGAATATTTTATTGGGAATATGCTTCAGCAAACTGTTGCTACTACTTTTGAAGTAACGGTATCCTTGATAATTGCATTGCCTTTTGGTCTTAATTTATCAAATATGAATGTAAAATCTTTTTTGTTAATTGTTATCTTGGCCTTATATGGCTTTTTTGGATTATCTATGGTACTTGCGTCAATAATGCTATACACAAGAGATACATATATTTCTCAAAACACTTTATTTGTATCCATGCTTTTGTTATGTGGAATTACTTTTCCAACAGAGTATTTACCTAAGGTAATTAGAAGTATAGGGGAATTAATACCTGTAACAGAGATTTCAAATTTAATAAGAGGAACAACTATGTTAGGTAAGGGCATATTTGAGCAAAGTAGTACCATAATTTATGTATTTATATTAAGTACGGTTTATATAATAATTGGGTTCTTAAGTCTTAAAAGAATTGAATTTATAGCTTTAGAAAAAATTCAGGGGTAGGTGTTAAATATGATAGAAGCAAATAATTTGAAAAAGATTTATGAAACAAAAACAAGTAGAGGATTATTTAAAAATGAAAAAATAAGTGTAGAAGCAGTAAAAGATGTATCGATAAGAATAAATGAAGGAGAGATTATAGGTCTTTTAGGCATAAATGGAGCAGGAAAAACAACAACTATTAAAATGTTAACTACATTACTTTCACCTACCTATGGCGAATATTTTCTTGATGGAATAGATGCTATTAAAAATCCTAGGGTTATAAAAGGAAAGATTAATATGATAGCTGGTGGAGAAAGGATGATATATTGGAGGCTAACTGCAAATGAAAACCTTTGGTATTATGGACAATTATACGGAATACCAAATGATATCTTAAAAAAGCGAATAGATTACTTACTTAATCTAGTAGGCTTACAAGAAAGCAAGGATAAGAAAGTAGAAGAGTTCTCAAAAGGAATGAAGCAAAGATTACAAATAGCAAGAGGTCTTATTAATGATCCAAGTTATATATTTATGGATGAGCCAACTTTGGGATTAGATGCTGTGGTATCTAAAGAATTAAGAGAACATGTAAAATTATTGTCTAAGGAAAATAGGAAGGGAATATTATTAACTTCACACTATATGGATGAGGTTGAGGAACTTTCAGATTATATTTATGTCTTAGATAAAGGACAAATAATAAAGCAGGGAACAGTTAAAGAATTATCTAAGGATGTATTTACAAAGATTATATATAAATTGACACTTCATAATAATTCTGGTGAATTTAAATCGTATATGCTAAATAACCTTATTTTAAAAGACAATACCTTAGAAATAGAACAGGAGGAAAACTCCTATAAGATTATTAGTTCAAAGAACTTAAGTCTAGATATATCTAAAATTTGTTCTAGCAAGGGAGCAATTATAAAAGAATTTTACGAGATAGTGCCAAGACTTGAGGATACAATAATTAAGCTTTCAAAGAAAGGGGCATAGCTATGAGGCAGTTTTTTAAAGTTGTTATTGGAGAAATAAAAAAGCAGCATCTTAATTATTTCCATAGCAAGCTAATATATATTTCATTATTCATATGGCCAATTTTAAGTTTTGTAACATCATATTATAGCTTTAAGCCCTTTAAGATAAATAATAGCAATATTAATTACTTAAATGAGCAAAATGTGGTAGTATTTATAGTATTAGGATATATGACTATGAGCCTGTTTAGAAGCCTAGTGCAATCTGCATGGAATTTTTCTTTTGAGCGGATGAGTGGTACCTTAGAACTTATTTATTTATCCCCAGCTACAAGACAAGGAGTTATTTTAGGAAATGCTTTATCTTCATTATTTGAGAGTGTTATATTTATGGTGATATTTACCTTAGGTGTTCTAATATTTAAAAGAGAAGTATTGAATATTAATTATCTTTCCTTAATGGTAGTTTTTATAATAACCTTAACAATGGCTGTTATATGGGGTATGCTTTTAAATTCTTTGTTTTTATTCTCAAGGGATTCTGGATTTTTATTTACAATCTTAGAAGAGCCTATGGAGATATTTTCTGGAGTGAAGGTACCAACATCGGTGTTTCCATTTTGGGCAAAAGGAATAAGTTTATTATTTCCATTAACATATGCAATTGAAGCAGTTAGAAGTGTTATATTAAAAGGAAGTTCATTAAGTGGGATAATAAATTTTATTATTATTGGAGTAAGTATAATAGCTTTATTATACTTTGCTTGTATAAAGATAATAAAAATAGTGGAGGTTCACAGCAGAAAAACAGGTAATTTTACTTATTTTTAGAGGTAATATGAAGATAGATGTAATTTATGAAAAAGGAACATTATGTGAGTTTAAGTATTCACCGCTTTATGAAATGTTTTGTGCAATGCATGTATTATCTTCTCCAGAGCATCATTTACATAGAAAGCAGTGGGTGCAAAAGGTTCAAGAAAAGATTGATAATAAATTTTTACAAGATATAGTGAAATTTGGAGAGCATACTAATCAATATTGCATAGTGATGGATTTTTGCAACCTTTTTGAAGAGTGCAATGATTTAAGTATACCAAGTGCTATAGAATTTTTGTCGAATGTTTCAATATATAAAATAAATAGGATATTTAAAGATTATGAAAAAAGACTTTCTCATAAAGAGTATTTATTTTTTTTAGATTTGCTAAAGAGGTTTTATGTTGAAGTATTTCAGGAAGAACTTAAGTATATAGAACCAATTATTACAAGAGTTCTTAAGAGAGAAGCAGTTTTAGGGCGAGAGAAAGGTATATTTAATTTAGTTGATACTATACATGAAAGAATAAAGCTTAGTGATGAGAAAATTGTATTTATTAAAAATAAAGAATATGTGGTAAATAGAGAGAAACTTAAATGCATAACTATATATTCTTCAACATTTATAAGTCCCCATCTTATGATAGGAATAATGGGTGATAATTTATATTTAACTCATTTAATTGATCTAGGTTCATACGAGAAGGAAAGTCCTTTGGATTTAGAAAAAACTCTTAAGGCACTTGGAGATAATACTAGACTAAAAATTTTAAAAGAGATATCTAAAAAAGGAAAAAGCACTCAAGAACTAAGTAAAATTTTAAGTATCTCAGAGGCTGCAGTTTCAAAGGCATTAAAAATCATGCAAGAAGGTAATTTAGTCATTAAAGAAAGAAGAGGAAATTATATTATTTATTCCATAAACTCTACTGAAATAGATTATATTCCATATAAAATATATGAGTATATTATGATGACATAAGGACGTATTGTCTGCCACTTGTGGCAAACTGTACGTCCTTACACATATTTTTCATCAGAATCTAAAAGATTAATACCACGACTAGGTTCTAGAGAAACTGGGCGAAGAGGAGGAACAGGTGGAATTATCTTGGGAAGTGACTTAATAATGTTTCCTTCGGCACCAACTATAATATAATCATCATTAAAAGAAGATAAGTTATAAAGGCTTGCACCTATAATGGATTCTTTTTCATTCCAAGTAACACCATTATTTTCTGAAGTGACAATTAATCCATCGTTTCCTAGAGCAACAAAGCTATTGCTAGCATAGGAAACACGGTTGAATGAAGTATAAGAATTTGGATTTAGTGATATACTCCAAGTGATTCCAAAGTCTTTAGAAATAGCTATAGCACCACCGGTATTAGAGCCAATGGTATTAGTTGCTGCAACAAAAGTACCATTATAGTAGTAGACACTTGAGAATGGATATGCGGTAGTTAAATTAACAGAAAGTGTCCAAGAACTCCCATTAGTTGAAGTATAAATGTTTCCAAGATTAGAGACAGCAACAAAGGTGCCATTTCCAAAAGCAACTCCAGTTAAAGATTGATTGCCTGTAGGTGTAAAGGATGATTGTATAATACCTTGATTATTAAAAAGATACATTGAACCACTTGGATTATTTGTAACCCCAACAAAATTATTATTTCCATAACATATACTGGAAAAATTGTTTGTGATACCAGAAGATATAGTTGTCCAAGTATCACCATTATTTGTAGAAATAAGTACTGTACCTGTATTGCCAACAACCAAAAGAGTACCATTTCCGAAAGTAATTCCATTTAGCTTAGTAGAAACATGAGAAGAAAGGATGCTCCAACTTTTGCCGCCATCAAGGGAACGTATAATTGTTCCATTGTCGCCTACAGCAAGATAAGTGTCTTTATTTAACATAACACTTGAGTAGAGAGAAGAAAAGAATTTAGTGGCTATTGGAGTCCAATTAGTACCATTAGGACTAGTGTTAGTGAATATTGCTCCATTGCTTCCAACTGTTATAAAAGTATCTTTAAAAAAGGTAATTCCATAAAGAGAATTAATTAAATTGTAATTTTGACTTTGATTAGTCCAAGTAGTACTTGGATCTGTAGTAGTAACAACTGTGCCAGTATCACATACTGCGGTAAAAGTATTATTCCCATAGAATACTCCGTTAATTGATTTCGATAAGGAAGGAGTAATGGAACTTTTTGTCCAGGAGCCCCCGTTATTAGATGAAAAGTATATAAGGGCATTTAAACCAACTGTAACAAAAGTATTATTACCAAAAG
Source organism: Clostridium paridis (assembly GCF_016765615.1). Lineage (GTDB taxonomy): Bacteria > Bacillota > Clostridia > Clostridiales > Clostridiaceae > Clostridium_T > Clostridium_T paridis. The sequence continues at coordinate 199,082 of NZ_JAESWA010000022.1, read as the reverse complement.
TAATTCCTAAGAAGGTACCTGATGGAGAACCAGAAGTTGGCCTTAATGACCAATACTTGCCATTTCCATTAGAAGATATAATTATACTATTTCCAACAGCTATAAAGGTATTATTACCAAAGGTAATACCATTAAGTTTTGCTGAAGTTATACTTGTTTTAGGGACTCTAATAACTCCTTGAATGTTATCAAAACAAATTATTGTTAAGTTATCACCTACTGCAATAAAAATACCATTTCCAAAGCAAACTCCATTTAAATTATTAGTAGTTTTAGAAGGTAGTATGGACCAATTTGTACCATCGTAGGAAATTAGAATTATTCCATTTGTACCAACAGCTATATAGACGTTATTTCCAAATGCAACTGAGTAAAGTGTCTCTAGGGTGCCAGAATTTTGAGAAGTCCAAGTTACTCCTTTATCAGTAGAAGTAAGTATAGTTCCATTTATACCAACCGCGACTAGCATATTATTACCTGAAGTAACAGCTCTAAGAGTATTACCTTGAGGTATAGGATTACTCCAACCCCAATTATCTAAAAATGTCACGAGAAAACACTTCCTAAATAAATATATTGACTTAATATAATACGTCTATTAATAGGAAGTGTGTGTGTTATAATTTTAAATTAAGTGTTTTGGCATTGAATAATTGTACCGCCTTCTCCAGTAGCAAAGAAGGAATTGTTATTGGAGATGATACTAAATAAATTATTATATGTAGGAGAATTTAGTGGTTCCCAGTTAGTTCCATTGATAGAAGTTGCCATTATTCCTTCATAACCAATTGCAATAAATATGTTGTTAGCATAGAGGATTCTTGTAAAGTTACCTTGGGTAACAGGACTTATTATATTCCATGTTACAGCGTCAGAAGATGTATAAAATTCCCCTAAATAGCCAACAGCAACAAACATGCCGTTTCCATAAGTTATATCCATAATTGAATTTTGGGTTTCAAAATCTGCTTTTGTCCAAGTTGTAAGGTCTGTAGACGTTAGAATAGCACCATCTTCGCCTACTACAACATAGATTCCATTTCCATAAGTAATTCCTAAAAGATATGCATTGCTCCCAGAAGTTTTCTGAACCCAATTCGTACCGTTTGAGGTATAAATAAGACCATTAATTCCAACTGCAATAAACGTATCATTCCCGTTGAAAAATATTTTACTTAAATAATCGCGAGAAGGAGTTAGTGTAGACCAAGTTCCCCCGTTATTATTAGAAACTAAAATAGGCCCCGGATCACCAACAGCTATAAGTTTACCATTGCCATAAGCAACACTAGTAAGAGTATGAGATACTCCAGAAATGCGTTCAATCCAAGTTAAGCCACCATCACCTGAGGAAAAAATTCCTCCAGAATCACCAACTACAATTAATGTATTATTAGCACAAACGGTGCTACCTAAAAGCTGATTCCAAATGTTACCGGTTTTTAGTGACCAACTTTCTCCATAATCGTTAGTTGTAAATATAGCTCCACAACTACCAACTATAACAAAAGTATTATAGGATGAAGTGATACCATAAAAGCTAATAGGAGAATCAGGTGCGACATCTTTCCAGGTAACACCAATATCAGTAGAAGAAATAACACAATTTTCTTCTCCAATAGCCATAAATGCATTTTGACTATAACTTATTCCTAGAAGATCAGTAATAAAAGCTGAACGTTTTGCAGACCAAGTTTTGCCGTTATTCTTTGAAGTGCATACAATCCCCTCTTGGCCAACAGCAACAAAGACATTGTTCCCAAAAGTAATTGAATATAGAGCATTACCTGTAACATCAGATGACATTGACCAATCTGTACCTTCTCTCGATATACCAATTAATCCATAATCTCCAACTGTAATAAATGTATTATTACCAAAGGTAACTCCATAGAACGAAGCCTGAACTGCATTCTGAGTCCAAGTTGCACCATAATCATTTGAAGCTAATATAACACCTTCTCCAACTGCGACAAAAGTATCATTACCAAAAGTAATGTCATACAGACAACTCTCAGTACCAGAAGTTCTTTGAGTCCAGGTAGCGCCACTATCTGTAGATGTGAAAATAATACCTTCCTCCCCAACTGCAACAAAGGTATTATTAGCATAGGTAATCTTTCTAAAAGATGCACAAGTTCCAGTTCCAATTTGAGTCCAGGTTTGCCCGAAATCACTGGAAGTAAGTATAGTGTCAAAGAAGCCAACAACTACAAGTGTGGTATTATCTGTTGCTACAGATAAAAGTACATTACCTTGAGGAAGAGGATTTCTCCATTCCCATTGATTGAGTGTTCTAACCTTATTTACATCATGCTGTAGTAATTCCAATTAAATCACTTCCTATTTCAATTTTAAAGTTTAGTTAACAAAAATAGTGTTTGTTTATAGTTTTTTATTATGCACATGTTAGAAGTAGAAAATGATTATAGTATATTCTAGAATTAGATTAATTAAAATAATGATTAAAATTTCTTTACAATCATTTCTTCAAACTGTATAATTGTTTTGTATTTGGTAAATATTAATTTAAAATTATATATTTAATAAGTGCAGTGAAAAAGAAGAGTAAATAGAAATTTAAATCTTAGAGATCTAGGGAGGGTGAAATCCTAGAATTTAAATCTATTGAAGGAAGCTTTGGAGCAATAAATAGAAAGTCTCTAGGACGTATTATATTTATGGGGTTATTCCCTTAAAGATTATTAAGAGGATTGAAGTATTACATTAATATTTTAATCAATTTAGGTGGTAACGCGGAAGTTAGTCTTTCGTCCTAAGATTTTTAGGATGAAGGCTTTTTTTATTTTAAGTTTTAAAGGAGATGTAGATAATGAGTTTCGAAAAATTAGCAGATATGATATTCCCAGAAGTTAATAATTCAACAGAATATTATATTGAAAAATATCCAAAAAGAAATCTAAAAGAAGGTGCTAGAGTTACAAGATATGCACCAAGCCCAACTGGATTCCAACATATAGGTGGAGTATTTGCTGCATTAATAAATGAAAGATTAGCAAGTCAATCAGAAGGTGTATTTTATTTAAGAATAGAAGATACTGATCAGAAGAGAGAAGTTGAAGGAGCTATTGATGATACTATAGCAACAATGCACAACTTTGGAATGGACTTTAATGAGGGAATGACTGGCCAAGAAACATATAAAGGAGAATATGGTCCTTATAGACAAAGTCAAAGAGCTGAAATATACAATACTTTTGCTAAAGACTTACTTAAAAAGGGATTAGCATATCCATGTTTCTGCACACCAGAAGAATTAGCTGAACTTAGAGAAAAACAAGTAGCTAATAAAATAACTCCAGGCTATTATGGTGAATATGCTAAGTTTAGAAATATAACTGAGGAAGAAGCAATTAAGAGAATTGAAAATGGAGAGAAATATATAATAAGATTAAAGTCTCCAGGAAATCCTGAGACAAGAGTTGAATTCCATGATTTAATTAAAGGGGATATATCTTTCCCAGAAAATAATCAAGACATAGTACTTATTAAGGGTGATGGACTTCCTACATATCACTTTGCTCATGCAATAGATGATTTCTTAATGAGAACTACAGATGTAATAAGAGGAGAAGAGTGGTTATCATCTCTTCCAATACATGTTCAATTATTTGAAGTGTTAGGTTTTGAAGCTCCAAGATATGCTCATATACCAACTATTATGAAGCAAGATGGTGGATCAAAGAGAAAACTTTCAAAGAGAAAAGATGCAGAAGCAGCTGTTTCCTATTATAAAGAAGTTGGATATCCAACAGTAACTGTAATAGAGTATTTATTAAATATCATAAATTCAACCTTCGAGGATTGGAGAGCAGAAAATCCAACAGCTGATTATCATGAATTCGAGATTCATTTAGAAAAAATGAGTAAGAGTGGAGCATTATTTGATTTAGTTAAATTAAATGATGTATCTAAGGACCGTATTGCAGCTATGAAAGCTAAAGATGTTTATGAAATTTATACTGCTTGGGCTAAAGAGTTTGATAATGAAATGTATAAATTAGTTACAGAAAATGAAGCTATGGCTAAAGAGATATTTAATATAGACAAAGAAGGTCCAAAGCCAAGAAAAGACTATGCAAAATGGGATGAAGTAAAAGAAAAAGTATTCTATTTCTTTGATGAATTATTTGATAAAGAAACAGCAGAACAAATTGAAATGCCAAAAGGACTTTCGCTAGAAGATGCTAAAGCTGTAATTGAAGTTTACAAAAATGAATTTAACTTTAATGCTGGAAGCCAAGAAGCTTGGTTTGAAGATTTAAAAGAAATTGGAACAAGACTTGGATACTGTGCGAATAGAAAAGAATTCAAAGCAAATCCAGACCAATATAAAGGAATGATTTCTGATGTGGCAGGAGCTGTTAGAATTGCATTATCGCATAGAACTAACACACCTGATCTTTACACTATAATGCAAATAATGGGTGAAGAAAAAACTAGATCAAGATTTGAAAAATTCTTAAAAATATAAAAAAGAGGACTTCGCAATTATTTTTGTGAAGTCCTTTAATATTTTGATATATTTAAGTAAAATTAAATGTTATAATTTGGATATATATGAGTTTATGTTATCGGGGTGAATAAATGAGAAAAAGGGTATTCTTAATAGTTTTATTGTTAGTGTCAGTAAGTATTGGGTATTATGGAGTAAAAGCACTAACTTCAAATTCTCAAAATAAATCATTAGATTCAAAGCAAGTAGTAGAAAATTATTTTAAGTATAGAAATGAAAAAAATAAAAAAGAAATACTTAAAACTTTAACAAAATGGCACGATGCGCCTAATGTTGTTTGGGGTTTTGAGAATTTAGATAATATAAAGATAGTAGATATTAAAGAAGAAAATAGTAAAGATGTGCGAAATGGGTATTTGCAAAATGGAAGAGGAAGCGTAAATAACACTACAGAAAATAACCTCAAGGTTTATAAAGTAAAGTATGAGGTGAAATATTTAAAAGACGGAGTAGGACCACAAGATAGTGGAGTATATGATTGGTGGTTTTTTGTAATTAGGGAAAATGAAAATTCACCATGGCTTATTGATGACATGGGTGAATAAGTAATCTGCACAAATGAAAGGAGAAAAACATGCAAGACATAAACTTAATAGATTATAAAGGAACTATATTTAGACATTTTAAAGGTGATTTATACTTATTATTAGATATAGCGGTGCATTCAGAGAGTAGAGAGGAACTAGTTATATATAAAGCTTTATATGGAGATTGTGGAGTATATGCAAGGCCAATAGATATGTTCTTAAGCGAAGTTGATAGAGAAAAATATCCTAATATAGGACAAAGATATAGGTTTGAACCAGTGGTTATTAAAAGTGTAAAGTAGTTTAATATTAATTGGGAAATATGAGGGGGAAATTATATGGTTGAAAAAGGGTTAAATAAGTTGTTCTGGGGATTTATATTTATAATGCTCAGTTTTAGAATTCAAGGCTTTGATATTTTTCCAGATGTAGTTGGTTATGTGTTATTTGCATTTGCTTTTAGAGATCTTAATTCAAGAAGTGAGTTTTTTGGCTTGGCTTCAAAATATAATATAGCATTGATAGTTTTATCTATATTTTCAATTTACCAAAGACCTACTCAAGCAGAAGGAATTCACTTTGGTTCCATGGGAATCTTAGGTGCAGTTATAGGTATCGTAGTAGTTGTTGTTAATTTACTAGTTGTATACAATATATTTATGGGAATACATGATGTTGCTTATATGCAAGAGCAGTATGATCTAGCTGAAGCCTCTCAGAAAAAATGGAAACTCTATTTGATGTTGCAGATAGCAGTATGGATGGTGCTAGTATTGATATTCATACCTGTATTAGCTATAATATATACATTTGCGATTTTTGCTGCATCGATTATAATTGCAATAATAATCTTAAGCTTCTTAAAGAGATGTAGTAGAGAATTAAGTTAATCATAATAAATAATTACAACTGTTAAAAATACCGTGCTATTTTGTTAGCACGGTATTTTATATTATATAGGGTTTATTATAGGAAACTTAATTTATTCTTGTTTGAAAATGTCGGTTTCTGGACATTTCCAGGCATGAATAAGTTATTAGTTGAACTTAAACCCTATGATATTAGCTTAATTTAAATGATGATTTTAATGATACTATTCTGTTAAATACTAATTTTTCAGGAGTAGTATACTTAGTATCTATATTAAAGAAACCATTTCTAACCATTTGGAATTTATCTTGAGGTTTAGCATCTTTAATAGCAGTTGGCTCGATAAAACCTTGTAATATTTCCATTGAGTTTGGATTTATTTGTTCTAAGAAGTGCTTATCTTCACCTTCTTCAGAATCATCTAATATTAATGGTTCATATAATCTAAATTCAGCTGGAACACAAGATTTAGCATCTACCCAGTGGATAGTTCCTTTTACTTTTCTACCAGTGAAACCTGAACCACTCTTAGTTTCTGGATCATAGGTACAGTGAATTTCTATTACTTCTCCATTTTCATCTTTAATTATTTCGTTGCATTTAACGAAATAAGCTCCCTTTAATCTAACTTCGTTACCAGGGAATAGTCTAAAGTATTTCTTTGGAGGAACCTCCATGAAATCTTCTCTTTCAATATATAATTCTCTAGAGAATGGAACTAATCTAGTACCTTGTGTTTCATCTTTAGAGTTATTTTCTATTTCAAGCATTTCTGTTTCATTTTCAGGATAGTTAGTTATTACAAGCTTTAGTGGGTTTAATACAGCCATAGCTAGTGGTGCTTTAAGTTGTAAATCTTCTCTTATGAAATAATCTAACATTTGAGAATCAACAACAGAATTAGCTTTAGCAACACCAATTGCTGTACAGAAATTTCTTAATGCATCAGGAGTACAACCTTTTCTTCTTAATCCTGAGATAGTAGGCATTCTTGGGTCATCCCATCCATCAACGACTTTTTCATCAACTAATTGTTTAAGCTTTCTCTTACTCATAACGGTATTAGTCATGTTTAATCTTGCAAATTCAATTTGTCTTGGAGTAGCTTCCATTTCACATTCACGTACTACCCAATCATATAAAGGTCTATGATCTTCAAACTCTAAAGTACAAATAGAGTGAGTTACGTGCTCTATAGCATCTTCTAATGGGTGAGCAAAGTCGTACATTGGATATATACACCACTTGTCTCCAGTATTATGATGTGTAGAGTGAGATATTCTGTAGATAATAGGATCTCTCATATTTATATTTGGTGAAGCCATATCTATTTTTGCTCTTAGAACCTTTTCACCGTCAGCAAATTCTCCGTTTTTCATTCTTTCAAATAAATCTAGGTTTTCTTCAATAGATCTATTTCTATATGGACTTTCTTTACCAGGTTTAGTTAATGTACCTCTATATTCTTTAGCTTCTTCAGCAGTTAAATCACAAACATAAGCTAAACCTTTTTTTATTAATAAAACAGCTTTTTCATACATAGTATCGAAATAATTAGATGCGAAGAAAAGTTCATCCCAATTTCCGCCAAGCCATTTTACATCTTCTTTAATTGATTCAACATATTCAGTATCTTCTTTAACTGGATTAGTATCATCAAATCTTAAATGAGTTTTTCCATTAAATTCTCCTGCTAAACCAAAGTTTAAAAGAATAGATTTAGCATGCCCTATATGTAAGTATCCGTTTGGTTCAGGTGGAAAGCGGGTAACAATCTCTTTATGTTTACCACTTTCAAGATCCTCTAGGACTATATTTCTTATAAAATTAGAAGAATTAATTTCGTTTGACATAGTTTTACCTCTCTTATTCTGTATAATTAAGTTATAAAAAGAACATATTACGAAAAATAGTATTCCTTTTTTATTCGTAGATAATAATAATTTTAATCCAATATTAAGGAAAAATAAAGATAAACTGCTATAAAATATTTAAAATTATCCGTAATATATGGGAATTAAGTGTTTTACTATCTATTTATGTCACAAATTAGGGGTAATAATTATGATAAAATATTTACTAGATACTAATGTCATAATAGGACTTTGGAGTAAGTATCCAAATGTTTTAGACAAACTTATTAGAGATGATAATATTACAATTATAAGAGAGATTAGTGAAGAACTAGTGATTAAGGAAAGAAAAATATATAAAGGACAGGAAGTATTGTCTGAGAGATTTTGCAATCTACTAACTTTTATTAAGGATATTGATAAAAGTGGCATTGAAGAGTTTTATGAAATGCTTCATATAAAATACTCAATGAAAGGGAATGCATATTTTGAAGAGGTTAATAAGTTATCTAGGATTGATTTGATTATTTTATATGCTTGCACCTTAGAAGAAAGTCTCATATTAATAACAGAAGACAGAAAACTATTTAATGCAGCAGGTATAATATTAGGTGAAAAAAGAGTAATGACACTAAATACACTAATAGAAAATTTACAATAAAGAGGTGTAAATAATTGAATAAGTTGCATAATGATAATAAAATAGTTGAATTAATAAAAAATAATAGAATGGCAGGGGTCTATTTTAGTGGAAATACCTGTGGAGCTTGCGAAGTTATTAAACTTAAAATTGAAGATATATTAAAAAAATATCCTAATATTAAGTGTGGAGAAATAGATGCAGAAAAGCATCTAAACTTAGCAGCGGAGTACAATATTTTTTCTGTGCCAATATTTTTGCTATATATAGATGGAAAGGAAAGTATAAGACTTGGAAGGAATTTAGATTTGCTAGAATTAGAAGCAAATATAGGAAGATATTACGAAATGATATTTTAAAGGTTAACGTTCAATAAACTAAAAACAATAAAGTATGAAATCCTCTATATGAATTTTAAAGTGAGAAATTAATTTTTGGTGACCTTATCTCGAAGTAAATCTATTTCACCAGAATCAAAGATGGAACTAAACTAATTAAAGGTCATATTATATAACATAAGGTAACTTTAGTTAGTCGATTATTTGATATCAAGATAGAGTAATTCAAAATAGAGGGTGATTGAATGAAACAAAAGACAAAGTTAACGGGAAGAGTAATATATCCTAATGATCCAGGATACCAGCGAGCTCGTATGAACTGGAATCCATTTACCAATGCTTACCCTATCGTATTTGTATTCGCACAGCAGAATGAAGATGTTGTAAATGCCGTAAGATGGGCTCGTGAGAATAATGTGCCCATTCGTATGAGGAGTGGTAGACATGCTTTGGCAAAAGATTTTTCGCAAACAAATGGAGGCATAGTAATAGATACTAGTTTAATGAGAAAAGTTGAATTTGATAAGTCATTAGGAATTGCTACTGTTGAAGCTGGAATACGTGTAGGAGCACTTGTGAGGATGCTTGCACAGATAGGAATCTTGGCTCCTTTTGGAGATAGTTCAACTGTTGGTATAGGAGGCATAAGTACTGGAGGCGGAATTACTGCTATCCAGAGAACAGCAGGAGTTATTTCAGACAATATTCTATCAGCTACTTTAGTTGATGCCAATGGTGATATTCTAAATGTTAGTGAAGATGAAAATTCTGATTTGTTATGGGCAATTCGCGGAGGTGGAGGAGGAAACTTCGGAATTATTACCTCCTACACATTTAAAGTGCGTCCAGCACCATTTAAAGTTGGAATATTTCAAATAATATGGCCATGGGAGCAATTGAATGAAGTTATAGATGCTTGGCAAAGATGGTCTCCTTCTGTAGATAAAAGACTTGGTACAATTCTAGAGATATATTCAAAAACTAATGGGCTTCTACGTTCACAGGGTATATTCCTTGGTCCAAAAGAAGAACTGGAGAAAATGATAACAACTTTGACAGATGTAGGATCTCCTATAAAAGTGTTTATTGATGAGGTTTCACTACTAGAGGCGATAGATTTTTGGGCTCCGAATGAACCTCTGTTTGACAATCAAAATACTACCTGGTCTTCTGCTTGGGTAGAACAAATGCTTCCTGATGATGGAATTAATGCAATCCGTGATTTCTTGGAAAAAGCAAAAGGAAGCGAATCTAATTTCTTTTTCTTAAACTCTGGAGGAGCAATGAACCAGGTACCTCCACAGGCTACGGCTTTTTTCTGGCGCAATACTAAATATTATTTGGAGTGGGATGCCTCATGGACTGATCCATGTGAAACACAAAAGAATATTGAACTTGTCCAACAAACACGGGAACAATTAAGGCCTTATGTAACTGGATCATACGTCAATGTACCAGACTTAGGCATAAAGAATTATGGTCAGGAATATTATGGTGATAACTTTGCTAGGCTTCAAAAAGTTAAAGCAAAATATGATCCGGGAAACATTTTCCATTTCGTACAGAGTATTCCGATACCACCTGATTGTGATAAATGCCATAAGGACTATAAGTAATAGCAACAATTGATTATTATTAAGATGGATAGTTTTTTTATAAAATGTAGTAAAACGTGCGATATTTAAAATCGCACGTTACTTAATTCTTTATTGGTTAATATAAAAAATAAGTTGATAAAGTTACATAAGTAATATTAATTAAAATCACCTCATATTATATTTTGAGGTGATTTTATGTTTGAAATAATTAAGGAGTTAATACTTTAAGTTTAATAAGGTGAATACAATAATATCAAAGAGAGATTTTAAGGGTTATATGAAATAAAAGGTGAATAATTAGATTTCTAATTTATTTATAATTAATTTTTTATATTTAAGGGAGGAAGGGTTTAATGAAAAAAATTATAAACAATCCGGACTTAGTAGTTGAGGACATGCTAAAAGGAATGGTTGCAGCTCATCCACAATATATAAAGAAATTAGAAAATGCAGATGTTATAGTTAGAGCAAATTTGAATGCTTATGAAAAGGTAGCGTTAGTTAGCGGAGGAGGAAGTGGTCATGAACCTGCACATGGAGGCTATGTAGGTAAAGGAATGCTTGATGCAGCAGTTGCAGGAGCTGTATTTACGTCTCCAACACCTGACCAGGTATACGAAGCTATAAAAGCAACTGACTCAGGAAAAGGAGTTTTACTTATAATTAAGAATTACACTGGAGATATAATGAATTTCGAGATGGCAAAGGAAATGGCTGAAATGGAGGGGATAAATGTAAACGCTGTCGTAGTTAATGATGATGTGGCAGTAGAAAATAGTACCTACACAGCTGGAAGAAGAGGAATAGCAGGTACAATCTTTGTACACAAGATAGCTGGAGCAAAAGCTGAAACTGGAGCTTCTTTAGATGAAGTTACGGCTGTAGCAGAGAAGGTAATAGCAAATGTAAGAAGTATGGGAATGGCGATTTCTTCATGTATAGTCCCTGCAGCAGGTAAACCAAACTTTACTTTAGGTGAAGAGGAAATGGAAATAGGAATGGGGATACACGGGGAACCTGGGACTCATAGAGAAAAAATTAAATCTTCTGATGAAATTGCTGAGCACTTAGTAAATAAAATCTTAGGGGATTCTCCACTAAATAAAGGAGAAGAAGTTGCAGTAATGGTTAATGGATTAGCATCAACTCCTCTTATGGAATTGTATATAGTTAATAAAAAGGTAAGTGAAATACTAGAAGAAAAAGGTATAAAAATCCATAAAACTTTTGTAGGAGAATTTATAACATCACTAGAGATGGCAGGCTTTTCTATAACTATATTAAAGCTTGATAGTGAATTAAAGGAACTACTAGATGCGACCGCAGATACACCAGCTTTTAAAAGTATATAAGGTGGAGGAATAAAGGTTATGAGTATAGATGGGAAAAAGGTTATAGAGGTATTAGAAAAGATAAATGTAAAGATGGAGGAAAATAAGGCTTACCTCTCAGAATTAGATGCAGCTATTGGAGATGGAGATCATGGCTTAAATATGTGTAAGGGATTTAAGGCTGTGGTAGAAAAACTAAAAGAGGATGATGGACAGGATATTGCAGGTATTTTAAAGAAAACAGGAATGGCATTAGTTACGAATGTAGGAGGTGCATCAGGGCCTTTATATGGAACAGCTTTTATGAAAGCGGCTGGATGTGTAAGTGGGAAAACAGAAATAGATATAAATGATTTTGGAGAGATGCTATATTATGCCCTTGAGGGTATAAAGATGAGAGGAAGAAGTGAAGCAGAGGATAAAACTATGATAGATGCACTAGAACCTGCTTTGAAAGCTGTGAGGGAAGGAATATCAAAAGAACTTGAAGCAAAAGAGGTACTTAGATTGGCTAAGGAAGCAGCATTTAAAGGTGTTGAACATACTAAGGATATTATAGCAAAAAAAGGGAGAGCTAGTTACTTAGGACTTAGAAGTATAGGACATCAAGATGCTGGAGCTACTTCATCTGCTATAATGCTAGAGACTATATACCAAGCATTTAATTAAAAATTTTTGTATTGATCATGTTTAGATAACTTCAAAAAGGAGAGTATACATGGTAGGGTTAGTAATAGTTTCACATAGTGAAAATATAGCAAAAGGGGTAAAAGAGTTAGTTGAACAAATGGTGCCTAATGTACCTATTGCAGCAGCTGGAGGAGCATATGATGGAAGTATAGGTACTGATATTGAAAAAATAATGAATGGAATAGAAAGAGTTTACTCAGAAGATGGAGTAATTGTTATTTTTGACTTAGGCAGTGCTTTTATGAATGCTGAAATGGCCATAGAATTTTTAGATGCAGAAATGATAGATAAAGTAAAAATAATAGATTGTCCTATAGTAGAAGGAGCAGTAACTGCTGCAGTTGAAAGTAGCTTAGATAAAAAGATAATTCAAATACAAGAAGCCTTGCAACCCATGGATTTAGGTAAAATGCCATAAGCTAAGTAAGTTCAAGTTTGTAAGTATTTGAAAACTATGATAGTATATTTAAGTATGTAAAAAATTATATGCTTTATGTAACAAACGTAGGAGGAATGAATGTATGAGTAATGTACCAAGTTGCCCGAAATGTAATTCAGAATATACTTATGAAGATAGAGGTCTGTTTATTTGCCCAGAGTGTGGACATGAATGGAATTTGGAAATAGAGACTGAAAATAGTGAAGATAAGAATGTTGTAAAAGATTCTAATGGAAATATTCTAAGTGATGGTGATTCGGTAACGGTAATTAAAGATCTTAAAGTAAAAGGAAGCTCATCATCCATAAAAATGGGAACAAAGGTAAAAAATATACGTCTAGTTGATGGAGATCATAATATTGATTGTAAAATTGACGGTTTTGGAGCTATGCAACTAAAGTCTGAATTTGTTAAAAAGATATAAAAGTAGACGAATAAACCCCTGGACATAAATGTCTAGGGGTTTTGCTTGTTCATAGATTTAGAATAATTAGTTAAATGTAGTTACGAAACCATTCATAATTAGATAAGGTGGATTTGCTGCAATAGTTCTTGTAACACCATCAATAGTTACATTCTTAAATAAAACTTTTATTAAATTATAAACACTTTAAAATTCAACACATATAATTAGTAATATAGTACTGAAAGGGCTTAATAATAGGATGCTTACTTATTTTGGACAAAAAACTAATAATATACTCCCTGTCTGTAATCCCATGATGCCATCAACTGATCAAAATCACTGGATTCCGTTAACTCCATTAAAAGAAATGTCAGAAAAAGAATATGACGTTGTAATTGTAGGTACAGGAGCAGGTGGTGGAGCTATATTATGGAGATTGTGCGAAAGATTAATGGGAAAAGGGGTACGAATAGGTATAATCGAGAGAGGAGATTTGCTCATACCAACTAATTATTTAAACGTTCCAACATTAAATGCAGCAAGTGGAAGAGATTATTATTACAACGTAGGTTACAGACTTGGAAAATTTCAACCTGAATTTCCAGGAGCAAATGAAATATTTGCACTTGGAGGTAGAACATTATTTTGGTCAGGTAATACCCCAAGATTAAATCCAGGTGAAATGATTGATTGGCCTATATCTTACAATGATTTGATTCCATATTACAATATTGCAGAAGAAATAATGAGTATTTCAAATGGATATACACAAGACTCTAAATTATCTTCAACAATGCTTGAAATTCTAAGAACAAGTGGCTTCCCAGATTCCATGAAAATACCGGTGGCAGCGGATCTTTCACAAACAAAATACGGGCAAGTACACTCAAATGCTTTATTTAGTTCTATTTTGTTATTTGCAAGGGCATTATATCAACATGAATTTGATTTAGCCGTTAATGCACGAGTAGTAAGAATTCATAAAAAAGACAATAAAGCTAAGGGTATTGAAGTTATGTCTCCCAATAAAGAATCTTATTTTATTAAAGCAAAAAATATAGTTTTATCAGCTGGTATTTGGGAAACTCCTCGTCTTCTTTTACATTCTGGAATTAAAGGTAGTCCTGTTGGGCATTATTTGGCAAATCACTCGAAAATTTTAGCAACATTGAATGTGAATAGAAGCGATTTTGGAGAGGTACTAGGGACACTTGATCTTTTGGTGCCTGGAACAAATGAACGTCCTTATCAAGTTACGCTTTACGGCCCAGATCTTGAACGACATTTGTGGTATCAACCATATGAAAATAGACCACTATTAAATGAGATTGGAATTGGAATTGAAGGATTAGGTATTGTTGAGCCAAGATTTGAAAATAATATATCATTAGATTTAAATAAAGTAGATGAATATGGAGTGCCGGAAATAAAAGTTGAATTTTCTTATGGTGAAAAGGACATGGATGTTATCGGACAAATGTTAAATGGGATAAATAATATAATAAAGGGTATAGGGAGATATACAAGCATAAGCAACTCCAAGATATGTTTATTTGTACCAGGAGATGATTATCATGAAGTGGGAACCTGTCGAATGGGAAATGATCCTTCTACATCGGTAACTAATCGTTATGGGCAATTACATGAAATACCTAATATCTATGTTGCTGACAATAGTGTATACCCTTCTGTTGGTGCGGCAAATCCAACATTGACAACTGTTTCTTTATCAATTCGTACTGCAGATTATATCATCCACAAATTAATGACATCTTAAAGAATTTAAGTACATAAGCCTGCCAAGATGGCAGGCTTAGTTTTTTGTTTTTATACTAATAATTAGTTAAATGTAGTTACGAAACCGTTCATAATTAAATAAGGGGGATTTGCTGTAATATTTCTTGTAACAAGATTATTGAAAGTAGCAGACCCATTGCTCGTATAGGTATATATAGCTGTACCTAAATGTGGTGAAGAAAATCTTGAAGTTGTTATTCCATCTTTACCTGTACCATCAATGGTTATATTTTTAAATACGATACCACTAAAACCTCCGGGATATCCAAATTGTATTGCATCTCTTTGGGTGTTAATGATGTCGATATTCTCAAAGGTGATATTTTTTATACCAGTATTTGAAGCTTCTAAATCAATTGCACCACGCTCACCATTGTAGCAATCTTTACTTGTACCACAATTTATTATGGCGGTGTCTGAGAAGGTGATTCCTGTGTTGTTCTCAAAATGATATCCTGGGAATACAGTATTTAATCTAATACCTGAACCCATAAAGCTGTCTTTAATATAGTTATATCTTGCTTGATGTCCAGAACCGCCGAAGATAGCTATAGCTGCAGCACGCCAATTGTTTTCTATTGTGTTATATAGGAAGGAGTTGTTTACTTCCATAGGTGCACCCATAGTAGAATCAGGCCACATAGCAAGTCCGTCGTCCCCATTATTTCTTACGCTACAGTTTCTGACTGTGGAATTCTTAGTTCCTTGACAGAAGTTTACACCGTCAGCTAAGTTATTTCTTATACGACCATTCTCAATAACAAGTCCATCTGCAGGAATAGCTGGTGTATGAGCATAATCTCCTACCCAGAAACCACACTCAAAGTGCTCTTCCCAGAAGTCGTGAATCCTAGAGTTTGTACCGAAGTTATCCATGAAGCATTTGTATATAGCATTTTGTCCATAACGTGATCTAAGATTTGAATTTATATATACATTGCTAAAATCTAAATTACCAGTAGCAGCCATTCTTAGAGATATACCACCGCTAGCTGAATTTGAATTAGTGAACTGTATATTTGTATACCACATACCAGCTCCAGTAATTGTCATACTTGAAAGAGGACTAGATACTGATCCAATTACCCACATATTATTTAAGTTAAAGGTACCTGCAGGAATATATACAGTTTTTCCTTGGGAAGCGGCTGCACTTACGCAAGCATTGAAAGCTGCAAGATCATCTGTGCCGTCATTAGCAGTTGCTCCATAGGAGGTTACAGACAATGAGTTAGCAGGTTGAGAAATAGCTGATGGAACTGATTCAACTTCTACAAAGTCAACACCGTATACCAAGCCATCTCCTGATTTTTGAATTTTGAGTATATCACCAGCCTTAAGTGGTGTTGATAGTAGGAAGTGTTTTTCGTCAAATCGGAAAGCAACTTGGCCCCCATTTGGAGCATCGCCAGGTTGATCCCCTTGGAAGTATTGATAACTGTAGTAAGAGGTAAGGTCTATTGTTTGAACCTTAGCACCATTTACATAGCAGTCAAGAGAACCCTTAAGTCCCATACCGTCAGATGAATCAGGCATAGTAAACCTTATATTCACGCCTGCGCCACTTTTACTAACTGTCCATTGAACATAAGAGCCGTTTGAAGGAAGTTCTACATATTTTTGATTAGAAGCTTCAGAAGCTGTAAGAGAATAATCAAAGGTTGGTGCAGATTTTAATTGAGCACCACCGCCGATTGTAGCATCTTCAGATTCATATCTTGTATAAGGTACTGTAGCTCCACGATCACCATTTCCTACGGACATGTTTACATTATAAGTGTTATTTGTTTCATCTGTCTCTGTGGTTGTATTATTGTTATCAACAGTTGCACTTATTGAATGTGCTCCACTTGTTGTAGCCCATGTACCAGTTGCAGTTAAGGTAAGAGTAGAGCCTGCAGTTAGTGAAGCAGTGCTGTTTGAGGAGGCAACAACTTGAGTACCATCAACTTTAAAAGAAACAACCCCAGCAGCTCCTGCGATTGTACCTTGATTCTTAACTGTTGCACTGAAGGTTACTGGGCTTCCAGCTGTAACATAGGAAGGGGACCAGGTAATGTCAGTTACAACTAGATCAATACCGGATTTTGGGTTTACAGATAAGTTCAAGTTATAGGTATTATTAGCTTCATTTCCCTCTGTAGTTATATTTGAATTATCAACAGTTGCGGTTACAGAATGACTTCCAACGCCAGAGGCACTCCAAGTTCCTGTGACAGTTTTAGTAGCACCAACTGCTAAAGAAGTTGTATCATTTGCACTTGCAGATATTTGTGTTCCGTCAACCTTGAAGGAAACAATTCCAGGTGCGCCTGCAGCGTTGCCTTGATTTTTAATAGTAGCTGTAAAGTTTACAGTGTCCCCAATTACTGGAGAGTTTGGTGTACATGTTAAATTTGTTACTACCAGATCAGCCATTGGGGAATTAGTTACTTCAAGACTTTCTGAATATTTGTTGTTATTTTCATTTAATTCAGACATTCTATTTACATCATCTACCCATGCGGTTATATTATGGTTTCCGGCTGTAGCTGCCCATGTTGAAGAACCTGATGGTCCCCCATTTGCAGTTACAGTTATAGATGCACCAGGGGCTATTGAACTTGAATTATTATCAGACCATGATACTTGTGTGTCGTCAACAAAGAAACTTACTCCATTTATTACGCCAGCAGGGGTAGCACCTGTGCCTTGATTTTTTATAGTTGCACTAAATGTAACTGAATTTCCTGTTAATAGACTTTCAGGGTTCCAGGAAATATCAGTAACCACAAGATCAGGAGTTCCTACAGAAGTAGAACTGCCATATGCTTCAAATTCCGCAATCTGTCCACCTGTAGCACCACTGTTTGCAGTGAAGTTCAAGCGTACATACCTTGCACTTGTTTCAGTGAAGGTGATTATTACAGTGTTACTACTTGAAGGATTGAAGGTATAGGTGTTTGAGGCTACAAGAGTTGAGTAGGAAGAATTATTTGTACTTGAAAGTAATGAGAAGGTTTGTGTCCTAACACCCCATGTTGGGTTAAGTTTCAATACCACTTTATTAATCGATTGTGCGCTTCCTAGATCAACTGTAAGGGTATTGGGATACGTACCAGGAGCACCTTCCCAGTAAGTGTTAACGTTACCATCATTGGCGTTTGTGGCAACATAGCTCTGCTGTACACTGCTTGTAGTAATAGCTTTGTTAAGAGCTAAGTTAGCAGTATCTGCTGCATGTACAATGGGAGCAAAAGCAATAACTTGAGTCAGCATAAATGCTAACACAAGAATAAAAGTTGTATATTTTTTATAACTTTTTTTCATAAATTTACCTCCATTACATAATAAAACTTTTTCATAAATTTAAATTTTTATAATTATTATCGCCTCCTTTAAATTTCAATGGGAAGTATAGCTATAAATTTGGTTGAACGTTAAATCTAATTCAAATATATTCCTGATATTAAAAAAATATCAATGTAATTTTAGAAATATCCATATATTATAGCGTTACATGTGATGCAATTTGGAGGAAATCAATATGATCGGAGATTTAACAGGAATTTCAAAAGGTTGGAGAAAATTTAGATAATAAATATACGATTAAAAATTCTATTTATTGAGATAAGATTATTTTATATGGACTAGGATTAAGAAGGGTAAAAGAAAAATATGACCCATATAACTTATTTGATTATCCTCAAGGAATAAAATAAGTTAATTTCCTTATTGACCTTCACGTGGCGTCATACTTTATAATCGAAATTGTAATAAGTGATATCACAGTTTCAAATGAATTATAAGGAGATGATTTTAATGGAAATAATTATACAGGATACTTTAAGTTTATATAAAGAAATGCTTAGTTTGCCAGAAGAAGAGAGAAGGGAGTTCTTTAGTAGAGAATTGGTAGAACCTTTTAATCCTATGTTTGAAATAATGCATATGCCAAAGACACCTGAGGCAATGGGATGTATAGAGATATCTGGCCGTGACTCAAAGATGATAGAAATGTTAGAAAGGCTTGAAAAAGCAGATGCATGGAATAATGCAAGAAAAGCCATGGGGACAGCAGTAGATCGCTTTGAAAAAGCATCTATACCATTACCTGAGAAAGTTATAGTAGGAATCTTTTTAGGAAATCCAGAATTTTTAGCTATGGTGGAAGGATATACAGGTATGGGGTCTATACCTGGTTATATACAAATAATAATTGATCCTAATGAAAAGAATCTACCAAAGCTAAATGCATGCATAGCTCATGAATTTCATCATAACGTGCTTTTCTATAATGCAAAATGGAACTTTATGACTGATGTAACAGTTGGAAGGTACCTTGCAGTTGAAGGATTGGCTGAAAGCTTTGCAGCTAGTTTATATGGTGAAGAGTTTATTGGCCCTTGGGTAACTGGTCTACAAGGTGCTGATTTAGAGAAAGCAAGAAGAATAACTTCAAAAGCTCTTGATGTTAAAGGATTTATGGAAGTGCGTAAATATATATTTGGAAAGCATCCAATGATGCCTGAAACTAAGGGATTTGACATGCCATTTTGTGGAGGTTATGCTGTGGGATATCACGCAGTACAAGCATATTTAAGAAAAACTGAAGTTTCAATAGAAAAGGCTACAATAATAGATGGAAATGAAATTATGAAGTCATCAGGCTATTTTGAAGCTTAAAGAATAAAGAACTTACTTTAAATAGTAAGTTCTTTATTTTACACAGTAATATATAATTGCCCTATAAATGAAATCACTCAAATCTTCATCACTAAATTGATTTATGTAGCTTTTAAATCTATTATCGTATTTATAGTTATGAGCAATACATTTTAAAATTTCAGTATCGCAAGTCATAAACTTCTCCAAGTAACCTTTCCATTCTAAAATTAAATTTTGAACATCATCAGAAGAAGGAGATTTATGAATTAATTTTGATATTTTTTTAAACACCTTTTCTATATTATCAGCGAAATCATTAGATACTTTTATTCTTTCATCATCAGATAGTTTTTCTAGGTTACCCTCAAATTCCTTATACTTTTCAGTTTCACCATATACTATTTTAGCTTCACGGGTATATTGCTCCTCTAGTGGCAAAACAGGTGAATTATTAAATACATTCAAGCTAAATACATCTTTTCCTGATACATAATCCTCTAAGGCAGAAATTATTTTACCTAATCGTTTCTGTTTAGATAGTAACGTTTGATAATGTACTTTTAACATTTCTTGTTGTTCTAGTTTTGATAGTTTCATAATATCAGCTATTTCTTTTAAAGGTAGATCCATTTCTCTGAAAAATAAAATGGTTTGAAGCTTTTCTAAATCTTCTCTGCTATAAGCCCTATAACCATTGTCGAGTATGCGAGTTGGTTTCAATAAATCTATCTCATCATAGTAATGTAATGTTCTAGCAGTGACTCCTGTTATTTGTACTATATCTTTAATTATAAAAAATTGTTTTTTCATTTTAAAATGCCCTTTACTTATTTATAGTTATATATAGAATACACTATAACTTTACGTCATAGTCAAGTAAAAGAACTATTTGTGCAATATCTGTATAAAAATCATACCACTTACAAGCAATAACTAACCACTTGCTTAAGTTATATTTACAAGGGGGAAAACAGTCCATATAATAAAAAATGTGGGGAGTGAAAATATGAAGATACGAATCGAAGTAGATAATAAAATTGAAGAAAATGAAGTTATCATTAGATGTAGTGAATTAAATGATGAAGTTAAGAATATTCAAGTTTCGCTTAACGATATATTATCACAAAATAAGAATATAACTTTCTATAAAGGAGATACAGAATACTATCTTTCTTTGGATGAAATTTTATTCTTTGAAACTGAAGAAAACTGGATTTGTGCACATACAGTTGACAATATATACAATGTGAAATATAAACTTTATGAACTTGAAGAATTCTTACCAGGATATTTTATGAGAGTTTCAAAATCCACAATTCTGAATACAAATCATATTTACTCCATAACACGCAGTATATCATCATCAAGTAAGGTTGAATTTCAAAATACGCATAAGCAGGTATATGTTTCACGATATTACTACAAACCATTAAAAATTAAATTATTAGAAAAGAGGAAATGATATGAAAAGAGAAAGAATTTTTTGGGGATTAGTATTTATACTATGCGGAGTTTTTTTAATTGTAAGTAAGCTAGGATACTTTCCTGATATAAATGTATTTAGTTTATTATTAACAGTATTTTTAGTAGTAATTATTATTAAAAGCTTAACTCGCATGAATTTTCCAGGTATTTTATTTCCATTAGCGTTTATCAGCATAATATATGATGACCAATTGGGAATTACAAGCATTACTCCATGGACTGTACTTTTTGCAGCATTACTAGGAAGTGTTGGTCTTTCTATGATTTTTCATAAACGTGCTGGATGGATTCACGATAAGCATCATTGGGATGATTATAAGTTTGAAAAAATTGAAGTAGAAGATGAAAGCCATGTTAAATATGGAAGTTCATTTAATTCTACTATAAAATATATAAACTCAGATAATTTCGAACAAGCTGATTTTAATTGTTCTTTTGGATCTTTGAAGGTGTATTTTGATAACGCAACTATACGTAACGGTAATGCAGTAGTTAGAATTGATGCTTCTTTTTCAGGAGTTGAATTATATGTACCAAAAACTTGGAACGTAGAGGATAAAACTAGTGGTTTCCTAGGCTCACTTAGTGAAAAGAATAAAAATGATAAAATAACTACAAGTACTTTAACCGTAGTTGGCGATATCAAGTTTTCAGGAGTAGAAATAATTTATATCTAAAAATGTATAAATATTATGCTAAAAGAGGCTGTTGCAAATGCAATGGTCTCTTTTTTAAAACAATACGAACCTCGAAATAATCCGAGGGGAGAGCTATTTATATTCATAGATTTAAAATAGCTATTAGTAATATTAACTTATGGTATAATAGATTAACAAAAAATTAGATAGAGATAATAATTTAGTATATATAGATATGATTCATAATGAATTATTTTAAAGAGGAGGCGTAATATAATAATGAGTACTGGAAATAGTAGAAAAATAATTTTAGATTTAGCAGTGACATTAGATGGATTTATAGAGGGGCCAAGTGGTGAAGTTGATTGGTGTATCATGGACGATGATATGGGCTTCACTGACTTTCTAAATGATATAGATACAATTTTTTACGGACGTAAAAGCTATGAATTATGGGGACAGTATGTTCCTGAAGGTGGAATATCAGATGCTGAAAAAGAAGTATGGAAGTTAGTTCATAGGAAGAAGAAATATGTGTTTTCAAAAACATCTGTAAAAGAGTATCCAGGGGCAGATCTAATAAGTTCAAACATAGTGGAGAAAGTAAAAGAAATAAAAAATCAGCCAGGTAAAGATATTTGGCTTTATGGAGGAGCTAGTCTTATAACAACTTTTTTAAATCTAGGACTTGTTGATGAATTTAGACTATCTATCCATCCTGTCATTTTAGGAGAGGGTAAACCTCTATTTAATGATATAAAGCAGAAAGTAGGTCTCAAGCTTATTAGTACTAAGAAATTTTCTTCTGGTGTAGTGCAGTTATGCTATCATTCTCTTATCTAAGTATATTTACAATATAATGGAAATTTGATATATTATGAGTGTAATAGTATGAATATGAAAGGTGGTAATTTATTCGGCTAACTTAGTGTTAAGTAATCACAAAGCATAAGTAGGCACGGAGAAGTAAAATAAAATCAATAAGTAAATATTTTGGTAGAAGCTGTTTTAAATAATAGTTTTTTTGTGTTGCCAATTTATTATTATATGATTTTATCTTTACTCTCTAAGCTATAAATTTATCATTTTATGAAGCTATAGAGTAAATCTATAGCTTTTTTTATTTTAAAATATTCTACTATTACAAAGAAATATATAATAAAGGAGTTTAGAAAATATTATGAATAGAAATATCATAAATGAAATTGAGAAATTAAGTAAAAGACCTAAATTATTTGAAAAAGGAACAGGGAATATCTGGACAGAACCATATATTTCAACGCAAATGCTTAAGGCCCATTTAGATTATAAATCTGATAGAGCATCAAGGAATATTGAAAAAGTTAAAAAGACTGTGACCTTCTTAAAAGAAACTACTAATAAGGGGGAGGGGATATTAGATTTAGGTTGTGGACCAGGCTTATATGCTGAAGAATTCTGTAGGAACGGATATAAAGTAACTGGAATAGATTTTTCAAGTAATTCAATTAATTATGCTAAAGAAAGTGCAAATAAACAAGGGCTTAATATAGAGTATAGATGTGAAGATATGTTTAATATCAATTATAATGAAAAATATGATACAGTAATACAAGTTTTTGGTGAAGTAAATACTTTTTCAGATGAAAATAGAAATAAATTATTTGATAAGGTTAAAAATGCTTTAAAGCCAGGAGGATTATTTATCTTTGATGTGTCTACGCCAGTTCATAGAAGAAAAAATGGATTAAATAAAAATTGGTATGTAAGTGATTGCGGCTTCTGGAGGGGAGAAGCGCATATTGTTTTTGAGGAAGGATTTGAATATAGCGATAATATTTGGCTAGATCAATTTATAGTGATTGATAATGAAGAGATAAAAGTTTATAGGAATTGGTTTCATGAGTATACTTTAAATACTATTAAAGAAATAGTTTTAGAGAACGGATTTAGCAAAGTTAATGTTTTAAATGGTTTATATTCCAAAGAGGTTGAAGAAGATAGTGAATGGCTTACAGTTATAGCAGCGAAGTAGTATAAATGAAAGTAGTCTGAGTAAGGCTACTTTTTTTATTAAATTTTAATTAATTTACGTGGAATATATTTACACGTGGAAATATATGGAGTAATATATAGACATACGATATATAGAGAAGCGATATATAGAAGTACGATATAGATTTGGTGGTGTATTTATGAAAAAGACTGCAGAGAGCTTTCTACCATTAACAGAAACAACTTATCTAATTCTTACATCATTGTGGAATCCACTTCATGGTTATGGAATAATGCAAAATGTAGAGAAAATGACGAACTCAAGAATAGTACTTGCACCAGGAACATTGTATGGTGCATTATCAAAATTAACAAAGGATAATCTGATTGAAGCTATGGATAATACGCTAGGGGCAGACAGAAAAAAGAATTACGTTTTAACTGAATTAGGAAGAGAAGTAGTTAAGCTAGAGTTTAAACGATTAGAGACTTTAGTTATTGAGTCCAAAAAAATGCTAAGGAGTGTTAATTTTGAGGACAACTAAAAAAGTATTTAAATTATTCTATATTTTTGATTTAGAGAAAGAAGAGAATTGGCTTAGAGAAATGGCTAATAAAGGTTGGTTTTTTGAAAAGGTAAATTACTTAGGAGTTTATACATTTATAAAAGGACCATGTACTGATACCATATATAAAATTGATTTCAATAAAAATATAGGTGATATTGAGGAATACTATGATTTATTTCGTGAAAGTGGATGGGAGTTTATATATAAGATAAGATTTTTTAAATACTTTAGATATGGGGGAGATGCATCTAGTTATAGGAATACTCCAGATATTTATAATGAACCTACGGAACATATAGCATTTCTTCGTAAATGGTTGATAATATTTTTAATAGTTTATGGACTTCAATTTGTTTCCCTTTTTAACTTAAGTTTTCTACAAAATACAAGCCTGAGAGCAATAAGCTTAATTTTAATTACTATATTACTATTATCTTTTATTTTAGTAAGGTTCATAAACTCCTATATAATATTAAAGCGAAAGTTGAAAAGAAGTAAGGGTATAGAGTATTATTCTAAAAATGATCTAAGGAAAGTATATTCTTCAGTATCGTTGTTAATAGCTCCAATTTTAATTTGTGTTATTTGGGCTAGTACATTAACCAATATTTATACTGTTGGAGGTTCAGATAAAGCTATTAAAGCTAAAATATTGAAATATGATAGGACTTCTTTATATCCAATGAAAAATATAGATTACATTACATCACATGATTTTGGCAGTTACAGAGTTTATTTATACGGAAGCAATGAGAGAATTGGTATAATTGCAATAGAAAAAGTATTTTTAAATAGGTATAAGGTGGTAACAAATTTTAGTGGAGAATTACCTCTAAAACAGTTTATAGCTACGGATTATTTAAAATTAGGAGAGAGTAAGTACACAGTTATATATGGTAAGGACGAAAGTAATGAAATTTACAAAGCAGTTATAACTTATGAAGATGGTACTAGTGATGAAATTATGAGAGATAACTTTATAGGAAAGGATAATTCCTTTATGATTATTCAAAAGCAAGATAATAAGATGAAACAAATTAAACTATATAATGAAGATAATGCTGATATTACAGATAAATATTTTAAATATGGTCAGTAAATACTAAAAAATTATTTTTAAAAATTAAACCTTAATAAAGCCTCACAAACACTAGGGTGCAACCACCAGTTTACAAAAAGAAATCATCAGTTGGTAGCTTGAAAAAGGTAATTTTTATATAATTTTATTGAGGTGAAGAGAATGAACTTAGCTGAAAAATTACAATTTTTAAGAAATAAGAATAGACTATCTCAAGAAGAACTTGCAGAAAGGTTAGGAATATCAAGACAGGCTATTTCAAAATGGGAGTCAGGACAAGCAACTCCAGATTTAAAAAAATTAATAACTATAGCGGATCTTTATAATGTTACTATAGACAGTTTAGTTAAAGATGGGGATGACTTTGATATTGTACAAAGTAAGGAAAGTTATCAAAATGAAAAGGAAGAACCTGAAAAAATAGGTGATAAAAATTCACAAGTGGTTATTAATGTAAATAAAATCTCAATGGAATATGAATATAAGAGTAAGAGATTACTATTTGGATTACCACTTGTTCATATTAATATAGGAAGAGGATTTAAAAAGGCAAAAGGAATAGTTGCTGTAGGAAACATATCTTATGGAATACTATCATTAGGATTTGTCTCTTTTGGTTTTTTAAGTTGTGGTTTCTTATCAATTGGATTAATTAGCTTAGCACTTTTCTCAATTGGATTATTACTAGCTGTAGGAACTATATCATTAGGGATTATTTCAATTGGCGCAATTTCAATAGGAGTATTTTCATTTGGGGCACTAGCTATTGGAAAATATGCTGTAGGGGCAGCGGCCATGGCATCAGATATAGCAATTGGAGATTATGCATCTGGGCATATAGCCATAGGAAATAGAGTAGCAGGAGAAAACACATTACCACTAGATACATCAGCTAAAGAGGTTAAAACCTTAATTAAAAGAGAGTATCCTAATTTGAAAGATACTGCTTTAAACATAATTAATTTCTTTGTTAATCATGTTATGGCAGGAACAAAATAAAATACATTTATTGAAGATTTTAAAAGAAACTCTCGGTAGATAATCGAGGGTTTTTAATTGTTTTAGGTAAAGGAAAAACTCCAAAATAGATTGAATCTTTTATGATATCGTTCAAAATGGACACGATCAATTCGCTTATTTTGACACAATGTTTATTTTTTGCTAGTATTATATCACCAAAATAGAAGATTAAATATTAAAATACGGTGCAAAGATATCACAATATCTCAAAGTAAAGATTTGTATCACAGGTGAATATATGAAAAAAATTATGAATGAACAATTAATTTATGAAATACTTTCAGTTGTGGAAGAAATCCCAGTAGGAAAAGTAGCTACGTATGGACAAATTGCCAGACTTACCGGCAGAGATAAAAATGCACGACTTGTCGGGAAGGTTCTTAGCCAGGCAGAATTTTATGGGAAATATCCATGTCATCGTGTGGTAAATCATGCTGGAAGGTTAGCACCAGGGTGGATGGAACAACGATTTCTACTTTTAGAAGAAGGTGTATCATTTAAAGATGAGAATCATGTTGATATGAAGGGAAATAAGTGGGACTGTTAGGCTAGAGTTGTAAGTTGAATACAACTTTAAAAATAATTAATTTCTTTATTAATCATGTTATGACAGGAACAAAATATAATGTTTTTATAGATGATAAAAATAACTCTAAATAACCTAATATACAATTTTTTTAGATGTCATTTTGTAATTTGTTGTTTATTTAGAAGTTCCTCTGAGTTAATTTTTCATTGTACTTATGCCGAGCTTAATCCAAACTCATTGGTGCATAAACATTGTATTTGAAAGCTGGGGATATGACATCATTCACCTTTTTGCTTTCTTCCTTGTTGGCACAGTATGCCTTTATGGAAAGTGTCTTTATCATCATCTTGTCATAGACAACGCTGGTTTTTATCGCAATGTTTGCACTTCTTAATATATCTGCAAACTCTTTACCGCTATGCATGTTGTCTGCTGTGATATCAAAGATGTAAAGTTTCTCCTTCTCAGACTTTTTAACAGCAAGCCCTGGAATCAGAGTTCCGATAAATGTTGCGGCACATATTGCCATGACACTGAGTATGCCATCTGATTTTGCCATTCTCACAACAGCAATCATGTATATAGTGGTAGACAATGCTGCTAGCAAGCTCGAGAAGAAGAACTTCCCCCGGGCTAAATATATATTCTTCATTGTTCCTAGAGTGTTGTCGAGTAGTTTTAGTAAAAATACTATTAAAATTTCCATTTTTCCTCCTTATTTCTGTTGCCATAAAAAACAAAAGACTCTTGCAATAAAGATCACAAGAGTCAAATAATATCTTAATTTATGGATAAAATTGTTTTGTGCTATAAGGCACATTCTTCTGTAACTTTATTAGTATATCATAAAACATATAGGTTGTCTACATATTAATAGATGAGTTTCATTTTTTATTCATTGTAAGTAAAATGCAAGTGAAAGTGAATAATATTCTTGTAAAGCGTATACATGAACAACTAAAATAAATAGAACAGGATTAAATATTAAAAAGTAAACCAATGATGTTAAAAGTATCATTGGTTTATGTTATAATTTCTTTGAGTTAAAAATGTAAAATATAACTGAAAAAAGAGGTATAAATTATGATAAAACCGATCGTAAAAGATATATTGTTTTTAGGACAAAAATCAGAAGAGGCAACTAAAAATGATATAGGAGTAATTGATGATTTAATAGATACATTAAGAGCAAACTTAGAAAATTGTGTTGGTTTGGCAGGTAATATGATTGGAGTAAAAAAACGTATATTGGTATTTACAGTTGGGGGCTTTATTGTGCCTATGATAAATCCAGTTATATTAAAGAAAGAAAAGCCTTATGAAACAGAAGAAAGTTGTTTATCTTTAATTGGCTTTAGAAAAGCAAAAAGATATGAAATGATAGAAGTAGAATATTTTGATAGAAATTTTAAAAAGCAAAAGCAAGTGTTTACTGGATTTACAGCACAAATAATTCAACATGAAATGGATCATTTTGATGGTATAATAATCTAATAGAATAATTAAATAGGAATGACAGATTAAAGAGTTGTGTTCGCCTTGGAGTTACAATTAACGTAACTTGAAGCCTGAAACTGACAGTGATATAATTGTAAAATCAAAGAGGTGATAATTTTGGAAAAGATTTCGTTAGATAAAGAAATAATACTCAATGCAACTGAAGAAGTTATTCGCCGTTTCGGACCAGAGAAAGCGAATATTTCTGATGTAGCAAAATCATTAAAAGTTAGCCATGCGGCACTTTATAGATATTATAATGGAAAAACAGACCTATGGAAGGCTGTTACAGAACGATGGCTTTCAAATTTGCATGCTTCTTCAAAGAATATTTTAAGTGAAGATAATCCTGCAGATATTAAACTTTTTCGTTTGCTTGAGGAGTTTGCTGAAGCGAAGCGTAGAAGTAGCATTAATGACCCAGAAATGTTTGCTAATTATCTTAAGCTTGCCCAAAGCTCAATGGATGTAATAGAAAAAAGTATAGAAGATGGGATAAATTGTATTAAAGAGATTATAGAACAAGGAATTAAAGAGGGGATATTTTTTGAAGAATTTCCTCATCAAGCAGCAATAGCTGTATATCATGCAACCAGCGCTTTTATCCATCCGAACTCATTCAAAGCTCATAATAGAAAGCAAAACATAGAATCTGTTATAAATCTTCTAATAAGAGGACTTAAAAACCCTAATAAATGAATCATTCTTAGCCCTTGACTTTCCTAATAGGAGTGTTGAGGGCTTTATTTATTCGTATTCAAAAGTCTAACCAGACATAAAAAAACATGTTTAAACAGAAAGATGGAAAAACATTCTTTTAAAAATTTATTACAAGTTACATATTTGGTGTATTGTAATTTGTAATGTGGTGTGGTAATATTAATATCACAAGTTACAAAAAATAAATTATGTAACTAGTAACAAATGATATAAAAAGCCACGCTTGATATCCTGAATTAGCTAGAAAATATTTAGGTTAAGCCAATTATTGAGTCGTGAGACGGAACGAATCCAGATTAGAAAGCAATAAAAACTTCAGGGGGATGTAAAATGTCTAAGAATATCATTTTCTATTTTTCCGGTACTGGTAACAGTCTAAAAGTGGCAAAGGATATTGCTGCCGCAATTGAAGACTGTGAGTTAATTTCAATGGGGAAATCGCACAAGTTAAGCGGTACATATGAGCGAATTGGCTTTGTGTATCCTGTTTATGGTGGTGGTCTACCTGGCGCAGTCGAAAGGTTTGTAAAAGCACTTGACCTTTTAGAAAATAAAAACAGCTTTATCTTTTCTGTTTGTACAAGCGGAAGCGGGAGTGCAGGAGGGTTGACAAATATTAGCAAAATTATTGATAGCAAGGATGGTAAACTGAGCTACGGTGAAACAGTTCGTTGTTTTTCTAATTACGTTGGTTTGTACGCCATGGGAAACAATGCCGATATTAAAGCAAAGGCACAAGCTCAGGCCACAAAGCAAGTTATTAAAGACATTCAAAGTCTAGCTGTAAAGCCACCTTCTAAAAACAATCCAATGATACTACTTCATGGGCCTTTCATAAAGTGGCTGGCAAAAAGGGATAAAGCGTTCAATGTAAGCGAAGCTTGTAACAGTTGCGCAACTTGTAGTAAGGTTTGTCCTGTAGAAAATATAAAAATGCAAGACGGTAAGCCAATATTTTTACATCATTGCGAGCAGTGTGTTGCTTGTGTTCAGTGGTGTCCTAAACAAGCTATAAACATTAAGAATAAAACACAAAACCGTGGCCGTTATCATCACCCAGACATAACATTAGCTGATATGATTAACAAAAAATTATAAATAAATTTTTAAGGAGGATTTTAATATGCGTGTTTTTGTAACAGGAGCAACAGGATATATTGGTTCTGAGGTTGTACGTGAACTTATTAATGCTGGACATAAAGTTATTGGGTTAACACGTTCAGACAATGGTGCATTAAAATTAAAGGAAGCTGGAGCCGAAGTGCACCTAGGTTCACTTGATGATCTAGATAGCCTTCGAAGTGGAGCTGCAATTGCAGATGGTGTTATTCATTTAGCATTTAAGCACGATTTCTCTGATTTTGCAGGTTCACTTGCCACAGATTTAAAAGCAATCGAGGCAATAGGGGAAGTACTTGAGGGTACTGGCAAGCCATTTTTGACTACAGCTCATGCAAATGGTACAGCATCAGACAATGCCACTTTGGCACTTGCAAAGCGTGGTGTAAGGGCATCAGTGGTGTCGCTCTCAACATCAGTACATGGGGATGGAGACAAGGGCTTTGTTCCAAGATTAATCAATATTGCTCGTGAAAAAGGTTTCTCTGCATATATCGGCGATGGGTCCAACCGTTGGCCAGCAGTACATCGTAAAGATGCGGCACGACTTTTCCGTTTAGCATTAGAAACTGCCCCAGCAGGTTCAAAGCTGGATGGGGTTGGAGATGAGGGTATACCGTTCCGTGATATTGCAAATGTAATAGGTAACCATCTGAACTTACCTGTAGTCAGTATTACACCAGAGGAGGCAGTGGCTCACTTCGGTTTTCTAGGTCCTATTGCAGCCTTTGACATGCCAAGGTCAAGTGCACAGACTCAAGAACTTTTGAACTGGAGGCCAGTGCATACTACCCTGATTGAGGATCTCGAACAAGGGGACTATTTTAAAAAATGATTTAGTGACAAATGCTACTAATCATGACTAATGAATGAAGAACTTCGTATCTTATATATAGAAAAAATTGCTACAGGGAAACTTTCTCTGTAGTAATTTTTTATTAAGTCTAATGTATTGTTATAAATACTTGATGAAAAAGAAATAAGATTGTTATACATTACTAGTGCGATATAAATCTAGACCTTTCATTACATAGGGACGGACAATATCTACAAGTAAATTTATTTCATTATTTTCACCAGCCATAAACCAAGAATAAGTAGCGCTATAGACAGCTGAGCATGTCATGGCTGAAAGAATTTTTATATTTAGGTTGTCTTTTATACTGAAAGTATTTCCTTTCAAAAATATATCTTCTATAGTTTGCTGGAGCATATTTTTGATCTTATTATCAACAAGCGTAGCGATGGATTTGGAATTCCATCCGCATATCTTATAAAAAGTTACAATGTACTTGTGCGTCAATAAGATCAATTTGTTACATATTTCATCCGTAAATTCCTGAGCATACTTAACTTCTTCAGGAATCATCTCATAAAAAGCCCGTTCTGTAATTTCTTCTAATAAAGCATATTTATCTTCATAATGTGCATAAAAGGTAGCGCGGTTAATGGAAGCTTTCTCCGCAATATCTTTTATAGTAATTGCATCAAATCCTTTTTTCTGTAATAAAATGCTGAAGGCTTCCCTTATTAATTGTCGTGTGCGTAAAACTCTTGGATCTTCTTGATTTACCATATATATTCCTTTCCAAAACATCAAATATCAAAATTTGTTGTTTAAGCAACTTTTCATTTATTCTGCTGGTTGTAGCCATAAGAGTATCGTACTAATATAATATCATACAGATGTTGCTTAAACAACGTGTGAATAATTTTAAGGAAGGAATGATAATATGAATATAAAACAAAAAAGAATTTTGATATTTGGAGCAGGGGTGGTTGGAAGTATATATGCACTTAGATTTGCTCAGTCTGGAATGGATGTTACACTACTAGCGAGAGGAAAGAGGTTAGAGGAACTAAAAAAGGATGGATTACGATATAATGACAACGGGAAGATAGAGTGTATGGTTATTAAGACAATCGAAAAATTGGAAGATGATGATATTTATGATTTCATCTTTGTTCCTGTACGTTATGATCAGGCTGAATCTGCACTGAACTCAATTAAGAATAATCATAGTAAAACTATTATCACCTTAACCAATACCATGGGATACGATCGTTGGCTTGAAATTGTAGGAGACAGATTGCTTCCAGGATTCCCAGGTGCAGGTGGTGATATGAAAGATGGTATTCTGTATGCACAATTTGGTTCCGAAAAGCATCAAGGAACTATTTTTGGTGAAATAAATGGTCAAATTACCGAAAGAGTGAAAGAACTTGCTAAAATACTTGAAGCTTCAAATTTACATTATGAAATACAAGAAAACATCACAGCATTCCATATTTCCCACACAGCAACAGCTATAGTTATAAAACATTTTTATACCAATACTGGTATGATGGATATAGAGACAGCAAGAAGTGAAAACACTTTACTAAAAATTGCCACAGAATTAAGACAAAATATACATATGGTAGCTCAAGTGGGAATTCCAGTAATCCCACCAGAAACAAAGTCATTAGGAGAAATGTCAGAAAAGGATATTATCAATATGTATAGAAAGATGCTGAGCAGTGAGTTTACCATTGATGTTTTACTAGGAAACCATGCTGTTAGTGCAAAAAAAGAAATAATGCAGTTAGATGAGATATTTAATGAAAAGATACGTGTCTAACAATGAAATGAATATTTAATTTATAAATAACAGAAGTTTTTGCCTTAACCATTGATATTAATTTGTTAAGGCGTTTTTTATTTATCTAAACCCATATCATAAGTAATATTGTTTTTACAGGATATGTTATAATAGAGAAATAATTGATTTTTAGTGAGGTAAAACTAGTAGTTTAAAAGGGGGCTTTTACTATGAAAAATCTGAAAGTAGCTTTATTGCAGCTTATGCCAGAAGATATTTTGGAGGGCAATATGCAGAAAGGATTGAACTATTGCAGAAAATCTAAGGAGATGGGTGCAGATATTGCATTGTTTCCAGAAATGTGGAGCATCGGCTATGAAATCCCTGAAGATATTGATGAATTGAAAGTAAACGCTGTATCTGCTAATAGTGATTTTGTTAATTCATTTGGTGAACTTGCAAAAAAACTTAATATGGCGATAGGAATAACATTTCTTGAAAAGTACGATCCATTACCAAGAAACACACTTTGCCTGTTTGATCGTTTTGGTAACAAAGTACTTACCTATGCAAAGGTACATACCTGTGATTTTGGCGATGAATGTAGACTTACGCCAGGAGAAGATTTTTATGTTACTGACTTAGATACTGAGCAAGGTAATGTGAAAATTGGAGCAATGATTTGTTATGACAGGGAATTTCCAGAAAGTGCGAGAATTCTTATGCTAAAAGGTGCTGAGATTATTTTAGTTCCAAACGCTTGTCCTATGGAGATAAACCGCATTTCACAACTGCGAGCAAGAGCATATGAAAATATGGTTGGTATTGCAACAGTAAATTATCCAAAAGGCAAACCTGACTGCAATGGCCATTCTTCTGCATTTGATGGAATTGCGTACAGGCCTTCAGATTTTAGTTCAAGAGATACTCTTATTATTGAAGCTGATGAACGAGAGGGAATTTATATAGCTGACTTTCCTATAGATGAAATCAGAGAGTATAGAAGTAGTGAAGTACATGGTAATGCATTCAGACATCCCCAGAAGTACAAACTACTAATTTCTGAAAGTATTGAAGAGCCATTCATCAGAAAGGATTACAGAAGATAGTGAAGGAAATTAAAAGGTTAGAAGGGGTGGTTATATGTCTAGAGCTAATGACAGAGATATAGTTAAGTTTCAGTATAACTCAGACAAAAATTTATACGCTAGACAAGCCTTGCATAGGGGTTTCAGCACAAATAAATATGGATGGGAAAATTGGGTTTTTGATCAATATATGTTTAAACCAAATGATAAAGTCATTGAATTTGGTTGTGGTAATGGAAGCACCTGGGCTAATAATAGTAACAAGATCCCAAAGGATATTAAGGTGACTCTTACAGACATATCTGAAGGTATGTTAAGTACAGCAGAGAGTAATCTTTTAGAAATCGAACAGATAATAAAGTATTGCAATATGGATATACAAAATATTAAATACACAAATAGTTATTTCGACTGTGCAATTGCTAACCATATGCTTTATCATGTACAAAATAGAGATTTAGCAATAAGTGAGATTGCAAGGATACTTAAAGAAGATGGAACTTTTTATGTTACTACAAATAGTATTTACAACATGAAGGGACTTAAAAATTTAGTGATGGATTTTGATTCCAGACTTGATTATTCTTCCTTTTCTGTTGCAAGTGAATTTGGATTAGAAAATGGAGCTGAACAGTTATCTAAACATTTTGAATCAGTTGAAAAGTTAGTATACGAAGATTCTCTCCATATAACAGAACCAAAGCCTTTAGTAGATTATGTTCTGTCTTTAGAAGGGCATGTAAACATACAAGAAATAATGACAGAGAGTAGAACAAAAGAGTTTTATCAATATTTAAAAGATATAATATTAAAAGATGGCAGTATCGATATACCTAAGGCTAGTGGAATGTTTATAGCTAAAAAGCCTAAGAAGCTTACAGAATAGTACTTAGTCAATATATTTCTAGTGGAGATTGATTGGCAGTCACAGAAGATACATTAATTAAAAGAAACCCTCGGTAGATAATCGAGGGTTTTTAGTTGCTTTATATGCGTTTATTTACACCAGTAAGAACGAAGTCAATTACTTCCTCTACTAACACTTCTCTAGTAATATCCATTTTTTGAATTTCCCATCTATAAACAGCGTTATAAATTGAAGTGCTTATCATTGTTGATATTAGCTCAATATGCATTATTTCAGGTTCAGCCCATACGGGTTCATTTTTAAATGCTGTATATATAATAGAATAAAGCTCTTCAGTTATTTTATTACCGATTAGTGGAAGTATGGAAATGTACCCGCAGTCACAGGTAGCCTTTATCATTTCAAAGAAATCGCAAAGACAAAGAACTAAATTGTGTATTGAATGTTCATTTATAGACAGTTCCTCTTGAATTTTATTTGATAGAAGCTCAGTGAATTTTTCTGCTACAAGTGTATCAAGAAGATCATATTTGTCAGTAAAATGTGCGTAGAAGGTTGTACGGTTTACGGTTGCAGCGGTGGTGATATCCTTCACAGTAATAGATTCAAAACCTTTTTTAGAGACAACTGAAATAAACGCGGTGGTTATCAGTTCACGTGTTCTTTTTACTCTTGGATCATTTTCATTTATTGTTGCCATAAATAAAGTTCCTCTCAATAAAATTATTTATTTAACGGACAGATTAAAGGGAGTGTTACATAACCGACACTTCCTTTAATCTGTTGATTGTAAAGCATAGAAGCATAGTATATATTCTTATTATAAGAGACACGTGTTGCTTTTGCAATATGTGTTGAGTTTCAAAGTATTATTTAATTATCTATAATTTTAGGAGGAAGTTCTTATGATTTTTTATTTTAGCGGCACAGGTAATTCTGCAGCAATAGCAAAGAAAATTGCTTCAAATATTGAGAATGAGAAGGTTATTTTTATCCCGGATCTCTTAAATTCAAATGCAGACTTATCTATATATAACAATGAAGAAAGAATAGGTTTTGTTTTTCCATGTTATACTGCAAATCCACCAAAGATGGTTTTAGAGTTCTGTGAAAGATTATCAAATCAGATTGATTTTAGCGATAAATATGTTTATGCAGTAATAAATTATGCTAATCATGTTGAGGCAGCATATTTAACTTTTAAAAAGAAGTTACCAAAACTAGATAGTTGGTTTCAAATAACCATGCCTGGGAATATTATTTTGAGAAATTTTAATATTAGAGATAAAGAATATAATAAGAAGTTATTAGCTGATTCGGAAATTATAATCAGTAAGTTTGTGCACGATATTAAGGAAAAAAGAGCAATAATAATGTACAAAAACTCAGATATTAAAGCACGACTATCTACAAAATTTGGATTGGTGTTACATGAAATTATATTTACCAGTCAACATAAAAAGTTTTATGCAGATGATAACTGTGTAAACTGCGGAAAGTGTGAGAAGGTATGTCCAACTAATAACATAACCTTAAAAGATAAGCCTGTTTGGGGAAATAACTGTACTGCTTGCCTTGCATGTATTAATAGATGCCCTAAAAAGGCAATTCAAAATGGTAAAGAAACAATAACGAAGGATAGATATGTTCATCCAGATTATAAATAGAGTAGGAGCAGGTTATATGCTAATGATAGAAAAGGTACAAGAGGTATCGAAGACTATAAAAACTTTATTACAAGTATATAGGGGAGGAAAAGAAATCCTTGGTGGCAATAATTCTATAGAAAAAATAGTAGATCCAAAATAATTTGGTTTCTACTATTTTTTATTATACATAATGTTTTTTGAAATCCGGATGCATAGAAAATTTCTTGCGCAAGTTAACAAGATTTTTACCAAAACTATCTTCTAGTAGTTCTCTATGTTTATCCATTATCTCCATGATATATAAGTCATGAATTATTACTTCTGTAATAGGCATCACTAATCCCTGATGCATAGTCCATG
Organism: Clostridium paridis; assembly: GCF_016765615.1. Classification (GTDB taxonomy): domain Bacteria; phylum Bacillota; class Clostridia; order Clostridiales; family Clostridiaceae; genus Clostridium_T; species Clostridium_T paridis. The sequence goes on along the minus strand of NZ_JAESWA010000022.1, from coordinate 162,233 downwards.
CAGCTCTGCTGTCTTTATCGAGAGATACAATTCCCGCTACAACTTCAGAATCATCAGCACTAACTACAATCCAACGACCACCATACTCATCTGTAATTTCAGCACTCATATCATGAAAATAGACAAAGGCAAAATCACATTCAACTTTCCCATAAGCTACGATAGTTACAATTACACCTTTATCTGCAGCTTTTCTTAGTTCAGATTCAAGTTCTTTAAATTCTTCATTCCAAAGTTCTATTAGGATTCTATGTTCTGCTGAAAGTATACATTCCTTTACTTTATCTAATATTTCATTATGTCCGGTAATATTCCAGATATTCTCACGATTCTTTGCAGATTGATTAAATTGTTCTAAAGATTTTTCAGCAAGTTTAAAATCTTCTTCGGCTTTAATTCGGCGATTTTTAATTAATTCTTTTGCAGGAACTGGAATATACTGCTGAGTACTTCCAGGGCTGATTAAGATATCTCCACGTATAGTAAGACTATCTAGAGTTTCATATATCTTTGATCGTGGCACACCAGAATTTTTGGCTACAGCATAGCCTGTTAATGGGGATTCCTCCAATAGAGCAAGATAAGCTTTAGCTTCATATTCTGTAAAATTTAAGTTTTTTAGTGTTTCCAAAACATTTTCTTTCATAACTCCTCCAATAAACGTAGTTGCTACTTTAGTAACTATTATTATACCTAAATCACTTGACACATTCAATTCAAACTGATATCATCACCGTATAAGTAGCTACATTAGTAGTCACTAGCGAATGGGAGCTTGATTTAAATGATGAAATTAAAAAAAGTTATACGAAACGAGAGTTTTACTCAAAAGCAAGAAGATGAAAAATATACAAAAGAAGTTTATGTCAACTATTTAGCTAGTATAAGCGCTGTTCTGTTATGGAGTGCATCTTTTATAGCTACAAAATTAGCTTATAGAACTTTTGCACCTATTCAATTAGGTGAAGTAAGGACTATTTTTGCAGTTGTCATTTTTGGATTAATAAGAAGGGCAACAAAAAATAACGAAAGAATAAGCAAAGAGCATCGTAAATATGTTGCAGTTAGTGGACTTTTAGGTATTACACTCTATTTTACTACGGAAAATATTGGTGTTAGTATGACATCATCTTCCAATGCTGCTTTGATTGTAGCTTCTTTCCCAGCTATTACAACACTGTTAGAATTTTTTATTTACAGATCTAAGCCTTCTGTTAGAAAGATTATTGGAATTATCCTAGCTCTTGTAGGAGTTACTATTCTTACACATAGTAACGTATTATATGGTACGAAATCCTTATGGGGAAATGTGATTCTAATCTGTGCTGGTATAGTGTGGGCATTTTATAACTTTATTACTAGAAAAATAACAAATAAATATTCCGCTATTACATTAACTTATTATCAGATGCTTTCAGGTGCTGTTTTCTTTGTACCATTTGTCTTCATTGAAGATGCACCCTGGAGGCTTCCAAATTTTACTTCTATAAGTTCATTAATATATTTAAGTGTAGGATGTTCAGTGGCAGCCTTCCTGCTATATAACTTAGGACTAAGGAAACTTTCAGCTAGCGTTTCAGTATCATTTTTAAACCTTGTACCAGTTTTAGGCTTAGCACTTTCTGTGCTAATTTTGGGTGAAACTGTGTCAATAAAGCAAATTTCAGGTGGAATTATAGTAATCATAGGTGTTATATTGAGTTCAATTTAAAAAGGAGGAGATTAAATGTATAATGAAAATAATGAATTTTTGACGGTTTTAGATGAAATACCTACCCGCTGTACAATTATAATGGACAAGGCTTTATCAGGTGGACTGCTTGCCAATGCAATTGCAGTTATCGCTCTTACCGCAGGTAAAAGGCATCCTGTACTTCTTGGAGAGTCACTTATTGACGCATCCGGCGAAGCACATCCAGGACTTATTCCCACAGGTATTCCTATGCTTTGTGCAGATACAGAAGATTTAAAAGAAATTCGTAAGGCTGCATTAGAAAAAGGTTGCGATGTGGTAGATTTTCCAGTAGAAGGTCAACAAACTAAAAATTATGAAGAATTTCTTGCTACTACTAGTAATATTCATACAGAAGCTATGAAATATCTTGGAATTGCTTTAATTGGATCAAGGAGAACAATTAATAAGCTTACAGGTAAATGTCAAATGATAAAATAGTGAAAAAAGGGTGGCGTAATATACAAGGAATAACACATTTTAGCAATAGAAAATAAAGAAAATGGAAAAATAATTGGAAGAGATGGGTAAAACATATATATATTTATATATTCAGTTTAAGTCCATATATAATAAAAACTTCATGTCATTTTTTACAATACATTTAAGTCAGTTCTTGATATAATTTAATTACCATGTATTTACAGTGGCTAATTTTATTTAAGATGTATTTAATATGAGAGGTGTATCATGAAGAAATTATCTCAAGAAGCGTACCAAGAAATTAGTAGTTGGGTTCATAGGAATGCAAGACCCCTTGATTTGGCATTGTGGCAATATCATTTTGAAAATGGAAGTAAGGATGCAGTAATTTCAGCATTAAAATTTTACCAGAATAGTGACGGTGGTTTTGGTAATGCAATTGATGCTGATAATTGGAATCCAAATTCTACTCCGTATAATGCATATATTGTAATTAAAATGCTTAGGCAAATAAATTTTACTGATATTACTCACCCTATGTATCAATCAATATTCAACTATCTTGAAAATACTGAGTACAAAGCAGAATATGGCTGGTTTTTTACTATACCATCAAATGATGGCTATCCTCATGGATGCTGGTGGGATTATAATGCGCAAACAAACACATTTCAAAGCATTGGAATCACAGCAAGTTTGTGTGGTTTCATTCTTCGATATGGTGATAATAAGTCCAAGCTATACGAAATGGCTTTTTCTTATGTAAAAATGCTAATAGAAAAACTCAAATCAACAACTGATTATGGCGATATGGGTGTTTTCGGATATTGTGAGTTGCTAGAAGATCTAGAAGCCTTAGATATTAAGGAGTGCTTTGATTATACTTATCTTCGTGAAAAAGTGGCTATTTTGGTTCGAGAGAAAATAAATAATGAAAAAGACAATTTTATGGCGAACCCTCTAGAGTTCATTTTGTCTACAAATAGTAGATTTTATGAGGAAAATAAAGAGGAAGTAGAGGCAGCTCTTGATTTAATAATAGATGAAAGACCTGAATTAGGTGTTTGGAATATTCCATGGGAATGGTATGATGGGGGAAAATATTCTAAAGAATTTGCCATTAGCGAAAATTGGTGGAAAGCATCTAAAGCAATTGAAAAACTTTTGCAGTTAAAGAACTTTGAGCAATTTGATATTTGATTTTAATGAAGGATATTACAGTGAATGTCCTATAATATCCTAAATAAAAGGGGCCATTACATTTGGTAACAGTCCCTTTTAATATAAAGAATACCCATTTAGCTAAACGGATTGAATTGAAACATTAGCATTTGCATATCCTGAGATAGAATTAATAAGTGCTACACCAGTAACAGTTATAAAATATACCATTAATAGTCTAGTACCAGGTGTAACAGGAATTGAAACGCTATTTGTTTTGCTAATGTTTGTCCCTATATCTAATACTCCTGTAAGCTTTGGGATTAAATCTACTTGTGAGCCAGGTACAAATGAAAATATATTACTTGAAGAAGTAGATGCATAAAGTACTGAAGAAACTTGTACTTCAGTTAGTAATAAACTTAAAGCTAAACTAGTACTAAAGTGACTATCTATAGTGTTTATAGTTCCAGAACATAGAACTGTAAAAACATATGAGAGTACTGAAGGGGGATAACTATTGAGATCTATAGTTGATCCAAGATTAGTTTGTCCTTGAACCGAGCTTCCAAAACCAATTAATCCTGGAAGTCCAACCAATCCACCAGCAATACTGGTCAATGTAACAGGAGTTCCTGATGAATACTGTATAGTTACACTAGTTTTTGTGCATTGAAGTGAGAAAGCTCTATTTACATTGACAGTATCTGAGCCTAAAAGTTTTGGTACAATTAACACAGTACAGGAAGTATTAATTACTTGAGTTGTGTTACCAGTAGAATTATCATAGCTTAATGTTCTATAAAATGACCGATTTCTAGATGGGGAAGCACTATTGGTAACATTGAAATCAATTGAAAAATATCCCCGATTGCCTGGGGGAATAGCACCTTCAACTTGAACAACCCTTGAAGTACCAGACTTAGGAGTATCAAAATTTATATTATATGACATAAAATTCAACTCCATAGTTTTATTTATGACTATTATCTATACAATAATATATGAAATAAGTTTTATAATGCCTCTTTTATATGATAGAAATCTCATAAAAATTTCTTAGAGCAGAGACAAAATACGATAATCAATATAATATAAACTTAAATATTTGCATATTACCAGATATGTAAAATGTGCTGTATAAGAAGACTTACTAATGAAATACTTACCCAGCAACAAAATCCCATAATAATTGGCTTTCCACCAGTTTTAATAAGTTTTACAATATGAGTATTTAAACCAATTGCACCCATAGCCATTGTAATAAAGAATTTTCCTGTTTCAGTTAGTGGCTTTGTAACACTTGCATTCATGTTAAATGATGTGCTTATAATAGCAGCTAATAAGAAGAATAAAATGAACCATGGAAATATTTTTGATAAGCTAAGTGTAGTTGATGAATGTTTTTTAGTACGATATAAAGCTAGTACCAACGTAATTGGAATTATAGCAATAGTTCTTGTAAGTTTAACAATTGTAGCATAATTTAGAGCTATATCATTTCCATGAGAGCTTGCCCATGTTTGACTAGCAGCAACCACTGACGATGTATCATTTATAGCAGTTCCTGCCCACATTCCAAAACCTTTATCATTAAACCCTAATAGATTCCCCAAGATTGGAAACAAAAATGCAGCAATTACATTAAATAAGAAAATAACAGAGATTGATTTCGCAATATCCTCATCATGCGCATCTATTACTGGTGCAGTGGCAGCAATTGCTGATCCTCCGCAAATTGAAGACCCCACACCAACTAATATTGATATATTTGAAGGAATTTTCATTAATTTACTTACTAGATATGAAACAATTAGTGAAGTTGCAATTGTTGAAATGATAATTAATAATGACTCACTTCCTACCTTGAATATTTGGAAGAGATTCATTCCAAAGCCAAGTAAAACGATGGCGTATTGCAGTATTTTCTTTGATACAAATTTAATTCCAGCATCAAAAGAATTATTTCGAGGAATAAGTGCAATTATCAAACCTAATAATATACCAAATACTGGACCTCCTATGATTGGAAGTTTCTGTCCAAGAAACCAAGCTGTTATACCGATTAAAAATGAAAGTAATAAACCCTGATAGTTCTTTTTTATAAAAATCATAATTGTTCTCCTTTTATTAATTTCTACTTCAAAAAGTATATTAGCATAGGATGATGATAAGTAAAAATTATTTATTTTTATGTAACAATAAGAATATGTTATGATTAATTTTGGAGGTAGTATATATGTTGGATTTTAGAATAGATACATTTTTAACAGTATGCAAATATATGAATTTCACTAAGGCTGCAGAAGTATTATGTATTACACAGCCAGCGGTATCGCAGCATATTAAATATTTAGAAAAGTGTTATGATACTAAACTTTTTGAATATGAAGGCAAAAAGATAAGCTTAACTGAGTCAGGAAAAATGTTATATGAAACTGTCGCTACTATGAAGCACGATGAACAATATCTAAAGGAAAAAATTAACCACGAAAAGTTAGGTATTAGAAATCTTAAATTTGGCGCAACTCTTACAATTGGGGAGTTCATATTACCACCAAAGCTCAGTGATTTTTTAAATAAAAACAATAATATGAAGATAACTATGATTGTAGAGAATACAGAAGAACTACTTTACAAGTTAGAGCATGGAGAAATTGATTTTGCTTTGGTTGAAGGATATTTTGTAAAAAATGAATATGACTTTATTGTATATTCAAGGGAAAAGTATATCTGCATTGCAGGTAAGGATTATAAATTAAAGAAACCATCTCATGTATTGGAAGATTTACTTGAAGAGACTTTGATTGTAAGAGAAAAAGGGTCAGGAACACGAGATATTTTTGAAAAGAATTTAGAACGTCAAAACCTTACAATAGATGATTTTAGTAAAGTAATAGAGATAGGAAATATTAATGCAATAAAACATTTAGTGAAAGACAATAACGGAATTACAGCTCTTTACGAAATTGCTGTAAAAGAAGAACTAGATAATGGGATGCTAAAAAAGATAGAAATCGAAGATTTGCAGAAGAGCCACGATTTTTATTTTATATGGAGAAAGAATAGTGCATTTAAAAGTTTCTATGAAAAATTAGCCAAAGAGTTTTAGAAATTTAGAAAAATGATTTTAATAAAACATGGAATACAAAATAGTCTGCATAAACTTCAAATGTTAACCATAATGAAGTAAACACAGACTATTTATTTTAAACTTAATTTCTATAAGACTTAAAGAATGCTCGAATTTCTTCAGCTAGAAGTTCAGGTTCTTCCATTGCAGTAAAATGTCCACCCCTAGGAAGAGAAGTCCATCGTGTAATATTTAGATTGCGTTCAACCCATTCTTTAGGTGGAAGTAATATATCAGCAGGGAAAATAGTCATGCCTGTTGGTACATCAATCGGGCCTATTGGTGGTAAAGAGTGAGTGTTTTCATAATATATATTTGCTGAGGATCCAATGGTATTTGTAATCCAATAGATCATTATATTAGTTAGCAGTTCATCCTTAGTAAATCTTCTACTTAAATCGCCGTTGCAATCACTCCAATCACGAAATTTCTCAATAATCCAAGCTGCTAAACCTACTGGAGAGTCAGAAAGCCCGTAAGCAAGAGTCTGAGGTTTTGTGGATTGAATAGAAATATAAGCTCCTTCTTCAGAAATCCACTTAGAGGCATTTTTCTTATATTGTACTTCTTCCGCTGAAAGCACTAGAGTATCTTGTGAAGTCATTAAAGCTTTTATAATACCAACATCTGTTAGATGAATCCCTATTAGAAGTTCTGGATGATTTAATGCAAGATACCTTGTAACTCCAGAACCAACATCTCCTCCAGCAGCAGCGAATTTATTATATCCAAGCTTTTCAGTCATTAGCTTTGCCCAAAGTTCAGAAACACGAGAATTATTCATTCCACCATTCTTAGGTTTACTTGAAAAACCAAACCCAGGTATAGAAGGAACAATTACATCAAAGGAGTCTTTAGGATTTCCACCATACTTAGCAGGATCAGTGAGTAACGGAATGAGTTTTTTATAACGTATATAACTATCAGGCCATCCATGGGTTAAAATAATTGGAGTAGGATTAGGTCCTTTTCCTTTTTCGTGTACAAAATGAATATCTATACCATCTACCTCACAATGAAACTGAGACAAACTATTTAATTCAGCTTCTTGTGCACGCCAGTCAAATTCATCTCTCCAATAAGAAACAAGGGACCTAAGATAATTTATATCAGTGCCTCTTTCAAAACCTAAAGCTTCTAATTGATCTGGCCATCTAACATTTTTTAACCTGTATTTTAAATCATTAAGTACCTCATCAGATACGTTAATATTAAAGCGTTCTATAGACATAATAATTCTCCTTTCGTAACCTTTAAGTGTTTACCAATAGTTTATCATTTAGAAATTATGATACAATGAGATAAATGAAGCTTTAAACTATACTATTTGTTAATGGGGGAATGTTTATGCCTCAAATGGACCGCTATAAGAATAGAAAAGTATATATTGAATTTAATACAGAGGAGAATTTTAATAAACTTCCTTATGAGGAGAGATTTACAATAGTTTTTGTAACAAACGGAAGCGTGAATTTAAAACTTAATGACTATCCAATAAAAGTTGTTGCTCCAAGTGTTCTTTGTTTATCAAAAGAGGATAGAATACAAGTTATTGAAAAGAATAATTCAGCCGCGCAGTCATTTTGCTTTCATCCAGACTTCTTTAATACAGCTTATTTTTCTGAGGAAACAGGATATATGTCAAACAGCTTAAAAATAGAAACAGGTCTTTCCCTTTTTAATAAGGAAAATATCAATACTGGTGTGTATTATGTAACTGAAAAAGCTTATCCTAAAATATATGAATGGTTCTTTATTATGGGAACAGAAGTACATGCACAAAGCGATTCTCTTTGGGTATGCAGAATAAAAAAGTACTTAATACAAATATTAGGGTTGGTTGAGGAACTAAACAAAAGTGGCGAGCAGTCACCAGTTGATTTAGTTTTAGAATATATACATACAAACTATAGTGATAAAATTAGTTTAGAAGATTTAACAAGATGTGCTCACTTAAATAGAGTGTCCCTAAATAAAATGTTTAAGGAAGTAACTAGCTATACAGCAATGGGATACTTACTTACATATAGGCTAAAGCTTTCAGAGAGTCTTTTAACTCATACAGATATGAGCTTAAATGAAATTGCACGGGCTACTGGTTTTGAGTATGATACTTATTTTATAAAGCAATTTACTGCAAAAAGAGGAATGACTCCAACGGAGTTTAGGAAATCTTCTCGGGAGTTTGTTTATTATTATCAATAAAAGAGACAACATTAAATATACATTCTTAGAACATTTATTTTTCGCTAGGGCTATTGGATTATATTTATGTTATAAACTATGAATCTTAGAAAAGTGCTAATCTTGTGAAGATGGAGCACTTTTTTCTTTGCTTCTAATTTTAATTTCAAAATCAGGGTGTTTCAGCTTTTATATCTAATAGTCTGATAGATATAAAGATTTTGCATATTTCGTCACCATGTTCTAAGCTTATACCAGTCATATCTTTTATTTTGTTGATACGGTAGAATAAAGTATTTCGATGAATGTTTAATATTTTTGCAGCTTCTCCTGGAGAAGAAGAATAAAAGATATACTGTTTCAATGTTTCTAGAAAATTTGTTCCATTTTCTTTATCATAAACCATAAGCATTGCTACAGCCGGATGACAAAAATCCATCTGATCATATCTAGTTGAGATCAATTCATAGATAATATACAAAGTACAATCCTCAAAAAAGGAGCAATGCATGTTTCTTTTTTGTCCTATCTCCATAGCTTTAACTGCATTCAAATAGTGTTTTTTTGAATCGTTCAAAAGAGTATACTTTTGGCTTATTCCAGCATATAAATTATTTTTACTCAAGAAGTGAGTAAAATCACTATTGTTGGTGTTAAAAAGTTTATCAAATAGGAATTGATCAATAAAAGCTACAATTCCAGGATTATAAATAATACATTGAGTAATAGGAATGTAAGATTTTAAAGTTCTAAAAATAGTAGAAATCTTACTGTCAAAAGTTTCTTGCCTGTTACTTCCAATAACCATAATATAAAGATTATCTGCCCTAGCCCATTTTAAATAGTGTTGTTTGTTTTCTATAATAGACTCGTCAATTTGTTTTCCTTTTATAAGGTCAGCTAACAAGTAATTTGGGAGATTGTTGTTATCTAAATTTAAAAGAATATTCTTTTGCAATTGAGCAGATATAAGTGCACTAACCTTGTCTATTAGCATGAAATCAATATCTTGAAAGGGGATGCCATTTTCGTAAACAACAAGTTCTCCAATTTCAATGATATCAATTTTTATGGAATTTATTAGAGTTCTATTTGAAGTAGTCTCTTTTATTAAAGTATCATTTGTTTTATTTGAATATATTAGTGATAAGGTATCTTCTGAAAGGAAAATATTCTTATTTTCATCTGTAATAAATTGAAAAACATTTTCGGCATCATATGAAGAAGCCAAGAGCTTGCCGCTTGCATCCATTAGAATCAATGGTCTGTTAAATCTTTCTCTTGCTTTATCTATCAGATATTGAAGTCCTTTATTAGAGCAAAAGCCATCAAAGAGATCCTGCATATAAAGTGCAAGTTTTATATCTACTTCATTTAGATTATCTATATCGAAGTTTTTTTTCATGGAAACCTCCTAATATTTTAATTGTGCTATAGCACAATTTCCTTTGTTATTATAAAAGAAAATTCGAATTTCAGTACATTGTTTATGCAATAACAGTATATTATAATCAGAAATATAAGGCAAGACGGCTATCTAAAGTGTATTGTACTGAAGCATAATACACTAATGAAGAATACTGAAAGTTATACTGCAGGTGATTATCCAGTATTATGAATGTGATTAAATTTGGTAGTTTTTCAGCCTTGAGAATATTGTAATTTCATAGGAGGTACTAAAATGTCTACTACCCTAATAAAAAATGTGAAAATATTTAATGGTATTGAATGCATAGAGGCGGATAAAGTAGTAATTGAAAATGGATATATTACTGATAAAGCAGAAGGAGACATTGAGATTGATGGAAGTGGATGCACTTTACTTCCAGGATTTATAGATGCACACATTCATTTATATGAAAGTAAAAACCTAAAGGAAGCTTCAATGTATGGTGTTACAACTATGATGGATATGGGAACACGTTCACCAGAAGTAGTCGATAGTCTAAAAAATTTATCTGGCTTACCTGATATACGAAGCAGTTACTGTCCAGCTTTTACATCAGGAAGTAATATGCCAATTAAAATGGGGTATTCTGAATCTGCTTATGTAATAAGTGCGACTGATGCAGAACGTTTTGTAAATGAACAGATAGCAAACGGTGCAGATTACATTAAAGTTATTTTAGAGGAACAAAGTGTAAGTGTTAAAACTGTAGTGTTTCCACCAGAAATTGTTGCTGCGATTGTTACTCAAGCTCATATTAATGGGAAGAAAGTCATTGCACATGCTGTTTCAACTAGCTCATTTAAAACTGCAATAAAGGCTGGCGTAGATGTGGTGACACATATTCCATTTGTTGAACCTTTAACAGAAGAGATTATTGAATTGATGAGCAAGAATGGTACTGTATCAGTTCCGACCATGGTAACAATGAAAGGGATTGTTGAATCTATTAAAAAATTTAATCCCTACGCGCCATTGAATTATGATTACGTTAAGGAATCAGTTGCAAGACTTTATAAAGCTGGTGTGACAATTATGGCAGGAAGTGATTCTAATACTGGTGATCCAACAACTCCATATTCTGCACCCTATGGTATTTCACTTCTTGATGAACTTAAACTAATGGTTGAGGCAGGTTTTACACCTATACAGGCAATACAAAGCGCGACAAGTATACCAGCAAAATATTTTGGCATGGATGACAGAGGAATTATTAAGTCAGGCTATAGGGCAGACCTTATTCTTATAAAAGGTGATCCAACTGTAGATATTAATGCAGTGAAGGATATTAAACAAGTTTGGATTCGTGGAAAGGAGACTATTAAATAATCATTAATAGCAGATAATTATAATTCGTCCGTAAAAATACCTAAAGGTTTTGCTACAATGAGAAAAAAGGTCCGATTCAAATAAAAATCAGACCTTTTTATATTAATTTATCTCAGCATTTTTTAAAAACTTTATTATATAACTTAAAGTGTAAAAATCTCTATCTAAATTAGTACTAATGAAGTTTAAGCCCTTTATTAATGTTTCTTCTTCAAAGTTTTCTAAAAGAATCATAATATTTAAGTTATTAAGACTGCCATCTTTTGTGTCTAGAACTCTTGAAGCTTTTATATGTTTATTACTTAAAGCATTAAATGCAGCAGTTTGCAAACTTTCACTTATTTCTATATTGGGCATTTCATTAAAAATTCTTATTTCTGGATTTTGGGTATTTAAATTTTTAACATTAGTTAAATCAGTTGATAAGAATATAGTATTGATAAACTTTGCATCTTTGAAATTAACACCTTCTAATTTTACAGAGTCAAAGATGGTGTTTTCAAAAACTGCATCCTTAAAATCACTATCTTTTAAGTTAGTTCCTATAAACTCAGCCCATTTAAAACTACAACTAAAAAAGTTAGTAGATTTAAAGTGTGCCCCTCTAAAGCTTACATAATCAAAATTTGAACCTTCAAAATCACAATTATAGCAATTGCTTCTTGATAGGTTTTTATACATAAAGTTTTTATCTTTTTTCTCAATATTATTATAATTGAAGTTTCCTTTAACACTTTGATTTCTAGCCATTACTTCCTCCATCTAATATTCTTCTTGAAATTTTAAGCTTTATTGTTCTTTCTATTTCCTCTAGCATTTTCTTATCTTTAGGATCGACAAATAGGCAAGTATAGCCTTCTTCTCCAGCTCTTCCTGTTCTTCCAATACGGTGAATATAGCTTTCAACAGTTTCTGGAATATCATAATTATATATATGACTAACACCATTTATATCTAATCCTCTAGAAGCAACATCTGTAGCAATTAAGTATTGGAAATCACCATTTCTAAAGGCTTTCATAATTTTTTCACGTTTTGCTTGAAGTACATCACTATGAAGTTTTTTACAGTCATATCCGCGTTTGTGAAGTGCAGCCTCAAGATCATCAGCTCTTCTTTTGGTTCTGCAGAATATTATGGCCATAAAAGGATTATCTTCATCTAAAACTTTACATAAGGAATCTTGCTTCCATCTATCTGTAGTTTCAACTACATCTTGCTTAATTGTATCTAGAGTAACTTCTTCCTTTTTTATAGATATTGAGAAAGGCTCCTTCATATATCTATAGGCTAATTTTTTCACATCAGAATTTAATGTTGCAGAAAAGCATAGAGTCTGACGGCTTTTATTGGTTTCTTTTATGATAGTTTCAACCTCATTTTTAAAACCCATTAAAAGCATTTGATCAGCTTCATCTAGTACAAAAGTTTTTAACTTGCTTAAGTTTATGGTTTTTCTTTCAATATGATCAAGAAGTCTTCCTGGAGTTGCAATAACTAGATGAATGTTTCCTCTAAGCTTCTTTAATTGAGATCCTATATCTTTTCCGCCATAAGCAGCTAATATATTAATGTTCTTGCCCTTTTTTAATTTTTTAGCTTCTTCAGTTATTTGAAGAGCTAGTTCTCTAGTAGGTGTTAAAATTAGAGCCTGAACTAAATTTGAGTCTGGATTTATATTTTCAAAAAGTGGGAGTAAAAATGCAAGAGTCTTACCAGTTCCAGTTTGAGCTTCAGCTATAACATCTTTTCCATCCTTTATAAGGTTAAAGCTTTGAGCTTGTATTGGAGTTGGATCTTTAATCCCTTGGTTTTTTAATACCCTCATTATATCTTCACTAATACCTAATTCTTTAAAATTCATATGTTCACCTTTCATTATTAACTTAAATTTTTCCTGTTAGTGCTAGTTAATAATACCACAGTAATAGTATTATCTCTATTAAATTTTTAATTCTAATAGAGATATTTGGAAGTATTTGATTTATAATAAAATTAATTGAAAAATTATATTTAAGATTTTAACTAACGTGTAGTGGAGGATGTATGGTGAACAAGGTATATTTTAAGGGGATTGATTCTTATTCTAAAACTGAAGAAATTAGTGAAGCAGCAGGTGAACTTTTAGAGAGATTAGTAAAAGAGGAAAATATAAAGCTTGAAAACTTTATACCACTTAAAGTTCATTTTGGTGAAAGTGGAAATAAAACTTTTATTGAGTCAAAAAATTTTGGAGGAATAATAGGTTATTTAAAAGATAGAAAAATAGAAAGTGCATTCATTGAAACCAATGTTTTATATAAGGGAGAGAGAACAACAAGAGAGAGGCATGTAAAGCTTGCAAAGGAGCATGGCTTTACAGAACTTCCTGTGATAATTGCAGATGGAGAACATGGTGAAGCTTACGAAGAAGTCGAGATAAATAAGAAGAATTTTAATAAGTGCAAGATAGGTAAAGAAATAGCAGATAAAAAGCAATTAATTGTTATAAGTCACTTTAAAGGACATGCATTAGCAGGCTTTGGCGGAGCTATAAAACAACTTGGTATGGGGTGTGCAGCAAGAGGGGGGAAGCTTGCTCAACATGCAAATTCAATACCTAAGATTAGTGCACTAAAATGTAAGGCTTGCAGTGCTTGTGCAAAAAGATGTCCGGAAAATGCAATAACTCTAAATAAGAAGGCAAAGATAGATAAAGACAAATGTGTTGGTTGTGCATCCTGCATGGCAATATGCCCACATGGAGCTATAACTAATAGCTGGTTTGCATCTATTTCGAAATCCTTTAATGAAAGACTATCTGAATATGCTTATGCTGCAGCAAAGGATAAGAAGAATATTTATATAACCTTTGCTTTTAACATTACTAAAAATTGTGACTGTGAAGGTCATAATATGAAACCAATAGTTGATGATGTGGGAGTTTTTGCATCCCTAGATCCCGTAGCTATTGATAAGGCATGTTTGGATATGATTGATAAGGACAATAATAAGACTGTATTTAGAAGAGGGAGATATACTCTTGATTATGCAGAAAGTATAGGCTTAGGCAGCCAAGAGTATGAGCTTATAGAGGTTTAGGTGAGGATATTTGTGAAAAGGAGAAAGTATATAATACTAGGTGTAATTATAGTTCTGTTAGCTTGCGGAATATTTATGTGCTCAGAGGTGCAAATATCTAAAAGCGTAGTGTATGACTATATAAAATCTAGAAGTGGAATAGAAGTAGCAGATAAAGTTAAAATAGTTCCTACACTAAAATATTCTGAAAAATTTGGATACGAAATTGATGTTTATAATTACGATAAAATAACTGGTATTAATGAAGTAATATTCTTTAATATGAAAAGAGATAAAGATAGAGCTTGGCACATAGATAGTATGAAGACAAATCCATAAATGAAATATATATTAAAAACATAAATCCACTAGTTTAACTAGTGGATTTTATATTATAGACTAATTTTTTTAAGCCAATTTTTAATTTTTTCTTTATCAAAATTACTCATGGTTTCAAAACCAGAAAGGACTGTTGATTTGGGACATTCCTCCTCAATATTAACTTGAATTTGTCCTAGGCCACCACCGCCATGGGTACAGAAAGGAATAATAGTTTTTCCTTGCAAATCTACGTTTCTTAAAAAACTTAATATGGGTGGAGCAAATGATTTAAACCAATTAGGTGTTCCTAAAAAAATGTAGTCATAGGACTCAACTGATTCAACACCAGATACTAATTTAGGGCAATACCCTCTCTCAATTTCGTTTCTTACTTCCTTTGTTGCTGTATTATAATTAAAGGCATAGGATTTTTCAGGAATTAACTCTCTAATATCACCTTTAGTTTGTTCTGCTATTTCTTCTGCTAATCTTTTTGTTGTATTAGAAAAAGAATAAAACACTACTAATATTTTACTCATTGTTACCTCCAAAAGTCTTATTTATCTTCATATTGCATAAATAGTCATTACGTTACTTAATTATAACATTAATTTAAATACATGGAATTATAAAATTAAATAGGTAAATTTTATAAATATTTGACAGAAACTTATAGTTATAAGTTAATAATAGATAGAAGGAGGGGTAAGACATGGGAGAGTTTAATGAAAGTGAAATTATACAAGGCATTAAAGATATGAACATGGAGAGCTTCCAAAAACTCATGACTCATTATGGAAAATTAGTTTATTACGTGGCCAGTAAGATACTAAATGAACCTTATGAAAAAGAAAGCATTGAAGAGTGCTATAATGATGTGTTCATGACCATATGGTCTAACATTGATTGCTTTGATTATAATAAAGGAAACTTTAAAGCATGGTTAATATCTATAACTAAATACAAGGCATTAAATATTAAAAGAAAAAGTTTAAGAGAAAATAATGTTTTAGAATATATGGATGAGATTACTTCAATATATAATGATGACTTAGAGAGAATTGAAAATAAAGAACTAATAAATGAACTTCTTGATAATTTAGAAGAAAAGGACAAGATTATATTTCTTAAAAGATATTTAGAAGGGGTTCCCATTAAAGAAATAGGTAAAGAACTTGGATATTCAGAGGAATATATATACACAAGAATTTCTAGAGCTAAGAAGAAAATTAAAAGAATAGTAGGTGATTATAATGGATGATAGAGAATTATTAAAGTTATTAAACACCATAGAGTATTCAGAGGAAGAAATAAATGCAATTGAAGAAAGCGCACTAGAAGCACCTAATAGTGTAGGTGAAGATTTATATAATGTAAAAAATGATAAGATATTAAGAAAAGTAGCGTTTATGAGATTAGAGGAAAAAGTTAATGAGAGCCTTCTTGAGGATGAAAAAATAGAATATAAAATGATTATGCTTCAAAGTAATTATGAAAAGGAGATATTTAGAATCTATTCTGCACCAGTTTGGGGAGAACCTAGAGTATATATTGCACTATTTATTACTAATAAGAGAATATTTGCATATAAAATGAGTAAATTATATGAGGTGTTAGAGGAATATTGTAATGAAATAAAGAATCTAAAACATTTAATAAATCTATGGGAAAAGTGCGACACCATTACATTTGAGTTTAATGATGAGTTTGCTATATCTGCAAGAGCATATGGTGAAGATAATAGAAGAATTTTTATGGAAGCAATTAAGTATTTAAATGAAAGCAAAGGTATTAAGATAGATGAATTTAGGCAACCCAAAGCAAGTATAATTTCATGGATACTTTATATTATTCTATTTGCAATTCTTATAGGAACAGTGGTTTTTAATATAAAAGATCAAGTAATTAGTTTTCTTAAATAATAGATAGAAGGATGTGCTTAAATGCTTGAAAAAGCTATTATTATAGCAACAAAAGCTCATGGGGGGCAAGTTGACAAAGCTGGAGAAGCATATATTCTTCATCCACTTAGAGTTATGCTTTCAGGAAAAACTGAAATTGAGAGAATATGCGGGGTATTGCATGATGTAATAGAAGACACAGAGGTTACATTAGAATATTTAAAAGCAGAAGGGTTTTCAGAAGAAATATTAGAAGCTTTAGATGCGTTAACAAGAAAAGCTAATGAGAACTACGATGATTTTATAGAAAGAGTTATAAATAATAAATTAGCTTGTTATGTAAAGCTTGCAGATTTAAATGATAATATGGATTTATCAAGAATTAAGAATCCTACAGAAAGAGATTATATAAGATTAGAAAAGTATCGCAAAGCAACTGAGCGAATTATTAAGAGTCTTAAAGATTAGATTAATTGATTTACTCTTTAAACAAGAGTAGCTGCAAATGAAATTGTAGCTGCTTTTTTTATTCCAACAAATAGCAATAAAGTTAATCAAAGTACAATAAAATACAACAAAGTATTGACAATAGCAATAAAACTCAATATAATTTCACTATAGGATAGCAAAGAAAGGAAAGATTGCAATGGAAGATAAATTTTATTCGATTGATCAAATCGCAGAGATTTTAGATATGCATCATAAAACTATAAGAAAGTTTATAACAGAGGGCAAGCTCAGGGCAAATAAAGTTGGAAAGCAGTGGAGAATTACAGGACACGATTTAAGCTTATTTATGGAGAGCAATAACTTAAACATTAGTAAGGAAAATGAAGATAAAGAACAAGTTATTGAGTTTTCAACTAAAGGAGAAAATATAAGAAAATCAAGTGGAAGGATTAATGTATCTACTGTAGCTGATATAAATGAAATAAATTCAGATCAATATATGAGAATATCTAATACATTAATTGCCCTACTAAATAGCAAGGATGCTAGCATGGGAAATTCAACTATTAACGTAAAGTATTATGAAAAGGAAAATAAGTTAAAGGTACTACTTTGGGGAGATATAAAATTCACTGAAGATATGCTTAGCTTTATTAAAATGCTTGTAGAGGGAGGAAAGTAAAATGAATTATGAAGTAATAAAAAAAGAAGATTTAGTATATATTGTTTTCGATTCTAATGAAGAACAATTAAAGAGAGAAGAAGAAGCAACAGATTATATATCTAAGTGTTGGGAAAATGACACAAATTATTTAGTGTTTTATGATAAAGCACTTTCTGATGATTTCTTTAATTTAAAAACAAGACTAGCAGGAATGGTGTTACAAAAGTTTATGAATTATAAGATTAAGGTTGGAGTTATTATAGAAAATGAAGATAGACTAAATGACAGGTTTAGAGAAATGATATTAGAGTCAAATAAGGGAAATGATTTTAGAACCTTTAAGGATATAACTGAGACTGAGGAGTGGTTATTAAAACTAAGATAAAATGGGGGAGAGATAATTGAATGCAAAAACCGTTTTTAAATCGGTACAAGGAAAAAATGATATATTAAAATACTACGATTCTTTTATTGAAAAGATTGATTTTCCACATGAGATAATTAATCTAAATTCATGTTTAGGAAATACATTTATTATAGCTAGCGGGAAAAAGGAAGCTCCACCTATTATATTGTTTCATGGGAGTGGAATGAATTCTTTTATGTGGTTAAAAGATATAAAAGAGTATGCTCTTAATTATAGAGTGTATGCTATAGACATACCAGGAGAGCCAGGTAAAAGCAATGAATATCAAGCTTCTTTAAATGGAATGGATTATGTTTCTTGGGTTAATGATGTTTTAAATGAATTATCAATAGAAAAATCAAGTTTTGTAGGTATTTCTTTAGGTGCCTGGATGGCATTAAAATTTGCCGTGAATTACCCTGAGAAAGTGGATAAACTTGTGCTTATTTCACCCTCTGGAATAGGACCACAAAAAAAGTCCTTTATCTTTAAAGCTTTGTATTATTCCTGTTTAGGAGAGACTGGCGTAAAAAGGCTAGTCTATAAAATTAATGGAAATAAAGAAATTCCTGAGACTATCTTAAAATATCAAAGATTAATCACTAAGAATTTTATCTATAGAAGAGAGACAATTCCTATATTTTTAGATGATGAATTAAAAAGATTAGATATGCCAATAGCACTATTTGTAGGAGAAAATGATATAATGCTACATTCTTTAAAGACTGCGAAAAGGTTGAGTGAATTACGACCTAAAGCAAATATTAATATATTGAAGGGTAAGGGACATTCTCTTACTGATCTTGTAGATAAAATAATGTGGTTTTTAAACTAGAAATTAAATGTAGATTATATTAATAAAATAAAAAAGTCCTTGAGTTATTAAGGACTTTTTTTCGTGCATATAATACGGTTATTACAAAAAAATACCACTTTATTACATAAATGTAATTTTAGTTACAAAATATTGTATTATTATTTTAATAAAAAATATAAAATGATTTAGACAAAGGGAGACTAAAAAGTGGCCTATAAAAAATATTTAGTTAAACAACATGATATGACAGATTGCGCAGCAGCGTGCCTTGCTACAATTTGCATGTATTATAAAAAAGAAATAACTATAACAAAATTAAGAGATGTGCTTGGTACTGACATAAAAGGGACAACTTTAAAAGGACTAGAAGATGGAGCTAAAAAATTGGGTTTTGATACAAAAGCTATTAGGGTAGATAAGGAAGGATTTAAGAGTAAATATTCCTTGCCGGCAATAGCACATATTATAACTAATGAAGGGGTAAGCCACTTTGTAGTAGTACACAAAATTAAGAAAGATAAGGTTATAATATTAGATCCAGATAAGGGCGTAGAAAAGAAAAGTATAGAGGATTTTTTCGGAAGTTTTGATGGAGTTATGCTTTTGCTTGTTCCTAATAATGAGTTTCAGATAGATAAATGGAATAAGGATGGAATGCTATGGAAGTTTGTTGGGCTTCTTGTACCACAAAAAGCGTTGTTTTTTTACAGTATCCTTGTATCTGTGATACTTACAGTACTTGGGATTGCATCATCATTTTTTAATAAGATTTTGATGGATGAGATTCTTCCATATGGACTAAAGAATCAACTAACAATTTTTGTAATTGGATTCTTAGTTCTAGGAGTAACACAAATAGCTTTATCAGCAATTAGACAACAGATGTTATTATATTTATCTCAGAAGATAGATATCCCACTATTGCTTGGTTATTTTAAACATGTGTACAAGCTTCCAATGAAGTTTTTTACAACAAGGAAAGTAGGAGATATTTTAACAAGGTTTAGAGATGCCTTTACTATAAAGAACGTATTAACTTCAATTTCTTTATCACTAATAATTGATATCGTTTTAGCTGTAGTTTCAGCAATAGTTTTATATATCATGAATCAAACTCTTTTTGTGGTAATTCTAATACTTACTCTTATAAGCGCAGCTTTAATATATATATTTAAGAGTCCTTATAAGAAAATTAATCTAAAAAAAATGGAAGCTGAAGCAAGATTAAATAGTCATATAATTGAAAGTCTAAAAGGCGTAGAAACAATAAAAGTACTTGCAGCAGAAAAAAAGAGTTTAGAAAAATTAGAAACAGAATATATTAAGAATTTAAGAATTGCCTTTAAGGAAGGGGTTCTATCAAATATACAGGGATCTATCTCCTCAGGAGTTTCAACCGTAGGAAATCTAATTCTTATGTATTTAGGTGCTACTATGGTTATAGATGGGAAGATAACACTCGGAAGTTTAATGGCATTTACATCACTATCAGGATATTTTATGGATCCTATAGGTAGATTAATAAGTCTTCAGCTAAGTATACAAGAGGCGAGCGTATCATTAAAAAGAATATCAGAAATATATGAGGTTGAAAGGGAACAAGTTATAGAAGACAAAATAAAAATAGAGAGTATTGATGGAGATGTTGAGCTAGATAATATAACATTTAGATATGGTAGTAGAGCACCTGTACTTAAAAATGTAACTATAAATATACCTAAAGGGAAAAAGGTTGCATTAGTTGGGGAATCTGGTAGTGGGAAAACCACAATATCGAAGTTATTGCTTAAATACTATACTCCAGAAGAAGGAAAGATTAAGATTTCTGGGTATGATATTGAAGAGTTAGATATATATGAGCTAAGGAAGGCTATGGCTTATGTACCACAGAATATTGAGTTGTTTTCAGGCCCTATTAGAGAAAATCTTCTGTTGGGTAAAGAGAATGTGACCTATGAAGAAATGAAAAGTGCCTGTGAAAATGCGAATTGTAGCTCTTTTATAGAAAAGCTTCCAGCTAAATATGATACATTCTTAGATGAAGCTGGAGGAGGACTTTCAGGAGGAGAGAGACAAAGATTAGCCTTAGCTAGAGCATTAATAAAAAAATGTAAATTTCTTATTTTAGATGAAGCCACAAGTAATTTAGATTTTATAAGTGAAGCAAAGATTTATGATACCTTATTTGTTAAAGGAAAAAGCTTAACTATGCTTATAATAGCTCATAGATTATCTACTATTAGAAATTGTGACATAATTTATGTGCTTGATAAGGGAGAAGTAGTAGAGATTGGAGATCATGAGACTTTACTTAAGAAAAAAGGATATTATTATAAACTTTATGTAAGCCAAGTTGGTGAGATAGAACCAAAGACAATCAAAGAAAGTGAAGAACTAACTAGTTCAAGTGCTGTGAAAGTAGAAAAAAAAGATCAAGTTTTAGAAGAGGGTGAAGAGTATGAGTATAACTGAAAAAATAATAGTTAAAGAGAATAAAACATTAAAATTAAATAATGTACTTATTAGAGAGATAGGTGAAGCTGAGTTAAAAGATATAGATAAAATATCCTATATGATAGAGAGTTATATTAAATCAAAGGGGAATTCAAAAATAGGTCCTATGATAAATTATACTTCAGTCTCAGCTGATGAGAATGGACAGGCTAAGCTTGTGTTAAAATTCATGATACAGCTTAAAGCTCCATTACATAATGTTGAAACTCCATATGAACTAAGAAATCAAATTAGAATTCAAAACTGTCTTTTTGCAAGATTCACTGAAAAAGAGGAAAATTTACAGTTTGCATATTCAAAACTTAACCTTTATGCATTTGAAAATGATATAAGGCTTAAGGGTGATAGTTATACAGTTTTTGTAGATAAAATGGAAAATAATGATATCATTGCAGATGTGTTTATGGAGGAGTTAAAGGGAGGACACGAACTTGAAGGTCTATAATTTAAATGAAATAAGTGATAGTAAAGTTTTGTATGATAAGAATCCTCCTAAGTTTATGATATTTATAATTTTTATTGTAACAACACTATTAGCTGCATTTATAATATGGTCTACTAAGTCTATAAAGACAGATATAGTAAAAGGAACTGGAATTGTTACAACAGATAGTAAGTTCAATGTAATGTCCAAAGTATCAGGAGAGATAGATGATGTTAATATTAAAGAAGGACAGGAAGTTAAGGTAGGCGATGTTCTTTTAACCGTAAAATCAGCAGATATAAATTATCAGTCAGACCAAACTCAAGGACAAATTGATGTACTAAATAAAAGAATAGAATTACTCTCTAGAGCCGAAAAGGATGCGGAAAGAGGAGAAAACTCCTTTAATAAAAATAATTCAGATGAATTAGAATTTTATAATAGATTGCATGATAATTATGCTAGAAAAGATGAATATAAAATTAATGAAAATGACTTAAAAAAGCAAGGGTATACTGATGATCAAATAAAGCAATATAAAGATCAAAGTAAAACTAAACTAAATGAATTATACTATGATACTATTTTAAGTTTTACAACCGAAAAGAAACAATTAGAATTAGAGGAAAATAAGTTGGAGAGCCAAAAGAGTGCCTTAATTAGAACATCAGATGAATATAAATTATTTGCGACAACCAGTGGAAAAATACACCTTAGTTCACCATTAAATAAAGGGATGGTATTACAAGCTGGTAGTATGATTGGAACTATAGCAAATGAGAATGACGACAAGATTGTAGAAACCTTGATATCAGGAAGTGATCGGCCAAGAGTAAAGATAGGCGATGAGGTATCTATGGAAATAGGCGGATTAAGTCAAATAGAATATGGAACATTAAAAGGAAAGATTGTAAGTGTTGATGAAGATGCGACAATTGATAACGAGAAAGGGAATATATATTTCAAAGCAAAGATAAAACCAGAAAAAACGTATTTGAAAGATAAAAAAGGACAAGTAGTAGGCTTATCTTTAGGAATGGTAACAGAAACCAGAGTTAAATATGAAAAAATTACTTATATGAAATACTTTATGGAGCAAATAGGAATAAATTTAAATTAGCCATTAGAGGTAGCTGCAGATACCTTTAATATATATTTAAAAATATGTAATAAGTGAAGGAGAGTTTTAAATGAAAAAGATGGAATTAATTTTACCAGTGAATTCTTTAGAAATTCACGAAAATGAAAAGGAATATATTGATGGAGGATTTGCAGTATCTACGACAGTTGTTGCAGCTGCAATAAATACAGCAATTGGTTTGGCTATTGGTGGAGCTGGAGTAGCAGGAGTAAGAGCTTGGATAACAAGTGTTGGAAAAGAACAGGCTAAAAAAATATTTACAAGAACTATAACAAGTAAATTAATAGCAATTGGATGTACAGGATTAGCTGGATTTATAGGAGCAGCAGTAAATTTTGCAATAAATTATTCAGATATAGGAGGAGCAGTAGCTAGCTATTTAGATTCCGTTGATACTTATCATAACAATGGTTGGATAGGATAAAAATAAAAATAGTGATTTAAATACGATAAATATGAGGTATAAGCTCCTCATATTTATCGTATATTTATAAATTTGTATATTTAATAACTAAGATATTTAAACATAAGTAGGTTATCATGGTTTTATAAGGTCATATTGAATATATTTGGAAAAAACTCAAAAGATTTAATGTGAGGTGATTAATATTAATAGTCCAAAGAAAAGTAGAATAATTAATTTTATTAAGTTATTTATAATGTTTGCTTGTTTAAATTATATTTTTGATTACTTTTTTAAACCTTCAAATATAAATTTATATAGAAATATATTTGTTGCGATAGGAGTTGCATTTGGTATTTCATTTGGAGATTTATTTTTAAAGGGGAATAAAAAATAGATTTCAAAGAAGCATTTTAAGAAAGGCAATAAATATATTTTAAAAATTTATTAATTATCAAGGATGGTAAGCAAATGAAGAACTTAGTATACAAAATTTTAGCTTTTATTAGTATAATTATGACATTTTTAATTAATTATATTTTTATATATGACAAAATTGAAGTAGAAAGCTATAAATTATATTTTATAATTTATAATTTTATTATTTGTTTATTTATCGCAATTTTGATACATGAATTAGGACATCAATTAATATCTGTTATTTTAGGAATAAATTCATCTGTTCTTTATATTTTTCCATTCTTAATGGTAAAAAATAATAGTAGGTGGGATATTAGTGTGAATATTAAGTATATGCTTCAATATGGTGGATTTAATATTCCTAATATTCCTATAGTCAGAAATAATAAAGAGTATGATGTTGTTGTAAAGAAAATTGCAATTAGTACAATATTCGGACCTATTGCAAGTATTATGGTTGCAGGTGCTTGTTCTTTTTTTCAAACTAATATAGATTTACTTATATTAATTAGAAATATTTTCTGTATAACATCATTATTTATAGGAGTATATAATTTGTTTTTTGGAGATGGGCAAATGTTTTTTTCATTATTAAAAAATGAAAAAAATACTATAAATATTCTTATGTCTTTTAATCATTATTCAAATAATTATTCAAATAATGATTATTTATATATTGTAGCCAAAAAAAAATGTGAAGAAATAAACTTAGAATTGATAGATAAAAATGAACTAATACAAATTGAAATTCAGTGTAACATAATAGAAAATTCTATTATAAAGAATAAGTTTATTAATAATGAAGTGGTCAAAAAAAATATTAAGAATTTGATATATTTGTATTATAAGTTAGACATAATTCATAAAGAAATTATTTATTATATACATTTAGTAATTATATATCTTCTTGTTATAGAAAAAGATTTCAATTCTGCTAATAAGTTATATAAACATTATTTTTTAGAATATGAAAATTCAGATGATACTAATTATTTATTAGAAAGAACTAAATATTTTTTGGGATATCCAATTTCTTTAGAAAAAATTATGCATATTTTAGAAAATAACATGGAGCATTATATAAATGAGAATTATATTAATGTAGAAAAAAATATATTGAAAAGTTATTGCAAAAACAAGTAAATGAAGATTTACATAATCATTTTCAAATGATTCTTTGATTTCCACATGTTAGACAAGTCTTGAAAAAATACAATAGCAATAGTTGTAGATGTAAAGAATATATTTAGTAATTATATATTTTGAAATCTATTATAATTTTTGTATTAGGTAAGTAAGATATTTTTACAGTATCACCTTCTTTAATTGGTGTAGCACTTTCTATTTTATAATCTATTCCATCTATAGTAATTACATCAAAAGATGATGCTTTTCTTGAGCTTTTTATATGTCGTACATTTTCTACATTATAATAATCAATCACTTCATATTTATTATTATTGTAGATTGAAAAATCTTTAATATAAGGAATAATAGCAAAAAACATAATGATGCCTATAATTAAACTCAGAAACCAAAGAAAGAAAAAGCCACTTTTTTTTAACCAATTAAGTTCACTTAACTGTTTTTTTTCTCCATTTCTTAAGGTGATTTCCTTATAGATTAATATTTGTTTAGTAAAAACGATAAAAAGACCTATAATAAGCACTAAACCTAGTGTATATGTAATTAAATTATGTATAAACATAATACACCTCCTCATTATATAATAACAGTTCTATTTATATAAATTCAAATTTAAAATGGAAATACATGCATTAGGTTTAACTTAATTTGTAAGTTTTTATTTAGAAATTAAGCAAAAGCAATAAGGTATTAAAGAATATAAAAAATGGCTTACTTTAATTTAGTAAGCCATTTTCTATATTATACTTTAAATATCTTTGTAAGCTTATTCATATCCTCAGATAGCGTTACAAGTTCGCCTGAGGTTTTATCAATCTTAGTAAATAAATTTTCTTGTGTATTAAGCTTTTCTTGAATATCATTTGAAACATTAAGTCCACTATCTATAGTCATACTTATATCTTCAATTGTTGCAGTCATTTCTTCAAGAGAAGCAGCTTGGGTAGTTACACCATCGGTTATATCTGATAACATAGAGAAAGTACTTTGAATACTATCAATAATTTTATCTATACTTAATTTTACTTCATCTGATTTAGACACACCAACCGAAACCTTTTCTCCAGCTGCATTAACTGCTGATACTACGTTCTTTGTCTTTATGTTCATATCTTTAATAAGATTTCCGATATCTTGTAAAGAAGTATTTGTATCCTCAGCAAGTTTTCTTATTTCCTCAGCAACTACAGAGAAGCCTTTACCAGCTTCACCAGCTCTAGCAGCTTCAATAGCAGCATTTAAAGCTAATAGGTTTGTTTGCTCTGAAATTTGAGAAATAATACTAATTATTTCAGATATTTTATTACTTTGTGCTTCAAGTCCAAGGACTTCAGTATTTACTTCTTTTGTGTTAGTAACAAGATCTTTTATAGCAACTACAATGGAATCAACTGAAGTTTTACCTTCCTCAGCAGCAGAGTGAACACCTTTTGCATGTTCTTCAATTTTTGAAGCAAGCTCTGCAGTTCTTTGGGAATTATCTGTTATTCCAGATAGAGCAATAGAAGTTTGTTTAATGCTTTCAGCATTCTCATAAGAATGAGATATAAGTTTATTAACACCTTCATCTATTTCTTTAACTTTTTCATTAGCTTGTGTAATTATTTGATTCAAATCTTCAGCGGATAGAGTAACCTTTCCAGAAGAATTTTGTATTGTAGATATTAGCGTTTTTAAGTTTTCTTGAGCTGTTAAAAGTGATTCAATAAGTTGTCCAATTTCTCCGTGTTGTAAAGTATCAATACTAGCAGTTAAATCATTATTTGAGATTGAATCAGCTAATAAAACACTTTTCTTTAAAGGTTTTATTAGAAGACCTTCAGATAGAAAAAATGCTATTGCCTGAAAGATAATAATAAAGATTACTGATTTACTAATAACTGAAGGAGTAACTATTTGAAAGAAGTTACCGTATGTATTATATGATAAGCTAGTCATTATACCTATATTTGATAATAGCATAGCTAAAAATACTAATCCCATGATACGAGTACGTATTGAAACGTTTTTGATTTTATCCATAATTATATGCACCTACCTTGATGAAATTTTTGAAAATATTTATAGAGTCTTTTCCTAATCAATCTTTTTAATATTAATATATATGTAGCTATTATCAATTCCACCTTCCCATGTAACTTGAATAAAGGAAGGTTGTCCCACCTCCAGTAGAAATTTAAATTTGTCGTTTTTACATAACAATTAATATGGTATCATATTGGCTAATTATATCAAAGTCTGAAAACAAAACAATACTGATGATAAATCTCATTTTCAGTAATTTACTATAGTATTTGCTAAATTTTATGAATATTCTAATGTTTATCTAATTTTTAATAAGAAATTAATAAAAATGATATAATATATATAATGCTTTAAAGAATTTACATGTCACTGTCCAACTCTTGGACGTTTCAACTAAGAGTTGGACAATGAGATGTAATATGATTTTTGCATTATATAATATATGATAAATAAGTAATATTATCAAGGAGAATTAACATGTATGATCATAATAGAGTAGTAATTTCTGAATTAAATAGATGGAAACGTGAAATGAGAATGAAACCTTCTATTTTTAATAGAGCTTCAAAAGGAGTTCAAAATAAGTTTAATGGAATTCTACCTGAAAAATATCATGATATAATGACTGCTGCAATAAAAAATATGACAAAAGGAGTTTTGCTTGGTTCAGAATATATAGCTAAGAAGCCTATTGAAGGAAAATCATTAGAGCTTAGAGATGAACTTGCAAAAGAAAAAATTAATTTCTATAAAAATACTGCCATTATAGAAGGTGCTGGTACAGGTGCAGGAGGTTTTCTATTAGGGCTTGCAGATTTTCCACTATTGCTTAGTATAAAAATTAAATTCTTGTATGAAATGGCTGCTATTTACGGCTTCGATGTAAAAGATTATAGAGAGAGACTATATATTCTTTATATATTCCAATTAGCTTTTTCAAGTCAAGCAAAGACTAATGAAATTTTTGAAGTGATGGATCAGTGGGAAAAAAATGTAGCAACCTTACCAAGAAATATTAATGAATTTGATTGGCGTGAATTTCAACAAGAATATAGGGATTATATAGATTTAGCGAAGCTTCTGCAGTTAGTACCATTTATAGGTGCATTTGTAGGTGCTTATGCAAATTCAAAACTTTTAGATAAGCTTGGCAAAACAGCAATGAATGCCTATAGAATGAGAATATTAGAAATTAAAAAAGTTGAATATTAAATATATATAAAATATCTAAATATAATAATTTAGGTATTTTATTTTTTTATAGGATTTCTTTTTCTATAAATGGAAACAATAACTATATAAGGGTAATAATATTTGCTAGGAGGCAAAGTTAATGAAAATATTAATAACATCAGATACATATTTTCCTGTGATAAATGGAGTATCTACTTCAGTTAATAATTTATATAAGGAATTAAAATATAGAGGACATTCTGTTAAGATTTTAACTCTGTCTAGTAATGGGGTCGAAAAAGTTGAAGGGGATATATATTTCTTAAAATCCATTGGAATAGGGGTGTATCCTGATGCTAGAATTAAGTTTCCTTTACATAATAGATTAATAAATGAAATTATAAAATGGAAGCCAGATGTTATTCATTCTCAAACGGAATTTTCTATGATGTTCGTGTCTAAATATATCGCAAGCAAACTAGATATTCCACATATGCATACATATCACACCATGTATGAAAATTATTTGGATTATTTATTAGGGGGAAAGATAATTAGGAAAAAGACCTCAGCAAAAATAACTAAACTTCTCTTAAATAGCTTAGATAGTGTTATTGCCCCTACTGAAAAAACTAAAAAAACACTATTAAGCTATGGAGTAAATAAGCCTATTTATGTAGTTCCAACGGGAATAGATTTAAGTAGATTTAAACAAAAAATATCTTATGAAGAAATGTATAATATTAAATTAAAATTAGGAATTAGTATGAGTGATAGGGTTATAGCTTATATCGGGAGAATTGGGGAAGAGAAAAATATAAGTGAAATTTTAGAACTTTTCCCTAATTTAATAAGAGAATTTAAAAATATAAAATTTCTAATAGTAGGTGGAGGCCCATACTTAAATAAGCTAAAAGAAAAAGTCAAAGAAATGAATATAAAAGATAATGTTATATTTACAGGAATGATAGATTCAAAAGAAATTCATAAATATTATAGAATAGCTGAAATATTTGTCACAGCGTCCACTAGTGAAACACAAGGATTAACTTATATAGAAGCTTTAAGCAGTGGATGTCCTGTGGTTTGCAAATATGATCCTTGTATAGATGGTGTAATAGAACAAGGAGAAAACGGATTTTCATATAAGGATAAAGCTCATTTTGAATATTATATAGGTAAAATACTTAGAGATGGATATCTAAGAGCTCATATGAGGAAAAAAGCCATTGTCAAGGCTAATAGATATTCAAGTAATATTTTTGGAGATGAAATGCTAGATAAATATTATCGTATTACACATGCAAATGAAGAAGTAAGTGCTGATTTAATAAAACTAACTAACTCCAGAAACTAATAAGAGAAAAGAAAAACTATTATAGTAAAACTTAACTATAATAGTTTTTCTTTTTTAAATTTTATATGTGGAATTATTAATGTGAAAATACCACTCACAGCTACAGTTAAGTAATAAGTTAGTATTCTCCATAAGAATATTGCGGTAATAATTGTACCTGATTTAAAAAATAAGCTATAAATCAAATAAAATCCCCCTTCAGCACCCCCCTCAGCACCAGGAAGAGGAATAATTGCCATAAAGTTTATTAAAAAGATTTGGGCAGAAATCATTGTGAATATATCTGCTGAATTAAATCCAAAGCTTCTATAAATACAGTATGGTATAGTGAAAAAGGCTAACCATTGAAAAAATGTGTATATAGAAGCATAAATACACATCTTTACATTCTTAGTCATTAGAGCAGCATTCTCATGAAATTTCTCTAGTTCAACTTCAAGCTTTTCAAAGGTATAACCGCTTTTTCTCATAAACTTGAATCTCTTTAGAAAATTAAAAACAAATAAGAATATTTTTTTTGTTAGGTTTTTATTAACTGAAAATAATATTGCAAGAATCATAATTAATATGTGCACAATAATACCTGAGATACATAGGTATAGGAAGTATTTAACCTTTGTATTAAAGTAATTAAATTTGAATACAAAAGCTAAGAGCAAAATAACTATATTTATAGCTTGGTGTATTATAAATTTTATCATTAAAATGGAACCAGCTGTTCCAGCAGGAATTTCACTTTCTGTCATTGCATATAGCTGAGCAGGATGACTTCCAGCGGAAAAAGGTGTAACAGCAGCAAAAAATAAACCAACCATTTCAATATTAAAAGATTTAATTAATAAGTTTTTAGTTTTAGTGAATGCTTCCGCAATGACATAAAATGCTAACATTTCAAGAAACCAAAATAAAAGTATCATTAAAATAGATAAAAGTATCCAAGAGGTATTTAAGCTTTTTAGTTCCTCTATTAAAGTGTTTAACCCTTTAGTAAAAAGGAAAAATGATAAAAATATTACTGCACAAACAATTACTATAATTAAGTTAAGTACCTTATTTTTCATTCGTATTTCTCCTAAAAGGTGTATTGCGGTTAGAATATATTTCATCATAGAACTTTTTCCACATTTTTAAGACATAATCCTTAGAATAAAATTCATGACATTTCCAAGAGCTATTGCACCAATTTTTATATTCTCCATTTTTGGCTTGTAAGGTTTTTATTATTTCAGTAAAGTCTGATAT
Organism: Clostridium paridis; assembly: GCF_016765615.1. Lineage (GTDB taxonomy): Bacteria > Bacillota > Clostridia > Clostridiales > Clostridiaceae > Clostridium_T > Clostridium_T paridis. The sequence goes on along the minus strand of NZ_JAESWA010000022.1, from coordinate 131,360 downwards.
ATTATCTCCTTTTAAATAATAGTTAAATAATATATTACTATATATATCTAAATCTCTTAAAAGGACAGGCACCTTTAATGCCATAGCTTCAAGAATTGACATAGGAAATAATTCATTATAAGAAGGTAAAAACATTAAGTCACAAATATTATAGACATCATTCATTTCTTCTCTATTAATAATTCCTAAGAATTTGACGTTTTGAGGAGGGTTTTCTATAACTTTTTTAAGTTCTTTATATCCATCAGTTATAGAACCAAAAGAAAAACCACCTGCCCATATAAATTGAATATCAGGAAGATTTTCAGCAACCTTAATAAAGTCCATAACACCTTTTCTAGTTTGAACTTGACCCACCCCTAAAACAACAAACTTTTCTAGTGGGATTCCATACTTTTCTTTAATTGAAGTTATTTCTTCCTCATCATATCTATAGAAATTATCCTCAGATACGAAGTTTGGTATATAAGTTACCTTGTTTTCATCTATTTTATATTTTTTAAGAACATCAATGAAATAGGGATTAACCACAACTAAATGATCAACACTTTTATAAAAATAAATCATATATTTATAAAACACCTTTTTTATTACATTAGGAAGTTTTAGACTTTCCTCGATTGTTTCTGGTACAAAGTGTACATAAGCTACGCTTGTGCCAAGAAGCTTTGATAGAGGAATGCTTAAGAAAAACTTAAAGTCAATAGTATGGTAGTGCATGATATCACAAAAGTTAAAGTTGTTTATTTTAATCTTATAATCATCATTAAGTCCGTTTTTAACTAAGTTAACTTGTTCAACATAAGCTGACAAAACTCCTTGCCCTTTTACTTTATCAGCTGAAGAAAGCATATTAATAGTAGGCATTAAAATAATTCCTCCTTTAAATAGATGTAGCATTGATATTAAGTTTAGTTTCTGTAAAATTTCATTCTATATTCTAGTTTAGGAAATTAAATTGATTCACGTGAAATTCTTTCTGTAGTAGTTGGAAGAGATTGGATATGGAATAGTTCTTTGAAAGTCTATTCCAGCAAAAAGATATAAAATTACTATCTTCAGAATACTTTTTCAATATTAAGAATTCTTAAGATTATTCGCTATAAAATATTAATGTTTTAATTCCATAATAAATAAATACTTTAGACAAAATAAAATTTAAATATATGAAAATTAGGAGGAAAAATGAAAAGATTATTTACATCTGAATCAGTTACAGAAGGGCATCCAGATAAAATCTGTGATCAAATATCAGATTCAGTTCTAGATGCAATATTTGAACAAGATCCAAATGCTAGAGTAGCATGTGAGACAGCAGTTACAACAGGAATGATAATGGTAATGGGTGAAATATCAACTAAATGTTATGTGGATATTCCTAAAGTAGTTAGACAAACTATTAGAGAGATAGGTTATGATAGAGCAAAATATGGATTTGACTGTGACACTTGCGCAGTATTAACGACTATAGACGAGCAATCAGCTGATATAGCACAAGGTGTTGATGAGGCTCTTGAATCAAGAGAAGGAGATATGGGCAAAATTGATGCAGTAGGGGCTGGAGACCAAGGTATGATGTTTGGATTTGCAACAAATGAAACTCCAGAATTTATGCCAGCACCAATAGCAATGGCTCATAGACTTTCAAGAAGATTATCAGAAGTAAGAAAGAATGGTACATTAGAATATCTAAGACCAGATGGAAAAACTCAAGTAACAGTTGAATATGATGGAGATAAAGTTAAAAGAATCGATGCAATTGTTATTTCAACTCAACATGGACCTGAGGTAACTCAAGAACAAATAAAATCTGATATGATGGAATATGTAATTAAAGCTGTAATACCTGCTGAATTACTAGATGGTGAAACAAAATATTACATTAATCCAACTGGAAGATTTGTAATTGGAGGACCACAAGGAGATTCAGGGTTAACAGGAAGAAAGATTATTGTTGATACTTATGGTGGATACGGAAGACATGGCGGTGGTGCATTCTCAGGTAAAGATCCAACTAAGGTTGATAGAAGTGCTGCTTATGCTGCAAGATGGGCAGCTAAAAACTTAGTTGCTGCAGGTGTAGCAAATAAGTTAGAAATAGAATTAGCATATGCTATTGGAGTTGCAAAACCAGTGTCAATAGAAGTTGATACTTTTGGTACAGGAAAAATAGCTGATGATAAGATAGTAGAAACCATAAATAAAGTTTTTGATTTAAGACCAGCTGCTATAATAAGAGATTTAGACTTAAGAAGACCTATATATAAGCAAACATCTGCATATGGTCACTTTGGAAGAACAGATGTAGAACTTCCTTGGGAGCAGCTAACAAAGGTTGAAGAAATAAAGAAATACTTATAAGAACATAAAAATAAGACATATGGAATAAATAAGAGTACTATATGTCTTATTTTAAATAGGAACAGTATATACGATAACAGAGGTGACCGATGAATAAGTTATTTAAGATCATAATATGTCTATTTTGGTTAGTGATTATATTTATATTTTTTAAGCATCAATTATACAATGATGGAATCGCCAAAATTACCATGTTTCTAAAGACTTATCCAGAATATAGTAGAATACTACTCTTTATTATTGCATCTTTTAGAATTTTTACTTTTGTTCCATTCACTGTTTTTATTATTATCTCGAGTATGTTATTTGGTCCAGTGGAGACATTTTTTTTAACCACGACAGCTAATTTAGTAAGTGAAGTTTTATTATTTTTCTTTGCAAAGTTTACAATTGGTATGAAATATCAAGATAAGATAATAGAAAAGTACCCTAAGATATACAATGTAATAGAAAGAAATAACACTCAAATATTAGCATTAGGAGTTTCATCACCAGTAATTCCTTCAGATGTTGTTTGTTTTCTTTCTGTTTTAACTGGCATAAGCTTAAAAAAATACATATTAACTATACTTTTAGCAGATACGCCGATCATTCTTCTATATACATGCTTAGGAATTAGTAGTAAGTATTCTATATCTGTATTTATAGCTACTTCTATTGTTATAGCCATAATTAGCTACTTTAATTATAAGGATTGGAAGAATAAAATTCAGTCATAAGAAGAAAAGGAGAAAATATTAAGTGGAAAAAATAGCGAGCTTTACAATAAATCATTTAGAATTATATCCCGGGATATATGTTTCAAGAAAAGACAGAGTAGGTAGAAGTATTATTACTACATTTGATATAAGGATGACAAGACCTAATTTTGAACCAGTTATGAATACTGCAGAAATGCATGCTATTGAGCATTTAGCAGCAACATATTTAAGAAATCATGATACTTTTGGAACGAAAATAATTTATTTTGGTCCTATGGGTTGCAGAACAGGTTTTTATTTATTACTAAAGGGAGATTATATTTCAAAAGATATAGTTAAACTATTAACTGGTTTATATAAATTTATTGCAGACTTTGAAGGTGAAATTCCAGGAGCATCTGCAAAAGATTGTGGAAACTATCTTGATATGAATCTTCCTATGGCTAAATATTTAGCTGAAAAGTTTCTTAATGATGTTTTACTAAATAATAATGAAACTAATTTGAATTATCTCTAATAATTGAGTTTTAAGAAGTTTAGATTAATCAATAAGCTAATAATATAATCATTGAAAATAAAGAATCTTATATATTGAGATTCTTTATCTTTGTTAAAAGTTAATTTATGTTTATGAATCATTAAGGAATCTTAATATATTTCAAAATAAAAAGTTAATGTTTCATCTTTATACTAAGTTCATAAAGCAACTACTAAAAATCGAGTAGATATAAATTCGATTTTAAAATTAGGGAGTGAGTTATTTATGAATATTATAAAATTCTTAGTAGAATATGTTAGGTCACCGAGAACTGTAGGAGCAGTAGCACCAAGCTCCAAAAAACTTGCAAAAAAAATGATTCAGGATATAGATTTTATAAATGCAAAGTGTATAGTTGAATATGGGCCTGGTACAGGGGTTTTTACCGATAAACTTATTGAAAGAAAAAATAAAGATACTTTATTAATACTATTAGAATATAATAAAGATTTTTGTAAAAAGTTAAAAGAAAGATATAATGAAGATGATAATATTATAGTAATAAATGATTCAGCAGAGCTTGTAGATATGTATTTAAAAAAATATAATATTCAGAATGTAGACTATATTGTTTCAGGATTACCTTTTGCTAGTTTACCTAAAGACATGTCAAGAAAAATTTTAAGAAAGACTAGAAGTATATTAAAAAAAGACGGATTGTTTATAACGTTTCAATATACTCTCTTAAAGAAAGATTTTATTGCTGGTTATTTTAAAAAAATAGATTTAGAAAGAGTTTTATTTAATGTACCACCAGCGTATGTTTTGAAATGTAAAAATCCTTAAAAAGAAGGAGCCGATTTATGCAAAATAAAATTTTAATTGTTGATGATGATGAAGAAATAAGAAAAGTAGTAGGGATATATTTAGAAAATGAAGGTTATGAAATTCTTAAAGCTGAAAATGGAGAAGAAGCACTAAGAATTATAAATAATAATGATATTGCGCTTGTGCTCTTAGATATTATGATGCCAGGCATGAACGGTACAGAAGTATGTATGAAAATCAGAGAAGATAGAGTTATGCCTATAATTTTTCTGTCTGCAAAGTCAGAGGACTTAGATAAGATTCAAGGACTAGCTTCTGGAGCTGATGACTATATCACTAAACCTTTTAATGCGATGGAGCTAATTGCAAGGGTTAAATCCCAGATAAGAAGATACACCCGCTATTCAGCTGAATCCCAAATATCTAAAAGTATAATTGAAATTGGTAATTTAACTATAAATACTGATACAAGAGAAGTATTTGTAGGAAATAAAGATGTGAGACTCACTCCCAAAGAATTTGATATACTAGAACTTCTTGCAAGAAATAAAGGAATTGTATTTAGTATAGAAAAGATATATGAACGAGTATGGGGGGAAGATTTCTATAAAGCTGACAGTACTATAATGGTTCACATAACTAGAATAAGAGAAAAGATAGAAGAAGATCCTAAGAAACCTATATATGTTAAAACAATATGGGGGGTTGGATATAAGATATGAAGCTTAGAATAAGCTTGAAATTAAAACTTTTAATTGAAACAGTATTAAGTTTTATACTAACATTGATGTATTTATATGTTTTGACAATATATGTTTTTGCTCCATACATTACTAAAAATCAATATATACTAGAGACATATAGAGTATATTACATTTTAGGCATATATTTAGTAACAGCAATAGGAACTTTTATTTTATTTTTCTTATTATTATCAAATAGACATATAAAATACATAAGGTATATGGCTAAAGAAATAAAAGCTATCGCTAGTGGAAATTTAGGACAGCAACTAGAAGTTAAAGGTAAAGATGAACTTGCAGAGTTATGCGTAAATATAAACTTCATGTCTAAAGAGTTAAAAGATAAATTTGAATATGAAAGAGAATTAGAAAAAAACAAAGCAGAACTTATAACAAATATTTCTCATGATTTAAGAACTCCTCTTACACCAATAATTGCATATTTGGATATCTTAAAGAGTGAGAAGTTTACTACTAAAGAAGAATTAAATGAGTATTTAAATTCATCATTCAATCTTTCTATAAAATTAAAAACATTAATAGATGAGCTTTTTGAATATACGAAACTCTCAAATAGAGAAATTAATTTAGAATTGGTCAAGGTAAATATATGTCCTATTATCAATCAAATAATAGGTGAGTATTCTCCTATGCTTGAAAATAAGGGGTTGAAAGTTATACCACGAAGTTTTGATGAAGAGATATTTGTAAACATAGATATAGAAAAAATAGTTAGAGTTTTTGAGAATATTCTAAGCAATGCTGAAAAATATAGCTTTAAACCGTCAGATATACTGATTAATTTAGAAAAGGATAAAGACAATATTATAGTATCTATATCAAATAAAGGCGAGCATCTAAATCAAGATGAATTAAATAAAATATTTGAAAAGTTTTATAGGGTTGATGTTTCAAGATCAAATAAAATTCAGGGCTCAGGATTAGGGTTAGCAATTTCTAAAAAAATTGTTGAACTTCATGGTGGAGAAATGTGGGCAGAATGTAAAAGAGATATAATAACAGTATTTATTAAGTTACTTACTATTTAACTTGAAATAAAATCGAAGTGATTAATAGAAATGCTTCTTGAAAACTGAGTAGCATGTTATGCAAATAAAATTAGATATGAAGTTATAAAAATACCGTATTATTTAAATTAATTTACGGTATTTTTTACTTAGCATTTCAAAATAATTACTAGTTAAAAACTAGACCAATTAGGCATAGGAGTCTTGGTTATTAAAATAAAAGATATTAATAGAAGAACTTTTTCTTCAACAATAACAGAGCCAGATTTGAAAAATATATCTGTAAATCCAAAAAGTAATACACCACATACTTTTCACATAAAATTGACAGATTTGAAGTATTATAATTTTAGTAAGTGGACATATAGCACTAATTTTAAATATTCATGGTAATACCAAACTTCAGGAATTAATTCTGAAGTTTTTCTATGTTTTAACTAGTGGCTATTTTTTCATATAAAGCTAAAAAATACTTTACACAGAACAGATGTTCGCATATAATAGAGCTAGAAAAGAAAGAGCGTTAACTTCAATCAATAAAAAGGGATGTATATTATGAATAAACAAAATAGGCTAATATTTCATATTGATGTTAATTCAGCTTACTTATCCTGGGAAGCAAGCTATAGAAAGCAACAAGGTGAAAAAGTAGATTTGCGTGATATTCCTTCTGTAGTAGGCGGCAGTGAAGAGAGTAGACATGGAATAGTTCTTGCAAAGTCTATTCCAGCAAAAAAATATAAAATAAACACAGGGGAAACCTTATTTACAGCTAGACAAAAATGCCCAGATCTAGTGGTTGTACCGCCTAGATACTGGCTTTATATGCAATGCAGTAATGCATTAAATGCAATATTGGAAGAATATACACCTAAGATACAAAGATTTTCAGTGGATGAAAGCTTTCTTGATTTTTCAAATATGGAACATATATATCCAGATTATATGAAGCTAGCGGATAAGATTAAAGATAGAATTAAAAAAGAGTTGGGCTTTACAGTAAATATAGGGATATCTACAAATAAACTTTTGGCAAAGGTAGCTTCAGATTTTAAAAAACCGGATAATATACATACATTATTTTCCTGGGAAATAAAGGAAAAGATGTGGAAGCTACCGGTAGAGGATTTGTTTATGGTAGGAAGAGCTACCTTACCTAAATTAAATAAGCTTAATATATTTACAATTGGGGATTTAGCTAATTATGATCTAGATATTTTAAGGTACTATTTAAAAAGTCATGGCACTTTAATATGGAATTATGCAAATGGAATCGATAGTTCTGAGGTAAGAAGTGATAAGCATATTGACATGAAAGGAATAGGCAATTCTACAACAATTCCTTTTGATGTGGAGGATAGAAAAACAGCACATCTTATACTACTTTCTCTTTCAGAAATGGTAGGAACAAGACTTAGAAATTCTGAAAATTGTTGTAGAGTTATTTCAATGAGTATCAGAAGTAAAGACTTTTTTAATTATTCTCATCAAAGAAAACTATATTGTCCAACAGATTCTACTCAGATAATTTCAGAAGTAGCTTGTAATTTGTTTGATGAGAAATGGAAAGGAGAACCAATAAGACATATGGGGGTACAGGTTACCGATTTTTGTACAAATGAATTTTATCAATATGGATTATTTGACCATAAGGATATAGACAAAATAAGAGCTTTAGATAAAACTATTGATAAAATACGTCTTAAGTATGGTTCAAAGTCCATATTAAGATCTTCATTTTTACATTCAGGTATAAGAAATATGAGTGGGGGAGTGGGAGAAGAGGACTATAAGATTATGTCAAGTTTATTATGAGGAGTTGAGACTTATGAAAGTAATTTTCAAGACAATTGAGATGATAGCTTGGTTTACAGAGGATGGTACCCCAAGGCCCATAAGATTTAAAGTGAAGAATGAGGATGAATCAACAACTGTTATAAAGGTTGATAGAGTACTGTATAAGGAAAAAGAAAAAATAGCAGGAAATCCAATGATACTTTTTAGATGTCAAAGCGTGATTAATGAAGCTAGTAGAGTTTATGAACTTAAATATGAAATGAATACATGTAAGTGGTTGATATATAAGATGTAGAAAAAAGACTATTAGGATAGTTGTTTATCCCTAATAGTCTTTTGAGTTATGTTTTATAGATACTTAGAAGGATTATCTAATATTTCTTGTAGAAGATTAAAATACTTACCAATATGTATTCCATCAGCTAATGCATGATGAAGTTGTACAGATATTGGCATCTTTATTTTACCACCTTCTTCAAAGTACTTGCCCCAGGCTATTCTAGGTATGCTATCTACTGGATTCATATGAAGAGGGTGAATTATATTAGTAAAGGAAATCCATGGAATGCAGGTAGTATATAATAGATCATCTCGACCAGGTTCATTTTTGATAATAACATTATTTTTCACATCATTTATATCATTTAATGTATTAGTTTTAAAATCCTTAAAATCATCAATAAAGTTGGATGTGCAAAAACTAAATAAATCTTCATCTGCTAGTACTGTAAAAGAAGGGTGTATAGCTTCATGTTCAATAACCCTATCATCTCTAATTCTAAGTCTGAATTCCTTTATGTTATTTGCAGCTTTTGATACAGCATATAAGGTTGATATAAAAAAAGGAAGTTCATTTTCTTTAATATATTTATAAAACTGTGTAATATCAACATTTCCACCAATATTAAAATGTGGGTATTCAAATTCTTTAAAGAACTTATAGTGGTCTTTTCTTTTCCAGTTATCCATATCTATAAATTTCATTAGAATATCACTCTCCTTCAAATGTCCCTTTGCTAAATATTGGACACTATGTTTATAATGCTGTGTATAATTAGACTAGGGAATATACTTCCATTAGCCTTCTTTTCATTAATATAGAATTGTAAAAAACCTACTGTTGTAGCAGCGAGAAAAAGAATAATACCAAAAGCATAAGCTTTATAAGCAATTATGAATGCTAAACCATGTGGAAGTCCAAAAAGGATTGACTGAATCAAATTACCTGATAAATAACCAAATTTATTTGCAAGCCTTTTCCCTATAAAACCTCTAAAGAATACTTCCTCAGATAGTGCATTTTGAAAAATTGCTTTTATTAAAACAATGGCTATTATCTCAGCAGTAAAGCCCTTACCACTAGCATTTAAAGAATATACCATTCCTTTTGGAATAACATTAAATGTCTCAAAAATAAAAATAGGACCACCCATAATTATAACTGATATAATGAGTATTAAAAGAGCTTTCAATATCCACTTACTGTTATTAGGTTTGTATAATCCAACCCATTTACAAAAACCGAGTTTCTCTTTAGTAAAAAGCATATACCCTATCCACGGTATTCCAATTAGTATAATACATTGAAATATAGTTGATAGAATCTGGTCTCGCATAATTCAATCCCCCAATAAGCAAAAATATTACTATTCTATTATACAGTAAAAAACAAAGTGATTTCATGTTATATACATAAAGTGGATAAATTTCCTAAGATAATTTTATTTTATAAAATAAAAGAGGAGCGAATTTCATAAAATAAGTTTGGAGTTGACAAAAAGAATTTAACCCAATACTATATAAGTGTATTAGAAATGTGTAATATACTTATATATGGCGTGGAGATATACGATGATAACAGAATAGAAGAAGTATTATAAACATAAAGTAGAGAGGTAGTTACATGGAATCTTACTTAGGTAAAAGTGTTAAAGTGAAAATAGATAGGCCATTAGGTTCTAAGCACCCTGAGCATAACTTTATATATTCATTAAACTATGGATTTATTCCCAATACTATATCAGGAGATGGAGAAGAGATCGATGTATATATTATTGGTGAATTTGAGCCTTTAGAAACATATGAAGGATATGTTGTAGCAATAATAAAAAGAGCAAATGATATTGAGGATAAATTAGTAGTTTGTAAAGAATTAAACAAATATAACAAAGAGCAAATAAAAGCATTAGTAGAATTTCAAGAAAGATTTTTTGAGTCTACAATAATAATTTATTAGACATTAAAAAGTGAATAGTAAGGAAGGAGGATTTAGTGAGAGCTGGGCACTTGCAATATACTCTCACTAAAGACAAAAAATGAAAGAATATGCAAAGGAAATAGCAGAACTATTAAAGGTTTTGGCAAATGAAAATAGATTAATGATTGTATGTCACTTGATTGAAGGACCATTAAATGTAAGTGAACTTCATGGACGTTTAGATAACCTTACTCAATCAGCATTATCTCAGCATCTTTCAATGTTAAAAGCACATAAAATATTAGAGTCAAATAAAAGTGGACTTACAATAACCTATTCTATTAGAGATGAGAGGGTTGTAAAGTTAATTGAAGTATTAAAAGCAAATTATTGCGAAATTTAAAATTAAGGAGCTAAATCTAAAAAGTTAACCATTTTAGATTTAGCTTTTTTGACTATATTTTATTTAGTTGGATTTAAAAAGTATTGACAAAAGTAATAGAACTTCATATTATATTAGTATATTAGAAATATCTAAATTACTTATATTATAAAATGAAATTTAGGAGGATTATTATGTTTGGATTTTTGATGAATAAGAAATTTAATTCAATAAAGGTTAATGAAATTGATGGGTTAGGGAAAATAAATCTTATTGATATTAGAGAACCATATGAATATAAGAATGGTCATGTTCCTAATGCTAAAAATATTCCAATGAACAAAGTTATAGAGAATACAGAGAAGTATTTGGATAAAGAAAAGGAATATCATATAATTTGCCAGTCAGGTGGAAGAAGCACAAGAGCCTGTGGAATATTGGCATCAAAAGGTTATAAAGTTATAAATGTAAGTGGTGGCACAGGTGGATATAGAGGCACATTAAAAAGATAGTAATTATTAATATTTTAGGGGGAACTCAAATGACAAAAGCATCAGAATACCATAAACAAGGATATACTTGTGGGGAAGCAATAATTAAGAGATTTAATGAAGAAAATAATACAGATATTCCAATAGCATTAGGAAGTGGTATGGGAACAGGCTTCACAGTAGGAAGTATATGCGGTGCAGCCGGAGCTGCAACTGCTATAATTGGATATTTAAAAGGAAGAGAAAGTAACGAAGAGACTAATAATGCTAGACAATATACAAGAGAATTAATGTCAAGTATAAGAGAAAAATATGGATCAGAATTATGTAAGGATTTGAAAAAAGATAAAATAGGATGTGCTGAAATAATAGAGCATACTTATGAGACTCTAAATGAAATAGTAAAAAAATAAAACTTTAATAGTAGGAGGAAGAAATATGTTTTCAGGTTTTAATAAAAGTGATTATAATACAATAAGTGTTCATGACTTGGATGGTAAGTTAGGTAAGATAGAATTAATAGATGTAAGAGAAGACTATGAGTATAGCGGAGGTCACGTACCAACAGCTAAAAATATACCTATGGGAAGAATTATTTTAGAACCAGATAAATATCTTGATAAAGCAAAAGAGTATCATATAATTTGTCAATCAGGTGCAAGAAGTGCAAGAACTTGTACAGAATTATCAATGAAAGGGTTTAAAGTTGTTAATATTTCAGGCGGAACAGGATCTTATATTCGTCCATTAGAAAGATAAGTATAACTAAAATTTATATAAGCTAGTATATTAATGCGGTTTTAAATAAATCTAGATGCATTAGTATGCTAGCTTTTTTAAATGAAACTTATTGCCAAAATGGTTAAAAGTATATATACTTATAGATAGCAATAAGGATAAAAGGAGGAATAAATAATGAATCCAGTCGCATTTTATGTTTTTGGAATGGATATTAGGTGGTATGGTGTATTTATAAGTCTAGGGATTGTATTGGGCGTTATATTGGCTAAGTTTAATTGTAAATATAGGGAAGTAGATTTTGATTCTATTATAGATGTTTTAATGGTCTCATTGATAATAGGAATTATAGGGGCAAGACTTTATTATGTAGCTTTTGAATTTGAATACTACAAGTATGATTTAATACAAATATTTAATCTAAGGCAAGGCGGACTTGCAATTCATGGAGGCATTCTATTTGGCGGTATTTCAGCATTTGCTATTGCAAAGTATAAAAAAGTTAATTTTTTTAGGATAGTAGATGTGGTAGCTCCATCAATTATTATTGCTCAAGCACTTGGAAGATGGGGAAATTTTTTCAATGGAGAAGCCCATGGAGGGGTAGTATCTTATGAATATATAAAACATTTTCCTGAGTTTATTCAAAAAGGGATGTATATCAATGGAGAATATTATCAGCCTACTTTTTTATATGAATCAGTATGGAATCTAGTAGTATTTATAATATTGATGATACTTCTAAGAAAAAATAGAAAACAAGGTGTAGTATTCTTTAGTTATTTAGGATTGTATTCTATAGGTAGATTTTTTATTGAAGGATTGAGAACTGATAGTTTAATGTTAGGATCATTTAGAATAGCACAATTAGTAAGTTTAGGCGGAGTGATTATTTGGATATTGTTTTTGGCATTATCGAAGTATAAAGAAAGCAAAGAGTAAGACTTTGAAAGGAGAATTTTAGAAATGAAAAGTACTTTTGAATATAAAAAAATGTCTTCTAATGAGATAATGAAATTTTTGGAGACATCTGAAAATGGAATTTCTACAGAGGAAGCAAATAATCGTGTAAAAAAATTTGGATATAATCAAGTTGAAGAAATCAAAAAAAATCTATTTATTGAATTTTTTAAAAGATACTGGGGTCCAATGCCTTGGTTGTTGGAATTAGCAATAGTTCTTACAATCATATTGAAACATTATACTGAAAGTATAATAATTTCTATATTACTTACTGTAAATGCAATTATAGGATTCTTACAATCAAGTAATTCAAAAAAAGCAGTAGAACTTCTTAAAAAGAAGTTAGAAATAAAAGCAAAAGTATTACGTGATGGAAATTGGGTATTAAAAGATGCAAGGGAAGTTGTTCCAGGGGATATAATTATAGTTAAATTAGGAGATTTAATTCCTGCAGATGTTAGTATAATTAGCGGGGAGATATCTGTTGATGAATCAGCATTAACTGGTGAATCTTTGCCTAAAAATTTAAAAAGCACAGATGTAATTTATTCAAGTTCAGTGGTTAAAGCAGGAGAAGCTAGATGTATAGTTATAAACACTGGTATTAACACATACTTTGGTAAAACAGTGGAACTAGTTAAAATAGCTAAACCTAAGTCAAAACAAGAAGAATTAATGTTAAGCATTGTAAAGTATATGATGTATTTAGGGATAATAGCATCAGTTATAGTTTCTGCATATGCAATATATCTTCACAAAGATATTTTATTAATATTATCTTTTATTGTAGTTTTTCTAATAGGGGCAATACCAGTAGCATTACCTGCAGTCTTAACCATAGTACAAGCAGTAGGGGCTACAGAGTTATCTAGAAAAGGTGTTTTAGTAACAAAACTTGATTCAATAGAGGATGCAGCCTCCATAGATATATTTTGTTTTGATAAAACAGGTACAATAACTCAAAATAGGCTAACAGTTGTAGATAGCGTTCCTTTTAAAGAATATACAAAAGAAGATGTAACTGAAATAGCTGCAGCAGCATCTAAAGAAGAAGGCATGGATGCAATAGATATATCTATTATAAATTATGCAAGAACTAATAATTTTAACTTTGATAAATATGAGCAACTTGAATATACTCCATTCAATCCGTCAATAAAGAGAACAGAGGCAATGGTTAAAGTTAATGGAAACAACCATAGAATTATTAAGGGAGCAGCACAAACTATTATAGGTATTTGTAATAAAATAGATAAAATAACCATGGAGAAAATTGAAGCATCCATAAATGAATTTTCTCAAAGAGGATTAAGAACAATAGCAGTTGCAATATCAGACCCAGATGATATAAATATGATTAAAATTGTAGGCTTGCTCGGAATAGCAGATCCTCCAAGAGAAGATTCAAAAATAATGATAGAAGAGATAAAGAGATTAGGAATAAAAAGTTTAATGCTAACAGGAGATAGTGTGGCTATCGCTAGAGAAATAGCAGAACAAGTTGGAATAGGTAATAGAATTAAAAAAGCGGGTGATTTAAACAACTTAAATCATAATGAACAGTTAGAACTAATTAGAAATAGTGATGGCTTTGCAGAGGTATATCCAGAAGATAAATATAAAATAGTAAAATTACTTCAAGAGAATGGACATGTTGTTGGAATGACAGGAGATGGGGTTAATGATTCACCTGCATTAAAACAGGCAGAACTAGGAACAGCTGTAAGTTCAGCTACTGATGTGGCAAAAGCTTCTGCAAGTATAGTTTTAACTAAACCAGGATTAAGTGAAATAATTGATGCTGTTAAAGTTAGTAGAAAAACATATCAAAGAATGTTAACTTGGGTTATAAATAAGATTACTAAAGTTGTAGAAGTAGTTGTGCTATTTACTGTAGGATTTTTTTGGTTACATGATATAGCCATTTCATTATTAGGTATGTCCTTATTGGTTTTTGCCAATGACTTTGTTACAATGTCCATTGCAACTGACAATGTAAAGGCTACAGATGAACCTAATGAATGGGATATTAAAAATATTACTATTTCTTCATTGATTCTTGGTGTCTTTTTTGCACTTGAAGACTTATTTATAATTTTTATTGGTATAAATTACTTTCACTTGGAATTTGAAAAGCTTCGTACTTTAGTAATGTTAAGTCTTGTATTTAATACACAATTTAGAATGTTAATTGTAAGAGAAAGAAAACATTTTTGGTCATCAATCCCTAATAAAAATTTATTAATAGTAAATATAACGACAATAATTGGATTTATATTAATTGGTACAATTGGTGCATTTATTCCTAATATTTTAATAAATCAAATCTTTATTTTATTAGGGATTACTATGTGTTTTATGATTGTTATTGACTTCCTAAAGTATAATATATTTAAAAAATTTAAAATATAAATTGATATTAATAATAGCAAGGGAATAGAATTCTCCATAATTCCTTCACAATTAAATAATATAATAAAATCAAAGATAAAACTTAATAAAAACATATGAATAAAGGAGGAATTTTATATGTTCTGTAATGGATTAGGCTATGGAAGATTTGGCGGTTATGGATATGGAGGTGCAGGATTTCTTATGATGATACCAATGGTTATAATTCTTTTATTAGTAATATATTTTGTTTATAAAGCTATAAATAAAAAAGATATAAGTTTAGCGGCTAATAGAACTTCATCAAATGCAATTGATATATTAAATGAGAGATTTGCAAAAGGCGAAATAAGCGAAGAAGAATATAGAGCTAGAAAAGAACAATTGCTAAAATAAGCTAATATTTAAAAATAGTCTGTAGAGATGATTCTACGGACTATTTTATTTGCCAAAAGTTATAAAAGATATTAATATATTATTAATATTATAAAGGAGCATATGAAAATGAATGCTTATAAAATACTAGAATATCTAAATGATAGATGTAAATATATTTTTGATATTATACAAAAATGTGGTCCAATAACAAAAAATGAATTAATAGATAAAACAAAAATTAAATTAACAACGTTAAATAGAGATATTCAGGTTCTAACTGATAATGAATTAGTAATTGAGTCAGCTATTGCTGAATCAACTGGAGGAAGGAAACCTGTTTTATATGATGTCAATCCACAGAAGTTTTATACTATAGGTATTGATATATCTAGAACATATATTGAGATAACTATAACAAACTTAAAAATAGAAATAGTAGCAGATAAGATAATAAATAATCCATATGATATCGAGAATATAACTAAATTTTTACCTGAGAATATAAAAGACTTACTAATAGAGTTAAGTATCGACATGAAAATGGTGATAGGAATTGGAATAGGAACAGTTGGGGATTTTAACACTGAATATTTACATGATAAACTAATAAAAGAATTTGAAGTACCAGTATATATAGATAATGGCGCCAATACAGCAGTTGTAGGAGAATATTTTTTTGGTAGTGGTAAAGGCAAGAAAAATATAGCTTATATTAATTGTGGTGTGGGAATAAGAACTGGAGCAATCTCATCTGGTATTTTAATTAGAACAATAAATAATGCAGAAGATGCATTTGGGCATATGATTGTTGATACAAGAGGAGAACTATGTTCATGTGGAAATAACGGATGCATTGAAAGCTATGCTTCAATATTAAAAATAAAGCAAAAATTTATAGCAGAAGTGAAAAGCCAAGAAAAAGCATTAATCAATAAAGATCTAGAAGAAATAAGCTATAAAGATATATTAATTCTAGCAGAAAGTAAAAATGATATTGCTGTTAATATATTGTTAGACTCTGCTATGCATTTCGGAATAGGTCTTGCAAATTATATAAAGTTATTTAATCCACAATTGATTATATTAAGTGGACCTTTAATTCAAAATTCTCAATTATTTTATGATACATCTATAAAAGTAGCATTAGAAAAATGCCATATTAAGAATAATGAAGTTATCTTTAATAGGGGTGGATATTTTAAAAATAAATCAATTGCAGTTGGAGCTTCAGTTCTGGTTATACAACAACTATTAAGATTGAAGAAGATAACTTAGAATAGTGTTTTATAAAATAGCAGAGATATAAAGGAGGTTAAGTATGGCTAGACCGACTAAATTTAGAAATGTAGAATTTTTTCCTAAAGATACGTATTTTATTCCAATTGGAAAACCTAAATGTCAGATAGAAGAAGTGGTACTAAAGGTTGAAGAATTAGAAGCTATGAGACTTAAGGATATTGAAGAATTAAAACAAGAGGAATGTGCTGAAAAAATGCAAGTATCTAGACAAACCTTCCAAAATATAATAGATAGCGCAAGAAAAAAGGTAGCTATAGCACTAACTGAAGGCAAAGCTATAAATATAAGTGGAGGAAATTACACAACAAACTTTTGTAAATTTAAATGCTTAGATTGTGGTGCAGAGTATGATATAAACTATGAACAGGATAAAAGAACCTGTCCTAATTGTGGTTCTAAAAAAGTATTGTGTAATAAAAAAGCTAAATTTTGTAAAAACTGGTGCAAAGGAATAGATAAGGAGTAATAGTCTTATTTAAGAATCAGTACTCTATAGTGGAAATTTAGTAAATCAACATTTTAGAATGAGCAAAAGCTTTGTGATAGTAAGTATAGAAAAAAGTAAGATAACTTTAAGTCATCTTACTTTTTTGTTTTATATAAATAAGTTAACGTTAGAATCTTCAGCTTCACCTAAATAATAACCAACTCCACCTATTTTAACTCCATCAATTAACTCTTCTTTGTGAAGTCCCATAACATCCATGGACATTTGGCAGGCAACAATTTCGATTCCACTATCAATAGCTGATTGTATTAAATCCTCAAGAGATGAAACATTTTTATCCTTCATAACTTTACGAATCATTTTTCCGCCCATACCCATCATGTTCATATTAGATAGTTTAAGTCTCTTACTTCCTCTTGGCATCATTAATCCAAACATCTTATCCATAAAGCCTTTTTGCACACTAACTGCTTCATGTTTTCTAAGAATATTAAGTCCCCAGAAGGTAAAGAACATGGTAACCTTTTTACCCATTGAAGCTGCGCCATTAGCTATTATAAAAGATGCAATTGCCTTATCTAAATCACCACTAAATACAACCATTGTCTTATTGTCTTTTATAGGCATTGTAGGCATGTTTTCATTAACTATTCTATTTTTAACATTTTTTTTTATATAGGCAATTATATTACCACCCTTTTTTGATATATCTATTAATTCGTTGTTTGTTCTTTTACACCAAGCCTTAATATCTTCATAAAATCCAGGGTCAGAGGCAGAAACCTTAAGGATTTGCCCATCCTTTAAATCATCAATAGAAGCTTTAACCTGCATTAGTGGACCAGGACAACAAAGTCCGCAAGCATCCAACTCTTTATCATACTTACCTTTAGAGTTTTCATCTGTTTTTACTACCTGAGTGTCAGGATCAATAGTTAGGGCAGAGTGAGTATCATTGCTATCATCATCGTCATTTGACTCAGTTTGTTTTGGAGAAAAGTCTAACATTGATGTAGTTTTATATCCTCCAGTAACATTTAAAACCTTAAAGCCATTTTGACTTAAAATTCTATCAGCAATATATCCTCTTAAACCTACTTGGCAGTATTCAACAATAGTTTTATTCTTATCTAACTCATTAAGTCTTTCTCTTAAGTCATCTACAGGTATATTTACTGCACCTTCTAAGTGTCCATTATTAAATTCTACCTCAGAACGAACGTCCACAAGCATATAGTCATCATTTTTAAATTCTTCAATATCCTTCCAAGCAATTACATTACTTCTTCCAGCTAAAGCATTTTGAGCTACAAAACCAGCCATGTTAACTGGATCTTTAGCAGAAGAGAAAGGTGGAGCATAAGAAAGTTCAAGTTCAGCTAAATCTTCTACAGTACCATTAAGTCTTATAGTAGTAGCTATAACATCAATTCTTTTGTCAACACCATCAAAGCCAATTCCTTGAGCACCTAATATTTTCCCTTCATCATTGAATATCAATTTAAGAGACATAGGGATTGCGCCTGGATAATAAGATGCATGAGATACTGGGTGTACATATATAACCTTGTAAGGCATATTTGCTCTTTGAAGAGTTCTTTCATTAGCCCCAGTACCAGCAGCAGTTAATCCAAATATCTTAATTATAGAAGTTCCTTGAGTTCCTTTATAGGTTGAATTTAAACCAGCTATATTATCAGCAGCAATTCTACCTTGCTTATTGGCTGGACCAGCTAAAGGAATAGCAGTTTTTTGTTTAGTTATAAAATCAACAACTTCTACAGCATCTCCAACAGCATAAATACCGTCCATATTTGTTTCCATTTTTTCATTAACAATGATATGGCCCCTTGGTCCAAATTCTAAACCACTGTCTTTTATAAATGTAGTATCTGGAGCTACCCCTATAGCTAATATAACTAAATCAGCAGTAACTTTAGTATCACTATTTAAAGTTACTTCAACTTGATTTTCTACATCATTAAAGGATTTAACACCATCATTTAATATAAGCTTAACACCATTTTCTACTAATTCTTTTTCTGCAAGAACAACCATATCAGAATCAAATGGTGCAAGAATATGAGGAGCAGCTTCGACAAGAGTAACATCTAAACCTCTTTCTTTTAGGTTTTCAGCCATTTCAACACCTACGTAGCCGCCGCCTATAACTACAGCGCTATTAACACCTTTCTTATCAACATATGCTTTTATGGCATCAGTATCAGGAATGTTTCTTAATGTGTAAATATTTTTGCTATTTATTCCTGGTATATTAGGTCTTAAGGCTTTTGCTCCAGGAGAAAGTATTAAGTAATCAAAATTTTCTTCATAAGTTCCTTTATCTTTACTATTAACTTTAACCTTTTTATTTTTTGTATCTATACTTACAACTTCACTGTTATTTCTAACATCTATATTAAATCTTGCCTTCATTGCTTCAGGTGTTTGAACTAAAAGTTTACTTCTTTCCTTTATTGTTTCTCCAATATAGTAAGGCAACCCGCAATTAGCAAATGAGATATATTCATCCCTTTCAAACATAATTATCTCAGCAGTTTCATCTAATCTTCTAAGTCTAGCAGCAGCAGAAGCTCCACCAGCAACACCACCAACTATTAAAACTTTTTTACTCATATTAATACCTCCAAAATTAATTATTTTCACCAAAAAATAGTTTAATTAAATTTTCAACTTGCTCATTACAAACTTTGTAGAATATCTCAAGACCGTTTCTCCTGCCTTCTATAATACCTGCAGTTCTTAATTTTTGTAGATGTTGAGATATAGTAGATTGAGGTGTGTCCAAGCAATCTTGCATATAAGTAACATTACAGGCACCGTGTTCTAATAACCCACGTACAATGCAAAGTCTTACTGGATGAGACAGTACTTTAAGCATTTCTGAAACATCATTATACTTATCAAAATCTTTATCCATAGTGTTTCCTACTTTCTAAAGTATACTATATAAATTATTATATTCATATATTAAGATATAGTGATTAATAAGTCAATATTCTTTTGTTTGATTTTTAACAATGATTTTAAATTATTTATAGATATATATTGTTAGGAATTGAAGTAGCAAAGAAAAAAACTAAAAAGAGGAAAAGTGATTTCACATATGTGACAAAGTCACAGAAAATATTAAAGATATTCATTAAAATAAAAAAGCACTGTTTAACAAGTGCATTTATTTAATAATATTTTAATAACTTGGAGGAATCATAATGAAAAAAATCTTTAAACTGTGGAAAAAGTATTCATTTACGTTGCTGGTAGCATTTATATTGATTGGTATGCTTGATTTGAGAATTGGGGTTTTAGCAGGTATATGCATGATAGCACCTGTAATAGTATCTGTTTTTAAGGGGAGATTCTGGTGCGGAAATTTATGCCCTAGAGGAAATTTTTATGATAATGTAGTTTCTAAATTTAGTAATATACGAAAACCACCGAAAATTTTTAAATCGTATTACTTCAGAGCTTTAATATTGACAATTATGATGATGCAATTTATTGCAGGAATAATTAAAAATTGGGGTAATTTTTATGGTATAGGAATGGTATTTTATAGATTAATAGTGATAACTACTATAATAGGAGTGGCACTGTCATTAATATATAATCACAGAACATGGTGTAATTTTTGCCCAATGGGAACTCTTGCTTCAATAACATCAAAATTCAAAAAAAATAAAAAAGTACTTCAGGTATCTTCATCATGTGTTTCTTGTAAGATATGTGAGAAGAAATGTCCAATTGGTTTAGTTCCTTATGATTATAAAGGTGATATATTAAGCCATCCTGATTGTATACAGTGTGGAAAGTGTGTTGCAGTATGTCCTAAAAAAGCAATAGGATATGAAAAAGTAGCTGCGTAATTATAAATTAAAAACTAAATTATATTTTTTTTAAAATGATTAAATAATAAAGCTGAGGAGGGTGTATGATGAGTTATGATGGAGAAATATTAAATGCAAAATTAAAAAACATAAATCTTTTATATAAAATATACCCAGTATTAGAGAAATTTGATAAAAATAATAATGGAATAATAAGTGAAAATGCTTATTTTAAAAATCTATATGCAGATGAATATATAGGAGCTGAAGAGGGAGCCTGTAATGGAATTTTATTTGTTCTTAAAGGGATGATTAATATAAATAGAATAAATAAAAATGGAGGGCATACTAACTTATATAATATAGAGGAGGGGGAATTCTGCCATGAAGCTCTAAGCTGTATATCTAATTTTGAATCATTAAATATTTCAGGTAAGAGTATTCAATATTCAGAAATATGCATTATACCAATTGATATAGTAAAAGAATATATAATGAAGGATTCAGATTTTCTTTTGTATATTTATGAGGATTTACATAAGAAATTAAGTAAAGTGATTAAAAATAAAGAAAAAATGATTCATGAATCCTTAGAAACAAGACTTATAAAGCTTTTAAAAAGTAAAAACAGCAAAATAATATATGCAACCCATAGTGAACTGGCTTTTGAATTAAATTCAGCAAGGGAAGTAGTAAGCAGAAATTTGAAGAACATTGAAAAGAGAGGTTTTATAAGACTTGAAAGAGGAAAGATAATAATAATTAAGGATATGAATTTATATACTGGTTAAGATGTCATAATGACTTCTTAACCAGTTTTTTATATATTAATGGAAGTTCGATAGAAATGTAAGGGATTTGTGAAAGTTTAGTATGGCATACTTAATTCTAAATTTCATATTTATATAAATATTTTTTCAAAGAGTCTTGACAAAAAATATTTAATTGCATAATATATTAGTATATTAGAATTTACTAATATATTAATACAAAGTAATTGATTAATGATAAAAGTGAGAAAAAGGAGAAATTTAGATGATTGAGCATGCAAAAGAAATAGCAGAGCTTTTAAAGGTCTTAGCTAATGAAAACAGATTGATGATCGTCTGTCATTTAATTGAGAGACCAATGAATGTAAGTGAACTTCATCAAAGGATTAGTAGTTTGACTCAGTCTGCGTTATCACAACATCTTTCAGTATTAAAAGCACATAGAATATTAGATTCAAATAAAAATGGTCAAACAATAACTTATTCAATTAGAGACGAAAAAATTGGAGAGTTAATTGAAGTACTTAAAAAAAATTATTGTGAAATTTAATTGAAGAATTAGGAGGATTATTATGTTTGGATTTCTTTTTAAGAAAAAATTTAGTTCTGTAAAGGTTAGTGAAATTGATGGATTAGGAAAGATAAATATAATTGATGTTAGAGAGCCATATGAATATAAAAATGGTCATGTTCCTAATGCTAGAAATATTCCTATGAATAAGATCATAGAGAATACTGAAAAGTATTTAGACAAGGAAAAGGAATACCATATAATTTGTCAATCAGGAACTAGAAGTTCAAGAACATGTGGATCATTAGCCTCAAAGGGATATAAAGTTATAAATGTTGCTGGTGGTACTGGAGGATATAAAGGAAGGTTAAAAAGATAAAAAACTAGACAGAAATATACTGAATAGTAAAAAGATCTATAGGTTAAAATTTTTATAGATAAACTAATAATAAGAATTTTAGGAGGAGGAAATATGTTTTCAAATTTTAATACAATAAGTGTTCATGATTTAGATAGTAAATTAGGAAAGATTAATTTAATAGATGTAAGAGAATGCTATGAATACAATAATGGTCATGTACCGACAGCTAAAAATGTACCAATGGGGAACATTATATCAGATGCTGATAAATATCTTGATAAGACAAAAGAGTATCACATAATATGTCAATCAGGTGCTAGAAGTGCAAGAACCTGTACAGAATTAGCATCGCAAGGGTTTAAAGTTATTAATGTTTCAGGTGGAACAGGATCTTATATCAAACCTTTAGAAAGATAAATAAAAAATAAAGTGGAGGAGAGTAAAATTATGGCTAGAGAATTAAATAGTAACGAATTTCAAAATGAGGTTTTAAATAGTAAAGATATAGTATTAGTAGATTTTTCTGCAACATGGTGTGGACCATGCAAAATGCTTGCACCAATAGTAGAAGAATTAGGGAAGGAAATGGAGGGAAAGGTTAAAGTATTTAAGCTTGACGTAGATAAAAGTGGTGATATAGCTCAAAAATATCAAGTAATGGCTGTACCTACAGTAATCATCTTCAAAAATGGAGAAGTTGCCGAAAAAATGGTAGGATTTCAACCCAAAAATGTTCTAAAGGACAAATTAGAGTATTTTTCTAAGTAAATTATGTGGAGTCATAAGCTATGCTATTAACATAGGATATAGGTTAAAGATTATTAAGGTAAACTTATTCCTAATTGATATCATAGCTTATTTGTATGTATAAATAACTTATTTCCAGAATAGTTAAAACGATAATTCCATAATTAACATTAATGAATCCAGTTAGAATTTTTGCATTTATTGAGTATTATGAAAAAGGGCAAGTTAATTTATAAGCATTCACTAAAAGAAAGAAGGAGTAAAAAATGGCACATAAATTTGATGTGAAAAATAAGCATAAACTAGATAATGAAGAAAGAAGAAAAATGTTGCCACCAGAAAAAACTCTTACGAGTCTTGGACTACATGAAGGAGATATCGTGGCGGATATAGGTTGTGGAATCGGATATTTTAGCATTCCTGCAGCTGAAATTGTTGGTAAGAATGGAAAAGTATTTGCATTAGATATTTTGTCTGAAATGCTTCAGGAGGTTGAAATAAAGATAAAGGAAAATAATATTTTTAATATAGAAACAATTTTGACAGAAGAAAACAATCTTAAATTAGAAGAAGGTAAAATAACATTTGCGTTTATAGCTAATGTTTTGCATGAGACGGAAGAACTTGAGAGATTTTTAGGAGAAGTTAAAAAAATTATAAGCATTAAAGGGAAAATTGCAATTGTAGACTGGCAAAAAATCAAAAGTGAATTTGGACCTCCAGTTGATCACAGACTAGATAAGTTAGAATTGATAAATATATTAGCCAAGAGTGGATTTTCGGATATCTCCAATATAGATATTGGTGATAATTTTTATGGAATAACTGCAGTTAAGAATTAAACTCCCTATAATTTCTTCTTAAATAGATTAAGTTGAATATGAATTGCAATAAATAGTCTGTAGAAAAAAATCTGCAGACTATTTATTTACTATTACAACATTTCCACTGTAAATAGATATGTTAAAAAGAAAATTAATTAAAACTACTTTTCACAAATTGTTCACAATTCCCCCAAAGTTATATCAATTTATCACTATAGAATTGATATATGGTTCTAACTTCAATTATAAACTTATACATGTCTAAAAAATACAAGGAGGAGCTATTTTTAACAGGTATAAGGTAAGTTTTAATAAAGAAACCATATAAATAAAATCGAATAGGGGGAAATTTCATGAACAAGAAGTTTACAAAATATTTAAGATGGGTGCTCTTAGGATTTTTTCTAATAATGGTGACGAGAGAGGCTTATTTACATCAAGTTCAAGGTGGAGGGGTAGCACCTTCAATACATGCATTATGTCCATATGGCGCACTAGAATCTCTATATAGTTTGGTGTTTACAGGGACATTCTTACAAAAGATATTCTCAGGCACCATGATACTTCTAGGAATAACATTAATTTTAGCCTTAGTATTTAGAAGAAGCTTCTGTGGTATTATTTGTCCTTTTGGAACTCTTCAAGAGTTTTTTGGAATAATTGGCAAGAAAATCTTTCACAAAAGATTTATTATTCATCCCCAAATTGATAAACCTTTAAGATATTTAAAATATGTTGTATTTCTGGGAACTCTATACTTCGCATGGCAAACTACAGGGTTATGGGTAGATCCTTATGACCCATGGGCAGCATATGGACATATTAGTGCTGGAATCACAAGTTTAACCACTGAATACTTAGTAGGGACTATAATGTTAGTTATTGTTTTAGTAGGATCTATGCTATATGACAGATTCTTTTGTAAATACCTTTGCCCCATGGGAGCAGTGTATGGAATTATTTCGAAAATTAGCCCATCAAAAATTGTTAGAAACGAAGATGCTTGTGTAAATTGTGGATTATGTAGTAAAAGCTGTCCAATGAATATAAAGGTAGCAAATGTTAAAGAAGTAACCTCAGCAGAATGTATTAGTTGTCAAAGGTGCGTGATCTCATGTCCTAAAAAGGATGCATTAGAATATAAGACTGGAAAGAAGAAATTAAAAACTTTAACTGTAATTATACTTGTAATAGGATTGTTTTTTACAGGGGTATTTATAAGTAAAAGTATTGGCATTTTTCAAGTTTTACCACAGAAAATAACAGAAGAGTCTAAATTAAATATTGATGATATTAAGGGATATATGACTATAAAAGAAGTATCAATTGGAACTAAAATTGAATTAGAAGAAGTATACAAAAAACTAGAAATTCCTAATTCAATTCGAGAAGATACTAAATTAAAAGATGTAAAAAACTTTGTAGATGGATTTGAAGTTGAAGTAGCTAAGGAAAAGTTAAAAGAATAAAAAATGTATATAAAGATTGAGATTGACTAATATTTTTTGTTATTGGCATTTGACAGTAACTTATTGCTATCATATAATATAAATAGCATATGACAATAATAAAGTGGAGGTAATATAATATGAAAATAGCAATACCTAATAATGGAGATGTGGTGAATCAACACTTTGGAATGAGTAAGAGCTTTGTAATTATAACAGTAGAAGATAACAAAGTTTTACAAGTTCAAGAAATTTCTTCTGCAGAACTTACACATCAGCATCAAGGATTGGCAGATTTACTTGTAAGGCATGGTACAAATGTAGTTATTACAGGAGGAATCGGCGCAGGAGCAATTGCTGGTTTACAGCAGAATGGTCTTCAGGTAGTAAAGGGGGCTTCAGGAGAGTATCTGAAGGTGGTTGAAGAATACATTAACAGAACTTTAGAGGATAAAGATGTAGTTTGTAATCATCATGGGGAGCATCATCATCATTAAAACTTATGATAAGAAGACGAATAAAAAAACTCTCATCCATGTATAGTATGGAGAGTATTATAGGGACTGCAACAGATTTGTATATACACAAATCATGTTACAGTCCCTTTTAATTTATGAACGATGCATTCCCATTCTTCCTCCGGCACTATTTCCTCTATTCTCCATGCCTCTCATATTGCTATTTCCTTGACCAGGAGTAGTGCAGTTTGCAGAATTTTCTTTGATATCTTCTTTTAATTCCTCTCCTTGCATTTTAGTAAATTTACCGCTAGCAACAGCTTCGTCTATGCCTTTTGTTTTTTCATTTACCATGTACTCTTTGATTTGTTCATCAGTTACGCCCTTTTCTTTCAAAAGATCATAGAGAGATTTGCCTGAATTTAATGATGAAGAAATTTCCTCATCTGTTGCACCTTTGCTTTTCAAAAGATTGGTTAAGATATCATATCCACGCATATTTGTAACCCTACCTAAGCCAACCCCAGAACAGGTTTGATTGGTTAGATTACTTTCAGATGCTGAACTAGATGTAGCAGCATACGCCGTTGTACCAACTCCAATTACAGATACAATTGCTAGAGATAATACGATGTTTTTGATTTTCATAAAAAACACTCCTTTTAATTAAATTTAATTTTCACAATTACTACTGTCTATATTTATATAATAATTTTATATATTGATTAAATTATGAGATAATTGTGATAGAATTGTGAAAGTTATAGAATAGTACTAGAAACAAACCTACAAAGGGGGTATCTTAAGATGAAGGGAAAAATTCTTATAATTGAGGATGAAAAAAAACTAGCTGAAGTCATGATGCTTTATTTGAAAAATGAAGGATATGATGTAGTGGTTGCCACTGATGGGGCAAAAGGTGAAGAAGCTATAGATGACAATGAATACGATATTATAATTTTAGATATTATGATGCCAGAAAAAGATGGCTGGTCACTCTTAAGGAAAATTAAAAATAAAGGTGACACTCCAGTAATTATAACTACAGCTAGGGGAGAAGAAGAAGATAGGATATTTGGATTAGAGCTTGGGGCCGTTGACTATATGGTTAAGCCAATCAGTATGAAGGAGCTAATACTTAGGGTAGGTCTCAGAATCAAAAAAAATACTACTGAAGTACAAGAAGAATTTAAATTTGAAAATATGAGTATTTCAGAGGAAAAAAGAATAGTGACTGAAAATGGAAATGAACTAACTCTTACCCCAAAGGAATTTGACCTTTTAATGTTTCTATGTAAAAATCCAGAGCAGGTATTTAAAAGAGAGCAACTTTTACAAAAAGTTTGGTCTTATGATTTTATGGGAGATACCAGAACTGTGGACACTCATATAAAGAACTTGAGAGAAAAGATTAAATACTGTAATAAACATATAAAAACAGTATGGGGTGTGGGATATAAATTACAGCTTAAGATTGAAGAATAAACTGTAGAAAAATTGGAGGTGAAATTATGGGGAAATTAACATTAAGGCTCATAAAGTACTTCATTGGAATGATAGTTTTGGTAATTATATTTTGTTTTTTATCTAGCAGTATTTTTTTATCATACTTTTATGTTAATATGCAGTATTCAGAACTTAAAACTGCTTCAGATAAAATATATGAAGCACTAAAGTCTGGAACTCAGTACTCAGATATAATATCAGAGTATCAAGTATCTAGTGCAATCCTTGTTAAAGATGGAGAAATAACTACACTTTCCGCATCAAAAATGGGAATGATGTCTGTCATAAAAAATACTGGTATTGAAGCATTAAAGGAAAAGGGAAAATATAAAAATCAAATGAATCAAGAGTTCTTATATTATAAAAACAGTACTAATTTGGGAGATATAATTATTCTACAAAACAATAAATTTTCAGCTGAGTATATGAGATCTACATATATAATTCTATCTGTTATATTTTTAGTTGCACTAATTATTTCAATACCTCTTGTATCTATGATAGGGAAAAGAATTACCAGACCTATTATTAAACTTCAAAAAGCATCATTAGACATAACTCAAGGTAATTTTGATATTGATGTTGATGTTGATACAAAGGATGAAATACAAGAGTTATCTAATAGTCTTAAAATAATGGCAGATTCAATAGAAAAGAAAAATGTTATGCAACGAGATTTTATTGCAAATGTATCACACGACTTTAAAACACCTTTAAGTGTAATAAGAAATTATAGTGAAGCTATATACGATGATATTTTAGAAGAAGAGCATAGAAAGAAGTATTTAAAAGACATAATTAAAGAAGTGGATAGATTAAACCTTCTTGTAATAGATATATTACAGCTTTCAAAGTTGCAGGGAGGAACAGATATATTAAAAAAGGAAAACTTCAACCTAAATGAATTTTTACTTGATTTTCAAAATTCATTTAGAATCCAGCTGGAAAATAAAAATCTTATATTAAAAATTAATCTGTTAAATAAGGATGCAGATATTTTTGCAGATAGTAATTATTTATATAGGGTAATTTATAATTTTATTGATAATGCAATAAAGTTTAGCAACGATGGTGGGGTTATAGAGCTAAGTGCAATAGACGAAGAGCAGGGCATAAGAGTATCGGTAAAAGACAATGGAGAAGGAATTGATGAAAAGTATGCAGACGGCATATGGGAAAGATATTATAAAAGTAGAAAAAGCGGAGGAATGGGACTAGGGCTAGCTATATGCAGTGAAATATTAAAACTTCATAATTTTGAATATGGGGTTATAAGTGAAAAGGGGAAGCATACTGAGTTTTATTTTATAATTCCTTTTAAAAATAATAGATAAATAAAAAATAGCAGTTAAAATCTAACTGCTATTTTTGTTTGGTTAAACCTTGATTATACGTGCTTTTTCGAAAAGCTTAGCCAAATTGTTAAGCTTATATAGAAACTGGTTAATATTGTCCACACTTATCCATTAAATTATCATTTACTAAAGAAGCCATATTTTCATCAACTAAAACATTTAGGTAATCACCAGAGTAAATAATAGTATCGCCTCTTGGAATTATTTCATTTTCCCCTCTCTTAATTGCAACCAGTAGACAGTTATCTGGTAAGCTTAATTCTCTTATAGGTTTACCATCCATTTCAGAATCTACAAATACAGGTATTTCAAGAATGAGTTTATTTTTAGTATTTTCTGATGATGTAGTTAAATTATTACCTCTTAATAATCTATCTAAAAGAGATTCATATACAGGTTCAGATCTTAATAAATCTGCAATAATATAGGCTACTAATGAAACTATGCTTAAAGATAATAAATGAGTTAGAGAACCTGTCATTTCAGTTATCAAGATACTTCCAGTAATAGGAGCTCTTACAATTGCAGCAAAATATCCAGCCATGGCTAAGATAATAAAGTTATTCATATATTCTGGATTTAAGTTAAAAAATTGAATTAATATATGTACATATATACTTCCAGTTATAGCACCTAAAACTAAAAGAGGAAAAAATATTCCGCCTGGAGCACCTGAACCAAAACTTATCATGGAATATAAAAATTTTACTACTAAAATAATTAGGATTAATTTAAAAGTAAAACTCCCAGAAATTAATGAATTTATAATTGAATGACCACTACCAAGTACTTCTGGTAAAAATAATCCTAATATACCTGAAATAATGAAAGGTAATAAAAGGTTGAACTTCTTTGAAACCCATTTTTGATTATCATATATTTTTAAAGTTTTTAAAAGTACATAATTATAGAAAACACCAAACAATCCAACTATGATTCCTAAAACAATAATATATCCATAAGCATTAATTGGTAGAGGATTAATATGATTAAAATTAAATACTGGGTTAAGTCCAAAGAAATGCTTAGAAACAACATCAGCAGTTAATGAGGCTGACATCGCAGAAAGCAATACTAAAGGAGAAAAATGCTTGTGAACTTCTTCAAGAGCAAACATTACTCCAGCGAGAGGAGCATTAAAGGCTGCTGCAAGACCAGCACTTGCTCCACTTGTAATAAGATACTTTTCCTCTATTTTCATTCTTTTAAATACTTTCCCAACACCTTGTCCAACAGCAGCACCTAATTGAATTGATGGACCTTCTCTTCCTAAAGATAAACCAGCTCCGATAGATATAACGCCACCAATAAATTTCTTAATAATTATAGGAAGCCAATTCATTTTAAGTTTTCCTTTTAATATAGCTTCAACTTGAGGTATTCCACTACCACTTATTAAAGGTTCACTAACAACTAGTCTGCCAACAATAAGAGCGCCAATAATTAAACCTAAAAATCCCACAATAATCATCAAGTGGTTTGAAGCTTGCAATTCTAAAAATTTATTTCTTAATTCTTCTGCTTTTTCAAGGGTAAGCCGATAAAAGACAATCAATAACCCAGTAAAAATACCAACAATGATTCCCTCTAGCATTAGCTTTAATTTTACATTATGCCAATGTGATAGAACGTGGTGTATAGTATGCTTGTTTTTATTTGCCATATATATTCAACTCCGTATTTTATAATAAAAGACCTCTCTCATTATATGACTATAAACATACAAAATCAAAAAAAGTTAGTATATAACGTGTTCTTGAAGGCGAATTGAATATGAAGTAAACGTATAAAACTATTTAATTCAAACTGAATCTATTTTATTCAGTATATATTAAATAAATAGTGTTTAAAATCATAAGAAATAGGCTTGGATTAGTGTCTGAACTTATTTTTTTATTTAAAAGCTGGAAATGTAATTAATAGAGTATTTTTAAGAATTCTTCATAGAATCTCCATTATTTTTCAAATAGTTTCTTGAAATTTACTAGCTATCATGGAAATAAGAGGTGATGAAGTGAAGAAAGGATTATCAATCTTTATAAATAAGTGTCTAAAAGTATTGTTACTATTAGTGGTTTTTGTAACTTGTGGCTTATATATACGTTATGTTGAGTATTATAAATCACTAAACATGGAATTTGTAGCCTTATTCAGCATAACTACCATAGCATTACTTATTGCAATAAAAAAAGGATTTAGTACCAGGAGAATATTAATTGGAATAATGATTTATGCTTTCTTAATAAGACTTGCTTGGGTACTTTCAATAAATAGTGTACCTGTATCAGACTTTGCAGGTATGTATGAAAGAAGTGAGCTCGTATTAAATGGAGAATATTCTATATTTAAAGGCTTTAATTACTATGCAAGATTTCCACATTTAACTATACCAGTACTTTATTTTGCACTAATAAGACTTATTTCGCCCGTTCCATTATTAACTCTTAAACTAATTAATGTTATAAGTTCAACTATTGGGGTATTTATATGCTATAAGATTTCAAAAGAAATATTTAAGGAAGAGAAAAAAACAATATGGGGAATGTATTTAGCAGCCATATATCCAGCCACAATAATTTATACAGCAGCCTATTGTACAGAGAATATAGCAATATCTTTTTACTTAGGAAGTGTATATCTATTTATTTTAGTTATAAAAGACAAAAAACCTAAGGAGTATTTATTATTAGCTGGACTAATCTTATCAATAGGTAATTTCTTTAGAATGGTAGCACCGGTTATGGTTATTGCCTTTATATTATATACCTTAGTTTATATTAAGAAATCCTTTAAATATAAGACAGTAGCAATAGCGTATATTCTAATAGCATTTATTATTCCACTCATAACAGTTAATGCGACTTTAAAGATGAATGGAATCACAGAATATAATTTATGGCATGGGAGTGAAACTCCTTGGACATCAATATTAAAGGGAACTAATATGACTACGTTTGGTAGGTGGAATGAAGAAGATGCAGAAGTAGCAGCAGCTTTCAATGGAAACTATTATGAAACAGAACATGCATCAAAGGAACTAGTAAAAGAAAGATATACAGAAACTTCACCTGCAAAACTACTATATTTTTTAGGAAGAAAGTACACTTTTCAGTGGAGTGAAGGAGATTTTGGAGGGATATATTGGAGTGAGAGAGATATCGAACCTAAAGATATAACCATAGATTTAAATAATTATGGGCAAGCGTATAGACAATTATTTTATTTAATAATGATGGTACTTACTTATAAGGGTTTATATAATAGGCAGCAATATTTAAAGAATTCAATTATAAACCTACTTTATATAATCTATTGTGGCTATGGGCTTTTGTATATGATAACAGAATCACAAGATAGATATTCCTTTATAGTAAGTTGGTTATTTATTATATTGCCATTAACGGCCTTTAAAGAAAAAATATAGAAGGAGAAAAAGTATGAAAGATAAATTAATATCAATAGTAATACCTATGTATTCAGAAGAAAATTTAATTCATGAATGTTATAGAAGAGTGAAGCAGGTGGTAGAAAATAATAAGTTAAATTATGAAATGATATTTATTAATGACGGTTCTAAAGATAAAACCTTAGAGAAGTTAAAAGAGGTATGCAATATAGATAAAAATTGCAAGGTGATAGATTTTTCAAGAAACTTTGGACATCAAATAGCTATTACAGCAGGAATAAATAATGCAAAAGGGGACGCTGTTGTTGTAATAGATGGAGATCTTCAAGATCCACCAGAACTTATAATTAAAATGATAGAAAAATGGGAACAAGGATATGATGTGGTCTATGGTAAAAGAACTGAAAGAAAAGGAGAAAGCTTCTTTAAGCTTATAACAGCAAAGTATTTTTATAAGTTTCTAGGCTATATGTCAGATATAAATATACCAAGAAACACAGGGGATTTTAGGCTCATGGATAGAGCAGTAGTAGAATATTTAAAGAATATGCCAGAGAAAAACAGATTTATACGGGGAATGGTGTCCTGGATTGGATTTAAACAAACTTATGTAGAATTCGAAAGGGATAAAAGACTAAATGGATATACTAAGTATTCACTGAAAAAAATGATTAAATTAGCAGAAGATGGAATAATATCATTTTCAACTAAACCTATAAAGTTTATAATAAAATTGGGAATTATCATAGAATTTATCTCAAGCGTGCTTTTAATATACGGATTAATAAATAATTCTGATCATACGTTAATTCTATTTTCTATGGTAGCATTTTTTATAGGAATTCAAGTAATTTCCTTAGGGATTATAGGATTATATGTGTCTAGAATATATGAAGAAAGTAAGGATAGACCTTTATATGTAGTAAAGGAAAAAATAAACTTTTAGAAGGGTGATAAGTATTGAGTAGTACTATTTTAGTAGTTGATGATAATAATGAAATAAGAGAATTAATAGAAATTTATCTTATAAATGAAGGATATAAGGTTGTTTTAGCTGAGGATGGAATAGATGCAATAAATAAACTTAATGATAATGATATAGACTTAATTATACTTGACATAATGATGCCTAAACTTGATGGAATAAAAGCTTGCTTAAAAATAAGAGAGAAGAAAAAGCTGCCTATAATTTTACTATCAGCAAAATCAGAGGATTGTGACAAGATATTAGGGTTAAACGTGGGAGCTGATGACTATGTAACAAAGCCATTTAATCCAATAGAGCTTATGGCAAGGGTAAAATCACAACTAAGAAGATATATAGAATTTTCAGGTAAAAGTGATTCTAAGAATTTAATTATAGATAATCTAGAAATAAATAAGGATTCAAGAGAAGTTTATGTAGATGGAGAATTTGTAAGGTTAACACCAATAGAGTTTAATATATTAGATTTACTAATAGAAAATAGGGGACGAGTATTAAGCAATAGACAAATATATGAAAATGTTTGGGATGAACCTTATTTTAATGCCAGCAATATCGTAGCTTCACATATTAAAAATATAAGAGAGAAAATAGAAATAAACCCTAAGAATCCTGAATTTATAAAATTAGTATGGGGAGTTGGGTATAAATTTGATAAATAGAATAAAGAAAATATTATTTGGAAGCTTAAGTAGAAGTCTTTTGATTATAAATATCCTAGCACTTTTAGTTACAATAGTAGCAACAGTGATTTTTATAGAAAATGACAAGGGTGAATATCCAGAAACCTTAGTAAACAAAGCAAATGAGGCCTATGTTGAAAGTAGTAGATTTGTTACTAGAAAGAGTGATTCGTGTGAAGAATATTTAGACGAAGTAGCTAAGCTTAACAACTTTAATATGGCTATAACAGATAACGATGGGCAGATCATTTTAAAATCTAGTAATGTAAGTAAAACAGGAAATAAAAATTATATCCCTTTTTCATATATAGATTTAAGCCATCCATTTAAAGATGAAAAATCAGTTTTTTACAGAGTATATGAAGTAAAAGTTGATAATGAAAAATGTTATTTATATGTATGGAAAAATACAACTATAAAATCTAGTGAGTATTATATATGGTTTCTTGTAGCACCAATTATTTTAATGATAGCTATAATATATTTACTTATAAATAGGAAAGCAAGATATATAGGGAAAATAGCAAAAGAGGTAGAAATATTATCATCAGGAGATTTAGGTTATACCATTAATGAAAAAGGAAGAGATGAGTTAAATGTATTAGCTAAGGAAATAAATAATATGTCCAAAAATCTTAAGCAGATGAGAGAAAAAGAGCAGGAAGAAGAAAAACAAAAGTATGAATTAATAACAAATATATCCCATGATTTAAGAACTCCTCTTACATCATTACTAGGTTATTTAGAGCTTATAAATAAAAAAAGTACTCAAGATGAAGATATAAATAAATATTCAAACATATCTTTAGATAATGCAAAGAGATTAAAAAGCTTGATAGATGATTTATTTGAATATTCAAAACTAGAAAGTAAGGACATTAAGCTTAATAAAAGTGAAATAAATGTAGTAGAAATAATAGGGCAATGTTTAGGAGAACTTGAGCTAGAGAGTAAAAATGCCAATATAGATTTTATAAGGGATTTCTCTGAAGAGGAGATTATACTAAATATTGATGGAGATAAGATAGCTAGAGTATTTCAAAATATATTTACCAATGCGATAAAGTACAGCAAAAAGGGTAGTGAAGTAAATATAGAAATTAAAGAATCGCCTAGTGAAGTAGAATTTATAGTAACAAATGAATATAGAGAATTAGAGAAAGATAAAGTAAATAAAATATTTGAGAGATTTTATAGAGGAGATGCTTCAAGGAACTTAAAAGTTGAAGGTTCAGGCTTAGGGCTGCCTATAGTAAAAAGCATAGTTAATCTTCACGGAGGAAAAGTTTTTGTTGAATGTGATGAACGAAAGGAAACTTTAGGAGTCCATATAGTTTTGTTAAAAAGTTAAGAGCTGCAATAAAGCAGCTCTTTTTAAGATTATTGTATTTCAACAGTAACTTTTTTCATTTTTTGGTCAGTAAGTGGCTTATCTTGAGAATTTCTTTTTACACTAACGATTTTATCTGCAACGTCCATACCTTCAGTTACTTTACCAAAAGCAGCATACTTCCCATCAAGACTTGGAGCATCCTTTACCATAATAAAGAATTGAGAACTTGCAGAGTCTGGATCATTAGTTCTTGCCATTGAAAGAACCCCTCTTGTATGCTTTAAGTCATTCTTGAAGCCATTTTCACTAAATTCTCCAGGAATAGTCTTATCTGATCCACCAGTACCAGTACCAGTTGGGTCTCCCCCTTGAATCATAAAGTCAGGAATTACTCTATGAAAAATTATTCCGTCATAGAAGTTCTTTTGAATTAAGTCTACAAAATTATCTACAGTTTTAGGTGCAACATCAGGATAAAGTTCTGCTTTAATCTTAGAACCATCTTCCATTTCTATAGTTACAATAGGCTTTTTACCACTGTACTTACTTTTATAATCACTATTTGATTTTGAAGAAGTATTAGCAGTGTCACTTGGTGCTTTTGTACAGCCACTTAAAGTAATAACTAAAGCCGCACAGGAAAGTAGTAAAACCTTTTTTATTAAACCTTTGCTTTTCATATTTTAATCCTCCAGAAAAAGTATAGTAGTATTATGTAATGTTACCAAATATTAAAAATAAATTCAACAATATTGTAGTTTAAATAGAATTGTTAAATTTATGCTAAATAATAAAAATAGAGGTTGCAAATTAAGCACAATTATCATATGATTAAAAACGAATATAATCATATTAGAGGTGAAAGAATGGATTTAGTACAAGTGATGAAAGCATTATCAGATGAGACACGTATAAGAATATTAAATATTCTTAAAGACGAAGAACTCTGTGTTTGTGAGATTGAAGTTATACTAAATATAAACCAATCAAATGCTTCAAGACACTTAAATAAGCTAACTAATGCTAAAATATTAGATTACTATAAAGTTACTAAGTACGTGTACTACAGAATAAATGAAGAAATAATAAAGGAATATCCTTTTATAAGTGAAATTATGAGAACACATGCAACTAAGATGAATAAGTGTAATGATGATTATAAAAGACTTAAGAAGTATAGAGAGAGCGGTTTAAGTTGTGATGACTTAAAAGAAGGGAAAGTTGACTTTAATATTTATACAAAATAGGAGTGATTTAAATGAGTAATAAATCATCAAGATTATCGTGGTTAGATCGTTATTTAACGTTATGGATATTTCTTGCTATGGCAATAGGTATTCTTTTAGGTTGGGGTGTGCCTAGTTTATCAGAAGGATTATCTAAGTTATCAGTTGGTACTACATCTATTCCAATAGCAATAGGATTAATTGTTATGATGTATCCACCACTTGCAAAAGTAAACTATAAAGAACTAGGAAAAGTGTTTAGAAATCCTAAAGTTCTAGGATTATCAATAGTACAGAACTGGATTATAGGACCAATACTAATGTTTGTTCTAGCAGTAGTCTTTTTAAAGGGATATCCTGCATATATGACAGGCTTAATATTAATAGGGCTTGCGAGATGTATTGCAATGGTTATTGTTTGGAATAGCTTAGCTGATGGAGATACAGAATATGCAGCTGCTCTTGTAGCATTTAATTCAATATTTCAGGTGATATTTTATTCGATATATTCCTATATATTTATTACAGTTTTACCTACATGGATAGGTTTAACTGGTTATAAAGTAGATATTTCAATGGGAGAAGTGGCATCTTCAGTAGCAATTTATCTTGGAATACCATTTGCACTTGGTATGTTAACAAGACTTTTCTTAGAGCCTAAAATGGGTAAGGAATGGTACACTAAAAAGTTTGTTCCTAAAATAAGCCCATTAGCTTTAATTGCATTACTATTTACAATCATAGTAATGTTCACATACAAAGGGAAATATATTGTAGAACTACCTTTAGATGTTGTAAGAATTGCAATACCACTTATGATTTATTTTGCAATAATGTTTTCAGTTTCTTTCTTTATTAGTTATAAATCAGGTGTAGACTATAAGAGAACAACAACTTTATCATTTACTGCAGCCAGCAATAACTTTGAACTTGCTATAGCAGTAGCAGTTGCAGTCTTTGGTATAGAATCAAAAGAAGCTTTTACAGCTGTAATAGGACCACTAGTAGAAGTTCCGGTAATGATTGGACTTGTAAATGTAGCTCTTTATTGGGGAAGAAAATATTTTGGATTAAAGAAAGAAGTATAATTAATATTAAAAGCAGAAAGGCACATTCTCAAAATATTGAGGGTGTGTCTTTTTATATATAATTCATTTCCATATCATGGATTTGTGTTAAAATAATAGATATGAATACTGACGCAATTTTAAGAACTAGTATACAAAACTTTAGTCTAGAATGAGGTGTAAAATGGATAGAGATAGAGTTTTAAAAGAACTATTAAATTCAGGAAAAACAATTATAATGCCAGATGCCTATGATGGTATTTCAGCAAAAATTATTGAGTATGCGGGATTCCCAGCGGTTCAATGTTCAGGATATAGTTTTTCTATTTCAAAAGGCTATATGAGTGAAGATGATATTGATTTAAAGAGGAATTTAAAAATTACAAAGGAAATTGTTGATGCAGTAAATATACCAGTTATAGCAGATGGGGAAGATGGTTATGGTGATGGCGAATACTTTATTAATACAATAAAAGAATTTATAGATGCTGGGGTATCAGGAATAAACATAGAAGATTTAAATCATCAAACTCAAGGGAAAACTTTAAAAATTTATAATGAAAGTGTAATGTTTGAGAAGATAGACACGGTTAAGAGGATAAAAAAAGAACTTAATAAAAATGATTTTATATTAAATGCACGAACAGATGCTTTAAAGGCTTATGATAAAAGGGAAGAAGCTATTAAAGTTGCAATAGAAAGAGCTAATAAATATTTAGAAGCTGGAGCAGATATTTGTTTTGTAGCATATGTAAAAACTCTTGATGAAATAAAACTTCTTGCTAAGGAAATAGACGGGCCTATAAGCATTGCGGCAGGTCTTCCTTATAATATACAAGAGTTCTCAATAAATGATTGCATAGATTTAGGAATAGCTAGAGTAAGCTTGCCGACATTTATGATTCTTAATTCAATAGGTTCAATGACTAAAAACCTTATTCAAGTAAAAAACACAGGTTCTTTTTTAGGGACAATTAGAGAAAATTCTTTATTATCGGATTTAAATGTACTGGACGATATTTTAGGAATAAAGAAATAGCAAAAAAAGTTTAAAGGTTAAATTGGGGAGGAAGCATTATGGAAGTGAAAATTAGAAACATGGTAAAGCAAGACTGGGAAGGTGTAGCAAGAATATATCAGCAAGGTATGGACACAAATATATCAACCTTTCAAACGGAGTGTCCATCATATGATGAATGGGATAAAGGACACGTTAAGAGTTGTCGTTTGGTTGCATTAGAAGGAGAAAAAGTTATTGGTTGGGCTGCCTTATCTGCAGTTTCAAGTAGATGCGTATATGCAGGGGTAGGAGAATTAAGCATATATATAGATAATAATTACAAAGGAAAAGGAGTAGGTTCAAAATTGCTTTCAAGCTTGATAGTTGAGTCAGAAGATCATGAATACTGGACAATTCAATCAGGTATTATGGAGGAAAATGAGGCAAGTATAAATCTACATAAGAAATGTGGATTTAGAGAGGTTGGATATAGAGAAAAAGTAGGAAAAGATAGAAATGGAAAGTGGAGAAACACAATTATGATGGAAAGACGAAGTGCATTAGAGAAATATAATTAAATAATATATAGATGATTATGAAAGTATATAAGAAGTCCTTCTTATATACTTTTTATAAATTCTAGAGATTTTATTGTTATATATGCAGAAACAAATAAAGAAGAGCTGAATATAATATTGATGTGCATATATATATTGTGTTAATAAATGTTAAATATATATAAGACTTATTGACACTATATAGATGAATGTCTATGATTAATATATAGATAGTTATCTATATAAGAGGTGATTTAATGGATAAAAATTATGAAATAAATGCAAAAATATTTAAAGCCTTATCAGACCCCAATAGATTGGAAATTCTGGATATCCTTTCTTGCGGAGAGAAATGTGCTTGTGATATATTAGAGAACTTTGAATTTACTCAACCTACATTATCACATCATATGAAGGTTTTAATTGAGTGTGGTCTTGTTAAATGTAGAAAAGAAGGATTATGGAGTCATTATGCACTTGATAATACAAAGGCAAATAAGCTTATATTGTATTTAATGAACATTGTTACTGAAACAGATGATTGTATATGCAAAAGTATTACTAAAAAAGAAAAGTGTGAAAAGTAAAATTTAAAGTTTAAAGGAGTTGTGTCTTATGAAAAAAATGATTATTTTTGATCCAGCAATGTGTTGCTCAACAGGAGTTTGTGGTCCAGGAGTAGATCCAGAACTTTTAAGAGTGGCAACTGTATTAAATAACTTAAAGAGTAATGGAGTTATGGTTGAAAGATATAATCTAACAAGTAATCCTCAGGCTTTTGTAGACAATAAAATTATAAATGAATTATTAAATAGTGATGGAGTAGATATCCTTCCAGTAATTCTAGTTGATAACAAAGTAGTTAAAACAAAAGGATATCCAACAAATGAAGAATTCTGTGCTCTTTTAGATATACCAGAAGATTATCTTAAAGTTGCAATAAAAAAAGCCACACTTAATGTTAAACCTAAGAGCTGCGGTTGCAAGGGTGGATGCTGCTAATTAGCGAAGGGATGTGTAAATATGGCTAAGCTATTTAATCTAAATGAGTTAGAATTAACTAAATATTTATTCTTTACCGGAAAAGGTGGGGTTGGAAAAACTTCAACTGCTTGTGCTACAGCTATGACCTTAGCAGATCAAGGAAAAAGAATAATGCTTGTAAGTACAGATCCAGCGTCTAATTTACAGGATGTTTTTAATACTGAGCTTAATAATAAGGGAACTCAAATAAAGGAAGTACCGAATCTTGTTGTTGCAAACTTCAATCCTGAAGATGCAGCAAAAGAATATAGAGAGAGTGTTGTAGGACCATATAGAGGAAAGCTTCCTGATGTAGTAATAAATAATATGGAAGAACAGCTTTCAGGTTCCTGCACAGTTGAAATAGCAGCATTTAATGAGTTTTCCAATTTTATCACAGATGAAAAGATTCAAAAGGATTTTGATTATGTAATATTCGATACAGCACCTACAGGTCATACCCTTAGAATGCTACAACTACCATCAGCCTGGAGTAACTTTATAAGAGATAGTAAGCATGGAGCTTCATGTCTTGGACAATTAGCAGGTTTAGAAGATAGAAAAGAAATTTATAAGAATGCAGTAAAGGCATTAGCAAATAAAGATTTAACAACATTGATTTTAGTATCAAGGCCTGAAGCCTCTCCATTAAAAGAAGCAGAGAGAGCATCCAAAGAGTTGCAAGAAATAGGAGTTAATAATCAGATATTAATTATTAATGGTGTACTTCAAAATCATGATGACAAGTTATCGACTGCATTATATGAAAAGCAACAAAAGGCCTTAAAAGAAATGCCTAAGTATTTAACTAATCTAAAAACCTTTGAAATACCATTAAGGCCATATAATATAACAGGCCTTGAAAATGTAAGAGCTTTTTTAAAAAAAGATAATATAAAGCAAAGTGAAGAAAAATTAAGTGTTGATAAGATTCCAAGATTAAAAGCTGTCATTGATGATTTATATAATTCTAATAAAAAAGTTATATTTACAATGGGAAAAGGTGGAGTAGGTAAAACCACAATAGCAGCAACTATTGCATTAGGCTTAACAGAAAAAGGTGAAAAAGTGCATCTTACAACTACTGATCCAGCTGCACATTTAAAATTTGTTTTAGATGAAAGTTATGGTATAACTATAAGTAATATAGATGAGAAGAAAGAGTTAGAAAAATATAGAGAAGAAGTATTAAGCAAGGCAAGAGAAACTATGAGTGAAGAAGATTTAGAATATGTAGAAGAAGACTTAAGATCTCCTTGTACTCAGGAAATTGCTGTATTTAGAGCTTTTGCAGAAATAGTTGAAAAGTCAGAAAATGAAATAGTTGTAATTGATACTGCACCAACAGGCCATACGCTACTTTTACTAGATTCAACTCAAAGCTATAATAAAGAAATACAGCGTTCTCAAGGTGATATACCAGAATCTGTTATTAAGCTATTACCTAAGCTTAAAAATTCAGATGAAACAGAGGTTGTTATAGTGACATTAGCTGAAACAACACCAGTTTATGAAGCTTTAAGATTAGACGAAGATCT
This sequence comes from Clostridium paridis, assembly GCF_016765615.1. Lineage (GTDB taxonomy): Bacteria > Bacillota > Clostridia > Clostridiales > Clostridiaceae > Clostridium_T > Clostridium_T paridis. The sequence goes on along the minus strand of NZ_JAESWA010000022.1, from coordinate 89,491 downwards.
AAAACGTGCAGGTATTAATAGTAAGTGGTGGGTTATTAACTCAAGTTTATATGCAACAAATACCACAAATAAAATTCTAAAAGCAAAGGCAAGTAATGAAATTCAATGGATTAATAAAGTGAACGAAATATCAAGCGGTAATTTTGCAGTTATTGAATGGAAGGCTGAAGATGTAAAAGGAAAAGAACTTTTAAATATACTAGACTGAAAATAATAAATAAAGGATAAGGACAAAATATTAATTGTTTAATAGAGATAAGAACAGTTTTTGGGGACCTTAATCTCACAAATAATTAATAAAGAGGTGAACTAATGGATACTGAATGGAAGTATAAAGTATTTACAGTAGATAAATTTATTAGTTTAGATAGTGATTTATCATTAGAAGAAGAGTTAAATAAATATGGTGAAGAGGGATGGGAACTCGTAGGGATTGTACAAAAACCAATTACTTCACTAGGAAAACCATCTAAGCTTAATGATAATTCAATTGTATTTAAGAAGGCTTCTCATAAGCAAAATAAGAACAACTAGATGAAAAGTAATTAAATTAGGAAGGTGTGTTATTTTTATGAATAAACCAAAAGTTGCCTTTATATGTGTACACAATTCTTGTAGATCACAGATGGCAGAAGCATTAGGAAAATTGTTTGCAGGGGATGTATTTGAATCATACTCAGCTGGAACAGAATTAAAGGATCAGATTAATCAAGATGCAGTTAGAATAATAAAAGATCTATATGGTGTAGATATGAATGAAAATCATAGATCAAAATTATTAACTGACATTCCAGAAGTTGATATTGTAGTGAAAATGGGATGCAACGTAGTTTGTCCATTCTTACCAGCAAAGCATATTGAAGATTGGGGATTAGATGATCCAACAGGCAAAAGTGATGAAGAATTCATAAAGATAGCCACAACGATCAAAGAAAAAGTTGAAGATTTAAAAAATAGAATTTTAAATAATGAGATTGAGGGAGTAAACTAGTTTAAAAATTAATTAGGATTCTTGAATGAAGATTAAGAACATTCTCTATTAAATCTTTATTATATGTAAGAGGTCGCATGGTTTGCGACCTTTTTTATATAAAATTATATGGAAATTCTGAAAAAAGATATATATAATAAAGTATATAGAAAGAATTACTTTTAAAGGAGAATAATTATGATTGAATATAAGTTTGATACACAGTTATTAATCGAAGGAGAAAATTTATCAGAAGATGAGATAAATGAATATATTACTAAAAACATTGAAGGTGATTGTTTACTTGCAGTTGGAGATGAAGAATTAGTAAAGATACATTTTCATACCAATACACCATGGAAAGTTCTTGAATATTGCGCTTCATTAGGCGATATTCATGACATTGTTATAGAAAATATGGAAAGACAAGCAAATGGACTAAAGGGTTAATTTATAATTAATTTAGTATAATATTAAGTTATAACGAAAGGAATGAGGAAGATGACAGAAGTAACAATGTGTCAAAGCTGTGGTTTACCTTTTAATGAAGAACACAAACATTTCATAGGAAAAGAACCAGATGGAAGTAAAAGTATTTACTGCACAAATTGCTATAAAGACGGAAAATTTATTGATCCCAAAATGTCGATGGAAGATATGATTGAGCTAATTGTACCTGTTTTAGGAAAAGCAATAGGAGAAGAAGAGGCAAGAAAAGAAATGACTGCTTTACTACCAACACTTAAACGTTGGAAAAAAGCATAAGCTACTTATAACTAAATACAAAATATAAAGAACAATCCATTAATTAAATTTATTGGATTGTTTTTTATTGTCCTAATTAAAACCACTTGCTATGCAAGTGTGTTCGGAAAAGCTTTAGCGGTGAGAAGGCAAAAAAACCTCCTTTTGTTAAAATAGAATTAAGGTTCGCAGCCAAATTCAAAAACAAAAGGAGGCATCCAAATGGATAATAACAG
>NZ_JAESWA010000022.1:0-87372 GCF_016765615.1 Clostridium paridis | reverse complement strand
TATGAAAGAATATATGGACCCGTTTAAGGGTAGCAAGTAAAGCAGTATGCGGCTGCGAATCTTTTACAGGTGCCTTAAGGCACAACGCAAGTAATATGCCCTTATAGGGCTAAGGCAAAACCACCAGCTAAGCTGGTGGATTTTTATTGATATAAATTAGTATTCCTTTTGTCATCGAATATAAATTTTAAAACATATATTAAACCAATGAGTACTTATTAATAAAGGGAAGTGATTGAAACGAGTTTAAATATCAAGGAAAACAAAGAAATAGAGATTTATCCTACAGAAGACTTAATGCGTGAGCATGATGTAATGCATCGTATGCTATTGATATATAATGATGCATTGAAATATTTAAGAGGACAAAAAATGAATAGCGGAATTAATATTTACTCTATTATTTATAATACAGCTATGATAGCACAACAATTTATTGAAGATTATCATCAAAGACTTGAGGAACAATATGTTTTTCCGAAACTTTCAAGCAATCCTAAGTATAGTGAACTTATTAATACACTTCAAAATCAACATAATGCAGCACGTAAATTAACAAATAATATAATTTATTCGTCAATAAAAAATACTTGTTATTTTGAAAATAATCTTCAATTGATTCAATTGTTATCACTGTATATAAACATGTATGACCCTCATTCTGCTCGTGAAGATACAGTTATTTTTCCAGCTTTTCATGAGGTAGTAAATCCAGAAGAATTTAAAGAACTTGGTGATCTCTTTGAGAAAATAGAAGAGCAGAAATTTGGGGAGGATGGATTTAAACATATAGTTAATAAGGTTACAAATATTGAAAAAGCATTAGGAATTTATAATTTAGATCAATTTACACCTATAGAAGTAAACTATATAATTTAAACAATTTCTAGTTAAGTAGACAGATAATAAAGTCTTTTTATCTGTCTATTTTTTATTTAGCATTTCCATCATTTGTTCCTTTGCTCAACAATAACATGAAGAATCAGAATTAATTATCTTACAAATGGTTACAATGCAAATATATTTTTGATAACTCCTGTAAAATTATCATAGATTGATTTTCTTATTATATTCATTTAAGAACTCTTTCGCTTTACGAGCCATATGAAGATGGTCTCTATGCCATTCAGTTATCTTATTAAAGTCATGGAATCCAATCTCTATACTTTCAAACGATGCTTTTAAGCTTCCATCTATTACCTCGCAATAAAACAAGATATGATATGATGTATGAGGTTGTCCGAAATCCCCTGGTATCCTCGTAAAAATGTCTATGATTTCCTTAACTTCTACATTAAGTCCTGTTTCTTCATAAATCTCTCTTTTTATTGATTGTTGAGGGCTTTCACCTGTTTCAGTCCAACCACCAGGAATGCCCCACAATTTATCATCAGCACGTCTTTCTAAAAGAAATTTTCCTTCTTGTGAAATGATTACTCCATTTACGCCAACCTTAGGAGTTATATAACCTAACTCTTTTTTAAATCGTTCAACAATTATATTCTCTTCAATATTACATATCTGAGAATATTCATTAGATGCTAATTTAAGTAACTTCTCGTATCTTTCATGGTCATATGGGTCTTTTGCATAACACAACCCAAGTTGTGCGATTGAGCGTATTTGTTCTAAAAGTAATAATATATTATCCATATTTCCCAACCTCCATACAATTTCTAAAGATTAAAAATCCGACGTAAAATTTTACTATTGTTCATTAGATTATAGTTTTTAATAGCACTTATTATAACATAATTTACAAAATATCACATGTGCTATAAATACGTTGGCTCTTTATTTTTTAATTCTTTTTGCTATCCACTTTTTTATTTTAAATATTTCTATTGACAATGTGACTCAAAGGTCATATGATATGACTAAGAGGTCACATGACTCACAAGTCACAAACGCAATCAATAAAATTAAATTGATTGCTTAAGATAATATGTAAATAGAGAAAATAACAAAGAGGTGGTGCAAATATGCCAAAGGATACTTTTTTAAATTTACCTCTTGAGAAACAAGAGAAGGTAATGAGAGTAGCAATAAATGAATTTATAAGTAATGGATTTGAAAAAGGAAACATTGGAACCATTGCAAAAAATGCTGGCGTAGCTAAGGGAAGCATGTATCAATATTTTGATAATAAAAGAGAGCTATTTCTATTTTCAGTAAAATGGTCACTAGAATTTTTAGTAAAGAAATATAGTAACTATATGACACTGGGAAATAAAGAAATTGATTTATTTGAATTCCTTTATGCAAATGCTAAAGACGTATGGGTTCAAATGAGAGAAGAAAGAGAATTAGTTATATTTGTCCAAGATGTATTTTTAGGAAAATATAGCGGATTAACTGATGAATCAATGGAATATATGATGAAGCTTTCAAATGAATATCTCTTAAAATTAATCAAAGATGGACAAAAGAATGGTTCTATAAGAACAGATATAGATGATAATATTCTTACTCTTTTTATAACAGGTGTATCTTTTAAGATCAAGGAACACATGATGAGTAAGGCAAGAGGACTTGGAGAAGATATTGTAGACGAAGATTTTTCTAAAAATGAAAGTGACATAAAGGCAATGATAGAACTTTTGAAAAATGGAATGGGAAGTAAAAAATAAGATAAATTACACAGGGGGAATTTATATGTTTATTAAAGTTGAGAACTTAAAAAAGAGCTACAAAAGTGGAGATGTAACAACCCAAGTATTAAAGGGAGTAGGACTTGAGCTTAATAAAGGTGAGATAGGAGTTATACTTGGACCATCAGGTTCTGGTAAGTCAACACTACTTAATATAATTGGTGGAATAGATAGAGGAGATTCAGGAGTAGTTAAAATTGAAGATACAGAAGTAACATCCTTATCTGATAACAAACTTACAGACTATAGAAGAGACAAAGTAGGATTTATATTTCAATTTTATAACCTTATACCTAATCTAACAGTTGGTGAAAACATAGAAGTAGTTTCTAATATAAGTGATTCACCCCTTGAAGTTGATGAGGTTTTAAAAGCTGTTGGAATGTTAGATAAAAAATATAGATTTCCAAAAGAACTAAGTGGTGGAGAACAGCAAAGAGTTTCTATTGCAAGAGCAGTAGTTAAAAATCCAAAGCTTTTATTATGCGATGAGCCTACAGGAGCTCTTGATTTTACAACTTCAAGAGAAATATTAAAGCTGCTTCAAAAGGTTAATAAAGAATTTGGAACAACTATACTTATGATTACTCACAATACAGCTATTAGTGCAATGGCAAATAGAGTATTTAAGGTGAGAAGTGGTGAAATCGTAGAAGATAAAGTAAATGAAACAATTATGCCAGCAGAAAGGATTGAGTGGTAATGATTATTAACAAGAAAATTAAGAAAACCATTCTTGAAAGTAAATCACAATATTTTGGATCCTTAGCACTCATTATTATAAGTTGTATTTTCTTTACTATGTTTAATTTGCTTTCAGCTAATATGGAAACTACCTTATCATCCTTTGGGAAAGATTATGTGCAAGAAGATTCAAACTTCATGGTAGATAAAAAAATAAATAATGTTTCAGAAATAGAAGCCAAATTTAATATGAAGATAGAAGAAGGGAAAACTTTTGATTACACAGTATCAAAAGATAAGGTATTGAGGCTATTTTCAGAAAATACAAAGGTAAATATACCAGCTATTATCGAAGGTAATGCTTTAAGTGGTAATGATATTTTACTAGATCCTGCTTATGCAAAAGCAAATAAGCTTAAGGTTGGAGATGGTATAAAAATATATGATAAAGAATATAAAATATCTGGATTTATGTCCTTACCAAACTATATATATCCATTAAAATCAGAAACTGATCTTCTAACTGATGCAAATAATTTTGGAGTTGGTGTGATAAATAAAGATGAGTTTAGCGCTTTAGATAAGGGTAATATTTTTTATTCTATAAAGTTTAATGGAGATACTAGCAATCTTGATGAGAAAATATCAGAGTTTAAGGCTTACTTGAAAGGTGAAAATATTACTGTATTAAGTTGGACAAATACTTCAACAAATCCAAGAGTAACTTATGTGACTGCAAAATTACAAGGAATAAATCAAATGAGTTCCTCTATGCCTATAGTTATTTTAACCCTAACTTGCGTGTTAACTGGTATTGTAATGTGGAGATTAGTTAAAAGAGAAGCATCTATAATTGGAACTCTCTATGCATTAGGTTATAAGAAGAAACAAATTCAAAGTCACTATTTAAGATATCCATTAATTATTTCATTAATAGGAGGTATCGTTGGAACAATACTTGGAGCAGTTTTACTAAGGCCGATGCTGAATTTTATGCTATCATACTTTAATATGCCAGTAGGAACTATTAATTATGACATTAAATATTTAGTTATAAGTGTTTTATTACCAGTGATATTCTTAGTTGTTTCAGGATATTTAGTTGTTAATAAATCTCTTAAAAGTTCACCATTAGAACTTATGAGAGGCGGCAGTGACAAGAAAAAGGTTAGTTTCTTAGAAAAGAATTTAAAATTAGATAGATTTAAGTTCTCTACAAAATTTAAAATAAGAGAACAGCTTAGAAGTATTGCCAGAAGTGGATTTTTATTACTTGGAGTTACACTTGCAACCATGTTACTGCTATTTGGATTTGCAGCAAAGAGTTCTCTAGATAAGTTAGTAAATGAAGGAATGGAGGATACCTTTAAGTATAACTATAGTTATGTGTTTAATTCATTACAGAAGGATAATCCTAAATCTGGAGAAGCATTCTCTGAGATACCTTTCTCTTTAAAATCAAATAGCAAAGTTGATATAACAGTATATGGTGTAAGTAATAACTCACAATATGTTACTTTTAATGATAGGTCAGGTAATAAACTAAGTACAGATAAAGTAATTATTACAAGAGGATTAGCAGATAAGCTAAATGCAAAAGTGAATGATACCATTAAAGTAATTAGTAAATTAGATTCTAAGGAATATGAGATAACTGTAGATAGCATTGCAGAATCATATGTTGGGAATTATGTATATATGCCATTGAGTGAATTTAATACAATGTTAACTCTTCCAGAGAAGAGTTACATGGGCCTATGGAGTACAGAAAAACTTGACATTCCGCAGAATAAATTATTAACTACAGTAACAAAGGATGATATAAAAAATGCTTTTGATGCAATGACAGCACCTATTCAAGGGGTGGTTGGAACTATGGCGTTTATATCCTTTATAATTGGTTTGATAGTTATTTATGTTGTAACTTCTATGATCATAGAAGAAAACAAGGAAAATATATCTCTTATGAAGATTCTAGGATACAGGAAAAAAGAAGTATATTCAATGATTTTAAATAGTTCTGTATTTTTAGTAGTCATAGGTTATATTTTAGGAATACCTCTACTTATAGTTTCACTAAATGCTATGTTTAAATCACTTACTCAAGAGATGAGTATATCACTTCCAATAACAATAAACTATGTATATCTATTAGTAGGTTTTATAATTATTTATGCAACATATGAAATTTCAAAAACCTTAAGTAAGAGAAAACTTAATAAAATTGCTATGGATGAGATTTTAAAGTCAAGATTAGAATAAAGAAAAAAAGAAGCAGAGACTACGGCATAGTTAGTCTCTGCTTTTAATTATATTGCTTTATATAAAGAGCTAATTCTGTTCTGCTATTTAGCTCAAGTTTTTCTAATATTCTAGTTACGTAATTCTTTACTGTTCCTTCAGTTAAAAAGAGTATTTCACAAATGGACTTATTACTTTTTCCATCAGAAACCAACTTAGCTACTTCTAACTCTCTTGGAGTTAAGCTATCAAGTTTATTATCTTCTTTATAATATACATCATTAATTGAATGAGAACTATTAGCTAATGCATTAACCACTTTATTAGCAACATTATGATTTAGAAGTATATTTCCATTATAGACTGTTTTTATAGCACTAATGATATCATCAGAACCGGAATCTTTTAGTATATACCCATCTGCACCATTTTTTAAGCCTTTAAATATGTATTCATCCTCATTAAACGTAGTCAGTATAATTACTTTAATCTTTGGATATTTTTCTTTTATATATCTTGTAGCTTCTACTCCATCCATAATAGGCATCCTAATATCCATTAGTATAACATCAGGTGCTTTATCAGATAAATTATTAAGTAACTCTTGTCCGTTAGAAGCTTCTCCAATAATATTTATCTCTCTATCAAGACTAAGTATCATTTTAATACCTTCTCTTACTATTTGTTGATCATCAGTAATTATCACCTTAATCATTAGTATCCTCCTTAAATACAGGAATTTCAGCCTTTGTAAAGAAACCTGAGTTTTTGTGGCTACAAAAATTAATAGATCCACCTAATGCTAAAATTCTTTTTTCAATTCCATTTAAGCCATTTGATTTTATAATATTATCACTACCTAAACCATTATCCTTAATAATTAGGTTAACAAATTCATCATGCAAAGCTACTTCTATGTTAAAGATGCTTGCTTTTCCATGTTTTATGCCGTTAGTTAGGCTTTCTCTGATAGTTTTATAAATGCATAGTTTAATATCAGGCTTCAAAGCCTCTAAAAGAGGATTCATAATAAAGTCAATTTTTATATCTTCAAGTAATTTGAAACTATCAATAAGTTCATTAATTGAATTTTTTAAATCCTCAATATTTCTTTCTTCTTTCATGGTATCAACAACAGTTCTTAAGGTAGCAGTACTATTTCTTGCAAGATTTTTTGCCTTTAATAGTATATCTCTAGATTTTTCAGGCTCAGAATCAAATATTTTATCAGCAAACTCAAGATGCATTGTAAGTGCCATAAGAGAGTGACCAAGTGAATCATGCAACTCTTGAGCCATTCTTTCTCTTTCTTTTGCTATAGATAATTCTTCTACCTTTAAGGAATATTCTTTAAGTTTATTATTAGATTGAATTAATTCTTCATTTAATTTTTTTGTCGCTTCCCTTTCGCCTCTAACACTATGAGATAAATATAGTGTACAAATAATTCCAAAATATGTTAGGAACCCAGAACCTAAAGATTTTAAAAAATCATTTGTACTTAGGTTATTATTGGCTAAAATAGAGGAAGTTAAAAACGAAATAGCATGAAATATTAATAGTGGGACTTTTCGCTTAAATGGAGTATATACTATTTCAATTACATAAATAAACATAAAGATATTAGTTTGAAAGCTATTTAAAAAGGATTTTAATACTGAGACTAATAGTATTGATAACATTAATGAAAGTAAATACCAAAGTGAATTAATCTTAATAAGGTTTCTAGTAATGTCATTAATTAGTAGAATAGTGCATACGGAAAGGAATGTAATTATTGAGATATTCAGAGTATCATATCTTCGAAAAGTATTTGATAAAAGTAATATAATGAGAAAAATTTTTATAATGACTAGATATTTTTTGCTATACATAAACATTAATTTTCTCCTTAGTTTAAGCTAAAATGTAATAATTGTATTATATCACTCTAGTGGAAAATTAATATATTACTTTAGTAACATAGCTTTTGATTACTTAAGTGACTATGAAGAGGGAAGGGAAGATAATATACTTAGCACAGAAAATAAAACAAAGGATGTGTTAAGTATGGAAGCAAAGAAAAGATTAATTATGAGTTTAGGTATTAATATGCTAGTACCATTTGTTCTATATATGTTACTAAGTAAGGTGTTTACTACTGAGACTATACCACTTGCAATAGCATCAGCATTTCCAACAATAAGAACTACAATTTTATTTCTATGGAAGGGAAAGATAGATTGGATAGGAATAGTAGTTGCATTTGGAATTATAGTAGCTGTGATTTCTTCAATAATTTTTGGTGGAGCAACATTGCCACTTAAGTTAGTTCATCCAATAATTTTCAGTATAATAGGGATAGCATTTATTATTTCTGTTTTAATAGGAAAACCATTAATAGTGTATATTATAAAGTTTTTAAATAAGGGTAACGCTGAACTCATAAAAAGCAAACATGATTATAAAAAGTTTAATCTTATTACTGGAGTATATGGTGGAATTTTTTTGGTTGGCTCTATAATTCACATTGCATTAGCAATTATATTACCAACCAGTACTTATCTTGTAATTTCTCATTTTATAAGCTGGGGCACTATTGCAGCATTGATTATATGTGGAAAGCTTATTAAGACTATAGTTAGAGGGAATATATAAATAATTAAGATTTAAGTATCCCAACCTTAGGAAGCTTTGACAAAATTGGTGGGGTACTATGACACTTTTCAAAATGTAAAGTTAGATCCATACCTGCAGTTAAACCAAAATGAGTGCCTCCACCCCAGGAGGCTTCACTACTTAAATCATATACTACTCCATTAACGGCTACATATGCAGGATTCCCATTAGAACCATCATATCTTGAGAGCTCTTCTATGGTAAATTCTTTAACCTGCCTCAAATTTTTTCGGTTAGATAAATTCCTTTCTAAGTTAAGGTAAAGTATATAATCATATTTAGAAAGGTGAATAATGCAATCAGTTAAAGCTTCAAGCATCATATCTCTATAATACTTATCTGTTAAACCAGTCAATATGTTTCGGTATCTATATACGTTTTCCATCTCACTAAGTCTAGCTTTTTTTATTTGAGGAATATATGCCTCTGAATAGGTACAGTCTGAGCGTCTTAACATAGGGGCACATTGTTTTTTATAGAAAGCATATATTTCTCTTAAGAATCCAGTATGTTTTAAATTATCATCTCTTATGGATATAAGGATAGATTTTTCTTCTTCAGTTTGAGCTAGTGCCATTAAGTAATTATAAGCTATTTCATCTTCTTGTTGATTATCAAAAGATTTTTCAATTATAAAAAGAACTTCCTCAACAGATCTATAGGATTTTCCCATTTCGTAAAAACTAGAATGATTAAAGGAATTCCCAAAGGGAACAAAATAATTCATTAAATCCTCCCATATTTAATTGCTTATTTACTAATTAGATATAAATAAATGTTATGTATTTGTTAGAGTAGCTTAATAAGTCAAAACGTATTACAAATATATTATTTCGAATAGATCACTATTACAAAGATAACTATATTGTTCTTAATAGTGAGACCATTACTTATTTTCTGAAAGTTTTGGAAAATAATGTAGTTTGTGGTAAGATAATAATAGCTTAGTTACAAAAAATGTAATTATTATGAGGAGGGGTGCTATGAAAAAAATACTCAATTTATCTATATTGTTTACAGTAATCTTCACATTGGTAACATTAATTAGTTCCATTTATCAATTATTTAGTGGACAAGCAACTGATACTAATGCCCATATATTAATAAGGGCGTTATTTACCTTTGTTGGAGTAGGTTTTTATGGTATGTTTAGTTATATAAATATTAAGAATTCTTTCATAAAAATAACTGTGCAATATGCAATCTCTATTCTATTTATATTTTTAATTGTATGGGGGATCGGGTTTTTAGGAGAACTTTCTAAGACAGCTTACAGAGATGCTTTTTTAAATTGGAGCTTTATATTTTTAGCTGTAGTTGTGGTGCAGAGCATTGTTACTAAATTACGTAATAAAAAGAAATTCGAAATAAAAAATAATAATTAATTTAAATTTCCGTATAATGAGAGCAAAAGCTCAGCAATTATTGCTGAGTTTTTTTGTTGCAATTACATACATTAAAAAAGAATAAGTGGAATAGTTAAAACATAAATATAATAAGACGTTATCTATTAAAATGGGGGAAATAAATTGGAGTGTGCTGGCTTTTTTTCTTTACTTAAGAATAAAGAGAATGACTCATATAGAATAGTTTCTAATACAATAAATGATATTAAAGAAGCAAGAAAAGAAAAAATAAATGCAATATGGTTTGAGGCTACTGGGTGTTCTGGTAATATAATCTCTTTCTTAAATGCCTCAGATCCTGACGTGGAGTATCTTTTAAGTCAAATAATTAATTTAACATACAATAATAGCATTATGGCAGAGGAAGGGAGTAACGCATTTGATGAATTCCTAAAAACTCTTGATACGGAATTTATTTTGCTTGTAGATGGAGCAATCTCTTTAAAAAATAATGGAAAGTATACTATTTTAGCTAAGTATAATGGTAGTGAAATAACGGCATATGAAGCAGTAAAGATGGCAGGCGCGAAGGCTAAATATGTACTAGCAGTTGGAACTTGTGCGTCACACGGAGGCATATCTGGAGCAAGCCCTAATCCTTCTGAAAGTGTAAGTCTTTCAAGGGCATTAGGAAGAAATGTTATTAATTTACCTGGCTGCCCATGTAATCCAGCTTGGGTTGTAGGAACCATTGCTCACTTAATAACTAAGGGAGTACCTGAGTTAGATGAATTTAATAGACCGAAGTTATTTTACGGAATAACTATTCATGATACGTGTTCAAGAAGGGGATACTTTGATAAGGGAATATTTGCTGAAAAACCAGGAGATGAAACCTGTATGTTCAAATTAGGTTGCAGAGGTCCAGTAACTAAAACTAATTGCCCAATAGAAAAATGGAATGGACACATAAACTGGCCTGTTGGAGATAATACCCCTTGTATTGGTTGTGCAAACAATACCTTCCCTGATGGAATGGAACCCTTTGTTAGATATTAATTTAAAAGGAGTATAAGTATAAATGAGTACCACCATATCAATTAATCCTATAACTCGAATAAGTGGCTTTATGGAGATAGAAGTAAAGCTTGAAAATAACAAAGTAGTAGATGCTAAAAGCAGTGGCCTTTTATTTAGAGGTTTTGAAAAGATGATGATAGGCAAATCGCCTTTTGATGCAATATATTTTACAGAAAGAATATGTGGAATTTGTTCTACTGCACATGCAGTAACTTCAAGTTTGGCTCTAGAAGATGCATTTAAAGTATCTGTAAATGAAAATGATAGGATGCTTAGAGATATAATTCACGGTATGGAATTTATGCAAAATCATATAAGGCATTTTTACCTCTATACACTTCCAGATTTCGTTGTAACACCAGATATTCAGCCAATAAGTTCAAAAACCAATTATGATTTAAGATTGCCTGAAGAATTAAATAAAGAAATATCAGAACATTACTTAGAAGCTATAAGGATTAGTCGTTTAGCCCATAAAGGATGTGCAACCTTAGGCGGAAAAGCACCACATACTCACGGGATATTTTTAGGTGGTGTAACAGAAGGAATGGATGCAACAAGATATATAAGACTAAAAGAGCTAATTAGTGAAATCAAAAATTTTATAATTAATAAGATGATTCCAGATGTTTATATAATAGGAGATTACTATAAAGACTATTACTCATTAGGTTATGGATATAAAAATTTAATGACTTATGGACTTTATGATAAATATAGTGAAAAAGAACTAACTTATGTAAAGCCCTCGGTACTTATAGATGGAAATATAGGTGAATTTCAAGAAGATAAAATAACTGAGAATATTTATAATTCTTGGTACAGTGGAGAAAGTATTCAAAATGATATGTTTTTAGAAAAAACAGAAGATGATATGAGCAAGGAAAATGCTTATAGTTTTGTAAAATCTCCTAGGTATGAAGAAAAGCCAGTGGAAGTAGGACCACTTGCAAGAATGATATTAAGTGGAAATTATGAGAATAGAATATCAACCATGGATAGAACTATTGCTAGAGTATTAGAAGCAAAAAAGATGATAGAGACTATAGAAAAGCTTCTAGAAAGAGTTAATTATGATGGTGTTTCTCAAAGGAAGTACATTGTACCAGATAGCTCTAAAGGTAGAGGCTTGACAGATACTACTAGAGGGGCTTTAGGACATTGGTTATCTATAGAAAACAAGCAAATAAGTCATTATAACATAATAACTCCAAGTGCATGGAACTGCTCTCCCACTGACTCAAAGGGAGTAAGAGGAGTAATTGAGATGGCACTTATAGGCACAGAAATTCAAAATCCTAAGGAACCAGCTGAGATAGGAAGGATTGTAAGGTCATTTGATCCATGTATTTCTTGTGCAACTCATGTATTAAGCGATAGGATGAGTCCTTTGGAAATAATAATATGAGTACCAAATTAATAGCAATTGGTAATAGACTAATGGAGGATGATTCTGTAGCTATTAAGGTTGCAGAAGCTATATATGAAAATTTAAATGAATTAGGTCTAGAGGTCATAATAGGAGAAACAGATTTTGAATTTTGTCTAGCTAAGATTAACGAAGAAGATATTATTATAGTTTTAGATGCAACTAAACTAGGGCTTAAAGTTGGGGAAATTATAGTCTATGATTTAGAAGATTTAAAAAGTAGAAATATTTCACTTACTCAGCATGGGTATAGTTTTATAGATGCATTAATGAATTATTTAAAAAGGATTAAGGGAGAATTCATTGGAATAGAAGGAAGCAGCTTTAATTTTTCATTAGAGCTATCTAAAGAATTAGAAAATAGATTTCAGGATATATGTAAGAAGGTTTTATGGATATGCAAAGATTTTATATAGTTGTAAAAGGTCGGGTTCAAGGAGTAGGTTTTAGGCCATATATATATAGATTAGCTAATGAGTTTAACTTAAAAGGTTGGGTTAAGAATAGTTCACAAGGTGTACTAATAGACATACAGGGAGATAAGAATCTAATTAACGCATTTCTTGAAAATCTTGAGAAGGAAAAGCCACAAATTTCAAGTATCGAAGAGATAATTTTAGAAGAAAGACTACCTAATAATTATCACACCTTTGAAATAAAAGAAAGTATCGAAGAAGTAAGTAAAGTTACATTTATTCCACCGGATATAGCTATTTGTAACAAATGTATAGAAGATATTAAGAACCCAAGAAATAGGAGATACAAATATCCGTTTACTAACTGCACGAATTGTGGTCCTAGATTTTCAATTATAAAGAAAATTCCATATGATAGAAATTCAACTACAATGAAAAAATTTAAAATGTGCAGGAGTTGTGAAATAGAGTATAAGAATCCAATAGATAGGAGATTTCACGCTGAGCCTAATGGATGCGGGGAGTGTGGGCCTAAATTGTGGGTTACAGATAGTGAGGGAAAGGTTGTAAATAATGTAGATCCAATTGAATTTACAAAAATGAAATTAAAAGAAGGAAAAATTTTTGCTATTAAAGGGATAGGAGGCTTTCATTTAGTATGTGATGCCAAAGATAAAAGTGCTATTAAAAATTTAAGAGATAGAAAGAGAAGACCCAATAAACCTTTAGCTATCATGTTTAGGGATATTTATACAGCTAAGAAGTATTGTAATATTAATAAAACAGAGGAAGAAGTTTTAACTGGTGATAAAAAGCCAATAGTAATACTAAGTAAAATCATTGGTGAGAATATTCCAAAAGAAATAGCTCCAAATCAAAAAACACTTGGAGTTATGCTACCATATACACCAGTACATGAATTGCTATTTGATGAAGACCTAGAAGCGTTAGTTATGACTAGCGGAAATATAAGCGGAATGCCTATAGAATATAAGAATGAAAATGCAATAGATAATCTAAAGGATATTGTAGATTATTTTTTATTAAATAATAGAGATATATTTATATCAATTGATGATTCTATAGTTAAAATATTAGAAAATCAAATAATGTTATTAAGAAGTGGACGAGGATATGTTCCTATTCCATATAAAAGAGTAAGTAATAGAGAAATTTTAGCTTTAGGATCAAATATGAAAAATACCTTCTGCATTTCAAAAGAAGGTTATTTATATTTAAGTCAGCATAACGGAGATATAGAAAACTTAGAATCTTATGATAACTATGAAAAGAATTTAGAACACTTCAAAAATATCTTCTCCTTTAATCCAAAGTTTTTGGCTTACGATTCTCATCCAGATTTTACGATAAATAAACATGCAGATCGTTATGACATATCCAAGATAAAGGTTCAGCACCATCATGCTCATATAGCTAGTTGTATGGGGGAAAATAAAATTGAAGGTAAAGTAATAGGAATAGCTTTTGATGGTACAGGCTATGGATTGGACGGAAACCTATGGGGTGGAGAATTTATGATATGTAATTTAGAAAAATTTACCAGAGCTGCTCATATGAAATATAGAGCTATGCCAGGTGGAGAAATGGCAGTAAAGGAACCGTGGCGAATGGGAGTTTCATATATATATGGTGCTTACAAAGAGTTAAATAAGGAGGAGGAAGGACTTAGAATAATTAGAGGCCTGTACGGAGATAAAGGAGAGTTTATTGCAGACTTAATAAAAGCTGACATTAATTGTCCCCAAACATCAAGTATTGGACGATTATTTGATGCAATAGCAAGCATTATAGAAATTAATCATATATCAACATATGAGGGACAGGCAGCATGTGAATTAGAGGCATTGATTGAATATACACATAGTGAAAGTTATAGTTTTAAAATGGTTAAGAATGGAAACTATATTATAGATATAAACGAAGCAATATTGGGTATAGTACATGATAAAAGTAAAGGAGTTAGTGCAAAAGTAATATCACAAAAATTTCATAATACAGTAGTAAAAATAACTGTAGATATGTGTGTGTTACTAAGAAGTGAATATAGATTAAATAGAGTTATGCTAAGTGGTGGAGTATTTCAAAATGGATATATCTTATTAAATATAATAAAGAAATTAAAAACATATGATTTTGAAGTTTATTCAAATAAACTTATTCCAATAAATGATGAAGGAATATCATTTGGAGAGCTTATAATAGCAAATTCAATTATTAATATGCAGAGGCAAGGCGAAGATAATGCATGAAGTTTCTATAATGGAAAGTACTTTAGAAATAGTTAAAAGTATAGCAAAAGAAAATAACTTAATAAGAGTTTTGAATATAAAACTTGAAATAGGCACTTTAACAGGAGTTATGGAAGAGGCTTTAAATTTTGCTTTTAGTTGTTTAAAGCAAGATACTGTTGCAAAGGAAGCGGGGTTAGAAATTTACTATACTCAAGCTAAAGCTAAATGTGATAAGTGTAATAAGGTTTTTGATATAGATCATTTAAATAAGCTTTGTCCTGAGTGTAAAAAATTTTGCACTTCAATATTAACAGGTTATGAGCTTAATATAATTTCTATTGAAGGAGAATAATCATATGAGTAAGATAAAAGTTTTAACTAAAATATTTAAAGCAAATGAAGAGCTTGGATCAACAAATAGGGAAAAGTTTAGAGAAAAAGGTATATTTGCAATAAATTTAATGAGTTCTCCTGGCTCAGGCAAAACTTCAATTCTTGAAAAAATTATTAAGAAAATGAAAGATGATTTTAATATAGCAGTTATAGAAGGAGATATATATACAGCAAAGGATGCAGAAAGAATTGATGCCTTGGGGGTACAAACCATCCAAATAAATACTCAAGGTGCTTGTCACTTAGACTCTTCAATGATTAAAGAGGCATTGGAAGAGTTGGATTTAGAGTCTGTAGATTTATTGATAATTGAAAATGTAGGCAATTTAGTATGCCCAGCAGAGTTTGAAGTTGGAGAAGATGTTAAGATTTCGGTGTTAAGTATTCCAGAAGGAAGTGACAAACCGTCAAAGTATCCACTGATGTTCGAAAAAAGCAGTGCAATTATACTAAACAAAATGGATTTATTAGATTTTACTAACTTCAATAAAGAGGAGTTTTATGGTGATATAAATTCCATAAATGCAAATGCAAAAGTATTTGAAACATCCTGCATGAGGAATGAAGGTTTAGAAGAAGTATGTAAATGGGTAAAAGAGAGAATAGAGGATAAAAAACATTTTTATGATATATATAAGGCCTAAAATAATGGTGTCCATCAATATTCATAGGGGGAAAGCTAATGTGTCTTGGTGTTCCAGGTAAAATAATATCTATAAATGATACTAGAGGAATGGCTTTAATAGGAGGAATTCAAAGAGAGGTTTTCTTGCAATTAGTGCCAGAAGTCAAGTTAGGTGAATATGTACTAGTTCATGCGGGTTGTGCACTTGCAATAATAGATGAAGGAGAAGCAGAGAGTACACTATGTTTACTTAAGGAGTTATGTGAAAAATGAAATTCATAGATGAATATAGAAATCAACAATATGCAGGTGTATTGGTTAAAGAAATTGAGAAACTAAGTAATAAAGAAATTACCATTATGGAAGTATGTGGAACTCATACCATGTCAATATTTAAGTATGGGATAAAAAACATTTTACCTAAAAATATAAAGATAATTTCAGGACCTGGGTGTCCAGTATGTGTTACTCCTGAAAGCTATATAGATATAGCAATAAATCTATCTAAAAGAGAGGATGTAATCATTGTAACCTTCGGAGATATGCTAAGAGTTCCAGGGAAAGAAGGAACATTATTAAATAGAAAATCCATAGATAATAATATAAGAATTGTATATTCATCAATGGATGCAATAAATATTGCCATAAATAATCCTTATAAAAAAGTAGTATTTTTATCATTAGGCTTTGAAGCAACTACACCAATGGCTGCATTAACAGCCATTGAGGTTAAAAATAGAAAAATAAATAATTTTCTCTTCCTAACGTCTCATAGAAAAATGCCTCCAATAATTGAAAAGTTATCAAAAGATCCAGAACTTAAAACTGATGGCTACTTACTTCCAGGTCATGTGTGTGCCATTACTGGTATAAAAGAATTTGAAAATTTAAGCAGCAGATATAAAATACCGGGTGTAGTTACAGGGTTTGAACCTGTTGATATTCTACAAGGTATTAAAAAATTAGTTGAAATTGTAAATAAAAACGAAGCTAGGGTAATAAACGAATATAAACGAGTAGTTAGAGAAAAAGGAAATGAAAATGCACAAAAATATATAAATAAAGTATTTAAAAGTTCTGATGGTGAGTGGAGAGGCATAGGAAGAGTGATAGAAAGTGAATTTGTTCTAAAAGATGAATATGAAGCATATGATGCAATTAGGTATTTCAATATAGAAGTAGAAAGAAATAGGGAAATATCTATATGCAGATGTGGAGAAATATTAACAGGTAAAATCACTCCAAAGATGTGTCCGCTATTCAGAAAGGTTTGCACACCAGAAAATCCAGTAGGTGCCTGTATGGTCTCTACGGAAGGGACATGCTCTGCATATTATAAGTACAGTTAGGAGAGATGTAAAAGTGGAGAAAATTACTTTAATTCATGGTGAAGGTGGCAAACAGTCAAACAACTTAATTAAGGAATTATTCATAAAGCATTTTAATAATAAGACATTAAAAGAAATGGGAGATGCAGCATGTTTAACCCTAAGTTCTAAAAAAATAGCGTTCACTACTGATTCTTATGTAGTAAACCCTATATTTTTTAGTGGTGGAAACATTGGGAAGCTTGCGCTATGTGGAACAATAAATGATCTAGCAGTAAGTGGAGCAAAACCAGTATACATTACAGCTGGTTTTATAATAGAAGATGGATTTCCATATAAAGATTTAGAAGAAATAGTAAGTTCTATGGGGACAGAGGCTAAAAAAGCAGGTGTTCAAATCGTTGCTGGAGATACAAAGGTCGTGGAAAAAGGTCTAGCTGATGGAATTTATATAAATACATCGGGTATTGGAATAATAGAAGATAACATAAATATAAATGCAAAAAATGTAGCAACAGGTGATGTAATTATTCTAAGTGGAACATTAGGTGATCACGGCACAACAATTTCCTGTGAAAGGAATAACTTTGGAATAAAGGGAGATATAATGAGTGATTGTGCAGCATTAAATTCTTTAGTAGAAGAGATGCTTAATGTGTGTCCTAAAATTCATATGATGAGGGATGCAACAAGAGGAGGACTTGCAGCAGTTTTAAATGAAATAGCTGAAATGAGTAATGCTGAAATTACTATTTACGAAAAAGATATTCCAATAAGTGACGGTGTAAAAGGAGTTTGTTATTTATTAGGATTGGATCCACTATATTTGGCAAATGAGGGAAAGTTATGTGCTATTTTGCCAGAGGAATATAGTGAAAGTGTGTTAGAAGTTATGAAAAAAAATCCTTTAGGAAAAGATGCAGCAATCATCGGTAATATAACTGAAGGAAAGAAAGGAAAAGTATATCTAAAAACTATAATTGGAGGCACGAGAATTATAGATATGCCTTCTGGAATACAGCTTCCTAGAATATGTTAAAGACTCAAATTGAATAAAAAACCACAGTAAGGTAATACTAAATCTTGAATTGATACTTAGTTGTATTTAGTAAGTTACGTTTAATTTGTTTTATGTCTGTAGCTTTATATAAATAGTAACTAAATATTTGATGCAGCTAAGCATTCCTATGAACTAAAGGAGGAAGCTTTAATGAGTGATGATAAGAATTTAAAAAAAGGTGAGCATGAGAAAGCTATGGTTAGAGCAAAAGATATGCTAGATAAAGGTATAGGAATTACAGAAATCATTGAAGAAACTCACTTAAGTGAAGAAAATGTTATGAAGGCAATGAAAAAGCTTGAAGCAAAATCTTAAAATATTTGTATTATAAGAGTAGTAATAAGTTTAAGAGTAAATTCTTAAACTTATTTTTTGTTTTGAAATTAAAACAAGATAAGACAGTTGGTATCAATTATGTTAATATAAGGATATATAATTTGGGGGTAAATAAGATGCTTAAAATAGAGGATTTATATAAAGAAAAAGATAACAATGTAATTAAGAATATAAATATTGATTTACAAGCAGGCAATTCTATAAGCTTAGAGTGTTGTAATGAGGTAAGTGATTTACTTTTAGATATAATATTAGGTAAAGAGATACCGGCGAAAGGAAAAGTCTATTTAGAAGATAAATTAAATATTACTTACTTTAAAAAAAGTATTAGTGAAATAGGGGTTATCCTTAGAGAAGATAGTTTTTATGAAAGAATGTCTATTAAAAGCTACATGAAGCTTTTTGAAGAGATTTTAGGTACAAAGATTAATTATAAAGAAATCTTACTAAAGGTTGCATTATTAGATATTGAAGACACTGAAATAAAGAAATTAAATTATTCTCAAAGAAGAAGATTAAGTCTTGCTAGAGAGAGGTTAAAAGAACCTAAACTTTTAATTTTTCAAGAACCAATTCTTAATATGGATAGAGAAGGTGCAAAGATAATTATTGAAAATATTGAAGAAATGCGCTCAAATGGAACTGCTGTGTTAACTACGTCACTTCTCTTTAAAGATACCCTAATGCTTGGAGATAAAGCATATAGACTAAATGAAGAAGGACTTATTGAAATTGAAAACAACAGTGATGAGAATGATAGAGGAGAAGAAATAGATAAAAGACCTGTATATAAAATAGAAAAGATTCCAGCGAAGGTAGATGAACGCATTCTACTTTTTGACCCTACAGAAATAGATTATGTGGAAAGTGATCAAGGTATAAGTACATTAAACATAAGAGGAGACAAGTTCCCCTGTAGTTTATCTCTTACGGAATTAGAAGATAGATTAAAGTATTTTGGATTCTTTAGATGTCATAGGTCATATTTAGTAAATCTTCAAAGAGTGAGGGAAGTAATTACATGGACAAGAAATAGCTATAGTTTAAATTTAGATGATAAAATAAAAAGTTCTATTCCATTATCTAAAGGTAGGTTAGAAGAATTAAAAGCAATTTTAAAACTATAATTTCAAGTAATAAATGATCCACTCAGATTTAAATATACTCCATTGAGCTTTTTTATATAATCATTAAGCACTTAAATTCATCCATTGAACCCGTAAAATACTCCTTTTAAGGTAAATTTATGGTCAGACTATTAAAACACTGCAATAATTAGACCATGGAAACAAAGGGAGGGAAATTACATGGACAACATTATTTCTATGAAAAATGTAAGAAAGGATTTCAATAAAAACTCAGCGTTAAAGAATGTAAGCATTAATATTACAGAAGGAGAAATCTTTGGATTTTTAGGACCAAGTGGAGCAGGAAAAACAACAACAATTAAGCTGCTAACTTCTCAATTAAGTCCAACTAGCGGAGAAATAAAAGTATTTGGCAAAAATGTTATATCAAATAGAAAAGAGATATTTGAAAATACAGGAATTCTTTCAGATACTAGTGGTGTTTATGAGAGACTATCGGTGCAAGATAATCTTATGCTATATGCTGATATTACTGGTACTCCTAAAGAAAATGTTAAAGAAGTATTAGAGCAAATGGGTATGAGTGAGTATTCAAAAAAAGAAGGCAAAAAGCTTTCAAAAGGAATGAGACAAAGATTGATGTTAGCAAGGGCAGTACTTCATAAACCTAAATTATTATTCCTAGATGAGCCTACATCTTCATTAGATCCAGGAACAACCTTAGAAATTCATAAGATGCTTAAAAAACTTAATAAAGAAGGAACTACAATATTTTTAACCACTCATAATATGGAGGAAGCTGACAAGCTTTGTCATAGAGTTGCATTTTTAAATGATGGAGAAATAGTAGATATAGGAAATCCTGATGAATTGAAGCTTAAATATACAAACGATAATATCAAAGTAATATTAAAAGATGAAAATAAAGAAATAATGATTAAGAATAATTTTGAAGGTGCAAAGGCAATTAAAACATGGATAGAAGAAGAAAGACTTCTAGCAATTCACTCAATGGAGCCAAGCTTAGAAAAAATATTCTTAAATCTTACTGGGAGGGAACTATAATGGAGCTATCATTGAGAAAAATAAATGCACTATTTAAAAAAGAAATAAAAGATTTAGGCAAAAATATGAATGTATCTATTATGTATTTTCTGCCTATTATCTTTAGTGTTATATATTCGAAGATACTTGGGGCAAGCTCCTCTGAGGAAGGTATAGGAAAATCTTATATATTAATCATGTGTTTAGGTATGAGCCTTACACTAATAACAGGTTTTTGTATAGCAATGCTTATTGCGGAGGAAAAAGAAAAAAATACTCTTAGAACACTTATGCTTTCAGGGGTATCTGCTGCAGAATTCCTTGCAGGAAAGGCACTTATAACACTTCTTTTAACAGAAATAATTGATATTGTAATCTTCTTCATAATTGGGATTGAAGTTAAATATTTAGGAATATATATACTTCTTACAACTCCAGTGATATTCACAATGATTGAACTAGGAGCAGTAATTGGAATCCTTTCACCCAATCAAATGTCTACTGGAGTAATTGGAATGCCTGTACTTTTTGTATTTCTTATGCTGCCAATATTCTCAAGATTCAATAAAACTTTTGAAACCCTTGCAGGAATTATACCTAACACGCATATGAATACAATGTTAGAAAAGTCATTAAAAGGAGAAGCATTAGGCTCAGGTGACATTAAAAGAATTGCAATAATGATAGCTTGGATAATAATTGGAGCATTAATTTTTGTATTTGTATATAAGAAAAGGGGCTTGGATAAGTAAAATTAATTAGTATTTAAAGCTTGGAGCTGCAACTTAAGGATGCAGCTTTTAATGTTGAAAAAAAATAACAAAATTGATGGGATTCTAAAATTTGGATATAATATTATTTAAATAAATTATTGGGGTGGGCTAAATATGAGAAATTTATTAAGAATAACAGATTTATCAAAACATGATATTGAAAAAATATTCAAAAAAGCAAAAGAATTAGAAGATAATAGTAATATTGAATATCTAAAGAATAAGACTTTTGTACTTTTCTTTCCTAATTCAAGTATTAGAACTAGAGTAACTTTTGAAAAAGGAATAACATCTCTAGGTGGACAAGTCATATTGTTTCCAAGTGATGCACTAGTTAAAAAAGAAGATATAAAAGATGTAGTTTCATACTTAGAAAATTGGGCTGATGGAATTATAGTAAGACATCCGGATATTAGTTTGATTGAAAAAATGTGTGAATATACAAAAATTCCAATTATTAATGCAATGACAAGTGAAAATCACCCTTGTGAGATCCTTTCAGATTTATATTCCATAAAAAAGCTAAGAGAACATTATTTAGATTTAAAATATACGTTTGTTGGAGCAGATGGAAATATAGGTAGGTCATGGGCAGAAGCATCAAAAGTACTGAAGTTAAAATTAACTCAAGTTTGTCCACAAGGTTATGAAATGAGTGGAGATTTAGGAGAGTTTAAAGTGTTGAATTCTATGGAAGAGGGGTTAAGAAATACTGATATAGTTTTAACTGATCCATTACCTGAAATGAATGAGAGGTTTGAATCTTTCCAAGTTACAACTGAACTCATGCTAAAAGCCAATGAGAATGCTTTATTAAATCCTTGTCCTCCATTTTTTAGAGGGGAAGAGGTTTCAGCAGAAGTTATTGAGTCGAAATATTTTGTAGGTTATGAATTTAAGAAAGCATTGCTATATGTTCAACAAGCTATAATATTATTTTGTTTAGAAATATAATTAACAATAAAACTTCTTTTATTATAGAAAAAAATGGTATAATCTATATCGAGGGGAGTGGTATAAAATGGAAAGAGTGGCGCTTTTAAAGTGTACTGAATATGATGTAGATATTATTGAAAAAAAACTTAGAGAAGGTTTTGAGCTTTTGGGTGGAACGACATTTTTAAAAACACTTATACCTAAAGATAGTAAAGTGCTTCTAAAACCTAATTTATTAAGTGTTATTGAAAAGGGGTCACCAGTTATAACCCATTATGCTTTTTTTGAAGCTGTTATTAGAATTGTTAAGGAATATAGTAATAATATAGTTTTTGGAGATTCACCGGGTTCTGAAGATACAAGAAAAGCAGCAGAAAATTCAGGGTTAATGGAAGTAGCTAATAAATATGGAGTAAAGTTTGTGGATTTTAATGAGGAAGTTCATGTTGAACTTGAGAATCCAATTATGTATAAATATTGGAATATAGCAAAGGCACCATATGAAGCTGATGTAGTTATTACTCTTCCAAAATTAAAAACTCATGCCATGATGTACTATACTGGAGCAGTTAAGAACCAATTTGGGTGTATACCCGGTAGAAAAAAAGCTGAGTGGCATACAAAACTTCCAGAACCAATTAAATTCAGTAAGATGTTATTGGATTTAAACTCTGTTGTTAAAACAAGTTTTGCAATACTTGACGGAATAATAGCTATGGAAGGGAATGGACCTAGAAACGGTACTCCTAAAAAAATGGATACTATAATCATGGGAAAATGCCTTAGTGCAGTAGATTCTACAGCCGTAAGACTTATTGGTTATGACATGGTATTAGAAGTACCATTTTTAAATGTGCTCATGAAACTAAATGGGGAGCAGTACTTCCAGAAGAAATTGAGGTATTAGGTGAAAAAATTGAAAAAATGAGATGCAAGAATTTTAAGCTATCTCGTAATGCAAAAGTGGTTAACTTTTTGACTCCAACCTTAAATAATTTGGTTTCCTCGCTAACTGCCCCAAATCCAGTCTTAATAGAAGATAAATGTGTAGGATGCAAAAAATGTGACGAGGTATGTCCAGAAAGACCAAAGGTAATATCCTTTGTTGAAAAAGATAAGAAATTAAGACCTAAATGGAATTATAGTAGCTGCATTAGATGTTTTTGTTGTCAGGAACTTTGCCCAAGAGGGGCAATTGAAACAAAGCATAAAGCTATAAGTAAAAGATTTGGGGTGAGGTAGTTACTGGTTTTATAAGGTTAAAGGCATAAATGCCTATGAACGAATAGCAGCCCATACATTCATGAATATATTTGGAATATAGAAAATATAAAAAGTTCTTTGGTACGTCCATAGAGCTTTTTTGATTATACAATAAGTATAATCATTGGTTCACTATGTAGTGAAATAAATGTGATAATAATAGTAAAATAGTGAATTGTAGAGATACTTTTAGTATTAGAGAATATTTGAACTACAGGGAACGTATTTAATGATTGCAAGTTTTTAGGTGAAAATATATAATTAAGTTGTCACTAGATAGTGAATAAGTAATAAGAGGTGAATAGGTTATGAGTAATATCTGCATTATAACAATGGAAAATAGAAGGCTCTATCCAGCACAGGTTTATGAAACTAAAGATAACCAATTAGAAGTACCACTAGTAAGTATTGATGCTATTTATAATTTATTATACAAAAGAGAAAGTATATTGGTTTTAGCTAATCAGTATGATCAAATGGGAATAAAATTAGAAAATTTTAACGGACATTTAGAAAAGTCGGATATAAAAGCAATATTTATAATAAATGATGAAGAAAATATAAGAAAGATTAATGAAGTAATGACTCTATCAGAAGCAGCAAAAAAGTGGGGATTATCTGATGGATCTACCATTAGAAAAGCTATAGAAAGAGGCAAGTTTGAACAGGATGAAATAAAGCAGGCAGGTGATGTATGGATCACTACCTATTCTGCAATGGAAAAAGTATTTGGAAATATAAAAAATGAGGATAATGAGTTCATCATTTATGATGATTTAGAAAGTTGTATTTATAAACTCTATAATAAAGATGGTGCATTAGATTATCTTAAAGATGAAGAACTGGAGAGAAGAACAAAGGAAAATGATCATTTATACCAATATATAAAGAAAGTATTTGTTAAGGCTTTAGAAGCTATAAAAAAAGGCCGTAAGGTGATAATCAAAAAAAGTAGAAATAACAAGGTAAAGCAGGTAATGTGCACTGAAAAAGAGTTATTCAGTTATATAGAACTCCTTCCTTATTTAAGGATGATGTCAATGAAAAGAAATGAACAATTGATAGATGAGCTTAAAAATAATAAATGATAAGAAAAAGTACCGTAAATTTTTTTACGGTACTTTTTATGACATTTATTTAATACTAAGTAAATGATAGTTTGAACGATTTTTCAAAGTATTAATAAATAAAGAATCTAAAAAATGGATCAAATTTGTACATTGGGTATTGATAGTTATATGGCATATTATTTTGAGTATTACATGGCATATGATTTTGAGTAGCATATGGCATATAATTTTGGTTAGTATATGGATTATAATTATACATTGGGTTAAGGTTTTGATTTTCTAAAGACTGTTGATAAGGGTGAGATTCATATTCAAAAGCATAAATTTCATAATTAAATTTTTCAGGATTATGGTCCTCTTCATGATGCTCTTTTTCATGCTCCTCACAATGCTGTTCTTTGGATTTTTTATGTCTAAATTCTTCTGATTCAGTATTAGGTTCTTCGATTGCAGCATCTGGGTCTTGAAAAAACTCTTCATCATAGTGGGTCCTTGCCATAAAATATGGATTAGGTATAAATGGCATTTGAGTAAAATCAGGATACTGATTTATAGTTTTCGGAAAATAGATATTTTCAGAATCAAGTTCATACACATTTTCATTATTTTCAATTAATTTTTCAGCTTGCATTTTATACTCCATTAAAATTTTTATTACACTAAATGATATATGTGAATATAAAAAAAAGGTGAATAATAAGGATTTTATGTATAATCATATAAAATGATTTAAAGTGATATAAAGTTATATTTGTATTATAATATATTAGAAGGTTAATATTAACGATTTTGGAAGGATGTATATTGGTGGATAATGAGAAAAATAAAAGAGCTTTACTTGTGATAGATATACAAGAGGATGCAACTGGAACAAAATCGAAAAGTCCCTATAAAGATACAAATAAACTTATTAATGATGCAAATCTAATCATTAATGAAAGTAATAAAAAAGGAATAGCTATTATATATATAAAGCATTATTTTAAGAATAATTTCTTTTATAGATTAATTAATAGAAATAGGTTTATTAAAGGAACACCAGGAAGTGAAATAGATTCACGAATAAATATTATTGGTAATAATATTTTTACAAAGGAAAAAGGAGATGCATTTACTAATTCAGACTTGAATGATTTTATTATGGAGAAAGGAATTAAGGAACTATTTATAATAGGACTAGATGCAGCCAATTGTGTATATAAAACATCTAAAGGTGCTAAATATAGAGGATATAAGGTTTTTGTTATAGTTGATGCAATTGTAACATCTAATATGGGGAATATGCCTAAGATACTAGAGAAATTTAAACAAGGAGGAATAGGGCTAATTTCTTTTGAAGAGTTTAAAAAATTGACTAAGAGAAGTAACTATTTAATCAATGTATAGATAAAAATTTAAGAATTAAGGGATGAAGTTATGAAGAAAGTTATATCATTTATGATAATACTCTTGATTATTACACAAGGAATAGTTTTATATATGTTTTTTAGTGATAAACTAGCAAGTTATCAGGAAAATATTATAAATACAATTTGGATAGGTTCAGCAGTACTTGGAACACTTTTTGGGATTTTATACTTTAGGGTAAATAAGGAAAGTAAAATTCCAATAAATACAGCGTCAATAATAGCAATGGCAGGTTTAATAGCATTTCCATTTCTGCTTTTTAGATATTGGTTAGTGGTATTTGGTTTATTTATATTGGCATTGAGTTTACATTTTTATAAGTATAGAGATAATAAATTTACTATTTTTCCTGTATTATCAACAATAATAGGAGTGTACTCAGGCGGTGTATATTTTTTAATGAGATGGATAGCTTCAATGTAGGAGGGTTTTTATATGAATAATAATATAAAAGCTATTTTATTTGATTCAGGGAGAGTGTTAAATGGCCCGGTAACAGGAAGTTGGTCTATTTCACCCAATTTTTACAAATATATTAATAAGAAAAAGTTTAACTCACCTTTTTTAAAAAATAAAAATAATGCTATGAAAAAAGCTTGGAGATATATAAATTCACAAACTTTAATTGCAACTGAAGAACAAGAGTACAAGCATTTCACAAATTTTTTTGAAATACTTTCAAGTGAATTACCAGAGCTTGAATTGACCAAAGAAAAAGTTGAATTACTGGCTAAAGATTTTGTTTATAACTATGATAAATATAAATTCTATGACGATGTATTTGAGATAATACCAGATTTATGCAAAGATTATAAATTAGCAGTAATATCTGATGCATGGCCATCATTAGAAAATGTATTTAGACAAGCTAATTTACGTAATTATTTTTCTTCATTTATTATCTCTTCTAAAAAAGGAGTAACCAAGCCAAATGAATTGATGTACAAATATGCCATTGAAGAACTAGGGGTTAAACCTGAAGAGGCATTATTTATTGATGACAATCCAAGAAATTGTGATGGAGCAAGTAAGTTAGGGATTAAAACAGTTTTGCTTAATAGAGGAAATTTATTATTATTAAGAAATAAAGTAATTATTAGAAGTAAACATAAAGTAATAAGAAATTTAAATGATCTAGTAAACTTATTAAATGAGTAATTTTGTTTAACAGAGCTTTAAAGGAGGAATTGAAATGGAACCTAAGTGGTTGACCTGGGCTAAAGAACTACAGTTAATTGCACAAGCAGGTTTAACATATTCAACTGATAAGTTTGATCTTGAAAGATTTCAGCAAATAAGAGATTTATCAATTAAGATACTAAGCGAATATACCGAGATTAGTAATGAAAAGATAAAAGATTTATTTTGCAATGAAGTTGGTTATCAAACACCTAAAGTAGAGATAAGAGGTGCAATATTTAAGGATGATAAAATTTTATTAGTTAAGGAAAGTATTGATGGATGTTGGTCTTTGCCTGGAGGTTGGGCAGAAGTAAATTTATCCATTAAAGAAAATGTAGCAAAAGAAGCTATGGAGGAAGCAGGTGTTAAAGTTATACCACAAAAATTAATTGCTGTTCTAGAAAGAAGCAAACACTATGAAGAGCCATTTCCATATGGCGTATATAAAGCTTTCGTACTATGTGAACTTGTTGATGGTGAATTTAAAAAGAATATTGAAACAGTAGCTAGTGACTTTTTTGATGTAACTAATTTGCCGGAGTTATCTCTAGGTAGAAATACTAAAAAGCAAATAGAAATGTGCTTTGATGCCCACAAAAATAAAGACTTTATAACAATATTTGATTAAGAATATTAAAGTAGTATGAATTTATTTCATACTACTTTATTTTTTTTGCATTTTGTTTTAGCCCTAAATTGCAAATCGAAATGCAACCCTTCGATTTCATTTAAGTTATAAGTTTTTTATTTTAATATATATGACCAGGAGGTTGCATCCTGGCTTACAAAAGATTGGATTATACCAATCTTTTTATATTCCTAAGTTTAAAATTCATATATCCTAAAAGAGTTGGCGGTAGAATGGAGGATATATGTCTAAATTTTTTACTTATGAAGAAAGACTCGATTTGCAAAAATTTTTAAAAGAAAGTCTTTCCTTCAAAGAAATTAGTCGCAGATTAGATAAGAACCCAACTACTATATCTAGAGAAGTTCGCAAATATAGTGCAGAAGTTGCTACTGGTTTTCCTGTCTATCCATTTAACGCCTGT
Source organism: Clostridium paridis (assembly GCF_016765615.1). GTDB lineage: Bacteria > Bacillota > Clostridia > Clostridiales > Clostridiaceae > Clostridium_T > Clostridium_T paridis. The sequence continues at coordinate 59,058 of NZ_JAESWA010000022.1, read as the reverse complement.
AAGAACCGTTTCAGCTGCAAAGCAAAAGCTGTACTAGAAAAACTACTGTGTACTGTAAGCTTTGCCAATCCTGTAATGACAACTGCTCTAATTTCATTTTAGAAATCTGTACTGCTAGGTTTCGTGTTCCATATGTTTGTAATGGTTGTGAAACACTTAGTAAATGCTCTCTATTAAAAAATATTTACGACGCGGAGCGTGCGCATCTCAAAGCACATGAATCTATAACACAATCCAGAAGTGGGTTATGTGTTTCTGAGGCGGAAGTGGATCGGTTAAATAAGATAATCTCACCACTTGTTCAGAATGGACAATCTATACACCAAATCTATGTGAATCATGAAGATGAACTTATGTGCAGCGAGAAAACAATTTATAACTACATTGATGCCTGCCTTTTTGATGTCAGAAATATTGATTTACCACGTAAAGTAAAGTTTCGTGAACGCTACAAAAAGCCAGAGTTTAAAGTAGATAAAGGATGTCGTATTGGCCGTAACTATGAAGCATTTAGTGCATTTATTGATAAAAATCCTGATACAGCGGTTGTTCAGATGGACTCTGTCATTGGAACAAAAGGCGGTAAATGTCTTTTGACTATTCACTTTGTTGATTGCAGCCTGATGCTTGCATTCCTGCGGGATGCAAATACTTCAAAGTCCGTTACGGATGTATTTAATCATCTCGATAAAGTACTTGGGAAGGAGTTGTTTTCAGAGTTATTTCCTGTAATACTTACAGATAACGGAAGTGAGTTTTCCAATCCAAGATCCATTGAACATCGGGTTACGTTCCCATTTTTTCGTACCAATGTATTTTACTGTGATGCAGGTAGTCCTTATCAAAAAGGTGCTATCGAAGTGAATCATGAATTGATTCGTCGAGTTATTCCTAAGGGTGCCAGCTTTGACCAACTCACACAGGAAGATGTTAGTTTAATGATGAATCACATTAATTCATACAAAAGAAAAAAGCTGAACAACCGTAGCCCATACGAAACGTTCAGCTTTTACTATGGAGAAGAAGTACTACATAAACTAGGATGTTCACAGGTTGCCGCCAATGACATCATGTTGAAGCCTACTCTTCTCAAAAAATAATAATATAAACAGTGCCGCCAACAGCTCATAAAGAACTGAAATCAGAGGTGGATTCTCCGATTACAAAAAAATCGAGAGGGAGTCGACCTCCATTTAGCATGCTTATTTTAATTATAATACTTTAATAAAAACCAAAAATCAAACTGCATTTGGGTTACAAAAGTTGTTTTTCATTTACAAAACCTGCATTTCGGATACAAAAGTGGCATTTCGTTTACAAATATTGAATTGTCGGTTTCAAAGATTGCTTTTCGTTTTACAAAGTGGCATCTCGTGCTTCAATTAACCCATTTTGTTTTAGCATTAAAATATATATTAATAAATGTAATATATATTTGACACAAATTAATATATATTATAATATTATATATAGAAAGGACGGTGAGCAGATGGCAAAAAACTTGAGAATAAAAGCTGCAAGGGCAGCAATAGATATGACACAAAAGGACTTAGCAGAAGCAGTTGGTATCACAAGACAAACTATGAATGCCATTGAAAAAGGTGATTATAATCCAACAATTAAATTATGTATTGCTATTTGCAAAGTCTTAGGTAAGAAATTAGATGATTTATTTTGGGAGGAATAGTTTATGAGAGATAATTGTGAATTTGATGAGAGACAATTGTGGGTTAGAGGAAATGTGTTTAAACATGTTGTAATTATCATGGCAGTATTACTTTTATTAGATGCATTTTTAAAAAGTTCAGATATTTACTGGGCTGATGAAATGTACTCAAATATCATTATATTAATGTTTGCAACTATGGTAGGATCTGTAGAGATGATTCTTCAGGATGTATACTTGGGCAAAAGAAATAATCATAAAATTATTATTGGATTAATGGGCTTAAGTGGAACAGTAGCTTTTGCAATGTCAATATTTGAATTGCTAAGTGGGAAAAGCAAATTTTTATTAAATGGTCAATTAACTAATGTAGGTTCAGGGTTAATAACAGATTTATTTATATTAACCATTGTAATTACCTTTATAGTAAAATCAGTTTATAATAAGAAACTAGAATTAGAAGAATAATTTGAAATTATAAATATCAATTAACATGAGCATAATAACTCTATAACAACTAAAGGAGTGATTATTATGGCAGTAAATAAAAATCGTAAACCAGATAAAAGTAGATCACAATTTGAAAGGGTCGAATATGATATACCTACAGATGAAGTTCAAACAAATACTTCGCATACAGCAAATAAACCACAACCTAAATTTGTTAAAAAATAATACTTTATATTTTTAATGCCGTATATTCTACTTGGAATTACGGCATTTTTATTTAAACTTAATATTGATTATCTTTAATATAATTGTAAAATTAATTATATCGATAGAAAATTATATTGTACCATATGATGGAGGACACAATGAATAAGACAATAGGTATATTAGCTCATGTTGATGCAGGAAAAACAACTTTGGCTGAGCAAATACTTTATCATACAAAAAGTATTAGAAATAGAGGAAGAGTAGATCATAAAAATACTTTGCTAGATAATCATAATATAGAAAAGGATAGGGGAATTACGATATTTTCTGACCAAGCCTTATTTAATTATAATGATTCAGCATATTTTTTAATTGATACTCCAGGACATATTGATTTTTCACCTGAAATGGAGAGAGCTATTAATGCAATGGATTATGGAATTATTGTATTAAGTGGAGTTGAAGGAGTACAAGGACATACAGAAACAGTATGGCAATTACTAAGAAAGTATAATAAGCCAACCATTTTCTTCATAAATAAAGTAGATAGAACATCAGCAAATACTGAAAGGGTTCTAGATGAAATTAAGACTAACTTAACGAAAGATGCGATTTTCATTTCAAAGGAATTTGCTAAGAAGCCTTTAAATGAAGAAGTTATAGAATTTATAGCAGAGCGAGATGAAAAGCTACTTGAACTATATTTAAATGGTGATTTTGAGGAAGCTTTATGGATAGATTCTCTTAAAAAGATGATTATGGAGAATAAAATATTCCCATGTTTTTGTGGTTCAGCTTTACAAGATATAGGAATTGAAGAATTTATATATGCTTTAGATAAGCTTACCCATACTCAATATAATGAAAATGATGAATTTGGTGGACAAGTATATAAAATTAGATATGACGAACAGGGAAATAGAGTAACTTATATTAAAGCATTAACTGGTAAATTAAAGGTTAGAGATGAAGTGAAAGTAAATGAAGCTACGGAAAGATATACTGAAAAAATTACTCAAATAAGACTCTATAATGGTAATAAATTTAAAGCAGTTGATAATATATCCGCAGGAGAAGTTTTTGGAGTTATTGGACTAAACGAAGCTAAGGTTGGTGACGGGATAGGAAACTATTTTGAAGAAGTAAATTATGAAATGATACCAACATTAAAATCTAAAGTGATTTTTGATAAGTCTTTAAATATAAAAGATGTGTTAAATAATTTTAGAATTTTAGAAGCTGAAGATCCTTCTTTAAATGTTGAGTGGAATGATAAATTGCAAGAAATACAAGTTAATATAATGGGTGTAATTCAATTAGAGGTCTTAAAACAGTTATTAGAAGAGAGATTTAGGCTTAATGTTGAATTTGGGCCATGTGAGATTTTATATAAGGAAACCATATTAACTGAAGGAATAGGATATGGCCATTTTGAACCATTAAAGCATTATGCTGAAGTTCACTTAAAGCTTGAATCAGCTGAAAGAAATAGCGGAATAATTTTTGAAAATCAATGCCATGCTGATGACATGACAATAGGTCACCAAAACTTAGTGAGAACTCATATATTCGAAAGGGAACACCATGGCATACTAACAGGATCACCTTTAACAGATGTAAAAATAATTTTATTAACTGGAAGAGCTCATAATAAGCATACATCTGGTGGAGACTTTAGAGAAGCCACCTATAGAGCATTAAGGCAAGGTTTAGAAAGTTGTAAAAATGCATTGATAGAGCCATTCTATAGATATAAAATTGAAGCACATATAGATAATATGGGAAGACTATTATCAGATATAGAAAAGTTAAATGGAAGCTTTCAAACACCTGAAATTAATAATGAAAAAGTAATTATTATAGGAAGAGGACCAGTAGCCACCTTTATGAATTATGGAACTGATTTTGTGGCAATTACTAAAGGAAAAGGGAAATTAAACTTCATATTTGATGGATATGATATTTGCCATAATGAGAATGAAGTGATTGAAAAAATAGGTTATAACAGAAATGCTGATATAGAATATACTTCAACTTCGGTATTTTGTTCAAAAGGTCAATCATTCTTGGTAGATGGAAGTGAAGCAAAAGATTATATGCATTGTTTAAAATAAAGATTTTGTTAATAAGAAACTGTTCACGAAGATTATTTCATGAACAGTTTTAGTATTTTAATATGAGAATTTAAATTGCTGGCTCTAAATCTAAATTCTCAAAGTACTTGCTTAATGTATAAGCAATACCATCTTCTTCATTAGATAAAGTCATTTCATCAGCAATATCTTTTAAATCCTCTACTGCATTAGCCATAGCCACACCTATACCAGCATATTTAACCATTGAAGCATCATTATGACCATCACCAAAAGCTATCATCTCTTCCTTTTTATATCCCATTGGAGTTAGCACTGTATCTAAAGCCTTTGCCTTATCAATTCCTTCCGCAGTAAATTCAAAGTAAAAAGGTGCTGTAAACACACAGCATAAAGAATCTTTAAATGGCTCCATCATTTCCTTATAATGCTCTTTAAGATAATCAGGGTCTCCAGCAGTTAAAATTTTATTTAATGGATAGTCAGCAAATGCTGCTAAGTCATCTTTCTCGCATAATTTGAATTTCCCGCCACGAGATTCATATTCAATTATATTAATAGAAGTACCATTGTTATTTATTTGATTGTTAAAAACATCATTAACATACATATAATCGCCTTTGTCAATCATAGGACTAACATCAAATTTTTTCATATGCTCAAGTACAGCTTGTCCGTGCTCAATACTCATGGTTTCATTAAATAAAGTTTCGTTTGTCTCACAATCAACAACCTTAGCTCCATTAAAAGAAACAAGAAGGCCATGATTTTCATCCATTTTTAATTCTTTAGCAAAATCCATTAATCCTGACGTAGGTCTTCCAGAAGCTAGAATCAATATAGCTCCAAATTTTTGAGCTTTAATTAAAGCTTCTTTTGTCTTTTTAGATATTTCTTTTTTACTATTTGTTAATGTACCGTCTACATCCATAATAATTACTTTTATATTACTCATATGTATTCCCCCCTACCATTTTATTTGATTATATAGATTCTATTTTTAGAAATAAATAGGGGGAGCAAAGAATGAAAAGAATTTATCAAAAATAATTAAGTTTATAAATTAATAATGGAATAAGCTTGTCAAATGCCCATACATCATGAATTTGTAATTAAAGGAATATTTTGCTATGATTTAATAAAAAAGCTTTCTTTTAAAAAGGAGTAAATATGAGTGATTTTAGATATGAAGTTCGAGAACTAAAGCTAATTGAATTAAAGGATGCCACAGAGCTTATCAAAAAAGTTTTTATGAAGTTTGAAGCTCCTGATTTTCCGGAAGAAGGAGTAGAAACATTTATAAAATTTATTGAATCAGATTCATTAAAGGATGAATTTCAAGAGGGAGCCTTAAGGTTCTTTGGATGTTTTGATGATAACAAAATAATTGGCGTTATAGGAACAAGGAAGGTAAATCATATATGTTTGCTTTTTGTAGATAGGGAATATCATAAACAAGGAATTGGGAAAAAACTATTTGAAAAGGTTAAAGAATCAATACAAGAAATAAAGATTACTGTAAATTCTTCACCTTATGCAGTTGGTTTCTACCATTCACTTGGATTTAAGGATAAGGATGTTGAACAATTAGTTGATGGAATTAGATTTACGCCAATGGAATATATAAAGGAGTAGAATATGAATAATAAAATAATATACTTTGCAACTAAGGCATTAATTATTAAGGACAATAAATTTCTAGCTGTTCACAAATCATCTGTTGATCATAATTTATTTGAATTACCTGGTGGTAGGTTAGAATATGGCGAAACACCTGAAGAAACATTAGATAGAGAAATAAAGGAAGAGCTTAGTTTAAAGGTAAATCCATTAAGGATTCTCGATACTTGGACATATATTGATGATAATTTTCAGATAGCTGGAATTATTTATTTATGTACAATAAAAGAAGGTACAGTAACTTTATCAGATGAGCATGACAGATTTGAATGGTTACCATTTGAAAAAGAATCTACTAAATATATGAACTGTATATTTGAAGGTAGAATGAACAAATGGGATTTTGAGGTTCTATTAAAAGAATTACAATAATTATGTAACATAGGAGAAGTAAATGAGAAGTTCAGATGAACAATTAAAAAATCGTGGATATGTAGAATCAAAAGAAATAGAGAATTACTTAAGCTTAAATAAAGATGAACTATTAGAACTATTAAAATCTAAAGAAGCATATAAAAGAACCATTGCAATAAAGTTATTTAGGAGTATATATGGTTTAGAAAAAGACACCATTTATTTGTTTTGTGAAATGTTAGAAGATGAAAAGAAACTTTATACAAAGCTTGAAATATGTGAAGCCTTATCACAGGGTTCTATTGAAGCAGCTAAAATTATGGTAAATTACCTAGGGCGTATCGGGAATAACCAATATAGAGAATTACCTGCTAAGAAATTTAATAAAAAGAGTTATCCGCTTCCTAGAGATATTATTGCAAGGACTTTATCACACATGGGAATAGAGATATTACCTGAACTTATAAATGTTTTAAAATCCAATTATGTTTTAAGTATTAGAGAAGCTATAGATGCTATTGGATTTATATGTTTTTATAATAATGTATCTGAGAACAGTGCTTTAGAAGAGCTAATATTGGTTTTAGAGAAATACAGAGAAGATGAAATTATAAGGTGGAAAATAGTTAGAGCCTTAGAAAGTTTTAAAACTGAAAAAACACTAAAAATACTAAAAGATATTATGGAAAGTGATAGTAATGAAATTATAAGAAATGAAGCAAAAAGGTCTCTAGATATTATAAATAATTATAAGAGGTGAAGTATGTTTAATTTTGATTTAAGTAATTGTTTCTGGATTAATGAGCCCAAAAATCATGAAGTAAATAAGGATAAGATTATTATTACAACAGATCCTAATACAGATTTTTGGCAAAGAACTTATTATGGCTTTAGGAATGATAATGCTCCAGCATTATTAATTAAAACAGAAGAAAAATATTTTTCATTTACAATAAGGACAGATTTCAATAGTAAAAAGTTATTTGATCAATGCGGAGTCATTATTTATCAAAACTCAGACAACTGGTTTAAGGCTTCAATTGAGTATGAGAATGATGAATATCAAAGGCTAGGTAGTGTAGTTACTAATAATGGATATTCTGATTGGGCAACTACTGATATAGATGGAAATATAAAAACAATGTATTATAGATTAAGTCGTAGAGAAAGTGATTTTTGTATTGAAAATTCATACGACGGTAAAGTATTTAAGCAAATGAGAATTTTTCATTTGTTTGAGGGAAGTAAAGAAATTAACATTGGAATATATGCTTGTAGTCCTTCATATTCAAGTTTTGAAGCAGTATTTTCTGAATTAACTATAAGTGAATGTTTATGGGAGAGGGAGTAAGGTTATGGACAAAGATTTGATAGGAATGTGTGGTACTTATTGTGGAGTTTGCGAGTGGAAGGAAAAGACAAATTGCCCAGGTTGTCAAAAAAGTAAAGGACAACCTTTCTGGGGAAAATGTTCAATTGCAAGTTGTTCAATAGAAAAAGGCTTTAGTCATTGTGGTCACTGTACAAGTGTACCATGTGAAAAGCTAATAGATGCGTATAACGATGAAGAACATGGTGATAATGGTGAAAGGTTAATAAATTTGAAAAATTGGGCAGATGGTAAAGATATGTTTTTAAAGTTAAGAACTATAAATACAAAAGACAGGTAATAGGAGGAACATAAATGAATTTTACAATCCTAGGTAGTGGAGGATGTGTAGCATTGCCTAAACCTTTATGTCAGTGTAAGGTGTGTGTAGAAGCAAGAGAAAAGGGAAAACCATATTCAAGATATGGCTGTAGTTTATATCTTGAGGATATAGAATTATTAGTTGATACGCCTGAGGATATAGTCCATGCCCTTAATTATTCTAATATTAAAGAGGTAAATAAAGTGTTATTTAGCCATATGGATCCTGATCATGTGCTTGGAATGAGAGTGTTTGAGCATTTAAGACTTAATTGGTTTGAAGTAGCAGAGAAGAAGGAATGCTCAAACGCTATAATGGTACATGCTATGAAACATGTAATGGAAGATATAAATTCTATAAAATCTAAGTATGGTTCATATTTAGATTACTATGAAAAAGTCAGAAATTTAATTAAAAGAGAAGTTATAGAAGAGCATATATACTTAGATCAAATTAAATTAACATTTATTAAAGCTGGAGTTGCAACAGTATTTGTATTTGAAGAAAAGAATAAAAAAGTTATATATGCACCCTGTGATGTTAAGCCATTTCCTATAAATAATATATTTATGGATGCTGATGTTATGATAATTGGAAATACAATTGTTGGAGATGAGCTTAAGGATGGCTACATATTGAATAATGAGAGTAATATATTTAGTGAACTTTTCAGAATGAATGAAATTGAAGATCTAAAAAATCAATATAAAATTAAGAAAGTTATTATAACACATCTGGAAGAAGATTGGGGCAAGTCATATGATGACTATTTAAAATTTCAAGAACAATATGATGGAATACTATTTGCATATGATGGAATGAAAGTTGAAGTATAGTATATTAAGGCAGAGACGGCAGTCTCTGTTTTTTTTATGCTAAAATAAATCAATATATCCATATGTTGACAATATATAGTTAGACTGTATATAATATAACTATACAGGTAAACTATATAGTTTAACTTACTATTTGGAGGAACTATGAATAGAGATAAAAACTTACCATTAACAGAAACAACTTATTACATTCTTTTAGCATTAATAGAACCTTCACATGGATATCTTATTATGCAAAAGATTGAAGAATTAAGTAATGAACAAGTAAAGATAGCCGCAGGTACCCTTTATGGAGCTTTAGAAAATTTACAAAAGCAAAAGCTTATAGAATCAGTTAAAAGTGATGATAGCAGACGAAAGGTTTATGTAATAACGGATAAGGGAAGAGAAATATTAAAGCTTGACTATGAAAGAATGATCAGAATGGTTAGTGTGACAAAAGAACTGATGAAATTGTAATTAAGGGGGTATTGATGTGAGAAAAATAAAGTTTTTTATTGATTATGATAAAGAAGAAAAATGGTTAAATGATATGGCTAAAAAAGGTTATGAATTAGAGGATGTAATATTTACGTATAAATTTAGAAAAGTTAAGCCAGAGGATGCAATTATAAGAATTGATTTTAGAAAGTTTAATAATCAAGAAGATTTCATTGATTATACCACCTTATTTGAAGATAGTGGTTGGAAGCATATAGCTGGTAGTAAATTTTATGGAGCTCAGTATTTTAAGAAAGTGAGTGAAAATAGCCAAGAAGATATTTTCTCAGATGCTATGTCTAAGGCGGGAAAATATAAAAGGCTATCTAATATGTGGGCATCATTAGCTATTGTATACTTGCCACTTTTAGGATTTTTAAATTCTTTTAGGTCTATTAATGTTAATGCAATGATGAATCCTAAGCTATTATACTTTACACCTGGGCTGTGGGAAATGAGTGGTTTTACCTTTTGGAGACATTTCTTATTTGAAACACCTTTTGCAATTTCAAGAGGTTTTATTTGGTTGTTAATCCCACTTCTCATAATTACTTATATTTTATGTGCAGTAAAAGCAGAGCTTTTATATAGAAGACGAAAAGAAATGTAGATTATGAGGTAGGTGGATTAACTTGAAAACAAATAAGTTTTTAAATATTCTAAGAATAGCCACTTTATTTGTTGCAGTGATATGTATTTTAATTGCAATGCTTAGTGGTGGGTTTGATGAGTATTGGATAATAGGATGGACTTCAATGATTTTATCATCAATAATTAATTTTAGTATGCATCGTCTTAGAAATAAAAAATAATTTAAATTTAACTGTTATTACGACCCATGAATATAAAATATTAAAATAATCAAACTATTAATAATATATATTAATATAGTTTGGAGTGATTTAAATGGATGAAATATCATTTAACGAATTGAGTATTCAAGGTAATCAGAACAAAAAAGAATTAGAGCAAGATTTAAAGGTGCTAGAGGAAAATGTTAGGGTTCTAGATTCAATTGGCGACATGTTAAGCGGAATGGTAGATTTAAAACAAAATAATAATAGTTTTAAGAAATAAGTCCTAGGAAAAGGACTTATTTTTTTATAAAAATAATGTAATGAGAATATTTTTATTTAATTTAAATAATATGTAATAGGTTACAAAATATATAGGTTGTGGGGGATTAAAATGAGGATTTTTATAGTTAGACATGCTAGTAAAGAGTTTGGAGATTATTATAATGATAAACTTAAACATCAGGATTCACCTTTAAGTGATGAAGGAGTAGAAAAAGCTAAAAGATTAGTAGACTATTTTAAATATGAGAAAGTTGATAAAATTATTGCTAGTGAATATTTAAGAGCGTTTCAAACAGCTAAATATGTTGCAGAAAATGAAGGATTAGAAATAATTAGAGATAAAAGATTAAATGAAATAGATAATGGAATAATTGAATCCTTGAGTGATGAAGAAATAATAGAAAAATATCCAGATTTCTGGAATGACTTTTTTACATACGCAAAAGATGTGAGATTTCCTGAGGGGGAAACAGGAGAAGAGGTAAAGAAAAGGCAAGATGAACTTCTAGAAGAACTTAAAAAGGATAATAAAAACGTTCTTTTAGTTAGTCATGAAGGATATATAAGACTCTTAATGTGTAATTTATTACAACTTCCAGTATATAAAAGACATCTATTTAAGGTTGAGATGTGTGGCATAATGGAATTTGAATTCGATAAAAAACTAAATTCATGGAGAGTAATTAGATTTAATCAAAGTTTAGATATATAATTTTAAGCCACATTAAGCTAAAGAATAATCTTATTAGCTTAATGTGGCTATTTTAATAAACAAAATCAATTAATGACTTTCAGAATAATATTTTAAAGCTTCACCAATAAACTTTGATGCACCAATACCATATTTTTGATCATTAACTTTAATATACGTAGGCTTTGATAAATAAAAATCAGCCATAAGTCCCCAATGGTTTTCTCCCATATTCATTTTTAAAAATTTATAATTTTCCTTAGTCATAGTATCTATTTCACAAACAATTTTTTGTACTTCTTCTGATTTAGGATCTTTGTTCAAGTCAGCTGTAAGTTTATTATAAAGTTCTTCTGACTTTTGCATACTTTCTTCCAAATAATCTTTCTTAAACGTATCATATTGATCCATTATACTTGAGAAATTATTAAGGTTGTTTTTCATGGCTTCTGTATATTTTTCTATACTGCCAAACTGCTTTATAGCCATTTTAGCAATATCTTCTTCATTAGATTTACATTTCTCAATAAATTCATTAAATTCATCTTTACTGCCATAATATTTTATAACTTCATCTTCATGACCATTTTTAAACTCTTCTAATACACTAAAATATTCACTCATATCGAATTCTTTGAAACTCATTGCATTCTCTCCTTTTATTCGTTTATTTATAAGCCCTATTAAATCATTTAATCTATCTCTTTTTATAGTAAGCAGCTTTTTTTGATTCTTTAGAGCTTGTTTTTTATCAAAATTGGGGTTAGACATAATATTTTTAATTTCTTTTAAAGGAACGTCAAGTTCTTTGAAAAATAGAACTTGATGTAAGGTTTCAAGAGCTTCATCATCATAAAGTCTATAACCTGAATCTGTAACCTCACTTGGTTTTAATAATCCTATTTCATCATAATAGTGTAGTGTACGTACACTTACTCCTGTTAGTTCTGATACTTCCTTTACTGTTCGCATAAATTACCTCCAATTTTGATTTGAGAGTTAGTATTATCTAACGCTTTGCCGGCAATGAGTTTTTGACAATATATTCTAGCTCTAATATTATATTAAGCTATAACGTAACGTTAGAGTCAATAATTTTTTATAATAAAATATTGACTCTAACCTTGGGGTAGAATTTATAATTATTTAGAGGGGAGGGATAATCTTGAAAATTAGTGAGTTCGCAAAAAGGACAGGTGTTACAGTTAAAACCTTATTACATTATGATAAAATTGGACTACTTAAGCCATCATCAAGAACTGAAGCTGGATATAGGATTTATTCAGATAATGATTTTATAATATTACAGCAAATTACTACACTTAAATATATGGGATTATCGCTTGATGAAATAAAAGGTATAGTTGATAAAAATAATAAATCACTGAAGCATGTAATAAATTCACAAATAGATATACTTGAAGAAAAAAAGAAGCATATAGATATAGTTATTTCTTCATTAAATAAGGCGCAAAGGCAAATACAAAATAATGCTTTTGAAGGTATTGAAGAACTTATTGATATAATCAAGATAACAAATATGGAAGTAAAAGCAAGAGATAGATTTGAGGATGCTAGTAAGGAATATAAGACAGATAGCTATTATTGGAGAGCAAAAACTCAAGAACTAATTAATAAATTGCTTACACCAAATACTAGAGATGTGATTTTAGATTTAGGGTGTGGTAATGGTAAACAGATTATTGAATTATCTAAAGACGTAAATTTAGCAATTGGTATAGATATTAGTGAAGGAATGATCAAAAAGGCATTTGAAAGAATAGCAATTGAAAAGGTAAATAATGCTGAATTTTATATTGGAACTTTTGAAGAGCCAGAATTAAATATAAACTTAAAAGAAAAGAGAATCACAAAGATAATATCTAACTATGCATTACATCATTTAACAACTAAATTTAAAGAAAAAGCTATAGAGAAGATGATTTCTTTAGGAGGAGAAAGTTTAGAAAGTATAATTATTGGAGATTTAATGTTTTTTGAAAAGCCTAGCAGCTATATAGAAGAATTTTCAATGGTCGGATATGGCCCAGAGGTAGATTCTCCATCTACAGTAGAAGAATTAAAGAATTGTTTTAAAAATTATGATTTTACGGTAGAATTACACAAGTTACATCCACTTGTAGGGGTATTAGTTGCTAATAGAAAATAGACATAAAATTATTAGAGCTGAAAAGCTCTTTTATTTTATAATGATATAATATATTTAAATGTGCAACTATTAGTTGTCAAGAATGTTAATGTTAGGTGATAGGCATATATTTACAATCTTTGTATACTTATCTTGAGGTGATAAAATGAGTTTTGGAGCAAAGTTACAAGAACTTAGAAAAGAGCAGGGGTTATCCCAAGAATTATTATCTGAATATATTGGTGTTTCTAGACAAGCAGTTGCAAAGTGGGAAATAGGTCAATCATATCCTGATATTGAGAATTTAATTTCTATAAGTGATTTATTTAAAGTAAGTATTGATAAATTGGTTAAAAGTAGTGATGGCCCATGTGGCTTAAGAGAAGATAGCTCACAAGAAATTAAGAAAAATGAAAAAGTTATAGAGTTTTTATGTAAAGCTAAAAAGAAAACATATGCAGGTAGAGGAGCTGAAGTTGAGCCTTCAAGACCAAGCTCACATGATTTACGTTATATAGAAGGAGATTTTAAATATATTGATACTTATTTAGGCGGAAGAAATTTTGCAGGTGAGGAAGCAGTATGGCAAGAGGATACTCCAATATGGTCAATGAATTATATTGGTCGAGTTCTATCTGAAGAATTTTCAGGTTCGTTTCTAAAAGAAGTATTGTCTAGCGTAAATAGTAAATATCCTTATAGAGGACCACTAGTATATGAAAATGGAGAATATAAGTATCATACAATAATAACTGGAGAATTCAATTGGTTTCAAGGTTATGAGGAAATTTATTATAATGATAAAAAGGTATATGAATGTTTTTTTCATGGCGGAAATATTTTATGATTTTATGAGACAAATATGATATTTTAGGAGGTTTGTTTAATGGAGAAGTTAAAGAATCATATTTTAGAATTAGAAGAAGAGTTACTTAAACCTGAGGTAAGACAATCTCCTGAGAAACTTAGTTTGTTATTATCTAATGGCTTTACTGAATTTTGTAGTTCAGGTTATATTTATAAATATAAGAAAGGCGAAGTAATAGAAGAAAGTGAAAGTCAAAAAGAATTAAAGTGGGAAGTTATAGATTTTGATATTTCATATATTAGTGAGGATTGTGTCTTAGCAACATATAAATTAATAAAGCATGATGAGTTAGATGAGAAAAAGAAATGTTCACTTAGAAGTTCAATTTGGAAAAGTATTAATGGTAATTGGAAGATGATTTTTCATCAGGGAACTATAATATCTAATATTTGATTTAAAAGGAAATATTTGAAAGAAATAATCATTTCATATATAATAAAATAAGCTTCATAAGAAGTTTATTTTATTATATAAAGGGCGTAAATTAATATGATGAAAAAAGTTATTATTGGTATTTTTTCTATACTAACCTTGTTAGGATTAATTTCAGCATATGTTATATATGACTATGTTAAAGAGCGAAATATATATTCAAATATAATTAAATCAAATTGGAAAATAACTTTACCTAAAGAGTATGATGAAATTTATGAAAAAGATGAAGGTCCAAGCTTTCTTGGTGATGGAGATAGATATCATATATTTCAATATAATGATATTAAACAAATCGATTCATCTTTAGAGTGGAAAAGTGAAAAAAATGAATCAATTGAGGCAAGTTCAGAAGAAATACTTAAGAAATTAAAAGTTCCTAAAGAGTATTATCCAGATTTTAAAAATAGCTATAAATATTATTGGAGGATAAAAGATGATAATTCTAAGATATATTTTATATTCGACAGTGATAAGAAAGAAGTATTTGTTTTAGAACATTTTCAATAGAATTATATCAAGGAGGAAATAAAATGAAAACATTAGAAACAGAGAGACTTATATTAAGGGACTGGAAAGAAGAAGATTTTTTAGATTTATACGAATACGCTTGTGATGATAGGGTAGGACCTGTAGCAGGATGGCCTGTTCATAAAAATATAGAAGAAAGTAAGACAATAATTAAGAGATTTATTAATGATAATGAATCTTATGCAATAGTATTGAAAGCAGAGAATAAAGTAATTGGTGGCACAGGACTACATAATAAAACCCCTGATAAAACAGTTGAAGATTTAAAACAAAGGGAAATTGGATATGTGCTAAACCCTAAATATTGGGGACATGAATATGTTCCTGAAGCAGTAAAAGTACTCCTTAAATATGGATTTGAAGAATTAAATTTAGATTTAATATGGTGTGGACATTATGATTTTAATATGAAATCTAAACGAGTAATTGAAAAGTGCGGATTCAATTATAGATTTAATCGTGATGTTAAATTAGCTTTATTTGAAAATAGAGTAGAAAATGAATTGTTCTATAATATCTATAGAGATGAATATTTTAAATAAAAATAAATTGAAATCGGTTTGTCATAATAATGACATATTTATTATTTATAATAAATACATAATAAGTTTTCTTTTTTACGAATCTCCTTTGTAAAGGCACTCACAATTGTGGGTGCTTTTTTACTTTATAGGAATTGCGGTGACGATTTTTTGTTTTGGAAAAATTATGCGTTTTAAGGTAAGATAGAAATATATTTAAAATAATATTGACTCTCCAGTGTGGAGGATAGTTTATACTTACATCAAGGTAGCCAACTTAAAGTAGCAGGCTATCTACTATAAGAGGTGAATAAATGTACAAAATAGGTGAATTTTCTAAGATTACAAGTCTTACTGTGAAAACACTAAGATATTATGATGAACAAAATATCTTAAAACCATCCTATAGGAATGAAGAAAATGATTATAGATTTTATAGTGAAGAGGATTTTAAGAAAGCAGAGTTAATTATGCTTCTTCGTAAATTTGAATTTTCCATTTCAGAAATAAAAGATTTACTAATAAATTATGAAAATACATCTGATCTTTCATATTTTCTTGAAGAGAAAAAGAAGATGATAGAGAAAAGAATAGAAGAAGAAAAAAACCTATTAAAAAAAATTGACCTCTATATTAAGCCTGAAAATAGGGAGGTATTTATGAACTATACTATAAAAACTAAAGATATTGAACCAATACTAGTCGCATCCATTAGATATAAGGGGAAGTATAAGGATGTAGGGAAATATATAGGAAAACTATATAAGATAGTTAAGGGTAATGCAAATGGTGCTCCATTTAATTGTTATTACGATAGTGAATACAAAGAAGAAGCTGATATTGAGTTATGCCTTCCAACATCTAAAGTAGTTAGTAATAATGATATAAATTCAAGACAATTACCTAAGATAAAAGCTTTATTCACAACACATATTGGTGATTATGAAAACTTGAATATGGCTTATAAGGCTCTGCTTGATTATGCCAAAGAAAATAAATTAAAATGCTTAACACCATCAAGAGAAATATATGTAAAGGGACCAGGAATGATATTTAAAGGTAATCCTAATAAGTATATAACTGAAATAATCATTCCTATAGAAGAGGAGGAATAATTAATGGCAGAGAATAAATTAGATTATAAAAAGGAATTCAAAGACTTATATTCACCAAAGACTGTACCAGGTTTAATAGATGTTCCAGAGATGAAATTTATAATGGTTGACGGAAAAGGAAATCCTAATGATAAAGATGGAGAATATCAAAAAGCTGTAGAAATAATATATGCCATTTCTTATACAATTAAAATGAGCAAAATGGGCAGTTTTGAACCTGAAGGATATTTTGAGTATGTAGTTCCGCCGCTTGAAGGGTTATGGTGGAGAGGAGACTTAGAGATGGATTTTACTGAAAAAGATAAGTTTCATTGGACATCTATGATTAGACAACCTGAATTTGTAACAGAAGAAGTTTTTAATTGGGCTTGTAATGAAGTAAAGAGAAAGAAACCTCACATTTTAGTCGAAAAAGCAAGATTTAGTTCTTTTAAAGAAGGTTTATGTGTGCAGATTATGCATGTAGGATCTTTTGATAATGAGGGGGAATCTATTAAAAAAATTGATGAATTTATTTATAACAATTCACTCAAAAATGATTTTAACTCAAATAGAAAACATCATGAAATATATATATCAAATTATCTTAAAACACCAGCTGAGAAATTGAAGACAGTTATTAGACATCCAGTGGCAAAAATTTAACTCATAAAAATACCTATGCTAAGAGCAACTAGCATAGGTATTTTAGTTTGTAAAAAAGCTATAGTAAAAATAATTCTACACATACTACCTTTAGAATCTGTTATATCTAGGAGGAAAAAATGACTACAAAAAAGAAATATTTAAGTGAAATAAAAACAGGAAGTAACATGAAAATAGATCTTATGGTGAATAGAATTATTTCTAGGGAAGCATCAAGGGTTATATGTATTATGTCTGATAAAACAGGTGATATTAAGGCAACAATCCCAAATAGAAGAGATGATATTAAAGAAGGAAAAGTATTAGAGATTGAAGGAATTAAAGATGGAACCTTAGAAGTTAAGAAATATGAATTCATTTCAGAATTTGACTATTCAGATTTTCTACCAACTGTAAAAAGGCCTATTGAGGAAATAATGGATGAGATTGAACTCTATACAGATGAATATATAATATCTCCTGAAGCTAAAGCCTTAAATGATTATTTCTTTAAGGATGAAGCATTTGTAGATAAGTTTAAAAGAGGAATAGGTGGAGTCTCAATGCACCATAACTATATAGGTGGGCTAGCTGAACATACCTTAGGTGTAATGCAATTAACTGCTATGCTATGTGAAAAATATGAATGTAGAAGAACTGAAACAGCAGTACTTGCAGCGAAACTTCATGATATTGGGAAAATATATGAATTATATTATGATGGGCCATTTAAATATACATTAAGAGGGGAATTAGAAGGACATATTGTAATTGGAGTAGAATTAATAGATAAAGCTATTAGTGAAAATTCTTCAATATACACAGAAGACTTCGTAAATAGAATAAAAGGGTGTGTTGTACAACATCATGGAAAGTTAGAATTTGGCTCACCGAGAGAAATGAAAATGGAAGAGTCGTATATACTTAATTTTGCAGATACGATAGACGCTACTATGAATAAAATATCACAATTAAAGGAGAAAACTGAGCCTGGTAATTGGTCAGAATTTGATAGAAAAATATCAATGAAATTATATTTGTAATAATGAAAGAGGGAGAGATTATGAGAATATTATTACTTCGAGTTACCCTAAGAGCATCATGGGTACATTCCTTAAAGGAAAAAAGAATGATTGTAAAGAGTATAACTCAAAGACTTAAAAATAAGTTTAATATTTCAGTTGCAGAAATAGATGAACAGGATATACATCAAACTATAGTTATAGGCATTGCAGGGATATGTGGTAGTGCATCTCAAATGGATTCAACAATGGAAAATATTATAACCTTCATCGAAGAAAACACAGATGCTGAGATAATAAATATTGAGAGAGAAGACTAAGTAATAGCCAGGATACATTCCGCAATCAGTAAAATTTAGTTTAGATATAGTAAAATCTATATGATTATTTGACAAACTCAATTATAATTAATTTATCAAATAATCATATAGACTATTTAATAATAGGAGAAAGATATTAATGAAAAAACCTATAGCTTATTTAATTATTATAGCGATGACATTAACTTTTTTAGGTTGTAGTAAGGCAAAGGAGGAGGCTCCTAAAAAACAAGAAGATACAGTACAAGCTACTCAAAATAATACAACTGAAGAAAAGGTAGAAAATGCACCTAAAGTTGAAAGTAGCAAAGCGGGTAGTGAGAAAAAAGACACTGAAGAAACTAAAAATAATAATGCTGAAATAGCAAGTAATAAAAATTTAACTAATAAGAAGAAAGTAGTTATCGATCCTGGTCATGGTGCTGGGGGAAATAAGGGAACGGAGAAAATATCTCCTGATTCAAATGTAATGAAAATAAAAGATCCAGGAGGAGCTCAAGGTATCAATACTAAAACACCAGAATATGTAGTTGCAATGCAGATCGCTTCAAAGCTCAAGACGAAACTAGAGAATAATGGAATAGAAGTTATTATGACTAAAACTGACAATAACCAAGATCCAGGAAATATAGATAGAGCAGAAGTTGGAAATAATAATAATGCAGATTTAGTAATAAGAATACATTGCGATTCAGCAGAAGATTCTAGTGCAAGTGGAGCTACTATGCTTGTACCTGCGGCAGTGGGATATGCAAAAAACATTAAAGATATGAGTAAAAAAGATGGCGGGATAATACTAAGTGAACTAATAAAATCTGCAGGAATGAAGAATAGAGGTATATCAGAAAGAAGTGACCTTACAGGGTTTAATTGGTCAAAAGTACCAGTTGTTTTAGTTGAAACTGGATTTATGTCAAATCCTAATGAAGATAGATGGCTTAGTAGTAATGAATATCAGGACAAAATAGCATCAGGATTATCTAGTGGTATTATTAAAGCTTTAAATTAAAAAAAGTTGTACAAGCGATTATGTAAAATAAAAATTCTTTAAATTTGAATCTCATTTTAATTTGAGATTCTTTTTTTTGGATGCTACTTGACAATGCTTAGTAGGATGGTAAAATATAGATACTACTATTGTTTGCATAGTAGGGAGGGATAAGAAATGGATGAATCACAATTACTAAAAGGAATATTAGAAGGTAATGTTCTTAGTATTATATCTAGAGGAGAAACCTATGGATATGAGATATTACTAATTCTAAATAAATATGGATTTAAGGATATATATGAAGGTACATTATATCCTATATTAACAAGGATGGAGAAAAAAGGCATCATAAGCTGTAGTATTCGGAAATCACCATTAGGGCCGAAAAGAAAGTATTATATAATTACTACCTTAGGAGAAAAGTATTATGAAGATTTTAAAAAAGTATTCAATGATATAACATCAAAAACATATGAAATTATTAATGCAGAGAATTTATAAGGGGAAGATATTGTGAAAAGTGATAAAAATATTATTATTGATAATTATAGAGACTATATAAATCAATTAGAAATGGAGTATAAAACTCAATTTTTTAAAGTTGAGGCATATATAAATATATCTTCAAAATTAAATTATAAAGAGAAGAATAGTTGTTTACTACAAGTATTGGATAGTTTCTTATCAGCGCAAGAAGAAGGAAAGAATGTATTTGAAATAACAGGCAATAACTTAAAAGGTTATTGTGACAATATGATTTATGGAGAATCCATATATGTTTATAAGATGTCAAGAATATGTTCAACATTTCTTAGCTCAGTTTACTTTGTTTCTTTTGTTCATTTATTTATAAGCTTTTGCAATAGAATATTCAATGGTAAAAATACAAATGTCTTTTCTGAAATGCGTTTTGGAATAGGTGAAATAATATTAATGCTAGGAATAATAAGTTCACCAATAATTACTGATTTAATAACAAAAAAGTATTTCGAAAATCCTAAACTTTGTAAAAGAATTGGTAATTGTGTGTCTTTTTTTATGATACTTATACCTATTACAATATATACATTTACTAATGAAACTTTTGATGTCTATGGAGTAACAATAACTTTTAATAATTCAGTATTGATAATCTTATACTTAACACTATTAAATTTTATTGTGTGGTCAATTACTAGAATGACTAATAATAAAAATTTAGATAGTAGAAAAGAGCAATATATAGAATTCTTAAGTAAAGATTATAAGAAATATATAAATAAATGTAATAGCAAAAATAAAAACCCATTAGATTGGAATAGCTATCTAATAAAAAAGAAAAAGCAAAATTCAATTTACACTAAACTTTATTTTGTCTATGGTATTATATTTTTGATTATTTCTCTTTTGATAGGGAAAGTAATGCTTGAAGAAGGAAAGTTGGATTTCTTTGGAATAGCTTTCATAGCTATTTTTTCGATATTATTTGTTATTATGTTTGGAGTTGTAATGGAAGGAACTAATAGAAATAAAATGTTTTCTGAATTTGAATAGAATTTATGGAGAAATTGTATATAGGAGATTCTTTAAACTAATAATAATTTAAAAGGATAAATAAAAAAGGCTTATAAAAGCCTTTTTTTATTTATCCTACAGCATTTGCATCATACTTATATTCAGGTAACTGATTTAGTTTTACTCCTGAAGTGTCAAATAGATTTCCTACAGATTCAATGTATTTAAATTCATATAGGGTAGTATCTTGAAGCTCAAATTTATCGTTTTTTAATATATATGCTTCGATTTTTGTAGGAAGACCAGTATTTTCATCTAGGTATGCCACTTGTTTCATTTGAACTTTAGAATAGGCTTGTGATTTATCTAAAGCTGGTTTATTCTCTAGCCCCATACAAGAAGTTATATAGGAATTAGTATATTTGATATGGAAAGTAAAAAAAATAATACAATACTAGCAAAGTATGAAAGCAATATAAATAATTTATATGAAACAAATGATACAAATAAAGTGGTATATATTGAAAAGAGTGAGAGCAATGGAGAAACTAGAACTTATCTACAGGATATTTATACAAATAGAATAGATGAAATTTATAAAGGTGCATTAACTTCAGCTTTGTTCATAGATGATAATAGAATAGTTGGAATTGCAGATAATTCTATTATTATTAAGGAATTAAATACAGATAAAGTAGAGAAACTAATGAATTTTGATGATAGTACAACTAATATGCTATATAAGAATTATAAAAACACTTACAACTTATTTATGTCTAAGGATAGAAAAATTTTATATGCTATAGAACAAGGAATTTGAAAAGATAATGAAACTTATTTAAGCATAAAGGAAATAAATATCGATAATAAAGAGATAACAGATTTAAAAATAAAAGGTTCTGCTTATAATGTTATTCCATTAAATGATGGAAACTTTATTTTTAGTGGAAGTGTTGACGGTAATAGCGGAATTTTTATTTATAATATGTCAAACAGCACATACAAGATTTTAAAGTCTGGAAATGTTTATGAAGTAAAACTAACAAAAGATGAGGATAAAATTTCATATATTTCTAGCGATATTTCATCTAATAACAATGAGGTGCATGTAGCATTATTTGATAAAGATAAAATAGAATTAGATACTATGATTTATAGGAATGCACAATATGGAAATGAAATTCTATGGACCAATGAGGGAAATAATTTATTTTATATCAATTCAAATAATGGAAAATCAAGAATATATAGATTTTCAATAAATAAATAGGTACTATTTTAGTGCCTATTTGTTATATTTTCTAGAAAAACCATAATATAATAATATGCTTAGTAATTGGACAAGGAATTAAATGATAACTATAATTATAATATATAATGTGTAATATATTAATTTATAAAAAGGTGATGATTTCAGTGGTTAAATTTATTGTGGACAGCACCTGTGACTTACCAGAAGATTTGATTATAAAAAGCAATATTAGCTTAATACCCTTAAAAGTACTTATTGACGATAAAGACTATTTAGATAAAAAGACAATAAATGTAGATGAGGTGTATTCCGCTATGAGAAGAGGAATTTTACCTAAAACATCTCAACCTAATCCAAAAGACATGTATGATATTTTTGAAGAATGCTGCAATAAAGGTGAGGATTTTATATTTTTATCTTTTTCCTCAGCACTTTCTGGAACATATAGATTAGCTAAAACTATAGTTCTAGAATTAAAGGAGAGATACCCCAAAATAAACATGGAAGTTATTGATTCTAAAAGTGGTTCTACAGCTACTGGATTAATCATTCTTGAAGCAATAAAATTTACTCAAGAAAGTGGACATAGTTTTTATGAAATAGTTGGGAAGATAAGGAATCTAGTTACTCATATAGAACATGTTTTTACAATTGCAGATCTAAATTGGCTAATTAAAGGCGGTCGTATTGGTAAAACTCAAGGGGTTATAGGTAATATTTTAGATATAAAACCTATTTTGGACGTAAGTAATGGAGAAATGGAGATAATCCAAAAAGTTAGAGGTAAAAAGAAAGCATTACATAGAATGGTGGATATTTTGGAGGAACGAGCAGGTAACTATAAAGAACAAATTATAGGCGTGAGTCATGCAGATGATATAGAAACTGCAGAAGAACTTGTAAATATGATAAAAATAAAATTAGGATATAAACAATTTATAATTAATAAAATAGGGAGTGTATTAGGAAGCCATCTAGGTATAGGTGGTGTAGGAATATTTTTCTTTAATGATGAATTAGATAAAAGAAGTAATTAATAACAAAAGCAGAAGTCTAGATAGGGTATAATCAAGATTTCTGCTTTGAATTTTATCTATTATTAGAAATATCAATACCTCTATGTTCAACAGGTGTAGAGAAAACAATTTGTGTTTCTGTATTTCCATACTTTTGTAGTTCACCTATAAAAGAATCTAACTCTAAGGTTGTATGGTAAGCTACCTTAATAAGCATAGAATACTTCCCTGTTACGCAATTGCATTCAAGTACATTAGGACACGAAGCAATAAAGGGGTAGAATTCAGGTTTTTGTTTTGGAGACATTTCTAGATTAATAAAGGCTTTAATATTATATCCTAATTTTAATGGATCTAGTTGAGCAGAGTAACCAGTTATTATTCCTGCCTCCTCTAATTTTAAAATACGTGCAGATACTGCTGGCGTAGATAAAAACACTTCTTTGGCTAAATGTTTAAGTGAATATCGTGCATTTTCTTGTAAAAGTTCAATTAGTTTTAAATCTATATCATCCATAAACATTACTTAAGAGAGTTGAATTTTAAATTCAAGTCAACTTAAATTAATCCCCTTTCTAAAAATAAACTAACTTACATCTATATATTATACTTAATATAATTAAGTTTTGCATTAGTTTTCAAATAATTATTACATACCTTTGGTTTAGAATATTAAGCTTAATACACTAAAATGATAAAAAATCTTCTTAATAAAATTAACTAATACTATATAAAAATTAATTTTAATTAAGTAAAGCATGTCTTTTTTTATCTTTTCTTAGCAAATTCATCATATGGATTTACATTGATAAAAAAGAGTGTTAATCTCCAATTGGTAGGAATAATAAGAGATTAGAGGAGTTTTTTATATGAAGACAAGAATAGAATATGATTCCATAGGAAATATGAAAGTACCAGTTGATGCTTATTATGGAATCCAGACACTTAGAGCAAATAATAATTTTAAAATTACAAATAAAACAATTCATCCGTTATTTATAGTTAGTTTAGCCCAAATTAAAAAAGCAGCTGCTATTACTAATAGAGATTCATATACCTTAGAGGTAAATATAGCAAACGCTATTATATATGCATGCGATGAAATTATCGCGGGAAAATTTCATAATCAATTTATTGTAGATCCTATACAAGGAGGGGCAGGAACTTCTGCAAATATGAATGCAAATGAAGTTATTGCAAATAGAGCTATTGAGATACTTGGTGGAGTAAAAGGAAATTATAGCATTGTGCATCCAAATGATCATGTTAATATGGCACAGTCTACTAATGATGTATTTCCATCTGCAGGAAAGCTTACAGTATTGAAGATGTTGCCTAAGGCTATATTAGAGCTTCAACGTTTGTATCAAGCTACTAAATTAAAAGCTATAGAATTTGATAGTGTAATAAAGATGGGTAGAACTCAGCTTCAAGATGCCGTACCAATAAGACTAGGACAATCTTTTAATGCTTATGCATCAATGATTAAACGAGATATTGATAGGTTAATTAAAGTAAAGGATGAAATGTTAACATTAAATATGGGAGCCACAGCAATTGGAACTTCAGTTAATGCAAGCACTGATTACCTAAATAATATAATTAAGAATCTACAGATAGTTACAGGCGTAAATGTAGTTCAATCAGAGGATTTAATTGATGCAACACAGAATTTAGATGGATTTGTAACAATATCAGGAACATTAAAAAGTTGTGCAGTTAATTTATCTAAGATGGCTAATGACCTAAGGCTACTTTCAAGTGGTCCCAAAACCGGCTTAGGCGAAATTAATTTGCCAGCTAAACAAAATGGTTCATCAATAATGCCAGGTAAGATAAATCCAGTAATTCCAGAAGTGGTTTCACAGGTAGCTTATAATATAATAGGAAATGATTTTACTATTACAATGGCAGCAGAGGCAGGCCAACTAGAATTAAATGCATTTGAACCTGTGCTATTTTACAACCTATTTGAATCTATTGAAACTTTGCAAAATGCAACAATGACTTTTATAGACAACTGTATTAGTGGGATTACTGCAAATAAAGAAAGATGCGAAGAATTGGTTAATAATAGCATAGGATTAGTAACTGCACTATGCCCACATATTGGATATAAAAAAGCATCCGAACTTGCAAAGGAAGCCTTAAGTACAGGAAGGCCTATTAAAGAAATAATAACATCTAAAAGGATTTTGACACCTGAACAGCTAAAAGAGGTATTAAATCCATTTACTATGACAGAAGTAGATAGAACATCTGATGTAAAAATTAATAAGCACGCAATATAAGTTATTTTAGTAGTTTCCTAAAAATTTTGGAAACTACTATTTTTTCTTTAATTACTTCCTTACTTATTGAGTTTATATGGTTGATACTTTGCTTAAAAACAAATTAGTTATATATTTAGTATAATTAAATTACAGACATTGGTAATTTTGAGATATAATAATAAAATAAAGCTATCTTAATTGACTCTGTCTAAAAGGTAGAGTTTATCTTTATATGGAGGTGATTAAATGAAAGTAGAAAATAAAGCAATTAAGTTTGATAAGATGGTAAGAGAACGTGAAGATGATGAACTTGGCTTATTTGAGAAATATGATGAAATTCTATCTGGAATAAGAAGAAAGATCATTAATCATAATGCAATTAAAGTATTAGATATTGGCTGTGGAACGGGAAATTTATGTGGCGATTTAAGTGAAGAAATCTATATATTAGGGATTGATCAGAGCTTAGAAATGATTTCTCTAGCAAAAAAGAAATATGAAAGCATGGACTTTAAATTAGGAAGTTTTTTAGATAAGCCTTTTGTAGAACATGATTTTGATATTGTTGTAACTACATATTCCTTTCATAGTCTAAATGATGAAGAGAAGAAAGAAGCAATTAATAATATGTTAGGATTCCTAAAAGATAATGGAAAAATTATAATTGTTGATTTTATGTTTAAAAATGATTTGGAAAAAGAGGAGCGTAAGAAAGAATTATTAGATAAGAAAAGAAAGGACCTATGGGAAGTTATAGATTATAAATACTATACAAATGTTGAAGAATTTAAAAAATATATTCAAGATTTAGGATATAAATTTAAGTGTGAGCATAAAGTAAATTTCACTTGGATTGTGGAAATAGAGAAAGAATTAGTTTAGCAGCAGCGGATTTGAGCATTGGATATAATTGTAACATATATCAAATAAAGGGAGACTATTTATGGAGGAGAGGGGCAGTTTAATTAAAGAACTTGATATAAAGGATTATGAAGCAATATATAGAATCTGGAACAGAATTCCTGGAATTGGACTAAGTGATGCAGATTCTAAGCAATCAATTTCTAGTTATCTTGCAAGAAATCCAAATTTATCTTACGTATATTTAATTGATGGTAGAATAGTTGGAACTATACTTTGCGGTCATGATGGAAGAAGAGGATATATTCATCATGCTTGTGTTTTGCCTAAATATCAAGGGAAAGGTATTGGGAAGATTTTAGTTAATAAGGCACTTGATGAACTTAAGAAACAAGGGATAAATAAATGTCATCTTTTTGCATTAGGAGATAATGAATTGGGAAAAGAATTCTGGAGTAAGGTAGGTTGGACAAAAAGAAATGATATAGTTACATTTTCTAAAAATATTTAAGAAAATATAAGTAAAAGAGAATTTATCTTAAACTAAGAATAAATTCTCTTTTCATTTTTAAACAGATTTAACTAGCAACATTTTGGAGTTCATATAATTTTTTATAAGTACCATCAATATTTAGTAACTCTGCATGACATCCTTTTTCAATTATCTTTCCATTTTCCATAACAATGATTTCGTCAGCGTTAATAATGGTTGATAGTCTGTGAGCAACTACTAAAATTGTTTTCCCTTTCATTAATTCATTAAGGGCCTTCTGGATTTCACCTTCGGATTTAAGATCAAGAGCAGAAGTAGCTTCATCTAAAAGAAGTATCGGTGAATTTTTGAGGAATGCTCTTGCTATTGAAATCCTTTGTTTCTGTCCCCCTGAAAGCCTAGAACCATCTTCTCCAACAATAGTATCATACCCATTAGGAAGTGACATTATAAAATCATGAGCATAAGCTCTTTTAGCAGCATCAATTATCTCATCTTTTGTAGCTTCCATATTTCCATACAATATATTTTCATATATAGAACAATCAAAAAGCATACTTTCTTGAGGTACATAGGAAATTAGTTTTCTAAGTGAGATTAAATCATATTCATTAACTGGTCTCCCTAATATATCCATACTTCCAGAATAGTTAACGAACTGCATAACTGTTTTAATTACCGTTGATTTGCCGGAACCACTTTGTCCAACTAATGCAACTGTTTTACCTTTTTCAATGTTATAACTAAAATCATCTACAACATTTTTTTCTCTATAATTTACAGAAAGATTTTTAAAAGAAATCATTATATCATTTTCATTAACAGGCTTTAAAGTTCCAAAATCATTTCTATGGTCTTTTTTACTAAATACTTCGTATATACGCTCAATACCAGATATTTGTTTTGGAACATCTGTAGCAGAGGTTATTAAACTATTTGCTAAGTATCTTATAGCATAAGTGTATCTACTTACAAACATAACATTTGGTAAAGCAATTATTCCTAATGTAACTAAATAACATCCTAGTATTATAGGGAAGGTTGAAAATGCATGTGAAAAGACATTAACAATCGACATATATTTAAATCTTAAAACTTGTTCTTCCTTTTTTGCTTCTAAAACTTGTGAAGACAAGTTTTCTATTTGTTTTTCCATTATATTTTCAAGCATGAATAATTTAACGACCATTGCACCAACGAGGGTATCTTGAAATTTTTCATTAAGAACGGCAAGTCTACTTTGTATTTTTTGACCAACTTTATGAAATCTTTCTGTGAAAATAAAGTTTAGAAAACAAATAGGGATTAATGTAACCACATAAAACAGTCCTATTTGAGGACTTACAGTAAATACAAGAATTAAATAAGAAAGTCCTTGTATTAGTGGAATTAATACATTATCAACGGAACTGTTTAATACATCGCAAGCTGTATCTACATCTTGATTTAATCGAGATAATTTTCTTCCACTATGTTCGTCATCTTCTTCAATTTTTAAGTAACAAGATTTTTGAATAAATTCACCTTTAACTGTAGCTTTAAGTAGAGCATTAGAGTAGGTATTGCAATAGGAGGTCAAACTTTTACCAACAGTATCTACAAGCATAGCAATTATATAAAAAACAACAGTTAGGTAAAGATCTTTTATGTCCTTGCTTATGAAGCATTGGAATAACTGTTTAAAAGATAAAGCTTCAAATAGTTTTTCACTAAAATTAAAAATTAGAGGGGCAATCCTACTGAAAATCCATCTAAAGCGAAATTCTTTAGTGAAGGAAAACATCCATTTTAATAATATTATATTGTTTTTCATGCAGTTTCCTCCTCTTGATTATTTTCAAATTGTTTTTTATAAAGGTCATAATAATAACCTTGCTTAAGGACTAAATCTTCGTGAGAACCTTTTTCCTTAATGTTACCTTTGTCAAATACATATATCGAATCAGAATTTATAATAGTTGAAAGTCTATGAGCTACTATTATAACTGTTTTACCATTCATAAGCTTATCAATGGTGTATTGAATGTTTTTCTCAGATTCTGAGTCTAGTGCAGAAGTAGGTTCATCTAGAATTAAAATATTTGCATTTTTAAGGAAAGCTCTAGCAATTGAAATTCTCTGACGTTGTCCACCAGACATATAAATACCTTTTTCACCAACAAGGGTTTTATATTTGTTAGGCTGTTCCATTATAAAGTCATGTATATCTGCTTTTTTGCAAGCTTCAATTACTTCCTCATCTGAAGCATCTGGCTTACCGTAGCGTACATTCTCAATTATTGAACCTGGGAATAAATAAGACTCTTGAGAAACAATAGCGACTTGATTCCTAATAGAAGGTATATTTTCTTCTTTTATTTTAAAACCAGCAACTTCGGCATTACCACAGTCTATATCATACATACCTGAGATTACTTTAATTAAAGTACTTTTACCAGATCCACTGGCACCTACAAAAGCAACAACTTCATTCTTATTAATTTTTAAGCTAATACAGTCTAAGATTTTATGATTTTCGCTATATGAAAAAGATAAGTTAGTTATATTTATAATTGGGTTATCGAATGATTCTTTTGTTTTAATCCCAAAAAGTTTTTCATCTTCATAAGCATAAATACCCATTAATCTTCTTGCCATTGCTTCACTATTTCTATAGGAGATAATATATCTTTGAAGATCATAAAGAACATTTGATACAAATCCAAAAGTGAAGGTGAATGTTAGATATTCTCCTGAAGTAAGCATATTATTTATACTCATAATACCTGCTAATATAATAACTGCAATATTGGGACCATAATCAATTAATGATCCAATAGCATAAACCTTAGCACTTGCAATTCCAACTTTCTTTTCAGCTTTTATAAAATCTTTGGAAGACTCATTAAATTTTCTACTCATAATATCTTCTAGAGTAAAAGATTTTAATGTCATCATACCCATTAAAATATTATGTGCTAGGGAATTCATTTTACCTGAAAATTTTCTTGAGTCATATGACGCTTTTTCTACAATAGAGCTAGTTTTGAAGATGATGAATGATACGATAGGTATAAAAATAAATCCAACTAATGTAAGCTTTAAACTAATATATAAACATACAAATAAACCAGTAGTAAAAACAAAGAAGTCTTGGAACAGATTAATAAAAGTATCGCTCCAAAATGCACCAATTCCATTTAAGTCACTCATTGTCCTAGAAAGTATATCACCAGTTGAAGTTTCATCATACACTTTGTATTTTAAGTGAGAAATTTTTTGACTTAATGAATTTCTTAGATTGAACATTCCAATTTCAGAGAACCTAGCTACAGTATATTTGCTAACTATTCCTAATACATATTCAATAAGAGTTATTAGAAAAATAATAAATATTGCTGATTTAACTGAGTTTAAGCTTGTACCAGCAGCATCTAAAACTTTTCCAAAGTAAATACTTTCAATTACATATATAATTCCTAAGGAACCCATAATTAGTAATGATATTGTAAATAGAAACCGAGGGAGTTTTGCTTTTTTAGTTATTAAAAATAATTGACTCATATGCTATGATTCCTTTCTAAAATACAATTTGCCTTATCAGAACATTATACCATAATTATGCAACTAACTTGAATAATTTTACACTAAAGTAATTAATATACTCAAAACAAGTTATATCGAAGCATAAAGGATTTATTTAATCAAATAATAAACATTATACTCAATTAAAAGGAGATTCTTATAATGTTTAGAAAGATAAATAATCCAATAATTTTTCAAGGAAGTTGTAAAAAAAACCATTATTTTGAGGGGTGGTATTTTAAACAGATTTCTAGAGATAGGAAGTTTGTAATATGTATTATTCCGGGAGTTAGTTTATTTCATAATGATTATCATAGTTTTATTCAATATATATTTATAAGACTAGATAAAAATAGAATAATAAAATCAGGATATATACGATATCCACTAAATGCTTTTAAATATAGAGATGCACCATTTATGATTCAAATTGGAGATAATGTTTTTACTGAATCAATTATTTCATTAAATATGAAAGATAAAAAAATAAAGATTCAAGGCACCTTAAAATTTGGAGCACTAACTGAAATAGAGAAATCAATTTTAAGTCCTAATATAATGGGTTACTTTGCTTATATACCAAAGATGGAATGTTGTCATGGAATAATTAGTATGAATCATAGATTAAATGGAATATTAGCTGTAAATAGAAAAATAATTGATTTCACTAAGGGTAAAGGATATATTGAAAAAGATCGGGGAACTTCTTTCCCAAAAGAGTATATCTGGATTCAATGTAATAATTTTAAAAATCAGACTACAAGCTTTATATGTTCTATCGCGAATATTCCTTTTTTGCATACATCATTTAGTGGACTTATATGTAACATATGTATAAATGGAGTAGAGTATAGATTTGCAACTTATAATAATAGCAAAGTTATAATAGAAAGTATTACAAAAAGTAAAATAAATATATCAATAGAAAATAATAAGGCGTTAGTAAAGGTTGAAGCAAGTTTGAATTTAATGGGTGGACTGATAGCTCCACAAAATGGTAAAATGAATAAAAGTATTAATGAGGAATTATTAGGTAAGTTAAAGTTATATCTTTTTGATAAAAAAAAGAACACTACATTTATTGATTTTGGAACATTAGCCGGAATTGAAGTAGTGGGATATAAAGATATTTAAATTATTAAGGAAAGGATTAAAACTTAAGTAATAGGATTATGAGATTAGATAGACTGTTAGCAATAATTATTATAATATCTCAAAAAGGTTTAGTAACTGGAAAAGAGCTAGCGGAACATTTTGAAGTATCATTAAGAACCATATACAGGGATATTGATAAAATAGGGGAAGCGGGAATACCAATAGCAGCCACAGGTGGTAATGGTGGAGGCTATTATATTATGGAGAATTATAATATAAATAATCTATTTTTAAATAAGAAGGAGCTTGAACCTTTAATAAGTGTAATTGATAATTTAAGTGTTTTATTTGGTCATAACACTGAGTTTAATGATATAATACTAAAATTTAATACTATACGTAAGAGTCAGGAAGATGAATATAATAAGTTAAACATCAAGATGGCACATTTTAGCATGGAAAAAGAGCTAAAAGAATCTCTATCTACAATTAATAAAGCTATAGACAACAACAGATTAATTGAGTTTGATTATATAAATAGGAGAATGGAGCTCTCAAAAAGGATTGTTGAGCCAATAAACCTTCAGTTTGATGATGGAAATTGGTTCGTAATTGGATTTTGTAGAATAAGAAATGATTACAGAAAGTTTAAATTAGTTAGAACAAGAAATATTAAGTTAGGTGATTATTTTCAAGAAAGAGAAATTTCCAAAGATAAAATTGAACAAATATTTACTGAAGGATATGAAAAAAACAGTATTCTTGTAACATTAATGTTTTCAAATAAAATAGGTGAACAGCTAAGTGAATATTTTTATAAAGATAAGATATGTGCTTTAGAAGATGGTAGATTTATTGTAAAAGAGTATTTTCCAGACGATGAAGGACTTAAAAAATTCATCTTAGGGTTTGGAGAGGTATGTAAAGTAATAGCTCCAGATAAACTAAAATATGAACTTAAACAATATATTAAAAATATATATGATAAATATAATGACTGACATATAGGTGTCAGTCATTTTGTTTTATATTAAAATAAACAATAATTTAAGAAAGTGAGAATAAGTAAATGATCAAAGAAGAAATAGAATTAAAAGAAAGTTTAATTGAAGTTAGAAAGAATAATTATATTCTAGAAGAAAACAAGTATTTTATATATGCATTAAAAATGATGCATTATATTGGAACAGTTGATTCGTATTTAAGAGATGACTTGATATATGAAACATTTAATAGGTGGATATTAAGAGGGAGGTTTAATCATAAAGAATTGAAGGAACTATTAGATATAAGTCTTGATGAGAATCATTTGTTTTATAGGCTAGATTATGATGACAAGGATGCAGTTTTTACAAGAGCCTTTTCAGCCCTTCTAATTGCGCTTATTATTAACAAACATAGAAAAGAAAAATATTTAGATAAGAATGATTTGCATAGAGTCAATAGTAAGGTGCTAGACTATTTTATTAATGAAAAAGATTTAAGAGGATATGTTGAAATTAAGGGATGGGCACATGCTGTTGCTCATATAGCAGATGCACTTGATGAATTAGCTCAGTGTGAAGGCTTATCCAAAATAGATTTATTAGAGATGTTAAATGTAATAATAGATAAAGTCTGTATAGGTAATTATGTATTCATAGATGAGGAGAGTGAGAGACTTACTAATGTTATAGAAAGTATATTAAAAAGAAATGTCTTAAAAAATAGTGAAATGATAGCTTGGATAAAAAAATTTAAAGAAAAGATTAATGAAGAGGATTATATATGTAAATTGCATCTAAAAGTAAACTTAAAAGGATTCTTAAGGAGCTTGTATTTTAGGATAACTGAGAAAGAAGATTTATTAGAGATAAATAAAGAGATAAATAAAGAGATTAAGAAAATCCTTAAGGAGATAGAGTGATGAATGTGTGTATTCTATATTATGATAATTTTTGCGAATTTGAGGTTGTATTAATTGCTTCTGAATTCAAATCCTATAATGTAATTACAGTAGCACTTGAAGATAAAATTTATATAAGTGAAGAAAAGCAAAAATTTATTCCTGACAAGCTAATTAAAGAAATTAATCCGGATGAAGTAGATTTATTCATAGTTCCAGGCGGGAAACCACAATACCTTTATGAAAATGAAGTGCTAAAAGATTTCGTTATAAATCTTAATAAGATGCATAAAGTAATTGGGGGAATCTGTAGTGGAACTAAACTTTTAGCTGCTTATGATATATTGAAAAATAAAAAATGTACAGGCGATAATGAAGGTTTAGATGTAAAAGCTGAGTATATAACTGTATTTAAAGATTCAATAATTATGAATGAAGAAGAAGTAGTAGTAGATGGAAATATAGTTACGTCAACAGGAAAGGCATTTATTGAATTTGCATTTGAATTAGCAGATATGATGAATTTATACGAAAAAAGAGAGGAAAGGACTAAAGCTTATAACTTTTACAAAAATCTTAAAGATTAGCAAGTTTAATACGATAATAATCATGAGTATTTCCATAATAGTTATATTTTGGTATGAAGGAGAGAGGTTTATGAATATTACCAATATAGATTCAATAAATTCATTTATAACAAGTTATGAGAAAACTAATGATAAATCTGATAATAAAACAGAAGCGATAAATGAAATAAATACACCCAATAATAGTGATTATGTAGATTTTAGTATTAATTATTCCGATGATGAAGTAGCTTCAGTATTAAAGAATATTAGCAATGTATATGATAGCGAAGATATTTTGGGGACAAATTTAACTATGTTTGACTCTATGGATAAGTATGGAGACATACTTAAGAGTATAAATAATAATACAAAGTTTGATGATAATACTAAAACTCAATTAACAAAAATATTAGATAATTCTTTTGATTTTTATACTAATAGACAGATAGCACAATTTACAGGTGAGGTTTCAGGCCTTTTTAATAAAGCATATTATCAAGTGTTATCTTATTTAGAAAATGGTAAAGATATCGGAATCAAGGGAGATAAGTTAATAAATGGAGAAGAATTTCAAAAAAATCTTAAAGATGTGATTCTTTCTGCAAGAAACTTTTATAAAAATAATGCAAATGCCACTAAAGATGATTTAGAGAAATTTTTAGGAGAGAAATATGCTCATACCAGTAGGGTAGAAAGTTTAAGTTATAGTGACATTAAAGCATTAGATAAAGCCATGAATACAATTAATAATAGCAACTTAGATCCAAGTAAATTATCTAGAGAGGAATATAAAAAGAAAAAAGAGGAAGCCGCAAATGCAGCTTTAGTAGGTTTAAAAAAGGATGGAGCTTCTTCAATATTAATAGATACATTTGAAAAAGCTATAAAACAAAATAAAGGTAGTAACGCTAGAATCGATATATATAACAAGCTAAATGATGTGTTTGATAAGCAGCTAAAAGAACTAAATAAGTTGAAAACTAAGTATGAAGAAATGCTTAAAAATATAAAAGAAGCAAAAGAAAAAATGGAAGAACAATATAAAAAGGCAATAGAAAAATTAAAACATGATATTTTTGAAATGTATAAAATGAAATCTTCATTGAAACAAGTAACAGAAAAAGATGATCCTGTTGAAGATTTAACTAAGCAGCATAATGAAACTATGAAAGACCTTGAAAAAGAAAAAGTAGAAGTTGAAAAAGACTTAAAAGACATAAATAAAAGTATTAAAGATCTCGCAAAAGAGTATGATAGTTTCAAAGAGAATCCAAGCGCTTATATAGATAAATATATAGAGCAAGAATTAAATGGAAAAATAGAATAAAAGTAAAAAGTCACTAAAGTAGGTTACAAAGAATACTATTTTAGTGACTTTTTAGGTTGTTTATACACTGAATACATTATTTGCTTACTGTATAGCTAATTTTTTGGTTTCCAAAGCTTATAGCATTGGGAACTGCATTTGGATTATTTTCATAATCGAAGAATATGTCAACCCAGTACTGTGACTTTTGAAATGCTAAATCACCCTTATCTTGTACTACAAAAGTACTTTTATTTCCATAACCAGGTAAATATAAAGGACTAGTAGTAGTAATTATAGAACCAAAAGGAAAAACTGGAGCAGAGTAAGCATTAGTTCTATCAGATGGATGAACAGCACAAGTTGTATATGGAGTAGGAGAAACACCAGAGGAAGTTATTCCACCCACAGGAGATGTGTAAGCTGTAACGTCTTGATTTGTATAGGCTTGGCCGTTGTTCGAGCCTCCTACAGGTATAATGTTCCACTTTTGTGCTCTAGTATTGTTATCCGTATAAATATCAACATTAGTAAAATCAGAAGTACCAGCAGCATAGACATCTAAAGCTTTATTGCTCTTAGTATTAATTAATTTATAGGTACCATCGCTGTTCTGACTGATATTCCATTTTTGAGCAGCAGTATTGTTATCCGTATAAATATCAACGTTAGTGTAATCAGAAGTACCAGCTGCATAAACATCTAGAGCTTTACTGCTATTAGTATTAATTAACTTATAGGTACCATCACTGTTTTGAATAATATTCCATTTTTGAGCAGCGGTATTGTTATCAGTATAAATATCAACGTTAGTATAATCAGAAGAACCAGCATTATAAACATCTAGGGCTTTACCACTATTTACATTTATAAGCTTATAGGTTTGTCCAGAAACTATACTAGCAGCTGAAGCATGTATAGGACGCACTATCCCTAAAGATAGTATTGAGATTACTGCAGCAGATAAAACTTTTCTTGAAAATAACTTTTTACTCATTTATAAACACATCCTTTTATATTTTATTGTTTAGGTTGAACCTTTGAACCAATCAAAGCACCAGTTTTAGAGTCGTAAAATATTTGAGTAAATTGATTATCTCCAGTTAACCCAGTAATAGTTAAGAAGGTTTGGTTACCATTATTCATTAGCGAAAAGTGGTATCCATTAGCCCAATTAATTCCTGGTTTTAAATCAAAATCTTTTTTTGTTTTTTGAATCAAATCAGTAGAATCAATTTTAATGTCAACTGGATTTATCAGAGTGTTTTCCATAGTTTTATCATGATTTGAAGATAAGTTTGTAACTACACCATTAGAAATAGAAATTTGAAGTGTTTCTTCTGTAGAAATGTTTGAAAAAAGAAGATTCCATTTTTTACGCTTTCCTGTATTTCCAGCGGATTCATTTTCGTCATCATCTGTGCTAGTTATTACAACTAGCTTAGCATCTTTATACCATTCACTAGCATGTTCTAATCCTATGTTATATGCCTGGATTAATGAAAGTTCGCTAGCTGAACTTATATTTTGTGATGATGAATTTCTAGAATTGCTTTGAGAAAAAATACGAAAGTCAATTAATATGAGAATACAGAGAATGCATAATGCAATGATTAAAGTTATTTTTTTAGTAACTGTAAATCCCTCCTTTCTTAAAGAAAAATTTTTATTTTAAGTAAAAATTATAAGCAAGAAGCTAATTGTATAAAATTAGTTTGATTTACAAAATATGTTATTATAATAAATATTATAGCAATCTAAAATTCAAAGGTCAATATACATATTAAACCCAAAATATAGTTGACTTTAGCCTTAGGCAAAGGTTTAAAATTGAAATTGAAAGGGGAGATGTCAGCTTTGAGTACTGAATATAGTATAAAAAAGGTAGCTAAGCTATTTAATATTTCAACAAATAAAATAAGATTTTACGAAGAAAAAGGATTATTAAGCCCAAAAAGAAATCTTGAAAATGAATACAGAAAATTTAATAGTCAAGACATTATAAAGTTGCAGGCAATATTATTATATAGATCTATTGGAATACCAATTGACCAAATTAAGGAACTAATAAATAATAACAATAAGATGAATTTTTTAAATCATTTTAACAATCAATGGCAAGTAGTAAATAATGAAATACAAAGATTAAATGTAATAAGAGAATCACTTGAAGAAGTATTAGATAATATTTATGAAAGTAAGACAAATGAAATAACTACAGACTTCTTAGAAATAGTTGAAAAAGGAAATAAAATAAATAATATTAAGGATAATTGGAAGGATAAATGGGATTTTAATGAATGGGCTAGAAGATATGATGTCTTTATAAAAGAAGATAAAGGAAATCTAAATATATATAAGAATTATGAATTTATACTTGAAGATGTATATAATAAAGCGATTAATACAGAGCATATCGCTAAGAATATATTAGAAATAGGCGTCGGAACAGGAAATTTAGCTAGTAAATTCTTAAATAAAGATATTAATATTATTGGTATTGATCAATCAAGAGAAATGTTAGCAGTAGCTAAAGAAAAGTTTCCTAGATTGAAAGTTAGATTAGGAGAATTCTTAAAAATACCTTATAGTGATAAATATTTTGATGTAATAGTTTCTACTTATGCATTTCATCATCTTAACAATCAAGAAAAATGCATAGCCATAGTAGAAATGCTTAGAGTACTAAAAGACAATGGAAAGATTGTTATTGGAGATTTGATGTTTAGAGATGGAAAAGAAGAGCAGGATGTGTTAAAAAACTTAGATTCTAGAGAAATTGAAATCATAAAAGATGAATATTACTCTCATATAGATTTTTTAGAAAAAGAATTTATAAAATATAATAGAAAACTAAACTATACTAAAATTGATAATTTAAACTACATTATTGAAGTAAAATAATTTCTAATATGATAGAATAAAGATATAGACCTTTAAATCTAATGTTATAACAACCTTGGTTAAAGGTTGAACAAAAGAAGTACTTTAAAAACATAAAGTTTAGGGAGGAGAGAAATATATGGGATTTCCAAAAAACTTTTTATGGGGTGGCGCAACAGCTGCGAATCAATATGAAGGAGGGTATAATTTAGGTGGAAGAGGGCTTGCAACTTCAGATATTATAACTGAAGGAAGCTTGAATATACCTAGAAAGGCTTCTATTAGACTCATAGACGGAACAGTTACTTCGATTGGTCGTCATGATCCTATACCAGAAGGGGCAGTAGGATGTATTGATGACAATTACTATTATCCAAGTCATGTGGCTACAGATTTTTATCATCATTATAAAGAGGATATAGCACTATTAGCTGAAATGGGTTTTAAGTGCTTTAGAATGTCAATAAGTTGGTCTAGAATTTTTCCTAAGGGTGATGAAACAACTCCAAATGAAGAAGGATTAAAATTCTATGATGATGTATTTGATGAATGTTTAAAATATGGTATTGAACCAGTGGTTACTATATGCCATTTTGATATACCTAAATATTTAGCAGATGAAATGGATGGATGGTTAGATAGAAGAGTTGTAGATTATTTTACAAACTATTGTGAAGCAATATTTAAACGATACAAAAACAAGGTAAAATATTGGATGACCTTTAATGAAATAAATTTACTAAATGGGTATGCTACTTTAGGTACAAGAAAAACAGATGACCAAACACGTTATCAAGCAATACATCACCTATTTGTTGCAAGTGCTAAAGCAGTTAAATTAGGGCATGAAACCAATCCTGATTTTAAGATTGGAATGATGGTTGCTTATATACTTTCATATCCTGAAACTTGCAAGCCTGAAGATGTTCAAGAAGATTTATTTGCATCACGTGATTTAAAATATTTCTTCTGTGATGTTCAATGCAGAGGATATTATCCAGCATATAAACTAAAAGAGTTTGAAAGAAAAGGTATTATAATCAAAAAAGAACAGGGCGATGATGAAATTCTTAAAGAGGGTGTAGTCGATTATATTGGATTTAGCTATTACAATTCTTCAGTTTCTAGCGCGAGAAAGGATACTGAAACTACAGAAGGAAATGTAATTAGAGTAATGAAAAATAAATATCTCAAAGAGTCAGATTGGGGATGGCCAATAGACCCACTTGGAGTACGTACTTCATTAAATTACTTATATGATAGATATGAATTACCATTATTTATTGTAGAAAATGGTTTAGGAGCAAGTGATACTGTTGAAGAAGATGGTTCAATAAATGATGATTATAGAATTGAATATTTAAGAGATCATATAGCTGAGATGAAAAAGGCAATCGAATTAGATGGTGTTGATTTAATAGGTTATACTCCATGGGGGTGTATTGATCTTGTTTCAGCTGGAACTGGTGAAATGAAAAAACGTTATGGATTTGTATATGTTGACATGGACGATAAAGGAAAGGGTACCTTAAATAGAAGTAGAAAAAAATCTTTCTATTGGTACAAAAAAGTAATTTCAACAAATGGTGAAGATATTAGTTTAGAATAGAAAATTTAAAGTAAAAAAGATAATGTAGTGCAAATACATTATCTTTTTTACTTTATATAAAGTTATTTACTATAAATTATTTTATCATCAACGTTTGAATCTATTTTAACATTCTCTTTTCTTATTTTATCATCAATATTTACGATGTCTTGAATCTCTTTTACATAAACAGAAACCTCTTCTAAAGCAACTGGATGTTTTACAATTTCTAAGTCTTCTTGTCTTATTGGAATTCTAATAACGTCGGAAGTATTAGTACTTTTATCGTTTTTAATTTTTTCTATTACTAACACTTCTTTTTTTAAAGGAACTGTAATATTTTTCTCTTCGATAATTATTTCACTATGAATTTTCACTTCGCCATTTTTTACCCACTTTTTCACTATATCAAGTTTCTCTTCATGTAGCTGCATTTTTTCCTCTTTATACTTATCCATTATATCTTAATAAAAGCCTCTTGTTTCTTCATCTTGTTGTGGGTCAGCAGAAGCTAGATTAGCATTACCATCTTTATCAATACGAGCTTCTTCCTTTTTTAGTGTTTCATTTATAGTTTTTGTATCTTCTATTTCACGTTTATGTGCAGAAACCTCTCCAGTTACAACTGTATGTTTTCCAACATCCACTTTTTCTTCACTCACTGGTATATGTATAGTTTCTCCAGAAGATATAGGAGCATCTGATGGCTCATGGTTAAGAGCTTTTCTTTCTATAACAACTTCTTCATGCATAACTGGCACATCAACATGTTTTTCTTCTTCAATAACCTCTTTACTTAAAGTTACTTCACCTGTCTTTACTTTATTTTTAGTAACATCTAATTCTTCTTGTCTAAGTTCAAGCTTTCCATCTCTTTTTTCCTCATCTATATTTTCTTTAGTTCCAAATAAGTCGTCTAAAAATTTGCTCATTATAATTACCTCCTGTAGTAAATAATAAAAACTACCTCAATAATAGGATGTCCAATAATTATAGATATATCCTTAGTTAATATTGGATAAGTTATTATAAAATAAATTTCAAAATAAAAAACTATTAAAGTGCAAATAATATTTTAGAAAAATAAAATTTGAGGTGATAAAATGGAAGTTATAAATAAAAGAAGAAGTATAAGAGCATATAAAGATACAAAAGTACAAAAAGAAAAAATTGAAAGACTATTAAGAGCAGCTATGCAGGCACCATCATCA
Source organism: Clostridium paridis (assembly GCF_016765615.1). GTDB lineage: Bacteria > Bacillota > Clostridia > Clostridiales > Clostridiaceae > Clostridium_T > Clostridium_T paridis. The sequence continues at coordinate 17,768 of NZ_JAESWA010000022.1, read as the reverse complement.
TATAATCAGCAAGAGTGGGAGTTTCTTGTAGTTGAAAATAAAGATACTTTAAAAAAACTAGAAGGTATGAGTTCCTATTCAAAGCCAGTTGGAGATGCACCTCTTGCAATTATAGTATGTGCAAATAAAGACAGTATGAAGTCAGCTGAATGCTGGGAACAAGATTTAGGAGCAGTAACTCAAAATATTTTACTAGAAGCTGTAGAACTTGGACTAGGTGGTTTATGGTTAGCATGTGCACCGGTAGAAGAGAGAATGAATTACGTTAAGGAGATGTTCTATTTACCTAAAAGCATTCTTCCATATTCAGTAGTTGCAATAGGTTATCCTCTTGAAGAACCTAAATTTGTAGATAGATATAATGAAAGTAAAGTGCATTATGAAAAGTGGTAATAAAGATAAAAAGATCAGAAACATTGTCTCTGGTCTTTTTATCTTTATTATTTAAATTGAAAATGTTCATAATGAAAATTTGATACATTAATACTGCTATTTTTAAATTGTTTCATTAAGCCTTCTCTCATAGGCTTAGGACCACAAAAATAAACATCAATTGGAGCATTTATTGTTATAAGTTCACTAATTTCTTTAACAGTTAAAAACCCTTTTTCTTTTGAATTAAATAAATGTAGCCTTACATTATTTAAAGTTGAAGTTAATTCTTGTAATTCTTCTACATATGGAGCATCATCTTCACTATTGTAAGCATAAAAGAAGTCTATGGAAAAATCTTTTGGTACGTCTGCTTGAGCAAAACTTCTAAAAGGAGTTATTCCTATACCACCTGCTATCCAAATTTGATTATTAGCTCCACGCTTAAAATCAAATTTGCCATATGGACCTGAAACACTAAATTTATCACCTACTTTAAGAGTTTCAATCAATCTTTTAGTATGATCACCTAAGGCTTTAATTGTAAATTGAAGTTCCCCTTTTTTATGAGCTTCACTTAAAGTAAATGGATGAGAAGTAAAGTTAGATTCCCCATTTAGTACTTTTAGGAATGCAAACTGTCCTGGTTTATATTCTAAATCTTTACCTAGAGCACTTCCTGTTATTTCTAAGGTTCCTATTGCAACAGTTCTTAGGCTTTTAACCTTATATTTATATTTGAAGGATTTTTTCTCATAAATAAAGATACTATAAACTGCTGAAATTATCCCGATAAAGTTTAAGAGATTCATCCAAATACTAAAGAAATCTAAGGAAAAAGTAGGGTAGTTTGAACTACCATAATAATGATAAATACCTAATGAATAAGGAATAATCATAAACTTATGAATCACTTTCCAACGTTCATAATTTAACCTTTTAGCTAAAAGAGCAATTAGTATAAGTGCTACGAATAAGTATAAACTAAAACTTCCATACATTGCATAGGGATCTTTGGGCATTCTAATTCCCGAAGTTCTTTGTAGCTTTTTCCCTATATCAATTGTCTCATTGTGAATTAATATAAGTATTAGTGAAAAAATACTTAAATATTTATGGTATAAGTATGATTTATCTAACCCATTAAACATGTATTCAGCAAATTTATGGCGAGTAGATATAAAATTTACTAAGCAGAAAAACACCATGACTATTGCAGCGATTAATTGAGAATATTGAGTTATTGCTGGGATATCTCTAGTAGGTCTAATAAAAGCCCATGAAATATATGTTATTATAATGCTTATCATTATAATTATTAATCCTTTTTGTTTTTTCATTTTTAACACCTTCAATCATTTAAAATTAGCTGACAGTAAGGTATTTTTAATATTAGTTCATAATCTTAAAAAATTTATGAAGAACTGACGTTTAAATAAATAGTAAAAGTAGTTCCTTTATTTAATTCACTGTCAACTTTAATGCTTCCGTTATTTGAATCAATTATAGATTTAACAATAGATAGTCCTAAACCATAGCCACCATGTTTACGTGATCTATGAGATTCACTTCTAAAAAATCTGTCGAATATTTCAGTTAGGTGCTCCTTAGGTATTCCAGTACCATTATCTGAAATTTGAAGTTTTAAGTATTCGACAGTAGCACCATTAACAGAACTTGTACTTATAGTAATAACTCCATTTATCTCATCTGTATGTTGTACAGCATTTTGTACCAAATTAAATATAACTTGTTTAATTTGATTTTTATTAGTGTCAACAAATATATCTGTATCTAATTGTAAATCAATTAATCTGTTTCCTGACAAAATTTGAAGTTGTGGAAAGACTTCCTGAATTATCTCATTTATATTTTCTCTTTTTATTTCAACTTTAACTTTTTGATCAAGTTTAGTTAGTAATAATAAGTCATTTACTAATTTGGTAAGTCTATCGCTCTCAATTAGAATGCTATTTAAGGCTAAATCTAACTGCTTTTCATTTTTTGCAGCTCCTCTTAATAAAACTTCTACAAACCCATGAATGGATGTAAGTGGAGTCCTTAGCTCATGTGAAGCGTCTGAAACAAACTGTCTCATTTTTTCTCGTATAATTTGTTCTTGTTCAAAAGAAATTTCAATTCTTTCAAGCATATTATTAAAGGAATTTGAGAGGGTATCAATTTCAGCTTGCCCAGTATTTATAGGCAATCTCACATCTAGTTGTCTAGCATTAATTTTACCTACTGTGTCGGTAACATTATATAAAGGTTTTAAAGTTAATTTAAAAATAGTAACTCCAAGTAGTGAACCAATAAATAATACAAGTATTGAAGCGACCACATAAATGTATATCTGTTGAAGCAGTATTTCCTGAACTTGCTTTGCTGAAGTACTTAATTGTATCAATCCAGCTGGTGAATCAAGACTTCCTACTTTACGCCATATAACAATTTGTAGATTGTTATCTTGATCTTTAACTAAACTATAACCTTCAAGATTTCCACTCATTTGCAGTAAATTTAAGTAATAATTACTTGAAAGATTAGGAATAGATATTGGAGCATGGTCATGTTCTTTTATATCGCCTGCATCTTGTAGAATATCTGAGCTATTATGCCCATTTTCATCCTTAGTTTTACTGTCACCAGCTATAATATTACCTTTTGCATCAATAACAGCAACTGTTGTATAGTTATCTATAATTGTATCTATGATTTCAGAACTGTATGATTTTAAAGAATCTGAAGATTGTATTTCACTTAATTTTTTAGTATCAATATTATGAATTCTTGCTTCTAATACTTGCTCTTTACTTTTATAGAGATATTGCTTCATAGTAAAATATTGATATGCTCCAATAACTAATAGTAAAAACAATAGAATTAGTAAAAAGCGAGATAAAAGCTTAAAACGTAAACTTTTAGTGTTAGGAAATTTTAAATTTATTTTCATTGTATCGCCACCTTATAACCAGCTCCTCGAATTGTGCGAATTATATTGTGATCCTTGTCTCCAATTTTATCTCTGAGGTATCTAATATATACCTCTACAATATTCATTTCTCCATTGAAATCAAATCCCCAAACATTTTCTAGAATAGTAGATTTACTAAGTACAAGACCATTATTTATTAGTAAGTATTTAAGTAAATTATATTCAGTGGGTGATAACTCAAGTAGTTTATCTTTATAGCAAATTTCATGAGCACCATTGTCTACAGAAAAGTCGCCTATTGATAAAAGATCAGCTAATTCAGGAAAACTATTTCTAAGTCGAACATTTATCCTTGCAAGAAGTTCTTTAAAGCTAAAGGGCTTAATCATATAATCATCAGCGCCTAAATCCAATCCTTTAACCCTGTCATCTACGTCATCTCTTGCAGTTAACATTATTATAGATGTTTTTATAAATTTTTTGATTTCTAAGCAAACTTCGTATCCATTAATACCAGGAAGCATTATATCTAAAATAATAATATGTGGACTCACTTCTTGAGCTAATTTTATAGCTTCATTTCCATCAAAAGCTGTGTGAACTGTAAATCCTTCAGCTTCTAATCCCATTTTTATAAACTCAACAATACTTTCTTCATCATCAACTATTAGAATATTTATTTGTTTATTAAAAAGTGAAGGCATAATTTTTTCTCCTTTTGTTTGTTATTAAATTAAGTTTTAAATAAAAATACAAAAATTTCAATAGATTTTTGATAACTTTTTTATAATTCTAAAAATTTTAACAGGATTCTCAGCTTATTCTAAGGTTTCTCTCAGTTTAGTTTAAGCTAGCATGTTTATAATTTACATTGATGATAGGAAGGAGGTTTTAAATTTGTTATGGTTCAAAAAGAGTAAAGATAATTTTCCTATTATTAAGTGTTCATATATGCTTGGCACAATAATTAACTTAAAAGTATATGGGGAAAATGCCGCGAAAGGTATCGACAAAAGCTTAAAAAGAATACAAGAGATAGATGACAAGATGTCAGTCTTTAAAGAAGATAGTGAGGTTTCAAAAATAAATAAGAATGCTGGAGTATGTTTACAAAGAGTAAGTAAGGATACTTACTATGTTCTTGAAACTTCATTAAAATACTCAGATATGTCAAAAGGAGCTTTTGATCCAACGATTAGGCCTTTGGTTGATGTTTGGGGGTTTGGGAGAGGCGTAGAAAGAGTCCCTAATAAAGAGAAGATAGAATATGCTCTGAAACTTGTTAGTTATAAAGAGATTAGTCTTAATAAAGATGAAAAATCTATTGGACTTAATAATAAAGATCAATCAATAGATCTAGGAGCAGTTGCAAAAGGGTTTGCTGCGGATGAAACAAGAGATATTTTATTAAAAAATAATGTGAAGAGTGCAGTTATAGATTTAGGGGGGAATATATTTACACTTGGTAGTAACTTAAATGGAGATCCATGGAGAATAGGAATACAAGATCCAGTAAAACCAACAGGAACATATATGGGGATAATTTCTGTTAGAAATAAATCCATAGTTACTTCAGGAAATTATGAAAGATTTTTTATATCTAGAGGGAAAAGATATCATCATATTTTAGACTCAAAAACAGGATTTCCGTCTGAAAATGGAGTGATAAGCGTAACTATCATCTCTGATAATTCCATTGATGGTGATGCACTATCAACCTGTGCATATGTTATGGGATTAGAGAATGGGTATAAATTAATTCAATCAATACCAAATGTTGATGCGATATTTATAACTGGGAATAAGAAAATTTATATTACAGATGGTATCAAAAACAACTTTAAATTAGTAAATGAGGAGTATATAGTAGCTTAATTAAATTTATTTACGAAGAAATAGAATTTATCACATTATTCATAACAAATAGGGAGGCACAAAATGGCTAATTTAAGTAAAAAGATTTCTAAAATTCAAATAGCAAGAAAGATTGTACAAGTCATAGGGTTAATACTTTTTCCAGGAGTATTTATCTTAACTTTTAGTGAGATAAGGGACATATATCAAGGAATAATAAATGGAAACTTCAGCTTTATTCAAATGATTGGAAAGTCTGCAGAAGTAATTACAGTAATTCCAATAACAATATTTTTGGGAAGATTCTTTTGTGGGTGGCTATGCGCTTTTGGAACTTTAAATGATTTTCTATATCTAATATCAAATAAGATATTTAAGTTAAAGTTTAGAGTAGATGAAATCGTAGATACTGTGTTAAAGACCTTAAAATACTTGATTCTACTTTTTATTATCTATTTCATCTGGACTGAAAAAAGCACACTATTTGAGGCATCAAGTCCTTGGGATGCATTTGCTCAATTGCCTCAGTTTGGAGATGCAATATCTCAGTATACAATAGGTTCAATAATTCTTTTTTTAGTAATTATTGGCTCATTATTTGTTGAAAGGTTTTTTTGTAGATATTTATGCCCGTTAGGAGCAATTTTTACTCTTACATCTAAATTGAGAATATTCGACATTTCAAAGAAAAGAGATAAATGTGGAAAGTGTAGAATATGTACAAATAACTGCTCAATGGGAATACCAATGTATGAAAGTGACAAAATAAGAAGCGGTGAATGCATTAATTGCTTTAAATGTTTAGATGTTTGTCCAAGGAAAAATACAAAAGCTGAAATATGTGGTGAAAATGTAAACCCAGCATTAGCTGCTTGTGTAGCCATAGGAGGATTAACAGTACTATATACTGGTGGAAATGTATTAAGTAAAACTATAGAAAATTCATCTATAACACAAAGTCAGAAAAATAATATAGCAGGTAGCTTACAAACAAATAATAAATCTAAAAAATACAAGGATGGAACATATATAGGAACAGGAAATGGGTATAGATCTGGACTTCAAGTTGCAGTTACTATTAAAGATGGTAAAATATCTAACATTGAAATAGGCTCTAATAATGAAACTCCTAGAATTGCAGAAAGAGCATTTGAAAATTTACCTAGTGAAATTGTTACAGCTCAATCTACAGATGTTGATGGAGTATCAGGGGCAACAAGAAGCAGTAATGGAATTAAAGAAGCAGTGGAAGATGCATTAAGTCAGGCAGAAGATACTAATACACAAAGTAATAATGAAGCTACAAATAATAGTTTAAATAATGAAGCAAGTACCGTTACTAATAATACCAACAATAGCTCTAATGCTCAAACAAGTAAAAATAGTTCTACTCAAGTTAGTCAATCACAGTATAAAGATGGAGTATATGAAGGCATAGGAAGAGGTTATAGGCCAAATCTTCAAGTATCTGTAACAATACAAAATGGTAAAATATCAGCAATTGAAATAGGAGACAATAATGAAACTCCAAGATTTGCAGAAAGAGCATTTCAAAATTTACCTAGTGAAATTGTTAATGCTCAATCTACTAATGTAGATGGAATATCAGGAGCAACGAGAAGTAGTAACGGCATTAAAGCGGCAGTAGAAGATGCATTAAGTAAAGCTAAAATGTAGTACTAAATTAAAATAAATTAATTGGAGATGGAAAAAATGAAAAAATCACTATCAAAATTACCTAACATTATAACTAGTTTACGGATATTCTTATCAATTTCATTTGCATATTTAATTTTAAGACAAGATACATATTCAAATGAAAATTTTGAGGCAATTACCTTAATATTTTTATGTATATGTTTTTCTGATTTTATAGATGGTAAAATAGCACGAAAGACTGGAAATACTACAGTATTTGGAGCTAAGTTCGATGTTATTGCCGATTTATTTTATATGACAATTTCTTATTCAGCGTTAATAGTGGCAGGAAAGATTTACTTTTGGTTTTTAGGATTTATATTTATTAAATTCTTAGAATTTACAGTGACATCGAATTTTATGAGAAATTATAATAGAAAGTCAGAAAATCCATTTGTTTTTGATAAGTTAGGAAGAATAACTGCAGCTAGCTTTTATATAATTCCGGGAATTACGTGCTTAGTAAGTTATATAGCACCTTATTATGAACAAAGCTTAATTAAATATTTACTTTATGCAACATTATTAGCTGGAATTTATTCTTCTAGCATGAGAATAAAAAAATGTTTGGAGTTTAAAAATGTAAAAGCATTAGAAACATAAAATAGTCATAAATGGGAAAATTAGCATATCAGTATATGCTACTTCTCTAATAATGTGACACAAATCTTCCCTTAAAACATATTATATATTAAGCAACTAATGATAAAAAAATAATTAACAATACAAGGGGAAGATGAGAATGAGTCAGAATGATGAAATAGTTAGAATCTGTAATGAGGAGTATTCTAAAATCATTGACTATGATAATATTGTTGGATTAGCAAACGGTGTAAAAGTAGTTGGTGGAAAGAACACAGGCGAAAAGTGTATTGCAATTTTTGTTAAAGAAAAGTTACCTACTAGCGCACTAGATCCATCAAAAATAATTCCAAAAACAATTAATGGGATACCAACTGATGTTGTTCAAGTTGGTGAGATAAAGGCTTTGGGCTTAACCCAAAGAATAAGACCTGCCATGGGTGGATACAGTGTTGGAGTAGTAGGGATTACAGCTGGTACCATTGGTTGTGCAGCTTTTAATGGATATGGACTTGGAACTCAGCATTATATCTTGAGTAATAATCACGTTTTAGCAGATGAAAATAGAGCACCTTTAGGTTCTCCAATTGTTCAACCAGGACCAATAGATGGTGGAGTAATTCCAGGAGATATTATAGGGAATTTAGCAGATTTTGAACCTATCAGGTTTATTTCTACAACTAGAATACCGATAAATATCGTTGATTGTGCAATAGCTTTATGTCCAAATGAAAATATATCTTCCGAAATTATGTGGCAAGGCTATATTAATGGAATAACAAGCCCAGTTGTAGGACTAGCTGTTAAGAAAACAGGTAGAACAACTGGATTTACTATTGGTAATATATTATATACTAATGCAACTGTTATAGTAGGTTACGATACAGGCGATGCATTATTTGTAAATCAGATTATTACTAATAATATGTCAATGGGTGGAGATTCAGGTAGTCTTTTATTGGACAAAGAAAACAATGCTGTAGGGCTATTATTTGCAGGAAGTTCAGAGTTTACAGTCTATAATCCAATAAAAAATGTATTGAGAGTATTAAATGTAAATTTGGCATAATCATTGGACAAGCATTTCGCTAAATTAAGAAAGCTACTATTACAAAATAAAGTGTAATAGTAGCTATATTTATAGTATCATGATAAAATGAGTTTTTCTTTACCATTTAGTATACTTTTATTATAATATTAATTATAAGATAAATTTGATTTTAAATATTTTTACTAATTAGGAAGGCAGGTTAAAATGAAATTAGATAAGAGATTAGTACAATATTGTTTATATGCAGCAGGGACTGTGCTTCTGATTTATATGTGTATATCAATTTTTAACAACTTAGGGAGTATTATTTTAGTAGTTTCCGATACACTGGTAAAAGTAGTTAACCTAGTAAAGCCATTAATTATAGCTTTAGTAATTACATACTTATTGAAGCCAGGGGTCCATGCTATTGAAGGATTTTTAGAGAGTAGAAAAATCTTAAAAAAAGCTTCTTCAAGAAGGACAATTGGTATTTTGCTTATGTATACTTTAGTATTGGCAGTTTTCGTTGGTATAATTTCTGGTATATATGTTATGGTTGGAGGCAAGCTTTCAAATAATACAACTATAGCAAATATGACTATTTATTTAACTGAGCATTTGAATAATTCAACATTATCCGTAAACTCTATAACTGAAAAATTACAAAGTCTAAATATTTCAATTCCAGAAGATTTAAATAGTAAAATAGCTCAAGGTATAAGTTCTGTTCAATCATACGTTTCAACAAGTATAGGAAGTATAACAAATTTTATAGTTAATTTAGGTGGTAATATAGCTACATTTTTTATTGCCTTAGTATTGAGTATCTATTTAATTAAGGATTCTGAATATTTTAGAGATTTGTGGAATAAGATATTTAATCTTATATTTAAGAAAAGTAATGCAGGATATAAGCTCAAAGAAATATTCAGTATAATTGATAACACATTTAATAATTACATTAGAGGACAACTTTTAGAGGCATGCATGGTAGGAATTTTATCGACAATAGTTTTATATTTTATAGGAATCGATTATGCAATTGTAATAGGTATAATTGCAGGTATTTGTAATATGATCCCATATATAGGACCACTTGTAGGAACTGTTCTTGCAGTTGTAATGGCACTACTTAGTGGTGAGCCAATAACAGCTTTATATGCAGTAATTGGAATGCTTGTGGTTCAACAATTAGACAATAATTTATTGGCTCCCAAAATAGTTGGAGATAGTGTTGGACTACATCCAGTGTTCACTATGCTTGCAATTCTTATTGGGGGTAATGTCGGAGGACTAATAGGAATGTTAATAGCAGTTCCTGTTGCAGCTTCAATGAAAATCTTATTTAGCAAGTGGTATGCTTCCTATATGGAAAGAGCTCAAGAATAATTAAATAAAATTATAATTAGAAAGTCTTACAAGTTTGGTAAGACTTTTTAGTTTTCTAATGAATAAAAATAAACTTAGGATGTTATGGTATAATAGGGTATAAGTAACAAAAAAATACAGAGGTGAAGCTTAAAGTGGAGAATAATATAATTAAAGCATATAACTTAGACTTAAGATTACAAATAGAAGCCTTAGAAAAAATACTTTATTCAAGTGAAATGATAAAAACTGCTCTAGAAAGAGCTGAAAAGTTAGAAATAGAAAATTATTATATTGGGGCAGGGAGTATTGCACAAACAGTTTGGAATTATATTTCTAATAAGACTTTAAGTTATGGAATAAAAGATATTGATTTTGTATACTTTGATAATGAAAACTTAAATATTGAATCTGAAAATAAAATAATTAATAAGATTAGAAGCTTATATTCTGATATGAATATAGAAATTGATATTAAAAACCAAGCAAGAGTACACCTTTGGTATAAAGAACATTTCGGGTATGATATTACACCATATAACAATCTTGAAGAAGCAATAAATACTTGGCCAACTACTGCAACAGCAATTGGTGTAAGGAAAGATAAAAATAATAAATTAAAGATTTATGCACCTTATGGACTTAATGATTTATTTGGGAAAATAGTACGTGCTAATAAAGCACAGATAACTAAAGAAATTTATGAAGATAAAGTAGAGAAATGGATATCAAAATGGCCAGATTTAAATATTATACCATGGGAAAGATAAGTTATTAGAAATTTGTTGGGAGGATTTAATATGAAAATAGTATATAGGTTATTACTTATTTTACATCTTATTGTTGGGATTGGAGCAATGGCGGGAGGATTGGAAGCAATTCTTAATCCACAATCGCCTATGGGAATGCCAACAACGACATTGAAAAATTCACCATTCACTAATTTTTTAATTCCAGGAATAATTTTATTTGTGGTAATTGGCTTAGGAAATATAATAAGTGCATTAGTTTTTATTTTTAAAACTAAACTACAAGGCTATATAAGTGGAGTTATAAGTTTTGCATTAGTAATTTGGATAATAGTTCAATGTATAATGTTAAATGATATTGTTTTTCTACATGTATTATTTTTTTCAATCGGAGTTGTACAAGCAGTTTTATCTATAGCAGTTTTATTTGAGAGACGTCAATTCCCTACAAATATAATTTTAAGCCTTTATAGTAAACTACGAAGATAGTATTTAATACCATCGGGAGTAAATTCTCAATGGTATTTTTTTATACAAATTTACCGATTACATATTTAAAGTAATCTAGGAAATCATAAAATTATAATTAAATTATTTAATTAATTATAAAGTGGTGATGTTATTAATGACGGTATTTAATAAGATTAAGGGATATGTAAGGAATAATTCAAACATGAAAAATGATATAAATTATTATTTGAATAAAAATTATAAAATCAATCCATTAACAGAATCAATAAGAATTTCAATAATATACGGAGTAGCAGGTGTATTATGGATTGTTTTATCCGATGAAATAGTAAGCAAGTTTGTTCCAAATTTTACTGATTATAAAATAGTTGCTATGTATAAAGGCTGGGTGTATGTTGCTATAACAACAGCACTAATACTTGTATTAATTGAAAGAAGATTAAAGTTATTTAAAAAAGCAGTGGATAAAATCTATAATTATTTAGATGAAATTAATGAAGTAAATGAAGAGCTTCTTGTTCTTGAAGATGAATTAAGAGAACAAAATGAACAATTAAAGGAAAGTCAAAACTCATTAGCAATTAGTGAGCAACGTTATGAATTAGCTGTTGAAGGAGCTGATTGTGGAATTTGGGATTGGGATATAGAAAATGGAGTTTACTTCTTTTCAGATAAGTGGAAAAATTATTTAGGGTATGAGAAAAATGAAATAAGTAATAACTTTGATGCATGGGTATATCTAATACATCCAGATGAAAGAGAAGATGTGATAGAAAAAATCAATGAGTATTTATCTTCTAGGGAAGGGCCTTATGAAAGCATATATAGAATGAAAAGTAAAAATGGAGAATATAGATGGATATTGAGTAAAGGAAAAGGAATTTGGACAAAGGAAGGCAGGCCAATAAGAGTTGCTGGTTCACATACTGATATCACAGAACATAAAATTGCTGATGATAGATTGAATTTTCTTGCTAGGTATGATTCGCTTACAAAATTACCTAATAGACTTTACTTTGAAGAAAAAGTTAATGAGATAATTTATAACTGCAGTGAAGATAGTAGATTTTCGCTAGTTTATATGGATGTGGATAATTTTAAAAATATTAATGATACATTAGGACATGAGACAGGCGACATACTGTTAAAATATATATCAAGCATTTTAATTGAAGAAATCAAAGAACCAAATTTTGCAGGAAGACTTGGTGGAGATGAATTTGCAATCTTATTTAAGAATCCTGAGAATAAAAGAGAGGTTAGGATAAAATTAAATAATATATTAGTTAAGCTAAAAGAGCCTTGGGTTTGTAATAAACATAAGTTTTTCAACTCATATAGTATCGGAATAGCGCAGTACCCTGAAAATGGCTGTACTTTATCTACACTGCTAAAAAATGCAGATATAGCAATGTATAATGTTAAAAAAAATTCAAAAGACAACTTATGTTTTTATACCGAAGCAATGCAGGAGAAAGAACTAAAATATGTTGAGTTAGTAAATGATCTTAGAAGTGCAATTGAAAAGGAAGAATTTAAATTAGTGTATCAACCTATAATAAATTTAAATACATTTGAATTAATAGGTGTAGAAGCATTAATTAGATGGAATCATCCCATACAGGGAATTATATCTCCAAGGGAATTTATTCCGTTAGCAGAAGAAACAGGGCTTATATTTTATATTGGCAGTTGGGTATTTAAAGCTGCAATGTTACAAAAAAAAGAATGGGAGGAAATGGGTTACCACAATATACAAATGTCAGTAAATATTTCAGGAAGTAGAATTACTAGAAAGAGTTTAACTGAAGATATTATCAATATTATAAATGAAGTAGGATTAAAATTTGAAGAAATTCAACTAGAGATAACCGAAACAGCGGTAATGAAAGATGTTGATGCTGCAATAGAAGTATTAAATGTTTTAAAAGCTAAAGGGATTAAAATAGCACTAGATGACTTTGGAACAGGATATTCTTCAATAACATACTTGAAAAAACTACCAATTGATGTAGTCAAAATTGATAAAAGTTTTATAGATGGGGTTTCTCAATCAAAAGAAGATAATATAATCTTAGAGAATATTATAAAGCTTACGCATGACTTAAAATTAAAGGTAGTTGCAGAAGGGATAGAAACAAAGGAGCAGCTAGAATTTCTAAAAGATAAAAAATGCAATTATGGGCAAGGTTATTTATTTAAAAAGCCAGTTGATAAAGAAGAAATTGAAAAGTTATTAATGCTTTCACAATTTGTTTTAAACTAAATATAAAATTAGTTGATTTTAAGGGCTATGTGATATTTATTACATAGCCCTTTAGTCAATAATAAAAAGATATAATTAAATGTTTACAAGGATAAAATAAACATTTATAATTTAACTTAAGAAAAGACTTTTGATAAGTATTATTGAAAGTTTAAGGAGGAAAAATGCTACAAATATCTAATAATACAATCAGAGTAAAGCAAATAAATACACAATTAGTAAAGAATGCATTAAAAGCCTCAAGTTATGGAACAAAAACTACTATAGCTAAGGCCACTGGACTTAGTATTGCAACCTGCGGAAATATTTTAAATGAACTTTTAGAAAAAGGTGAAGTGCTTGAAATAGACTTAGAGGAATCTAATGGGGGGCGCCCAGCAAGACGTTTTATATATAATGCCGATTACGCATATATTGCATGTATGTATCTTAGAACTGAAGGCAAAGAAAATTCGATAAATTATGTAATAACAAATTTGCTTGGGGAGAACATTCAAGAGGAAAAGATTATTGTAAAATCAATAAATTTTGAACTTATAGATACTACCATTGAAGAATTGATTATGAGATATGAAAACATAATGGCTTTAGGAATCGGAGTCCCTGGAGTAGTACATGATGGTCATATTGGGGTTTGTGATATCAGTGATTTAGTTAATTTCCCACTTGGAGAAAAGTTGAAGGAAAAATATCAAGTGGAAGTTATTATTGAAAATGATATGAATTTTACTGCTTTTGGTTTCTATGAAAAACAGGAAAATGATGAAGATAAAACCTTAGTTTATGCTCTTTTCCCTAAAGATAACTTGCCTGGAGCAGGTATCATAATCGATGGACATATGTTTAAAGGTAATACCAAGTTTGCAGGTGAATTATCCTTTCTGCCTTTTGATATGAAAAGAGAAGAACAACTTATAAAGTTAAATAATAATAGAGATTTTTTAAAGATTGTAGTAAAATCAATTACTTCAATCATTGCTATAATTAATCCTGAAACTATAGTGTTAAGTGGTGATTTATTTAAAGGTAATGAACTAGATGATATTTACAAAGAATGTACAAAAATCATTCCAAAAGAACACATGGCTAATATTTTTATAAAAGAGGATATACATGAAGATTATATGAATGGAATTGTTTCAATTACGTTAGAAAGTTTAAATTATAATATTAAATTAATTGAAAGAAAATTATAAGGTGGAGGGTTTAAAATGAGTTATATAGACTTGCATATGCATTCAAATTACAGTGATGATGGTGAATTTTCACCTAAAACTATAGTGGATTTATGTTTAGAGAAGAAATTAAAATATTTTTCAATTGCAGATCATAATTCTGTAAAAGCAATAAGTGAAGCAAAAAAATATTGTCAGGATAAAAATATAACAATAATACCTGGCATAGAATTAGACTGCACTATTAATGGGGTTAATCTTCATTTATTAGGATATGGAGTTGACTATAATAATCCTATATTTAATGAAATTGAGGAAGATATAATATCTCAAGAGAAATTTGCATCAAAAAAAAGAATGAAGCTTGTTAGAGAACTGGGAATAGACTTTTCAGATGACTATATTAACTCTATTTCAAGAAATGGTGTTGTGAATGGAGAGATGATAGCAGAAGCAGCAATGGAATTTGATAAGCATAAGAAAAATCCTTTATTGAAACCTTATTATGAAAATGGGGGAAGAAGTGATAATCCTTATGTTAATTTTTATTGGGATTATTGCTCTCAAGGCAAGCAAGCCTATGCAGAAGTTAAGTTTATAAGTCTTAAAGAAGCAATAAACATAATTTTAGAATCAGGAGGGGTACCTGTACTTGCACATCCAGGTAATAATGTTAAAGAAAAAGAGGAATTACTTAAGGCGATTATAGAAAGCGGAATAAAGGGTATGGAAGTTTATAGTAGCTATCATAATAAAGAGCAGACTGAGTACTATAAAGAAAGTGTTTTAAAAAATAATTTAATATCAACCTGCGGAAGTGATTTTCACGGAAAAACAAAACCAAGTATCAAGTTAGGAAGTACAGAATGCGAAAATTCTGAAGAAGAGATAATAAAGGGGTTAAGAAAATTTATAGAATTTTAGTTTAGGTTGAGAGGTGGGAATAACTATGAATCAAAAAGATAGAATGTTAGCAGGATTGCCCTATAAAGCATGGTTAGATACCTTGCCAGAAGAACGAATGGAAAATCAAAAGAAGATATATGAGTATAATCACTGTCACCCAGAAAAAAAAGAGAAAATTGATAAATTAATAAGAGAAATTCTTGGAAAAACAGGTGTAGGTATAAATATCGAAGCACCGTTTCATTGTGACTATGGAAAGAATATAGAGGTTGGAGATAATTTTTTTGCAAACTATAACTGTACAATTTTAGATGTTGGGAAAGTCATTATAGGGGATAATGTGCAATTTGCACCAAATGTCTCTCTATATACTGCTGGACACCCAATACACCCAGACTCAAGAAATTCTGGTTATGAATATGGTATAGGTATAACAATAGGAAATAATGTTTGGCTTGGCGGAAATGTTGTAGTAAACCCAGGTGTTAACATAGGAAATAATGTTGTTATTGGTTCGGGAAGTGTGGTTACAAAAGATATTCCAGATAATGTTATTGCTGTAGGAAATCCATGTAAGGTTATTCGTGAAATAACAGAGGATGATCGTAAGTATTATTATAAACAGAAGGAATTTGATGTAGATGATTATAACGGTTAGTCTCATCCTTAATTAAAAAAAAGAGCAATTTTTAAGTTATACCTTCATGTAGTTAAACATATTTTATAATGTTAACTTATATGGAGGTATTTATGATTACTATAAGTTTATGTATGATTGTAAAAAATGAAGAAAATGTTATATGTAGATGTCTTAATTCCATCAAAGATATTGTAGATGAAATAATTATAGTAGATACTGGTTCAACAGATAAAACTAAGGATGTTGTAAGAGATTATACAGATAAAATATATGATTTTAAGTGGATTGATGATTTTTCGGCTGCAAGAAATTTTTCGTTTGATAGGGCAACCATGGATTATATCTTGTGGCTAGATGCTGATGATGTATTATTAGAAGAAGATCGAAAGAAGTTTTTTAAGCTAAAAGAAACTATGATGCCTGATATTGATGAGGTAATGATGAAGTATAATGTGGGACTAAATCAAAGAGGGGAAGTGACTTTATCCTATTATAGAGAAAGACTTTCTAAAAGAAATAAAGGATATAAGTGGCATGAACCAGTTCATGAATACCTTGAAATTAACGGAAAAGTAATTAATTCTGATATTTGCATAACACATAAAAAAGAACATGAAAATGAAAAAGGAAGAAATCTAATAATTTATAGGAAGTATTTATCTGAAGGGAAAAAACTTACTATAAGAGGATTATTTTATTATGCACGAGAGCTTTATTATAATGAATATTATAGTGAGGCAATAGAAAGTTTTAATAAATTTCTAGATTCAAATAAAGGATGGCAAGAAGACAATATAAATGCTTGTTTAGACTTGGCTAAATGTTATAGTAATTTAAATGATAAAAAGAATTGTTTAAGAATTTTATTAAGAAGCTTTGAATATGATACACCAAGAGCTGAGGCATGTTGTAATATTGGCTATTATTATTTTGAAAAAAATGATTATAAAAGAGCAATCTTTTGGTATAAGTTAGCTACAAGCATTGAGAAACCAGAAAGTGGATGGGGATTTATTTATAATGATTACTGGGACTACATTCCATTTATGCAACTGTGCGTATGTTATGATAGGCTAGGAAATATAAATGAAGCTATGAGATATAATAACAAAGCAGCAGAATGTAAACCAAATGATCAAGCAGTACTTTATAATAAAAAATATTTTGAAAGTTTAAAGAGTAAGTAGAAAAAGAGCTAATTTTTTGAAGTGCACCCCAAATGTTAGACAAAAATAATATTTGGAGGTGTATTTTTTATGGCAAAACATTCATTAGAAGTTAAAATCAAAGCAGTGAATGATGTGCTAGAGTTAGGTATGTCAGCTTGTGCAGTTGCCAAAGGACTCAACACAGTACATTCTGTAGTCCAAAGATGGGTTGCACTTTATGAAAAGTTTGGGGTTGAAGGGCTACATATGAAGTCTAAAACATATACTGGTGATTTTAAAGTTCATGTTGTAGAATATATCCATGAGAATGGATTATCCCTATTCCAAGGGGCAGTTCATTTTGGAATTCCAAGTGATTCGACCGTGGGCAAATGGGATCATATATATTTTGAGGATCTCAACCTAAGGCAGGAACATGGGATATTCCTACTGACAAATGGGATCATATATATTTTGAGGATGGTCCAGAAGCTCTGTATAGAGATAACAGAGGGAGGAAGGCAAAAGTGAAAAAAGATAAGCCTAATGCACATAGTTCAAAAGACGAAGA
>NZ_JAESWA010000021.1 GCF_016765615.1 Clostridium paridis | reverse complement strand
TCAAACTCTCAATTTGAAAGCTTAATCTAACTCAAAAGATTACGTTGACTTAAGTTTATTTCTAAATCTTACTTCATTTCCTCTGTTTAATTTTCAAAGACCAATTTGTTTGTTTCGTCTCTGCTCTCTCGCAGCGACAAGTAGTATCTTACCATATATATTTCGTCACTTTTCTACCAAAAGTTCATTTATAAGATATTATGTATATAATACTCCCTTTTTCAACTTATTTCAAGCTTTTTTAACTATTGATACGCACGGAAAAGTGTTTGCATGTATAACGTTTTCTTATTTCTAGAATTGATACAATGTTTAATATAATATCAAAAGTGTTATAATATTTTAGGGTGATAATTATGTCGGTAAATATAAAAAATAGTTGGCAAGACTTATTAAAAGACGAATTTGAGAAAGAATATTACTTAAAACTTAGACAATTTCTTATTACAGAATATAACACCACTTCAATTTATCCTAACATGGGTGATATTTTTAATGCATTAGAGTATACTCCTTATGAAAATGTGAAAGCTGTAATATTAGGTCAAGATCCATATCATGGACCTGGCCAGGCACACGGCCTTAGCTTTTCAGTAAAACCTGGTGTTAAAATTCCACCATCGCTAGTTAATATGTATAAGGAGCTTAGAGATGATTTAGGTTGTTATATTCCTAATAACGGTTACTTAAGAAAGTGGGCAGATCAAGGAGTTTTACTTCTAAATGCTTCTCTTACAGTTAGGGCACATCTTGCGAATTCTCATAAGGGAAAAGGATGGGAAATACTAACTGATAAAATAATATCTTTATTAAATGACAGGACTGATCCAGTAATTTTTATACTTTGGGGAAATAATGCTATTTCAAAGGAGAAATTCATAACAAATCCTCAGCACTATATTATAAAATCTGTTCATCCAAGTCCATTGTCAGCTTCAAGAGGTTTCTTTGGTTCAAAGCCCTTCTCTAAAACTAATGACTTTTTAAAGTCTATAGGAAAAACTCCTATAGACTGGCAAATCGAAAATATATAAAAAAGAAGGTAGAAAGTTATGCAGTAATGCGAACTTTTTACCTTCTTCATGTTCTTAAACTAATATCTCCATCTATAATGTCCGTGTATAGGGTTCTTAAACCAACTCAACTTTGCTTCTGAGGCTGCAGGATGAGAATTGTGGATTACATATGGAATGCCTTTATTATCTCTTCTATCTGAAATAATAGCTATATGCTCATAACCTTCTAGAAAAACTACAACGTCCCCAGGCTGCCATTCCTTCAAATTATTGATATCATCTTCTTTAAATTCCGTTGTGAGACTATCACAACTTCTTTTTAAGAATATATCTTCATTCACAACCCGCCTAAAATCTATAT
Organism: Clostridium paridis; assembly: GCF_016765615.1. Lineage (GTDB taxonomy): Bacteria > Bacillota > Clostridia > Clostridiales > Clostridiaceae > Clostridium_T > Clostridium_T paridis. Next base: position 6,318 of record NZ_JAESWA010000021.1, on the reverse strand, counting down.
TAGGGTCTGGCTTTCCATTAACTCTCTTATATGCCCCTAAATTTCCACTAATATCTTTATCCATTAAATCCTTTATAGATACATTTATTCCTTTAAACCCTCTCCATATGACATCAGTACATACACCTTCTCCATCAGGCGGATATCCTCCTGAATAATATGCATCTTTATATATTGTCTTTTTCTCAACTTCCTTTCTAGCCTCATTTACTATATCTATTGGATCTGCTATCCCATTTTTATTTTTATCTACTTTTGAACTTTCATCTGGGACTTGGACTTTATCAATTGGTAACTTATCAATAACCTTATCTATTATCTCACTACCTTTATCATACTGAATTTTTCCATATATAATAAAAGCTACGAAGAGTATAACTCCTAATATAAAAAATATTTTTCTTCTTCTCATAAATCCCCCTAAAATTATACACAGATTAACGCTTATATTTATATCTTATCCACAAATTCCTTTTATTTCTAGACTAGATATGTTGATATATTTTGATTTAAGATATTATTAATAAAGTTTTATGAATTTAATTGATAGACCTTCTCCATATGCTTCGTATACTAAATAGAAAGTAGGTGATATTTAAATGACTGATACTAAGATTATTAATGGACTAAGAAACCAAGATACGAAGTCTCTTGATCTTCTTATCGATAACTATGGCAAACTCATCTATACAGTAATTAATAACATTCTGGATAGAAGTCACAATAAAAACTATATTGACGAATGCTTTGATGATATCCTACTTAATATTTGGTATAACATTGATTGCTTTGATGAAAACAAAGGAATCTTCAAGAATTGGATTATATCAATAGCTAAATTTAAAGCAATTGATTATAAGAGAAGGTCTTCTAAGTCTTTAAGCAATGTAGATATTGGTTCTACAGACATAGCTGAATCTTCTAATATTGAAGAAGATTTGACCTTAAAAGAGGAATATGAAGAATTGTTTAAACTAATAGAAAAACTAAGTGAAGTAGATAGAAATATCTTTTTAAAGAAATATGTTAATGAAGAAAGTATTGAAGAAATAAGCAAAGAATTGAACTTATCGCCTGATTATATTTACAATCGAATATCTAGAGGGAAAAAGAAATTACAAGATATGAAAAGGAGGCTTTATTATGAATAAGCTACTTTTAAAAGCTTTTAATTATATTAACTACTCAGAAACAGAATTAAATGATTATGAAACCATTTCTATAGATTCAGATATAAACTTAGAAAACAGAAAAAAACTAATTAAAGAAAAGATTAAAATAAAAAATTCTTTAGATTGTGATAATACTGTTCTGTCAAACTTATTAGAAAATGAAGAATTATTAGAACGATTTAGAGGACAAAGTACAGCTTTTAGTTTTTGGATTAATATGAATGCTTTTAACTATAGAGCTTATGTCCCTTACATGATTAGAGATATAGGGCAATACTACACCTTTTATTTAACTAACAAAAGGTTTGTAATTTTAGAAACCAATCAACTTCAAAAAATTAAAAAAAGTTTGTTTATAGAGTTAAATGATATCTCAAAATTTGAGTACAAGGAAAAATCCTATGGATTTAAATTTGTAGTTAAATTTAAAAGAATAGAGGAAAAATATGATTTTAGAGAAAGTTATTTTTTATTTGGAGATTATTTTAAATACTCTTATAGATTTAAAGTATCAAGTAAAATTGCTAGAAAAATAATACCTATTTTAGATAGCACTATTAATTAGAACTAATATCAAAGCTGTCCCAAATTATTTTGAGACAGCTTTCTTTTATTTTAAATTTCCTACAATTTTGGTTCCATGTAACTCCCTTGCTCCAGTAGCTTCTGCTATTCTTCTAAAATTTTCAGAAGTTATGCCTCCTCCTGGCAAAATTATTATTCTTTTATTTGCGTATTTTACTAGATCTGCAAGCTCGTTTATATTTTTTTCAGCCTTGTCAGCTCCACCTTTAGTCAGAATCCTGTTTACTCCCAAATCTACTAATATATCTATTGCTTCCTTTTTATTCTGAATTTCATCAAATGCCATATGAAAAGTTATACTCATAGGCTTAGCAAGCTTAATTAAATCTCTCATTATTTCAACATCAATTTTATTTTCTTTATTTAATACACCTACTACAATTCCATTTACACCTAATTGTCTACACTCTTGAATATCCATTTTCATAATTTCAATTTCATCTTCAGAATAAACAAAATCTCCTCCCCTAGGCCTTATAATCACATTAAATGGAGTTCTTAAATTTTTTTTAGCAATAGTTATTGATCCAATACTAGGAGTAGTGCCCCCTTCTAACATATTATCACAATATTCTATTCTGTCCGCCCCTAATTCCTCCGCAATTCTTGCTTCTATATAGGATCCAACTGCGGCCTCTAATATATATTCCACACTAACTCTCCCTTTCATTATCATAAAATTCTTTCTTATCTATATATATTTTATTTCTATTAATTGCAAAACTAATGTCTTCTTCCTCTACAATCTCTAATATTTTTAAGTTAATGTCTTCTTTTGTCTTTTTATATTCAACAAACTCCATCACATTTGTGTAAAAATATATAAAAATCTCTAAACTCTCTTTAGTAAATTCATCAAATGCGACAATAATTACATTCTTATTTACCCTGGAATCACTTTTTAGTAATTCCTCTATTCTATGAATTAACCTTCTAATTTTTTTACTTTCTGTCTCACAATCTAAATATAATCTAAAATATATTCTTCTTTCATCTCTTAGTGTCCAATTAGTTATATGAGAATTTGCGAGTTTTGCATTTGGAATAGTCACTAAAGCATCAGAAAATGTAGTAATTTTTGTACTTCTAAAAGTTATTTCCTTTATTATGCCCTCTACTTCTGGTGTCTGAACCCAATCACCGATAGAAAAAGGCCTATCTATTAATATAACTACGCCTCCAAATAAGTTGGAGCATGTTTCTTGTGCTGCAAGAGCAAAAACAACTCCTGAAACTCCAAGTCCTGTAATAAATCCTGAAAATCCAAATTCTCTTGCTATTATGCTAATAGAAATAATTACTACTATAATTCTTATTATAATAGATACAAATGGAAAAACAATCTTATATACATTTTCTGCATACTTTCTTTTAACCCTGTTATATAATAATGATTTTTTTGTAGTTACATTATAAGTAACCCAGGTAAAAAATATAACCCAAGCTACTTTAAATATCTTTCCACTTATTATAATAACTTCTCTATAGTATATCTTACTAGACATATACATTAGTGCAAAATATGCACCTAGCATATTAATTAGAAATGCTATCGGTTTCTCTAATGCTTTAAACAACTTATCATCTACGGTATTCTCTGTTGATTTTATTATTTTATTACACCATTTAGATACATAAATCAAAAATATTTTTCTAAATATAAATGAAATAACAAAAATAAGCAGTGATACAAATACTATTTCAAAGGGAGAACTTGAAATTATAGCTATTAACTTTTTAACTTCTTCCATACCTATCACCTAGATTTAGTATTTGTCTTTATATCAAATACTAATCCTAAATTTTTATTATTGTTTTTTCTAACTTTAGTAGTAAAATGTACTTATATTTGTATTTTCTGGGGAGGTAAAATATATGTCTGTTAAACTAACTAGAGCTGAAGCTTGGGATTTATTACGTGAATACAATAAGAGTGAATCTCTGCTTAATCATGCCTTAACTGTTGAAGGAGTAATGAGATATTTTGCAAGACTATTAAATCAAAAGGATATAGATAAATGGGGAATCATCGGATTGTTACATGATCTAGATTATGAGATGTATCCTAATGAACATTGTATAAAGGTTCAAGAAATATTAAGAGAACATGATATTGATGAAGAATATATTCATGCTATAGCAAGTCATGGTTATGGAATTTGTTGCGATATTGAACCAATTCATTTAATGGAAAAAGTATTATATACTATAGATGAACTTACTGGACTAATTACTGCAGCTGCAATAATGAGACCTTCTAAAAGTGTTTTGGATTTGGAATTAAAATCTGTGAAGAAAAAATATAAATCTAAAGGCTTTGCTGCTGGAGTTGATAGAACCATTATCGAAAATGGTGCTAAAATGTTAGGTATGGACTTAGATTACATAATAGAACATACTATTCTCGCTATGAGAGAAATAGCTGACAGCATCGGATTAGGTGGCATTGAAGATATTTAAAAGAAGCCAGTCGATATTAAAATATTGACTGGCTTCTTTTTACCTTATCTTTATTACTCCGCCTTCCATTCCTGAAGTGGCTAGGGCTGTATACATTCCTAAAACTCCTTTTGTATATTTAGGCTGTTTAGGAATCCATTCTTTTTTTCTACTATCTAATATATCTTTAATTTCTAATAGTGATTTTTCTTGTCCACCTATTCCTACAATATTAATACTTCTATTCTCTATATCTATATGAATTATATCTCCATCTTTAATAAAAGCTATTGGCCCTCCATTTGCAGCTTCTGGAGATACATGCCCTATCGCCGGTCCCCTAGTTGCACCTGAAAATCTTCCATCTGTAATTAATGCTACTGTAGAATTTAATTTTTCATCTGATGCTATAGCTTCTGTTGTATAGAACATTTCTGGCATTCCAGATCCTCTTGGTCCCTCATATCTTATTATTATTGCATCTCCAGGTTTAATACTTCCATTTATAACTGATTCAAATGCTTCTTCTTCAGAGTCGAATGCTTTAGCACGTAATTTTATGTTCCTCATCCCAATTGGAAGACTTGAATGTTTTATTACACATCCATCTGGTGCTATATTTCCTTTCAATACTGAAATAGCTCCACTTTTTTTAATTGGATTATCTACATCATATATAATATCTTTAGTATTGATGTTTGACGAATTTATATACCCTTTATATTCTTCTATTTCACTAAACGATTCAAGATTTTCTCTTAAAGTTTTTCCTGTAACCGTAAGAACATCCAAATGAAGATATCTTTTTATCTTATTCATAATTACTGGAACTCCTCCTGCATTATAAATATAACTAGCTGGCCAATGACCACTAGGTCTTACATTTAATATAAATGGAATTTTTCTATGAATTCTATCAAAATCCTCTGGAGTAATTTCAATTCCTAATTCCTTTGCAATTGCTGGTATGTGCAACAATGCATTGGTTGACCCTCCGATTGCAGCATGTACCATTATTGCATTTTCAATAGATTTTTTATTTACTATATCTGATACCTTTATTCCTTTATCAATGAGATTTATAAGAGCCTTTGATGATTTTTGTGCATAAATTCTCATTATTCCTGAGGTAGCTGGTAAAAGTGCAGCTCCTGGAAGTGACACTCCTAATGCCTCGCTAATCACTTGCATAGTAGCTGCAGTTCCCATAAAAGAGCATGCACCGCAACTTGGGCAAGCATTTTCTTTATAAAACTCATACTTTTCTTTAGTTATTTCTCCTCTTTTATGCATTGCACTATATGTTCCAATTTGATTTAAAGTTAAGAGATCTGGCCCAGCATTCATAATGCCACCTGGAATAACTATAGACGGTATATTTACTCTACACATAGCTACTAAATTTCCTGGCATACCTTTATCACAACTTGCTATAAATACTCCACCATCAAACCCCGTAGCATTCACATGTATTTCTATTATATCTGCAATTATTTCTCTAGATACTAGAGAATAATTCATTCCATCATGTCCTTGAGCTTGCCCATCACAGATATCTGTAGCATAATAATCTGCTGCCTTTGCATCAAATTTATCTAGTTCACTCATAACTTCCTTTACTATTACATCTAAATGAGCGCTTCCTGGATGACTCTTTCCATAAGTACTCTCTACTATTATTTGTTTACTTTCTAGATCTTTTGTATTCCATCCCATTCCTCTTTTTAACGAATCCATCTCAGGAGCAATTGTTCTTATTTTTTGAGAATATAGCATACTTCTCACCTTACCCACTTCATATTTTTTTATATTTCCTTAATCAATGCTTGAAAATATATTTTTTATTCTCTTTAACTAATTTTATCATATCATCTAATAATTGTTTAAAAAAATAAAAAAAAGACCTAGATAATCTAGATCTTTCTTGGTGGCTCGAGCAGGAATCGAACCAGCGACACGAGGATTTTCAGTCCTCTGCTCTACCGACTGAGCTATCGAGCCATGAAATTGGCGATTCCCTACTCTCCCACACAGTCTCCCGTGCAGTACCATCGGCATCTCAAAGCTTAACCGTCCTGTTCGAAATGGGAAGGGGTGTTACCTTTGTATCATCATCACCAAT
>NZ_JAESWA010000020.1 GCF_016765615.1 Clostridium paridis | reverse complement strand
ATTAATGCGGTTGGCGAACCTGCAATAATTTTATCAAATGAGGTTTCTTTTTTTCTACTCATAGCTATAAGCTTTTTTGAACCACAGGTATAACCTGTGGTATTCGTTACACAATAAAAGATCACCTTCAAAAAATTCCTATTGAAGGTGATCTCAATTTTAGTTAGTACTTACATATAAATAAAATTATTCTATTTATAATTTTGAATTTCATTTATTAATTTATCTATTAAATCATTAACATCAAATCCACCTCTATTACTTATCATCTCTATTGTTGCCATAGATGACATTGTCTTAAATAATAATGGGTTCCTTAATTTACTGAACTTAGGTGAAAGATTTATTAGAAAATCTTTTATAAATGGATACTCCTTAACTAAATCTCCAATAACTGTTTCATTTGTAATTCCATATTCATTTACATTTTCTTTTTTCTCTATCTCTTCTGATTCTTTTTTAGTGTTACTCCAGGACAATAGTCTCTGGCTTCCTGATAATCCTCTAATTTTAGTAACATCTTGCATCATCTCCAAGACCCCTCTAAAAATTCCCTTTTCATCTCTTACTGCATTGTAAATAATATATATAAACTTTCCTCCCATTTCCAGCCAGAATTCTGCCTGGTCCTGCTCTCCAGATCTAAAAGCTCTAATTATTTCTTCAACAGTTGCTACGCTCTCTCTTGGATGACAATTTTGTACCTGTCTTCCAATAACTCCAGCACTTCTTGGAAATACCCTATGTTTTGTATCACTATAAAACTTAACTATTTCATTTTCATCTACATAGGACAAATCTACTTGAAGATGCTTGAATATCAAGTTTATTTGTTCAAGTGTTAATTTTCCTTGGCTTACATCTAATACCTCATTGCTTGATGAAGATGTAAGCATTCCATGTTTCTGAAGTACATTAGCTAAATCCTTTATTAACTCACTGTTTGAGGTATCATTCATAATTTCTCCTCCTTCATTACCATACGGTACTGATGATTCAATTAAACAATAACCAATCTCATCATCACCTTTTCTCATCTGTATAAAATCTTCCTCTGAAAGAATATCAACTGCTGTAGGGCAAAGTATTTCTTCTTCCTTTACCATCATATCTTCCACCATTTCTATCACTTCTTCTTGAATCTTTAAGAAATCTTCATCTTGGTCATTTTCTAAGTATACCTTGGCAGTTTTAATTATTTCCTTTATTTTGTTATCTAATGTCCACATGACTTTCGAGGGTTTATCGAACCCTTTATTCTCTAAGGCTGCAAAAAGTTGATTTTGCTTTCTTGAAAAGTGAATATTTATCTCACCTAATTCATCATAAAGCTCAGCCCACTGGTTTTTAATAAATTTATTCTCAACCAGTCCTCTCATTTTATCAAGAACTTTTCTAATTGCATCAATTTCGTCTAGATAAGTTCTAATAGGATGTCCTACTGGTAAATCTAGCTTATTACTTACTAGTAATCCATCAAATATCTCTAGTATTTCTTTCATTTTCTCAGCTAATATGTCGTCTGATATACCGTATTTTTGAAGATATTGTTCACATACTGCAAATTCTTGAGCAGTAACACTACTAACTGCTTCCCTCATTTTAGCTTTTGCCTGTTTTAATGTTATATTTTCATTGAGGTAGCTTAACTTTATATGCATTATTTTTTGAATTTTATCTTCATCAACCTCTAAATATTCACTCATCTTAATATTTTCAAGCTTTGTCTTTTGTGAAAAATAAACATGAAATTCCTCATCGCTTACCTTTTCCACATATTTTTCAAACCCCTTTTCTTCCATCATTTTATATATTGGAAAGGGTTCAAAATCTTTAATTATATGTACTCCAGTATTAGGATTCAAATCTTTTACCGTTTGAGTAATACAATCTCTAAAAGATTCATGTTCTCCTCTACCATCTATAGTTATATAATTAATGTCTTTTTTCATTTATTTACCTCACTTTTATAAAATTACACCTATTATTTAATAGACTTATATATATTAATACTTATATGATAATACTTATCAGTTATAAAAACTGTAACATAAATCACATATTTATATTTTTATTTAATATAAAAAAAATGTGCCATAAAGCACAATGCAATATGACACACTCTTAACTAGGATTTCTTTTTTGATTTATTTTCTACCTTCTTTATATTTTCATCTACTCTAAATTTAACAATTCTACTTATTAACTCATAAGGTAGTGGCTTTTCTATTGGAAATTGCACTGACCCTTTTGCTCCTTTATACTCTGATAATTCCGCTTTAAATGCACTAATTGCACTCGGAGTTGGATAAAATCCAATGTGATTTTTATAGGCAGCAAAATGTACCAAGTTCCCATGAAAAACAAAAGTCGGCATTTGATAACTTATCTTTTCATCAGCTTCTGGTGCTGCTTCTCTTATAACTTTTCTTAATGCATTTAGTATATCTTGAATCTCTGACGGAAACTTTAGAATATATTCGCTTATAGGATCCATACTTACATCTTTCTCATCCATAAATTCTCCTCTTAATCATTATTATTCATTTGTTTTAGTAATAATATATTCTTATTTAAGGATTCTATTTATTAATGAATCTGGTACTGCACCTGTTCCGCCAAGAATCCTCTTCATCTTCATCATATCTCTATTATCTCTTATTGCGCCTGCTATATCATCTGGCATTGAGCTATCAACTAGGATTATAGGATTATTAAGAGTTCCAGCTAACGCAGCTCCAGACAATGCATCAGCAAACGCTAATCCTGTAGCGAAATAAGTATTACCATAAAAGAACGGAAATCTTGCTAGTATTTCCATATTAGTTTCATACCTATTATTACCTGCAATTCTTTCAGCATTAGGTAATGTACTAAGTACATTATCACTTATAACTCCAATTCCTCCTATAACATAAGTTTTTGTTATACCTTTATTACTGATATAATTTTTAACACTGGTAGGAAGTTGATTTTTGTCTGTAAGCAATATAGGTGTCTGTTTATTACCTGCATATGAAGCAATTGACAAGGCATCTGGATAGTCATTACCAGTTACTATGAAGGCCTCAGACTTAGAACTATTAAGATATTTGGCTATTTCAAGAGATGTTTCATAACGATCATTTCCTGAAATTCTTGTAACCTTAATTCCTTGACTTTGAAGAACGTTCTTCACATTGTCAGATATTACTCCAGCTCCTCCTACTATAAAAACTTCTTTTGGATTAAGACTAGTAATTTCATTTTGAACTTCTGGAGGAAGTGCATTTTTGCTAGTCAATAAAATTGGAGCTACATATTTGAATTGCTATTATAATTAAGATTATTATAATAAATCATCAATACATTATCCGTAGTTTCTTTATCAACAATATAATTTCTAATTGTACAATCTCCTAAAAGGTCTTTTGTAGAATCTATATTAACTGTGCTATTAAACTGAAATGCAATAAATCCACTAATGGGTACTTTACCACTATTATTAACTGGATAACTATTGGTAACATTAAATTGTGTTGCTGCCTTAGCTTTATAGGTTCCAAATGACAAGCCAATGGGTGTAATTAATAAAAAGACAAGCATTAATATAAATGATTTTTTCTTTTTCAAGATATTATCCCCCTTAATTCACATAATAATTAGATTGTACCAATATTTTACTAAGTAAACAATTAAAACCTTGCTAAACCCATTGCTTTATAAAAAAAAACACCTCAAATATAAATCTGAGATGTCTCTTAACCTATTATCCAAATATCTCTTTTAATTCTTTTCTACTAGTTTCAGCAGCTAATGCTAATATATCATCATTTACTAAAATTTTTGTATCTCCCTTAGGTATTAATAAGGATTTTTCCCTTGTAATAGCAATAAGTACTGAATCCTGAGGTATAGATAGATCCTTTAATAATCGATTTGAAGCTTTAGCATTTTGTTTTACTTTCAGTTGGACAATAGAGAATTTTCCTCTATTGAGCTTTAAAATAGTAAACATATCTTTTAAATCCATTTCTTCAGCAACGAAATGTGCCATCAAATCTGCTTGATTAACTCTAATATCCACACCCATTCCAATATTAAATAGCCATGCATTCTTTGGATTATTGACTCTAGCTACTACTCTTGGAACTCCAAACTCCATTTTAGCAAGTGTTGATACTACTAGATTGGTCTCATCTGCACCTGTAACTGCAGCCACTACATCTGCTGAAGCTATTCCTGCTTTTTCAAGTACTTGAGGACTTGAGCCACTACCTAAAATCAACACTTCTTGTGGTAACTCTTTTTGTATCTTATTATATGTTTTTTCACATTGCTCAATTAACCGTATTTCATTACCACTTGCTAATAATAAGGATGCAAGATAGGCTCCCACTTGTCCGCCACCTATAATGATAACTCTCATATTTTTTCCCCCTTTTTACCCTATACCCAACATTGACTTTAACTTATTTATTGCAGAGGAAATTACTGATATATATATAACATCTTCTGCTTCAAAAACAGTTCCTCTAGTTGGTATAAAAGTTTTATTATTACGGCTAATAGAAACAATTTGTATTTCTCCAATAACAGTTAATTCATTTACTGTGTGTCCTACCAATAATGAAGGTATTTCTATACGTACTAAATTAACATGTCCATTTCCCATTTCATAAACGCTATCTAATTGATTATAAGTTAGCATTTCAGTCGCTCTTTCTATGCCCCAAGTTGTTGTTGAAACAGCTTGTATTCCTAATCTATGATAAATATCTGCACTTCTAGAATCATAAAGCCTTGCAACTACCCGTGGTACTTTATAAATATTTCTTGCTATCCTAGCTATAACTGCGTTAATTTCGTCACTTGTAGTGCAAGATACCACAGCATCTACTTTATCTATTTGAGCCTTAGTTAGCACATCTCTATCAAATCCAAAACCAACAATTTTTGTTCCTTTAAAGTCTTTACCTAAACCATTAAATACTTCTGGATTAGAATCTATGACAGTTACCTGGTGTCCCTTTTTCACAAGATTAAGCGATAAACCCGTCCCCATTCTTCCTAAACCTACTACAATAACCTTCATGCCTATCACCTCTCTATTCATTTTTATAATTTCATTAGGATTTTCTTACTCAGGTTTCCTTAGCATTCTTCTACGAACCAATGCCTTTCTCAACTCTTCTATTAGTAATATTAATGGAGGCCAAATAAATAATAATAAGCAATCAGATAACTTTAATGCAGCTGTATGGAAAATTGATTGAAATAATGGGAAATAAACTAAAGCTGAGATCAAGAAAATTTCAAAAACAACTCCAAAATTCACTTGTTTATTGCTAAACATCCCAACTTTAAATACAGATTGTTTTTCTGTACGACAATTAAATACAGCTCCAACTTGGCTAAATACAATTGCTGCAAGAGTCATTGCTGTTGCCTTAATATAAACTGGATCATTCCCTCCAGCTAATGGAACTTTGGGCCATCCATTTTGAATATTGATAAAGAAATAAGATATGGCTGAAGTTAATGAACCTAATACTCCATACCATAGAAATGCCTTAATAACCAGCTTTTTATTTAATAATGGCTCTTTTTGATTGCGAGGTGGCTCATTCATAACCCCTTTTTCAGGTTTCTCAGTTCCAAGTCCTAGAGCTGGTAACATATCTGTACCTAAATCAATTGTTAGGATTTGCATAACTGTAAGTGGTAATGGAATAGCCCCTCTTGAAAATAGAAACATAGCTGAAGGTACTGCCTCAGGAACATTTGAATTTAGAATATAGAGCATAAATTTACGGATATTACTATAAACAGCACGCCCCTCCTCTATAGCATGAACAATAGATGCAAAGTTATCATCAGTCAGAATCATATCTGCCGCTTCTTTAGCTACATCAGTGCCTGCAATACCCATTGCAACTCCAATGTCAGCTTTTTTAAGCGCAGGTGCATCATTTACCCCATCTCCTGTAACCGCAACAATTTCTCCCATTGCCTGCAAGTTGGATACTACCCTTAATTTTTGTTCTGTTGCTACCCTTGCAAAAATTATTTCATCTTTTAAATACTCTTTTAATTTATCATCAGATAGTTCTTCTAATTCAAGTCCTGATACCACTCTAGGATTACTTCCCTTAACAATACCAATACGTCTTGCAATGCTTTCAGCTGTTAATCCATAATCTCCAGTAATCATTACTATTCTTATGCCAGCTCTTCTACACTCCTCCACAGCATCAGATACCTCTGGCCTAGGTGGATCTGCCATAACAATCAACCCTACAAATACTAAATCTTTCTCAATAATTTCAGGGGTGTAAGCACTCATTGCAACTGGTATATTATCATCCTTATGAAGCAAACGATATGCCACTGCCAATACACGTAAACCATCTCGAGCATATCCATCATTAGCCTTCATTATTTCTTCTCTCATCTTATCTGTAATTGGCTTTACTTCACCATTTATGCGAATAGTTTCACTTAACTTCATTATCTCTTTTGGAGCACCTTTTATATATGCAATACGCTTAGTCCCCTCTATCTCTTCTTGCAATTGATGAATAGTTGTCATCCTTTTTCTACGTGATTCAAATGGCAACTCTCTTAATCTAGGTGTTAGTTCTGCTTTTTCATGTATATCAATACCTGCTTTTTCAGCCACAACTCCCAAACAAGCTTCAGTTGGGTCTCCTAAAACAGTATATCTATTTGATTCCTCATTTGGAGGTAATAGTCTTGCATTACTACATAGTGCTGCTCCAGTTAGTAATAATTTTAAATCCTTATCATCTTCTGCCTTGACTTTTCTATTTCCTTCAAAAATATTTCCTTCTGGCCCATATCCAACACCAGTAACTTTAAATTCCTTATTAATTAACCATAGGTTACTTACTGTCATTTCATTTTGAGTTAATGTACCTGTTTTATCTGTGCAAATAACTGTAGTGCTTCCTAGTGTTTCAACTGAAGAGAGCGTCTTTACTAATGCATTTCGTTTTGACATTCTCTGTACTGCCATAGCAAGCGACAAAGTAACTGTTGGTAGTAACCCTTCGGGAATAAATGCGACAATCATACCTAATGAAAAGATGAATGAAGAAGCTATAGGTTCATTTACTAAAAATAACGCTGCAACAAAAAAGAAAACACCAAAAGCTATAGCTATTATTGATATTTGTTTTGTTAATCTGTTCATTTCTTTTTGTAAAGGGCTATCCTCTTTTTCCATACTTTGAGTAAGGTCTGCAATTTTACCAAATTCAGTTCTCATTCCTATCTCAATTACAATAGCTTTTCCATTTCCCTCTGATACACTTGTCCCTGCAAAAATTAAATTAGGTATTTCAGCTAATGTGAGATCATTTTTTAATACTGCATCTTTTACCTTACGAACAGGATTTGACTCTCCTGTAAGCGTTGATTGATTAACTTGTAAATCACTGCACTCAACTAATCTTGCATCCGCTGATATCTTATCTCCTTCCTCTAATAAAACGATATCTCCAATTACTAAATCCTCTGCTAATATTTTTTGTTCCTCACCATCACGAATAACACGTGCATAAGATGGCAGCATATTTCTTAATGCATCTGTTGCCTTGCTTGCACGATGTTCCTGCCAAAAACTAAAAACTCCATTAATGACATTAACTAACCAAATAGCAATTCCTAATTCTGGCATTCCTGCGAAGAAGGCCACTATACCTCCAACCCATAATAAAACTGCCATTAAGTGAGTAAAATTTCCAAGAAAGATAAGCAATACTGACTTTTTCTTTTTTTCATCAATAACATTCTTGCCTTGTTCTTTCTGATACTGCGCTGCCTGCCCTCTTGTTAATCCCTTGTAACTTGTCCCGAATACTTCATAGACTTTATCAACTGGAAGTTTGTAAATACTTTTCTTAACATCTACTTTTGCTTCATCACAGTTCATTTTTTTCGCCTCTCCTTCTCGTAAATAATATGCAAAAATCTAGGTTTAAATGCCCTGAAATCTATTCATTCTTTACTTAAAGAAAAAATCCCACGGACATTAGCCCGGGGGATTTTAATATGCTCTATTTAAATCTATTTTAGCTATTCTAAAAAACTTATTCCTCTACTTAGCTTTACTTCTATTGGCTCTGGTGGTGGGGGTGGTATTATTGGTTCTGATAATTTCGTAATGAAAATATCTCCATTCCCATTATTTACACTCTGAAATGGATCTTTTGTAGGGAATCCTGGACCTGGAGGCGGTTGACCATTTGAGTAAGTAGCCCCTACTATGATTACATCTCCATCAAGATTAACTGCAAGTCCATATCCAATATCATAATTAGCACCACCAAGATATGATGAATAAGATAAAATTCCTATATAATTGATTTTTGCCACAAATGCATCAGTATTACCAGCGTAAGTAAGTTGAAAAGCATTCTTTGTAGGGAAACCAACACTTGAAGTCGTTGATCCAGTAATATATGCATTTTCATTGGCATCTACTGCTATTCCATATCCCAAGTCATCCCCAGTACCCCCTAAATAAGTAGAGTACACTAGTAAAGATCCATTAGTTGTAATTTTGTATATAAAAGCATCATAAGTTCCTCCCCCAAAACTTGGCTGTAGCGCATTTTGAATAGGGAAGTTTCCAGTTGTATACCCTGTTACATATACATTACCAGTATTATCTAAAGCAATTCCCCTTGTATTGTCCTCACCGGTTCCTCCTAAATATGTGGAAAATACATAAGTATAAGCAATTCCCACAGGCACAAGTTTAGTTACAAAAGTATCAAGCAAACCTCCTCCATAAACAGGTTGTAATGCATTAAACATTGGGAAGTTTCCTTTAGTATCACCTGCAATATATAAATTGAAGTTTTTATCTACACCAATACCACGTCCAAAGTCATCCTGTGTCCCTCCAAGATAAGTGCAGTATTCAATAGCTCCTAATCTACTAAGTTTTAGTATAAAAGCATCAACACTTATATCTCCTTTATCAGGTTTAAGCGCTCCTGGAGTAGTTGGAAAACCAAAAGATCTTGTATAACCGGTAATATAAATGCTATCAAAAGTATCTACTGCAATTGAAAAACTTTGATCATAATCCCCTCCTCCAAAATAAGTGGAGTAAAGAAGTGAAGACCCATCTGCACTAAACTTAGATATAAAACAATCACAATATCCACCATTAGCTCCTTGAATGGGATTGAAAGTTGGAAAATCTGTACACCAAGTGGTTCCAGTTACCCATATATTTTTTAATGAATCTACTGCAATTCCATAGCCATAATCATGCGGCCCAGAAGATCCTGGGTCTGATGATATGCTACCTCCAATATAAGTAAAGAATATTACCCCTGATCCATCTCCCTTAATTTTAGCAACAAATGCATCCCAACCAGCTTTATAGGGATATAGTGAGGTAGGAGTAGGAAAAGTATTTGATTGAGTATAGCCAGTAATATAAACATCATTATTGCTATCTGTAGTAATCGCATAGCCTACATCTGGACCACTATCTCCATAATAAGTAGACCAAATCAATATAGGATCTATAACTAACGCTTTTGAATGATCATATTGCCCTAACTTAAAGCTAACTGTTTGTTCTTCACTTATTACATAATCAGCTTCTACTTTATTTTGTTTTCCATCAACTTCTTGATAAACTAAAGGCTTACATAATTTTAATGTTTCACTATCAATCAACAGTATTAAATTTCCCTGTTCATCTATAGTTATTTTTTCTACTCCACTAAAATTGATATTTATTTGACTCGCATCGTAATTTGGCTGCACAATAAAATCCCATTCTAACTGCTGCTGATTACCATAATAGACTATATCTATTCCTTGATATATACTTTTACATTTAACTTTTTCGTAAGTAGAAATGTTTGTGAGCCATCTGGAGGTATCGTTTCCTATAAAATAATTACACTTACCTGGCAATTCCTCCAATCCTATAATCTCTAAATCCTCTTTTGCATTAATAAAATTCATCTTTACATACGAAACTTCTAATTCCTCATTAGTTGAAACACTCTCTGCTTTGTTTAAATTCAAATCATTCCTTTGCCTTAATGATAATACAACCTGTGATGGGGTAAAAAATAAATTATAGTTACTCCCTTTGGCTATAAATTTAGCTTCTGGATCAATCTGTCCTTCGTTAACTTGAAAACTCAGTGGAAACATTGTATATTTTTTTTCTATTAATGACATATTATTTAATTCTCCAAAATGATTTATTGCATTATATGCCCTAATTACCAATTAAGTGTAATATTCCAAAGGACTATTTACTAATACATCTACCTATTTTAAAACTTTCCATAATTAAATCTATCTTTGGATTATTTCAAAATTAATACTCTCATAAAATCTATTGTTTGAATACCATATTATGAGATTAATAATTAATAGGAAGTAAATATGTATCAAGCTATACCTGATTCTTTTGCAGTTCCAATTATCTATGTTAATAATAATATTTTAGAAATAAAAATTAATGAAATACACAATAGAAAACAAATAATAATAGGTGTTTCTTTGCCCAACCAAGGAATACCTAGATGGGTAAAAGATAAAGAATTTATGGAAAAGTACGGGTATCAAAGGAATGTCATCATGAAAATAAAAAATGCTAATTATGATATTGATTTACAAGGAAAGCAAGTAAAAGAACTAATATCAGAAAATATAGATGTATTAATTATAGCTCCTTTAGATTCAATAGCTTCTGCTGATTCCGTTAATGCCGCAAAGGATGAGGGGGTTATAGTAATTTCTTATGATGGACTCGTCTCAAATGCAAAATTAGATTTATTCGTGACCTTTGATAGTACTCAAGTTGGTGAATTACAAGGGAAATATCTTACACAAGTTGTTCCTAGAGGCAATTATATTATAATGTATGGAGATCACAATGATCCAAATTCTAAACTCTATAAAGATGGTGCAATGGAATATATTAAACCTTTAGTCAACATAGGCTCAATAAATATAGTTACAGATAAGGAAATAATCAATTGGTATCCTGAAAACGCCTATAAAATAGTAAAAGATTCTTTAATTGCAAATAACAATAATGTTAATGCTATATTAGCTCCTAATGATGATACTGCTGGTAGTGCAATAAGAGCCTTGGAAGAGCAAGGATTGGCTGGTAAGGTTGCTGTTACTGGACAAGATGCAACAATAGATGCTATAAAAAGAATTATAAAAGGAACTCAATCAATGACTGTTTTTAATGATTCTAGAGAACTTGCCAAGGTTGCTATAGATTCTGCAATTAAACTAGTAAATAACCAATTTGTAGAATATACTATACTTTTAAATAATGGTAAAGAAGAGGTTCCAACCATAATTATTCCCCCTATATTAGTAACTCGAAATAATATAACACAGACTATCATAAATAGTGGATATTGGAAAAGTGAAGAAATTTATATATTATAAAAAAGAGAAATAGGTTTGAATTTTATTATTTCTAAATTAATAATCGCATAAAGAATGCTTATTGAATATTTTATTATGAGATTAATAATTAGGAAGTATATATGTACCAATCAATACCTGAATCTTTTGCTATTCCAATTATTTATGTTAATAGTGAGATTATAGAGATAGAGATAAATACACCATCAGAACGAAAACCAGTTGTTATAGGCATATCTTTGCCAAATCAAAATATCCCTAGGTGGATTAGAGATAAAGAATTTATGGAACAATATGCTGAACAGAAGAGAGCAATTACTAAAATAGCAAATGCTAATTATGATGCGGATTTACAAATGAAGCAGGTAGAAGAATTAATATCTCAAAATGTTGATGTATTAATAATAGCTCCTTTAGATGCAGTAGCTGCCTCTGAATATGTTAGAAAAGCCAAAGATGAAGGAATTAAAGTAATATCTTATGACGGACTTATAAAAAACATAGATTTAGATTTATTTGTATCTTTTAATGGCACACAGGTTGGTGAACTGCAAGGGAAATATCTTATTCAAGCTGTTCCCCGTGGCAACTATATTATTCTATCAGGCGACCCTAATGACTCCACTTCTAAACTCTATAAAGATGGTGCAATGGAGTATATACAGCCTCTAGTTAGTAGAGGGGAAATAAATATAGTTACTGATAAACCAGTAATTAATTGGTATTCTGATAATGCCTATAAAATTGTAAAAGATTCATTAATTCAAAATAACAATAAAATTAATGCTATATTATCACCCACTGATGATATAGCCTCTGGTGCAATTAAAGCTTTGGAGGAACAAGGTTTAGCTGGTAAGGTTGCAGTAACTGGGCAAGATGGAACTGTAGATGCTATTAAAAGAATAATAAATGGAACTCAATCCATGACTGTACTTAAAGACACTAGAAAACTAGGTAAAGTTGCTATAGACTCAGCTATTAAATTAGCTAATGACCAATATGTAGAAGCTAACACAACAGTATATAATGGTGCATCAGATGTTCCTTCTATTATTATTTCACCCGAACTCGTTACTAGAAACAATATATCTAATGCTATTATAAACAGCGGATTTTTGAAGAGTGAAGAAGTCTATGGATAACATAAAAAGCTTACCTTTATGAGGTAAGCCTTTTTCCTATGCATTTTCTTTAATTAAAACTGATTTTGTTTTTAAATCTATTATTCGTGTTCTTGTATCTGCACTAGATACATATATGGTATCTCCATTATTATCTATGCAATATGATATAGGAATGGAGATACCGCAATTTCTATATGAACCATCTGCATGACTTGTTCCAACAATAATTGTATTATTGATTTTTGCTATTTTCTCAGCTTCATTTATCCATTCTCTAAATTGTTCTTCACTAAACATTCCTACCCCAATTGGGTGAGCAATGAAACTTATTTTTTCACCTATCTTCTTAAAATCCCTAGCTCCCTTTAATATCTCCATACATAGCAAATATCCAATATTAATATCACCATAGCTAGCCATCAATGGAGTGTATAATTCTATATTTTCATCTGGTAGAGTTTTTGCTCTTTCTAAAATTATTTTACCATCATTACTTATAACCACTGCTCTATCTTTATTATCTTTTTTATAAGATGTAATTATTAAAATATCCCTCTCTTTTGCTAAAGCACACGCATCAACTAATGCATTTTCATTTGATATATATCCTTCAGGATAAAGTACAGCATCAATTCCTTCATTCTCATTTACTTCATTCTGAAGTTGAGTAATACCTTCCTCATGAGTAGGTTGACCAATTAAAATTCTCATTATTCCCTCCATAGGCCTCAACTTATTTATCTTTATTACTAAATTGCCTTATTACATTCTCTAATGTATTTACATAATCAATGAATTCATCTTTTCCTTTTTCAGTTAGTTTGTACCTTGTTCTTGGTTTATTATCATAGAAGTCTTTATAAACTTCTATAAATCCTACTTCTTCCATCTTCGACATCTGTACACTTAAGTTTCCATCTGTAGCTTTTGTAATTTCCTTTACTTCTTTGAAGTTTTTTTCCCCAGTCATTAAACAAGCTATTATTGATATTCTAAGCTTTGATTGAAATATGTCAGGTATAGAATTAATATCCAAATTAATTCCCCCTTGATTGTTTAGTCTTTAAGAAAAAACCTGTATATATGAATGTAAAAGGAAGCATTAAGGAAAATATACCTTGAAGCAATCCTTCATCAACCATAGGAAGCCTCAAATAAGCATATACTAAACTAATGCCTATATATACTATTCCTAATTTCATTAGATGATTATAACCAGTAAATAGTGCTGTTACAATTAATGCAATGGCCAAACTAAAAATCATTACTGAAAAATGATTCGTTTCAATTACAAGGTTTGTCATATCTACAGATGAAGAGCCAGTAGAGCTTATTCTAACTTTATTTGGTATAACATTCATAATTACTATTAGCATCCACACTTTCATTAAGTGTTTTTCTAAACCTACAAGTGGAATTTTTTTAGATATGTGCCTATAAACTAACGCTGCCAATATTACAATTATACCTATGGGTAAAATATAACTAAGTACAGGAAACTTTGTCATAAAATTAATTGTCTTCTCTCTATTTCCTAAAATCACAAAACTCAATACACTGTTTACAAGAAAGAGAATTCCCCAATAAATAAATATTCTACTAAATGTCGTTAAGGATTTACTTGTTCTGTCAATTACCCCTTTTATAAGAGATATGTTCTCAACTGCCTCCTGCAAAACTTTTTCATCCATCAAAATCACTCCTTATATTTTAATAAAGTACTTTATAATATAAAGTGTATTCCCTTAGGAATATTTTGTCAATATCATATGTAAGTTTATTACAAAAAAAACCAAAACTATTTGTTCTAGGTTTTTAAATATTTATTTCATGTTTAACAATATTTCTTGAATATATTTATAAAGTTCTCCACTCATCCCACTTCCTTTTGCCGCACTAGGATTCTCAGTGTAATAGCGTTCAGCAGAATGTACAATACCTTTATCTCCACCAGTAAAGAAATTCATACCTTCTTGCCACGTCATTGCTAATCCAATAACTTTTGGGTCATCAACTGGAGTACCTTTAGATAATTCCTCTTGAAATGAAGTAATTAATTTAGTCCATTTAGCAGCTTGAACATTCATTTCTGAATCATCTAGTTTATGGTATTGCTTTTTTAGCTTTATACGTTGCTCTTTGGTAAAATATTTTTTTTGATTTCTAATTAGTTCAATTGAATGAATAAACTGTTCAAAAGATGGTTTATTCCAAGAATTAAAAACATCCAAAAGTTCTTTTAATTCACCTTTAAGCTCATTCTTTAATTTTATTTCTTCATCTAAGCGTTTAAGCTGCATTTCAATAACTTCTTTAGGATTATATTTAGGATTGTCAAAAAACTCTTTAATCTCATCTAGGGAAAATTCCAATTGTTTAAGGGACATTATTTGCTGAAGTTTTATTATGTCCTCTTCAGAATATAAACGATGCCCAGCCTCAGTATGAAATGTTGGATGTAATAATCCTATTTCATCATAGTGATGAAGGGTTCTTATTGTGAGCCCTGTTAGCTTAGATAAATCCCCTACCTTCCAAGTTCTATTTTGCACTAATATCACTCTCCTTCTTTTAAGTGAAGTTATATAAGTTTTCCTATATCATCTTTATCAAAAACATATTTTTCCCCACATATATTACATACCATTTCGATGGACTTATTGCTTTCATATGCATCTATAAGTTCTTCCCTATTTAAAGAATGTAACATAGGATAAAAACCATCCTTTGAGCATCCACAAAAGAACTTTATTGTGCTCTTTTCTAAAATATCAATATTCTCAAATAATAAGCATGAAATTTCCTCTAGATTCTTATCATTTCTCGATATAATATATTGATTCCCTAATATTATTTTCTTTATATCCTCAATAATGTTTGTTGGTGCACCTGGAAGTAACTGCACCATTATACCTCTACTTAACTCAATTTCATTATTTTCATTATATATCATATTTACATGAAAAAAAGACGGAATTTGTTCACTTTGATTAAAATAATACGAAAAATCATCCACAATGTTTCCACATGGCATTCCTGTTATTCCTGTAAATATACTATTCATGCCTAAATCCTTTAATACTTGAATGCACCCTTTATCCCCTAGTAGTTCTTCAACAGATAGGTTTCTTAATACTTCCAACGGAACATTTAATAGTTCATCACTGACATAACCTCGAACATTTCCCATAGAATCAGTATCTGTAAATATCTTGTACTTTCTATTACTAGCACTAATTTTTATACTTACTCTCTGATTTCCTTTTAAAGTTCCAGATATTAACCCTGCGATAGATACAGTTTTTCCAAGTACATTTTTCAAAAGCTTACTCATGTTTTTATTCTCACAGATTTCTTTTATCATGTCAGTATTATCTATCCACAAAATACGTACCTGTTTGTTATATGCTAATGTTTTTATAATATGATTATTCATTTTAATTCTAACTCCTTTCAAGATTTAACACCTTACGTTAGGTTCTAAATAGACTATACATCCTAACGTAAGGTTAGGTGCAAGAATTATTTTTGAAATTTTTAAATGCACTACTTATTCGATGTTTTATGATTTAAGTTCCAATATTCCATGATATAATAATTTCAAGTACAACTTAAGAAACAAAAGAAAGGGTGAATTCATTGAAACAAGAATTTAATGCAGTTATAAAACAGCACGGAGAAAAAAATGCCTCCTTTATTGAACCTCCATTTGATGTTAAAGAGGTGTTTGGTTCTAAACGTGTTAAGGTTAAAGCAACTTTTGATGGGGTTGAATATCGAGGATCTGTTGTAAGTATGGGTGGATGTTATATGCTTGGAATTACTCAAGAGATTAGAAATAAAATTGGAAAAGGATTTGGAGACGAAATATTTGTAACTTTAGAAAAGGATGAAGAAGAACGTTCCGTAGAAATTCCTGAAGACTTTGGTAGAGAGATGAATAACAATGAAGCTGCTTTAGCAACCTTTAAAACCCTATCATACTCAGCACAGAAAGAATACATAACTTGGATTACTTCAGCTAAACGTGAAGAGACTAGATTAGATCGTATAGCAAAGTCTGTTGTTTTACTATCTGAAGGTAAAAAACTAAGATAATTATTTTTAAATATAGAAAAACGTCGGAATTTTATTTCAAAATACCAACGTTTTTCGAATATAACTTATATTACTTAACCTTTTAAGTGGTTTTCTGTTTTTGATAAAAATTTCTCTACTGCTTCACTGGCATCTATATTCATGCGATCAGCTAAAACAGTAAGCCACCATATGCATTCCCCAAGCTTATGTTCTAATTCAGATACATCATCTCCATTTATTGGCCACCGTCCTTGATTCGCCATAGTCAAACGTCCTACTAATCCAGCATCAGTAAGAAAAGCCAGAGCATCTTCCTCAACTGTCCACTCTTTTTCATGATAATGCTTTTCTAATTTATGATACATTTTTCTTATTTGTATTGAACGTTCAATAATCTCACTAAAGTTAATGTCTTTCATTTTTTTCTCTTCTTTCTATGAAAATTTATATCTTATCTATTTAGAGAATGAAATGGGCAAGTTCTTTTATGATCATCTACCATTCCAATTGCCTGCATAAATGAATACATGGTTACTGGTCCAACAAATTTAAAATTACGTTTCTTTAAGTCTTTACTTATTTGCTCAGAAATACTATCTTGAGCTGGCATACTTGCTTCTGATTCCCAGTTATTTATTAAAGGTTTAAAATCAACATACTTCCATAAGTAATTAGAAAAGCTACCAAATTCCGACTGTATCTTAATAATCTCAATTGCATTATTTCTTACAGATTTAAGTTTTAATAAGTTTTTAACCACATTATAATCTTCTCTTATTTTCTCTAGAGCCTCATCACTTAATTTAGAGCAATACTCAATATCAAAGTTCTTAAAAGCTTTTCTATAATCTTCTCTCTTAGAAAGTACAATACTCCAAGAAAGTCCCGATTGTGCTCCTTCTAATGTAAGCATTTCAAATATATATGTATCATCATGACTTGGTATACACCATTCATTATCATGATATTTTTTCATCATTTCGCTATTTCCAGGCCATGAACATTCACTCACAACTCATTCCTCCTAATTATTTTAGATATATTTTTATTATATCCTCTTAAACCTGACTACTTCATGTCATATTAAAATTGAATTAGACTATTATTTAATTGATTTCAAATATCTAATCTGATCTCTATTATCAATAAAAACTCTATCAACCATTTTAAAACCTATATCTTCATAGAATTTACGAAGCTTTGGCCTTGAAGTTCCACAATTAAGTCTTAATGATTTTACACCATACTCTTTGCATAACAACTCTGCAGATTCAACAATCTTTTTACCATAACCCATCTTACTATATTCTCTACAAACAGATAGCTTATGTAAAACCCCTGACTCCATCTGTTTCAACTCACTCCAAAAAAGTGAATCATACCATTGTAATATATATACGCCAATTAAGTCGCCATTCTCATAACATAACTTCATTTCACTTATATCATATTGTTCCAAAAGCTTTTCAGTTGTTAAATCTTCTATCTTCCACATTGGCTTATTTATTGAATTTAGCCACTTTGCTGATTCAATTAAAACCTTTGAAAAAGTCTCAATATTATTATTATTTACATTAACAACTTCCATATAGAATCTCTCCTCACACTGCTATTTTTTCATTTATTCCATACTATTAATTATATAACTTAATTTATAAATTAAGCTAAAAGAAACCGTAAAATTCAGTTATAAATCTTACGGTACTCTATAGACATTTACTTTTTATTCATGTACTGTTGGTTCAAGTATTGTAAGTGTATTATCATAAGTATTAAGATTTGCTTGAGCTCCTATAGGTATAGCCATCTTAAATCTACCATGACCAGTTGCTAAATTAGTCATAAGTGGCTTATTAAGTGGTATCATAACTTCATTAATTAAATCTTCATAATTCTTATCATATGCTGGTTCACATAGTGAACATTGACCCATGATTATACCTGCACAATCTCTAAATTTACCTGCTAACCTTAAATGATTTATATATCTGTAAACTGTATTAATTGGTTCATGAACCTCTTCAAGTAAAAGTATCTTACCTCTTGTATCAAGTTCAAATGGAGTTCCAAGGTTTCCTACAAAAGATGCGAGATTACCTCCTATTATTGGACCTGTTACATTTCCAGGTACCCTACTTACTAATTGCCTTCCTGGAGGATTCTCAAGTTTCCTTGGTGACGTAATTGTAGATGTCGCAGTAAAAAACTGATTAAAGTTATATGCAGGTGTTGTAGGTCTAAAATCAATTAGCATAAGACTATGAAATGTAATTAAATTAGCCCATCTATATAAGGCATTTAATAAAATTGTTATATCACTGTACCCTGTAACAATTTTAGGATTCTGTGCTATAAATGGATAATCAAGATATGGTACGATACCTTCAACCCCTACTCCTCCTCTTGATGGCATAATAGCTTTAACATTTGGATTTCTAAACATCTCCATCAAATCTGAGGCTCTTTCCTGCTCTGATGCTGCAAGATACCCGCTATAAGAATACACATATTTACCTAAAACTACACTAAACCCCATACTTTCAAGGGTTTTTATACGCTCGTTAATAACATTTTCAAACAATGGACTCCCTAAAGTAACTATTCCGATCGTATCTCCTGGGCGTAAAATTTCTGGTCTGGTTGCCATTATCATTCACCTTCTAAATAATATAATAGTATATAATATATTAACTATATCCAATTTGACATTGACCTTAGAAGATTTGTATATGATTAAATGAAATGAGAAAAATCCCACAGATTACATTTCTGCGGGATTATAGAAATCTATTTTTATTTTTATAGTCAAAATATTTGCTCCTTTTTGCCTGAAGCAAAACATCATTTTAAGGCACCACGCATCACTCTTACCTAAAGCCTATCTGGAATTTCAATATTCTTTTCAAAATATTCTCCATTTTGCAGCTTGCCCTTTACTACATAATGCCCTTTTTCTATATTTGAAAATAAATAAACTCCATCTTCATTAGTAACTTGGACCTGCACTATCCTTTCATCGCCATTATCATCTATCTCATATAAAAATACTTCAGCATTTGGAATTACTGCATCTTTTGATGTGATTAATCCACTTATAGTACCTTTATTATCATTGTAATTCTTTAAAAGATATAGGTTCAGTAAGGCATATTCATACTTTTCAACACTTATCTCTACTGGTTCTTGTGAATTATATCCATGCCTCTCAACTTCAATGGTATATTTATTAGGAAACACATTATAAATCAAATATTGCCCTCTGCTATTTGAAGTTGTTTTATATATTACTTTACCTCTATCTTCTAATGACTTCATATAGATCATTGCATTTGGTATAGGTTTAAGGGTTACTTCTTCTAATACTTTTCCATAAACTATACCATTGGCCAAGGCAGAATTTTTTTTAAGAGTAAAAGCTATTTTTGTAACTTCATCATTTCTTATTCTAATTTTCCTACTCATGGATGTCCCATAGTAATTTGCTGAAGCAATAACTTCATACTCTCCTGGAGGTAATAAATTCTTAAATTTGAAAAATCCATTCTCATCAGTATTAGTGTGAAACAACGGATTAAAATTTTCATCAAAAACCTTAACAGTTGCATTAGCTATCGGCGATCCTCTATCTACTACTTTTCCTATTAAGAGGGTATCATAACATGGAGGTATCTCTACCAGATCTAAGTTAACAGTAGCTTCTTCATTTTCATTTATTACAACTGAATCGCTATCTGTGAGAATATACACATCTTTAATTATCATTTTATACCACTTGATCCTGTAAAGTTGCTTTCACTCTATAGGTTCCTGGATTTAAGCTACCAAATAAATATCTTCCAGAACTACTAGTTTTAGTAAGAGCTATAACTGTTTCAACTCCTCCAGAGATTGAATATAGTGCTACTACAGCATTTGGGATAGGCTGACCTGAGGTTTGACTCTTAATAAATCCACTTACTGTACCTGTATTAGATTGAGGATCAGCTGTTAAATTTACATCAGAAAGCACATAATCTTTTGTTCCAACACTTATTGGAGCTGAATCCTTAGGCTGATAACCTAATTTAGATGCTGAGACATAATAATTACCAGTCGCTAATTCTGTAAATAAATATTGCCCATTAGCATTTGTTGGTGCTATACCAATAAATGTAGGTGGCTGCCCTTGAACAGTACTATATAAATCTACAATTGCATTTTCTATTGGTAATAACGTATTATTATCTCTTATTATTCCAAATACAGCACTTAGGTTTGCATTTGGATCTGGCTGAATAACTAAATTTACTGTGGTAGACTTATTTGATTGAATAGTAACAGGTGTAGATGTTGGTAAAAGGTATCCATCTTTAGTCGCAAGCACCTGATAGGCTCCTGCTGGAAGATTGGTAATTGTATACTGACCATTTCCTCCTGAAATTGTATGCTCAATTGGATTGTTATTTATATCATATACCTTAATAGTAGCCCCCGCTACTGGTGAGCCACCTGATGTTACTGTTCCTGTGATATTCCCACTATTTGCAAGGGGATTTATAACTAAATTTAAATCTTCAGTTTTTTCTTCTCTTCCTGTTATATCAAATTGCTGACTATGACCGAGTACATATTCATCTTTAAAGGACATTTTTCTCTTCTCCTTATTCTATATTTTATTGTCGAATCATACTATATAATATAAAAATATAAGGATATATGTTACTGTATATAACAAATAAGAGACATAATGCCTAAATATGTTGAAAGACTTTTATTTAAAAGAAAATCCCCCAGATTATCTTTCTGAGGGATTATAAAATATTATTTCTACCTTTACAACCTTACTACCTTTGTTGCAACATTTTCACAAAATGCACTATCATGCTCAACAAAAAGGATTGTTGGTTCATATTCAATTAACAATTTTTCAATCTGCATACAAGAAATTACATCTATAAAGTTTAGTGGTTCATCCCAGATATATAAATGAGCTCTTTCACACAAGCTTCTTGCTATCAATACTTTTTTCTTTTGTCCTCCACTAAAGTCTTGAATATTTTTTTCAAATTGTTCTCTTGAGAAATCAAGCTTTCTAAGAATGGACTTAAATAAACTTTCGTCAATGCTATATTTATATGCATACTCAGATAAACTTCCATGTAAGTCCGATGTATCCTGAGAAACATACGAAATAACTAATTGATTATTTTTAACTAATGTTCCTTCGAAAGGAATATCTTCGCCTAAAATCAACTTCAATATACTTGATTTTCCACTTCCATTCTTTCCTTGAAGCGCAACTCTTTCACCCTGCTCTACGCTAAAGTTTATTCCTTCGCATACAACTCTATCATCATAGCAAATAGAGATATCTCTTAGCTCTACTAACTTACTATCATGAAACTTAAGAGGTGATATCTTTAGTCTTTCATTACTCTCAATATTCTTAAGAAGCTTTGATTTCTCCTCAATCATATTTTGTTGTCTTGATTCTATATTCTTTGAACGCTTCATCATTTTTGCTGCTTTATGTCCAACATACCCTCTATCTATTTTGCTACCTGAATTTGTAGTTGCATATTTAGAGCTTTCCACACTATCTGACCAAGAAGATGTACGTTTTGCTGCCGCAGAAAGTCTATTTATATCCTTTTTTAATTTTTCATTTTCTGCTAGTTCAAAACCGTCTTGTAACTCTTTATTTTCCCACCACGAAGAGAAATTTCCTTTTTGTATTTCAATATTTGTTTTATTAATAGCCAAAATATGATCAACACAATTGTCTAAGAAAGCTCTATCATGTGAAACTAAAATAAATCCTTTCTTTCTGTTCAAATAGCTGCTAAGTTTTTTTCTAGCTTCAGTATCTAAATGATTTGTAGGCTCATCAATAAGTAGAAATGCATTCTCCTTTAAAAACATTGCTGCAAGTAATACTTTTGTTTGCTCTCCTTTAGATAGTGTATAAAACTGCCTGTAGAAAACATCATCTTCTACATCTAATTGAGATAATTCCTTCATTATCTCCCAATCCATAGAATTAGGACTGATTTCTCTAATGATATCTATTGTGAAATTTTCTTGTTCCTTAACCTCATAAGGGAAATATTCAAAGGTTACACTAGCTGAAATATTTCCAGAGTATTCATACCTCCCAAGTAGAAGGTTCATGAAAGTAGTTTTTCCTCTTCCATTTCTACCTGTAAAACCTAACTTCCAATCTGTATCAATTTGAAAACTTACATTTTCAAAAATATTATCGTAACTGCCTTCATATGCGAAGGTCAGATTTGTAACATTTATTAAAGACATATTTTTGTCCTCCTTTGTAATTTACTTGTACAAATGACAAAGTCGGCACAATAGGTGACTACCATTACTCCATATAAATGTCACCTATTATTTCCGGCTTATATGGAGATTATCATGTGCCAACATAGTATCTTTATCACTCATCATATTATTCCTCCTTTTACTTGTAAAAAATAAGAGCTGCAAGAATCATTATTCTTACAGCTCATAAATATACTTAATTAAGCTAGTATTATAAAATAACACTAGAGTATATATTAAGAGAAAAAATAATAACTTTCTTGCATAAATAAGCACAACAAAATTAACAGAACAGCTCTGTTTATCATTTAATAATATTGTACTTTAACTAATTAGCAAGAAAAATTAATCATCTTTTCACCTCAAATTTCATTTTTTTATATTTTAACATTATATGATAAAGAAATCAACAACTACTAATTATATCAGTATTATTCTCTATTAGCACTTGCATTTTTTCTAATATTATAATATTGATTTATAATTTCATCTATCTTTTTACCAATGGTAATTACATTTTCATTAATTGAATTACCTGCTATTTCTATTTCATATTGAAATTTTGCCTTTAGCTCTTCTAATTTTACATAAACTTCATCTTTTGTTTTCATTCAAATATCTCCCTGTATAATTAATTGTTTTGAGAAGCAGCTCATCTATCGTTTTTTTGCCGACCTACCTACTTTTCTCACGCTGTTTTGCAAATATAAACTTCCCATTGCCTGATTAAGCATATCTGAAAATGATACCTTCCCATTATTGCTATTTTGTTTTGTATTATATTGGCTAGTATCATTAAACTTTCTCTGTTCGTTATATTTTGCAGACCCCACAATTGCATTAATTCTCATGTTATCACTTCCTCAATATTATAAATACGTAAAGTGTTTTATTTTTTGTGGGGTATTAACCCAATTTATAGAGGAGTTACATAATTTAATTAGGAATACACAAAAAAAGAAGATTTTAGAATATAAATTACTACTCTAAAATCTTCTCTATTTTAAACCCTTTAATTATAATCTATAGGTTTCTAACTGCTAATAACACGAAATTTAATATAAATAGACCTGTAAATATATAAATAACTGGATGTATATTCTTTGTTTCTTTCTTAATAATACTTATAATAACAAAGCTTATAAATCCAAATGCAATACCAGTTGTTATACTATAAGTAAATGGCATAAGTGCAATTGTTAGGAATGCAACTGCTGCTACACTGAAATCTTTCCAGTCAATTTCTCCAATTGATGACATCATTAGAATACCAACAATTACAAGTGCAGGTGCTGTTGCAACTGAAGGAATCATTCCAATTACAGGTGCAAATATTAAGCATACAACAAACATAATTGCAGTTACAACTGAAGTTAAACCTGTTCTACCACCAGCAGCAATACCTGCTGAACTTTCAACATAAGTAGTAGTGTTAGATGTTCCAAAGAATGAACCTACAATTGTTGCACTTAAGTCCGCAAATAAAGCTTTATCTAAACGTGACTTTATTCCCTTACCTTCAAGCATAAGTTTTTCATCTTCTGCATCAAAGATACCTGCACGACGACCAGTACCAATAAATGTTCCTAGTGCATCAAAAATATCTGTAAGTATAAATGCTATCATTGCTGTAATTGCTAAGAAGAACTTGCCACTGTTAGCAAATAATCCTGCAAAATCCATTTTAAATGATGTATCTTTAACTGCTGCAATAGAGCTTCCTATACCACTTAATGATATATTAGCTGATGAGAAGAACTCATGTGAATCTTTTGCATGGAAACCAAAAACTCCTGGGTTTACACCAAAAGAAATTTCGATAAAAGTAAGTAGTGTTACTGAAACAATACCAATTAAGATAGCTCCTCTAACTTTTAAAACCATTAATATAAGTATTAAAACAATTCCGAATAATGCTAACTGTACTGCTGGATTTGAAAAGTTAACAAGTGCTGGAACTGCTGATGAATTAGCAACAACTGTTGCATCTGCTGGAGTCTTACCAAAGAAAAGGTATGTTCCAGGATCAGAAGTAAATTTTAAAAGACCACTGTCTTTAACACCTATATATGCTATGAATAGACCGATTCCTCCACCTATAGCCTTTTGTAAAACTGCTGGAAGAGAACGGATAATTATCTTACGAAGTCCTGTAACTGTGATAATTATATTTACAACACCACAGATAAATACCATTGCCAAAGCTTCTTGCCACTTAAAGCCCATAGTACCACATACAGTAAAGGTGAAAAATGCATTTAATCCCATACCAGGAGCTAGTGCATAAGGTACGTTAGCGAAAAAGCCCATAACAAATGTTCCAACTGCTGCTGATATAATTGTTGCAACGAATATAGCTTGTGGATTAAACGGATTGTCAGGAGTTCCTGCCAATTGCAATATACTTGGATTAACGAAAATGATGTATGCCATAGTAAAGAATGTTGTAAGACCTGCGAAGATCTCAGTTCGCACGTTAGTCCCGTAATGCTTTAACTTAAATAAATTTTCCATTTCTACAACTCCTAAAAATATAATTTATTGGGAAATTTCGTTATTAAAAAACAAAATAGGCTGAAACACTATTCCAACCTATCGACAAAACTGAATTACAAACTATAAATAAAAATTATAAATCCAAACTCTAAATCA
This sequence comes from Clostridium paridis, assembly GCF_016765615.1. Classification (GTDB taxonomy): domain Bacteria; phylum Bacillota; class Clostridia; order Clostridiales; family Clostridiaceae; genus Clostridium_T; species Clostridium_T paridis. The sequence goes on along the minus strand of NZ_JAESWA010000020.1, from coordinate 188,787 downwards.
ATTTCACGATAGTCGGGTAATTTACGGTCACCCGGTAGAAACTGCTAACCCATATATGTTAGCGATATATCGAACCTATTCAATTATTTAATAAATTTTCCTCTTAAATTATAGTTTAATTTGTCGAACTTTACAAGTGGAATTTTAATTTTTATTCGTAAATTTTATAATTATTCGTAAACTAAGGAATAGACCAATTTCCTAAAATATTTAATTTGTTTTATTCATAATATTATAGTCTTTCCTATTACTACAAAGTAAATTCATACTAAATTATTCTACATAAAATACTTCCATATTTCATTATCTCTTTTTATATAATCTTTTATATTCTGATATTTAGTTTCAAATTCTGCATGATCTCCTAGCGCATGACCAGTACTAATTGAGATTCCTAAGGAATCATTTGTAAAATACATAAATGTATCAGACTGCTGGGCAGTACCAATATTATCTAAAGAATCTGCATTCATAAATCCTTCTTGAATTTCTTCAACAGTATGCTGCTTCAGCACATCACTATGCTCTGAATGCAATGGTTTAAAGCCTCCTTCTAAAAACTTATTAGCAAAATTCTTATCAATATTTATCACATCTTTTAACCTTAGTCTATTTCCAGTGTTCATGTTGATGTTTGTAGTATAAAACAAACTATTAGGATGTGCTGCATTGCTAGCAAAGCCAGAACCAGTATACTGAACACTTAAAATATAAGGACTTTTCAAAGTAATATTATAATCAACATTTAATTCCACCGAACCCAAAGCATCCATATAATAACTTAATACTTTCAAGGCCTCATTTTTTAAGATTGCATTAATCTCTTTCTGCTTACCTTCATCACTTAATCCTGATATTTCTGGATATTTTATATTGTACTTTATTTTATTATCACTTTTCGAAGCGCTTAACTTAGTTACTTTATAATCTACATTATTTTTCACTTCTGGTTTCTGCTCAGTATTTTCACTATTATTGCCTACATTCTTTTGAACTGAAGTATCGGTTGTAGATGTCTTAGACTCTATATTATCTTTTGCTTCTTTACTACCACATGCACTTAAACTTAATACAAATAGTGAGCAAAGCAATAATATTATCATTCTTCTTAACATTTATCTCAATCCTCCATATGAATCTTTGAATTTAATTTATTTTTCAACATTTTCTTTAACATAGCCTCAGTTTTAATTAGGTTTTCTTTCTGCTTCTCCACTTCTAATATCTTCTTTTGTAAAAGTTCAATCTTTGTATCAACTGAAACCGAATTATCATTGTTTTTTTGTATTTCTTTAATTTCTGTCAAAGAAAATCCAACAGAATGAACGGTTTTTATCATTAACAAATATTCAATTATATCTTCAGAATAATTACGATAATTATTTGACTCCCTACTAACATATTTTTCAGAAATCAATCCTTGCTTTTCATAAAATCTAATAGTAGAAATAGCTAATCCTGTCTTTTTTGACACTTCATTTATTTTCATAAAACACCTCTTTAAACTCACTTGACTATAAACATTACTTCATAGTTTATACTATATCCAAGAAACTAAACTAGTCAAATTAATAAAGTAAATGGAGTGATTATGATGGAAAATACTAAAAAAGAAACTCGAGCAGTAGTATTAGGCGGTGGAGGAGTAACTGGGATGGCTTGGGAGATTGGGATAATTACAGCCTTGTTAGAAAAAGATATTGATTTATCAGAGGCTGATGTTATTATTGGAACTTCTGCTGGATCATTTGTTGGCTCTTCACTAGCTAGCGGTTATGATATTAAAAAACTTTATGACTCTCAATTTGCCACAAATACCTCAGAAGTTAATACATCAGTAAACCCTGAAATTATGATGCTATGGACTGAAGCCTTTCGTTATGGCAAAGATGATAAAAAAAAGATTGGACAGATGTTTGGAGACATTGCGAAAAAATACCCTCCCAATATATCAAAAGAGACACGTCAGAGAGTTGTAGAATCAAGGCTTACCACAACTCTTTGGCCACAAAAATTAAGAGTTACAGCAATTGATGCTGATACTGGAGAACTTCATGTATTTGATAAAGATTCAGGATCTTCACTTATAAATGTAGTAAATGCAAGTGGTGCTGTCCCAGGAATCTGGCCACTTGTAACTTTTAATGAAAAAGATTGGATTGATGGAGGAATGGTTTCAAGTACCAATGCCCGTTTAGCTGATGGTTATGATAAAATTGTAATCTTATCGCCAATGCCTCAAAAGTATGGTTTAATTCCAAGCGTTGGTGAAGATGCTTCAGAAATGCAAAAAAGCTCAAAGGTTTCTCTTATTGTACCTGATGAAGATAGTATTTTAGCAATAGGGAAAAATCCTTATGATCCAAATCATACAGCCTCATCTGCTAAGGCTGGATTTAATCAAGGAATAAAAGAAGCTGCTGATATTTATAAAACCTGGTTATAATTATTTAATTAGTTATTACAATTACAAAATTCCCTCAAACATAAGCTTGAGGGAATTTAAAATATACTAAGTAAGATTAATTTTTAGTGCAGGACGTACACCATCACGGGCTGAGCTGTTATTTGCATAGCTATGAACACTGCAATTTGTTCCTATAAAAAATGCTCTAGATGGTTTGTTACCTTGTGTTCTTAGCCACCACCAGGAACAACCAATTTCTTCTCCATTTCTTATAATATAATTATTTTTATTTGTTTTATCATATATATATAAGTTGCATCCATCAGCTTTTTCTTTTTTTGCATAGTCAGTTCCAACTGCGCGTCGTAACTCCTTACCATGCATTTCTGATAAATCCTGTATCTCGTTAACACTAAGTAAAAAAATCTTATCTTCAGTGTCTGGTGTACCTTCTCCGTTGTAAGTGCAATAGGTACTCTTTATAAGTTCTTTTTCTTGATATGTAAATGCTATGTTATAGAATTCATCATTTAACCATTTACGCAAGTCACAATCTCTCCAAGTTATATCTACACAATCACGCCACTTAATATCCGCAGACTTGCCATGATACCTCTTGCAGTCCAAAATATCTTCACTCAAAAGGAACAACTCACTTCCTGAATTTTGTAATACCCTCCACCTTATAGGCGTTGAATCAGTTCCCTCTGCAGTTTGAGGATAAGTTCCAAAAGTAATTATTTCTCCAGATTCTGCATTTCTGATGCTATCCATCGTCTTCATGTTCCAGTTCCCCCTCCTTAATTAAGTATTCTGTTCCTTACTTATTAAATCTTCTATATAACTAATTAATTCCTTTGCATTACTCTCAGCCTCAGGCATTAAGGATAATATCAAATCATTTTCCTTACTTTTAGTTTTCAGATTTTTAAGCATGCTGCATATGCACTCAGTTCTGTAGTTTTCCTGCCTTAATACTTTGATGATTCTAAGTAGTTTTATTTCATTTTCTCCATAAACTCGATATCCATTTTTATTCCTAGGTACTTCTATAAGTCCATTTCTCTCCCAATTTATAATGACATTTATTGATACTCCAATGAGTTTTGCAGCACCATTTCTATTTAATTTAATATTCTTTTCTTCCTGTGAATCACTTTTAAGTATTTCCTGAATTACTTTCATAACTTTAAATTCATTATTCTTTTCATCTTGTATATGTGCTAAATACTCTTTACTTAACTCTAGAGCTTTTCTCAAATCACCTTGAGCTACACTTCTTATAATGTTTCTAACTTCAAATCTCATATAATATTTAATCCAATCACTTTTCAATGCCATTCTCACTAGTTTTATCTGCTCTAGATGTGTTTCAGTATAAACCCTGTAGCCATTTTCTTTTCTTTCAACAGGCGCTATGTAGCCCCACTTCTCGTATAACATTATAGTATTGGGATGCATCCCAACTATTTTAGCAATTTCAGAAGTACTGTAAATTTTCATTGAATACCTCCCTTTTTGGTTAACCAAATTGCCTTCTCATTATAACATACAGCTAAAACCCTGGCAGGATAGTGGAGGGTTTTGATATTTTCAAATTATTAGATAATTTGAAACAATTACGATTTATCACTTTTCTATAAATATGACATAAAATAATAGGATAAAGTAATTTGCAGGAGAGTAAATATTACATGGTTATTACACCGGATATTCCTACACTTAAGTGCACTATCAGAAATGGTATTAAGTTCTTTGAACTAATAGCTGAACCCGTATATCAAGAAATACTTCCTGGAGTCTTTATTAAAGGATGGGGATATAACGGAAGTATACCAGGCCCTACTATTCAAGTCTATCCTGGAGACTATGTTAACATACGTGTAATAAATCATCTGCCAGAAGCAACAAGTATTCATTGGCACGGACTTGATGTTCCTAATAAAATGGACGGTGTCCCAGATGTAGAACCTTCACCACGGATTGAACCTGGACATTATTTTGATTATCACTTTAGGATAACTAACCCACCTGGAACACATATGTATCATTCTCATGTCAATGTGGCAAAACAAGATATGCTAGGCCTTTTAGGTGGTTTTATAATACTTGATCCCTATGAAAGACATATTAGTAAAGATTATCTCCTTCTAATGCAGGAGTGGAGTCTTGTTGGTTTAGACAAAGGTAAAGAAGTAAGTGCTGGAAAATATGATCTTAAGCCTTTTGCTATGGATTTCAATATGTTTACTATTAATGGTAAAAGCTTTCCATCAACAACGCCTATGCCAGTTGAATTTAATGATATTGTACGATTAAGACTAGGTGCAATACAAATTAACCATCACCCAATGCATATTCATGGACATCAATTCATTGTCGAAAAAGCAGATGGTAACCCACTAGCTGATAATAATAGAATTTTAAAGAATACAATATTAGTTTCCTCAGGGGAAACTTGGGATGTCTTGTTTGAAGCAGATAATCCCGGAGTTTGGCCTTTCCATTGCCACATTGCCCATCATGTCTCTAACAACTTTACTAATGGAACTGGTGGCATGTTCACAACCTTAGTGTATAAATAATATTTCCCTTGAATCATAACTTTTTGTTTTTGCATACATCCAAATAAACATATTGTGCAGTAAACCCAAATAACTCTTTAATTTACTCAAAAAAGACCATGGATTGAGAACTTATTTCCCCTTTTTCCATGGTCTATTTATTCATATCGGCTTATTTAAATTTACTATATTCTTCAGTTGTATGTTAAATTTTAGACCCTTAGTGAGCCACGGAACCCTCTGGAACCATAATACGACTCTGCACCATTATGATATACGAATACATTATCATAGCGAAAATCAGTAAAGATGGCACCCCCTTGCTTTCTAATCTCAGAAGGTGTTTTTACCCAGTTAGATGTTTTCAAATCAAAATTTCCAAGTTTCTGCAGTTCCCTATACTGTTCTTCAGTTAAAATCTCAATTCCCATATCAGTTGCCATACCAATAGCACTATTTTTAGGTTTATGTTCTTTCCTTGACTCTAACGCTTCAGGGTCGTAACATACACTTCTTCGACCTTTAGGACTTTCTGCTGAACAATCATAAAATATGTATTCCCCTGTCTTCTCATCATGACCAATGACATCTGGTTCTCCACCTGTTACTTCCATTTCATTAAGTGACCACAGTTTTTCCATATTAGCTTCTAGTTTTTCTTCTACTTTAGACCATTCAACCCCTTTATGACGATTCATGTTTTTCTCAAAACGGGATTTCAATGTTTTGATTAATTCTTTACGTTGTTCTGGTAACAAATCTTCTTTTTTATTTTCCATAATTAAACCTCCTAGTAACTAAGCTTTCAAACTATTATAAACAATGTTTTTTTAAATACAACCTCTAACTTTTCTTTTGATCAATCCATTCTTCTTCTAAAATTGCATAAATTACATCGTCTGCCCATTCATTATTAAACCAAATGCTTTTTTTAAAATGGCCTTCTTTTCTCATTTTAATTCTTTCAATCAGCGCTGTAGACTTTATATTTCTCGGGTCGACCGAAGCAATTATTCTATGTTTTTTTAAATCATTAAACAAATAGTTTATTGCACCAATAATAGATTCTGTTGCATACCCTTTACCCTGATATTCAAGAGATAAGGTAAATCCTATTTCAGCCTGTAAATTATCTATAAAATGAATACCTATATCACCTATTAACTCATCAGCTTCTTTAAGTAAAATACCAAGTTGATACCATGTACCAGGAACATTAGGCGTCTTTGCAATTTTTTCATTAATAAACTCTGTTACTTCCTCTATTGTTTTTGGTTTCCAGTTCTGAAATTTAAATATTCGTGGATTTGAGCGATATTTAAATATTGCTTCTGCATCAGAAATTCTAAGTCCTCTTAATATTAATCTTTCTGTTGAAATATTCATTTCATTGAAATTCATTGTTTTTGCCTCCAATTAATAGTTTGATTACTTATGAGAAATGTAAACATACTCTCTCCTGTATAACTTCTAAAACTTTTTCTGGCATTTCCTTGACCTTAATATCCTCACCTAAGAAAAGTATCCAATTTATTATTTCACTTAACTCTTCAGGTTTATTAATATCAATAAAAGTCTTTAGAATTGCCGTGGTTTGGTAAGGATTAGTATATGAAATTGAAACAGTTAAAGGGTGGTATTTTTTGAACTGAGTAATAGCTTTTGGACCAAGTTCAAGAATAAGGTTAATTACTTCTTCCTGCTTACTTAGTTTTTCTATAATCTTTTTTCTACTTAATCTTTTTTTCTCATTATAAGGACTCACATCAATTAAAATATCCACAGGGAAAATCTGCTTCTTTTGTTCCTTTAAGTCAAAACCTTCAATTAACCAAAGAGAATTTTCATGATAAAGGTGCAGGAGATAAATTGCATAAGACTTTACTATATCCTCTTCTTTTATTGTAATTAACAAATAGCTGTCCAGAAGAAGGACTTGAATGAGTTTTTCTAGCATTGGATGTGGAAGGTCTGAGAGATCAAGTAAGTCGGGATTATAGGGGTTAGTCCCTTCAAAAAGTAATATTTGATTTAAGAGGACAATATCCTCTTGCTGACTTTCTGAAATAAGCCCTAGTAATTTTTCAGCTAAGGATTGACGACTCTTTAGATATGGTAGTTGTTGATTTCTTGTTGCCATAAAGGCAATAAAGAGAGCCTTAACTTCATTATTAGTAAATCGAACGACTGGAAGAACAGAGTTTTGCATGACAAAATACCCTCCATCCCTTCCAACTTCAGCTACAAGTGGCATCCCCATTTCCTCAATTTCTTTGATATCTCTAATAGCTGTAGAGCGAGATATATTAAATTCTTGCATTATTTCAGAAATTGTAAAGTGTCCACGGTTGTTGATATATCTCATGATTATATTAATCCGTTCAACTTTTTTCATAAAGCCTCCTAAACAGTATCACTTTTTGACATAATTTAAGATTATTATATACTCATCAAGTGAATATTACAATTTCATTTGATTAATTATAAAAAAAGGAAGGTTTGAAATATGGCAGATTATATAATAGAAGAAAAAGAAGACTTTGTAGTTTTGGGGGTTGGAACTGAACTTAAGAGTCATTACACAGACTTTGCTGGATTAAACAAGGAAAAGTCAGACTTTTGGAAATTAGTCAGCGAAGATGGAAGACTTGAATCTTTAAAAACCATAGCAATAAATGACTACATCTTTACTGTGAACGAAGCAGTTAATAACAAATTGATGTACTATGCTGGAGTCATGACAAATGCTTCAATATCAGAAGAAACTCGTGCTATCCAATTTCCTAAAGGGGAATACCTTGTTGTTAAAGGTGAAGGAAATACCTCCGATGAATTGAATAACAAACTTACTGGTATAGCCTTTGGTGAAGTATTGCCAGAAGCAAAGAATTTTGCCTATGTCGGAGGACCAAATGCAATGGTTGAGATAGGACATCAAAATGGCTTAATTTTAGGCGAAATGTGGATTCCAGTTGTTAGAAAATAAATAATAATAAAGGAGGCATAAATATGTCTTATGTAGTTGATTTTAAAAACGTATCTACAGTTGGTTTAGAGTCTTCACCTGTAGCTGATGCACTTGCTGGGCTACGTGCTAATGAGGCTCGTTACTTTATGAACAAATACAAACATGAATTTACAGTTGTACCTGCTAGCGAAAGCCAAGATACTCTTGATTATGTGAACCAAATTTTGAAAAAAGAACGTGATATTGAGTTTTCAGCAAAGCCTTTAGAAACATCACGCTTTCAAGTAGAAAATATCAAAATTGCCTATGTTTTTTATGAGGATGGTCTTTCAATTAATGTTATGTATACTGTTGATGACTCTAAAAAACGTGCCGTTGGTTTGAAGCTTTCTGAGGGTATGGATGTACCAAAGGAACTAGAAGGGAATTTTAAGTTTGCTAGACAAAAATCAAAACTAGCTGGAACAATTAGAGGTTCATTTTTTGTAATTAAAGGAGAATACTAAAATAACCTTTTCCACTAGCTAAAGTATCAATCAATTTTTTATTTCTACATAATAGTGCCAGGCTCATAAATTATGAGTCTGGCACTATTAGTTATTCTCTCTCTATTAAAGCTACATTCTTCCTTAATTATGAATTGGTTATAGCTTATATATATTCTATCATTAATTGATCTAAGCCATACTCTGATACTAGCTTTTCAAGATTGTTAAATATCTTCTCTTCATCCCAATTCCACCATTGAAGTTTTAGTAAAAATTCAATTTTTTCATCACTAAAGCGACTTTTAATATACTTAGCTGGATTGCCGCCATAAATAGTATACGGCTCAACATTTTTCACTACAGTTGAATTGGCAGCAATTATTGCTCCGTCACCAATCTTTATTCCTGGCATTATAGTTACATTTTGACCTATCCACACATCATTACCGATCAAAGTATCACCCTTAAACGGAAGCTGTTCTATTTTTGGAGTAACTTTTTCCCAACCACCTCCAAAAATATTAAATGGATAACTTGTAATCCCATCCATTCTGTGGTTTGCTCCGTTCATGATAAATCTAACACCTTCTGCTATTGCACAAAACTTTCCTATTATAAGTTTATCCCCCAAAAATTCATAATGGTGCTCTATGTTATCATAAAACCTCTCCGGAGATTTCTTATTATCACTATAATAAGTATATTCTCCAATCTCAACATTAGGTTTTTTAGGTAGATTACTTATATAACAAACTGTATTTATATTAGTATTGGGATAAAGTTGTCTCTTATCTGGCCCTACCATTGAATACTACCTCCTTTTTGCTTTTTATTTTCTGCATAATAAGTTCACACCTTTACATGTGGTTTATTGGGTCTTTAGTAAATTAATTGTCCAATTTTATTTGACTCTTCTGCAAACCATATTGCTCCGTCTAATCCAAGAGCAAGGCCATGTGGTTCTGAACCTGGTGTAGGAATTTCATATTCTACGATTTTTCCACAAGCTGTAACCCTCCCAATTTGATTACTTCCCCATTCAGTAAACCACAGTTCTCCATCTATACCAGGTATTATTGCGTGTGGCTTAGCATTTTCTGTTGGTATGTTATATTCAACAATTTCCCCTAATGTAGTAATTCTCCCTATTTTGTTACCCATTATTTCAACAAACCAAAGAGCATCGTCACTATCTGCACAAATTCCTACTGGTCCAGATGCTTTCGTTGGAATAACGAATTCTGTTATATCCCCGGACAAGGTGATTTTACCTATTTTATTACCTTGATTCTCAGTAAACCAAAGTGCTTTATCTGGTCCAATTATAATCATTGAAGGAAATGATCCTTGAACAGGTAAATCATATTCTGTAATCTCCCCACTCTCCGTAATCCTTCCAATCTTATTACCAGTAATCTCAGTAAACCACATTGCCCCATCTGCTCCTAATGCTATTCCATACGGACCTGCATTTAAAGTAGGAATATCATATTCTGTAATTTTCCCTTCCATTGTAATTTTGCCTACCTTATTAGCCTTATACTCTGTAAACCATAGATTTCCGTCAGTTCCACTTGCTATAATCGAAATTCCTGCATCTAAGGTCGGAACTGTGTATTCAATTATTTCACCATTTACTGATATTCTTCCTATTCTGTTACCTGAATTTTGTGTAAACCACATCGCCTTATCGAATCCTACTGTAATTCCATATGGACCTGATTTCTCCTTTGGTAGGTTATACTCATTTATCTTTATATTCATCTATTCATCATCCTTTCATTCTTATCAAAATAAAAAAACCTTTCCTAACTATAAAGTTTCGGAAAGGTTATAATCATCATCATATATAAGTTTAACACAAAATAACTATTCTAAAATAAGAACAGTTTATGAGTAATCTATAAATATAAGTTAAATATGACACAATTATAATTCTATCCAAAACTTATAGTAGCTTAGTGAAGCACAAACTAACATATCCATACAATTACGAATATGCAAAGTTCTCTCTATACTACTTTAATTCCTATAACTTGGATAAAATTATATAATCATTTTAACTAATCACCTCATAATATCTTATTTTTCAATGCATGTAGATTATATGCTTTTTAAATAATATAAGTCAAGTATACTATCAATTTCTTATAGAAATTCTACATACCCTTCTGTTCCATGTACTCGAATTCTCTGCCCATCTTTTATCAGCTTGGTAGCATTTTCTACTCCCACAACTGCTGGCAGACCATATTCACGTGCTATAACTGCTCCATGAGTCATAAGTCCCCCAACTTCAGTTACTAGACCTTTTATAGCTACAAAGAGTGGCGTCCAACTAGGATCAGTAAAGGCGGTAACTAATATATCTCCCTCTTCTAAATCAGCCTCTTCCATATTTAAAATAACACGTGCTCTGCCCTCTATAACCCCAGAAGAAACAGGCAAACCTGACATAGCATCCTCTGGGATGTTCTCTCGTTTGTACTTACCTATACCAATTTCACCATCAGAAGTGATAACTCTTGGAGGAGTCAATTTTTCATATAATTTGTGCTCTTCTTTTCGCATGTCTATAATCAGATAATCTAGTTTATTTGTACGTACCACTTCCTGAAACTCATCAAAAGTTAGATAATATATATCTTCTTTTTCATGAATAATGTTTTTCTGTACAAGCTTTTCAGCTTCTTTAAGTAAAGCCTGTTTATAGATGAAGAAACGATTTACCATACCATACTTTGGATACTCACGATAACCTATGAAGTTTCTCATTAAGTCAATCATTCGTTTTGTCTCTTTTACCTTTTGCTCACCATCAGGTAATTCTTTCAATCTTTCTAATAACTCTTGTTCTTTTTTTAAGGCTTCCTGCCTTCCTTGATCAAATTTTCTGCTGCTGGCATTTGGCTCAAAGTTTTTTATATTATTAAGAATCATAGGAACTAAAGTAATTGGTTTTTCACTCCATCTAAGTTTAGTAATATCGATTTCCCCACTGCATCGCATTCCGTATTTGTTTAGATATGATAAGATTGCTTCTTTAGTTTCCCGTCCGCCATTAAACTTAGCCAATTCAGCTAAAAAGTTATCATTCTTTTCATTCTTTAAATAATTAATTATTTCTGGGTACGGGCGAATCACATCCGCTACATCCATTAGCGCCAGTCCCATTTCTGAAGTAATGTTGTTTGGTACAGATTGAGAAAGTATGTCTGCTACGTTTTTTTCGCCTAACCACTCATTCATTTTTTCATTAATCCAATATGAAGCATTTATTGCAGCCATAAATACAGCTGTACTTTGTGGATTAAATAAAATTCTCTTTAATTCATTAATATCTTCTAAAATAAAATTAAATAAATCCAATCCTGATTTGGTTTGGATGTTTTTCTTTAATTCTTCTATAGACTCTTGAGTACTTCTAATCAACTCTGAAACAATCTCTGGATTACTTTCCATTTGTGTATTCGAATCTGAAGGCGGAACACTTTTACCAGGATTCTGTTTTTCTTTATCATTGGGTATGGATTTTATATAGTCTCGCTCTATTATGGTAGCAAGTGCATCTTTCATAAGTGGATCGTGTTGTCCCATATTATTCAATAAAATTTTTCTACTCTCAGGTGAGGCTAGCATTTGGGTAACATCAACAAACATTCTTCCTCCTGCTTTAAACCTATGTCCCATAGATATTAACTCATATATGGACATTCCTAATGGTTTCAATGGGTCTGTCATCATTTGTTGATGGCCAACAGATAAGTACACATGTTTTTCCTTATCCATTGCTTCTGGTATAGGATACAAAGTGGTTATTGGACGACTTTGAACTATATAAAATGTATCTTGAGCCAAACACCATTCTATATCTTGAGAGTTTCCAAAATATTCCTCTATTTTTCTACCTATGAACTCTAGCTGTAAAATCTGTTCACCAGTTAACACTTGCATATTTTGCTTCTCAGGTTCAATCTCCTGTTCTTCCGTACCACCATCCTTTAAGGCATAAATCCCTAACTTCTTGGTGGATACCTTCTTATCAATAATGCTGCCGTTACTCACTTTATAATTATCAGCATTCACTAGGCCTGAGACCAATGCCTCACCAAGTCCGAAGCTGGCATCGATAGATATAACCCTCCTATTAGAAGTTACTGGATCAGCAGTAAATAAAATTCCTGAAGCCCTTGGGAAAACCATCTTCTGAACAACTACGGACAGTTGAACTTTACTATGATCAAAACTATTTTGGATGCGATAAGTTACTGCTCTTTCAGTAAATAGCGATGCCCAGCACTTGCTTATATGCTTTAAAATTTCATCTTTTCCGATAATATTCAAATACGTATCCTGCTGACCTGCAAAAGATGCAGTAGGCAGATCTTCTGCTGTTGCACTAGAACGCACGGCATAAGCATCATTTGCTCCAAACTTTGTGATATAAATCTCTATCTCTTGCACTAACTCCTTAGGAATAGATATTTCTTCTATAACCATGCGAACTTTCTTACTAATTTCTTTAATCTTTTCTCTATCTTTTATTCTAAGCTGAGATAATTCATCTAATAGCCTGTTGAATTCCTGATTATTTTCAGTCACTTTTTTATAAGCTTCTGTAGTAACACAAAACCCTTCTGGGACTAGAATTCCTTTAACTTTGGATAATTCCCCTAGATTTGCTCCTTTACCTCCCGCCAGGGATAGCTTTGTTTTATCAATTTCCTTAAAGCTAAGCACATATGAATTCATACATATTCTCCTTCCTACTCTTATAGGTATGGGTGATGCAGTTCTCTGTGAAGTGATATCTGCTCCTATACTATCCCAAATAAGAAGAAATTATAAGCCTGTTATTTAAAAATTGCATATGATATAATTAAACTGGGAGGAGTAGTTAACTGCAAAATTTACACTCCTTAAATAAAAATTCCCCCAAACTTTTAGTCTGAGGGAATATAAAATATTTACTTTCACTACCCTATTTCTTTAGATGGTGGTTCCACCAATTCCACAAAACTCCAAGTTGCTCCCCTATCCTCTGATTTATATTTTGCCATAACATTCCCACCTTTGAAATCACCTTGTTCCCCCTGTCCTACCAAAAGAAACAATTGTCCATTTTCAACATAAGGAGTCTCTGGTTGAATAAAAGGCTCTAGGGTGACACCATTCCATTCTTCACTATGAACAGGTAGCTTTATTGGCTCGAAAGTTTTACCTCCATCTTGTGTTCTATAAAAATTGGTCACTGCTCCTTCCACCTTTGGATAACACATAAAGCCTATATTTTCATCTACAAAACCTGCTGACTGCAAAAGCCAGGTGCTAGGACCATCCCCCACCTCTTTCCATGTGTCGCCTCCATTTGTTGTTTTATAGATTATTTGCCCTTCTTGAGACATAGTCCTTCCGTTTGTTGCAATAACATAGCCTACTGTATCCGTTGGAAAGCTACAAAATCTCACCCTTGCACTATCTATGGTTTTACTTATTTCAGATGTTTTCCAAGTGATTCCACTATCCTCTGAGTGAATTATCATAAGCGGATTCTCCCTAGTTCCTCCATAGACAAAGGCAGTTTTTTCAGGGGTTATTACATAACTTTTTTCCTGCAACTTATTGGAATAAGGTCTTCCATCTCCAACTGCTACCAAGGTTTCTAGTGGAATTGGGACTTTTCTCCATGAACTTCCCTTGTCATAGCTTGCATATAAAATTCTATTTTCTATCTTATAGGTATACTGCTTATCTTCATAGGGAACTTCAGCTTCGTGTTCATTTCTATACTCGTCACTTTCTTTCGCACCACTAACTTGATATCTTTCTAAATCATATCCAGCTGGTCTTTGCAATTTATTTACTGTATAAGTGATAGTTCCATCTGAGTTTGTTGCTTCATTAAACCATAAAACCCATTGAACTTTAACTTTATTTGCCTCTACAATTCCATTCCAACTATACGCACTTCTTTCATCTATCTTCTTTGTAACAACAGAAAAGTCAACTTGAATTACATTAGTTTCTTTAATTTCAATATCATCAATAGAATACTCCATTAGTTTTTGATCTTTAGGCACATATTTCCCTCTATATTGTTCCGTATATGCTTCAAGCCACTTTTTCCCACTATAGTAAGATCCTTGGAATTAACTTCAACATTAAAGCCTTCTGGCGATTGAAACTTAATCTTACTTTGCTGGTACTTATAATAACCGAAATAGCAAGCAAATAGAATTAAAGTAATTATAAAAATCATTGCCCATATCTTAAATATTTTCTTTTTTTGTTCTTTAATATTATCTATAAACACGTATCTATTCTCCTTAAGAACTATCTTAACTATCATTATACTCTAGCCTAATGAAATACAGACATTTATTTTTTCTTTTTATGCACACCCATCTTGCAGTATTTTATGATGTCACCTTCTCTTTAAATCACAAACCCTCAATCTTTACATATTATATAGCAAAAAGATATTATTTTGAGGAGTGTTTTTTATGCAAAGATGGATTAACCAACCTAGTAATTCTTTATTAATGTTGGGTGACTTCAACGCAACTTACCATATCTTTCCATATGAAGTAGATCCCGATATTGAGATTGTTATCAAAGGGCAATTCCCCTATGCAAGATATATGTCTTTTACTTTAGCTGGTCAACTGGACAATGTAATAGCTACTGCTCCTGATAAAGCGTTGATTCCTGATCCCGGAAGTACTAATCCTTTTTTACCGGGGGCTAATTGGAATGCAGAAAATCGTAATTACACTATAAAAATCAGTTCTAATCCCCCACCTCAAGGCTCCGAACATTTTGTTCCAGAGGCAGGAAACAACACCTTTTATGCAGGAACTTTAAAAGATGGCACACCCAATAAAGTTGGATTTATTGGAATTCGAATTTATGTTCCTAGCATTGGCTATGATAAGACAGGTGGTGTTGGACTTCCTAAAATCACCTACTGTGCTGCGAAAAAGTATTGCAGAAATACAATTTTTTCCGATACTTTTGCTCAAACTACTCAAACTAAGAATCTACAAAACCCAGCATATGTATTTTGCAAGGATTCTTTATTCCAAAGTTGTAATGATATAGCTGAACAAAACTGTGATTTAATCTGGAGTCGTATAGGTGTCATAGCAACAAGGCTTTTACAACCTGATCTAAATACAGTCTATATACTCTCCTATCAAATTAAAAGGGATCCAGGTAAGCTGCTATTTATTCGCTGGAAAGCTCCAACATTTCCCAACACCTATCATAATATGGGTATCTTAGGAAATGAGGATATGCGATACTGGAGTATGTCTTTTATAACACGAGTGGGCTTATTAGGTCTTTCTACCCTTGGTGACTTTCAGACTACTATAGATAGACAGGGATACGTCAATCTTGTTATAAGTTTTGGAGCTCAACGTCCATCTTGTGTAACAACTGAAAATGGCTTCACTTGGGTTGATGCCAGTAATTTACCTTTAGTTCCACTTACCCTTTTCTACAGAAACAATCAGGTATCCTCAAGTTTCCCTTATACAGCAAAAGATGTACCAGAGGGTCAAATTGTTCCACCAGAAGTCATGAGAGAATACTACCCATGCGGCAAATATGTGGATCCTCTCTATTTTAATTCATGTTCTTGTGATTGCAAGAATAAAAATGACATGAATAAATACTCTTATTCCTAGAATATTTACAGAATAATAAAAAAGTGAGGAATTTTATTAAAATTCCTCACTTTGTAATGAAAAGCCTTTTTAGAAAATAAGCTCTCCAGGTTTATATCCACTAGGCAATTCTTCTTCACTTAAAAATTTAAACTCTTCATCACGTAGTATTGGTAAAAATACTTCATATGGAATTTTTGAAAACTCACAGCCATAACTACTTGCTCCGAACCACTTACCCTCTTTGCTGCTTAAATTTAAATCTCTCGCAAATTTTGTATGATTTGAACAATCATGAACTACTAAATCCCACTTTTCATCATCAGCTATTTTCATAAACTTCAGAGTTAGTTCTCTGCTCCAGGTTGGAGATATGTAACCCTGTCTTGAGATATACATATTTTCCCCAAAATAATTGTCTATGTTATTCTCATTCAAATGTAATTCTGCACAATTTATAAAATCTAGCTTAGTATCTAAGATTGCTTGCTTTTTCTCAAAGAAGGCTTCAAAAAACTCAGGCGTCATTGGAGTTTCAATACCCACTTTTTTAATATATTTTTTAGCTATTCTGATATTTTCAATAACTTTGTCTGAGCACTTAGAAGCCCCCAGATTAAAACGTATCTCATCAAGACCAGCTTCACCTAATGCTTTAAGTGTCTCTTCTGTAGCTAAAATACCATTTGTATATAAATGTTGATGAATCTTAGCATCACTAAATTTCTTTACTACGGAGTAGTATTTTTCAATTTCCATAAATGGTTCTAAATAAACATAAGCTACACCAGTAGGTTTTTTATGGATGGAAAGAAGTAGATCAATATCCTTCTCATAAAATTTTGTGTCCCCAATTTGCCACATACCTTCACCAATTGGAGGAATAAAATCTAGTTCTCCATAGTTGTAGCAAAACTTACATTCTATATTACATTTGTTAGTTTTTCTAATTGCACTTAAACCAGTTCCAAACAAACAAGAACTACATCCCCTTGGAAAATTACTTTCCTCTCCTACAAAAAATGTTCTATTCTCTAAAGTTTTTAAATTCTTAATTTCTGACATTAACATATCATTTCTATGGTCAATAGCTGCTTCAATTTGTGCAAAGGTAGCATAAATGATTTCTTGCTGTTTTATCATTGGCTCCTCATCTTCTGGTAGCATTGAAAAAAATTCAAACCACATTAAAGCATCTTTCTTTGATATCTTCATAACTTATCCTCCTCTTGCAGTGCCTACTTACAAACACATGCTACTCAACTTATTATATAGTCGACACCTCTATAAATCAATTTATTTCAAGCTAGAGTATTAATTTATATAACATACGGCACTTAAATGCAGCTCCAGTCATTTACATCACATTGGCCATATTCGTTATCACCTACTGCAACCAGTGTCCCATCGGATTTAAGACCTACAGTATGAGCACAACCTGCAGCAACTGCAATAATATCACACCAGTTACTTACATTGCACTGGCCATACTCATTCCACCCCACAGCCTCCACAGTACCATCAGATCTAAGACCAATTGTATGACTACTCCCAACTGCGATGGCCACTATATCACTCCAATTACTTATGTCACATTGACCTTCACTATTTCTGCCCACCGCAACAACAGTACCATCCGATTTAAGCCCAACAGTATGAATGTAACCAGCCCTAACTGCTACTATATCATGCCAATCACCTACATTGCATTGTCCATATCTGTTATTTCCTACAGCCGTAACTGTGCCATAATCTTTAAGACCTAAAGTATGCCAGTCACCTGCCGCAACTGCCACAATATCACTCCAATCATTTACATTACATTGCCCTTCAGTATTTCGCCCTACTGCAACTACAGTACCATCCAATTTAAGTCCTATAGTACGACGCCAGCCAGTGGCAACTGCCACAATATCTCGCCAGCTGCTTACATCGCATTGACCATACTTATTCCAGCCAACAGCAATCACTGTACCGTCAGATTTAAGACCAATTGTATGAGCATTACCTGTGTTTGTCGCCATATGAACATTACTAGCTGCTATGGCTACAATATTATGCCATTCACTTACATCACATTGTCCAAATTTATTATCTCCAACTGCAATCACAGTGCCATCTGATTTAATAACCACTGTATGACGGCGACCTGCAGTTATTCTATTTCCTATATATCTATTTTTCATATTCTCCATAATTACACCTCTTTAAACTTTTCCTCTCATAGGGCTATGTATCCCTTGTTTTCAGTATAGCATGCAACTAAAACACTGGTGCGATAATGGAGGGTTTATAAATACAATTCAAAATTCCCCCAAATTTTAGTCTGAGGGAATATAAAATACACATTAATTTAATTTTCATTTCTTATATCTTTTAGCAGCTCTTCAAACCACTCAACATTTACTATATGATGAGAAAGCGAATTTTCTAGCATCTTTCTAAAATAAGTAGGCACGGTATCATTATGTTTAATAGATTGTTCCAATAAAGAGATTTTCTTTTTAGTTTGTTCTATTTGTGTTTCTATTAGTTTTGTTATTTCTTCTCTCTTATATTCATTAGCAAATAACATCGCTGCATAAAAAGATAAATTTATATAATCTGTCTTAGATCCATACTTATACATCAATTTTTCAAATTCTTTATCCCCGAGTTCAGTGATAACATAATTGCGTGTCTCTCTAGAGTTATCTAATTGGTCAACTCTTTTAATTAATTGCTTTTCTTCTAATTGTTGAAGATTATAATAGAATGATCCTTTAGTGAAGTTTACTATATATTTATAGTGTCTCTCTTCCATTAAGGCTAATAATTCGTATCCGTAAGAACCTGGGTTTTGTTTTAATAAGCCTAAAATTAGTAATGGTATCAAATAAACATCTCCTTTATGCTCTCAGTTAAAATTATATTAATAGCTATAAGATTTAATCATTGTTAATTTGCATAACTTGAGACATGAATTCATCATATGATGTTTTTCCTAATGCAAAATTCATACTTTCTATATATATCTTTTCTGTTTTGGTATGTGTTCTAGAATCATTTATATTTATAAGTTCATTTTCATCAATTAACGGCTTAAGTACATGTTGTCTTTTAGAAAAGGCATCAAAATATCTTAACCCAAATTTTCTTTGAGAAATTGCATCTATATGTATACCATCAGGATTAGATGTTAATCCTTCTGCTGTTACAAAATAACAATTATCTTGTTCAAAGGCAAACTTCTGTAACTCTTCATTTATGAAATTATATTCAGTGCAGCTTTTCCCGAATCCTTCTTTCCCTAAAAAGTCTCCTAACCCACCAATAATAATTGGAATGTCAGGTGCGTTCAACTCATTTCTAAGAGTCTGAATAATTACAAGTAACTTTTTATAATATACTTTGTAGTTTCCATTAAGACTATCACTTTCTCCTTGATGCCATAGAATTCCTGTTAATTCACTACTTTCCATAGCAAACTTGGCCTCAGCTATTGCATGTCTAAAAAGCATTCCGTCTATTGCCCACTCATCTAAAGTGCTTCCACCTTCAGCACAAGGAATTAAGCCTATAACCTCTTCTTGATTTTGACGACACCATGCATCTGCAAATGAACCTGCTAGACTTACTCCAGAAACAGGACGATCATAATTGATTGGCTCAGTCATCATTTGCCATCTACCATTACGTAACATTTGTATTCTTTCATTATAAATTGGGGTTACTTCGTCAATAAACCCTCTTCCAGCCATATTTGATTGTCCTAACATTAAAAATGATTTAACCATTTTTTTCATCCTTTCTTTGTGATTTAATATTTACGAGGAAATGTTACTATATTAATTACTACTTGCAATTTTTATCATTGCTGTTAAAGCTCTATAAATCTCAATAATTGATTTTCCACTATATGATACTATATTGGGCTCAACCAATTCTGTTCCAGGCATTATTGATGCATATTCGGCTTGGCCGCTATTTAAAAAAGTAACCTTCATTTCAGGCGACTCTTGTAATTTTATAGGATTTATATTCTTGGCATTTATTAAGGCAACTTTTACTTTTTCTTTTAATTTTCCAAATACTACAGATGGTGTTAAACATTTTGCAGCATATCTTCCATATGACGTTTTAACTACAACTGTTTCAATTGCAGCGTTCACCTCTTTTACTTCCTCCTCCAAAATGTTGTCACCTGAAACCAAAACAACTGGAACATTAAAGTGACCTGCAACACATGCATTCATATAAAACTCTCCAACATCCTTATTATTTATATTTATGTTTGAAATTACACCCCCATGAAAAGAGTGACTCAAAACCCCACTTACATTCATTCTGGGATGATATCCTATTAATATTACTGCGTCAAAAGATGAATCTAATCCCTCCATCATAGCACCCTTACGTGATGCACCTGTAATTAATTGTGCTTTATTGTTTAAAGATTCTATAAGTATATTAGTTCCAGCACCATGTAGATCATTAACAATAATTTCTGTTGCACCAATCTCAATAGCTCCTTCGATTACTGCATTAACCTCATTAGTCATAAGTTCTCTTGCTCTTTGATAATCTCTCTCCCCGGGTATTACCTGATTAATTGCAACAATTCCACCTATTCCTTCAATATCTGCTGAAATATAAATCTTCACATTATCACGCCCTTCATTATTAATATCTAAAAAATATTAAAACTCACTTAATTCACTTTTAGTCTAATTAGACTAATGCCACTTAAATATTATAGTCTAATTAGACTAATTGTCAAATGTATTTTTGTGGATTTATCACTAAATGGCAAATCCCTTAAACTATTTATATAATGAAACATAAAAAAGAGGAAGATTCTTCTCTCCCTCTAATTTTTCTCTATCAATAATATATTGATAAACGACAGATTATAACTTTTTATAGCTCCTAATTGCAAAGATATACGCAACAATTATTATTGCTATACACCAAGCAAGAGCAACCCAAATATTATTTCCTACTGGTTGATTTCCTAAGAGATTACGAATAGCTTCTACGATAGGCGTTACAGGCTGATTTTCTGCAAAGACACGTACTGCTGATGGCATCGTAGCTGTTGGTACAAAGGCCGAACTGATAAATGGTAGAAATATTATTGGGTAAGCGAATGCACCTGCACCATCAGTTGTCTTTGCAGCAAGTCCCGCAATTACTGCAACCCAAGTTAAAGCAAGTGTAAAGATTCCGAGGATTCCAAATACCGCTAACCATTCTAATATTCCTGCTGAAGATCGGAAGCCCATTAATAATGCAACAATTATAATCACTACTACAGAAATACCATTTGAGATTAATGAGGTTAATACATGTCCCCATAACACTGTAGAACGAGCAATAGGCATAGAGTGAAAACGCTCAAAGATACCACGTTCTTTATCTATAAACAAACGGTAAGATACATATGCAATCCCACTACCAATAGCCATTAACATTATGCCTGGTAATAGATAATTAACATATTTTCCTGTACCTGTTTGGATTGCACCACCAAATACATAAACGAATAATAACATCATCGCAATTGGTGTGATACAAACTGTAATAATTGTATCCATACTTCTAAAAATATGACGCATAGAACGTCCAAACATGACACTCATATCTTTGAAAAAATATTTATTTGTAGATTCCATTTATTTCTCCCCCTCTTTACCAATTATCGCTAGAAATATTTCTTCTAATGTAGGTTGTTTTTCAACATATTCAACTTTTGCAGGTGGAAATAATTTTTTCAATCCTTCCAGTGTATCTAAAGCAATGATTTTCCCTCCATGAAGAATAGCAATTTTATCTGCAAGTTGTTCTGCCTCATCTAAATATTGAGTAGTTAAGAATACTGTAGTTCCTGCAGTTGATAACTCTTTTACAATTTTCCAAACTTCTAAACGACCCTCTGGATCAAGACCTGTTGTTGGCTCATCTAGGAAAATAATTTTAGGATTTCCCGCAAGACTCATTGCGATATCAATTCTTCTTTTCATTCCTCCAGAATAAGTACCAACTCTGCGGTCTGCTGCCTCTGACATTCCAAAGCGATTAATTAACTCATCTGCTACTTGATTTGGATTTTTAAGATGTCTTAGCTTTGCTATCATTTGAAGATTTTCACGTCCAGTCAAAATTTCATCAATAGCCGCAAACTGTCCAGTAAGACTTATAGAAGCTCTAATGTCTCCTGGATTTTTTTCAACATCAAAACCGTTGATAACAATACTTCCTTCATCTGCTTTAAGTAAAGTAGCCATGATTCTAATCATGGTTGTTTTTCCAGCTCCATTGGAACCAAGTAATGCAAAGATACCTCCCTGCTCTACTTCAAAATCTACTCCTTTGAGAACTTCTACATTTTTGTAAGCTTTCTTTACTCCTTTAATTTGTATTATATTTTTTTTCATTATCTTTTCCTCCTTCATATTGTAGATTGCGCTATTATTACAAAAAAGAGCCGATAACTGTGATTACATTCACGGTTATCGGCTCTGTGTCTTAGCATCTGGCTCTTTGATAACGGATATATTTAGTTGTTTTACATTAATTATTGTTTCCTGTTTACACTTGGGACAAAATAGTGGGAAGTTTTCAAGTACCGTATCAACACCTATTTTGACCCGCGTTTTATTGCCACAGACTGGGCATAATATCCATTCATATTTACTCATCATACCATCCCCCTACTTGATGCTTTTGCTGACTGCTATTTACTTTGTTTTATCCATAGCCTTTTTCATAGCATTGCTAACTTTTTGATCTACAGATTCTTGATAGATGTCAGCATAAGTTTTTGAATCTTTGATTAAATCATCGCAGAAAGCTGCTACGTCACTGCCAGTTACTTCGAGTACGCCTTTTCCTACGGCTGCCCCCTCTTCAAAAATATCGACAATTCCTGATAGTAATCCTGTACCTTCCGTTAACTCAACAGGGCCAACCTTAAAAAGGTATTTTTGAATTTCTTTATAAACAATCTGATAATCTTTTGGTAGTGCTTTGACACGCGCTACATGTGCTCGCCATTCTTTTTTGCCTTCAATTATATCTTGTATTCTCATTTTATCCTCCTATTTACCTAATTTTTTAGCAATATTACTATTTAGTTGTTCACGCCATTTGTCACGATAAGACTTTGCACCTTCTTCACCTACTAGTGCTGAACAGAAACCTTTGATATCGTCACCCAAAACTTCTTGGATACCCTGCCCGTCCGCTGCTGTTTCTTCTAGCATACCCAGTACACCATCAAGAATTGGCATAAGGTTACGACCGGTTAAATCCGAATGTGGCCAAATATTTGCTTTAATTTTTTCCCATGCTTCTTGGTAATCCGCTGGCAGTTTTTTAGCTCTCGATTCAAAAGCTTTCATTTCTTTATTCATGTCACTTCCCGTAACTTTTTCCCAAAAATTCATTATATCTTCTCCTTTAACTCATTAATTTTTGATGATACAAACTCCCATTTTTCCCAGAACTTCTTCAGCTCCTCACGTCCTGCATCGTTGAGAGTGAAAAACTTTCGTGGTGGTCCCATATCAGATGGCTTTTTCGTAGTTTCTACAAGTTTATTTTTTTCTAGTCTAACCAAGATTGTATATACTGTTCCGTCTACAACATCCGAAAATCCCAGGGCATTCAACCTCTTCGTAATTTCGTAACCGTATATTTCCTCATGACTGATGATCTCAAGAACACAGCCTTCTAGTACTCCTTTTAACATTTCTGTGATGTTTTCCAATTAAACCACCTCTTCACTATCTAGTATTACTGGTATTCAGTATTACTTACTACTACTATATAGTATCACTAGGTAGTGGTGGTGTCAATATACTTTTTACGTTTATTTTGGCCAAAGGTATCTAAAATATAATAAAAAGAGTACTGCTTTCACAGTACTCTTTTATTGATTTAAAGATGCCTCAATTATATCTTTAATCTTTATAACTTCGTCAAATGAAGTTGCAAATATATAATCACTTATGTTGATGTTACAAGAGTATCTTCCGTTTTTCAACCTAACTAATATAGAAAATCTAACTTTGTCACCGATTGCGTCACCATCAACTTTACTTGTGTAAAAAATCCAGTGTGTTTCGCCTGGATTGGTTTCATTAACATTTTTCAAATCCTCATCAATCAACTCTTTTAAGCTGTCAGCCAGTATTGAATAATCATTTGAAATAATCATCCTTCCGCCATATTCATCTGGTTCACTAAAAATATATTGGATGGAATTATCGCCTTCTTCAAACAGATACCAAATAGATCTGTTGTTTCCATAGGTTTCATCAAATAGTTTTTTCAAAATAATCACTCCTTTGCAATTTGAATCTATCACTTATTGACAAAATTATACCATACATTATGGGGTATTTTTTTCTCAAAATTCACTAATTTCATAAAGGGACAAAATAAAAACAGTTTTCAAAAGTGTGCATTTAAAACACACTTTCGAAAACTGCTATCATCAATTTTAGAAAACTTAAAACTGGTTCAATTGTAATTTTTACAACAAGCAATTTGGAAAACTCGAATAATAAATTTGAATACTTATTTATCAATCAATCCTAGCTCAACCATGCTTTTCGCGGTTGCTATTATTGCTTCTTCTGCTGATCTTGGCTCCCAACCAAGCATTTCTTTTGCTTTTGCATTGCTACAGGCAGTGTTTTTTCCTAAGAAGGTCGCTGGCATACGTAAATCTTTATTGAAATTTGCTAGAAATTTCACAACAAAATTAGGCATTTCTTTCGTTGAGACTTTTTTTGCTGTACTTCCTAAGCATCTTTTCAAAATTTTTGCTTCTTCTTTATATGTCAGATTTTCGCCTGTGGTAGCAAGAAATCTTTCTCCTACGGCCTCTGAACGTGTCATCGCAAGTAAATGTAAGTCTGCCACGTCACGCGCATCAACACAATCAAAGCCAGCTTTTAAAAGAAATGGCATTTTACCATTTAACATCGCACGAATAATTTGATTGGAGTGCGAAAAGTCCTGGCCAAGTATAGGCCCCATGACAGCAGTCGGATTGATAGCTGAAAGCTCCATATTTTCTTTCTTGGCAAACTCCCAAGCTGCGAGTTCTGCCATAGTTTTTGAACGTTGATATGCATCAATATCGGCAGACAAGTTTGTCCAATCTTCCTCAGTAAAAATCTCTGGATGAGATTTATGCCCTGCAAGCACTGCTCCAGAAGCAGAAGTTAAGACTACACGTTTAACTCCTGCTGCCTTCGCAGCCTTCATCACACGCAATGTGCCATCAACAGCCATCTTCACCATTTCATCTCCATCATCCGGACGGGTGGCTGGTGTTGGTGATGCTACATGAATGACATAAGTGGCGCCAGTTGCAGCTTCCATCCAATTGTTATCACTTGTTAAATCTGTGTGGATGAACTCCAGGTTTTCAAAATCAGTTACGCCACCTTGTGCAAGCATTGACTTGACTTCCTCCTGGCGTGATAAAGTACGAAGGGTTGCCCTAACTCGATATCCTTGACTTAAAAGTTTCAAAATTATGTGTACAGCTATAAAGCCACTTCCGCCTGTTACTAATACTAATTCTTTTCCCATTATAAATTCCTCCCTTAACTGATGTTTCACTTGTAACCTCTGTGCCATTAGTATATACTATCATAAAGTGGAATTCAATTCAGAAATGATCATCTGTGACAGATAAGGAGGTATTGTAATGGCAGCTACTAATCACGCACAAGCCATCAAAAAAGATACAAAAGATTTCATCACAACAGCGTTGCTGCAAATGTTGACAAAGGAAAAATTGTCAACGCTGACAGTTTCTCAAGTTTGTAAAAGAGCAGGAGTAAGCCGTATGGCTTTTTACCGCAACTTTGACGGACTTGAGCAAATTTTATATGAGTATTACAAGCCAAAGATTGCAGCTGTCTTTGACATAATTCATGAAAGTTCACAATTCTCTATAAAATTCGATAGTCAGTTGAACTTTTTCAACACCTTTGGTGATGATTTATTACTGTCTAATGAGCGTGGATTTGAGCCTATTATTCAAAGAATTTTCATAGAAGAAATACAAAAATTTTATGCCGCAGATAGTGATGGATATTGGACAGCTTTCATGTCAGCCGGTGTTTACGCCATTTGGAGAAAATGGTTAATTGATGGAAGACAAAAACCACTCAAAGAGATAATGGATTTTTTTAAGCAATTAGATACAATAAGAGGGACTGTTTAGAGTGTCCCTAAAGTCAGAAATGATTTGAGAGAGAACCCCTCCTATGAGAAGGAATATAGGGCAGTTACGTGTTGATATACTTACTCAGAAATAAGATAACAAGGCCCCCTGTGAAATTTAACGTAGGATGCCTTGCTTTAATAATTTAACTTTAATTAGTTAAATGACTTTAGGTATTTACTCACCATTAGGTTTTATTAAATAAACTTTACATTTGTCAACTTTTCAGATTCTTCCCAAAGCTTTGAAGCAACCTGAATATCCTTTGCTTGTGGTGCAATTTTAGCTATTTTAGGATATCCTCTCATCTCATTCATCTTGGATGGACCGTAATACGTACCACCTTTTGCCTCTTCAGCTGTAGCTGCATAAAGTGCTGGCCACGCTCCATGAGCTGCTGGTTGAAATAAGAATGGCCCAAATAAGCGACGCACAATTCCCGCCGGGCTATTTTTCCCTGCTCCATTAGGAATCAATTCTGTCCTTGAGATTCCTGGGTGTGCACCCATACTGCTAATTCCCCATCCTTCTTCATCACTTCGGCGTTGTAACTCAAGTGCAAACATTAGACATGCAAGCTTTGATTGAGAATAAGTTACCATTGGTTTGTAATTATGTTCTGATTGTAAATCATCAAAATTTATAACTCCTGAAAGATGAGCAACACTACTCATGGTGATCACTCGAGGCTTATTCCCTTGCTTCAAAAGAGGCAGCATATGAGCTGTTAATGCAAAATGTCCTAGATAATTTGTCCCCATTTGCAATTCAAATCCATCCTTTGTAACTATACGCTTAGGAGGATTCATTACTGCAGCATTATTAACAAGAATATCTAAACTTTTTCGTTGTGCCCTTATCCTTTGTCCGAAGTCCTTTATAGATGAAAGATCTGCTAGGTCGAGTTTTTCAAAATGTATATTTCCAGAAGGAATCATTTTTTTAATATTTCTTATTGCTTCTTCCCCTTTATCTCTATTTCGGCCCGCCATTATAACTTCTGCTCCTGCTCTAGTCATCTCCAAAGCTATTTCATATCCTATTCCACCAGTTCCTGTTATAACTACCGAGCGGCCTTTTTGTGATGGAATATCTGCTGCAGTCCAATTAGGTTTCATTCTTTCAGACATAATAACAACTCCTTATTATTTTATAATTATTTTAAATACCTATATCGCGTGGTATTCCTAATTAAAATCATAGCAACACCAATTCTTTTACTAGTGTTAAAACTTGCACACTTGTGCAACTTTATGATTTGAATTATAATATACCTTAAATAGCAAATCAATACGATAAGCATAAGTTATACACAATTTGAAATATGTGAAAGTAGGTACTACTATGATAAATACTAGTGAGAATCCAGCATCTATTCGTTCGAAAATGTATTTAGTTGAAGCTTTACTAAAACTTATGGATGAAAAGAGTTATGATACTATATCAATCAAAGAGCTTACTGACAGAGCGAAACTTTCCAGACGAACATTTTATACAAATTTTGAAACAAAAGAAGACATACTTAAATATCATTTTGATACATTAGTAAATGAATATATTGAGATATTGCAGACATATGAATGTTTGACACCCAATGATATAGCTAATGAATATTTCAGTTATTGGTTCTCCCATAAAAATCTGCTTCTCCTCTTAAAAAAGAACAATCTTCCTATTCTTATTAAAGTTTTTGAGGAATTTCTGAGAAATATGAACTCACTTCCTATCATAAAAAATCGACGTTTTACGGACAGTGAATTACAATATTACGATGCCGTTTTCGTTGCAGGTGGATTATGGAATATGCTGAATGTTTGGATAGAGAATGACTTTGGGAAGAGTCCCGAAGAAATGACTGCTATATTTACAAAAATATTTACTGTAATTCCATCAGATAGAAGTAGCGAGAGCTGAATATATATTGACGTGTTTAATCAGTATAACATAAAAAAAAGAGTGCGTTTCCTGTCTGCCTATACGACTTTAAGACAGAAAACACACTCACTCATTTTCAGTAATCAATAACTAAAACCTTATCTTCATAGCTTGCCTGATGCCTTGAGAGCATTATATACACGATCATCTGCTCTTTTATCATAACCCGGAGTACCAGTATAAAATAAAGAACCACTCTTATTATCTAGTGATAAATATATGTTAGGTCCACCTTTGTAAAAGCCCCCCATATATATTTTTTCCCCATTAGCTACTAGTACAAAAGCTCTATAATTCTTTCCTAGTCCCTTTGCTTCTTTTGTATAGTTCCTAATATGATTTTTTAACTCAAAAGTATGATTACTCCAGTTATATGATTTTATATCATCCTCTGTGAGAAATGGCTTTTTATATAGCGTACTCCCCTCTAAACTGTTTCCTCCCATGTCTTTAACCTCATATAGAGCGAACTTATAATTTTTATTGGGCAAGTAAATCATATCATAACCAAAGTATCCAACTAAGAATATAAGTATAAGTAAATAGCTAATCCTCTTTTTTGTTTTGCTCATATTTCTCCAGCTATTAAATATCTTCTTAATCTTGCCATTAAGCATATAATCTATTTTTCTTACTACCCTATATAAAATATACAGAATGAGAATAAGTGCAATAAGTTCAATAACATAAATTACTGGATAAACAGCTTGAAACAACAATTCCATTTTCCCATGACCCCTTTTTATAATCTATATTTCTAAAATTTATATAATATCTTTTTATTGTACGTCATAAATTACAATAGCTCATTTCTCACAAAATATTATAACATAATATTACATATTTTTTAAAAATATCCCTCAAATAACAAACTTAAATTAGATTAATGTAATGCCTGAGTCTAATGAAGCTCTAAGACGATTTATATCGCTTATAGGAGGCAATCCAAACATACGTGCATATTCTCTGCTAAATTGAGATGGGCTTTCATAACCCACTTGAAACCCAACATTTGCAGCTTCAGATGACTCTGAAAATAGCAACCTCCTTGCCTCTTGTAATCTAATCATCTTTTGATATTGCAAAGGACTCATTGCTGTTACTTTTTTAAACTGATTATGCAATGACGATGTACTCATGTTAACTCTTCTTGCTAATTCCTCAATTCTCAAAGGTTTTGAGAAATTACTATTTATAATCTGAATAACTTTAGCAATACAATGTGCATAACTTCCTATCATTGCAAATTGCTTAATAAGTTCTCCTTGCTTATCCTGTAAAACTCTATAAAGAATTTCACGGATTATCAAAGGTGAAAGGATTGGTATATCCTTAGGTGTATATAAAAGACGAACAAGTCTTAATACAGCATCAAGTAAATCAGAATTAATTCTATTAACTACTATTCCGCGGCCTGAATCCATCTTACCACTCCAGGCTTCGTTTGATTCCTTAATAATATCAAGTATTGGCTCCATGTTGAAGTTTATTTGCACACATAAATATGGTTCTTCAGGAGTAGCTTGAATGATTTGCCCTGTAATAGGAAGGTGAACAGATGTAACCAAATATGATGTTGGATCATATTGATAACTTTCATCAGCCAATGTTACAATTTTTGACCCCTGTACAATTATCAATAATGCTGGTTCATAAATAGTATGTAAAGGCTCAGAAACATTTGATGCTCGGAATAACTGCAAAGAAGGTATAGCTGTATTATGTATTCCGTCCATATCAACAAGTCCATTAATCATTGAAACTAATTCTTTTTTATAAATTGCAATCTTGTCATTCACTAATTCCTTATCCATTTCTAACTCCTTTCTACTTTTGATTGATATACAAATTATATTATTCTGTGTAGGATTAGGCAATAATCTTATTAAAATAGGCTACCTACCTAACGCACCATGTTTATATAATTATCTTAGATACAAGATATTTAATGAAAACTTAAAGGAGGATTTTATTATGAATATAACTAAAAAGGATAGAGTTGCAATTGTTACAGGGGGCTCTCGTGGAATTGGACGTGCAATTTCAGAACGTCTTGCAGCTGATGGCCAAACAGTAGTTATAGCATATGCGAGTAATGCTGTTGAAGCCAATAAAACTGTGCAATCTATAGTAAAAAATGGTGGAAAGGCTATTGCTATTAAAACTGATATTAGCGATGAAGTTGCAGTTAGTAAGCTTTTTGATATTGCAGAGAAAAACTTTGGTGGAGTAGATGTTGTAGTTAACTCTGCTGGAATTATGGGACTTAATACAATTGCTAATTTCGATCTTAATAAGCTTGATCAAATAATTCGTACAAATATCCGTGGTACCTTCGTTATCGATCAACAAGCTGCCCGTCGTGTAAGATCTGGAGGCGCTATTATTAATCTTTCAACTTCAGTAAAGAAGCTTGCATTACCTACTTATGCAGCCTATTCTGCTAGCAAGGGAGCTGTTGATGCAATCAGTCTTGTACTAGCAAAAGAACTCCGTGGAAGAGATATTACTGTAAATGCAGTAGCTCCTGGCCCAACAGCAACAGAACTATTTTTTGAAGGCAAGGATGAGGAGACAATTGATCGCATGGCTAAAATGAATCCTATTGAACGTTTAGGAAAACCTGAAGACATTGCAGAAGTAGTTTCCTTTTTAGCAGGTCCAGGTAGATGGATTAACGGTCAAACCATTTATGTTAATGGGGGTATGGTTTAGAAATTAAGCAATTTAATACTAGCAATATTTAATTAATAATTTAGAAATCCCTCTTTAGCAGAGATGAATCTATCATATCTACTAAAGAGGGGCTTTATTGTATAAGTTCTAATTAACTCTTTAATGAATAAAAATTAATAGTAACAGTTGTTTCACCTAAATGTATTCTTGTAATGCTCTTTAAGGCTTTTTATACCTTAAAGAAATATGTACCTATATCAGTGATTACCACATTATCATTAGACTGCTGGTAAGGTAATGCCAATACTTTTCGCAACCTTTCTAAAAATTTCCCTTTCATCAATAACATCAACCTCTCCAACAATATCTATAATTTGATTTTTTGAGATTGTAATTATTTGTTCTCCAAGAACAACACTATCCTTTAATAAGAATCCATACTTGTCCATTTGTAGTTTATAATGTGTAGGCATCTTTTTCTTTGTTTTAGTAGTCAGAGGAACTACGATTGTAGTTGGTGAGAACTTATTTCCTGTATTGTTCTGAATGATTACTGCAGGTCGCACCCCGGACTGAACTGAACCCTTACACTCACCAAAGTTCACATTTATTATTTGACCTCTTTTAATTTGATTTACCTTTAATTCATTTTGCATTATAATTCATCCTCTCATTTTTGAAGTATTTTAAATGCAAAAGAAGAAAGAACCTAACTTTTACATTTAAAAAAGAATACACTTATTGCGTATTTTATAAATGCAAAAATTAAGTTCCTAATAATATAATTTAAATAAATATTTAATTATTTACAAATTATATATGTTTTTTCACTCATTGTCAATATAGTTTTATTAACGACATATCAAATAAGATAAAATCAATAGCTACATATTTCATTCTCTATTTCATTTACCGTAATATATATTTTCTACGAAAAATCTTCAATTCCTCTGAAATCAACCTATTTTCTCTCTATCAATACTACCCACTCAACATATGATTGTTAGACTAAACTTCACATTAAGATTGATATTGGAAGAATGCTATAAAACCAACAGTTCTCGCACTTTTATAGATTCAATAATTAGAAAACCTCTCTGATAAAAATGTTTATCGAATAGCATCCACTACAATTAGTTGTATTTATTTCTCTCGAAGTATTTTATCCATGGATTTTCCTTTTGCCAATTCATCAACCAGTTTATCCAAATATCTAATTTCCTGCATGGTTGGCTCTTTAATATCTTCTAACTTGACTCCGCAGACAACTCCCTTTATTAGAGTTCTTGATGGGTTTAGATGGGGAGCCTCCTTAAAGAGTGTCTCATAGTCTATTTGTTTTTTTAATTGTTCTTCCAGTTCTTCTTGAGTATATCCGGTCAACCAACGAATGACTTCATCAACTTCTGATTTAGTACGTCCTTTTCTCTCTACCTTTGAAACTAATAGTGGATATACTCTTGCAAAGCTCATTGTATAGATTTTATGTTTATACATTACGCTTCCTCCCAATATTTAATATTTGAAATTATCTGTTTTATCTCCACAAGGAGCACTTTATCATTGCACATCATTTCTACATTATACCAATATTATATTCCTTAAAATATTTCTCTACAAAATAAAAATAGGGATTCCAAGATTAGATACATAAAAAAATAAATTTTATGGTACTATCCTAATCTCAGAAACCCTTTATTTATCAGTGTTTTACTTATTCTTTATCTCTTCTCAATCAATGCCACACATTCCACATGCGCAGTCTGAGGGAACATATCTACTGGTTGAACCTTCAGCGTACTATACCCCATATCCTCAAGTATTCTTAAGTCTCTTGCTAGTGTACTTGGGTCACAAGATACATAAACAATTCTCTTTGGAGATATATTAGCTATAGCTTCAAGTAAGGATTGCTCACAGCCTTTTCTTGGAGGATCTACTACAACTACATCTGCCTTTACCCCTTTTGATATAAGCTCTGGTATTACTGTTTCAGCTTCTCCTACAAAGAATTCAACATTCTCTACATTATTCTCTTTTGCATTTTTCCATGCATCCTCTATTGCTTGAGGAACAATCTCAACTCCATATACCTTTTTAGCCTTTTGAGATAGGAAAAGAGTTATGGTTCCTGTTCCGCAGTAAGCATCAAACACTACTTCTTCTCCAGTTAATTCTGCAAATTCTAAAGCTTTAGAATATAAGGTTTCTGTTTGCATAGGGTTAACTTGGAAAAATGACAATGGTGATATATTGAATTTAAAATCACCAATATAATCTGTAATAACATCTCTTCCCCATAGGGTATTATTTCTCATGCCAAGTATTACATTTGTCTCTTTATCATTTATATTTTGAACTATAGAAGTTAAGCCTTCTATGTTATTTTTCATTACTTCAATAAATTCCTTCTTATAAGGAAGCTCTAGGCTATTAGTAACTGGAACTATCATAACTTCTCCAGTTTTGAAGCCTTTTCTTATCATTATGTGTCTTAGTACGCCCTTAGGATTATATTTTCCTTCAATAGTAGCTGGCAAAACATTATACTTTTTCATCCATTCTTTTGTTAATGCCACTACCTTATCCGCTACCTCATCTTGGATATAGCAATCCTTAAGATCAATTATATCGTGACTTCTTAGAGCATAAAATCCTATGTGAATTTCTCCATTTATTAGTCCCACAGGTAATTGTACCTTATTTCTATATCTATAGGGATATTCTGCGCCTATAGTATCAAGTACTAAGTCTTCAGATAACTTTCCTATCTTACTTACACAGTCCTTAACTCTATCCTTTTTAAAGTCTAATTGACCTCTATATTTCATATGTTGAAGTGTACATCCACCACATCTTTTATAAATAGGACATATCGGTGTTTCTCTATCCTTAGATGGCTCTAATATTTCTAATAACTTACCAAAGGCATAGGTCTTTTTAACCTTTATAACTAATACTTTTATCTTTTCGCCCTTAAGTGCGCCTTCTACAAAGATAGGGAATCCATCTACCTTTACAATTCCTTCTCCTTCATATCCTTGTGAAACTACTTCTAAAATATATTCTTTATTCTTTTCTACCAAAACTATCACCCTTATATATAATGAATTTTTATATCACTATATAACTACTCTTCCTTCTTATATTTATCATGGAATATATATAGCTTATCAACAAAAAAAATCTCATGCAATAACTTTTCTTAACTTTCTTAGTTTCTTAATATAAATAAAAAAGGTAAGTGCCTAATTCCCAGTATATAAGCCCTTACCTTCTTCATTATATTTTATTAAGATCCAATCACCAAATACATATTAGGAGGCTACCTTTCATTAATGAAGGTTTCACATTCAGTGTTTTGAACACTGGTGGCTTTTGGACCATAAATAAACAAATTATCAGCGCCGCATATACCTTGTTTATTATATATGCATTTTTTAGCGTTACAATGTACTTCTGGTGTCATTAATATCTCATGAAAATCTGAAAACATCTGTTCAATTTCCCCGACATAATTAGTGTTACCCATGCTTGATAATGCATTCATAATCCCTTTTTGTTTAAAGGTGTCACATACTGTTTCTGATGAGGATATTGCATCTCTTCCTTTAATTGATATAATATCTGCTGAACAAAGTCCGCCTACGTTATTAACACAATTATCGGCATTACAACTTAACTTCCCCATAAGATAGCATCTCCTTATCTTGTTTATATATAGGGTTTTATAGGCAACTTAATATATTCATGAATAAATTAGTTATTATTTGAACATAAACCCTATATTATATTTTCAACCAAGATAGAGATTTTTATTCTAAATTTTCAATTACAATTTTTAAATAACTCTCTAAAAGCCTTTTTTCTTGGGAACTTAATTCTTTGGTTGCTCTGATATTAACCTCTCTACTTACTTTTTCAAGCTCATCTATATGATACCTAACTTTTTGAGTTAATAATAAATAATAACTCCTCTTATCCATTGGATTTTTTATCTTTTCTACCCATTCATTATGGATTAACCTATTTACAACTGAAGACATGGTTGCTTTATCTAATCCTACTCTTTTTCCTATTTCTAAAGGAGTTAATTTTTCTATGTCACCTTCAACTTCCTCAATTGTATAAATATCCTTGATTATACTCCATTGAACGTATGTTAAGCCTATACCTTCAAGCTCATTATTCATTTTGTTTCTTACTAATTTTGATGCCTTATTTATTAACTTATCTATATCCATTTTTCTCTCCATTTAGTTAGCATACGAACTATCTTCATTATAGAATGTGCCGTTTAGTTTTTCAAGTATATAGGGTTTTTTATAGGAAACTTAATTTATTCATGTTTTAAAATGTCGGTTTCTGGACATTTTTAGGCATGAATAAATTATTAGTTGAACTTAAAACCCTATATAACTAACCGGCACTAAAATATTATATATCTAATTTAATCCCATCATATAACTTTACTGATGTATCTAAATCATCGCATTCTATTACATAATTATCCCCTTGTGGTAATACATTTTCAAATATCACCACGTTGTCTCCATCTGAGCTATCTCCTGCATATCCGCCATATTCTTTTCCAGTATCCTTATCTATAATCTTAGTAAGAATAGCTAATTTTCCATAATTAAATTTATAATGTACCTTTGTTTTATTATCTACTGTCTCTACTTTATTTATTATTAAATCACCATACTTACCTAAATTTATTTTAGTTTCTCCATTTAAATTTAAAGGTGATTGAATTCTTTTTACTTTCTTCCTATCCATCTCACTCTTAAATGGGATAATAGTAATTGATTTTGTATCATCATATACTTCCTTAAACTTAAAGGAATAATAATATACCCCATCATGTCCTGAGCCACTTCCTGATTTATTTGTTAATTGTATTCCTCCATTATCCATTAATAAGAATTCAATTCCACTCCCCATTTCAGCTGTATCACCATCATGAATTATTGGGGTCATGATATCTTCTTTTGATGTCAGTTGTATTTCAGTATTTATTGGAGTTAAGGTTACCTTTGTAAGCTTAGCATCTTTACCTAAATTACTTAAATCTTTATTTAATGTAATTTCTTTTACCTTACCATTAACTTTTTCATTTGTTACCTGAAAGTTAAAATTCCATTTTCCTTTTATATCTCCAAGTAACTCTTTTATATTCAAGGTAAGCGTAAATTTATCTGGCACCTCTACATATCCACCTAAGAACATCTTGTCCTGCACTTCTTTAGGAACCTCATTTTTTGATACATGTAAAGTCTCAACTCCGACGTAACTCTTCTTATCATCAGAAAATTGTCCACCTCCACCTGAGCCAAAGGTAGTTATCTTTCCGTTTATTGCTAGATCTTTATCTAGTAGATGAGGTTCATCTTGCATAGGTTTATTGCTATCAACCTTATATGCAATATTTAAGTCCAATCCATCGTATACAATGCTGGTTATAGTAATACTAACTCCATTATCTGATTTGGTTACATTTATATCTGAAGCATACTTATCATAATTTGTGTACTCTCCCCTATCTAGCAATTTAAAAATTGATCCTATTATAGGAATATTTTGTGCATAAGTGGGCATTGCAAACCCAAAAGCCGTAAGCACCCCAACACTTAATATTACACTTGCTGCAACCTTATATATTCTATTAGGTTTTCTTTTTTTCTCTGGTAAAGCCTCCAAAGTTAAATCTATTTTATTTTTTATATTATCTGGTGTTTTAATATTAGCTTCATTAATTTTACGCTTGATTATATTATCAATATAATCTTCATTCATCATAATTCCACCTCACCATCTTCCCTCATTATTTCATATAATTCTTTTCTTGCTCTTGTAAGCCTAGACCTTACAGTCCCTTCAGGTATACCAAGTATCTTTGCTATATCCTTTATAGATATGTCTTCATAATAAAATAACAAAGTAACTATTCTTAAATTTTCACTTAATCCTTCTATAGCTCTTGTTATATCAATATTTTCATAAGAATCTATATGGTATTTCTCAGTTTCTATTTCTTCTATAGGCACCAGCTTTTTATTTTTTCTTATTATGAGATTGCTTTCATTTATCAAGATTCTTATAAGCCAGGTTTTAAAGTATTCATCATTTTTTAAAGTAGATATCTTTTCATATGCCTTAATAATAGTATTTTGTATTGCATCCTCTGTATCTTCTTCTAATTTTAAAATACCTTTAGCTACCCTATATAGAGTTAATTCGTGTTGTTTTATAACTTTTATAAAAGCTTCTTTATTACCTTTTTTCATCAAATCAATATTTGATTCTTTTTTTGCTTTGTATTTCAAAAAAGGTATTGTCTGCATTACTTTTCCTCCAATCTGTAAAACCTTAGCTAAGTTTACATCTATTAGATGCATGAATTTGATAAAACGCTCCCCAAAATAGAAATTTATTTAACTTAATAAGAAAATATAGTTAGTGCACTAACTACATTTTTCTATTAGTTTACATATATATAAATATTATCACTTAAATTTGGACAAAAAAAGAGCACCTTTCGGTGCAAATAAGTTGAATCAGTTGCCATATGACTCTTAAATAATCTAAATCGCTATGAGAATATTTTAATTTCTAAAATCCCCATAACATTCATATTATAGCCTAAAAATGGCAACTATATTTGTTAACATTCTGTTAATTTTTATAAATGCCTAATTTTTTAAACATAATTTCTTCTTCTACTATGTCTAAAGATACTTCATTTAGTGGATTAAATTCCTTAATCACTTTAAGAAATTTTTGAAGTGAGCAGTTTCCAGCCCTCTCTCCTATGCCATCAACAGTGCAATCTATATACTTCACTCCGTTTTTTGAGGCTTCTATGGAATTAGCTACTGCCATTCCAAAATCATTATGTGCATGCATTTCCAAATCCATTTCTATATTTTTATTAATTTTATTTATGATTAAAGCTGTTTTTGATGGTGTTAATATTCCCACAGTATCAGCAAGTCTTACTCTATTAACTTCCATAGATTTTAAAATCTTCATTAGATGACACATAAAAGCTATATCTGCTCTTGAAGCATCTTCAAATCCAATGGTTACCTCATATCCTTTTTCTTTAACAAAGGCAACACATTCCTTAACTCTATTTTCTACCCAAATATTATCTTTCTTTAACTTACTTTTTATCTGAATTTCAGAAACTGGAACACTTATATGAATAATATCAGGATTACATTCTACTGAATGAACTAAATCCTTTCTATTTAATCTATTCCACACTGATATTTTTGAAAATTTTCTATCTTCTAGTATTTTGCATATAGACTTTTTTTCAATATTCCCCATAGCAGGTATACCAGCCTCTATTTGATAAATTTTATTATTATCCAATATCTTTGCAATATTCACTTTATCTTCAGGAGAAAATGCTATACCCGCCTTTTGTTCTCCATCTCTTAAGGTTGTATCAACAATTAATACCTCATCCATGGTATATACCCTCCTGCTAGTTTACATATATCTAATATCTCATTATCACTTAGAGATCTCTCTTTTCTAGAACTATCTAATCTTATGCTTTCTAATATATTTGGAAGTGTATCTTCATTTAATTCTATTTTTAATTGTCCTAATTTCTTTTTTAACGCTGTTAATCCTGAGTGCTTACCTATAATTAAATGTCTTTCCGTTCCTATTCTTTTAGGATTATAGGGTTCGTAGGTTTTAGGATTCTTAAATATTCCATCTGCATGTATTCCTGATTCAAAATCAAATATACTGCTCCCAATTATAGGTTTGTTATTCGAAGGTTTCTCCTTTGTTATACTCTCTATTAATTTTGTTGCTTTAGGTAAAAGTGTTAAGTTCCCTTGAAATTTATCATTAAATATAAATCTCCTAGCAGCTAATACTTCTTCAAGAGGACAGCCTCCTCCAATTCCTCCATAGATTGTACTAACACATCTTCCACCATACTCTAACCATTCTATAGCTATAGCTGATGCACAGCCATAGCTATTACCTGGACATAGACTTAAATCTTCACCAAAGAACTCTATTAATTTCTTATATACTGCTTTATAGTCATACAGCAGTATATTATCTAAGCCTTTCACTGTAAATCCACTTACATTTCCTCTAAGCACTGTTATATCTTTCAAGGAATCAATTTTTGTTGCGTCTGCTATTTCAATCTCTACATGTATCTTTCTCTCTGGTTCTTTACTATTAGAAAACATAATATAATCATGGACTATTAGTTTAAAATCATTATATTCTTTTATATCTAAGTTATTTTTTATAATTAAATATTTATTCTTGCTTCTTACTGATGGTAATGCAAGATATAATATTTCCTGGCTTACCTCAAGACAATCTGCTCCAATGTTATTTAAAATAGCACTTAACTCTGTAATTTCGTTTAATTTATTAGCTATTTTGTCACTATATAACTCCGAAAGGGTCACTAGAGTTTTATCTATAATTTTAATATTTTTCTTTTTCATGACTATTTCCCCTTTCTATTACTAAATTTTAATTATATTAATAGCCTTTCTACCTTTTGTCCACCTTCAATATGTTCTTCCATAATGTCAAACACATCATCAGGTGTTACTCCACCATACCAAGTTCCTTCTGGATACACTACAACTATAGGGCCTTTATCGCATATTGCAAAGCAACCTGTATTTGTTATTATTACTTCTGATGATAAATCTCTTTCATCTACCTCTTCCATAAATCTTTGTATTACATTCACTGAGTCCTTTGAGTGGCAAAAACCTTTTTGCGTTCCATTTATTCTGCAGCTAGCACATACAAATATGTGATATTTAGGACTTATCATACTATCTCCTCCTTAATATTAGATATCTCTTTTTCTTTATTTTTGATTAAAACTTCTTTTGCTGCATTTTTAACTGCTTTTTCAATTCTTTCATATGTTATAAATACTTCAATTCCTTTGCTTTTTAGTTTATTCAATGGCATATCACCGATTCTAAGAGCTAATACTCCATTACAATCCTCAATAGCTCTCATTATTTTTGTTATTTTATCTTCCTCATCATCACACTCTTCTACTCCATTACAGTATTTATCAATTTTTCTTTTTTCAATAAGTGATACTATTTCATCCTTATATTCATAAATATAAAACTCGGATACATGTCCGAAATGCTTATCAACTAACATACCGCTTTTGGATGCTACTGCAAATCTTAGTGCAGGTTTTTCAATATTTTCTTCTTCTTTTGAGGAAAAATTCCTAAACTTAATAGATTGATCATTTTCTAAGGTACCAATTGCATCTGCTCTACATTGCTTACAATGATACATTTGTTCAATATGCTCACCGCATTTTTTCCTTAAATTCATCAATTCCACATTACTAACTAAAGGCATTTCTTCAAATACGCTTCCCTTTACAGGTATAAGTTGCATTATATTAGTAATCGTTGCTCCGTATTCTTTTACTTTCTTAACAACCTCTTCTATATGTCCATCATTAATACCCTTTAGCATTACAATGTTAATTTTGCATACAATTCCTTTACTGGTTAAAAACTTAAGTCCTAAAAGCTGATTATTTAAAAGTATTTCTGCGGCTTCTTCTCCTATATATTTTGTACCTAAGTAGTCTACATATTTATATACCTTTGCTCCTATTTTAGGATCTACTGCATTTATTGTTATAGTCACATGAGTTACTCCCAGTTCTACTAAGTCATTTGCATAAAAAGGCAGCATAAGCCCATTGGTTGACAGACAGAAGGTTACATCTTTATCGTAATTCTTAATTAATTGAAGCGTCCTTTTAGTTTGCTCAAAATTAGCTAAAGAATCTCCAGGCCCCGCTATTCCTACTACTGTTAAATTATCCATCTTCGATTTAACATATTTATATTTTTCTAAAGCTTCAATAGGTGATAATATTTCTGTTGTTACTCCCGGTCTACTTTCATTTGGGCAATCATATTTTCTCAAACAATAGTTACAGCTAATATTACATTTTGGCGCTATAGGCAAATGTATTCTTGCATATTTATGAGCTGACCCACAACTAAAACATGGATGTGTTTTTGTCTTTTCTTCTATGCTTATTTTTGTTTCCTCCTGAACAGCTTCAAATTCAAATTCTATATTTGATTTCTTATCCATAACCTTCCCCTCCTCTTTGTAGAACTTGTCATAAATGCTTTTTCTATACCTTTTTTCTTTTGCCTCTAGAATAGAATTGGTTATACTATCCATCAGCTTTATTGACCCTTCATATCCTAAAGTCATAAGTCTCTGTCCCCCAATCCTATCATGTATAGGGAAGGACATTCTCACTAATGGTATTCCATGCTCTTCTTCAATTCTTCTGCCATCTGAACTTCCTATCATTAAGTTTGCACTTAGCTCTAGTGCATACTTTTCTATATTTTTAAAATCCGTATTATCTAGTATCTTATATTCTCCAGCAAATAAATTTTCAGATAACTCCTTTAATTCTTCATTTAATAATTCCTTAAGTTCTTGACACTTACTCCCAGTTGCTAGTAATACCGGCATTGACCCAATCTCCAGGCATAACCTTGCTGTTGAATATACAAAGTCTGGTTCTCCATATATAACTACCCTAGCCTCAGCATTATATTTATGAGAATCTATCATAGCATCAATATATCTTCCCCTTTGTTCCTTATATTTCTTTGGTATTTCTCTGCCAGTTATCCTTTGAAGTAAATTAATAAGCTCATCTGTATCTCTTAGCCCTCTAGGAATATTAAGTCTATAATTTTTTACTCCAAAGTTATCTTCTAGGTATTTTCCTGCTGAATACTTTTCCTTTATTAAGGTGGATAACTCAATAGTAGCCTTAGCCCCTGCCATAAGCGCTATATCATTTATAGAAGTTCCTCCATAGGGCAATCTACTATACTTTTCTTGGCGCGGGGCATCTAGATTATCTGCTATATCAGGTAATAGTATATAGTCAATCTTAAAGGCTTCTAATATTTCTTTAAGCTCTCTTGTATCAGCTGGACTAATGGGACTAGTTATTATATTAATCTTGTTATTTTTCTCTTCATTCATCTCAGTATTTTCTACAATTGCTCTTAAAGCTCTAAAATATCCTTCATACTGACTTCCTCCATATCCTGGTGAAGGTACTGGTATTAACTTAACTTTTGGGCAATCATGAGTTTCATAAAATGTCTTTGATATTCTAGCCACGTCTTCTCCTATAGTTTCTGCTAAACAAGTAGTAGCTATTGCTATAACTTCAGGATTATATAGCTTAATTAAGTTTTCTATGCCTTTAATAAGATTCTTTTCTCCACCATAAACTGTACCCTGTTCTGTAAGCGAAGATGAAGCAATATCTATGGGCTCATTATAATGAGTTGCCATGTGCCTTCTAATATATGTGCTACACCCTTGAGAACCATGAAGTATTGTCATTGCTCCTTTTATACCATAAAATGCATTAACCACGCCCATAGGCATGCACATATTACAAGGATTAACTGTTAAATTTACATAATCTTCTGCCATACATATCACCTCTCTATTTTGTATACTTCCATACAGGACTATTGATAGTAAGATTTATCTCCTTAGCAAAATTAATAGCTCCTATAAAACCAGCTAAAGGATGTTTTCTTTCATGATTGTGATCACAAAAAGCAACTCCAAGTTTATAAGCTAGTGGTCTTTCTTTTACTCCACCAACCAGTACATCTGCGCCCTTTTCATTCATAAATTGTTCTAATTCATAAGGATTAGCATCATCCAATATAACTGTCCCTGGCTTAACTAAACTGCTTATAACTTCATAATCCTCTTTTTTACCT
Organism: Clostridium paridis; assembly: GCF_016765615.1. Taxonomy (GTDB): domain Bacteria; phylum Bacillota; class Clostridia; order Clostridiales; family Clostridiaceae; genus Clostridium_T; species Clostridium_T paridis. Next base: position 146,017 of record NZ_JAESWA010000020.1, on the reverse strand, counting down.
GTCTGAGTTCCAACTATAACTGTTTCCATTTCTAGTTCTTCAAATTGTTTTATTAACGATATTGCTTTAAAACCTCCACCTACATATATTGCTGCCTTTTTTCCTGCTAGGTTTTTCTTATACTTATCAAAAACCTTATCCATTTTCCTAACTTCTTCTTTTATGAATTCCTTTGTTCTTTTTATAATTTCATCATCTTTTAAAGCATTTGCAATATTCATTAACGAACTTACAGTATCCTCAATTCCAAAAAAACTTACTTTTATATAAGGAACTCCCATTTCATTTTCCATTCTCTTAGCTAAATAGGTCATAGAGCCTGCGCATTGTACTATATTAAGCTCAGCTCCATCAGCCCTTTTAAGTTCTTCACACTTTGCATCTCCAGTTATCTGAGAAACTACATTTACTCCAATACTTTTTAGGTAGTCTTTTATTATCCACATTTCGCCAGATAAATTAAAATCACCTAGAATATTTATTCCTTTTACCTTTGGCGACTTTTCTCTCCCTATCAAATCCATAAGTGCATTACACGCTGCTTTATATCCCATGGATTTATGGCCTGCAAAACCTGGAGATTTTACTGGAATTACAGGTATTCCATATTTTCTTTCAGCCCCTCTACATACTGCATCTACATCGTCACCAATAACCCCTACAATACAGGTTGCATATACAAATATAACCTTAGGATTATGCTTTTCCATTATCCCTTCAATAGCTCCAGTAAGCCGCCTCTCACCACCAAAGATTATATCTTTTTCCCTTAAATCTGTAGAAAAGCTATTACGATATAACTCATCTCCACTAGAAAGACTGCCTCTTATATCCCAAGTGTAACTGGCGCAGCCTATTGGTCCATGAACTATATGGAATGCATCCGTTATTGGATTAAGTACAACCCTGGCTCCACAATATACACAAGCTCTTTGACTTACTGCTCCAGACACACTCTCACTATCGCATTTCATTGAGTTTCCATGATTCTTATCTTTACAGAAAATAAAGTCTTTCCTTTCTTCCAATACTTCGGGTAATGATTTTAACTCCATATAATTCCCCCCTTAATTAAAATAAAAAGAAGGATCTCCAAGGTTGACTTTCTCCCTTGAAAATCCTTCAAAACTTAATTACATAACCATTTCCATATCTTCATCTGCACAGTCTCTATCTTGTCTATCCATTAATGCGTTAAGCATTAATTCAAGTAGCCTCATAGCACCCTTATAACCTACCATTGGCATATATGAGTGTACATATCTATCTATAATTGGGAAACCAACTCTTACAAATGGAATATCCTCAGCTCTCGCTATGTACTTTCCATGTGTCCCCCCTAATAGTAAGTCTACTTTATCATTCTTTAACCATTGATGTAATTCAAAAAGATCAGCTGCAGCTTTTGCTGTACATCCTTCTACCTTGAATTTATCAAATAATTCTTTAGCTGAAGTCTCGAATGCAGTTCCTGGAGTTCCTGTAATAACATATTTAGGAATCATTCCTAGTTCTAATGCGAATCTAGTTAATCCTAAAACAGTATCTGGATCTCCGTATATAGCAACCTTCTTTCCATGTAAATACGGATGTGAATCTACTATAATATCAACTAGTTGACCTCTTTCTTCCTCTAACTCATATGGCACTTCATTTTTAGAGAATTTTGATAACTCCATAACAAAATCATCTGTCCCTTGTATTCCAATAGGTAACATGTACGTTTTATATGGAACACAGCATTTCTTTTCTAGTTGACTTGCCCCTTGTTCTGAAGCAAAATCTCCTAGAGCTAAAGTTAAGTCACTGTCCCCTAGCTTAATTATATCTTCTATCTTAGTTCCACCCTTTGGATACATATCATAGGTACCTGTCATTGGCGCATCTAATACCCCACTTGTATCTGGAAGCATAGTAAATTCTGTTTTTAACAGTTTTAATATTCTCTTTATTTCTCTCATGTCACCAGGATTTGTGAATCCAGGAATGATGTTTATCTTTCCATTTGATACTCCTGTTGATACTGAAAGATATTTTATAAATCCAGTAACCATATTTGAGAACCCTGTTACATGTGAACCTACATAACTTGGAGTATTAGTATGAACCATGTATTTGCCTTCTGGTACTGTTATTGATTGAAGAATCGATCCTAAATCATCTCCAATAGTTTCTGATAAACAGGTTGTATGAACTGCAATTATATCTGGATCATAGATATCAAAAATATTTTTTGCAGCAGTTCTTAAATTACTTCCTCCTCCAAAAACTGAAGCCCCTTCTGTAAATGATGAGCTTGAGGCTATCGCTGGTTCCTTAAAATGTCTTGTTAAGTACATTCTATGAAAAGAACAGCAACCTTGTGAACCATGGCTATGTGGCATACACTTATGAACCCCTAAAGCAGCGTACATAGCTCCAACTGGCTGACATGTTTTAGATGGATTAATTCTTAATGCTTTTCTTTCAGATACTTCTTTTGGTGTTAAATCTAACATTACGCCTCACCTCCTACAGTTCCCTCTAAGGTTGGTTCAGTTTTCCATGGAGCTATTGTATAATTCCATGCTGGAGTATATATTCCCATTGCTATATCCTTTGCAAAATTCACTGCACCCTTGAACCCTGCATATGGTCCACTATAATCATAGGAATGTAGCTGTCTTGATAATATGCCGCCTTTTTGTGCTACGAATTTATCTTTGATTCCCGAGAAGAATATATCTGGTTTAAGAAGTTTTAAGAATTCTTCTGTTTCATAATGATTTAAATCATCTACTACAATTGAACCCTTATCCATTTCTCTCATCATACCTTCATAGTAGTCTAAAGGAATTTCTTTCTTTAATTCTTCATATTGTTCTTCTGAAAGATATACCTTGAATTTCTTCTCATCTTTTTCAACCTTCAATTCTTCAATATTTTTAGAGTCCGCATCAATTTTTATTGATGGAAGTACTTCACGCCCTTCATAATCATCTCTATGAGCAAACTCATAACCAGCAAGTACAACACTCATTCCCAAATCCTTTAATAACTTTTGATAATGGTGAGATCTTGAACCTCCTACAAATAGTGCAGCTGTTCTTCCCATTAATTTTTCTTTATAATAATCCATGTCATCTTTAATATCTTCAATTTCTTCAACTATAACTTCCTCAGTTCTTTGTATAAGCTCTGGATCTCCAAAGAATTTAGCCATATTTCTTAAGGATTTTATTGTGGATTTTACTCCTATGAAATTCACCTTTATCCAGCTAGTTCCATACTTTGTCTTAAGCATTTCACCAATGTAGTTTATGGATCTATGGCATTGAACCACATTTAAATCAGCTACATGCGCATTTCTTAGCTCTTCAAAGCTTCCATCTCCAGTCATAACTGATACAATATCATAACCTATTTTCTTAAGCACTCTGCTTATTTCCCAGCCATCTCCGCCTATATTGTACTCACCTAAAATATTTATTGCATATTTCTTAGGTACATAATTACCGGTTCCTATAACATTCTTTATAAGGCCGTTATTTGCAATATGGTGACCGGCAGATTGTGATACCCCTTTATATCCTTCACATGAGAATGCTAATACTTTTATTCCGTACAATTTCTCTGATTCAGCTGCTACTGCATGGATATCATCTCCTATTAGCCCAACTGGGCAAGTGGAACATATCATAACTGATTTAGGATTGAATATTTCTACAACTTCCTTAATTGCTTGTCTAAGCTTCTTTTCTCCACCAAATACTATATCACTTTCCTGCATATCAGTTGAGAAGCAATATTCTAAGAAGTTTTGAGTATTTTCATCACCCTTACCTTTGTGTCTTCTTGTTCCCCAAGAATAAAACCCACATCCAATAGGTCCATGAGTTATTATCGCTACATCCTTAAGTGGACCTAGGACAACCCCTTTACAACCTGCATAACAACACCCTCTATTGGTCATTATTCCTGGAATAGTTCTAGCATTGGCAGTTATTTCTTGTGTGTCATCTTTTATTTCTATCAAATGTGCTTTTCTATTTTTAAAGACCTTAGCACTATAATCATCCAAAACCTTATCTAATGTACTCATGAAATCACCTCCAAATATTTTATTTATATAGCTTCATCTCCAGCCTCTTCATTTCTTATTCTATATGCCTCATTAATTGGTATGATAAATATCTTTCCATCTCCAGGATTGCCTTGAGAATTTACGTTTATAATTGTATCTACTACTTTTTTTACATCTTCATCCTTAACTATTAGCGTAAATAATCTTTTAGGTATTAACCTTCCAACTTCAGATATATTTTCAGCCATTGGAGAAACTGGAACTTCTACTTGCATTAGTAAACTTTCAATTAATGTTATATCAATTGATTTTTTCCCTCTTCCAAGTACCTTTCTGCAAGTAAAGGAAGGAAATCCAGCTTCTGCAAGAGATTCTTTAGTTTTATTCACTTTATTTGATCGAATAATTGCCATTACTTCTTTCATTTAACATCTCTCCTTTTTATAAGCCTTCTTTTCCGCTGCTAATTGTAAAAGCAGTCTCTACAGGAGATACAAATATTTTTCCATCTCCAAACGCTCCCTTTTCTCCAGTTCTAGCATTTTTCATAATTATTTTTATTACATCATCTTTATCTTCATCTTTTACTACAAGTAAAATCATTTCTTTTGGAAGTTCATCATAATAAATATCTCCAACTTTTATCCCCTTTTGTTTACCTCTTCCGAACACATCCATCTTAGTAACTTCAGGAAATCCAGCTGATAGAAGTTCTGAAAGGACCATTCCTACCCTCTCTGGTCTTAAAATAGCACGAACCATTAACATATTAAGTACTCCCCCTTATATTTATACTTTGTAAATATTGAATTTTCACCTAAATTCATGGTATACTTTTATTGCAAATTTTATTTTGTAGATATGCTTTAAAGTTTTCGTAGGCTTTTGCATATCTTCTTTTTTTATATATCCATTAAGCCATATTCCATTAATATCTCTTCTAATCTATCCTGTGACATTGGCTTAGGAATTACAAACAACTGATTTTCGTCTATTGCTTTTGCTAAAGCTCTATATTCATCTGCCTGATCAGCTGTATCATCAAATTCTATTACTGTTTTCTTATTTATCTCAGCTCTTTGAACCATATTATCTCTAGGAACAAAATGAATTAATTGGCTTCCAAGCTCTTTAGCAAATGCTTGTAATAGGTCTAACTCTCTATCAACTTTTCTGCTGTTACAGATTATTCCTCCTAGTCTAACTCCACCAGTGTTTGCATACTTTTGAATACCCTTAGCTATATTGTTAGCTGCGTATAGTGCCATCATCTCACCTGATGCAACTATATATATTTCTTGTGCTTTTCCTTCACGAATTGGCATTGCGAAACCACCACATACAACGTCGCCTAAAACATCATAGAATACATAATCTAAATCATCTGTATAAGCACCTAGTTGCTCTAGCATATTGATTGATGTGATTATTCCTCTACCTGCACATCCAACTCCTGGTTCTGGTCCACCTGATTCAACACACTTAATTCCACCAAATCCTGGCTTTAATATTGAATCAAGATCAACATCATCCCCTTCTTCTCTTAAAGTATCAAGAACACTTTTTTGAGCAAGTCCTCCTAGTAGTAATCTTGTAGAATCTGCTTTTGGGTCACATCCAACAACCATTATCTTCTTTCCCATAGTTGCAAGCCCTGCTGTTAAGTTTTGTGTTGTTGTTGATTTACCAATTCCACCCTTCCCATAAATAGCTACTTGTCTCATATTACCTTCCTCCTCTTAAAAATAATATTTATCTATAAACTCCCCCAATTATATGGAAGAAACTTATATATATTGTATTTTTTTCTATAATAGAGTAAATAAAAAAGAAGTCCGCAATTTAGTAAAATACTAAAATTGTAGACTCCTTTGTCTTTACAAAACAGACTTCCTTGCCCAATTATATTTTTAATAATAATTAATAGTTTTTAAGCAAATTCTATTAACAATAGTCATATATTTTTATTTTTTTCTCAAGAATTATTTATATTTTTTATGCTAACATATAATTTTTCCATTTACAATAGATATTTTTCTAATTTTTTTATTAGTTTTTTTGTTAAAATTAACAAATATAATATTAATGCCAATGTAAACATTTATATAACTTTCATATTTTTTTATAAAATAAAAGCTGTCACAAATATTTTGTGACAGCTTTTCTATAAAAATTATTCTACAACACTAACTTTTAATAGGTTAGTAGTTCCTATGTTTCCTGCTGGAACTCCTGCAGCTAACACTACAGTTTCTCCCTTATTAACCATTCCTGCTTGTTCAACTACTTGAACTGATTTATCCATTATATCATCTGTTGAAGTTAATTTTTCAGAAACTATTGGATAAACTCCAAAGCTTAATGCTAACTTCTTAGCAACAGTTTCACATGGTGTAACTGCTATTATTGGACAATCTGGTCTACATTGAGAAATTCTTCTTGCTGTAGCACCTGATTGAGTTGAAGATATTATAGCTGCAGCTTTTAATTCATGAGCAGCGTTACAAGCAGCTCTTGAAATAACTCCTGCTATAGCTGGTATATGTTTCTTAGCTGTAGATCTAGCCATTTCATAGCTTAATTTCTTTTCAGCTTCTATAGCAATTTTAGCCATAGTTTCTACTGCTTCAACTGGCCAGCTTCCGTTAGCTGATTCTCCTGAAAGCATTATTGCATCTGTACCATCTAATATAGCATTTGCAACGTCTGAAACTTCTGCTCTTGTTGGTCTTGGATTTCTTATCATTGAGTCTAACATTTGAGTTGCAGTTATAACTGGCTTACAAGCAGCATTACATTTTTCAATTATCATTTTTTGAACTGCTGGTACCTTTTCTATTGGAATTTCAACCCCAAGGTCTCCTCTAGCAACCATTATTCCGTCAGAAACTTCGATGATTGAATCTATATTGTCAACACCTTCTTGGTTTTCTATCTTTGAATATATTTCTATTTCGTCTCCGCCATTTTCCTTTAATATTTTTCTTATAGCTAAAACATCTTCAGCTTTTCTTATAAAGGAAGCAGCAATTAGGTTTACACCTATTTCACAACCAAATTTTAAATCACTTGCATCTTTTTCTGTCATTGCTGGTAACTTTATTGATACTCCTGGAACGTTAACTCCTTTATGAGTACCTACTAAACCTGTATTTTTAACAACACAATCAATTCTATTGCCTTCTACAGATTTAACTTCTAGTCCAACTAAACCATCATCAATTAATATGATGTTTCCTGGTTTAACATCATTTGCTAGTCCTTCATAAGTTACAGAACATTTAGTAGTATCACCTACTACATCTCCACCTGCATATATTGAGAAATTTGATCCAGATTGTAATTCAACCTTGCTTGGTTCAAATTTTCCTGTTCTTATTTCTGGTCCTTTAGTATCAAGTAATACAGCAATTTGCTTGTTGTATTTCTTAGCTAATTCTTTAACTTTATTAATTCTTCCTGCGTGCTCTTCATGATCACCATGTGAAAAATTATGTCTTGAAGCATTCATTCCTGCTTCGATAATTTTAGAAAGTATTTCGTCACTTTCACTAGCTGGTCCAATTGTACAAATAATTTTCGTTTTTCTCATAGATAACATTCCTCCGTTTTCTTTTTCCAAAATGCATTAAATAATAAAAATAAAAAATAAATATTTAAAAAGCTCTAGGCTCTTAAACCAAAATTAATTTGATAATGCTTCTGATATTTTAAATAGTTGGTCATCAAACTTTCTTTCCATAGCTAATGCTTCATCTATATCATCATCGATTACTTGATTGTTTCTTAATCCAATAACTCTTGCTGTTTTTCCTTCTAGTAAAACTTCAACAGCTCTATGTCCAAGTCTAGATGCTAGTACTCTATCAAATGCTGTTGGGCTTCCACCTCTTTGAATATGTCCTAATATAGTTGCTCTAGTTTCTATTCCAGTTATTTCTTCAATGTATTTAGCTAGATCGTCTGCTCCGCCAACACCTTCAGCAACTAGAATTAAATTGTGCATTTTTCCGTCTTTTTTACCTTCAAGTATTTGTCTGCATAGTTCATCTCTGTCAAATCCTTTTTCAGGTATTATTATTGATTCTGCTCCACCAGCAACACCAGCGTATAAAGCTAGATCTCCACAATTTCTTCCCATAACTTCTACAACTGAAACTCTTTCATGAGAAGTTGAAGTATCTCTTAATTTGTTTATTGCATCTAAAACTGTATTTAATGCTGTATCAAAACCTATAGTAAAATCTGTATAAGCAAGATCGTTATCTATAGTTCCTGGAAGTCCAACTGTTTTAACTCCTAGTTTTGATAAAAGTTTTGCTCCAGTGAAAGATCCATCTCCACCTATAACAACTAATGCATCTACTCCATAAGTCTTTAATATTTTAGCTGCTCTTTCTCTAACTTCCTCTTTTTTAAATTCTAAACATCTAGCTGTTCTTAAAACTGTTCCACCTCTTTGGATTATATCTGAAACTGAACGTCTATCCATTGGAGTAAGTTCTCCATTAATAAGACCTGCATATCCTCTTTGTATTCCTACTACTTCTAGTCCATTATGTATTGCTGTTCTTGCTACTGCTCTTATTGCTGCATTCATTCCTGGTGCATCTCCACCACTTGTTAATATAGCTATTTTCTTCATTTTATTTGCCTCCTTATACTTAAGGGACGCACAAAGTCCCACATATGTTAAATTTTGCCCACCCATTGTACAAAAAAATATTTGAGCATATTTTTTTCACAATATAATGTCTAATATATAAATTTCTCCAAAATTCCTAAAAAATCTACAGATACTGAGTCAAATATATTTTACTTAATGTTTGAATTATTTTCAAGTTATTTTCATATAATTTAAAATGTTTTAACACAAAAAAATTTTTTCACTAGTTTCATTAACTATATTTTATCCAACCCTATACTTTATTATGAATAAGTAATATTTAAATAAATTTATTTTAATTCAATAAATGTAATATTATTCTGTCTTGTGTAATCTTTGGTTAATAAGAGGATAGATGCTATATTATTCATATACCATCTATCCTTCTCTTATTTATTCAACTAACTTTACATTATCTTCACCAAATTTTTTCCTCAAATATTCTAGTGCCCCTTTTTCTGTATCAACCCAAAGTTCCCTAGCTAGTCTATAGCTTTGCCTCTCTTTTGCTGCAAATATATAAAGAGGTGTTTCACCTTTAAAATCATTTAATAAAATTTTTAATATCTTATTAATCTCTCTAGCTTTTTCCATATTTTCAACTTTCAAATAAATCTTATCTGAATTTATTTTTTCTAAAGGAGTTATATCTTCGCAGAGTAATTTAGGAACATCTTCTTCACTAATACTTACTCTTCCTCTTATAACAACTAATGAATCTGTATTTATTAATTTATTTACCTTTTCTAGAGTTTTTGGGAATACAATAACCTCCATAATTCCTGTTAAATCCTCTAACTTAACAAATGCCATCATGGTATTATTTCTAGTTACTTTTCTGCTTACTTCGCTAATTATCCCGCCTATAACTACTCTTGTCCCATCTTCTATTCCTCTATTACTTAAACTCTCCATAACAGGAGTTATTTCAGTATCCATGCCTTCTTCTAGTGTCTGATTTGTGGCTAATATCTTATTTATTGTGGTTGTAGTCTGCTGATTTAGACTCTCCTTATAATCATCTAGTGGATGACCACTTAAGTATAAGCCTGTCATTTCTTTTTCCATTGCCAATATATGATTCTTCTTAAATTCATTTATTGGAGGATATGTTACTCCTGGACTTTCGATTTTTTCTTCTAATCCAGAAAATAGATTTATTTGCCCATCTATATTTCGTTTTTTATCTCCCGCTACAGAATCCATGACTTTCTCATATACTGCAAGCAATCTAGACCTATAAACTTTAAATCCATCTAGAGCTCCTGCTTTGATCAAACTTTCTACTGCCCTCTTATTTATAGCTGAGAAGTCTTGTTTGCTTATAAAGTCTTGAAGTGAAGTGTAATTACCTTTTTCTTTTCTTGATTTCACAATTGACTCAACTACATTATAGCCTACATTTTTAATAGCTGCTAATCCAAATCTAATTGTGTCGCCCTTAACAGTAAATTTCGAAAAGCTTTCATTTATATCTGGAGGCAAAACTTCTATTCCAAAGCTTTCAGCAAGATTTATATATGAAGCAACTTTTTCATTGGCTCCCATTATAGAGTTCAATGTTGCTGCAATGTATTCTACTGGATAATACCTCATTAAGTATGCTGTTTGATATCCTACAATGGAATATGCTGCAGAATGACTCTTATTAAATGCATAACTAGCAAAATCCATCATTTGGTCAAATATCTTATTCCCAGCCTCTTCTGATATTCCATTTCTTATACATCCAGGAACTTCAACATTTCCATTTTCATCTGTAATTCCATATATAAAATTCTTTCTTTCTTGCTCCATAACACTGTGTTTTTTCTTTGACATGGCTCTTCTAACCATATCTGCACGTCCTAAAGAGTATCCACCAATCTTTCTAACTATCTCCATAACCTGTTCTTGATATATCATTACGCCGTAGGTTACATCAAGTATACTCTCTAATTCTGGCGTTATATAGCTTACTTTATCTGAATGTTTCTTATTTTCAATATATCTAGGTATTTGAGCCATAGGCCCTGGTCTGTAAAGAGCATTTCCCGCTATAATATCTTCCACAGAATCTGGCTTTAATTCCTTCAAAAAGCTTATCATCCCTGGAGATTCGAATTGGAACACACCTACAGTTTTACCTTCTCCGAACATCTTAAAAACTTCTTTGTCATCCAAGTCTATTTTATCTACATCAATATCTACGCCTCTATTTTCTTTAATCATTTTTATTGCATCATTCATTACAGTAAGAGTTCTAAGTCCTAAGAAGTCCATCTTAAGTAGTCCTAGTTCCTCTAAAGTATTCATATCAAACTGAGCTACTATATTATCTTCATTTTTCTGTAATGGAACATATTCTACTAGAGGTTTTGATGCTATAACAACTCCAGCTGCATGTGTAGAGGAGTGCCTTGGTAGTCCTTCTAAGTCTTTACTTACATCAATAAGATTTTTAACTCTCTCATCACTTTCATATAATGCTTTTAACTCAGGATTTAAATCAAGTGCTTTTTCTATAGTAATTCCTAGCATTGTTGGAATCATCTTAGCTATTTTATCTACCTCTGCATAGCTATAGTTCATAGCCCTCCCCACATCTCTTATGCAGGCTTTTGCAGCCATTGTTCCAAAGGTAATTATTTGCGATACATTTTTTTCTCCATACTTTTCTACTACATAATCAATTACTTCCTGTCTTCTTTCATAGCAGAAATCAGAGTCAATATCAGGCATACTTACTCTCTCAGGATTAAGAAATCTTTCAAAAATCAATCCATACTTTATTGGGTCAATCTTTGTAATTCCTAAAGTGTAAGCAACTATAGCACCAGCTGCCGAACCTCTACCTGGTCCTGTTGGAATACCATGTTCATTTGAAAATCTAATAAAATCCCATACTATAAGAAAATAGTCCACGTATCCCATTTGATTTATTACTTGAAGTTCATAATCTAATCTATCAACTAGTTCTTTAGCCTTTGGACGCCCTTCAGAATATTCCTTCAAACTCTCATAATTATATGTTTCCCCGTATTCATTGAATTCATCATATCTTTCAATAAGTCCTTTAAAGCAAACATCTCTTAAATATTCAAAAGCATCCTGTCCTTCTTCTAATGGAAACTTAGGGAGCTTTGAGTTATGAAATTCATAATTAAAATTGCACTCATCAGCTATCTTAAGTGTATTTTCTAATGCTTCCGGAACATATGAAAACATATCCCACATTTCTTCAGGAGTTTTCAAATAAAATTGGTCTGAAGCATATCTCATTCTGTTTTCATCATCAACTGTTTTTCCAGTTTGTATACATAAAAGTATATCATGGGATTTTGAGTCTTTTTGTTCTATATAATGTACATCATTCGTAGCAATAAGTGGTATACCAGTTTCTTTAGAAAGTTTAATTAACCCCGCATTAACTCTCTTTTGTTCCTCTAAACCATGATACTGAAGTTCTAAGTAGAATCCTTCTTTAAATATATCTTTATAAATCAAAGCTATTTCTTTCGCTTTTTCATAATTCCCATTATTTAATGCCGAACTTACTTCTCCTCCTAGGCATGCGCTAGAAGCTATTAATCCCTCACTATGCTCTCTTAAAAAATCATGATCTACTCTTGGTTTATAATAGAAACCTTCAATAGAAGCTTGAGAGACTATTTTCATTAAATTCTCGTACCCCACTTCATTCTTTACCAATAGCACTAAGTGGTGTGTATTATTTTCACTATCTACGTTTTTTATATGCATAGATTTTGGAACTACATATATCTCACAACCTATAATTGCTTTAATTCCAGCCTTTTGAGCTTCTTTATAAAAATTCACACAACCATACATAACACCGTGGTCAGTTATAGCTATGGACTCCATTCCTAATTCCTTTGCCTTGTTTATCATCTTAGATATTTTCCCTGATCCATCTAAAAGGGAATATTCTGTATGTAGATGCAAGTGACAAAATTTTCTCTCTTCCAATCTATCACTTCCTTTCTTGAAATTTTAAACTTATCGTTTAAAACTCCCTATCTTCTATTTTAGACAATAATCGCTCTAATTAAAATAGCTATAAAGTAAAAAATCAGCCGAAGCTGACTTTTATTATTAAATATTTAATTACACCTTAAATATATCTACATTTTCTTTCATTACTACAGTCATTTCATTAAGTTCTTGTGAAGTTGCATATAACTCTTGAGATGATGCAGTCATTTCTTGGGTTGCAGATGAAATTTCTTCTGCCGAAGAAGATATTTCCTGAGAAATATTTGCTACTTCTATACTTTTTGTCACTATAATATCTTTTTGAGAATTAAGTAATTCAACATTTTCATTTACCTTTCTTATTCTAGGAGCTATTTCTCTAATTGAAGAAGATATCTCTCTAAATGCTTCAATGGAACCATTGATAGCTTCCTCTTGATCTTGAAGCTCATCGTTCATCTTTTCACTTGTTGTTGAAATACTATTTGTATCCTTTAATATATTATTTGCTATGTTAAAGATGTTATCTGAAGCAGCTTTACTCTTTTCAGCAAGCTTTCTTACCTCATCAGCTACAACTGCAAAGCCTCTTCCAGCTTCTCCTGCTGAAGCTGCTTCAATTGCTGCATTTAAAGCAAGTAGATTTGTTTGTTCAGATATTCCTTTTATCATCACTGTCATTTCATTTACTTTTAGCATATTGTTATTCATTAATTGTATTTTTTCATTGAAATTATTAAATGTGTTTTTCAATTCCTTAAGACTATTTATTACCTTTTCCATTGAAACATTAGAATTATTGGCCTTATTATCAATCCCCACTGTCATTCTATTTATGTTTTCAAATTGACTGGTTATTCCATCAAGATCATTACTAAATTCATTAACCACTTCAACTATTTCTGATAATCTATCTGCTTGTCCCTTGCTTCCTTCTGCAACATTATTAATAGAATTTGCTACATTTTCAGTTGATGCCACAAAATCTACAGATGTGTTTGAGAGCACTTCTGACTTTTCATCTATAATTGAAGCATTTGATTTTATCAAAGTAATAATATCTGAAATATATCCTTGTGTAGTTCCAATCGCCTTCTCAATTTCAGCAATTTCATCATTTCTTCGTAAATGCTTTTCGTCAATTTCAAAAGTTAAATCTCCATTTGAAAGACTTTCAATATGCTTCTTTATTCTTTTAAGTTTTTTAGATATTACATTTATTATTATAACTGCTACAATTGCTGCTAATATTAAAGCAATTACTCCTACCATGAGTAGCCTATCAGTCATATTTCTTACTTCTTTTAGTATTCCTTCTTGATCTAAATATAGTCCGAAAGACCATCCTAATTCTTTTATTGAACCATAAGCTATCATATTAGTTTTTGAATCCTGCTTATAGTTTTCTATGCCTTCCTTGCCTTTAATCATATTGTTTTGAACTTTTACTAAATCACTGCTACCTATAGTTTGCCCAAAACTTTTACCTATTTTATTTTTATCTTTATATACTTCTATGTTTCCCTTTGAATCTATGATAACTCCAGTACCATTTTCCATAACATCTTTATTTACAATTCTATCAATCTCAGGTTCATATCTATTTACAACCAAAACTTTAGAAATACTTCCGTCTGCCACAATTGGTACTATGTATTGAAATATTATCTTTCCTTCTGAGTCTACTCCCGCTTTTCTAACTACTCCTTGTCCACCTAATGCTCCCTTAAAAAAATCCATGTCATCTATTTGTCCAGTGGTATCATCACTAAAAGTTACTTTTCCGTTTAAGTCTGCTATTCCAATTGAAATATGATCTTTCGATTTCTTTTGAGACTCTAAAAGATTCTTAATTAGCTCCCAAGAATCTCCATCTTTCAATATCTTATTATTGCTTATTCCCCACATATTAGTCAGATTCTCATTGATTAAGCTATTGATACTATTAGTCTTTTCTTTACTTAATACTTGCAAATATCTTTTAGAATTTTCACTAATATTCTTCTTTGATTCACTCATAGCAATATACGATAATCCAAGTACTAATAAAATTATAATTGTCATAATTGGAACAAGAAGCTGTACTTTTATAGTTTTGCCAAGTCTCATTTTTCATCCCCCAAGCTATACATAATAAATTACCAGAGTAAATTATTTATATTTTCATTTGATTCTCCTAGATTGTACAATGAAAAAAAGAAAAAGTGCATGTAAATTATGCACTTTTAACCTTATTTAACTTGGCGTAACATTTTTCAACAAAAACTTAATATTAATCAATTAAAAAGATTTGTTTTCTCTTAACTCTTCTGCTATCTTTTCAATTTTTCTAAGTCTATGATTTATTCCAGATTTACCAACTGGAGGATCAAGCATTTCTCCCAATTCCTTTAAGGATTCATCTGGATAATTTAATCTAAGCTCAGCAATTTCTCTTAAGTTTTGAGGCAATCTCTGTAGTCCTATTTGATTTTGAATTAATTTTATACTCTCTACTTGTCTCACTGCTGCATTAACTGTTTTACTTAAATTTGCTGTTTCACAGTTTACAAGTCTATTTACATTGTTTCTCATTTCTTTCATTATTCTTATATTTTCAAGTTCTAACAAACAGGTATGTGCTCCCAGTATATTAAGGAGGTCTACAATTTGCTCGCCTTCTTTTATATATACAATAAAGCTGTTTTTTCTTTGTATAACTTTAGAATTTAGGCTAAACCTATTAATTAATTTACTTAAGTCCTTAGCATATTCTTCACTATGTGTAACAAATTCTAGATGATAAGTCTTTTCAGGATTAGATATACTTCCACCACCTAAGAATGCACCTCTAATATATGCTCTTGCTTTCTCGTCCTCGTTAACCATTTCTGGCTCTATTCCATAGCTTAATGACATAACAGAGTCTACTTCTTTAAATATTCCTGTTTCATACAACAAGTCCTTTACTCCCATCTCTTCTGTCATTACAATCATATATATATTATTCTTCTTTAAGGCATTTCCTTTTTTTACCATAAGTTTTGAGTGTATATCAAAATGCTCCTTAAGAAGAGAAAAAATCAACCTTGCTGCGCCTGGATTTTCTGTAGTGATCTTAAAGCTTATTTGTCTTCCGCTAAAAGCTAAAGTACCACTTACTTTCATAATAGCTGAAAGTTCTGCCAACGCTTCTTCTCTTGTAATATCTTGATATCTGCATATTTCGCCTTTAACTTTTGATGAAAATGATGACATAGTCTCTCCTTTCAAAATATTATTTTTAACCACAAAAATATATTTTATTATAGCATAGAGGATTTTAATAAGGAATTCTCATTTTAAAAATTTTAATCAAAGGGACGTATTGTTTGCCACGGCAAACAACACGTCCCCTTGGTTTAATAATTATATTTTTTTATTGCTCTCTTCCTTCAAACGTTGAGATAGATACATATATTCAATGATTTTCTTCTTATCAAATAGAAGTGATTTTTCCATAACTGTAGTCATTATTACTCTTGCTAATTCTTCATGATTGTGTCTTACAACATCATTTGTGTAGTTAATTAAATTTGCTTCTATTATTTCTATTCCCATTTTGTTTATTACATCTTTGTCTAGCGCAACTATCTCAGAACCTTCCTCTTTATATTTAGGCGAAAGATTTTTAGGTAATTTCTGAACATTTGCAATTACATAATCTACTATATCTCTTCCGCAGTGTTTATATAAAGTTTTTAAATGATCAGATACTTTAAACCCATCCGTTTCTCCTGGCTGAGTCATTATATTCGAAATGTATATCTTTAGCGCACTACTTCTTCTAACATTTGAAGCTATCTTTTTCACCAATAAATTTGGTAAAACAGAAGTATATAAACTACCAGGGCCCATTATAATTGCATCCGCTTCTCTGATAGCTGTTATGGCCTCCTTCAAAGGTTCTGCATCCTCTGGTTCTATCATAAGCTTTTTAATTTTACTATTTTGTTTTAATGCCTCTTCTGGAATTTGCGATTCTCCCTCAACTATGCTTCCATTTTCTAATAGTGCCTTTAATCTCATATTCTCAAGAGTTACTGGCACAACCTTACCAGTAACTGCAAGTACAGAACTCATTTTCTGAACGGCATCCTCAAAATTATCAGATATACCATCCATTGCAGCTAGAAATAGATTTCCAAAACTTTGATTTTTAAGTCTTCCATCTGTAAATCTATATTGTAATAAATTCTCCATAAGAGGTTCCATATCTGCTAATGCAAGTATACAGTTTCTTATATCTCCAGGAGGAAGAATTCCTAAATCTTCCCTTAAATCACCCGAACCGCCCCCATCATCAGCTACTGTTACAATTGCAGTTATATTAGAAGTGTAGTACTTTAATCCTCTAAGCATTGTAGAAAGTCCAGTACCTCCTCCGATTACAACAATTTTAGGGCCCTTAATCAATAGTCTCTTTTCATAAATTAAGTTTTCAATCTTCTGAGAATCTAATGAAACTTTTATATATCCTTTATTAATTAATGCTATTATCCCTCTCATTACCTCTGTTGCAGATACATACAAAACAAATATTCCAGTTATATTTAAGAATATATAAAATACTTTATAGTAAAAATAATATGCTCTATGAAATGCTAATTCAGTAAATCCAAAGGCAATAAGTAGTACCCCAAAGATACCAAATAGTATCCACCTTTTCACCTTGATACCTGGCCTAAGCCAATCTAAAAACTTCATAGCTTCTTTGCTCCCTTATTTACATCTTCATGTATATCTCTATGTTCGATTGATGCCTTATAATTTAATTTATTTAATCTCTCATATATTTCATTTGCTATTGCTACTGATCTATGTCTACCACCAGTACAACCTATAGCGATGATAAGCTGTCGTTTTCCTTCCTTTATGTAATTCGGTATTAGAAATTTTATCATATCTTCTAATCTCTCTAAAAAACCTTTTGTTTCTTCATGTTTAATTACATAATCTCTTACTGGTTTATCTATACCTGAATATGGTTTTAATTCTGGTATATAGAATGGATTAGGAAGAAATCTAACATCAAATACCAAATCTGCATCTACTGGTATTCCATACTTAAACCCAAAGGAAAGTACTGTAGTTGAAAGCTGTCTTTCAACTTCTTTTCCAGTCCCATAATACTCATTCATCTTTTCTCTTAAGTCTTTAATTGCATATTTAGATGTGTCTATTATTAAGTCAGCTCTATGCTTTACTTCAATCAGTTTATTTCTTTCTAGATTTATTCCTGTAATTACTCTTCCATTTTGAGCTAATGGATGGCTTCTTCTTGCTTCCTTAAATCTTTTTACTAGGACATCATCTGATGCGTCTAAAAAGAGGATCTCATATTTAAATTCTTGTCTTTTCAAGTAATTTAAACTTTCAAAGATATCATCAAAGAATACTCCACCTCTTATATCTATAACCAATGCAACCTTATCTATTTTTCCTTCACTTTGTACACATGCTTCAGCAAATTTAGGAATAAGTTTAGGTGGCAAGTTATCAACACAAAAATATCCTAAATCCTCAAGATTTCTAGTAGCCTCAGTTTTTCCTGCTCCCGACAGTCCTGTTACAATTACAAATCTCATAAGCATCCTGATTTCTTTTACACTAATTCAAAATCAGGAATTCACCGTCCTTTCTCAAAAGATTTTCTTGTATAAAATTATATCATAATTAGAGTTCTTTGTAGTTATATTTATATTAACTAAGATGACATTTATACTTTAAAACAATAAAAACTAGAGAGACTTAATAAAACACTTCAATCTCTCTAGTTTTTATTTATAAATTAGTATTATTTTAGGCTATTTATCTTCACCTAATATCCTAACTTCTGTATGAAGTTCTACTCCAAATTTTTCCTTTACAGTCTTTTGAACATGATGTATAACATCAATGATATCTTGAGCTGTTGCTTTATCTTTGTTTATAATAAACCCAGAATGTTTTTCAGATACTGCAGCTCCTCCTATTGAAAAACCCTTAAGCCCTGAATCTTGAATTAACTTTCCAGCGAAATAACCTTCTGGTCTTTTAAATGTACTTCCAGCTGAAGGATATTCTAATGGCTGCTTCTCTTCTCTTCTTGACGTAAGTTCATTCACTCTAGCTTCTATTTTATCTTTATCTCCATTAGCAAGTTCAAAACATGCTCCTAAGACTACATTTCCTTCTTCCATTACAATAGAACTTCTGTATCCTAGCTTTAAATCTTCCTTATTTAGCTTTATTATATTGAAATTATTATCAATAATTTCTGCCCATTTAATTACATTAGAAATCTCACCATCGTAGGCACCTGCATTCATAAACACAGCCCCTCCAACACTTCCTGGGATTCCACAAGCAAACTCAAAACCAGTTAAGGAGTTATCTAGTGCTAGTTTTGAAACATCTTTTAATAAAGCTCCACAATCTGCATATATTAAATTATTTTCCATTCTTATGTCTTTA
The DNA here is from genome assembly GCF_016765615.1 of Clostridium paridis. Classification (GTDB taxonomy): domain Bacteria; phylum Bacillota; class Clostridia; order Clostridiales; family Clostridiaceae; genus Clostridium_T; species Clostridium_T paridis. The sequence goes on along the minus strand of NZ_JAESWA010000020.1, from coordinate 126,839 downwards.
AGATCAGTAAGTTTAATAACTACGCCTCTTATTCCACCATCTTTTACTAATAGGTTTGAGCCATTTCCAATTATATAATATGGAATTTTTTCTAAACTACATAATTTAACAATCTCTGCAACTTGTTCTTTTTTTCTTGGACTAACTAAAAAGTCTACAGGTCCTCCAACTTTAAAATAAATGTGTTCACTCATTGGTGCATCTATTTCAATATCAGATTTGTCTAATATTTTCTCCAGCGAACTTAATAGGTTATGGTATTGATTCATTTCAAAACTCCTCTTGTTTAGTAATACTCCAATATATAAGTATAATTAATATTTATAATTTTAACAAGTTTTATATTATGCGTTTTGTATTTCTCTCTAAATACATTATACGGTTTTGTTATAACTTGTGTTAAGGTTCCTATTATATTTTAATTGCCACTAAAGTACTTTTTTATACTTTCAGCAGCTTTTTTATCTATTCCAGGCGTTTCTAAAAGATCATCTATTGAAGCTTTTTTTATATTGTCTACACTTCCAAACTTCATAAGGAGATTCCTTCTTCTCTTTTCTCCTACAAAAGGTATATCTTCTAAAATGGAATGAAGGGTTCTTTTATCTCTTAATGATCTATGATAGGTTATAGCAAATCTATGAACTTCATCCTGTATTCTCGTTAGCATGTGGAACAAATTTCCTCTTCTTGCTATAATAATTTCTTCATTATTATAAATAAGACCTCTTGTATTATGCTTATCATCTTTTACTAATCCGCATACAGGAATTTCAATTCCATATGAATCTAATACTTGAAGTGCTATGTTAACTTGCCCTTTCCCTCCATCCATAAGAATTAAATCTGGAAAAACTGAAAACTTTCCCCCTGCTAATGTGAGCTTTCTCTCTTGAATCTGTTTTACTTCATCTAATCCATGACTAAATCTTCTTGATAAGACTTCTCTCATACTTTCATAATCATTTGGTCCCTGTACAGTTTTAATTTTAAATCTTCTGTAATCACTATTCTTAGGCTTTCCTTCTTCAAAAACTACCATAGTTCCTACAGAATCTACTCCCTGTATGTTAGATATATCATAAGCTTCTATCCTCATAGGCAGTTCATCTAAATCAAGCAGTTCTCTTAATTCTTCCAAGGAAATCCTATTTATTTCTTTCTCACTTAAAATCTTATCCTTAAATTTCTCTAATGTCATTTTAGCATTTTCTTCAACCATCTGCAAAAGTTCTAGTTTCTCACCTTTTTTTGGTATCTTAATCCAAACTTTAGAACCTCTTTTAATTGTTAAAAATTCTTCTAATAATTCTAATTCTTCAATTTCTGGTAGATAAATATTTTTTGGTATTTGTGCCGTTCCACCATAAAAGCTAGTAATAAACTGATATAGTACTTCACTCTTGCTATAGTCTGCTTTGTCTTCAAAAACGAAATGTTCTCTTCCACTTATCTTGCCATCTCTTGAAAAGAAAATTTGAACACAACAACCTTTACCATCACAGTAAAGGTTGATGTAGTCTTCATCTCCTTCTCTTACTGTAAACATCTTTTGTCTTTCTATTATGTTCTCTATAGATAGAGCCCTATCCCTAAGCTCTGCAGCCTTCTCAAACTCTAATTCACTTGATGCTACCTGCATTTGTTCTTTAAGATCCTTTATGATTTTTGTATCCTTACCATTTAATATCTCAATTATTTCCTTAATCATGTTTCCATAATCTTCTTTAGTCTGATATCCTGCACAAGGAGCTTTACATAGCTTTATATGATAGTTCAAACAAGGCCTAGTTTTTTCTCCTCCTTCTGTTATGGATCTCTTACATGTTCTTAAGGGATATATCTTCTTAATTAAATCTATGGTTTCATAAACTGATGTGGCATTTACATATGGTCCAAAATACTTATTCCCATCTTTAGCATAATTTCTTGTTACATACACTCTAGGGAAATCCTCATTTGTCGTTATTTTAATAAACGGATAAAATTTATCATCCTTTAACGCAATATTGTACCTTGGACTATATTTTTTTATTAGATTACATTCTAATAACAATGCTTCCATTTCTGAATCTGTAACAATATATTCAAATTCAGTTATGTTACTCACCATTTTTTTTACTTTTTCCGAATGATTTTTATTACTTTGAAAATATTGTCTTACTCTATTTTTTAAGACTTTTGCCTTCCCAACATAAATAACTTCTCCCAAGGAATTTTTCATAATATAAACTCCAGGTTTGTCAGGAAGGTTTTTTAAATGATACTCAAAGTCAAATATAGAAATCACCTCTTCCGTTTATTGTCCTAGCGAAGCTTTCAATACTGAACCTGCTATTTGTGCAGCAACTCCACCACCTGCTCCTCCATTTTCTACAATTACTGCTATTGCATACTTTGGATTATCTACAGGCGCAAACCCGATAAACCATGAATGTGGGTCTGCATTTGCATCACTTGTTTCCGCTGTTCCTGTTTTACCAGCAGCATTTAAACCCTTGAAAACACCCCAGTCTCTATTAATTCTTCCATCTACTAGGCTCTTCATATAATCTTTTATAATTGCATCGTCCCCACTTGATATAGGATTTGCAATTTGTTTACTCTGAATTTCTCTCACTGTTTTTCCATTCTTATCTACAACTTTATTTACTAATTTAGGTTCCATCATAATCCCATTATTTGCAACAGCTGAAACGACTAAAGCCATTTGAAGCGGAGATGCTAAAATTGAACTTTGCCCTATACCAGTTTGTGCTATGCTTCCTTTTTCACTAGAATTCAATGTTGGAAAAGCACTTTTATTAAATGCAATTCCATCTGAAGGCAATGATTTATTAAATCCAAAATCCTCAGCAGTTTTCTTAAGCTTATCATTTCCTAATTCCATAGCTAGTGTTCCAAATACTACGTTTGATGAATACGCTAAAGCTGTTTTTAATGAAAGTGAACCATAAACATTATGGTTTAAGTTCCAAAGCTTGCTTCCATCTGGGAAATCTATTTTCCCATTATCTTGGAATGTTCTACTTGTAACTCCTGGTATGTTCTCCAGTGCTGATGTTAAAGTTACTATCTTAAATGTGGAACCTGGCGCATACATTCCTGAAACTGCTCTGTTTATTAGTGGGAAACCTGAACTAGCTCCCGAATTTGCAGTTTGCATTGCTTTATCTAGATTATTAGGATCAAAAGCAGGATTAGAAACTGATGCAACTATTTCCCCTGTTTTTGGATCTAGTACAACAACTGCTCCTTTACGATTTCCTAATGCTTGCCATGCTGTCGTTTGAATATTTGTATCTAAACTAGTAACTAGCGAATTTCCTATTGCCTCTTCACCTTGACTAGTTCGATTGTTAAATACTTCCTTAATGTTTAGTTTATTTAATACACTATTAATTGACGCTGATATTTTATCGTAACTTCTTAAATCTTTGTCATATAAATATTCTAACCCGCTTAACCCATATTTCTCGTTTGAATATCCTAAAACATGTGAATATAAAGATCCATATACATACTTTCTTTCTTGAGTTAATGTTCCGGTCTTCTTACTTTCAGTAAGAGCTGTCATATTTCTATCATAAATGGTCCCTCTTAGAACCTTATTTCTTTCCGCCCATAATCTCTGATTTTCAGGTTTCTCAGCTATTGCAGGTGCCTTAAATGCCTGAAAGTATGCAATATATGTTATTAAGGCTAAAAGTAAGAAAGCGAACACTATCATTACTTTTTTTATACTTGCTTGTGTATCCTTCATCCTTTAACCCTCCTCTGATATTTTCTGAAGCATTCCTAATGCCAAGAAAATTGTAAGCATTGAACTTCCTCCAGCACTTATAAGCGGAAGGGTTATTCCTGTAAGGGGAATAACTGCGAATACTCCTCCAATTATAACTAATACTTGGGATGCTATCATTGCGGAAAATCCTACTGCTGCTAGTTGAGAGAATCTATCTTCTACTTTAATAGCCGCTCTCATTCCTCTATAAAATAATAAGAAATATATTATTAATATTCCTATACCAAAAACCATTCCAAATTCTTCACAAATAATTGCAAAAATGTAGTCAGAAGTATTTACTGGAACAAATGATGGATAGCCTTGTCCAAGCCCTGTACCAAACATTCCGCCTGAAGAAATAGAAAATAGCCCTTGAACTATTTGATAACTTTCATCATTGGCGTATTGCCATATATTCTGCCATATAATAACTCTTTCTCTTACATGCCCAAACAAATAATATGATGCTACTGCTCCTGCTGCAAATAGTACTAGACATATTAACACATACTTAACTTTTGATGATGCTACATAAAGCATCGTTACTGTGATTCCAAAAAACAAGAGTGCAGAACCTAAATCTCTTTGAAGCACCATACAGCCAATAGATGCCATACTAACAAGTGCCGGCTCTATTAATTGTTTGGCATCTCCTATTAAGTTTTTCTTATCTACATAATCCTTTAGAGATGCTCCTAAGTATAGAATTAAGAAGATCTTTCCAATCTCTGATGGCTGTATACTTATTGGTCCAATTATTACCCAGTTCTTTGCCCCATACTGTACCTTTCCTATTAATAAAGCCATAGGCATAAAAACTGCTACTGCACCCAAATAATAGTACTTATATTTATAAAAGCGCTTAAAGTCAGGTAATAAAACTGTGATTAATACAAAAGAAGTTATACCCAATACAAACCATATAACTTGTTTTATAGCTGTTTCAGTATTCAGCCTATATAGTACAGCTATACCAATTACTGATAATATCACTGAGAATATCAATAAAAACTTATCTCCATCTGGGAAAAACTTTCTTACAACAAAATGTGCATATGCTATAAGTAATAATACTATTCCTCCCATAATAAGTGCCCCTATATCAATAGGATCTTTTAATAGTGCCAAATCACCAAAAAGAGCTATTGTCAAAAAGTATGTCATAAATAGTAATTTTCTTTCATCTCTTACTGTATTCATTTACTCACCTCAATTAAATAACCCTGAAAACTACAGATCCTATTTTTAATTCATCATTTACATTTAGCTTTGCTCTGCCATCAATCCTTGAATCATTTAAGAAAGTACCATTTGTACTTCCCAAATCCTCTACATAAAAATTATTATTTCTTACAAATAACTTTGCATGATATCCTGATACAAATGAATCTGTCAAAACTATTGAATTATCGTCTCTTCTACCTATAGAAACTGTGTCTCTAATATGAATAAGAGTCCCTTGCTTTAAATTTGGATTATCTCCTGATGACTCTACTTCTATTCCATAAGATTTTTGTCCTTTTTTTGAAGTACCTCGTCTTTTATTTCCACCTCTTATATCTTTATTCATAATTTTCAATGCGTAATAAATAATAATATATAATATTATAATAAATAAAATTGCGAAGGCCCCCGCTATCAGTTTTTGAAAATTCATGTACTCACCCCTATTTAATTACTTCAATGTTATATAATGAGAAACTTAAAAATTATTATATAATCTATTAATATTTCTTAATTATTGATTTTAAAACATTTTTATGATTATATTTATGATTATACACTAAAAATTGCCCTAACATTGTAGAATGAATGATTTATTTATTAAATTAATCTAAAGAAAATAAGGATATCCTAATTATTTCGGTATATTACATATAAATAGGATACCCTTATTGATGTATTTCATTAAAATTCTATATTCTTAAATAATAAATCTTTCATTACTTATAGATACTTTTTCAAATACTTACCAGTGTAAGACTCTTCCACCTTCACTATTTGTTCTGGCGTACCTGTTGCAATTATTGTACCTCCGCCATCTCCGCCTTCTGGTCCTAAGTCTATAATGTAATCTGCACACTTAATCATATCAAGATTATGTTCAATTACAACCACAGAATTTCCTGCCTCAACTAATCTTTGAAGTATCTCCACTAGCTTACTAACATCATCTATGTGTAATCCTGTTGTAGGCTCATCAAGAATATAAAGAGTTTTTCCTGTACTTCTCTTTGAAAGCTCGTAAGCAAGTTTAATTCTTTGTGCTTCTCCTCCAGAAAGTTGCGTAGAAGGCTGCCCTAATCTGATATACCCTAATCCTACATCATGTAAAGTTTGAAGTTTGTTTTTTATTCTAGGTAAATTTTCGAAATACTTTAATGCTTCTTCTACAGTCATATTTAAAACATCATCTATATTTTTGCCCTTATATTTTACCTCTAAAGTTTCTCTATTATATCTTTTCCCTTTACATACTTCACATGGAACATATACATCTGAAAGGAATTGCATCTCTATCTTTATTATTCCATCACCGGAACAAGCTTCACATCTTCCACCTTTAACATTAAAGGAGAATCTACCTGCCTTATATCCCTTCATTTTTGATTCCGTTGTTTGTGCAAATAGCTCACGGATTATATCAAAAACTCCTGTGTAAGTAGCTGGGTTTGAACGTGGAGTTCTACCTATAGGACTTTGATCTATATCAATAATCTTATCAATTGCTTCATGTCCAAGTATTTCTTTATGCTCTCCAGGTACTATGTTAGATCTATTAATTGTCTTATATAAACCTTTGTATAAAATTTCATTAACTAATGTACTTTTCCCTGAACCTGATACCCCTGTAACCATAGTTAATGCACCAAGTGGGAATTTGGCATTAACATTCTTAAGATTATTTTCTTTTGCTCCCTTAACAGTTATAAAATTACCATTACCTTTTCTTCTTTCTTTTGGAACCTCAATCTTCTTTTCACCTCTAAGATATTGTCCAGTAATTGATTCTTTTGAAGTCTCAATTACACTAAGAGGTCCTGCTGCAACTATATTTCCTCCATGTTCTCCTGCTCCTGGACCTATATCCACTATAAAATCTGCTTCTTTAATAGTATCTTCATCATGCTCTACAACTATTACTGTATTTCCAACATCTCTTAAATTCTTTAAGGTTGAGATTAATTTATCATTATCTCTTTGATGAAGTCCTATACTTGGTTCATCTAGAATATATAAAACTCCCATTAAATAAGATCCAATCTGAGTAGCAAGTCTTATTCTCTGTGCTTCTCCCCCCGATAGGGTTCCTGAATTTCTAGCTAGATCTAGATAATCTAAGCCAACATCTTTAAGGAATTGTAATCTACTTTTGATTTCCTTAAGAATTTGTGCAGAAATAACCTTATTCTTTTCTGATAATTCTATTGAGTCAATATACACTAACTCATCTTTAACTGATAACTTTGTAAATTCATTTATATTTTTATCTCCAACAGTAACTGCTAATGCTTCTGGCTTAAGTCTTGCCCCTTTACATTTAGGACAATGATTATTGCTCATATATTTTTCTATTTCGCCTTTTATTAAGTCAGAGTTTGTTTCCATATACCTTCTCTTTAAAGAAGTTATTTCACCATCAAAACTATGAGAATATATTCCTTTAACTCCATCCTTAACATATTCCACTTTTAATCTTTCGCCTTTTGTTCCATAAAGCAGAAGGTCGACAATATTCTTAGGCAAATCCTTTATTGGAGTATTAAGACTAAAATCATATTTTTCACTTAATGCTTTTAAAACTGCAAAAGTCCAAGCATCCTCTTTTAATCTTCCTTCTCCCCAAGATGCTATAGCTCCCTGCATTATTGATAATGACTTATCTGGAATAACTAAGTTCTCATCTATCTCTAATAATGTTCCTAACCCATCACAATAATCACATTTTCCAAAAGGAGTATTAAATGAAAATAATCTTGGCTCTAATTCATCTATACTTATTCCACAATCTGGACAAACGAATTTCTCAGAGAATAATATATCTTCTCCACCCACCATATTTATAAGAACAAGACCATCTCCTAGTTTAAGTGCCATTTCCAAAGAATCAGTTAATCTTCTCTCAATGTCATCTTTTATAACTAGTCTATCAACTACAGCCTCAATGCTATGCTTTATATTCTTCTCAAGCTTTACTTCTTCTTCTGTTAAGTCATAAATGTTACCATCTATTCTTGCTCTAACAAATCCATTCTTTTTAATGAGTTCTAATACTTTCTCGTGAGTTCCTTTTCTTCCTCTAACTAAAGGAGCTAATACTTGAATTTTAGTTTTTTCTCCTAATGCTATTACCCTATCAACTATCTGATCTACTGTTTGCTGAGATATTTCCTTACCACATTTAGGACAATGAGGTACTCCAACTCTAGCATATAGCAGTCTTAAATAGTCATAAATCTCTGTAACTGTTCCTACAGTTGATCTAGGATTCTTGGAGGTAGTTTTCTGATCTATAGAAATTGCTGGTGATAACCCTTCAATATATTCTACATCCGGTTTATTCATTTGGCCTAAAAATTGCCTTGCATATGCAGATAATGATTCTACATATCTTCTTTGTCCCTCCGCATAAAGAGTATCAAAGGCTAAAGATGACTTTCCAGAACCTGAAAGCCCAGTAAAAACAACTAATTTATCTCTAGGTATCTCTAAATTTACATTCTTTAAGTTATGTACCTTTGCTCCTTTTATAATTATCTTGTCTTTCATTTTTTCCTCCTGAAATATATCTATCTTTTTGTATTCTTGCCTAAAGTCATTATGTAATTCAATTCATCTGAATATGAACACCTGTTCGTATAATTAATATTTTATATGTTTAAAACTTATTAGTCAACAATTATAAAAAAATAAAAAACACATCCACTTATATGATTAGTCATAAAAACGAATGCATTTTTTATAGTTAAGCTTCTATTAATTTAAATCTTACTCGCCCTTTTATAAAGTTAATAAGATTTTTATCCTCATTTATTATTTTTCCTAGGACATTTACATTTTCATTGGCACTTAAATCATCTTTAGTTATCTGCAGTTCTCCCATATACCTTTTATAACCTTCATTATCTATTGTTATACTTCCTTTATATCTTTCAATAGTATTTTCTTTTTTTATTATTGTACTATTGCTTCCTGCATAACCTCTAGACTCTTCTGCCCTAATTACATCTCTTGATTCGTCTCCCCTACTTGTATAAGTTTTATTTAGTAATTCCTTATATCTCTCAGCGCCGAATTCTTTCTTATATCTTAGAACGATTATATTGTCTTTAAGATATGCCATTCTTTCTAGGGTTTCTGTACATGCTTCTATATCTCCTATATACACATCATCTACATCATACTCATATAAAAGTTCAACTGCACTATTATATGTACTCTCATATCTATGGCTTTCAAGGGTTGGTAGTCCTAAAAATAGTGGGCCTCTTTTAATCTTATCTCCTACCACGTAAGCTGATACTTTTATTCCAAAACTTTTAATCATTTTATTCTTCTCAATAAAGTACACCTTATCAAGCCCAGTTTCTGGTCTAGGATAAAAGTTATGCCAAGCTTCAATATTATTAAAATTTGCTCCTAATTCTTTTAAATTTACTATCTGCTCTCTTGTTAATGTACTAGCATTCAAGAAAATTCTAATACCTTTAGATATTTCAGCAATTATCTCATCATCATATCCATAATCTATTCTTATTCCGCTTATGCCAATATCATATATGCCTTTAATATCATTAATATCTAATCCCATTCTTTTAAAACTATCTGGTCCGAAATCCCCATATACCTCCATAGAATGCTTCTTTGCATATTCACATAACCGTTTAAATAAATCTGGTTGTTCCTCCTTATTCCCATCCTCTGGTATATGTAGTGAAGTAAAAATTTTATCTATCCCATATTTTGATGCATCTTCAATTCTTCTCATATTATCCTGTTCATTTTCACTTAAATATATAGAAATTCCAAGCATATCCACCCTCCTATTTCTGAAATCTTAACTATAAATTTATAAGGATGAATAGTTAAATTCCATTCATCCTTACATTTTATTAATTAGTCATATAATCTTTCAACCATCTCTTCTTTAAATCCCCAGAAGTAAGTTATTATAAAACCTGCTACATAAGAGATCAAAAGACCTATAAAATATGCTAAATATTTATTTTGTGCAACAAGAGGAATTAATGCTAGTCCAGAAGGTCCAACTGCTATAGCTCCTAGTTTATATATTGCACACCAAGCTCCACCAAATCCTGCACCTATACACGCTGATATAAATGGTCTTCCTAGAGGTAGAGAAACTCCATATATTAATGGTTCTCCAATACCTAAAAATCCAACTGGAAGAGCACTTGCTATTCTATTCTTTAATGACTTATCTTTAGTTTTTACATAGATAGCTATAGCTGTACCAACTTGACCAGCACCTGCCATTGCTAATACTGGAAGTAATGTTGTAAATCCATCTTTTTCAATAAGTTGTAAATGAACTGGAGTTAATCCTTGATGTAGTCCAACAGTTACAAGTGGTAAGAAAGTTGCACTTAAAATATATCCTCCAAGAGCACCTAATTTATATAAGCAGAAATCTACAAGGAACCAAGTAATAGCATTCATAATAAATCCTGATAAAGGCATAATAATTGCGATTGTTATAAATGACCCTACTAATATAGTAACTAAAGGTGTTATCATCAAATCTAGTGAATCTGGTATATACTTTCTTAAGTACTTTTCTATTACACTAAATATATAAGCTGCAAGAATAACTCCTAATACTCCGCCTAAACCTGTAGCAATTTGTAAGTTGAATCCGAATATACTAAAGGTTTTTAATTGAGTTAATGCAGGTGAATATATAAGTAGACCAGCAATTCCTCCAATTACACCAGTTCCACCAAATTCTTTAGCTGCATTTATACCAGTAAATACTCCTAAAGCTCCAAATAATAGTCCTCCAATAGTTTTTAATAATATAAACCAAGATGCATTAATAACACCTTTGTCTATTACTCCTGCTGTAGCCATATTTGCTATAACATTTGAAATACCTAAAATTAATCCTGATGAAACGAATCCTGGAATTAATGGAACAAATATATTTCCTACTATTTTTAATATTTCATGCACCTTTGTATTTTGCTTTTTCTTATATTTTTCTTTAGTTTCCTTGGCAAGGTTTTCATTTAATGCAGCATGTTCCACATCAGATGATTCCTCCACTGTGCCACCTTTCATTTCAACCAGTTTTCCAAATTCATCAGCTACCTTTTTAACTTTTCCTGGGCCGATTACAACTTGAACAGTTTCATTTTGTATAACTCCAAGAACACCATCAATTTTTTTCAACCCATCAAAATCCACCTTTTCAAGGTTCTTAACTTTAATTCTTAATCTGGTCATACAATTTGCATAACTATCTACATTCCCACTTCCGTTTATTTTCTTTAGAATCTCCATTGCAAGTTCTAAATTTGTCATTTTTTACACTCCCCTCTTTAATTGTTTTTGAAGTTTTTGAATATAAATCTTGCTTATATTCAAAAACCTTTTTTTAATTTAATGATTCTACTGCTTTAGCTATGTAGCCTGAATTTAGTAATAATAGCTCTTCTGCTTTTTCTTTTTCTAAGTTCGAAATAATCATCATGATTGAAAGTTTAACATTATAGTTAGTCTCTTGAAGTATTTCTTCCGCCTTTTCTCTACCAACTTCAGTAGCTTGCATTACTATTCTTTTAGCACGTTCTACTAGCTTTTCATTAGATGGGTTTACATCAACCATAAGATTTCCATAAACTTTTCCCATCTTAATCATTACTCCTGTTGATATCATATTTAATACTAGTTTTTGGGCTGTACCAGCCTTCATTCTAGTTGACCCAGTTACAACTTCTGGACCTACCACTGGTGCTATTGAAACATCAGATATCTTTGCCATTGGTGAATTAGGATTGCAAGAAATCGAAATAGTGCTAGCACCTATGCTTCCTGCATATTCTAATCCTCCAATTACATATGGAGTTCTCCCCGATGCGGCAATTCCTACTAAAACATCTTTATCTGTAAGTTCAACATCTCTTAAATCCTTTACACAAAGTTCCTTAGAATCTTCTGCTCCCTCTTTAGCCTTAAACATTGCATCTCTTCCACCTGCAATTAGTGCTAATATTACGCCATCACCGACTCCATAGGTTGGTAAACATTCTGAAGCATCTAAAACGCCTAAACGTCCTGAAGTTCCTGCACCACAGTAAATAAAACGTCCGCCTTCCTTAACCTTACTCGAAATTAAATCAACTGCATCTGAAATTTTATTTAATTCCTTTTCAACTGCTAATGGGACTGTTTTGTCTTCATCGTTAATTAATTTAAGCATTTCTAATGTTGTTACTGAATCTATTTTCTTAGTATTTTCATTTCTTTTTTCTGTTACAAGTATTTCTAAGTTAATATCACTCATTTTTTTCACCCCCGTTTACTGTTTACATTTATAATTATATACTATTGAAATATTATTTCAAGTATTTTTGTTTATTTTTGAAATTTTATTTTATATTATGTAAAAAAGAAAGCACCTTCAGTTTAATTTCTGAAGATGCTTTTGAAATATTATTTCAATTTTTCAACTGCTTTTCGAGTTTCTAGCAGACTATTTTCAACTTTGTCTAGATTATCAATTGCGACCCCTAAAAATAATGTATCTGTTATTATAAGCTGGGCCACCCTCGAAGATATTGCACCAAAACGAATTTGTTTTTCAGCATTAGGTACCTTTAATGATATATCACTCATACTAGAAAGAGGATTTTTATTGCAGCTAGTAATTGCTATAACTCTTGCTCCTTTTTCAATAGCTATGGATATACTTTCGTTTACTTCCTTTGTTTTTCCTCCATAAGATATTCCAATAGCAACATCTTTCTCTGTAATATGAACTGATGATGCTAATTGCAAATGACTATCCATAAAATAAACCACTCTTTTATTTATTCTTGCAAGCTTATACATAAAGTCCATAGCTACTAATGAAGATGCTCCTACTCCAAATAGATACACATTTTCAGCTTTACGTATAATATCTATAGCCTCTTCTAAATCCTTGAAATTTATCAATCCTTGGGTTTCCTTTATTGATGTAACAGCTTTATTAACTAATTTATCAGTGATATCTATAATTGAATCCTCTGAAGATATAATGGCATCAAAATTATCATCATAGTTATTAGTAATTGTTTTAGCAATTTCTATTTTAAGCTCTCCAAAGCCACCAAAACCAAGTTTTCTAGAAAACCTTACTACAGAGGCCGCAGATGTTTCTGTTCTTTCGGCTAATTGCTGCGCTGAGAAGTTAATTACTTCTTCAGGGTTCTGTAATATATAATCACTTATTTTCTGTTCTGCCTGAGTAAACTCTGTTGCATACTGCTTTATACGTACATAAAATCCCATAATCTCCTCCTGGAATTTATAAATTATTGTTATTTGAAAAAAGTTTAATATTTAACTCATTTTAACATACCATTGCCTTTTTTGTATATTTCTGATTTCTTTATTTAATACTATTTTTAAAGGTCTTTATATTTCTTATTCTATTTTCATATTCTCTTCACATAAAATTCATATCTTTAAACTATTATGTTCTTGTCGATTATTAGCATGATAATTTTTTCAGATTTTAATTTTATCTACTATAACTTTTGACATAGAAATGAAACAAATAACGATTATACTTTTTTGTAGATATAATACAGGAGGATATTTTATGAATAAGAGAATTGAGTATTTAGACATTGCAAAAGGAATATTAATAATTACAGTAATTTTATCTCATAGCCCTTTCGAGTATGCCCAATATATGTATTGGTTTCACATGCCTGCATTCTTTATAATTAGCGGATTACTTTATAGGGATGGAATTAACTTCAAAACTCAATTTCTGAAATTTTATATACCATATCTTTGCTTTTCAGCTATTGATATAGTCTTTGATTTTTTAATTTCTCCTGATATGGCTTCATTTAGTAACTTTATTCAATCTTTTAATAATCATATATATAGCGGTAAAGCTGCCTGGGGAGTTTTTTGGTTTATACCTGTTCTATTAATAAGTAAGTTTATATTTTCAAAATTAAAAACCCATTTTAAAACACCCTATGTTATAGCAATAATTTCTATTGGATACATAGCTGCTCATATATATTCAATAAAAGTTATTCCAAATGAAATAACAGATATAACTGAGAAGTACTGGTACCCCCTAGACATGGATGTAGTTCCTATTGCATTAGCGTATTACGCCATAGGTTTTTATTCTAAGAATATCCTACAATACTTAGTTACAAAATCCTCAATGATTATTAGCGGAATCATGTGTTTCATATTATTTCACATAAATTCTACTCAAAATATTTATTATTATATGAATATTAAGGATTCTTATTTTAAATCTATCCAATGGGATTTAATATATCCTTTATGCTTCACAATATTTATACTAGCATTTAGTAATAATTTATATAATGGTCGACTAAAAAGATTCCTTAATTACTGTGGCAAAAACTCATTAATTATAATGTATCTACATCGTCCAGTTGGTAATTTACTTTTGGATAAAATTCCTTCTTTAGGCTGGGTAAGTTTCACTGTTGCTGGTTTAGGATTCGCATTGTTATTTACTTATGTAGTTGATAAATATAGTGCAACAAAAACCTTATTTAAAGGAGTTTTACCTGAAGGAGGATTACATTTATCATTAAGTAACTCTCATTCTTAAAATACATTAATTAAAATAGTTAGCATATAAAAAATGGAAGGTAATCCTTCCATTTTTATCTATTTTGACTCTAATTTTTTTATCATATCTCTTAGTTCCGCTGCTCTTTCAAATTGAAGATTCTTAGCTGCTTCTGCCATTTCAGCTTTATATTTTTTAATAAGTTTCTTTGGATCTTCTATTCTTTCCTCTAAAGATAATGCTGCTATGCTATAAGTTTCTTGTTCCTCTGCACTCTTAGTTGCTTCAATAACATCTCTAACATCTTTAATAATAGTTTGAGGAGTAATTCCATGTTCTTCATTGTACTTCATTTGAATTTCTCTTCTTCTATTGGTTTCTTTTAATGCCTTATCCATAGAATTTGTTATTCTATCTGCATACATAATAACCTTTGATTCAGAATTTCTTGCAGCTCTTCCTATGGTTTGTATTAATGAAGTTTCTGAACGAAGAAATCCTTCTTTATCAGCATCTAATATTGCCACTAAGGCAACTTCAGGTATATCTAACCCTTCTCTTAATAAATTAATACCTACGAGAACATCCACTTCTCCTAGTCTTAAACTTCTTATGATTTTCATTCTTTCAATCGTTTCTATATCAGAATGCATATAAGTAGTTTTAACTCCTAAATCCTTCATATACTTAGTTAAGTCTTCAGCCATCCTCTTTGTTAGTGTTGTTACTAGAACTCTAAAGCCTTTACTTATAGTTTCATTAATTTGAGCATAAAGATCATCTATTTGTCCTTCTACAGGTCTTACTTCAACTACAGGATCTAATAATCCAGTAGGTCTTATTATTTGTTCTGCTATATTAGTTGAATGATCAATTTCATAAGCAGCAGGAGTTGCCGATACAAATACAACCTGATTTATTTTTTCTTCGAACTCTTCAAATTTTAATGGTCTGTTATCATAAGCACAAGGCAATCTAAACCCATACTCTATCAAGGATTCTTTTCTACTTCTATCCCCTGCATACATTGCTCTTACTTGAGGAAGTGTTACATGTGACTCATCTATGAATAATAAATAATCCTCTGGGAAATAATCTATTAATGTTTTAGGTGAAGTTCCGGGTGCTCTTCCATCCAAAATTCTAGAGTAGTTTTCTATTCCTGTACAATATCCCATTTCCCTTATCATTTCTATATCAAAATTTGTTCTCTGCTTTAACCTTTGGGCTTCAAGTAACTTTCCTTCTGCATTAAGTACTTTTAATCTTTCCTCTAATTCCTGTTCTATAATTCCTAATGCAACTTCTAACTTACTAGATGATGTAGCAAAGTGGGATGCTGGGAATATAGATACATGTTTTCTCTCTCCTAAAATTTTGCCAGTAAGAACATCAAATTCTCTAATTCTATCAATCTCATCACCAAAAAATTCTATTCTTATGCCCTTGTTAGAGGAAGATGCAGGAATAATATCTAATGAATCTCCTCTTACTCTAAAGGTTCCTCTTGCAAAATCTATATCATTTCTTTCATATTGAATCTCTATGAGCTTCCTTATTATTTCATCTCTTTCCTTTTCCATTCCAGTTCTTAATGAAATGGTAAGTGTTTTATATTCCTCTGGATTTCCTAATCCGTATATACATGAAACTGAAGCAACGATTATAACATCTCTTCTCTCAAAGAGTGCTGAAGTCGCAGAGTGACGCAGCTTATCTATTTCATCATTTATTGAAGCATCCTTTTCTATAAAAGTATCAGTTTGTGGGACATATGCTTCAGGCTGATAATAATCATAATAGGATACAAAATATTCAACTATGCTATCTGGGAAAAATTCTTTAAACTCTCCGCAAAGTTGAGCAGCTAATGTCTTATTATGAGCTAATATTAGGGTAGGTCTCTGTACCCTTTCTATTATGTTTGCCATTGTAAAAGTTTTTCCTGAGCCAGTTACTCCAAGAAGTGTCTGTCCCCTATCACCATTATTCAATGCATTAACTATACTATCTATAGCCTCTGGCTGGTCTCCTGTCGGCTTAAATTTTGATTCTATTTTAAACTTTCCCATAACCGCCTCCTGCGAACATTTGTTTGTATACATATATTTTATACTTTTAATTATTGCCAGTCAACTTATAAAATGATGTACTTAAATAAAAAATGTAAGCTTAAAATAATACTAAAGGGTTTTAAGTTCTCCATAAAAAAACCCTATACCACATATTTCAAGCCTACACAAACTACTTTTATTAGTTTTAACTACTCATCATCTTTTTTCTTTTTTATATTTTCTAATATCTCTTGAAAATCATTATTTAACTTAACCACTTGTTCTTCTTTTACCATCTTTGGAACTAAAACTACTCCTATTCTCCTATTTTCATCAGGCGTAATTGTAAAGTCTTGAAAAGTTCCATTCAGTTTCTTTATTTTTAATTTTATATCCATATAACTTTCCCTTACTATTTTGTAAATATCAAGTTCACTTTGGATATATTCTTCATTAACTTTTATAATTTTATCTCCGCTTCTTATTCCTAGCTTAGAAGCTTGAGAACTAGGCGAAACTTCAAGAATACATATACCTTGATCATCACTTATGTACATAGGCGCTGATTTTGCTTCCATAATATTCGAAAGTCTTATCATAGCTTCATGTGCTAACGGAGCAAAAATAACCACAATAATCTCTCCAATTAGACCTACCCTGCAAAGCTGAGATACTAATACTAGAATCATTCCATAACATAAAATTAATATTCCTGACATCACTGCTTTTTTTCGTTTGCTTTTAGTGAAAGTAATAGACGAATATCCTATCATCCCATAAAAAGGGAATAACCCTACTACTGCTTTCTTCAAAAACTCTAGAGTAGAATTATGATTTAAAAGCGGCCACCAATTGGGCGTATTAATAGATTCAGTACCAAACTGAGATGTCGAACTAGTAATAATCATAAAAATAGCTATAGGTAAAGCCCAATATCTATTTAGTGCAAATCCACCAAATATTTTCCCACTTTTATTAGTAAACACTGGGATAGCACCTCTGCTACCATCAAACATAACGAGTAATCCTTCAACAATGTGAAGTATACCCACAAAAATCATAAGATTAATTATACTTATATTTATCGGAGCTTTATCTCCATATATTTGATAAAGTATAATACTAATTATTCCTAATATTGAACCGCTATATGAAAAGCATACAAATTTTGGTCTATAAATCATCAGTAAGATAGATAGTAAAAATACCCATTCAATTCCTGATTTTTCACCAAATAATACTCCTGAATAGCTTAATATTAAACTGCCAATAGCTCCTGCAAAAATTCCAAGTACAATCTGAGACAATGTAAGTTCTAGGGGAGAGTTAATACTCTCCCCTATTATCATTTTTTGCATCAATGATACTTTTCTATTTTTAAAATAAAACATTACCCCGAGTAATATGAGCACAAAAAACATATACGGCCCAAATATTGCATAAGCTACAGATCTCAATGTATACATAGTTAGATCCATAGTCTTCAATCCTCCTATTTAAGTTTTTCTCTAATTACATCCAAAGCTTTTTCAAACTGAGGATCTTTGCTTCTATTATATGGGCTTGTTTGCAACTCACTTGGATATTCCACTTGAATATCTGGCATGATACCTGTCTTATGAATATTGTTTCCATTAGGAGTATACCATTTAGATATTGTTACTTTTAATAGAGTACCATCATTCAATTCTATTGGACTCTGTACAACACCTTTGCCAAAAGTTTTAGTACCAACTAAAGTTGCTGCCTTATAATCTTTAAGTGCACCTGATACTATTTCAGCTGCTGAAGCCGTTCCTTCGTCTGTAAGTACAACTAAAGGAGTATTAATAAAATTACCACCCTTAGATACAGATTTTTCTTCATTATTATATTTATCCTTAGTAGATACTATTACTTTGCTCTTATCAATAAATTGTGAAACTACATTAACTGCTGTATTTAAGTATCCACCTGGATTGCCTCTAAGATCTAGTATTATCCCTTTCATCCCCTTAGACTTCAAGGAATTTAAGGTGTCAATAAATTCTTGATCCGTATGTTCATCAAAAGAGGATATAGATACTAATGCAATTCCATTTTCAATTATTTCACCTTTAACAGATTTCACTGAAATAGTATCTCTAGTTATTGTTAAGTCAAAGGTTCCCTTACCCTCTCTACTTAAGGTAAGTTTAACTTTAGTCCCCTTTTCTCCTCTTATCATTGCCTTAGCTTTATCATATTCTTTTGCCGTAACATCCTTGTCATCAACTTTAAGAATTATATCACCTTTCATAACTCCGGCCTTCTCGGCAGGCGAACCCTCAATTGGAGCAACAATAACAAGTTTATCATCTTTTATATCTAATTCTATTCCAACGCCAGAAATATTCCCTTGCATGCTTCCCATAAAGTCACTTGCTTCCTTTTTAGTCATATATACTGTATATGGGTCCTCTAGTGCTGCTGTCATACCTTTAATAGCTCCGTCAAGAAGCTTATTATCATCAATTTGTCCATCGTATTTTTTATATAACTCATCTCTAATGGCAAAAAGTTTCTTATATTTGTCTATATCATTTATATTCTGAAAATCTTTAGCTAAACTCCCGCCTACTCCTGGAAGTGATATACCTCTAAATGCCATCTTATTTCCTAAGAATAAAGATAATACATTACTTCCAATAAATAGAACTATAAGTAAAGCAATAGCAGTGATCTTAAAAGTCTTAGAACTTCTTCTTTCATTATTATGATTATCTTCCATCTTGTGCCTCCATTCATAACCCTAATTTAAATTATACCCAGGTTTATATTATATTTTCATTATGGGGCATAATATGTATAAAATTAATAATTTTTTTAATCTTATACAACTAAGAACTTTCTTAGGGCAATTATACTACCAAAGGCACCTATAAGAATTCCACCTAATATAAATTCCCATGACATAGTGCTTAAAACATAGAATGGACTAACTAAACTTACTGTAATTAATTGTTTAGATAATAATGAGAATAGTGCCTTGTATGAAAAAAACAATACTATGTTTGAGAATATAGCTCCCACTAATCCAATAATCACACCTTCAATGATAAATGGCCATCTTATAAACCAATCTGTAGCTCCTACGAATTTCATTATACCAATTTCTCTTCTTCTTGAGAAAACTGTTAACTTTATAGTATTAATTATTAAGAATAATGAAACTGCTACTAATATTACAAATAAAACTACACCAACCCATCTTACTGCTTTAGTGAATGAAGAAATCTTATTTATAACATCTTGGTCATTTCCAATATTCTCTACACCAGTCATACCGCTTACTGAATTTGCTACATCTTTAGCATATTCAGGCTTTTCAAGTGTAACTAAAAAAGATGCTGGTAATGGATTTGTATCACTATTATATCCATTAAGTAAATCTTTATATTCATTTAATTGATCTTTAAATTTATCTAAAGCTTCTTCCTTGGATTCATAATTTACATCTTTAACCCCAGTTTGTTCTTTCAACTTAATTTGAACATCTCTTTGGTCCATCATAGTTATGTCATCTTTTAAGAATACTTTAATTTCTACTTTTGATTCTATATCTTGCACACCTTTTCCAACATTTAGTGCTGCTAACAAGAATACACCAAATATTAGTAACGTCATTAATACAGTTGCCATTGAGGCCAAACTTATAGTTTTATTTCTTTTTATACTCTTAAATGCATCTACTATAAAATACTTAATACTACTTAATTTCATCTTCGTACCTACCTCTCATTTCATCTCTAGCTATTTGCCCTTTCTCAATGGCTATAACTCTTTTCTTCATAGTATCAACAATATCTTTAGCATGTGTTGCCATTAACACTGTTGTTCCTGCCCTATTTATATCCTCTAGTAAATTCATTATTTCTGTCGCAGTTTCAGGATCTAAATTTCCAGTAGGCTCATCCGCAATTAAAACTGCTGGATTGTTTACTATGGCTCTTGCTAATGAAACTCTTTGTTGTTCTCCTCCTGATAATTCAGTAGGAAACATTTTATATTTGTGTGATAATCCTACCAATGAAAGTACCATAGGTACTCTTCTTCTTATTTCTCTTGGAGAAGACTCAACAACTCTCATAGCAAATGCAACATTTTCATATACATTAAGAGTTGGTATTAATCTAAAATCTTGAAATACCATTCCCATTTTTCTTCTATAGTAAGGTATTTGATTTCTCTTTATATTTGATAAATCTGTCCCATTTACAGTTATCTTTCCCTCTGTTGGGTCTATTTCTTTCAGAAGCATTTTTATAAATGTTGACTTACCTGCCCCTGAAGGACCAACTAGGAATACAAATTCTCCTGTCTCTATATTTATATTAACTTTAGCTAAGGCTTTTACATTGTTATTATAAATTTTACTTACATTCTTAAATTCTATCATAAAAACACTCCTCAATTTTTTTTGTGTGGTTTTTTACTATGATTATTATTTTCACTATAAAAAACATAAACACTTTTTTATTATAACATAGTTAAAATCCATTATAAAATCCAATTTTTTAAAGTTTTTTGTCATATTTAATAATATTACGAAAAAGTTCATACTAAACTTGGTGTATCTTGTTTGAAATTAAAACCATTACTTCAAAACTTTGTTATACTGTATAAAAAATCTGAACCCCCAAACAACTTCTTCATTAAAGTCATTTTTGAATTCAGATCCGTTCAAAATAAATATTTAATTTACATATGTACCCACTTTTTTTATCCCTCAAGCATGGTAAATCCCTCACCTAGCACCTCTCTAACATCATTAACTGTTATAAATGCTCTTGGGTCTATTTCTTTTATCTTGAATTTAAGCTTAATAAATTGACGTCTATTTACCACTGTAAATATAATTTGATTATTTGCTTTGGAGTATCCACCTGTTCCATCTAGTACAGTACAGCCTCTATCAACCTCATTTAAAATATATTTTACAATTTCTTCACCTTTTGAGCTAATTATAAAGACTTGCTTACAAACATTAAATCCTTCTATAAACTTATCAACCATACTTCCAATAAGAAATACACTGATGAGTCCAAACATTCCTAAATCAACACCAAAAGTATAGATAGCAAGGATTGTAATTATGAAGTCAGTTATTAACAAGCACTTTCCAATATCTAAATGAAGATATTTGTTTATTATTTTAGCTATAATAGATGTTCCCCCTGTTGATGAATTCTGAGAAAAAACCATAGCTATTCCTAATGATGATATAACACTACCAGCTACTGTTGCTAATACAAGATTGTGTGTTACTGCAGTTGGCGATAGATATTTTTCTATAAGCCACAAAACTAGTGAAAGTCCAAAGGATGCATAAATACTTTTACCGCCAAAATTTCCCCCAATTAATATAAATGCTAAAGCAAACAATATAATATTAGCAATTATTAGTATTAGTCCTGGAGATATCCCAAATATTTTGTTTAGAACTAATGCAAGACCTGAGATCCCCCCAGCAGCTATATTGTTTGGATAAAAAAAGTATTCTAATGATATTGCTGTAAGTAATATTCCTATAGTAATTAATAAGTTTTCTTTAAAATATTTTTTCAAACTGCAATGCCCCCTCTACTACAACTTATTGTAACTCCCCAAAACCTTCTCCTAAAACTTCATGAACTTCTCCTACTGTTATAAATGCCGCTTTATCTATTTCTTTTATATAATTCTTTAATTTAATAAATTCATTTCTACCTAACACAGTATATAAAAGAGCTGTATCATTTCCTGAAAAGCCACCTTTTCCTTGAATAAATGTACATCCTCTATCTAAATCTTTAATTATAAATTGGCTTATTTCTTTGTTCTTATCACTAATTATAGTAACTTCTTTACAACTCTTAAATCCTTCTATTACTCTATCAATTGCTAATCCGTTAAATATAACGCATAGAAGTGCATAAAGCCCTCTGTTCACTCCAAAAGTTACTGCACCTGCTAAGGTGACTAAAAAATCTACTGATAATAATGATTTCCCAATATCTATGCTTATATATTTATTAATTATCTTAGCTACTATGTCAGTTCCTCCAGTTGAAGCATTAACATTAAAAATCATTGCCATTCCCAAAGATGTAACTATGGTTCCAAAAATAGCTGCTAACATTAAATCAGTTGTTAATGCTGTAGGCTTTAAAAATCTTTCTACTACCCACATAATAAATGATAACCCAAAACTGGCGTATATTGTTTTAGCTCCAAAGTTACCACCTATTAATAAAAATGCTACTGCAAATAATATAAGATTTAATATGAATACTACAGTACCTGTTTTTAGCCAAGTCACATATTTAGTAAGAACTATTGCTATACCTGTTACTCCTCCAGCAGCAATATCATTTGGGATGAAAAAATACTCTAGTGAGAAAACAACTAAAAGTATACCTACTGTAATTAAAAAATAATCTTTTAATATATTTTTATTCATAATAACCTCCTATGGCAGTAGTGTTTGTAATTTATTCTTATTATATTTATTATTTTACTCTTTTAGCTTTTTATAAATACGATATAACTAAAAAATATCCAGCATTTAATATTTTAGCTTAAAAATTAAAAACAGTATAGCAAAATTTACATGCTATACTGTTTATTTCTATATAATCCAACTTATTTTTTTAAACTTAATGCCTTTTTAGCTGCTTTTACTACTTCTTCAGCTGTTAATCCATAAGCCTTTAATAATTCGTCTGGCTTTCCACTTTCTCCAAAAGTATCTTTAACTCCAACTTTAATTACTGGAACTGGAACTTCTTCAGAGATTACCTCAGATATAGCTGAACCTAAACCTCCGATTATATTATGTTCTTCAGCTGAAACTATTGCTCCTGTTTCTTTTGCTGCTTTTACTAATAATTCATTATCTATTGGCTTTAATGTATGAATATTAATTACTCTTGTACTAATGCCTTCTGCTTCTAAAATCTCTCTTGCTTCAAGTACTACATCAACCATTATTCCTGTTGCAACAAGTGTAACGTCTTTTCCGTCCTTTAATGTTACACCTTTTCCTATTTGGAATTTATAATCTGCATTATCATTTATTATATTTACTGCTGCCCTTCCTAATCTAACATAACAAGGACCATTAAACTCTGCAATTGCCTTTATTGCAGCATCAGTTTCTACTGCATCACTAGGGCAAATAACTGTCATTCCTGGAATACTTCTCATTAATGCTAGATCTTCAATTGCTTGGTGAGATGCTCCATCCTCTCCAACAGTTAATCCTGCATGAGTAGCACATACTTTAACATTTAATCTAGGATAACATATTGAATTTCTTATTTGTTCGAAAGCTCTTCCTGCTGCAAACATTGCAAATGTACTTACAAAAGGAATTTTGCCACAAGTTGATATTCCAGCTGCTACAGACATCATATTTCCTTCTGCAATTCCCATATTTATAAATCTATCAGCACAAACCTTTTGGAAATCTGCTGTTTTTGTAGATTTTGAAAGGTCAGCATCTAATACAACTATATTATTATTTTTTTGTCCTATCTCCGCTAATGTTTTTCCATAAGCTTCTCTAGTAGCAATTTTCTTACTCATTATTTTTCTCCTCCAATTTCTTTTAATGCTTTTTCACATTGTTCAACACTTGGAGCTGTTCCATGCCATGCTGCCTCGTTCTCCATAAATGAAACACCCTTACCTTTAACTGTTTTACATATAATTGCTGTAGGTGCTCCTTTTGTTTTTTTAGCAGTTTCAATAGCTGCTAATATTTCTTCATAGTTATGTCCATCGATTATTATTGTTTTCCAACCAAATGCTTCATATTTTTTATCAATTGGAGCTGGGTTCATAACTTGATGTACATCTCCATCTATTTGTAATCCGTTGTAATCTATAAATATAGTTAAGTTATCTAATCTGTAATGAGCTGCACTCATAGCTGCTTCCCATACTTGTCCTTCTTCTAATTCTCCATCTCCTAAAAGTGCAAATACTCTATAATTTTTATTATCAAGTTTTCCAGCTATAGCCATTCCAACAGCAGCTGATATTCCTTGACCAAGTGATCCAGTTGACATATCTATTCCTGGTAAGTCATTCATATTAGGATGACCTTGAAGTCTTGAACCAATCTTTCTTAATGTTTTTAATTCTTCAACTGGTAAATATCCTTTTCTTGCTAACGCAGAATATAAAACTGGCGCTGCATGACCTTTTGATAATACAAATCTATCTCTATCTGGATTATTTGGATTTTCCGGACTTATATTCATTTCGTTAAAAAATAATGTTGTAACTATATCTGTTGCTGATAGTGAACCACCTGGATGTCCTGATGCTGATTCTGTTAGCATAGTTACTATATCTTTTCTTATTTCTTTGGCTATACTCTGTAATTCTGATATTTTATTACTCATTTTTGCCCTCCTGATTAAAAAAATTAACTTAATAAAGATTACCTTTTTTCCTAAGTCATTATATCATACAATTTTTTCTTTGTACATAATATTAGTGTATATGTGCTATGTTTTTTATACCTTTTAATTATATGTGCTATACTATTTAAAAATACTATAATCCAAACACATACCTTATCATTGCTTCTGAGTAACTAAAAAAACAAATAATATATCTTTATATTATAGAAAAAAGGATTTTTTTATCATATTAAAACTTTATGTAGCTATATATATAATTTTTCCTTAAGTATATTAATATATGTAGATTAAATTTTTCTCCCTTTAAATAAAAAATCCTCAAACTCAAAATGCTATAAATTCTTAAATAGCAAAAAAACTCAGCCTAAACTGAGTTTTTCATTGTATATTGTTCAATTTTTATTATAATCTTCTAAATAAGCCCTAAGCTTATTACTAATGCCTTGCTAACCTTGTCCATATCAGAATCTGTCATATGCCCTATCTTTTCTTTTAATCTTCTCTTATCTAAGGTTCGTAATTGTTCAAGTAAAACAACTGAATCTCTATTTAAGCCATATTCTTCTGAAGAAATCTCTACATGAGTAGGCAACTTAGCTTTATTAATTTGAGAAGTAATAGCTGCTACAATAACTGTAGGACTATACTTATTCCCAATATCATTTTGTATAATTATAACTGGCCTTATACCACCTTGTTCTGAACCTATAACAGGACTTAAGTCGGCATAAAACACATCTCCTCTTTTTACTACCATTGTGGTCATATGTCTATCACACTCCGCATAACCAATTCTCGTAATAGTCGGTTTCTTCTAATGAACCTCTAATACAAGTCTCAGCTAGTTCTAAATTAATTTCGGCCATTTCACCATAGCCCTTTGAAAGCTCTGCTTCTGAATAAATCATTTCTTTGCCTTCAATATATAATATTAGATTACCATCTGTATATTTACAGTTTTTTTCAATATTTACGGATAAATTTAAATTTTTCTTTGATAGAGACATAACCATTCCTCCTAGGTAGAAAAAGAGATTATGTATTAATTATATTACAAATTATGTCACGTTGTCAAAGATTTCGACCTTTGTTTCTCTATTTATTTTTTTCAAATACTACACATAGTTTCTTATTTTGACAATTTTTCCATCTCTAATGTAAACTCTTGGAACTCTTCTGCCTATCATACAGATTATCTCATAATTGATAGTATCTAGAATCTCAGCTAAGTCATCAGCATTAAATTTAGCTTCTCCTTGTTCTCCTAATAGAACAACCTCATCACCAACACTTACTTCTCCAACATCTGTAACGTCAACCATGACTTGATCCATGCATACCCTTCCAACTATAGGAGCTAATTTCCCATTAATGATAACTTTACCCTTATTTGAAAGAGATCTTGTATACCCATCTGCATATCCTACTGGAAGTGTTGCTATAACACTTTCTCGCTCTGTTTTAAATTTTCTTCCATAGCTTATATACATACCTTCAGGCAATGTCTTTAAATGCGCGATTGAAGTTTTCAAAGTCAATGCAGGTTTTAGATTAAGCTTATCTTTAAGAACTTCATCTGATGGATAATACCCATACATTATTATGCCTGGCCTTACTCCATCAAAATAAGTTTCTTCCATATCCATTATAGCTGCACTATTAGATACATGTTTAACATTAAATTTAATTCCTTCTTGTTCTAATCTATTAGTAAAATCATAAAACAGCTTTAATTGATATTTAGTATAACTTTTATCAGTTTCATCTGCTGTGGAGAAATGAGTAAAAATCCCCTCCAATATTATATTGGGAAGCTTGCTTATCTTTCTTACAATTTCTAGTCCCTCTTCATTTGGTAATATTCCAATTCTCCCCATTCCTGTATCTAATGCTATATGAATTTTTATATTTCTCTTCTCTTTTATTGCTATATCTGAAAGTCCTTTAACATAATTAAGATCATAGACAGTTTGTTCAATATCATATTGAGCCATCTTATCACCAAATGTTAGTGGTGTATATCCTAAAATTAGGATAGGTGCCTTAACCCCTGATCTCCTTAATTCTAGTGCTTCTGTAATAACCGCTACAGCTAATCCTGTAGCTCCATTTTCCAGAAAAATTGGTGCGACATCTAGTGCTCCATGGCCATATCCATCAGCCTTTACAACTGCGTAAATCTTTTTATCCTTTACTAAATTTTTAATCTGTCTCATATTATTTTCCAAAGAATTCAGGTTAATTTCTGCCCAAACTGGTCTTATGCTTTCATCCATTAATTCCACCTCTTAGTTGCTTTTAATTTCCAAAAGACCTTCATCAAGTCTAGGATTGATCTGAAAGTCAGTGTACCTAGCCTCAAATGTTTTTTCGCCTTTTTTATTTAATATGACAAATCGCTCTGGAACTTTATCTGGAATGTTTATATATAAAATCCCTACATCCAAATTCGGATTATTAATATCTAGTGGTATGCTAACTTTATAATATCCTTTTCCAATTTCCTTATTATACTCAAATGATAATGATCTTTCATCATTTAAATACTTTGATAAGTTGTTTATAAATGAAGCTTCATAGAAGTCATAGTTTTCCTTAGAAGTTTCAAATAATTCTCCATCTTTATCATTTCCACCTACAACTTGTCCCTCATTATTATACACCTGAATTCTATTGTCTCCAAAGACCACTTTATTACCTTTTTCCTTCAAAAAATACTGCTTAGTGGTTTCTTCTTTTTCTCCCATTGAATTATAAAATTTATAATCTACATTACATTCATAACTCTTAATGTTTCTTAATAGTTTCAAAACTCTCTCTGGTGAACTGGAAATTTTCATATAGATAATAGAAATACAAGATAAAATTATTACAAATAATAACATGCTTAGTGCAATCTTTTTTTTCATTTTTCCTCCAAAGTTATTTGCTCTACACTAATACTATTATTAAATGAATTTAATTATTCATAATTTAAGTTATAAAAAATCGTCAAGGCGATTATGAGCCGTCGATTTTTTACTCGCATCTGCCTTTCCAAACGCATGTGAGGAAAAACTGGCAGGCGACTAATTCTATTTTTTACTCTTAGGTAAATCTATAGTTTTTATAGGATACTTATAATGTTATCCTGAGCTTAAAATATTACAAGTTCCTAAAGAGTAAAAATCGTCAAGGAGGTTATCCACCGGTTAATTCCTTTAAATAACTTGGAATCTTTTCTATTATACTTGTTGCACTAACTGAATACATCTCCTCAGATAAACGTTCTCCTATATATCCATGAATATATGACCCTAATTTTGCTGCATCAAGGATATTTATCCCTTGTCCAATAAGTGATGCAATTATTCCGGTCAGTGTATCCCCCATACCTCCTGATGCCATAGAACTATTTCCTGTAGGGTTTACGTATACCCGATTCTCTCCTGCAATAACCGTATACAATCCCTTCAATAATACAGTTACTCCATATTTGTTTGAGAATTCTTTTGCTATATCAATTCTGTTCATATTAAAATCGTCTATCCCTTTACCTGTGAGTCTCGCCATTTCGCCCAAATGTGGCGTTACAATTATGTCACCCTTACACTTATTTAATATGTCCAATTGACTAGCTAATACATTTAACCCATCAGCATCTATAACAATCTTACCAGTATAATTAGTGATTACCCAATTAATTAGTTTGTTGGCTTCTGGAGTTGTTCCTAACCCTGGGCCAATTGCAACTACTTGCGCTGAATTTATTTTTTCCCCTATTTCCTCTTCTAGATGATACACTCCCACCATAGCTTCATTTAATTTATTCCTCATAGAATCCCTTATCTTTCTATGAGTATATAAATTCACTAAGCCCGAACCTGTTTTAACAGCTGCTTGTGCTGTCAAGTATGCTGCTCCAGAATATTCCTCACTCCCAGCTATAATTGCAACTCTACCATAATCACTTTTATAGCCGAACCTTTCCCTCTTAGGAATAAGACTGCTTATATCAGCTCTTTCCGTCATAACTATTCCTTCACTTACTTCTTTTAAAATGCTTTCTGGAATTCCTATAGGCTCTATTATTACTTCCCCTAAATAACTTAGAGCCTTATAGTTTAAGAATCCTCTTTTCATTGTCTGAAAGGTTATAGTTTTATCTGCCTTGACTGATGCTCCCATAACTTCTCCCGTATCGCAATTTAACCCTGAAGGCACATCTATGGAAATTTTATAGGCTGGAGAAGAATTCATACTTTCAACTATTTTTATGTACTGCTCATTTAAGTTTCTTGTGAGACCTGTCCCAAATAAGCAATCGACTATAATTTTAGTATTTCTACAAATAGTTTTAATATTTAAATCGTCCTTATTAATTAATATAATATGTACATTTAGATTTTTTAATATATTATAATTACAAACAAAATCCACTGATGCTTTATCTAAGGAACCTACAACAATTACTCTTACCTTCTTATTTAGAAAATATAAATGTCTTGCTAATGCAACCCCATCACCACCATTATTTCCTACTCCACAGATAATTAAAATGTCATCTAGATGATAAAAATGTTTTACCATTGAGAAAACTGCATTTTCCATTAATAGCACACTCGGCATTTTAAGAATTTCTATGGTTTTTCTATCCATAGCTCTGCAACCTTCTGAACCTAAAACTTCAATCATAACTCCTCCTTATATTTCTAAAATAACATATGCAATTGCGTCTGTTTTATTATGTGAGATACTTAAATGAATATTACTTACATTCAATTTATCCGCTAACTCTTTAGCATTTCCATATAACACAATTGATGGTTTTCCTAGTTCATCTCTTACTACCTCAACTTCACCCAAAGTGAATCCTCTAAAACCTAACCCTACTGCTTTTGAGAACGCTTCTTTTGCCGCGTAACTCCCTGCTAAGCTTTCATAATTATTGTTTTTATTTTTAAAGTAGTGTATTTCGTTTTCAGTAAAAACTTTAGCTAAAAAACTTGAAGTTCTGTTAACTGCTCGCTCGACTCTATCAATTTCTATTATGTCAACTCCAACACCATATATCATTGTATTCCTCCAATTAATAAATATATCTAAATTCTACAACTGGAGAATTTAATTAGCAAGGATTGGCTAATAATTGTTTAAATGAGTATTAAGCGCCAATCCCTGCCCAATCACTTGATCATAATATATATCTAAAAATCTAGAACACATTCATCAACCTTTTCTCCTAATATGTCAATAACATGAACAGGAGAAACTTTATGCTTATATATTAAGTTTAACATTTCTTCAACCTTGCTATAAATTGGCGAAATCAGATTTATACTTTCTCGCTCTACATCC
This sequence comes from Clostridium paridis, assembly GCF_016765615.1. Lineage (GTDB taxonomy): Bacteria > Bacillota > Clostridia > Clostridiales > Clostridiaceae > Clostridium_T > Clostridium_T paridis. The sequence goes on along the minus strand of NZ_JAESWA010000020.1, from coordinate 96,428 downwards.
TTTAACTCTTCAGCTTTAAACAGTAAGCGCTCCGCTTCAATACCATATGCTTTAACGTTATCATATAAATTTTCTGTTAGCCTGTATGAATATTCATACCTAATATCAAAGTCAATTTCCTCCACTGCTTTTTCACTCTTCAAAATAACCATTTTTATCCCCCTTAATCTTTACAATTTTCCCTTCGGCATAAAAATACTGTATAAAAAAATCATAACATAAGGGTTTCAAAAAACTTGTCAAAAGATGAACAAGCTTTAAATTAATTTCTCTCATAAATAGACATTATTATCTTAAAATGTACTTTGTACTATATACAAACTTCTCTTTATCTACAAAAATCTACTTTCTTGCGAAAAATATTATAAATTTTGAATTATAATATTTTTTAACTCAACATCTAGCGATAAATATCCACAAATATCTTCAATAATCAAAATTGATGCTAAAGTCACTGCCATTTCTTCTGTCTCCATATTATTTAATGAATATCTCTTCTTATAACTCTCTAAGACTTCCCTTCTATATCTAATATCCTTATATATTTCCTTTAATATCTTAATTAAGTACTTATAGATGTTTGATATGAACAATTCCTTTTCTGTATTTTCACCATTTATAATTTTTTTCAAAATTTCTTCTTCGTCATTTATTCCATAGTCAGTTCTTAATTGTTTAACCATTCTTTCAGCAATATATCCACCTACTATTTCTTCATTAATAAGTGCTATCTCACCACTAGTATTAAATAGAACCATGAATTCTATGTTTAATTTCCCTAAAGCTTTTAACTCATCAACTAAATTTTTGATGTTACTATTGAAAGCTACAGTGTAGTTAGATTCATTTATAAAATACTCTAACTCTCTCGCAACAGCTAATGTTACAAATTCATAAAAACTTTTTGAAGACATTTTGTGAATCATTTTATTCCCTCCCTAATTTATACATTAACTAAAAGATATTTCAAAATGTATAAGAATACTAATAGTACTAGTGTCAGGTACTATTTTATGTAGGAATTTCATATTTTATGTTATTTATTAATAAGAAAAGAGAGCCAATTAAATTAGCTCTCTTAATCTCTCAATAAATCCATAATCCCATAGTTGAAATTTTTTGTATACGTTCCCATACCATGAATTTATTATAACACACGAAAATTAAAAATCAACATATTTATGAAAAATCTTCAAAAAATTCTAAACAAAGATGGAATTAGTAATATTTTATCCTAATAAATATAACCAAAATATGGTATTATGTGATTTTTAAAATAATATTATAAATTACATTATTAAATTTTTAACAATATTTAAGAGTAATTTGCCTTTTATCTCTTTTATTTTTATTTTTTTTGTTGTATAATTTAATCAATAACTAATAATTATTATTAGTTAATAATTATATTTTACGATAGTTTTTAATGGTGAATGATTTTAAGGAAGGTGAAAATATGAGATCTTTAGAAGTAAAAAAGGACATACACTGGGTAGGTGCACTTGACCCTGAACTAAGAATTTTTGATATTATAATGTATACCCCTTATGGAACAACTTATAATTCATATGTTGTTAAAGGTAGTGAAAAAGTTGCTGTTTTTGAAACTGTTAAGGAACAATTCTTTGATCAATATATTGAAAGATTAAAGGATCTTAATATCGATGTATCAAAAATTGATTATATCATCGTTGATCATACAGAACCTGACCACGCTGGTTCCGTGGCCAAGTTATTAGCCCTTTCCCCTGGAGCAAAGGTTGTTGGCTCAGCTGCTGCTATTAGATTTTTAAAGAATATTGCTAATAGAGAATTTGAATCCATTATAGTATCTGATAATGACACACTATCTTTAGGAAATAAAACTCTTAAATTTCTATCTGTACCATTTCTACATTGGCCAGATACAATATATACTTTTATTCCCGAAGATAAAACATTAATAACTTGTGATTCTTTTGGTACTCATTATTGTTTTGAAGAAATTTTTAATGATAAAATTCCGAATGAAAAAGAATATATGGAATCTTTAAGATATTACTATGATTGCATAATGGGACCTTTTAAACCATATGTCCTTAAAGCAATAGATAAAATAAAGGATTTAGATATAGATCTAATTTGCCCTGGACACGGTCCTATATTAAGGGAAGATCCATGGAAAATTGTTAATCTCTATAAGGAATGGAGCACTCCTTCAGTCAACAATGATAAGAAAAAAGTTACAATTTCATACGTATCTGCTTACGGATACACAGAACAACTAGCAAATACAATTGCAGATGGAATAAAATCAGTATCTGATATTGAAGTAAAACTATATAATGTTATTCATAATCAAATGAATGATATTGTATCTGATATATCTGACTCTGATGGAATTCTTTTTGGCTCTCCAACTATTGTAGGTGAGTTATTGGAACCTATACGTGACTTATTATCAAAACTTAATCCAATAATTCATGGTAAAAAAGTTGCTGGTGCATTTGGATCATATGGATGGAGTGGTGAGGCTGTACCTAGAATAGAAGCAAGACTCAAGGAATTAAATATGAATTTATTCTCTCCTGGATTAAGAATTAACTTCAAACCTTCAGATAATGACTTAAGAGAAGCTTTTGAATTTGGAGTAGGTTTTGCTGAAAAAATCTTAGGTAGAGAACCCAAACAAAAAGTGAAAGATACTAAGGAAATAGAACAAATATCTACAGATGGTGAAATTAAATATTGGAAGTGTGTAGTATGTGGAGAAATTTTTGAAGGTACTGTTCCTCCAGAGATTTGTCCAGTATGTGGCGCAGGAAGAGATCAATTTGTTGAGGTTGTAAAAGAAAATAGAAGCTTTAGAAATGATACCGAGGAGAACTTTGTAATCATTGGTAATGGTGCTGCCGGATATTATGCTGCTAAAGCTATAAGAGAAAGAAATGAAAAAGCTAATATAACATTAGTATCTAAAGAAAAACTTTCTTCATATTTTAGGCCACAATTATCTGACTTAATTTCTCAAGAAATAGATGAAGAAACTTTTTATATAGCACCATCAAAGTGGTATGACGATAATAAAATCAATCAGATTCTAGGTAAAAAAGTTACTTCTATAAATAAGGATTTAAAGGTAATTAATTTTGAAGATAATACTAAAATAAATTATGATAAACTAATTTTAGCTACAGGAAGTCATAATTTCATTCCTAATGTTGAGGTTATTGACTTAGATAATAAAAAAGAAATACTAAGCTTGAACTCCTTTAACTATAACTCTATTAATGGAATCTACTCAATAAAAGATATAGAAGATGTTAATAAACTTAAAATGAATCTATGTAAAGAAAAGAAAGTTGTTGTAGTCGGTGGTGGGCTTCTAGGACTTGAAGCTGCATGGGAAATAAATAAATCTGGAGCAAAAGTTAATGTAGTGGAATTTTTCTCAAGGCTGTTACCTCGTCAATTAGACGATGAAGGTGCTGAACTATTTAAAACATCTATAAACTCTACTAATATAAAGTTGAGGCTTGGTGAATCTGTAAATAAGATTAAAACAAGTAATAATACAGTAAAATCTGTTGAATTAAACACAGGAGAAGAAATAGAAGCTGATATAGTTCTCTTTTCAGTAGGAATTAGAGCTAATACAGATTTAGCTAAGGCTACTGGCGTTCTTTGTGATAGGGGTATAATTGTAAATGACAAGATGGAAACAAATATAAATGGAATATATGCTTGTGGAGATGTTGCTGAGTTAAAGGGAATATCTTATGGTAACTGGCCTGCCGCTATCGAAATGGGTAAGATAGCTGGAGCAAATGCTGCAGGAGATTCACTAGAATTTCAAGGATTTGTCTCCTCAGTAATATTTGATGCATTAAATACAAAGATCTTCTCTGCTGGCACAGTTGATTTTAATGATTCTTCTTTAGAATATTTATCTGTAAAAAGTAACGAGGAATCTAAGTATTCAAAATACTTCTTTAAAAATCATAAACTAATTGGTGGAATATTAATTGGTGATTTATCTACCTCTTCAAAAATAATAGAAGGTATTTCAAAAGAGATTACAAAATCAGAAGTGTTCTCATTCCTTAAATAATGAAAAAAAATTAGAGATGTCCTCATCTCTAATTTTTTTGTTTCAATTATTTATTTTGAAAATCATTATTTTTTATCATCTGCATATTCTTTTTCTGGTATAGGTTTATTTTGAATAAACTTAAAATCTTCAGCAATAACTTCTGCTATGTATTTCTTATTTCCATCTCTGTCTTCATAGCTTCCAGTTCTCAATCTGCCACTTAAACTTAATAAAGTACCCTTTTTCCCGTATTCACAAAGAACTTCTGCTTTTCTTCCCCACATTACTACAGGAATTAAGTCAGACTTTCTGGTACCATCGGATCCTTTAAAGTTCCTTTCAACTGCAATAATAAATTTCGTAACCATCTTTTCGCTTTCCTCAAGTACTCTAAGTTCAGGGTCTTTTATTATTTTTCCCATTAACACAATTTTGTTCATATATACAACCTCCTGAAATTCTTCATTGTTAATTCTAACCATATTTCAATCAAATATACATTATTTCCATAACAACTAAAAAGATTTATATATGAACTTATTTTTATCAACTATTCTAGTAAGATAGCATTTATTTCGCCCCCTAAAAGGACTATAAATGAAGAAATATATAACCAAGTCATTAATGCTATTACAGCTCCTAAGCTCCCATAGAGCCTCGAATAATTCGAAAAATTATTTACATAAAAAGAGAATAATGAAGATACAACAATCCAACCTAATGCACTTATTATAGCGCCAGGAAAACATTCCTTCCACATTACTTTTTTTGCAGGAATAAAATAGTAACTGGCAGCAAAAGCAAAAATCATTACTAACATAATAACTGCAAATCTCACACTGTTCCATGCGAAGGTTATTATATCGTCAAATGGGAACTTTGCTATTAAATATGCTCTTATTACTCCCCCAAAGACAATTAATAACAATGTTAGTATTATTATTATTCCCAAACCTACTGTGCCAATAATTCCATAAATAGTCCTCTTAATATAAGATCTTGTCTCTTTAACTTCATATGCTTTATCAAGCCCTCTATTTACTGCAGAAAATCCTGATGATGAAGTCCAAATAGCTAAAAGTGCTGTAGGCAAAATTAATTGTCCTTTTTGTCCATTAATTACTTCTACTACTGTAGACTCAACTAATTGATATACATTTTGAGGCAATATTGTTGATAGGTACACTAAAACCTCGTCAGATTTAAGCTGGCTAAATCCAATCATTATCATTATAAACATGAGAAAAGGGAAAAATGATAATAGTAAGTAGTAGGCCAATTGAGCTGAAAGTGCAAATATATCGTCATCATTTACTTTAGTTATAAGCCTTTTAAAAAACTTCCATGGTGTCCAAGTGTTGCCTATATATATCTTACTCATGCTTTCACTTCCCTTCTGTTACTTTTCTACGAAACTTTTACTTACATAATTATATATTTACACTTTTTTATCGCATATTATACCTAAATGAAAAAAGACTTGTAATTAGATTCTTTTACAAGCCTTTATAATACTAATTTAATGTACACTATAATTTAAATATCTTGTCTCTATTATTTTTCACATTCTTCGTAGCATTTCTCGTATCATATATTACTTTTGCTCTACGTGCTATCTCTTCATAATCATAACAGCTATGATTTGTTGTTATAATTACAGCATCAGCATCATCTATTACTTCATTCCAATCAACTGACTTATATATCTTTTTCTTATATTTAGCTTCTGGACAATATGGATCATTTACAATTACTTCTGCTCCATGTTTTTCTAAGTTCTCTATAACTTTAAATGATGGAGATTCTCTATAATCATCAATATCATTTTTATAAGCTAATCCCATCACTAATATTTTTGAGCCATTCATAGCCTTCTTATGTTTATTTAATATTTTCATTACATTATCAACAACAAATTCAGGCATTGAATCATTAATTTCACCAGATGTCTCAATTAGCCTAGTATGATAATCATATTCCTTTGCCTTCCACTCTAAATAAAATGGATCAAGTGGTATACAGTGTCCGCCTAGTCCTGGTCCTGGATAAAATGGCATAAATCCATAAGGTTTAGTTTTTGCAGCATCAATTACTTCCCAAACGTCAATTCCCATTCTATTGCACAATATTGCCATTTCATTTGCTAATGCAATATTTATATTTCTAAAAGTGTTCTCAAGTATCTTTTCCATCTCTGCCACTGCTGGTGATGATACCGTATGAATTTCACCATCTAATACATTTCTATATAAAGCAGCTGCAAGCTCTGTACATTCTTCTGTGCATCCCCCAACAACTTTTGGTGTATTTTTAGTATTAAATGTCTTATTTCCTGGATCTACTCTTTCTGGAGAAAATGCTAAAAAGAAATCTTTTCCGCAAACTAATCCACTTTCCTCAAGTATAGGCTTAAGTACTTCTTCTGTAGTACCTGGGTAAGTAGTACTTTCCAATATTACAAGCATTCCTTTATGAAGATATTTTGATACGCTCCTTGTAGAACTTACTACATAAGATAAATCTGGTTGCTTATATTCATCTAATGGTGTAGGAACACAAATACAAATAGTATCAACATTTTCTACAAATGAAAAATCGCTTGTAGCTTTTAATTTACCTGCCTTAACTAAATCATTTAATTCCTCATCTACTACATCTCCTATATAGTTGTGGCCTTCATTTACCATCCTAACTTTTTCATCCTGAACATCAAAACCAATAGTCTCAAATCCAGCTTTTGCTTTTTCAACTGACAATGGTAGCCCTACATAACCAAGTCCTACAACTCCAACCTTTGCAGTTTTTGAATTTATTTTCTTTAGTAAAGTTTCTTTAAGTTCGCTCATAAAGATACCTCCTATTTTTCAAGAGCTTTAACTCCATTATTATCTTTTATATATTCTTCACCACAGGCAGAGCATTTAGCTTCGCCCTTATCAAAGTGAATTTTTTCACCACATTTACATACATAACCAACTACTCTACCTGGGTTTCCAACAACTAAAGCATAGTCTGGAACAGTCTTAGTCACAACAGAACCCGCTCCAATTAATGCATATGCACCTATATCATGACCACATACTATTGTTGCATTTGCTCCAATAGACGCTCCTCTTTTTATCTTTGTTGGCTTATATTCGCTCTTTCTCTCAATAAAGCTTCTTGGATTAATTACATTTGTAAATACACAAGATGGTCCTAAAAATACTCCATCTTCACATTCAACTCCAGTATAAACAGAAACATTATTCTGAATCTTTACTCCATTTCCTAACTTTACTCCTGGAGAAATAACTACGTTCTGTCCAATATTGCAATTTTCTCCTATTATTGAACCACCCATTATGTGAGAATAGTGCCATACTTTAGTTCCTGCACCTATTACTACTCCCTCATCTAAATAGCTAGATTCATGACAAAAATAATCCTTACTCATTTTCTTCTCCTTTATTTGCATGAATTTTTTACTGAATCAATTATATAATTTACTTGTTCACTTGTTAATTCTGGATAAACAGGTATTGCAAATGTTCTATGTGAAAGATATTCTGCATTAGGGAAATCCCCTTCTTTATATCCTAAGTTCTTATAAACTTTTTGAAGATGAAGTGGCACTGGATAATATACTCCTGTAGCTATTCCTTTTTCTTTTAAATCTTCTAAGACACTTTCTCTTTCCTCACTTTGAAGTATATACATGTGATATACATGCTTTATATCTTCTCTCGCTATTGGTGTTTGAACATTTAATCCCTTAAAACTTTCATTATATATATCAACAACTTCTCTTCTCTTATTATTCCACTTATCGATTTCTTTAAGCTTAACTCTTAAAATCGCTGCTTGCATTGCATCTAATCTAGAATTAAAACCTATTAAATAATTATAGTATTTTAATGGATTATATACTGTATCATTAGCTCCTTCAGCCTTCTTAACCTCTTCTTGAATATCATTTAAAAGATTATATGCCTTTTGTCCGTTTTCACCACTACCATGAGTTCTTAATGCTGTTGCTATTGTTGCAAGTTTATGATTATTTGTAACTATCATACCTCCATCACCTGCGCAACCTAAGTTTTTAGTTGGGAAGAATGAAAAACAAGCCATATCTCCTAATGTTCCAACTTTTCTTCCCTTGTATTCTCCTCCAATAGCTTGGCATGCATCTTCTAATACATAAAGATTATGTTTCTTAGCTATTTTATTTATTTCATCCATATCTGCGCATTGCCCAAATATATGCACTGGTATAATTGCTTTTGTTTTATCTGTTATTTTTTCTTCAATTTTATCTGGATCTATATTAAACGTATCTTTTTTAACATCTACAAAAACTGGTGTTGCACCTACTGCTGAAATACTTTCTGCTGATGCAAAGAATGTAAAAGTTGATGTGATAACTTCATCTCCTTCTCCTATTCCCATAGCTTTAAGAGCAATTACTAAAGCATCAGTTCCATTCCCAACTGAAATCGAATGTTCTACACCTATATAATCTGAAAATTCTTTTTCAAACTCTGATACATTCTTCCCCATTATGTAGTTAGCTGAGGATAAAACATCTATAGTTACCTCGTTTAGTTCTTTTTCTAAAGATTTATATTGAGCTTTTAAATCAATCAATGGAATATTCATTAAATACAACTCCCTTAAATTTACTTTTGTTACAAACCTCATTTTATCACAAATAAAAATAGAAATAAAATATTTTTAACCATATTGTAATGATATAATAGACTCGTATAATATTTTTGAAGGGAGATATTCCTATGAATTATAAAATAGAAAATAAATTTTTAGAAATTAAAGCTGATACTTATGGGGCTGAACTTCATAGCATAAAAACCAAAAATAATCCCACTGAGTTTTTATGGAATGGAAATGAAGAATATTGGAAATATCATGCACCAATACTTTTTCCTATTGTAGGGAAAGTGGCAAACAATAAATATTCAGTTCAAGGAAAAACCTATGAACTTCCTCAACATGGTTTTGGAAGGATTTCTGAGTATGAATTAATAGAACAAACTCAAGATTCATTGACCTTTGAATTGAAATTTAATTCTGAGACTATAAAAGTATATCCTTATAAGTTTTCTTTAAAAGTTAACTATAAACTTATAGACAATAATGTAAAAGTTTCTTACATTGTTACTAATTTAGATAATGCCGCTATATATTTTTCAATAGGCGCTCATCCTGCATTTTCATGTACTCTAGAATCTGGAGAAACTATTAATGATTACTACTTTGAGTTTAGTGAAAATGAAAATGCTTCATTAATGGAGCTATCAACAATGACTGGACTTTATACAGGAAAGGATATTCCTTTCTTAAATAATGAAAATAAAATTCCCCTTTCTAAAGAAGTATTTACTAATGATGCTCTAGTGTTTAGAAACTTAAATTCCAATAAAATATATTTAAGATCAAGAAATCATAATAAATATATGTCAATGGATTTCACAGGATTTCCATATCTAGGTTTATGGTCAAAAGCTACAGGTGCTCCTTTCGTGTGTATTGAACCTTGGTTTGGTCATGCAGACTATGAAAATTTTAAGGGAGACTTTAAAGATAAAGAAGGCGTAGAAGTTTTAGAAGTTGGAAAAACTTTTGAATGCTCTTATATTTTAGAGTTTGTTAGTTAGTTATAATAAACAAAAAATCCAGCCTATAGGCTGGATTTTTTATATTCTATTTTATTAAATAATTTGTTCTTTGTAATTTGAATTGCACATTTCTCTATATTTATAATTTTCTTTATACATATCTATTAATTCTTCTATAAGATCTTTGGCCAGCATCGCACTCATTAAATGATCTTCAGCATGCATAAGGAGCAAACTTATTTCTTGCTTATTCCCACTTGCTTCTTTTTGTATCATTGCATTTTGAATATCATGAGTTTTATATAATTCTTCTTTAGATTTACTAATAAGTACACGAGCCTCTTCAAAGTTTCCTTTCTTTGCTTCATGTAATGCTTCAAAGCAAATAGATTTTGCATTTCCTGCATGACTTATTATTGTAAATACTATTTCTTCTAGCTCCATATACTTCTCCTCCATTATTTATCTAAAAGTTTTAGTGCCATATCTAATGTCTTTTTTCCGTCAACTAATCCATAAACTTGAGCTGGTATATTATCGTATCTTTTTCCCTTACTCTCAACTACTTCCTTTACCCACTTTTCCTTAAACTTTACTTGTGGTCCTAATAAAAAAACATCATAATCATCAACAAATTTATCTAAATCCTCTACTGGCTCTGCTTTTATTATTATATCTTCAATTCCTCTTTCTTTTGCACAACTTTCCATCTTACTAACCAATAGACTAGTTGACATTCCTGCTGCACACATTAACAAAATTCTCATTTTAATTCCTCCTTCAACCTTTTCTATATAGTTGCTGCTTCTAATTCTTCAATTGCCTCATTTTGCAACTGTTGTTTCTCTGCATTTTTAAAGAAAGGATAGTAGATGCATGCTGCTATGATCATTTCTAACGCTGACCAAACTCCTGCCTTCCAATCCCCGCCTGTTGCAATAAATGGTCCTATTATTGGTGGCATTGTCCATGGAACTAATGCAACTGGTCTTCCAATTATGTTTAAACTCATTAATATATAACTTAATATTGTAAGAACTAATGGTACTAGTGTAAAAGGTACTATAACCAATGGATTTAATACCACTGGGAATCCAAATATTATAGGTTCATTAATTTCAAAACATGCAGATGGGAATGCAACTTTTCCAAGGGATTTATATAGTTTACTTTTTGACCCTAACATTAAGATTACTAAGCTCAATGTTGCTCCAGTTCCACCAACATTAACAAACAAGGAATAGAAACCTGATGCTGTAACATAAGGAATCTCCTTATGAGCTGCAAATGCTGCTGTATTAACTGTTAAAAATTGAAGGAATATTGGATCTGCAATCCCTTCAAGAGCCATATCTCCATGTACTCCTGCTGACCATAATAATGTAACTAATGCACTATACACTAATATTCCTGGTAAAGTATTTAATGCGAATACTATTGGTGAGAATATCCAAGTTATAAATGATGTAACATCAAAGCCTAACATTACCCTGATTATCCATAATACAATTCCCACTGCTAAAGCTGGCGTTAATGCTATAAATGAATTACCTACTGCTGGAGGGACTCCTGCTGGGAGCTTAATTACTATATTCCTTTTAACAAAGAATTTCAACGTTTCCACTGCAAATATTGAAACTAATATTGCCGTAAATAGACCTTCAGCTCCAAACTTACTAGTATCTAATGCAAATTCTGGTGTTATTTGAGTTATTAAAAATCCAAAAAACGATATAACTGCGCCAGTTATAGGATCTAACTTGTAGGTTTTAGCTAAGTTATACCCTATACCTAGTGTTGCCAATACTCCTAATACTCCAAATGAACTATTAACAACTACATTTAGTTTATCAGCATATCCTCCAATAAAATCTGGCCACCAATCAAATGGTAAGTTGCCAATTATTAAGAAAATACTACCCACTATAATAAATGGAATAGTGATTGCTAGTCCATTACGAACTGCTACTAAGTGTCTTTGATTACCAACCTTGACTAATGGCGGAATCAATTTTGCTTCAAAAAACTTCATGAATTTCTCCATACTTCTCAACTCCTTAAAATATGATTACGTATTTTATATAAAGCAACTACCATGCCAAAATAATACACCACTCTAAAACCCTTATAAAATGAGGATTCCAGAGTGGCACAAACAAACTGTATCAACGTGTATCTTTTTATTAGTGAAATAATATGCAAATGATACACTAGAAATCTATAAATAATACGCAATTTTCACAACATTGGCATACTCTTCTATAGGGAACTTAACACCAAAGCTACTTTCAAGAGACTCTAAAGCATCTCTTATCAAATTTATCTTGTCCATATTCTTCTTAACAATATCTCCATTTGAATTAATGTGTATTATTTTTTCATTTTTTAATACACGTTCTATAGCACATGCGATATGCAATATTAGTCCAAGCATAGGGTTTTCACCTATTTGTACATTGTTATTTCTTAATATAATTATAAACTTTCTAAATCCCTCTATAAACTTACTACTATTAATATCAGTATTTTCTTCTATCACTTTCTGCATACTATCAATAGTTTGTATAAGTGCAATAACTTCTGATAATTCATTTATCTTCTCCCCTTTAAATATATCTGAGGTTGATAAATAAATTACTTCTCTATCCTTAGGGTTGCTTGCACTAACAACTCCAATCACATTTTTGTTCTTCTTTATTTTTTCTATATTTCTTTTAAACTTAGTGCTATCTGTTATTTCTATTGGAATTACATCAATGTTATGTCTACTTAAATTCAACTTCTGCTCAAGAATATCTTTAAGCTTAAGTGCTGCACCTTGTCCAGTAATGCAAGCAGTAACTATTACATTGTTTTTTAACCTCTCATTAAATTCATAACTTTCTTTATATATCTTACCTTTATAAGGACTACTGCTTGTACATGCATCATAAATCTCTTCTAATGAATAATTTAGCAAAGCTTTTCTTGTTGCCTCTAAAACTATTAAGGTTGATACCATATCTACACTCTTTATAGGTATTTTAGTTTTTTCACTGATCATGTCTCCAAAAAAAACTAGTGAACCCATATCAACAAGCAGTATTACTCCATTACCTTTATTAGCATTTCTTACAATATCCATTAAATTCTCTAAAGCGACTTCTGGTTTTTGATCAAGAGGCATGTTATACCCTATGGCATGATTTTCCCCAAGCAACCTATTCGCTACATCTACAATTGATGTAGCCGCTGATTCTCCATGCATAGCTACTACAACACCCACTTTTTCTTCTTTAACAACCTCATTATTATCCATGCATAGAAACATTGTAATGAAGCCAACTTCATCCTCAGATAAAATTACATTAAAATAACATTCAATGCTTTCTTTAAGAACATTTGCTATTTCAAATTCTTTCTTATAATTATATTTTATGTCCTCCAATTGATGATTTTCCATATTTCTTCCGGTTTTAATTCTCTCAATTGTACTAACAATATGCATAGATAGTCCGTATAATATTTTATTATTAAACTTTCTATTTAGTTTTCTCTCCGCCTCTTTAAGAAACCTATCAATAATACTTACTACTTTTTTGTCCACTACTTTATATAATTCTTCTAAATTATCATTTCCTATAGTTAAGATATACTTCTTAAGGTATCTATCCATATCTAAGCTCATGATAAGCTTAATATCTTTTTCATTCATTCCCTTTGTCTCTAAAACCTTTTTCTTTTCTTCAAGGGCATCATAAAAATTATAATTTGATTTTTCTTCTGTCTCCCATGTATTTATTCCACTAGATGTAAACTTCAATGCATCTTCATTTAAAAACTTATCTACTTCTTCTTTATTGTTTTTATATTTTAAAGCTCCTTTAATTATATAGTCCGGAAGATCTTGACTGTTTATATATAAGGATTCTTCACGATTTAGCATATTATTCAAAAAAGCTTTTGCACAACATAGTTTTATATCACTTTTTAATTGTCCAATATTATTAGGACAATCATATAATAATAACGCCTTAAGGGTATTTGATGTTACAGTAATATCTGTCTTTATACATTTGGCTTCATTTTTCAAAAAGGTTTTTATCAAATCATATCGTTCCTCTAGACTTCTTTCCCTAAGCGAAGGCAGCTTTATTGTCATAGGAATTCTTCTTGTGAAAGTTTTTAATAACCCAGATTGTGTATTCTCTGTTGTTGCACATATAATTAAAACCTTTATGCTATTTTCAACTTGTGTTTCTCCAAGCTTCCTATATACACCTTTATCGATAATATAAAAAAGCATTTCCTGCCCTTCAGGAGGAAGTCTATGTACTTCATCTAAAAATAAAATTCCTCCATTAGCTTTTTCAATTAGTCCATCTCTGTCTTTATCTGCACCTGTATATGATCCTTTTTTAACCCCAAACAACTGAGCCATTAGAAGCTGTGGATTATTAGAATAATCTGCACAGTTAAATGTTACAAATGGGCTATCTTCCGTGAACTTTCCTATTTCTTTAGCATACTTAAACATTGTTTCTGCAAACATAGACTTACCTGTGCCGGTTTCTCCAAACAAAATAGTATGAAGTCCATCTGGCGGATATACTATTGCTGATTTAGCTTGCAATATTGAGTTTCTTAAAGATACGCTTGCTCCTAATACATTTTCAAATACATCTATACTTGTTTCACCATGTTTAAAGATTGCTTCATCTAAGACCTTGTATAATACAGGCTTACCTTCAATCTTTTCCACTCTTCCCTGGCTATATAGTTTATTAAGGTCACTAGATGCATTTGTTCTTTGTATCTCTAGAGTTTTAGAAAGCTCTATGGCTGATATTCCTATTATATTTTCTCCACTTTTATATTGCCTTAAACAAAACTCATATAACGTTTTATATACCTTATCTATCCTTTTCATAAAATGATACACCCTTACTGTGAATGAATTTTTCTCAAAAATATTACTAATAGAAAAATTATATAACAAATTTAAACATTTACACAACTCGTGTTTAAATTTGTTGTTTTAAAATAAATTAAGACGTCTCAACATGCTTATTATTGCATATTGAGACGTCCATGCCCCAAAAATCTATTATATTTTTTTATGTCTACATATTATTTATTGCTTACTGCTCTAATTACATTTTAATATTTATAGTAGTTTATCCTACGGACTCTTCTAATTCCTGTGGTTCAACATTATAGAACTCTACATCCTCTAACTTTACTACCTTTGTTTTGTATTTCAATTTGTAAACAATCCATATTCCTAAGAATAAAGGTAGTCCAATATAGGAAGAAATTAGTCCACCCCAATCAATATTTTCAGCTTCAATATAGCTAACTCCTTGTCCTAAAACAACTATGCTACATAGCGCTAATGCAATTATTGGTCCTATCGGGAATAACTTAGCTTTATATTTTAACTTACTCATATCTTGCTTTTGTGCAACATATGCTCTTCTAAAACGGAAATGACAAAGTGCTATACCAAGCCAAGCAACAAAACCTGCTAAACCTGATGCTGCAACTAACCATACATATACTGTACTTTCAGCATATATACCAGTTAAGAAACAAGCAGCTGCTACTAATGTTGTTAAAAGTACTGCATTTATAGGAACACCTTTTGAATTAACTTTACCTAACCACTTAGGTGCCATACCTTCTTTAGCCATAGCAAATAGCATTCTGCTAGATGCATACATACCTGAATTACCACAAGATAGTACAGAAGTTAATATAACTGCATTCATTAATGATGCTGCTGCTGCAATTCCTGCTTTTTCAAATATTAGTGTAAATGGGCTTGTATCAACACCAGCTTGAGTATAAGGAATTATTGCTCCAACTACAAAGATTGTACCTATATAAAATATTAATATTCTCCAAAATACAGAATTAATAGCTTTAGGAATAGTTTTTTCTGGATTTTCACTTTCTCCAGCTGCTACTCCAATAAGCTCAGTTCCTTGGAATGAAAAACCAGCTATTAAGAATATCATAAATATTGATTTAAATCCACCAACAAATGGTGCTCCATCAACAGTGAAATTCTTGAATCCAACTGCATTTCCACCTAGTATTCCTAAGATAGTTGCAACTCCAATAACTAAAAATATTATTACTGTAACTACTTTAATTCCAGCAAACCAGAATTCAGATTCTCCATAAGATTTTGCTGATAATATGTTTAATGCAACTATTATAACTAAGAATATTGCACTCCATAATACTGCTGGTACATTAGGGAACCAAAACTTCATTAATAACGATCCAGCAACTAATTCAGCTGCTACAGTTATTGCCCAGTTATACCAGTAATTCCATCCAAGAGCAAAACCTAAGGCTGGATCAACAAATTTGGTTGCATATACACTAAATGATCCTGATACAGGCATGAAAGTTGCCATTTCTCCTAAACTTGTTATTAGGAAGTATACCATAACTGCAATACATCCATAAGCTACTAACGCTCCTCCTGGTCCTGCTTGATTAATTGTTGCCCCTAAAGCTACAAATATACCCGTTCCAATTGAACCACCTAAGGCTATCATATTTAAATGTCTTGCCTTTAAACTTCTTTTAAGTTCTTGATTATTTCCCTCTATTTGAGAATTTGAGTTACTCATTTTGTCCTCCTTAAAAATAATTTTCTTTTAAAAATTAAAAAAACCCTGAGCATTCACTCAGGGCATCAATATATTCATACATAAAGGTAAATACGAAAATATATTAAACACGCATCAGTGATAGCTCTCCACAAACGACTTTGTGACAGTCTTGCATATATTTTATGCAAGCCCAGCATTACAACCTTAAAGCATTGGTTGTACACTTCGGCAAAGTTTCCTTTCAAATTGCTTCATTGTGCTTACCTCAGCAATTTTACTCTTAAACTTCGCGCCTCTATCTAGACTATATTGTTTTAACTTCCAACTTATTATATACTTCGACATTATAATTGGTCAATAGAAATTTTTACAATTTATTAATTTCTTAAATTCTGCAAAATTTCTATCTTTATCTTTGATTATCTATTGTTTTCACTAACTTTCATGAATTTTAATCTTTATAAATAAATATTAAAATCTATGAAAATTGTAATTTATTTTGTATATTTTTAATATTTACTATCCTTGCCAATAATGCTACATTATATATAATGAGTTAAGTAGCATATTTATATATTCTTAAGTATAAGGGGAGAATTATATGAGAAAATCTAGTTTTTATTATAACAAAAGTTTATTAACCAAAAATTCTTTAATTTTAGGATCTGGTTTAATTGCACTCACAGTGTTAAGCATTATATTTTATCTACAATCAAAAAGTAGCTTTTTTATTTTTTATCTTTTAGGCATTTATGCCATTTTTCTTCCAGGAATTCTAAGTTCTTCTGGAGTACTTATAAGAAAAAACTGTGAGTTTGTTATTATAGAAGACTCAAATATAACAATAAATACCATAGGTATCTCAAAAAAACAGTTTACTGTAAATGAAATTAAAGAAATAATCACTGACAAAGATAAGATAAAAATTAAATATAAAAAAAATAAAACTTTTATAGTTAGAGCAAGATTTGTGGACTCTTATGATAATTTCAAAAAATTAAGCAAGACCTTAACACAATTAAGTCCACGCAAGTAATGTTTTAAAGGGCTAGCTAAAATCTATTTAAAAGATTTTAGCTAGCCCTCTTATCTTAGTTAGTATTGAACACTTTTTAGGCATAATCCCTTAGCTTGAGCTATAGGTCCTGCTTCTGCTCTTTTCTTCTCATCTAATATTCTTTCTACATCCTTAACATTAATCTTTCCTACTCCAACTTCTAATAGAGTTCCAACAATGATTCTTACCATATTCCATAAGAATCCATTCCCGTTTACCTCTACCTCAATCATTCCATCATTCTCAGTTATATTAATATAATTAATTGTTCTTACAGTTGATTTAGAATTGGATTTTAAGCTTGTAAAACTTTGAAAATCATGGGTTCCAATTAAGACTTCTGATGCTCTTTTCATATCATCTAAATTTAGTTTCTCATTTGTATGATATGTATACTTTCTATTAAATACATTTCTAAACCTGCCATTATATATTCTATATACATAAGTTTTTGATTTGACATTATATCTAGCATGAAATCTTTCTGTTGTATCTTTCATACTTTTAACAACTATATCTTCTGGCAAATATTCATATAAATAATCAAGCATTTCATCTATAGACATATTACTATTTGTACGAAAATTAGCTACATAGTTTTCAGCATGTACTCCTGAATCAGTTCGTCCACAACCTATTACTTGAATTTCTTCTCCTGTCATTTTTGACAAAACAGATTCAATTTTCTCTTGTATAGTTGGCGAATTTTCCTTCTGTCTTTGCCATCCTTTATATCTTGTTCCATCATATTGTAATGATATTTTTAAGTTTCTCATATGTTTCCACCTTTGATTTTTATTAGTACCTGTAATTTCACATTTAAATTATATCCATATGTTTTGAATAAATCCATCAATTTTCACATTAATAAAATAGTAGAGATAAAATATTTTTAATTCATTAAATATATTTTCAAATAATATATTTATAGAAGCTTACCTTTTATAGGATTTTAAGTTCAACTTCCTATAAAAAACCTTATACATATTGCAATAAGCGTATTGGAGATTATAAAATGCAGAATATTAAATTTGATAGTAAAATGCTTCTATTTTATTCTAATCAAGATAGCGATAAAACAAAATCTATATGGACTAGGCAAG
Organism: Clostridium paridis; assembly: GCF_016765615.1. GTDB lineage: Bacteria > Bacillota > Clostridia > Clostridiales > Clostridiaceae > Clostridium_T > Clostridium_T paridis. The sequence continues at coordinate 77,973 of NZ_JAESWA010000020.1, read as the reverse complement.
TAAAAGGCTTCGAACTTTATGAATTATTCTGGATTCTTATCCTATTTAGTATCGGTGGTTTTTTAATAGAAAGTTTTTGGTGTTTTATAAAAAATGGATATATAGAAAGCAGAAAAGGACTGCTCTTTGGTCCCTTCTGCCCTATATATGGTGTTGGCGCTGTTGTCTTTCTCTTCTTACTCAATTCCTTTAGAGCGAATCTACTTAAATTAGCTCTAGGTAGTTTTTTCTATGGTTCTTTAGTTGAATATATATTTAGCTTTTTACAAGAAAATTTATTTGGTAGTGTTTCCTGGGATTATAGCAATATTCCCTTTAACATAAACGGCAGAGTATGTCTTATGTATTCCATCTTCTGGACTTTATCTGGAATATTGTTTATCAGATATCTATATCCTAACGTAGCACTGCTAATCTGCTTAATTCCTAGACCTGAAGGGGAACTAATAGCATCACTTCTTTTCATTTATATTTGCTTTGATGTATTTATTTCTGTTTCAGCTATACTTAGATTAGTAGAAAGATCTTCATTTGTTCAAACTAACAATATATTTTATAAACATTTAGATAAAGAATTTAACGATATTTATTTACGTAAAATATTTCCTAATATGAAATTTATATAATATTAAAAAGCTGTATCTTGAGAGGACAATTTTATTAATCATCATCTTAAGATGCAGCTAATGTCAGAATGATTTATGCATCTATTATCTACCTTCTAAAATCTCAATCAAATCAACTTTTCGGAAAAATCTTTTTATAGGCACTATTACTGTTAATCCTAATATTATTGGTAATAGACTAGAATAGAACAAATGTCTTCCATTTACTATATCTATTCCTTGTCCGTGAGCTTTTAAATACACTTCATTTATTACTACAGTGCCAAATAAGCCAAGTATTGCGCCTAGTATAAATGCACATACTACAACCAAAAAGTTTTCTTTGAGCAAATTTAATATAATCGAACTTTTACTTCTTCCTAATGCATTCATTAGCGCTAATTCTTCTTTTCTTGATAACATATTTATATAAAATAAGTTTCCAAGTACTATCCATTCAAGTATAATGAAGAAAATCATTATAAATATGCCTAATCCTTTAAAACTATTATTAAAAGAATTAACAAATCCACTATAAGTTTTTTCATCGATAGCTTGAATATTATTTTTATATTTTTCAACAATCTTATTTAACCCATCTTCATTATTGAAGATTACAATATATCCAGTATTTCTTGCGTCTTCTTTTATATCATTATTTATATAGTAGTTTATTATCTCATTACTTTTTATAAAGCCAGTAACTTTTTTCTTTCCAGTAAGAGATTCATAATCATCTACATCATTTCCTATAAATTCTCCCACTTTATATCCATTAGCTTTTGCATAATCCTCGTTTAAAATAATTTCATCATTATTTACTGGCATTCTGCCTTCACTAATCTCATAGTCTTTAGCTTTAATTATTTTAATTAAATCTTGGCTACTTACTCCAAATACTCTAGAACCTATTGAGCCTAAAATTGTTCTCATTGATGAATTATTTAATTCTCCCTTAAATAAATAATCAACAGAATCTGAATTTGTTAACTCGGTATACATTTTATCTATATAAAGTTTAGAATCATGTTCACTGCTATCATAATAAAAACTTTGATTTCTTATTGGTTCTACACTTAATCTATCAATAATTTTTATAAAGTTTCCCCCAATGCCAAAAATCAGATAAACACTTGCGACTCCTAGCGCTACTGATATTATTATAGATATGAGACTTCCAATATTATTACTAAAGTACTTAAATATATTCATTATCTTCCCCCCTCAATTATAGCTATTGTATCTGCGTTTCTTATTAGATTAATTATTGGGAAAATTGAAAATAAAGTTATAAACATTGGAAAAGGGATTATTTTAAATGAATCTGATAATTCTACTCTGTATGCCGGCATTCCACTATAAAAACCATGAATATTTCTTGCTACTACATAAAGTATTATAAGGACTACTGCAAATAACACGCCAACTATTGTAGTCACAAAAATTTCCTTTATAATCTTTATAAATATATCCGTTATACTATATCCTAAAGCTTTTAATACTCCAAATTCATTTTTTCTTTGATAATAAGCTGAGTAATTTATAAATCCTAATATTATTCCTTGTACCATAACCAAAATAAATACTACTATATTGGTGATAATTGTGAAGGATGAAAAGAAACTCTCAATATCATTTATATCTGTTTCATAGGTAGTTACGGTATACTTTTTACTTTTCTCTGATAGCAAACTAGAATTTATTTGACTTTTATTTGATTCATTAAAGAACAACAAAAAGTTTTTATTTTGAATCATATCTATTTCTTTTTGATCTGTTGGAATAAATGCTACATTAATATTCCCTTCATATATTCCTCGGATTTCATATTCTCCATCTATTCTAAAAAAGTCATCTGTATCCTTTGAAATTCTATCACCTAGTTTAACTTTTTTATTTCTGGCTACTTGCTCGCTAATTATTAATCCATCTTTTTTAGTACTATCTATATATCCCTCCTTAAGCTTTAGACTTAATTTTTTCATAGTATACTCAATATCTTTATTTGTCATATTATAAACAATGAGTTCAGCATCAGTTCCTATTCCTGTTCTATATGAGCTACTTCTTTCTACTGTATTTATTACCTTATCTCCATTCCCTTGCTGTTGAATTTTGTTTACTAACTTTTCTGCATCATTTCCATTTAAAGCTTTAACTTCTGAAAAACTTTTTAATCTATTAGATGATAAATAAAAACCATCGACCATATTTCGTATTTCTAATTGAAATATAAATACTATTAAGATAGATAAAGATATTGATAAAGCTATACTAAAAGTTCTTCTTTTATGAGACATTAAATATTTAATAGAACTTAACGGTGACACTACTCATCACCATCCTTTAGCTTTCCATCCCAAATATGAATCTTTTCATAATCTTTATTTAAAATTGCTTCATCATGTGTAACTACTATTACGGTTGAATTTTTCTTATACTTACTAAGAAAATTCATTACTGACTGAGCATTCTGATGATCTAACGAGGCTGTAGGTTCATCTGCAAAAATAACTTTTGGCCTATTAATCAGTGCTCTTGCAATAGCAACTCTTTGCCTTTGTCCACCCGATATTTCATAAGGCTTCTTATTCATCAATTCTTTTAATCCTAAATCACATAGCATTTCTTGAGCTAATTCTCTATACTTGTTTGCTTCTTTATCTACTGGAACTAATACATTATCTAAAGCTGAAAGATAATTCACTAAAAAGTGTCTTTGAAATATAAATCCAAAATTCTTCATTCTGAAAGAAGACAATTCTTTATCATTTAATTCTCCTATATTTATATCATCAAATAGCACTTTCCCTGAGGTTGGTCTTCTAAGTCCACTTAGTAAATATAACAATGTACTTTTGCCGCATCCTGATGGTCCTAGTATTCCATATAATTCACCTGAGTTAAAAGTTATATTAATATCTTTAATAGCATGAAATTGTCCTGGTTTGCCTATATCAAAAACGTGATTTAATGCTTCACCTTTTATCATAAATCCATCCCCCTCCTTCTACTCTTATTTTAATTTTATATTAAGTATAAAATTAAAATAAGTAACTGTAGTCATATTTAACTATGACCACAGTTACTTTTTTATTTTCTATTTATCATTTATAAATAGTGCAAGATTAGTCCTATCATCTATTCCTGTTTTAGCATATATCGATGAAACATAATTTTTTACCGTACCATCTGATATAAATAATGCACATGCAATTTGTTTATTGGTAAACCCTTCTCCAATTAGCCTAGCTATCTCTTTTTCTCGTTCTGAAAGCATATGTAATTTATCTTCCTTCTTTTCCATACCTTGAGATATTGTGCTTATTGCTTTATCTGCCAGAACCTTTGCTACTTTAGACTCCATTATAAGTTCCCCGTTATAACAATCTTTAATTACTTGTATGAGCTTTTTACTTTCAATATCTTTAAACACATAACCACTTGCCCCGTAGCTTAATCCCTTTAATATATATTCTTCATCATCAAAAGTTGTTAATATTATTACTTTAACCTTATCATATTTCTTCTTTATTAGTCTTGTGGCTTCCACTCCTCCTATCCCTTCCATTCTCACATCCATTAAAATTATATTTGGTGAGAATTTATCCACAAGCTCCAATGCCTCTTCTCCACTTTTTCCACAAGCCACAACATCTATGTCTTTGTCAGTAGATAAAATTGTTGCTAGTCCATCTCTCATTAAACCCTGGTCATCAACAACTAACACTTTAATCATTATAATACTCCTCCAATGCTTGCATTTATGACAAATCCCTGATTTTTAGAGCTTTCAAATTTTATCTTTCCATTAACCAAATGAATTCTCTCTTCCATAGAAATAAGTCCAAACCCTTTATTTATGACTGAAGCACCATTCCCATTATCAATCAATGTTATATTTAATACATTTTCAATATATTTTATGTTTAATATAAAGCTTGTTGCCTTACCATGCTTAATTCCATTTGTTATTCCTTCTTGAACTATTCTATATATAGTTTTTTGAACTTCATAGCTTTCGCTAGAAAAATCACATATATCTACAAGAATATTTATGTTACATAACTTTTTTGTGTCATTAATCAAAGAAAATATATCTTTATAATAATCTACTGTTTCTTCATCCCTATAGAACCTTACAGCTTCTCTTATTTCTTTGAGCCCTTTTCTTACTTGTGTTGCACCAACTTCTATTCTTTCTCTTCCTTCATCATAATTATCATCTAATATCATGACACCACTCTCTATTTGAATAAGTGCAGTAGTTAATATATGTCCTACATTATCATGTAGCTCTCTCCCTATTTTCATTCTTTCATGAGATTTTGAAAGTTCTTCAACTTTGTCATATGCTTTCGTTAAATATGAATTATAATTTAATACTTCAATGTTTTTTTCAATCAAGTTTTGTCTTACTTGTATCAATTCATCATTTTGATTTAGTGTCTGCTTTAAAAACCATAGTATTAAATATGCTAATGAATATACCATTATCCATAATAGAATACTTTGAAAATTTAAGCTTCTATTTATATTAAGAAATATTCCATCATATATTAGTACAAGCGACATAAATAGAAAGCTAATATATTCTGTATAATACATAATCAATAAAAACATTAGTGAAACATAATAGAGCTTTAGAATAATTGCATAAAAAAAATAATTAACAATAAATACAGCAATAAAATCAAATAGAATCCAAACTAGCAAGTAGGTACTAGCCTGTCTATCTTCATTTAGAAACCAAATATCTTTAATACATATAGAAAATACTATTAAACTATTGATAGCCATAATCTCAAACGCATTGCTTATATTACTTAGTGCTGAAACTACAAATATAACAAAAAAAATTATATAGTTAATTGTAAAAATCTTTCCCTTCAAACTGTTCATAACCTTTAACCTTACACCCATTTCAAAATTATATATTTACAAATATAGTATAATTATATCATTTATACCACTTAATTTACTAAGTAATAATTTAGTCAATAATAAATTATACTTACATGTAGAATTTTTAAGTATAATGTAATATTTAAAATATTTATAATATTTAGAAATATTTTCTTGGCATGGAGCATAAAAAAATCTTATAATTGATATGTACTTATTATTTTATCTTTATGTAAGGTGTTTATATGAAAAGAATATATTATATACTTTTGATTTTTCTTTCAATTATTCTTGTATTCTCTTTGGGATTGTCAATTTATACTTCTAGCTCCTTAAACAAGTTAGTTAGTGAAAATTCATCAATATTTTCAAATAAAGAAACTCCAGTATATCATTTTGTTTCTATTATTCATAAAACTGATGAATCCTATTGGCAAGATATTGAGAACGGCATAATGAAAGCCTCAAAAGAGTCAAAAATAGCAATGGAAGTTATTTATACTGGTGCTGATGACGAGTATACAGAAACATTAAATGATCTTGAAATGGCAATAGCTTCTAATGTTGAAGGAATTATTGTTCGCGGCTATGATACTAGTGATTTCTCTGCTTTAATTAACAAAGCTTTTAGCAAAGGTATTCCAGTTATAACTATTGATTCTGATTGTTCTAATAGCAAACGTGTTTCCTTTGTTGGAACAAGTGATTTTGATTTAGGATCTCAGGCTGGAACTGAAGTTGTTAAAACTTCAAATGATAAAATCAATGTAGCTATAATACTTGATAATGATCGTAGCAAGAGAAATGATAATGGTTCAACATATATTTCTGGATTTAAAAATGCAATTAAAGATAATGCTAATATTAATTTAGTTGCAATAAAAAATTCTGAATTAGGTATTTTAGGTGCTAAAAATGCATTATCCGACATTATGACAAGTAACATTAACGCAAATACAATTGTTTGTACAAGTTCCAATGACACTATTGGCGTAGCTCAACAGTTGGTTGAATATAATAAAGTAGGCAACTTTTCAGTTATTGGATATGACAACTCTCCTGAAATACTCAAGTATATACAAAAGGGAGTTATATTTAGTACTCTTATACCAGATCCTTTAGAGATTGGGAAAAGTAGTGTAGAGAATTTAAAGAAAGTAAAACAGATGGGTGGGACTTCAACTAGTACCCTAACTCATATTAATATAGTTAATTCAGACAATGTTAATGCTTATATAAAAAATATTAGAGACGGGAGTTCTGATAGCAAATGAGATTATTGAATTTATTTAAGATAGACAGTATAAGAAAAAGTCTACTTCTATATTCATTTATACTTATTTTGCTAATGCTTGTAACTAGTATTTATACATTTTATAATGCTCAGAGCTTTTCAAATAAAATGAATACTATGTATTCTAGCAACAAAACTCTCACAGACCTTTCAAAAGATATAGAAGCAATTGATACAAATCTTTTAAATTATCTCACTACCAAAAATTCTGATAGTTATGATAATTATGTACGACTAAGTGATGATTTAAAAGATAAGTTAGACACCTTTAGCAGAAAATTAACCTATGATAAGAATCAAATTATATTAAAGGATATTGCTAATATAACTGACAGCTATATTTATGAGGCTGACTCTGCCATTAATGCAAGGAGAGTTGGAAATATAGCTCTTTATAATCAGAAATATAAAGATTCTGAAAAATATTCTGAGTATATAAAATCCTATATAAATAAGTTAAATGAAACCCAATTTCAAGATAATACTTCAACATACTTTAATATGTATGACAAACTTAATACTTTAAAAATACTAAACATAATAATAATAATCGATACACTTATTATAAATATAATCATTCTATTTATATTCACTAATAATATCTCTCACCCAATAACAATACTTTCGCATGCTGCAGAGGAAATCTCAAACGGAAATTTTGATATAAATGATGTTCCGGTAAACGTTAACAAGGAGATTCAAATAATGTCCTTTGCTTTTAATAAAATGAAAAATAATATAAAAACTTATATTTCTCAATTAAAATTACAAGCTGAAATAGAGTCTAATTTAATGGAAGAGAAAATGAATAACTTAAAGATGAAAAACCTTTTAAAGAATGCTGAAATTTCAGCTCTTCAGTCACAAATAAATCCACATTTTCTTTTTAATACATTAAATGCAGGCGTTCAACTAGCCATGATGGAAAATGCAGATAGGACAAGTGTGTTTATAGAAAACTTGTCTAACCTTTTTAGATATAACCTAAGCAAGATGGATAAATCTGTCTTACTCAAGGAAGAAGTTGCAAACTTAAATAGCTATATTTATATTCTAAAAACACGATTCGGAGATCTAATTGAGTTTAAAGTTGAAGTAGATGAAAATCTTTTGGACTACCCTATTCCTTCAATGATAATTCAACCAATTTTTGAAAATGCTTGCGTTCATGGGGTTGGTGATATGGAATCAGGAGGTAGAATTACTTTATCCATTATAGATAACTTATCCAATATCAATATAATAGTAAAAGATAATGGTAAGGGTATGGACAAAGATACCGTTTCAAATATATTAAATTTAAAGTCAATAAATAAAGAACATAATGACAAAACGAAAAGACATACTACAGGGATTGGACTAAAAAATGTAATTCAAAGAATTAGATTATTCTATGATGAATATGATGTTGTAGATATTCATTCAGTAAAAGGATTAGGAACTGAAATAATTTTAAAAATCCCTAAAAAAAGAGGTAATGAGGATGTATAGATTATTAATGGTTGATGATGAGAAAATAGTAATTGACTCTATAAGTTTTATTATAAAAAATAACTTTCCAAATATAATATATGAATCCGCTCGTTCTGGGAAAGAAGCTATTGAAAAAGCATCTTACTTTAGACCGGATATAGTTCTTATGGATATTCGAATGCCAGGACTAAATGGTATTGATACAATAAAAGAACTTAAGGTTAATTTTTCTGAAACTATGTTCATTGTAATTTCTGCCTATGAGCAATTTGAGTTTGCAAAAGAAGCTCTCACATTAGGCGTAATTGATTATATACTTAAACCTATGAATAAAAACACACTAATTGCGTCAATAGAGAAGGCAATTAATAAAATAACTAAAGAACGTGAAAAGCGCGCTAAAGAGTTAGAAAATCTAGAAAAATTTCAAACTACTCTTCCACTTTTAGAACATAATTTTTTATATTCCTTAATTGTAGATAATAAGAATTTTACAATTACAGAAGAATATAAAAAGCTACTTAATATAGATAAACTTGGTGGATATCTTGTAGCAATAGATATAAATAGTAAGGATTCAAATAGTATTAGTCCTTCAATATATTATAGTATGAGAGATCTTTTAAAATATAAGTATAAATGTCTAATTGGTCCATTAGTATTAAACAGAATTCTTATATTGATAAATTCTGAGCCAAATAGCTCAACTACCGATATTGGGAATTATATAATAAAGAACTTGAGTGTTCTTTATAGTAGTATTAGTTTTAAAATAGGAATAGGTAGCTATAAACCTCTAGAAAAGATATTTATATCTTATGAGGAATCTTTGATAGCTTTAAGAAGTTTAAGTAATTCTAATGAATCAATATGTCATATAAATAATATAGAGAATATATCCGTTTACTCTTCAGATTATCCAAAGGATGTTGAAAAGAAACTTATTGAATTTTGTACATTAGGGGAAACAGATGAATCCCTTAAATACTTTAATGAACTCTTCAATTGGATTCAGAAGAATTTTAATAATAATTTAATGAAAGCTAAAACAACACTTATAGAGCTTTTAGTAGTGCTTCATAAATCACTAATAGACTCCAATATTAACATATTTTATAATAACGAATATATAAATTCCATTTTAGAACTACAGAATTTAAATGAATTAGAACTTTGGTTTAGAGATAAAATAAGTTCCTCATGTGTAGAAATAAGAAAAGGTCACCGTAAAAATATTAGCAAAATAATTATTAATGCTAAAAAATACATCTCTGATAACTACAGTCTTGATATTACTTTGGACGAAATTGCAAAAGAGGCCTGTGTGAGTCCACACTATTTTAGTCGTTTATTCAAAGAAGAAACAGGAGAAAACTTTATTGACTATCTAACAAGAGTAAGAATAAATAAAGCAAAAGATCTTATGCAGAATTCAAATATAAGTATTAAAGAGATATGCTATAAGATAGGTTACAATGACCCTAATTACTTTAGTAGATTATTTAAGAAAGTTCAAAAGGTGTCTCCGACAGACTATTTAAAAAGTATTATGATTAAGTAAGGGAGGAGTTTCATGAATAAAAACTCCAAAATTAAAAAAAGAACAGTAATCATCAGTGTAATTACTTTTTCCATTGCTTCACTTTTTACGGCAAAGGCTATTTATAGCAAAAATCTAAATGAGTCAACTAATTCTCATCAAATTAAAATTGGTCTTTCACTAGATTCGTTGGTTATTGAAAGATGGCAAACTGATAGGGATATTTTTGTATCTAAGTCCAAGCAATTAGGTGCAAAAGTACTTGTTGAAAAGGCTAATAATGATACTAATGAGCAAATAAGACAAGTAAAATCTCTTATTGATGAAGGTGTCGATGTACTTGTAATTGTGCCACACGACTCCTCTGCTTTCCAAACAATACTTACCATTGCTAAAAGAAAAGGTATAAAAGTCATCGCTTATGATAGATTAATAAAAGATTCTTCAGTTGACTTATATGTATCTTTTGATAATGAAAAAGTAGGAGAACTAATGGGTGAATCGTTACTTAAAGCTGCACCAAAAGGAAACTACTTAATAATAAATGGAGGTCAAGAAGACTATAATACTCATCTAGTCAATAATGGATTTAAAAGAGTTCTAAAAGATTCCCTAGATTCAGGTAATATTAAAATATTAAATGAGGTTTGGGCAACAAGTTGGAATGAGGACGTTGCGTATAGATGTGTGGATGAAGCCTTATCAAAAGGAGAAAAAATAGATGCAATAATGTGTGGAAATGATAGACTAGCTGAATCAGCCATACAAGCATTAGCAGAAAGAAAGCTTGCAGGAACTATTCCTGTAATAGGACAAGATGCCTCCTTAGGAGGATGTCAAAGGGTTGTTGAGAGCACCCAACTTATGACTATATATAAACCAATTAGACCTTTAGCTGAAACAGCTGCAGAATATGCTGTAAAGTTAGCAAAAGATCAGCACTTATCTATTAAGACTACAATATACGATGGAACTACAGATATACCTTTTTATGTTGAAGATCCGATAACCGTTTATAAAAATAATATGGTTAGCACTGTTGTAAAAGATAACTTTCATAGTATCAATGAAATATATATGAATGTGCCAAAGGACTCCTGGCCTACCGGTAATTAATGCATGTAACCTAAAGTTTAACACAATAAACTTTAGGTTCATTTTTTTATATATGATTTTTACATTATATAATACAAAAATCATATTACATCTCACTTCCCTATTATATAAAGATTCTTTAAAGCATTATGTATATATCAAAAAAATATAGATTAGTACAAAAAAATGCTTGTCTTTATTTTCTGAAAATTACAAAAGTTAATTAATTTAATTTACTAGATAATTATGTGTAGGGTTTTTCTCTCTAAAAAATATTAATATCTATATGTACAATCGTTTACAAATTTAAGGAGGATTAAATTTATGAAAAAATTTAAAGTGTGCGCATTACTAATGACTGGTATTATGGCAGCTGCTCTATTTGCTGGTTGCGGAAAGAAAGACGCTCCTGCATCTAGTGACAAGAAATTAGTTATCGGAGTTTCCTTACCAACTCAAAGAGAAGAAAGATGGGTAAGAGACAAAGAAACTATGGAAGCTTATGCAAAAGAAAAAGGTGTTGATTTAAAAATTCAAGTAGCTGATACTGACGTTGCTCAACAAGCATCTCAAGTAGAAAACTTAATTTCTCAAGGCATAGACGTTTTAGTTCTTGCTCCTGCTGATGCTTCTGCTTCTGCACAAAGTGTTGAAAAAGCACATGCTGCTGGAATAAAAGTTATATCCTATGATAGATTAATAGCTAACTGTGACCTAGATTTATATATGTCATTTGATAATGAAAAGGTTGGAGAACTTCAAGGAGAATATATAACTAAAAAAGCTCCAAAAGGAAATTACATCGTAATGGCTGGTGCTCCAACAGATAATAATGCAACTCTATTTAAGAAAGGTGCTATGAAATATATCCAACCTTTAGTTGATAAAGGAGATATAAAAGTTGTTACTGATTTAGCAGTAGATAACTGGGAACCTACAAATGCACTTAAAATTGTAGAAAACTCATTAACTGCTAATAGTAATAAAGTAGATGCTATACTTGCACCAAATGATGGTACTGCAGGTGCTGCAATCCAAGCTCTTTCTGCTCAAGGATTAGCTGGAAAAATTCCTGTAACTGGACAAGACTCAGAACTTACTGCTGCTCAAAGAATAGTTCAAGGTACTCAATCAATGACTATCTTCAAAGATACTAGAGAATTAGGTAAAGCAGCTATAGATGCAGCTATCAAATTTGCAAAAGGTGAATCAGTTGAATCTAACGGAAAAGTTAACAATGGTAAAATGGATGTTCCTTCTTCACTTCTTGCTGCTCAAGTAGTTGATAAAGACAACTTAGACAAAGTTCTTATAGACAGTGGTTACTTAAAGAAAGATGATGTTTATAAAAAATAGATAAAAAGCTTTAAACAGGGGGTTTAGTAATACCCCCTGTTTTGAAAAATCAGACGGGGAGGCAATAATTTATGGATCAATATATTCTAGAGATGAATCATATTACGAAGGAATTCCCTGGTGTAAAAGCTCTGGATGATGTATGTTTTAAAGTTAAAAAAGGTGAAATCCATGCTCTCGTTGGAGAAAATGGAGCTGGTAAATCTACATTAATGAAAATATTAAGTGGTGTTTACCCTCATAATAGCTATACTGGAGAGATATTAGTAAAAGGAAATACTCAAAGCTTTGAGAATATAAAAGACAGTGAAAAAGTTGGTATTGCGATAATTTACCAAGAGCTTACTTTAGTAAAATATTTAAGCATAGCTGAGAACATATTTTTAGGTAATGAATTTAATTCTAACGGTATTATTGATTGGGATAAAACTTATATGTCAGCAGAAAAGATATTGAAGGAAGTAAAACTAGAAGATAATCCTGATACTAAGGTTATCGAGCTAGGAATTGGAAAACAACAATTAATTGAAATTGCTAAAGCTCTTTCTAAGAATGTTGAAATATTGATTCTTGATGAACCTACTGCAGCTTTAAATGAAACAGATTCAAAAAACCTTCTTACTATACTAAAAGAGCTGCGTTCTAAAGGTGTAACTTGTATTTACATTTCTCACAAACTGGAGGAAGTCATTGATATAGCTGATACTGTTACCATCATAAGAGATGGTAAAACAGTGTGCACAAATGATATGCATAATCCAGCTGAAAAACTTACTGAGGATAAAATAATTACTCATATGGTTGGAAGACAATTAACTCAACGTTTCCCTAGAAAAGAACATACTCCAGGGGAAGTAGTTCTAGAAATTAAAAATTGGACAGTTTATAATCCTGAAATACCTGATAAGGAAGTCATAAATAATGTTAGTATGAAGGCAAGAAAAGGTGAAATTTTAGGTATTGCTGGACTAATGGGTTCTGGTAGAACTGAATTTATAATGAGCCTTATTGGAGCCTATGGAGTTAATGCTGTAGGAGAAATATTTGTTGAGGGTAAAAAGGTTACTATAAAAAATCCTAGAGATGCCATATCAAATGGAATCAGTTATCTATCTGAGGATAGAAAAGGAAAAGGCCTTATTTTAATGATGGACATAATGAATAATACTTCTATTTCTAGTCTTAATGGCATAAGCCATTCTGGAGTTATAAACTCAAATGAAGAAATTAATGCAACAAGCTCATACGTTAAAGCTTTAAATATCAAAACTCCATCCATAGAACAAAAGGTTGAAAATCTAAGTGGTGGAAATCAACAAAAGGTTGCTATAGCCAAATGGCTAATGACCAATCCTAAGGTGCTTATACTTGATGAACCAACAAGAGGTATAGACGTTGGTGCTAAATTTGAAATATATAACATAATGAACCAATTGGTGGATAAAGGAGTTTCTGTAATAATGATCTCCTCAGAACTTCCTGAAATATTAGGAATGAGTGATAGAATTATAGTCATGAACAGAGGTAAATTCACAGGCGAAATCGACTGGAAAGAAGCATCTCAAGAAAAAGTAATGCATTACGCAACAGGAGGTAAATAAATATGTCAGATATTCAAACTGAAAATAAAACCAAGGTTACAAATGAAGGTTCCATATTATCCGTACTAAAAAAATCTATGAAAACTAATCTAAGACAATACACAATGTTTATAGCATTAATTGCTATAAGTTTGATATTTACATTCTTAACTGATGGAACATTCTTAACTTCTAGAAATTTATCAAACTTATTACTTCAAACTGCTACTACTGCAATACTTGCTTGTGGTATGGTACTTATAATAATAGCTGGGCACATAGATCTTTCTGTCGGTTCAGTAGCTGGATTCACTGGTGCAATAGCTGCACTATTACAAGTTAAATATGGATGGGAAACAGCCCCAACTATAGTAGTTACTATCTTAGTTGGTATCGCAGTTGGTGTTTGGCAAGGTTTCTGGGTATCATACCAAGGTGTTCCTGCTTTTATCGTTACTCTTGGTGGTATGATGATCTTTAGAGGCGGTGTTATGGCTGTAACTAAAGGTCAAACTATTGCTCCAACCAAACCTGCTTTTAAAGCAATTGGACAAGGATATCTACCTAAGATTTCAGATAATCTAAATGATACTACTATAGCTCTTGGAGTATTAATCATAGTTGCATACTTATTCCTTGAAATTAGAAAGAGAAAGATAAGAGTAACTAAATATAACTTTAAAGTTCTTCCTCTTCCATTAGAAATAGCAAAGCTAACAGCAGTGTCAGCTATGATAGCCTTACTATTCTTAATTATGGTTAGTTATAGAGGTATTCCTTATAGCATTGTTTTAGTTCTTGGACTTGTACTTCTATTCTCCTTTATAACCACCAAAACTACTCTTGGTCGTTATGTATACGCTATAGGTGGAAATAAAGAAGCATCTAAACTTTCTGGTATTAACATCCAAAAAGTAACAATGCTTATATTTGTAATAATGGGATTCTTATCAGCAGTTGCTGGTATTGTATTTACTGGTAGACTTGACTCTGCTACTGCATCTGCAGGTAACTTATTCGAACTAGATGCCATTGCTGCTTGTTATATAGGTGGTGCTAGTGCAATGGGTGGTGAAGGTTCTGTTATGGGAGCAATGATTGGAGCTCTTGTTATGGCAACCTTAAATAATGGAATGAGCTTAATGAATGTAGATCTAACTTATCAATATATAATTAAAGGCTTAATACTACTTATAGCTGTAAGAGTTGATATAGCAACAAGAAAAAAAGCAGCTTAATTTTCTCCCAAATAAGGGGCTATTGCAAAATGCAACAGCCCCTTATTTATATTCTACTTATAGTATATCAATAATTTCTTTATATTTTTTCTTAGCATTTATATATGCAATACAGTTAAACATATATGATAATACGATTAGAATATTATTTGATTGAATCAATCTAATGTCCATCTTAATCCACAATGAATAAATTATAGTTATAATCATATTTAAAGTACAGCTCATGAAAAAAATGCTTTTAAGTAGCCTTGAAGCTGTTACCCTTAATTCATCTTTGGTAAGCCCTATCAAATATAATTTCTGAAAATATTCTTTTATATACTCTAAATCAATTTGTGATTTATAGTATAGTATATTCGATAAGATAATAAAAAATAGTACTTTTGTAAAAAAGGCAATTAACTCTAATATCTTTATTTCACTTCCAGTAATCTGCACCTGATTGAATATTATATTGTTATATATACTGTTATAAGTTATAAAAAGAAAACTAAAAAACGTTATATAAAATATAAAAACCTTTCCTTTTTCTAAATTTCTAATGGTCTCCTTAAATAAAAGAAACCTACCATTATAAAAAACCTTTTTCTTTTTGAAAAAATATAGGCATAGCTTACTAAAATAAAACACTATCACATATATCAAAAGTACACAATTTAACCAATTACTTAAGTATATTAATGATTTATCCTTAAAACTATCTATCCACATGACAATATCAGTAATCAAAATTACTATAAGAAATCCCCTGTTAATATATTTTCTTATTCTCTCTCTATATCCACTTGTATTACTTTCTTCATATATATTTACTTTCCTAAGCAAAATCCTTGTTCTAGTTAGCACTATCAAATATATAATTGTAGAAAATAACAAAATAGACATAAAATTTATTTTCTCCAGATTATATGTTAGCGAAGATACTCCTAGGTACTTAATTAGTGCAACGAAAGATATTTTTGAAAAAACTCCTCCTAATATTGCCCCCAGCAGTGAACATAAAATTATTAAAAGTAAGTTTTCAAGTAATACCAACTTAAATAATTCTTTTTTAGTTAGTCCTATAAACATAAGTAATTTAAATTCTTTATCTCTTGATCTTATATATGAATTATATGAATATACAAGAAAAAAACTAAGTATTAGAATTATAATAATAAAAGATAACCTCAATGTAGCTACTACTAGATTATTCTTGGCAATCAATAGTATCTCTTTATTGTTAACTAACGTAGAATATACAAAATTTAATGTTATAGATATAGTGCATGCTGTAATGAAAGCTGCAAATTTTCTTATGTTTCTCCTAAAATTTTCCCATACAACAACTGTATAATTCATTAGTTTTCACCGCCCATTATTGCAAGGCAATCTAGTATTTTATTATGGAAATTCTTATCATTGTTATTATTGTATATGTCAGCAAAGATAGTTCCGTCTTTTATAAAAATTACCCTTGAGCAGTAGCTTGCTGCCACAGAATCATGAGTCGCTAATAATATAGTTACTTTTTTATTTTTATTAATTAACTTTATGTAACTCATGAATTTTTTTGCAGCCTTTGAATCTAGATTTCCAGTGGGCTCATCTGCAAAAACAATTTTGGGATTAGTTATTAATGCCCTACAACATGCAGCCCTTTGTCTTTGCCCTTGTGAAACACCTGTAGGATATTTATCTCCAACTTCATATATATTAAGAAGCTTAAATAACTCGTCTACTTTCTCTTCAATATACTCCTTTTTTTGACCTTGAATAACTAGTGGTAAAGCTGCGTTTTCTTTAAGTGTAAGATCATCTAACAAATTAAAATTTTGAAATATCATTCCAAAGTTTTCTCTTCTAAAAATTGCTCTTTCATTATCATTGAGCTTAGATATATTTCTCCCCATTATCTCAACGTCGCCTATAGTAGGCCTATCTACTCCACTAAATATGTTCAAAAGTGTAGTTTTACCACTTCCTGAGGATCCCATTATAGCAGTAAATTCCCCTTGATTTATGCTAATATTTAATCCGTTAATTATATTTTTAGAGCTATAATTAAATAAGCCACTATAATTCTTAACTATATTATTAGCCTTTAGTACTTCCAATTTTAACTCCTCCTAAATGCACGGTTAAATGATTCATTTTATTGTGAATTTAAAAAATACGTTATTGTAACCTTAGTTCCCCTGCCCTGTTTTGACTCTATATGAATTTTATGTTTTAAGTTTTTTGCTAATTGTTCACAAATATAAAGACCTATACCAGTAGCTTCCTTATACTTTCTTCCATTAGCACCAGTAAAAAAAGGTTCAAATAAGCGATTTATATCTATTTCAGGTATGCCAATACCCTCATCAATAATGTTCAATTTAACTTCACCATGTTTATTCATAATATTAAATTTAATATATTTCTTAACATCTCTTTCACTTGAATATTTAACGGCATTATTTATGATTTGTTCTATCATAAACTTATTCCACTTTTCATCCGTTAAAACAGTAATATTATCATCTTCACATTCTATTTGTGGAAATACATTGTTATATATAAATAATGATTTTTTTGAATTAATTAACTCTTTTATAGAGTCAACCAAATTAACTGCTTCCGGCTCATAATCCTTAGCAAACTGCTCCATTCTTAAAATATTTAACAATTGTTCTAAGCCATTTTGTAACTTTGTGTTTTCTTCAACTATTTCTTGTATAAAGCTACTAATTTCTTCTTGGCTTAAATTTCTTTCAGTATTCATATTTTCAACTTTTATCTTTTGTAGCACCAAGCTAATTATAGAAACTGGAGTTTTCATATTGTGTATCCACTGAGATACAAAGTACTTGTAAGAATTATTCTCAGCATTTGTTCTACTGATTTCCTTCAGATATTCACCCTGCATATCTTTTAATACATGCATGAAATATTTCTGTTGATTTGTTTCTTCAAGTAATTTATCTCTTTGTAGATTAATTAAATCTTTAATATTGATGTTAAAATTATAGTATTTTACAAATTCTATAAATATAAAAATTAGAAATATTGTGGATGCGATTACAATTGGGTATATAATATCCTTTATATCTGCAGTTATATAGTAATATAGTATTATTACTCCTATACTTAAATAAAAGGCTATAATGTATCTTAAACTATCTTTAATAAAATTAGTTATTATTTTCTTTTTCATCGTTTAATCCATTAATATATATATATCCCAATCCTCTTTTAGTCCTAATCGCATCATTAATTCCAAGTATGGCTAATTTATTTTTAACTCTTGTTACATTTACTGTGAGTGTATGATCATCAACAAAAAATGTTTCATCCCATAGTTCTTCAAGAAGTTCTTCACGAGAAACTACAGATTTCTCTTTTTGTACCAACTTACTTAATAATTGAAATTCTTTCTTAGAAAGCTCTGTGGTCATACCTTTATAACTAATTTGAAAATTGCTTTTATTTAAAATTAATCCATCAGATGCTAAGATTAACCTTTTATCTTGAGAATAATCAACTACTCTTCTAAATGCTGCTTGTATTTTTACTAATAGCAATTCAAAACTAAATGGCTTAACAATAAAATCATCTGCACCCATCTCAATTCCTCTTATTTGCTCTAGTTCACTACTTCTTGCAGAAATAAAAATAATTGGAATATTAGATTCTCTTCTGAAGCTTCTACATAACTGAAATCCATCTGAATAAGGAAGATTTATATCTAGAAGTACAAGATCTGGCTTCTCCTCCTTAAATTCATTTTCTATATTTTGATAATCCTTAATAGTAACGCACTCATATCCATATTTCTCGATAAATGCTTTCATGAGATTATTAAGTTTTATATCATCTTCCACAATTAATATTTTTTTCACTTTAATAACTCCCATCACTTAAATTAAAACCGTAAGTTTTAGCTTACGGTTTTAACTTCATTATATCTTTTCTCTTTGTAATATGCTATACATTACCGGAACTATGATCAAGGTCAATAATGTGGATACTAATAGACCACTTATAACTACTATCCCTAAGCCTTGGGAGATTAACGCACCTTCTGAGAATCCTAATGCTAATGGAATTAATGCCATTATTGTAGCTAACGCTGTCATGAATATTGGTCTTAATCTAATTGATCCAGCTTCCAATAAAGCGTCCTTAATACCATATCCTTTTTCCCTATTATGCTTTACTCTATCCAATAAAACAATTGCATTTGTAACCACTATACCTATGAGCATTAACATTCCTATTAATCCTGATACGGATAAGGATTGTCCAGTAATTAATAATCCAAGTAGTGCTCCTACTGCTGCAAAAGGCAATGAGAAAAGTATTGCAAATGGTGTCTTACCTTCACCGAAAGCTAAAACCATAACTACATATACTAGGCCTATAGCTATTAACATTGCCATTCCCATTTGTGAAAAACTTTCATTTATTTGTTTATTACTTCCGCTATTATCATAGCTAATACTTTCAGGTAGCTGTGATTTTATATCATCAACTGCTGCAAGAGCCTCTTTCGATACCTTACTTGTATCTTTTGTTTTTATATCTGCTGATACTGATACATATTGTTTTCCATCCATTTCCGTAACACTAACTGGACCATATCCTTGCGTTACTTCAGCAACATCAGATAGTTTTACAATACCCTTCATACCTACGATATCCATGTTTTTTATTTTATCTATACTATCAAGATTTGCATCTTCATAACCTAAATAAACGTCAGTGCTTTGTCCATTATTTTTAATTGTTGTGATTTTATTTGAACTAAGTGAATTTCTAACAGTCCCTGCAACCATAATAGAGCTTAATCCATTCTCCGCCGCCTTATTTTCATCAACTTTCAAGTCTATTTCTGGCTTCTTTTGTTCAATAGAACTAGTTAAATTTCCAAGGTCTTTAAAATCCTTTAGCTTATTCATTACTAACTCCGAAGCTTTATTTAAATCTTCAACCTTGTCACTATAAAGCATTATTTGAACTTTATCTGACTGCCCTGATAATGACTCAGTACTTATCGTAAACTTCCCTTCATCTGTAGATAATTTTTTTGCTTCCTCTTGTATTTCATTAGTTACCTTATTAATGTCTTCTCCTTCTTTGATAACTATTGTATAGGTAGCTGCATTACTTCCTTGAGATGACATTGCATTTCCTGATGCACTACTATCTCCAACAGAACTTACAAAGGTTTCAATATCTTTTCTTTCAGATAAATATTTCTCAAACTTTAAAGAGTATTCATTGGTTTTTACTGTAGATGTTCCTGGTGTCATACTCAACTTACCATTTAAAGTATTTGTATTTGATGCTGGTAAAAATTGAACTGGTATCTTTTTGGCAAGTCCTAATGTACCAACTAAAATTATTAGTGATAAAACTAAGACAATTGCTCTATGGCTTATTGACCAAGATAATATTCTCTTATAAATAATAGTAATCTTTCCTTCATGGTGTACATGCTTTATTTTTTTATTTAATAGCATTGTTTTTGTTAAAACTGGTACTACAGTTATAGATACTAGCAAAGATGCTAAAATGCATATAACTACAGTAGCTGCAAATGGGAAGAATATCTTTCCAACCATTCCTGAAATAAATGATAATGGAAGGAATACTCCTATAGTAGTAATTGTGGACGAGGTTATAGCTGATGCTACTTCTGAAACTGCTTCTTTAATTAGCTCAGAATCTCTATGTGTTTCACTTGAAAATCTCCTATATATATTTTCAATTACCACGATTGAATCATCTACTATACGCCCAACAGCAACAGCCATCCCCCCCAATGACATTATATTCAAACTTATTCCAAACCTAGGAAGTAGAATTAGTGCTATTAATATTGACAATGGAATAGATACAACCGCGATTATAGTCGCTCTTAAATCTTTTAAGAATAATGCAATTACAACAATTGCAAATAAGGCACCTAAAACACCTTCTCTAACCATTCCATTAACAGAATCCTTTATGCTAGTTGAACTATCACTAACCAAACTGAATTTAAAGTCTGAATTTGCATTTTGTAAATCCTTTATTGAAGATTTAATGTCATTCGAAACTTGAACAGTATTTGCATCATCTGTTTTATAAACACTTAGTATTATTGCATCTTTATTGTTTGCACGAGTTTTCATTTGCTTATCAGTAGCTGTATTAGTTATCTCTGCAACATCACCTAAAAACACTACCTTAACTTCAATCTCATTCTTAGAGCCATTTGTTGTGTTTTTGGATGTAGTACTAGAGTTTTGGCTTTTCTGTCCTTGAGATGATTGTGATTGTGCCATTCCTTTAGATTTATCAATAGTATCATTTATTGATTTATCTAATGCATCTTGAGTCTGTTTTAAACTCTCTTGTAATTTGGCTAATATTACTTGCGCTTGAGCCTTTTGTTCTGTTGTTGCTTGTGGATTCTGTAAAATACTTTGTTGAGATAATATTCCCATTTGTATTTTCTGAATTGCGTTTAGCATTGCAATAGCCTGAGTGTTTCCTCCAACTAAGCCACCCATCTGCCCCATGCCTTGTCCTATTTGAGCCATTCCCTGTGAAAATCCATCTGCCATTTGTTGCATTCCTTGTCCAAGCTGCCCTACTGCTGAACCAACTTGATCTGCCATAACTTTATTCGCATTTATAGGAACAACAATTGGTATAGATTTTATTTCATCAATACTATTTATTTTTGCCTCAGATCTAATAGGCATTGTTGAGCCATTTATATCTGTTTCTCCTACTGGAAATGAAAAGTTATTTCCTGATAATGCATTCTTTATATCATCCATTGATAAGCCATTTTCCTTTAACTTATCCTGCTTTACCTTAATATAAGTGTTACTACTTGCAGTTCCTTGTACAGATATACTTGATACCCCATCCACTCCTGTAAGCTTTGGATTTACTGTATCATTAATATATTTTGTAAGTTTATCTTTATCAGTTCCACCATCTACTGCATATGTCATTATAGGCATACTTCCAAAGCCTATTCTTGAAACGGTAGCCTTCTGAGCTGTATCTGGTAATGTCACTTTATTTACTGCATCAGACACTTCTTTTTCAGCCTTGTCCATATCTTTACTATAATCAAATTCTGCAACTATAATTCCAACATTCTCATTATTTATAGTTCTTACATCTTTAATTCCTTGAATACTTGAAATTCCTTTTTGCATAGGTCTTGTAATCTTTTCTGCTACATCTTCTGGCGAAGCTCCTGGATATACAGAAACTGCTGTAATCATAGGTATATTTATATTGGGCATAGCCTCCATCTTTATGTTCTTAGCTGAATAAAATCCCCCAGCTGTAATCATTGCAATTATTAAAAATACAACGAAAACATTCTTTAGTACAAAATTAATTGCCTTCTTCATTTTTTCACTCCTAGTTAATAAATTTTATTCTCACTACTCCTTTTAAATTGCTTAGATATTTTCCCTATTTTAAATAATTTTAAACAACTTCTATATTTTTATATACTTATTATAGTTACACCAATGTTACAATATTGAAACATTAGGTAATAAAAAAGGATTGTATCAAAAATTTCATCTGATACAATCCTAAAAAACTTAATTATTCTCTTTCAACTACCAATGCAGTTCCTTGGCCTCCACCTATACATAAAGTAGCTAACCCTCTTTTTGCATCTCTTTTTTGCATTTCATGCAGTAGCGTAACTACTATCCTAGCACCTGACGCACCTATTGGATGCCCGAGGGCAATAGCTCCACCATTAACATTTACTTTACTCATGTCCAAATTTAAATCTTTTGCTATTGCTATACTTTGTGATGCATATGCTTCATTTGCTTCAACTAGATCTAATTCCTCTGCCTTTAAATTCAACTTATTTAGTACACCTTTTGTAGCATAAAATCCTCCATATCCCATTATAGCTGGATCTAACCCTGCTGAATCATATCCACTTATTTTAGCAAGAGGCTTCAACTTTAGTTCCTTTGCCTTTTCAGCACTCATTATTACTAACGCTGCTGCTCCATCATTTATTCCTGAAGCATTTCCTGCTGTAATGCTTCCATCTCCTTTAAATATTGGTTTTAATTTGCTCAATGCTTCCATACTATTTCCGAACCTTGGGAATTCATCTGTATCAAAAACAACTTCACCTTTTTTGGTCTTAATAACTACAGGAACTATTTCATCTTTAAAACGTCCTTCTTTTATAGCTTTTTCTGCTTTTTGTTGAGATAAAAGTGAGAACTCATCCTGTTCTTCTCTTGAAACATTCCATCTTTCTGCTACATTTTCAGCAGTTACCCCCATGTGATAATCATTGAAGGCATCCCATAACCCATCTCTTATCATTTCATCAACTAACTCTGAATTCCCCATTCTATAACCCCATCTAGCATTCTCAGCTAAGTATGGTGCTCTTGACATATTTTCCATTCCACCTGCAATAATTATATCTGCATCTCCTGACTTTATAATTTGAGCTGCTAAACTTATACTTCTTAAACCTGAACCACAAACCTTATTAATTGTTAATGCTGGTACTTCTACCGGTAGTCCACCTTTTATAGCTGCTTGTCTAGCCGGGTTTTGTCCTAGTCCTGCTTGTAGAACATTCCCAAAGATTACTTCATTAACGTCTTTAGGATTAATTCCTGCTCTTCTTACAGCTTCTTTTATTACTATAGCTCCCAAATCTACTGCAGCAACATCCTTTAAAGTTTTACCATATGCTCCTATTGCAGTTCTTACTGCACTTACTATTACTACATCCTTCATTTCAAATTCCTCCTAAAATAATATTATTCTTAGTTATTTTTTTAACAAATGTTAATAGACCGGTTTGTTTATTTTTGGCTTAAAAATTTAGTTTAAATTCTTTAATTTAAACTACTTACTTCTTTTACGCGCTGGGCAAAGCTTAAGACAATTAAAACAATAGTATTGTGTTATAAAGGCATTCGCTTGATAATAAGGAAAAAATTCCATTGCCATAGCTTGTCTCTTTTCTTTGTCTGCCTCTATATATTTATCTAGAAATGATAAATAAGCTATAAATGAATATGGTTGAGATGACTTCATACATTTAAAAATATCAGTTTTTCCTTCCTCATCTAAAGCTTTAGTTGGGCAATTCTTCACACATATTCCACAATTATTACAAAAGTTTTCTTCTATTTTTTCATCTCATTCTAATTCTAAATTTGTAACTATAGCTGTAAAGGTAACTCTAGTACCAAACTCCGGATGAATCACAAGGTTATGCCTTCCAAAGTTCCCTAAACCTGCTGCTACTGCTGCATGTCTAAGAGATACTGCCGAAGTCCCTCCCCTTGGAAAGGATTCTGGAATAGATACAAGCTTTGCATTAAACTCATCCTCTAAGTAATGACATATTTTATATGCATCAGCTCTCATTACATCTTTTTTATCCAGTCTTCCATTCATTGCTAACTGTGGATCCAAGCTTTCGCAAGTGGACAATTCTCTATAAGCCATTACTATCATGGATTTTGCTTTAGGAAAAAAGGATTCAATTTGGGGCGTATTGGGACTTACATAATCAGCTACAGCTGCAAACCCTACATCATCAACTCCTAGGCTTTTAATATAATTTCTTATTGCTTCCTTCATATATTCACCTCTTTATAATTAATGTATATATTAATTAAATCTTTTTGCATTCTTTTTAAAACATCTACCTCTTTGCTTATTCTGTAATATACTAAATATCCTTCATAAATGGCGAAAGCTTTATGCGCAATTTCTTCAGAGGTATCAGAGGAAATACCTGAGGATTCAAATATATCTTTAAAAACACCAATTAACCTTTTTATTGACTTATTATAATATTCGGAGATATCTGGTTCTGAAAAAGCTATCTCTAGCCCTAATACTGCAAAAGGACATCCATAATGCTTATTTTGCTCAGCACCACTTATCATTTGTTGTATTAGCTGTGTTATAAATTCATCCCACTTCTTTCCTTTAGAAGTTTCTATAATCCATTCATTTATTTTTTTATCAAAATAATAAGAAACTTCTATAGCCAAATTCTTTTTGCTAGAAAAGTGAAAGTAAAATGACCCCTTAGGTAATTCAGCCAGGGCTAAGATATCATTAATCCCTGTTGCATTATATCCATTTTTCATAAAAAGCTCAGCTGCGCATTCAACTAATTTATTCTTAGATTGCTCACCTTTTGTGTTTTTAGCCATACCTTCTCCTCCTTGTTAAATTATTATCTAGCTAAATATTAGACCAGTCTGTCTATTTTGTCAATAAGAAATTGTTTAGATTTCTTATCCAAGTAGCATTCTCTTGTTCTACTTATCAAAAAGTCCACCGCCATTTTTATTGCTTCTACCATTTCTCTTTTGACCTATTGATTTATGAGCCCTATTGCTACTATTTTTCTCTAACCCTTTTTTCTTTTTTTCTTCTATTAATTTCTTCATCATTTCCATATTGTTATTATTCATAATATAAACTCCAATTCATATTTCTTAAACTTTTTATATACCTAAGTTATTTTAACATCAACCTTCTAAGTTTAAAATAGTAAATTTTTATATTCTTTAACTTTATATAAAGCCTCTTAAATTTATCTTCAATTATTTATTCTTTATTAAAATAACTCCATAAATACAAACTTTTCCCACAGTAAAATGAGTTGTTTTTTGTCGAAATAAATTGAATATTGTTAAAACTCATGGTAGTATTATCTTAATAAACGTTCGTTTAGAAAGGATGTGTTACACCCTTGGATAAAATACTACAAGTAGCCAAAGTACTTTTCTGTGAACGAGGCTTTGACGGCACTTCCGTCAGAGACATTACCAATTCTTTAAATATAACTCCTGGTGCTTTGTATGCTCACTTTAAATCAAAACAAGAGCTTTTCTTTTCACTCTTATTTACTGTATGGGATGATTTTATTAAATCTATTCATGAGACTATTAATGATAATAGTCACAGATCTATACAAATGCAGCTTTATGGTATCTATGCTTTTTATGTGAATTTTGATAAGAATGATCACTATAATTCAACCCTTTTATTACGCAACTTCATATTTCCTCCCTATAGTCTAAATGAAGAAGTTCGTGAATTTTCTATAGAGAAATATTCTATCGTTATTGAAAAAGTTAAACCTATATTCATAGATGGTATTAAACAAGGAGTACTTAAAAACTACGGTTTGAACAAGCATATTGATTTTTTCAATACTCTTATAAAATCTATTGCTATTGATATTATTGAGTCCAATGGAACTAAAGATTTAGAGTACTTTGATAAATATTGGAATACTTATTGGAAAGAAATATCTGAAAACTATTAAACTAGGAGGCATATCATGAAATTATTAAAAAACTCAAAAATCTCGTACAAGCTTATATTAAGTTTCATCCTAGTATCATTATTCATTGTTGGAGTCGGATTAATTGGAATGCAAAATATGAAGAAAATCTCCAATAACGCTACCTCTATGTATGAAGATAGTTTACAATCCTTAGATGCATTAAATACTATTAAAGGGAATTCACTACAGCTTCAAACCCAGTTCTATCTTTTAGTTTATTCCAAGGATAGTAGTAAACTTGCTGAGACAAAAGATCTTATGGATAGGTTGAAGACTCAAAACAACACCTTACTAGATAAGTTTGGCAAGCTCAATTTAGATTCAAATGAAAAGAAATTATTAAATGATTATAATAATACACTTGCTCAATATAGAGATGCACGTGACAAAGTAGTTAAACTTGTTGAAGGTGGTAAATATGATGAAGCAGTTCCTGCGTTAACTGAATCTGCAAAAATAAGAGCCTCTATGTCAGATACTCTTGACAAGCTTATTCAGTACAATGTATCTCAAGCTTCTGATGCTAATACATCTAACATAAATGTTTCTAATAAATCAAATGTCCTAATTGTAGTTTCAACAATCGTAGGTTTTTTATTTGCTTTAGTATGTGGAATATCAGTATCTACCAATATATCAAAAAGATTGAAAAAGGTAGAGTCTTTTGCTCATGCTTTAGGTGATGGAGATCTTTCTAAATCAATTGAAATTACATCAAATGACGAAATTGGAAGTCTTGCTAATTCCTTAAATAACGCTGTTCAAAATACAAAATACTTAATTTCCGAGCTTTCATCAAGTGCTCAAAATATAAGTTCATCAAGTGAAGAATTATCGGCTACAATGCAAGAATTATCTTCCAAAATGCTTACAGTAAATGAATCTACTATGGATATCGCAAAGGGAGCTCAAGACCTTAGTGCCACAACTGAAGAAATAAATGCTTCTTCTGAGCAGATTGGAGATACTACATATTCTTTAGCTGATAAGGCTAAGGAAGCTCTTAATTCTGTCAAAGCTATTGAAATAAGGGCACTAAATATTAAGGAAAAAGCATCAAAGGCTATTACTGAAGGAAATGAAATTTATAAGAAACAAGAAACAGATATTAATAATGCTATTAAAGAAAGTAAAGTAGTTAATGAAATAAAAGAGTTAGCCTCATCAATAGGTGATATTGCTGAGCAAACTAACCTACTTGCCTTAAATGCTGCTATTGAAGCGGCTAGAGCTGGAGAAACTGGAAAAGGCTTTGCTGTAGTTGCAGATGAAGTACGAAAACTAGCTGAAGAATCCGCAGAATCTGTAAAGAATATTCAGGAAATGGTTACGAAAATAGATATAGCTGTAAATAACCTATCTAGTAGTGGACAAAGCATGCTTCAATTTATGACAGATTATGTTCAACCAACCTATGAATTACTTATGGACACTGGAAAACAATATGAGTTGGATGCTGAATTTATAGCTAGTATTTCAGAACAAATTGCATCTGGTAGCAAGTCAATGTCTGAAACTATCGAGCAAGTTACATCTGCTATAGAAACTGTTGCTGCTACAGCTGAGGAATCTGCCGCTGGCTCAGATGAAATAATGAACAGCATTAGTGAAACTACCTTCGCAATTGAAGAAGTATCTAAAGCAGCTCAATCTCAAGCAATGCTAGCTGAAAACTTAAATAAAATGACATCTAGATTTAAATTATAATAATAATAATCCCCATGATAGAAATCATGGGGATTATTATTATATCTTATACTTGTCCAAATCTTCATTGAATTGATATGTAAGCTTCTTAAATTCTTTTATGCTCTCTGTAAGTTTAGATATATCATCTGTATATATCTGAACACTTGCACTTACTTCTTCTGATGCTGCTGTATTTTCTTCCGCTATAGAAACTAGAGATTCTATCTTATCATAAACTTTAGTCATTGCTTTTGTTTCTTCTTCTAATCTATTTGATGTTTCTATCATTTTGTTAGCAACTGCATTTATTGTGTCATTTGCACTGCTACTATATGTAACAGCTGTATTCAACTTTTCATTTTCCTGTTTCAAAATATCAAATTGTTTTGCAATGTCACCAACTATATCATCTACTTCACCTATAAACTCACTTAATCCTCCAGTAATATTATTTACTGCTTCTTGGGATTGTTCTGCAAGCTTTCTTACCTCATCAGCTACAACTGCAAATCCCTTACCTGATTCCCCTGCTCTTGCTGCCTCAATTGATGCATTTAACGCAAGTAAATTGGTTTGTTCTGCAATTGAGGATACTAATGAAACTATTTGAGTAATTCCACGAGCTCTATTTTGAAGCTCTAAACTATTACTTTTAACACTTCCAAATCCCTCAAGAACATTATTTAACTTATCAGAAGTATTTCTGGTATTTTCATAACTATCCTTAATTTTTACAACTGCTTTTTCAAGTTCACCTTTATTTTCATGTTCCTTTGCAGTTACAGATACAATAGATTTTACACTATCCCTTAGCATAGATACAGATGCTTCAATTTCTGCAGTTTGTAGTATGGCTGCATTAGCCACCTGCTCTACAACTCCACCTATCTCACCAGAAGTATTTCCCATCTTATTCGCTATACTACCTACCTCTGAGCTAAAGGTATTGATTTCATCTGTTACACCCTTAAATCCCACAAAGTCTTTTGTAACTATGTCCTTGTATTCTCTTATTGAATTATATAATTCTTCGTAGAAATCCCCTGTTTCAATCTGTAAGTCATCAACATAATTATTATCCTTAAGTTTATTTAGACCTTCTATTATAGAGCCCATTGGTTTATGTAATAGATTATTTGCAATAAGTGTTCCAATAAATCCACTTATTATAGAACTATATATAAGTAAATCTTTATTAGTAAAATAAACTGCAAGATTTATTATTGCTACAATTACTGTAGTAAGTAAAGAAACCTTTACGCCGATATTTCTTATAAATCCTAAAGATATAAACTTATTAAGTCCATATTTTTTCTTTGTATATATGTCTTTTTCAAATGTTAACTTTAACTTCAAATTATCTTCTGTCCTGGATATCTCGTCGACAATTAATTTCTCATTAAAATGATTACTAGCCCCTTCCAGCATTCCTTGAAAATAATCAAACATACCTCTCTTAGAAGAGTATTCAAAAATAGCTTGTCTCTTTGATATTGGTTTAAGATCCAATAGCGGCGGCTTTGCCCCTGGTATCCTTTTAACAACTATTACATGCACATCATACATTGATTTTAAAAAAGTATATAAATTTTCATGTTTAAAAAAAGCTGGATAATCACCAGTAAAACTTTTTACATTATCTATGCCTATTGTTCTCCATAAATTTGATATTGTAAGATTATTAGCTTTTGCTATTTCTTGTATTATTTTATTAATGTTTCTATCGTCAACATCCTCTAATGGTGAAAAAACTTTATCTCTTGAAAACCCAGCTAGCTCTAATGCTCTATCCACACATTCGTCATTATAAAGCCTTCTACATGTTTTCATCCATGTTCTCACTACTGTCCCTTTCATAATTATACCTCCACAATCAACCTTTTAATAAATTCTATTACATATCAACAACTTTCAAGAAATAATCCATTTTATTATTTCTTAATAATTACTATTAGTTTATACTATTTTTAAGCTAATTGCAAAGTAATTTATAAATTACTCTTATTAACAAAGAACTATACTTACATTGTAGAATATAGGTAAGTATAGTTCTCATATTTAGTGCTTATTTTTATTTTTTCCTTTATTTTTATTCTGCTTTTTATATATTTCTTTATTATTGTTTTCTTTATTGAAATTACTATCGTCAACTTTAGTCTGATCACTATTATTAATAACATTATCTTCTTTTATAGGCTGGCTATCCTCAGGTTTAGGTAAGGTATCTATACTACTATCTTTACTTGGTTTACTTACATTATTTTTGTCTTCTGCTTTAGTGTTATTAGTAAAAAGAGAGTATACTACAAATAAAGCTGCTATTGATAATACTAAAAACCCGAGTATATTCTTACTTAACCTAGGTTTATTTGTTGATTTGTTATAATTATCTTTTGAACTAAATAATATTGATGTTTTCTCAAATGCACTGTCACGTAAATAACTGTTAATATCCTTTCTTAATTCATCAACAGTTTTGTATCTGTCAGCAATATCAAATTCCAAACATTTTTTTATGATTCTTTGAAGTTCAAGATTAACTCTTGTATAGTTATCATCCTTAAACAATTCAGAGGTTCTTGATACTTCCTTTGTAGTAAAAAGAAAATACATTATAGCACCCATTCCATAGATATCAGTTTGAATACAAGACTGTCCAAATCCGTATTGTTCAGGTGCAGCATACCCCGTTGTTCCTATAACCACGGTATCACTGTTTTTATTGTATTTATACTCTTTCGTGGTTCCAAAATCAATTAATAGTACTTTCTCATCTTTTGTAATCATAATATTTGTTGGCTTCAAATCTCTATATATAATAGGAGGATTGAAACTATGTAAATATCCTATTATATCACATAATTCAAGTATTATATGGCAAGCCTCTTCGTTTTCAACCATTCCTTTATCAGTTAAGTATTCTTTTAGTGTCCATCCATCTATATAGTCTTCAACCATGTATAGATTTCCATCGGTAGAAAACGTATCTGTGACTCTCGGAATTCCAGAATGTTTTAATCTATTTAATATATTAACTTCTGATACTGCATCTATTTCAAATTCATTATCCTCTTTCATTTCTTTTATTGCATAAAATTCCCCAGAATTAATATCTTTACATAAATATACTGTCCCCATACCTCCATTCCCTAGATGTTTTACTATTTCATATTTTCTATTTAAAACTTCTCCACAATTAAGCATTTTTCACACCCTAATATCTATAATTTATACTCTTAAATAATTCGAAAAAATATAAATATTTTTTAAGGTAAAAATTAAAATATAGTACCTTAGTTATTTGTGTTTGTGTATTATTTTATAATTTTTCTACATACTAACTACAATTAATATATATATGAAACTTAGGAGAAATAATGAATTATATAATATTTGATTTAGAATTTAACCAAGGATATAAATATGCTAGAAAAAATGATTCACCAATTAATCCTAGCTGCCCTTTTGAAATCATTCAAATTGGTGCAGTTAAATTAAATAGTGAATTTAACATTATTTCATCTTATAATAGGTTAGTCAAACCTCAGATATATAAAAATCTTCATTCTTTTATTAAGGAGATGACCAACTTAACAATTGAAGATCTTAATAATTCAAAAAACTTTAGTGAGGTATATTTAGAATTCGTTGACTTTATAGGAAAGGATGAAAATATACTTTGCGTATGGGGAACTGCAGATATTAGAGAATTGTTTAGAAATATATACTTTTTTCATTTAGATGATTCTTTAATAACTAAAGAATATATAGATATCCAGCATTATGCTTCTAAATACTTTAACTGTCCAAAAGGAACTAATATTGGCTTAAATAATGCTATTACATTATTAGATATACCTATTATTAATCAATTTCATGATGCTTATAATGATGCTTGCTATACTGTCCAAGTCTTTACTAACATATATACTGAGAATATTGTTTCAAAAAAATATAGTAAGAATACTAATGTAAAAAGAAAAAACTCAAAGAGCAAAATTGATACTTATCATTTAATAGAACAATTTGAAAAGATGTACAATAGAAAAATGACAAAAGAAGAAAAGGGAATTATAAAATTGGCTTATCTTATGGGGAAAACTAATCAATTTCAAATTAAAAATTAAAGCTCGCATTTAATTTTTAATTTACCATTATAATTCCAAATTCCTCTGCAATATTTTTATAAAAGTTTAGATCCCCTAGCTTTTCACAAAAAATAGGAAAGGCTAAATTATAATTTCCCCAGATTGTAACTGGGATTTTAGTAAAATGAATTGTACAAAAATGTAATTCTCTTGTTGATAGTTTTGTTATAAAGGGAATTAATTCTTTTGAATCTATCTTAAAGTAAATTTCGTCGCCTTTAATGTTTTTAACATGATTGATAAGAGTTATTTGATCATTATAATCTAGTGAATTTAACATAATAATTATTCCTTCTGGGTTAACATCTTTTAAATATAGATCAACCACAACTGGAGCTTCTTTATTTATGTCATAGAGTTTCTCCATAAATTTAATAAATCTATCTTCATATTTTAAATTAAAATTTTCAAAAGTCTCTCTCTCACCTAAGTCATGATTAATTTCTAAAATTCCATTTATATAATCATTCATACCTTGCATTATATTTTTAACTCTAATTTTACATACTTGTTTAAATTCTTCTTCTTTCATTGGAATTAATAAAGGTTTCATCCTCATACCTCCCAGCAGTTTTATAATTTACTAAGATACCTATCCCTATCCCTTTTGGGAAATGTCTTTACTACTTCAATGTAGGATTCTTTTATCATCACTTTTATCATTTCTTCATTTACATCATCATTTAAGCTAACAGTATTCCAATACTTCTTATTCAGATGATATCCAGGTTTTACCCCATTAAACATTTCTCTATATTCTATGGCTGCAAAAGGATTGCACTTTAATGAAATTGAATCATCGCCCCCAAATAATACAAACATCTTATTATTCACCTTAATTACTAATGTCTCTGGGCCAAAAGGGTAGTCTTCTGCTGAATAAGGAAATGCCAAACAATAATCTTTAATATTCATATTTTCCTCCAAAAATATTTTTATTACTTATATTCTATAAAAAATAAATCAAAGGTTTTATTACCTTTGATTCTAAGCTAAACATTTACTGTATATCTGAAAATTCCATATTAATAATATCGATGCTAGGTTCATAGATAAAGGTTTTCTCTATATTATTATCCTTTATAGCTCTTAGTTTAATTATGAACTCACTCCCTACATTTAATTCACTATTAACTTCTATACTGCCATTATGCATTTCTACATAAGACTTTACAAGTGCTAAACCTATTCCTGTACCTTCATTATTCCTTCTAAAAGTTTTATCTACTTGTCCAAATCTTTCAAATATTAAATCCATCTTTTCTGAAGGAATTCCAACTCCTGTGTCCTTAATAGAAATATCAACATATTCATCCTTATCTGAAACTTGTACAAATATTGTATCTCCACTTTTTGAAAATTTAATTGCATTAGACAATAAGTTTAGCAGAATCGCTTCTATTTTCTCCACATCACAGGATACATATTTTTCTTCTATATCTGTATCAAAAATAATACTTAATCCTCTATTTTCTACATATGCCACTATGGAGGATATTATTTCCTCCACAATAACAACGATATTGTGATTATGCAAATTTAATTTAATTGCTCCTTTATCTACCTTTGTCAATTCTAAAAGATTGTTAACTAATCGAGTAAGCCTATAACAATTTTGTTTTATTGATTCTAGATACTGTTGCTTTTTAACTATTATAGGATAATTCTGTCTCTCATACAGACTTAATACTTGAGAAGCAGATGATATTACATTAATTGGAGTTTTAAATTCATGCGAAATATTTGAAAATATTTCAATCATTGTGTTATTTAATTCTTTAGATTCTTGCAATAACTTTTCATTTTCTTTAACAGCCTTTTGTAGAGATTCAGCTTTCTCTTTGTATGTTATATCTCTATAAATACTTAATACAGTTGGCTTTCCCTCATAAAAGAAATAAGTTGAGCTGCCTTCAACTTTTAATTTATCTCCATTAGACTTTGATAGTACTATTCCTTTAAACTTAATTTCATTTGTTTTTCTCTCCATTAAGGATTTAATACCTTCTTTTACTCTATTAATATCTGACTTATGAAATAAATCCAAAAAACTTTTCCCCTGTAATTCTTCATAAGAATCTATTCCAAATAGCTCCATAGCTCTCCTATTTGCAAATATTAGTTTGAAATTTCTATGAATAAATATTATATTCTTAGAATTTTCAATCAAATTATTATAGCAAAAATCATTATTTATAAGTAATTCTTCTATGTACTTTCTTTTATTGTTATATTCCTTTATTTCTTGGGATAAAGACTGCAATTCATCATCTCTAATTGCTAATTTTTCTTCCTCGATTTTTACATAATAGCCTAATACTAATGCAGTTACTATAAATGTAGTAATTATAATTAAGTCATTTTCTAGATATGTATTAATTACCAAATGAGAACCATACTTCAAATCTATGCCTAATATTATAATAGAGGCTAAACTTGCCATCTCAAATCCAGGTATAATTCCTGATTGAATTGTAGTCGTGATTATTATAAATAAAAATAATAGTTTATATTGAACCACATTATCGTTGGAAATTATCAAAATTGATGTAAATATTGATAAAAAGATTATCCATTCTAAATGTCTTACTATCATTAAGACAAGTTTATTGTTACTTTTAAAATTCATAATCATCCACATTATATAAACCATTATAAATATAGATGCTATTATAATCATCACTGGTATAAAACTACTTTTATCTCTCAAAGCATCTACTTTAACTGAAAACTTGGTGAAAACTACAGCAGCTGAAGCAAATAACGCTAGAGTTTTTACTATTAATAATATATCTTCTACTTTTTTGCTTTTCTCACTGTACTGATTTCCCATAACTTCCCCTTATATCTTTAAAAATGTCTTAATCTTTCATTCTTAAGCTTATACATTTTTTCTTTTCAAATAAAACAACTTATATATTGCAAAATTTATTAGTATATATATAAGTGTCGATGGTATCATATAAAACTGCGTTATAAGCTCTTTTTTGTCTGGCGTTATTCTGAATACTCCTAATATTGCAAAATTTATAAATTCTGAAGTAATTATTATGAATAAACATACTAAAAGACCAGATATAGCCTTCCTAACTTCTATTTTATTAATTGATATTAATACGATTAAATAAATACTCATCATGATTATTGTATGTACCCCAAAACTTATTGGAAGCTTAGGCACAACAAGTCCTATTGGACCCATAATTGCAGTTGAAATAAGTATCTTTTTCTTATCAAAAATTTTATTAGCTATCATATATATTGTTATAGCCATTAGAAACATTTCTGGTATGCACGTTACTACTAGTTCGATTAAATAATTTCTTATCATTTGTGATATTCCTCTTTCTTTTATATGTTTTACCTTAAAGTACACTATTATTTTGTTATAAAGGTAGATTTTTGTCAATAAATACATATTAATAATATACAAAAAACTACCAAAGTTTTTGATAAACTTTAGTAGTTTTTAGCCATTAATCTTGTAATAAATCTATAGCTCCTAGTACTATGTGTGCTAATCCAAAGCCTATAATCGCAGTTTCTACCATTGGCAATACATCTCTTCTTTTCATACCATGGTGTTGCTTTATATCAATACAACGTGCAGCTATAGCTCCAGCTGTTACAGCAGTTCCTAGTGCTGTAGGTATTAATCCTTCTCTTACTCCAGAATGATGTCTACTATAATTCATAAATATCCCTCCTTATTTTTTCATTATATAGTTTATCCATTTTTTTATTTTATTCTCTGTAACATCTATCCTTCATTTCCAATTGCATCAAAGCATGATATAATAGATATATACTATCTGTTAATAATTATTATCTATTGTTTAAATAATATATACAAGCTTAAAATTGGGGGTATATCATGAAAGAAGTAAAAAATTTAACTTATGAAACAAAAGAAATACTAGAAATAGTACAAAAGGAAGAGATCACTGCCTATCATATTTATAAAAATATTGCTAAAAAAATTAAGTCTGAAAGTAATAAAAAAATACTTGAAAACATAGCTAACGATGAAAAAAAGCATAGCGCTATTTGGATGAAATATACACACAAAGATGCTTCTCCAAGTAAACTAAAAGTTTTTTGGTATACATTAGTAAGCAGAATACTAGGTTTTACTTTCGCTATTAAGCTTATGGAGAGAAGTGAAGAAATATCAGCAAAACATTATTCTATTATATCTAAAGAAATACCTGAAGCATTAAAAATTATTCAAGAAGAGGAACGTCATGAAGATGAGCTTATAGCTATGCTTGATGAAGAAAAGCTTAAATATGTGGGCTCTATTGTCCTTGGATTAAATGATGCATTAGTTGAAATAACAGGTACTTTAGCTGGATTAATATTAGCTATTCAAAATACAAAAATAATAGCATTACTAGGTTTAGTTACTGGTATATCCGCTACAATTTCTATGGCTTCATCTGATTACTTAGCTTCTAAATCTGAAGGACGAGATGATGCAGCAAAATCTGCTACCTATACAGGTATATCCTATATAATAACTGTACTCTTATTGGTTTTACCATTCTTAATCTTTAATGATTCTGAATATATTCTAGCAACTATTGTTATGATACTTACTACTCTTTTAATAATTACAGCCTTTAATTACTATATTTCCGTTGCGCAAGATGCCCCATTCAAAAGACGCTTTCTTGAAATGGCTTCTATAAGTATAGGTGTTTCTTTTATTGCATTTATCATAGGCGTAGCCATAAAACATTTCTTAGGCATTTCCATTTAAATAGATTAAGGTGACTAGATACTCTAGTCACCTTAATCTATTTGTTCTATATTATTACTTCAACCTCATGTTCACCATCATCTAAATACGGTATCATATTATCTTTAATTGGAGCTCCATCTAAATATATTTCTTTGGTTTCTCCTCTCTTTACTTGAATATGATAAGTGCAACCATCTTTTCTATAGTTTATTTCATATCCATTCCATTCATCTGGTATGCACGGTTCTATTGAAAAACCCTTTCCTTCTCTTAGCTTAAGTCCAAGTATTCCATCGATACCAACCCTATACATCCATCCTGATGCACCTGTATACCAGCTCCAGCCGCCTCTGCCTTCATGCCCTTCTGTTGCATAGATATCAGCAGTCATTACATATGGTTCAACCTTATATCTTTCACATTCAAGATATGACTTAGAGTGGTTAATTGGATTTATCATATGGAATATTCTCCAAGCTTTAGAATTATACTTTAGCTTAGTCATTGCAAGTATAACCCATGTTGCTGCATGAGTGTATTGTCCTCCATTTTCCCTAACTCCTGGTACATATCCTTTTATATATCCTGGCTCTAATATAGAATTATTAAATGCTGGTGTTAATAATAGAACCATTCCCATATTTTCTTTAACAAGATATCTTTCTAAAGCTGCCATAGCCTCTTCTACTCTAGATTCTCTTCCTGCTCCAGAGATTACTGACCATGATTGAGACAATGAATCAATTTGACATTCATCATTTTCAATTGATCCTAATGGAGTACCATCATCGAAGTAAGCTCTTCTGTACCATCCACCATCCCAAGCATTCTCTTCAAGATTCTCTCCTATAAAATCTCTCATTTTTTCATACCTATTGGCTCTCTCATCATCACCTTTATGCTTTGATATCTCCTTAAAATCATTAAGTATACTATATAAGAACCATCCTAACCACACGCTTTCACCTCTACCTTCATTTCCAACGGTACTCATACCATCATTCCAATCTCCACTTCCCATAAGTGGTATATTGTGCGGTCCAAATTTTAATGATATTTCTATAGCTCTTACACAATGCTCATATATACTTCCTTTTTTATCTGACTCTGGAGTAACTTTATATCTCTCATCTTCTCCTTCTTTTAACGGTTCATCTTCTAGGTAACCAGCTTCCTCTTCTAATATGCTATAATCACCAGTATTTTTAATGTAATCTATTGTCACATATGGTAGCCATAAAAGGTCATCAGAAAATCTTGTTCTTATTCCACTATTGACTACTGGATGCCACCAATGCTGAACATCTCCTTCAACGAATTGTCTTGTGGCACTATGCAAAATTTGATCCTTTGTAAATTCTGAATTTAAAAATCCAATGGACATAACATCTTGAAGTTGATCTCTGAAGCCTATTGCTCCACCAGATTGATAGAAGGCTGTTCTAGACCAATATCTACAAGATATTGTTTGATACATTAACCAGCCATTAAGCAGTATATCCATTGTTTTATCTGGAGTTTTAACCTGTATCCTATGAAGCAATTCTTTCCAATATTCCTTAATTTCCTTTAATTTTGTTTCTGCAACTTCTATATTGCTATATTCCTCAACAATCTTATTAATATTTTCTATATTTTCTTTTTGACCAAGTATTATCACAAGTTCTATTTCTTCCTCTGGATTTATTTCTATTTTTGTATTACATGCTAGACAAGGATCATAACCTGAACCAACAGAATTACTAAAGTTCTCATACTTTAGGGCCTTTGGTCTATCAATTATACCCCCTCTTCCAAAGAACTCAGTGCGATTTCCTGTGAAGGATGTTTCTTCTCCACCTGCAATTGTTAAATATGCATATGCTCTTCCAAAATGTTCACTGTAAGGATTTTGTGCATATATATACTTACCATCTTGCAAATATGTAGATATATATTGAGCTGTTTGTTGAGGTACTACTCCTAATACAGTGTGTGCATAGTATGATAGTGATAACCTTCTATTCTCATCACAATTATTTTTAAGCTTTACTAACCCTATCTTAACGCTCTCATCAACCGGAACAAAATATGTTACTTCTCCAATTATTCCATTGGCCTCATGCTTAAAGCTTGAATATCCAAATCCATGTTCAATAATATATTCTCCTTGATCTCGCACAGGTTTTGGTGTGATACCCCATAGTTTTCCATTCACTTCATCTCTTAAATATAATGCTTCGGCTAATGGATCTGTTACTGGGTCATTTGACCAAGTAGTTACCTTGTTCTCTCTACTATTCTTATACCAAGTGTAGCTACTTCCACTTTCAGATATATGGAATCCAAATTCCCCATTTGAAATTACATTTATCCAAGGAGCTGGAGTATTCTTATGTTCCTTCAATATGATAGTATATTTTTCTTTCTCTACATCAAAACCACCATATCCATTAAAGTATTCTAGATTTCTTTCATCAAATCTGAAAGCTTTTGCATTATATTCTTTATTACTAATTTGTAGTAACTTTTCTTCTTGATTATATCGATATTTAATCTTAAGCTGCTCCAT
This sequence comes from Clostridium paridis, assembly GCF_016765615.1. Classification (GTDB taxonomy): domain Bacteria; phylum Bacillota; class Clostridia; order Clostridiales; family Clostridiaceae; genus Clostridium_T; species Clostridium_T paridis. The sequence continues at coordinate 38,402 of NZ_JAESWA010000020.1, read as the reverse complement.
TAAACTACCTTTTTCAGCATCTATAACAAGTCTTGCTATAGCTATAAGGAAATCCACATCTTCATTAGACATAGTTCCTTTACTATGTACAAATACTCCTCCTGGCTTATTTTCTTTATCCCTAGCATGACTTGAAGTAATCATATCCCTTATTCCATCTTGCAGCGGCTGTGTATATACTGTATTTTGAAGATTTAAAATGACTAAATCTACCTTCAACCCTTTAGTTGCCCAATATTCATGTGCTTTGAGCAACTGCCTTACCAAGTCTAAATCCTTTTGATTCCTTAATACTAATAGTAAAATTGGCAAATCACCAGATATACCGTATGGCCATAAGGAAGACTGAGCTTTTCTAATCTCCTTAATGTACTTCTCACGTTCTCTCAGAGATTGATTAATAAATAGTATCTTTGAAGCCATATATTGATATAAGTTTCCTTGTGTAGACTTAATATCCAAGTACTTCATTTCTAAATGTGTCTGGGTTAATGCCATCTCAAATATTCTCTTCACATTAAACATTTGACTGTATTTCTTAGCTAATTCTATTACCTCTTCTCTAGAGTTTCCTAAAGCTGTTGTAAATGCTACTTTAGCGGTCTCACCTGCCTTAATCTCCAGCCTTACTCTCATGCTTATTATAGGATCTAGTACAGCTCCAGTTGTATTAGTAAGCGGAGCACTATTCTCCATTACAAAGGGTCTAGATACATCATTACCTCTGCCTATAAAATTAGCTCTACTAGTTTCATATTCAATATTTCCTAGCAATTCCCCTTGAACTGCTACTGTTTGAACCACATGGGGTTTTTTCTGACCCTTAGCTCTTGGTCTTCTATTTGCAATAACACAAGCTGGCTCCCCAACATACTCTGTTCTTATAAATAGATTACTAAATGTTGGATGCACAATGTCTGCATTATATGGTGCTAGTGTAACTTCCATATAGCTAGTAAGTTCGATGGTTCTTGAATGCTCACTATTATTAGTTATAGATATTTTTCTTGTTTCTGCATTATCCTCTTGTGATACTGCTATTTCATATTTAGTATTTAAGTTTCCATCCTTTCTTTTAAATTCAGTTTTATCTAATGAAAACTTAACTTCGTAGCCATCTCCCTCTTTTTTACAAGGTTCATATGCTGCACTCCAATACTCATTTGAATTTAAGTTTTTAATATAGAAGAACATTCCTGTGTTATCTAGTGTCAAGTCTTCTCTCCATCTATAAACAGTCAATTCATCTCTCTTACTATAGCCACTTCCACTATTAGTTAACATAACAGAATAATTACCATTTGAGATAATATTAGTTTCTGGATTTTGTGTATTTGCTGTATTAAATTTTCTAATTACTATTGGTTGTTTTTCAATATTAAACTCTACTGGCTCAAATTGATGTTTTCTGTTATAGATTATCCTCTTTGAAATTTTCTCCTGTAGTAATAACTCTGTAGCTTTCACTCTAGGAATTCTATGAAATCTTTCTTGTAGGATATTATTATTTAACACATTGTTTAGAGCCATCAAACTCATACCTTGATGATGTACCATAAAGCACTTAACTATGCCTTTTTTCAATTCTTTAGGAACTCTTTCTTTTGTATAATCTAGAGCTTCATAGAAACCATACTTTCCATCCATTCCTTCATTAATAAGCCTTTTCATATTGTCTATAGAATCTAGCAAATCTATCTGTAATGCCATAATTGTTGAGTATGGAGATATTACTAGTTCATTTGATAGTCCCCTTTTTAAACCTATTCCAGGTACTCCAAATGCCTTATATTGATAATTTAAAGCTGCATCAAAGGTATAGAATGCTGATTCTGATATTCCCCAAGGTACATTTCTATCTTTGCAATAACTTTTTTGACCATAAATAACACTATTATAGGTTTCTTGAAGTAAAGTATCAGGATAGTTTTTAAGAATTAACAACGGCATAAAATACTCAAACATTGTTCCACTCCAAGAAACTAGACCTTTTTTGTTGCCTATCAAGGCCATTGCTCTACTTAAGTTAAACCAATGCTCTTGTTCAACATCGCCTTTTGCAATTGCAACAAAGCTTGCTTGCCTTGATTCAGAAGCAAGTAAATCATAATACGAATTGCTTAATGAATCTTTTTCAATATCATATCCAATTGCAAATACATGTTTATTTTTATGATATAGCATAGTGAAATTAGTATCTTCAGCCATTTTATCTATTCTTGCTTTTAATTCTGATATCTTATTAATAAACTTATAAACACTTTCTTTACTCTCTTCTAGTAGTGCTTTAAGCTTATTCATTTTGTCCTTTTGACTTCTTTCTAAACTATCATTCCTCATGTTTCTTTCTATATCATTTTCAATCTTTTCAATTTCAGAATTAATCAAGTAAAGTGGTGTTTGTGATAATAAGTTTTTAAGATTTTGTACTATACTTGATGTATCTTTTTCCTCTCCATCTATCACATCTACCCATGGAAATAGTTCTGTCAGTTCTCTACTATATCCATCAATAAGTTTTTTAGCTTTAGAGTTCCAGTATAATTGTCTTCCATCTTGTAATTTTCCTATTTCAGTTACTCTGTTACTGAATTTATTTAATATGTTTTTCCATGTAATAATATCAAATTCATTATCATTTATATCATTAATATCCTCACTATTAAGTTCTTTGATTCCTGTTAGTTCTTCTATTTCTTTATTAGTCAAATTAAATGTGTCATATAATCCTTGAATTTTATTTACGTTAATCATAAAAGATTTTTTATACTCATCCAAGGTTTCAGAAACCAACCATAAGTACCCTACCAAGTTACCACTATCAACAGTTGAGACATACCTAGGGAATAATGGCTCTTTGCTAACAGTATCATACCAATTATAAAAGTGGCCTTTATACTGCTCTAAGCTTTCCATACTAACAATTATTTTCTCAAGCCTTTCGACAGTCTCTAACATTCCAATATATCCCAAGTCATAAGCCACTAAATTCGCAGTAAGCCCCATTCCCATGTTTGTAGGAGATGTTCTAGTAGCTACTCCTTTAGGCGGGTCTTCTTGAAAATTGTCAGGGGCAAGCCAGTTATTATCCTCATTCACAAAGTCCTCAAAGTAAGCCCAAGTTTTTCTACTAAACCTTCTTAACAGTTTCATATCTTCTTGTTCTAAAATATAATCTTTAGGTTTTATCTCCTTACTTATAAAGTAAGCAATTATTGGACTTATAATCCAAAGAACACATGATGGTATCATTAATGCACCAGACTGTGTAGAAACACCAAAGGACAATATTAAGATTACTAAGCTAATTAAACTTCCAGGCCACATAGCAGTAACAAAACTTTTCAGATTTCTACCTAGTTTAGCTTCAACATCAGCAGCTGTTTGCCATTCTAAAAAATTTCTTTTACTAATAATAAGTCTATATAAAGTTCTAATAATCGCATCTAACATTAGATATGCTTGATATGGTAAAAAACAAAATATTAGAAACATTTGTTCAATAGCTGTCATGCAATTACTTATTTTTCCTGATAAACTTATCCCTTTAACTGGTGAAACCACTGCTTCTGATACATCGAATATTACAGGACATAAAAGTGCTAATAATGCCACAACTAATCCTTTATCAGAGGAAGGGAATAACCAAAATGATAGTGCAACTAATAATACTATTGCTGGTGCCAAAAGACTTCTTCTTAAATTATCAAATATCTTATATCTTGATAATGAATTTAATGGAGATTTCTTGGTTATCCAACTAATAATTTGCCAATCTCCTCTTACCCATCTATGTAATCTCTTAGAGCTAGAATTATAATATGCTGGATATCCATCAATTAGCTCCACATCAGTTAGTAATGCTGCTCTTACATATGACCCCTCTAACAAGTCATGACTCAGAACCTTGTTTTCAGGTATTTCATCTTTTAGCATATAATTAAATACGTCAATATCATAAATTCCCTTACCTGTAAAAATTCCTTCACCAAATATATCTTGATAAACATCTGATATTGCGCTAGTATACATATCTATTCCTGTTTCACCAGAAAAAATCTTAGAAAATATAGTTTTGTTAGCTTCTATTGTTCCTACACTGACACGTGGTTGCATAAGCCCATATCCTCTTAAGACTTTTTTACGTGCTTTATCTACATGTGGTTTACTAAGAACATGGCACATAGCTCCAACTAACTTTTTACCAATATCTCGTGGTAACTGAGTATCTGCATCCAATGTTATTACATATTTTATACTTTTAAGCTTTTCTATATCACCACTTATTATGTTATAGCTCGTATTTTTATCTCCCCTTAAGAGAGCATTAAACTCCATTAACTTTCCACGTTTTCTCTCCCAGCCTAACCATATTCCTTCCTTTTCATTAAATTGTCTATATCTATTAAAGAAATAGAATACATCTTCACCTGAATCAGAGTATTTTTCATTGAGCTTTTTAACTTCTGCTAATGCTGTTTCAACAATTTCTTCATCTTGTATCTCTTCCTTAAACAGACTATCTTTAAAATCTCCTAATAATGCAAAATAAATATTTTTCTCCTTATTTGCAAGATAGTAAACCTCTAAGTCGCTAATTAATTCTTTTACCCTAGATTTACTTGTTAATAGTGTTGGTATAACAACTATTGTTGAACATTCTATTGGTAAACCATCCTTAAATTCAATTTTAGGCATAAATCTTGGAGTAGATATTCTATTTATGCTCCAATTAAATATGGAGATCACTATTTCACTGCAAGGAATTATAAGTGCTAAAAATTCTACTATATAAACAATTCCTGATACATTCCTATCAGCACTTGAGACCAATGTTAAAACCAAAAAGCATAATACTGCTGTAAGTATAAAAATTGTACCCACATATAACTTAACTTTATGTCTATTCATATATTCATTAAACTTTCTATCAATTGTGGCTTTTGGATTTATAGCATATTTCAACTCATTTATTCCGTCATCGATAAGGTAATATCCTATATGCTTTCTATACTCCTCTACATTATTAGAATTCTTTGCACATTCGATAGCCTTTTTTGCAACAAGAATCTCTGGTACATTCTTGTTCTTAGCTATTTTTTCTACCATATGCCTGTAATTATCCCTAGATTCAAAATCCATTGAAGTATATATTTTAATAGGATCTTGCTTTAATATTGCTTCTACTAAACTTAACTTCTCAAATGAATCCCTCCATGGAATTCCTCCAACTTCTCTTATACTTGTTATTGAGTTACCTATAGACATTTGAAAAGCAGCCTGCAATTGATGTTCTTCAATTATTATTTTATCTGTTGTAGTCTGTTGAATTTCTAATTTGCCATCTAGCCATTCATATAGTTCAATGCTATCTATTCCATTATTTCTTAAAATTTTCACAAACTTCTCAATAAAATGTGAGCTATAGACTGTATTATCATTTAATTCTTGGAGCTTATCATTCAATCTGTTATTGTTATAAGCATTTATTAATTCTTCTGCTAATAATTCTCCTTTTTCCTTTTCCTTTTGTGCATATACAATCTTTTCTGCAATTTTGCTTATATTTTGAATTAATGCAATTCTAATCATAATAGGTAGAGCCCATAACTCTCCCATTGAAAGTATTGTGTTTTTTTGATACGCATTTATAAATGTTTCGATTGTATCTTCATATATTCTTCCATCTGTATGGGAAATAAGTTCTACTGCTATATGGTATATCCTAGGATATCCTTTCATTATTCCTTTTTTTATTACAGGTAACCCCTTGTAATAAGAATTAGGCATATTATATTTTATATCTTTATATTCTTTTTCAATTAAATAAAGGTTATCGAGCATCCATTCTGCTGCTGCCACAACCTCTTTTTTATATTTCACTTCATTATCTATAAACTCATATGTTTCGATAATATTCCTATAACTTCTATCTAAGCTCTTCAAAAGTTTTCTTCTAGAATTAGATCTAGTTGTTACTAAATTAAAGTGCTGAGATATTTCTAATGCATGTTTTTCTAAGTCTTCTTGACTTACACTTATGGATGGAACATCCTCCATTAAATTATTTTCTTCATTGCCTTTATATTTAAAAAATAGATAAAACCCAAGTATGGCTATGAATAATATAAGAATTATATAAATATAGAACATTCCACACACTCCTTATTTTTCTAACTGTAAAATTTATTATCCCCTATGAATATAAAAATATGTAAAAAAATCGGCAGGTAGCTAATCTACTCTGCCGAAATAAATAAAATACTTCTTAATTATATTTTTATGATTCTGCTCTAACTTTCTCTGTTTTAGTACTTCGCAAATAAAGAAGAAACATTAAAAAGGCTGAAAAAGAACATAAAACAAATGCTAAAGGCCATACTTCTATAATTCCTTGTTTTTCAATATATTTTCCTCCTAATGAAGTACCCATTGAGGCCCCAATCGCCCAACTCAAGCTTCCGATAGCACTAAATCTCGCTCTATAGTCTGAAGGACTTTTATTAGCCAAGTAAACCCCAAAATTTGTAACTATAAGAATTTCTCCTATAGTCCATATTACAGTGGATATAACAAATAATGTATATGACCTTATAATACCTATCATTCCAAGTCCAATTCCATAAAGCATTATTGCAATCAAAATATTAATTAATGAATGTATTCTCCTTGTTAATCGTGTAATAAAAACTGTGAAAAATATAACTGTAATTGCATTAACACTCATTAGAAACCCATATTTTTCTGCACCATCTATAGAAAATACATTGTCAATCATCAGAGGTAATGCAAAAGTACTTTGAGTTGATACTACTGTAAATACAATATAGATAGTTAAAAACATTAATATTTCTGGCTTTCCTAATAAAATCTTTATCATATTATCCTTTTTAGGCTTTTCTTTAGGATTATTTTCCCCTTTTGTAAGATTAGGTTTAGTTTCTTTTATATAAATATACGCTAGTCCTAATGCAATAAATGATGTTAATGAATCTCCTATAAAAAGCATCGGAAGGAAATTATTAAATAAGAACCCTGCTACAATAGGACCAATTGCTACTCCGATATTTATTCCTAAGTATTGCAGAGAATACCCTGCTTGTCTTTTTTCTGGTGGCAAAACATCTGCAATTATTGCATGCAAAGCTGGCCTTACTGCTCCATTAAAGAACGTTGATATCATAAGAAATGCTACTACTATATATGATGTGCCTAAGAATGCACAAGGTACGAGAAATAATGCTGATGCAGTTTGTGCAAATATATAAGTCTTTTTTCTTCCTAATTTATCTGCGAAAATCCCTCCGAGCATAGATCCCGGTATTGTAATTAATGATGTTACCATTACTATTACACCAACTATGCCTAATGACATACCTAATTTTTTAGTTAAGAATAACGTCATAAATGGCATAACAAAATCACCAAATCTATTAATTATTTGCACTGCGAATACTATATATATTGTTGTTGGTAGCCCCTTATATATATTAAACTTATTAAGCATTTCTTTCCCCCCTTAAGCCCTTCTAAGTATTACATATAACTATATAACATGAATTAGTATACTTCAAGGTAATCGACTAAAACTTTATAAAAAAGTACCATATTATCTTTAATATGGTACTTTCTAAATATTAAGTTAACTCCAGAAATCATCCATTTCTTTAATTATATCTTCCTTATCTCTGACTATTTTGAGGTCTCTCCAATTTTCTGGCATCAATCTTAAATACTTATTACTAATAAATCTATCATCTATAAGTAATGTAGCTCCCTTATCCTCTTCTCTTCTGATAACTCTTCCCACAGCTTGCATAACTTTGTTTATTCCTGGATAAGTATATGCATAATCATATCCTTCTCCCTTTTCCTTAAAAAAATCCTTTATCAGATCTTGTTCAAAAGATATTTGAGGCAAGCCCACTCCAACAATTATTGCACCTATTAACGAATCTCCTGTCAAATCTATTCCCTCAGAGAATACTCCTCCCAAAACACATAAGCCTAGTTGACTTTTATCTTTTGGTTCTTTAAATTCTTTCAAGAACTCCTCTTTATCCTCCTCACTCATATTGTCCTTCTGCATTATAAATATTATATCTTCGTTTCTAGAATCCAAAATTTCTTGAGCTTGCTTCATGTACTTATATGAAGGGAAAAAGCACATATAATTTCCTCTTTTAGCTTTTACAAATTCTAATATCATAGAAATGATTTTATTTATAGTTGCTTCTCTATGCTTATACCGTGTGGATATTGGAGCAATTAATGTCAAAAGATTTTTCTCTGGAAAAGGTGATGGAAGACTCATTTTATAACTTTCCTCACTTCCTCCCAACAATTCTATAAAATAATTTCCCGGGGAAAGTGTCGCAGAAAATACTATTTTGCTATTTGATCTGTTCATCCCCTCCCTTAAATTTTTACTTGGATTTATACAAAATAACTTTAAAATCAGTTCTTCCCCATCTAACTTAACTATAGTCAAATAATTTTCGTCATAAAACCCACTAATATTTATAAATGTATTTAATTGAAAATATAAATCTAATATCTGCTCATACTCTGGGAAATCCTTATGAGTTACGAGGAATTCATCACATTCTTTTAGGTATCCTCTTATATATTCATAAAGTACTGTTGGCTCATCTACTATTATTTCCTTTACATCTTTATCTTGAGCATCTTTTTTTAATGATATTAAGTATGTATTTATCTTATTTAGATACTTAATTAACTTTTTTTCACCTTTTAATATTTTTTTTGCGTTTAGTATAGCTCTCTTTTCCAAAATAGCAGAAAACATTTCTCTTCCCCTAGACACTAGATTATGAGCTTCATCTATTAGAAAGGTATATTTTTCTGAACTTTCATCAAAGAATCTCTTTAAATAAACTCTTGGATCAAATACGTAGTTATAATCACCAATAATAACATCACTCCAGTTAGATATTTCAAGCGAAAACTCAAATGGACATATCCCATATCTTTTACTATAGGTTTCTATCTTTTCTCTTGTAAATTCATCTTCATTATTTATAATATCAAAAAGAGCTTCATTCACCTTATCATAAAACCCTTGTGCATAAGCGCACTCCTCTGCATTACAGCTAGAACCACTATTAAAGCATATTTTATCTTTTGCAGTTAAAGTTATGCTTTTTATTCTAACTTTCTTATCTCTAATTAATCTTAGAGATTCTTCTGCCACAGTTCTTGTTATAGTTTTTGCTGTTAAATAAAATATCCTGTCTGATAATTCTTCTCCTAAGGATTTTATTGCTGGAAACAATGTTGATATAGTCTTACCTATACCCGTTGGTGCCTGTGCGAATAGCATTCCTTTTGATTTAATTGTGTTATATACTACTACTGCAAATTCTCTCTGTCCTTTTCTATATCTTTCAAATGGAAATTCTAAACTCTTTATTGAATTATTTCTTTCTTTTACCCAGTCCAAGGTAAAAAGAGCCCATTTTATATATTCATCTACTACAAAGTTAACGAATTCCTCTAATTCTTGTAATTCAAAAACTTTATTAAACTTTTTTGTTTCATTGCTATCTAGATGGATATATGTTAGCTGCAACTCTATGGAGTTCCCATCATTTTCTATTAGATACATATATCCATAAAATTTCACTTGTGCCCAATGAAGCATATTATTATCTTCTTCTATAAGTACTAGTTCTTTTGTTGTGCTTTTTATTTCCTCAATTATTATTCTGTCATCTATTTTTATAATGCCATCTGCTCTTCCTTCAACAGAAATTGACATACTCTCTCTTTCAAAAATATGCTTAAAATAAACTTCTTTTTTATATTCTTCATAAATCTTAGAATTTTCTTTTTGAAGATATTGATGCGCTCTTGTTCCCTCTTGAGCCCTCTTGTTACCCATATAACTACTATCAATATTTCCTCTTCTTAATATAAATTCTATTAAGTTTCTAACAGAAATTCTTATTCCTCCATTATCCATTTTGAACCTCATTAAGCTTTCTAAAAATAATATATTATTTTATTATTTTAATATGTTATAGGTTTTCTTATAGGAAACTTAATTTATTCATACATAAATAAATTATTAGTTGAACTTAAAAACCTTTACTAAATATTAAAACCTAGTTATGTGAATTATATAGTATAATATTAACTAATTACTATTTTAACCGAAATAATAATTAGTAACTAGTATGTTTGTAGAAAGGAGTCTTTTAGTGAAGAAAGAAAATTTATTGACTTTTATAATATCAGCATTAATATTTTCTGCAGGAATTGGAACTGGTCTTGGAGCTGGCGCCTTTTTTTCACAGAGCAAAGGTACTCCAACCACTACATCTGTTATTAATCTGGCTGGTGAAAAGTACCTTATGTCAAAAGATACTACTTCTGACCAAAGTGGATTAGTACCAGTACTAGATTATGATGAAAGTTTCGTAATAGATTTAAGATATTCAACAACTAATAATTTTACTGGCAAAAAAATATATCCTGTAGACACTTGCTTATTACAAAAAGGAACTTTAGATAAATTAATAAACGCTAATAATGATTTTAAGAAACTTGGTTATAAGATTAAGATTTGGGATGCCTATAGACCAGCTTCTGTACAAGTTAATCTGTGGAATTTAGTTAAAGATAGGCGATTTATTGCTTCGCCATATGTTAGTGGTTCAAGACATAATAGAGGTGCAGCTGTAGACATCACGCTAGTGGATAGTACTGGTAAAGAACTTGAAATGCCTACTGGATTCGATGAATTTAATACGAGTGCCTACAGAACTAATACAAACATCTCAGATACTGCCAAAAAAAATCTTGAATTACTCACTTCAGTAATGGAGAAGAATGGATTTGATACCATAGAAACTGAATGGTGGCATTATGATGATTCTGAAGCTGATAATTATCCTATTTTAGACATACCATTAGAAGATTTTTAGTTTCAAGTATTCATAATTTTTGAAAAATAGTTCTAAATTTACTTAGAACTATTTTTTATAAGCATCTTTACCATTAATTATGTGAGTTATCCCATAAAATTCACATATAATATCCATTGAATCACCATTTTATATTGTTATAATATAAATTATGAAGTCCAAAATATAATAATATTCCAGGAAGGATGTATTTAATAATGGATAAGCTTTTAAAGTTTTCAGTGGTTGGTGTACTTAACACATTAATTACCTTTATTATTTATAATTTATTAATATATATAAACGTTAATTACTTAATTGCTAATGCCATTGGTTATGTTGCAGGAACCATAAATGGCTTTATTTTAAGTAGTAACTTTGTATTTAAGAAAAAAGCAACTGTGGATACAGGAGTAAAATTTTTAATAACCAATGTTATATCGTTTATAATTAATAGTTCCACACTTTGGTTCTTTGTTCACTTACTTGGTGCAAATAAAACACTCGCTCAAATACCTGCTATCATTTTGGGTTTTGCAGCCAATTTTATAATTAATAAGATATGGACATTTAAATAATAAACTAAACTCCGAAGCCTAAGTACTGTGCTTCGGAGTTTATACTATTCTATGACTTTTATTTCATTTTCAGATGCTACTATAGCTTTTGTCACAACATTTACAAATAATGAAGTTTCTACAACTCCTCTTATATCTTTTAAAGCTTTATCTAAGCTTTCAATGTTATTAACATTTTTAAAATTTACGTCAAGTAAAAGGTTTCCGTTATCTGTTATTACAAAACCATCCTTTTCTTTTGAACTTCTAAGCTTAGGCTCTCCTCCAATTTTCTTTACCTCTTCAATTATATAACTCAATGCTTCTTCTATTATTTCTAATACTACTGGTACTTTAAAAGTAAGTGTATTAGAAAATTTACTTTCATCAACTAAGAGTATATAGTTTTTCGCCATAGTTCCAATTAGTTTTTCTTTTGTATGAACTCCTCCTCCACTTTTAAGTGCATTTAGTTTTGTATCTACCTCATCGCATCCATCAAAGGCTACATCAATACTACTTACAAGTGAAGTATCTAATACATTTAGTCCTTTCTCATAACATAATAACTTTGTCGAGCGAGAAGGGGTTACTATTTTTACATTAAATCCACTCTTTGATTTCTCACTTAAATAATCTGCAAGATATGCTACACTTCCACCTGCTCCTAATCCAACTATCATTCCGTCATTTATATAATCTAATGCCTTCTTAGCACTTTCTTTTTTTAATTCATTTGCATCCATAACTACACCTCAGTATATTAACTAAATTTCACCCATGCTTTTTTCTTATTACTTTCTTCTGCTAGCTCTATTATTCTTATAGTATTTCTAGCCTCTTGTGGTTTTACAATTATATCTTCTTCACCAATTATTGCTTTATAAACATTTTCATATAATGCTCTATAATCTCCGTTTTCACTTTCAACTTTTCCTCTAAAATTAAGTCCGTTAAGCTCAGTATTTAGTGTCCCCCATAGTTCTTGCGATTCTTTTCCCCATTCTTGAGTATACTTAGGTATTAAATCTTTTCTTAAATTTCCTTCTTGTACATCCATACCGTACTTAACAAAGCTTCCCTTATTCCCATATAAAACAAAATGTGGACTATCTTCTTTTACTAGCATTCCTGCCTTTAATGTAACCTTTAAACTAGGATACTTTAATATTACTTCAAAATTATCTATTGTCTCTCCACCTTTTCTTTGTATGTTCAAGTCTCCAAAGACTTCCTCTGGAAGCCCAAATAAGTCTTGAGCTTGATCTATTAAATGAGAACCTAAATCATAAAGTATTCCTGCTCCTGGAGTATTCTGTTCTCTCCAAGCATTTTCCTTAAAAAAGTTTCTAAATCTATCATAATGAGCTTCATATTCTGCAAGTTCTCCTAGTAACCCACCATTAATTACTCTCTTTATAGTCTTAAAATCACTATCCCATCTTCTATTATGATGCACAGTCAAGAGCTTATTCTTTTCCTTTGCTAATTGGATTAGCTTATCTGCCTCTTCTGAAGTTACTGTAAATGGCTTCTCTACAAGTACATTTTTCCCAGCTTCTAATGCTCTTTTTGCAAGTTCATAATGGGCTGTATTAGGAGTTGCTACTATAACTAAATCTATATTTTCATCATTATATATTTCATCAATATTAGTAGTAAATAAAACATCTTTATATTTAGAATTTATTTTTTCCTCATTCTCTACTCTTCCATCATATATTTTATATAACCTTAACCCGTCTACGCTATATACCATAGGTGCATGAAATACTTGCCCTGCAACCCCATAACCAATCAAACCTACATTTACTGTTTTACTCATATTAATCCTCTCCTTTTCATACTAGACTATGATAGTGTTCACATTATGTTTCTTTAAAATACTTAACTTTTCTTTTGTTATATCTTTATCTGTAATTACCATATAGACATCATTAAGTTCTACAACAGGAGTAACTCCTATATTGTCAAATTTCGAAGAATCAGCTAAAACAATAGTTTTTTCTGCTCTCTTGCACATTTCCTTTCCAACTTCAGCTCTAAAAAAATCTCCACAGGTAAAGCCTAACTTTTCAGAAAAACCATCCATTCCAATAAAAGCTTTATCAACTGCAATTTTACTTAAACTTAAAGTGGTGAGTGGTCCAACCATTGCTTCTGAATCTTGTTGCAACTCTCCTCCTAATAATGTCACTTTAACTTGAAGTGTATCTTTAAGCATATAGGTAATATATAAAGAATTTGTTATTATATGAACTCCTGATTTTTTTGAAATTTCTTTTGCTAGAACCGTATTAGTAGAACCTGCTTCTAATAATATAGTCTCACCAGGTAGGACTAACTTTGAAGCCTCTTCTGCTATTCTTTGCTTCTCAATTTGTCTGAATGATAGTCTTTTTTCTATAGAGCTTGAAGCTATTTGCACTGCTCCACCATGAGTCCTTTTTAAAACACCCTCTTCTTCTAGTGCTGAAAGATCTTTTCTTATTGTAACCTCTGATACCCCAAGAATATTTGATAATTCTTTTACTGATACCTTAGGTTCTATTGAAATTATATTAAATATTTCGCTTCTTCTTTCATTCAAAATAGCATCACCTCACTAGGCTATATTTTTAATATAATTATACATCTACTTTCGTTTGAAATCAATATAGTTTCATTCGAAACTTAATAATAATAAAAAAATCCCTGAGAGACTCCACCATATTGAGGTGAATTCTCAGGGATTAATTTGACATATTTATTATATTCTATAGTCCTAATAAACCTATAGCATATCCGATGATACCTAAAGCAAATAGTCCAAATATAAGTGTTATTGGGCTTACTTTCTTTCTTAACAATCTCATGCAAAGGAAAGTTAATCCTAATGCTAGTAATCCAGGTAATAATGAATCTAAAACACTTTGTACAGTTGTAGTAACTTCTTTACCTTGAGCGTTAGTTACAGTTGAAAGTACAAACGGAACTTTTATTGAAGTCCATCTAGCAACTAATGCACCCATGATGAATAATCCAAGGATTGAAGCACCTTCTGTTAATTTTTGAAGTTTGTTTCCAGCTAAATCTTTAACGATATTAGCTCCAACTTTATATCCATAGAATTGAGTAGTCCATCTGAATCCTAAACGAATTACATTCCATAATACGAAGAATAATATCGGTCCTAATACACTACCACCAGTTGCTATAGAAGCACCTAATGCTGCAAGAACAGGTCTTAGTGTACCCCAAAATATTGGGTCACCAACTCCAGCTAAAGGTCCCATTAAACCAACCTTAACTCCGTTGATTGCTCCATTATCTATGTCAGCTCCATTAGCTCTTTGTTCTTCCATTGCACAAGTAACTCCTAATATAGGTGCAGTTACATAAGGATGAGTATTGAAGAATTCAAGATGTCTCTTTAAAGCATCTACTTGTTCTTCTTTAGTTGTATATAATTTCTTAAGAACTGGATTCATTGCATATGCATATCCTATAGCTTGCATTCTTTCAAAGTTCCAAGAACCTTGGTGGAAGTTTGAACGAAGGAATACACTTACTAGGTCTTTTCTAGTTAATTTTTTTTGTTCACTCATTGCTATTTCCTCCTCTTTCCTAATCTAATACGTCGTCATCTAGATCATCAGATGCTGCGCCTGCTGAAGTTGCTACAGCATTATATTTTGGTGATAGTTGTAGGTAAAGGATAGCTAATATAGTTCCTAATATACCCAAAGCAACTAGGTTATAAGTTGAGAATGAGGCAACTACGAATCCTAAGAAGAACATAGGCATTAAGTGTTTTGCTCCCATCATATTGATAACCATTGCGTATCCAACTACAACTATGAATCCACCTGCAACTTGAAGTCCTTTTGTAACAACGTCTGGAATAGCGTTTAACATATTGTTAACTTGATCTGTTCCTGCAAACATTGCAACTATTAAAACTGGAATAGCTACACGAAGTGCTTGAATTACTAAACCACCTAAGTGACAAAGATCTACTCCTGTAAAGTTTGCTTGTTCAGCATACTTGTCTGCTCTATGTTGTAAACCAACTGATAATGTTCTTGCGAATATTGTTAAAACCTGTCCTGCTGCTGCAAGAGGGATTGCAATTGCTATTCCTTCTGCAACTGTTTGATGTGAAACGATTACTAGGATTGTAGAAATACAGCTGGCAATTGCTGCATCTGGTGCCATTGCTGCTCCTATATTCATCCATCCTAAAGCCATAAGTTCTAAAGTACCACCTAATATAATACCTGTTTTGATATCTCCTAAAATAAGTCCTATAATTGTACATGATATTAATGGTCTGTGTGTTTGGAATTCATCAAGTACTGATCCAATACCAGAAATAGATGCCCAAATTACAACTAAAATAATTTGTAATGCGTTCATTGTTTATTCCTCCCTTTAATAAGAATTTTATAATGGCAATTTATCTTTTAATAGAACCTTAGAGTCTGATGCAACAACTCTTATTTCTAATTCTATTCCTCTTTTATTAAGTTCTTTGAATGCATTCTCATCTTGTTCATTTACAGAAATAGTTCCAGTAACCTGTCTTTTACCTTCTTTAAATGACATTCCACCGATGTTAACTGATTCAATCTTAACTCCACCTTCTACTAATCTTAATACGTCAGTAGGGTTTGTGAATAATAACAATGCTTTAAAATCATTCTTTGGATTATTGTATACTCTAATAGCTTTTTCTATATTTAGTACGTGTGCTTTTATTCCTGGAGGAGCAACTTGCACTAATAAAGTACTTCTTAACTCATCCTTTGCAACCTCATCACTTACTACTATTATTCTTTCACAGCCAGAAACTTTAGACCAAACTGTAGCTACTTGACCATGTATTAATCTGTCATCAATTCTTGCTAATACAATTTTCATTTATAATACCTCCTCATCATCTAGGTCGTTATTTTTATTTATTGCAAGACCTTCCTTGAAAGCCTTAACAGCATCTTTACCTGCATTTTGTGCAGCTTTAACTACTTCTTCAAAATTAGACATCATTCTAGTTCCATATACTTCAAGTAGCATTGGTAGATTTACACCAGTAACTATATCCATCTTTTCATTTGATATAGCTAAGGTACTTGCAGCATTAAATGGACTTCCTCCAAATAAATCTACTAGGAATAAAACACCCTCATTTGTATCTAACTTCTCAATAGCTTCATTATATTTTCTTATTAAATCTTCAGTGCCTTCACCTGGTACGAAGGTTACATACTCTACATTTTCTTGTTTTCCAAATATCATTTCTGAGGATTTCACAACCTCTTCAGAAAATTTACCATGTGTTGCAACTATTACTGCTGTCATTTAAACTCCTCCTTTAATATTTCCGTTGGTTTTTTCTGACACTATATCTTATAGCAAGTATCGTGCCAAAAAAGTGTATCAATGAATGTAAGCCATTTCATTGATAATATTTTTATTTTTTGATACTTTAATTAATTTTATTCTGCATTTTTGATACACTTTACTTATTGTTTTGATACAGTATTAAACTTATTTTTGATACAGTATCAAATTATTTCACAAATATGATACACTTCATCTTTTGACAATTTAATATTAATACTTTTTTGGAATATTTCAGCAGCACTTTCAATTGCCATTACACTTTCTTCTGCAAAATTCTCTTCTCCCCTATAAGTTAACCCTTGGTTCTGCACCATTCTTTCCAATGCACAAGCTACATGGACAATCAATCTCAGTTGTTCACCATTGTTATATCTTTTATTCAACAGCTTTTCTAATACACTTATGAACTCCATAAGAAGTCCAATAACTTTTTTAGGATTTAGAAAGGTTAAATATTCTTCCAAACTTTCTTCACATAATTCTCTTACAACCAAATTCCTACTTTCTTCTTCTTCAACCTCAACTCCTGATATAATTCCTCGAAGTACATTAGCTCCATTACCTCCGATGAATGATTCTAAAGATATAAACGGAATTTCTTGAGAAACATTTTTAACTCCAACTATTGCAAGAATTTTCTTATTCCCCTGCAGATACTTTACTTTCTCTTCGGCTCCTCTTATCCCAATAGGTATTACCTCGATATTTTCCACCGTTATATCATCTATGATAGATTTAACTATTTCTTTCAATTTTTCAGCGGTCCCTTGTCCCGATGAACATATAGTTATTACTGCTTTATCCTGATCATCACTTTTATTATCCTCAATATTAGAGTAACCTGAGAAATCCCTTAATGAAAAATAGATTTCATCTAGCTCCTCTGAAAATAAATGCCCCTTTCTTACTGCTTCTATAACCAAAGGCGTAGTTACCATCTCTAGCGTTCTAGTTTTAATATTTGTTTTTTCTTGTATTATCTTTCCGAAAGTAGCCAAGGATCCCATATCCACCATTAGAAGAACTCCTTTACCTTGATCCATTTCAATTACTTTTTCTGTCACATCTTCTAAAATACTTTGAGGACTAACATCTAGTGGCATATCTACTGCATCTATAGGACCTTCTTTACCTAATAAATCAATTGCAACATTTACCATACTTAAGGCAGTACTACTTCCATGAGCTACAACCAGAATAGCAACTTTATCATCTTTTCCGACAGTATTTTCTTCCTCTAAATTCACTAATAGTATAGCCAAATATTCAATTTCTATTTTGGGAACTTTTACCTTAAACTTTTTTTCAATCTTTAACGCTATTTTTTCAGCTACTTCATATTCATCACTTTTTTCATTTATTACATATCCCATTCTTTCTATTTTCTCTTTTGTAAGATTATCATCTGCTCTCTGTTTTAAAAATACACTTAAATGAAGACTCATTGCATAAGTAAATCTCTCACCATATTTGATATCCAAACTTTTTTCAGTGTATTCTTTGATATGCTTTACAAATTCAAAGATTTCATTATCCACTATTGATAATAACTTTTCTTTTACAGTACTATCTTTTCTTATCTTCTTATAGAAAGTTTTAAGTTGCGCATCAATATCCTTCATAACTAAGTCATGAATAACGTCTTTATTCATTCCTTCATTTGTTAATATAGCCGACTTATCCTTAATTATCTTATATAAATTAAATGGTAATTCATAATCGTCATTTTGAAGCAAGTTAACCTCACCTTGTGGGCTTACTATGACCTTTTTATCAAGAACATGAGATAGCTCTTCAAATTCTCTTCTATTATTAGATATCGCAAATAGACCTTTTTGAATACTCTCTGGAATATCATTCAGGTCTATTCTTATAGTTTCTTTAGTATCCAATGAATTCAAAAACGCAGTAGCGCATATCAGCTGAATATTAGATTTCAACTTTCCTATGTTTCCCATATAGGAACTACCTATTAAAGCTTTTATTACTTCTCTGGAAATACTAATGTTTTTATCAACTCTACTTGCCTCTGCTGTAAACATATGTTTTATTAATTGAACTCTTTCTTCTAGTGGACGTTGTTGTAATGAAGGAATAGTAATAGTTACAGGAATTCTCCTTAAGAAGGTTGCTAACAATGAAGACTTTGGATCTTCAGTTGTTGCTCCAATAATCAATACATTAGCTTCTCTTTTTCTTTCATTTTCACCAAGTTTATTAAACGTTCCAGTATCCATAAAATAAAATATCATTTCTTGTCCTTCTGGACTTAGTCTATGAATTTCATCAAGAAACAAAATTCCTCCATTTGCCTTTTGAACAATCCCATCTCTTTCGGTATCTGCACCAGTAAATGCTCCTTTTGTATGTCCAAATATATGAGATAAAAGCAGTTGAGGATTATTCCCATAGTCGGCACAATTAAATACTATAAAAGGTGCATCCTCCCTATATTTACCTGAGAACTTAGCATAGTTAAACATCATATTAGCAAATAAAGTTTTACCAACACCAGTTTCACCTAAGATCAAAGTATGTAATCCATTTGGTGGATACATTATTGCTGCTTTAGATTGATTTATAGCTTGTTTCAAACTACCATCTGCCCCTATCAGATAATCAAATGGAGACGATATCACATTGCTTTCATTATCAAAAAGATTATAAACATCTCTAATTTCTAATTGCTTCTCCTTTATGTTAAGGTTGAGCATTTCTTCAAGTCTCTTTTTGCTAAAGTATCTAACAGGTCTCTCTTTTATTTTTATAACCAAATCTTGTTTATGCAGTTCATTAAGTTCTTTACTTACATTATTTCTAAGTATCCCTAATTTTTCCGATATCTCTATAGCAGAAAAACCTTTTATTCTCTTAAAATCTTCAATTGTATAGGCTTTAGATTCTTCTAAAATATAATTATATATTTTGTCAATTCTTTTCATATTTATTCTCATCACTTCCCATCATTTTTATAATTCCTTAACATTTTCAAAATCCACCCTCATCATTTCATAATACAAACCCTAATAGTTTTGTGAACAAAATTTATAAAATTAAATTAGCCTATACTTTAAAATAATACTGTATCTAAAAAAAAAGTAAATCTTAAATTTCTCATTTAAGATTTACTTTCTATAATAAATAAATATATAACATATTTTTAACTTCATTTTTTTACATAACTTATTACATAAATAATCATTTTGTAACAACTATTCTACTCATTATATTCATTTACTAATCTTTGAACAAGTTTCTTAATAACACTAGCCTGAGCTATTAGGGAAATAACTTGTAAAAATAATTTAATTCTTTCTTCATCCTTTTCTTCTAAATTTAAATCTTTTATAATACCATCCAATTTAGAATCTTTTAGTAATGGCCCAGTAATCAACTCATTAAAACTTTCTTTTTGAATATCTGAGAAAATCTTATAAGCATCCTCCCAAGAAATAATATCATCTGTTCTTACATTTATTTCATTAAATGCTAACTTAAATACTTTTTTAATCTCCTCTGTTGTTAAAACTGGTCTCATATAGCTTAGTAGAACAAGTTGTGCTAAATGTACTTTTGTATATCCTCTTTTCTTACCATCTTCTGGTTTAGATATTACTTCACTTTTAACATAATTTTGTACTATATTGTTTGTATATTTATCTTCAGTAAATTTATCATTTAAGTAGTCTATAACCTGTGATAAAAACAAATCATATTTAGGGAACTCTTCATAAGAAACCATATTGTTTTTTGACATCTCCTGAGCTAATGACATCATATACTGATCATCATATTTGTTACTATTCATATAAACACCTCGATTTTATAATTATCTCCACTTTCAATTTTATTATATAGTAATACTAAACCCTTTACAAGTTATCACATATTTTTTAATATTTTATTAATTTAATAACCTATTAGAAAATAATACCTGAAAGAGTAATCCACACTTTTTCACAGGTTATCAACATATATTGTGGATAAGTTTATGAAAAATGTGGATTTATTTTTATAAGTTTTAGAATTATCCACATTATTAACATTTTAGCTGTTATTAACTTGTTTATTAACTGTGGAATTCATGTGACTAATTCTTTCATATTATTACATACAAAATATTACCTTTAAATATTATAATATTCATATTATAACTACAACTTTTTTCTTTTTTATGTTGATATTTATTTAAATTTTATTTCTTATAAAATGAATTTAATATTAAGGCATTTATTGTCAATAACTTCTAATAAATTATTACTAAATATTTTCATTTTTTCTTTAAATATAAATTTCTTAAAAAAAATATCACATTAATTTTTAGGTAAAAATATAATTTAAATTCATACCTCTCATATTTCATTGATATAAATATAACAATTCGACAATGTTTTTCTTCTTATTGTAAAATGGTTACATTTTTTTCACCATTACTGTTTACCCCATACCTTCAATGTTATTCTCTTTGAAAACCGCTCAACATAGCCATTTAGCGACATTATTTTAATTATGACTTTTTTTCCTAATATCATTATTATTGACATTTTTTAGTAAAACACACTATTGACATTTCAATTAAATGGTATTATATTTATATTAGATGCTAATTAAGTAAGAAATTTGTAATTTGTGTGAATTTAATACAGAAAAGTATTGACTTTAAATTACAACTTTGCTAGTATTAAGTAGAAATATGTCGAAGGATGTAAAATGAGGAGGAAAAATTATGAAATCAACAGGTGTAGTAAGAAGAGTAGATGAATTAGGAAGAATCGTTATCCCAATAGAGTTAAGAAGAACTCTTGATATTGCGGAAAAAGATGCTTTAGAAATATATGTTGATGGTGAACAAATTATATTAAAGAAATATGAACCAGCTTGCATATTCTGTGGTGATGCAAGAGATGTTGTTAACTACAAAGGTAAAAACATCTGCAAAAATTGTTTAGCAGAATTAAAAAAGTAAGATAGTTTGTTTATCTTTCAATCTCTCCACACAAACTCTTTTCCCCAAGAGTTTGTGATATTAAAGCACTTCTTCCCCAGAAGTGCTTTTTTTAACTCTTTAGGAATTTATAATATTCTAGGGTTGAGGATAACATTATAAGTTTCCTACAAAAAAACTATAGGCTCCCTAAAGAGTTAAAAATAGAATTAGTCGCCTGCCAGTTTTTCCTCACATGCGTATGGAAAGGCAGATGCGAGTAAAAAATCGAAGGCTCATAATCGCCTTGACGATTTTTTATATTCCAACACCATATTTATATACTTCAGATTTAGTTAAGCCTCTTTCCTTAGCAACTTTTTTTATGGCTTCCTTCTTATCCAAGCCTTCATCTATAAATTTAATTATATGCTCTTCTATGGTCAGGTTTTCCCACTTAGCTTTAGCTTCTTCTACCAATTCCTGGTCACTTTTCCCACTTAAAACTAATACAAATTCCCCTTTAATACTATTGCTCGAAAAATACTCTATCACTTCTTCCAATTTGCCCCTTACAAAAGTTTCATGTAATTTAGTCAACTCTTTACATACTGATATTTCTCTGTTCCCAAAGGATTCTCTTAAAAACTTTAACGTTTCTAATAATCTATGTGGCGCTTCATAAAAAATCAGAGTATCTCGGTATTCTTTTATTTCTTCAACTAATTCTCTTCTATCTTTTGTTTCTCGTGGCAGAAATCCCCTAAAGGAAAATTTAGTTGTGTCTAAACCAGATGCTACAAGCGCAGTTATTATCGCCGTAGCTCCTGGAAGAACTTCAAACTCCACACCTTCTTCGATACATTTTCTTATAATAACACTTCCTGGATCGGATATTCCTGGCGATCCTGCATCACTTACAAGTGCAATGTTTTCACCCATGCTAATTCTTTTAATTATTTCTTCTGATTTACCCATTTCATTATGTTGATGATAGCTTATTAAATTTTTCTTTATATTATAATGATTTAATAGCTTAATTGTCTGCCTTGTATCTTCTGCTGCAATTGTATCAACTAACTCCAATGTTTCTAGTGCTCTAAGCGTTATATCTTTAAGATTTCCAATAGGGGTTGGTACAATATATAACTTACTCATTACTACCTTCTCCTTTACTTCTACCATATATTTTATCTATTTCCTCAGTATATCTTCCATCCTCTCCATAAACATACAATGGTGCTTCCCATTTAAGAAAAGCTCCTCCATCTCTTTGACCTTCAATCAAAACAATATTTGGCGGTTTTTTTGTATTAGGATGAATCATTTGTATTCTTTTAGGCTCTATTTTATGTTTTCTCATTAGGCAAAGAATATCAGCTAACCTCTCTGGCCTATGTACCATGCATAATCTTCCATTATCTTTTAATAGTATCCTAGCTGCAATTATTACATCTTCTAAATTGCATAGAATTTCATGTCTGGCTATTGCCAACCTATCATTAGGATTTATAATTCCTGATGAGTTTAATTTATATGGAGGATTAACTGTTACAATATCAGCTTTATCTATTTTCTTCAGTAGATTTATATCTTTTAAATCCCCAGCCATAAAGCTAACCTGCTCCTTAAGTTTATTTATTTCTACACTTCTATTAGCCATTTCCACGAATTCTTCTTGAATCTCTATTCCTAAGACTGTTTTAGGATTTTTTTTCCCTTTTATCAAAAATGGTACTATACCAGTTCCCGTACACAAATCAATAACTCTGCTATTTTTTCTTACATTAGCGAAATTAGCCAAAAGCACCGCATCTATACCAAACCTAAAAGCATTCTGCTTTTGGATTAACATAAGTCCATTTAATTGCAGATCATCTAAAGTTTCATCATTCATTAGTAATGCGTTATAATTCACAAAATCACACTCCATTATTTAACTACCTTTATATTATAGTTATAGGGATTGAAAACATCAATGTTTTAGCAAATTAAAAAGGCGTCTCAAAGGTCTCCCTTTAGATACGCCATTTAATCAATTTTATTAAATTCTTCTAGCTGTTACAAAATGATATATAGGTCCAACGATAACACCTACACCTGGCATAGATGCATGAAGCATTTGGCCTCCACCTACATAGATACCAACATGTCCAATTCCATTTGTGAATACTATATCTCCAGGTTGTAAATCACCATATGAAACTGGTGAACCAACATTAACTTGATCATATGTTGTTCTAGGTAAATTAATACCGAAATGTCTATAAACATATTGAACTAGTCCTGAGCAGTCAAATGCATCCGGTCCAGTTGCTCCCCATACATAAGGTCTTCCTATAAAGTTATATCCATATGAAACAATTGCAGAACTTGATGCTGTTGGAGTACTTCCGCCACCTCTGCTTGGAGTATAGTTACTTGCAGCTTGTTTTTGTTTCACTAAAGTTTTAGCTTTTTCAATTAAATCTACTATTGCTTTATCAGAAGCATCAGTCTTAACTTGCTTTGCATTTCTGATTCCTCTTAATGCGGAAATTGCATTATTCAAATCATCAACAGAACTTCCTGAATTATTAATTATATCAGCAAATGGTTGATATAATTGTTTTTCACTTGCCATAAGAGATGATTTTGCACTATTTGCTTGAGCTTGTACCTGTTTTACAACTACCATCTGTTCATCTTTTTTACTATTTAATTCAACTAACTTAACTTGATTATCTGCATTTAATTTTTTAAGTTGTTCAGTCTTATTCTCTAGGTCAGCAATCTTATCATCATACTCTTTCTTTTTAGAATCTAAGTCATCGATAATCTTTTTATCTAAACTCATTAACTTTCCAATTGCTTCAGCTTTAGCAACAAAATCACCTAAGCTGTTAGAACTAAGTAACACAGCAATATAACTGCTTTCTCCACCAGACTTATAGATTTCTCTCATTCTAGTTCCAAATACTTTTTCCTTTTCCTCTAAGTCCTTTTTTGTGGATTCGATTTCTTTTTTATTTTTATCAATCTGGTTTTGAGTATTCTTAATTTCTTTATTATTTTTATCTACTTCAGCTTGTATAGGTTCTATTTCAGCCTCTATTGCATAAACTTTACTCGTTAATTCGTCTAATTTATTTGAAATATCTGAATACGTCGCATTTTTGTCATTTAATTCTTGTTGTTGTTTATCAGTCAAAGGTACCGCTAATGCTTGTACACCCGTTCCTAACACTAGTGTTGCTGTCAATAGAACAGAAATAACCTTTCTTTTCATATCACCATAATGGTATTATTGACAAGTCAATAACTACCACTTCCCCCTTTCGTCTTTTAAACGTCATTGTAATTATACCATTTTTCCAAATTCACCTCAATGTTAATATATTACATTTTTCATTAAATATATTAATTTATTTACTTATTTTAGCAGTTTTCTTTTATTATTAATTTTTTATAAACAACGTTTTATTTTATTTTTCAACATAAAAGGATGTTAAAGTTAATATTATATAAATTAACTCTAACATCCTCATTCACACTATATTAAGTATATTTATCTCACTCTTCTTGCAGTGACAAAATGATATATAGGTCCTTGGATAACACCTACTCCAGGCATTGAAGCATGTATCATCTGTCCTCCACCCACATAAATTCCAACGTGTCCATTACCGTTGGTGAATACTAAGTCACCAGCTTGTAATTCTGAATAACTTACTGGCGTACCACAATTAACTTGACCCCAAGTAGTTCTTGGTAAATCTACTCCAAAATGTCTATATACATATTGAACAAGACCGGAACAATCAAAACTATCTGGGGGATTCCCTGGACTTGCATACGTATGCCAAAGAAATTGAGATGCATAACTTACTACATCTAAATTACTACCTGATATTCCACCTCTATTTATCGGATTATCTTGTACACAATTTCCTGTTGCAATTCTGCTTTTTGCTATGTTAATTAGATTTGCAATTTCACTGTCAACTTCAGGAGTTTTAATGTTTTTTCTAATATTCTTTAGAATGTCAATCACATTACTTAGTTCAGATTCCTTACTGGTAGGACTATTTACAACTGGTTCGTATGCTTTATATTCAAGTCTTTCCAGTGGCGCTAAATCTTTAGCTATTATCTCCATTTTACCTTTTACTTCATCTACGTAAACATTTTGTTCATCTTGTTTCTTACTAAGTTCATCAATCTTAACTTGATTATCCTTATTTAATTTTTCAAGTTCCTTATTTTTGTCTTCCATTTCATCTATTTTGCTAGCACACTCTGCCTTTTTATCATTTAGTTCATCTATTATTTTTTTGTCCATAGACATTAGTTTACTTATAGCTTCTGCCTTAGAGATAAAATCTCCTATGCTTTTAGCATTAAGTAATACTACAATATAACTTTTCTCTCCTCCCGATTTATACAACTGTCTTAATCTTGCTCCAAAACTCTTTTCTTTTATTTCTAAGTCATTTTTGGTTTTTTCAATATCCTTGTTTAATTTATCAATTTCATTTTTGATATTTGATATTTGGCTGTTGTTTTTATCAATATCAACTTGAACAACTTGTATATTTTTCACTATTTCATCTACCTTGTTTTGAAGTTCATTAAGTTCATCTTGTTCCTTTGAATATTGGGAGGAAGATTCATCATATTGTTGTTGTTGCTCTTTTGTAAATATCGGTTCAGCAAATACTGGCGTATTACCACCTATTAAAAACGCAGCAGTAATCAATAACGTTATACTCTTTCTATTTGAAAAGATACTGTGCTTTTTATTATTAAACATGCTAAAACCTCCTTTCACTTCCTATTGTTATATTATACCATTTATTATATATTTATCCAATGATTACATAATATTAAATTTAGTAAATTTGTCCATAATATTTATAAAGGCATTTTTTTCAATAATCAATGCTAATACTAATCTTGATTAGTAAAAATATTCGTATTACAATATTACTATGCTTAAAATAAGCTATTTATAATTAATTTAGCTCTGGGTTTTAAATATTAAACGAAATTTATAACTTTAGGCTCCTTTATATGTAGGGGCTCTGCCTAATATCTATAATTTAAGTAGTTAAAATTGAAACCTTGTATTAAGGGAGGATATTAAACTTGTATAAATTCACGGAAGTTCAAGAAAGTGATATTAATGATTTTAATAAAATAGATCCAAAGGGTCATATTTTTCAAACTTCATATTGGAGTTTAGTTAAAAAAGATTGGTCCCATAAGTTTATATGTGGCTATGATTCAGAAGATAACAAAGTATTGGCAACTACTCTACTTCTAAGGAAAATTCCATATATAAATAAGTACATGGCTTATGCTCCAAGAGGCTTTGTTTGCGATTTTACAAACAAAGAGCTTTTAGCTGAATTTACAGAATTTTTAAGAAGCTATTCAAAAATAAATAATATAGCTTTTTTGACAGTTGACCCCGACGTTCATCTAATGGAAAATGAAGTGCTTCTAGATAGCGGTAACGATATAAAAAATTTCTTAAACTCATTAGGATATAAGAATACTGATTCTAAAAATTTTGAGGCTATTCAGCCAAACTTTGTTTTTAGACTTCCTCTTCCAACTGGTGAAGATAAGAATGCTATAAAAAAAGAAGTTTTTAAGAGCTTTTCTAGTAAGACAAGATATAATATAAAAGTTGCTGAAGAAAGAGGCCTTTCTGTTGAAGTATACGACAAAGATAATTTAACTGAAGAAGTCTTAGAGAGATTTCATGAGATAATGGTCACTACTGGTAAAAGAGATAATTTCATAGTTAGGCATAAAGGGTATTTTAAAGATATGATTACCGAAATATATCCTTATTGCAGACTGTATATGGTTAAATATAGTTATGAGAATGACTTTAAAAGATTATCTGATAAATTAAAGAAGCAAGAAGAGGCACGAGAGAAAGCCTTAGCTAAGATTGAGGAACAAAAAGAAAAATTAAAAACCGAAACTGAAGAAGGTAAAATCGGTAGAATCCAAAAGAAAATTTCTGATGCAGAAAACAAGTATAAAGAATCCTTAAGACAAATCGAGGGCTTCACTCAAAAGATTGCTGATATAGAAGAATTTAAAGGTCAGGAAATATATCTTTCTGGTTCAATTTACTTGTATTATGGTGGAAAAGCTTGGTATCTTTATGGTGCTTCAGAAAATATCTTAAGAGATACAATGCCTAACTTTGCAATGCAATGGTCTATGATTTCTGACTCAATCGATTTAGACTGCTATTTATATGACTTTAGAGGAGTTTCCGGAGACTTAAATCCTGAAAATCCACTTTATGGCCTATATAAATTTAAAAAAGGTTTTAATGGTAATTTTGTAGAGTTTATAGGTGAGTTTGACTTAGTAAATTCCAACCTTCTATATAATGCCTACAAAAAAGCTTTCCCTAAATTTAAAGAAATAAGAAATAAAATGCTTAATAATAAGCAGTAGAATAGAAAAGGTTTCTAAAAATATTTTTAGAAACCTTTTTATTACTTTATGTACTTTGTTGCTATCTTCATTTGGATCATTGATGATGAAATCATAATCAATGCAAATAATATTACAAATAGAAGTGAATATTTCGCAAAGAAATAATCAAGAATTCCAAAAATCATGCAAATTGAACCAACACTTAAATAAAATGTTCCTATAAATTTAATGTATGCTTTATGATTTTCTGGAGACATGCCTCCGCCTATAACTCCTGCTATTTTTTTATTTAATAATATCAGTATTCCAATAATAATAAATACTAAGCTTGCTAATATCATTATAATTGTAGTTCCCCTCATAGGTATATCCTCCTATTATTTTTTAAGATAAAGGTATTATATACACTATAACTTGAAAAGTAAAGTATTCCAAAACATTCAAATCTTTTTTTATTTTAATATTGACATACCTCCTTAAAGTATATATAATTATCTATGTGCTTCGGGGTGTAGCGCAGATGGGAGCGCGCGTGGTTTGGGACCATGAGGTCGCAGGTTCAATCCCTGTCACCCCGACCAAAAAAGGAATTGCTTTTGCAATTCCTTTTTTATTATCCTATATTTCTAATCTTAGCTATTGAATTTAATATATCTTCTAATGTTTGTTCATAGCTTTTATTTTTCTCTGTTAATGATTTATTATTATCATTTAATATATTCTTTATATTTTCTTCATTCTTTAAGAATACATCAATAGCATTTAAGTACTTATTCATGAGATTTATTTTATTTTTTAAGTTATCCATATCGCCTGAGATTTCATTAATATATGCTCTCATCTCATCAATATTTACGCCATCATTTGTAGTATTGTCATTATTATTTTCATTATTGCTGCCATTATTATTATTATTATTATTGTTATCATTTGGAGTATCTGGCATTGGTTCCTCCTTAACAATTGTTTTCTCCACTTCATCCATTAGGCTTAAAATCTTAATTCCATAATTATCAGAAGGTGCCCAGTTTCCTGATAAAGTTTCTACATATTTTGCTCTTCCTAACAAATATTGAAAGTGTCTCGGATCTTTAGTATCTAATTTGGGATATCCTTTTGCTCCAGCATATAATGCTAAATGATCTAAGTGAGCATGTACACCGTCCTCCCATGAGGAAAACTGCGCATGGTCTTCAGGATTGTCTCCTTTGGCGTCACTCTTCTTAAGTCCGCAAGGATTTTTATAGTATACAGGTACTTTACCTGTATATTTCCCATAATTAGTCTCTAATGCACTTTGTGCATAGGCCACTAATGGATTAACACCTCCACACTCTTCACTAAACTTCCAATATAAATCTGCAAGAGAAATAAAAACTTCTGCTGCATTTTTATCTTTTGCCCATTGTATTGCTTGTGCTTGAATTGCTTGAGGCTTTGAAATAATTGGTGTCATAATTGTTTCATTATCACCATCCAATGGAATTTCACTTTTGCCAATATACCTTAAAAATCCATTTGCAATATTTACAGCAACTCTGTTTTTAAAAATCTCATCCTTAAGTAAGGTTTCTTCTTTTATATTACTTATAAAACATACTTCTACCAAAATAGCTGGCATATTTGTTTGCTTTAATACTGTAAAGTTAGCATATTTCACTCCTCTGTTTTTGAGTTGCAAATTGGATACTATCTTTTCTAGAATAACTGCAGATAATTTTTCTCCTTCTCCCCCTTTGCTTAATGCATAAATTTCAGTTCCTTCTGCAGTATCTACTTCTGCACTATTAATATGAATGCTTATAAAATATCTTGCTCCTTTTAAATTTGCAAAATTTGCCCTTTCCTCTAAAGTTACGTAGCTATCATCATCCCTGGTCATCTCTACAGTGACATTCTTATTCTCCAAAAGTTCCTTAACCTTTTTTGAAATATATAGAGTGCATTCTTTCTCTTTTAATCCACTTTTACCTAGTGCTCCAGGATCTGTTCCACCATGACCAGGATCTATTACTAAATCTACCATATACCCTCCAAAAATATTAATAACAATATATAATATTTTTAGAACTATATAATTATTTCATTTTATTTTTATTTTCATCAAAAATATCATAATATTTATCTTCTTTTGATGCTGCTTTACAAAGACTCCAAAAAAGAAGTATTATAAATATATAGGATGTAACAAATAACATCATAGTTAAATATCTCCTCATTAGACATAATCTTGTTGACATAATAAACATTGTTTTTTAGGATAAAATAACTTTATACTAACTATTATTGCTATTTAGGAGGATTTTTATGAAAAAAGATTATGAACAATTATTTAAAAAATTAGTAAAGTCTTATTATGATGGAAATTTTGACGAAGTCGTAAATGAGATTTTAAATGCTTCTGAATCCGAAAAAAAGGAAGCAATGTCCGTAATCTCTTCTTTGTGTGGAGTAGAGGTAAAGCAAGACGAAAACTACGTATATAACTTAAAAAGAGCAATAACTGAATACAAGATACGTGAACGTATTGTAGAAAAATTAGCTTCCTGCAATGCCAGTTGTCGAAAGGAATCTGGTGAAAAAACAAACTGCCAAAGAGTTTGCGCTTTCGATGCTATCTTAGAAGATCCTTTAACTGGTGGTACATACATAGATGAATCTCTTTGTGTCGACTGCGGAATGTGCGTTGAAGCCTGTGATAGCGGTAAATTACTAGATAGAATCGAATTTATGCCTATATTAGAACTTTTAAAGAATAATGAAAAGGTTATAGCTGCTGTGGCTCCGGCTATTTCAGGGCAATGGGGTCCTAATGTATCACTAGATCAACTAAGGGCAGCCTTTATGAAAGCTGGATTTACAGATATGATTGAAGTAGCTTTTGCTGCAGATATGTTAACAATAAAAGAAGCTGTAGAATTTGATAAGCATGTTCATAAGAAAGGTGACCTTATGATTACATCTTGTTGCTGTCCTATGTGGGTTGGAATGCTAAAAAGAGTATATCATGATTTAGTTAAAGATGTTTCACCTTCTGTTTCACCTATGATTGCAGCTGGGAGAGTATTAAAAACATTAAACCCTGATGCAAAAGTAGTCTTCATAGGCCCATGTATTGCTAAGAAAGCTGAAAGAAATGATCCTGATATTAAGGGTTCAGTTGATTATGTTTTAACTTTCCAAGAAGTACGAGATATTTTTGATGTTCTTGAGATTAATCCAGGCGAGCTTACTGGAATACCTTCAGTAGAATACGCTTCTAGAGGCGGAAGACTTTATGCTAGAACAGGCGGTGTTTCCATCGCAGTATCTGAAGCTATAGAAGAATTATTTCCTGAGAAACATAAATTATTAAAAACAGCTCAAGCTCACGGAGTTAAGGATTGCAAAGAAATACTAGCCAAGGCCCAAGCTGGTGAATTAGGTGATGTTAATTTCATTGAAGGCATGGGATGTATTGGTGGTTGCGTAGGTGGTCCTAAAGCAATAGTTTCTAGGGATGAAGGAAAAACAGCCGTTGATGATTTTGCTTATGATTCACCAGTTAAAATAGCTACACATAGCCCAGTTTTAGATGAAGTTTTCAAGAAAATTGGTATTGAGAAATTAGATGATTTTAGAGACGAACATAAAATTGAGATTTTCGAAAGAACATTTAGCTAACTTAATGTTATGTTTTTCATTTTAAGAGAGGTCATACCTCTCTTATTTTCTTATATAAGTATATTTTACTAATTGCGTACTTTAAGATTTTAATATACCATTATGTCATAGGGTTTGTGATAGGAAACTTAACTTAAAACCTATAAAGAATCTAACATTATTTTAAATTTATAATAATACTAATAATATTTGAGGTGAAAATTTTGTTCAAAGATGTACAAGCTGCAATATTTGATTTAGACGGAACACTTATTGATTCGATGTGGATTTGGGATGAGCTTGATAAGAGCTATTTAGAAAACAAAGGGATTGTTAAGCCTGAAAACTTAGAGGATGAAATTAATCATCTAAGCTTTCAACAAACTGCTGAATATTTTAGAAAAACCTTTAATCTTTCTGAGTCTGTTGAAGAAATAATGGAGGAAATAAATTCTCTAGCTTATGAAAATTATAAAAATAATGCTCCATTAAAACCAGGTGCAATAGAATTTCTTTCTTCTTTAAAAGAAAAAGGTATTAAGATTGCAATTGCAACCTCTAACTCTT
This sequence comes from Clostridium paridis, assembly GCF_016765615.1. Taxonomy (GTDB): domain Bacteria; phylum Bacillota; class Clostridia; order Clostridiales; family Clostridiaceae; genus Clostridium_T; species Clostridium_T paridis. The sequence goes on along the minus strand of NZ_JAESWA010000020.1, from coordinate 5,952 downwards.
CACCTTTACTGGATGTGGCTTTAGAAAGCAATAGCATTAGTAATTATATTGACTCTATTACAACAACAAACGAAGTTGACAAACCTAAAAGTTATCCAGATATTTACCTTCTTGCTGCAAAAAGGTTAGGTGTTTCCCCTGAAAACTGTATTGTATTCGAAGATATACTTGCTGCAGTTGAAGGTGCAAAATCTGCTGGAATGAAGGTTGTAGCAGTTTATGATAAATACTCAGAGCATCAAAAACCTCAGCTAATACAAAAAGCTGATAAATATATAAATAGTTTTAATGATATGGCTATATAAACAAAAAAGCTTGGACTAAGTCCAAGCTTTTTTCTATAATATTAAACCTCATCTGGTTTTTCGTTCATTATTCCTATTGCATCGAATAGAATGAATAGTAAATTTAATGCTATTGCCACTATTGTTGCTAGTACCATTCCTTTATATTCTAATCCATAAACATTTATCTTAATTCCACTCAACCCTACTATAAATATTACAGAAGTTAATATTAAGTTTCTTGATTTTGAATAATCAACTTTCTTTTCGATGAATGTTCTTAAACCTGATGCTGCTATTGTTCCAAATAATAATAAGCTTATTCCACCTATTACTGGAGTTGGAATACTAATTATTAGTGCAGAAAGTTTACCTGAAAATCCTAGTACTAATGAAATTAGTGCTGCTCCACAAATTACATATACGCTATATACTTTTGTTAAAGCCATTACTCCAATATTTTCTGCATAAGTTGTTGTTGGTACTGAACCAAACATACCAGATATCATAGTTGAAAGTCCATCGCCTAATAGTGATCTATGTAGTCCTGGATCTTTTGCTAAATCTTTTTCTACAATACTGCTTGTTACAGCAAGGTGACCTATATGTTCTGCTATAACAACAAATGCTGCTGGAAGAATAGTTAATATTGCATGTAAATCAAAAGTTGCTACTTTTATATTTGGTAAAGCGAAGAAGCTTGAACTACTTATTGTAGCGAAGTCTACTAATCCCATTGCATAAGCTGTAATATATCCAACTACTACTCCTATAAGTATAGGTATAACTTTTAAAAATCCTTTAAGTATTATATTACATAGTATTACTGTTGCTAAGGTAACCATAGAAACTATAATCCAAGTAGTATTTGATGCAGTTGGATTATTTGATCCACCTACGGCAAAGCCTGCCATGTCTGCAGCTGTTGGAGCAAGTTCTAATCCGATAATTGTAACTATTGCACCCATTGCTGCTGGTGGAAATAATTTATTTATTACTCCTATACCAACAAATTTTACTAATAACGCAACTAGTGCGAATACTAGTCCAGCTATCACAAAGCCGCCTTGTACTGTTTGAAAAGAATATCCTTGGCTTGTTAACATGAATACTGGTGAAAGGAATGCAAAACTTGATCCTAAGTAGGCTGGTATACGTTTCTTTGTCAAAAATGCATAAAGTAAAGTACCTATACCATTAAAAAATAATACTGTTGCGGGATCTATTTTGAAAAGAATTGGAACTAATACAGATGATCCAAACATTGCAAAAAGATGTTGGATACTTAATGGAATTGCTTTTTTTAGTGGTGGCATTTCATTAACGTCCACTATAGATTTTTCTAATTGATTTTCATTCATTTGTAAATTCCTCCTTCTTAGTCTCGCTGGACTAAATTAAAGCTTTTATAACTATAGCATTATTTTAATAAATTTTCAAGCCTTTATTGCTGTAAAAAAATCGTAAGAGTAAAAATAATAACTCCCTAAGATCTTTAGGGAGTTATTGCTAACTACTTTCTTTCAACACCATATTTTTCTGATAACTCATCAACTAAATCAAAATATTTCTTTTGCTGACTTTGTTGAATTAATTGATTTACAACCCCATCCTTAACTTCTTCAAAACTTAATTCTTTGGCTGGGTTTTTACTTTCAACTTTTATTAAATGATATCCAAATTGAGTTTTAACACTTTCAGTTAACTTTCCAATTTCAGCATTGAATGCAGCTTCCTCAAACTCTGGAACCATCATTCCTCTTGAGAATGATCCTAAATTTCCACCTTGCTCTTTCGATGGACAAGTAGAGTATTTAGCTGCAGCTTCTTCAAATGTTATGCTTCCTGCTTCTATTTCATCTTTTATAGCATTACATTCTTCTTCAGATGGTACTAATATATGCTTTGCTGTAACCGTATCTGGTTCAAGGAACATTTCCTTATTTTCATTATAAAATTTAAGTGCATCATCATCAGTTACAGTTACTTCTGATACCACTTTATTAATAACCATTTGTGTCAAAAGTTCTTTTTTAAACTTCTCAACTTCTTGTTCAAATTCTTTTGTATTATCTAAAGAATTTTCTTTTCCGAAATTATACATTAACTCAAAAGAAATAACCTGCTCTAATAATTGTTTTTTCCCTTCTTCTGATGCTAACATTCCTCTTCTATCAGCTGGATATTTAGAAATTGCTTCATTTAAATCTTTTTCTGTTATCTCATTACCTGCTACAATTGCCAAAACCTTATTTTCCATAAAAAATCTCCTTTAATTTTAAAATTATACTCAATAATAATAACATAATATTACTATCATTGCACAATATACTTATTTATAATTATTCTCTCTATTTTAAGTTTTTATCATGTTTCAAAACTTGTCAATAAATAATTATTATTATATAATATTTATAATATTAATGATTCGGAGGTATTTTTATGAATAATATAGAAATTAATAAGGAGTGTCCTGATTTCTCACTATTAGGATCAGATGAAAAACTTCATAAATTAAGTGATTATAGAGGAAAGAAAGTAATATTATATTTTTACCCAAAAGACAATACTCCAGGTTGTACAACAGAAGCCTGTGATTTTAGAGACTATTATGTTGAAATATCTAATGAAAATGCTATTATTCTAGGGATTAGCAAAGATACTTTATCCTCACACGACAAGTTTATAAGTAAGTTCGGATTACCTTTCATACTTTTAAGTGATGAAGATAAAAAAGTATGCGAATTATATGATGTTCTCAAAGAAAAGAACATGTACGGAAGAAAAACAATTGGTATAGAACGAAGCACATTTATAATAGATGAATCTGGAATCCTAAAAAAAGAATTTAGGAAAGTAAAAGTTAAAGACCATGTTAATGAAGTTTTAGAGTTTTTAAGAACTATATAAATTTTATAATTTCAAGACCTGTATATCTCAATATTCAGGTTTTATTTTTTATCTATGCTTTTTAACAAAAGAATATCCCAATGATGCTAGTACACCTATAACCCCACCCAAAGAGAACCCTAAAGTTATATTATCTATAACAATGCCTAAAACAACTCCTAATCCTGCACCAACTGCAATTCCTTTTGCAAGATATTCATTTTCTTTATCTGTTAATGATATCTTTTCAATTATAGCCTTCATCCTAAATACACCCCTTTTTTTTAAGATTTCTTCTTGTATATTATTCTATAATACTATTATTAATATTTTCTTACATTCTGCTTAAGCAAATATTAAAAATTGCTTAAAATTGTAAAAAATCTTCGAGGAGTAAAAAAACCATGGCTATTGCCATGGTTTAGTCCAACTTTTTAACATTAATACTTAATGTTAATTAATTGATAAATAAAGTTTTGCCGTAAATTTAGAGAAAATATAATCCTAGTACATTGTACTAGGATTATCTGGTGGCTCGAGCAGGAATCGAACCAGCGACACGAGGATTTTCAGTCCTCTGCTCTACCGACTGAGCTATCGAGCCATAAATACTTACCATAATTATTATAGAGTCATATACAACCTTTGTCAATAATATATTACCCTTCTGCTATACCAAATTAATATATAAAGTTGAGTATATTTTATATACATATGCCTCATGTAGAATTACCTTTCTATATGTAATATAATAATATAATAATATAATAACTATTTTAAACTAGGTGGTGTATTTAATGACTTTAGATTATAGCATCGGTGCTAAGCCTTTGTGGAGCCAATTAGCAGCAATTATTAGAAATGATATAGAGTCTGGAGTATATAAAGTTGGAGCAACCTTGCCAAGTGAAATGCAATTAATTGAAAAATTTCGTGTTTCTAGAGTTACTGTAAGGCAGGCAATGGAACGTTTAATGACTGAAGGATACATAATTAGAATGCGTGGAAAAGGTACTATTGTCCAATCCTCGACTTCAAATAAAACATATACTAGGGTTCAATCCTCTTTTAAACAGTTAGAGGAGCAAGACAGCAGATCTATACGTATAGTTGATTCTGTAAGCTATGAGTTAGCTCCCCAAAAAGCTTGCGAAATATTTCATATTGCCACTGATACTAAAGTCATAAAACTTAAAAGAAGTAGAAGAATAGATGGAAAAATCGTAACTATTTTCGAAACCTATTTAAATCCATTACTTCCACTTACTTTAAAAAGTGACTTTGAAGGTTCTCTCTATAAACTCTTGGAATCTGAAGGGTATGAGGTAACTGGAGGTAATGAGATACTCTCTGCATATATATCCTCAGAAAAAGATATTCAAGAATTTAGCTTAGATAAACCTACTGCACTAATAGATAGAACAAAAATAGGATACTCAAAAAATACACCAGTTGAATACACTATTTCTAGATATCTTTCCGATGGATATAAATTACTTATTGACTTAATTTAATAATGGACTATATAGATTTTAATATAATTCTAATTAAGCTTAAAGTAAGGCTATGCTTTAATATAGTGCTGGAATATAGCCCAATAAAAATTATAGGTGGGATTGCCCACCTATAATGCTCACTAAATGAAGATTACGAATTACTTCAACGATAAATTGGAACTTATCAATTTGACTTTCATAATAGCATTTAAAGGCATATTATTATCAATTGTTTTTTACTTGGTATTATGCTCATTTTGTTCGCTCTACAGAATACAGAAAAAAGTCCATATCTATATTCCTAAAATTCTTAGTATCTTTATCAATAATATTCATACCGTTTCGAATAGCAACTTTTTGAGAGGCTATATTTGTGTCCCTAATAATAGAATAAACGCTACTTGCATTAAGAACTGAGAAAGCGTATTCCTTGCAAGCAATTGCCGCTTCTGCTGCATAACCTTTGTGCCAATACGCTTTTTGAAACAAATATCCTATTTCCAAAATTTCTTTTTCCCTCCAAACTTGCATAGTTAAGCCACATTGACCAATCATTTCATTTGTTTCTTTTAATTCAACAGCCCAAAGTCCAAAACCATACTCTTCATATCTTTTAAAATGTCTGTTAAGCCAATTTTGCGCTTCTTCTAAGCTGAATGCACTTTCATAAGCAGCACGCATTACTTCCTCATCACACAATATTCTGCACAATGCATCATAATCGTACTGCACCATTTCTCTAATTATAAGACGTTTTGTTTCTATCAAAAATCTCCCACCTTTCTATTATATAAATAACCTTTAAAAAATTCCTATTTATCGAGTAGTTTAAAAATTAAACTAACTCGTCTTAATTTACCATTGTTCATTAGATTGTAGTTTTTAATAACACTTATTATAACATAATTTACAAAATATCACATTTGATATTCATTAGCTCTCTATTTTTAAATTTTTTATTTTAATCTATGAGTGGGCTACATTTATTTGAAACATAGCCTAAAGTAAAAGACTCATTGATAATATCAATGAGTCTTTTACGCAACAAAAAAAGAACTAATTGGCGATTCCCTACTCTCCCACACAGTCTCCCGTGCAGTACCATCGGCATCTCAAAGCTTAACCGTCCTGTTCGAAATGGGAAGGGGTGTTACCTTTGTATCATTATCACCAATTAATTCTTTATGAAAAAACTTTATGTTCTTTCAAAATTGCACATAATATCCAGTTGTTTTTATTTGGTCAAGCCCTCGATCTATTAGTATGAGTCAGCTAAATATGTT
>NZ_JAESWA010000002.1 GCF_016765615.1 Clostridium paridis | reverse complement strand
TACAACAATAATCGTATTAAGATCAAACTAAAAGGACTGAGTCCTGTTCAATACAGGCTCCAGTCCTTGAAGATAGCTTAATTAAAAATTGTCTAAAATTATGGGTTCAGTTCAAATTGACTCTTTTTATTTTTTTACTCTTTAGGAATTTATAATATTTTATGCTCAGTGTAATATTATAAGTTCCCTATAAAAAATCTACGGTTCATAATCTCCTTGACGATCTTTTAGGGAAAAAAGTGAAGAGTATTATTTATAATTTTGAAGAATAATAATAGGTATAGGAGAAGATTGTGATACAATTGTTAATTAATAATTTTTATTAGAAAATACTTGAAATCGAAATAAAGTATGCTATAATAAAACTAGACATACCCCTGGGGGGTAAGTGAGGAGTGAAGCAATATATGAGCAAAGAGATAAAAAATATAGAATTAATGATAATTGGTGGAGGACCAGCTGGGTTGACTGCAGCTATATATGCAGCAAGGGCTAAGCTTAATATGATGCTTTTAGAAAATGCTGTATTAGGTGGACAGGTGAGAACAAGTTATACTATAGAAAATTATCCAGGTTTCAAAACAGTTGAGGGCGGAAAACTTGCAGATTTAATGCAAGAGCAGGCAGAGGAGCTTGGAGCAGTAATTGATGAATTTGATTCAGTACAAAGTGCTAAGTTAACTGATAATGAAAAGATAATAGAAACTGATTCATATATTTATAAACCAAAAGCTGTAATAATCTCAACAGGGGCAACTCCTAAGAAACTTCCACTACCTAATGAAGAAAAATTCACTAGTAAGGGAGTACATTATTGTGCTGTTTGTGATGGCGCAATGTATGAAGATAAAGTAATCGCCGTAGTTGGAGGTGGAAATTCAGCTTTAGAAGAGGCATTATTCTTAACAAAGTTTGCTAAAAAGGTAATTATGATAAGAAGATATGATTATTTCAAAGGAGAGAAAGCTACACTTCATGAAGTACTAAATCATCCTAAGATTGAAGTAATGTATAACTGGGATTTAGTAAATGTTGAAGGAGAAAGCTTCATAGATAGAGGAATTATTAAAAATACAGTTACGGGAGAACAAAAGGAAATTGCAATGGATGCTGTATTTGGATATATAGGAACAGAACCTAAAACTGACCTATTCAAGAACGATTTAAATTTAACTAAGGCAGGATATATAATTGCAGATGAAAATATGAGAACTAATGTAAAAGGTGTTTATGCTGCTGGAGACGTAAGGGAAAAGCAATTTAGACAAATAACTACTGCTGTAGCGGATGGAACTATAGCTGCATTAGATGCTGAAAAATATATTGTAGAACAAAGGAGAGATAAGTAATGGTAAAAATATATTCAACAGATTGGTGTCCTTGGTGCGTTAAAGCTAAAAAATATTTTGATATTAAAGGCGTTGAGTATGAAGAAATTATAGTAGCTGATGCTAAAGAAAATAGAGAAGAAGTATTTAGGGTATCAGGACAAAGAAGTGTACCTGTTATAGATATAAATGGTAGTATAATAGTAGGATTTGATAGGGATAAAATTGATCAGGCTTTATAGAAAAGGAGGTAAAAAACATGTTTAAGAATTTGTGTTGTGAAAACAATATTTACAGAAACCTAGTTGGTGGAAATTGGGTTACAAGTGAAACAAGTAAACTCATAGAAATTAAATCTCCATGTGATGGATCAGTAATTGGAAAAGTTCAAGCCATGAGTAAAGAAGAAGCAGATAATGCAATTGCTAATGCAAGAGATGCACAAGAGGGTTGGAACAAGATACCATTAAATGAGAGAGCTTTAATATTGTTAAAAGCTGCTGATTTATTAGATAAAAATGCAGACGAGATAGCTGAAGTTATGATAAGAGAAATTGCAAAAGATAGAAACAGTGCTGTATCAGAAGTTCATAGAACAGCTGACTATATAAGATTTACTGCAGATACTGCTAAAAATATGACTGGAGAAACTGTTCCAGGAGATTTATTCCCTGGCACAGGAAAAGGTAAGATAAGTATAGTAAATAGAGTTCCATTAGGAGTTGTTCTTGCTATATCACCTTTTAATTATCCAGTAAATTTATCAGCATCAAAAATAGCTCCTGCATTAATGGCAGGAAATAGTGTAGTTCTAAAACCTGCAACTCAAGGTAGTATAAGTGCACTTCACTTAGTTAGAGTATTCCAAGAAGCTGGAGTTCCAGCAGGGGTCTTAAATACTATAACTGGAAGAGGAAGCGAAATTGGTGATTATGTAGTAACACATCCACTAGTAGATTTTATTAATTTTACAGGAAGTACAGAAGTAGGAGTTCATATTTCCAAGATATCAACTATGACACCACTACTAATGGAATTAGGAGGTAAGGATGCTGCAATAGTATTAGAGGATGCAGATCTTGATTTAGCAGCTAAGAATATTGTTTCTGGAGCATATTCATATTCAGGTCAAAGGTGTACTGCTGTAAAAAGAATATTAGTAGTAGATAAAGTAGCAGATGAATTAGTTAAAAAAGTAGAAGAGAAAGTTAAAACTTTAAAGGTAGGAAATCCTTTAAAAGAAGATGTTAATATAGCACCATTAATAGATGATGCTGCAGCTGACTATGTAGAGGAACTAATTAAAGATGCAAAAGATAAAGGTGCAAAACTTTTAGTTGGAGGAAATAGAGAAGGTAATTTAATTTACCCAACATTATTTGATTATGTAACTCAAGATATGAGAGTGGCATGGGAAGAACCTTTCGGTCCAGTACTTCCAATTATAAGAGTTAAGGATGTAGATGAAGCAATAGATATTACTAATAAATCTAAATATGGATTACAGTCTTCAGTATTTACTAAAGATATAGATAAAGCATTTTATGTAGCTGATAAAGTAGATGTAGGAACAGTCCAAGTTAATAATAAACCAGAAAGAGGACCAGACCACTTCCCATTCACAGGAACAAAGGCTTCTGGAATAGGGACTCAAGGTATTAGATATTCAATTGAAGCAATGTCTAGACGTAAAGCTATAGTTTTAAATATTGGCGAATAACATCAAAAGAACTATATTTCAATAATTTTTTGAAATATAGTTCTTTTTTATTTTTAATATAAAATTAAAGGACAAAAGACAAAAAGATGCTTTTTTAATGTTAATTAGATAGATTAACTAATATGTGCTACATCCTTAATCATAGAAATTTCACTTTCGCTTTCAATAGCAGTAAGACTTTCATTTAATTTGCTATCAAAATTTATTTTGTAGAATTCAAGCTTTTTCTCATTATCTGTTGGAGCCATGATAACATACTCGCTGGAGTTAATAAGAACTTGATCTAAAATTGTGTAGCTAACTTTATCTCCATTTTCATCTGTAAAAGTCATTTTTCTTTTTTCTCTCATAAAAAATCACTCCTTTAATAATTTTACTTATTTATTATTCTCATAATCAAATAAATAAATTACATGTATTTTTAAAAGCTTTTTATTTATAATCAATTTATAGTTACATAATGGAAAACTAAAAAAAAACTGGAAATTTTAAAAGAAAAGTGAACCTTTTTATTAAAAGCCTTGTCTATTAAGTGAAGGATAGGGGGAGAACTATGAATTATGAGATAATAAGAAACTTCATAAATGGTGACAAGGATGAATTTAGGCACATTTATGAGATATACAAAGATAAGATATATAGAACAGCTTTACTAATATTAAATAATAATACTCAAGCTGAGGATGTAGTTCAGGAAGTGTTTATTAAAATTATTAATAATATTCATACACTAAAGAATCCAGAGGCTTTTGAAGCCTGGATATATAAGATTACAGTTAATAGTTGTAGAAGCTATTTTAAAAAGTTTTATTCAATTGTAGAATTTTTGGATTTTACTAGTAATCTAAATTTTGAAAAGATTGATGACTCGCATGATCCAGAAGAGTATGTAAGTACAGTAGAAAACTCAAATATAATTTTGAGTGAAATAAATAATCTTTCACCTAAATTAAAAGTTCCTATTATCTTGTTTTATTATAATGACTTATCTATAAAAGAAATTTCAAGGATTTTAGATATATCAGAAGGAACAGCAAAATCTAGACTTCATAATGGCAAAAAATATTTAAAAAAAGCCTTAGAGAAGAAGGAGGTAGCTATCAATGAAATTTAATGAAATAATAAAGAAATCTTTAACAGATAATGTGGAGAATAAGAAAATAGAAGAAAGAAAATCCCAAGATATTTATAAAAACATATTGGATAAATCATCATATAAAGAAAGCAGAAAAAAGACTTTTTTTAGTAATACAGTTATGAAGATTGCTATTGCAGCTATAGTTATTTTTATTCCTATAGCTATATCCATAAGAGTTTTAGATATAACAGGTAGAAGTAAGGTGGCAAATAATGAAGCATCACGAAGTGGAGAGACAAAAACCTTACTTGCTGCCAGCAGAGTAACTTTATCGAATGGAAGTACAGAAATTCCAATAAAAGATGAGAATATAGTAAGTAATATATATAAGACTTTAGCTGACGTTATTTCAAGGAAAGATAATACTATGGTAAAGTCATTTATTACAGAAGCAGGCATCTATGATAATTATGAAGCAAATGGTAATATATTGTTAAATATAGAATATGATAAGGGAATAAATATTACTGAATTCAACGGTAGTGAAAGAAATAATAAGATTGATAAAATAGTTATACCGATGAAGAGGGAGGCTGGAGGATATAATATTATATGGACAAATGATAGTGAAGGAGAACTGTATGGATATGGTAATATAGCTACAAAAGGGATGACAAATGAATTTTTAGCTTCATTGAATACGTATTTTGAAAATAATAAAAATTCAGGAATAAAGTACGATATAAAAGAAAGACCTAGTGATGAAACTGAAAAAGTAGCACTACAATTTTTAAAAGCTTATTCAAATAATGATAAGATTAGCCTAAAAAATTTAAGTTCAAAAAATAATTCTATCAGTGAAGAAATTAACTCTATCGAAAATAAAGACAGTGATGTAGTTAGTCTAGAAGTAAGAGATTTTATGGGTGTAGATGAAGAGGTAATAAATTATTATAAAAATCAATATAAAGATAAATTTGATAAAATAAAAAATACTGAATATAAATTTGTAAGAATTAAAGTATTTAAAACCTTAACTGAGGAAGCTAATAAAATAGCACAACTGGGTACAGGAGAATATTCCTATCAATTTTTACTAATTAAAGAAAATGAAAATTGGAAGGTATATGACTGTGATTGGAGTTGGGGTTCAGTTAACGGATATAAATGGTGATAAAAATAAAAGAGACTTGGAATTTTTCCAGGCCTCTTTTTAGGTATAAATTATAAACTTAAAGCTTTATCTATAGCAGGTTTGTCAAAGCCTACAATAACTGTACCATTAATATCTAATACAGGCACACCCATTTGTCTAGATTTACTTACCATTTCTTCTCTAGCTTGCATATCATCTTGAACATTTAATTCTTCAAATGCTATATCGTTAGATTTTAAATAATTCTTAGCCTTAACACACCAAGGACAAGAATTAGTAGTATATACTTTTACCATGAACGTCACACCTTTCAATTAAATAATAATTATTATTTATTAATAATATTTTAGTTCATACAACAGGAAAAATCAACACTTTTCATCATTATTATATGTAGATTATAATGTTATATGTGAAAAAAAATAAAAAAAACTTATCTAGTGGTCTAGACATCTATAGAAATTTTGATATAATAATATTAGGAGGAATCAATTATGATAGATAAAAATAGTCCTATCCCAGTATACTATCAACTTAAAGAAGACATTAAAAACAAAATTACTAATGGTATTTGGAAAGTTGGAGAATGTATTGCAAGCGAGAGAGAATTGACAGAAACTTATGGTGTTTCAAGAATGACAATTAGACAAGCGTTGGGAGAGCTCGTACAAGAGGGGATTTTGATTCGAGAAAAAGGTAAAGGTACCTTTGTATGCGATCCAAAAGTTAAACAGGAAGATATGATGAGTTTTTCAGAAATCATAAAAAAAACTGGAAGAAGCTTGGAGACCAAAGTAATCGAATTTAAGGTAATTGAAACTCCAGTCGAATTACAAGAAGTATTTCCATTTGAACAAATATATTTAATTAACAGAGTAAGAATAGTAGATAGAGAAGTAATAGCAAATGAATTAGTGTATATTCCATGCGCTTATTGCGGATATATAGATAAGGAAATGCTAAAAGGTTCACTTTTTAAAATACTTGAAGGGTTCGGTTATGTTGTAGATCATTCTGAATCTGAAATAAGAGGCGTACTCATGAATAATGAGTATAAGAAAATTTTTAATGTAGATAAAGAAGTTCCTTTATTAAAGACTTACAATAGAACATTTATGGGACCAAAGAAAGTATTGTTTGTTGAAGAGTCAATATATAGGAGTGACAAATATATATTACAAGTTAATATTTCAAGAAGAGAGGGGAAACTAAAATGAAAGTAATTATTGCAAAATCTTATGAAGAAATGAGCAGATTAGCAGCAGAAGAAATAGCTAAGGTAGTAAATGAAAAACCAAACGCAGTTATTGGACTTGCAACTGGAGGTACTCCAGTAGGAATGTATAAGGAATTAATAGATATGTATAAAGAGAAGAAAGTTGATTTTTCTCAAGTTACATCAGTTAATTTAGATGAATATGTTGGATTATCAGGAGATCATAATCAAAGTTATAGATATTTTATGAACTCAAATTTCTTTGATCATGTAAATATAAGAAAAGACCATACTTTTGTTCCAAATGGATTAGCAAAAGATATAAATGCAGAAGGTGCAGAGTATGATAAGAAAATTGAAGCTTTAGGTGGAATAGATGTACAATTAGTTGGAATCGGAAGTAATGGACACATTGGTTTTAATGAACCAGGTGAAGAATTAGATTTAGGTACTCATTTAACAAACTTAACAGAAAGTACAATTGAAGCTAATGCAAGATTCTTTGCTTCAAAAGACGAAGTTCCAACTCAAGCAGTAACAATGGGATTAGGCGGAATAATGAAAGCTAAGAAGATACTATTAATTGCTAACGGAGCAGAAAAAGCAGAAGCTATAAACAAAGTTATAAATGGAAAGATAACAACTCAAATTCCAGCATCAATGGTACAAATGCACAGAGATGTTGTAGTAGTAATAGATGAAGCAGCAGCTTCTAAACTAGAAAATTTAAAATAGTAAGTATCGATATAATATAGATTTAAGTCCCTTAAGATTTTCCGAACATATAAAAGCTTCCTAGGTATTCTAGGGAGCTTTTATATTTGCATATTTTCTAGTATAAATATATAGTAAGAGTATTATAATTAAAATAAATATATGTTATTATAATTAAGAGTTGTTATAATATAACAATTGAGGTTGGTGAAAAATGGCGAAGATAAAAACTGTGTACATATGTCAAGAATGTGGATATGAGTCTCCAAAGTGGATGGGTAAGTGTCCAGATTGTAACGCGTGGAATAGCTTCCAGGAGGAAGTAAAGGATACTAAAGAAACTGCTAAAAGTAGAGGTATAGCCTTAAATCCATCGAGTATTCCAAAGAATATAGGAGAAATTAAGTCTGGTGAAAAAGAAAGATTTAATACAGGAATAAAAGAGTTGAACAGAGTTCTAGGTGGAGGACTTGTAAAAGGATCCCTTACATTAATTTCAGGAGATCCTGGAATAGGTAAATCTACTTTGCTTCTACAAACAGCTCAAAACATAGCTAAAAATTATGGGAAAGTATTATATGTATCTGGTGAAGAATCAGAAGAGCAGATTAAAATAAGAGGGGATAGGTTAGGCGTAGACTCTCAAAATTTATATATTGTATCGGAAACTAATTTAGAAATTATTGAAGCACATATAAATGAATTATCACCTATTTTCGTAATTATAGATTCCATTCAAACCATGTATAAACAAGGTGTAACCTCAGCACCTGGATCAGTATCTCAAGTTAGAGAATGTTCAAATGCAATTATGAGAATTGCCAAAGGTAATAATATTCCTCTATTTATAGTTGCGCATGTAACTAAGCAGGGGGAACTTGCAGGACCTAGAGTACTAGAGCATATGGTTGATACAGTTCTTTCATTTGAAGGAGAAAGAACCGAGGAATTTAGGGTACTTAGAACAATGAAGAATAGATTCGGAACCACAAGAGAAATTGGAGTTTTTGAAATGATGGGAGAAGGATTAGTTGAAGTCTATGACCCATCAAAATTATTTCTTCAAGAAAGAGACGGAAGTCAAGAAGGATCTATAGTAATAGGAATAATGGAAGGTTCTAGACCTATATTAGTAGAGATTCAAGCACTAGTTACAGAAACTAAAGCTGTTATGCCAAGAAGAACAGCAGTTGGAATAGATAATTCAAGATTAAGTCTAATATTAGCAGTTTTAGAAAAGAAACTTAGAATACCTTTTTACAACTGTGATGTATATATAAATGTTGTTGGTGGATTAAATATTGACGGAACAACGGGAGATTTAGGTGTTGCATTAGCACTTTTATCATCAATTAAAAACAAAGATTTTAAACTGTCTAAGATGATGGCAGTAGGGGAAGTTGGGTTAACTGGAGAAATTAGACCTATTTCTTCTTGTGAAAGAATAGTCAATGAGGCAAGTAAGATGGGATTTGAACATGTTATCATTCCATATAGAAATAAAGATAAGCTAGATGCTAAAGGAGTTAATGTAATAGGAGTTTCTAGTTTAAGAGAGGTAATAAATAAGATTTTTTAGGAATTAGGTGATAGTATGAGGATTGAACAGGATAAGGAAATTAAAAAAATATTAAAGATATTAGCTCCTGGAACAATACTACGTGATGGACTTGAGAATATTTTAAGAGCAAAAACAGGAGCACTTTTAGTGTTTAGTGATAATGAAGAAGTAATGAGATTGGTAGATGGGGGATTTAAAATTAATTCTGAATATACTCCATCTTATGTATATGAGTTAGCTAAGATGGATGGAGCTATTGTAATAAGCTCTGACTTTAAAAGAATAGTTTATGCAAATGTTCAAATGGTTCCAGATTCAACAATACCGACATTCGAAACAGGAACAAGACATAGAACTGCTCAAAGGGTGGCTAAGGAAACAGGAGTTATTGTAGTTGCTATATCTCAAAGGAGAAATATAATCACAATATATAAAGGCGATTTAAAGTATGTTTTAAGAGAGACATCAGCAATAATTGCAAGAGCAAATCAGGCAATACAAACACTTGAAAAATATGTTGCAGTTTTAGATAGAGTTAAAAATAACTTGAATGTACTAGAATTCCAAGACTTAACAACATTGTTTGATGTAATTACTGCAATTCAAAGAACTGAAATGGTAATGAGAATTGTGGGAGAAATTGAACGGTATATTGTAGAGTTAGGAAATGAAGGTAGATTAATTTCTATGCAACTTGCAGAACTTGTTAAGAGTATCGAACAGGATGGGATACTACTGATTAGAGATTATTGCCGTCTTGACTTAGATTTTAATGATATATATAAGGAAATACAAAAGTTAACTTCAGAAGAATTATTAGACTTAGATGCTATAGGTAAGAAGTTAGGCTTTGATGGAGTTTCATTAATAGATACGTTAATATCACCAAGAGGTTATAGAATTGTAAGTAAGATTCCTAGAATACCGTCATCAGTAATTGAAAACCTAGTAAAACATTTTAGAGAACTTAAAAATATTATTGAAGCAACAAATGATGACCTAGATAAAGTTGAGGGGATTGGGGAAGCTAGAGCAAAAGCTATAAGAAATGGCTTAAGAAGAATTGAAGAACAGGTTGAATTAAACAAACAAGTATAGAATTTATTTAAAAATTTTAAATGTTGAGATTATTAATGTAATTTCATGGAATAATAATAGGTAGAAACAAAGGTTTCTACCTATTATTATCTAAAAGTAAATTTCCCTAAAGTGTTTATTTTGTCATTTTCTTTAATCAAAATATCATATAAATTTAAATCAAGAGTATTACATAGGGATGTTAGATAGAAGAGATTGTTACCAATTTCTCTTTCTACTATTTCTCTACAACTATCACACAATTGTCCCTCTAAGTGTGATTTTAGACAATTATCTAAGTTTTCTAGTGAATCTTCATCAGAAGGGAGTATTTGACGAGAAGCATTTATTTTAATGCAACCACAATTAGTTACTGCTTTTGTTACAGCTCTATTAACTTTTGATTGGGATTCAGAAAGTTTGCTTAATATATCTAAAATACTTTTATGCCTTAACAAGGATTCATTTACAGAGTTTTGGAAATCATCAAAAATTACATCTTTCATGCTATCAACTCCTCACATGGTTGTTATGCTTATATTAATTATAAATATTTTAATACATTTTTGTCAATAATAGTTAAATGGGGTGAAGTAGGATTATGTATTTATGATAATTCAAATTTCTCTTTTTTGATAGGGGGATAATAATTTGAAATATGAATTGAATTAAATTAAAATTATCTAAATATTAATATATAATCGCCGGGAATGTGATATAATATTAAAAAAATGATAAATATCTAAGTTTTTACACGAAGGAGGTGAAAAGATGTTAAAGAAGATATTAAGAATAGTTTTTTCTGTAATTGGGCTTATTATTGGATTCATAATTGGAGATGCTCTTTTGAAAATTGAAGTGATTGCTGATTTAGGATTCTTTGCAAATTCAACTTTCGGTAAGGTATCATTTTTAGGACTTATAACTGTTTTATTTGGAATTATATTATTTTTGTTATCACCATTTATTTATAATGGAATTACTAGGCTAATTGAATATGTAGAAAAAAGTATGCAGCGTTTAA
Source organism: Clostridium paridis (assembly GCF_016765615.1). Lineage (GTDB taxonomy): Bacteria > Bacillota > Clostridia > Clostridiales > Clostridiaceae > Clostridium_T > Clostridium_T paridis. The sequence goes on along the minus strand of NZ_JAESWA010000002.1, from coordinate 7,955 downwards.
GTGCTTCAGAGATAATTTTTGGAGCTGTAGGTGCAATAATTGTACTTATTATAACAACACTTATATCGCTACCTCTTAATAAACTATATCCTATAATTGGACCTATAATGTTTACTATGGTGAATATTATAGCAGCGGTTATAGGTGCAGATGTTTCTATAAAGAAAAAAGAAGATATAACGAATTTACTTCTTTCGATTAAAAGAGGCACAAAGGAAAAAAAGTCAAAAGTAAAAGGAATAGCAAAAGTTCTAGATACATCAGTTATAATTGACGGAAGGATATTTGATATTTGCCAAACTGGATTTGTTGAAGGTCCATTGGTTATTCCGAGTTTTGTTTTGGATGAACTTAGACATATATCTGACTCTTCAGATTCTTTAAAAAGAAATAGAGGAAGAAGAGGCCTTGATATACTAAATAAAATTCAAAAAGAATTAGCTATAGAAGTTGAAATATGGGAAGGGGACTTTCCAGAAATAGCTGAAGTTGATTCTAAGTTACTTAAGCTTGCACAAAAATTAAACGGCAAGGTTGTAACAAATGATTATAACTTAAATAAAGTTGCTGAATTTCAAGGAGTTCCAGTTTTAAATATAAATGAACTTGCTAATGCAATTAAACCAGTTGTAATACCAGGTGAAGAGATGAGAATACAAGTCATTAAAGATGGTAAAGAATCAGGCCAAGGAGTTGCATATCTTGATGATGGTACTATGATAGTTGTTGAAGGTGGAAGAAGATTTATAGGAGAAGAATTAGATGTTGTAGTAACTTCTGTTCTTCAAACTGCAGCAGGTAGAATGATATTTGCAAGACAAAAAGAAGCATAATAGTTGGGAATGAAAAAATATGAATAAAGTAGTTGCTGTTATAGTTGCTGGTGGAAAAGGTAAAAGGATGTCAGCAGATATAAGCAAACAATTTATTGAACTAAAAGGAAAACCAATCTTATATTATACACTTGAAAAATTTTTGGAAAACAAGAATATAGATAAGGTTGTATTAGTCCTGCCAGAGGATGAAATAGAATATTGCAGAGAAAATATTTTGTATAAATATAACTTAAATGTATGGAAGATAGTTTCTGGTGGGAAGGAAAGAAGTGACTCCGTATACTATGGATTAAAATCAATTGAGGGTGATGCTGAAATAGTTTTAATTCATGATGGAGCTAGACCATTTGTTTCTAATGAAATAATAGAAAATGGCATAAAATATGCTAAATTATATGGGGCAGCAGCATGTGGTGTGACTCCAAAAGATACGATTAAAGTAATTGGAGAGAATGGGTTTTCAAAAGAAACTCCTGATAGGAATACTTTATTTGCTGTTCAAACACCACAAAGTTTTAAGCATAACTTGATATTAAAGGCACATGAAAGTGTTAGAGAAAAGGGAACTGTAGTTACAGATGATACTATGGTAGCCGAACTTTATGGAGAAAAAGTATTTTTATATCATGGAGATTATAATAATATAAAAATAACAACGCCTGAGGATTTAATTATCGCTGAAAATTTAATTTGATTTTAGCATGTTGTTGACAGGATTATTAAAACTAGATATAATAAAAAAACAAAAATTAATATGCAAAGCATTGAAGAAGAATAGTAGAAACTACTTTTCAGAGAGAGAATCCTAGGCTGTGAGATTTTCACCTGTTTCGAACCCGCTTCGGAGTTGTAGGCAAAAACTATCGGTTTAATACCGTTAAAATTACTAGAGTACAAATTTAGGTGGTACCGCGACTATAAGTTCGCCCTAATACAGGGTGGACTTTTTTTATTTTTTAATTAGAAATAGACTTGGAGGTATTATTAATATGAAGATGTCAAATATGTTAGTATCTACATTAAGAGAAGTGCCAGCAGAAGCAGAAATAGAAAGTCATAAACTTATGTTAAGAGCTGGTCTTATGAGAAAAATGGCAGCAGGAATATATAATTATATGCCATTAGGATTAAAGGTATTAAGAAACATTGAGCAAATAGTAAAAGAAGAAATGGATAATGCAGGAGCACAAGAATTCCTAGCATCTGCTATGCTTCCAGCTGAATTATGGCAAGAATCCGGCAGATGGGATGCATATGGAGCAGAGATGTTCAGATTAAAAGATAGAAATTCAAGAGATTTTTGTTTAGGACCAACTCATGAAGAAGTGTTTACAGATATAGCTAGAAATGAAATAAAGTCATATAAACAACTACCATTAACATTATATCAAATCCAAACAAAATATAGAGATGAAAGAAGACCTAGATTCGGAGTTATGAGAAGTAGAGAGTTTATAATGAAGGATGCTTATAGCTTTGATAAAGATCAAGAAGGATTAGATTTAAGTTATGATAAAATGCATGAAGCATATGTTAAGATATTTAATAGATGTGGATTAGATGCAAAATGCGTTGAAGCTGATTCAGGTGCTATCGGTGGATCTAACTCGGCAGAATTTATGGTTAAATCTGAAGTAGGGGAAGATGATGTGGTATTCTGTACAGCTTGTGATTATGCAGCTAATATAGAAAAAGCTCCATCAACACCAGAAAAAGAGCAAGTAACTGAATTAAAAGAAATTGAAAAAGTTGAAACTCCAAATGTAAGAACTATAGATGAATTAATAAAGTTCTTTAATACTACAGCTAAGAAATTTGTTAAAACTCTTATTTATAATGCAGATGGTAAGATAGTTGCAGTAATGGTTAGAGGAGATAGAGAAGTTAACGAAACTAAAGTAGCAAATGCTTTAGGAGGAGTTATAGAACTAGAGATGGCAAGCGCAGAAGATGTTGTTAAGGCAACAGGTGCAGCAATAGGTTTTGCAGGGCCAATAGGAATAAAAGTTGATGAATTATTAGTTGATAATGAAGTATCAAACATGTACAATTTTATTGTTGGAGCTAATGAAACTGGATATCATTTATCAAACGTAAACTACGGAAGAGATTTTGATGGAAAACTTGGAGATTATAGAAATATCACTGAAGGGGAAATATGTCCTCATTGTGGAGCTAAAATAACTATTTCAAGAGGAACAGAAGTTGGACACATATTTAAGCTTGGAACAAAATATTCAGAATCTATGAATGCTAATTTTATCGATGAAAAGGGAGAATCAAAACCATTTATCATGGGTTGCTATGGCATCGGTGTAACTAGAACTATGGCATCAATAATTGAACAACATCATGATGAAAATGGAATAGTATGGCCAATATCAGTTGCTCCTTATCATGTTTCAGTAATTCCGGTAAATATTAAAGATGAAGCTCAAATGAAAGTTGCAGAAGAAATCTATAACAAGCTTAAGAGTATGCATGTAGAAGTAATTATGGATGATAGAAATGAAAGAGCAGGAGTTAAATTTAAGGATTCAGATTTGATAGGAATTCCTATGAGAATAACTGTTGGTAAGAAAATAGCAGAAGGACAAATTGAATTTAAACTAAGAAATTCTTCAGATATTGAAGTAATTAATATAGATGAAGTATATAATAAAGTGAAAAATCAATTGGATTAAAATAGTTAATATAAAAATTTTAAAAGGAGGTAAAAAATGAGGCTATATAATACATTAACGAGAAAAAAAGAAGAGTTTATACCAATAACTCCAGGTGAGGTAAAAATGTATGTGTGTGGACCTACGGTATATAACTTCTTTCATATAGGAAACGGAAGAACTTTTATAGTATTTGATACTATTAGAAGATATCTTGAATATAGAGGATATAATGTTAAGTTCGTACAAAACTTTACTGATATCGATGATAAATTAATTACTAAAGCAAATGAGGAAGAAACAACAGTAAAGGAAATTGGAGATAGATATATTTCTGAATATTATAAAGATGCTGATGGATTAAATATAAAAAGGGCTACAGTTAACCCTAGAGCCACAGAATATGTAAATCAAATAATTTCATTTGTTGAAGAGTTAATTGAAAAAGGATATGCATATGAAGTTGATGGTGATGTATATTTTAAAACAAAGAATTTTGAGAGTTATGGAAAACTCTCAGGACAAAGTTTAGAAGACTTGCAGGCAGGTGCTAGAATATCAGTAGATGAGAGAAAGCAAGATCCAATGGATTTTGCAATATGGAAGGCCTTAAAGCCAGGTGAACCAGGTTGGGATTGCCCATGGGGTAAGGGAAGACCAGGCTGGCATATTGAGTGTTCATGCATGGCAAAAAATATTTTAGGTGATACTATAGATATACATGCCGGTGGTTCAGACTTAGTATTCCCACATCATGAGAATGAGATTGCTCAAAGTGAAGCACTAACAGGTAAGCAATTCGCAAATTACTGGATGCATGCAGCATTTCTTAATGTTAATAATCAGAAAATGTCTAAGTCTTTAAATAACTTTCTTACAGCAAGAGATGCACTTGAAAAATATGATGCAGATGTAATAAGATTTTTAATGCTATCAGGACATTATAGAATTCAGCTTAATTTCTCTGATGAGCTTTTAGATTCAGCTAAGGCATCAGTAGAAAGACTGTATAATGCTATATCTAATTTAGAAAGCTTGTTAGATGAAGTAAAAAGAGAAGAAATTAGTGAAGATGAAAAGAAATACTTAGAGTCTCTAGATTCATATAGACAAAGATATATTGAAAAAATGGATGACGATTTTAATACTGCAGATGCTATTTCTGTACTTTTTGATTTATCAAGAGATATAAATTCAAATATTACAGTAGAATCTTCAAAAGAATTAGTAAATGGTGCATTAAGTATAATTAGAGAATTAGGAAATCCATTAGGTATACTACAAAAATCAACTAAGGTTAGCTTGGAAGAAGAAGTAGAAAAGCTGATAGAAGAGAGACAAAATGCAAGAAAGAATAGAGATTTTGCATTGGCTGATAAAATTAGAGATGATTTAAAGAGTAGAGGAATAATTTTGGAAGATACACCTCAAGGTGTAAGGTGGAAGAAGATATAATATTTAAGAGAGCTGTAAAAGCTCTCTTTTTCTATAGAAAATTAATAAATGATATTTGGGAAAGTATTTATTTAAATGTTGCATAAGTAGAAATGTTAACTACTATTTACAAATGTGATATAATTAAAAGGTTAAATACAAAATAAAGGAGAATCTATTTTGGATAATTTACTTTATGAAAAATTTTCAAGTGAAAAAGCTCGTAGGTTGAATCCACTTCAACTTGCATTTGTAGGTGATGGAGTTTTTGAAACTTTTATAAGAAATTATATATTAAATAAGAACTGCGAGTTATCAGCACATAAACTTCATTTAGAAGCAATTAAGTATGTAAAAGCTCATGCGCAAAGTGAAATAATAAAGAGAATAGAACAAGAGCTTACAGAGGAAGAATACTACATATATAAAAGAGGAAGAAACACTAAATCAGCAACTGTTCCTAAGAATGCGGATGTAACAGAATATAGAGCAGCTACAGGTTTTGAAGCTTTGGTAGGATATCTATATTTGATTGGTGATAAAGAAAGATTAAATTTTATCTTACTTAAATCTGTTGAAGAAAATCTTATAAAGGAGAACTAGTAATGAAAAAGAGATTTGAAGAAAAAAGAAATGATACTAAAAGAAATGATACTAAAAGAAATGAAGAAAAAAGATCAGAAGATAGAAGATTTGATAGAAATAGTGACAAGGACGAACAAAAACCAATAAGAGAGGATTTGGTTGAAGGAAGAAATGCTGTTATTGAAGTGCTTAAATCTGATAGAACCATAGAATACATAATGGTAGCTAAAGGTGATGTAGAAGGCTCAATAAAGCAAATAATTAAGTTAGCAAAAGATAAGAGAATTGTAATTAAAGAGGTTGATAGAAAGAAATTAGATTCAATGACTGAAACCGGAGTTCATCAAGGGGTTATGGCTATTGTTACTCCGTTTAAATATTGCACTATAGATGAAATATTAAAGGTTTCAGAGGATAGGAACGAAAAACCATTTATAGTAGTTTTGGATGAAATAGAAGATCCACATAATTTAGGATCAATAATAAGAACTGCTGAATTATCAGGAGTTCATGGTATAATTATTCCGAAAAGAAGAAATGTCGGAGTAACTCCAACAGTATACAAATCATCAGCTGGCGCAGTTCAATATATGAAAATAGCAAAGGTAACAAATATAAATGTGGCAATAGATGAACTTAAAGAAAAAGGATTATGGGTATATGGTGCAGATATTGATGGTGAGGAGTATAGTTATTCAGAAGATTTTTCTGGAGCTTGTGCAATAGTAATAGGCAGTGAGGGAAAAGGTATATCAAATCTTACACTAAAAAAATGCGATAAATTAGTTAAAATACCTATGGTGGGTAAAATAAACTCTTTAAACGCTTCAGTTGCAGGTGGTATAATGATGTATGAAGTATTAAAATCTAGAATAATAAAAAAATAGATCTGAGAGTGATGGGGTTTTGAAAAAAATATTTATTGACGGATATAATGTAATAAACTCTTGGCCCAATCTGAAAAAAGCCATAACCTATAGTTATGAAGCAGCAAGACAAGAACTTATTGAAATTTTGCAAAATTTTGCAAATTTTGATGATTGTAATATAGAAATAGTATTTGATGCTCACAAGGTTGGCGGAAATTTAGAAAAAAAAGAGATTATTGATAGTAGGCTAACTGTTATTTTTACAAAGGATGGAGAGACGGCAGATAGTTATATTGAAAGAAGCGTAAATGAATTAGGCAGAAGATTTGAGATTTGGGTTGTTACATCAGATTGGCTTGAACAACAAACAATATTTCAAAGAGGGGCCACGCGCATTTCGGCACTGGAATTTTATCATGAAACTATTCAAATGAAAAAAGAAATAAAATCTGAAACTGAGAAGATTACTAAGGGGAAAAAGAATTTACTTGAAGATAGCTTAGATGAAATGGTTTTAGAGAAATTAAATAAAATAAGACGAAGTAGGTAAACAGAATTTTATTATTGTTTAATTATGGTTATTTGCTTGCAAAGGGGGGATTGTCATGGAGAATAGAAAAAAGCCTGTTAAAGATTTCTTAGAATTTATAGATTTAGCAGATGAAGAGATAGTTTCGAAAGCTAAGAATGGTAATACTAGAGCACAAGAATACATAATAAGTAAATTTCAGAGTTTTGTAAAAACTAAGGCTAAATCATATTTTTTAATAGGGGCAGATAAAGAAGACATATATCAAGAAGGAATGATAGGCTTATATAAGGCTATTAGAGACTTTAATCCTGACAAACTTTCATCTTTTAGAGCATTTGCAGAATTGTGTGTGACTAGACAAATAATAACTGCAATAAAAACAGCTACAAGACAAAAACATATACCACTTAATACTTATGTGTCACTTAATAAACCGGTATATGAAGAAGAATCAGAGAGAACCTTATTAGATATATTATCAGGGCTTAAAATAACTGATCCTGAAGAACTTGTAATAAGTAAAGAAGAAATGGAAAGAATGGAAAAAGAAATATCTAAAACTCTTACTGAACTTGAAATGGAAGTTCTTACTTCATATCTAGATGGTAAATCTTATCAAGAAATAGCATGTGATTTAGATAGACATGCAAAGTCCATAGACAATGCATTGCAAAGGGTTAAGAGAAAATTGGAAAAATGCCTCAATTATAGTAATTAAATTATATTATATATTGACAAATGAATATTGGGATAGTAAACTTTATAATTGGTATATATATGATATACATATATATACTTAAGTTGCTCACGTAGCTCAGTCGGTAGAGCGTCGCCTTGGTAAGGCGGAGGTCGTCGGTTCAATCCCGATCGTGAGCTCCAATTTTTTCTAAAAACTAAACGCTAGGCAAAGTTTATTAAAAAAGTTATAAGGAGGAATCAAACAATGTCAAAGGCAAAATTTGAAAGAAACAAACCACACGTTAACATTGGAACAATAGGTCACGTAGACCACGGTAAGACAACATTAACAGCAGCA
>NZ_JAESWA010000019.1 GCF_016765615.1 Clostridium paridis | reverse complement strand
ATTAATGCGGTTGGCGAACCTGCAATAATTTTATCAAATGAGGTTTCTTTTTTTCTACTCATAGCTATAAGCTTTTTTGAACCACAGGTATAACCTGTGGTATTCGTTACACAAAAAGAAAACCTTCCTAATAAATTAGGAAGGTTTTAAAAGTATTATACACACTTATAGTTCTTATTATGTTTTTCAGTATGAGTGATTCTATCTTCTCTCTCCTGATATTTTCCTGGGCCAAATCTTTCATCTAAGCTTAGGTATCCAGTTACTCTTGATACTCCTTGGATATCTGAACTTCCGCAACTTGTGCATTTGCTCTCATTGCTGTGAAGATATGTTCCACAAGTTCTGCAGTATCTTATATGGAAGTTTATTCCTAAGTAGCTTATATTGGTATTCTTATATGCATAATTAAGAATATCCATTATAGCATCTCCATTTGGACAATCATCTACTTCAAGATAACTTATATGTCCAGCATTGCAAAGCTTATGATAAGGAGCTTCTATTTCAATTTTAGTTTTTATAGATATAGGTTGACTTACTGGTACATGATAGCTATTTGTGTAGTACTCTTTATCTGTTACACCTTTTACTTTACCAAACATCTTCTGGTCTTGTTTAATAAACTTACCGCTAAGTCCTTCTGCTGGTGTAGCGTAACAACTCCAGTTTAATTTAGTTTCTTCTATAAATCTATCACATTTCTCTCTTAAATAAGTTACTATTTTAACGCCTAATTCTCTAGCTTCTTCACTTTCTCCATGATGTTTACCAATTAGTGCAACTAGTGTTTCAGCTAATCCTATAAATCCTATACCCCATGTACCTTGCTTTAATATAGGTTCAATGGAATCATTTTGATCTAACCCTTCTGCACCTTTCATTAAATGTTGTCCAGCAACAAAAGGCAAATCCTTAACTCTTAATTGTTTTAATACACCATATCTATGAAGTAATGATTCTTTTGCTAGTTCTATTCTCGTGTCAAAAATTTCAAAGAATTTATTAATATCACCTTTAGCAAGGAGACCTATTCTTGGTAAGTTGATTGTGGTTGGAGCAATATTTCCTCTTCCCTTACAACCAGGTTCCCCATTTACATTTTTCATTAGATATGTTCTACATCCCATTGTGGCCGGCATGTATCCTTTATCATAGTATTCCTTATTAAAGTCAGCATCTATATTCATAAATGTTGGGTTCATTCTCTTTGCAGCAACTCTGCAAGCTAATTTATATAAATAATGGTAAGGATCTTCTGACTCTCTATTTACCCCTTCCTTAACTCTAAAAATTATATTAGGGAATATAGGCTGTTCTCCTCTACCAAGTCCTTTTTCATATTCTAATAAGAAGGCTTCACATACTAATGCAGCTTCCTTCGAATGAGGAATTCCTAAGTTTATTGAAGAAAATGGCACTTGTGATCCAGCTCTTGAATGCATTGTATTAAGATTATAAACTACTCCTTGCATTGCTTGATGAACTCTTTCAACAAGTTTTCTCTCTATAGTTTCTTCTAACTTTTCTCCTTCTAAGCCATATGATACAAGCTCTTCTTTAATTTCCTCTCTTGTTGGCTCAATGAACATAGCCATATCATTATCAAAGTCTGGATGAGACTGTCCACCAAACATATCATTTTGAGTAGATTGTAATAATATACAAGAAAGTTCTGCTGCTGTTTCAATTCTTCTAGGCTTATTAATCGTACCATATCCAGTGTTGAAACCCTTTTCAAGCATTTCCTTTGTAGGAATATGTAGACAATTTGTTGTCAAGTTGTACGAATCTAAATCATGGTAATATACATCTCCATTTTCGTGAGCTTTTGCTAGATGCTTTGGCATTGATGCTAAGTTGTGCCATTTGTTCGACTCAGATGCAATTCTTAGTAGCTTTGAAGAAAAATTATTCCCTACATTAGCATTATCTCTATCTGTCTCTACACCTATTTTTTTAATCGCAGTCATTAGATCTGATTTTATTTCTCTAACCTTTGTTCTTTCATCTCTGTAGGCTGAATAATTACCTGCAATTTCATTTAATCCACTATCTTTTAGTGCTCTAACCACAAGATTTTGGATTTCCTCTACTGTAACTCTCTCTTGTTCTGACATTTCTATGTAGGTTATAACCTTCTGTACTAAGTCAATAACTTGCCCTTCTCTTAAGTGACTTCCAGCTTCCTCTGCCGCACGTTTAATTGCATTAGAAATTTTCTCTGAGTTAAATTTTGTTTCTCTACCGTCTCTTTTCACAACATCTAGCATGTCGCATACCTCCATAACACCATATATTGTACTTTGATTATTATATATTAGGAAATTTTTATTATCAATCTTCAAATTTCTCCTTTAAAGGTTATAGCATTTAATATATCCTTTTTACTCCTATTTTTAAGTTTTTTTAAAGGTTTTTGAGCTTTGACTTTTATAAAAAAATCGTCAAGGCGATTATGAGCCGTCGATTTTTTTCTCGCATCTGCCTTTCCAAGCGCATGCGCGGAAAATTTGGCAGGCGACTAATTCTATTTTTTTACTCTTTATGGGAGTATAGTAAATTCTTGAATTATAATTTAAACTTGTAATTTTATCCATAACTTCAAAATATTACAAATTCCCAAAGAGTAAAAAAGCCTTAATCCCCCAAAAACTTAATAAAAATCAGTAATTTATCCGTTACTATTCTTAATATAATTTATGTAGATACTGCTATAAGGAGATATTTATGATAAAAAAAATTTTTTCCCTAATATTATGTTCGTTATTCTTACTCGTAGGATGTTCAAAACCCCCAAACACCCAATTAGATGAAAATACAGATTCTTCTCCTGTAAGTAAATCTGAAGTTACACAAGTAAGTTCTTATACTGGAGAAGATACTTCCAAAGAAGCACTAAATAATTTCCCCTTTATGGTTATCGTAGAAAATTCTACCGCCTCAAGGCCTCAAAGTGGATTAAATTCTGCTGACATTGTCTATGAAACTATGGCAGAAGGCGGAATACCAAGGTTTATAGCCCTTTTTCAAAAAAATTTACCTGCAAAAATTGGCCCTGTAAGAAGTGCTCGTGCATATTTTATTTCAATTGCAAAATCACTAAATCTACCTTTTGCTCATTGTGGAGGAAGTGAAGAAGCTCTCTCTCTTATATCAGAGGATAAATCTTATATGAGCATTAATGAAATGTATAATAGAAATTTTTTTTGGAGAGATAATGAAAGAAAAGCACCTCATAATTTATATACTTCTGGAGAAAATATAGAAAAGTACATTAAAAGTAAAAACCTAACTTACACTCCTAATAAGTTCATGGCTTTTAATAAAAATTATTGGAGTGATTCTTCTCTTCAAGATCTTAATGCTCTTAATCTGGTGCTGAATAAAAGCTATTCTACAAGTTATAATTATAAGGATGGTTTTTATGAGAAGTATATGGATGGGAAACCAGCTTTAGATATGAATACTAATAGTATCCTTAAGTTTAAAAACATAGTTATTCAAAAGACTGAAATAACTTTGTCAAAGGATAATATTCATCTAAACATACGACTAACTGGTACTGGAAATGCCTTTGTATTATCAAATGGCAAAATATTAAATGGTTATTGGAAACAAGAAAATAATAGAACTGTGCTTTATGATAATAAAAACAATGAGATTCCTTTATCTCCCGGCAATACAATTTGGCATATAGTTGCAAATGATGTCAGCATCAATTAATGAAATATCATAGGAAGTATGAAGTCCTCTCCCCTAAACTATAATTGAGAGGATTTCCTTCTAACGTATATTTAGTATATTTTTTTCAAAAATCTTATCAATACTGATACATTTAATCCTTATCACTATTGATAATGTTATCTATTATGCTATAATTAGCTTACAAGTTATTTTGGAGGTTTATTATGGAAAAAATCGCTTTAATCACAGATAGTTCTTGTGATTTAGAAATGGACGAAATAAATAAGCACAATATAAAACTTCTTCCTTTTAGAATCATATATAAGGATAGAGAGTTTAGAGATAGAATAGATATTTCACCTGAGTATTTATACGCAAATATTGAAAAAGAGGTTCCTACTACTTCTCTTCCAAGTATAGAAACCACTGATGAGATTCTAACCTCTCTAGAGAGAGAAGGTTATACGCATGTTATAATAATTACAATCTCTTTAGGGTTTTCAGGAACATATAATAGTGTTAAACTAATTGCAGAGGATCATCCTAATCTTAAATTCCATATATTCGATACAAAAACTCTTTCAAGAGAGCAAGGATATATAGTTTTAGATGCGGCTAGAATGATCGAGGCGGGTGAAAGCTTTGATAACATTGTTAAAGCCCTCCCAGGTTGCAAAGACAGGACTGGTATCTTCTTTACACTAGATACTTTAGAATATCTTAGAAAAGGTGGTAGAATAGGTAGAGTTGCTGGAGTAATTGGTCAACTTTTAAACATAAAACCTGTTATAACTGTTGCTCCTGATGGAAACTTCTCTGTTCACTCAAAAGTTCGTGGAAGAAAACAGTCTTTGAAAGTAATAAGAGAAATTTTAGATGAATGGCTAAGCAATGGAAAATGTAAAGTTGCAGTTCTTCATGGAGGTGCTTCAGAAGAAGCCAAGAAATTCTATGATGAAATCAAAGACCTACCTAATATAACTAGTCTAGGATTTTCAGCTATCGGGCCTGCTCTTGGAGTTCACACTGGTCCTGGACTTGTAGGAATAACTTTAGAAAAGGAATAGTAGTATGAATAATTCAAGCTTTAATACGGAAGAGAATATTAGAGCAGAAGAAAAAAGACTCTATGAAGAATATAAAAAGAAACTTGCAGATTTAAAAAAGATTAATAAAGAAAAAGAGGCTGTTGGCCAAGTATTTACAAAAGGATTGTTACCAATATACGTACTGTATATATTAAGCGAAGGTGCTTCTAATGGTAATGATATTTCTCATAAAATCGGTGAAAAAACAAATGGTCTTTGGGTTCCTTCCACTGGTGGAATATATCCCATTTTAAAAAAGTTTGAAAAAGAAGGATTAATCATCGGTGAATGGGATGACCCTAAGAAGAAATTCCAAAAGATATATTCTCTTACGCCACTTGGTTTAGAAGAATTCGAAAAAAGAAAGGATCTATTAAAGCCAAAGATACAGGAAGCTCTAAAGGTCTTTAATACGATATATTCTCATCTTTATTAGCTTTATAAACGAATAACAATTACCTTCTATTGAAATAATAATAATATTATTTTATATAGGAGGTTTTTTAAGTGAAGGGAAAAATTCTTGAAATGAATCCAACAAGTGCATCTGTATTACTTGAAAATGGTACTACCTTAGATGTTCAAAGATCTCATATTCCAGCAGGTTATACGGTTGGAAGTGAAGTCAATTTAGATTTTTCTAATGAAAGTGCACTAAACGGACAAAACTTTATGAATGACAAAATAAGCAATGAAAAACTTGTTGATTTCTTTTAATATAAAAAGTAGCCTTTAAAGGCTACTTTTTATATTACTCTACATTTATAGCATTAACTGGACAATTTTCTTCTGCTTCCTTTGCACTATCCTCGCTATCATTTGGAACTGGATCTGCTATTACGCCTGCCTTTCCATCATCCTGCATGTCAAAAACATCAGGTGCTATTGATGGGCATAATCCACATCCAATACAAGTATCCTTATCCACATCTGCTTTCATAGTTTTCCCTCCTAATGAATTTAATAACAAACATATTATTTCACTAAAAAGATTTTTTTATTCAAAACTTTAAAATAATATAAATTCCTAAAGAGCAAAAAAATAACTTGGCACAAGCCAAGTTATTATCTAAAACTTAATTATTAATATAGTCCTTCAAAAACTAATGAATAAAGAGGATCTTCTTTAGCATACTCTTCTGCTTTTCCCTCTTCTAATGCTTCTGTTAAATCAAGATTTATAGGCAATTCTGCTAATAAAGGTAGTCCTAGATACTCAGCATGTTCTTCTGCTGACTTTTTACTAAACACTCTTATCTTATGATCACAACTATCACAAGTTATATAGGACATATTTTCTACTACACCTCTTACCTTAACATCCATCTTTTCAGCCATTATAACAACTTTTTTAACAATCATAGATACCATATCTTGAGGTGTTGATACGATTATCATTTCTTTTAATGGGAAACTTTGCATTACAGTAAGAGCTATATCTCCTGTTCCAGGTGGCATGTCTATTAATAAATAATCTAATTCACCCCAATCAGTATCTGTATACATTTGATTCAAAACTCCAGTTATAACTGGGCCTCTCCAAATAACAGGCTGATCTTCTACAGGCGTAAGTAAATTCATAGACATTACTTTTACTCCTAAGTTACTTTCCACTGGTTTGAATTTAAAATTATTTTCATCTATAGGTAGCATTTCTGCTCTTTTATTATTAATACCAAAAAATCTAGGCATTGATGGACCAGTTATATCTCCATCTAACACACCTACTTTATACCCCTTTTTAGCTAATTGAGTTGCTATTAATCCTGTAACAGTAGATTTACCAACTCCACCTTTTCCGCTTATTACTCCAATAATATTTTTAACCTCTCCATATTTAGGCATAACTTTTAAACTTACATTTTGTGTTCCACAACCTTGTTCTTTAGTAGAACAAGTATCTTTGCTTGCACAGGTTGAACAACTTGACATAATAATTCCTCCTCGAATTAAAATATTAATTTTGCTTTAAAAGATCTCTTACCAATCACTAGGTTTCTTAGTAACTAATGAGATTTCCCAGCTATTAAGATCATAGTTTCCTGTTACATAGTAAGGCATATAACTATGATCAATTTTATTTTCAATGCTAATACTAGTTTTAAAGGTTTTAGATGTGTATCCTTGATTACTTACAGTAATAATAATATCATACTTATCCTTATCACCTTTAATAACTCCTATATTGTTAACAATTTTTGAAGCATTTTTCTTAAAATCTTCTATATCAGTCGAGAGCATGTATTTTGTACACTCTACATCGGAAAGCATATCTATACCCACTTTTTTATTTCCTTCATTTAAATAATCTTTTTTCTCATTTAAAACCTTTAGGATACTTCCGAAATATATGCTTGCAAACTCTCTTGGTTTTCTAACAAATGACAAGTTTTGTATTATATCATTGTCTAATCTGCTTGATACAGAGTATATTTTTTT
Organism: Clostridium paridis; assembly: GCF_016765615.1. Classification (GTDB taxonomy): domain Bacteria; phylum Bacillota; class Clostridia; order Clostridiales; family Clostridiaceae; genus Clostridium_T; species Clostridium_T paridis. The sequence continues at coordinate 234,892 of NZ_JAESWA010000019.1, read as the reverse complement.
ATCATCATAAAAATTTCCCTTGTCCTTAGAATTAACCCCTACTACATAATTGAATTTTTTAACTTCATCCCCCATGTGCATCTCAAATATATAATCGGGTTCTAAATCAGTTTTTTCTTTAGCTTCTTTTGAAGAAGAAAGAAGTGAATACATATCTTGAATTGTCCTTTTATCAGTAACTACAAATCTAAAGCCTGTATCCCTTGTACTTTGTATGATTATTTGATCTACATTTTCATTTTTTATATATTCAAAATCATTGTTTTTAAGTCCCATTTTTGTTTTGGCATTATCTATAAATGAACATCCCACTAGCAAATTAGAGAATACTAATATGGGTATTAAAGCTTTGCTAATTTTTTTTAACATCTTCCTTCTCCCTTTTCAATATTTTACTTATGTTAAACAACAAAATACCAGCTATCAATGTAAAAATAGAAATAAATTGTGATGTTGATAGAACTGATACTACTCCTCTAGGGTCATCCCTAAAAAACTCAATGATAAATCTTCCAATACTATATATAATTAAATAAAGAGCAAAAACTCTCCCATTTTTTTTGTTTCTTAAATCATATCTAAATAATATAAATGATAGGATGATATCAAACGCAGCTGAAAACAATTGAGTCGGTATAATTCTAACTCCAAAAGGTGCTAATGAATCCGACGGAAATACTATTCCAATAGGAAGATCTGTCTTCTTGCCATAACAACATCCAGCTAAAAAACAACCAATACGACCAAAGCCTTGAGCAAGTGCTACTGTAGGTATTATAAGATCGAAGATATCTAATAAGTTCCACCCTTTTTTCCTTGAATATAAAACAACTCCTATCGCTCCCCCAATAATAGCCCCATATATAACGAATCCTGCTCCAATATTGTCTATAAGAAGCTTAGGTTCATTTATTATATTTTCCCACTCAGTTATGTAGTAAAGTACTTTTCCGCCTATTACACCACTTAAAACAGCTATTAAAGTCATATTAAATATATGATCTACATTGTATCCTCTCTTTTTTCCCCTTTTATCTATTAGTAAAATTGCAATTATTATCCCTAATGCAATCATAAATCCATATCCGTAAACTTTAACCCCAAATATTTCAAACAATATAAATTTCATCTTTCCTCCTAAAAGATTCCTTCTAAATAAGGAGAAGCATAGCTTCTCCTTAATATAATAAATTATAATACTTAATCTCTTCTTTATCAAATTTATTTAACAGAATCCACTATTGAAGTAAAAATATTTTCATAACTTTCTTTATAGTCATTTGAATTAACCTTAAAGGCTATTTTAGCTATTTTCTCTTCATCTAGTCTTATATAATAAATCCTATTTATATATTTATTAGATTTATTATCTATGGTTTGGAAGGAAACCTTACTTCCATGATATTTCTTATCTTTTAATTGCTCCTTCTCGTAATCTTTTATTTCATCCTTTATGTATTTCTTATCAAATTCAATTAACTTTTCTTCATCTTCAGTATAGTTAATCAATTGAATATATCCGTATATTCCCAATTTACTATCAGAGAAGTTATTATTATATAAGATATAATTCCCAGGGAAGCTTTGAGTAGTAGTACTCCACTCTTGTGGTAGTAAAAATTTAACTTCTTCATCCTTTGAAGAATACTCTTTAAAAGTTGAAATATTATTATTCATGAGAGCAATCATCTTGAATTTCTCATCAAATATTCCCTGTCCTACAAAAAGCAAACCCATCAAAAATAATAACATAACTGTTATTGCTAATTGTTTTTTATTCATAAAGTCCCCCACTTTTTCTATTAGTATTAATATTATTTATACTATTGATGTTTACCTATTATTCTCCTTATGACTCTAAAATCAAATTACATAATAACCCTTATTCTCTTAATATTCTTATTCCTTATATATAGGGTTTTTGATAGGAAACTTAACTTATACTTACATAAATAAGTTAATAGTTGAACTTAAAACCCTATAAAATAAAAAAAGAGGCAAGCCTCTTTTTCTAAACAATAAATCTATACTTTAGTTTTCTGTTGGAATAACAATAACAGAATTTCTGAAATCATAAAACATTAACCAATAACCTAAGTCCTTACCTAATGTTTCATCTTCCATCCAGGTTACGAAGCCTGTTTTACCACCATATGGCTGATCACTCTTATCTTTTTTACCTGGTATTCCGTAAATTATATATTGCATCTTTCCTTTTTTATTGCACTTATATCCAATATTATAATGTCCATATTTTTTGAAATATGGATAATAATTAATCATAGGATAATATATTACTGTATACTTATTATAGTCTGTAATATTGGTCATATCATCTAAACTAGCTATATATACTTTGTACCATTTTGTATGTTTTATATCATTCTTCTTATTCTTATGCCTATCCATTTCGAAGTCTTCTGCTAGGGACTCAAAAAATTCTCCAACTGTTCCCTGAATTCTAAATTCTTCTTCATAGCTTTGAGCTTCAAGAGATTCTTCATATTTATCAAATGGATTTTCTTCTTCTCTTACATCATTAATTGGCTCTTCAACTACAAATTGATTACTACTTTCTTTTACCTCTTCTTCTTCCTGTATAACTGGTTTTTCTTCTCTTGTTTCTTCCTCGCTTACTACTTTGATTTCCTCTACTTCTTCAACATTTTTACTTTCCTCAGCAATAGGTAAAGCTTCCTCTTCCCTCATATCCTCAACTTCAACTTTTTCTGGCGCAGATTTAACTTTTTCAACCACCTCAACCTGTTCAACATCTTTTATTCTATTTTCTAATTTTATTTCCTCTACACCTTGTGCCCTTGTTATTTTATAATCTTTCCATTTATCTTTTGGTTGTTCCCCACTCATAAATCCGGTAATTAGAAACATCTTTTTGCCATCTAAATCTTTATATATAGCAGCTCCTGATACTTTATCGTAACTGATTCCTACTCCCCCTATGTTATCTGCTAAGTATTCTGTAGAAACCTCTACCTTACCTATGTCTGTTATGTTCACTTCACCTAAATTTATTATCTGCTTATTATCTTTTTTACCTGAAATTAGTACCATATAATGTTTATGTCCATCTTTTTTAATATTCTGAGCATAAAAAGATATTTTGCACCTTTCATCTTTAGCTTCTATCTTAGCATAACCAGAAAGAGGCTTATCTTCTGCTATTGAATGTCCTTTTTCGTCCTCTTGTAGAATTATAAAACTTCTATATAATTTTCCATGTGCCAACTAAGGGTCCCTCCACTATATTTATTCGTTACATTATATGTTTAAATAGTTTAAATATGTTCAAAGATTTTAAAAGTTCTGTACCTGGCATACATAATGTACTAAAATACTATTATATTAATAGTTTGTAGGGGGGCCTTTTATGAATTATAATTTCAATATCCGATTTGCAAAAGTGGAAGATATCCCTAGCATTTTAGGATTTATAAAAGAACTAGCAACATATGAGAATCTACTTGACCAAGTAGTTGCTACTGAGGAGATCTTAAAAGAATGGTTATTTAATAAAAAATCTGCGGAAGTTCTAATTGGAGAATTTAACGGGGAACCAGTTGGATATGCACTTTTTTTCCATAGCTTCTCTACATTTCTTGGTCGTGCCGGAATATACTTAGAAGACTTATATATCAGTCCTAACCAACGAGGAAAAGGTTTCGGCAAAAAATTATTAATTTACTTAGCAAATTTAACATTAGAAAGAGGCTGCGGAAGATTAGAATGGTCTTGTCTAGATTGGAATGAGCCATCTATAAAATTTTACAAAAGTCTCGGGGCAAATCCTTTAGAAGATTGGACCATGTATAGAGTTGACGGAGATGCACTAAAAAAATTAGCTATAAATAATATGTAGTTTTAATATGTCAAACAAAAAAAAGAAGCTTTTGCTTCTTTTTTTAATATGAACTGCATTAACTAGCCTCTATTTTTTACTATGTAAAGCGAATTTGCTAATTCTCCAAATTCCTCAATACTTAATGTTTCTCCTCTTCTTTTTTGATCTATACCAGCCTTAAGAAATACTTCTTCTAAATCTTCTTTACTTAATCCAAAAGATTTTAGAGCATTCCACAAAGTTTTTCTTCTCATATTAAAAGAGTTTCTTACTATACTAAAAAATAACTCTTTATCTTTTAATTCTGCCTTAGGCTTATCTAATTTATCTAGTCTAATAACTATAGAATCAACTTTAGGTCTCGGAATAAAAGATTGTGGCGAAACCTTTCTTATTATTTTAGTATCGCAAAAATATTGAACTAAAATAGAAAGTGCTCCATATTCCTTGCAGTTAGGCTCAGCATTTATTCTTTCTGCAACTTCCTTTTGAATCATTATAGTTAGAGATTTAAAATTATATCCTTCATTTAAAAGTCTTGCTATTATAGGAGTTGTTACATAGTATGGTAAGTTAGCTACTAATTTAACACTTTTCTCTTCTCCTATTATTTTATTAAAATCTACTTTCAATGCATCCTCATGTACTAATCTAAAATTAGGATTATCCCCTAATTCATTTGTTAATATAGGAATTAATTCAGAATCTAACTCAATTGCTACAACCTTCTTTGCTTTTTTTAAAAGCTCTCTAGTTAACGTTCCTACTCCTGGCCCTATTTCTATAACCAAATCATCTGGACCAATCTCTGCTCCTGAAACAATATCCACTAGCACTGAATCATCTATAAGGAAATTTTGCCCTAAACTTTTGGTAAATTTAAAGTTATATTTTTTTACTAAATCTTGAGTACTTATATCCATAAATTATTTTTCACTCTCCATAAGTTTTTCTACTTCATTCATAGCTTCTACAAACTCTTCCTTGGTTATTCCATAGTTATTTAATCTTGAGATTAATTGATTGCTATTGCCATAACCTATTCCTAAAGCTTTCCCTAACAAATGTCTTCTCTCCTTAGCCTTATTGTCTCCAGTTAACTTAAAAAACATCATATCTTCAATGGTAAAGAAATCTCTCTTTTCTATCACTGTAGCTTTCGCTCTTTTTAATGCTTTTAATATAACCTGAGGTGTGGCATTTTCTACTCCAATATCCCCATCCTTGGTACCTTCGTCTCTTCCTATATAGGCATGCTTGATTCCAGGTACTCTTTTAGATATAATACTTCTAATCTTTTCACCAGCGTAGTCTGGATCAGTAAGCACTATTACACCCTTTCTTTTTTGAGCTTCTTTTATTCTATCTATTACCTTACTATTTATTCCAAATCCACCTACAGCAATTATTTCAGAGTCTACAGCTTTTTTAACAGCTGTAACATCATCTCTTCCTTCTACTACTATAACTTCCTTAATCAATGGAATTTCTCCCTTCATTAAAAATTGAAAAAGATGACTCACTTCTGAGTCACCTCTTCATTTTACCACTGTCCTGGATATGCGACAACATATAGATTTACACTTCTTACTCCCCAACTATAACACTCTCTATTGGAATTCATATATATATCTATTTTATTATTCTTTATGGCTCCACCAGTATCTTCTGCAATAGCATAGCCGTATCCTTCAACATAAACCTTTGAACCTAAAGGAACTATTCTTGGATCAACAGCTATTGTACTTATTCCTGATGGATTTCTTCTTGGGGTAGTTCCTGTTGCAGTCGTACCTCCTCCAGTATAGGCGCTTGCCTTAACGGACATTACTTTTTGATAGTAAAGTTTTGTATCTCCACCTCTGGAGAGCGCGATGAAATTTCTAGTACCTTCTGATACTATTTTATTAGTAGGTTCCTTAGTAACTTTTTCACTAACTGTTTTCCTACTAACTTCTACACCGTCTTCGTAACTTACTCTTACTGTAACTTCCTTTTCTCCTGGAGTTCCTTCCTGAACAGTTTTTGTAAATCCTTTATCCATATTGTCATCATTTTTAACGATGGTATCAAAGTCTAATGTTTTAGTTTCAACTACATCTTTTGTTTGAACTCTTATTATTTTAAACTTCAACCCTTCTGTTATTGGGGTGTCAGCATCAACACTTAGTTTATCATCATCACCAAGTTGAATGTTTTCAGCTGCTAACATATCATTAATGTTACTTTCGGCAGTTTCAATTTTTTGGTCCTTACCATCTACGGTAACCTCTACTGGTACAGCTTTCTTAACAGTTATTACCTCATTGTCATTAAGCATAGTATCTAATCCAGGTTCTACCTTATCTTTAGATGATAGAGATATGTTGCTGCCTTGTAGCGCCCCTTTAACAGTCCCTGCGTATGTCAATATACTCTGTTCTTCGCCGTCTATACGAACAATCACTGTCTTTTTCATGTTGTAAATTGTCAGTATTAACATGGATGCTACTATTAAAAACAACACGATTTTTGCCTTAGGACCGTTAGAAAAAACTCTTTTAGCATTAACCTTGAATTTTTCTACCATAATATTCCCTCCTTTGGCAAGAGTGTCTTTTGCATTATAAACGAATTTTAAATGCTTGTCAAACTTAACATCTCCTGCAATTTGTTGTAACTGTTAAAAATGCAACTTTTGCATAATAAATAATAAATAAGATGATGACTTAATATATCTATAATCTAAAACTTCTAACCCACCCTCAATAAATTCTCAATTTTAAAGTAACCTAGAAGATAAAATTCAAAAGGGGCTGTATATCTTGTTAACTTTACTACAAGATTTTTTAGATTATTTTAAACAGTTACGTAATAGGGAATGTACATTTCTTCAGCCCAAAGCTTGGTTATAGGATTTTCTTTTGTTTGTTTCACCACCAAAATAAAACTTGCAAAGATAATTTTACCTTATTTTTCCATATTGAACAACCTGTTAATATTATCATTAAATAGTTTGTTCGCTGATTCTGGGTGAATTTCTTTGATTTCAGCCAATTTTTCTATAATATACTCAATATAGCTAGACTTATTTCTCTTTCCTCTATAGGGAGTAGGTGCCATATAAGGACAATCTGTTTCAACTAATATCCTGTCCATTGGTACATCTTTAGCTACTTCTACTATCTTTTTTGCATTCTTAAATGTTACCACTCCTGTAAAACCAATATAATATCCTAATTTTATACATTCTCGTGCAAATTCTACGCTTCCAGAAAAACAATGAATAACTCCTATTACATTTGGATATTCTTTTAGTATTTCTAATGTATCTGCATGAGCATCCCTGTCATGAATTACTACTGGCAATCCTAATTCCTCTGCCAAACTCATTTGTTTTCTAAAAATTTCCTTTTGTACTTCCCTAGGTGGATTTTCATCCCAATAATAGTCTAAACCTATTTCTCCTATAGCCTTTACTTTTGTATTTTTACTTTTATCTCTTATTTCTTGAGCTGTATCTTCTGTAAATTCATCTGCATTCTCTGGATGTATTCCTAATGCACAATAGAAAAAATCATAATTATTTGCTAATTCATATGACTTTCTTAGTCCTTTTAAGGATGAACCACAATTTAAAACAGCAGTTACTCCCTCTTGATGAATTTGTTTTAATACTTCTTCCCTATCTTCATCAAAAGCCTCATCATCATAATGTGCATGAGAATCTATTATGTTATACTTATTTTCCATTCTTTACACCCCACATTTATAAATTATTGCATATTTTTTTATTTTTATTCATATAATAACTAATTACCTATAATTACATTGTTTATTATAGTTTTACAATTAAGTAAATTCAACACTCTAAATATATTATTAGTTGAACTTAAAACTCTGTACAACTATTATTTTCATATGTACAATAAAGATACAATAAGGTTTTTATAGGAAACTTAATTTATTCTTGTTTAAAAATGTCGGTTTCTAGACATTTTCAGGCATGAATAAATTATTAGTTGAACTTAAAACCTTATAAGGTTCTGCGAGAAAAAAATCGACGGCTCATAATTGCCTAGACGATTTTTTTATGATTGACCATATTATAAAACAGTAAGGAGGTTTTATTTTGGATAACTCTATATTACTAGAAGGATTGAAAGCCTGTAAATTATTTAAATCTTTTTCTGAAGAAGAATTAAATTCTCTAGCTACCTCAAAAGAAGCCTTTTTAAAAAGTTATAGTTCTGAAGATATTTTGTTTATGGAAGGTGAAGAATGTAACCATCTTAGCGTGGTTGCGGAAGGAACCATCGAAATAGTTAAATTAGACTCTGAAGGCAATATACTTATAGTTTCAACCTTAGAAAAAGGGAATGTTTTTGGAGAAAATCTTCTTTTTGGCGATATGCATTTCTATCCCATGTCAGTAGTATGTAAAAACTCTGCTAACGTATTTCACATAAGAAAATCTTATGTTGCAACCTTACTACAAAAAAATTATGAATTTTTACTTATATTCTTAAAAGTATTATCAAATAAAGCTATGGCTTTAAGCTCAAAATTAAAACAGGTTAGCATGAAATCTCTAAGACAAATGATTTGTGATTATATTTTAGATATTTATAATAAAGAAAAGTCTTTAGATATTTGTTTGAATATGTCAAAAAAAGAGTGGGCTGATAAACTAGGTGTTCAAAGACCTTCCTTATCAAGAGAACTTATGAACATGAAAAAAGATGGCTTAATTGATTATGATCGTAAAAATATTAAAATATTAGATTTAGAGGAAATCGAAATTAATAAATAGTTTTATTTTGACACTTATTTGACACATTAATAATATATATTTAATATTGTAAAGTTGTTAAAGCATTATTATTTACCCTTATACCATCATATTTTAAGACTCTTGAATAAATCTTATCCCCCTTTGATCAGATTTTCAAGAGTCTTCTTTTTTTACACTTTTTCTTCCTTAAGTTTAATTAATTCTTCCGTTGCTTTAATCTTATCTATTCTCTCAAAAAGCACTGAAACTTCCTTAACGTTTGGTTCTTTGATTTCAATAAAGCTCCAAGTAGGATCTTGTATTGAAAGAAATTCTCTTATTTTCTCACATGAGAAAGGTATAAATGGTTCTAATAAATTTGAAAGATTCGCTATTATTTGAACGCAAGTATACAGTGTCTTTTCACAATTTTTTTTATCTTTTTCAATTTTTATCCATGGTTTTTCATCATCAAAAAATTTATTAGCTTTTCTTATATATGCGAAAATATCTTCTAGTGAACTTCTAAATTCTCCATCTTCTATTTTCTCTCCTACTTCTACATATAAATCAAAAAATTCCTTTTCCCATTTAGGATTTAATTCACAATTTGAAAGCTTTCCACCAAAATTTTTGTGGATAAATACCAATGTTCTGTTAACAAAATTTCCGAAGGCACCTAGAAGTTCTCCATTATTTGAATTTATAAATTCCCTCCAAGAGAAATCAGTATTCTTAGTTTCTGGTCCGTTAATAGTCAAAAAATATCTTATTGCATCAGGATCATAATTTTTCACCATATAAGGAAGCCATACTGCCCAATTCTTCGTAGTAGAAAATTTCTTTCCTTCTAAATTCATATATTCTGAAGATATTATTCTTAAATTAGGCTTTTTAATCCCAAGCCCATTTAAAAGAGCTGGAAAAATAACAGTATGGAATGGTATATTGTCTTTTCCGTGGACGAAATAAATTCTTGAATCTTCATCTTGCCAATATTCCACCCAATCTTCCCCTCTATCTTCACAAACCTTAATACTTGAAGATAGATATGCCATTACAGCCTCAATCCATACATATATTCTTTTGTCCTCATACCCTTTAAGCGGTACTTCAACTCCCCAGGAGATATTTCTAGTTACAGCCCTATCTCTAAGACCTTCATCAAGATATCTTTTAGTAAGTTTTATAGCATTATCTCTCCAGCCATCTTGCTTAATCCAAAGCTTTCTTACATCATTCTCAAACTTAGAAAGAGAGAAAAATAAATGATTCACCTCTTTAACTTCTGGTTCTTTTCCACAAGACTTACACTTTCTATCAATTAAGTCCTCTGGGTCTAGAATTTCTGAACATTCCTCACATTGATCTCCTCTTGCTGTACCGTGACAATGTGGGCAAATACCTTCTATCAATCTATCAGTTAAAAATTCTCCACATTCATTACAATAATACTGGGTAACAGATTTTTCATATATATATCCTTTTTCATAAAGCTCAAGTATAAATTTTTTAACGATTTTATGATGATATGGTGAACTTGTTTTACCAAATAGGTCATAAGAAAATCCTAGTTTTTCAAAACAATCTTTAAATTCATCATTGTATCTCTCAGATATTATCTCAGGTGCTACCCCTTCTTCTTTTGCTTTTATGGATATTGGTGTGCCATTACAGTCACTACCTGAAACAAATATTACTTCATCGCCCATTAATCTATGATATCTAGCCAGAATATCTCCTGGCATTAAGGAGGATAATCTACCTACATGTAACGATCCATTGGCATAAGGCCATGCATTTCCAATAACTATCTTCACAATATACCTCCTATTTATAAAATCAGAGTTTAGATAATAAAAAACCCTATTACCTAACCTCTGAAATTTATTGTGTATTTTCTATACTATCTTACTTCACTTCCAGTTGGTAATTCTCCTGGATTAACTACAAAAAGTTCTGAATCATCATCAGTTGCTGCAGCTAAAATCATGCCTTGAGATAATTCACCTCTTAATTTTACAGGCTTTAAGTTTGCTACAAGCACAACATTTTTCCCAACTAACTCTTCAGGTTTATAATATTTTGCTATTCCGGAAACCACTTGTCTTTGCTCTCCACCTAAATCAACCTTAAGTTTTAAAAGTTTTTTAGCTCCCTTTATTGCTTCTACTTCTAAAACCTTAACTACTCTTAGATCTATTTTTTCAAAATCTTCTATAGTAATTTCTTCTTTTATAGGCTTAATTTCAATTTGTTTATTAGCTTTTATTGAAGCTTCTTTTAGTGCCTCTAGTTCTTTAAGCTTTGCATCAACATCAATTCTAGGGAATAGGTTCTCACCTTTTACCACTTTTGTGCCTGCTGCTGTTCCATCAAATGCTGAAAGAGAATTCCAAGTGTCAACTTCAGTATTAATTTGTACACTTATCTTCTTTGATGTATCAGGTAGGAATGGAAGTATTAATACACTGATAAATCTTAAGCTTTCTGCCAAGTTATATAGAACAGTTCCTAACCTATCCTTCTTTTCTTCATCTTTTGCTAATATCCATGGTGTTGTTTCATCGATGTATTTATTAGCTCTTCCTATAAGTGTCCATATTTCTTCTAAAGCTTCTGGTATTTTTAAGTGATCAATTGCTTCTTCAACTTTCTTTGGTGTTTCTAGTGCTAACTTAATAAGCTCATCATCTATGTCTTCTTTAGCTAAAGGTGCAGGGATTATTCCTCCAAAGTATTTTTCAACCATAGCTACTGTTCTAGATAATAAGTTACCCAAATCATTACATAAATCGGAATTAATTTTCTTAATGAATATTTCATTATTAAATAATCCATCTGCTCCAAAAGGTATTTCTCTTAGCAAGTAATATCTTACTGCATCTACGCCAAATTCTTTTACTAGTACTACAGGATCAACTACATTACCTTTAGATTTTGACATTTTCCCACCATCTACTAGTAACCAACCATGACCGAAAACTTGTTTTGGTAATGGTTCACCTAAGGCCATTAGCATAATTGGCCAATAAATTGTGTGGAATCTTAAAATATCTTTTCCAATTAAATGTACGTCTGCTGGCCAATACTTTTCATATAAAGATTTATCTTCTCCACCATATCCTAATGCTGTAATATAGTTAGAAAGTGCATCTATCCAAACATAAACTACATGATCTGTATCAAAAGTTACAGGAATTCCCCAATTAAAACTTGTTCTTGAAACACATAAATCTTGAAGACCTGGCTTTAAGAAGTTATTAACCATTTCATTTTTTCTTGATTCAGGTTGTATAAAATGCGGATTATCTTCTATATGCTTAATCAATCTATCAGCATACTTGCTCATTTTAAAGAAATAAGCTTCTTCCTTTGCTTTTTCTACTGGTCTTCCACAATCAGGACATTTACCATCTACAAGCTGAGTTTCAGTCCAGAATGATTCACATGGTGTGCAATACCACCCTTCGTATGAATCTTTATATATATCCCCTTGATCATAAAGTTTCTTAAATATATCTTGAACTGCCTTCATATGATAATTTTCTGTAGTTCTAATAAACTTATCATAGCTTATATGCATAATATCCCAAAGATCTTTTATTCCAGCAACAATTCCATCAACATATTCTATAGGCGTTACTCCCTTTTCTTCAGCTATTCTTTGAATCTTTTGACCATGCTCATCTGTACCAGTTAAGAACATTACGTCATATCCTGTTAATCTTTTAAATCTAGCTAACGCGTCTGCTGCTACTGTTGTATATGTATTACCTATATGCAAATTTGCTGATGGGTAATATATTGGGGTTGTAATATAATAGGTTTTGTTTTTACACATAAATGAATTCCTCCTCTTGTATAAAAAATCGTCAAGGCGATTATGAGCCGTCGATTTTTTTCTCGCATCTGCCTTTCCAAACGTATGTGAGGAAAAATTGGCAGGCGACTAATTTTATCTTTTACTCTTTAGGGAATCTAGTAAATTTTCAGATTATAGTTCAAACTTATAGTGTTATTCATAACCTTAAAATATTATAAATCTCTAAAGAGTAAAAAAAAAGTCTCTACATAGGATTTTCCCTATGTAGAGACGCATTATACGTGTTACCACTCTACTTTATGCTAATGTTACCAAATAGCACCTTTGTAAGTAACCTGATGATTACCTTGCAATGTAACGGTTGCTCCCGTGACTCCCTAACATTATGATATAAATTATACTCTAATCATATAGTTCAGAAGCCCTACTCCAAGACCATCTTCACAAAATTTTCACTCACTGGCTTTCACCTTTTCCAGCTCTCTTATAAGAGTTTCCATCTTGCTACTCTTCTTTTCCTAGCATTTAATTAAGAATTTATTTTCAGACTATAAATAATATATTATTCCAAATTTAAATTACTGTCAATATTATAAGGTTTTAAAAAATTTATCCAGTATGGGTTCTACTTCTCTAAGATTTTTATTTAATATATCTTTTGCTTCAGGTGTTAAAAATTCAAGATGTTTTCCTAGCTCTTCAAGCATCTTATCATTTTCTCTTTCCAAAAGTTTTTTGCCCTCTTCAGTAAGTCCATAAAAGGTATTTCTTCTATCATTTTCATCAGTTTCTCTATATACAAGATTCTCATCTGATAATCTATTAAGCATAATACAAATACTTGAAGTAGACACTTCTATAGTTTGAGATAACTCCTTTAAGGTTATTCTTTCTTTTGAATTTAATGCAGTAAGAGTCCTAAATTGCTCTACTGTTAATCTAGTATCATATTTATAAGTATTAAATTTTCTAATTAATCTCTTTGTAAGTATTGCAAAATCCATTAAAGTTCTTGCAGTTTCTTTATTATCCATAGATTCCTCCATTTTTTTGCTTCTCTTTAAGATAACCAACTTCAGCTATTGGTTTACGTATTGGTTATCTATAATTTTACTACATTATATTATAAAATTACATAAATTCTTAAATTCAGGCATTATTTATCAAATTTCTTTTAAAACCAAGCATATATTCCTTCTCCTAAGGTTCTAATAATTAAATAAATATTGTATTATATTATATAGGGTTTTAAGTTCAACTGATAACTTATTTATGTAAGTATAAGTTAAGTTTCCTATAAAAAACCCTATAATTGAAACTAATGAAATCTAACATTTGGAGGTACCTTATGAAGTTAACAACCTTACCTAAAATCGGACTAAGAAATGTTAAAACTGCACTATCCGTATTAGCATGTATATTATTTTTTGAAATAATACGTTGGGGACAGTCACCATTTTATGCCTGCATAGCATCTGTTATATGTATGGGTGATTCAGTTGAGAACTCTATGAAAGCTGGAAAAAACAGATTAATCGGTACTTTAGTTGGTGGATTAAATGGTATAATCTTCATATTTATATATCCTTTTGTTCCAATACCTCTACCTTTACTAGTTAGTTTAGGAATCGTAATAGTTATATATACTGGAGTTTTAATAAAAAAACCTGCTTCCGTATCAATTAGCTGTGTAGTTTTTCTAGCTATAACTACAAATCTAAAAGGACTTACAAGTTATGGCTATGCAATCAACAGAATTATTGAAACAGCTGTAGGCATAATCATTGCAATCTTTGTAAATAAATATGTAAATTTCCCTTCTAGGGATGATTCTTTGTCTGAATAGTTATAACTTATAATAAATTAAGAGGAACTCAAAATATTTTGAGTTCCTCTTTTAAATTTCTATCCTATACTTCCTCTTGCTTTTCCCATTCTAACTATCCATTCGTTTAGGATTTTTAATTCTTCAGTTTTACTTGAAAGCACATCTTCTTCAACACCCATTAAGTGCATTACTATAGGCTTAGTTGTTTTTAAAAGTGTGTGATAGAATTCATTATCATTAAGATATTCGAAATCTACTCCTAGATCTAAAATTTCATTTGCTAGTTTTAAATCTTCCTCATATTCTAATCTAGCAGATTCATCTATTATTTTCTTTGGAACCTTTGCATTTGCAAATAGAGCTGCAAATCTAAAGTCCTTTCTTATTTGTGGGTAGAATTCTTTAAGTTTATCTATTCCTTCTTGTCCGTACTTTTCTTTTATTTCTTTGAGACCTCTTCCCATTCCTAAAAATTCTGGTGGCATACCTAATGTATACATAGCTCCAGTATAAGATATTGCTCTAGGTACTGAGAATTCTACATTAAGATCAATAGAAAGTAATTCTTCCTTTAATTTAGCATCTTTTACCCAGTCTGCAATCTTATCTATTTCCGGAAGTTCTCTTGAATACTCAAGACCTGTTTTAGTCTTAGTTAATCTATCTCTATTCTTAGGAATAAAGTCAGATACGAAAGAAACTGTGTTTATTATTTTTAGGAAAGTTGTTAAGTAATATTTTGAAAATATACCTATGTATTCTTTCATTAACTCTACATCTTCCTCTGAGAAGTTTCTAGGAACTGATTTTTCTATACTACTATTAAGCTTATTTACAGCTTCTTTTGCCTTTTCAGGACCATGGTCATATCTTAAAGCTGATTGAAGAGTAAAAGTTTTAACCCCACCATATGTTTTAATCATGCTATCAACATTTTCAGCAGTAAAATGTCCTCTAAATGGAAGTGATCCGCAACCTAATATTGGTGCCACTTCAACATCATGTTCCGCTCCCCACTTATATGCCTTATCAATTGCCATAAGTACAGATAAAACTCCTGATATTAATCCATAGGACATCGCTGAGTCTGAACGAGCAAGCATGAATCTTAAGGAGTCAAATTTAGCACCTTTCTCCTCTGATGCATGGTAAAACTCATCAAATATCTTATCTATATTTACTAATGCTGGTACTCCCTCAACTAGTGGAATTATTCTTATTGAGTTTTCTTCAAACTTTATATCGTAATTTTTATTTCCTAATTCAATAACTGAATTAACTCTGTCTTGAAATTGACATACTTCTTCACCTGTCTCAACCATTGGCACAACTACTTCTTTTATAGCTTGATATCCTGTGTGTTGATAAGCTTGAACGTTTGTTTCAACTATTGACATTATACTCATTAATTGTCTAAATACTGATTCTTTATTTGCATTAGGAATTCTAGGTGTAATTGCTACATCTTTTCCTGGAATTATTCCTTTTCCTATTAACCCTAAAGCTACTTGAGATGTTTGATGATAAGGTGTCAATTTTCCTTCAAAGTCAATCATTATTTCATCTATTCCAAGACCCCCATCTTTTTGGAATGTTAAACCCTCTATAGCCTCTTGTGGTTCTTGTTGTATAGATACATATGTATCTACATTATCTGGATGCTGCGTCATCATTGAGTAAGGAATTTTATTCATAATGTACCCCCAAATGAATTTTTATTTATCTTATAGTTTCAATTTTAACACATATTTTAATAATGTAAAGACTTTGAGCGTTACATATGCAAGTTTATTTTTTTCAACTTGCAACATGTAATTAATTTCATATATTTTTATAAGCTATTATAAAGTTCCCGATTTAATGATACTAACTATAAGCCACAAGCCTAAAATAGCTGCTACAAAATATCCCGCTAAACCTATTAGTGACATTCCATAAATTTGTATAGGTCCTTGATTGTATATTATTAATGAGGATCCAATAATCATGGCTGCAATGATCATTGAAAATACCACTCTATTTACCATTTTATTTAAAGCTTGAATTGATTTGTCTAAGTCTTCAACCTGAAGTAAAAACTTAGCTCTTCCTCCTTTTACACTATCTACAAGTTCCAAAAATTTTGTTGGTATAGAGAAGGTACTCTTAGCGAAATCATATGCTCTATATATTAATTCTTCTCTAGTCATATCTTTTAGAAAAAAGAACTTATTTCCGCTGCTTATGGTATTCATAAGTAATGTTAATATATCAACGTTAGGAGATAACTCTGTAATTACTCCCTCAAATATCACCATGCTTCGAGCTAGAAGCACAAGATCTCTTGGCATCAATATATTATTTTTAGACGAAATAAGCATCAACTCTTGCAGCATTTGAGAAATTTTTATGTTTTTTAAGGAGGTGCCTAAATATATATCTAAAAAGTTTTCTACATCCATATAAAGGACATTTCTCTCTACCTTTCCATTCTTAACTCCAATTGATAGTATAAAATCAACGATTTTATTAATATCTTTAGTTCCTAATGCTATAATAACATCATTTAACGATGCTTTGATTTCTGGAGAAATTTCTCCCATTATTCCAAAGTCTATAAAACATATCTTCTTCTCAGATATAAATATATTTCCTGGATGAGGATCACCATGAAAAAAACCATCTTTAAAAACCTGTTTAAAATATATAGAAACTAATTTTTGAGATATATCATCAAGATCATATCCCTTACTTATTAATGTCTCCTTATCATTAATTTTATAACCTTCAATCTTTTCCATTACCAATATCTTTTCTGTACTAAATTCATTAACTACATCAGGTACTCTAAGAGGTATTACATTAATATTGTTTTCTTTAAACTGTTTTAAATTTTCCCCTTCAATTCTAAAGTCCAATTCTTTTTCTGTCATTGCTTTTATTTCATTTAATGCTTCTAAAGGATCAACTAAAGTTTCTTTTATTCTTCCTTTTATAAGTCTAGCTAACCGAATTAATATCCTCATATCCTCTTCCATTAGCTTTTTAATGTTTGGTCTTTGAACTTTAATAACAACTTTTCGTCCATCTCTTAATATTCCTTCATGTACCTGTGATACTGATGCTGATGCTAATGGAACTTCGTTGAACTCCAAGAAGCATTCATTTATTTCCTTTTTCATTTCTTCTCTAAACACATTTTTAACATCTTCAATGGACATTTTAACTGCATCATTTTGTAGCTTTTTTAGTTCTATAATATACTCTTCCGGAACAATATCTGGTCTAGTACTTAAGATTTGCCCTATCTTTATAAAGGTAGGACCAAGTTTTTCAAAAGCTTTTCTAAAATTTTCTGCTTGTTTCTTTTTATCTTCAGCTTTATTATCTTTTATCAGCCCAATTCCATAGTATGTAAGAACAGATATAATCTGTCTAAACCTATCTAAAGTATACTTTTTCACTTGCTCCTCCCACCTTTACAATACTTTTAAATATAAGATAAGAGGATGTTAATCATTCTTTGACATCCTCTTCATTACTTTGTGCTTTTAAACAGTCTTCTGTTCTAAAGCCTCTATTCTCTTAACTAATTCATTTAATTCTTCTCTTTTTACATAACCAAGGTCGCTTAGCAATCCTTCTACATCTTCTCTATTTAATGGTTTAACTTCTTTTGCTTTATTAGAGAAGTTTGTCTTTAATTCCTCAGTTAATTCTTTTCCGTCCTCAACTGTTATTCTACCCTTTTCAACTAACTCGTCTATTACCTCAGATGCCTTCTCATAAGTAGTTGATACTGCTCCAACTCCTGCTAGTAACAGTTTTTTAACTTCACTTATCATAAAATCATCTCCCCTAAACTTATTACCTATATTATACCACTTTTGCAAAATTATAATGTAACTTTTTATATTTATGTTTATCTTTGAAAACTTATTTCATAAATTCTTCTATTTCGTGAGCTTCTTTTATCATATTCTTTGTCAAAACCTCATTACCATCTTCAGTAATAAGCACATCATCTTCTATCCTTATTCCAATTCCTTCTTCATTAATATATATACCTGGCTCTACAGTGAATACCATACCTGGTCTAAATTCCACATTCCTCTTACCTACATCATGAGTATCTAAACCTAAACTATGTCCTATAGAATGCCAGTAGTATTTTCTAACATCTTCTTTATCTTCTATAAGACCTAGCTTTACACATTCCTCACCAATCCATTCAGTGGCTTTATCATTAATATCCTTAAAGCTTACTCCTGGTTTTAATTCTTTTATTACTTTTTTATTTACTCTTAAAACTGCTTCATATACTTCTTTTTGCCTCTCTGTAAACTTACCGTTTATTGGGAAAGTTCTAGTGATATCCGCATTATAATATTCACATTGTGCTCCTAAATCAAAAAGGATTAAGTCTCCATCCTTCATTTCTGAATTATTGTTAATATAGTGAAGTATAGTAGCATTCACACCTGCAGCTGCTATTGTCTTAAATGCAAAATCCTTAACGCCTCTTCTTTTACAATTAAAATCAAAGTATGCCTCTAATTCATATTCTTTTAAGCCTGACTTAGAGTTTTTCATTAAAAGCTCAACGCCTTCAACAGTTATGTCTATTGCTTCCCTAATATATTTTATTTCTTCTTTACTCTTTATCATTCTAATACTAGCAATTTCATTATAAATATTCTTAATTTCCTTATCAGGATATTTAAACTTTAGTTTTTTTGCAAATTCCTCTTCTAGTGTAGCTCTTTGAGTATAGCTATCCCTTTCCAAGTTAAGATATACTGTTTCAATACCTTCCTTAAACATAAAACTGTGAAGTTCATCCTCAAAATCTTTTGTATATTGTATTTCTTCGAACGCGCCTCTTTCCTTTGCTTCATTATCTCTAATAGATTTCCCTACCCATTTTTCTAGCTCCAAATCTGGTTCCTTAATAAACAATATCTCCTGGTCTTCTTTTCCTTTAACCAAAAGTAAAATTATGTCCTCTTCATCTATTCCTGTAAGATAATAAAAATTTCTATTCGGAGTAAACTCATAAGCTTCATCTGCAGTTTTTTTAGGAGCCTTACCTGCAAAAAGAAGCGCTATACTATTTTCCTCCATATGTTTGAATAATGCTTCTCTATTCTTTTTAAAAACTTCTGCTTTCATATAATTAAACTCCTTTACGTTTTTTATTTATATATAATGCATTAAAGAATTTACATGTCGCCGTCCAACTCTTAGACGTCTTAACTAAGAGTTGGACCAGAGATGTAATATGATTTTGCATTATATTTACAATAATTATATCATACAAAATTACCTGCAAAAGTAAATTTACTTCATTTGTATTTAAAGTGCTTTTTATATATAATTAACCTCAGACGAGAATAGTTATGCATCTTAAACTATGAGGAGATTTTTATTATGATAAATAAAAGCAGTATTAAAGAAGTATTAAGTTTAGCTCTTCCTGCAGTAGGAGAGATGATTTTATATATGATGATATGGGTTTTTGATACAATGATGGTTGGAAAATATGGAGGAAATCTTTCAGTTAGCTCCGTAGGATTATCTTCAGAAATTATTACTACTTTTTCTAACATACTCATTGCTTCTGGTATATCTATTGGAATAACTTCCTTAGTTGCGAGAAGTATGGGTGCAAAAAAAAGTGAACGAGCTGAACAATATGCATCTATAGGTTTCTTATTAACGCTTATAATAGGATTTTTTCTTTCACTAATATTCTTCTTTTTCTCAAAAGAGATTCTTACTTTAGCTGGTGGAAATAATGATGTAGTTTCCTTGGGAACAGGATATATGAAGATAGCCTCTATAGGTATTTTCTTTTCAATGTCAATGAATGCTCTTAATGGTACATTAAGAGGTTCTGGTAATACTAAAACTCCTCTAATCGCATCAATTATAATTAATATAATAAATATTTCTCTAGACTATATACTTATTTGGGGTAGATTTGGACTCCCTGAGTTAGGCATAAATGGAGCTGCTACTGCTACTTGCATAGCTCAAATTGTAGGTTTTGTTTTTATATTCGTATATGTATTTAAATTTTCTAAAATCAGGCCAAGATTTAGATATATTGTAGAGCTTCAAGGAACTAAACTTTCTTCTTTAGTTCGTCTATCTATACCTTCAGCACTTCAAGAAAGTGCCTTCAGCATAAGCAGACTTTTAAGCAATATATTTATTATTTCACTTGGAACTATCTCCTTCGCTTCAAACCAGATTGCCACCACAATAGAATCAATAAGCTTTATGCCAGGTTGGGGCTTTGCTGTTGCTGCAACAACATTAGTGGGCCATAAAATAGGCGAAGGAAATTATAAAAAAGCCAAGGAATATGCTAACACTTCTATTTTCTTAGGCGTTATTATAATGCTATTTTGTTCTTTGTTGTTTTTAGTAATTCCTAATACTCTTATTAACCTATTCATTACATCATCGGAAAGAGAAGTTATCACCTTAGGAACTTACTGTTTAATGATTGCATCAATTGAACAACCTTTCATGGGAATATCTATGATTGTTGGTGGCGCATTAAAAGGCATTGGAGATACTAAAACCCCATTTAAAGTTGCTATGTTTTCCTCTTGGATTATAAGATTACCTCTTATGTATGCTGCTATTTATGTATTTAGGCTCCCTGTTACTTTTGTATGGATTATAACGTCAATTCAATGGGCAATAGATGGAACTCTAGTTTATACTTTATATAAAAGAAAATTTAACAAATTATATTCTTAACTTTAACCTTCATAAATTTATCCTTGTAATATTAAAACTATTTAATTCATAGTATGTAATTAGTAAGTTTATTTTATATAGCCTTAATATGCTATATATAGGAGGAGTAATTTATGAAAAGTTTGAAGGAAACCTTTGAAACTATAGGTATTAAACAAGTATTAAATTACATCGAAAAAGACCCTGAGAAAAATATTCCCAAGGTATTAAACTGGGTAGAAAAGCTTGATAAAGGAGATATTTATCACGGTGCCTATGAAACTATTCGTGAAGGAATCTCTGATCCCAATAGCAATTGGAATACTCTTATTAAAAGCTTTTATACCGATATTAATCCCTCGGTAAGGAAGAAAATTTTTGTTAACTTTATAGTGAAGTCTGCAATTTTAGGAACTGAACGAAGAGAATCTCTAAAAGCTAAATATGATTGCAATATTCCTTGGGCTATATTAATGGACCCAACCTCTGCCTGCAACTTAAAGTGCATTGGCTGCTGGGCTTCAGAATATGGTAATAAATTGTCCATGGATATTAATACACTTGATAAAATTATTTGCCAAGGTAAAGAACTAGGAATATATATGTACATATATTCTGGCGGTGAACCCTTGGTTAGAAAGAAGGATATTATTTCTCTTTGTGAAAAACATGATGATTGCATATTCTTAGCTTTTACAAATGGAACACTTATTGATGAAGACTTTTCAAATGAAATGCTTAGAGTTTGCAATTTTATACCGGCCATAAGTGTTGAAGGCTTTGAAGCTGAAACAGATATGCGTAGGGGAATAGGAACCTATAAAGCAGTTATTGATGCTATGAACTTATTAAAAGCAAAAGAATTGCCGTTTGGTTTTTCCACTTGCTACCATAGCAAAAATACTGATGTTGTTGGCTCGGAAGAATATTTAGATCTAATGATAGAAAAAGGGGCTAAGTTTGGTTGGTACTTCACTTATATGCCAGTAGGGATTAACTCACCTACCGATCTTATGGTTTCAAATACTCAAAGAGAGTTCATGTATAATAGAATCAGAAAATTTAGGGAGGAAAAACCCGTATTTACTATGGACTTCTGGAATGATGGCGAATATGTCGATGGTTGTATAGCTGGGGGAAAGTGTTATATGCACATTAACGCTAATGGAGATGTTGAGCCCTGCGCTTTTATTCACTATTCAAATATTAACATTAAGGAATCTTCTCTTTTGGATTCTTTGAAATCACCTCTTTTTATGGAGTATAGAAAAAATCAACCTTTTAACTCTAATCATTTAAGACCATGTCCATTACTAGATAACCCAGATTATTTAAAGGAGATGGTTAATAACTCAAAGGCTAAATCTACCGATTTAATGGAGCCTGAAAATGTAGATTTTCTTACTTCAAAGTGCACTGAAACCTCAAAAAGATGGGCATTAACTTCTGATGAACTTTGGAAAACTTCTCAAATAAAGAAGTGTGAAAAATGTAATAGATGCAGTTAATTATAAAAGGTGTTTCCAAAACTTATTTGGTAAACACCTTTTATTATTATTCTATTTTTTCCAGTCTTAATGTTGCTTTATTAACTAATATCTTGTAACTAATTACGATTCCTATAATTAATGCTATTGCAACAATACTTATTCCAAGTAAATTTGATACTGCAAGTGAACCTGCTACATAAAGTATTATTGAAACTATAATTATTAACAAAGTAACACCCATTGTTTTAAGAACATTTAAGTTGTTCTTTACTGCTTGTTGTTCACTTTCCCATTCTAGTTTAGGTGCATAAGTATCAATTATTACACCTAAAATACATATAAGTGTAATTACTATCTCTCCAGCTAGAAAAGCTCCAATAACTACAAGTATATTCGCTTTAAAAATAACTAATCCTAACGCGCATATTAAATTTGTTATACTACTTAATAAAATAGCAACATATACCTTCGCTAATAGTTGAGTCTTCTTTGTTGTAGGCAAATACTTTGTAACAAATATTTCTTGTCCTTCTCTAGATATAGCTGTTGATGCTATAGCATTAGCACTTACAAAGAAAGCCATGATTCCTGCATATCCAGCTAATATTATCAAAGAAACACCTGTACTAGATATTAATTTAATGACTTCCCCCATTCCATTTGATGCTCCTCCAAGAAAAGGAATTACAAAAACTATAATTGGCAATACCAAAGTACTAATACAGTTAATAACATAAGATGGAGTTCTAAGCAATACTTTAACTTCCCTCTTCATCCAAGTGACTAACTGAGAATTTTCCTTAAGTAAATTCTCTTTTTGTTTGCTAGATAAAATTTTTTTATTTGAGTTAGACTCTGATATTCCTACTACTCCTTTAATATATAGAGTATCTGCTAGTTTATATAAAACAAGCATAACAATAGCAATAACCAGTACTAATAGCCCTATATTAATTAAGCCCTTTCCAGTAGAGCTTTCTGTTAATGCATAAGTAGAAAACTTTACATTAAAAAATATAGTGGTCATTCTATCAAATATTGATCCCTGTCCAAATATAGCCTGAATATCCTGAGGATTATCAACTTTAAATCCATTTCCCATTCTTTGCATTACAACATTAATGCTAAGTCCTAGGATTATTCCTAAAAATCCAACTATAACTTTAAAAGCATCCTTGTGTTTAGATAGATTAGTAAATCTCATTAGTACAAAGCTAAGAATAGTTCCGTATGCTATTGGAATTATAGGTAAAGTCAAAAATACTACTATAGAGTACAAATAATATATAATTCCTGCTCCGCTTATTACCCCATAAGTAAGTACTGCGGGAACAATACATGCTAATATTATATATTCATAGAATAACAAAGTTAAAAATTTTCCTATTACTATATGGGATGGCTTTATTGGTAACGGCAATAACCACTCTACATCTTGAGAAAAATAAAATATGCTTATTATTCCGGTTATACCAAATATGAATACTACTGTGGAAGCTGCATTAAATAATGTGCCTAAAATCAATTCTTTTTGATTTAATTGTACTAAAGGTTCATATATAGCCGATATTAAAATAGTAATAGGCACAGCTATACTAACTAAAAGTATTAATATAGCAATTACAGTTGCTACTTTTTGACCAGTCCCTTTTAAACTTGCAGTAAGTCCATGAAGAAAGTTTTTAAGAAAAAATTTAGTTAATATCCAAAGCTTATTCATTTTCAGTCATCTCCAAGAACATTTTTTCCAAGGACTCATCTACTGCAAATTTATCTTTAATTTCATCTAAGGTTCCGCAGAATAAAATTTTGCCTTTATTTATAATAGCAACTCTATCACATAGCTTTTCTGCTACCTCAAGAACATGAGTTGAGAAAAACACATTTTTCCCTGATTCAGCATGTTCTTTCATCATCTCTTTTAATATAAATGATGATTTAGGATCTAGTCCTGTCATAGGCTCATCAAGAATCCAAACCTCTGGATTATGAAGTAATGCCCCCATCAATATTATCTTTTGCCTCATTCCGTGAGAATAGCTCTGAA
Source organism: Clostridium paridis (assembly GCF_016765615.1). Lineage (GTDB taxonomy): Bacteria > Bacillota > Clostridia > Clostridiales > Clostridiaceae > Clostridium_T > Clostridium_T paridis. The sequence continues at coordinate 210,357 of NZ_JAESWA010000019.1, read as the reverse complement.
GCTTATCTCCTAATGCATTCTCCATTGAGAAACGTTTCGATAATTCATCAATCTTAACACTTCTCTCTTGGGAAGGGACATCATAAATATCCGCCATAAAGTTCAAATATTCTATACCTTTCATCCTAAGAAACATATCTGGATTATCTGGTACATAACCAAAACTTTTTTTATATTCCAATGGTTTATCCTTTAAACTTAAACCATTAATTAATATTTCACCTTTTGTAGCTTCAATGATTCCTGTAATCATCTTAATAGTAGTAGTTTTTCCTGCCCCATTGGGACCTAAAAATCCAAATATTTCTCCATCTCTTATCTCAAGGGATATGTCATCTACAGCATTTACTTTTCCATTGTAACTTTTAGTTATTCCATTAATCTCAATCACTTTTATCACCTCAACTTCATTATAGCTTAGCAATATTAAGAAAATCTTAATTTTTCCTCAAAATTTTAATAAGTGATATTTTTATAATAATATTTTCACCATAAGTATAGATAATATAATTGCTGTTATATCTGCCATTACTGCTGCCCATAAAGTATGTCTTATCTTTTTAATTTTAACTGCTCCATAGTATACAGTTATGGTGTAAAATATTGTTTCTGTAGTTCCCATGAGTACAGATGCTACTAGACCTATATAAGTATCTGCCCCATAATTTTTTATAATGTCAGTAAATACCCCTACTGCCCCGCTTCCTGATAATGGCTTTATTAATACTAATGGCAGTATCTCTTTTGGTAATCCTATTAATGAAGTAATAGGTGACAATATAAAATTAAGTATATCTAACAAACCTGCTTGTCTAAATATATTAACGCCTATAATCATCGCTAAAAGATATGGAAATATTCTCATACATACTTTTGCTCCGTCTTTGGCCCCTTCCACAAACCACTCATAAACTTTTTTGCCACTTATCATACCGTAAGTTATTATAATAAAAAATATTATCGGGATTATACTCAAACTTAAATATTTAATCATATTCCCCTCCTAAAAATACCTTTGAAGTATTTTTGAAGCAACAACTCCCACAACTGCTGCTCCTCCAGTTGCAACCATTGCTGGTATTATTATTATGGCTGGATTTTTTGAATCACAAGCTGCTCTTATAGAAATTATGGTTGATGGAATAAGCTGAATGCATGCAGCATTTAGCACTAAGAACAATGCCATATCATTAGAAGCTTTAGATTTGTCTTTATTTAATCTTTGCATCTCTTCCATTGCTTTTATTCCAAAAGGGGTTGCAGCATTTGATAATCCAAACATATTTGCTGTTATGTTCATTACTATGGCACCTAACGCCTTTTCATCTCTGGCTGCATCCTTAAATATGACTCTTAGTATTGGCCTTAGTACCTTTGCTAATTTTTCCGTTAACCCACTTTTCTCTGCAACCTTCATTACTCCACACCAAAAACACATCATCCCTACAAGTCCAATAATAAGCTCAACAGATGCTCCAGAGGAATCTACAATACCTTTACTTATCTCTGCACCTTTACCTGTAATAAGTCCCACTATAATTCCTAAAGCAATCATAAAAAACCAAATATAATTTATCATCTTACACCTCATTTATTTAAATATTCTTATTTATGATAATCTGATAAAATATATGCCTTGAAGCCTTAGTTAATACGTGATAGGATTTAATTATAGATTAATGATGCATAATCTATAATTAATTTAAGCTAGATTATTAAATTTCAAGGAGACTTATTTATGGAAGAAATTAAGTTAAAATTAGCACAACAAGAGGTTGATGAAGCTTTAGCAACTGTTGAGTCTATGGAACAAGTAATTGACGGAGAGAATTCAAAAGAGATATTAAAAGAAAAGTTCTTTACTCTTTCTCAAAAAGTACAAGAATTAGAAAACTTATTAAAGACTGAAGGAATACTATAAAATTTCAATAGAATACTCTATTAAACAGTAAATTACCCATAAAATCATTTTTTGATTTTATGGGTAATTTATTTATAATATAATATTAATTTTAGTTAATTTTACACTTACTTCCATTAACTCTTAAGAACTCTCTATGTTTCTTATATTCTCCATCAAAAGTTTCAACTAACGTCCAGAAGTTCTTTGAATGATTCATCTCCCTTAGATGACAAAGTTCATGAATCATTACATAATTTATTACTTCCTCCGGCATCATTATAAGCCTATAATTCAAATTAATATTTCCCTTAGAAGAACAACTTCCCCATCTAGTATTTACATCTTTAACTCTTACATCATTAAATTTAAACCCTAGTGTTTCTGCTTTTTCTACAAACATCTTAGATAAATACGCTTTCCCTATCTTCTTGTACCATTCAGTTAAAAGATTTTTTATAATTGTCTCTTTACTTTTTTCTTCATTAAAAATAAATACTTCTATTTCATTCCCCGTATATTTCAATCTATTATTAGACTCGTATATATATTGAAGCTTTATAGGAATCTTTTCTCCTAATAAAAATACATATCCTTTCTCTAAAACACCTTTTTCCTTCGATACTTTTGCTTCAAGTAGCCTCTTTTCAATAATCGTTTTATTTAAATTAACTATCTCTTCAATATATTTTTTTGTAGTATATTTTGGAACAAGTACAATTATCTCATTTTCCTCTGATATTTTTATAGCAATTTTCTTTCTTCTACTATTTCTTACTATTTTATAATCCATATATTTAATCCTTAAAAATAAGTAGACTTATCATATTCTTAATGATAAGTCTACCTTAATTTTCTCATAAAATTCAAAAACTATTTGCAACTTTCTCTTTCAATTAGTTCATGCTCTAAAACATAGTGAGCTTGATCTATTGGTTTTTGATTTATTATCTTTATTAACATTCTCATAGCAACAGATCCCATATCATACATTGGTTGAGCTACTGTTGTGATTTTAGGATAGAAAAGTTCTGCTACAGATATGTTGTTGAATCCAATTACTTTAACATCTTCAGGTACTTTTATACCTTTATCTCTTAAAGCATTTATTGCTCCCATGGCAACTTCATCTGATCCGCAAACTAATCCATCAAGCTTTTTACCTGAAGATAATATTTCATTTATTCCTTCATAACCAGTATTAGCTTTTAATGATTTGAAGAAAGTAAGATTCTCATCAACTTTTACATTTGCTTCCTTTAGAGCTTTTTCATATCCATTGTATCTTTCTGCCCAAGCATTTAAAGCTTCTTTTTCCATTCCTATGTATCCAATATTCTTTAGTCCTTTATCAAGCAGATACTTTGTAGCATCATAAGTTGCCTTAACATTATCAATAATAACACTTGGAAGTGTTCCTTCTTTATCCTTAGTTTCTACAAGAACTGTCTTTAAGTCCAATTCATTAATTAAATCTAATGTTTCGTCTTGTAGTGATGAACTCATATATAGAACTCCATCAACCATTTTTTCTTTAAGTACCTTCAAGTATTCTTTCTCTTTTTCTCCATCAAAATCAGAGTTGCATAGAATAACATTATAATCATAGATATTTGAAACATCTTCTGCTCCTCTAACTACTTCTGGATAAAATTGACTTGATATGTCTGGAACTAATATTCCTATAGTTTTAGTCCTTTGTGTTTTTAAACTTCTAGCTACTATATTAGGTCTATAACCCAATTTCTTTATAGCATCTACAACTTTCTTTTTTGTTTCTTCATTAACTACATCGATATCATTTAGAACTCTTGATACAGTAGCTATTGACACGCCTGCTTCTCTTGCTACATCCTTAATAGAAGTCGCCATTAATATCACTCCCATTCACTTATTTATTTCAGCTTTATAATTAACAATATGAAATTCACAGTCTCATAAAACGTTTTCCTACTCTAATTATACGAAATGCAATTTGCGTTTTCAATTGTTTTCATAACATAATTATCATTTTAACAATAATAAATAAAAAATCAACCCTTATTTTTATATTCGAGGTTGATTTTTCTAACAATTATACGTTTGCATTAATTTAATTATTAAGGAATTGGAGATACCCTCCAATTCCTTAGGATTATTTAAGAATTAATCTTTACTTAGATCTTCTCTACAGCCATATTTAGCTTTTCTCCATTAATATTGCTTTCTGCATAATTCGTATCTTCATTAAAGAATATATTCTCAGTTAAAGTTTCCTTTTTAATATTTTCTTCAAACTTTTTAGCAACATTTTGTAGCATCTCATTACCAGCTAGATATAAGTTAATTTTATCAGCCACTTCAAAGCCACTTTCTTTTCTCATGTTTTGTATCTTAGAAATAATCTCTCTTAAGTGTCCTTCTTCTTTTAATTCTTCAGTTATAGCTGTATCTAAAACTACACCTATTGAACCTTCTCCTGCAAAGGCATATCCTTCTAAACCTTGCATAGTTACAAGAAGACTTTCATTATTTAACACTATTTCATTTCCTTCAATTGATATAACTTCTTCTCCACCAGATTGAATCTTTTGAGCAAGTTCCATTTGATCTCTTGAAGCTATTTCTTTTCTTATTGCAGGAATCATCTTACCATATGCTTTGCCTAATACAGGTAGATTTGGTTTTATTTCAAAATTAACATATTTTGATAAATCAGCACCAAAATCAATATTCTTTATATTAAGCTCATCCTTTATTATATCTCCATAATATACTGGAAGTGATGCAGTAGATACTAACATTTCACCTAGTGGCTGTCTGTTCTTAATGTTTGCAGTATTTCTAGCACTTCTTCCCATCTTAACTATTGCATATGCTAGATCCATTTCATTTTCTAATTCATGATTAACAGCTGATGCATCATATGCTGGCCAAGTGCATAAATGAACACTTTCTGGTGCATTGTTATCCAATGAAACTACTAAACTTTGATATATAGCTTCAGTCATAAATGGTACAAATGGAGCTGCTACTTTTGTTAAAGTTACTAATACATTATATAACGTTGTATATGCACCAATTTTATCTTCATTTAATTCTGTAGTCCAATATCTTGCTCTATTTCTTCTTACATACCAATTTGATAACTCATCAACAAAATCTTCTATATCTAATGCTGCTTGAGTTATCTTATATCCCTCTAAATTCTCTTCAACAGTCTTTATTAATGTATTTAACTTAGATAATATCCACTTATCCATTACATTATCTGATTTGAAATCAGCATATTTTGTAGCATCAAACTTATCTAAGTCAGCATATAGAACATAGAAAGAATAAACATTCCAAAGAGTGCTTAGGAACTTTCTTTGAGTATCTGCAACATCATCCTTAGAGAATCTTGTTGGTAGCCAAGGTGCACTAGCTGTATAGAAATGCCATCTAGTAGCATCTGCTCCTACTGAATCTAAAACATCATTTGGAGCCACAACATTACCTTTAGATTTTGACATCTTTAATCCTTTTTTATCTAAAACGTGTCCTAATACTATACAGTTTTCAAAAGAATTTTTATCAAAAATAGCTGTTGATATAGCTAATAGTGTATAGAACCATCCTCTTGTTTGATCCACTGCTTCTGAAATAAATTGAGCTGGGAAATTTTCTTCAAACAATTCTTTATTTTCAAATGGATAGTGTAATTGTGCAAATGGCATTGATCCTGAGTCAAACCAGCAATCTATAACTTCTGCATATCTCTTCATTTCTTTTCCGCACTTATCACATTTTAAATGAACATTATCAATGAATGGTTTATGAAGCTCTATATCTTCAGGAACATTAATTCCTTTTCTCTTTAGCTCTTCTATACTACCTATACATTCTCTATGACCACATTCACATTCCCATATTGGTAGTGGAGTTCCCCAATATCTATCTCTTGATATACCCCAGTCTATAACATTTTCAAGGAACTTACCAAATCTTCCTGTTCTTATGTTATCAGGATACCAATTTATCTTATTATTATTTTCTATTAGCTTATCTCTTAATGAAGTAGTTCTTACAAACCAGCTATCCTTTGGATAATATAATAGTGGAGTATCACATCTCCAGCAATGTGGGTATGAGTGAAGGTGTTTTTCTGCCTTGAATAATTTATTATTTTCTTTTAAATATTCAACAATACTTTCATCACATTTCTTAACAAATTTTCCTGCCCAAGGAGTAACTTCTGGTTCAAATTCACCTTGTGCATTTACTAAATTAACTAATGGAAGATTGTATTTCTTACCGATTAAGCTATCCTCTTCACCGTAAGCTGGTGCAATATGAACTATACCAGTACCATCAGATAAAGTTACATAGTCACCATGAACTACATAGAAAGCTTTTTCTTCAACCTTGGCAAAAGGTAGCAATTGTTCATATTCTGTTCCTAAAAGCTCTTCGCCTTTAAATTCTCTAATTATTTCATAATCTTCGCCTAAAACTTTTGTAGCTAAATCTTTAGCTAGTATATAAACTTCATCATCCTTTTTAACTTCAGCATATACATATGCTTTGTTGATACATAACGCTACATTTGATGGTAATGTCCATGGAGTTGTTGTCCATGCTAGTATATATTTATTTTCTTCTCCCTTAACTTTAAACTTACCAATTGCAGTTAAGTCTTTTACATCCTTATATCCTTGAGAAACTTCATGTGAAGATAAACCAGTTCCGCATCTTGGGCAATATGGCATTATCTTATGACCTTTATATAAAAGTTCCTTATTCCACATTTCTTTTAATGCCCACCATACAGACTCAATATATGAATTATGATAAGTTACATATGGGTTCTCCATATCAACCCAATAACCTATTTTATTGGTCATTTCTTCCCACATGCTTACATAACTAAATACACTGTCTTTACACTCTTGAACAAACTTCTCTACTCCATAATCCTCTATTTGTTCCTTACCTGAAATTCCTAATTTCTTCTCTATTTCAAGCTCAACTGGAAGACCATGCGTATCCCATCCTGCTTTTCTTATTACTTTATATCCCTTCATAACTTTAAATCTTGGGATAATATCCTTCATTACTCTTGTTAAAACGTGACCTACGTGCGGCTTACCATTAGCAGTTGGAGGTCCATCATAAAAAGTAAAAAATTCTCCTTCTTTATTCATATCGAAGTTTTTCTGAATAACATCTTTTTCTTTCCAAAGGCCAGCTATTTGGTTTTCCATATCTACAAAACCTTTAGATGTATCAATCTTTTTGTACATAACTTTTATCTCCCTTCTCGGAATTGTAATAATAATTTCAGAATAAAAAATAAAAAAAATCGTCAAGGCGACTATGAGCCGTCGATTTTTTTCTCGCATCTGCCTTTCCAAACGTATGTGAGGAAAATTTGGCAGGCGACTAATTCTATTTTTTTATTCTTTAGGGACTCTTAGTTAAACCTTAACTTGCAATTCAAACTTATAAGGTAATCAGCTTCCTTAAAACAACATCAATTCCTAAAGAATAAAAAAAACTCCATCCAATTGGACGAAGTTATATTCGCTATACCACCATTAGTTTAACGCTACTAAATAAGTTTTGAACTATTTCAAAAAACTTAGTAGTTATCTCAAGTACTATCATACTCTATCCTTTAACGCAGGCCAACGGGAAAAGCTTACTAAAGATTTCAATTGTGAAACTTAACTTATGCTTGGTAGAAAATTGCGGTTTCTGGCGATTTTCTGTCATGCTTAAGTTGTAGTTGAACTTGAAATCTTAAAGAATTTTAGTTGAACTTAAACTCTTAAATGAATTTTAATTGAACTTGAAATTCTAAAGAGTCTAATCATGAACCTTTAATTTACACTTTTACATGCATAAATTATTAGTTAATTTGCAAAACTCTATATGATATTGTTCAGCCTCCAACTCCCAGGTGATTTTCCTTAAACCTAGCTATGACTTTCCACCATACAGTCACTCTCTAAAAACTAATATTTTTAAGTACTTGCCCTGTTCATAGTCTCTAGAGAAATTATATACTAGGGTTTTTAAATTGTCAACGAAGTGGTAAATATTTTAATTATGTAACTAATAATTTTTATTAATTAATATTGACTTTTATTGAGCGGTATGTTTTAATATAGTTACAGAAAGAAATCCCCCACTCTCCCAATACTTTAATATACTTAAAGAAAATGTGAGGTAAAATTTGACATGGATAATAACTTAAATGAAGAAGTTTTAGATAAACTTACAAAGGTTTGCTTATGTAAAGCAATCCCTAGATCCAAAATTAAAGCAGCAATAAGGAACGGTGCTACTACCGTTCAGGAGGTACAAAGAGCAACTGGCGCTGGATCCGGTGGTTGTTCAGGAAGAAGATGTACCCCTAAGATACAAGAGCTAATTGATAAAGAATTAGCTATGAAATAACCAATATCTCCCCTTATCGTATTGGTAAAAACATTTTATATCTCCCTATTTATATTATGGAGTCTCAAAAATATTTTTGAGGCTCCATTTTTGTTTGTATTATATAAATCTATTTACACCTAAAGCAATTTATTTTCCTTATTCCTTTCTAAGCCAGCCTAAAATATTCTCTCCATCACCTAATGTATATTTACCATCTTTTATAGTAAGCTTTATATCTTCCCTTGTCTTTTCATAGACATTTTGCTGTATTACCTCTATACTGTTCTTCTCAACTTTTGTTACTATTGCAACATGTCCATATTTACCTTCTGAAAAAACAATTATATCTTCCTTTTTAGGACTTATCTTGCTCCCATTCTTATATTGTATTAATCCTCTTTCAATATTTAACTCTCCATCCTCAATTCCATCCTTATAGAAATCCTTTGCATTTCCTTTTGTAGAGTTCATCTTAAAATTTTTAGCGTAATAATAATATCTAACTATAAATTCTGGGCATTGCCATTTATAACCGAATATATACCCATCCTTGCTTTCACTAATTCCATGAGTAGCTAGTATATCTTTTCCATTAGAATAAACTTTTACTCCATTAAAACTATCTATACCCCTATTTGATGTTCTTGTAAGTATAAATGAAATTAAAATTGAAATTAAGCATACTGATAACACACCCACTATTAAGAAAGTTATTAATTTAAGTTTATTTAGAAATCTATATCTAGTATTCATTTAAGTTATCCCTAAAACTCCATGATAGTGGATGTCTCGGGTACCCCCTTAAACTCATTTCACCAACTACAAATACTTTCTTTTCTTCCTTAGCCTCCAGTATACATTCTCTCAATATCTTGAGAACACTTTCAATTCTTTCATTATAAAGTGTCTCCATTCCTTTTATTGGTTCTCCCCATGCCAGTATTATTTTTTGTGATTCTCTTATTGCATTTTTTATTACTTCATCATTTCTTATAGTAATATCCCCCTGACCTACTACACCTCTATTTCCTACTATATAATGTTTATAATCCTTATCTAATTTTCTATTTATCATATCACTATTCAAATCATGTTCAACAAATAGGTTTACCATTATGAGTTCCCTTACTTTTTCCTCAGGACAAATCTTTAACTTAAAATATTTAAAAATTCTTTTTGTTACCTTGTTACACTGTCCATCTTGTACCCTATATGGATTTCTCCCAATAACTAAGTATGTTTCCCCATCTTTATTGCCAAAACTTATACCTATTCTAAAACATCTATCTCCATCCTTATCATATATACTATTTAATAAATGTTTATAATGATTTTTAGGATATCGAAATCCCCCCATCTCTTTACTCCTTTATGTCTATTATAATTATTAATATACAATATGAATAAAGTGTACTTAATTATGTGCTTAATTACATAAAAAAGAAGATAAAAATATTTTAATTAATATTTTTATCTTCTTAAAATTATAGTTTTCCTAGAAGTTCTTTAATAATATCTACCTGATTAACTGTAAGGCCCAAAATCTTCCCCATTGACCTAGAGTCATATCCTTCATGAATATACCACTTAAAACTTTCTAATTTTTCTGGACTTGTAATGTAATCCTCTACCCTGCTTGAGTCATCTTCTGATATATCTTTTAATTCTGAACTAATTTTATCATAAAGATTCATTTCCTTTATTTTATCCCAAGTCATAAAAAAATCCCTCCTTTCTACCTATACTTAGTATGTGAGAAGGATGAGATTTTTATAATAATTTATTCAATATTAGTTTCTAATTTTTTCAAAAGTGTCTTACTTATTAAAACACATATTCCAATCTGTATTATATACCCTATAATTGCTATTGCAGTAAAGTCAGCTATAGCTCCATAGATACCATTAATTACCCCAGCAGCTAAATATACATATATAGCTTTCTTCTTCCACATGAATATTCCTATAATAGCTACTAAAGTTATTAATGATAAAATCGTTGATATTACAATCTGCATAGGTGTTAATGGAGTATAGAACTGTGCAAATGTAGGCTGATCTTTCAGTATTTGTTGCATACGTTGCTCATTAAAATATGTTGAAAGACCTAGAAATGAAAAAATACCTTGAATAACTAAAATTATAGTAATAAGTATACCTCTCTTCCTTTTCTCCATGTAAGAATCCTCCTTAAGTTTATATAATTAATAATACGATAAGTAAAAAATATAGTAAATAGGCAACATATATAAATCAAGTACTCTATATGCTATAATCTAATGTGAATTTATATTAAGGAGTGGAATTATGATTAGTAAGTTCTATTTAAATAAAGGCATTACAAAAAAATCACTTCATGGTCGCCCATGGATATACATAAGCGAAATCAACGAATATGATGGAGACTATGAAAATGGTGATATTGTTGAAGTTTATGATTCAAAAGGAATCTTTATTGGTAAAGGTTACATAAATGATCGTTCAAAAATAACTATTCGAATTTTAACAAAAGACATTGAAGAAGAAATAAATGAAAACTTCTTTAGAGAAAAACTTCATATGGCGTGGAATTATAGAAAAAAAGTTATCGACACTTCCAGCTGTAGATTTGTTTTTGGTGAGGCTGATTTCCTTCCAGGACTAACTATTGATAAATTTGAAGATTATTATGTAATCCAAATATCTACATTAGGAATGGATAAATATAGAGATGTAATTGTAAAATTACTTGTGGAGGACTTTGGTGCTAAAGGTGTTTACGAAAGAAGTGATATAACTACTAGAGAAATTGAAGGACTGGAACAAAAGAAAGGCTTCTTAACAGAACCTTTTGATACTATGGTTCAGATAATTGAAAATGGTGTTAAATACTATGTTGATATTGAAAATGGTCAAAAGACAGGATTTTTCCTTGATCAAAAGGAAAATAGAAAGGCTATCCATAGAATATGTAAAGATGCAGATGTATTAGATTGCTTTACTCATACTGGTTCTTTTGCTCTAAATGCAGGTATTGCTGGTGCTAAGTCAGTATTAGGTATAGATGTTTCTCAGCATGCTGTAGATTTTGCTAGAAAAAATGCTGAACTTAATGGTTTATCTGATACAGTAAAATTTGAATGCCATAATGCTTTTGATATCCTTGCTGATTGGTCAAAAGAAGGCAAAGAATTTGATGTTGTAATTTTAGATCCACCTGCCTTTACAAAATCAAGAGATACCATTAAGGGTGCAAAAAGAGGATATAAAGAAATTAACCTACGTGGTCTTAAAATGGTCAAAAAAGGTGGCTACTTAATAACCTGCTCCTGCTCACATTATATGAGCCAGGAACTATTGTCTGAAACCATAATGGATGCAGCTAAAGATGCAAAAAGGCAACTTAGACAAGTGGAATTTAGAACTCAATCCTGCGATCACCCAATACTTTGGGGCTCAGATGAATCATATTATTTAAAGTTTTATGTATTCCAAGTAGTTTAATATATATGATTTGATTTAAGCAGAAACCATATGTGGTTTCTGCTTAAATTTTTATACTAAGTAAAAATTTAAATATTTTTTTCAATACTACTTTATAGTATAGAGTAGTCTATAGTATAATATATACAGGAGGTGTATTTTTTGGAAATTCATAAAGAAATGCTAAAGGGCTATATCGAAAGCATCATTCTGTCACTTCTAATAAATGAAGACTTATATGGTTATGAAATTTCGAAGAGAATACGACTAATCAGTAAGGACAAATTTGAAATAAAAGAAGGTACTCTATATGTAGTTTTAAAACGACTAGAGAGTAATGGTCTAGTCTCAACTTATTGGGATGATAACGAAAGCGGTGGCGGAAGAAGAAGATATCACAAAATAACCAATGAAGGTTTAAGTTATCTTAAACTTAAAAAGGAAGAATGGACATTTTTTAGAGATATATTAGATCTTTTCTTTAAGGAGGTATAGGAATGAAAGAAATAGATGATTACATCGAATCTTTATATAAAAATTCCAAAGAAAATTCAAAAGAAATAGAAGAATTAAAGGATGACATGAAGACTCACTTAATTGAAACAATAGAAGAATTAAAAAGAGAAGGCAACAGCCAATCTGAAAGTATAAAAATTGCTCTAGATAGATTTGGAGAAACAGCCGTGCTAGAGGATGAATTGTCTGAAGTCGTTCCTATTTATAAAAAAGGCATGAATTCTACGCTACTATTAGCTATTGGCGCATTAGTAATATTGTTTTCACTAATAATATTATTAATTTCAGAAGGTAGCTTTGGTGGATTAAAAGGAATAATAGTTGTATTTTTGTTACCCCCTGCCTATTTAATTATTAGAAGTGCAACCTTAAAAAATCAAACTAAATCAGAACATGATTTTAGTATGTCAACTGAATTATATAAATTTATTTATATATATTATATTAGTGTGCTCATTGGTACAATGTTATTCCCTATATATAATTATCCATGTTTTCGAGATCCGGTTCAATTTGATATAGGGCTCATTCCAATTAAGTGGACTATTGATAATATAAGTACCTCTCTTCAACATGGCATAACACTAGATCATATATTACTAGGACGTCTACGCATGATTGCTCTATTTATGCCATTAGGCTTCTTAGCTCCAATTATTTCTGCTAAGTTTAAAAGTATTAAATCAACTTTATTACTTGGAACAAAGGTATATTTATCAATTTCCTTAGCTCATATTTTTCTATGCCTAGTTGGATTATCTGAAAACATTTTTATAATAATGAGTTTTGATATATTATTTCTTTATCTTATTGGAGTTTTCCTTGGACACTTTTTATTTTCTTTTTTGAATAAAAAACGATATTTAAGTTTTTATAAAAATCTTATAATTTTATGTTCTTTTATTACTATTACTTTCTATTTCTATATTTTTCTTTTACGTAATTAAAATTACATACCCCGAGAATACAACCTATTCTCGGGGTTCTTTTATTCTCTATACTTTCCTTGATAATAATCATTATCTTCCATAGCTTTATCTATAGCATTTAATACTTCCCACTTTTTTAAGCTCCACATTGGTCCGATTAATAGACTCCTTGGCGCATCTCCAGTTAATCTATGCACAACCATATTTTGAGGAATTATATTTATACTTTCACATATAAGCTCTACATACTCCTCTTGAGTAAGAAATTTGAGCCTTCCTTGCTCATATAATTTTACCATTGGTGTATCCTTCATTAAATGCAATAGGTGGAACTTTACTCCTTGTATATCCTTATTAGAAATATATCTAATAGTCTCAAGCACTTCTTCCTTGCTCTCTTCAGGAAGGCCAAATATAGTATGTACAACTACATCAATTCCTCTTTCTCGTAACTTTTTTAAAGCCTCTTCAAAAACATCTAAAGTGTATCCTCTATTAATAAGCTTGGCTGTCTTTTCATGAACTGTTTGTAAGCCTAGTTCTATCCATGTATATACTTTGCTGTTCATTTCCTCAAGTAAATCTAAAACTTCGTCAGATAAGCAGTCAGGCCTTGTAGCTATTGCTAATGCCACTACATCCTCTTGCTCTAATGCTTCTTGATACTTATTTTTTAAGACTTCAATGGGTGCATAAGTATTTGTGTATGCTTGAAAGTATGCTATATACTTTCCATTCTTCCACTTCTTTGCCATCATATCTTTAATATCTATGAACTGCTTCGAAATAGAAAAATTTCTATCTCCTGCATAATCTCCTGAACCTCTTTCACTACAGAACAGACATCCTCCGCTACTAATTTTTCCATCCCTATTTGGACAAGAAAATCCTGCATCTAATGAAATTTTAAAAATCTTTTCTCCGAATTTCTCTCTTAAAAAATAGTTTAAACTTAAATATCTTTTGTTATCCCAAAGGACTTTTTCCATTTGCTCACCTTTTTCTATTTATTGTACATGTACATTATACTAAATATACAAAATCCTTTTAAAGTATCTTAGTCATTTTAGTTTTAAACCTAAGATGCTTTAAAAGGAATATTTAATCTAACTTCTCAATGTATACATATATATTATATTACAATTTTTCTATTTTTGAATCCTTTAAACCTACTGAATATTCACCAAGAACATCTTGTCTTACACCTTTTACTCCATCTATTGGCTCAACTTTAAAATATAACTTATAATCATTGACATTTTTTACAACTAAGTTATACATATTCTTAGGGAAATTTTCATCAAACTTTATATCTAAGACATCTCCACTATTAGCTTTATATATATTAATTCCTTTTCTCCCACTTTTATCCGAATGCTGAACTATAATGTTTTCTTCGTCTTTACCGAAAATCATCATGTCAACCTTTTTATCAGTGTATATATCTAAGGTCACAATCTTCTTACCAATTGGTGTTTCAAGTATGCCTGATGTTTCCGCTCCACTGCTAGCTCCTCCAGCGCCTGAGCCACCACCTGCTCCAACACCTGAACTGTCACCTACTTCTCCACTAGCTTTTTTCTTTTCTTCTTCATCTATTTCTACTATTCCTAGAATGGTCTTATCTCCATCCTTTGCTGTTATTGCTACTTTCTTCCCTTCATAGGCAATGCTTGCTACTCCAAATTCCTTAGGAACAATGTTTTCTTTGTAAATAGGAGCTTTATTAATCTTCGGATATATTTCTCTTGGAAAGTTTGAAAGCCTCATTAATAAATATCCTCTTACGTCATCTCTATATTTCACTCTTAAGAAAGAATCTTGACTATACACTTCCAACTCAGTTGAAGATTGTACATCATCTATTTGATATTCTCCACTTTCACTTTTATCAATCTTTACTGCATAATTATCTAAGCTTCCATTTGGACCATCTGGTGAAGACTTTACGACTCTATACATGTAATAGATATTTTTTCCTGTTTCTTTTGTATCCCTTTTTTTATATGTGATTATCGGATTTCCCTTTTTCTCTATATTCTTATTATTACCATTTAAATCTGGAGTACTAATTCTTCTCAAGTTTGTAAAATCATTTTTTGATAAGTAATCAATATATTGATTTGCAAGCTGTTCACTCTTTACATAATCAAAGCCTGCATCAGCACTTGCACTATCTAAGTTATTTTTGCTCTTTTTACAGGCTATTAATGAAATACTTATTATAAATATAATAAAAATACTTATTGCTCGTTTCAACTTAATACCTCCATTCTTTAGTTTATAAATTTAGCTTTTCCAAAATAAAATAAACTATTTATCCAATAACATTGAGAATAAATAAAGACACTCATTTATATATTTTATATATAATGCATAAATTTTTTAATCGCATATTGGGAGATTATTAGGAGGGATATACTTGAAGGTAGAAATCAAAAAAATTTTTCAAGTTGCTGCAGTGTTTATTGGAACTATTGTTGGCGCTGGACTTGCTTCGGGAAAAGAAATAACTCAATTTTTTACTGTCTACGGTGTTAAAAGTTTTATTGGAATAGCCTTATGTGGTTTATTCTATATTCTTATGGGAATTATTATTTCCCGAATAGGAATAGATAATGATCTAGATTCCTACTCTCAGGTAATAAAGAAAGTAAGTCCAAATATATTAGGAAATATCACTGGGATTATTACAACATTATATTTAATATCAAGTGCCTCTATTATTCTTGCTGGCTCTGGAGCACTCTTAAATCAATTTTTTGGAATTCCAAAAATCGTTGGAACACTTATAATGCTTATTTTGGCACTTATGACCCTATTAAGAAGTACGAAAGGACTTATTGAAATAAATTCTATAATAGTCCCATCACTTATTATTGTAATTATAACTATTATGCTACTCTATATTTTTTTCTATAATGACTTTTTAACTTTTAAAAACTTAAATTCATTTCCTGTTCAAAAAGAACATTGGTTTATTTCAACTATTTTGTATTCTGGATATAATATACTTTGCTGTAGTGGGGTTTTAGTTCCTTTAGGTAAAGAAATGAAGAAGAAAAGCACTTTATTTTGGGGCATAATATTGGGAGCTATTGGTTTAACCCTCTTATGCTTCTTAATAAATATTATGCTAATGTTAAACCAACCTTATATATATAAATATGAGATACCTTTACTTTATGTAACAAATAGGTTTGGAAACATTATTCAAGGATTTCTGCTTATAATTATTCTTCTTGAGATGTTTTCTACTGAAGTTTCAGATGTTTTTTCAATAAGTAAAACTCTTGAGCAAAGCTTTAAAATCCCATTTAAAATTGGAATATTCATAATTATATTTATAGCTCTTCCTATTTCACAACTTGGCTTCACTAATCTAATTTCCACCTTATATCCTATGTTTGGATTATTAAGCTTAATTTTCATTGTCCAATGCTTATATTTTTATATTAAGAACTATGTATTAAAAAATAAGTAATTTATTTTAACGCCTCCTAGATGTATAATCTTTAGGAGGTGTTTTTAATGAATTCTTTAGATATGTTAAATAACTGCAATTTATGCTATAGACAATGTAACGTTAATAGGAATAATAATATTCTAGGGTACTGTAAGGCTGGAAAAAATCTTAAAGTAGCTAGAGCTGCTTTACACTTGTGGGAAGAGCCTTGTGTTTCAGGAGAAAGTGGTTCTGGAACTGTATTCTTTTCTCATTGCAACTTCTCCTGTGTATTCTGCCAAAATCATCAGATAAGCCAAGAACATTTAGGCAAGGAGATTACTATTGAGAGATTAAGTGAGATATTCCTAGAACTTCAAGTTCAAAATGCTAATAACATTAATCTAGTTACTCCAACTCACTATATTCCTCAAATAATTGAAGCTATTAAAATCTCTAAAAATAAAGGTCTTTCAATTCCAATTCTTTATAACACAAATGGTTATGATACCTTGGATTCAATTAAAGCTTTACGTGGCTTCATTGATGTTTACTTGCCTGATTTTAAATATTATGATGATAAATATGCTATAAAGTACTCTAACGTTAAAAATTATAGAGAAAATCTTATGCCAATTCTCATGGAGATGTATGACCAAGTTGGAGATGCTAAATTTGATAAGAATGGTATTATACAAAAAGGCATGATTATTCGCCATCTTATGCTGCCATCTCTACTTTTTGATTCAAAAAAGGTTATAGATACAATTCATGAAACATTTAATAACAAGGTTTATATTAGTATAATGAACCAATACACTCCAATGAATAAATCTTATAATTTTCCTGAGATAAATAAGCCTCTTAATCCAAAGCACTATGATTCTCTTGTAGATTATGCCCTTTCCATCGGAGTAACAAAGGGTTTTATTCAAGAGGAAGGAAGTAGTTCTAAAGCATTTGTTCCTAGTTTTTTAAATGAAGGCGTCTAATAAATAAAGTGGAATTTAAGGGAGCTATAAAGCCCCCTCAAATTCCATATTTTTATAACATATTATCATAATAAGAAACTCTTGGCATTTCAGTATTTGCAAAATTATAGCCAATTGGTGGCACAAATATCTTTTCTTCTCCATCTATTGATGCCCTTAATTCTGCTATTTTAGTAACTCCTACATAAACATCAGATATCTTATACCATGTAGCATAATCTACAACTCCTGTTTGTGGTAATGAAAATACACCTTGAAATACTTTTACAGCTTCAGCTACTTTAGGTCCATACTTTCCATCTACATTTAATTTAGGAATAGCTGGATAATTCTTAGAGATAGCGTTTAAGTAAGTTTGAATATCTCTTACAGGCTGACCTGTTGAACCAATCGTTAAGGTTGTTCCTGGATATGACTTAGGTATTCCTTTTACCTGTGGAGCAGTTGATAATTCTATATCACTTCCGTAGTAATTTGTTAGTATTTCATATGGAGGTGTTCCTTGATCTCCCATATACTTACTTCCCCATTGACTTAACCATTGAGGGCATTTAACTCTTTGTCCATCACAATATTGTGTAAGCAATGGTTGTTTGCTTCCTGACCTTTTTACAAAACTAGTAAAGATTTCATCAACAACTCTACTTATATTTTCATATATATTTCTCCCATAGTTAAATGCATGGTCAAAAGCCGTAGAATTTGTAATATCAAAGCTCTTCCCTTTTCCTCTATACCATTCTGTAAATATTCTATTTAGTGTAAATGAAAGTATGCAATATACATTTGCTCTTATGGTACTCTCTGACCAAGTTGAATAAATCTCACACGATGCAACATTCTTGATATAATCTGTAAATCTAACAGTGTAGTTAGGTCCTTCTGAATCGGGTGTACCTTGATGCACTATAACAAACTCTGGTACGACTGGTTGGGATAAAACAACTCCACTCGAAGGTGGTGGCAAAGGTTTTTCTGGACTTTCAGGTATTTTAGGTGGAAAGACACCAAAAAGTGTGTTTGCTTGTATAATTATTATTTGTTGTCTAGTGGCTCTATTAGTATTCTCATTCAAATTTGCTGGTTGAATTGCAGTTCTTTCCGGAAATATCTGGCATCCCCTGATATTTAATGGATCAAAGCCGCTTCTTTCTACTTTTACATCACATAGACTATAAGGCATTTGCGCTGAAGGGTTTTGGGAGTATTCTACTGGAGGGGCATCTACTTCAATTTCAGGTGTAAGCCCTGAACTATCAGTTACAACATCATATACTTGACTTCCACCCCCTTGGGTATTTACTGTTATTCTACTATTATCTACAGGTACATAGCTATTCCTTACAAAACATTGCACCTTTATTCTTCCTTTTGGCAAAGCTTTATTCTCCCTTAAATTACTTTCTAGGTTATTATATGAAAAAGTAGTTATATTGTACTTATACTATAAAATCAAATGAATATTTTTATAGTTATCCACAAAAAAACACATTACTATCTCCTTCATAAATCGTTGATATTAAAAAGTTTCTTGGTTAGTTATCCACAATATTATTAACTTTATCCACATTTTCCCCACACTTTATAAACTTAAATAAAAAAGTAGTTGTAAGCTCATCTGACTTACAACTACCCTCTTTGATATATTAAAGTTCTATTTCTATCTTATCTAACTTAGCTAGTGGTTTTATATCCTTTATACTTACTGTATCTGTAACTAAGTTTCCTTTATTTGAAACTAATAGAATTTTTGTATTATCTATTTTTTTGACTTGTCTTACTATTCTTTTTCCTTGGTGCTCCAAAAGCATAATACTATTGTTTTCTATTTCTTTTACAGAGTGAACTAAAGCTTTATCTCCCTTAGATATTCTAAATCCAAGCATATCATCTTCTTCAATTACTATGTAAAATACTTTATCTATTGTATATCCATTTATTTTATTCGAATGTACTGGTAATTCAACTGCTCCAAATTCCTTAGTAAAGCTATAATCATAAATAGGTACTTTTCTAAAAACTGAACTAAATGCATTGCTCCAATCTTCATTCACTTCCCTAAGATCCATCTTAGGAGTCGCAATAGACGGAGCTACCTTTCTAGCAGGTTCCTTTTTAACTTCTTTCATCAATTCTTCATCAGTTACAACCATGCTTATATCATTTAAATCTGTATTTAGTACTTTCCCTATTCTATCTATTAGATTTTCACTTAATACTTTTCTTCCAAGCTCTACTTCATTTATATACTTCTCTGCTAAACCAAGTTTTTTTGCTAAAGCCTTCTGAGTTAAGCCACTACTTTCTCTAGCATTTTTTATCTTTTCACCAACTCTACTCAAAGTTCTTTCTTCCTTCCGCTAGTTTTTTCAAATAGTCAAATTACAAATAAATTTCTCTATTTATTTTTTTGCATTTGCTTTATACCATTCTCTCTCTTCAACTAAGTGCTCTACTAAATACTTAAAACTCCAATTTATAGATGTAGGTGTAACTACTGCCTTGATTGCATTTGGAGAAATGCCTTTTATTATACTAAGCATTATCTTAAGTTCCTCATCAGTAAAATTATTAAAGACTACCACTTGCTCTTTAGATGAATTGCTTTCAAATGTCTCAAACCTTAATCCGTCAATTATATCCTTAAGTTTCATATTTATCATCTCTTTTGATACAATGACTGTATCGTATTTATCTGAGTTAAGAACACTGCTTTGCTCTTGACTAAATCCATAAACTAATACAGTTTTTTGGTTATTCAACATATACATCCCTCACTTAAATTGTTTCTGGTTCATCATATGATACGCCTAAAGTATCAACCTTAACTGACTTAATTACTTGATCCTCATATGGTTTATCTCTAAAATCTGTTTTTGTAGCTACTATTTCATCAGCAACTTCTATACCCTCGATTATTTTACCAAAAGAAGCATATTGTCCATCTAAATGTGGAGCATCTGCTACCATTACAAAAAATTGACTTCCTGCTGAATCTGGATGCATTGCTCTTGCCATTGATAAAACACCTTTACTATGCTTTAAATCGTTTTTAAATCCATTGCTTGTAAATTCTCCTTTTATTGAATATCCTGGGCCACCAGTTCCTTGACCTTCTGGACATCCTCCTTGTATCATAAATCCTGGAATTACTCTATGGAATATCAATCCATCATAAAACCCTTTATTTATTAAACTAATAAAATTTTTCACTGTATTTGGAGCAATATCAGGATATAATTCTGCCTTCATCTCCTTACCATTTTCCATTGTTATTGTAACTATTGGATTACTCATTTGTCTTTCTCCTTTCAACAATAAAACATTAAATATATACCCTATATATTATTATATATTTAACGCCAAATAATTCCTATATTTATTAAAGATTATACCTAAACAATTGGATATTATCAATTACTCTATAATAATTAAAATAAACTTCTTATTATTTTCTTCATAATAATTAGAGACAAAAAAAAAAGAGGTCATTCCTCTTCATTTCTTAGGAATTCCACTTTGGAATTCCAACCACATATCTAAATCATTTTGCCTTTAGACAAAATTCTCTAGCGCAATATTATCATCTTCTCTATATAAATAAACTTTAACTGTTTTTATTATGCTGTATATGCTGTACCTTTAACCACTCTAGTATAGTCTTCATAATTTGATAAGTTTTTCACATTTACTTGATTAAAAATATAATCTCTTCCTTGCTTATTTATTAGATCAGTGAATAAACAACATAAAAATGTACTTGGAATTCTCTTGAATCCTTCAAAATCTAGAACCACTTCTTCTTGGATATTTTTTTCCACCATATCCCTAACTATAATAGCATCCTCTACTGCAAGCTTTTCTCCTAAACATTTTTTGATTTTAATTTCCATAAAAAACACCCCTTATTTACTGAATAATAGAATTTATTTATATTGCTTTATCTTTTATTTAAATTTTCAGAAAATTCTCTCCCTGTTAATAATATATCAAACTCTCAATAGTCTGTCAATATTTTAACAAACTTTTTTATTAAAAAAAAATTAGAAGCTTTCTTATCTCTTCTAATTTTTCTATTATCTATGTTATATTTTTTCTAAGCATTTATTAATGTATGACTCAATTTTATCTTTTCTTCCAAGGTATTATATATTTTAACATATCCTTTTTCTGACTCAATTTGCTTTATTTCATTCCTAATTAATTTTCTTTTTAACTCTTTTACAGTCCCCAGACTTCCATCAAGAATTGTAACCTTTTCTCCAACAACTTTTTGTATTGTTTCTTTAACGAAAGGATAATGTGTGCAACCCAAAACTATTGAAGCTATCTCTTCCTTTGATGCCTCTTCAAGAATCTTCTTAAGAAATTGCTCCAATCTCTCCCCATTCAAGATCCCATTTTCCACAAATTCAACCAATCCCGGACATGGAAGTGGATATATATCCTTTCCAAACGAATATTCATTCATTAAATTCTTAAACTTTTTTTCCTTCAGAGTAGCATTTGTTGCCATAATGACAATCCTTCCCAATTGCTGCAATTCTACTGCTGGCTTTAATGCTGGTTCTATTCCTATAATAGGCATATTTCTATATTTTGCTCTAAGCTCCTCTATAGCTACTGAAGTTGCAGTATTACATGCAACCACAATTGCCTTTACTCCTTTTCCTAATAAAAATTCAACATTCTCTAAAGTTAATCTTTTTATTTCTTCTATAGATTTAACACCATAGGGTGCATTAGCTGAATCTCCTAAATAAATATAGTTTTCTTCTGGCATATGTTCAATTGCTTTCTTTAAAACGCTTAGTCCCCCAACTCCAGAATCAAAGAAACCTATAGGTCTATTCTTAATAAGCTCTTCCATCATGTTATCACTCCATTAATTAAGTTCATATAAATAAGCTATTAATAATTAATATATATTAATTATATCACCTAATTATTAGAAATGTATTATGATTTTTAATACTACATTTTTAACTATCTAAAAATAGCTTTCAGATACTGAAAATAGTAGTGATTATGTAATAATTTTGGCTCATTTATATAGTTATTGTTAAAATTCTATAGTATAATTATACTTATCTGTTACTAGTATGAGGTGTTATTTATGAGGCTGGTGCCTATTGAGTGTATAAAAGAAGGAAGTTTTTTAGCTAGAACTATTTTCGATGAAAATGGTCGAACTCTTCTAAAGGAAGGGATTAAATTGAATACGGCACTTATCAAACGGATAAAATCCATCAATATCTTCTCACTTTACATAATTGATGAATATAGCTACAGTGATATAGAAGATATAATCAAACCTGAATTAAGGCAAAAATCTATTAAGATTGTTAAAGATACTTTTTCTAATATAGAGAGAATTGCTAATTACATATTTGATTCTAGCACCTCTTCAAAAGATAAAAATCTTTTACTTAAAGAAAGAGAAGGATACTTAAAAAACATCTATGATGTGGCTTTAGAATTAATTGATAATATATCTGCTAACAAAAATATACTTGTTAATTTGGTAGATATTAAAAGTATGGATAACTATACATATCAGCATTGTGTTAATGTAGCTGTTCTTTCATTAGTTATGGGAGTCGCTTTAAGGTTGCCACGTTCAGACTTACAGGATTTATGTATCGGTGCTCTAATTCATGATATAGGCAAGGTATGTGTTCCAAAGGAAATAATTCTAAAAGATGCCGAGCTGACAGAGGAAGAATTTAATATAATTAAGTCTCATCCTCAAAAAGGTTATGATTACATAGGCAGTACTACAGAACTTAGTTCAGTGGCTAAAATGATAATATTACAGCATCACGAAAAACAAGATGGTACTGGATATCCTTTCGGCTTAACTGGTAATGAGGTTAACCCACTTGTAAAAATAGTTGCTATAGCTGATGTATATGATGCGTTAACTTCTGATAGACCTTATAAAAAGGCTGCTACACCTAATGAGGCCTTAGAATACATTATGGCTAATGTTGGTACTCATTTTGATATAAATTATGTTGATTTATTCACGAAAATTATTGTCCCATTCCCTACAGGTACCGTTGTAAAATTAAGCAATGGAGAAATTGGTGTTGTGGAGGAAACCCCTCCTAATTACCCATTGAGACCTAGAATAAAAATATTAAAAAGTCCATTAGATGAAAATAGAGTGGGTTCCATCATAAACTTATTAAAAGATTTATCCCTTGTTATTTCTGGGATTCAATATGAAGTTTAAAGTACATAATTTAAAATAGGACATTAAAGAATTTATATTCTTAATGTCCTATTTTTTATCTTAAATTTAAGAATTTAATGCAATATAATTCTTGCTCAATATTTCAAAGGAATAAAAACTTGCCTTCTGAAATGGATTGTTATTTATGATTTCTTCTGCCTCTTTTAAGTTTTCTGCTTGAAAAATCATTGTAACCCCATCCTTATTATATTTCCCCCCACAAAGAAGATACTTATCAAAAAGTCCTTTCTTATTCTTGTGCGAATTTTCTTTTATACCCTCTTTAAAGCTTCTATCAAATTTATAGTTTATTTTAACAAATATTCCACTAGTCTTTTTCATATTAATAACCCCCTAAATAAATCTATATAAAGAGATTATCAATTCTCTTTACATAATAAATACTATGCCAATCTATCTATATTTATTACTATTATTTTTATGCGAACATATATTCTATATTTATATATTACCGAACACATGTTCAACTGTCAATACTTATTTACGTCTTTCAAATAAATATTTATATTAAGGGGTGCACTCTTAAATCTCTATTTCACATCCTATCGCTTTTAAGGCCTCAACTGCCTCATTCCTCTTATCATCTTTTACTAATATATAATCTGTATCATAAGTTGATATTGCAAAAATGCTTATCCTCTGCTGAGCAAGTGCTCTACTTATAGTTGATAATATTCCAATTAATGAAAAATCCAAAGGTCCTTGCACTTTTAAAGCTCTCCATTGTTTCTCACATTCTATTCCTTCAGGAATATGTTCTTCATTACATACTATAGATAATTCATCATGGGTTTTAGTAATCGAATAAATATCGCTTTGCAATGCCCACCTAGGTATTTCATCTTCAGAGCTTAACCTACAAACTCCATAATATTTTTCTAATAGTTTCAATTCCAATTTAAAATCCTGCATTTATTATTTATCCTTTCTACTGATATTTTAAAAATATTAAAAGCCTAGGAGGACATCACTACGATATCTCCCAGGCTTTTATCCTTCCGTGTACACAATAATTATAATTGTGCGTTTTCTCTCGGACCTGACCAATTCTTTTTTTTGCGGAACCCTAGAAAACTTTTTCTCCACTTTATTAATTTAATTGTATCTTACTCTTCTACAATATTAAATACTTCAAGATCCTTTTTACAGGTTTGATTAACTTTTACATTTACTATAGCATTAAAAGTATCTAACGCTGTAACTACTCCAATATTTCTTTCTACGGCTGCTCTTCTTAAAATAAAGCCATCCCTTTTAGAATCATTGCCTTTAGTAGGGGTATTAATCACTAGATCAACTTCCTTATTTTTAATTACATTCATTATATTCGGTTCTTCTTCTGCAAGTTTTCTTACTACTTCAGCTTTTAATCCTTCTTTTCTTAAAAGCTCTGCAGTTCCTGATGTTGCAACGAATTCATAATCTAGTCCCTTTAATTTTCTAACTATACTTAGGAATTCCTCTTTATCATGATTATTTATAGTTGCTAATATTTTTCCAGTATTTCTTTCTGGATATAACCCAGCTGCAAGCATTCCTTTATATAAAGCTTCTTCTAGTGTTTTACCTACTCCTAACACCTCACCTGTAGACTTCATCTCAGGTCCTAATGAAACCTCTACATTAGGAAGTTTTTGAGTTGAGAATACTGGAACTTTTACTGATACAAGTTTAGGTTCTTTATATACATCCACACCATATCCTAAATCTTTAAGTTTTTCACCTAACATAACCTTAGTAGCTAAATCAACAATTGGTACCTTACTAACTTTTGATATATATGGCACGGTTCTCGATGCTCTAGGATTAACTTCAATCACATATAGCTTATCTTGATATTCTATAAATTGAATATTAATCATTCCCTTAATGCCTATTTCAATTGCAAGTTTCTTAGTATATTCTAACACCTTATCTTTAATTGACTTACTAAGATTTTGACTAGGATACATTGTTATAGAATCACCTGAGTGAACTCCTGCTCTCTCTAAATGTTCCATTATACCTGGTATTAAAACATCTTCTCCATCTGATATCGCATCTACTTCTATCTCTCTTCCCATTAGATACTTATCTATTAATATAGGACTTTTAGTGTCTTTCTCAAAGGCATTACTTAAATAATATATCAACTCATCTTCATCATGAGTTATTTCCATGCCTTGGCCACCTAATACATAGGATGGTCTAACCAGAACTGGGAATTCTAATTCTCTTGCTTCTTTAATTCCATCCTCTATTGTCCATACTCCTTTTCCTTTCGGTCTACTTACTCCAAGTTTTTCTAGCATTTCATCGAACTTTTCTCTATCTTCTGCTAAATCAATTTGATCTGCAGTAGTTCCTAGTGTCTGAATATCCTTTTCTTTTAAGAAGTTAGCTAATTTTATTGCCGTCTGTCCTCCGAATTGAAGTATTACCCCATCTGGCTTTTCTTTTTCAATTATATTAAATACATCTTCTTCCGTTAATGGCTCAAAATATAACTTATCGGATATATTAAAATCTGTACTTACTGTTTCTGGATTATTATTAACTATAATAGTTTCAATTCCCAGCTTTTTAAGAGCTATTACACAGTGAACTGATGCATAGTCAAATTCTATACCCTGACCTATTCTTATAGGTCCAGACCCTATAACCATTACTTTCTTTTTGTCTGATACCTGCACCTCATCATATTGTTCATAGGTAGAATAATAGTATGGTGAAAGTGCCTCAAATTCTCCCCCACAGGTATCAACCATCTTATAACTTGGTTTAATATTCCATATACTCCTAAGTTTATATATATCTTCTGGAGTGGATCCTAGTAAATCTGCTATTCCTTTATCTGAAAAGCCTTTTCTTTTTAAATTTTGTAGCCATTCCTTATCTAATTGTTCAAGCTTACTTAGTTTTAATCTTTGTTCTTCCTCAACAATCCACTTAAACTTTTCAATAAAGAATATATCCATTCCAGTTATTCTTGATACATGTTCAACTCTATAATCCCTTCTTAACATTTCTGCAAGAGCGAAGATTCTCTCATCATCTGGAGTTTTTATTCTTTCTCTAAGTTCCTCTAAGCTTAAACTTCTGAACTTTTTATGCTCTAAAGAATACTTTCCAATCTCCAAACTTCTAATACCTTTTAAGAATGCTGCTTCAAAATTAGCTCCTATGGCCATTATTTCTCCTGTAGCCATCATCTTAGTTCCTAAAGCCCTATCTGCAGAGAAGAATTTATCAAATGGCCATTTTGGTATTTTAACCACTACATAATCTAATGTAGGTTCAAAGCATGCATAAGTTTTCTTAGTAACTGCATTTTCAATTTCATCTAGTCCATATCCTAATGCTATTTTTGCTGCCATCTTTGCAATTGGGTATCCAGTTGCTTTAGATGCTAGCGCTGACGAACGTGAAACTCTAGGATTTATTTCTATAACTGCATACTCAAAAGAATCTGGATTTAATGCAAATTGTACATTACATCCTCCTTCAATTCCCACTGCATTAATTATATTTATTGATGCCGTTCTAAGCATTTGATATTCTTTATCTGATAATGTTTGGGATGGAGCTACAACTATTGAATCTCCCGTATGGATTCCTACAGGGTCAATATTTTCCATATTACAGACTGTTATGCAGTTTCCATAGGAATCTCTCATAACCTCATATTCTACTTCCTTCCATCCTTTAACACTCTTCTCTAACAAGCATTGGTGAATTGAGCTTAATTGTAACCCTGAAGCTAATGTTATATTTAATTCTTCTTCATTATTTACTATTCCTCCACCTGTTCCCCCTAAGGTATATGCCGGTCTAACAACTACTGGGTAACCTATTTCATTAGCTACCTTTCTTCCTTGTTCTAATGTTGTTACAATTTCACTTTGAATTACAGGTTCATTTATTCTTTGCATCATGGCTCTGAATAATTCTCTATCTTCACCCTCTTTAATGGATTCAACAGAAGTACCTATTACTTTCAATTTATATTTATCTAATATTCCTTTTTCATACAACTCTACAGTTAAGTTTAGCCCTGTTTGGCCACCCATTCCTGCAAGTAGAGAATCAGGTCTTTCTTTTTTTATTACTTTCTCAACAAACTCTACAGTTAATGGTTCAAGATATATTTTATCAGCTACTTCTTTGTCAGTCATAATTGTAGCCGGATTTGAATTTACTAAAACAACCTCTATTCCTTCTTCTTTTAAGGCTTGGCAAGCTTGCGTTCCTGAATAATCAAATTCTGCTGCCTGCCCTATAATAATTGGACCTGAGCCTATAACTAATACTTTTTTTATATCTTTATTTAATGGCATTTCCTTACCTCCTAATACTTCTAAGCTTAAAGTGAATATTTCATAAATTTATCAAAAATATATTCTGAATCTTTTGGCCCTGGGCATGCTTCTGGATGGAATTGTACTGAATATATAGGTAATTCTTTATGCTTCATTCCTTCTATGGTTCCATCGTTTAAATTAACATGAGTTACCTCTATATTTTCTGGTAATGTGTCAACAACATATCCATGATTTTGTGATGTTATATGCACTCTATTACTTTCCAAATCCTTAACTGGATGATTACATCCCCTGTGTCCAAATTTCAGCTTTGAAGTTTTTCCTCCTAAGCTTAAGGCTAAAAGTTGATGACCCAGGCAAATTCCTACTATAGGTTTCTTTCCAACTAGGTTCTTAATATTTCTAATTACATCCGGAAGATCTTCTGGATCTCCAGGACCATTTGATAAAAATATTAAATCTGGATTAACCTTTAATATTTCTTCTGCCTCTGTATCTGCCGGAAATACAGTTACCTTGCATCCTCTATTCAAAAAATTTCTTATTATATTTTGTTTTATTCCGAAATCCATTATTGCTACATGTTTTCCAGTCCCATCTATTGTATATATTTCTTTAGAGGTAACCATCTTAACTGCATCTTCATTGGAATAACTATTGAGCTTAGGTTTAGCTTCTTGAAGACTGATATCTTCTAAGGTAATTATGCCTTTCATAGTCCCATTATTTCTTAGTATCTTTGTTAATGCTCTTGTATCTATTCCTTCTAATCCTATAATTTTATTTTGTTTTAAATAATCTTCTATTTGAAATTCACATCTGAAATTACTAGGGTAAGAACATTGTTCTCTTACAATAAATCCTTTAACTTTAACTGATTTAGATTCTACGTCTTCTAGATTTATTCCGTAATTTCCTATAAGAGGATAAGTCATAGTGACAATTTGTCCATAATACGAAGGGTCTGTTAAAACCTCCTGATATCCTGTCATCCCAGTGTTAAAAACTACTTCTCCAACACTTTCTTTTAAATATCCAAATGCTTTACCTTCAAATATAATTCCATTTTCCAATATTAGCTTTGCTTTCATAATAGCCCTCCTAATTTAACTATTAAAGCTAAGAATACACCTTTTTATCTAAGAAAGATCCCTTATTCTTTTGCATAAACAAAAGGATAATAAAGGGATTAAACTATATCATTAATCCCTTTATTATCCTCCAAATAGTTAAACGCAAAAACGCGTATAAAGACAAAGCTGTTAAGTTTTTAATATCAAATGTTAACATAACAACATACTCCTTTCTGGCCTCACAGGACCAATTTAAAGTGTATCTAACTTTATTTTCTTAAAGATATTCTATGTTATAGTCTTCCATTTGTCAAGAAGGTCTACAATTCCTTTTTTTGTTATATTAAAAGAAACAGCTTGAGTAAAGGGATTTATCAATATTATTATTTATACATAATTTATTCATTTCTTTCTTAAAATATACTTAGCCCCCAATTTAATAGTCAGTATATATCTTCATTATACTTTTCTTTATATATTTATTCAAGATATTTGTTATATTTATACGATAATTATGCATATTTATTCATATTTTTTCTATTAATCCCTATCTAATACCATTTTTTATAATGCAAAAGGACTGTTACATAAGTAACAGTCCTTTTCCTTGCCTAATTATTATACCTTGTCTTATTTTGAAGCCTTCTTAATTATTATCTATCCTAGTTATTATGTCAATGGATTTAGTAATTATATTTATTTTTTTCCTTAATTTTTTTATTTTTTTATTCATAATACTTAAATTCTACTTAGTAACCATTTTATAAATACTGAATATAATACTAATTGAGATTAATATAAAAGGATGTTTTTATGTATAACTCATATGAAAATTTCGACTTTGATTCCTCAACTGTTAGATTTTTTTCTCATGGTGAGGAAATAGATGAAGTTGGAGAATTTGAAGTAGACGTAAATTATAGTATTCCTCCACTTTTTAGGTTTATTAGTCTAGAAGAAGAATATGGTGATGGCTATAGAGAAGAAGAGGATGATGTATTCTTCAATCCTATATATGGATATAGGCAACTTCCAAATAATATGATGCCTCCAAATATAGTAGATCCTTCAGCATTTCAATTTTCTCCAAACTATCCAAACAATCAATTTTCTCCAAACTATCCAGGCAACCAAGTTCCTCCGAACTATCAATACAATCAACAAGGTGCACCTGGTAAAATGCCAAGTGCTGCGGGCCCCATGAGCAGTCCACCTAATTTTGTTCCTTCAAAGTCTGAAAGCAAAAAGTATGGCACTGAAAAAGGAGTAGGAGCTTATAAGGTTGACTATGGTGCAATAAGGCCTTGTACTAATAGATTTATATACATTTGGCAAAGGAATGGTAATGCTTACTGGGCTTACTTAACTTATGTTGGTCCAAGGTCCGTAGCTGGATGGAGATGGATGGGCTTTAGATGGGTATACTTTGGCTTAGATCTAAATAGAATAGACAGCTTTACATGTTATTAATAAACGACTAACACCTATAAAATTAAACCCACAGAATATTATAAGAATTCTGTGGGTATTTTCATACAAATGTGTCATTGCTATACAAACAATTGTGAACTTATAAGTTTTTTAGTATATTCCTCTTTGGGATTCTCTAATATCTTCCTAGTTTCTCCTATTTCAACTATCTTCCCCTTATTCATTACTGCAATTCTATCACATAAGTGCTTTACCACCTTTAAGTCATGGGAAATAAACAAATAAGTAAGTTTCAATTCCTCTCTTAGGGTTTCTAAAAGATTGAGTATTTGACCCTGTATAGATACATCCAAAGCTGAAACCGGCTCATCACATATTATAAAACTCGGTTTTGTTGCTATAGCTCTAGCGATTCCTATTCTCTGCCTCTGTCCCCCACTCATTTGATAAGGATACTTGTATTTATCACTCTCAGATAACTCTACCAAGTTTAGTAATCTTGTTACCTCACAATCTAGTTCTGAATTATCAACTATTTTATGAAGTTTTAATGGTACTTTTAGTAATTCATCAATTGTCATTAGTGGATCTAACGTCCCTTGACTTGCCTGGAAAATAATTTGCAAGTCTTTTCTTAACCCTCTCATAACATCATCATTTATTTTGGTTAAGTCCATATTTTTATAAATTATTTTACCTTCATCTGCTTTTATAAGATTTAGAATTAGTGATGCGGTTGTACTTTTACCACATCCACTTTCACCAATAAGGCCTAAAGCCTCTCCTTCTTTGATTTCAAAACTCACATTATCCACTGCTTTAATAAGATTCTTCTTAGAAAGAATATTTTTCTTTACAATATAGTGCTTAGATAGATTTTCAACTATTATTATATTTTTATCCTCTTTATTCAAAAAAAATCACCTGTATCTTCTAAAATACATCTTACCCTTCTACCATCTATATTTCTTACCTTTGGTATTCCTTCTAAACATCTAGAACTCTTATACTTACATCTATCATAAAATGGGCATTGATCCTTAAACTCATCCGGACTAGGTGCTTTCCCTATTAGAGAGTATAATTCCTTATCATTATTATCTAAAGATTCTACGCATCTTATGAGCTCTTTAGTATATGGATGTAGTGGCTTGTTAAGTATGTCCTTAGTACTACCTTCCTCCATAACTAATCCTCCATACATTACAACTACCCTACTACAAATATATCTAACCACATCAAAATCATGTGTAATTATAATTATTGAAGATTCATCCTTTATATTTATATCTTTTAAAAGATCTAATACCTTCTTTTGTAAGGAAGCATCTATCGCTGCTGTTGGTTCATCTGCAATAATTATCTCTGGTGAGCAGAGGGTGCTCATTGTAATAAGCACTCTTTGACAAAGCCCTCCGCTTAACTGCCAAGGAAACATATTATAAACAATCTCTGCATTATCGATTCCAACTTTTCTCATAGCTGCAATTATTCTATTTTTGTCATTACTCTCCCCATGAACTTTTAGAACTTCTCTTAGCTGTTTGCCCACTTTCTTATAGGGGGTTAATGCAGCGCTAGCATCTTGAAATATATATGATATTCTTTTGCCACGTATTTCACGCATATCTTTCTCTCTTAATTTTGTAAGTTCAGCATTATCAAAAATAATGCTTCCACTATCTATTTTTAAATCAGAATCTTGCGTTAATCTAAGTACGGAAGATGCAGTTACTGTCTTACCACTTCCTGACTCACCTAGTATACCTAGAATCTCTCCTTTGTTAAGCTGAATATCAACACCTCTAATTACTTGAACAAATCCATTATTAGCTTTAAAAGAGAGCATTAGTCCACTTATATTAAGAATTGTATTATTATTCATCAACTCACATCCAAACTAATAATTTATATTTGAAATAGACGATACTAAGGTCTTTACAAAATTATTTTCAATCTCATCTTTTTCCATCTCATTATTATTTTCTTTATTTAACAGCAATATTGTTGGTACAGCCCCTTTATAATACATAACTTCTTTAGAATTAGGACCTTTTTCTATTATTTCACTAACTTTTTTCTTACTTATATTAGGTTCAACTATTATATTATTTTTCTTTATCTTTGATTCAAATTCATGATTAAATGCCCAAGAAAAATACTTTGTTACAGAGATTTGTTGTGAATTAATAACCACAGTATTTCCATTAACGTTCATATTAGTTAGGTCAATATTTAAAACAGTTTTATTCAGTAAAACAAGTGGATTGTCTACATATTTCTTCACTCCCGAATACTCCTCTGTTAAATTACCATCCCAAAATGCAATTATTATACTTCTTCCTTGATTATTATTGTCCTGGTACAACTTTCTTGCAGCCTCAATAAGCATTTTCATTTTTTCGATGATATTCTCCCTATCATCAGAAAAGTAGTTGTATCCCATGCTTATCATTATATATTCATTTGATAAATTAGGATTCTTTCCTGGCAAGACTCCTATTACGTTTCTTCCCTTACCAGTTAAAGTACATGCTTTAAGGTTAATCTCTATTTCAGTATCGTTTTCTAGATATTTAGAAGCCTCCTTTGTTATATATATTAAAGAATCGCCTGTCATCTTGCTGCTCATAGCAGAAGGCAAGGTATCATTAGTATTTAATACATCTATAACTCCTAATGCTTTTGATTTTTCTTTAATATTATTTGAAAATTCTTCAATAGCTTCTCGAGAATAAGTTTGTTCGTCAAATAACACTAGTTTATTATCAAATATCCTATAGTCCTTTAGATTAAACATATCCACTGAATCACCCTTAAATATTTGTCCTTTTAATGAATAATCCTTATAATCTAATAGAGCAAAGTCTTTACCAAAGACCAAATTATTTGATTTATCTCCATTTTTTATTGTGAATGAATACTCTTTAGCAGAATTTAACTTATCTACATCATAGGTTTGAATATAATCTTGTCCAATTGGCTGAAACCCTGCTTCTTTTAAGGACTCTTTTAGATTATCAGCAGTATATTTTGCCTCTTCACTACCTATTAATACTTGATTTTTAAATTCCCAACTCATTATCTTTGCTGCTTGTTTTTTAGCTTCTTGACCCTTATAATATCCAATACCTATATTTGAAATAAATAACAAAAGTATTCCCGCAATTACTACTACTGCTGCCTTTTTAAAATTCTTCTTTTTATCTTTTAATATATCTGAAAAACCTAACTTCTTTCTTGAAAACATTTCTCTTAAGCCTTCTCCAAATAAGTTAAAACTAAATATACTAATAAAAAATGCTACTGCAGGAGAAAATACCATCCAAGGAGCTGCACTTATATATGCAATTGAAGATGATATCATGCTTGCCCACTCTGGTTCCACACTTATATTTAATGTCTTTCCTCCATCTAATAAAATTCTTATATTTCCTACATATGCTCCAAAAAGACCCAATTCCATAATCATAGAAAGGGCTAATGCCATCTCCATAAATATAAGCACTATAAGCTCCGGTGAAAGATGTGGTAATACATTTTTAACTGCAATTAATATATTACTTTTCCCTATTGCTCTTTCCCCTGTAATAAAGGGCTTGGATAATATGTTTTCAACTCTCTCTCTTACCAGTCCCGCTACCTTACCAAATCCCACTATAGTAAGCACAATCACAAAGGCCAATATAGATTGTTCCTTAAATAGGCCCAAAAAGAAACTTATCCCTAACACAAGAATACTTATAATTAGTGCTGGAATTGCACTAAATACTAAATTAAATAAACTTATTATAGATTTACATAAGTTATTCCCAAATCCTGCTGCTATACCTAATGGAATAGCAATTAGGAATCTACCTAAAACAACTAAAATCCCTATTTCCAAAGTAAGTCTAGTTCCGTAAACTAGTAAGCTTAATTCATCTCTCCCCAGTTGATCTGTCCCTAGTATATTTTCCTTTGATGGTGAGAATGGAGCCCCTTGAATTGATATTGACGCTCCACTTTTCTGAGCTGTTGTTTTAATGCCCTCTATAGCATATGGATTATAGTGGGTAACCTTTTCTGGAAAAGCAACAAGAATTAAGATAACTGCTATTATTATTCCTCCGAGTATGAGAGGTAAGTTAAGCTTTTTCATTTTGGTTTCCTCCTAATATATTACCTCTTTTAAATGGATTAACTATTATAGAAAGAATTTTAAATATAATATTTAAAATAAAGTAAACTATTCCTATACCAATAATCAAACATATACATGTCCAAATGTCGCCATCCTTAAAATAACTAAATAACTGATATACAATACCTGTATACCCAAATAGATATTCTACCACAATAACATTTGACATTATTATAGTTAACACCGATGGTAAAGTTTCGATTATTTTAATGACTACGCTTATTAGAAGATGATCTTTTAATATGCTAAAAGTTGATAATCCTTTTGCTTTTGCAGCCACTATATAATCTTTGTTTATTTCTTCTTTTACAGCTACCTGTGCCACTCTTGAAATATATGCAGTTGGAATAATAGCAAGGCAAAGTAGTGGTAGTAAGAACTGTGTAATGCTGCTATTTTCAGTTGAAATTATATGATTTTTTCTTAAATAAATAAATCCAAGCTGTATGCATACTGCCACAAATACATCCGGCAAAGAAAGTACCGCTACAGGCAATAAGAAACCTGCATTTCCACTATTTTTATTTTTAAAACTACTAAAGGTTCCTATTAATGTTCCAATGAAAAATGCTAGCATTAATGAGCTCAATATTAAGCCCAAACTTTTTATAATTGAAAAGCTAATAATATACGTTATACTAAATCCACTTAAGGTTTTACCAAACCCCTGTGTGAGAAAATCTCTTATAAACAAAATAGCGTTATTTGCTATATTGTAAATTGGATAATTCGATATATGTTCGCCACCATAGGAAACAACATCAAAACTTTTTGGAGTATAAGCTAAAAACGATATAAAGAACGTTGCTACACTTATCACAATAAGTATTTGTATAACCTTATCAAATATTGAAAAAGCACTTGAATAATATATAGTTTCCAGTACTTGTTCAAAAGATTTTTTTCTAGGTTTTAATCTATATACCGTCTTCAATACACTTATAATTATTGCAGCTGCTATTATTATTAAAATGAAGGCTTGCTCTGTTCCATTAAAAAGCCCATGATACCAATCTCCATAAACTTCTCTTTGCATATAGTTTAAAAGTACATTCCCAAAGCCGTTTATTGTATCTCTGTTTATTTTTTTAATATCAAAAATTGAAGTTCCCATCTTATCGCCACTTAATACTATTGCTGGGATATCATTAGTGTAAAATTCTTCCCCATCAGTACCATAAATATTGCTATTCATCATAGGAACAATGCCGCTTGCTGGACAATACGCTGCTAGTTTGCTCATTATTGTTTGTGCCACAACCCCATCTGTTGACATTATAAGATTAATATCAGATCTTTCTCCTACACTATTGAATACCAACACTTGCGTTTTCTCTAGTGGGAAGAGCGGATTATTCACATAATACTTCGAACCCTTCATTCCTTGATTAAAGCTATTCCATACAGCAAAAATTATAGTTTTCTTTGGACTATACTTTTGCATTTTTAATGTTCTAGCTTGCTCCATAAGCATGGCAATTCCTGATGCATCCTCATCTACATGTGATGAAACAATTAAATATCCTGCAGATTTATCACTTCCTTGAATCATCCCAAGAATATTTGGAGTATCTTGCATTTTAAAACTTACATCAACATTTAAATATCCATTTAGGTTCATTCCCACTGAATTACTTAAATCTTGAAATACATTTTGAGTAACAGTGTATATTAGTATAGATTTTCCATTCTTTTTCTGCATATCAAAAGAATTTTTTTGACCTATCCCATTTCCAGGAAAAATTACAGCTTTTCCACCACTTTGCGCAACATATTCTAACTTACTATCGCTTAATGGTACAGAAGATAGAATAATGTAATTTTCTAATATTTCTTTTGGAATTGATTCTATATCTCCTTGAAGCAGATAGAACTTACTATTAAAATTTCCTACTCCCCCGGAACCTGTGAGTGTTTCTCTAAAGTCCTCTCCATACTTAAAGCTTTTAATTACTTTATTATCTCTATCTCTTAAACTTAGTTCTGGAGATGAATTATATATAGGCACCATGGTTTTAAAATTTTGATAGTATGTCCCATTTTCTCCTGCTGGCTTGAGCCCTATCTCTTTGAAGTATTTTTCCAAGTATTTTACTTGTCCATCATTAGTATCTATTTTTGAAAGCTCATCTGTATTTTTATAAACATTATCGCTAGTAAAAATATCTTTTTGGAAGCTGTGCTTATTAATACTAAACGCGACTAAAACCACAACCAGTATAAGTAAAAAAAAGCCACCAAATCCTTTTACCCATTTCAGCACAATACCCCTCCTCATTTTTAATTTCACTGCCTAACTTTTATTGCTTTATTTTATTAGATTGCTAAATTTTTCAGAATCTCTTACAGGATCAAAATCATGCTCTTCTTTTGCTGTTTCTTTTACTGCTGCATCTAATTCAATTGCTTTTGTTAAATAATTTACAGTATTATCAACATCGCCTTTTCTTCCGTATATGCTTGCTATTCCATAATAGCTCCACACATAACTTTCTATCTCCAAATCCTTGTTATACCACTCTATTGCATCTGTAAATTCTCCTTGCAATTCATAAAGCAATCCCTTATTAAACCTTGCATATCCATAATCAGGCTTTATCTCTAAAGACTTATTTATATCTTCCATAGCTGCGCTATAATCTCTAGTATAAGCTTTGGCAATTCCCCTAACTGCGTATGCTTTATAATTATTATTATCTTCACTTAAAATTTCATTGCTTAGATTAATTGCACTCTCATAATCTTTTGTGAAAAATACCTCTTTTGCATTTTCTGCTTTTTCATCTAAACTCTTTTGTTTATTTTCCGCATCTAACTTAGCTTTTGTAGCTTGATCATTTTTTTCTTTAGTTTCGCTAGCTTCCTCTTCTTTTAGCTGTTCTTGCACTTTCTTTTGCCTATCTATTTCTTTTTTGTTATCAATACTTTGCTTTACTAAAACTCCAATAATAATTATTACTAATATGCTTAATAATGCTATTTTTATCTTTTTACTTCCTGGTAACTTAACTCTAAACATATTTATTCTTTAGTGATGAAGAGCTCCATGTTCTCTTTGCTTCACTAAATGTTCACATCCTTTCTATTTATTTTTATGTTAAACATCTAGTTCATAATAATCATAAACTGTATTTTCTTTAAAACCACATGATTTATATAAGCCTAGGGCATTATCATTCTCTGATGCAACTTCAAGTATTATACTATTTATATTGTCTTTTAATAACTTCTCTAAAGTTAAACTTAATACAATCCTTCCATAACCTTGTCTTCTGTACTCGCGCTTTATTCCGACTCCAAATATATATCCATCTACCCCATCCATAGTTGTACCAATCTTTCCAATAGTATTACCCTCTAATTCAGCCATATAGGTAGTCCTAAGTTCGTTATCATCATTATTATCTTCAGGCAAATTTAAAAACTCTCTATCTAGCTCTGCAATTTCTTTTTTATCCTTAATGCTTGCTTTTCTAAGTGAAACCCCTTTGCTTTCAACGTTAGGTATATTCGCTTCATTGAATTTCATTCTATACTCTGAATAAGAATATTTTGAACCTATTGCTTGAGCAAAACCTATTCCAGAGTTACTTCTCCTTTCTGTGATTAAAAGAAATCTTTTAGCCGTACCTTTTTTACACTGCTTTTTTGCTTCAAGCATAAGTTCTTTGAATATACCCTTACGTCTATACTGAGGATGAACCATCCCAGTAACCTCCATCTCCTTTGGATTTAAACTAAATCCATACATCCCCAAAAATCCAATCAATTTATCATTGTCATAATATAAGAAATCATTTATTTGATCTTTAGGTCTATTTTCAAGCATATCCCAATTAAGCTTCATATTTAATTTCTCACTGGAACTACATTCAATTTCTAGTTCTTTAATTGCTTGCAGTTCCTCTTTAGTTAGTCCTTTAGCCTTTATTAACTTAAACATAAATAATACCCCTCAAATCCTATTTTTTTGATACAAATTCATTTTCCTTTATATAGAATCTCCAAGGAAAATATCTTGCTTCCTCAGCATAGTCTATACCTATTCTTGTTGTTTCTACAATATCCATATTATCAACAGCTTCTCCATCCTCTACATATAATTCAGATGATGTTATTAGGTCTATAAAATTATGCTCTTTCTTAGTAATATTCATTGCTATACATAACTTTGAAGGTCCATTTGTTAATTCTTTTATTTTTTTCTTGTCTAATTCTTCATATTCTTTCTTAAACCTATTTATTGACATAGAATCAATGCCTTCAATAGGCTCTAAGGCTCTTATAAGCACCCCTTCTGGAGAACCTTCTTTAAATGTAATTATATTAAAGCATACATACATACCATAAATACTGAAAACGTAAGATATTCCTGGTTTCCCATACAAAGGTTCAACCCTAGCTGTTTTTTTGAATCCATACGCATGAGATGCTTTATCTATGGGACCAACATAAGCTTCAGTTTCAACAATTTTCCCTTTTAATATTTGGTCATCAACTTCCCTTACCAATACTTTCCCCAAGAGCTCTTTAGCTACTTGAACTGTCTCTCTAGCGAAAAATCCTCTCTCTAGCCTCATATTTTCTCCTTTGCTAAATATGATTATATATAAAAATAATTATATTTTTCAATTTAATATTATTATATATCAAATTATATTATTTACCAAAAAAACTCCAAACATTTTAAAATGTTTAGAGTTTTTTATGTTATTTTTATTTGAAATTAACATTTAGTTTATATTTTTCCTCTATTATCGGATTTGTATCTGTAGGTAATGCAATTTTATATTTTTTACTTTTATCTATCGGAGGTAACACTATACTTATAATTTTATTATTAACATCTTCTACCTTACCAATTATTCCATCTTCCGCTCTTGATGTAGTATTAAAACTCTCATCTATAATATAAGCAGAATTTATATTAAAATAATTATAATCCCCATTAATTTTAAAGGTTAGCTTTGTACCCTTATCATTTGCTTCTACATTTTTAATTATTACACTTGAACTATCATTAAC
The DNA here is from genome assembly GCF_016765615.1 of Clostridium paridis. GTDB lineage: Bacteria > Bacillota > Clostridia > Clostridiales > Clostridiaceae > Clostridium_T > Clostridium_T paridis. The sequence continues at coordinate 170,437 of NZ_JAESWA010000019.1, read as the reverse complement.
TTGGATTCTTTGATTTATAAGTTTATCAATAGGTACAAAAGTTCTGCTCTTATCCATATTATAAGAATTAACTACCTCATCATAAGCATATCCATCTTTCTTTTCCTTATCAGTTGCATTTCTTTTCTTATCTATATTTTCCTGTGGTGTGTTCTTAAAGTCATCACTATTAATAGTGCATTGAAGAATAAATGTATTTATACCATCTATCTTCTTAACATCTATCCCTTTTTCATCTACTATAGGTATAATAGTTATATTCTTTAAATTCGATATATCTCCTAAAATGCCTAACTTTTCTTCATATCCTGTATCATTTGAACTTGCCCCGTCAGATTTAGTCATAAGAGGATTTCCATTTTCATCTAAGACTATATATCTCTTAACTTCTGACATTCTATATGCTCCAGGCCCTTTTTTATACTGCACATCTGTAGTTTTATTAATTCCTTCTATATTTATAGTATTTCCAAAAGGACTTATAATTAAATTTTTAATATTTAATGTACTTTCTGGCAAATCTATTTTTTTATTAATTTCTATAATTTTTGAAGATTTCTTGCTTTCTGTCTTTGAAATAGTAAATTTAAAATTCCATGGCCCTACTACATTATCAATAGATCCCGATGATAATTCTACCTGTACTTCATCAGGCAGTTTCATCTCTGCTATATTAGAATAAGTTGCTGACACCACCTTATCGTCACTAATTGCTTGATCGTCTCCAGAACATGATTGAGGATACATACCATTTACTTTTATCATCCAATCAACATAAGATAACCTATTTTTTATTCCCTTTCCCTCTACTGTAGATGAGACTGCAATCATGTTATCATCAATTGCAATTTCATTTATAGTTACCTTTACTCCATTTTTCTCTATCGACTTACTTAACGAAGTTGAGAAATCTTCAAATTTTGGCATAGGTTCTCCATAATTTCTTTTTTCTGAAAGCATCTTTAATATGGAGCTTGGGTTAGTAATTGCTTTAGCTAAGTCAGGTTTTGCAATAAAAACTATGGTAGTGAATATTAATGCTATTCCCGCAACCTTTATAATAAATTCATTTCGTCTCGGTTTATTATTTTTCAATTTTTCTCTTTTTCCTCTTACGATCCCTTGTTCAATCGCTAAGTCAATTTCCTTAGGGATAGTAATTGATTTTTTTAAATCCTCTATATCATTCATTTAGATAATCTCCCTTCCTATATATATCCTCAGTTGGCTTAACCCCTTATTTAGGTAAGTCTTAACAGTTCCTATAGGATAACCTAAGGTCTCTGCAATTTGATTTATTGTTAAGTCCTGAAAGTATTTTAATATGATTACCATTCTATGTTTCTCTTCTAACTTATCAATGGCATATAAAAGATCTAATTTTTCATCAACATTAATTCTAGTACTATCTTCATTGCAGTTTTTACTGTCCTCTAAATAAATTACCTTCTCTTTACTCCTAATAAAATCCTTACAATTGTTTATTAATATTCTTGTAAGCCATGTATTAAAATATTGGGGTTTTCTTAACTTCCCTATAGAAATATACGCTTTATACACAGTTTCTTGTAGTATATCTAATGCATCATCTTTATTCTTCACGAATGCATAAGCAGTTCTATATAAATCTTCTTTTTTTAGATTAATTACATAGCTAAAGGCTTCTTCATTTCCCTTAACTGCTAGTGCAATCTTGTTTTCTATATCCATTTTTTCTCCTTTAGCTGTGGTAAACATTATTAATTACCGGCAATTTTTTTACTTTACACTTATTAGACACAGTAAGTATGCAAAAAGTTTTATATTTTTTTAAAAATTTTACATATTTCCCATAAAACTTTTGTACTAATGTTGATTTTTAATTAGTAAATCTATAATTATTTCCCGGGAATAAAAATTTAAACTTATCTTCCTAAAAAGTAAAAAGCCAGAGTCACCTCTGGCTTAAAAATAAATTAATCTTATTAACTTCTAAATACAACTTCTTCTCTAGAGAACATGTATCTTGCGAAAATAACTGAAACTATCACATATACTATATGCCATCCCAAAACTATCCCTAAATGAGCAGGATTAAATATTCCGGCTATAGCTTCCTTCATTACTACTACTGCATTTACAATAGGAATGTTAAAGAACAAAATTCCTATGCTTTTTGCATCCATCATAAATGGAATATAGGTTAATATCATAACTGGAATCAATAGCCCACTTAAGTAGGTGTTGGCCTCCTTAACTGAACGTGCAAAAATACTTATAGCAATTTCTAATGAACTTAGTGCAACTAATACAAATATCGCGATAACCGCAATAACTCCAAAGGCCCCTATCGGTATGGATAGACTGCTTCCAGTGGAGAATATATACATCATAGAACCAAGCATTGCTGCAACGCTTGTAATTAAAGTAATAAATGCTACCGATGCAATAGCCCCAAGTTTCCCCCAAAATATAGATGTTCTTCCTACTGCAGTTGATAAAAGTGGTTCAAAGGTTCCTCTTTCTTTTTCTCCTGCAACTAAATCTGCGGCAATTCCTATTGTTGGACTGATCATGAATATTATTAATATTGTAGGAAGTATATTTAATATCGCAGCTCCCATAGGATTATCTTTCTTATTCCATAATGTCTCTTGCTTAATTTCAAAAGGAGTTAATACTTGTGTGCTAATTCCCTTTGCTTGAAGTCTGCTATCTACAATACTCTTACTGTAACCATCGAGCATCTCTCTTAATGCAGAGGCTGCCATTGCAGATTTATTCGAATTTTCATCATATACTATTTTTAAATCTGTTTGCCCTTCACTTATAACCTTACTATCAAAATCCTTAGGTACATCAACAATTAATGATAGTTTCCCTTTATTTAGTTTATCCTCAACGTTACCTTCATTATCTATTGTAATATTACTGCTTCCTTTTAACATTTTATATATTGATGATTCTGTATCACCTTTATAGGCTATTGTAATATTCTTGGTAACAGAATTTTGAGTATCTTTCATAGTTGTATCTATTATTTTAAACATAACTGGATACATAATAACTGGTAAAAGTATTGTAAAAATAAGAGTTTTCTTATCTCTAAACAAATCCATAAGTTCTTTTTTTAAGACTACTAAAAAATTACTCATTATTCTTACCTCCAACTAAGCTAACAAATACTTCTTCTAAATCATTGTTATTATATTTTTCCTTTAAGTACTCAACTGTTCCTTGTTCTATAAGTTTACCTTTATGAATTATGACTACTCTATCACATAGCTTTTCTACTTCTTTCATTGAATGTGATGATAGCAATATACTTTTATTTTCACCTTTACACTTTAATATAAATTCATGAATCACTCTGGCTGCAGATACATCCAAACCCGTACTTGGTTCATCAAACAGCATTACTTTTGGAGAGTGTACTATAGTTCTTGCAATAGATACTTTTTGCTTCATACCTCTTGAAAATTTTCCAGCTTTTCTATCTATATACTCCTCCATCTCTAAATCTTTGGATATTTCTTTAATTCTTTCATCTATTTGCTCTTGAGTCATTCCATATAGCCTAGCAAAGTATTCTATATTTTCCCTTGCTGTTAATCTATCATAGATTCCTACTTCTCCCCCGAAAAGTATACCTATCTCTTTTCTAACTTCTGATGAATTTTTAATTACATCATAATTATTAACATTTATAGTTCCAGCAGAAGGCTTTAACATAGTTGATATCATTCTTAGTGTTGTAGTCTTGCCTGCTCCATTTTCTCCTAGTAAACCAACTATTTCTCCTGCTTCAACAGTAAAAGAGATATCGTCTACTGCTTTAATCTCCTTAAATATCTTAGATAAATTATCTACCTTTAACATAAATTCACTCCTTCATGTACTTTATCTCATACAATATGATTATTTTACCAATTTTTATGTTCCTTATCAATGAACAATCTAATAATTTAAAAATTAAATCCATATTTATACATATTATTAGAGAGTAGATGGATATAATAATAGTGTTTATATATTAAAATAAGCAAGGTGATTTTATGGGAAATTTTAAATTGATTTTTGATGACATAACAAAACAACCATTTGATGCAATAATAAATAGTGCAAACTCCTCTCTTTTAGGTGGAGGAGGAATAGATGGGACTATTCATCGAAGTGCTGGATATGATCTTCTCAAAGAATGTAAAAGTTTAGAGGGCTGTAGAACAGGCTCTGCAAAAATAACTAAATCATACAATTTAGCTTCAAGTAATATCTTCTGGATAATTCATATGGTTTCTCCTATATGGCGCGGTGGAGAACATAATGAATATGATATACTTCGCAGCGCATATCAGAAGGCCTTAGAACTATGCACATCTTATAAAGATGTATACTTAAATCAAACTATAGAAGCTTTCAACAAGCAACAATCTCGTTTGCAAGAAGTTCGCAGTTCTCATTTATTTAGTGAATTAAAGAAATCTACTGAGGAATATATCAATAAGCATCCAATAAAAACTATTGGATTACCTTTCATGGTTTCTGGAGTATACTGTCTTCCTCCTAAGGATGCTGCATGCATCGCCTTGGAAGAGATTAAAAATTTTTTAAGCAAGCATCCATCTATTGAAGAATGTACTGTAGTTTGTCAAGATCAAAAGAGCTATGACATATTTAAACCTAATTGTAAAGACTTCTTTTCTGAGTTTAAAGCTGTATAAACTAAAAGGAATTTATAAGTGGTACATCTTACAATTTATAAATTCCTTTTAAAACACAATAAAACTTCATCATACTTTCTTGTTTTTATCCCTTATTAACCTTCTTTATTATTTTTCTAATTAAATTTCTTGGTAAAATTCTCATTGCTTGAATTAATAACTTGTTTTTAAAACCTGGAATGACAATTGCTTTATTTGTTTTTATAAATTTAGTGTATCCAATTACTGCAACTTCATTTGGATCCATAATATTTCCTTTAGCTAATTTTGATTTTTTTATTCCTGCTTTTTGTTGAAAACCAGTGTCTACTGCACCTGGACATAGTGCCATTACTCTTATACCGTTCTTAGTATTTTCTTCATAAAGTGCCTCTGTAAGTGATAAAACATAAGCTTTTGTGGCATAATACACACTCATATTAGTTCCTGATGCAAAAGCTGCAGTTGATGCAACATTTAATATACCTCCTGATCCTCTTTGTATCATATCTTCAAGAAACACCTTTGTTAGTTTAGTTAGTGCCATTATATTCACTTGTATCATATCTAATTGTCTTTTATAATCTGACTTTGCAAATTCGCCAAAGTCTCCCAACCCTGCATTGTTTACCAAGTTATTAACAACTATATTTTTTTTCTCCACAAAATCTAATATACATTCCACACTCTCTTCCTTAGATAAATCTATTGATAGCACTTCTATATCCACATCGTTTAATATAGATATCTCTTCCTTTACCTTATATAAAGCTTCATTATTTCTTGCAACTAGTATCAAGTTACTTCCACCTAGTGCAAATAATTTTGAAAGTTCATATCCTATGCCTGAAGAAGCCCCAGTTATTAATGTATATTTATCCATAATGTCCTCTCTTTTATCAAATTAAATTTAGATTTATTCTATCATAAACCATTAGTTATTGACAGTTACTTGCATATATGCTAATCTTAATGTATAAAATCAAATGTTTAAAAGGGAGTAGTTCCAAACACATCATCAACAGGTCGACTATTTTTTAGTCTGGTGCTGTGTACCTATAACTTTTAGGTTACGAGACTTTTAATATGATTCTTCAGTGGAGGAATTATATTAAAAGTCTTTTTTTATATAATATATTAAAATTTAACATTATATAAATTGAGCAAGAATTTATAAATATATTTTTTGAGGTTAAACTATTTTTAGAAAATTAATAAGACTTTTACCCTTTCATCTTATTATTTAAATGAGGAGTTGTGCGAAATGAAAAACTATTATAACAAAAGCAGTGAAGAGTTGCTTAAAGAGTTTAATACTTCACTAAGTGGAATTGATTCTAGTAAGGTTCATGAAATCAGAGAAGTTAATGGTTTTAATGAATTACTAGAAGGAGAAAAGAAAAGCCTTATTATGATTTTCTTAGAACAATTTAAGGACTTCTTAGTTTTTGTTCTACTTGGAGCATCTATTATTTCCTTTGCTGTTGGAAATAAAGAAAGTACCATAGTAATACTAGTGGTTCTTATAATGAACGCTATATTAGGAACGGTTCAACACTTGAAGGCAGAAGCCTCCTTAAAGAGTCTTAAGGCTTTATCCGCCCCTAATTCAAAGGTAATTAGAGATGGACATAAAATAGAGATTCCTTCAAAAGAATTAATTCCTGGTGATATTGTACTTCTAGAAGCCGGTGATTTTGTTGCTGCTGATGGAAGGCTAATAGACAATTATTCTTTACAAGTTAATGAAAGTTCTTTAACTGGAGAATCCATAAATGTTGATAAAAGCAGTGATTTAATCACTGAAGATGAAGTTCCTTTAGCTGAAAGAACTAATATGGTTTTCTCAGGCTCACTTGTCACCTATGGTCGTGGAACTGTTTTAGTAACTGGAACTGGTATGAATACTGAAATAGGTAAAATAGCTCAATTACTTAAAGATACCAAGGAAAAGAAAACTCCATTGCAAAAAAGCCTAGATGACTTTGGTAAAAAACTTACTTTTTTAATATTAGGCATATGTTTTATAATTTTCTTTGTAAATATTTCAAGAGGCCTTCCTCTTATTGATTCAGTTATGTTCTCTATTGCTTTAGCTGTGGCAGCAATTCCAGAGGCACTAAGTTCTATAGTTACTATAGTATTAGCCCTTGGAACTCAAAAAATGGCTAAGGAAGGTGCTATTGTAAAGAAATTAAAATCTGTAGAGAGTTTAGGTTCTGTATCAATCATCTGCTCTGATAAAACTGGTACATTAACACAAAATAAAATGAAGGTTAAGGAATTATACATAAATGGAGAAGTAATTCCTAGTTCTGGCTTAAATTTGTCCAATCCTACACATGAGTTTTTCCTTAAATCTTTAGTGCTATGTAATGATTCTTCAATTAGAGAGGGTGCAGAAATAGGGGATCCTACAGAAGTGGCTCTTGTAAAATTGGCAGCAGATTATTCAAAAACTGCTGAAGAAATAAGAAATACTCATACAAGAAAAAGTGAAATTCCATTTGATTCTGATAGAAAGCTAATGAGTACCACACATGAATTTGATGAAGATCATGTTATGATAACTAAAGGTGCTGTTGATGTACTTATAAACAAGATAACATCCATTGAAACAGTAGAGGGGATAAAGGAAATAACTCAAGCTGATAAAGATGCTATTGAAGAAACTAATAAAAACTTCTCTAAAAAAGGTCTTAGAGTTTTAGCATTAGTTTATAAAAATATTCCAAGAGGTACTGAAATTTCAGTAGAAGACGAAGGGAATTATACGTTCGTAGGTTTAGTGGCAATGATTGATCCACCTAGAGAAGAATCTGCTAAAGCAGTTGCTGATTGTAAAATAGCTGGAATAAAACCAGTTATGATTACTGGTGATCATAAAATTACTGCTTCAGCAATCGCAAAAGAAATAGGTATTTTAGACGATATATCTGAAGCGATAGAAGGTAAAGAAATTGATCATTTATCTAAAGAAGAGCTTAAAGAATTGGTTCCAAAGATATCCGTATACGCAAGAGTAACTCCAGAACATAAAATTAGAATAGTTGAAGCATGGCAAGAAAGAGGTATGGTTGTTGCTATGACAGGAGATGGTGTAAATGATGCTCCTGCATTAAAGCAAGCTGATATAGGTATTGCAATGGGAATTACAGGTACTGAAGTTTCAAAAGATGCTGCTTCTATGATACTAACAGACGACAACTTCGCTACTATTGTCAAAGCAGTTGTTAATGGTAGAAATATATATGCTAATATTAAGAATTCTATAAAATTCTTACTTTCAGGTAATGCAGCTGGAATACTTTCAGTCCTATATGCCTCAATAGTGGGACTACCTCTTCCTTTTGCACCAGTTCACTTATTATTTATAAACTTAGTAACCGACAGTTTACCTGCAATCGCTCTTGGTGTTGAAAAGCAACGAGGTAATTTGCTTAATGAAAAACCTAGAAATGTTAATTCATCGATACTCTCAGCTGAATTCTTAAGATATATAGCAAGTGAAGGTATTTTGATTACAATTGCTACTATGAGCGCTTATTATATAGGCTTTAATAATGGTGGAGCTGCTCTAGGAAGCACTCTAGCATTTTCAACATTATGCTTAGCAAGATTATTCCATAGTTTCAATTGTAGAGGTACAGAGTCAGTATTTAAAATAGGTTTATTTACTAATAAATATATCTGGTATTCAATATTTGCAGGTGCAGTACTTTTATTTGGAATATTAAATGTACCAGCTCTAGAAACATTATTTTTAGTTGCACCATTAACCTTAGTAAACGAGCTTGAAATAATACTTTTAGCTTTAGCACCAACTGTGTTGATTCAACTTAAAAGGTTAGTAATTAAATAAATAGATTTATATATAAAGAGGCTATCTTAATCTTATGATAGCTTCTTTTTTCTTTTGTGAAAGCTCACTTGGAGATATCTTAAACATATTCTTAAATGCTCTAAAAAAGCTTGAATATTCTTTAAAACCACATTGTAGATACGCCCTAGTAATAGGCTCACCTAGTTTTATACGATCTCGCGCCATTAGTAATCTTTTTTGCATTACATAGTTATGAAGAGTATATCCTGTTTCCTTTTTGAACTTGTGCATTAAATAGTATTTACTTAAATAAAACTTTTGAGACAATAATTCAGTAGATAAATCTTTACTTAAATTATTATTTATATATTTTAGTATTTTCTCTATCTGCTTATCATACCTAAGAGTATCTTCGTCACTTATATACATATTCCCAAGCTGAATTCTATTTAAATATATAATAAATTGAATCAATAATGAATTACTTAAAATTATATTTCCAAATTCCTTTGAATTAAAAGAAGCTTCCAAAGACTCTATTATGAATTTCATATTGTTTTGTAACTTTTCTTCAAGTCTAATAATATTAAAACTTTTTTCATTGGCTAACTTAAAACATGTTGAAAGATCACAATTCTCATAGTTGTGGTTCTCTATAAACTCAGGATTAATCCATATTACTATCCTATCGTATATTTCACTTGAATCTATAACTGGTTTATGAACATCATGATTATTTACTAATAATATATCCCATGGTTTTAAACAGTACGCTTTTCCTTCTATTAAATAGGTTACCTTTCCTGATAAAAATATAATTATCTTATTAAAATCATGATAGTGAAACTCAAATTCCTGACTTTTTCTATCTTTTAGATGAAAAAGTTCAAAATCTCTTTTTAAATATCCTGATTTATTCCTGTTTTCCTTCGTATCCATAAAAGAACAACTCCTATAACTTTATAATACATCTATTATACTAGAGCACTTTTTGCAATGTTTCAAGCAACATATACACTATATATTGTTAATATTCTGTATATAATGATAGTATAGATCATTTATAATTGGAGGAGGAAAATGAAACTATCTGAATTATTGAGGGATGTAACTCCTGTAGTAATACAAGGGGATAACTCTATAGAAATATCTGGTATAAGTTATGACTCTAGAAAAGTTCAAAAGAATTTTATATTTGTATGTATTAAGGGTGATACAGTTAATGGTAATGATTTTATATTTGAAGCTATAAATAATGGTGCAATTGCAATTATAACTGACGAAAATCTTCCACCCAAAATAGAAAATGTTACTTTTGTTAAAGTTAATGATAGTAAAATTGCACTAGCAAGTATTTCTAGTTTATTCTATAATGAACCTTCAAAAGAAATAGGCCTAGTAGGCGTTACTGGAACGAATGGAAAAACTACGGTTATACATTATATTGGAGATGTTCTTGAAGCCTATGGAAACCCAACTGGACTAATTGGAACCTTAGGCTATGAATTTAAAAATAAACAAATTAATATTGAAAGAATAAATCCAACTACCCCTGAATCATTAGAACTACAAACTCTATTTAGGAATTTTATTGACTATGGAGCTAAAAATGTCGTTATGGAAGTTACATCTTCTGCTCTATACAAAAATAGAGTTGATTTTTGTGATTTTAATGTTGGTGTATTTACAAATCTATCTCAGGACCATCTCGAAATTCATGGAACTATGGAAAACTATAAGAATGAAAAATTAAAACTATTCCGCAAGTGTGCTCTTGGAGTTATTAATTTAGATGACAAATTCTCCAAGGAAATAATAGAAAAGGCTACTTGCAGAATTTTAACTTATGGAATAGATAAAGAAGCGGATATTAAAGCTAGTAAAATAAGATATGATAATGACTCTGTTACTTTTATTGTAGGTTTAAAAGGAATAAGCAAAGAAATAACTATTAATATTCCTGGGAAGTTTACAGTTTACAATACATTAGCCACTATTGGCGCGTGCTACGGGCTAGGTTTAGAAATTAATGAAATTCTTAATTTAGTTTCCACTATTAAAAATGTTCCAGGAAGACTTGAATTAGTAAATAATAACTCAAACAAAAATGTAATAATTGATTATGCTCATACTCCTGATGCTTTAGAAAAACTATTAATGATGGCAAGACAGATAACAAAAGGTAAGATTATTGTTGTATTTGGATGTGGAGGAGATAGAGATAAATCTAAGCGTGGCATAATGGGCATGGCAGCAGGTGTATTATCAGATTATACAATAATAACTTCTGACAATCCCAGAACTGAAAATCCTCTAGATATAATTGAAGATATTGAAGAAGGAATGAATGTTATAAAAGCTAATCACGAAAAAATTATCGACAGAAAAAAAGCAATAGAGAGAGGTTTGAGTCTTTTAAAAGATGATGACCTACTAGTAATAGCAGGAAAAGGACATGAGGACTATCAAATTATAGGAAATACCAAAATACATTTTGATGATAGAGAGATTGTTCAAGCGCTTTTAGGATAAAATATATTCATAAAATGAAACAAGACTAACTAAGATTTAATTTTACTTCTTAGTTAGTCCTTATTATTATCTCACTTGGCCTTCACCATATATAATATACTTTATTGTGGTTAATTCATTTAATCCCATTGGTCCCCTAGCATGTAATTTTTGAGTACTAATTCCTATCTCTGCTCCAAAACCAAATTCAAAACCATCTGTAAATCTAGTAGATGCATTTACATAAACTGCTGCTGCATCTATTTCTCTCAAAAACTTTTGAGAATTAAAATAATTAGTGGTAACAATTGCCTCTGAGTGCTTTGTACCATGTTCGTTTATATGGTCAATTGCTTCTTCTATAGAGTCTACAACTTTTATTGCTATAATGTAGTCTGAAAATTCTTTATCCCAATCTTCTTCTGTTGCTCTTACTGCATCTGGGATATACTTAAGAGTTTTATCACACGCTCTTATCTCAACATTGTATTCTTTAAGCCCACTATATGCTAATGGAAGAAATACCTCTGCAACTTTCTCATGAACAAGCAATGTTTCACAAGCATTACATACTGCTGGTCTGCTGCATTTTGCATTAATCAATATATTTTTCGCCATCTCTAAATCTGTTTCACTATCAACATAAACATGGCAATTTCCTACACCTGTTTGTATAACCGGAATATTTGAGTTTTCTACTACAGATTTTATTAGTCCCGCTCCACCTCTAGGAATTAAAACATCAATATATTCATTTAATCTCATCATTTCTCTTGCTGTTTCTCTACTAGTATCTTCAACAAGTTGAATGCAGTTTCTTGGAAATCCTACAGACTCTAGAGCATCTCCTATTACTTTTACAATAGCCTTATTAGAATTTATTGCTTCACTTCCGCCACGTAAAATTACCGCATTTCCTGTTTTAAGACATAGAGCTGCTGCATCTAACGTTACATTTGGTCTTGCTTCATAAATAATCCCTATAACTCCAAGAGGAACTCTTTGCTTTCCAATTTGAAGTCCGGCTTTATTCTTCCACATTCCAATTACTTCACCAACTGGATCTGGTAATGCAGCTACTTCAATAGCACCTTTAGCCATATCTTCAATTCTTACATCTATAAGAGTAAGCCTATCTAACATGGCCTTTGTAATATTTTTTTCTCTAGCAGCTATTAAATCTTTATTATTCTCATTAATTATCTCTTGTTTTTTAGCTAGTAAGAGTTCCCCGATTTTCTCCAAGGCTGCATTCTTATCTTTTGTTGACACAGTAGCTAAAAACCTTGCTGCTTTTTTAGCTTCTTTTCCTTTTAAAATCAATTCTTCCATGTAACTATTCCCCCTTTTTATTAATAAATAGCGTACCTATTTCCTCCCCTTGGATTATGTCAATAAGTATACTTGGATCCTTTCCATTTGCAAGAACCATACCAACTCCTGCATCTATCGCAACTTTTGCAGCATCAAGTTTAGTTTTCATTCCACCAGTTCCTTGGGCTGAACCTGCTCCACCTGCACATTCTTCAATCTCTGGAGTTATTTCATATATTTCTTTTAGCATTTTAGAATCTTCATTAACTCGAGGATCTGAATCATAAAATCCATCTATATCTGATAATATTATTAGCAAATCTGCCTTAACTAGCTTAGCTACTATAGCCGAAAGATTATCATTATCCCCAAAATTAAGCATGTTTCTTATCTCATCAATAGATACTGTATCATTTTCATTAACTACAGGTATGATTCCCTTTTCTAACAAGGTTTCGAAAGTATTGGTTACATTATTTCTTATATGTTCATCTTCAACAACAGCCCTAGTTAATAATATTTGTCCAACTACATTACCATATTCTCCAAATAACTTACTGTAGATATGCATTAGTTCACATTGTCCTACTGCTGCTATTGCTTGTTTTTCCCTTATTGATTCCGGTCTTTCTTTTAAGTTAAGCTTGCTGCATCCTACCCCAATTGCACCTGATGATACAAGGATTATTTCTTTATCTTGATTATTTAGATCAGATAACACTCTTGCAAGTTTATCTATTCTTCCTAAATTTATTTTCCCATTATCATAGGTAAGTGTTGATGTACCAACCTTAACAACTATTCTTTTACTGTTTTTAATTACTTCTCTCCCCCAACTCAAGCTATGATGCCCCCTTCATTTTTATACTAATTTTCTAGTAAATTTTTTTTCTATTATAACACACTTATTTAATATTACACATATTTATATAGGGTTTTTTATAGGAAACTTAACTTATACTTGTTTGAAAATGTGGGCTTCTGGACATTTTCAGGCATGAATAAGTTATTAGTTGAACTTAAAACCCTATATTCATAAGTTTTTCTATTTTAACTATTTAAATAACAACCATAGCTCCACCATTTACATGAATTGTTGCTCCATTAATAAATGATGCATCTTGAGATGCTAAAAATATGTATGCACCTGCAAGTTCTATAGGTTGTGCTGCCCTTCCCAATGGATTGTCAGTTCCAAATTTCTCAACTTTCTTTTCATCAAAAGATGATGGAATTAATGGGGTCCAAACTGGTCCTGGGGCTACTGCATTAACCCTTATCCCTTTACTTACTAAATTAGTTGCTAATGATCTTGTTAATGTTGTCAATGCGCCTTTTGTACTTGAGTAGTCTATTAATGTTTCATGCCCATTATATGCAGTAATTGAAGTTGTTATTATTATTGAATCTCCTTTTTTCATATGTGTAATAGCTTCTTGAATCATGAAAAATGCACCAAATACATTAGTTTCAAATGTTCTTCTTAACTGTTCTTCACTTATGTCCTCTATTTTATTTTGTGGAAATTGAACTGCTGCATTACTAACTAATATGTTTATGCTTGAAAATCTATTTATAGTTTCTGTAATTGCTGTAGTACAAAAGTCCTTTTTAGTTATGTCACCCTTAACTAAAAGGCACTCTCCTCCAATAGCTTCAATTTCACTTTTTGTTTTCAAAGCATCTTCTTCTTCATTAAAATATACAATTGATACTTTAGCTCCTTCTCTTGCTGCAGCAATTGATACAGCTCTCCCAATTCCACTGTCCCCACCTGTTATTAACATAACTTTATCTTTAAGCCTTCCACTACCTATACCGTACCCCTGCGTTTGATATATTGGAAGCGGATTCATATCCTTTTCGATTCCTGGTTGAATCCCTTGATGCTGAGCAGGAAATTTTGTTGGGAAATTTGTTGATTCATTCATTTCAATTTACCTCCTTAAAAAAACCTAAAGTTATTATTTTCTAAAAGGAGTGTTTTTAATACACAAAAAGACGAAACTTTATAATTTCGTCTTTTGACATAGACTTTAAAATATTAATTTTTCTCTTATAAATTGGAAGTTACAGATTTTAACACTTCAAATGCTTTTGGACACAATTTATTGTTTTCTACCATTTTACCTATAATCTCTAAGCACTTTTCTCGTTTTAAACCTCTTCTATATGGTCTATCCTCAGCTAATGCTTGATATATATCACAAATAGCTAAAAGCCGTTGTTCTTCACCTAGTTCATTATGATTTAATTCTCTACTATATCCTGTACCATCTAACTTTTCATGATGGCTTATAGCCCATTCTCTTATGTCATCTATACTTTTTATTGGTTTTAATACTAAATCCGTATAAAAAACGTGAGTCTTAACTAATTTATACTCTATGTCAGTTAATGCTCCATTCTTATTAATATATCTAATTGGAACTGCTAATTTTCCTATATCATGTAATAGCCCCGCAATCTTTAATTTTATGGATTTATTTTCATCATAACCTTTATATTTCGCCATTAAATATGCTAATTCTGATATACCTCTAGAATGCCTTGCAGTAAAAGAACTTCTAATATCTATAATCTCAGCATATACCTCTGCCGTTTGTAAAAATTCATATGTATCAAGACTTTCTTCAACTATGGGTTTATTGGTCTCCAGCCACTTATCCATGAAATCTGAATTATTTAATCCTCTCCATAATGTCTTTTTAGAAATTACTTCTATCACAGCTTTTCCAACCTTTGAAGATACATATTTATCAATATCATTAGTCAATATACTCATTATCCACTTATAAGCTTCTGGTCTACATTCTATATAATTAGAATCTATAAAATCACTAATCTTTAATATTTGACTCATTAACGGTATTTGTTCACCTACTAATCCAAAGGGACCAGTTCCATCATAATTTTCATGATGATACTTTACATATTCAGCTATATTTTCAATTTTAGGTATATTGCTTATGAGCCTTGCCCCTTCTAAGCAATGTTCTCTAGTTATCGTTGCCTCATCATATTCCATAAATGCTACCTTTGTTAGTCCCAAGTCATGAAGATATGCTGCTATATATAGATTTTTCAAATCCTCTTCATTTAAAAGCATTTCTTTTGCAATATTTAATGCTATAAATGTCGTTCCCTTTGAATGACTTATATAGCCATCCTTAGTATTCTTCTTTTTAATTCCATCCATATGCTCTCTAATAGTTGAGTTATTTGCGATTTCACTCAAACTTACTGTAATAACCAAGGACTCTATAATCTCTTCTATGCTTACCTTCATTTAATCACCTGCCCTTTTGCGTATAATTATTTTACATCAAAATTCTCAGTTTTAAAACATAATATTACATTCAACTGTCTACTTTTTTATCTTTTTAATATTCATTTATAATTTCACATTGCTCAAGTGGATATATTATACTTATATTCTCATATATGGAATGCTTATTGAAAAACTAAAACCCCTATGTTAAAATTTAATTCAGACAATTACAATAAAATTACTATGGAATTATAAGGAGGGATATAAATGAATAAAGAAATTATTTCTACAAACAATGCTCCTGGAGCTATAGGACCCTATTCTCAAGGTGTAAAAATCGGAGAATTAATATATACTTCAGGCCAAATTCCACTAAATCCTAAAACAGGTGAAATTCCAGAAACTATTCAAGAACAAACTAAGCAATCTTTAGAAAATTGTAAAGCCATACTTGAAGCTGGCGGAACAAGCTTGGACAATGTTTTTAAAACTACTGTCTTTCTATCTGACATGAATGACTTTGTTTCTATGAACGAGGTATATGCATCATATTTTCCAAGTAATCCGCCTGCAAGAAGTGCTGTTCAAGTAGCTAGATTACCTAAAGATGTAAAAATAGAAATAGAGATGATTGCTATTTCTAAATAGTAACCAACGTATACCAATAAACTATAACTTAATGATAAAAAGGGGATTTAAAATGAACTTTACTACTTCTGGCGTATGCGCTAAAGAAATCATTTTTGATATTGAAGATAATAAACTTAAGAACGTTTCTTATGTAGGTGGATGTAACGGAAATTTAAAAGGAATTGGAGTTTTAGTTGAAGGAATGGAAGTTAATGATGTAATTTCTAAACTTAAAGGTATGACTTGTAAAGATAAGTCAACATCTTGTCCTGATCAATTGGCAAAAGCTCTTGAAACCTATCTAAGTTCAAAATAATATTTAAACTCCCTCTAAAAGTGATTTAGAGGGAGTCTTTTATTTATATATAATTATTATTATATTCTTTTAATTCTTTTATAAATGTTTTTGTAGCCTTAGAATATATTATTCCTTCAGGTATAATATATGTAAAATCTCTATTATACTCATGATCTAATTCAAAAATCTCTAATTCTCCTTCTGCAGCATCCTTTTCTACTACTAAATAAGATATTAATGTTACTCCTAATCTATTTTTAACAGCTTCTTTAACTGCATAATTACTACCTAATACTATCGTATGCTTTGGCTTTATGTGATTTTGTTCAAGAAACATACTTAAATACTGTTTAGTTCCAGAACCTGGTTCTCTGCTTATCCAAGTTGCATTTTCTAATGAACCATTTTCTTTAAAGTAATTCTTAGGAACAGCTACCACAAGCCTATCCTTTGCAAACACCCCAGATTTTATATTAGTACTAAAAGGTATTAATCCTTCTACCAATCCTACATCTAACTGTAACTTACTTATTTTTTCGCATATAGACGATGTATTTTCAATAGATATCTCTAAAGCTAATTCTGGATATCTTTTATTAAATTCTCCTAAAAACCTCGGAAGGAAGAACTCACCTATGGTTAAACTTGCACCTATTTTAAGTAAACCAGTTACTCTTACTTGTGAATCTATAAATTCTTCTTTAGTTTTCTCTATTATATTTATGATCTTTTTAGCTCGCTCATATAATATGACACCATCTTTTGTTATTATAATATTTTTTTGTTCTTTAGATCTCATAATTAAGGTTGTATTAAAATGACTTTCTAAATTTTTAATATGTACACTTACGCTTGGTTGTGATATAGATATTTCTTTAGCTGCTTTAGTAAAATTCTTTAATTCTACCACTGCAATAAACGTCTTTAATTCTTCAATCATACTATATTCATCCTTTAATCTTTTATTTCTACTCCTAATTAAATTTTATATCAAAAAAAATAATTATGAAATTGTATTTTATATTTATAAACATTATAAAAAATGGAGAGACTATTTTATGAGGTGATTTTTGTGTATAGTAACGTCGGAGTAAATTTAAATAAGGAATTGACATATTTGTCAAAAAGAAAAAGAATACCTAGATCAAAACATGCTAATACTAACTACTGTTGTGAGGAAAGTTTACTTGAAACTTTAGAAAACAAATATTCTAATGATATGGCAAACATTGTAGATTTTATTAAAGATAAAGCTAAAACTTTCAAGTCATCATTTAGTAATAGTAACAACAATGCTAAAAATACTCAATCCCATATAGAATGTTGTAGCTCTAAGAGTAAAATGGATATGAAGAACATGGCATTAATGGGCATAGGAGCTTTAGCAGTAGTTTATGGTATAAAAGCCTTAGCTAGACACAGATAAATAGACGCAATTTTCAGAAAGTTTGTTGAATAAATCTAAGGTTTGTGCTACAATATATGCAAGAAGTAATTTTACTTCTTGCAACTACTTACACAAGGAAGTTTAGTTAAGTTAATTAATTTAAAAGTTAATTATATGCCTAGTAAGATATAATCTGGATGTAAATAGCATATATAGGGCTGATATATACCTTTAATGATTATATCTAGTAGGCAATTTTTACCATTGACTTATGTTAGCAAGTAGCATATACTTGCTAAGTAGCTTAGAGAAATCTAAAGTTATTAATATCGCGGGATGGAGCAGTTGGTAGCTCGTCGGGCTCATAACCCGAAGGTCGTAGGTTCAAGTCCTGCTCCCGCAACCATAAAAAGAATCCTAATTTTAATTAGGATTCTTTTTCTTCACTAAAAATTAATAAAATCCAGCTATTAAACTGGATTTTATCTTGATATAGATCTTAGCTAAAATAAATTTACTATAGTATCAAATATATCTTTTGAAGCTTTTATTTGATTTTCATTTCCTACAACAGTTATTGAATTATCTCTTATTGCTTCTCCTATGACTTTATAGTAGTCTTTTATTTGTTTTTCACTTGTCTTTAGTATTTCTTCTCGTTCCTTATTTAACTCTTCATAAGTTACTCCTGCAAAATAATCTGATACTGCTTTATCCGCCTTCGAATCTGGATTTGATGGAATATCTAGCTTACTTATAGTCCCTATAATATATTTCACCATGTCTTCATCAGTTGCATTGAAAGATTTCAAATATTCTACAGTTTTCTTATATGCATCAAATGTCTTATCTATGTTAGGATCTCTATAAGAGCTAAAATATATGAATCCATCCTTACTTAAGTTGATTCTTACACCATAGGCTCCACCTTCAACTCTAACTTTGTTCCATAGATAATCAAAGTTAAGTATAGTGTTTAGTACCCTCATAGAACCTGAATAAGAAAATCCCTTATTTAAATAACTTCCACCAAGAACAACATAATTTACATTGCTTTGAGTTAATAATCCTTCATTTAACTTCTTAAGTGGATAATCATAATCTTTTAGATAAACACCTTCTTTATTCAATCCATCTATTAGTACATCTATATTTTCTTCTAATAATGATAACTTACTTTCTTCTTCTGTAAATGAAATAGTTAAATTATTTATGTTGAATATTTTTCTAGATACACTCTCTAACTTTTCTTTAACTTCCTTTGGATTTTCTTCTAATGCTTTTTGCATATCACATAGAAAATTATATAGTCCGAGTCCGCCTATAAGATCTTCAAAATATCCCCTCTTAGAAATATATCCTATAGCTCTTAAGGCACCAATTACATTTCCTGAGGCAACCATTGCCATTTGATATCTTGATCTTAAATCTCTAACTATTTGTAATATTCTATTTGTATCTTCAAAAGAAGTTTCGATAGCCACTTCTTTCATTAATTTAACTAACTCACCAATTTTTGAACTTAGCGCTTTACCTGCCATAGTGAATACAGGCGTGAAGTCTTCCATATTTCCTTTTTTATAAAAGCTTCTTGTAGAATAAGATATTCCTCCTGTACTCATATTTATATCATTAGTTAATTCTTCATAAGTTTTTGTCTTCGTATTTATCTTTCCTAAAAGAAATGATAGTAAAGCCATATATTGAGCATCTTCTTTTTCTATAGTTCTTCCATCGAATATCAATTTAACGTATGCAATTTCATTAGTAAACATAGGAGTAAATAAAGTCTTAATCCCCTTAATATCTACTTCCTTTAGTTCAATATTTTCTACTTTCTTAGGTATATCTTCAATGGCTAATTTAGGAATTGTATCTTGCTGTTCCTTAGTATCTGGAGTCAATTGTCTCTTGTTCAGCTTTTCCGCTTCATCTTTTATTCTTTGAAGCTCATCTGATGATAATGTTTCTTTTATCTTTTTAAGTTTCGCTTTTAAATCATTTTCCTTCTTTTCAGTCAATCCTTTTTCTGGAGTCATTACTATAATTGATTTATGAGTATTATTTAATATATAATCTTCGATTAGTTTCTCAAGATATCCATTGGCTGCTTTTTTTCTTATATCATCAATTGTTTCTGTATTTTCTAGATTTAGAAAAGCTTCTCCGCCATATAACATACTTTCTAGTATTCTTATAGCATAAATTAATCCTTTTGGATACCCACCAAAATTAGCTTCTCTGATTTCAAATTCTTTTCTATTTATAGCACCAGTAATAAAGTTTTCGCTTATTCCATTCTTACATATATCTTTAAGTATTTCTTCAATCTTAGATATTATTTCTCTTTCATTTTCTTCATCTGTATTTTTGATAGTTATATTTAAGTAAGGTTGCTTTATCCCTCTTTCATACCTACCAGAAACTACAGTTGCAACTCCACTATCGATTAACCTATTTTTTAATATTGCATTATTTGCAGTTAATAAGATATACTCTAAAACCTCAAAAGATAATCCCAATTCCTTATCTAAGGTATCTCCTATTGAATAATTAAGAGAAATATATGTCTTTTTACTCTCATCTTCTTGTTCACTTATTCCATAAGATAGTTTTGTTTTTCTCTCTTCATTAAATGGTTCTTGAATTGTTATCTCACTATCTACTGGCCCAAAATCATAGTTCTTTAGATAGTTTTCATGTATAAATGCTAGCTCTTCCTCTGTATCTCCATCTCCATATAGAAAGATTACTCCGTTTGATGGATGATAATACTTTTTATGAAAATTCACAAAATAATCATATGTTAACTCAGGTATAACATCTGGATCTCCACCCGAATCCACTCCATATGTAGTATCTGGATATAATGAGGTACTTGCTTCCCTAGAAATAATTGAATCAGGTGATGAGTAAACACCCTTCATTTCATTGTATACAACACCATTTATTTTAAGTTCATCTGTTGTCTCGTCTATTTCATAATGCCAGCCTTCTTGCATAAAAATTTCTTTTTCTTTATATAAGTTTGGATGTAAAACCGCATCTAAATACACATCCATTAAGTTAAAAAAGTCTTTTTTATTTTTACTAGCTATAGGATACATTGTTTTGTCTGAAAAGGTGAGCGCATTTAAAAAAGTATTAAGACTTCCCTTTAATAATTCTACAAAAGGCTCCTTACTTGTAAATTTCTCTGATCCACATAGTACAGAATGTTCTATTATGTGTGGTACTCCAGTACTATTTTCTGGAGGTGTTTTGAATGTAATAGCAAAAACTTTATTATCATCGTCATTCACAAGTTTAATTAACTTAGCTTGTGTTTTCTCATGAGTAAAAATTAAACCAATTGAATTTATCTCTTTTAATTCCGTAACACTGTCTAATCTAAATCCACTTAATATATTACCTTCTTTATAATTCATATATTTAGCATCCTCTCTATAAATCTATTTATTGATTGATTTATTTATATTATACGTATTAAATTAAATTTTAAAATTACTTTCTTACAAAGTCTAGTAATTTTTTTGGATTTTCTAAATAAAAGAAGTCATGTAAGATGTTTTTACACACTCACATGACTTATAAATTTTAATATATTACTTTCTTGAATTAGCTATTTCTATGTTAACTTTTCTTCCTCTAACTCTTTTTCCTATAGTATTTTTCATAATATGTCTTGCAGCATCTTCAGAGGCATCTATAAATGTATATTTATCAAAGATATCAATATCTCCTATATCTTCTTTTCTAAATCTCGCACCTTCACTTAGGAACGCTAATAGACTCTTTGGATTCATACCATCTTTTCTTCCTAGATTGATAAATAGTCTTTCATATCCACCACTTGATTTTACTGATATAGAATTCTCAGAAGAATCATAAGAAACTTCTTTGCTGTATATCATATTCATTAATGCAGCTGCAACATCAACTAAATCAAATTCTGCATCTATTTGTTCTGCTAAAGGTATAAACTTACTGAAATCTTCGCCTTCTATTGTTTCTTTTACTTTTGTATAGATTGTGTTATATTTTGCTTCAAATATATCATCAATTGTAGGTATTTCTTTTCTCTTTATCTTACCTTTTGTTGCTCTCTCTATTTGCTTTAATGCTCTATACTCTCTTGGAGTAACTAAAGTATATGCAACACCTTCTCTGTTAGCTCTACCTGTTCTTCCTATTCTGTGAACATATGATTCTGTATCTTGTGGAAGATCATAGTTTATAACGTGAGTAACATTCTCTACATCTATACCTCTTGCGGCAACATCTGTAGCTACTAAGAATTCTAAATGTCCTTCTTTAAACTTTCTAAGAGTATTCATTCTATGATTTTGTGTTAAATCACCATGCATACCTTCAACACTGTATCCTCTTGCTTGCATAGATGATACTAACTCGTCTACTCCCTTTTTAGTCTTACAGAATATTATTGCTGCTGTAGGGGAATCCACATCAAGAATTCTACATAATGACTCTACTCTGTCAGAATGTTTTACTTCATAATAGTATTGACTAACTGTAGAAACTGTCATTTCATTCTTTATTATAGAAATATGTTGTGCATCATCTTTCATATAATTTTTAGCTAGTTTTTTAATTTCTGCTGGCATTGTTGCTGAGAATAATAGTGTTTGTCTTTCAGGATTTGTTCCTTTAAGAATCTCCTCTATATCATCAATAAATCCCATATTAAGCATTTCATCGGCTTCATCCATTACTAAGAAATCAATATTTCTAAGATTTATTACGTTTCTTCTCATTAAATCTAGAACTCTACCTGGAGTACCAACTATTATGTCAATCCCTCTATTAAGTGCTTTTATTTGTCTATCAATTGATTGACCACCATAAACAGGTAATATTCTTGCTCTTGTATGCTTAGCTATTCTTACTAATTCTTCATTTACTTGAATGGCTAATTCTCTAGTAGGTGCTAATACTAAACATTTAGTATTTTTATTGCCAAAGGTAATATTGTTAAGTACTGGAGCTCCAAAAGCTAAAGTTTTTCCTGTACCTGTTTGCGCTTGACCTATTACATCAAATCCTTGTAATAAAACTGGTATTACTTTCTCTTGTATCTTTGAAGGTTCTTCAAAGCCCATATCGTCTATAGCCTTTAATACATCTTCATTTAATCCTAATTCTTTAAAGTTCATTTCACTCATTAATTTTCCATCCTTCTTCTTTATGTTGATTGTATATACATAATATAAACAATCTTCTACATTTTTATTAATATATTGTTTACACTCAATAAAAAGCCCTATAAGAGTACTTCTTATAGGGCTAAAAATTACTATCTTCTGAAGTTTCTATTGTTGTTGCTTTGAGCTTTTCTAGCTTTTCTGCACTCTGGACATCTTACTGGATCATTTTCAAATCCTTTTTCTTTGTAGAATTCTTGTTCTCCTTCAGTGAAGATGAATTCTTTTCCACAGTCCTTACATAAAATAGTCTTATCAGCCATTTCAAATTCCTCCTTTTAATATCAAGATCTTAAACACATTTACATCCTGTTCTTAAAAGAAGAAATGATGAATAAGTATTTAAATCTTTTATTTACCTTGGCTATTATATTTTAGCATGATGAAGGTTTTTATGCAACCATTAAAAGCGCATCCACTTCATCACTGTTCACTATTATTATATTCAAATCTATTCTTTTTATTCACTTATCCCATATTTTTCTTATTAATATTCAATTTTATATTTTTTCCTTTATTGTATTATCATTTCCTTAATAATCGCAAAAATTATTATAACTTTAATTATTCTCATTTAAAAAATTCCATTATATACTAATTAAACCTTGGTTTTCTGTCAAATTTGACAAGCCAGTGAAAAACCGCTATCATTTTCATATAGCATAGCAAAAGGAGGAGATTTTCATTAGTATTAAAGAAACGGCCCTTTTAAAGATCAAGGCCCTAATGAATATTAACAAAAAAACTGTAGCTATACTAGCATCTTTACTATTAATTATAATTTTAGTCGTACTAATACATTCAAAGCAAAAGAATATTACTTTAGTTGTGGATAATGAAAATAAGACCATAACTACTTACGAAAATACAGTTGAAAAAGTCCTAGATGATGAAGGTATCACTTTAGGAAAAAAAGATAGAGTTGAACCTGCTCTCGATTCAAAGCTTCAGAAAACAGATAAAATAACCGTTATAAGAGCTATGAACTTAATTGTAACAGTTGATGGCAAGGATATTTCTGTGCTTTCTGCTGAAGACGACATATCTAATATGCTTGAATCTGAAGGAATATCTCTAGGAAAAGATGATAAAGTACAACCAGAAAAAACATCTGAATTATCGGATGGAATGAAGATAAAAATAACACGTGTAGACTCAAAAACTATAACTGAAACTGTAGCAACAAACTACACAACAATTGTTAAGTCAGATAATAACTTGTTAAGCATCTTCAAAAAAACCACTCAGTCAGGGGTAAAAGGTAAGAAAGAAGTTACCTATAAAGTTTTATATGAAGATGGCAAAGAAATTTCCAGAGAAGCAATTAATGAAAAAGTTGTTACTGAACCAGTAAATGAGGTTGTTGTTCAAGGTACTCAAAGTGCCGTAGCTGTTTCCAGAGGTGGAGAACCTATGTCCTTCTCTAAAAAGATTTACTGTAGGACAACAGCCTACTGGGCAGTTAATGGAGTTGGAAGCACTTATACAGCTAGCGGGAGACAGGCTGTAAGAAATAGTGAAGGTTATAGTACTGTAGCAGTAGATCCGTCTGTTATATCATTTGGTACAAAAATGTATATCCCAGGGTATGGATTTGCAATTGCTGCAGACTCTGGTTCTGGTGTTAAGGGAAATACCATTGATGTTTTCTTTAATACAAAGGGCGAAGCTCTAAATTGGGCTGTGAAAAACATCAATGTATATATCTTAGATTAGCCAAACAGAGTATGAAAAAGATAGCTTATTAAGCTATCTTTTTTTCATATTTATTATTCTAAAAACTAAAGTTTAAAAGCTAAGATACTTACTCCATAAGCTAATACCCTTACCCCGTTTATTATAAGAAAGTTCTTTACTGACAATACAAAAGTTTTGCTTTTTATATGCTCTGCTTCAAATATTCTAATGTTTCTATTAACAATAAAAAAGGTTAGTAATGACAATATAGAAAATACTGGTTCAGCTCTTATAATAATTAATGCTACTAAATCTAGATATGCTATATAGTAAATCCACTTATAAATCTTCAAAGCTAACTTATTCCCAACGTAAACTGGTAAGGTATATCTTCTATTTTCTATATCATCTTCTCTATCACAAATATTATTAGCTAGCATAATATTTGCAATGCCAGATATGGTAGGTATAGATAATAAGATTATTATTATGATTTCCTTAAATTCAAAAGCTAAATTGATATTTGTTTCTACCACAGCTATGTTAATTATGTTTTTATCTATAATATGTATATAAATTGCTATAAAAAGTATTATCCCACCCATAAAGATTCCTGATAGAAGTTCTCCTAGGGGCGTTCTAGATATAGGAATTGGTCCAAAAGAATAAATTACCCCAATAAAAAAAGAAAATGCGCCTAAAAGTAGAACAATTATATTTGTTCTTAAATACAAAATCACACCAAATCCCATTGCTATGAAAAGTAAAGCCCCTATTACAGAAACTACATGGTTTTCTTTTATATTATATCTTACAATGGCATTATGCTCCTCATAACCATACCCATATTTCTTTATAGCTCTTTTATAGTCTACATAGTTATTTATTACAGTCGTTGCCATATCTATACATAATAAAGAAACAAACATTATTATAAAATTTATTATATTAAAACTGCTATATCTATATATAGCTATAAGTGATCCTAATAAGAAAGGAACTACACTTGCTACCTTTGTCTGTATTTCTGCTAACTTAAAAAAGCTTTTAATATTCATTTGTTATCTTCACTCCATTTCTTATTAATTATAAAATATAGAAATCATATTTTTCAAATCAAATTTTACCATTATAATTATTCTAGTATTGTTGATATAGAAACAAAAGTTTACTATAATATTGTTATTACACCAATAGGTGGGAGGATACAGGTCATGAACAAAGAAGAACAGGTCAAAATTAACTTCAGGAACTTATTTAACAAAATGGCTTGGCTTAATAAGCTTAAGATGGAAGATCAATTTAGGGGCTTTAAATCTTCTGAAGTACATTGTATCGAATTCATCGGAAGAAATGTAGATTCTAACGTAACAAAACTTGCAGAGTCCTTTTATATGACTAGGGGAGCCATAAGCAAAATAACCAAGAAGCTTATACAGAAAGGTGTTATTGAAAGCTATCAGAAACCCGATAATAAGAAAGAAATTTATTTCAGCCTTACTGAACAAGGGCAAGAGATTTATAAAATCCATGAAGAACTTCACAAAGAGTTTCAGGAGCGTGATAAAGTCGTATTCGAGCAGGTAACTGATGAACAACTTGACAGTATGCTTAGATTCATGGAAAAGTATAGTAAGCATTTGGATGAAGAAATAAAAAAACAAGGTATAGATATTAAGTCAGAATAAGTTTAAATAATAAAAAACCAGGCAGCCTAACTCTATTGAGATAGGGCTGCATTTTTATTGCGACCATTTTGTTGACAGGGAAACAAAATGATGTTATGATATTTTTGTTGACTAGGAAACAAAATTTAACTATTGAAAGGAGATTTCAAATGTCCAAATTAAAATCACATGATGAACAAATTAATGAACAGATAATAGATAAAAAAGCCTTAATCTTTGGTCTTATATCCGTGTTTCTATGCGGAATAGGCTTTAGTATTATAAATCCTGTTGTACCATTCTTAGTAAAGCCTTATATAAGTAATCCTGCAGATCAAGCCATTGTTGTTACATTACTGATGTCTCTTTATGCCTTTTGCGTGTTTTTTTCAGCTCCTGGCCTTGGAGCTTTAAGTGATAGATATGGTCGTCGTCCAATACTCTTAGTATGTCTTTTAGGTTCAGCTATTGGATACTTAGTTTTTGGCATAGGAGGAGCACTATGGGTACTATTTGTAGGTCGAATAATTGATGGAGTAACAGGTGGAACCATTAGTACAATATTTGCATATTTCGCAGATATCACACCTAGAGAACAGCGAACCAAATACTTCGGATGGATAAGTGCAGTTGTAGGTGTTGGCACCATTATGGGACCTACTCTAGGAGGATTACTTGCCAAGTTTGGTTATTCTGTACCTATGTATTTTGGTGCAATAATAACTTTATTGAATGTAGTTTATGGATTCTTCTTTATGCCTGAGAGCCTTAACAAGAAAAATAGACTAGAAAATATCGAACTTGTAAGATTGAATCCATTCTCCCAGCTTATGAACGTACTTTCCATGAAAAGCTTAAAGAGGCTTTTTATCTCTGGTTTCTTACTTTGGATACCAAGCGGATCTTTGCAAGCAGTCTTTACACAATTTACAATAGATACATTCAACTGGCAGCCTGTTCTGATTGGTCTTATATTTTCAATAATGGGTGTACAAGACATCATTTCACAAGGATTCATAATGCCAAAGCTTTTGATGAAATTTAGTGATATACAAATTGTAATTCTTGGAATGACTTCGGAGATTATAGGCTATGGTCTTATTGCTGCATCTGCTTTGTTCTCCTTCTATCCCCTTCTTATAGCCGGAATGTTTATATTTGGTTTTGGCGATTCTATCTACGGACCTTCATTCAACGGAATGGTATCAAAGTCTGTAGATTCTAGCGAACAAGGAAGAGTTCAAGGTGGCAGCCAATCTATACAATCTTTAGCAAGAATAATTGGACCAATCATTGGCGGGCAAATTTATGTATCCCTTAGTCATACTGCACCTGCTTTTATGGGTATGATTCTTATAACCCTTGCAATACCGATTTTGTACAAGGTTACTCATATAAATACTTAAAATCCTTTTTCCAGCATACAACAATAGGGTTTTAGAACTTAGGGACAAGTTCTAAAACCCTATTTATCTATGACCTAAAGAGATTCAAGTTTCTTTAGATACTATATACCAAATCATTTATATCCATATTAGCCGTTAAAGAAATGTGTTGATAAGATATACTTTTCATTATACTACCTAACTATTACCAAGGAAACTCTTAGTACGTTCATTTTTAGGATTATTAAATATCTCTTCTACAGTACCTTCTTCAATAATATCTCCATTTTCCATAAAAAGAACTCTATCTGAAACTCTCTTAGCAAATGCCATGTCGTGAGTAATTATTAATACCCCCATTCCAGTTTTAGCTAAACCTTCAATAGCTGTTGCTATTCCTTCAGTTAACTCTGGATCTAAAGCTGAAGTAGGTTCATCGAAGCACATTATTTTAGGATTCAATGCACAAGCTCTTGCTATAGCTACTCTTTGCTTTTGTCCACCAGAAAGCTCAAATGGATATGAATCTTCTTTCTCTTCTAAACCTACTTGTTTAAGTAAGTCTCTAGCTTTTTCCTTTGCTTCTTCCTTTGGAACTTTATAGACGTTAACTGGGGCCTCTATTATATTCTCCATAACAGACATATGAGGAAATAAATTAAAGTTTTGAAATACTAATCCTAAACTTCTTCTAACATTTTTCATTTCTTCCCCAGATGAATATACTATTTTTCTATCTTCTTTCTTAAATAGGAAGTTTCCATCTACTTCAATACTTCCCCCATCAGCCTTTTCAAGCCCATTTATACATCTTAAAACCGTAGTTTTTCCTGCACCAGATTGCCCTAATAGTGCAACAATTTCTCCTTGCTTAACTTCGAAGCTTACATTATTAAGAACCTTTTTCCCCTTGAAGGATTTATTTAATTCCTTTACTACTAAACTCATAATTTATCCTCCTATGAATAATAAGAATATTTCTTCTCTAAACTCTGGAATACTTTAGTAAGAATTGCTGTTAGCAATAAATAAAATACTGCTACTACAACTAAAGGTATCAGTGATGCATCCCTATTAGATGCTATTTTAGCAAATCTCAATAATTCATCCAAGCCTACAACATATACTAATGCTGTATCCTTAACTAAAGTAATTACTTCATTTGAAACTGGAGGTAATACTCTTTTTATCATCTGAGGAAGTACTATTCTAAAAAATGTTTGTGAATTTGACATGCCTAAAACTTCTGAAGCCTCATATTGGCCTTTATCAATGGACTCTATTCCTGCTCTAAATATTTCTCCAAAATAAGCTCCATAATTTAATACAAAGGCTAATATTGCTGCTGGGAATCTATCTATAGTTACATTTATAATTGGTAATCCAAAGAATATAAATATTATTTGCAAAAGTAACGGAGTACCTCTCATAATCCATATATATACTTGAGCTATAGTATTTATTATTTTTATTTTCGATAATCTTCCCAGTGCAACTATTACTCCCAATGGTAATGAAAGAGCCAAAGTCACTGCAAATATTTTTAATGTTTCTAAAAGCCCTTCCATTAATGAAGGTAATAAGCTTGTCACATAATCCATGTTAAATTCACTCCTGTATTACTTATTTAAAGATTACTTTACTATAAAGTCTTAGTTCAACTAATTTCACCTTAAGACTTTACTATATCCTTACCAAACCACTTTTCTGAAATTTTCTTTGAAGTTCCATCTGCTTTTAATTCATCTAAAGCCTTTTGTACTGCTGATAAGAATTCTTTATCGTCTTTTCTAAATCCTATACCATACTCTTCAGTTCCAAAATTATCATCTAAAACTTTATATTTAGATTCCCCTCTTTGATTAGTATAATATCTTATTAAGATTTCATCTCCAACAACTGCATCCACTCTTCCAGCCTCTAAATCCATTAATGCGTCATTATTAGTTTCAAAAGTTACAAGTTTTCCGCCCTTAAATGTTTTAACCAAATCTGCTTCCTTCTCAACTGCATCTACTGCACTTGAACCATTTTGAGCTGCTACATTTTTTCCATTTAAATCTGCTTTAGTTTTGATAGGAGAATTGGCTAGTGTTATAATAACTTGCTTATTTTCTAAATATGGTTTAGAAAATGCAACTTTTTCTTTTCTTTCATCTGTTATAGAATATCCATTCCATATTACATCTATTTTCCCACCATTAAGTTCGCTTTCTTTCATTGTCCAATCTATTGGTTGAAATTTAACTTTTACTCCTAGTTTTTCCCCAACGGCGTTAGCTAAATCAACATCAAATCCATTGATATCCCCATTATCATCTTTGAATCCCATTGGTACGAATGTATCATCTAATCCAACTACCATTTCGCCCTTATCTTTTATTTTTGCTAAATCAGTTTTATCTGACTTCTTTCCACACGCTATAAATGTTGTAGCTAACATAGCTAAACTTAATACCACTGCAATTTTCTTTTTCATATATTTGTCCCCCTTAAATATCACTTTATTACTTTATCATTCTAAAGCATTAAAGGGGACATGTCAATATATTTTTGTAATATAATATTAATTAATATAAACTATTTTATATACCACTTTTAGGAGGTACCTTATGGAAATTAAGATTTTAACTTTAGATTATCTAGATGAATTTATAAATTTAGATTATACAACTTTCAATCGAGATATCCCCAGATCAAAGGAAATGGGCTTATCAATGCTTAGAGATTGTAAAGAGGGAGCTTTCATGGCTATAGAGAACAACAAACTATTAGGCTTTGTTTTTTGTAGAGCTTTAGGTGACACAGGATATATTGGACCACTGGGAGTAGCTAATAATCTATACGGAAAAGGGATTGGTTCAAAACTTCTAGATAAAGCTATGGAGTATCTTAAAAATAAAAATTGTAAAATAATTGGGCTTGAAGCTCTTGCTGACAATCCTTCTGCACTATCTTTGTATATAAAAAAAGGGTTTACTCTAACTCTTCCCACATTAGTACTAAGAACCCCAGATACTTTGGCCAAGTCTGGATTAACTGTAACCTCACTGAAAACTAATTCTTCAGATTTTAATGAGATAATTAGTAAAATCTCTACTCTAACCCGAAATGAAAGCTATGATTTTACTTGTGAAATTCAAAATTCTTTAAATAACGGAGGATGCCTATTCTACTACCAAAAGGAAGGTGAGATATTAGGATTTATAACTTATAATAAAAATCAACTAGGAGATATGTGGGGATTAGTAGATAACTGTGATAATAAAAATGAAATTTTCATTTCGCTCATAAGTAGTTTAATTGATATATTACCAAATGACGGAGTAACTTTTAGAGTTAATAGCAAATATACAGATTTTATTACCTTTCTAGTAAAAAACAAATTTAAACTAATGCGTGGAAATATACGCTTTGTGCTAAAAGATTATGAAGGTTATAGTAAAGAAAGTAGTAACAGATTCCTACTAAGAGGATGGATAGTATAAAATGTAAAAATGATAGAAATCAGCCTTCGATTTCTATCATTTTTTTTGCTCTTATTTACTTATAAATGAAATAGTCATTCCTAAAAGTAGAATTAATCCAAAATATTCTATTGCAAAAACAACTCGTTCATAAGGTTCTAAGTCATAATATAAATTACTATTATTTTTTTTCCTATTAACCAATTGAATTATACCTAATAATAAAATTAGCAGCATGACAGGATTGAAGCTTACAAATATAGCAATTATCGCTATAGGAATACCTAAAAACCACAAAAATGGTGATATTGCAGATGCAACCCTTCCTCCATCTAGCGGATATATAGGTATAAGGTTAAATAAATTAATAAAACAACCTGCATAACTTAATGCTAATAAGAAATCATCTTTAGTAACTAAATAAAACCCTAGACATATAAAAGCGATAAAGCTTCCAAAAAGAGGTCCTGCAATGGCTATTTTCGCTTCTTCTTCAACATTTTTAGGTTGCTCTTTCAATCTAATAAAAGCGCCTACAAATGGAATGAATAGTGGAAGAGAAACATCAACACCCAATCTTTTTGCCATTATAAAATGTCCCATTTCATGAAAAAATAATAACAAAACAAAACCTACTCCAAATGCAATACCATAAACTTTTCCATAAATAATAAACATGAAAAGCATTGATAGTAGAGTTGCCGTAAAGTTTCCAAGCTTAAAAACCAACATTAGTATTTTAAACTTTGAAAGAATTAAGAGTAACAAACCTTTAGCTTTAACTAATATAGCTAATATAATACCTACAATACCTAACTTTCCCTTATTACTTTTAGATTTATTTATCAAATCTTTACTTTTATCCTCTGTATCTTTTAACAAATCAGTTTTATGATATTTATTTATCTCTATAGCATCATAGCTATTTTCCGAAGTTTCTATTGGTCTTTCATTTAATTTATACATAACTCCCCCTTAAGCGAGATTTTTGGAAAATATATGTTAATTATAATATACCAAATATAAATAATAAAGTTCAGTTATATTTACTTAATTTATACAAATGAATTTAATGCTGCGACAACCGCTACTGATGCTGCAATTATTACTATAATGTTTACCTTTAAATATGTGAGTATAGCTGCAATTACTCCTCCTGCAAGTCCAACTATTGGATACTTCCCTACTGATAAAATCCCTGGAAAAATCATTACTCCCAAAGCTGCATAAGGTACTGCACTAAGAAATTTATTAACTCTTTTAGAAAACTTAAAATTGCTAGTTATAAATAATGGAGTAATTCTTGAAAGCTGACTTATTACTCCCATAATAAGTATCACTAATAAATACCTCATATCTCTTCATCTCCTATTAACCATATTCCTAATGATGCACCTAATATTATTGAAATAATAATTGCCCATCCTTTATTAATATACTGACTCATCCACCAATTTAAAGCCATGCTTGTTATGGTTATAAAGCCAAGCTTTGATTTTTTTGATAAAGCTGGAATAAGAAGTGATATAAATAGTGCATAGAGTCCAATTTCCATACTTTTGCTTAACCAAGTAGGGATTATCGATGCTGATATACAACCTATTAATGTCCCTAAAAACCATGAACTATACGCTGTAAACATAAGTGCTGCCATATATTCTTGAGATTTATCTTTTTTCATAGATATAACTGCAAAACTCTCATCTGTAATACCTAATGACAAGCCAAACCTCCAAGGAAATGTTAACTTTTTATATCTATTATGAAAAGTTAATTCCATTACAATATGTCTTAATGTTAACATACCTGTAGCTATTATTATCTCCATTGCTCCTACCCCTGAAGCAAACATTGATACTGCCATGAATTGTCCAGCCCCAGTATACATCCAAGCACTCATAACTAAGATATCATAGGTTGGTAATGCTGCCTGTTTTGCTAATGCCCCGAATGTTATAGCTATTGGAATATAACCCAATGCTATTGGTACCCCCGCTTTTATTCCTTGATTAAAATGATCCCATTTTTTGTTTTGCCCCATTTTTTCTCCTTTCAAGTTTTTGCCTACTGCTTAAATATGTTTATAAAAATTATACTACTTAAGTTATTTCTTCCTCAAATAAAAATAAGAGCATTTAAGCTCTTATTTTTATGATTTCTTCTTTAAGTATATATACACTGGAATTCCTATTAAAGTTATAACTATTCCAAAAATCGCATTTTTTGTATCAGTAAATAATGTATTTACTAATATATATATCCCACCTACTATTCCTATAATCGGAATTATAGGGTAAAGAGGTACTTTATATGGTCTTTCTATGTCTTTATGTTTAGTTCTTAATATAAAAATTCCTGCTACTGCCATTACAAAGAATATCCAAACAACAAACACGGCTAAATTGGTTAATGTATTAAAAGACCCACTTAGTACATAAAGTATAGCAAGCACAACTTCTAAAATAAAGGTATTTAATGGTGTCTCAAACTTATCATGAACCTTACCTATTGTTTTAGAAAAAGGTAATAGATTGTCCTTTGCCATAGCGAAAGGAATTCTAACGCCTGTTAATAAATATCCATTTAGTGCACCAAATATTGAAATCATTATACCTATTGCAATAAGTGCAGCTCCTGAGTTCCCAAACAATACAACTGCAGCATCAGAAGCAACTTTATCAGATGCCATAATCTTTGATAAAGGGAGTATGTTTAATATCGCAATATTAATAGTAATATAAACAACTATTGTAACAAGTAATCCTAAAATGATTGATCTCGGTAAATCTCTCTTAGGATTTTTAAGTTCTCCCGCCATGTTTCCTACTCCAACCCATCCGTCATAAGCCCAAAGGGTTCCTAACATAGCTGCTCCAAAACCTGTGGCTGCAACTGTTCCTGCACTTGCTACAGGGGTTCCAAAACTATGAGCTCCTCCATTAATCAATCCAAAAATTATAATTACTAATATAGGTATAAGCTTGGCTACTGTAGAAACTGCCTGTACTTTACTTCCTAGTTTTGTTGATAAGATATTTACAAAGAAGATAAATAAAATGATTACTATTGCTAATATTTTTTGCTCAGTTCCTGTCATTGGGATAAAATATGTTGCTTGAGTTACAAAAACTATTGATAATGCCGCCACTATACTAGGCGTGTATACAAGAGTTTGCACCCATCCATATAAAAATGCCCACTTCTCTCCATATAATTCTTTTAGGTAAACAAATACACCACCAGTCTTAGGAATAGCTGCTGCAATTTCTGCTATTGTAAGTGCAGATGCTATAGTAATAATTCCGCCTACTACCCATGCTAATATTCCTAGAAAAGGAGTTTTAGCATTGCTAAACACTACTGAGGCTTTAAAAAAAATACCTGATCCTATAACTACGCCTATTACCATTGTTATAGCTTCAAATAACCCTATTTGCTTTTTCAGGTTTTTTTCAACATTATTTTCAGTTTGCATAAATTTAAGTTCTCCTTTGCTGTAAAGAATTTATTCTGATATTTTTGGATTATATACTTACATAATAAATTTATTGTATTAGCAGGGTTATTATCTGTCAACTGGAATTATACTCAGATAGTGCAAATAGCAGAAACTATTTGTTCCTGCTATAAATCTTATACCTTAATGTTATTTAATTTTTCTTTTAATTCTTCTACTCCTAGCCATTCCGAATTGGTTCCAGAGTTATATTCAAACCCTTCCTTGATAAGTTTCCCTCCTGCAATAAACCGTGTATCAAAATCCCACCAATCAAAACTAGGATATATAATAAAGTGTTTATCAAATTCATAGGTATTTCTTGAGTCATCCTTGGTTATCATGACCTCATGAAGCTTCTCACCTTCTCGTATTCCGATATATTGAAGTTCACAACTCCCTAACATAGCTTTTGCTAAATCTACTACTTTGAATGAAGGAATTTTTGATATGAATGTTTCTCCTCCTCTACTTTCCTTTAATGCTTTTAATACAAGATCTATACCCTCGTCTAAAGTTATCCAAAACCTAGTCATTCTTTCATCTGTAATAGGTAATTTTTTGTCTCCTTTATCTATAATGGACTTTAAAAAAGGTATAACCGATCCTCTGCTACCTGCTACATTACCATATCTAACAAGCGAAAAAATTGTTCCTTCTTCTCCAGAATAGGAATTAGCTGAGATAAATAGTTTATCTGATACAAGCTTAGTCCCTCCATATAAATTAATAGGATTTACTGCCTTATCAGTAGAAAGTGCTACAACCTTCTTAACCTTCTTGTCAATAGCCGCGTCTATTACATTCTTGGCTCCATATATATTAGTTTTTATAGCTTCAAAAGGATTATATTCACATGTTGGGACCTGCTTCATTGCTGCTGCATGAATTACATAGTCAACCCCTTCAAAGGCTCTATAAAGCCTTTCTTTATCTCTTACATCGCCAATAAAAAATCTAAGCATATGTGCTTTTTCAGGGAATATATTTTCTAATTCTTTTCTTAGTATAAATTGTTTATATTCATCCCTGGAGTAAATTATTATTTTTTTAGGATTATGCTCTTTTAATAATCGTATTGCAAAACTTCTTCCAAATGAGCCTGTTCCTCCTGTTATCAATATAGTTTTGTTATTTAACATATACTCCTCCTGTTTTATAACAGTTCTCTTAATAATGTTTTTACTATATTGAATGTTGCACCTAAGGATTTAGTTACATATCAAACATTTTTTTTACTGTGTTTAAGCCTTCTAGAATTTCTTCTTTAGTAAAATTTGATTTAATTAGCTTTTCATCTTCCCATTTACTTATTTCATCATAAAAAGATAGTGCTGTTTCTAAATTTTTAGAGGATTTGTGTGACTCCAATGCTTCAAATATAAGATTTTCAGCCTTATTAATATCCCCTTCACTTACATATTTATTAACCATAATTTCAAGAAGTTGATCTTCTCCAATTATGATATCATCACTTTTTGCATCAATACTACTTTCTATAGCATCTCTCCCTTTAACTATAGCCTTTATTACCTGCATTGCTGCTTTTATCATTTTCATGATATAGTCATTCTCATACATCTATAAGTTCACTCCTTGTTGAGCTATATATCTTTAAATATTTTCCATATCTCCTTATATCTTATTGTACATTAACCAAATTAATATGTAAAATTTTGTATTACATAGTACAAAAAGATGATCTTATATTTTTCAAAATTATTGTAAAAGCCAGTAATGTATTTTCACATTACTGGCTTCTAAATCTTTATTTTTCCTTATTAAACAATGCCATTAAGTCTCCAAATGGATTATTAACTACTTCTTCTGCTTCTTTCTTCATTTTCTTCATATAATTTTGAACATCTCTTTTACTGTTTTTATGTTCTTTATTATCAAATCTCTTGTTAAACACTGATGCTTTCTCTCTAAAGTTACAAGTTGCACTTGCACATACATAGATTTGACCTTCACCCTGTCCCCTAAGTTCTAGTCTCTTATGGCATTCTGGACATCTAGCATTAGTAAATTTACTTACATTCTCTCTATGTCCGCACTCTCTATCTTGACATACGTTCATTACTCCATGCTTA
Source organism: Clostridium paridis (assembly GCF_016765615.1). Taxonomy (GTDB): domain Bacteria; phylum Bacillota; class Clostridia; order Clostridiales; family Clostridiaceae; genus Clostridium_T; species Clostridium_T paridis. The sequence goes on along the minus strand of NZ_JAESWA010000019.1, from coordinate 133,517 downwards.
CCTTTAACTTCAAGCATGTACTTGCCACACTCAGGACACTTCTTTCCAGTAATATTGTCATGTCTAAATTTATCACTGCTGCCTTTTACATCTTGAACTAATTCAGCTGCATACTTTCTCATTCTATCTATAAAATCATTAGGATTTTTCTTTCCTTTACTTATTAGCTCTAACTCCATTTCCCATTCTGCTGTTAATAATGGAGATTTTAGTTCTGCAGGAACTAGTTCTATAAGCTGCTTACCTTTTGATGTTGGTATTATCTCCTTACCATTCTTCTCTATATAGAACATATTATATAACTTTTCTATAATATCAGCTCTAGTTGCAACAGTACCTATGCCACCAGTTTCACCCAATGTTTTAGCATGTGCCTTATCTATAGCTACATACTTTTGTGGCTTCTCCATTGCTGATAGTAATGTACCTTCATTAAATCTTGCTGGAGGTTTAGTTTGTTGTTTTTTACTTTCTACTGATAAAATATTTATTTTGTCACCCTTCTTTAAGCTAGGTAATTCTTGGCTATCTCTCTCATCTTCATCCTCTGATAAATCATCAGCTCTATCATATACTTTTTTCCAGCCTTTAGATTTTATAACATTTCCTTTTGCTACAAAAGTTTCTCCATTTATATCAGAAACTATTGTTGTTTGAATGTACTCATAAGGTGGAAGCATTACAGCTAAGAATCTCTTTACTACTAGTTCATAAATATGTCTTTCTTCACTACTTAAAAGACCTATATTGACTTTTTCCTCGGTTGGGATTATTGCATGGTGATCGCTAACCTTGCTATCATCAACAAATCCTTTATGAGCATTTATCTTTCCTTTTAATATTTCAGTTGCTAAAGCTCTATAATTCCCTATGGATATAGCTTTTAATCTATCTGGAAGTGTTGCTACTATATCGCTAGAAATATATCTTGAATCAGTTCTTGGATAAGTTAATATCTTATAGTTTTCATATAGTCTTTGCATTATTGATAAGGTTTGTTTTGCTGAATATCCATATATTCTATTACCGTCTCTTTGAAGCTCTGTTAAATCATAAAGAGCTGGTGCAAATTGTTTCTTGGCACTTTCAGTAACATCTACTACATTAGCTTCCTTACCTTTTGTCGCTGCAAGAATTTTATTTACTCTATCTAAATCAAAAATATTACTATTATTATTTTTATCTCTATAGCTTAGGGTAAAACCCTTCGCTTTTGCATTAATTACATAATAATCTTTTGGTTTAAAATTCTTTATTTCTTCTTCACGATTTACAATCATAGCAAGAGTTGCTGACTGCACTCTTCCAGCTGTAAGCTGCGCATTATGTTTACAAGTAAGTGCTCTAGTTACATTTAGCCCTACAACCCAGTCAGCCTCTGATCTACACTGTGCTGCCTTATATAAATTATCATATTGAGATGAAGGCTTAAGATTTCTAAAACCATCTAATATAGCCTTATCTGTTTGGGATGAAATCCAAAGTCTCTTAGTTGGTTTATTTACCCTTGCCTTTTCGATAATCCATCTAGCAACTAGTTCTCCTTCTCTTCCTGCATCAGTAGCTATAACAATCTCACTTACATCTTTTCTATTTAACTGTTCTTTTACAGCATTAAATTGTTTTCCACTTTGCTTTATAACTACAAGCTTTAAATGTTTTGGAAGCATAGGTAAATCTTCTAACTTCCAAGCCTTATATTTATCATCATACGCCTCTGGATCTGCTAGGGTAACTAAATGTCCTAATGCCCAAGTTACTATATATTTTTCCCCTTCTATATAACCGTTTCCCTTTTTATTACACTTTAAAACTCTAGCAAGTTCTCTTCCCACAGAAGGTTTTTCTGCTAAAACTAATATTTTACTCATATATTATTTCCTTTCACTTATCTCCTCTTTAAATAAGAGATTTTTAAAAACTCATTTTATTATACACTAATTAAATAAAATAAATCTTCTTATATTACTATAAATATAAGAAGATTCCTAAAAATTATATACAATTAAACATTATTGCTAAAATTCTAATATACCTCCTCAATTCAACACTCTATATCTACTACTGCACTGGAATTTCCATTTTTGATATTGTATATGCTATATTCATTGTTCCTCCAGCCTTATCAAAAAATACTCCTACGTGCTCTGAGAAAAAACCATTTGATCTGTACTTTCCCCCTAGGGGATCTTGCTCTTCGGCTTTTATTGTGTCATTCACCCATTTATCTAAGTCATTCTTCTTAAAGTCATACTTTCCATCATACATTGCTAATATCATATCTTTTAGCATCTGATATTCTTCTAATTTAAACACTCTATCTATAGGAACTGTCACCAGTATTTCAAGTGCCATTCCACCCTTTTTAGTCTCTGGACTTGTTCCCATATTGAAATTAATATTTTCATATTTATTCTGTGCGCCATCATTTATTTCTATTTTATTAGTCATAACCATATTAATTTCTCCAAAAGATGCATCTCTTTTATCTGGATGAAACTCGGCACCTGTATCCATGTTACTTGATACGTTATATTTGGCAAATACCTGTTTAAATTTATCAATATGATCTCTTCCAAATTTATATAAATCTTCTTTAGTTCTTATTATTTCCCAAATGTTTTGTCTATCTAATTGTTTCTGTGATGTCTTTTGCCCTTGTCCATCAGCCGCATTCTCTACTTTTGCTGATGTGTCCTCTGTCTTTGTTTTATCATCACCTTTACTCTTATTCGAGCATCCTGCAATCCCTAGCATTAATATTCCCGCTATTATACCAGCCATTATTCTTTTACTCATTTTTATACCTCTACCTTTATTGAAGATCTACACTTATTTTACCTTCAACACCCATAACTGTCAAAAATTATATTATTTCTAATATATTGTTATATACTTCTTGTTTTCTTATGGATTATTCCTATAGTTTACACAAAAATGGAGTATTGAATATATAATTCAGTACTCCATTTTCAATCATCATATTAAATAATTAGCCAAACAGCTTTAATAATTCTTCTTCTTTTAAGCCCTTTAATATTTCTCCTGAGTCTAACCCATTTTCTAAAACCATGTTAATTAATTCTTTCTTACTTTCCTGTAACTTTATAATCTTTTCTTCTACTGAGCCTTTTGCTATAAGCTTTATTACTTCTACTACATTTTTTTGTCCAAATCTATGAGCTCTATCTGTTGCTTGATCTTCTACAGCAGGATTCCACCATGGATCGAAATGAATAACCACATCTGCTCCAGTTAGGTTAAGTCCAGTCCCTCCTGCCTTTAATGATATTAAAAATACTTTAGTTTCATCCACGTTAAATAAATTAACCATTTTAATTCTATCTTGAGCCTTTGTAGCTCCATCTAAATAAAAATGTTCTATTTTGTTTGATTTTAATAATTCACTTATTTTCTTTAGCATAGTTGTAAATTGTGAAAAGACTAGAACCTTATGTCCTTCCTCTATACTTTGATTAAGGATTTCTAAAAATGCCCCCAATTTTCCACTTTGTTCATTGTAGTTATCCACAACCAATGCAGGATCTAGGGATAACTGCCTTAATTTTGTAAGATAAGCTAACACCTTAATATTTACTCCCGATTTGCTAAGCTCTTCTCTAATCATTTCCTTAGCATAATCTGCATAAGCTTTATATATCTTCTCCTGCTTTCTTTCCATATCTATTAAGATATTTTTCTCAATTTTATCTGGCAATTCTAATATTACATCCCTTTTTAACCTTCTTAAAATAAATGGCTTGATAAATAAAGATAGGTTATTTATACCTTCTTCCTGCTTTTCAAATATTCTTTTAAATTTCTTTTCACCATATAAATATCCAGGCATTAAGAAATCAAATATTGACCATAACTCAACTAAAGAATTCTCTAACGGAGTCCCAGTTAGCGCAAATCTCCTTGCTGCATTTAAGCTTTTAACGGTTTCTGCATTTTGTGATGAGGAATTTTTAATATTCTGAGCCTCATCAATTATCAAATAATCTAAAGAAACCTTTTTATATAATTCTTCATCTCTTTTTAACACTCCATAAGAAGTTATCAAAACATCTATTTCATCTAACTTGCTAAATGTTTTATTTCTTTGAGTTTGAGTTCCAGCCATAACTTCCACCTTTAAGGATGGTGCAAATTTATTAAATTCTTCTAACCAGTTATAAACCAAAGAAGTTGGTGCTACAATAAGTGTCTTTTTGCCCTTATTAGACAATATAAAAGTAATAGCCTGAAGTGTCTTTCCAAGCCCCATCTCATCTCCTAATATACCGCCAAAGCCTAGATAGTCTAAGGACTTCATCCAACTATACCCTATTTTTTGATACTCTCTTAATTCTCCTCTTAACTCTTTAGGAACATCAACTTTAAAGTTTTCTAATGAGTGAATTCTTTTCTTCATTTCATTTATGCATTCTAAGCCATTTATGAATGTTGCTCTCTCTTCATTTGCTAAGGACTCAATTACCAATGCCTTATTTTTAGGTATATTTATTTCATTTTCTATTTCATCTCCTGAAGTTACACTCTCAATAAATCTATGAAGCTTTTTCAATTCTTCGTTATCCAAATCAATAAAAGCTCCACCTTTTATCTTATGATATTTTTTATTCCTATTTATTGAGTATATAATTTCTCTCGCATCTTCTGGAGAAAGCTCATCTATGTCATATTGGAAAGTAAAATAATCCCTTTCTTCTCTCATCAACGCATTTATCTTAATTTCTTTTACTACTTTTTCTTTTTTAACTCTATCTGAATAATATATATTTCCTAATGTTATAAGCTTCTGAACTCCGTCTCTTAAAAAATAGAACTCCCCTGCTTCCCCACCTTTAAGCACAAACTTTCTTGCTCCTATAGCAAAGTTAAGCATCTCAATTACATCTAAAATTTCTTTCTCTTTAGCAGATTCTCTAGTTATAAATTTGTCCCCAAAGTCCTCTGGTTCATCTAAAGGATTTATTATTTCTTCACCATACCTAAATAGCATTTCCATAGTTATATCTTTTTCTCTATCTAAATAAAAATCCACCTTAAGAGGTTCATTAATAAAGCTCTCCCTCATATTTTTATCTAAACTTATATCAGAGGTTACGCGTTCTATTATGGGAAGTAAATTACCTAGTACTTGATTCTTAAACTTACTGTTAATAATTTTTTCTTTCCCTAACTTTTCATATATACTTCCATACACTTCTACTTGTTCTTCTGATGGCAAATAAACCTTGGATTCATTTAAAAATACATCCTTTGTTTTATTTAATGATATATACCCTTCTTCTTGTGTAAGAAATATATGGTTTCCCTCTTCTCTTATACTATAGCTAATAGGTAAGTTTTCTTTTACAACTTTCACTTCTCCTATATCTTCAAAGCCTATCTTAAGAAATATTTTATGATTTCCCATAATGGATAGAGTTTCTCTAAGCTTATCTATAGGTAGAGTCATCGCCTTACCTTTTATTATACTTTTATTATATAAAGAGAAGCTTCCTCTCAAAAAATCCTCCATAGCCATTTGTGTAATTAAATATTTTATAAGATTTTTATCTTCCTTATTAAAAGTATGCTTATTTCCTTGGAAAACAAATTCTTTACCGAATTCAACAACGCCTTTGCTTCTATATGCCTCTAGAAATTCTCTTAACCCTTTTACAACATACAGCTTGTTATTTCCTATTTTGAAATGTATATTGAAATACCATCCTTCAATTTCTATATATGTTTCAAGCATTATTTTTTGCTTATATAATCCTTGTCTCTGCATCTTAAAGAAATCCATTAGCATCTTTTCTTCATCTTCTATTCTTTTCGAACTGTGGATTTCTGAAGTCTTTACTGTTTCTTGATCTTGATTCAATAGATATAATAGAAGAGCATTTATATGCTTACATCTATAATTTACTCTTCTCACTGAACTCTTTTCATAATCTTCACAACTACAATAAGTTTGCTCAAGCTCAGCATTTTTTTCACTTATTATCACTGAACTATAATAGGTATTAATAAGATCTTGAGATAATACATCACCTTTTATTATGTAAAGCCCTTCATTTTGTTTGTACTCTCCACTTAATATGCAGCCTTGATTATAAACATTTTTAGCTTTTGAAATATCTATATCTGAACATCTATCTAACACTTCATAAAGTGCGCTTTTTATATTCATTATTACAACTCCTAAAGTAATTTCTAACAAGTGTTTTAACTATAAACCACATTATAATTATAGCCCATTTTTGTAGAAGAATAAAATAAAGTACACCAGAACCTATAAAAGTTCTAGAGTACCTTATTTTGTTGAGTATAATCTTATACTATATCCAATTTATTTTCTAATACTTTAGTAGCTCTAAAGAATAGTGCTACTGCTAAGATGCACTGTATTAAAATTATCGGAATATTTATTACGATCCTAAACATTTTATTTACATAAAACTGTATTGTACCAGCTGGCAAAAAAATTGCCGGGTATGCATAATTAATAAATAAAAACATTAATGTTACTAATATATTTACTACTATGACTACTATTGATGCGATTGCATAATTGCTAATGCTACTTCTTACTAGTGTTGTAACAAATAAAATGATGATATATATTGCTACAGTATTAAAATTCAGCATAAAAATATTATGAAAATCTAAAAATAATTCATTTGAAAATAATTCATTTGAAAATACTTCTTTAAATCTTGAAGCTACTAATATAAGCCCAAACCCCACAACACTAAAAAGTGCTTGTATTAACATAAATCCAATTATATGTGAACCAAAAAATTTCTTTCCCGATATATTAGATAAAAATAATAATCTACCCCTAGGGCTGGTTAATTGCTTTTGCAGCATTATTACACTAACTATTAAATTAATATATAATATTAATTCAGTATACCTTTTTATAATATTAAATATAAATTCATGTCCTCCTCTTAAAGGATTAAACACTAGAATATTCTTATTATAGAACACTGCTACCAGGCTTATTACTATAAATAAAAATATCTCGATTATATAAAACACTTTCAATTCTTTATATGCAAATTTTAATATATTTCTCATAGCTTCACCTCTTATAAATTTCCCTATAAATTTCCTCAAGAGAACTATTTCTTTCCTCTCTTAAAATTTCTGAATCTCCTTTTAAAAATATCTTTCGATCCTTAACAAAAGCTACTTCATCAAATATTCTTTCAAGTTCTGCTACAAGATGCGTCGTTACTATCATTGATGATTCTTCGTTTAAATTATCTATTATAATATCAGTAACCTCTTCTCTATCTAACGGATCTATCCCTGATAAAGGTTCATCTAATATAAAAAGCTTTGCATTTCTGCTTAAAGCTAGGATAATTGCAAATTTTTCGTATGTTCCCTTAGATAATGACTTTATTCTTTGATTTCTGTCTATTTTAAATCTATCTAATAAATTACGTGCCTTCTCCTCATCAAAGTCCCCAAAAAATTCTTTATAAAATTCAATTCCATCTCTAACCTTCATCCACCAACTAAATATATTTTTATCTTGCAACATAGAAACCTTACCCTTAGTCTCTATTCCTGCAGTTTTTCCATCTATATATATTTCTCCTTCAGTTGGCTTTAAAAAACTTTGTATTAAATTTAAAAGTGTAGTTTTCCCACTTCCATTTGGTCCTAGTATTCCTAGCACCTTACCCTTTTCTAATGTAAATTCAACTCCATCAAGTATAATTTTTTGACCAAAAGATTTCTTAACATTCTTAACCTCTAATAAAATCTCCACTGACTACTCCCCCCTTAATATCTAGTATTAATAAAATCTATTATTTCAGTTTTGGTGAAACCTAATTCCTTCATGCTTTTTATAAAAGTATCTAACACTTCATTTGCACTTTCTTGTTCTAACTTTTTCAATATATTTACGTCTTCCGTAATATATTTACCTAGCCCTCTTTGAGTGTATATTATTCCTTCTGTTTCAAGTTCTGAATAAACTCTCTGAATTGTATTAGGATTTACTTTAAGTTTGCTGGCCAAATCCCTTACAGACTCCAACCTATCACCTTTTTTCAATTCTCCAGATAAAACTCTTCTCTTTATATAATTCATTATTTGAAGATATATGGGCTCTTTATTATTAAGTTCAAAATCTATTTTAAACACCTCCATCGCAGGTTTACTAGTGTACTATTTAAATAGTACAGTTCTTCAACAGTAAAATCAATCTTTAATATGTTTCATATTTTAAATTCAGCAGAGGTTTTCTTCATATTGCTATCATTTTCTAAATATTACTAGTTACTCCAAATATAAATATAGCTCAGAATATTATCCTAATATTCTGAGCCTAAAATTAAAGCATAAATTTTTCTATTACATGAGCTACGCCATCCTCTTCATTTGTTGGCGCTATATACTTAGCTATTTCTTTTATCCCTACTGTAGCATTTCCCATCGCTACTCCTAACCCTGCATATTCAATCATATGCTTGTCATTTTCTGCATCTCCAACACAAATTACTTCATCTCTAGAAATTCCTAAATATTTAGCTAATGCCTCTATACCCACACCTTTATTACTTTCTTTGTTTAAAAACTCTAGAAAAATATCTTCACTTCTTAATATTGTATACTTATCATAAAATTCTTTTGGAATAAGAGATATTCCTCTAGTTAATATATCAGGTTCATCTATCATCATGAACTTAATGTATTCATCCTCATCTTCTACTAATCTAAAATCCATCACCTTTAAATCAAACTTATTTCTTAAAGCTTCAATCTCTGAATACTTGCTTACCTTAGGAGTTATCATCCCGTACTTTTTTGAAAATCCATGAATATTTACCCCTATATCTTGACTCAAGTTATATAAAACATCACCATCTCTAGCTTTTAAGCAATGTGACATTATCACTTCTTTTGTTTTTGTATTTTGTACTAATGAACCATTATAACTTAAAACATAATCCTCTTCAGATATTAAATCCAAAGGTTCAAGATATTGATATAATCCCTCTATAGGCCTTCCAGATGCTAGTACTACCCTTATCCCATTTTCCTTAGCCTTTCTTATTGTATTTTTTGTTTTATCTGATATAGTTTTATCCTCTCTTAATAGAGTTCCATCCATATCTATAGCTATCAACTTGTACATAAACTTCTCCTTTAACTTTTACTGTTTATCTGATAATATAAATGTTTCAATTACATGCGCAACTCCATCTTCTTCATTTGTTGGAGCTATATAATCAGCTATTTTCTTAATATCATCAGAAGCATTTCCCATTGCAACTCCAAGCCCAGCAAATTCTATCATATGCATATCATTTTCAGCATCTCCAACTGAAATTATTTCTTCTCTTGCAATACCTAAATGATTTGCTAAATATTCTAATCCTTTGCCTTTATTACTATCTCTATTTAAAAATTCTAAAAATGATTTATCACTTTTTAAAACTGTATACTCTTCATATATGTTATCAGGAATTAATTCAATACCTCTTGATAAAATTTCAGCATCTTCTGTCATTATTATCTTTGTAATTTCATCATCTTCTTTTATTTCATAAAAGTCCATTTGGACTAAAGGTTTATTTATTTCATCACATTGTATTTGAATATATAAATTATTTTTTGGTGCAACTAATCCATGAAATTTAGAAAATCCATTAATATCTACTCCCATATCCAAGCTAAGCTTGTACAAAATATGTGCATCCTTTCCTGTTAATAGATTACTTACTATTTTTTCTTTAGTCCCAGTATTTTGTACTATGGCTCCGTTATAACTTAAAACAAAATCTTCTTCTGATATTAAATCCAGTTCCTCTAAATAACTATTTATGGCTTCCATAGGCCTTCCAGATGCTAGAACTACTTTAATCCCACATTTCTTTGCCAGTTTCACTGCATTTTTTGTTCTTTCTGATATTGTTGTGTCATTTTTAAGAATTGTTCCATCCATATCTAAAGCTATCAACTTATACACTATTAAAGTCCTCCAGTATCATTATTTCTAGCTTTATTATTGCATACGCAGCATACTATACCAATAGATTTTCATATTTTGAAAATCTTTTAATTTCTAATAATTTCATTCATTTCTAGGCGAAATATTTTCATACTAAGTTTTACCGCATACCAGTCTTCACTAAATTCTTTCCTAATAACAAAACATATGTTACAATATTGAGGATAGTGCAAATTTATAAAAAAGGAATGAGAAATATTGATTAATGTAACTAATGTAAGCTTAAGATATGGTGACAAAAAACTATTTGAAGATGTAAATATTAAATTTACTCCTGGTAATTGTTATGGAGTTATAGGGGCAAATGGTGCTGGTAAAAGTACATTTTTAAAGATTCTTTCTGGAGAAGTTCAACCAAATACAGGTGAAATTTCTATCCCAAAGGATATTAGAATGTCTGTACTTAAACAAGACCACTACCAATATGATAATTATTCAGTTCTTGAAACTGTAATAATGGGAAATGAAAGACTATATCAAATAATGAAAGAAAAAGATGAGATATATGCAAAGGCTGATTTCACTGATGAAGATGGTATAAAAGCTTCTGAGCTTGAAGGTGAATTTGCTGAACTTAATGGATGGGAAGCTGAATCTGATGTTTCATCATTACTACAAGGTTTAGGCGTTCCTACAGAACTTCATGATAAGCAAGTTTCAGAATTATCTGGTGGAGAAAAAGTTAAAGTATTATTAGCTCAAGCTTTATTTGGTAACCCTGGAATACTAATCCTAGATGAGCCTACTAACCATCTTGATATTAAATCTGTGAACTGGTTAGAAGAGTTTTTAATAAACTTCGAAGGAACTGTTATAGTAGTATCCCATGATAGACACTTCTTAAACAAAGTGTGTACAAACATGGCTGACGTTGACTTTGGTAAAATCAAATTATATGTTGGTAACTACGATTTCTGGTATGAATCAAGCCAACTTGCTTTACAAATGGCTAAAGATCAAAACAAGAAAAAAGAAGAAAAAATTAAAGATCTTCAAGACTTTATTGCTAGATTTAGTGCCAATGCTTCTAAATCAAAACAAGCAACTTCACGTAAAAAGTTATTAGATAAAATTACTTTAGACGATATCCAACCTTCTAGCAGAAGATATCCTTTTGTTGGTTTCAAACCTGAGAGAGAAGTTGGTAATGATATTTTAAGAGCTGAAGGAATTACAAAAACAATTGATGGGGTTAAAGTTCTTGATAATGTTAGCTTCATAGTGAACAAAGAGGATAAAATCGCTTTTGTTGGAGAAGAAATAGCTATAACAACTCTATTTAAAATAATAATGGGTGAAATGGAACCTGATGCTGGAGAATTCAAATGGGGAGTTACTATTACTAAAGCTTATTTCCCAAAAGATAACTCTGATTTCTTCAACGATGTAGATTTAAATCTTGTAGATTGGCTTAGACAATACTCTGATGAAAAATCAGAAAGTTACTTAAGAGGATTCTTAGGTAGAATGTTATTCTCTGGAGATGAAGCTTTAAAAGAAGCTAAGGTTCTTTCTGGAGGAGAAAAAGTAAGATGTATGTTATCTAAAATGATGTTAACTAATGCTAATGTACTTGTTTTAGATCAACCTACTAACCACTTAGATCTTGAATCAATTACAGCTGTTAATAATGGATTAAGAGACTTTAAGAGCAATGTATTATTTACATCACATGACCATCAATTTATAGATACAATTGCTAATAGAATTATAGATGTTAAAGCTGATGGAACTATCGTTGATAAGCAAATGTCTTATGATGAATATCTTTCACTAAGCTAATAAATATTTATATAAGAGAAAAAGGCTGAGGTAAAGCATTAATATGCTCCATCTCAGCCTTTTATTAATATATTCTTTATTTTATAATTTTTCTGCTATTATGTTCTTAACTCTTTTTGGTAATTCATCTAATTCCTCTTTAGTTAAATTTGCAGTTTCTATCATAGGATGGATAAAAAGTTCTACATCAGCAGGTCTAATCTTACTTCCATTCTGCTCCATTAACTTATAAGATCCTTTTATTGTAACTGGAACAATCGGAACTTTTGATTTTGTTGCTAATTTAAAACTTCCTGCCTTAAATTCACCTAATTTATTCCCTTTACTTCTAGTTCCTTCTGGGAAAATAACCATTGAAGTTCCTTTCTTAAGAAGTTTAATTCCTTCAACTATTGCCTCACCAGATTTTCTTATACTACTTCTATCCATAAAAATACAATCTATATATTTCATCCATATATGAACTATTGGAATTTTAGTTAGCTCTATTTTAGCTATAAATCCTTTAGGCTTATCTATATATCCTATAAAAAGAGGTATATCAAAGTTCCCTTGATGATTGCTTATGAAAAGTACCCCTCTGTCTTTTGGCACATTTTCTTCTCCATGTACAGTTACCCTAGCTCCACTATATTTTATTTGAGATAGAGCCCATTTTCTAACCACATCATTTATTCCTTGGATTTCTTCTGGGGTTTTTCCTCTCTCCACAGCACCTTTATACTTAATCATTTTAGGTATTGTTCCTATTAAGCTTAAAGCAAAATGTACAAACCATATTATTGTTCTAAACATAATCTTATCCTCCACCAAATATTGTCTAGTTATATTATATATCTAATTGCTACATAAATTAAAGAAAAAACTGCTGGTTATTACCAGCAGCTTTCTATATTAGATAATGTTATGCTCTTAAACAGCTTCCTCATCAAAAACTCCATTTGTAAACTGACTGTTATATAAATCAGCATAGAAACCATTTTGTTCTAGAAGTTCTTTGTGAGATCCTTGTTCTATTACTGTACCTTGATTCATAACAAGTATCAAATCTGCATCCTTAATTGTGGAAAGTCTATGTGCTATAACAAAGCTTGTTCTTCCCTTCATTAAGTTATTCATAGCCTTTTGAATATATACTTCTGTTCTTGTATCAACACTACTTGTAGCTTCATCAAGAATTAATATTGCTGGATCAGCTAATATAGCTCTAGCAATAGTAAGTAATTGTTTTTGTCCTTGAGATATATTTGATGCTTCTTCGTTTAACTCTGTATCATATCCATGATCTAAAGTTCTAATAAAGTGGTCTGCATGTGCAGCCTTAGCAGCTCTTATTATCTCTTCATCAGTTGCTCCCTTACGTCCATATGCTATATTTTCTTTTATTGAACCATTAAATGACCAAGTATCTTGTAATACCATACCAAATATATTACGTAGATTTTCACGAGTTAATTCTCTTATATCTACTCCATCAAGAGTGATTTTTCCGCCATTAACTTCATAGAATCTCATAAGTAAGTTAACTAATGTTGTTTTTCCTGCTCCAGTTGGTCCTACTATTGCAATTGTTTGTCCTGGTTTAACATCTATATTCATATTTTCAATAAGTTTAGTGTCTTCTTTATAACTAAAGTCAACATTTTCAAACTTAACAGCACCAGTTGGATTATCTAATACTTTTGCATCTACTGGATCTGGAACTTCTTCTGCTTCATCTAACATTTCAAATACACGTTCTGCAGCAGCTACTGTAGATTGTATAATGTTTGCAATATTAGCTGTTTGGTTTATTGGTTGAGAGAATTGTCTCATATATTGAATAAATGCTTGTATATCTCCGACTTCGATAGCTTTCTTAGTTGCTAGATATCCTCCAGTAACACAAACTACAACATATCCTAAGTTATTAACAAATCCCATTAATGGCATTATTAATCCTGATATGAATTGTGCTTTCCATCCAACTTTATATAATTCTTCATTTACATTGTTGAATTTCTCTAAAGATGCTTTTTCTCTTCCGAAAGCTTTAACAATATTATGACCAGTGTACATTTCTTCTATGTGTCCATTTAATTCACCTAAATGCTTTTGTTGCGCTGCAAAGTATTTTTGTGATTTTCCAAGTATAGGTCTTATTACAAAGATACTTATTGGCAATACTGCTACTGCAATAAGTGTCATAATTGGACTTATTGTTAGCATCATAACTATTATACCTACAATACTTACTACTGATGTAATAAGTTGAGTTAATGATTGTTGTAGAGTTGTACCTACTGTATCTAAATCATTAGTAAATCTACTTAAAACTTCTCCCTTTGTTCTTCCATCAAAGTACTTAAGTGGTAACTTTTCAAGTTTATCATTTAAATCTTTTCTCATTGCATAAACTGTATTTTGAGCTACTCCTGACATTACCCATCCTTGAATAAACATGAATAATGCACTAATTAAATAAAATCCTATTAATAGAGTAAGTATATTTCTAATATACTCAAAATCTATAGCTGGCTTATTATCTGAAAATATTGTTTTTACTGTATCTACATCTCCAGATTGTATAGCTGTATTAGCTTTCTTCAAATCATCATTTGAAATGTATTTTGATAAAATATCTTGTACTTTCTTTTGCTTCTCTTGCATGTCTGGTGTTTGTTGTGCCGCTAATGCTTTTTGCATTTCAGCCTGAGCTTGAGCTTGTATTTGTTTTGCTTGCTCTGGATGAGCTTTTATTTGCTCTTGGATTTTAGCTTTTTGTTGTTCAGTTTGTGTTTTAATTTGCTCAGTGCTTTTCTCTACAGCATCAGTAACTGCAGTATATTCATACTTTGAGATTAATCCATCAAATAACTTTGTTGTTGCTTTACCCATTATCTTAGGACTTACTATCGTAAATACAGTACTTATTATAGCTACGATAAATACTGTTATTAAGCGAACCATTTGTGGTTTTAAGTAACCTACTAATCTTTTACCTGTACCTTTAAAGTCTTTAGCTTTTTCTCCGCCCATTACAACGCCGCCCATTGGACCTCCGCCCATTGGACCTCTTCTCTTTGGTGCATTATTCTTCATTTCACTCATGATATCTCCTCCTCTGAAAGTTGTGAAGATACTATTTCATGGTATATTTCACAAGTATTTAGAAGCTCTTTATGAGTTCCTTTTCCTACTATTTTACCTTGATCTAATACTATAATTCTATCTGCATCCATAACTGTACTTACTCTTTGTGCAACTATTAATACTGTTGCATCTCCTGTTTCATGCTTAAGTGCTGCTCTTAACTTTGCATCAGTTTTAAAATCTAATGCTGAGAAACTATCATCAAATATATATATTTCTGGTTTTCTTACTAAAGCTCTTGCTATAGCTAGACGTTGCTTTTGTCCTCCAGATACATTGTTACCACCTTGAGCTATAATTGAATCATATCCATCTTTCATATTGGAAACGAAATCTGCTGCTTGAGCTACTTCAGCTGCATGTCTAACTTCTTCGTCTGTAGCATCATCTTTTCCGTATCTTATGTTATCTGAAATTGTACCTGAAAATAGTACTGCTTTTTGTGGAACTATTCCTATCTTATTTCTTAAACTTTCTTGAGTAATATTTCTTATATCTACTCCATCCACAAAAATATTTCCGCTTTCTATGTCATAAAAACGTGGAATCAAGTTAATTAACGCTGATTTTCCTGATCCTGTACTTCCTATTATTGCTGTAGTTTCACCAGGTTTTGCATCGAAAGATATACCATCTAAAACTGCCTCTTCTGCTCCTGGATATCTAAATACAACATCTTTAAATTCTACATGTCCACGTTCTTCATGACTGTTATCTGGAACTTCTGGATCTAGTATTTCTGGCTTTAATTCTAATACTTCATTTATTCTTACTGCTGATGCAGAAGCTCTTGGTATTAAAATAAACATCATTGCAACCATTACTACTGAGAACATAATTTGCATTGAATATTGAATAAATGCCATTAAGTCTCCAACTTTCATTTCTCCTAAATCTATACGATTTGCTCCAAACCAAAGTATTCCTACTGCCATTATATTAAATATTAACATCATTATTGGCATTAATACTGCCATTAATTTATTAACTTTTATTGCTGTATTAGTTAAATCTCTATTTGCATCCTTAAATCTGTCTTTTTCAAAATCTGTTCTGTTAAATGCACGAATAACTCTTATACCTGAAAGTCCTTCTCTAACTACAAGGTTTAATTTATCTACTTTCTTTTGCATGCTTTTGAATAATGGCATACCTTTTACAGCTACAAAAATCATCATTGCTAATACTAATGGGATTGCTACTGCTATAACTCTTGAAAGATATACATCTTTTGAAAGAGCCATAATAAGTGCTCCTACAAACATAATTGGTGCCATTACAAGCATTCTTAATCCCATAACCATTACTGTTTGAACTTGAGTAATATCATTTGTAGTTCTAGTAATAAGTGAAGATGTTGGTATCTTATTAAATTCGTTAAGGGCAAATCCCTCAACATGTGTAAATACTTCTCTTCTTATATCTTTTGAAAATGCTAATGCAACCTTTGACGAAAAAAGAGCCGCAAGTACTGAACATGCTGCACTTCCAAGTGCCACTAGAAGCATTATTCCACCTTCTTTAAGTATATAGTCTACATCACTATTTACTATACCAGTATCAACTATACTTGACATTATATTAGGCAAGTTTAATTCTGCCATTACTTGCAAAAATATAAGCACTAATACTGCACAAACTTGTAGTGAATATTTTTTTAAAAATCTTAATAACTTGATCATTTGCTTCATCTCCTCATATAGTCTTGTTTAAAGTTCTGAAAATCCTGGACTACATTCTTCTCCATTTATTTTCACTAGATTATCTTTCATTTGCATTAATAATCTGCGAAATAGTATTAGTTCTTCATCCGTGAATCCCTTAAAACAATCTTTTTTAATTTCATCATAGAATCTTTTTAGTTTTAAACTAAGCTCTTTACCTTCTTTAGTAGTATATACTCTAAGAACTCTTTGATCTTGCTCATCACTTTTTCTTTCAATAAGTCCTGCTTTTTCAATTTTTTTAATCATTCCTGTTACAGTTGCAGGTTTAACATTTAGAGTCTTTGCAAGTTGATTTTGGCTAATGCCTTCATTATGACCTACTACCCCTAATAAATGAGCTTGCCCTGGGTGTAATCCAATGGTCTCTAATAATTTATGAGCTCTATAGAAATTCAACTTTATCACCTGCGAAAAGATACCATATAATGAATCCCCATATTTTTCTTCCACTTAACTCACCTCCAATTAGTTAGGTGACTAACTGTTTATAATATTAACACCCCTTAAATTTTTAGTCAACAGCTTTATAAAACAAACTTATTAATAATCTATTAACAAATCCTTTTCATTTTCCTAAAGTAGCTATTTTTCTAACATATCACTATATTCTCACAATTTTAAGAATGCCTATTCTATGCCAATGTAAATATTTTCTTGTATTATTTTTATATGTTTTTCTTTAAATATTTTAGTTAGGCAAGCAAATTAATTATATTTTATAATTATATTCATTGTCTTAAGTTTTGTTCATCATTATTAATAGTATTTTTGACAAAAATCTGTATTAATATTATTGCTTATTGATAATAATTATTATATAATAGTTGATAACTAAATATTAGTTAATTATTTAAAGGATGTGTTTATATGATATCAAGTCTTTTTATTGCTCACGGAGCACCCAACATGATATATGATGATAATAAATATACTCAATATTTGAAAGATTATAGTAAATCGATACCCAAACCAAAAGGAATTATTATTTTTTCAGCTCACTGGGAATCAAACACTCAACTTATTGGCACTTCATCTCCTTATTCAATGATATATGACTTTTATGGATTCGAAGATAAGCTCTATAAAGAAAACTATACTGCAAGCTCAAATTTAGATCTAGCAAATAGGATTAAACGTTTGTTAGATATTAATAATATTAGAAGTAAATTTGATGATAAAAGAGGAATAGATCATGGAGCTTGGTCTGTACTCAAATTAATGTATCCAACTATTGATGTTCCAGTTGTAGCTATGTCTGTAAATCCCTTTCTATCAAACTCCAATCAATATGATATTGGAAAGGCTTTAGAACCTCTTAAAGAGGATGATATCCTTATAATAGGTAGTGGAGGGATTGTTCACAACTTAAGAGAGGTTGATTATTATAGTAATTCAATTACTCCTTGGGCTAAAGAATTTAATAATTGGATTGAAAACACTATTTTAGAATTGAATAAAGATAAGCTATTTAATTATGAAAACTTAGCTCCAAATGCTAATTTAGCTGTTCCTAGAAATGAGCATTTTATTCCTCTCTTAATTGCAATGGGAGCTGGAGATAATAATAAGATGCCTGAACATCTAATTGGTGCTTACCAATTTGGGAACTTAGCCTTAGATATATGGAGATTTAATTAAATATATATCACTTAGGTTTTACTCCCTGTACTATAAATCCCCTTTTATGATAAAATAATTTTATTAATCATAAGGGGGTTTATTTATGAACAAAAAAATTGGTTTTATAGGCTGTGGTAATATGGCAAGGGCGATTATTGGAGGTATTATATCTTCTAATTTTATATCACCAGAAGATATTACAGCTTCAGCCCTTTCAGATAAAACATTACAATCTGTAAAAGAATCGTTTGGCATCAATGTTATAAGAGATAATAAAGCAGTTGCCATGTCTTCAGACATTATTGTTTTGGCTGTTAAACCACAATTCTTTAATGATGTAATTCCTGAAATAAAGTCTTCAATTAATAAGAACGCTGTTATTGTTACTATTGCAGCTGGAATCACAATAAAGTATCTTGAAGATAACTTAGGTAAGGATGCAAAAATTATAAGAATAATGCCAAATACAGCTGCTCTTGTTGGTGAAAGTTTAACTATGTTATGTAAAAACTCACTTGTTTCCGAATCTGAGTTTAACTATATAGTAGATATGTTCAATAAAGTTGGTAAAACAGAAATTGTGGATGAACCAATGATTGATAAAGCTTTAGCTATAGGTGGTTCTTCTCCAGCTATGGTTTATATGTTTATAGAAGCTATGGCAGACGGGGCAGTTCTTCACGGTGTACCAAGAGAAAAAGCTTATAAAATTGCAGCTCAAGCAGTTTTAGGTTCTGCTAAAATGGTTTTAGAATCAGGAATTCATCCAGGGGCATTAAAAGATATGGTTTGTTCTCCTGCTGGCACCACTATAGAAGCAGTATATTCGCTAGAAAGAAATGGTTTTAGAGGTGCTGTTATAGAAGCCATTGACCTATGTACTGAAAAAGCTATTAATATGTCTAATTCAAAAAAATAAATATACAACATAAAAAAGAGTACTAAAACCATAAATGTTTTAGTACTCCTCAAAAATCACTTAAAACTCTCTTATTAAATTGGCCATTTCTATTGCGGAAACAGCAGCATCATAACCTTTGTTTCCTGCCTTAGTTCCAGCTCTCTCTATTGCTTGCTCTATTGAATCTGTTGTTAATATTCCAAACATTACTGGAATACCTGTATTTAAAGATACATTTGCGATGCCTTTTGAAGCTTCTGCACACACATAATCAAAGTGTGGTGTTGCTCCTCTAATAACTGCTCCTAAACATAAAACAGCATCATATTTTTTACTTTCAGCCATTTTCTTTGCAATTAGTGGTGTTTCAAATGCTCCTGGAACCCATGCTATTTCAATATCTTCCTCATTAGCACCATGTCTTTTTAAACCATCTAATGCTCCACTTAAAAGTTTTGATCCTATAAGCTCATTGAATCTTCCCACTACAATACCAAACTTCAGACCCTTTGCTACTAAATTTCCTTCATAATTTTTCATAATTATATCCTCCTATAAATTGTTTTGTTTTCTATACGCTATTAGCGCTTCAATTGTAATTATCTTAAGTCCATGTTTTTCAACATATTTCATTAAGTCTCCTGTTCTTGCCATTGTTCCATCATCATTCATAATTTCACAAATTACACCTGCTGGTTTTAACCCAGCTAACCTTGGTAAGTCTACAGCTGCTTCTGTATGTCCAGGTCTCTCTAAAACTCCTCCTTTTTTAGCAACTAAGGGAAATACATGCCCTGGTCTTCTAAAATCCTCTGGTTTAGATGATTCATCAAGTAGTTTAACTATTGTTTCTGCCCTTTCAAATGCTGATATACCAGTAGTTGTATTAATATGGTCTACAGAAACCGTAAATGCCGTTCCATGATTATCAGTATTATTCTCAACCATTGCATTAATATCTAACTTATTAGTCAATCTTTCTTCTAATGGTGTACAAATAAGTCCTCTTCCATATGTAGCCATGAAATTAATATCTTCTGGCTTAGCTTTTTCTGCTGCCATCAAGAGATCTCCTTCATTTTCCCTATCTTCATTATCAATTACTACTATAATTTTTCCTGCTTTAATATCTTCTATTGCTTCTTCTACAGTATTAAACTTAAACATTTTACCCCTCCAATTTCCTAAAATCCATTTTCCATCAAAAACTCCATTGATATAGAGCTCTTTTTCTTTTCTTCTTTTCCTTTATTTAATCCTAAAAGCTTCTCAACATATTTTCCTATTACATCGCATTCTAAGTTTACATAATGTCCTTTTTTCTTATTAAGAAGTGTTGTTTCCTCTCCTGTATGAGGTATTATAGAAACCTTAAATACTTCGCTATCAACATAAGCAACTGTTAAACTTATTCCATCTATTGCTATCGAACCTTTTTCAACAATATATTTAAGAACTTCCTTAGGTGCCTTTATGGTTACCCATACAGCATTTGACTCTTTCTCATTTGATGTAATAATTCCAACTCCATCAATGTGTCCACTAACAATATGTCCTCCTAACCTATCACTTGCCTTTAACGCTCTTTCAAGATTCACCTTTGCTCCAGTTTTACATTCGCCAAGATTACTTCTCCTCATGGTTTCTGCCATAACATCAGAGTAATATCCATCACTCCAAAAATCAGTAACTGTTAAACAAACTCCATTTGTACTAATACTATCCCCTATGTTACTATCCTCAAGTACTTTTTTAGCCCTAATTTTTATTCTTGCTCCATCACCAGATTTTTGAATAGATTCTACAAATCCTATTTCCTCTATGATCCCTGTAAACAAAGTCAATAACCACCTTCCTTTATATAACCTTCTACTAGAATATCTTCTCCAATAACTTTGGTTGTAACCTCATTTAATCTAAAACATTCCTCTATTCTATTAACACCGTCTCCTTCTACTGAAGTTTTGGCATCCTTTCCTCCAATTATTTTAGGTGAAATATAATATTGAACTTTATCAATTATGCCCTCTTTTAATGCTGAGTAATTTAAAGTGCCTCCACCCTCTAATAAAATTCCGTCTATATTTTTTCTTCCAAGTTCCACAACTAGATTTTTAAGGCTTACCTTTCCATCATTCTCTGGTAAGATAATAACTTCAACCCCACTATTTCTTAGAATATCAACCTTTTCTTTTGGAGCTTTTTGAGTTGTAGCTATAATACAATGTGAATCTTCGTTTACCTCTAAAACTTTTGAATCTAGTGGAATCCTCAGATTGCTATCAACTATAATTCTT
The DNA here is from genome assembly GCF_016765615.1 of Clostridium paridis. Lineage (GTDB taxonomy): Bacteria > Bacillota > Clostridia > Clostridiales > Clostridiaceae > Clostridium_T > Clostridium_T paridis. The sequence continues at coordinate 112,025 of NZ_JAESWA010000019.1, read as the reverse complement.
TTGGGGTTTCTTCCATTGGGTATTCTACAAGTTAAAAGAGGATTATCCATTATTACAGTGTCTACTCCAACCATTATTCCTGATAATGAGTTTCTAAGTTCTTGAACTTCTTCCCTAGCCTCTTTTCCTGTAATCCATTTTGACTCACCTGTATGTGTTGCTATCTTGCCATCTAAACTTATGGCTGATTTTAATACTATAAATGGTTCTTTTGTTACGATGAACTTATTAAATACCTCATTTAGTTTTTTGCATTCTTCCTCTAGTATTCCTACTTCAACTTCTATCCCATGCTCTAATAACTTACTGATACTCTTCCCCGCTACTAATGGATTTGGATCTTTTTGTCCTATAACAACTCTAGCAACTTTATTTCTTATTAATGCATCAACACATGGTGGAGTTTTACCATAATGATGACAAGGCTCTAATGTCACATAAACTGTGGAACCTTCCACACTCTCTACAGCACTTGATAATGCATTTACCTCTGCATGAGGTCCTCCATAAAATTCATGAAATCCCTCCCCGATTATTTCATCATCTTTTACAATTACTGCGCCTACCATAGGATTAGGATTAACTTTTCCTGCTCCTTTTCTAGCTAACTCCAATGCTTTTTTCATGTAAAATACATCCACTAAATCCCCTCCCTTTAAAATAATTTCAATATTATTTTTTCCTTTTTCAAATAAAAAAACCTGAGTTATTAAAACTCAGGGCATTAAAATCAAATATTATCTACAATGAATAAAAAACTATAGTTTTTTTCCACAAAAGATAAACAAAAAGCTCTGAAATTATAAAATTCCAGAGCTATGCATTCAATCAAAGTATATAGCTAACCTAATAAATAGATTAAACTATACTCTTAATAATCTTCTTTCATCCAGACTTTACTGTCGGCCTCGGAATCTCACCGAATCTGCTAAAATAGCTCGCGGGCTTTACCGCCGGTAGGGAATTACACCCTGCCCTGAAGACTTATATATAATTTTATACTAAAAGCATATATTAACGTCAACCGCTTGTCAATTAATTAATGACTAGGTGTAAATCCGCAATATCCTATTTTATCGCATCTATCTTTCATTTCCTCCCACTTGCTATTCTCTTTAATAGTTTCAAGTGCTGAAGGATATAGTATATAATTTTCTTTAAATATATGATCTCTTAGATTAAATATAAGATATTTTGCTGTTTCATCTAAATCTGACTTAAATGCTTCAAAGTTCACATATTTAGCATTCTCTCCAAGAGATTTTATTCTTCTCTTTTTCTCTCTTAAATCCTCATGTTCCATTTTCATAATTCTTGTAGGACCAGTTATTCCTAAAACTTCCATCTCAGGGAAAAGTACTTGTTCCTCTCTTTGATGGTGATTCTCTGCATCTAATATATTATCAGCTAATTCAACTAGCTCTCTAGCTATATTACCTTCTTCATCATAATTATTCATCTTTTGAATTTTATTGTTTAATACCTCTAGTTTCTTTAAGAGCTTTAATATTTCCTCATGTTCTTCTATCATAGTATTTAAAACGTGTCCCTCAGTAATGCTTGTCTTAATTTTATCCAATTCATCCTTAAGAACTTCCATATGAACTTCACACAAGCCTCTTAATTCTTGAGGATTCATTCCTTCTTCTATAAGATTTTGTTCTGCTATAGATAATTCAACTGGACTTATTTCTTTAACTATACTTAAAGCCTCTTGTCTAACTTCCTCGGTTGCACCTTCTTGATTTAACTTCTTTAATATTATTGATAAATTCTCTATTCTTTCCTTGTTCATCTTATTCTCCTCCACTATACCCTTTGAAACAATATACTGTTTTCTTTATAAATATGGATAAATAAATCTTTTTCTAAGTCATGCAACTTATTATATACAAGTTTAAAAGTTGTACATGCTCCTTCTGGTGCTTTAAAGTCTCTAGTAATCTCTTCTAGTTCCTTTAAGATATCTCCTGCCCCATCATGCTCTGCTTCAGTCTCTTCTATATATTTCTTAACTTCGACTCTTAGATTTTCATCTTTGGTAATAAAATATCTCTCCATTAATGGGAATAGGTTCTTCTCTTCTTTTATTAAGTGTTCCTCTAACTCAACTTTAAGGCTTCCAAATAACCTATGAACCTTAAGTAGCTCTTCACTATGATGTTCAAAATGAACCTTAAGTATTTTTAGTAAAAGTTCATCTATCTCTTTAATACTTCTAAAAGTGTACGCATGGTGTGTATTAATTACATTTTCAATTAGTTTAATTGAATCAACTTCTCTCCAGTCGATATATTCACTATTTGAATTTTTGAATTTCTCATATTCTTCATTTAACTTATCAACAAAAACATCAACATTTAATGCCTTTTCTCTTAAAGCTGCTCCTAAGCTATCATGTCCTCCACAACAATAATCTATCTTTATATCATTAAATATTTTTGTCGAGTCCGGGAAAATTGAAACTACTTCTCCTAGCTTTAAATTCTCATTTATAACTCTACTCATAAATAATAACCTCCTGAATTTCTTCTCTTTATGAGTTAATATTAATCCAATTTTGAATTTTAAAATATGATTTAAATCACAAATAAAAAAAGATAAAAAATCAATTTCATACTATGATCTGAAATTGATTTTTTATCTTATCATTTATTCAACATATTCAACTAATGCTTCTCTATCCTTTACAACTATAATCTTATTTCCTTTAAGTTCGATTATCCCAAGGTCTTCTAACTTAGATAGTTTTCTGCTTATAGTTTCCCTTGTTAATCCTGTGTAATTAGCCATTTCTTCTCTATTTATAGGAAGCTTTATTTGACTTACTCCATCCTTTTCCTCTCCATACTTATCTAAAAATTCTAAAAGCATGTGAGCTATTCTTATTTCTGCATCATTCGTTGCCAAGTTTTGTGCTAGTTCCTCTGTTTCTGAAAGTTTTTTAGTAACTTCCTTTAATATCTTAAATGCAATAGCTGAATTTTTTTCTAATATCTTATCCATATCTTCTTTAGTCAACGTACATATCTTAACTTTGCTAATAGCTATTACAGAAAACTTATATATATTTTCATCCGTAAACAGATTAAGTTCTCCAAAGAACTCCCCTTCTGAAAGAATTCTTATAATCTGTTCTTTTCCATCTTTAGTTATTCTGGAAAGTTTAACTTTTCCTTCATTTATAATAAATAATGTCTCCGAACGTTCCCCTTCCTGACATAGTATTTCACCATTTTTATATTCTTTATGTCCTGTCATATCTTTTATTTCTTTTAATTCAGCCTCTGATAAAAACGAAAATATCGGAACCTTCTTTACACACAAATCGCTATGATTACAATTTCCACAATTACAAACTTTCATATGTTCACCCCTGTTTAAATAAAGTTACTATGTAAAATCAATATGATATAATATACTTACATTATATAATTAATAGGAGGCTATTACTATGGTAAAACATGAAGATAAAGTGAGAATTTATATTGGCACATATACAAAGACTGGTAGTAAGGGTATATATACACTTACTCTAGATAATTCAAATGGTAAATTAGAAGATTTAAAAGTTGCTGGGGAATTAGACAACCCTACATACGTCACTTTGGATAATAAAAATAATAGACTTTTTGCTGTAGCAAAAGAAGGGGCTAATGGCGGCGTAGCTAGCTTTTCTATAAATACAGAAACTGGAGAATTAACTTTTATAAATAGTCAGGTATCTCCTGGAGCTTCTGCTTGTCATGTTAGCATGAACAATGATAAGGATTACTTATTTTCAGCTAATTATCATACAGGTGAAGTTAGATCCTACTCTGTTAATGAAGGTGGAGTTCTTAGCAACCCAATTTCAGTAAAAATTCATGAAGGATCAGGCCCAAATAAAGATAGACAAGAAAAAGCTCATGTTCATTTTGTTGAATTAACTCCTGATGAAAAGAATCTTTTTGCAGTAGACTTAGGTATTGATAAAGTAGTAAGCTATTCAGTTGATAATGGCTCATTAGTTTACGATTCAGATACTACTATTACTTTACCAGCTGGTTCAGGTCCTAGACATTTGACTTTCCATCCATCTATGAATTTTGCATACTTATTATCAGAACTTTCATCAGAAGTATTTGTATTAGAAAAATCTGATGACGATAATTCTTATAAAATAAAGCAACAGATTTCTGCTCTACCAGAAAACTTTGATGGTGAAAGTATAGCTGCAGCTATCCATTTATCACCTGATGGTAAATTCCTTTATACTTCAAATAGAGGTCACGATTCTATCGCAGTATTTTCAGTAGATTCTAATTCTGGAGAAGTTGAATTAAAGGCTATTACACCTGTTGGAGGAAAAGGTCCAAGAGACTTTGATTTAGACCCTACAGGTAAATTTATAGTTGCTGCTAATCAAGATACTGATAACTTAACTTTATTTTCTATAGATAAGGTAACCGGATTATTGACTAAACTTGAGCAAGAGATCTCAATTCCTACTCCAGTATGCGTTAAATTTCTATAATATATAGATTTAAATTTCTATGCTTTCCTTTTGTATACTAACTAACTAATAAGTGCATACTTCCAATATATTAATTTTGCTATATAATAAATATTAAATGTAAAATTATAAACAATATCGGAGGTACTAAAATGAATGAAGTTTTAAAAGCAATTGAAGCAAGAAGAAGCATACGCGCTTATAAGCCAGAACAAATTAAAGACGAGGAATTAAATGAGATATTAAGAGCTGGAAACCTTGCTCCTAGTGCAATGAACCAAAAACCTTGGAATTTTACTGTAATTCAAAATAAAGAACTTATAGAAAAATTAAATGATTTCTGCAAAAAAGCCATGCAAAGAGATAACAACAAAGATTTAAATCTTTTTTATAATGCTCCTACACTAATAATTGTTTCTAGTGATGCTAAAGCTATTGCTCCAGAAATAGATGGGGCCCTTGCCTTAGGCAATATGTTCTTAGCTGCAGAATCTCTAGAAATAGGTTCTTGTTGGATACATGCAGTAAAAGCTTTATATTCTACTGAGGAAGGTAAAGAATTAATAAAAGAACTTAATTTACCTGAAGGATATTCTATAATAGGTTCAGGAGTTTTTGGTTATAAGGTTGCACCTGCAAATACTCCAAGAAAAGAAGGAACTGTTAACATAATAAAATAAAGAATAAAAATCGCACTAAAAACTTAGTGCGATTTTTTTATATTTATATAAGTTTTCTTAATTCTTCTATGGTTTCATTTGCTTCTTTTGTTATCTCTTCGGGATAACCTATATATTCAAGAAGCTTAATAGCATTACTTTTAGTTCCTATTCCTCTCTTAATATGGTAATCAAAAATTAATCCCTTTTCTTTACTAACATCATCTTCAAAATGATAGAAATTATATTTATCATCAAAAGATCTAGTTATTTCTATATCATGAGTAGAAATAAGACATAGTACTTTTGCTTTATGAAAATAATTAAGCAACGCCCTAGATGCACTAATTCTCTCTAATGGATTAGTGCCTCTAAATATCTCATCTATAAAACAAACAACATTCTTGCCTTTTTCTTGTTCTTGAAGAATATTCAATATTGCCTTAGCCTCACCCAAATAATAGCTTCTACCCTCTAAAATATCTTCCTTAGGATTTAATGAGGTTATTATATGGAAAAGGTCTCCTTCATATCTTTTTGAGGTACAAGTATATAAGGTTTGAGCAAAAAGACAATTTAACGAAACCATCTTTAAGAATGTTGATTTTCCTGACATATTACTTCCTGTTATTATTGCTCCTGTTTTATTAACTTCTATTGAATTAGCAATTGGATTTTCTAACAATATATGATATCCTTCTTCAATTTTTATCTCTTTCTTCTTACTAAACTCAGGCTTAGAATAATACCTCAAATCCTCTCTTAAGGCAGCAATAGAGCAATAAGTATCTATTTCTCCTATTAATTTATATGCTTCATATAAATCTTCTCTATACTTAGGCAATATTTCAATAAACTTATAATATCCTCTTTCTTGAAGTAAGAAAAATAGAAATATTAAATCTAGTAGTGAATCTACCTCCTCACTTTTTGATATATAGAACATTTCTTTATTTATAGGCTTTATTCTTTCATAAATATCACAGGCTTTATCCCTAAATTCTCTAAATTCATAATCATCTATTTCTTTAACCTTTTTCAATGTACTTATAAGTTTAGCCAAGTAAGGTATATTCCAAAGCTCATATTTATTTTCCCTATGATAATGTATCTCTATATTTACAAGATAAACAACCAAAGCCAAAAATATAAATCTTAAATCTATCCAAATAGCCCCTAGTATACATAACGGAATAAGGCTCCCTATTATCATATATACGAATCTTTTGAGCTTGCTTCCCTTTTTATTATCAAGTATAAAGGAGAGTACTTCTCTTTTCCCTTCTCTACCTAAATCAAAAAATAAGTAATTTAACTTATCTCTTAAGCTTTTATTCTCTTTTATTTCATCAACTATTTTATCTCTTTTTTCAAGTTCCTTAATATCAAAGATAGGATTTGTTAAAGTATACATTAACATAGCTTCTCCAGGAGAACTATTAGTTCTATCAACAGTCTTAAATACTTCCTCCATTGATAAATCTTCGAAGCTTTGATCATTTATGTAATTTTCTTCCTTTTCTACACTTCTTATTATGTTGCAGTCTTCTTTTATCTTCCCAAGATTCCTCTTGGATTTATGACTTTTAGGCCAATAAGAGTTTATAAGTCCTAGCATTTGTTTTTTATTAAATCCCAACATCAAAAGCTCCTCCAAATATAAAAATAACCATAACCTATTATAGCACACTTATAATAAATTATGGTAAATATGGTTTTATGATACATAGTCTATAAGTTCATTAATGTTGTCAAAAACTTTATTATATTCTAGTTGTTTTCTACCTATAACTACTATTTTAATCTGCTCTTTTAATGCAGCCTCTATCTTTTGAACAGTTCCGCCTTCTACCCCTGAATCCTTCATTATTATAGCTTCGCACTTATATTCCCTTAAAATAGCTCTATTAAACTCTTCTGAGAACACGCCTTTAACTGCTATTATATCTTCAGGCTCAATTCCAAGATTACATAGTTCCTCCATGACTTTTAATGATGCAAGAACTCTGTGGATGATTCGATTTTCTATTTTTAAATCTAAGATTTTTTTTATATTTCTACTGCCTGTTGTATTTAATATATTCCCTTTTATGCTAGAAAGTGAGTTCTTAAGTTCACTATAATCCGATATTATATTAACTAATCTATGACCACTATATTTATCAATTACTGAAGGTCTTTCGTATCTTATATATTCAATGGATAACTCATTGGCCACTTCCATTGCATTTATCGATACCTCTAATGCATAAGGATGAGAAGCATCTATTAGCTTTCTAACTTCATTCTCTTCTAGCATATTTTTTAGTTCCTCTTTATTTAAGGGCTTAGTATTTAAAAGCTTATATTTATATCCCTTTAATAACTCTCCACCATAATTAGTAGCTGTGGATACAAATATATCTTCTGTGAATTTATTAAGTCCTTTTAATAATTCTTTTCCTTCTGAAGTGCCTACAATTAATCCTATCATTTTTACTTCTCCAATTTATATCCTCTCGGAGTTATAAAGAATCCATCTTTTATAAAGCTTTTTGAATTCCCTATGATTACTATAGAAAACATGTTAACTTCTTCATCTATAAAATCCTTAAGAGTAGTTATCCAATATTCTTGTCCCTCTCTTAATGCATTTTTTACAACCCCTACTGGAGTATTTTCTCCCCTGAATTCCTTTATTATTTCTATTGCCTCTTTTAAGTAATGAGGTCTTCCTTTTGATTTAGGGTTATATAATGAGATAATAAAATCCCCTTCTGCTGCGAGCTTAACTCTCTTTTTAATATCTTCATAATCTGTCATTAAATCTGAAAGAGAGATATTACAATTATCATGCATAAGTGGTGCTCCTAGTATAGATGCTGCAGCAGATGATGCCGTTATTCCAGGTATAATCTCAACTTCTTCATTCCCTCTAAGCTCTAATATAAGTCCAGCCATTCCATATATTCCTGAATCTCCTGTACTTATTAATGCAACATTTTTCTCTTTTGAAAGCTTAAGCGCTTCTCTACACCTTTCTTCCTCACCCTTCATTCCATTAGAATAAATTTCTTTATCCTTAACTATGGATTTTATCATATCTATGTACTTATTATATCCAACTATTATATCTGATTTTTCAACTACCTCTTTTGCTCTAAGAGACATATGTTCAATTCCACCAGGACCTATTCCTACTACATAAAGCTTTCCCATGCTATTCTATCCTTTCTCCAATACAAAGGGTCATACCTTCCTTTGCAATTCTATTTACTAATATATCTCCATCACTTAAGTAAACACATGGCTCTGCCACGGAGCTTACCCCTATAGATTTCTTTACAAATTCACTACCTTTAAATAAATGTTCAACCTTTTCTATACTTTCTCTTGTATGAATATCCATAGGAACTTCAAGCTCCTTCGCTAAATTTAAAATAGCCTTTTCTTTACTCTTTAAATCTACAGTACTTATCTTGGCTACTGCTTTTAATAAATATCCATGCTCAATTAATGCTTCCTTTATAAATTCACTTAATTTATCTGCTGACGTATCCTTCTTACACCCAATGCCTAGTATTATATTTTTTCTTATAAGTAAAAGTGCATCTTCATTTAATAATTTATTTGTAACAACAACTTTTCCTTTTGTATCTATATCTTCCTCTACATATCCTTCTGGTATTTCTATCTTACCTAATGTATCTATAAACCCTATCTTCTCACCTTCTGTAAGCAAACTAGAAATTTCTTTTGCTTTCTTCATATCATTAATTAGTAGATTATTTTCTTTTGCTATAATATCTGGTGCCTTTATTCCTAATGCATCTGTAGCTGTTGTTATTACTGGAGTTGCATTAATTACTTCTGAAACCTTAAGTGCTAATTCGTTCCCCCCTCCTAAATGTCCGCTTAAAAGACTTATAGAAAACTTTCCAACAGCATCCACCACAACTACACCTGGATCCACTGTTTTTCCTTTTAAATATGGAGCTATTGCTCTTAAAGCTATTCCAGTTGAAGAAATAAATATAATTCCCCTAGCATTTTCCATAGCTTCCTTTGCAACATTACTCAATCCATCTCTTACGATAGCTTCTTTAGTAATTATCCTTCCACCTAATTCTCTTGATATATTCTCTGCTATTTTATCTCCTAGCTTCGATAAACTTAGAATATATAGCATTTTCTATACTCCCTTTCTAAACTCGTGAGTAAAATGCTTATCATAAAGTAAGGATTTTTCATACTCACAATCAATAAATTCCCCTACTAATATTTGAGCAGTTTTCTTTATCCCTGCCTCTTTTACTTTTTGTGAAATATCATCTAAGGTTCCTACTATTATTCTTTCATCCTCCCAAGTAGCTTTTTCTATAACTGCAATTGGGACTGTCCCTGTACCATATCCCTTTTTAAGCTTATCAACTACTTTATCAATCATCGATACTGATAAAAATAGTGCCATGGATGCCTTATGCGCTGCTAATCCTTCTAAGTCTTCTTTCTCAGGTACTGGAGTTCTTCCTTCTACTCTTGTTAAAATTACTGTTTGACTTACACTTGGAAGGGTGAATTCTTTTTTAATAGCTGCTGCAGCTGCTGTAAAGGAGCTTACCCCTGGAATTACTTCATAATCTATTGAAAGCATATCAAGTTCATCCATTTGTTCCTTTATTGCTCCATAGATTGATGGATCACCAGTATGAAGCCTAACTATTGTTTTTCCTTCAGAATGTTTTTCCTTTATCACATTTATAACATCCTCAAGTGTCATATTTGCTGAATTATATATTTCGCATTCTTTCCTGCAAAACTCTAAATGCTTTGCATTTACTAAAGATCCTGCGTATATTACTACATCACATTTAGTTAATATATCTCTTCCTTTTACGGTTATTAAGTCTACATCTCCAGGACCTGCTCCAATAAAATAAAGCATAAATACCCCTCCTTATCTACTTGCTAATATAAGTGACATATATTCACACTCTTTAAAGATTTCCTCTTTATCGTATATTATAGCTTCTCCTTCTCTACCAGCTCTTCTTACCATAACATACTCAAAACCTTTTTCTTCAAGAGTCTCAATTACTTCTCTTTCCTTTTTATATACCTTCATTACAACAACATACTTCTCATCTCTTATTTCATTAACTTTTCCAGCTGGAATAACTAAAAGAGCTTCATTCCCCATAACTACTGGTCTGTCTGTTAATGATGCAGCGGCACAAAATGAAGTTATTCCTGGAATCGTTTCTACTGTAAAACCATTATTCTGTATATATTTAAGAAGGTGTACGTATGTTGAATATACTAATGGATCTCCTATAGTTAAAAAACTTACGGTTTTGCCCTCTTCTAATTCTCTTTTTATAGTCTCATATATCTCTTGCACTTTCGATTTAGTATCTTTTTTTCCCATAGGGAAATGAGCAATTATTACCTTAGTATCCTTGCTTATATACTCCTTAGCTGTTTCATATGCAATACTTACTCCCCCTTCTTCTGAAGTTGGTGCAACTATAACCTCTGAAGCTTCTATTGCCTTAACTGCTTTTAGTGTTAATAGTTCTGGATCTCCTGGGCCCATTCCTATTCCATATAATTTATTCATTTGTAGTTTCCTTTCTTCCACTAACTATAAAAATTCCATTATTGCTTGTTAACATATAACTACCTTTTATATTCTTACTTATGTTGACCTGTGTTATCTCAATATTATAATTTAAAGCTTTTAGAGTCTCACATGCCTTATAGCAATTATCTAAAGTAATAAAATTTAGCACTATTTTTCCTAACTTCTTAAGCCTATTATGGGAAACTTTAATTATTTCTTCTAAGTTTCCTCCACTTCCACCTATAAAAATCCCATCAAAATTATCATCAGGAAAATTATTTAAAGTTTCTAATGCCTCACCTAATATAACTTCAAGATTGTCACAATTAAATTTATTTTTATTCTCTAATATAAGGTCAAAAGCATCTTGCTCTTTTTCAATAGCAATCACAGATTTACACATCTTGCTCATTTGAACGGACACAGACCCGGTTCCAGCCCCTACATCAAGTACTTTTGAAGAGTCTTTAAGTTCCAATTTAGAAATTGATAAAATTCTTACTTCTTCTTTAGTCATAGGAACCTTTCCTCTTATAAACTCTTCATCTTTTATATATATCATTCTCTCTCCACCACCAATACGCTTAAATTACTAAACCTTTTACTCATTATTTTTTCTGGTGCTCCAATAGTTATTTTCTCATCTTCATAAGATAAATTTTCTCCTACATAAATTCTAGCCTCTATGTTTTCTTCAAATATATCCTTTGCCAATTTATTAGGAGTATTTTTATTGTCAGTAAGCCATATGGTAAGTTTTGAAGATTTTATTTCCTCAATAAATTCTCCTTCTCTTCCATGTAGTGAAGATAATTTCGCTCCATTCCAAGGAAGCGACAATTTACTCATTAAATATTGGAAGGAACTTAATCCTGGAATCACATTTATTTCTTCTTGCAAGTTTTCTTTTAGATAATTTAGTACTCCATAAAAGGTTGGATCTCCAGAAGCTACTATACTAATGTTTTTATCCACATTATCTTTGATTATATCCACAATATCTATGAGTTTTTGCACTTTTTTCTTAGGGTTATCAACAAAATCTATTGAATCTATAGCTCTACTAAAGCCTATTATTAGTGAGCTACCCTCTAGAACTTTTACAGCTTTTAAAATCATATACTCCTTACTTCCAGGTCCTAATCCAACTAAATTAATCATAGTTCTCCTTTTCACTTGCAAATAAAAGCTTGGGTTCTTTTCCTCCCCAATATAAGACTACTTCAACTTCAATTTCATTACCAGTAAATTGCTCCATTTTATTCTTAACCTTAATTCCTATATTCTCATATACTTTATGATACTCCTTAGGAATGATTTTCACAGCACCTTCTGTGGTCTTTTCATTATATACTTTATTAACTAAGCCCAAAGGACATCCCATTAAAGCTAACTCTAAGGCAAGTATTTCTAATCTCATATCACATACCTTTGAGTGGGTATTAAATACTCCTCCCGCAACTTTTCCAAGTTTTCCGATATGCCCAATTATAGTAACTTTTCTAACCCCATTATATTTAGCTGCATCTAATGCACTACCTACATAGTTTGATATAGTTACCATCTTGTTTTTGTCATATCCCAAGGTCTCTCCATATCTTTCTCCCATATTTCCAAAAACAAATATTATGTCTTTATAATAGGCAGACTTAGCTCTCATTTCTATTTCAATGGTCTCCTTAAGAGCCTCTTCTGACATTGGGTAAACTATACCAGAGGTTCCTAAAATACTTATTCCACCCTCTATATTAAGTCTTGGGTTAAAAGTCTTTTTTGCAACTTCTTCTCCCTTTGGTACGTAAATAGTTATTTCAACTCCATTATCTTCTGGAAGTACACTTAATACTTCTTTTTTTATCATTTCTCTGGGAACTGGATTTATAGCAGGCTCACCTTTTTTCACGTAAAGCCCTTCTCCCTTGACTACTCCTACACCTTTTCCACCTTTAAGAATATAGCCACTTGGAATCTTCTTTGCCTTTGCCCATATATCAAGCCCATGGGTTACATCTGGGTCATCTCCACCATCCTTTATTATGGAACAGCATATATAATCCTCCCCTTTTTCAATGGAATCAATCTGTAGATTAAGCTTTATTCCACTTGGAGTATCTATTTCTACATAATTAAATTTTTTTTCGCTATACAGCATCATAGTTGCTGCCTTAGCTGCAGCTGTTGCGCAAGAACCAGTTGTATACCCACATCTAAGCTTTTTCCCACCTGCATTTACATACATTTCAAACATTATTCTCTCTCCACTAAAAGGTACATTAAAGCATTAACTATAGCTGCTGCTACATTGCTTCCTCCTTTTCTACCTCTTATTGTTATCATAGGAATATTTAGCTTCTCTATTTCTTCCTTTGACTCCTTTGCTCCCACAAAACCAACAGGCGCTCCTATAATAAATTTAGGACTTGCTTTTCTTTCTTCATATAACTCTTTTAAAATAAACAATGCAGTTGGTGCATTCCCAAACACAAAGAATTCTACCCCTTCCTCTACTGCTTTGCTAACAGCGGCCATTGATCTTGTGGTTTTTTCTTCTTTTGCCTTCATAGCCACTTCGTCTAGTGAAACATATGTTATTACTTCACACCCAAGATCTTTTAAAGCCTTTTTATTTATACCAGCTGCAACCATGTTGGTATCAGTATATATCTTCACTCCACTTTTAAGTAACTTCTTAGCTTCTTCTATTGCACCTTCTCTTATATAAACTAAATCTTTATATTCAAAATCTGCTGTAGTATGTATAACCCTCTTTACAATTGAAAGCTCTTCCTTATTAAGGTTATGCTCGCCCATTTCTTTTCCTATTATTTCAAAACTCTTTAATTCTATTTCCATCGGATTCTTAACGTAATGCATCTTTTCTCTCCTTACAACTAATTATAATTTCTTTTATAAAATCTAAATTAGAGAAAAAGTGTACATGTCCATATGCCCCAAGAGTATTATTTTTTATATATCCACATGTCCACTCTTTTAATCCCCCGGTAAAGGTCTTTTTATTAAGCTTATACACAGTTTTATTACTACATTCAACCTTAGATTTATGGAACTCATGAGAATTTATTGATAAATTTCTCTTAATTAATTGATTCCTTGATATATCTATGTGATTATATCCAAAATTATTTAATGTCTTAGTCATATAAGCCTCTCCATCAAAAAAGCCAACCATATTGATATTATCAATAGACTTCATTAAATAAATAAGTCCTCCGCACTCAGCATAACAGGGCGTACCTTTTTCTAGTTCATTCCTTAAGCCAATTAGAAAACTAGTATTCCTAGTAAGTTCATTACTGAAAACTTCTGGATATCCTCCACCTAAATATATCAAGTCCAAATTTTCTGGAACTTTTTCATCTTTTAGAGGAGAAAAATATATAACTTCTCCAGCCTCCTCCAGAAGTTCTATGTTCTCCTTATAGTAAAAAGAAAAGGCTATATCTTTTGCAATTCCTATTCTAATTCCTACGGAATCCAAATGATAATTATCTTTGAATTTATCTGTTTCCTTCATTAATTCTAAGATTGAATTTACATCTACATCTTCTTCTATAAGACTTGATACAACATCAATCTTTTCTTGTAAATCTGTAATCTCTTGACTTTGAACAAGCCCTAAATGTCTTGATCCTAAAGTAATTCTATCATCTTTGGGTAAGTACCCTAAAACCTTTATATTTAATGTTTCTTCAATTAGTTGCTTAAGGAATATATAATAAGATTTGCTTATATTATTTAATACTATTCCTGCAAATTCACAGTCTGAAAAATTAAGTATTCCTTTTAGTTCTGCTATAAAAGTAAGACTTGAAGCCTTAGGGGAAATTACAAGAATAATCGGAAGGCCTAAAATTTTTGATACATGTGCTGTTGAGGCTTCTATAGTTGTTCCTATTCCATCATACACACCCATAACCCCTTCAACAATTCCTATATCCTCATTATTCCTACTATAAGCTGCCTTAAGTCCTTCTTCTCCCTGTAAAAAGAAATCTAAATTTCTAGAAGGCTTTCCTGTTATTTTTTCATGAAAGGCTCCATCAATATAGTCTGGTCCCACTTTATACCCTGCTATATCATAACCTTTTTTCTTCAATAGATTCATTAAACCTATTGTAAATGTTGTTTTGCCTCCTCCAGATGAATTTGATGCAATAACTACAGATTTCATATAAAAACTCCTTCAAGATACTTATTACGCTCCATTATAATTCTAACCCTTTAAGTTTTCTCCAAACCCTTGGAATCTACCACTTAAGGCATCTTCTAAATGTTTCATATAAATATTTCTTACTTCTTTATATTCACCTAATCCAACATTGAATTCTTCAACTTCTATTCCCTCACGTTTAAGTGTAGATGCCCAAGAATCTTCTTCCTTTGAGAAAATATCTTTTCTAGCATGATCTCCTACCACAAGTAAGAATGGTGCTAGTACAACACTTTTTATATCTCTATCTTTCAAGTATTTTATAGTATTTTCTAATGATGGATAAGCCTCAATTGTTGCAATTATTATATTGCCATTGTCTAAATCTCTAAGCCTATTTTGAAAACATCCATAACAAGAGTTGCCTGGATGATGAGTTCCATGCCCCGCCAGTATAACCCACTTATTTTTAGGTAATTTATTTGAAATTGCATAAACTAAATCATCATAATCTAAGTTGACTTCATCAGATTGAAAATATAGCAAAGGGCGTCCTACTCTTAAATAATTGAACTTATCCTTGTAAATATTAGCTACCTTTTTTATATAATCAAATTCTTGTCCAGGTATTATATGCAAGGGTTGTATAGTTACCTCTTCATATCCTTCATTTAATAAAGAATCTAACGCTTTTTCTGGCGTAAAAATGCTGATATCATGTTCTTTTTTTAGTTTTTTGATAATCTTATGTGAAGTAAATGCTCTAATTACTTTATATTCTTTCCCAAATTTTTCTTCAACTTCTCTCTCCATTGGTACTATATTTTTTTCTAATGCATCTAAGTAAGATGTCCCAAAACTCAAAACTATAATTGCTTTTTTCATGATGATGCTCCTTTAAATAAAAAATAAAACCTTCTGAATAATGTCAGAAGGCTATGAGAAATAATCAAGGTAATCCTAAAATCACTTTGTCCATTTAGCCACCCTCTCCATCGCTCGTAGAGAAGAAGTTTTAACTGTGAGACTTAATTCATACTTGTTATAAAATTGCGGTTTCTGGCAATTTTATGGCACGTATGAATTTTAGTCGAACTAAAACTTCGAAGAATTTTTAGTGAAACCCAAAAACCCTATTAGTGTAAAAACTTAGGCAGGTATTCTGGCTCAAGTGTCATAATCTTAGCTTATCTTCCCAGTTTCCCAGTGATTCTATAACTAAGACTCTTCTTTTACAGCGGCGGGACCGCACAGGAATCTCACCTGTTTCCCTATTATACTAATTCCCTTATGGGACATTTAAAGGCTTTATTTAAATAAATTTATTTTATCCTATTAGTCACCTATGTTTTATCAATATTTACTTTGTATGAAGATTATAGCATTGTAGTATAACTATGTCTATAACAATACTTACTATTAATAATGAACTCTTACTAACCAGAATTTTATCTTTTTATCACTCCACCCTAGATCCCAAGGAACGTTATTTCTATCAGTATTATGACAAGTAACTAATGTATATCCCTTTGAGTCTACTCCTGATACGACAGAAATATGTGTAATATCTCCTTTTTTCTCATAGGCAACAAAATCTCCTGGTAACAATTTATATGATGCCTTATAAACTTTTTCATAGCTTCCATGCGCGATAACTGAAGCTCTTCCGCTATGTATCATATATGAGGTAAACTTATCTGCATTTACCCATGGGCCTGTAGCACTTCCTTTATTATAATTCCAAGTAGAATTCTTTTTGAATTTACCTCCTTCATGGAGTACTTGTGATGCAAAGTTTGCACAATCTCCTCCTTCTGGATTAAAATCTCTATAATTCTTATTATATTTAAATCCATACTCAGGTAGTGAAGCAGCTCCGCAGTAGGTATCTGCATATTGCATTGCTCCCTTTCTTCGTTCATTTATGTCGGAAATATCCCTAGTTTCCTGGGAAATAATATGTTGTTTTATACTTTCTGCTTTTATATTGTCTAAACTAAGGGAATCAGCAAATGGATCCGTATACCACTCCTTAGTTATTACCCATTCTCCTTCTTGTTTAGTAAGTTGTAATGAATGATATGTACCTATTCTAGAACTATTAACAATGTCAGGAAGATTTTCATATATATATTTATACTCTGTGTTACACATTATATTAAAGGAATATCTATCATTCCCACCTCTACTTCTTCTTATAATTACTTTAGGTATTATTTCAGTGAATTTAACTCCTTGTTTTTCTGCCCAGTTATTTAAATATTTCACTTTTCTTTCTTCATATTCATAAGCCCATTTTCCATACTTACTATTTGTATCATATAGTGATTCTATTAGTTCTAAGTTTTTATCTAAAATAGCCTTATTTCTATTAACAAATATGTCTTGAACAAATTCCACCAATTCCGTATCTTCTGCTTCAGAAAGAGTAGTTTGTTCTTTATTATCGTCTAGTCTATCCTCTATTAGTTCAATTGCTTTCTTTACTTCCTCATTATCTATAGGTGCACCTTTATACCAACTTCCATCACTTTCTTTCCAGTTTCCAAAATATTTTGCTTTTATTATTATTTCTGGCCTATACTCAAAGTGAAGAATATCAAAATGCCCCCATTTTCCTCCCCAAACAAAGTTATTCTTTTCAAAAACCTGAACTAAATCCTTTGAATACGACTTAAGTCTTTCCTCTGCCTTTTTTTCAGTACTCCACTTCCAATAATCTCTAGGATCACTTTTAAGATCTATTGCTATTCCAAAGGAGTGTGGACTTAATCTTCCAGTACCTGAGATAACTCTATAGTTATAGGTTCCGCTAGCTGGGTAAAGACAACTAGATATATTGGGGTTTGTCTTTGCTAATGGTATCAATTCTTTTAATGATGTTTCTAATGCTGTTCTAGCTCCGTTTTTATCATTAAACCTATAACCAGCAAATCCATACTGTAATGGCTTTAAATTTTTCTCAATCTCTCCTTTTGATGACCCATATACTTCCTGTAATAAGTCATAATTTCTGCCTCTTCCAGGATCAAAATCCTTCTTCATCACTGTTGTTGTAAATTCTAATGGATATATTTGTTCCAACATATCTTGAAGATCTGGGTTATCTAACTTCTCTTCATGCCCTTTTTTTCTCATGTCATCATATAATATCTTTTTGCCAGACTTCATTATAACAAAAGTTTTATTTCCATCTGTAGTAACATCTTTTATATACCCTGGATAAGCTAACATAAGTGTTAATATATCTTGTTTCATTTTGCTTTTATATTCTTCATTAATGATTTCTTGTGACATAACTGGCATTTGAATATTTAGTAATAAACACACTAAAATCATTGATATCCATTTTTTCATCCTTAGTCACCTCATCTAGTAGCTTTAATTTTTTTTATAACTATATACTGTCCAAAGAAATAGCATAGTATGTAATATGAGTTTAAAACTCAGAAGAGTTTTAAATAAATTTTCAAAAAATTTTTTACTTACAAAGTTCTTAAACTATAGTATAATTTTCTGAAATAATTCATTTTGAAGGAGGGCATGAGTATGGATCCTATAAAACTTTCTAAAGAAATTCATAATGATATTATCAACTGGAGAAGGGAACTTCATAAAATTCCTGGAACAGGCTTAGATATAGAAGAAACTTATAATTTCGTTTGTAATGAATTAACTAAAATGAATATTGAGTTTATCACTCTTAGCAAGACTGGAATATGCGCACTAATTAATGGCGAAAATCCTGGTCCCACTATTGCCATTAGAGCTGATATGGATGGATTACCTATAAAAGAAGAAACAGGTTTAAAATTCGCCTCAAATAATAATTGTATGCACGCTTGTGGACATGATGCCCACACTTCAATGTTACTTGGAACAGCAAAGATTTTATCTAAATATAAATCTATACTAAAGGGTAATGTTAAGTTGATTTTTCAACCTGCAGAAGAAATCTCAGCTGGAGCAGAGCCTATGATTGCTGAAGGAGTTCTCGATAATCCAAAGGTAGACCGAGTTTTAGGACTACACATAGGTGGATTTTTCCCAGAAGTAAAGGCTGGCATGATTGGTGTGAGAACTGGATATACAACTTCTGCAGTTGATAAGTTATCCGTAACAATAAACGGCAAAGGTGGTCATGGTGCTTTACCACATCTTTGTGTAGATCCAATATCAATAGGTGCTGAAATGATTTCTGCTCTTCAAAGAATAGTCAGCCGGGAGATAAATCCTCTTCATCCAGTAGTTATTACAATTGGTTCTATTGAAGGTGGTTCTACTTGGAACATCATTCCGGAGTCTGTACACTTTCAAGGCACAATTCGAACAATTTTTCCAGAGGATAGAGAACTAGTTGAGAAAAGAGTTATTGAAATCTGTAACGGAATAGCTTCTACTAATGGAGCATCTGCGGATGTAGTTTATGATAAGATTTGTCCTTCTGTTAATAATAACTCAGAAGTAACTAAAAGCTTTATGAAATCAGCTCTTAAAATTGTTGGAGAAGAAAACTTAGTATACTTAAAAGAACCTACTATGGTTTCTGAAGATATGGCTTACTATCTTCAAAATGTCCCTGGAACATTCTTTTTCCTTGGCTCAAATAACCCTAAAAAAGGAATTATCTATCCACATCATCATCCTAAATTTGATGTTGATGAAGATGTTCTTTGGATAGGTCCAGCAATATTTGTTCAAGCTGTATTAGATTATAATTCAAACTTATAATGTTATCTACAACCTTAAAATATTATAAATTCCTAAAGAATAATAAAGCTAATAAGGTCATGGAGATTATAACTCTTCCATGACCTTATCATTATTTATAAATCACTAAATTATTATTTATGAAATCTTTAAATGGTCCTTCTTTAACTTCTTTCCATTCATTGTTTTCTAACTTAAGATCAATAGTGATTTTTTTAGCCTCATCTGATATATTAGGATTTTCAAAATACTTACACATTTTACTTGTTGCAAGTTCCATGACTTTTTTCATAAAAGCATCTTTAGTCTTATATTCTTTAGCTAATTCTTTCATTTCACTTTCAGATACTATTTTGTCTGGAGTTAACTCCTTACGATCTAATATTATAGGATTAACTACAATTTCAACTTTAGCATTTTCTTTATCAACATTAATAGTATTAATGTCATATTTTATTTTTGTCATTCCTCTTCTTAATGAATCCACTAGCTTATTTAAGGTTTCTTTATCAATTCCACTTGCATCGCTCGCTATACCATCACTAAATCGCTTGTCCAACTCATTTGTAAATTCCTTTACTTCATCATTGGATATTCCTAGTTTCTTGGAATCACCCATCTCACTTTTCACTGCTAAATCCATATAAAATTTTATGTACTCACCTGGTGTTGGTGATGTTTCAGTTGGTTTTTTGCTACATGAAATTAATAATGCCATAGACATTATTAATGCCAATGATAATGTTAAAATTTTAAAATTCTTCTTCATCTTCCCCCTCCTTCCGTCTAATTATATCACCCTAAATCTAATTATAAAATCGAAGTTTTTTCCAAAATTAAAGCCATGAAAACTTTAATCTATCTCCATGGCTTAGCAGTTATTTATATATTATTAAATTATTTTTTATAAAGTTTTCAAGGGTTCCTTCATTTACTTCTTTCCATTCACCTTTTTCAACCTTCAATTCAATAGTCACTTTTTTAGATTCATCAGATATCTTAGGATTCTCGAAGTATTTGCATAATTTATCTATAATTATTTCTGTTGCTTTCTTTTCCAATGTAGCTTGATCTGTATATTGAGAAGCCAATTGCATAATCTCATCTTGTGATATTAACTTATCTGGACTAAAGTCATTTTGTTCTATTACCATTGGATTTATTGACATTTCAACCTTAGCACTCTTACTATCAGATTCTACAGTCTTTATGTCATATTTGATTTGTGACATACCTTTTCTTATTGATGTAACCATTTTGTTTAGGCTTTCTTTATCTACGCCACTTGTATCATTTTCTACAACCTTACTATATTGAGTTTCCATTTGGTCCTTAAACTTCTTAACTTCATCACTAGATATACCTAGTTTTGCAGCATCTCCTTCAGTATTCTTCACTGCTAAATCCATGTAAAATGTTAAGTATTGATCTGGTGTAACTGCTGGTTTTTTGCTACATGCAGACACTAAGGCCATTGACATTACTATAGCCATTACTGCTGAGAAAAACTTAATATATTTTCTCATATTATCCCCCCTTTTTTTCATACATATCATCATATGAGGGGGTGAAATGATTGGTTACTAGAAAATATAACTTTTTAGCAATTTCTTTTATAGTTAATTATGTATATAAATGATACAAGCCATGGAAATCCTCTTCACTTCCATGGCTTTATATTTATTTAGTTATGTATAAACTATTTTCTATGAAGTTTCCAAGTTCTCCTTCATTTACTTCCTTCCATTCACCCTTTTCAACTTTTAGCTCAACTGTAATTGTTTTAGCTTCATCTGATATTTTAGGATTTTCAAAATATTTGCATACCTTATCTAAAGCTAAATCCTGTGCTTTTTTTTCTAAAGTTGCTTCATCTGTATATTCTTTAGCTAACTGTTTTATTTCATCCTGAGTTATTAACTTCTCTGGAGTTAAATCAGCTTCATCTATTACAACAGGATAAACTGTCATTTCAACCTTAGCACTCTTACTATCAGATTCAACAGTTTTAATATTGTATTTAACTTTAGCTATTCCCTTCTTTGCTGATTCTATTAGCTTATTAGAACTTTCCTTGTCTAAACCGCTTGAATCACTTGCCGCAATACTTTCATATTGCTTATCAATTTCATCAGTTAATTTCTTAACTTCAGAATCTGGTATGCCTAATTTCTTAGCATCACCTATTTGGTTTTTTACAGCTAAATCCAAGAAAAAAGTCAAATATTGGTCTGGTGTAACTGCTGGTTTTTTACTACATCCTGCTATTAAAGCCATTGACATTACTACTGCAACAGATGCTGCAAAAACTCTAAAATATTTTTTCATATTGTTATCCCCCTTAGTTTAAATACCAAAGCAATTGTACCATAAAATGACCTCTTCTTTCAATTTTTTACACGAATCTCACTTTCTACAAACTCATTAACATTAATTTAACACTACGCTTTTCTTATGTTAACACTACTATGCTATATTGGTTTTGCTTAATTAATTGTTATAAAGAAAGAGGCGTCTCAAATGATAAATAATTCCACAAACTTAATTACTTCTGATATTTCTAAAGAATTTAACTCAATTCTAGATATGGATTCTATAATAACTCATTATCAACCAATTGTATCGCTTATAAATGGTGAAGTACTTGGCTATGAAGCCTTAACTAGAGGCCCTGAAGATTCTGTTTTGCGGAATCCTGAAAAGCTATTTGATACTGCTCATAAATTAAATAAAAGTTTAGAACTTGAACTTTTATGTAGAACTAAAGCTCTTAGAAATTCTAAGTCTCTTTCTAAGGATAAACTATTATTTATAAATGTTGATCCTAATATATTTAAGGATGAAAGCTTTAAAAAAGGGCTAACAAAAGAAATTCTTAATGGAGAAAATATATCAACAGAAAATATAATCTTTGAAATAACTGAAAAGACTTGTATAGAGGATTATAAGATTTTTAAAAAAGCTTTATTTAACTATCTTGATCAAGGTTATAAGATTGCAATAGATGATATGGGTTCAGGTTATTCAGGTTTAAAGATGCTTTCTGAAACTAGACCTCATTACGTAAAAATAGATATGGATTTAGTAAGAAATATAAATGAAGATTTGTTTAAACAGTCCTTAATAGAATGCTTTGTGAAGTTAGCACAAATTACTAATATGAAACTTATCGCAGAAGGTATTGAAACTCAAGAAGAATTACAAACCTTAATTTCTCTAGGTGTCTATGCTGGCCAAGGTTTTTTTCTAGGACTTCCTTCCCCTGAAATAATTGATATTGATTTAAAAATAAAAAACTACATTAGTGAATCAAATAGAATGAAAGCTTCAACTTTTAGTGGAATACCTAACAACTACATTGGAGAAATTGTAAGAATAGATAAACCTTTTTCTCCAAATACCCTTTGTAAAGATTTAAAATCATACTTAGATTCAAATGAAATTACCGGTGCTGCAATTGTAAAAGATTCTATTCCCCTTGGTCTTGTTATGAAAAATTCATTAGATTCATTTTTGGCCACCCAATTTGGAGTTGCTGTATTTTCAAAAAGACCGGTCTCCTTGGTTATGGATACTAATCCCTTAATAGTTGATTATTTTACACCTGTGGGAGAAGTATCTAGAATAGCTATGGCTAGAAAAAATGATACAATCTATGATTACATTATTGTAACTAAGAATTCAAGGTATTATGGTGTTGTTACTATTCAATCTCTACTTAATTTCACTACAAAAATAGAATACAATTATGCCCGGCAACTCAACCCTCTCACCGCTCTCCCAGGTAATGGGGTAATTGAAAAAGTTATTTCTGACTTTATCTTATCTAACTCATGTTGCTGCATGCTTTATTTTGATTTAGATAATTTCAAAGTGTATAATGATACTTATGGTTTTGAAAATGGCGATAAAATAATAAAATTTACTGCACGCTTAATTGAAGATGAAGCATATAAGTTATCTCCTCAAGGTCCATTTGTTGGTCATATTGGGGGCGATGACTTTGTGTGCATTGTACAGCAACCCTATGAAGACTGTACTTCACTATGTAAGAGAATAATAGAACGATTTGATAAGGAAATACTTGATTTCTTTAGCGATGAACATAAGTCAGATGGATATATTGAATCTATTGATAGAAAAGGTAATCATGAACGTTTCTCTTTAGCTTCCCTATCAATTGCCGGGTTATATGGAAGAATAGGTGCTTTAAATAACCCCGAAGATGTAGGCGTGTATGTGGCCTCAGTAAAGAAAAATGTGAAGAAAATTAAAGGAAGTTGTTTTTTAATTAATAAATTATAAACGAAAACTGATAGTTGCTAACTTCAACTATCAGTTTTTTATATTAGTACTCTATCTTTTCTTATAATCCTTAATAATAAATGGCACAGTTATTGTTGCTATATTCTTATTCTTTAGTAATGATCTCTTTAAGAATATTGCTGTTTGATTATGAAGAATATTTCCCCACCATTTTTCAGAAGTAAACTGTGGAACAACAACAGTAACTATATCATCTTCACGTGTACAAAACTCGTCTGAGTTAATAAAGTTTACTAGTGGTTCAACTACATCTCTATATTCGGACTTCTTAATTACTAGTGGTATTCCCATATCATATTTTTCCCATTTTGCTTTTAACTTTTCAGTAACTTCATCATCTATGGAAATATGGAATGCTGTAATATCCTTTGATAAGCATTTAGCATAACTTATTGTTTTAATTACTGCTTCATTTAGTGATGCTACTGGCACTATAAATCTTCTAGCTTCGTTTTTATTAAACTCTGGAAAGTAATTGTTGTCTAAGCTTAATTGTTCAGCAACTTTCTTGTAATGTCTATTTATTCTCTTCATTATAATTACGCCAACTGGAACTAAAATAAATACTACCCAAGCCCCGTGTATGAACTTATTCACTGATATTATTATTGCAGTACCTAAAGTTATTAATGCACCAAAACCATTTATAAATGCCTTATGTCTCCAGCCTGCTTGTTTACTTCTTATCCACTTCATTACCATGCCTGACTGCGATAATGTAAATGATACAAAAACTCCCACTGCATATAAAGGTAATAAATAGTGATTTTCTCCTCTAAATATTACTACAAGTATTGATGCTGCGATAGAAAGTAATATTATACCATTAGAAAAACTTAATCTTGAACCTCTCTGAGCAAATTGTCTAGGCGCGTATCCATCTCTTGCTATAAAAGATAATAACAATGGGAAATCAGAAAACGCCGTATTTGCTGCCATAGTAAGTATTAATGTAGTTGCTATTTGCATAAGGAAAAATAAAAATGTATTTTGCCCAAAAACTTGTTCAGCTATTTGTGATATAACTGTTTTATCTAAACTTGGTGCAGCATGATATACACTTGCAAGTAAAGACATTCCTCCAAATAATATAACTACTATTCCAAATAATAGATATAAAACTTGCTTAGCATGCTTTGTTGCTGGAGCCTTAAAGTTAGGTACTCCATCACTTACCGCTTCTAATCCTGTTAATGCTGTACACCCAGCTGAAAATGCTTTTAAAAATAAAAGTATTGTTAAATCTCCAATTTGATTAGAAAGAACTACAGTTTGTGCAGGTTCAATTCCTAATATAAAATATTTATACAAACCCACTACAATCATTAAAATTGCTGTAAATAGAAATAAATATGTAGGTACACTAAAGAATCTAGCCGAATCTCTAATTCCTCTTAAGTTTCCTATTGCCATGAGTATTATAATGCACACAGCAAGTTCAATCTTAAAATCTAAAAGTCCTGGAATTGCTGATGTGATTGCTGCAACTCCGGCAGTTGTACTTACCGCAACTGTTAGCACATAATCTACTGTAAGTGAAGCTCCCGCCACTAGGCTAGGTATTACTCCTAAGTTCTCCCTAGAAACTATGTATGAACCTCCTCCATTCGGATAGCTCTCTATAGTTTGTCTATATGAAAAAACTAGTATACATAATAATGCTATAATCGCTAATGATACCATTCCTAAATATTTGAAAGATCCTATTCCCATGATAGGCACAAGGACCCATAGTATTTCTTCACACGCATAGGCTACTGATGAAATTGCATCTGACGATAATACAGGTAATCCATTGATTACTGAAAATTTTTCGTGATGAATTTGAGATGATTTAAGTGGTTTACCAATCAGATAACTTTTTAAACTTGACATTGAAGCACTCTCCCAATATAAATAATTCTCTTAACTCAATAGATATTATCATCATTTAATTTACTATTCAAAATTATTATCAAGTTTAAAAGCAACTTAAAACCTTATCATTTATAGCATAGAAGAGTTATTTTCACTTGTTAGCCTATAACTAGGTGAAAACTCTGAAAATATTCAAATATTTAGGATAAGCTTTCAATTTTAAATATTAATTATTATAAATATATTTATTCATAAATTAAAAGTTGTTTTTAGCTTAAAATAATGACTATGTTTTAATAGATTTTTGAAATGATATGCAAATTAAAAGGGTGAATTTTAATTCACCCTTTTAGTCATTTTTTAGAAGAGAGTCTATCGTAGATTTACAATAAATAAACATAGTATTCGAAATGTTAAATTCTATGATTGCTATATATCAGCGTTACACTCATCACATAGGCCGTCATTACGTTCATATTCTTCTTCTGATATTTCAGTTTCGCAAATGTCACAGGAGAATACTTCTTCTTCTTTATATTCAAAGTTTCTTAGGAATTGCTCATTGTCCTCCTCTTCCTCATGTTGATAATTTACTTTCACTTTATTTACCACCTTAATTCCTCCTATTTATTTAAAACTCAATTGTAAACTTAACTCCATTATCAATATTTTCAATCTTATAATCAAACTGATGTAATTCTAATATTTTCTTTACAATGTAAAGGCCTAAACCACTGCCACCAGTTTTTCTATTTCTAGATTTCTCTACCCTATAAAACGGTTCAAATAACTTATCCAAATGTTCTTCATCTATTGATGCTCCAGTATTTATAACTTCCAAATAAGCTCTTGAATTATCTGACTTACTTAATTTAATTATTATATTTTCTTCTTCTTTTGAATATTTTATTGCATTAATTATTATATTTGAAAGTGCCTTATTTAGCCTGTTATAATCTCCTTCAATTGTAAACTCTTCGTCTATATCTATATTTAATCTAACCTTTTTTTCTTCGATGAAAAAGAACATATCCTCCATTATATCATCTACTATTTCTGAGAGATTTATTATGCTCTTATTTTCTAACTTATCATTGCTTTCAAGCTTATATATATCCAAAAGCTCATAAACCAATTTCTCCATATCTTTCATTATAGAGAGAGATTTTTTCAAATATTTATCTCTGTCTTTGTATGCTCCTATACTATAGAGCATACCTTCTATCTGCCCACTAACAGATGTTATAGGTGATTTTAATTCATGCGATATAGTTGCAACAAATTCTTGTCTTTCTTTCTCTCGTATTTTTTGCTTCTTTATGTCATCCTTAAGCTTCATATTCGCATCTTTCAAATCATCCATATTCTTTTGAAGATTACTCGCCAAAGTATTCAAACTACTTGATAATTCACCCATTTCATCCTTGCTAGATATTTCAGATTTAATACTAAAATCTAATTTTGATATTCTTCGAGCTACATCATTTAAGGTTAATAGTGGGTCCGTTATCTTTCTTGAATAAACCAGTGCAGTTCCTAAGGCTATAATGACTATAAATAAAAACATGTACGGCATTAAATATAAAATAACCTTAGCAGCTTCATCAATTGGTTGAAGTGGAGCTTCTATCATTAAATAGTAACTACTTGGATCATCTTTAAAATATACCTTTTGGGTATAAGCATAGACTTCCGAGTTATTTTTTTTATTTATTATTTTACCTGATGCATTACTAGCTTCATCTAAGGGTGGTCCATCTGACTTCTTATCTTGAGACATACCTTTAAGCCATTCATTTCCCGAAAATCTACTAAAGGAGTTTGGCAAAAAAACTAAATTATTGCTATAATCTAGTAATACTAAAGATACATTATAGTTTTTCATAAAATTATGTAGCAGTGTTTGTGACTCCTGATTATCCTGAGATTTTATATTTGTCTTACTTAATTGCCCACTTAATGTTTTTATACCTTTTTCAATATTCTTCATTTTATAATTATAATAATACTTTGGTAGCGCAAGGTATAATGTTGTTAGAATTATCATCGTGCAAACTATAAGAATTCCAGCAGTAGAAATAAAAATTTTAAATTTAATACTATTTCTCTTCATCTTTAAGCTCCAATCTATATCCTATACCTTTTACTGTCTGTATGTATGGCAACTTAAGTTTCTTTCTAATGTTTTTGATATGCGCATCAACAATTCTATTTTCACCATAAAAATCGTATCCCCATATTCTATCTAAAAGCATTTCTCTTGTAAGAACCTTATGAACATTGCTCATTAACAAGTGTAATATCTCAAATTCCTTAGTTGTAAATTCTAACTCTTCTCCATTCTCATATATTTTATATGTTTCATAATCAAGTTTTAAATTTCCATACTCAATTATATTTTCTTCTTCTTTCTTTATTCTCCTTAGCACCGCCTCGACTCTTTTTATCAAAATGTTGAAGGAGAATGGCTTTGTAATATAGTCATCAACATTAAAATCAAAAGCCTTTAATTGGTCTTTCTCATCATTTAGTGCTGTTAAAATAATTATAGGAACATTGGATTTATTTCTAATCATTTTGCAGGTAGAAAATCCATCTAAATTGGGAAGCATAAGGTCTAAAATAATCAAATCATAGTCTCCATTTTTAAACTTATTTATGCCTTCAACTCCATCACTAGCTGTATCTACTTCATAATTTTCTGCCTTTAAAAATTCTGAAATCAATTCTTGTATATCTAAATCATCTTCGATTACTAAAATATTTGCTTTCATATCATCACCCATTATAATTTTAATCTTCTAATATGAAAATTCAATGAATTTATCACATATAATGCAAAAATCATATTACATCTTATAGGCTATATAAAAAGAAAAACAGAGGCAAGCCTCTGTTTTCATCTCAAAATTTCTGATTACTTGTTATTTTATATTCCTATCGCTTACCTTTTTCATAAGGTATTCCATCTGCTGCTGGTGCTTGTGTCTTTCCAACAAAACCTGCAAGTGCTACCATAGTTATTATATATGGGAATATTGCATATACTTCTGTTGGTAAATTGAATCCAAATGCTTGCGATTTTAATTGTAGTGCATTTGCGAAACTGAATAACAAACATGCCCACATAGTACCTACTGGCTTCCAGTTACCAAAGATTAATGCAGCTAGTGCTATAAATCCTCTACCAGCTACCATTCCATCTCTATATAATGGAGTCATTCCTAGTGATAATGCAGCTCCACCTAATCCTGCTAACATACCGGAAATAACTACACATATATATCTTGTTTTATATACATTTATTCCAAGAGTATCAGCTGCTTGTGGATGTTCTCCAACGGATCTAATTCTTAATCCCCATGGAGTCTTATACATAATAAAATGTGTAACTACAACTGCTATTATTGCTAAGAATACAAACCAGTTTAATCCAGAAACAAATCTTCCTGCAACTGGTATATTTCTTATAATTTCAGGAACAGTATAATCTAGACCATTAACACCATCAGTTTGGCCCCCTTTTCCGAATAATTTAAATATTAGGAAAGCTGCCAAAGCTTGTGAAAATAAGTTTATTGCTGTACCAGAGATTACTTGTTCAGCTCTAAGTGATATACTAAGGAAAGCATGCACTAATGCAATCAATCCACCAGCTATTACTGCAAAAGCTAACCCAACTAACGCACTTCCAGTTATATGAGAACCATATACACCGAAAAATGCACCTATAATCATCATACCTTCAAGTCCGATATTTACTACTCCAGACTTTTCAGAAAAAACTCCTCCAAGTCCAGCAAAAATTAGTGGTGCTGCTAAAGCTAATGTGGAGGCTAAAAGTTCTACTATAATATTAATGCTACCCATTTATCATTGCCTCCTTCTTCTTCTTTTCTGAGAAGTATTTTACTATATAATCTGTTGCTACAAATATAATTATAATTGCTTGAATTAAGTAAACTATCTCCTTAGGAATTCCGTTAAGTTGAAGAGTTTTTGAACTACTATCTAAAGCTCCGAATAAAACTGCTGCAAAGATACAGCCAACAGGATTACTCTTCGCTAACAATGCTACTGCCATTCCTGTAAATCCATATCCAGGTAAAGTACTTAAGTCATCCATATAGTACTTTCCACCTGCCAAATGCACAGCTCCTCCTAGTCCTGCTACAGCTCCTGAAATAACCATCGCTAGAATTACGTTCTTTGCTATACTTATTCCACCATATTCTGCACCAGAAGGATTTGTACCTACTGCTCTTAATTCATAACCTATAGTTGTTTTCCATAATAACCATGCAATAAATACTGCTACCGCAATACCTATAACAACTCCGTAGTTAGCTTGATATTTAGGTATAAATCTAGCTAACTTTGCACTGTCTTCAATAATAGGTGTAGCAGATTTTCCTGCTGCTCCTAAAGGAGTTCTTAAGATTACAAAGTTGGATACGTAAAGCGCTATATAATTCATCATAATTGTGTTAATAACTTCATTTGTACCGAACCTTGCTTTAAGGTATCCAGGTATCCCTCCCCAAAGTGCTCCTGCTAATATACCTACTAATATTACTAGTGGAAGATGGACTACTCCTGGCAATCCATGTATAGAACCAGTAACACCAGCTGCTAACATACCTACTACAAATTGGCCTTCAACACCGACATTAAATAAACCAGTCTTAAAAGCTAATGCATTTGCAACTCCAGTAAATAATAATGGTGTTAAATAAAACACAGTGTTTAGTGTGTTCATCTGAGTACCAAAACTACCTTTCCAGACAGTACTAAATAAGTCTCCTAATGCCCTTGGATATTGTAAAATTGAATAACCTTTTGCCCAAACTACGAAAAATGTAGCAACAAATATAGATATTACAATTGCAAAAATTGGGAAAAGTGTAGGTTTTATTATTTCATAAATTTTATTTTCTTTATTATTTTTACTCAAGGTCTTTCACCTCTTTCTTTTCGTCCTTTAAACTTCCGCCTGCCATCAATATTCCTAATTTTTGTTCAGTTGCTTCTGCTCTATCAAGAATATCCACAACTTGCCCATCATACATTACTGCAATTCTATCTGAAAGAGCCATAATTTCATCTAGTTCTAATGATACTAATAAAACAGCTTTTCCTTTATCTCTTTCATCAATTATTCTCTTATGAATGTATTCAATAGCTCCAACATCCAATCCTCTAGTAGGTTGACATACTATTTGTAATGCTGGCTCCTTTGATATTTCTCTTGCAACTATTAACTTTTGTTGATTTCCTCCTGATAATGCAGATGCCATGACTTCATCATTCGGAGTTCTTACATCAAATTGTTCAATTAAATCTTTAGTGTGTTTTCTTATTTCCTTATAATCCATAACGATACCCTTTGAATATGGCTTCTTGTTATGGAATCCTAGAACTGCATTTTCAAAAAGAGAATATTTTAATATTAACCCTCTCTTGTGTCTGTCTTCAGGTACATGTCCAACTCCTGCTTCCATTACAGCTCTTGGAGATTTATTAAATATATCTTTACCATCTATTTTAATAGTTCCTGAAACTGCTTTCCTAAGTCCAGTAATTGCTTCTACAAGTTCTGATTGTCCATTTCCATCAACCCCGGCAATACCTAGAACTTCTCCAGCCTTTACAGATAGGCTAAGATCTTTAACTGCGGGTAAATTTCTATGATCATTTACATTTAATTTAGATATACTTAAAACTTCATTTCCCATTTTAGCTTTTGATTTATTAATGACTAGATTAACTTTTCTACCTACCATCAATTCAGCTAATTGATCTATATTAGTTTCCTTTGTCTTAACTATACCAGTAACTTTACCTCTTCTTATAATTGTTACTCTATCACTCATTTTCATTACTTCTTTTAGCTTATGAGTAATAAGTATTACTGACTTTCCTTGTGCTTTTAAATTATCTATAATAACACCTAACTCTTCAATTTCTTGGGGAGTTAGTACTGCTGTTGGCTCATCTAATATAAGTATTTCTGCTCCTCTATACAAGGCTTTAAGAATTTCTACTTTTTGTTGTTGTCCTACTGTTATATCTTCAATAATTGCGTTTGGATCTATTTTAAATCCATATTTCTTAGAAACCTCTACTACGTCATCAATAGCTTTTTTCATATCAATTTTCATGCCTTTTTTAGGCTCATTACCTAAAATAATGTTTTCTGCTACAGTAAAATTGTGCACAAGCATAAAATGCTGATGTACCATACCAATACCTAGTTTTATTGCATCATTTGGATTATTAATTTGGGCAAGCTTTCCATTTATGTATATTTCCCCTTTTTCCTGTTGGTATAACCCATAAAGGATATTCATTAAAGTGGTTTTGCCTGCCCCATTTTCTCCTAATAAAACATGTGTTTCTCCCTTTTCCAAATCAAAATTAACATCGTCATTTGCAATAGTGCCTGGGAATACTTTGGTTATGTTTTTCATTTCTACCACTTTTGTCACTTTTTATCTCTCCCATTCTTAAACAAACTTTTTAATAACTTCCTAATAACTTTATAAGAGCTAGATAAATTTTTTCATCTAGCTCTTATATAATTGAAATTTTTACACTGTCTTAAAAACTATTTTACATCTACTGGCTTAAATGCCTTTAACTCATCTATAGTTGATGGAGCTGTTATCTTTCCATCTTTTATAGCATCTTGATATTTTTGAACTAAATCAAGAACGTCTTTAGGAGTGTTCTTGCTTGAAGTTTCTGCTATTCCGATAGCTCCTTCTTTAATTCCTAATACTACATTTTTTCCACCTTGGAATTTATCATCTACAACACTCTTTGTAGCTTCATATGTTGCAGTATCAACTCTCTTAATCATTGAAGAAAGTATAATGTCAGCATATTGTGGAAGTGTTTGTGCTTGGTCCATATCTACTCCGATACCCCAAACTTTGTTACCTGCTTTGTTTGCTTCTTGAATTGCTTGGAACATTCCAACTCCAACACCACCAGCAGCATGGTAAATTACATCGCAACCTGAGTTAATAAGATTTTGAGCTGCTTGTTTTCCTAATGCAGCATCAGCAAAACTATTAACATATGCAACGTTCTTTCTATTTAGTAAATCTGCAGCTGCAGTTGGGTTTACTGATTCAACACCAGCTACAAATCCTGCTTCGAATTTATTTATAAGTGCTTCATCTTTTCCACCTATAAATCCTACTTTGTTAGTTTTTGTAGTCTTTCCTGCTATAACTCCCATTAAGAAAGATCCTTCTTGTTCCTTAAATGTATAAGAAACTACGTTTGGTTTATTTACAACTGTATCAACAATTGCAAACTTTTTATCTGAGTACTTATCTGCTACATTTCCTAGAGCAGTTTCCATTTGGAATCCTATTCCAAAAACTAAATCTGATCCATCTGCAACTAATGCATCTAGATTTGATTCATAGTCATCTTTAGTTTTTGATTCTACTGCTTTATAACCTACTTTAAGGTCATTAACAGCTTTTTTGATACCAGCATCTGCTGATTGGTTAAATGACTTATCATTTAATCCACCTTCATCTGTTGAAAGTCCTACCTTTATTTCCTTTGTGGTTTTAGTAGTAGAATCATCTTTCTTTGCACATCCTGCAAACAAAGTTGCAACTACTGCTATTGCAGAAATTGATGCTATTAATTTTTTATTCATACCTCATACCTCCAATATGTTATCGCTTACGCTTAAATATTATCTCACTAAACTACCGTAGTCAATGAAATTTTTTAAAAATAATGGAAATACAAATTTTTTTTATATTTTATTAATTAAATTTCGTTTTTTTAACAGATTTTATTATTTCCACAGTAGTTTTTAATGATATTCTATTGAAAAAAGTAAATAATAGCTTTCTTTTTCCTATTATTTGTTAAATTAATAGACAATATACTCTAATTTTTTATTAAATTAATAAAAAATTCTTTATCCACTGTTTCGATTCAAGTATCACATATTTTTCTCTAAAAATCTAGTAGTATCTTAGATGTAATTTATTCATATTTATACATAATATTAATGAAGCTTACAATTAATTCATCAATTTAAAATTATTATCTGTTATTTTAAAATTATTTTTTAAACCTGAAGTAACATACACCTTATTATCTTTTGTGACAAAAATTGCCTCAATACCTTTTTGACTTTCAATAAATTTCAATCCATTATCTACACCGAAACAAAATGCTTTTGCTAGGGCATCTCCATCTATTGACTTATTGGTAATAATTGAAACACTTGCTAGTTCATTATCAACAGGATATCCAGTTGAAGTATCTAAAATATGATGATACTTCTTGCCATCTTTAATGAAGTATCTTTCATATATACCAGACGTAACTACTGCCTTATCAGTTACCTCTATTGTTCCTAAATAATCTCCTCTTTCATTATTAGGATTTTGTACTCCAATTTTCCAGTCTGATCCATCAGTCTTAGAACCTACAGTTAAAATGTTTCCACCTAAATCTATAATCGCATGACTTACTCCATTACTTTTTAAAACCTCAGCTACTGCATCACCAGCGTAACCTTTCGCTATTCCGCCTAAATCTAAGGACATTCCCGGTTCTTTTAACATAACTTCTTTTGTATCTTCTTTTAAAAGAACATTTTTATAATTAACAAGAGACTTTGCTTGATTTATCTGATCTTGAGTTGGAAGTGGTTCAGTATCATTTTCTTTTCTTTGATTTACATGCCAGAGTTTAACTAATGGACCTACACTAATATCAAACTTCTCATTAGTTAATTCTCCATATTTTATTCCTTCTTTTATAACATAGAAGGTATTATCAGATACTTTTACATATCCTTTTCCCGCTTGATTATTTACTGCAGAAACCTCACTATCCTCATTGGCAGCATTCATTTTTTTATCTACTTCTCTTAATTTGTCAAATGCCTTATCTAAAACATCACTTGATACTTTATCATATATTGTTACTTTACAAGGTGTATCTAGTAATATTTCGCTTTTTGAAATAGGTTCTGTTGTCTTTTTACCACAAGAAACTAAACTTCCTATTAGGGATAATGTAACTGCTCCCAAAATCAGTCCTTTAAAAACTCTACCTTTAGTCATTTGTCTTCCTCCATTTTCGAAACTGTACTATAGATATTTTAACATAATGATTAATGAATTCAATAAAAGTATTTCTACTAATTCATATATTAATGCTAAAATAAATACTATTCATATAGTAAAGGAGTATGTAAAATGAGGAATACCTTAAATCTACGTAAAATACATCATGTTGCAATTATTTGTTCAAACTATGATATATCAAAAAATTTCTATGTTAATATACTAGGCCTAAATATTATTCGTGAAGTTTATAGAAAAGAAAGGAACTCATATAAACTTGATTTGTCTATTGGTGAAAGTCAAATCGAACTTTTTTCATTCCCAAATCCACCTGAGAGGCCAAGTTATCCCGAGGCTTGTGGTCTTAGACACCTATCTTTTGAAGTTGAGGACATTGATGCTTCAGTAAAATACCTCAATGCAAATAATGTAGGAACTGAGCCTGTAAGAATTGATGAATTTACAGGCAAAAAGTTTACATTCTTTAGTGATCCAGATAATTTACCTATTGAAATTTATCAATTTTAAATTTTCAAAATATTCTTGACATTGTTTTTGCATAGTTATACAATACTAACAATAACCAATTTAATATCAAAGACTTTGATGAGGAGGAGTATATATTCTCTGGATTTAAAGAGAGGGAAAGCTTGGTGTAAATTTCCCATGAAGGAACTATAGAAGGTAGCCTCGGAGTCGTTAATCGAAATGTAAAGAGTAGAATTAAACGTAGTCTCAACGTTAAAGGAGAAGTAGTATCGGTATTATAAGTTTCAACTATATGTGCCCGTACTATATTTAAGAGTGTATTATTTTTATACAAAAATAGGTGGTACCGCGGAGATTCAACCTTCGTCCTTATATATAGGACGAAGGTTTTTTATTTTATAGAAATTTTTATTATTTAAAGGAGTGTTTATTAATGAATTTATCTGGGGCTGAAATTACTATTAAACTTTTAGAACTACTTGGTATTGATACTATCGCTGGTATTCCAGGAGGTGCTAATCTCCCGCTTTATGATGCATTATACAAGAGCAATATTAGCCACATATTGGCTAGGCATGAGCAAGGGGCTGCTTTTATTGCTCAAGGTATAGCAAGGTCAACTGGCAAAGCTGCTGTATGTTTTGCTACATCTGGGCCTGGAGCTACAAATTTATTAACGGCTATAGCTGATGCAAAACTTGACTCTATACCTCTAATTGCAATAACTGGGCAAGTTCCATATTATGCAGTTGGAACTGATGCTTTTCAAGAAGTTGATACCTATGGGCTAACTATTCCAATTACTAAGCATAACTTTTTCATACATTCAATCGAAGAATTATTTGATATTATCCCAGAGGCTTTCAGGATTGCTGAAGATGGCAGGCCTGGCCCTGTGGTAATTGATATTCCAAAAAACATTCAAACTCAAATATATGAATTTAACTCTTGGCCAGAAATCAAACAACAAAAGTCATCTAAAATGCATATATCCTCACAAGATATTGATACTGCAGTAAATTTAATTAATTCCTCTAAAAAACCCATTCTTTATGTAGGAGGAGGTATTATAAATGCTGAATGCTCCCATGACTTATTTAAATTAGCAAAGAAGAATTCTATTCCAGCTACCACTACCTTAATGGCTTTAGGTTCTTTTCCATATCATGATGAACTATATTTAGGCATGCTTGGTATGCATGGTGCTAGATTTACTAATCTACTATTGAATGAGGCAGATTTAATTATTGCTTTAGGTGTTCGATTTGACGATAGGGCTGTATGTAAGATATCTGAATTTTCTCCCAATGCAAAAATTATTCATGTAGATATAGATGAATCTGAAATAAATAAACTCAAAAAAGTTGACCTTTCTATAATTGGTGATATAAGTATTATAATTAAATATCTTATAAAGAAAGTAGATTTAAATCCAAGAGAAAATTGGTTAAAAGAAGTAGCTAACTGTAAAAAGTCATACCCCCTAGTTCTTCCGGCAGAAGAAGATTTGTTTCATCCAATAAATATAATTAAGCAGGTTTCTAAATTTTTAGATGAGGATGCAATAATATCTACTGACGTTGGGCAACATCAAATGTGGACAGCTCAGATATATCCTTTCAACAAACCTAGAACCCTACTAACCTCTGGGGGATTAGGTACCATGGGATTTGGACTTCCTGCTGCTATCGGTGCAGCTTTAGCTAATCCTGACAAACAAATTGTTTGTTTTTCTGGTGATGGTTCTATTTTAATGAACATTCAGGAACTTGCTACCCTATGCGATCTTAATCTTAATATTAAAATAATAATTCTAAATAACAATCATTTAGGATTAGTTAAACAACAGCAAGAGTTATTTTATGATAAACATTTTATAGCTTCAAAGTTTATAACTAAAACAAACTTTGCCTTAGTTGCCAAAGGATTTGGTTTAAACTCATGTAACTTAAACTATGAACAAAATCCAATAGCTAAACTTGAATATGTTTTGAGCTTAAAGGAACCTTATGTAATAAATATTGACATTAACCCAGAAGAAAATGTATTTCCAATGGTTCCTCCTGGAGAAAGTTTAAACAACATGATCGGTGGTGAAAATATATGAATAATAAATATTTAATAATTGAATTATTAGTAAACAATCATCCTGGGGTAATGTCTCATATAACTGGATTATTTGCAAGAAGAGCTTTTAACCTTGAAGGAATATTATGTGGAGAAGTTGGTGATGGACTCAAAAGTAAAATGTACCTCTTGGTAAAAGATGATGTGTTTCTTGATCAAATAATAAAACAATTAAAGAAACTATATGATGTTTTACAGGTTGAGATCCATGACGACTATGAAGAAATAATATTTAAGAATCCAGAATTATTTTTAAAAGCAAAATAATATTTATAAAAGGCAATTGTAGTGACTTATAATTAAGACTGCTACAGTTGCCTTATTTTTCCCGAATAAATCCATTTATTTTCAGATTAATATTCGTAATTCCTATTGCTTATATCTAATTTATTTGATAATATATTCAAGTGATTTTTTTTAGGCGTAAAACAAAAGAAAGTGTATTGTAGAAACTTCAATAGATTTTTTTTACAATTGCTTATGTGAAAAGGAGACATATATTCAATGTTAGAATCATTTTTTAAATTAAAAGAAAACAAAACTAATGTAAAGACTGAAATATTAGCTGGAATTACTACATTTATGACTATGGCTTATATACTAGCAGTTAATCCTTCAATTCTTTCCGCAGCAGGAATGGACTCAGGCGCAGTATTTACAGCAACTGCAATATCAGCGATAGTGGCAACTTTGTTAATTGGGTTACTTGCAAAACTTCCTTTTGCGGCAGCTCCTGCAATGGGACTTAATGCATTTGTAGCTTTTACAGTTGTTAAAGGTATGGGATATTCATGGCAATTTGCTATGACAGCAGTTTTCTTAGAGGGAATTATATTTATACTATTAACAGTATTCAATATACGTGAAGCAATAATAAATAGCTTACCATTAAATATTAAAAGAGCTATTTCAGTAGGAATTGGTTTATTTATCGCACTGATAGGTTTATCAGGTTCTCAAATAATCACTCATGTAGATGGTAGTACTATCGTTTCACTTGGTAATTTAAAAAATCCTGGCGTACTACTTGCAATTATAGGTATTATTATAACTGCCATTTTATTAGCTAGAAAAGTAAAAGGTGCTTTATTAATTGGAATAGCTCTAACTACAATAGTTGGTATACCACTGGGACTAACACACCTTCCTGGGAACCTTGTTAGTGCTCCACCTTCATTAGCTCCAACATTTATGAAATTTGAATGGACTCATGTTTTTAGCCCAGACATGGTTATAGTTCTTTTCACTTTATTGTTTATGGACATGTTTGACACTATAGGAACTTTAGTAGGTGTATCAACAAAGGCTGGTCTCCTTGATGAAAAAGGTAATGTTCCAAGGGCAAAGGAAGCCTTACTTGCTGATGCAATAGGCACTACCGTAGGT
This sequence comes from Clostridium paridis, assembly GCF_016765615.1. Taxonomy (GTDB): domain Bacteria; phylum Bacillota; class Clostridia; order Clostridiales; family Clostridiaceae; genus Clostridium_T; species Clostridium_T paridis. Next base: position 73,090 of record NZ_JAESWA010000019.1, on the reverse strand, counting down.
GCCTGTCTTGGAACTAGTGCATTATCTGCTTATGTAGAAAGTGCTTCTGGTGTATCCGAAGGAGGAAGAACTGGATTAACAGCGGTTTCAACATCTGTAATGTTTATACTTGCATTATTCCTTTCACCATTATTTTTAATGATACCTACAGAAGCAACTGCTCCTGCATTAATCTTAGTTGGATTATTTATGTTAGAGCCTGTTAAAGAAATTAACTTAACAGATTTTTCTGAAGCTATACCTGCATTTATAGCATTGCTTTTAATTCCAATGAGCTATAGTATTGCTGATGGTATTGCATTTGGTATGATATCTTATGTAATATTGAAATTAACTACTGGTAAGTTTAAAGATATATCAATTGCTACTTGTGTAATATCAATAATATTATTAATTAAGTTTTTCATTTAAAATGTTTATATTAAAAGAGGCCGTATATGGCCTCTTTTTAGTTACTATCTAACTTATATCCAGTGTGTTCTATACACCTTTTAATTTCTTCACCTGTTGCAGGATTATTAAACTGCACCTCAACTGTTCCTCTTGCTAAATCAACTTCAACTTTATGAACTCCTTCTATTTTATCTAATGCATTATTTAATTTTGTTTTACTTTCAGAGCCTGCGAGTCCACTTACTTGATAATGAACATTATTCATATTGAAACCTCCTTAATAATTTATACATTATATTATGGAGAGCTACTATGTTTTTTATCCATTATCAATATCTTAAAAAATAAACTAGCTGATGTAATTACAACTACTCCAATTATTATCCAGCCTACTGAGATAGAATAATCTTTTACCACAAATCCCATGCCTAAAGAACCTACAAGTCCTCCCGATTTCATAAATAGAGATTCTAACGATAAGAGAGTTGCTCTATTCTCATTTTCTACATGATTATTAAATAGTGTGTAATATGGTGATTCTGCCATTCCATTAATTGCATAAAGTAATAGATATACAATTACAAATGTTATTATATTTTTTTGAAAAGCTAGAATTATAAATGAAATCCCAAGTAAGATCCTTATTAAAATCAATACCTTTAGTAAGTTTCCTTTAAACAGTTTGCAAATAGGAGAAATAATTATACTTCCAATAGCACCAGCAAAAAAATATCCTGCATTTATAACTCCAAACACTACAATTTTAGTTTCTTCTCCTAATATATTCTTTACTTGTGGCTGCCAATAAACTTCTAGAGCTGAAAAACCTAATCCCCAAACTACTGTTGATAGCATCATAAAAAAAATAGATTTATTTCTCACTACAATTTTAAGAGAACTTTTCAATGTCTTGGGTGATAATTTTAAGCTTTCTAATATCTTAGCTTTTTTATTTTCATTAATTTCTTCAACTATTAATCTTTTTGTTAATACAATCTGAATAATTATAAGCAATATTTCTACTATAAAATTAATTGAATAAATACTTAAGTGTAGCTTTGCATGAAGTATGGTTCCAATGCTCATAGGAAGTATCCCCGAGAGCAATGAACTCCCTCCTAAGGATATTAATGTGAATACATTAGATTTAGCCAAGGCACTTTGCAAGTCACCCTTTGGAAATTCATTGTTAAATTCATCCACAAACCATGCATCTATTGTACCTGAAGAAAGTGCTTGTGCTATACCCATAAATACAATCCCTATAGATACTTGAAGCAACCCCACAGAAAATATATAAATTATTGCTGCTACACACATCATCATCATAGAAATAATATAAACATTCTTTCTACCATAATTATCTGCTAGTGCTCCTGATGGTACTTCAAAGATTATAACTGTTGCCGATTGTATAGCTACAAGTAGCCCTATTTGTAACAATGAAATTCCCTTATCCATAATGAATAGTGTTGATATTGGTAATAGCATCCCTATTATGCACCAATGAATAGTTTTATTTATTATAAATTTGTTTGTTAAACTTATTTTTTTCATTTAATACCCCCCTGTCAAATTAATCTTACTCTGTAGTGTTCAGACCATTTCAACAGGGATTTTTAAAAATTTTTCTACTAAAATAAAAAAAAGGTGGGGCTAACCCTACCTTTTACCATAAAAATTATAAGTATACACCTTTTCACCTTTTTTAAAGTAATTCTCAAACGGCCCTCCTTCTTCTACATAATCAGAAATCCTTTCCGTTTCTAACTTATAACCTAATTTATTTAAATTCTTTTTAACCTCTTCAAGAATAAAATTAATTCTAAATTTTTTGTCAACAAAACTATCAGCAACAAAATTTTTAAATAAAATATAACTTCCTATAAGCTTACTATGTTCTTTTACTTTATTATCTACTAAATCCAATAGAAAATTCTTATTCTCAAAACCAAAATTACTTGTTCCTGAAATATCCATCACTATATCTATAGACTTATTTTTAATAGGAATATTTAAGAAATCACAGCAAACAAATAAAATATTTCTCTCATAATTCAAGTTTTCTAAGATTGATTTTAAAAAGATATGAGAATTTATATTTCTGTCTACAGCTATATAGGTGCTTGACTCAGGAAGTTCGCTATATATACTCCTTAAACAATATCCCCAACCTGTTCCCAATTCTAGAATTACCTTGTTATTAAAACTATTAAAATCAAGTTCTCTATGTAACCACTCATTTGTTTTATATAAGTTGTCTAAATATTCTTCACTTGTTTCTAATATATAATCCTTTATTGAACTTTCTTTAAAAAAATCCTCATTATTAGCAAGCTTATTTTCATCCATTAAAATACCTTCACTAATTATATATCTTTTACCACATTTGCAACTTAAAGTTCCATCTATTATTTTATTATCAGTTATACTTCCTTGTGTTAATGATAGTCCTTCGTTACAAAGACTGCAGCTAAGTAAATTTAATACACTTATATCAACTCCAATTTTTCTCCGCTCAACATCTTCTGATAACTCCATTGTCTTTAGCTTTTCTTCAAGCTTATTTCTTATATCTGCAAGCCTTTCTATCTCCGCTGAAATATCATTATACTTTCTTTTAAATATACCTTTATAATATTTCTTTTCTTCATTTTTAACCAAGCTAGCTAATTTTTTAAAAAAGAAAATTGTTTTGATTTCATTCAAACTAAAACCTAACGCCTTTAAACTCATTATCTCTTCTATGTCTAGTTGGCATCTTTCATCAAAATCATATTGTTTTCCATTTTTATTTGGTACCAACAATCCTAGATTAATATAGTGTCTTATAGAATCTAAAGTAATATTGTTTTTCTTAGAAAAGGCACCTATTTTCATATCTTCACTTCCTAGTTTTTCTACTCTTTTTTCTTGAGAAAAATTCATTCCATAAATATTTTCCTATTTTAATAATTAAATAGATAATAAATAGGTACAAAAACCCCATTAAGCCTGCAACTATATCCTCAAACTCCATGTTTCCTCTTTTAGTTATCTTTTGACCAATTTCTATGGCAAATACTATTACTACTAGTACTGTAAATGTGTATATAAATGATATAGCTGTGATGCTATACTTAGATAGCTTTTTGAAAGCAAGTTGAGTAATAGCAAAAATACATATCCCAAGTAATCCAATTATAATAAAGTGAAGTTGCTTATCATTAAGTCCCACTCCCATTTTATTAAATATCTTTTGAAGAAAATCATGTAAATTATTAACTACGTTCATTAAAAATTTTATTACACCAGCCATTATAACATCCTACCCCTATCTATTCATTTAATTTAACTTTTATTCTTACTAACTCCGATCTACTCCCTATTCTTATAGGAGGACCCCAAGTCCCAAAACCGGAAGAAACTATTTCAGTGAAGTTTCCTTTTTTAAGCATACCCCAGTCAACTTCAAAAAGCTTTCCTGTTATTAGCTCTCCAGGTGCTAATTGTCCTCTATGCGTATGTCCAGAGACTTCTAAGTCCACTCCTGCTTCAACTGATTCCTGAAGATTCTTCGGTTGATGATCCATTAAAAATATAGGCTTACTTCTATCTACGTCCTCCATTATTTCTGATAAATCTTTTCTCTTCATTCCAGAATAGCTCATTCCCGATATATCATTTCTTCCTACTACGTAGAAGCTATCATCCACCTTAAAATATTCATCTTGAAGAACCTTAACTCCAGATTCCTCCAAAAAACCTACTAGTTTATCTGCTTTTCCACTTATATATTCATGATTTCCAGTAACTGCAAAAACTCCATATTTTGATTTTACTGCTTTCATATACTCACTTATATTCTCATCTATATATGGTTGTATATCATCATTTATTATATCTCCAGCAAGTAGGACCATATCTGGATTTTCCTTATTGGTCATCTCAACCAACTTTTCCATCCTATCCTTATATCCAACACTTCCGATATGAATATCTGATGCCATAATTATCTTTAAATCTTTAATAGCTCCTACATTTTTATTTATGTTTACTTCATAGTCTTTTATAACAGTGTGACTTGCATTCCAAGTTCCATAAACCAAAATAAACATAATAAAAATTGTTATAATTATACCTACAGTTGCCTTAAAGAAATCTGTTATTTGAAAAATACCTAGTTTACCATTTAATATTCTTAAAATATCTACTATAGGTAAAATTATTAGTAAATACATCATTATAGCCATATAATACGACCCTATGTAATCTAGTCCACCTATAATAGTTTTAGGTAAAATCTTAGGTAGTGCCATACTAAAAATATAGCTAAAAGCACTAAACCAAAAGATTATCCATAAAACTTTAGTATTTATACTCTTATTTAAAAGCTGTACCAATTGAATTCCTCTTAACCCTATATAGTAGTTAATGATAACATACAATGCTAAAGCAAAAATAATTGCTGCTATTTTCATTAAACTTATTCCTCCCAAAATTCCTGTGCTTTTATATTCACTGGATACATTCCCCAACTTATTATTATCCATAATTCTAACCTCTTTCAAATATCTTATAATAAATATTTCTATTACTATCTACTATACTTCAATTGCCAATTGTTCTCAACAATCATTGTGATTAATATTTCACTTTATAATGCAATAAAATACAGAAGCTTCCTACCATTAAGAAAACTTCTGTATTTTTAACTATTTTTCAATATGCAAATGGGTATTATCTTCTTTCTTCCCATTTATTATGCTTAAGATATAATTACGTTGAAACATAGATATATCCTTTTCCCAAAGTTTGAATCCTTCAGTGTTTTTTATTTCATCACCAATCTTATATTCAGTTCCTGCAAAATAATTAAGATTTACTATTCTCATTATGTTGCTCATAGCTTTAATTTCTTCAACTGTATATTGTCCTGAACTAGCTAGATTTTCGTATGCCCTATCATATGCTTTATCCCCAAAATACCCTTCGGAATAAGATTTAAAATTAATTAGGTTTTTATCTTTTAATCCATTTTCTTTCGCATAAGCTTCAACATCAACAGACTTAGTACTATAATCGTATCCCTTTTCCTTATCATAATTTATGATTCCGTACTGCTGAGGATATACCGCCAATGAACTAGTTGCTATATCATAAATCTTGGTATTGTTATCTTGAGCGGAGTTTATATTTTGAATATGTATATGCCCTGTCAAAACCAAGTTTATTCCATCCTTTGTAAATTCATCAATAGCATCTTTACTATTATCTAACGTATAATCTTTTTTCACCACTCCACTGTGATCCATTAAGTTGTGATGCATAACTGTTATTAACTTTGCATTATGAGCTTTTGCTAAATCACTACATTTTTTAATCCATTCAAATGTTTCTTTAGTAATCTGTCCCCCTACTTCTGGAGATCCATTTTTAATGTTATTCATATATTTTGCTGTATCCAGCATAAGAAACCAAGTATCTTCTGTTGGTGCTACTAAATAGCTTAATGTCTTCTTATCCCTCGAAACAGCTTCATTATATCCAAAATCCTTATACAACATAGGGAAATCTTTATTGGTTATATAGTCGGTCTTATATTGATCTTCTCCCTTAAAACTTCTTGCATTAGGATTCAAAATATCATGATTTCCTGGAATTACATACACGGAAGTCCCAAGTTCCTCTATCTTATGTAACTTCTTAATCAATTCTTCATGACTCGCCTTTTCACCATTACTTGTTAAGTCCCCGCTTATTATAAGAAATTGAGGTTTACTTTTTTTAATATCATTTATAAAGGCATCCGTAATTTGTTCAATATAATCTGTTTGCTTCCCATCACCTAAGCTTACAAATCTTTGAAAAGCTTCCCCATGATCATTTATACTATCAGGTAAGTAATGTATATCTGATGTCACAAATATAGATACTGATTCCCCTCTTTTAATCTTAGGATCCACTTTCTTATCCCTATATGTATTTAAATTATAAATATAATAACCACCAGCTAAAAAGATTATCAAAATTAGAGACAAAAACGGCCAAGGCTTCTTTTTAATTTTCATATTATCCACTCACTTACTTATTAAAATGTTATGTTCTTAATATCTCATATTATTTAATAATTATAAAGAAATTTTTCAAAAAAGGATGGATTTTTTAATCATCCATCCCTTAATCTTAATATTCTATTCACTTATGTTTTTAAATTGGTTAAGGTACATATTAGAATATACACCTTCTTTTTTAATAAGCTCATCATGATTTCCACTTTCAATAATATTCCCATTATCTATAACCATAATTGTGTTAGCATCCCTTATAGTGCTTAATCTATGGGCTATTATAAAGCTCGTACGCCCTTTCATCATATTTAACATGGCTTCTTGTATTCTTCGTTCTGTTCTTGTATCAACACTACTTGTTGCTTCATCCAATATTAAAATACTTGGTTTTGATAAAATAGCTCTTGCTATAGCTAAAAGCTGCCTCTGCCCTTGGCTTAAGTTTCCTCCACTTTCCCAAAGCATTGTATCATATCCATTAGGCAATCTTTTTATAAAAGCATCTGCATTTGCCATAATTGCTGCTGCTTCAACCTCTTCATTTGAGGCATCTGGTTTTCCATACTTTATATTTTCCTTTATTGTACCTGAAAAAAGATAAGTATCTTGAAGAACTACCCCAAAGGCTTTTCTCAGACTTTCCCTTGTATATTCTCTTATATCTCTTCCATCAATTAATATTCTGCCCTCGGTAACATCGTAAAACCTAGTAAGCAAATTAACTATTGTTGTTTTACCTGCTCCTGTTGGCCCTACTAGAGCTGTATCTGTGCCCTCTTTAGATTCGAAGCTAATGTTTTTAAGTATAGGAACGTCTGCTCTATACCCAAAGGATACATCTTCAAAAACTACATGTCCTTTAATATTTTCAAGAGAAATTGCATTTTCTATATCCAAAGGCTCCTCTTCCTCATCCAAAATATCGAAAACTCTTTCTGCTCCAGCTACTGCTGATTGTAGTGTATTAAAAATATTTGCCAAGTCATTTAAAGGTCTAGTAAATTGTCTTGAATAACTTAAAAAGCTAGCTATTACCCCTACTGTAATAAGGTTCTTTACTGCTAAAGACCCCCCAATACCAGCTACCACTGCAAATCCGACATTATTAATTACATTCATTAAAGGCATTAGAAACCCTGACCAAATCTGAGCCTTAAGGCCAACAGTGCATAAACTTGAATTTAGCTCCTGAAATTCTTCAATAGCCTTATCTTCATGATTAAAAGCTTTTACTACATCTATTCCTGAAATAGTCTCCTCAATATATCCATTTAATCTTCCTAACTGAACTTGCTGCTCTTTAAATAATACCTTAGTTTTCTTAGCTATTACCTTTGTAAGTAAATAAACTAAAGGGGCTGTTATTATGCTTGCTAAAGTTAATATTGGACTTAGGACTAGCATCATTATTAAAGAACCCAATATTGTAATCACCCCAGACATAAGCTGTGTTGTTGATTGAGATATGGTACTACTTACATTTTCTATATCATTAGTTAGTCTACTCATTACCTCACCATGAGGATGGGTATCAAAAAAACCTATAGGTAATTTCTGCAGCTTACTAAATAAAGTTCTTCTAAGCCCTTTTACTATTCTTTGAGATATACCTGCCATTAGCCAGCCTTGCAGAAAATTTAGAATCGCATCAATAAAATATGCTCCAAATAAGGCTATTATAATGTATGTTAATATTGAAAAATTCACTCTATGATTATTACTAGACATTGCATCTATGGACTTTCCAATTATATATGGAACTAAAAGTGTTATTACTGCATCAATAATTATAAATACAAAGGTTATTAACAATAGGTTTCTCTCTTTTCCAAAATAGTTCCACAACCTTTTCATAGTTCCTCTAAAATTCTTTGGTTTTACTACAGGTGCCATTCTATTACCTTGGCCTGGACCTCTTCTCATCAATGATGGGGGAGTAACGTTATTTGAATTATCTTCCTTCATTCTTATATTGCCTCCTTCCCAATTTGCGACTTAAATATCTCTTGATAAGTTTCACATTCCTTCATAAGTTCCTTATGAGTTCCAATTCCTACAATCTCACCTTTATCTAAAACAATTGTTCTATCCGTATTCATTACAGAAGTAATTCTTTGAGCTATGATTATAGTAGTAAGCTCACTTGAGTATTTTCTTAATTCTTCCCTTATTTCAGCTTCAGTCGTAACATCTAGTGCACTTGTGCAATCATCTAAAATCAATAATTCCGGATCTTTTACTAACGCTCTAGCAATTGAAATTCTCTGTTTCTGGCCACCTGAAAAATTCACTCCACCTTGTCCTATCAAAGTATCATATCCATCTGGCAATTTCTCAATAAAATCATGAATTCTAGCAATAGTTGAAACTTTCTCTATATGCTCTTCAGTAGCCTTTTCATTTCCCCACCTAATATTCTCAGATATTGTGCCAGTAAATAAAACTGTCTTCTGAGGCACAATAGCTATCTTTTCTCTTAAGACCTTAGTATCTAATTCCTTTACATCTATATCATCAACTCTTATTTCACCATCAATAGCATCGTAAAACCTAGGAATCAAATTCACAAGAGTACTTTTGCCTGAACCAGTAGATCCAATTATCCCCACAGTTTCTCCTTCTAAGCAACTAAAGGATATATTATTAAGTACTTTTTCCTCATAAGACTCTGAATAGCTAAAGCTTACATTTATAAAATCTATCTTACCTTTTGAAGCAAACTCTTTTATTTGTTTCCCCTTTATAATCATTGTATTTTCTTTAGAAAATACTTCTTCTATACGCTCTGCCGAGGCTTTTGCTCTTACTAACATATTAAATACATTTGAAATTATCATAAGTGAAAATAAAATTTGGGTCATATAGTTTACAAATGCTATTATTTGGCCTACCTGCATTTGCCCTTGATTTACCTTTACTCCTCCTAACCATATCACTGCAACTATTCCTAAATTTACAGTAAAAGTAATTGCAGGAGAAAATATAGCCATCCTCTTCATTGCTTTCGTTGATATTTCTGATAATTCTTCGTTTGAATTTCCAAACCTATTTTCTTCATAGCTAAATCTATTAAATGCCTTAACTACTCGTATTCCTGACAGATATTCTCTCATTATGCTATTTACCTTATCTAAAGCTTTTTGCACTTTCCTAAACAAAGGGTATCCTATCTTCATGTTCAAAGAAATGATAATAAATACCACTGGAATTACAGCTAATAATATTAGAGCTAATCTATAATTTAATCTTATAACCATAAATAAACTTCCTATGCATAATAAAGGAGCCTTAACAAAAATTCGCATAAGACCATTAGCAAAAACTTGGATTTGATTCACATCATTTGTCAATCTCGTAATCAGAGATGCTCTATCGAATTCATCTATGTTTTTGGAAGAAAAGCTTTGTATCTTCTTATATAAATCTAGTCTTAATTCTGCACCAAAATTTTGAGAAACATTAGTTGCTATTATATTTCTAGTTGATGCTGCTATAGCTCCTACCAATGTTACTAAAAGCATTATACCTCCTAGTTTTATTACATAGTCCATATTCTTTTCAGCTACTCCAATATCTACTATTCTTGACATTATTGTAGGCTGTAATAAATCACACAAAGCCTCTAATGTAAGGAAAAGAACTGCAAGAAGAAATAATCTCCAGTATTTTTTAATATACTTGTTTAAAAAATCCATATAGGTTTCACCGCCTCAAAAAAGTCATAGCGAGTATTGACTATACCCACTATGACTCTATCTATAATTCTAAAATCATTATACTCTTTTTTATCTTACATTTACTACTTATGCAAAAACTTTACGGATATTTAAAAATTTCTAATGAATTTTTATTCATCTTTATTTAAAGGCAAACTAATAATTATCTTAGTTCCCTTATCTAAAGCACTCTTAACTGATATTTGTCCCTTATGACTTTTAACTATCCACCTTGCTATGGATAGTCCAAGCCCCGTTCCTCCTGTTTCTCTTGTTCTAGACTCATCTGCTCTATAAAATCTATTGAATATTTTAGGTAAATCTTCTTCTGATATCCCTATTCCATTATCTTCAATTACTATTAAAACTTCTTTCTTTTCTAAATAAGAGTTTAGCTTTATAGTTCCATCAATTGGAGTATACTTTATACTATTATCAATGAATATTCTTAGCATTTGCTTAATTAGCTTTCTATCACCATAAATTTCTACACTATCATTTCTTTCTAGAATTATATTGTGATTGCTATCAATTAATTGAGTGTCCTTTAGTATTTCCTCCATTAAATTTTCTAATGTAAATATTTCAAAATTTATCTCTTGTGTATTTTTATCTCCTCTTGCTAAAAACAAAAGATTCTCAACTAGCTTCTTCATATTTTCAGCTTCAGATTTAATTGCATCAATAGATTCTTGTAGAACCTTTTGATCCTCTTTTCCCCATCTATCTAGTAACTTTACATATCCTTGAATTACTGCTATAGGGGTTCTTAACTCATGAGATGCATCTGATACAAATTGATTTTGAACTTCGTAAGATTTTTGAATTCTATCAAGCATATCATTTACTGTTATCGATAAATCCTTAAGTTCATTTTGTGTCCCACTTATATTGAGTCTTGTATTCAACTCATTTATTGTAATATTCTTAACCGTATTATTCATTTCATCAATTGGCTTTAATATCTTCTTTGTTCCCTTAGTTGCTTTACTTAAAGATAATAAAATTAGTACAACTTCTACCAATACTAATATACTTAATATTATCTTTAACTCATTTAGCTCATTAGAAAATCCATATTGAGCTACTACCTTGATATCTCCGCTCTCAGTAGTAAGCCTTTTTTCATATACATAATTAATATTTAATAGTGTATTTATTTTCTTATTTAAAGCTTCCTTTGAATTAAATGGATTTTCATTAGTTTTCAATGAATTTTCATTATCTATTTTAAAGACTGTATTAATTAATTCTGCAGTCTCACTATTATTTGTGTACATTAAATTATTATTTTCATCATAAAAATAATAGTTAATCGCCTCAGTATGTCCAACGCCTTCAATAATCCCTGTAGGAAGATCTTTCTGTTGTTTTTGTATTTGATATATATAACTAACAGACTCAATTACCTTACTTTTATTTGTCTTATAAACTGCATAACCATAAATAATGCTAATTGCAATATTTAAAAAAATCAACATCCCAATTAATCGCAAGGTATACATAGTATTTAACTTTAAAACTATTGACAATCTAATCCTTGTAATTATTCCTTCTGAAGTTTTCTTAATTTCTTTTTTCACATTTTCGGCATATTCTTTGCTTATATCGTTAAATTTATTGTTATTCATCTTTCACTGAATACCCTACCCCTCTTACGGTATAGATTATTTTTTTATTAAATTTATCATCTAATTTACTTCTTAAATATCTTATATAAACATCTACTACATTAGTATCTCCATAGTAATCATAGCCCCAAACTTCTTCAACTATTTTTTCCCTAGATAATACTTTGTTTTTATTTTCTAGAAGATATTTTAATAGATCAAATTCTCTTTTGGTTATCTCTATCGCTTCTTGATCATAGCTTACAGTGTATTTTTCCAAGTCAACCTTAAGCTTTCCTGCCGTTAATATATTACCTTCAATTCTATTTACACTTTTTCTCTTTAAAGCCACCCTTATTCTTGCTAATAATTCTTCAATCTCAAAAGGTTTTGTTACATAATCATCTGCCCCAAGATCAAGTCCTGTTACCTTATCTACAGTTTCGTCCTTGGCGGTTAACATAATAACAGGAATTTCTGATATTGCTCTTACACGTCTTAAAACTTCAATTCCGCTCATTGTAGGCAGCATAATATCTAATAGAATCAAATCAAAATTGCCATTCTTAAATGTTTCAAAACCTGTCCTTCCATCATGCGCCTTCTCTACTTCATACCCTTCATAATTAAGCTCTAGTTCAACAAATCTTGCTATTTTAACCTCATCTTCAATAATCAATATCTTTCCCTTCATTATTTCAACCCCTCAAGTATTTTAATTAAATTATAACCTATCATAAACATAAAATAAGGATATTTTTAAAGAATCTCGTATCTCTACTGCAACTCTTTAAAAACATCCCCTTAATTATTATTTAACAAATTCACTTTTAATGTTTTCCGCAGTTGTGCTAGCTTTATCCATTGTATCATTCGCCCTAGTTTTTTCTATATCGTCTCCTACAAATTTAATTTTATGACCTGTAAATAACGCTAATAATAGTAATGGTAATGAAATATATGGTGCTAATACAACCACTAAAACTATTACTGTTAGTGAAAGTCTTAGTATTACATTATCATTTTTCACAATTACTAAGTGGTTTGAATTACCTTTTCTTAAAACATTCTTTGACCAAGAAATCACTTTGCATACAGCCCTTGTAAAACCATCTTGCTCTTCTTTTTGTTCTTCTTTGTGATCCTCTTTATACTCTTGCTTTTTTGAATTAATCTTATTATTTCTTTCAAGATATATTATAGCTTCTAAAATATCTCCTTGAGAATTTTCTAACGCCTCCTTAGCATCTTCGTAAGTTACATCTACTCTAGCTCTTAATTCATCAATCATCTCTATTGTTATCATAATAATCCCTCCAAAATTTATATGTTTTTCATTTTCTTTAAATCATTCATTTACTCTACACTTTTATTATAGATTTCATTAATTATAGAATGATTAATGAATTATTAGAATTTGATTAGAAAATTAATTTTATCGTAATTTTTTATTTATTTAGTTTAATGCTAAGATATTGTAATATAATATATATGATATTATGAAATCATTATTTATTAATTTTAGAGGTGCAGGATTATGACAAAAACAATTAATGAATCCCTTCATGAAATGAGAGGGAAATTACTTTATTACTCAAAATTATTAGAAAAGTTATCAAAAATCGAGAAAGAAATAATAAGAACTAAGCATCAACTTATGGCATTAAGTGATATTTGGGATAACGAAGAATCAGATGTTAAAGAATTAAACTCCTTCTCCCTAACTACACTTTTTTTAAAACTATCAGGTAAGTTCGATAAGAAGATTTCAGAGGAAAATAGAGAACTTCTTGAAGCAAAAGCAAACTTTGAAAAGTGTAATAATTATCTAATGACACTTTTAGAAGAAAAAAAACAATTATCAGAAGAAGCTTCTAGCTACTATACCTTGGAACAAGATTATAATAAATTATTAAGTGAAAAAGAGGCATCTCTTTATGCTTCAGACAACCCTAGTAAAGAGAAGTTAGTTGCAATTTCTAGCAATATTAACAAGCTTAACCTTGAACTTAAAGAAATTAATGAAGCTATTGATCAAGGTTCTGAGTTATATTCAGTATTGAGAAACTTAACTTCAGAATTAGAAGATGCAGAAAGTGTATTAAGAGAAACCAATCTTAATAAAGTTACAAGTCAACTTAAAATAGAAAACATTTCTGATTACATAAATCAAGTAAAATTACAATTAAGTAAGTATAAAGTAGAATTAAGTGATTTAGATGATACACTACAAGATACTATAAATCTAAATGAATTAGATTCTTTATGCGATAGTCTTTTTGACAACTTCTTTGCAGATCTTATGGTGGAAGCACCAATAAAAGATGCTCTCCAAGATGTTAAAGCTTTAAGAACTGCTATTGAAAAGATTCAGTCTTCCTTAAGAGATGATAAAAAATCTTTACTTGAAAATATATCAAATCTAAAAACAGAAAAAGATAAGATTTTAGAAGAATCCTAAACATAAAAGATGGAATAAGCTTATAGACTTATTCCATCTTTTTATATTACTCATAGGGTTTTAAGTTCAACTATTAACTTATTCATGCCTGAAAATGTCCAGAAGCCGACATTTTCAAACAAGTATAAGTTAAGTTTCCTATAAAAAACCCTATATATCCTTTGAAAATAACCATTTCTTATCATTAAAGCTCCTGCCTTTTATTGTTACCTTGCCATTATTTACTTCCACGTATAGCCCTTGATTATTGTTTACATTCTGTCTGTTACCAGAACCATCTGTTACTATAGTATAGGCTACAGCTCCTGTATGGACTGTTGTAAAAGGAAGATTAGTCTTTACACCGTTCTCATCTAACGGAGCATGGGTATGGGAGGTAAATAAGACTACCTCTGGATATTTCGATAGTATATCCTTAACTTGCTGCCCTTGTTCCACTCCTGTAAACCCTTTTCCATTATTATTTAATGGTTGATGTAAAAATACAAAGATAGGTTTACCCTTTACGTATTTTTCTGCTAGCTTTTCTTCTAACCATTTTAATTGTTTATCAGATAAAAATGCCTTCATAGATCCAAGTTCTTTAGTATTTCCTGATTCCGAACCAAGAGATATAAAGTGATAATCTTTAATCCATTTATCATGATATACAAATTCTTCTCCTGAAAAGTCTAGATATCTTTTTTTAAATACTTCAACTTGCTCTGGAGAATTTTGCTCTATATTATAATCAAAAAATTCGTGATTTCCTATATTACTTATTATTATCTTAGGTAAAATTGAGCTTTTTTTATCCAATGCTTTTTTTACAGATTCATATTGACTTGGAATTCCTTGACCTACTACATCCCCATTCATTATTAAAGCATCCATTTGTGGATTTATTTCATGAAAATCTTCAGCTAATTTATTAAAATTATCAATCTTTTCATGCAAATCCCCAATAACTCCAAATGAAAGCTCTGAACTTGTAGATACCTCTTTAGCTGATGA
This sequence comes from Clostridium paridis, assembly GCF_016765615.1. Taxonomy (GTDB): domain Bacteria; phylum Bacillota; class Clostridia; order Clostridiales; family Clostridiaceae; genus Clostridium_T; species Clostridium_T paridis. The sequence goes on along the minus strand of NZ_JAESWA010000019.1, from coordinate 57,867 downwards.
TACCTCCCTATCCATTGCAAGTTTTTCTTTATAACTAAAAAAGGCAATTGCCGCAATAAACATGATTATAACATCAAGTAATATTAATACTTTCTTCAAAATCCTCAATCCTTACAAATTAAATTTTTTCTATATTTTTCCCTTAAATTATCTTTGCATCTTTATTATATTTTTATTCATATAAAATATCAATTAATACCTATTATTAATATACAAAAAATTGTATCCATACATTTTGCATTTTTTTTAAATTGTTTTAAGATAATAACATTAATAATATTAAGGGGGCAATCATCATGACACCAAACACAACAAACAAATCAAAAACAAGTGATATCGCGCTTTATGGATTATTTATTGCATTAATCTATGTAGCAACGCGATTCATAAATATTCCTGGACCTACTCCAGGCGGCCTATTTCATTTAGGAAATGTTATGGCTTTTACCATTGCAATAGTATTTGGTAAAAGAGCAGGAGCAATATCAGCAGCTTTCGGAATGGCTCTATTTGATATAACAAGTTCATTTTTACCTTGGGCACCTTTTACTTTTATAATTAGGTTTGCCATGGGATATACTATAGGTTATCTATCTGATAAAGGCACTAACGGTAAGGCTTCAAAATCTTTATTTTTTAACCTTTTGGGAATAGCTTTAGCTACCATAATAATGATAGGTGGATACTATATAGCTGAAGTAATTCTTTACGGAAACTTATATGCACCTATACAATCAATTTGGGGTAATTTTATGCAATGTGTAGTAGGTACAGTCTTAGGTCTTCCTCTTGCAACTGCAGTTAAATCTGCTTTTATAAAAAGAAATTTATTAACTAGAGCTTAAGGAGATATAAATGGATAAATTAATTATGACTCCAGGTCCAACTTATATAAGAGAAAATGTAAGAGTGGCATTAAGCCAAGAAATTACTAACCCTGATTTGGACCTAGATTTTTATGAATTTTATAAAGAAACTTGTAATAAACTTCAAACTCTTTTAAAAACTAAAAATAATATCCTTATTCTATCTGGAGAAGGAATATTAGGTTTAGAAGCTGCTTGTGCTTCTTTAGTTGAAAAGGGCGATAAGGTATTATGTATTGAAAATGGAATATATGGCGAAGGGTTTGGAGATTTCTGCAAAATATACGGTGGGGAAGTTACTTATTTTCATGATGATAGAAGAAAGGGCTTAGATTATGATAAGCTTGAAAACTTTCTACAAGAAAATCATGATTTTAAGATTGCAACCTTAGTTCACTGTGAAACGCCTTCTGGGATAACTAATTCAATCTCTGACATATGTAAACTTCTTAATAAGTATGGAATTATCTCTATAGTTGATGCAGTTTCTAGTATTGCTGGAGAAGAAATAAATATAGATGAATGGAAAATAGATGTGGTTATTGGAGGTTCACAGAAATGTCTTTCTGCTCCTCCAGGTTTAACCTTTCTATCTATAAGCAAAAGAGCACAAGATGCCATGAATAATAGAAAAACTCCTGTACAAGGTTTCTATACCAACTTATCTATATGGAAGAATTGGTATGAAGAAAAATGGTTCCCTTATACTCAACCTATTAGTGATATTTATGCACTAACTCAAGCAATAGATAACGTACTTGACGATAACAACATTATTAAAAGACATACGCTATTTGCTAATGCTGTTAGAGGTGCACTAATAAACTCAGGATTAGAACTTTTCCCTAATGATCATTTTTCAAATACTGTAACTACAGTTCTTGTTCCTTCTGGAATTGAATATAAAGATATATTTAATAAATTAATCAAGGAGCATAATATAATAATTGCAGGTGGCTTTGACTTTTTACAAGATAAAATCTTTAGAATTGGCCATATGGGAGAAAATTGTTATGAAGATAAATTATATCTTACATTAAAAGCACTTAATACAGTATTAAAGGAACTAAACTTCGAACTTAAAGCAGATCTTCACCAAGAATTTGTTAAATTGCTTCCATAATTTCCATAAAATTGACTTGTTTTAAAAGCTTATTATACAATGTGTATAATAAGCTTTTTATTTGAGAAAAAATTTATAAAAGCTGCATTTTACTTGGAGGATTAACATGACATCTAATCCCTTATCCACTAAAAAATTAACTGTATTTAAATTAACTTGGCCAATATTCATTGAAACCTTGCTTTTTATGCTTCTAGGCAGCGTAGATACCCTTATGTTAAGCAGATATTCAGATAATGCAGTTGCCGCTGTTGGTGTTTCAAATCAACTTATTACCATGATGAATATAATGTTTGGTATTCTTTCTACTGGAACATCAGTGCTTATTGCTCAAAACCTTGGTGCTGGCAATAGGAAAATGGCGTCTAAAGTTGCAACAGTATCATTAATTATTAACTGCATCTTTGGACTTTTCTTAAGCTTAATAATGTTCTTAGCTGCTCATGGAATTCTTAGTACAATGGGAATAAGACCAGAGCTTATGAGCTTTGCAGCAGAATATCTTAAGATTGTCGGAGGATGTTTATTCCTACAATCAGTTATGATGACATGTACAGCAATTGTTAGAAGTCATGGTTTGACTAAAATATCTATGCTTGTTACCTTGGGAATTAACATTGTACACGTTATTCTCGATTATATCTTTATATTTGGCCCCTTAGGCTTACCTGTTTTAGGAGTACGTGGAGTTGCTATCTCTACCAATATTAGCAAATTATTAGGACTTATAATAATGCTTTATGTTGTATTTAAAAATGTAGAACATGGCATAAGCATCAAAAATATAACCCCTTTCCCTAAAAATATTGTAAAAGACCTTTTAAAGATAGGCATACCTACTGCAGGGGAGCACTTTTCATATAATTTATCTCAACTTGTCATTACATATTTCATAAATTTCCTTGGAAATGAAGCCCTCACAACAAAGGCTTATGTTCAAAATATAGTTATGTTTGCATACCTATTTTCAGTAGCCATAGGGGAAGGAACTGAAATATTAGTGGGTCATTTAGTTGGGGCAGATGAAAATGAGAAAGCATATAAGACTTGCCTTAAAAGTTTACGTTTAGCTCTTATAATATCTTTTAGCATTGGAACTCTATTCGCCTTGCTTAGGATTCCGGTATTATCAATATTTACAGACAATCCTTCCATCCTCATTGTTGGTGGAACAGTTCTTATTATAGACGCAATTTTAGAACCTGGGCGATCATTTAATGTTGTTGTGATTAATTCTTTGCGAGCTGCTGGCGATGTTAAATTTCCAGTTTACATGGGCATTTTATCCATGTGGGGTGTCAGTGTAACTCTTTCCTATATTTTCGGGATAAAGATGGGGTTTGGTCTTGCAGGAATGTGGGTGGCTTTTGCCTGTGATGAGTGGTTTAGAGGTCTACTTATGCTTTGGAGATGGAGAACCAAGAAGTGGCAAACAATGGCCTTTGTTAGAAAGTCTGTTTAATAAGAAAAGACTGAAAAACACATGTTTTTCAGTCCTTTTATTATTTTTTATCTTTACCCTCTTTATTATTAGAGCCTTCTTTTCCATCGCTTGAAGATTTCTTTGTTTCTGCTTGATTATTATCATCATTTTTCTTACTTTTTGTATCTATATTACTATTCTTAACTTTGTCATCTTTATTCTTAACTTTATCTTTATTTTCCTTTTGTGTAGTAGCATTTTTATCACTATTTATTTCTTCAGAGTTTGATTTTTCTTTCTTAGTTTCAGTATTATCTTCCTTCTTAGCTTCATTTATTGCTTTCATAATTTCTTTTACAGGTTTATTAGCATATTCTTCTGCACTAACCCCTTGTTCTTCTGATTGAAGTTTTTCAATAAGTAACATCTTTCCTGGAGATATTCCTAACTTTTCTGCATCTTCACGTCTTTCTAGGTTTAAGTTTTGTACTACTACTTCAGTTTCTCCTAGATCAGCGTCCTTTAACTCTTGTTTAAGCTCATCTTCTAACTCTGCTACTTTATCTTCACTATTTTTACTATTTGAAGACAATGTTATAGCAACTGCATTATCTTCTCCTACCTTCAAGTATCCATTATCTTTAGCTGCTTTTATTAATTCTTTAAGTGCTTCCTCTTCTTTTTCTCCTTTAAGCTTTAACCCACTATAAATTTTCTTTCCATCTTCATTTAATGGATTCACACCAATTACTCTTCCAAACATATTAGCTTTTAATTCTACACTTGGGTTAATATCTAAAGATATATAAGAACTTGGTTTTGCATAAGCATATCCAAATGATACAAAAAGCATTACCATAGCGAAACTTGCTACCTTATATACTAGACTCCTATTAAATTTAAATACTGAATTATTAATATATTCTTGCCCTATAACTAAGCTATCTATATTTTTAACTTTATGAAAATTTCCTTTTTCATCAAGTACTATCCCATATCCATCATGTTTCTCTAATACTATTCCTTTCATCCTTATACCTCCAAATTAATGTAGTCTCTTAAATATTGATAATCTCCAATAATAACTACTAGCACTGCTATTATATATCTACGAGATCTTTCAATTTTTTTTCGGGGTAGGGATGTTAACTTTTCTAATTCCTTAATATTCAAGGTCTTTTTTCCAATTAATGCTCCCATAACTTCATTACTTTTCAGTGAAGCATTTATTATCTGATTATATATTTTTTTAGTTGTACCCCATTTAGGAGATGCTTTTACCAAGTCTTCAAATGTTATTCCATATTGCTTTAAATCTATTGATAATTGCTCAATCTCAAGTTTTCTAAGATAGCTTATCCCCTCAGTTTGATAAACTTCCATTGCATTTTTGTCAAGAATATTAAAACTTTCTGATTCTTCATTTTCAAAACTTCCTTCAGTCAAAATATTTTTCTGCTTGCTTTCCTTACGCAAATAGTCTATTAACCGATATTTTATTATGTTTTGAGCAAAAGACAAAAAACCGCCTTTTTCGAAATTGTAAGTCTTAATTGCCTCATTAAATGCTAATAATGCTACGCTATATTCCTCATCGTTATTATAATCAATATAATTATTAAGAAACTTACTTGCAGAGGAAACTATAAATGGTTTAAATTCTTCAATAAAAATATCTATTTCTTTATTATTATTTTTTATAGACTCAACTCTTTTATCTATACTTCTAATCAAGTTAATATCCTCCTGTAAAGCTTAATAAATGCACTCATTAATTTTTGAATGTAATTCATAATATATATTCGCACATTAGCCATACTTTTATGAGGTAGCATCAACTTTTTTTATTTTGAATATTATTCTAATTATTATTACTAATATTAATACAGCTCCTCCACTGACTAAAAAACCAGCTGAAGCACCTATATTATCGCATATCCATCCAGTAAGAAGACTCCCTATTGGTGTTGCTCCTGCAAAGACTAGAGAGTATATACTCATTACTCTTCCCCTATATTCATCCTTAGAATTAAGTTGTAATAAAGAGTTTGAAGTTGTAGAGAATGCGATATTAAAAAATCCAGTTATAATCAATAGTAAGCTTGTAAAGGCTAAACTCTTATTCAATCCATTTAATATAAGCATAGCGGATATAACGATAGAGCTTATAAATGCCACCTTCATCTTAGGACCTCTTTTACTCCTTATAGAAACATTTAAAGCTCCTACTAAAGAACCTGCCCCTAAAAATGACATTAATAACCCATATGTCTTTTCATTGCCATCTAAAACTAACTTCGTAAATGAAGGAACTAGAACATTGTAATTAAATGCAAATATACCTATTATACATACCATTAGTAGGGTCTCCAAAAGCAATATATCATTCTTCACATAAGATAAGCCGTCCTTTATTTCGCTTATTATATTGCTTTTAACTCTTTGTTTAATATTGTTTCCTTCTACATCAATATTGTAAAGTCCATACAGCACTGCTAGATAGCTTACTCCATTGAAGAAAAAACACCAGGCTGCTCCAAAATAAGCCATAACAACTGCTCCTATGCTTGGTCCTAATATTCTTGCTAGATTAAAGATAGATGAGTTTAGTGCAATAGCATTCATTAAATCTTCTTTTCCTGCAATCTCTACAGTAAACGCCTGCCTTGTTGGCATATCAATACAATTTATACATCCAAGTAAGAATGCCACTATTAATATATATTCATATTTAACAGTGTTACTAAACACCATGGCAGATAGTATAAATGCTAATATCATTGATGAGGCTTGAGTAAAAAGTAATAATCTTTTCTTGGGAAATCTGTCCACTATAACTCCAGCAAACAAAGAAAATATTGTTACAGGAATGAACTGAACTGTAGTAAGAATGCCTAATAAAAATGGCGAGTTAGTTATAGATAAAACAAGCCAACTTTGCCCTATATTCTGCATCCAAGTTCCAATTAACGAAGCACATTGCCCCATCCAAAAGTATCTGAAATTTCTATGCATTAATGCATGAAAATTTCTTTCTATAAGTTTCTTTACTCTCAAAATACCACCTTCTCTTTATGTAAAAGTTACCTCTTATTAGTTATCTATATCACGTTTAAAATCTCTTTTTATTTCTAGCATATGTTCAAAATCATTTAAATACTGAAAAAGCATTGCTCTGTTTTCAAACTCTTCCCTACTTTTAGGTAGCTCTTGTTTACTGCATATCTTAAAGACTTCTTTTAAATCCAATAGCAATTCTTCTGCTGTATTATATTCATGCAGGGCTGACGCAACTCTTTCTGTAAATGATGCTACCAATTCTGTTTGATCATAAGCAATATAAAACTTCGTAAAATGTCCTCTCATATATTTTAACACCTGTAATTGCACTGTTCTCATTTGCATATACTTAACGTAATATTTAGCTTCATACAAAATATTATTGTTTAAATTTATGTATGCTCTTTCTGTAGCTTCTTTAAGTTTATCTTCTAACTTACTGAATAGTTCTCCCTCACTAATACTTACAGATTGATTTCTTAAACTCTCTGCCATACTTAATAGGATTCTTTTCATAAAGCTTTCAATCTCTTCTTGGTCTGATTTAATTTTATCTTCTACCCTAGGCATATATGTATTTAATAAAATTGCTATTCCTGCTCCTATAGCCATTAAAAGCAGCTCATTCTTTATCCAAAATAATGAAATTGAATTTTCTACTAACAAATGTGTTACTAATACTGAACTAACTACAATACCATCCTGCATTTTAAACCTAACTGCTACAGGAATAAAAATAAGTAAAAATAGTCCGAATGCTACCGGATTATACCCAACTATAGAAAATAATATTGCTGAAATTAGCAATGCCAATAAGGTAGATCCTAACCTTTGAAAGGCCAAAGTTATTGAATGTTTTTTAGTATTTTGAACACTTAGTACTGTTATTACCCCTGCAGATACTGCATATCTTAGCCCTAAGACTTCTGAAATTACTATAGCTATTGTGGCACCTACTGCTGTTTTTAGTGTTCTTAGTCCAATAAACTTTTTCATAAAATCACCTACCTTTAAGTATATTCACTTTATATCTTACACCATTTTATCTGAATAAAAAAATAAGAGTCCCTAGTATTTTCATTATATTTCTAGGTGACTCTTATATATTTATTTTATTCTACAGTTTACTTAGTATATCAGTTGATATTCCCTCAAAGCCTTTTATAACTATATCTGCTTCAGAAAGATTCTCTTCACTTCCTACCCCTATAACCTTCATTCCTCCATTATGTGCTGCTCTAACACCTGCTAATGCATCCTCAAATACTACACACTCTTCTGACTTTAACTCCATTTCCCTGACTGCTGCTAGAAATACCTCTGGATCTGGTTTTGCCTTACTTATTTTGTTGCCATCTATTATGCAATCAAAGTAATTCTTCAACGCTAGTTTGTCCAGTATAAATCTTGAATTCTTTGAGGCTGATCCTAATGAAATTTTTATTCCTTCATTTCTTAATTCCTGAAGAAATTCTTTAACTCCTGGAAGTATTTCTTCTTCTTTTAATTTGTCTATACACTCAACGTACTTCTTATTTTTCTTATCTGCCAGTAACTCTTTTTCTTCTAGTGTCATTTTTCTATTTCCTAATGATAGTATTATATTAAGTGACTCCATTCTTGAGACACCCTTTAATCGCTCATTATCATCTTCATTGAATGCAATTCCTAACTCCTTAGCTAAGGAACTCCACGCTAAATAGTGATATTTTGCTGTATCGACAATCACTCCATCCAAGTCAAAAATGCAACCCTTTATCTTATTCATAAATCTCACTCCAAACTACCTAGAATTACTTTTCCAAACAAAATATATAACATAAAAAGTCATTGCTTCATTAAAATTTCTTAAATCCATGGATATTTCTCTTTTTATTTTGTCTAATCTATATAGCAAAGTGTTTCGATGAACAAACAACTCCTTTGATGCATCGCTAATATTTAAATCTCTTTGAAAAAAAGTCTCTATAGTTTTTAACGTATCTGAATCTTGACTATCTAAATAATTTTCATATGTGGCTATTATCTCTTCTTTTAAACTATTATTTATTCCATCCATGACCCTCTCAAAAATTATATTACTTGAGGTTAATATCTCTTTTCTTATTCCAACCCTGTCGCTTAGTTCAATTAAACTTTTAAGACTTTTTAAAGCTTCCTCTATATTAGTTTTCCCGTTAAGAGCCTCCAAAGCTATTCTTGGACTTCTAATATTTAGTTCTTGAACATTATGCAAGATACTTTTGCAATGATCATAAACCTCATCAAAAATTCCTAACAGTACAACATACTCTTCCCAAATACAATACCTATATTCCTCTTCATTATTGTAAGAATATTTGACTATATCATAGACTTCCTTACAATGATTCTTCGCCTTAATAAGTATCAGTGTCCCTTTATCCAAAATTTTGTTTATTATTTCATCATTTTCTTTAAAACTTGAATTTCCTTTGATAAGATTAAACAATTCATTTCCTTTTAACTCTTGAACCTCTTTTAATTTCTCTTCAAAAATGAACTTTAATAAAGGGATGCTAGTTTCTTCTTTTTTTTCTATCTCAATATAATAAACGATATCATTGTATTGAATAGGGAAGTGTATACCTTCAAGTTTTTTAATTTTTGTTGACTCACAAATATAATCTCCATTCTTGTCTGTCACTTCGATAATATATGGAAACTTATTCATGAGTTCTCTCACATAATCCTTAAATGAGTCCATGTCTTTCACCTCTATTTAAAAGAAATCTCTTTTATATTTTTAAAGGCATATTTCTTATTACTCTTATATCCCTCACACTCCTTTTCTATCTTTACTTCATGGGCTGAATAACTAGCTCTGTATAAATTGTATTGTCCCATTTTATAGTTTTTGCTTATCCCATCATCCTCATAAATTATTCCAGTTGCCTTTTCTCCATAAGGAATTAATGTCACCTTATCTGGGACATTGTCCATATTTAAGTAATCATCCTCATAAATCGGAATTATTGATCCCTCTTTCACAAATAGAAGAATCTCATCTAAATTAACTTTAAAGTTATAGAATTTAGTTCCTTGGTATTTTTGCCCATTAACCAAATTATACCAATTTCCTTCTGGTAAATATACCCTTTTTTGTCGTTCTCCTTCATATAAAACTGGTGCAACAAGTATGCTCTCACCAAAAAGAAATTGCTCCTTCATATTTAATACCTTCATATCTTTTGGATAATCAAATACCATTGCTCTAAATACGGGTATTCCTTCTTTATATGAATGATAGAAAGAAGTATAGATATATGGCATTAACTTATATCTTAAATTAATAAACTTTCTGCAAATATTTTCTACATCTTTACCAAAACTCCAAGGTTCTTGTCTTCTCGAAAGTACATCCGAATGATTTCGCATTATAGGTAAAAAACTCCCCAATTCCATCCATCTTATAAATAATTCTTCATTGGTATCTAAGCAAAATCCACCTATATCATTTCCTACAAATGAAAACCCTGACATCCCCAAATTAGCATTCATGGTCATACTCATTCTCATCTGACTCCAAAGACTTCTGTTATCACCTGTCCACACTGAGGAATATCTTTGTCCACCTGCAAATGTAGCTCTTGTCATGGAAAAGCTTCTCTTATTTTCCCTAAGTTCTTCTTGGGCCTCTTTTGAGCACCTGCTCATTTCTCTTCCATATAAATTATGGAATTCTTTATGCTCCACTACCCCGTAATCTCCGTCATGCAAACACTTTTCATCTAGAGTTCCCTCTTCATTAAATGCTGCTGGCTCATTCATATCATTCCAAATTCCATCTATCCCTACTGATATGAAATTCTTTAACTCATCTTTCCACCATTCTCTAGCATCTTTATTTGAGAAATCAGGAAATGCACTTATTCCTGGCCAAACTTTTTCAAAAGTTAATTTCCCATCATAATTTTTTACAAAATGATTTCCCTGTAATCCTCTATTATATACTTCATAATTTTCATCTAGCTTTACTCCTGGATCAACAATAGCGATGACCTTTACTCCGTTCTCATGAATTTTCTTTATCATTTTTTCTGGTTCTGGGAATTTATCTTTATCAAATGTCATTACCCTGTATCCGTCCATATAATGAATATCTAAATATATACTATCTAATGGTATTTCTTTTTCTATGAATTTATTTAGAATATCTTCTACTTCCTTTTGTGAAAAATAACTATATCTACATTGTTGATAGCCCAGTGACCACAAAGGAGGCATATCCATTTTCCCAGTTAGTATCCCATATAATCCAGTGACCTCTCTTAAGTTATTTCCTAGCATAAAATAATATTCTATTTCCCCTCCAACAGCTCCAAAGAAAATTCTATCCTCAAAGCTATTGCCCATATCAAAATAACTTCTAAAGCTATTATTTAAAAAAACTCCATAGGCTACGTCCTCCTTTAACCCTTGGAAGAATGGGATAGTCTTGTAATATACGTAACTCTCATCATCTGTATCTGGTTCATCTGTATTATAATTCTCTATATACATTCCTTTTTTATTAAGATTTCCGCCCTTTTCACCAAAGCCATAATAACCTAATGCAGAATTATCCTTAGTAATAAATATATTTCCCTTGCTATCCTTACCTGCTGGGGCTATATCTTCCAATACTATGTTTCCGTAATTATCTAGAAATTCTACTGTCCCACAATTTTTCGATACTATGGTTATAACTCTACTTCCTTTAAATGCTATGCTTCTTTCTGATTCTTCTATAAGAACTTGTACACTATTCATTTGCATTACAGATGAAGTTTCCTTTGGATTACTATGTTCTTCTCCTTGAAATATTCTTACTATGTCACCTTCAAAATATTCCACTTCAATTTTCCCTTTGGTAAACAATAATTGTGTTCTGTTTCCTATTTGTTTCATAGTTTCATATATTCCAACTGTAGAAACGGTTGCATAAGTTTGATGAATTATCTCAGATTTTTTCATTTTCATCTCCTCCTAATCTTTAAAATTACATTGTTTTATTTTAGTATATCAACGTCAGAAAACATTTTCAACCAAATTCATTATAAAGTATTGTTAAATTATCCATAAAATGCTATTATATTTATAACAACCCTTTCAATTCAGTATAGAACCATTAAATTTTTTTAACTGTTTTGTGCAACCGTTTTACTTACTATTAGTTTTGAGGTGATTAAATGAATAAAGATTACGTTTTACTTGATCCATGGCATATTATCCAAGATGGTTTTAATTCAAAGGATAATAGAATCTACGAAAGTCAAATGAGTATTGGGAATGGCTTTATGGGCATAAGAGGAAATCTTGAAGAAACCTTTTCTGGTAACTCTCTTCAAGGCACTTATGTCGCCGGAGTTTATTATCCAGATAAAACAAGAGTTGGTTGGTGGAAAAATGGCTATCCTGAGTACTTTGCCAAAGTCCTCAATTCCATAAATTTTATTGGAATAAAAGTTTTTTTAGGAAATCAGGAATTGGATTTAGATAAAGTTACAATAAAAGATTTTAGAAGAGACTTAAATATGAAAGAAGGAACCTTAACTAGAACTTCTACTATTATCGATTCAAATGGTCGAGAAACTAAAATAGAAAGTCTAAGATTTTTAAGTAAAAAAAGAAAAGAAATTGCTTGCATCAAGTACTCCATAACTCCTTTAAATTATCATGATACCATAACTCTAATACCATATTTAGATGGTAATATAGTTAATGAGGATTCAAATTATGATGAAACTTTCTGGGACGAGGTTAATAAGGGTTTCATCGAAGATTCAGCCTATCTGACACTAAAAACGAAGAAATTAGACTTTCATGTAACTTCAGCTACCTCATTTAAACTTTTAAAAAACAAAACTGAAATAAACACTACTCCAAGTACTTTAATTGAAGATAAATATGTAGCTCATAAACTTAATATATATGTTTCGCAAGGAGAGACTCTAACTTTAGAAAAATACGTCTCCCTAAGTTCAAGTAGATACTATCCTAAAGATGATTTAGTTAATAATGTTGTAAGATCTTTAAAATCAGCTAAAAATGATGGTTTTGATCTCCTATTGGACGAGCACGTATCTGGATGGAATAAGAGTTGGGAGAGTAATGATATTTTCATAGATGGAGATGTCAAAGCACAACAATCCATTAGATTCAATATATTTCAACTTCACCAAACTTATACTGGTGAAGATTCAAGGTTAAATATCAGTCCTAAAGGATTTACTGGCGAGAAATATGGAGGAAGCACATACTGGGACACTGAGGCTTATTGTCTTCCTTTCTATCTTGGAACATCCGCGGCACAGATCTCTAAGAATTTACTAATTTATAGGTATAATCAACTGGGAAAAGCAAAAGAAAATGCAGTTAAGCTTGGTTTGAAAGGTGCTCTTTATCCTATGGTTACCATGAACGGTGAGGAATGTCATAATGAGTGGGAAATAACCTTCGAAGAAATCCATAGAAATGGTGCCATAGCTTACGCTATATATAATTATGTTAATTATACTGGCGATCATAAGCATCTTTTAGATTTCGGTATTGATGTTTTAGTTGAAATAAGCAGATTTTGGGAAGGAAGAGTTATCTATAATAAAAATAAAAACTGTTATATGATACTTGGCGTTACTGGACCTAACGAATATGAGAATAATGTAAACAATAATTGGTACACAAATAGAATCGCATCCTGGACTTTAGAATACACTCTTCAAACACTTGAATTTATAAAGAATTCTTTTTCAGAAAGTTATGAAGATGTACTGAATAGATTAGCAATTAAAGACTCAGAAACTATCAAGTGGATGGATATCATCAAAAAGATGTACTACCCTAAGGATGATAACCTAGGAATCTTTTTACAGCAAGATGGTTACCTTGACAAAGAGGATCTTCTAATTAAGGATATACCTAAAGAAGACTTACCCCTAAATCAAACTTGGTCATGGGATAGAATACTTCGCTCCCCTTTTATAAAACAAGCTGATGTGCTTCAAGGTTTATACTTTTTAGGTCATCTATACGATTTAGAAACCAAACGTAAAAACTTCTATTTTTATGAACCTAGAACACTACACGAATCATCTCTTTCTCCTTGTGTTCACTCCATTTTGGCCTCAGAGCTTGGGGATAAAGAAAAAGCATATGATATGTATTTAAGAACAGCTAGATTAGATCTAGACAATCTTAACAATGATACAGATGATGGGTTACACATCACTTCAATGACTGGAACCTGGATGTCAATAGTACAGGGGTTCGGCGGTATGCGGATTATTGATGGTACTCCTTCATTTAAACCATTTATACCTGACCAATGGATTAAATATTCCTTTAGAGTTCTTTTTAGAGAAAGAGTTTTAAATATAGAAGTTTCAAAAGATAAAGTGCTAGTGACCTTAGAAAAAGGCGACCCATTAACAATTCTTCTATATGATTCAGAGATAAAACTAACAAAACAGCATTAATTCTATAGTGGTTTTAAATAATGCACACTTTAAAACCTCCATAATTTAAGGAAGTGTTAATTACCCAACACTTCCCCTTTTTTATAAAAAATGAACCCTTACAAGATGAATTACAATCTGCAAGGGTCTTTCCTTTATATTCTAGAGTATTCCTTTAATTGATTCTCTAGCAATTAAATTAGTCTCTATTATGTAGTGATTTCTCTCCAAGTTACTATCATTGAGGCTTCCAATCAAAAGCTTAGCAGCATAATATCCAAGCTTTTCTGCATTGATATCTACAGATGCTAATGGCGGATTTTGATATGCAGCTAATGGAGTATTATTAAATCCCACTAGGGCAACATCCTTTAAGTTATTTTCATTAAGATATTTTAGAGCTCCAAAAGAAAACAAATCATCCGTAGTTACTACTACCTGTGGAATTTCACTTTCTGCTATCAACTTCATGGCATCATAGCCTTCTTCTTCATTGAATTTTATCCTCTGTACTATAAAGCTTTCATTTACTTGAACTCCGTGCACAGAATGAGCCTGCAGATATCCATTTAACCTATCCTTTGAAACATTCCATTCCTTATCTCCGCTTATAAAACCAATCTTTTTGATTCCCTTTTGCAGAAGTTTACTTACCACATTATACATGGCATTAAAATTATCATTGTCTACCCAAAGTACTTCTGAAGTATCCTCTGGTCTGCCAATTACTGAAAATGGAAACTCCATATCCTTTAGGTACTCTATGCATCGATCATTTGCCCTTGCTATTAATAAGATTACTCCGTCTACTAAATTACTTGAAGTAAATTTTTTTACAAGATCAAATTCCTCTTCCTCATTTTTACTAAAAGAATACATAATATAATAACCCATTTTTTGAGCACATATATTTATTCCTGTCATTGCGTTAATAAAGAAAGGGTTTTTAAACAAATCTTCAGCTTCATTAGGCAATACTAGTCCAATTGTCCTTGTAGAGCTTTTCGCAAGACTTCTAGCAATAGCATTTGGATGATAATCCAGTTCCTTTATCACTCTTTGCACTCTTATTTTTGTATCTTCACTTATTCTTGGGCTATTAGCAATAACCCTAGAAACCGTAGATGCTGAAACTCCAGCCTTCTTAGCTACATCCCTTATAGTTACCGACATCTATTTTCACATCCATTCTAGATAGAATAATATCTACATTATTTTAAACATTTATAATTTTATCTTGCTAACTATAATTATTTTCTCATTATTATGTAATTTAGTAAACTATCCTATTTATACCTTTTATAAAATTCTACCAAATTACCTTAATGCAAGTAAATACTTATAATGCATATTAATTTCTTTTGTGATATCTTACATATTTTTTCTACCCATTTTATACAATTTTCTAAATTCGGCATATGGAATATTATTAAAGACCAGCAACTATGCCATTTATATTCAATATCCTTAGTATCTTCAAAAAATAATTTTCTTTGCTTAATGGAATTTTTTGGTGTTATAGTATTAATATAATCACTTTATAGTATTTAGTTTTTTATTTTGGGAGGTACAGGTATGGCAAATCTATCATTAAAAAATATATGTAAAGTATATCCTGGAGATGTTACAGCTGTAAGCGACTTTTCTTTGGATATAGAAGATAAGGAATTTATTGTATTTGTAGGTCCTTCAGGTTGCGGCAAATCCACAACTTTAAGAATGATCGCAGGATTAGAAGACATTTCATCTGGTGAAATTTATATTGACGGAAACCTTGTAAATGACTTAGCCCCAAAGGATAGAGATATTGCTATGGTTTTCCAAAATTATGCCCTCTATCCACATATGACTGTATACGACAACATCGCTTTTGGATTAAAACTTCGCAAAACTCCAAAGAGTGAAATTGATGTAAAAGTTAGGAATGCAGCTAAAATTCTTGATATTGAACATCTTCTCGATAGAAAACCTAAGGCTCTTTCTGGTGGACAAAGGCAAAGAGTTGCTATGGGCAGAGCTATAGTAAGAGATGCAAAAGTATTCTTACTAGATGAACCTTTATCAAACCTAGATGCAAAGCTTAGAAACCAAATGAGGGCTGAAATAGCTAAATTGCACCAAAGCTTAGGAACAACTTTTATATATGTAACTCATGATCAGACCGAAGCTATGACCCTAGGTACAAAAATTGTTGTAATGAGAGATGGTATTATTCAACAAGTTGCCTCACCAACAGAAATATATAATCATCCTTCAAATATGTTTGTTGCTGGGTTTATCGGAAGCCCTCAAATGAACTTCCTGTATGGACATGTTGTTATGGAAAATGAAACTCCTATACTTAAATGTTTAGATAGTAATATGGAATTAAACAAAAATAAAGCTACCATACTTAAAGATAAAAACTATATGGATCAAGAAATGATTATTGGTGTTAGGCCAGAAGATATAAGGCTAGTAGACTCTAATTTAGGTTCGAGTACATTAAAGGGTAAAATTGAAGTAATTGAGAATTTAGGAGCAGAAGTTTTTCTTCATATAACCTCTGAAGACAGAAATCTTATAATAAAAACTACTCCTAAGGAAGGTCTATCTGTTGGTAGCGAATTATATTTCACTTTTAACATGGATAAAATTCATATTTTTGATAAGGAAGAGCAAAACACTATTTTTTAAATTTTTCCTCTAAAATTTAATTAATACCTAAAAAAGCTGTAGCAAATAATTACTACAGCTTTTTAATATATTGCCTTTTATACTATCTTGAATCCGCCTACAATTTCTTCTAAGTTATCTGATGAATATACCATTACTTCAGAAACTTGTTTTAATTGGATAATTTGCCTTAATATATCCTCTACAAGACCAAGAGATTCTTCACTACTACTTGCTCCTTGAAGTGTATTTTTTCTTATCACTTCTGCCATTTTATTTATCTCTATATCTACTTGATTAACTGCAATACTTTGATTATTTGTAATCTTAGATATAGACTCCATGGTTCTAGTTACCTCTGTTATATTATTTGATATTAACTCAAAAGATTTAATTGCTTCTTTAGTACTTATAACAGATTTTTTTACACTTGAATTAATCTGCACAATTGCTTCAGAAGTATTCTTTGTTTCTAATTGAATATTTCTTACAATTTCACTGATAGACGCTGTCGATTCCTCTGTTTCAGAAGCTAACTTTGATATTTCTTGAGCAACTATAGAAAAGCCCTTACCTGCTTCACCTGCTCTTGCAGCTTCAATAGTTGCATTAAGAGATAGTAATTGAGTTTGTTTACTAATACTACTAATAACACTTATAACTTGTGATATTTCATTTGATCTTTTTTGTAATAAACCTATGCTTTTTAATGTTCTCTCCATTATTCTATCAAGTTCTTCCATAGAATTTAATACTTCTTCAGACGATCCATTTGCTTCAACTGCATACTTACTTGTTTTTATAGCCTTTTCAGTAACCTGATTAATTAACTCGTCCATTTCCTTAATGGAAGTAGATATATTATTAAACTGTGCTTTATTATTTTGAATTAATTCATTTTGATTGTTTGTATTTAATAGTAAACTTTCTACAGTCCCAGCTATCACCTTCATACTATTTTTTATATTTTCTGTTAATTCTGAAACTGCTTTTATTGATTGTTTTGTAGTCTTAGCTGATGTTCCAACTCTCTTAACCATATTCATTTGATTATTTATAAATTTATTAAACCATCTAGACAGCTCTCCTATTTCATCTGATGATAGCTTTTCTACCCTTTTAGTTAAATCACCTTCTCCTTCTGCAATCATATGTAATATAGAAACAGTTGTATTTAAAGGCTTTACAATAACTTTTTTAGAAATGAAATATGTTGCTAATGTTATTATAATCCAAGTAGCTATGTCACTAACAATACCAAGATTCCCTACTTTTGCTGTTATTACTCTACTTACTATTAGAAATAACGCTGTTATTATAGATGTAACTAATGGAATTCTTAAATTTACACTTCTGAAATTATATATTTCAGCTATGTCTCCTTCACACATCATTCCCCAAACTTCATTAGAATATGGTGGTCTAATTATTGTTCCCTTTCCTCCAACCATGATGTGTCTATAATCCGGATATCCTGGCCAACAATCTAAATTCTCCTCGTTTTCCATGGTCTTTTGTATACCAGGATGAAGCTTTCCTGTTGCCGGATCATTAAAAATCACTTCAAACTCAGTATGTTTATTTATTTTTACGACTCCCCACTTGCTAGTCTTTACACCATCCTTTAAATTTTCACCCATTGTAAATGTATTATCTTCAAATCTGCTTCTTGATATAGCTGTTCCTGGCAAAATATCTCTATCACTTTTTATCATAAATAGATAATTATCTCCAGAATCTTTATAAATATGAGTATCCTCATCTTGAATTACATTACTCATGTCATCATTCAATACCCTTGTACATAATATTCTTCTCTCATTATTCTCATTTCTATAAGGAATTGAAAACAACAACGTAACTTCATCAAAAAACTTTTTACTAGACAGATTTAAATCCAAGGTTTTTTCATCATTGTATGGTCCATACATAAGGTGATTACCACTTATCCCCTCTTCAAAGTTAGGAAATATGCTCATATCATCTCCTATATGTTTTTGACATGTTGAAATAATAACTTTTCCAGCTTCATTAATAACTAAGAGTTCACTAAAATCGTTGTAATATTTTAGTTTATCCTCAAGCTCTAAATTAATTTCCCTACTGTCTTCATCTAAGCTTTTAATTGTATTCATTGTGGTTTCTAATTGCACCCACTTATCCCTAAACCAATTTTCAAGAGCTTTCTTTCTCCCCCTAGAAATACCCTCAAAAACCATTTCAGAATGGCTTTTTAAGTTCCTATTCAGCAAATAATTTAACCTTAATTTCATTTATAGCCCCCCTTATTTTATAAAAAAAAGAGGGCATCCCCCATTAGGATGTCCTCTTTGACATGTATATACTTTTAAATATATAATATTTATTCTTTGTAGTCAATTTATTTATCAATTTTATTAGATTATTTGCTATCTTGGAGAGCGTCCCAACCTTCTTCTCCAGTTCTAATACGAATAACATTTGCTAATTCATAAATAAATATCTTACCATCCCCAATTTCACCAGTTCCCAAAACCTTTTTTGCGGCATCAACAACTACCTCAACTGGAATTTCACTTACTACTATTTCAACCTTTATTTTAGGAAGCAGATTAACTTCTACAGCTACGCCTCTATAATACTCTTTATATCCTTTTTGCATTCCACAACCTAGTACATTAGAAACAGTCATTCCTGTAACCCCTATATGATTTAATGCATCTTTAAGTTCATCAAATTTATTAGCTCTTGTGATAATATCAACTTTCATAAGCTTCTTATCCATATAACTTACCACCCCCATAAGTTCATAATACTATATACTTAATAGCGTAGTCTACAATTTATACTTCCCTAAAGAGTAAAAAAAATAACCTTAAGTAACTTAAGGTTATTTTTTAATAACTTATTATACATTTAATCCTGTATATGCTCCTTCACCATGTAAGGAAATATCTAATCCTTCTGACTCCTGAGACTCATCAGTTCTTATTTTCATAACAAAACTCATTACTTTTAATATTATGAAGGTTACTACTGCTGCATATAAAGCAACTGATGCTGCTGAAATAAGATGAACTTTCAATAATTCAAAGTTGCCATATATAACTCCATTTGCTCCTGCCGAATTAATATCTTTAGATGCAAATATTGCAGTTCCAATAGCACCCCAAATTCCCGCAACTCCATGGCATCCAAAGGCATCTAATGCATCATCATATCCAAGTTTTGCTTTTAATACTGCTATTGCAAGGAAACTTAATATTCCTCCAACCAATCCCAAGACAACAGCTGACATAGGACTTACATATCCAGCTCCTTGTGTTATGGCCACTAATCCTGCTATAGCTCCACTTATAGTTCCTAAAGCTGTAGGTTTCTTATAAAGAATCCATTCACAAGCAACCCAAGCAATTGCTCCTGCTGCTGCAGAAGTATTGGTGGTTACAAATGCATTAATTGCTACATAATTCATAGAAAGAGCACTTCCAGCATTAAACCCAAACCAACCAAACCACAAAATACCGCCTCCTAGTATTGCCATTGGTATATGATGAGGCTCAGGTTTTCTCTTTTTTCTTTTTCCAATAAATATTGCTGCAACAAGCCCAGAAACACCTGAATTTATTTCAACTACATTCCCACCTGCAAAATCTAATACTCCAAGTTTTTTTAGCCACCCCATATGCTCTCCATTACTTCCCCATACCCAGTGAGCAATAGGATCATAAACTAAGGTACTCCATAAAAGCATAAATATTAAGAATGCTGGAAATCTCATACGCTCAGCAAAAGAACCAGATATTACTGCAGCAGTAATAGCTGCAAACATTAATTGAAATATTACAAATTCTAAGTGAGGAATAGTACTTGCATAATCTGCATTAGGAGTTATTCCTACATTTTTTAGAAAACCCCAATCAAATCCACCGATTATTCCTTTTATGTCTGGCCCAAAAGCCAATGTATAACCTACTATTATCCATTGTATTGAAATAATAGCTAAGGCTGCATAACTATGTACTGTTGTACTTAACACATTTTTACTCTTTACCATTCCACCATAAAACAATGCTAACCCAGGAACCATTAGCATTACTAAGGCTGCTGAAATAAAGACAAACCCCATATCAGCTCCATTTAACATATTCATTTTTCTACCCCCATTTTCAATTAACTTAGCAATTCAACTTAATTTATTTTTTTGCATAAAAAAAGCGCAGACATCCCAAACAATATACACCCCCCAGTGTATATTAAAATTGAAATGAAAACGCCATAGTTTTCCTAAATTTTTATTTATCAACTAGTTCTAATTCTACTTTCATATTTTTTATATGTCAAGATTACTTTCTATATAATTGCCCCTGACTATAATATTTAATAATTTGTTTAATATTTAGTATAATTTTTACTTTATATTAATGTCTGCAGAAGTGTCGCTTATTGCTAATACGTTAAATAGCTTATTAATATCTAAGTTAGTGATAATTCCTTCTTCATCCCAATGATTTTTACATCCGCAATAATTAAGAATTACACATTGAGGGATAAATCCTATACTCTTCGCCTTCATTCCTCCCGAGATGAGATTAAGTACACATACGACACCAATAATGCCTATACTTTTATCTTCAATATTGGTGTTTTCATATATTAGAGATTCATGTGGAATTACAAAAACTTTAACTCCATATTTTTTGCCCATTAATGATAACTTGCTCACAGCACAATCACTTTTGCAGTTAATGCATACATACCCGTATTCTGTTCTTATTCCCCTGCACTCTTCTTCTAAATTGTTTCTCATGCATCCTGGCAAAAGAATTCTCTTTTCATCAGTCTTTAGAAAATCTTCTCTATATATTCTATTGAGTATTTCTGCTCCAACCATATTTAAATGATATTGAACTTCTCTCTTTCCACAATATATAACATCCTCTTTCCAGGTATGACTAGGATAAACTTCTCTTAGAAAGCTCCCTACCCCCTTCGTATAAACGCCTAATGTAATTTTGCTTTTTTCCTCAAATTCATTTGCAATATTAATACTCCTAGTCAGGAATTGGTAAATTTCTTCTTTGTTTTTTGTTTTTAAGTAATTACTCCATTCTTGTAGACACTTAACTTCATATATAAATTCTCCAGTTGCCTTTAACCATTGAATTAGTTTATTTACATTATTAAAAGACCTGGCAACATCTTTTCTCAAGCTCTTATTGTTCTTAGAAATAATGGTAGAAAGAAAGCCTTTTATTTTTATTCTTACTTTTTTCATCTTCTTTCCTTTTACCCTAAAATATACAGTCCTAGTCAATATTGTTTTGGAGAGTAACCTAGATTTTATAGCATTATTAATGTATTCATTCCAAAGCACACCTAAGATTAATATCTCTAAATAATACTCTTCTTTCTTTTTTAGTTTTTTAGGATCAATTCTATTCTGGTATTCCATACGATTTTCTACAAATACTCCTACGTTTTCTTTAACATATCCTATTATCTCTTTTGAAAATCTCTTTATTACATCATAGTATTCTTCAGCTGAATTTTTCTCATCACCCAGATAATATGTTATTACTTTCCCCATATCCTCACCCACTAAAAATATTTACCACCTTTTTACATATCTGCTATATAATATTATTGTAAACTAAAAAGATGCATTGGGGGATACTTTATTTTGAAAACTACCAAAATTGATTTTTTAAATTCATATTACAGAAAACTTTGGTGGCAATCTGATACTAACTTGCTTATCGACCTAAGAAAATATAGTTATTCAGATAAAAAATTCAACGAGAAAGATTTAAATATATTGATAGACACCATGATAAAAAAGCTTCAAACTTTTCCAAAGGAATCTGATAACCAAGTTCTTTGGAAAAATGACTTTAAGAACCATATAGATACTATCTTTAAAGAAAATATATTTTTTAGTGGAATAAGTTCAGAAATGAAAGATGCTTTTCTTATAAGTACAAGTAGATTTATAAAGGAATGTAAGTACTTTGATTCAACCTTGCCATTCACCGATATCGGGCAAGCCCTGCGGAATGTTTGGATAATTAATATTTTTCAAGAGGTATTGGGCAAAAAGATTGAATTTACTAGTGCTATTTTGGGTTACAGCCTTCTTTATCCTTATACAGATAACTTTCTTGATAATACTACTATCTCAATACATAGCAAAAAGACTTTTAATACTAACCTTTACAAACGGCTTGAGGGAGAGTTGATTGCTCCAGCTTCTTCTCATGAAGAACAAGTATTTAACCTTATTTCTTTAATTGAAGCTAAATATAATAGAGAATGTTATCCAAATGTCTATAATTCTCTACTATATATACAAAATGCTCAAGAAAAGAGCTTAATGCAGCAAGGATATAAAAGCATTCCTTATGAAGTGGATATCTTAGATATATCTATTGAAAAAGGCGGTTCATCGGTATTAGCTGATGGTTATTTAATTGATGGAAATCTATCGGACGAAGAAGAAATATTTGCTTATGGATATGGATTTATTCTTCAACTCTGCGATGATCTTCAAGATTTAAAAGATGATTTGGTTAATAATCACATGACTCTAATGTCTCAACTATCTGGCAAGTACCCGCTTGATACTATTGTAAGCAAATTAATTAATTTAACCACTCACATAATAGACTCTTCTACTTGTTTTCGCAGTAAAAATAGTAGTTTCTTAAAGTCATTCATTAAAAACAACTGTATTTTAATGATTCTTTTTGCAATTACAGATAGTAAAAACTTTTTTTCTAAAGATTATATTTCATATATTGAACAATTCTTACCTTACACCCTAAGGTATACAAGGAATTTAAAAAATAAGCTAATGAAGAAACTTAATAAATTAAATATGTCTCTTACTGATTATTCTTTAGATTATATTATTATGTTCTTACTGGAATAGAAAAACCCAATAGCTTGTTAACTAGGCAAGCTATTGGGTTCTTAAATTAATATAAATGTCCCATTTTTTCTTTTTTAGTTTTAAAATATCTTTCATTATGAAGATTTGTCTCCATTACTAATGGAACTCTCTCTACAATATTAATTCCATGACCTTTAAGTCCAACAATCTTTTTAGGATTATTAGTCATTAATCTTATTTTCCTTACTTTTAATTCACTTAAAATCTGTGCACCAATTCCGTAATCTCTCATGTCAGCTGGAAATCCTAATGCTATATTAGCTTCCTCAGTATCCATACCCTCTTCTTGAAGTTTATAAGCTTTAATCTTGTTAATTAAACCAATTCCTCTTCCTTCTTGTCTTAAATATAAAAGTACTCCTTTTCCTTCTTTTTCAATTGCTGCTAATGCTGCTGCCAATTGTTCTCCACAATCACATTTTAAAGAATGAAAAGCATCTCCTGTTAAGCATTCTGAGTGTACCCTTACAAGAACCTCATCCGCTTCATTAATATCACCTTTCACTAGCGCTACATGATGTTCGCCATTTAACTTATTAACGAATCCAACCATTTTGAAATTTCCATAAGCTGTAGGTAGTCCAGCCTCTGCTTCTCTAACAACATAGCACTCACTCTCTCTTCTATATGCAATCAAATCCTCTATTGATATTATACTAAAGTTATTAGTTATAGATAGATCCACCAGCTCAGATAATTTTGCTAAAGAACCTTCATCATTTAACACTTCACATACTACTCCAGAAGGATTTAATCCAGCTAATGTAGCTAAATCAACTATAGCTTCACCTCTTGCTGCTCTTTTAAGCACTCCCCCTTTTAAGGTTCTAATAGGAAACACATGTCCAGGAACCCTAAAATTCTTTCTACTAATACCTGGTTCTATTAACTTCTTAATAGTTAAAACTCTATCCTGAACGTCTACTCCATTTTTTGCTTCTTCATAATCTATAGACAAAGTATAATCCCCTTTGCCCTTTTCAAGAGTCTTTTCTGCTATTTCTGGCAAATTAAGCTCTTCAAGTCTTTCTTCTGTCAATGCGACTGAAATAAGTCCTCCTCCATTTTTTATCATGAAGTTCAAAACTTCTTTTGTAATTCTTTCTGCTGAAGCTACTAAAACCCCTGTATTTTCTTTATTATCATCATCTACTACTATAACTAACTTACCTTCTTTAATATCTTTTATTGCATCTTCAATCTTCGTAAACATATTTTTCCTCCTTTTATTCACCTAAATATATCCTTTAAAAATAACATCATTTCCTACAATCTCATGTTTAACATTTTTTAATACAATAGCATCCTTCATCCTTTCAATTCCAATTCCTCCAACAGGAGTTATAGCATCTTTCCCACCAATAATCTTTGGTGCTATTGCTGCATACACCTTGTTTACAATTCCACTTTCAAATGCTGATGCCAATACTGAGCTTCCACCCTCAATATAGAGAGAATCAATTTTCATTTCTCCTAAAGCTTTAACTATATCCTTAAACTCTATTCTATTATTTTTTTCTTTTATCTTAATTAACTGTACTCCTTTATTAACTAAAA
The DNA here is from genome assembly GCF_016765615.1 of Clostridium paridis. Taxonomy (GTDB): domain Bacteria; phylum Bacillota; class Clostridia; order Clostridiales; family Clostridiaceae; genus Clostridium_T; species Clostridium_T paridis. Next base: position 32,798 of record NZ_JAESWA010000019.1, on the reverse strand, counting down.
ATTTTTCTTTATCTTCTGGAATATTAATTGAAGATATGATTAATGTTTTAGTATCACTATCTACCTTTAAGACATTTGCTTCAGGAGATATATCCCCGTACTTAGATAAAATTACTCTTAAAGGATTTGATATCTGAACACCTTCTAATCTTGTAGTAAGCATAGGATTGTCCTGCCTCACGGTATTTTCTCCTACCATAATTGCCGCAACTCTTTGTCTTAAATGATGGACAAATCTCAAACTTTCTTCTCCACTTATCCATTTAGAATCTCCTGTTTTAGTTGCTAGCTTCCCATCCAAAGTCATTGCCCACTTCGTAAACACAAAAGGTGTTTTAAACAAAGTATAATGCTTATAGATTTCATTTAACTCTTCACATTCTTCCTTTAGTATACCGACATTAACTTCAATACCACTTGATATAAACTTTTCTATATTACTTTTAGTCTTATCAGGATTTAACATTCCAATATATAATTTTTTTATTCCACTATTAACTATTATATCAAACTCTGGTTCAAGGTTTATATATAATTCTGATCCATATATATCTTCTTTTATAGTAGATAACATTTCTTCTATTGCTGATGGGGCTCCATATTCTTTGTGATATCCTTCACCTATTACTCTATTATCTTTTACTAATACAACTCCAACTAATGGATCTGGATTTACAAAACCTACAGCTTTTTCTGCAAGTTCAATAGCTCTTTTCATATAGAATTCCTTCATGATTTTATCCCCCCAAAGAATTCAAAAATTCACTAATATTTTACTTAATGTAGCACATGAAAATTTCGCTGTCAAGTTATTTGATAATTATTATCATCTAATTCGACTTATTCAGTTATCTTTATCCACTTCTCTAGAAGCATATCTAATTTTTCCTGTAAATTTCCCTTTATAAAAAGCCATTTATTAAGCTCTTCATAATCACTTCCAAGCAAACTCATTCTAGCATCTACATCTGTTATTTCCCTCTCAATATCATTTATATTATTCTCCAACTCGTCTATCTGTCTCTTGCTTGGAGTTCTCTCTTTTATCTTTTCAGGTTTTTTTATAGGTTCCTTTTTCTTAACAGGTTCTTGACTTATTTTTCTTAGGCTTTCATCTTTTTTTACCTTGTAATAATCGAAGTCTCCTTCATAGCTAACAAACTGTTTATCACTAAGTTCAACAATCCTGTTGCTAATTTTATTTATAAAATATCTATCATGGGATATAAAAAATATTGTCCCTTGAAAATCTTCTAGAGCCTCTTCTAAGGTTTCTATTGAATCTATATCTAAATGATTTGTAGGCTCATCTAATATTAATAGATTCACATCATTAAATAGGAGTTTGCTTAGCATTAATCTAGTTTTTTCTCCTCCAGATAAGCTACCTACCTTTTTATAAACACTCTCTCCAAAAAACATGAACTTCGCTAGATATTCTCTTGCCTTTCCTTCTAGTATCTGAATGTCTTCTCTAAAGCACTCTAGTATGGTGGTATTCTCATTATTAAATTCAATATTTTGAGGCAAATAAGCTATTCTAACACTTTCACCTAGTTTTATTATTCCGTTATCGATATTCTCATATCCTAATAAGATTTTTAAAAAGGTTGATTTCCCACATCCATTAGCACCAATTAACGCAACTTTTTCTCCATATGAAATATTAAATTCTCCATTAATAAATAGTTCTTTATTCCCAAAGGTTTTTGTAGCCTCCTTAACTTTAATTACCTCTTCTCCAGATCTTTCTTCTAGCATCAAATTAAGCTTAATATTTTTCTTATTTAAATTAGGCTTATTAACTTTATCCATTTTATCTAATCTTTTCTGCATACTAGCAGCTCTCCTAAAGAACTTTCCATTATCCCCTCTGATAGCCCAATCCCTTAAATTCTTTATAGACTTTTCCATTTGGTCTATCTTTTTTTGCTGATCTCTATATGCTTGATATTGCAATAGTAAATCTTCATCTTTCTTTTTTACATAAGAAGAATAGTTTCCTTGGTAGGTAGTACTTTTAAAGTCCTCCAGCTCTACTATACTAGTTGCAACCTTATCTAAAAAGTATCTATCATGAGATACTATAATAATGGTTCCACTATATTGGTTTATATATCCCTCAAGCCATTCCAGCGACTCCATATCTAAGTGATTAGTCGGTTCATCTAAGAGTAATATATCAGGGCTTTCTAATAGTATTTTGCCTAGCATTACTGTAGTTTTCTCTCCTCCGCTTAATATACTAAAAGGTTGATTTAGTATATTCTCATTTATTTTTAATCCCTGCGTAACCTTATTTAGGTTTTCTTCCTTATCATATCCCCCCAAGAGCTCATATCTCTGTTGCACTTCGCTATACTGCTTAAATACTTTTTCTAATTCCTTTTCACTAGAATTACTCATTTTCTTTTCTAACTCAGCTATATGAACTTCCAGCTCATTTATTTCTATAAATGCTGTATTCAAAGCATCTCTTCCTGTATATTCTTCTGGAAAACTTGGAATTTGCTTTAAATATCCTACTTTTGCACCTTTTCTAATGCTTAAGATTCCACCATCAATTTTCTCATGTCCTGATATTATTTCTAATATGGTACTCTTTCCACTTCCATTTCTTCCTACTAAGCCTATTTTCTCTCCTTTGTGTACCTCAAAGCTAACTGAATCCAATACTAAATTTGCTCCATAATACTTCACTAAATCTTTTAACGCTATTTCTATCATATTTCTCTTCCTTTCCTAAATCAGATATAGGTGTTACTTTCCGAATCATTGCTTTAAGAAAGGTTTTTATTTATATAAAACAAAAAATCCGGACAAGTAAACTCCTGCCAGGATTCCATAAAAAAGTATATACTAAGCCATATACTTTTAACCATATAAAAACCGGGCAAGACCACCTTACCCGGATATCATTTCTTATTAATCTAATATATCTGGTAATAGATGAATTACTTGCTTAATGTTGAAAATATACAATTTTAGACGCACTTATCCCGTTAAATAAAGAATTTGCTGAAATTCTTACAGATATTGCTCTAATTTTGTTCATTCTATCAACATAGCAATTATTCATTTTCTATCCTCCTTTTGATATATTTACTAGTATTATACTGTAAAATTTTAGATATATCAACAATATATTTAAAAACATAAAATTTCTATATCTGTACATTATATTATTTATATTTATATTTTGTTCATAAGGGGCTAACATTATGACTAAAAAATCACTTGTGAAGTTATTTATTTATATAAATTTTATCCTATATTTTTTATTCCTATTAATGGACGTATATAATAGGGATTCTTATAATTATGTTTCTATTTGCTTAAAATATTCTACAATATTGCTTTGCTTTGTCTTAAGTTTATTTATAGGAAATGATTGCATTAATAAAAGGGATCTTTTATTAATGCAATCTGCTAGGTTTTTTACACTTTTAGCTGATTTATTCCTTGTTCTTTCTGGCAAACTTTTTTTAGGAGTATTCTTTTTTATATTAGTTCAGTACTCGTATTTATTTAGATGTTTAACTAAAAAATCCTTAATACTTATTTCAATCATAATATCATTGTTTTTGATTCCAATATTTATAGTATTTTCTTATAGGCTCAGTAATCTAAGTCTATTTATAATTGCACTATATTACGGAATATTACTGCTAACAAATTTGATAATAGCCTCAAAGAAATACAAATATCATCGTATAATTTTTTGGGGAATGCTCTTATTTTGTTTATGCGATATTAATGTCGCTCTGTATAACTTAAGTTCTAACTTTAATTTTACTAATATAAACTTTATTCCATTTGGCTTTCTAATTTGGCTTTTTTATTTTCCATCACAATTACTGCTTACCCTTAGCGGATTTAAACCTAGCTACTTAGAAAGACTACTTTAATTCTTTATATAAGGTGTTGTATACTCTGCCTTTCTCTGGATCTATAAGATTGACTTCTTTATAATATATCCTAGGAGTTTTCCAGAGTGAGATTAGTGCTGAAAACAAACTCATTTCATTATATCTTTCAGGCCAGTGTTTAATTATATGTTGTTTAATTAATGGATAGTATTTAGGATTCACTCTTGGAAATAGGTGGTGCTCTGTATGATAGGAAAAATTAAAGTGTAAAATATCAATCCATTTAGGAACCCTTACAGATAAACTATTGATTAAAGGATCATTTATCTCTACTAGCGGATTTAATCTATGATTTGTTGATATATATGCCATTACTATAAAGTTTCCTATTAACACAGGTATTAAATATATAAAGGTCCACTTAGTGATTCCTACATAAAGCAATAATCCAATCCAGACTGTCCAAGGTACTATGAATTGTGCCCAAAGTGTCAACTTTCCTTTTTCTTTAATATCTAGAATATATTCTACAAACATTCTTGTTGAATGAATCGTAAAAGTAATGCTTAGTGATATAAAGCTAACAAGAGATCTCAATTGCAATGGAATTTTATATATTAATACTATAAATGGTCTTTTTAAATACTTCTCTAAACTCATCCACGCATCTGGATCCTTTTCTTCGTTTTGAGTATAGGCATGATGATTCATGTTATGCCACTTTACCCAAAGCTTAGGCCCTACGCTAAGAGGGAAAAAAGCAACGGCGCCTAAAAAGTTTTTAAGCCAAGAAGTTTTAACTACCGAACCATGAAGAATTTCATGACCTAAAAAACCCATTGCTGCAAAACTAAATCCTAGTGCAATTGATATAATAAAATTACTGATTAAATTCATTTTTGTTAAAGCTATAATTAATATTCCTGTTATTATAACTATTAAATATGCAAGCCCTCCCAATAGTCTAGTGGGAGAAGTCTTAAATACCTTCTTAGGTAACTCAGGAATTATTTTGCTTGCATACCAACTTATATTATGAAGATTATTCATTGTCATTTCACCTCTTGAAAATTTAAATTTAAGCTAATACTTTGATTGTCAAAGTATTAGCCTTTAATTAAATGATAATTTTTTTCAATTGATTTGTCAATAATTATTATCTCTTAATATATTTTATCACTTACCTTTATTATATATTCCTTTATTTAAATAAATACTTGAAAACTGTTTGCGAGAAGTGTTGATGGAACTCATCAACACTTCCTGCAAACAGTTTTGTAATGCAAAGAATATATATAACTTACTATTAAAAGAGCCAAGCACCACATTTAATATAAGTGGCGCTTGGCTCTTATTTTCTATTCTACAAAGTTCTTAACCTTAAAGGTACCTGCTGTAAACAAGACTACTGCAAATAAGATTACTACTAGTGATAACCACACATTACCTGTATTTATTGATTGTAATGCCCAATATTGTGGTGTGAATTTTGAAAGAACAGTTATACTCTTAGGCAAATATTCGATTGGCATGAAACTTCCCCCAACAAAGCAAGAAACCGAAATAACTATTTGTAAAACTGCTTGTAACATACTCTCATTCTTAATTATTCTTGATACAAATACTCCAAGACTTAATGATACCAATGATAGTGCTGTTATATTAATTAATATAACTGGAGCTTCGGAAGGATTTCCTAATGAGTTTATAGTTAAGTTTGCTAGATATACAATCCCATATCCTATTGCAGCTAAAATAAACATTGCCACTAAAACTCCGCCAATTATGGTTTTTGAGGTATTTGAGGTAGTAAAGCTTCTTGATAAAATATTTTGTTTCTTAAGTCCTAAAAGCTCTATTGTTATTCCTATGGCTCCAAAAAGTACAAAACTTATTATCATATTAAGCATTACTATATCCCCAGTTGTTTTTGCATTTTTACCAGTAACCTCAATATTAGATTTATTATAGCTTAAATCTTCTAGGGAAACCTTTTGTCCGCTCTTTTCAAATTTTTCTCTTAAAAGCATTTTTGTAACTATTGAATTAGCATTAAACTCAAAATTGCTTTGTCCACCACTTTCTAATTTTACAGCTTGGATTTGTGGTTTTTCTCCCTTGGATATCTTTTCAGTAAAATTCTCTGGAATTTCATAGTATACTGAGATTTGTTTTTTCTTTAGTTTTTCAATCCCTTCTTCTTTAGAATATTCTTTAATCGAATTACTCTTACTATATTCCTTTATAAACTCACTTCCGTAGCTTCCTTTGTCGTTGTTTACTATGATACTTTGATTATCACTACTTGAAAATTTATTAAAAGCATAACCTAGAGCCAAAGTCAAAGTTAGCGGTATTAAAAAGCTTATAGCAAGATTTCTTTTATTTTTTAACATTCTTTTTAAGTTGCTTTTTAGTATTATTAAGAATCTCATAACTAATCCTCCCAGCTAGTTTTAACTTTAATTGTACTGATTACTAATAAACATGCGGATAAACCAATCATTATCATGATTTGAGTTAATGCTCCACTATAACTTTCAGTTATAGATAATCCTTTATATGCATTCAATATAAGTGAATTAGGTGCAAAGTTAGAAAGTACTTGAAGGACTTTAACCTCCATAATGTCTGCACTGTAAAATACTCCTCCAATTATCATTGGCAAAAAGATCAATATAGTCATTATTCCATTAGCAACTTTATCACTCTTAACTAATGCTATTATCGCTCCTATTACGGCTGCCTCAAGAATACTTTGAAGAAATACTATCATTAGTAAGTATAGATAATTCCCTGTAAATGCTGTTCCTAAAAATCTATTTATAGTTACATAAAGTATATTAATAATAAGCGCCATAATCATTGTAAAACTTACATATCCATAGAAGTAATTTAACTTACTATTTGGTGTCGAGAAAACTCTTTTTAATATTCCCTTTTTTCTTTCATTATAAAATCCCTTAATTAATAGACTAATAAGCATAATTGAAGTAAAACTAAATAGAGATATTGTGTAATACTCTCTTGAACCTAGAGTTCTATAGCCTTCTACTATCTTTTCCTTTACAGTAGGTGTATTAGAATTCTCTTGTAAGCTAATAAGAATGCTACTTGTTATCTGACTTTTATCCATAGGTGATAAATTAAGTTTCTCTACATTAGTTTGAATTATTTTATACTGATTTATATTTTCACTAAATGACTTCATAAAGGTTTTTATCATCTCAGTATCATTATCTGAGCCTTTTAACTTTTGTATATTTATATCATTAAAATCTTTACTAATTGTAACCTTGCATTTAAAATCCTCTGTAGCATCACTATTGATAAAGTCCTTTACCTCTTTATTTTTCAATATAGAAGTTAATAGTTCTCCTTCTTTGCTGTCTTTATCATAACTAATTTCAACCTTTATAGGCTCAAAAGAGCTTTTTCCTGTAAACATATCTTCTTCCATGATTCCATAGATATATGCCATTACCATAGGAAAAAGAAAGAACGCTATTATAATTGTCATTTTATTTGTATTAATGTAAGATACTAAATTTCTTTTTATATGAGGAAATAATTTCATCACTACTCCTCCTTATCTCTTAAATTTTTACCTGTTAGGGTTAAAAATACTTCTTCTAGATTAGGTTCTTCTATTCCAATATTTCTTACCATAACTTTATGCTTTGAAATAACATCCAAAAGTTCATTTAAACTAATATTATCCTTAGCCACGACCTTAATTTCCATATCATTTATATCTACACCCTTAACGGAATTTAGTTTTCTTATATCAAACATTAAATCTTGAATTTCTCCATCTGCTCTAATCTTTATAACCTTATCACTTACTACCATTCTCTTTAGTTCATCTTTACTTCCATAAGCTAATTCTTTACCTAAATCAAGAATCATTATATTGTCACATAATATTTCAACTTCCTCCATGTAGTGAGATGTATAAATTACGGTAGTGTTATTCTCTTTATTCATCTTCTTTACCACATCAAAAATATGATTTCTGGATTGAGGATCAACCCCTACAGTAGGTTCGTCCATTATCAATATTTCTGGATGATGCATCATAGCTGCTACTATATTTAATCTTCTTTTCATTCCTCCAGAGTATTTTTTCACTGGTTTCTTTAAATGCTCCTTTAATGCAGCTAACTCCAAAGCTTCATTTATTCTTTCTTTTAATAAACTTCCTTTTAATCCGTATAGTCCGCCCCAGTATTCAAGATTTTCTTTTGCAGTTAGACTTTCAAAAAGTGCTATTTCTTGAGGTACTAAACCAATCTTTTCCTTAGCCTTTAAAGGATCTTTTTTGATATCGTACTCTCCTACAGTAACCTCGCCTTTATCCATTTGTATAAGTCCTACCATTAAGTTTATAAGTGTAGATTTTCCTGCACCATTTGGACCTAACAACCCAAAAATCTCTCCTTTTCTTATTTCAAAAGATACATTATCAAGAACTAATTTATCATTAAATCTTTTAGTCAAATTTTTCACTTCTATAGCTTTCATATTTATTACCTCCATCAATCTTATACATTAATTATATTTTATTTTAAAGCATCCTCCTATTAGCCTAGGTCATTAAGTGAGATGACTTAAGTCATTTTAATCAATGAAAAAAGCATGCCTAGCAGCATGCCATTTTACATATTTTAAGTTATCCCTAAGCAAGATTGTTTTTAAATGCAAATATAGCTATTTGTGTCCTATCTCTCAAGGATAATTTTGATAGTATTGTAGTAATATTATTTTTAATGGTTCCTTCAGTTAGGTACATAACTTCCCCAATCTCTTTATTAGATAATCCCTTAGCTATCTCCACGATTATCTGAATTTCTCTATCCGTAAGACAAGTAGTCTTCTTTAACTCATCTATACTCTTTTCCCCTTCTGCTCTTTCCTCTTTAACTACAAGCTTTGAAACAATATCTGGATGAACTACTATGTTTCCTCCATATACAGCTTTTATCCCTCCATAAATAAGATCATATGAACTATCCTTAAGCAAATAACCAGATGCTCCATTTTTAAGAGCTTCTTCAATATATTCACTATCTTTAAAAGTCGTTAGCATAAGTATCTTTGTCTTATCGCATACTTCTTTTATTAGCTTTGTTCCAAGCACTCCATCGCATACTTCCATTCTTATATCCATTAATACTACATCTACATCATTATCTCTGCAAAATTCAAAAGCTTCTTTTCCATTTTCACATAAAGTTACTACTTCTATATCTTCATAGGTTGAGAGTATTATTTTTAAACCTTCCCTTATTAATTTTTCATCATCTACAATTATTAATTTTATCTTATTCATATTCAAACTTCTCCCCAAATTAGTTATACTTCATCTAAGTTAAGCTTTGATTTTTCCATTGTCACAATAAGTTCAAACCCTTTATCTTCATTTGTATGATATTCCAAGGTTCCTGCCCATGCTGCAACTCTTTCCTTAATGCTTCTAAGCCCTACTCCAGGAACTACTTCTTTTGATCCAACACCATTGTCTTTTAAATGAAGTCTTAATCCATCTTCTAAGAAATTTAAAAATATTCTAACTTCAGTAGCCTTCCCATGCCTAATAGAATTAGAAAGGAATTCTTGTATAATTCTATATATAACCATAGTTTGATCAGCATTTAGTTTCCATACTTTATTCGAAACTCTAAATTTTACGTTCACTGAAGTTAACTTTTCAAAGTTCTTAATCATCTCTGAAATAGCTACAATACCTTCATATTCCTCCAATTCTCTTGGTTTCATGGCCCTTACTGCACCCCGAACTCTTGCCATACTTTCTTTTGCAAATTCTCCAAGATTATTAGCCATTAGTGACGCTTCATCTCCATTAACTTTTGCTATTTTCTCTATTGCCCCAAGTTGAATTATAATGGTTGAAAGAGCGTGTCCCACATTATCATGAATTTCTCTAGATATCCTATTCCGTTCTCTTAATAAAGTGATTTCTTCAATGGTATTTACATAAGATTCTAATTCCTTATTAGCCTTCTTCAGTTCTTCATCTTTTTTTCTTAGCCTGTCATACAAATCCTGGGCTTCAACTTTTCTTTCCTCTTCATCCTTAATTCTGACCAATAGAATAATAATTGGTGATACACCTACTGCCCAATATATTATTAAATTGATGTTTTTTGTATATATTAACAATAATGTAATAGCAAGCACAAAAATATATGCAAATATGCTATTAAACTCATATATTATATCCATTAAAATTAAAATAAAAACTATACTGCCATAGCTTCCTGCGAAATTAAACAAATAAAATGCCATTATAATTTCCACCATAAATGATGGTATTGAGTATGCAAGTTTCTTCGGAAATATAAAATATCTTAATTGATTATTAATTATAAAAATCAATATAAGTATTATATGATTTATTCCAAGCTTATTACTATTTTCTCTTACAAAAGAAAATAAAAATATTAGTATGTATCCATATCTTAAGAAAAGCATGTACTTCTCTTTGTTTAGCTTTTCGAACATATATCCTCCCAATTTACTATTATTTTAATTTATGAATTATTTTTCCTCTTATTATATACTTTAACATCAAATTACTATTTATTGCAAAAAAAGTTAACAAAAAAGAGGCCTTAAATTGCCTCTTCCTAAAACAGCTATTTATCTTCTAAAATTTCTTTTATAGTCTCTCCTATTATCCTAATTCCCTTTTCTATATCCTCCATGCTAACTCTAGAAAAACCTATTCTTAACGTTTCTGTCCCCTTATTATCCGTATAAAAAATATCACCTGCAGTAAATACTACCCCTTTTTTATAACATTCCTCTAGCACTCTTCTAGCATTAACACCTTTTAATTTTACGAAAATGTGAAGTCCACCTTCTCCCATAATATATTCATATGGGATATATTGTTTTATTTTATCTAGCGTAAAATTATATTTTTCTCTATAATGTCTTCTTACTTTCTTTACATACCTTCTAAAAGAATCACTTATCATATAATTGTAAAATATCCCTTGATCCAAAAAAGAAGTATGAATATTTCTTGTCCTTTTAACACTTTCTAAAGTGCTTATAAGCTTTTTATCTGCTAAAATCCAACCTATTCTCAAACCAGGAAATAGGATTTTAGAAAAACTTCCTATATAAATTACTCCATTTCCACTGCTACATAAGCTAGCTATTGGAGGAACATGAGAACTTGAATATAAAAGTTCCTCATTAAAACCATCTTCTACTATTGGAACAGAGTATTTTTGGAAAAGCTCAAATACTTCTTTTCTCCTTTCACCCTTCATTACTATCCCAGTTGGATTATGGTAAGAAGGTATAATATATGCAAGCTTAGGAGGATTACTCCTTAATTCTTCACTTAATTTATCTATATTAATTCCATCCTCATCCATATCTACACCAACAATATCAAGCTCCCGTGCTCTCATTATCTTTAATGCTGTATTATGAGTAGGATTCTCACAAAGAATTCTATCACCTGGTACTGTTAGCGAATTAATTACTATATCAAACCCCTCAGTAAAGCCATTTGTTATTAAGATTTCTTTCCCCTTTGTATTAACACCTTTGTTCTCCATATATTTCATTAGATATTCAATGAGCGCCTTATATCCTCTTGCATATCCATAATTTAATAATTTCTCACCTTCAAGGGACCATGCATTCAAAAAGGCTCTTTTAAATTCATCTAAATCAAATAAGCTTTCATCAGGTGCTATGCTCTTAAAAGAAATCATCCCTTTTTCCCAAGGAATCTCTGTTTTAATGATATCTAATTCTTCACATGTGTGGGCATAGCCATTAACCTTTGACTCCCAATCTATATTAAAGCTCTTTTCTGCTACTTTTTTATTAGATGTTACAAAGGTACCTTTTCCTTTAGTACTTTTTATTTTTCCCTCACTTTCTAGTATCTCATAAGCAGTTACAACAGTACTTCTGCTTACCCCCAATATACTACTTAATTCTCTTGTGGAGGGCAGTTTACTTCCATTTTGAAGAATTCCTTTTTCAATATTATCTTTTATATGATTTTCTATTTGAATATAAATAGCCTCTTCTTTATTAAATTCAAAGGATGAAAAAATCAAATACAAACACCTCTTATACTCTAGGTTTTTTATCACTTACAAGGAGTATTCAATAATCTTGTCTAACAACTCACTATACTCCATATTTACTCCTTTTGCACTTTTAGGGAATAATGAATTCTTCGTCATTCCTGGTAAAGTATTTAATTCCAATACATAAGGAATACCATCACTTACTATAATATCAATTCTAACATAAGCCTTGCAATTAAAAATATTCCAGCACCTTTCCCCAATTTCTTTCATCTTATTCTGCAAATCCTCAGTCAATTCTGCTATAGCTTTTTCAGAGCCTCCATCTGTATACTTAGAATTATAATCATAAAACTCTCCACTAGCTTTTATTGATAGTATTGGAAATATATCTCCATTTAAAACAGGTATAGTATATTCATTTCCCGGCAAATATTTTTCTACCATAACTTCTTTATCAAACTTTAATGCTTCAGTGATTGCTCTTTCAAGTTCCTGATTATTCTTCGCTAAGAAAGTTCCAACACTAGAACCACCACCATTAGGTTTAACTACAACTGGGTAACCAAGTTCTTTTATTTTTTCCAAGTCAAAAGGTTTATCTTTTCTTACTAAAACTTCTGGTGCAACTGCTATGCCCTCACTCTTTAGTATCCTTTTGGTTTGCTTTTTATCCATACATAAAGCACTAGTTAAAATACCGCAGCCAGAGTAAGGCATATTTATACTTTCAAGTATAGCTTGAACTGCTCCATCCTCGCCAAAAGCTCCATGCAAGGCAATAAAAATAAAGTCCATCCCTTTAACCTTCTCAATTAATTCCTCTTTTGCATCTATAACAATAGGGAATACCTCATATTTATTTCTATCTAAATATTCCACTATACCTTTTCCTGAATGTAATGAAACTTCTCTTTCTGAAGAAACTCCACCCATTAATACTCCTATTTTCATATATATCCCTCCTTTTTCTAATATTATTATATTAATCTGAGAAGGGATATTTAACGTCCACCAATTAAGGAGTTTTGTAAACAAGTGGTAAGGTACTTATTGTACTCTCTTAAGCTTTAAAAAAATCTTCTTTCCAATTTGTATAATTGCTTCATCCTTTATCTCAATGGAATTAATATTATTTATTTTATCGTTATTAACTTTTATTCCTCCTTGTTCCACTAGTCTTTTTACTTCCTTTTTACTTTTTATAATTTCATTATCTACTAGAATTTCAGCTAAATTTATTTCCTCTGATGTCACTTCTAACACATCAATGTCTTCTGGTATTTCTCTTTTTTGAAAAACTATCTTAAATCTCGCTTCTCCTTTTTGAGCACCTTCTTCCCCATGATATAATCTTACTATTTCTTTTGCTAAAGACATCTTTATATCTCTTGGATTTACAGTTCCCTTTTCTAGTTTCACTTTTATATCACTTATCCCATCTGGATGTATATCAGTAACTAGTTCAAAGTACTTGATTATTAGCGAGTCTGGAATTCTCATAGCTTTTTCAAACATTATTTCTGGTGCTTCATCAATACCTATATAATTCCCTAAACTTTTGCTCATTTTCTCTTTTCCATCTGTACCCTCTAATAGTGGCATAAATATTGTTGCTTGAGGTTCTTCTCCATAATGCTTCTGTAGCATCCTACCCATTAGGACATTAAATCTTTGATCAGTTCCTCCTAATTCAATATCTGACTTTAATTCTAATGAATCATACCCTTGCATCAATGGATAAAAGAATTCATGTATTGATATTGGCATATTACTTTCATATCTCTTTTTAAAATCTTCTCTTTCGAGCATTCTTGCAACTGTAGTTGTTGCAGCAAGATTAATTACATCTTGAAAGTTTAACTTTGATAACCACTCGCTGTTAAATCTCACTTCTGTTTTATCTTTATCTAATATCTTAAATATTTGTTCTTCATAAGTTTTTGCATTCTCTAGAACCTCCTCTCTAGTAAGGGCTTTTCTAGTTTTTGACTTTCCTGTAGGGTCGCCAATCATACCAGTAAAATCACCTATAACTATAACTGCCTTATGTCCTAAATCTTGAATTTGCTTTATTTTTCTAAGAACTACTGTATGCCCTAAGTGTATATCTGGTGCACTTGGATCAAGCCCTAACTTTACAATGATTTGCCGATTCTCTTTATTTGCTTTTAGTAACTTACTTTTAAGCTCCTCTAATCCTATTATCTCATCTGCCCCTTTCTCAATAATTTTTAATTGTTCTTCTAAATCCTTCATTTTAATCCCTCCTAAAAATAAAAAAGCTCTCGTCCTTTATTAAAAAGGACGAGAGCATTACTCACGTGTTACCACCTAAATTCATTACTATTTCACAATAGTAACCTCTTCAAGTACGTCAATTATAAATTGGTTATACTCTAGCACTATAACGGGTGCAAAATCCGGAAACTGCCTACTAGATTACTAGAGTTTTTAAAACTCTCTATCTTTCAGAGTACTGCTCAGAGATGTATTCACATTAACTTATCTTGCCCCTCTCACCTACCGGGAACTCTCTTTAAGACTCTGCTTATGCTACTCTTTCTCCTCAACGCTTTCATTTATGAATTTATATCATTTTATATCAAATTAATCTGCTTGTAAATACATTGTTTAACTTTCTTATTTAAGCTCTGGAACTACATTAGGTGGTATTTTTCCTTGTACCCCTTTAACTAGGTTCCTAACTGCTACTTCAAACATATCTCTTCTAGTTTCTTCAACTGCAGAACCAATATGCGGAAGAGTTATTACATTATTCATCTTTAGTAATGGATTATCCTTTTCTACTGGTTCAATTTTAAAAACATCTAATCCTGCCCCTAATATCTTCTTATTTTCTAGAGCTTCTATTAATGCTTTCTCATTTATAGTTTGCCCTCTTGAGGCATTTATAAATATTGATGATTTTTTCATTAAATCAAATTCTCTATAACCTATTAGCTCCCTAGTTTCCTTCGTAAGTGGTGTCATAAGTACTATAAAATCAGAAGTTTTTAATAACTCATCAAATTCGCAATATCTTACACCTAAGTTATTTTCAGTTTCTAACTTTCTATTTCTATTATAGTAGATAACATCCATATCAAAGCCTAGCTTCCCTCTTTTAGCAACAGCTTCTCCTATTCTACCCATTCCAATTATCCCTAAGGTTCTGTGATGTACATTTACTCCAAATAAGTCATCATCTTCTTGAGGTTTCCACTCCCCATTTTTTACATACCTATCTAACTCAGGAATTCTTCGTGCTGAAGAAATAATAAGTCCAAATATTAAGTCTGCCACTGTATCATCTAATACGTTTGGAGTATGCGTTCCTATAACTCCTCTTTTTTTCATTGCTTCTAAATCAAAGTTATTATAACCAACTGAAATATTACTAACTATTTTTAATTTAGGTGCACGATTTAATAATTCCTCATCAATCTTTGTTCCAACAGTTAATAACCCTTCTTTATCAGAAAGTCTATCTAATAATTCTTCTCTAGTTATCTCTAAATCCGAATCCCAAGTCTCTAAATCACAGTATTTTTCTAGATATTCTTTATTTTCATCTAGTATTTTTCTTGCTATAAAAACTTTTGGCTTATCCATCTTTATCCTCCTAGTTATATATGATTTATTATAAGCTGGTTGGGATACTTTGTTAATTAATTTCCTCTACAGCTTTACTTTTATTATCCGCAAATTCTAATCCAAACATAGAAATAGTTCCTATTATTGCCACGGATGCAATTACTAGCCAAGAGCTCATAATACTATGATTCTCCATGAAGTTTCCCATTATCATTGGTCCAAAAGCAAAACCTGCACCAGATATAATTGGGAGTATCGAGCTTATCCTTCCTCTATGTGAAGCTGGTGTATGATTGGCCACAAATGCTCCATTATTTATAGCTATAAGTATTTCTCCAATTGTCATTAAAAATACTCCAAAGAAGAATAATGGCAATGCTTTTATAAATCCAAATAATCCAAAGGATAGTGCGTATAGTGCTCCGCCTATAGCCATAGTTTTAATTGGATTTAGTTTTTGTGTAATAGATGTTAATAATGGAGTAAATGCTATAACTACAACCCCATTTAGACCACCCATTAGCCCATAAATTCTAGCTCCATCTTGTCCTAAAATGGTTCCCATTTGTATAGGAAGTGCAAAACCCCATTGAGAATATGCAAAAGAATAAGCTAGCATTATTAAAGAGAATATAAGTAATATAGGTCTTTGTAATAGCACCTTAATTGCTGATCCTTCTACATGACTTTCTAGAGTCTCCTCTTCTTGAGCATTAACCTCTCCTTTTTTAATCATTGTCTCTTTTATAAATATTACAAAAAGACATAAAGAAATTAATGTTGTTACTGCATCCCCAATGAAAACAAGAGTTAAGAATTTTTTATATAACATACCACCTATAATAGGTCCTATTGCAAATCCTAGATTAAAACCCATATATAATAGTGAATATGCTGCCTGTCTGTTTTCTGGTGTTGTAAGATCAGCATTTAATGCATCATAGGCTGGTTGAGATATTGCATAAAAGCACGATGCTAATATAATAATATAAGTCATAAAAATTGAAGGTTTCATAAACCCACAGGAAATATATGCTGCTGCACCTAATAATTGAAATAATATAATAACCCTTCTACGGCCAATTGTATCTGCAAGCTTTCCTCCAAGCATTAAACATGGTACCTGACATACTGCAAGTAATGTAGCAAATCCTCCTGCCTGCCCACTAGACATACCTATCTTTTGTGTTAATATTAATGCCAACAACGGGAAAACAAAAGAACCCATGCTGTTAACCATTCTTCCAATGAATAAAATATACATCTCTTTAGGCAGTCCCCTATATTGTTTAAACATATTCTCTAAAAACTTCATTTTATCCCCCATCTATCCTTAATAAAAAGAATATAAAATATTTATCATTCATAAACACTTAAATTATACAGTTATTTACCATGTATTTCAAATTCATGTAAATTATAATATAATTAATTAAATTTTATTATGTTGAAACTTTTTACACACTCAGTATCTCTAATATGTGTAACATCGATGTTTAAATATATTTTTGATTTAAAGGAGTACTATGGAAAACTTAATTGAGCTTAACGTTAAAGAAACTGATAAAAATGCTCTTGAGCTAAAACTTATAAAAAAAGCAGTTAAGGGAGATTCTTCTGCATTTATTGAAACTATGAAAGTTTACAAAGGCTATCTTTATAGAACTGCCTATGCTTATGTTAAGAGTGAAGAAAGTGCTTTAGAGGTTTTGCACGAATGTACTTATAATGCATTTCTTAACATAAAAACTCTAAGAAACCCACAATACTTTAAAACGTGGATTACTAGAATATTGATTAATACAGCTATTAAGTACTTAAGAAGAAATGAGAATATTTCATATATTGATGACACTATGGTACTTAAAGAACCAACATCAAATGTTTCCATAGAGGAAAAACTCGATTTGTATAATGCCATTGATTTGCTTAGAGAAAATTATAAGACTGTTATAATCCTTAAATATTTCAATGATTTATCCATAGAGGACATTTCTTCTATTATGGATATACCTCTGAATACAGTTAAGACTTATCTAAGAAGATCAAAAGAAAATTTAAGTAAAATATTGATGGAGGGATACTTAGATGATTAATGAAAATTTTAATAATATACAAATACCTGATGGTATAGATTCAACTATAGAAAATGCTGTTTTAAAAGCAGTTAACGATAAAAAATTAAGAAAACCTAAAAAGATAAAAATTGCTTCCATTGCTGTTTCAGCAAGCTTTGCTGTATTATTTACCCTTGGTTATAGTAACCCAGCTTTTGCTGCCAAACTCCCTATAGTAGGAAGTGTTTTTGAATCTATCGAAAAAAATATATATTTCCCTGGAAACTATTCCGAATATTCTACTTCTGTAAATAAATCGGCTGTTTCTAATGGAATTAAAATAACTATGTCAGATATTCTTTGCGATGGCCAGTCTCTATATGTAACTTATAAAGTAGAAAGTCAAACCAAGTTTAATTTGGGCGACAAGTCACTTACAATGGATCAACTAATGTATTCTGCAGCATATGAAAAAGTAAGTTTTTCAAATAAAGAACTAGATGCCTCTGGCGTTGCCGGCCTTGAAGGAAAATTCCTAGACGAGCACACCTTTATAGGAGTGGAAAAATATAATCTAGATTCCTTAGACACATCTATCCCAGATAGTTTTGATTTTCAAGTAAAACTATCTAGGATAGGAACTCAAGATTTAGAGAAAGATCAACTTTTGAGGGGTACATGGGCATTTAAAGTTCCTGTTAAGGTGGATAAATCTCTTAATAAGAATATTCCTATTTCCGATGCTGAAGCAAATGGTCAAAAGATTGAATCTATTTCTATTACTCCATTTCAGACAATGCTTAAAACTGCTCACTCAAAAGATGATTTTGAAACAATTTATGACAAGAGAATATATGATGATAAAGGAAATGAATTAAAATTTGATCATAGTAGCATTGAGAATGGTGTAGAAACATCTTTATTCGCTACTCCAAGTAAAGACACTAAGAGTATTAGAATTGTAATTTATAATGGACCACTTAAAGCAGCTAATTCTCGTGATCCTAAAGATTTAAAGGATATAATATTATTAGATAAAACTGTTCCTCTAAACTAAATATAAATAAAGCCAGGCTTATTTGCCTGGCTTTTATTTATATACATCAGAGGAAAGACTCTCTAGCAGTTCTCCATCTATAACTTCATAATAAGTATTTTTCTTTTTTATAACTCCCTTATTACATAAAATATTTAGGGTTCTATGTAAATGCCTATAACTTGTCCCTAAAAGCTCTGCTATTTCTGTAAGATTTTCTTGAAATTTGAGTATGTCTTCTCCATTTATGTTAGCCGTTTCTTTAGTCTCAAATATATATCTTGCAAGCCTATTTTCTAGTGGGTAAAGCAAATTAACTGAACTTTTTTTAGAGGAAACATGTAATTTTTCACTTAAGGATTCACATGCAAATCTTAAGAAATTCACATCATTTAACAAATCCTCTTTTGCCTTGTTTAGTGGAATCCTTATGCAATAAGTATCTGATATAATCTGTACATTTGTGGATGCCCCTATAGAGTTAAATAATTCCAAGTCACCAAGTACTGCAAAATCCTCGCAAAAGCTAAGTAGCAAAGACTTTCCGTTACTTAGTGTTGTAAATACTTTCGCTTTTCCTGATATAAATAGATATATACTTGTGAATTCTTCTCCTTCTCTACAAATATACTCCCCTTTTGTAAAGAGTATAAGTTCCATATATCGTCTCATATCCTTAGAAAATATTTTATTAATTTTATATTTATGTATTAATTTATCTAGTTTTTTATGGTCTTCTATTTTTATCATAGTTTACTCCCTTAATGAAAATATTCTTTCTTTTAATATGACATATGTCCTACTTATTTTCAATAATACCATGATAAATTATAGTTATAAATTAAGGAGGAACAATATGAATAATTTATACGCTACATTATTTGGTATCCTAGCATCTATAATGATTCTTTTTAATGGAACCTTAGGGAATCTAACTGGAAACTATACTGCAAGTGTAATTATACACTTAGTTGGACTTATCTCTATTTGCATTATTCTTTTAGTTAACAAAGCAAAGTTTAAACTTCAAAAAGGCACTCCCCTATATCTTTATTGCGCTGGAGTTATTGGAGTATTTACTGTACTTTTTAATAACGTAAGTGTTTTAAATCTTGGTGTTGCTTTAACTTTAGCTTTAGGATTGTTAGGACAATCCTTAACTTCAATAATATTTGACCATTTTGGTTTTATGGGCACCAATGTGGTAAAGTTTGAAAAGAAAAAAATTATTGGATTTATAATTATTGCTTTAGGAATATTTATAATGACAGTTTATTAATGGAGGTTTTTTATGTTATATATACTTCTTTCAGTTTTAGCTGGGGTTTCGATAGTTATCTCAAGAGTTATAAACTCCAATTTGTCTAAAAAAATTGGTCTTTTTCAAGGAACTTTTTTCAACTACTTAACTGGACTAAGCTTTTCAACAATTATACTTGTTATAAGCAACTATGGATCTAATACAAATGCTATTTTTTCAGGGAATATTCCCTTCCAAGCCTATCTTGGAGGTTTTCTAGGAGTGTTATTTGTTGCTTTTTCAAGCTATATAACACCTAAAATGTCTGCTTTTTATTTAACTTTATTTACATTTGTAGGGCAATTACTTGGAGGAATAATCATTGATTACTTCTCATTAAATATATTATCTACAGGAAAATTTGTAGGTGGTATCTTAGTTCTTATAGGACTTGCTTATAACTTATTTGTAGACAAGAGGTCAGAAATTGATGGGAATGTTAGTACAAGCTCCGTAGAATAATATTCAGGTATTATTGTGAATTCCACTTCATACAAAAGTGTTTGCATTAAGTGTTGATGGTGCATATCCTCTTAAATATACTTTTATTGACTAACCCAAATGATTTATGGCAAGAATTCAAATACATAATCTTAGGAGATGATTTATTTGAATCACTTAGCTACATATTTCAAAAAAATGTTTCTAAAATCTGAAGATATTTTTACTGAAGTTCAAATTAATAAAATCATGAAAAGTATTAAGCCAAAATTTCCACATGAATGTCCTAAATGTAATAGTAAATGTATAAATAGAAATGGTAAAACAAAGCTTAAGAAGCAACGATATATTTGTAAATCCTGTGGAAAGAGTTTTTCAGAAACAACGGGGTCTCCATTTATGTATAGTAAAAAGCCTCTAGAAACTTGGATAAAATATATATTTTGTATTAAAGAAAACCTACCGCTTAGAGATACTTCAAGATTACTTGGTATTAATTTAAGCACAAGTTTCTATTGGAGACATAAAATCTTAAGCGTAGTTGGTGAGGAATTAGAAAGTCCCTTTCTCTCAAATGTTATAGAATTACACGAACTAAAATTGAAAGAAAACTTCAAAGGAAATCATTCAAAAAAGCTACTACCTCCACTTAATGAAAGAGATTCTATACTAATATTGAGTTCTAAGGATTCATTTAATAATTCATTCTTTAAACCCTCATGTAAAAATGTAGTTACAAGAGAAATCTTAGATGACATTCTTGCTCCCATTATTAAGAATGGTAAAATTCTTGGAACGCCTAGAAACCCTCTGTACATTAGGTTTGCAAAAGATAATAATCTTCAACTTTCAATGTATGGAAGTCTATCATATTTGAGGGATGATGTGAATTTAGGTAATGCTAGAAAACAATCTATAGATTTCAAGCGTTTCCTATATGTTTATTCTGGTGTAGCTAGTAAGTATTTAAGTTACTATATTAACTTATTTATTTTGAAATCTACTGATGTTAAAAACTTAGTAAAAGAAATATTTAATAAGCTTTTATTTGGTGTAAGGCAGCTGAAAATTAGCAGCTTCAATAAAATCCAATTTGATGGTGTTTTGAAGGCCTCTTAAAGATGTTAATTATGCTTTACTCCTTTACTCATAAGGCAGTAAAATCCAATTTTATCAACACTTAACTCGAACAGATTTGCATAGAGCCAAACATGAGAAATTAGTTGGATAAATAAAGAACCCCTGAAATTACAAATAATTATCAGAGATTCTAAACTTAATTATCTATTATCTATTTTTTCTGGGTACATATCATGTTGGAATAGACGATTCTTAGCCATTTCTTCAAACATTGTACCTTTTTTGCCATAATTGCAATATGGGTCTATGCTTATTCCACCTCTTGGTGTGAACTTGCCCCAAACTTCTATGTACTTTGGATCCATTATCTTAATTAAATCTTTCATTATTACATTTACGCAATCTTCATGAAAATCACCATGATTTCTGAAGCTAAATAAATATAATTTTAAAGATTTACTCTCCACCATTTTTTGACCAGGTATATAGCTTATATATATTGTTGCAAAATCTGGTTGACCAGTCATAGGACAAAGACTTGTGAACTCTGGGCAATTAAACTTTACAAAATAATCATTATCTGGATGTTTGTTATCAAATACTTCTAAAATACTTGGATCATATTGTGTTTTATATTTTGTTCCTTGATTTCCAAGTAAACTAATTCCTTCTAGTTCTTCTTTACTTCTGCCTTCAAATTGTTTTTCCATAAGTCAATCCTCCTACTTATTTTTTGAATTTAAATAATCCTCTAAGCCTCTTTTTCTAAGCTTACAAGATGGACATTCTCCACAACCATCTCCAATTATTCCATTGTAACAAGTTAATGTTTTTTCTCTTATATATTCTAATGCTCCCATTTCATCTGCCATCTTCCAAGTTTCTTCTTTATTAATCCACATGATTGGAGTGTGAATTACAAATTGATAGTCCATTGCAAGGTTTAAGGTTACATTTAATGATTTAATAAAGATGTCTCTGCAATCAGGATATCCACTAAAATCTGTTTCACATACTCCTGTAATTAAATGGCGTGCACCCTTTTGCTTTGCAAAAACTGCTGCGAAGGTTAAGAATAACATGTTTCTTCCATCAACAAAAGTAGTAGGAAGTTCTCCTTCTTCTCCTGCTTTTATTTCTATATCACTTCTAGTTAACGCATTTGGAGCTAGCTGTCCTAATAGCTTCATATCTAAAATATGATGCTCTACCTCTAATTCCTTTGCTATTTTTTTTGCACATTCAAGCTCTAAAGAATGCTTTTGATTATAATCAAAAGAAACTGCAATTACCTCTTTAAACTGCTTCTTTGCCCAAAATAAACAAGTTGTGGAATCTTGTCCACCGCTAAAAACTACTACTGCTTTCTCATTTCTCATCTTCTCTTATCTCCTTTACTAAAGTAATAATAAAAATTCTTGTCTTAAACTATCTTTCTTATCAAATTCTCCTCTAAATACTGTTGTTTTAGTGACTGAACCAGGCTTTTTAACTCCTCTGGAAGTCATACAACTATGTTCACCTTCTACAATTACTGCAATATCCTTTGAATCTGTGGCCATTTCAATAACATCCGCAACATCCATGGCTATTCTCTCTTGAAGCTGAAGTCTTTTCCCAACCATCTCTGCAATTCTTGCAATTTTACTAAGCCCAATTACCTTTTCATTTGGTATATATCCTACTGACACCTTCATATTGTACATAAGTGCAATGTGATGCTCACAGTAGCTAAATATAGGAATATCTTTTACAATAACCATGTTTTTATGCTTCTCAAGTGCAAAATCCTCTTCCTCAAATGTAACTCCGAACTTTTCAGCTATCTCTTCGTTGGAATAAAGCATACCTTCGAAAACTTCTTCAAACATTTTTGCCACTCTCTTTGGAGTATCCTTTAATCCTTCTCTGTCAGGATCATCTCCTAGGGCAATAAGAATTTCTCTTATATTTCTCTCAATAGACTTTTTATCTATTTCCTTCTTCATATTCTAAACCCCCCTAGTTTCTGGTGACCATATTATCTTATGTAATTGAATCTGTAATCTTATGTTATTCATCTTATTTACTTTCATGAATTCCACTATTTCTACCGGCTTAATTTTTGTAGTTATTGGACTAAAATAAACTAAACACTTTTCACTTAACTTATATTTCTCTATTACTTCCTTAGCTTTTTGTAGATCTTCCATTGATTCTATAACAAACTTGCATACGTCTATATCTCTAAGATTTTCATAATTCTTAGTGTCCATCTTTTGTTCCATGTTACTACTTGGCAACTTATAGTCTAATATAAAAATTACATTATCTATTTTTTCATATTTATAAACTGGTATTGAGCCATTTGTCTCTATGTGAATTAACAATTCTTTATCCTTTGATAAAAAATCTATAAGTTCTTCTATACCTTCTTGAATTAAAGGTTCTCCCCCTGTTAAGGTTACATTTTTAGTTCCATTGTCTTTTATGTATTTGTATATATCCTCTTTCGTTAGAGGTTCTCCTTTTACTGACTTAGGAATGGAATAAGCTGTATCACACCATGAACAAGCAAGGTTACATCCTCCAAATCTTATAAATGTCGCAAGCTCTCCAGCCGTTGGTCCTTCTCCATCAATTGATAAGAACTTTTCAATTACGTTATATAACATCTACTCATCCTCCCTATAGATACAGCTATTAGTAGGCGTTTCAAAAAGCTCAACTTCATAAATATCTATTCCTTTTTCCTTTATCTTATTAAAAATATCTCTAGACATTTCTTCAGCTGTAGGTCTATAGGGAACTAAAACATATTCAAAATTTTGTGGTGTTCCTTCTAATCGTTTGATTAAATCTCTACCAATTTCATCGTCTTCTATAATTAACTTATGATCGAATAAGTCATGAATCTCCTTAAGTGCTACCTTTATATAATTGAAATCTTCAACCATTGCACGGTTTGTACCAGATTCCTTTAATTTATTTCCTTTAACTTTTATAACTAATCTATATCTATGTCCATGTATATTGGCACACTTGCCATTGTATCCTCCCAAATAATGCGATGAATCAAATCCAATTTCACTTTTTAAAATAAACATAAAATCCTCCAAATATTAATTTTTACAAATAAAAAAGGGCGCAAGGGCGCCCAAATAATATGTACAAAAAAAGTGGAAACTTCTACTTCATACAGAGTATGAGGAGAGCTTTTCCACTTTAAACACGTCAAAAATAACTATTTTGTTCATATAAATAGTAATCGCCTAGTTTTATTTTACGACAGGAAGCTTACGAACTGTCCTATTAAGTTTTAAATTAGTTATACCAGAAAATCCATAATTAATCAACGGTATAAATTAACATATAAAAGAATATTGGAGCCAATAAATTATGACTCCAATAATTAAATATTAAAATTAAATATTAAACTTATCTATAGCTTCTTCTAATTTCTTCGCTAAAGCACTTAAGCTACTTGTATTTGCTTCAATTTCTTCCATTGCACTTAGTTGTTCTTCTGTTGATGCTGCAACTTCTTGAGTTGATGCAGCTGATTCTTCTGATGCCGCAGCTATATTCGTAATTACATTTACAATTTCATCTTTTCTGCTATCCATTATATTGCTATATCTATCAATTTCATTCATTTTAGAAGTTAATTCTTGTATTAAACTAGAGATCTTTTTAAATAGTTCTCCAGTCTCCTTAACTGCTTCATTTTGTTCACTTACAACTTTTTCTGCAGATCTCATCATATCCACTGCAGTCTTGGCTTGTTTCTGAACTTCATAAATTAATGCGCTTATCTCATTGGCTGATTCTGAGGATTGTTCTGATAATGTTCTAACTTCTTCTGCTACTACTGCAAAGCCTTTGCCAGCTTCTCCAGCTCTTGCAGCTTCTATTGCTGCATTTAACGCTAAAAGATTGGTTTGTTCTGCTATTTGTCCTATTGCCTCAATAATAGCTCCTATTTTATTAGCACTATCATTTACATCATCGATAGTTAAGCTAACTTCCTTTGTAGCCTTATTGTTTTCCTTTGTTTTTTCAATTAATACATCTACTGTTTGTAAGCCTTTGTCACTTGTTGTTTGGGCATTTACAGAAATATTTTTCATTTCAGTAGTTGCTGTACCTACAAGTTCTATATTTTCAGCTAATTCATTTACTTTAGCCGCTCCACTTTCAGTTTGTCTTGCTTGATCTTCTGCAGTCTTTGATATTTCTTCAACTGCATTTGCAACTTCATCAGTAGCTGTAGCTACTTGAGCTGTTGTTTTTGATAATGCATCTGATGAACTAACTATAACATCATTAGAATCCTTAATTTCTTTAATTAGTCCGCTAATGCTATCAACCATTTCATTAAAGCCCTTAGCTATTTGTCCAAATTCATCATTTCTATCTAATATCTTTCCGTCTATAGGTGCATCCTTTAGGTTACCACCTGCAGCTAAACTAATCTTTTTCTTAATGTTAACTAGTGGGTTTGTTATATATTGAGCTAATTTATATGATACATAAATTGCTAGTAATAATATGAAAAATACTATTGAAACTATTGTCCAAATTAATGAAGTAACTCCTTTATTAGCTGCAGCAGAATCCATTTCTACTACAAGCCCCCAGTTTGCTATATCAATTGGAATATATGACGCTAATAATTTAGTTCCATTATTATCATACTCAACAGTTCCTTGTTGTTTTTTAATAACATTTTGAACTGGTAATAACTTAGAATAATCAGACATCTTTTCAACTAGAGTCTTATCTTTATGAGCTATTACCTTTCCTGTTTTATCTACTATGTATGCTTGACCATCATGTCCTTTCATTGCATCTGTAACAATATCACTAAATTTATCAAGGCTCATATTTGCATTTAATACACCAATAACTTTATTATCTTTTTTAATTGGTGCATAACAAACAACTATTGGCTTATTAGTTGACTTTGAAACTAATACGTCTGAAAATCCTGCTTGTCCATTCATTCCTGCTTTAAAATAATCTCTATCTGATCTATCACCTAATTTATCTTTGCCTAAGGAATTATAAACCTGCATTCCATTAGGTCCTACTATTCCTACATCTGAAAGTATTGAATTTTCTTTAAGCATTTCTTTAACATAGGCATCAGCTTTATCAAAATCCATAGATTGTACACTCTCTGAATTAGCAACAATATTTACTACTCCTTGTATCTTTTCCAATACAGCATTACTCTGCCCAGTTATTAAATCTGTGTTCATTAGCTGGGTGTCCGAAACATTGCTTTTAACTTCCATAACATTTTTCACACCTAAATACCCATTAGATGCTATAAGAGGTATTAATGCTAATGCAATTATTAATAGAGTAATTTTGAGTCTAAAACTTTGTTCTTTTACATTTACATTTACGTTGATTTTTGACTTCTTTCCTTCCATAAATCCTACCCCCACATAAATATTGTTAAACTTTTGTTTAATGTTTTTTTCGACAAAAATTACACTTTCTTTACATATTCCTACAAATATATGTAAATAATATTATTTCCCTTATTAAATTATCAATTTGAAAATTACACCCTTTACCTAATATATTTTTTTGATTTCAGCAGTTAAACCTAGAATTCTTATAGGTTTACGGTTGTTTTTATAACCCTTTTATATTACATTTTATAAATATTTTATTATTAGTTTAGAATTATTTAATAATTACTTTAATTCTGATTTATACTTGCCCTTTACAATAACACTATAGTTTTAAAACAGAAAAATTTTGGAGGTATTTATTATATGAAAAAGAAATTAATTACTTGGATTATCGTTGTAGTTGTTGTTGGTGGAATAATAACTGTTGGTACCTTAGGAAGAAAAAATAAAAATAATTTAGTAAGTGTAAAAACTGCTACAGTCTCTCAAGGAGATATTAAAGCTTATCTTTCGACTACAGCTACTATAAAATCAAAGAATAGTAAAGATTATTTCCCTATTCAAGGACAAGTTAAAAAAGTAAATGTAAAAGTAGGTGACTCTGTTACAAAAGGACAAGTTTTAGCTGAATTTGATGTAGCTGACCCAAATACAGCAGTTAAACAAGCTCAATTAGCATATGATAATGCCGTACTTACTAAACAAAATCAAATAAATAGCAATGATGCTGCTAAGAACAGCGTTGCAGATGTTGATAACCAGATTTCAGATATTGATAAACAGATAAATGCATTAAAAAACAATCCTTCACAAGCTGCTCAAGTTACCCAATTGGAAAGTCAAAAAGCAACACTAATGAACAAAAAAGATTCCTTAAAGGTTCCATTTTCAGATGAACAATTAAAACAAGCAGATAATAATATAGCTCTTCAAAAACTATCTTTAGATACTGCAAAGGACAATCTTTCCAAAAGCAAGAGTTCAATCATTGCTGACTTTGATGGAATAGTAACTGCTGTTAATTTAACAGAAGGTGCAACATCCTCTATGGCTACTCAACCAGCTATTACAATTCAGGATGTTAATAACTTGAAAGCTGTTATGTCTGTTGGTAAATATGATGCTTCAAAAATTAAAATAGGACAAGATGCTGTAATTAAGAATGGTCAATCAGAGTTAAAAGGCAAGGTATCTTTCATAGCTCCTACTGCTGCAAAAACTGCTTCTCCTACTGGAGCTGACACTACTCTAAATGTTGAAATTGACATTACTGATAAGCCTGATGGACTAAAAATTGACTTTGATACCGACGTAGATGTGTTATTAGGTGAAGTAAATAATGTTGTTAAAGTACCTGCTGAAAGTATTGTTACTGATAAAACTGGTAAAACTTTTATATACACAGTAGAGAAAAATAAAGTTGCAGAAAAAGATGTAACCCTTGGTCTCCAATCAGATATGGAAGCTCAAATAGTTAATGGTGTACAAGATGGTGACAAGGTTATATTAAATCCAAGTGGAGATATAAAAACAGGAGAACTAGTTAAAGATTCTACAGGAGATGGTAAATAATGATTGAAATCAAAGATGTGGTTAAAAGCTATGTTAATGGTGAAATTAACTTCAAAGCGTTAAAGGGTATAAATCTTAAAATTGAAAAAGGCGAATTCACCTCCATAATGGGTCCTTCAGGTTCAGGAAAATCAACTATGATGAATATATTAGGATGTTTAGATAGATTAGACGAAGGTTCTTATATTCTTAATGGTAAAAATGTTTCTAATTTAACTGATAATGAACTAGCTTTTATTAGAAATAAGGAGATCGGGTTCGTATTTCAGGCATTTAATCTACTTCCAAGAATGACTATTCTAGAGAATGTTGAATTGCCTATGGCCTATGCTGGAGTACCACTAAAAGAAAGAAGAGAAAAAGCACTAACTGCACTAGATAAGGTTGGATTACTTGATAGAATAAAACACAAGCCTAATGAGATTTCTGGAGGACAAAAGCAAAGAGTTGCAATAGCTCGTGCTATTGTTAATACCCCTGCTGTTATTATGGCTGATGAACCTACTGGTAACCTAGATACTAAGTCTTCAGTAGAAATAATGAAGATTTTTCAAGACCTAAATAATGAAGGTGCCACAATAATAATGGTTACTCATGAACCTGACATAGCAAACCATACTAAAAGAGTAGTTAGGTTTAGAGATGGAGAAATAGTTGATGATTATGAAGTAAAGGATAGAATTATTCTATAGGGGGTGCACGTATGAACATATTAGCTAATTTAGTAGAAAACTTTAAAATGGCCTTAGATAGCATTATTTCAAATAAAATGCGCTCTTTTCTTACAATGCTTGGAATAATTATAGGTATAAGTTCTGTTATAACCATAGTTTCACTTGGACAAGGTGGTCAAAACTCTATAACAGGCGAATTTGAGAAATTCGGTTCCTCAACAGTAAATATATCTATAGATTCTTCTAAAGCAGAACAAAGTGACCGTATTACTTATGAAGATATAAAGCAAGTTAAAAACAAAGTAGATACAGTAAAATATGTTGCTCCTTTTGTTTCAAAATCTGGTGTTGCAATTTCTGACACTGAAAATAAAAAAGCAAATATTACTGGAACAAATACTGACGGATTAACTATTCAAAACTTAGAGTTTTTATATGGAAGAGCGTTTAATGAAAGAGAATATTCAGAAGGAAAGAATGTTGTAATAATAGATGAAATAGCTGCTAAAACCTTATTTGGTTATAGCGATGCTACTGGAAAGACAATTAAAATTGGTTCTTCACAATCACCTATAAAAGCGACCATAATAGGGATAACTTCTTCCCCTATGGCTTCTTTTGGTGGTATGAATAACCAAAGACCAGCAATGCTTTATGTTCCTGCTACTTTACTTCAAAATATGTATTCTAATGAATTTTCTATAGACAGAATTAGCGTTATGGCAACTGATAAAAACTCAACTGAAGATGCTGGAATAGGTGCAAAAAATATACTAGAAAGCAGACACAATAATAGAGGCAAGGATATGTATATAGCAGAGAATGCTATTAGCCAAATAGATCAAATTAATAATGTACTTGGAATTTTCACAGCATTTATAGGAGCTGTTGCTGCTATATCTCTTATAGTAGGTGGAATAGGTGTTATGAACATAATGCTAGTTTCAGTAACTGAAAGAACAAGAGAAATAGGTATAAGAAAAGCTATCGGTGCTACAACAGGCGCAATACTTCTTCAATTTTTAACAGAGTCTGTAATAATATCCATGCTAGGGGGAATAATTGGTATGCTTGTAGGTATCCTAGGCGCTTTCGGAATTGGAAAATTTGCTAATATAACTCCTTCCTTGTCTCCTATTGTTATAATTAGTGCAATTTTATTCTCCTCTGCAGTTGGTATTTTCTTTGGAATTTATCCAGCTAGAAAGGCAGCTAACTTAGATCCAATAGATGCATTAAGATATGAATAATTCAATATCTTTAAATGAATATATTCTTATGCTAATATAAATATAATATTTACCTAAAACTTAATGAGCAAGTCTATCTAGTCTTGCTCATTTTTCTAAGCAATTTGAATGGAGGAATCTTACAATGTCTATTAAGTCACGATTAAAGTTTAGTTATATAGCTATGCTTCTTATACCCTTTATTCTCATAATATTTATTAGTAATATTTTTGTGTCTTACACTACTGAAAGTTCGAAATATAACTTAAGTGGTAATACTGCAATAAACAGCGCAGCTATATTTGGTAAGATTATTTCATCAAATACTAAGCTTTTAAAAAAGGTAAATAATCAACTTCTTGATAATCCGGATAAATTCTTAGATAAAGACTACCTTCTTCAACTAGAAAGAAGCGTTGATTTTAATTATTCAGGGATAATCGTAAGAAAAAATGCTGAAATAGTATATTCTTCTGACTATATAAAAGATATTATAAATAGCCCATCATTACCTCCATTTAAATCAGATGTAATTAACAAAAGTAATAAAGACATACACATTTTGAGTCAGCAAGATTTTTATTTTAAAGATGGCAGCCAAGGAAGTTTATTTTATGTTGTGAACATGGACGATTTTAAAGATATGATTGCTAGAAATGCTATTATTGTAGTACTTTCAGCTCTAATTATTCTAATTCTTACTAATGGAATATTAACCTACTTTACATCTAAAAGTATACTTATTCCTTTAAAGGAACTAGAGAATGCAGCAAATAAAATAAAACAAGGTGACTTAGATTATAAGATAAATATCTCAACTAAGGATGAAATAGGAGAAGTAGGAACTTCCTTTGAAGAAATGCGTATGCAACTTAAGGAATCACTCGAATTACAGAACCAATACGAGGAAAATAGAAAAGAGCTAATCTCAAGTATATCTCATGATTTAAAAACTCCTATTACATCTATAAAGGGATACATTGAAGGAATACGAGATGGCATTGCAGATACACCTGAGAAAATGAATAAGTATATTACAACTATATATACTAAAGCAACTTATATGGATAGCTTAATCAATGATTTATTTCTATTCTCTAAGCTTGATTTAGGAAGAGAAGCTTTTAACTTTCAAATGGTTGATATAAGAAATTATATAAATGATTGTGTTGAAGAAATTAATTTCGATCTA
Organism: Clostridium paridis; assembly: GCF_016765615.1. GTDB lineage: Bacteria > Bacillota > Clostridia > Clostridiales > Clostridiaceae > Clostridium_T > Clostridium_T paridis. Next base: position 1,259 of record NZ_JAESWA010000019.1, on the reverse strand, counting down.
GACCATTCATTAATTAATTTAACTTCCAAGGTCCCTACGACTCCAATCTTAGTAAATATTGATGTTTATCAAGTTAAGAGAACAATTATGAATATAGTTGGCAACTCAATAAAATATAAATCTAATGATAAATTATTAATAGACATAATTGTAACGGAAAACTCTGATTATGCTGTTATTGAAATAAGAGACAATGGTAAAGGAATAGATACGGAAGCCTTACCTTATATTTTTGACAGATTCTATAGAGCAGATTCCTCTAGAGAAACATCTATTGGAGGAAGTGGACTCGGCCTCGCTATAGCAAAAAAAATAATAGAAGAACATGAAGGTTCTATATGGGCTGAAAGCACCCTTGGTAAAGGTACTTCTATATTCTTTTCCTTAAAAAAGTATGGACAATAAACTTATTAAATGGAGGTCACTATGAAAAAGATATTAATAATAGAGGATGATATAAGTATTGCTGAATTAGAAATGGACTATCTTGAGATAAATGGATTTCAGGTTGAAATAGAAAACAATGGAGCCAAGGGACTTGTAAAAGCTGAAAATGAAGATTATGATTTAATAATTTTAGATTTAATGCTTCCCAATATAAGTGGTTTTGAAATATGCAAAAAAATTAGAGCTAAAAAAGAAGTTCCTATTATCATAGTATCTGCCAAAAAAGAAGATGTCGATAAAATGCGTGGTTTAGGCTTAGGAGCTGATGATTATATGACTAAGCCTTTTAGTCCTACTGAACTAATTGCAAGAGTAAAAGCTCATATTGCAAGATATGAAAGATTAATTGATATAGATAAGGTGTCCAACAAAGATATAATTGAAATTAGAGGTATATCAATTGCAAAACCCTCTAGAAAGGTATATGTAAATGGAAAGGAAGTTGAATTTACATCTAAGGAATTCGATTTACTACTTCTTTTAATAAGCAACCCTGATAGAGTTTTTTCAAAAGAAGAACTATTTGAAAGAATATGGGGGCTAGATGCAATAGGGGGAATTGCTACAGTAACTGTGCACATAAGAAAAATCAGAGAGAAAATAGAATTCAACCCATCCGATCCAGAATATATAGAAACTATATGGGGTGTTGGTTATAGGTTTGGGAAATAATAAAAAACTCTTTTAGTCTTTAGTTAAAATGTACCCTTTGTAAAGGACAGTTTAAAAAAGACTATATAGCAGACTTAAGAAGATGATTTCTGTATTGAACAGGAGTCATCTTTTTTAAATTCCATTGTGATCTATAGTTG
>NZ_JAESWA010000018.1 GCF_016765615.1 Clostridium paridis | reverse complement strand
ATCTAACTCAAAAGATTACGTTGACTTAAGTTTATTTCTAAATCTTACTTCATTTCCTCTGTTTAATTTTCAAAGACCAGTTTGTTTGTTTATCCCCGTGTCTCTTAGGGACAAGTAGTATCTTACCATATATATTTCGTCATTTTTCTACAAAAAGTCCATTTTCTATACATCATCACTTAAATACTATATATTTCTACCAATTTCTAAGTTTTCTTGCTATTGATACACCAGGTTATGTATACCGCACCTTTTAATCATTTATTATCTAATTAATGAATTTTCTGTAATTTATCCTATAAATTAACCTCTTATTATAAAGATAAAAAAATCGTCAAAGCGATTGTAAAGTGTCCCCTTTGTCAAGAACATTAAAAAAGTCTATAGCAATTTAAGAAGATGGTTTCTGTATTCAACATGAGTCATTTTTTTAATTCCATTGACATCTATATTGATTATAATAAGTCATATATTCATCAATCTCCTTTTAAGTTCTTCAAGTGACTGGCACACGTTTAAATTAGTTTCATCTTTGAAATGTCCAAAGAATAATTCCTGCGGGTCGTTATCCCAGTAGTTCCCTAGTCTAGACATAGATTTATTCTGTTTTACCTTATTTTAAAATATTGGCCTTATACAATGTGTCCATTAATTAGAGTGAATAAAGACATCTTTATGTAATCTATGTTTTGCATTTATAAGATTGTCAGTGGAATGTTCTTTTGTAGCTTTCATTATTCTTCTATATGGATTTGCTTTTCTGATAGTACAAACAATGCTATATTTTTTCATAACCCTACAGATGCGTTTCAGATTGTATACAATCTGAAACTGATCCTCTAATGTGATTTTGATTTGTTTGGCACCTTTTTTACGAATTTGTTTTTAGATAGAATGCTTATTTCTTCAATAGTAAATGTCTTCTTACTCATTTTGAATTCTCCTTATCTTGCTTTACTAAATTATACACAAAAATACCCTATGGGATAGAAACCTTTTTTATGTCTATCCTATAGGGTACACTTTATTATGAGCCGTCGATTTTTTTCTTGCATCTGCCTTTCCAAATGCATGTGAGGAAAGATTTATTTGACGCAAAACAAGTTTGCTAAATTATCCGTTAAATGCATAGCATGCATTTAACCTCTCCCACACAGTCTTTTACGCAACAAAAAAAGAACTAATTGGCGATTCCGCTTCGCCACTGGATAATTTTTAACGCAAAACAGGTTTGCTAAATTATCCGTTAAATGCATAGCATGCATTTAACCTCTCCCACACAGTCTTTTACGCAACAAAAAAAAGAACTAATTGGCGATTCCGCTTCGCCACTGGATAATTTTTAACGCAAAGCAAGTTTGCTAAATTATCCGTTAAATGCATAGCATGCATTTAACCTCTCCCATACAGTCTTTTGTGCAACAAAAAAAGAACTAATTGGCGATTCCGCTTCGCCACTGGATAATTTTTAACGCAAAACAGGTTTGCTAAATTATCCGTTAAATGCATAGCATGCATTTAACCTCTCCCACACAGTCTTTTACGCAACAAAAAAAAAGAACTAATTGGCGATTCCGCTTCGCCACTGGATAATTTTTAACGCATAGCAAGTTTGCTAAATTATCCGTCAAATGCATAACATGCATTTAACCTCTCCCACACAGTCTTTTACGCAACAAAAAAAGAACTAATTGGCGATTCCCTACTCTCCCACACAGTCTCCCGTGCAGTACCATCGGCATCTCAAAGCTTAACCGTCCTGTTCGAAATGGGAAGGGGTGTTACCTTTGTATCATCATCACCAAT
>NZ_JAESWA010000017.1 GCF_016765615.1 Clostridium paridis | reverse complement strand
TACAACAATAATCGTATTAAGATCAAACTAAAAGGACTGAGTCCTGTTCAATACAGGCTCCAGTCCTTGAAGATAGCTTAATTAAAAATTGTCTAAAATTATGGGTTCAGTTCAAATATGCTCCTTTTTTATATAAAAAGATGTATAATAATAATTAATCAAATTCTAATATGAAAGTAGGCTTTATAATGAATAATATAGAAGAATATTTAGATTTTGTTCCAGGAGTAGTTTCGGTGAAAGCTAAAACTAATATGGATTTATGGTTTGTTTTTAATGATGATAAAGTTTTGACTTATAAGGAAAATGAAGAAGTTCATATACCAACTTATGATAAAATTGATTTTTTAGATATAAAAGAAGAATACTACATAGGAAGTTTAAAGGGGACTGAGTGTTACGCCTGTGAAATCTCAGAAGATAAGATATATAATAAGCCATATTTTGAGTTTATTGACATAAGATCATTAGGAATAATTTTAGGTGAGAGATTCTTTTTATTACTTGGGAGAGGAAAGCAGATAATAAATTGGGATAAAAATAATAGATTTTGTGGAAAATGCGGAAGTGAAATTCATAAATTAGATAATGAGAGAGCAAAAAAATGTGATGCTTGTGGAACAACATATTATCCTCAATTATCTCCTGCTATAATTGTATCAGTTATAAAAGGAGAGGAGATTTTACTTGCTCATAACCTGAATTTTAAGGAAGGTTTGTTTAGTGTAATTGCTGGATTTGTTGAGGCAGGAGAAACCTTTGAAGAAAGTGTAAAAAGAGAAGTTATGGAAGAAGTGGGGATTAAGGTAAATAATATTAAATACTTTGGAAACCAACCTTGGCCATTTCCCAATTCTGTAATGATAGGATTTACTGCTGAATATGAAAGCGGCGAGATAAAGGTTGATGGCACTGAAATCGGAGAAGCTAAATGGTTTAAAAAAGATAAGCTGCCTGATATACCAAATAATCTATCAATTGCAAGGAAGCTAATTGATGAATTTTTGCGTTCATAGCTATATTAGTATGATTAAGCCTAGTTAAACTCTTGTTTTCTTAAGTAATTTCAATTATTTAGATTTGATTTTGTATTTATTATGTTTTATAATCATATCAGAAAAACAAAGAATTACTTCTGGGGTATTTGTCAGGCTCTTATTTTGAACCTACAGTTAATTTACGGGAGTTCAAGTACCTAGATGCAAGATTGTCTTATAAGTCCGAGAGGCCAGGACACATATGCATCAGTGAGGACACCCACCTATCGAGAGATAGGTGTCAAAAGAAGGGCAACGGTATTTTGGAAGTTCGATATAGTTTTTAAGAGGGTAATACCCTCTTTTTTTATTTTGCATGAAAGTGTATAATTCATATAGCAGGTGATAAAATGAAGGAAGATGTTTTAATACAGAAATATATAGAAAGAGCTTATAAAGCATTAGAAGATGATAAATTAGTTAAAGCGTTAGATTTATTTAGTAGGGCTAACGAATTATCTAATGAAGAAGATGTAGATATAATTATTGAAATAGCTTTAATTTATGACTCATTAGGAAAATCAGAGACAGCCAAGGAATATTATAATAAGGCCTTAAGGATAGATGAAAATGAGGAAAGAGCTTATTATGGATTAGCAGTTATATATGATGAAGATGAACTCTATGATGAGGCAATTAGATTATATAAGAAAGCAATATATATAAGTCCTAACTATCATAAAGCATATTTTTTTCTTGCAAATGTTTATGACATATGTGGGGAAGAGGAATTAGCAATTATAACTTATGAAAAACTTCTTTCATTAAATCCGATGGATTTTTGGGCAAATACTAATGTAGGATCAATATATGAAGCACTCGGCAAAAATGATTTAGCATATAAGCGATTTTCTAAAGCTCTTGAAATAAAGCCCAATAATTATTTAGCATTATTTAATATGGGTGTTATTGCGTTTAAATTTAATATGATTAATAAAGCTATAGGTTTTTATAATCGATCAATAAAAATGAATCCTATTTACGCTTATAGTTACTTAAATCTAGCAGTAATTTATAAATATAAAGATACAGAAAAAGGAATAGAGGTTCTAACAAAAGGAATTGAAAATTGTGAGGAAGTACATTTCTTGTATTATAACAGAAGTTGCTTCTATACTTTAATAGGCGAAAATCACAAAGCTTGCAATGATCTAATAGAAGCACTTAATATATATCCAGACTTCTTAAAATATATATTAGAGGATGAAGAACTTGAAGAGATAACTAATATGAATTGCTTTAAAGAATTTGTAGAAAATGAAATAAATGATAAATAGCCGAATTTATAAAAATAAGCAGAAGCTGTATTAATAAAGCTTCTGCTTATTTAAATTAGTAATATATATAGTTATTTTTGTGATTGATTCCTTAAAAGGTCTCTAATTTCTTGAAGAAGCAGAATCTCATCTGATGGTTTCTCAGATTTTGATTCTTCATCCTGCTGTTTTAACTTTTTTATAGATTTTACAAATAGGAATATTGAAAAAGAAATTATAAGAAAATCAATTACATTTTGGATGAAATTACCGTAGTTAAGTGTAACTCCTGGAAAACTTCCATTAGCCTCTTTAATTACGAATTTTAAATATGTAAAATTAATACCTCCAGTTAGGCCACCAACAATTGGCATAATAATATCATTTACCAAAGAAGTTACAATTTTACCGAATGCACCACCAACTACAACACCGATTGCTAACTCCAATACCTTTCCTTTTATTGCAAATTCTTTAAATTCTTTTAATATAACAATCACCCCTTTTGAAATAATTAGCAGAAAAGCAAGTAAAAACAGAGGATTTGTATAATATATTAAGTAAATTTTAATTAACTAATAAAAAAATTACAATTTATAACTTTTTTATTCACATTTTACATTGGATTAGGTAAAATTTAGATGTAGGAGGATTAAATATGTATAACAAAGAGATAGAGAAAATTGTCTATATAGATAGAGTGATATTAGAAAAAATATCGCTTATATGTATATATGCAACTTTTATTATTGCAATTTTGAATATAATTATTCCGAATTTAACAAGAAATATAATTGGATTAATATATATTGTAGTTAGTTTTTCAATAATGATGTTAACTTATTCAACTTCAAATATTATAAAGAGTCAGTACTTTAAGTTTTTTTCCATTACTTTTTTTATATCAGCAATAGCTAATATTATTAAATTAGTTCCAACAGAGATTATTGAAAATAGTTTTGAAGGAAATATGCAGTTTATATATTTCTTCTCAGATATTTTAATTGCTTTATTGTTAACCTATACACCATACTTTGTTAGAAATAGCCATATGAAATATATTAAGATTAGATATATTTCATTAATAGTAATAACATTAATAACTTGCTTTACGCTTTCAATAACAATATCAAATAGACATCTATTTAATATTATAGGGAATTGTTTAGCAATAACTGTATTTATATATGCAGTCATCTCTTTTAACGGCTTCAGCATAAAGAAGGGGATGAACATAAACTATTTTAAGATATATTCATATATAATCTTAGTAGCATTCATTATTAATACAATACAGATGGTATTGTTTAAAGAAATGATATTAAATCCTGCATATGATTTAATTAAATTAGCATCTCAAATAATATTTTATGGGTGCATATTTCAAAAACTCTTAAATAACTCTTATGATATTCTTTTTAATGATCTGTTTGAAAGAAATAATGAGTTAAATCTATTAAATAAGGTTATACTATCCAAAAATCTTGAACTGGAGTCTTCAAAAAATAGAGTATTTAAGCGTGAGGACATGTTTAAAAATTTATTTAAAAATTTGCCTATACCAATGTTAATGTTAAACTTGTCCAACGGTAGAATAATATACGCAAATTCTGCCTTTCTGGATTATTTTGAGGAGAAAAAACTAAAAAGAGTAATAAATAAGAAGCTTACTGACCTAGTAAGTTTTAATGAAGCGATATTTAGTAAAAATGGGACAAGTGTAGATTTTTCAAATATATACGAAGCAACACTAGGAAAAGGTGACTTAAAATATTATTTAGTATTTCAATTCATACAGCTATCAGAAGACGATAGCCAGTGTTTAGTACAAATTAAGGATAGAACAGAAGTGGTGAAAATAGAAGAGATAAAAAGAAATCTAGAACAAAAGAAAATAGAGGATAAAATAAGAGGAGACTTTCTATCTAATATTAGTCATGATATTAAAACTCCAATAAATGTAATATATTCAGCAACTCAATTAGAGAAGTTATTAATTGAAAAAAATAATATTGATGAAGTGAAAAAGTATAATCAACTATCTAGAGATAATTGTTTATCACTTATAAGACTTACAAATAATTTAATTGATAGTTCAAAATTAACTTCTCATTATTTAAAACCAAATATGCAGTTAGGTAATATAGTTGAGGTAATAGAAGACCAAACAATGAATTTAGTAGAATATGCTAGAGCAAAGGATGTACATTTAATTTTTGATACCTTAGAAGAAGAAATATATATTTATATGGATAGTGAGTTTGTGGAAAGGATTATACTAAATTTAATTTCTAATGCATTGAAGTTTTCAAATAGAGGAGGAGCCATTTTGGTAAGCATTTCTCTAATTGATGAAGAAGTGAAAATAAGAGTGGTGGACAATGGTATAGGAATGGAAGAAGAATTTATGAATAAAGCGTGCAATAGATATGAAAGAGGTAAAAATGAGTATGGCAAAGTAGGAAATGGAATAGGTTTGTATGTGGTTAAAAATCTTACTGAACTTCAGGGTGGAAAAATAACAATAGAATCTAAGTTAAATGTTGGGACAACAGTAACTTTGACTTTTAAAAAGGGGAATTAAATAACAATGATTGACTTAGAAGTAAGTAAAATTAAGAAAAATATAGGAATAAGAATCTTTATTCCATTGTTGATGGCCCTGCTTGTTTTATATATATTCACCAATAATTATAGCTTATTTCATATATTAATAGAATTTATATGTACTGCACTGGGTTTATCCATGGCATTGATTTCATTTGCCAGAAGTAGTAATGAAAAGTCTGTTTTTAAATATATTGGATATGGGTTTCCTCTTATGTGTTCATTAGACTTTCTGCATGTTATGTTTGTTAATTCTTCAATCTCAGAACAAAACGCATTCATAAGCACCATATTCATTTGGGTAAGCAATAACTTTTTAGATTATAGTTTAATTATTTTATCTATATTGTTTATAAAATATAAGGTAAATAATAAAACTATCTTTGTGTCTTATGGATTTCTCCTTATTATAATTACACTTTTGGGAATATTAGTTGAACTAGGTGTAATAATGAATAAAGATGTAACTCAATATATTATTAACGGTTGGTTGTTACTATATGGGTTACTTTTGATTACAATAATTTTAATAGCTAAAAATCGTGAAGTTATAGGTAGAAAAGAACAGATATACCTATATTTAATTTTGTTTTTTGAAATTTCATATGAATTCGTGGCAATGTTACACTTTAAGTTTGATCTAGATACACTAATTTTGGCACATATACTAAAGTATATTTTCTATTATACTTTATATGACGCTATAGGTAGATTTGTATTTTATAAAACTTATAATGGAATATATAAAGAACTAAGAGAGGTAGAAAAGATACAGGTAGTTTTGAATAGGACCTTACAAGAACGAATGAAAATATTGAGTGAAGTTAAGAGTATTTTGGTTAGAAGTGAAAATAAATATGTATCCTTAATTGAATCAATTTCTGATGGTATAATAATATTCAACGAGGATAGAGTTTCATATTCCAATGAATCCATTGGATATTACATTAATGGATACAATGTAAATATAGAAGGAAGGCATTTAAAAGATATTTTAGACATATTAGAAATAGAATTAACTGATTTTTCTATAAGTGGGTATATTCAATATTCTATTAAGAAAGAAATATTAGGCAAAGTAAGAGATTTGGAGGTTTATGTTTTCAAATCAGAAGCTGAAGCTAAAATATTGTTTATTAAGGATGTAACCGAAAATAATAAAAACTTTAAGTTAAAAGAGGAGTTAGAAAAAAATTTAGCTGAGGAAAAATTAAAAAATCAATTTTTTTCAAATATATCACATGAATTAAGAACTCCTATTAATTTAATATACTCTTCTTTACAGGTTAAAGGATTATATATAGTTGATAACAATTATGAAGCGCTTGAAAGAAATAGTGGAGTAATTAAACAAAATTGTCTGAGATTAATTAGGACTATAAATAATTTTATAGATACTAATAGAATATCTGAGGAGTATTTGGTTCCTACGTATGGAGTATATAACATAGTAGAACTAGTGGAAAATGTAGCACAAGCTTCTGTTAGATATTTAAGAAAAGTAAAAATGACTTTAGTTTTTGATGCAGAAGAGGAAGAAATTTTTGCATCTTGTGACGGAGAACTTATTGAAAGAGCAGTTTTGAATTTACTTTCAAATTCAATTAAGTACGGAAAGGAAAATGGATATATTTATATAAATATTAGCAATAAAGAAGACAAGTTATACATTAGTGTTAAAAATGATGGGCCAGCTATATCTCAGGACATAAAACCATACCTCTTTGACAAGTTTACAAGAATAAATAAATCACTTAATAGAGATAAAGAAGGTAGTGGGTTAGGTTTATATTTATGTAAGAGTTTAATAGAGCTGCAAGGTGGCGAGCTTATCTTAAATACTGAAAAGGATTTTGGAAATGAATTCTTAATTACTTTACCCTATGATGAAACTATATCAGAGAGTGAAAACAATTCTTTTATAATAGGTAACGTAGATGAAAAAATAGATATAGAATTCTCGGATATATATATTTAAATTTTATGGGAAGTCAAAGTGACTTCCCATAACTTATTCTTTATGAATATTGTGATTAAATCTAAATTATTATTTTAAGTTTTCTACTATTTTAATTAGTTCTTCTGAATATCTTAGAGGCCCTCTTGAACAATCTTTATAATGATCCTTATCTCCATACTGCAATGTATGAACAGAAGAACCCTGCGCATTACCATACTTTTCACTTGTCAATTGAAAATATAATTTATGGTATTTAAAAGGCTGAAATCCATCTCCCTTTATTGATAGGTCTTGCTCATTAGAATAAATAAATTCCATCCCTAATCCATCTTTTTTCATGCTTTCTATTGTTGTATCATCTATAATATCTTGTGATGTAGATAATTTGTTATGAAATCTGCTATTTGTTAAATCAACTAATTTCTTGAAATCTGAATTGGTTTTATCTAATACTTTTGAAGTATTATTACTGTAAATAATGATTTTATCTGGCATAGATAAAGCATTTTCGATATTTTTACCTATTTGTTTTCCATTAATATTATCTGATTGTGATTGTGTACACCCAATAAAAGATATACAAAAAGCAAAAATCATAAGCAGAGAAGTAATTTTTAATTTCATACTACATTCACTCCATATTCGGAAATTTAAATAAGATTCATATTAAAAGGCTTTAAATTATACTTTTTCTTTAAGTTATTTAAGGGCAACTTAATAATAAATTTACAGCCTTTATTAAGTTCACTTTCAAGAGTTATAGTACCATTATGTTTAGTTATAATAGTTTTGGTAATTGCTAGTCCTAAGCCTGTGCCAGTATTTTCTGAGGTTCTAGATTTATCTCCACGAGTAAAAGGATCAAACATACTTTGAGCTTCATTCTTAGGTATTCCAACGCCATTATCTTCAATAATTATATTTAAATAATTATTTTTTTCAAAGCAAGATATTTTTAATAAAGTCCCGTTAGGATTGTATTTAGTGCTGTTTATTACTATGTTTCCTAATGCTCTATCTAGATTTTTTCTGTCAAAAAGTAATGGTATTTCTTTTTCAGGAATATCAAAATCATATTCAAATCCATTCTCTTCAAGTCTTGGTATATATGAAGCTATGAATTCTCTTAAAAATTCACAAATATCTTCTTTCTCTTTTGAGAGAGTAAAGTTCCAAGAGTCTAACTTAGAATAATCAAATAAGTCTAGAATTAAATTATTTGATCTTTCAGAGTTTCTCTTAATAACAGAAAGATATTTTATAACATCTTCTTTTGGTAAATCAGGATTTTGTATTAAATAATCAGAGTAGCCAAGCACTGATGCAAGTGGAGTTTTTAAGTCATGAGATATGTCTAAGATTAATCTTTTTCTTGATTCTTCAGACTTTTCCCTTAAGTTTGTTTCTTCTTCAATTTTTGAAGCCATAATATTAAAAGCATCACCAAGATTTTTAAATTCGTTCTTACTAGTTAAGTTAATTCTAGTGCTATAATTTCCAGTAGCAAGCTTCTTAGCTCCATGGGTTAATATCTTTAATGGTGTCAAAAAGTAGGATGAAGTTATCCTTGAATAAAGATAAAAAACTAGCAAGAAAAACAACATAAAAATACTAAAGGAAATAAGAATAAATTGCTTAACAGTAAGTCTTTTAGGGGCTATTTCTAACTCTGTATATTTTTTAGATGGTATACCAATTACCATCAAAAAGTCATTTTTATGATTATAAGCTGTTCTATATACGTATGGAAAATTTTTCTTTCTAACATCCAAAACAAAATTTGATTCTTTTTCACTATAGTTTATTAACGTGCTTATATCTGCAATTGAAATTTTGTCTTTGTCAAATGGAGCTGCAACTTGCCCCTGCTTATTAACTATTTTACCATTTTTATCAATGATAACCATATATCCATCCATATCCAAAATAGGACTAGAATCAATTTTAGTGTAATCATCTTGCATAAAGTTTTTAGGAGAGGTAGGGTCTGATAAATCTACCTTAAAATAAACCATTCCAATGATTGCACTTATAAATAAAGATAATATAAGCACAAAGAACATAAGAAAAAATGATATGACATAATTTTTCATAAGGAGATTTGCTAGGGTTTTTTTTCTCCTTAGCTTTAGAAACTTCAAGATTACTCAATCCTTTCCATTTTATATCCTATTCCTCTAATAGTTTTAAGATAAGTTGGTTTTTTTGAATCCTCTTCAATTTTTTCACGAATATGACTCATATGAACCATTATGGTATTATCATCGCCATAATAGGTATCATCCCAAACAAGTTCGTATATTTTCTTTTTAGTATATACTTTTCCTGGATTTTCAATGAGAAGCTCTAGAATTTTAAATTCTTTAGCATTTAATTCTAATAGAGTATCACCTTTAAATATCTGGCAGCTTTCTTTATCAAGTGTTAAATAGCCAAGTTTTATAATATTTTGTTTTTTACCTGGAGAATATTTATAATATCTTCTTAATTGAGCATGTATTCTTGCTTTAAGTTCAACAGGACTAAAAGGCTTGACCATGTAATCATCTGCACCGAGTCCAAGTCCTAGTATTTTATCTGTATCATCACCACGAGCCGTTAAGAAAATTACTGGAATTTCACTATCTTGTCTTATATGTTTAAGAACCTCGAAACCATCAAAGTAAGGCATCATAACATCTAGAATAGCTAAATCTATAGAATTATTTTCAAAAATTTCAATGGCTTTTCTGCCATCCTCAGCAAAAAACACTTCAAAATCTTCTGTTGAGAGATGTAAACTTATCAAATCTCTAATGTCTTTATCATCTTCAGCTAATAATATATTCATACTAAAACCACCTTTATAATCTATAGTTCTTAAGAAATTATAACACATAAATGAAGAATAGTAACATAACTGGGAACATATATTATTTTATGAAGAGAGGTGATATTATGAAAAATCCTTTTAAGGTTAAGGGTAATTTTAAGATAAGCACATTTTTAATTCAAGTTTTTATGCCTCTAATTGGAGGGGCGTTGGTAGGGTACTTAAATAGAAACACAATGGGGCAATATATAGAATTAACAAAACCATTTTTTGCTCCACCAGGAATAGTTTTTCCAATAGTATGGGCTATATTATACTTACTAATGGGAGTTTCAGCCTACAGAATTTATATGCTTGGCATGAGTGGAGAAGATGTATCCTCAGCAATGTTTTTTTACTATATCCAATTAATATTTAATTACTTATGGGTGTTTATATTTTTTAGTTTTAGACTATATGGACTAGCATGTATAGAGTTAGCTATTTTATTTATTTTAGTTTTAATAACATTTATTAAGTTTTTTAGAAAGGATAAGCTTGCAGGAATATTACTAATTCCATATTTACTATGGCTAATATTTGCAGGGGTTTTAAACTTTTATATTTGGTTATTAAATGAAGCTTAGCAACAAGCAAATATTAATGTCCTTTGAAAAAAATTCGAAAATATAGTATAATAGTAATGCTTATTTAGGGGCTCCTATTTATAGATAACTAACATTAAGTTTATCTAGAGGAGTCTTATTAATTTGGATTGGAGAAATATATGGGAAAAGCTCTTTTTGTCATGGAAAAGCCTTCTGTGGCTATGGATTATTACAACATTTTGAAAATTGAAGGAAGAAGGCAGGATGGCTATATAGAAGGAGATAAGGCTATTTTTACATGGTGCGTAGGACATATGGTTACTATGAGTTATCCAGAAAAATATGATGAAAAATTAAAATTTTGGAACCTTGAACAATTACCTTTTTTACCCAAAGAGTATTTGTACGAAGTAATTCCATCTGTTTCAAAGCAATTTGAAATAGTTAAAGGTCTATTAAATAGAGAAGATGTGGATAAAGTATACGTTTGTACTGACTCAGGACGTGAGGGAGAATACATATATAGATTGGTAGATCATATGGCGGGGAACCCTAAAAAAGAAAAGTTTAGAGTATGGATAGATTCTCAAACTGAAGAAGAAATAAAAAGAGGAATAAAAGAGGCTAAGCCGCTAGAATATTATGATTCATTAGGTTCATCTGCTTATCTTAGGGCAAAGGAAGATTATTTACTAGGAATAAATTTTTCAAGATTACTAACACTTATTTACGCGAGAAACTTAGGAACAGTATTAAAAGAGGATAGAGTTGTAATAGCAGTTGGTAGAGTTATGACTTGTGTACTTGCGATGGTAGTGGATAAGGAAAGAGAAATAAGAGAATTTGTTAAAACTCCGTTTTTTAAGGTAAATAGTAATTTTTTATTAAACGATGCAGAGTTAAATCTAGAATGGAAAGTTTATGAAGGTTCTACATATTTCAATTCACCATTTTTATATAATGAAACTGGATTTAAGGAGAGAAAAACTGCTGAAGAGCTTATTAATAGATTAAATTCCTTTGAAGAAGGTGAGATAGTAGAAGTTAAGAAAACAAAGGAAACTAAGAATCCACCTTTACTATTTAATCTAGCAGAGCTTCAAAATGAATGTACTAAGAAGTTTAAAATAAGTCCAGATGAAACTTTGGGAATCGCTCAAAAGTTATATGAAAAAAAGATGCTAACGTATCCAAGAACAGATGCAAGAGTATTATCTAAAGCAGTAGCAAAGGATATAGGTAAAAACCTATCAGCTTTATATAAGAATCACCCCGAAACTTGGTGTAAAGAGTACCTTAAAAAGATATCAGAGAATAAGTGGTCACAAAATCTAGTAAAAAGTAAATATGTAGATGATTCTAAAATTACAGATCACTATGCAATTATTCCAACAGGAGAATATAATGCATCGGGATTAACCTCCTTAGAGCAAGAGGTTTATGAGCTAGTTATAAGAAGATTTTTAAGTATTTTCTTTCCACCAGCAAAATATAATAAAACTAATTTAACAGTTGAAGTGGATAGAGAAAGATTTAACTTTACTAAGAAGATTTTAGTTGAGAAAGGATATCTAGAGATCTTAGGAAAAGAATCTCAAGAAGAGAAAGAACTTGATATAACTCAATTAAAAAAGGGAAAGAAGCTTCCACTTAAAGATTTAAATATAAAAGAAGGAGAAACAACACCTCCTAAAAGATATACGACAGGATCTATAATCATCGCTATGGAAAATGCAGGAAAGCTTATAGAAGATGATGAACTAAGAGAGCAAATAAAAGGTAGTGGAATAGGGACGTCGGCAACTAGAGCAGAGATAATTAAGAAGTTAATTAGGATAGAATATCTAACTTCAAATAATAAAACTCAAATTCTAACTCCAACTAAAAAAGGAGAAATGATATATGAGGTTATAAAAGCATCTATTCCATCACTATTAAATCCAACGTTAACAGCTTCATGGGAAAAAGGACTAGGAATGGTCTACTCAAAAGAAATAGCAGCTGATGAATTTATGGAAAAGCTTGAGAAGTACACAGAAAATAATATTTCAAAGGTAATACAATATAGAAATAATATTTTATATAAAATAAATACTAATCTTTTGAGAGTAAAAAAGTGTTATGAAAATAATTAGCAGGAGTCAGCAGGCTCCTGTTTTTTTACAAAATCCTAATGTAAAATATTTGAAAAGTATTGTTATTTTATGTATAATTAAGAAAATATTATATAAGCGGGTTACGTAAGATGTATTTATCAGGTTATTGTAGCATAGGATTTATAAATAGCTAATAATAAAATTGAAAGTAGGAGTAAAAATGAAAAAGAAAAGCTGGTTAATGTATCTTATCTACGCCCTAATATTTGCATGTTATATTTTATTTTCAAGCAAGTTATTTATATCATTAGATAAAGAAAGTAAGGTAACCTTCAATGTGATTCCAATATTAATTTGGTCAAGTGTACTATTTATCGGATTAGGAGTATTACTTGGAGTTGAAAGATTTTTATTAGAGATAAGGAAAGAAGGAAGGTTAAGAGTTAATTTACCTAAATTTATCTTCTTAGGATTGCCATCACTTTATTTTTCACTTGGGTTATTTTTGGCATATAGTCCAATTAACTTTTTTAAACAAACCTTCACATATCCAATATTACGTCTTTTATTAATTAAAAGTGACTTTTTAGCAATTTTTCAGATTATTTTCGGATATGTATTAATAACTAGCATAGTGAAAGTAAAGAGTGAACAAGAATATATGAAACTTTAATAGTGAGGTGTAAGCTTTGAGATATAGTTTGAAAGTTATAGTTACTTTTATTAGTTCATTACTATGTACATATCTTATAGTTGGATATGTTAAAAGTACAGTTTTTGCAGCAATTCACTGGGTAGAAGGGGTGACAATTTGGGACAAACTTAGAGAATATTATGTTAGGACCTTTAATCAAAATATTATTCCTTCGATTATTTTAGCGGTTCTATTAACAGCATTTATTATGCTTATTCGAAGAAAAAAAACTTATAAATAGATATCTACTAGGAGAATTATAAAGATGATAGATTTAAACGCAACGGATTATAAAATAGAAAAAGGAACTGAAAATGATATAGATGAGCTAGAACGTCTCTATGATGATTTAAATGATTATTTAGAAAGCGGGATAAATTATCCTGGATGGATTAAAGGAATATATCCAATTAGAGAAACTGCTGCAGATGGAATTAAAGCAGGAACTTTATTTGTACTGAGAGTAAATAATAAGATTGCAGGCTCTGTAATACTTAGCCATGAGCCAGAAGAGGCATACAGGGATGTAACATGGGGAATCGAAGCTGCTTATAAAGATATTATTGTTATACATACTTTCGTTGTTCATCCAAAGTATATGAAAAATGGTGTAGGCAAAAAGCTAATGGATTTTGCTAAAAGTTATAGTATAGAAGAGAAAATGAAATCTATTAGATTGGATGTTTCAATTCATAATAAACCTGCTATTGCTTTATATGAAAAGTGTGGTTATAAATATGTTGGAACAGTAGATTTAGGGTTAAACATACCGCATCTAATTTGGTTTAAGTTGTATGAGATAATTTTATAAAAATAGAGGAAATAAGTATTAAATAAATATTGAGTTTGACCTAACGTAATGGTTTATACTAATAAAGAACTTTGGATTATTAGTGTTACAGAAGAAAAGAGGTTGAGCCAATGAAAGGATTATATAAAGACTTTCCTGAAAGACCATCGGGAGGACGAGTATATCAACGTCCTAATGAGGTTAAGGTATGTAAAAGTTGTGGAGCACCTTTAGGTCGAAATTATAAAAGTTGCTTAGAGTGCTATAACACAATTGAGGATTTATGGATATTAGATTGGAAAGAGTTAATAGAAAAAGAATGTATATTATCAGGTAGTAATGATGAAAAGATACTTGCTGAAGTAATAATTGAAGAAATAGATAAGCATTCATGGACAATTGTTGATTCAGCAATGAAAATGGTTAAGTGTAAAACTTGTGGAAATGAACTTGGTGGCGGACCTCTTGATTGTCCAGAATGCTCATTTGCATTCGGAAATCTTTGGGGATATGATGTAGAAGCAATGAATCAAGGAAAGATGACAGGAAATGAACATTCGCTTAGAGTAGGTAGGTGGGTAATTAGGTATCCGCACAGACAGAAAGAAAAAGTAGTTGAATCATGGAAATTCTCAATGCCAATTTTAATTACAGGTAAAATGGCTACAACACAGATGGGGCAGTTTTTTAGAAAGGTAATTGATGAAGCTAATTTTAATTTATCAAATAAAGTTTATCAAAGTTTTGAAGAGGCATATATAGACGTTAAAAACAATACTAAGTAATAAAACATTTTAATTAGTATTCATCTAAAAATTCAATTAGGAGAACTTTAAAATGAGTTCTCCTAAAATATAGTAGATTATAAACATTGCTATTAAAAAAATATTGTTAAATATTTGAAAAAACGATTACATTTATGTATAATTGAGTTAAGATTTTTTATGTAGAATGCGGGAGGCAATTTTTATGATATTATCAGGAAGAGAAATAAAAGCCAAGCTAGGCAATGAAATTAAAATAGAACCTTTCAATGAAAAACAGCTGAATCCTAATAGCTATAATCTTAAGTTACATAATGAACTTCTTATATATGAAGAAGTATCATTAGATATGAAAAAAGAAAATAAGTGTAAAAGCCTTATAATTCCTAAGAAAGGATTAGTATTAGAGCCTAATAAGTTATACTTAGGAAGAACAAAGGAATATACAGAAACTGATAAATATGTTCCAATGCTTGAAGGAAGATCCTCTGTAGGTAGACTAGGTCTTTTTGTTCATGTAACTGCAGGGTTTGGTGATGTTGGGTTTAAGGGGTATTGGACATTAGAAATTCATTGCATTCAACCTATAAGAATATATCCAGATGTAGATATATGCCAAATATATTACCATGCAATAGAAGGGGAATATGACCATTATTCAAGTGGTAAATACCAAGACAATGAAGGAATACAACCAAGCTTGTTATATAAGGATTTTGAGAAATAAGTTAAACAAAACAAGGATTTTAGAGCTGTCCTAGTTAATAGGATAGCTTTTTTATTTTATAAATAAATGGAACCAAAGCTAAATCTTTAGCATCTTATTTATGAAATGTGAAAAACAAGGGGGTAAACATGAAGTTAAGTTTAATAGGAAAGACTGAAAAAATTGATTCTATATTTCACAAAGTAAATAATGCTATAGCTGGAGATAAAGAGAGTTTTTGTGATCTTATTAGATTTTATAAAAAGGATATGAACTCAGTAGCTATGTGTATTTTAAGAGATGAAGAGGATGTGGCTGATGCTATGTCAGAAGCTATACTTAAAGCATATAAGCATATGAATACACTTAAAAATCCAATGGTTTTTAAAAGTTGGCTGCTTAAAATTTTAGTGAATGAATGTAACTCCATATTAAGAAAGAGTTCAAAGGTTATCGTTGTAGATAAAAATGATTTTGAGCTGATAGAATTTAATGATAAGTATGAAAATCTAGATATTAAAGCAGCATTAGATAACTTATCACATAAACATAGGGTAATTATTGAACTTTATTATTATCAAGATATGACAGTGGAAGAAATTGTAAATGTTTTGGAGATATCAGCTGGTACTGTTAAATCTAGATTATCAAGAGCTAGGCAAAATCTTTATCACATGCTCAAGGAGGTTTAATAATGGATAACATAGATAAACTTATAAAAGAAAATAAGTCAAATGATGAAATAAGTGAAAAAGTAAATAAAAGAGTAGAAGCAACTTTAGGCATGATAATGAAAGAAGATATAAAAGAAGAACTACAATTTGAGTCTAATATGAAAAAAAGATTTAACATTAGAAAGTTTGCTTTTGTAGCTGGGCTTGCCATAATAATATCAGTATCTCTAGGAGTAAAGTATAATGTTTATGCAAAGGTGTTAGACTTACTTAAGTCTTTTGAGGAAAAAGGAGAAGCCCCTGAGAAGATTGATCTCTATTCAAAAATTTTAGATAAAAAAGTAAATGATAGTGGATACACTGTTAGTATTGAAAATATAATATCAGATGCTCATACCATTAGAATATTTTATAACATAAATTCGGATAAAACAGGAGAACAAAAGCCAGGCATTTGGGGAAATGAAATGAAAATAGATGATAAAGATCTTGTTGATTACGGGGGAATATCCTCAGAAGAATATTTGGTTCAAGATGACAATAAGAACTGGTCTGGAAATATGTTAGTTATGAGAGTGGGAAAAGAGCTTCCCAAGACATTCAATTTTAAATGGAATATCTATAATATATCAAATAATGAAGGAAAATGGAATTTTGATATTAATGTTGATAGTGAAGAGTTAGCAAAAGATACTAAGACTATGGATGTTAATAAAGGAGATAAATTAGATATAGGAGATTTTAATATAAAAAATATTACATTGTCACCTATTGAGTTAGATATTACTTCTAAAGAAAACATTAATGATAAGGAAAACCCAAATGCTTATATTAATTATATTGTTCTTGATGAAAATAATAAACTACTATCCTTATCAAGTAATTATGGCGTAAATAAGTGGATTAATGCAGATAATCTTTCAGAAGTTTATTATGGATATAAATTAAATGGCAAGTTACCTAGTAAAATGAAAATTATTCCATATGAGATATCAAATGATTCTTATAATACTATGATTGGAAAAAGTTATGCTATTGGAAGTAAAGATGTTTCCCTTTATAAAGGTGAGAACGGGTCATTAGATATTGAGTCAATAGAGGATAAGGGAGATTATGTAGAGGTTACAGTAAATATAAAGGGATATTTAAGAGCTGACTTATTAGATAGGCTGCTATTAGTAAAGAACGACAGCAATAATTCTAAGGCTAGCAATATGAATCCTGAAAGTAGGAAGCTAATAAACCAAAACATAAATAATGAGAAATTTATATTAAAGTTTAATAAGTATTTTGGAAAAGATAAGAACTATCATATATCATTTAATGTAGGAAATGATGACAAATATTTAGATAATATATACAAAATTTACGAAGATAAAGCAATAGAAGTTGACTTAAGTAAATAGAAAGTTAAAAACCAGTAATGCCTAATGTGTATTACTGGCTTTTAATTTTAACGGAGCTCATATATATACAGTAATGCTAAAAATTTGAAATTAATACTGTCATTAAGTATAATTAAATAAAATAGACAATTGTAAAATAAAGCAAACTACATGTTAAATCAAGAAAGGTGAAAATATATGATGAAAGCAAAAATTAATCTTATTACGATTTGGACAAATGATATTGATAAAATGAAAAATTTTTATAATCAAGTTCTCGGATTTAGAATTGAAAATGACCTGGGTAACTATGTTGAATTTGAAAACGATGGGGTAAGATTTGCTATTTGTATGAGAGATGTTATGTATGTTTATAGTAGTGAATATAGAAAAGAGTCATTTGGACAGGGATTTGAACTTGCTTTCCCATGTGAAGATCCGAAAGATGTTGATGAATCATTTAAGAAATTAATCTCTAAAGGTGCAACTTCTATTCATGAACCACAAGATATGCCTTGGAATCAAAGAACAGCTCTATTTGCAGACCCAGATGGAAATATACATGAAATTTTTGCAGAAATTAAATAATTCATGTTTTCTTAAAATATTCATTAGGGGAGAATTGAGGCAGTAGTTATGATTAGAGAAATATTATTGTTAGGAAATGAAAATTTATATGATGTTAGTTCAGTTATAGAAGAAAAAGAATTAGAAAGTATCAAAGAAGTTGTGAGTGATCTACATGATACCCTTATGGATTTTAGAAAAAAGTATGGGGTAGGAAGAGCAATTGCAGCTCCTCAAATAGGTGTGTTTAAGAGATTGATTTATATGTATATAGATAAACCAGTGGTTTTTATAAATCCAGTTTTAAGCTTTAAAGATGATGAGATGATGGAAGTAATGGATGATTGCATGTCCTTTCCAAAGCTATTAGTTAAGGTTGAAAGACATAAAAGATGTGTAATTGAATTTATGGATATAGATTTTAATGATAGAAAAATAGAATTAGAAGGAGACTTATCAGAATTACTACAACATGAGTATGATCATTTAGATGGAATTCTTGCTACTATGAGAGCCATAGATAATAAGTCTTTTTACTGTAGGTGATTATTAAGAAGATATTTAAATAAGTATGTATATAGATTGGGGGAATGGGTGTGACTAATATTAAAATGTTTTATACATTTTATTTTGTGGTTATTATTTCAACAATAATTAATTTTTTGTTTTGTGCTAATTTAATACCATTTTGGGTAATGCTATTTGTTTTAACAGCAATGGTTATATTTAGAGCACAGATTAATGTAATGAAATTTGACATTAAAGCAGAAGATAAAAAAATGAAACTTATTAGCTTTTGCACATATTCATTATGGACAATTACTTTGTTTGTAGCTGTTTATATTTATAAATTTATGTAGTGTATGTATTAGAAGTTAAGAACTTTTATGGGAGTGAGCTATATGAAAAAGAATATTACACACTATTTATATTTTTTCTCTGGAATTTTATTTGGAGTTTCATCAATTATTTACTTTTTAGAAAGTCAGATATTAATGGGACTTGCTTATATATGTTTAACATGCGCATTTATTCTATTGGGATATAATTATAAAAAGAAAAACAAGTAAAGCTTAAAACTTTTTAAAGTGGATTAAGGGAGATGAAAATATGAAGATTGGTTGTAATTGGTCAAGAGCCTTAAAAGTACTTCTTGAAAAAGATGCAGTAAATGTAGATTATATTAAGTCAGGCGCCTTTGGTAACTTTAATAAAGAGTTTTCGACTATGCGTTCTTTGCGTCCGATTTTAGTTCATGGTTTAGGATATTTTGAGAATGCAGGAACTCAAAGTTTAGAAATGATAGACTTTAAGAGTGCCAATGAAATTATAAATAAGTGTGGTTCTCCTCATTATGGATTTCATTTAGCTATTAGAAATGAAGATATGTTTGAAGGTATGAGTGAGGTTAATATTTATAATAGAATGGGTAAAAACATACAAATATTCAAAAAGAATTTATCTGTGCCTTTATTAGTTGAGAATTCACCTGATACACCAAGTGATCGTAGTGATTATGATCTTTATCCATTTAATGAACCAGATCAAATTAATAAACTCCTCATTGATAATGATGTATTCTTTTTACTTGATATTACCCATGCAAAGCTAACTGCAAAGTTTCGAGGATTTGACATATATGATTATCTAGATAACTTAAAACTTGATAGAGTAAAGGAAATTCATATAAATGGCTCAGGTTATGACAAAGATGGGTTCCCTATGGATACTCATGAGGAGATGAAAGAAGAAGATTATGGACTGTTAAAGTGGGTATTAAGTAAGGCAAAACCAGATATAGTTACGCTAGAATTTAACGAAGTAGAGGATAAAAACTATGATGAAGCTATTATAGCTACTGAGAGACAGTTAAATAGGATAAATGAAATTTGTAATGATAGGTGATAGATATGATAGAGGGTATAAGTCATATTACTTTTATTGAAAGAGATTTAGAGAAAACTACAAAGTTATTTAAAAGTTTAATTTCTGAAGTTGAATATTATTTAAATAAAATAAAAGAGTTGAATTTAGAACTAAAGCCGCCAAGAGAAAGAGTACCAGGAGAAGGATATTCTATTTATTTTTATGACTATGACAATAACTTATTTGAACTTCATACTGAAACATTAGAGAAACGATTAGAATCTTATAGTAATATAAATAATTTTAATGAAAAAATGAAAGGAGATTTATCATGGAAGAATTAAAAGTAATTTTAGAAAAGTTTTCTAATTCAGGCTGGGATTTAATCGCCATTCCATCAAAAGCATATCTTGATGGAAATGGAAACAAAGAAGATTTAATCAAAGCAGTAGAGCAAGCAGACAAAGAATGTGGAAGCTGTGGTTGTGAATTAGATCTTTTGTATAAAAGATGTATTGAACTAAAAGAGGCATTATAGCAAAAGAAGAGGCTTAATGCCTCTATCTTGTATTGCTTAAATTTATAAAATTAATTGAAATAAGTAATGATATATACTGGGAGAAAAGTCATGGAAAAGAGAAATTTTAAATCTAATTGGGATAAGATGGTACAGTTCTATGAAGACTTCACTAATACCAAAGACTCTTATAGTAGTTTAATTGAATGGAAAGCTATTAAAACTATTTTGCCAAGATTAGAGAATAAAACAATTCTTGATCTTGGATGTGGAACTGGAAGATTTAGTTTTTTATTGGAGGAGCTTAATCCAAAGATGATATTAGGAATTGATTTATCAGATGAGATGATTAATTTCTGCAAGGAAAGAGCAAAAGAAAAGGGATCACAAATAGAATTCAGTCAAGGGGATATAGAGAATATTTCTTTTATTGATGATAACAGTATTGATTTTGTTTTCTCTTCTACAGTACTGCATTATGTAAAAGATTTGAATGAAGTCATGAAAGAAATAAATAGAGTTTTGATTTCAGCAGGTACATGTATACTGTCAGTAATAAATCCAGTGTACTCCGCGTGCTATCCTTTGTCAAAGGAAAATGGAGAAATCCCTGTAGACGATGAATGGAATGTAAAATATTTAGATAGAGGACTAAGAGCATATATACAGCCATGGATTGAATATAATCCTAATATTGATAACTATCTTTCATATAGTTATCACCACACAATGTCAGATTATATAAATAGTATTGTTAAGGCTGGACTGCAAATAGAAGAATTATTAGAACCGTTACCTCCTGCTGAATGGAAAGAGGATAATATAAAAAGATATTATGGATATATGGATACCCCTACATACGCAATTTTTAAATTAAAGAAGAATTGAAATTAAGAAAAATTAATCGATTTAAATGGAGGAAATCAATTGATATACCGTTGTTTAGTTTTGGATCATGATGATACAGTGTCAAAGAGTACACCAGAGATACACCATCCATCTTTTGTGGAGGCAATGAAATTATTAAGGCCAGACATTGAACCACTTACCCTAGAAGAATTTGTTTCTTGTTGTTTTAGTCCAGGCTTTTCACACTTATGCAAAGATGTTTTGGAATTTAGTGAAGAAGAGCAGCAAAAGCAGAATGAAATATGGAGAAGCTATACTAAGTCTATAGTTCCAGAGTTCTACTCTGGATTTCCAGAATTAATAAAAAGATATAAGGAATTAGGTGGGATAATATGTGTAGTATCACATTCTGAGAGTGAACAAATTCTTAGAGATTATATTGTAAACTGCAATGTTACTCCAGACTTAATATTTGGGTGGGATGTGGAGGATGATAAACGGAAGCCAAGTCCGTATCCACTTTTGAAAATCATGAAAACTTTTAATTTAGAAGAGCATGAGATTTTAGTATTAGATGATTTAAAACCAGGATTAGATATGGCTAGAGCTTGCAATATAGAGTTTGCAGCAGCAGGCTGGTCACATATAATTCCTGAAATAAAAGAATATATGAAAAATGAATCTGATTACTATTTTGAAACTGTAGAAACATTTAGTAAGTTTATATTTTCAAAACAACTAAACCCATCTCCATAATTTTATGAAGATGGGTTTTTCTATTTTATAAACGAATATACATATATTGCAAAATGATATATTAATGGTGCTAAAGCTACAGTCATTAGCCCGGCAATTCCAATGGAAAGAGAGCTCATAGCTCCTTCAGTTTCTCCAAGCTCCAGTGCTTTGGAAGTGCCTACAGCATGAGCTGAAGTTCCTAGAGAAATCCCCACAGCTATTTTGTTATGAATCCTAAAGGTTTTAAGTACCCATGGTCCAATAATTGCTCCTAAAATCCCAGTAATTATTATTGCAATAACTGTTATAGGAATAACTCCATTTAAGGATTTAGTTATCTCCATTCCTATTGGAGTAGAAACAGATTTTGCTAGCAATGATTTAGTTAAGAGTCCATTTAAGCCTAAAATATAACTAAGACCAATTATGCTTAAGATTCCTACGGAACTTCCAACTGAAATACCTAGGATAATAGGTAAAGCATGTTTCTTTAGTAATTGCAATTGTTTATATAGCGGTACTGCTAATACTACCGTAGCAGGTCCTAAAAACATATTTATAAATTGACCGCCAATATTAAATTCTTGATAATTAATTTTAAAAACTCCTAAAAATCCAATTATTAAAACTATTGCAATAAGTAATGGATTGAAAAGAGGAAACTTAGTTCTGTTATAAAGAATCATACCTACCTCAAAAGCAAATAAAGATAACAATATTCCGAAGATAGGAGAATCTAAAAGACTACTCACTTTGCTCACTTCCCTTGGATAAAAATTTTACTAAAAATTGAACTATATGTCCTGTTGTAACCATAACTATGATTGTAGTTAAAATACATACTACTAAAAGCTTGTACCATGAGTCTTTTATAACACTTATGGAAGTAATTAAACCAACACCAGCAGGTATAAAGAAAAAGCTTAAATGATTTAAAAAGAAATTTGCTACTTTTTCAATCTGATGAAGTTTAATAAGATTCGTGCATAAGCAAGCCAGCAAAATAAGCATTCCTAATATGTTTCCTGGAATAGGTATATGAAGAAGCCTAGACAGGACCTCGCCTAAAAAATATATTAATGTAATTATAAGTAATTCTCTTAAAAGTTTCATTTGTAACCTCCTAATATATAATCCATTAAACTATATTATTATCAAGTAATTAGAATATATGGACTACACATTTATAACTCTATCACCATGGAAGATATAAGTAAAACAGCGTATATAGCAAATATGTTTAAGTAAAACAATTACATTACTTAATAATTAAGAATATTAAGGACAAACAATTCCTAATAAAGAAATATATTAATAACTGATTATTAGAATTTAATGGTATAATTTACTATATGAATTGAGGAGGTAATAAAGATGCTTATAAAAGAAGATATAATAAGAATTATGAAAGAAGTAAACTTACCACTAGGGGAGTATTGGATATCTTCAGGGGCAGGCTTAGTGCTTCATGGAATAAAAGAAAAAACTAATGATATTGATTTAGGCTGCACTTCTAAATTATTTGACAGCTTAATTAACAAAGGGTATAAATATAAGACTTTAGCAGATGGAAGAAGAGTAATAGAAATAAATGGCTCAATAGAAGTAATAGAAAACTGGTTCGTGGATGAAGTAGAAACAGTTAATGAGCTTTCAGTTGCAACAATAGAGAGTATAAGAAAACAAAAGCTTAAGCTAGGACGAGAAAAAGATTTTAGAGATATTAAGTTAATAGATGATTATTTAGATGAGATGCAAGGGTGAATTTACGCTTAACTCACATAGTATAG
The DNA here is from genome assembly GCF_016765615.1 of Clostridium paridis. GTDB lineage: Bacteria > Bacillota > Clostridia > Clostridiales > Clostridiaceae > Clostridium_T > Clostridium_T paridis. The sequence goes on along the minus strand of NZ_JAESWA010000017.1, from coordinate 428,361 downwards.
CACAATGGTTGTAAATGTGTTACGCTATATATGAAATAGAAATATTTTACAGGTGTAAGTTTACTTTGGGGAGTGATAATATGAAAAACATTCTTATAATGGGGGGAACTACTTTTGTAAGTAGTTCACTTGCAAAACATCTTATAAAACAAGGCTATAGTATTGATATTCTTACAAGAGGAATAAAACCATTAGATTATAAAGGGTTTAGAAATCACTTAATATGCAATAGAAAGTCAAAAAGCGAAGTGGAAAACATTCTAAATGGGAAAAGCTATGAATATATCTTTGATATCTCTGCATATACAAAAGAGGATGTTGAAAGTATATTAACTTCTATAGATAAAAGTAATTTAAAGAGTTATATATTTTGTTCATCAGGAGCTGTCTATAAGCCAAGTTATGAGCTGATTAATGAAGATGATGAAAAAGGTGAAAACCCTAATTGGGGTAAATACGGTACAGATAAAAAAGAAGCAGAGGATTATATTATAAATAGTAGAGTTCCATATGTAATCTTTAGACCGACTTATATTTATGGAGAAGGAAATAACTTATATAGAGAAGGATATTTTTTTGATAGAATAAAAAATAAAAAAACTATTCCAATGCCTAATGGAAGTAATACTAAAACTCAATTTATACATATTGATGATTTAGTTAAAACCTTTGAAAGTGCAATGCTTTTGGAAAAGAAAAATAAGATATATAATATTACAAACCCAGATGTAGTAACGTTTGAAAAATTAATTATTATCTGTGGAGAAGTTGTAAATGAAAAACCTAATATTATTAAAATAGATAGAAATAAAATAAGAGATGATGTTAGAACGTATTTCCCATTTAGAGATGTAACCTATATGCTTGATATTAAGAAATTATTAGAGGATGGATTACATGTGCCAAGCATTTCACTTAAAGTAGGATTAGAAAGAACATATACTTGGTATTTAGATAAAAAACCTCAATTAGAAGATAAAAGAATGAATAGAATGGAAGAAATAACTTTAAAAAATAAGAAATAAAATTATGTTTATGGGAGGAGGAGATTTTATGGGTATGTTTATGTTTCCATTTTTTTCGATATTATATCTAGCATTTTTAGGTGTAGGGATTTATGTCTTATATCTAGTAATCAAAGCATTAAGAATATATATTAAAAAGAATTCTGATTATTTATAAAATAAAAAATGCGACATTTGTCGCATTTTTTTATTCTTGTTCTTCTTCATTATTATATTTAGGATTTACATCCTTAGAATCTTCTTTTATTCTTTCCTTTGTTACGTAGCTCATGGTTGCAGCAGGCATTTTATAAGCTTTATCAAACATTTCAAAAGCTTCTTTTGTTAAGCCCTCTGACTTTAAAATCATAGCTTTAAAATAATAAGGTTCTGGAAATCTTGGATGTGATTCAAGTAACATATCCAAAAGTTTAGATGCTTCATTAAAATCTTTTTTGAAATAATAGCTTTGTGCTAAGTTAGATTTTATAAAAATATCTTCAGGATATAAAGTGTTTGCATTTAAGTTAAAACTTAAAGCTTCATCTAAATCATCACTATAGTTTAATAAATAACCTAATGTTCCATGAATTGCAGAGCTATTTAAATCGTTCATTAAAGGTCTTAAAACTTCTATGGCACGGTTTAAATCATCTTTTTTCCAATAGATCATTGCTTCAGTTAGTTTTATTTCTATAAGATTATTATCTTTATATTGATTCTTTTCAATTAGCACTTTAAGATTAGCTTCAGCCTCATCAATAGAGCCAAAGTTTATTTCCAAAAACACATAATTCTTTACATTCTTTATATTAGTTCCTTTTATTTTTGAAGCAGTCTTATACCAATTAATAGCTTTTGAATACTTTTTATTGTGATAGTAATAGTTTCCTAAAAAGGCTGCAACTCCATCTCTATGCTCAATTATTAGAAATACTACTAGTCCCCATCCCAAAACCGTACCTAATATCGGATTTAAGAAAGATCCTATAAGTACAACTACTAATAAAATTCCATCTAATTTTGAAAAAGCACTTAATAAAGTATTTTTTTTCATTCGTCTATCCCCCATATCAAAGTTATATATATTGGATTGAAATCGATACAATATATATTGATTATACTATGGAGGATAAATAATTACCAACATTTATTCGTAACTTGCATATATTTTTCTCTCTACGAGCCATACTAACTTGTACATGACATAAGCAATTATTGATAATAATATTATACTCATCATAACCATATCTAGCTGAGCAACTTGTCCTCCGTATACAATTAAGAAGCCTAAACCTTCTCTTGCAACTAAGAATTCTCCCATTATAACGCCAACCCATGATAGACCAACGTTAATTTTTAGTGCAGATATTAATGTGGGGACGGAGGCTGGAATAATTAAGTGTCTTAATATTTGAAGTTTATTTGCATTAAAGGTTTTTAAAAGAAGAATCTTCTCTTTATCTACCTCATTAAAGCCAGAAGCTACACTTATAATTGTTACGATTATTGAAATTAACAAAGCAATAACAATGATTGATCTTATACCATTACCAGCCCAAAATATAATTATAGGAGCTAAGGCTACTTTAGGTAATGCATTTAATACTACTAAATATGGATCTAGAACTTTAGCAGTAAAAGGAGATGCCCATAAAATAATTGCTATAAATGTTCCTAGTACTGTTCCTATAGTAAAGCCTAATATGGTTTCATAACATGTTACCCATATATTTTTTAGCAATATTCCTTCATTATAGAGATTAATTGTTGATTTCATTATTCTAGAAGGTGAAGAAGTCAAAAAAGGATCTATCCATTTGTTGTCAGCGGCTATTTCCCACAATAATATAAAAACAACAAGAATAAGTATCCTAACAAATCCAACTTTGAATCTTTCAATTTTAAGTTTCTTTAGATAACTTCTTTGACTTTCTGAAATTTCATTTGTTTTATTGCTCATCTAAATCCCCCCATATTTCATCAAAGTATTTTCTGAAGTTTTCTTCTTTTCTTCTTTTAAATGGAGTATCAGCAGCTTCAGAAAAGTTTATAGTAAGCTCTTTTTTCACATATGCAGGTCTTCTAGATAATATTATTACTCTTTGAGATAAAGAAATAGCCTCACTAATATCATGAGTTACCATTATAGCTGTTTTACCTTCCTTTTTTATAATTTCATAAACTTCATCACATACCTTAAGTCTAGTTAGATAATCTAATGCTGAAAAAGGTTCATCTAATAGTAATAGCTCAGGATCTAAAGTTAAGGTTCTAATTAGTGCAACTCTTTGTCTCATACCACCAGATAAATCAGTGGGTAATCTATCTTTAAATTCCCATAAAGCATATGCCTTTAAAAGCTCTTCAGCTTTTTCGAGTTTTTCCTTTTTAAGTTCATGTTTGATTTTTAGTGGTAAGATTACATTATTCCAAACGCTAAGCCAAGGAAATAAGTGATCCTTTTGAAACATATAACCCATTTTATCTTTATTTAATTCTAGAGATTCATTTTTGAAAGTAATGTCACCTGAGGATGGGGGAATAAGCCCACTTATAATATTCAATAGAGTAGATTTACCACAACCAGATGGGCCTAGAACTGTAATAAATTCTCCTTGATTTAACTTTAAATCTATATTAGTTAGTGTTTTTATTTCTCCGGATTTTGAATGATAATTAAGATTTATATCTTTTAGTTCTAATAAACTCATAAGCTCACCTACCTTATATTATGTAGGAGGACTGCAGGAGCAATCCTCAAAACCTTTAAGTTATTTATTTAGTTTAACATCTTTAATTGCCTTTGCAGCAAAATCTGTATTTACTATTTTGTCATAAGCTGGGCGGGTAGGTATAAGTTTTTTATCATAGGACTGTATAACATCCATCAATTTTGTTAAATTCTCTTCTTTTACTGTTGGATCAGGAGCGAATGCTTCAATACTTCTATAATTTTTAACTACATTTACTAATATTGATTCATCAGTACCTGGGAAGAAGGAACTTATAGTCTTTGCAACTTCCTCATCAGAATGAGAAGCTACCCATAGTTGTCCTTTATAAATTGCATTAGTAAAGCCTTGGATTGTATCTGGATTCTTATCCATGTAAGATTTTGTAGAGAAGAATGCTGTATATGCTATTGGACCAGCTTCCTTTCCAACTGAACTTACTATATATCCACCATTATCTTTTTCAAGTACGGAAGCAGTAGGTTCAAATAGAGCAACATAGTCTCCAGTACCAGATTTAAATGCTGCAGCAGTTGCTGTGAAGTCAAGATTTGTAACAAACTTAACATCTGTACCAGGTTCTAATCCATGATTTCTAAGAACATACTCTAAAGACATTTCTGGAACACCACCAGGTCTTCCTCCGATTATTGTCTTACCCTTTAAAGATTCCCATTTAAAATCTTTTTCATCAGTTCTACTTACTAAGAAAGAACCATCTTTTTGAGTTAAGCAAGCAAAAAGAATAGGGTAATCATCTCTACCTTGATTATTAATGTAAACAACTTGTTCTGGTCCACAGAAGCCAATATCAGCATTTTTACTTAAAACCTGTTGCATGGTTTTGTCGGCTCCTTGTCCAGTAGAAAGGTCTATTTCTATGCCCTCATCTTTGAAATAACCATTATTTATAGCAACATACATCGGTGCATAAAAAACTGAACGAACAACTTCATTTAATCTTACCTTTTTTAATTCCTTTGTACCTTCAGGAGTAGATTTTTTAGCACAGCCTGAGAAAGGAACTAATAGTAAAAGAGATAAAATAGCTGCGAGAACTACCTTTAGTTTTTTCATAAAATTCCTCCAATGTAATAAATTTCATGGTTTATAATATGAAAATAAATTTATAAATGATAGTGTATAGGAAAATATATTTTATTAGGATAAGTGAATATAAAAAAGGACTTAGGATTAATTAAATCCAAAGTCCTTAAATTACTTATAGTGTTCTTAACCAATACTTATTATTTTGGAGCGGGTGATGGGAATCGAACCCACGTAACTAGCTTGGGAAGCTAGGGCTCTACCATTGAGCTACACCCGCATATTTTTAACACATCCATATTATACCACCTTAATATTATTATGAAAACACTTTTTTAATAATAAAAATAAAAAAATAAATCATTAATTTTTTATTAGTAACTTAAGTTACAGAATAAATCAAAGTAATATAGTATGATTTAAAACGTTGAATATAGAAATAGCTAATAGAGAAATAGGAGGACATAATATGTCAATGTTTTGTTATCAATGTCAAGAAACTGCTGGGTGCAAAGGTTGTACTAAAGTAGGAGTATGTGGTAAAGACGAGCATGTAGCAAAAGCTCAAGATTTATTAATATATGTAACTAAGGGACTAGCTATAGTAAGTAATGAAGGTAGAAAAGTTGGAGTTACAGATGCTAAAGTTGATAAATATATAGTAGAGAATTTATTCACTACAATTACAAATGCAAATTTTGATAGAGATTCTATTTTAGATAGAGTAAAAGAAACTTTAAGATTAAGAGAAGCGTTAAAGCATAAAGTTGTTAAAGCTGGCGGCCAAGTTGGAGAAGTAAGAATTACAGGAGGTTTCTTCAAAAAAATATTTGGAATGCAAACAACAGAAGTTATCATGCCAGATGCAGTAGCATGGACAGCTGATAATACTATAGCATTTGATGCTAAAGCTGAAAAAGTTGGAGTACTTGCAACAGAGAATGAAGATATAAGAAGTTTAAGAGAACTTATAACTTATGGACTTAAGGGATTATCTGCTTACATGAAGCACGCTATGAACTTAAAATACAATAATGAAGAAGTTCATGCGTTTATGTCAAAAGCATTAGCAGCTACAATAGATGATAGTTTAACTGTTGACAATTTAGTTGCACTTGCATTAGAAGCAGGAAAATTTGGTGTAGATGGTATGGCATTACTTGATAAAGCTAATACTGAAACTTATGGACACCCTGAAATAACAACAGTAGATATTGGAGTTAGAAAAAACCCAGGAATATTAATATCAGGACATGATCTAAGAGATTTAGAATTGTTACTTGAGCAAACAGAAGGAACTGGAGTAGACGTATATACTCACGGAGAAATGCTTGCTGGACAATACTATCCAAAGTTTAAAAAATATAGCCACTTTGCAGGAAACTATGGTAACGCATGGTGGAAACAAAAAGAAGAATTCGAAAAGTTTAACGGAGCAATTCTTATGACTACTAATTGCATAGTTATACCTAAGGATTCATATAAAGATAGATTATTTACAACTGGAGCTACTGGAATGCCAGGATGTGCTCACATAGAAGCTAAAGCAGATGGAACAAAAGATTTCTCAAAAGTCATTGAAATGGCTAAGAAATGTAAAGCTCCAACTGAAATTGAAAAAGGACAAATCGTTGGTGGATTTGCTCATAACCAAGTTTTAGCACTAGCAGATAAAGTTGTAGATGCAGTTAAAACTGGTGCAATAAAGAGATTCTTTGTAATGGCTGGTTGTGATGGAAGAGCTAAATCAAGAAATTACTACACAGAATTTGCAGAAAAGTTACCAAAAGATACAGTTATTTTAACAGCAGGTTGTGCTAAATATAAATATAACAAGTTAAACCTAGGTGATATTGGCGGAATTCCAAGAGTATTAGATGCTGGACAATGTAATGATTCATATTCATTAGTTGTAATAGCTTTAAAACTGCAAGAAGTATTTGGATTAAAGAGTGTTAATGAATTACCTATATCATACAACATAGCTTGGTATGAACAAAAAGCTGTAATTGTATTATTATCATTATTATACTTAGGTGTTAAGAACATTCATTTAGGACCAACACTTCCAGCATTCCTTTCACCAAATGTTGCTAAGGTATTAGTAGATAACTTTGGTATTGGTGGAATCACTAATGTTGAAGATGATATGAAGATGTTTATGGAAAGCTAATAAAATAATTATAAATACTCAAAGGATAATTAGATTTATCCCTTGAGTATTTTTTTGTTTTTATGGAACTTATAAATATTAGTTCATATATATAAATATAATCTTAATGAGTAATAATAAAATCATTCAAAAGGAGGTAATATGATAAAGCTAAATAGAAATAGTAAAGTATTATGGGTTATTTGTGGTATAGTTCTAGTTGTATTATTTATTGCAATTATATTTATATATAATAAAAACAAATCAATTAAAGAAAACATAAATATCTTAAATAAAAATTTAAAAGAAGTAGAGGATATTGATTTATCAAAATTAACAGCTATTCAGAAGAATGAAATTGAAATTAAGATTAGTGAATGTGAATCATTAATAGAAGAAAAAAAGTTTAAAGAAGTAGAAGCACAAATTAGTGAATTAGAAGGAAATATTAAAAGTGAGGTTAGTAGGGCTGAACAGCTTGAAAAAGAAAAAATAGAAAAACAAAAAGAAGAAGATAAAAATAAAAAATTAAAGGATGAACTACAAAAACTAGATAAATTTGAGGTTTATCTTGTGATTGATGATTATTATAAGAAAAGTAGACAAAATAGAAGATATGAATTTGCATCTGATTTAGCAATATTTATAGACGGCAATAATAATCTATATTATGCAATTGTTGTTGATGAATTAGATAAAAATGATAATAGAGATATATACACTAATGGAGAAACTCATATAGCTTCAATTAATTCAAGTGGAGAAGTAGTTGTCGACAGGAAAGATATAAACATGCTTGCAAGTTCTACGGAAATAACAGAATTAAGAGAAAAATTAGGAATAAAATAAGAGTTTTACTAAACTTAAACTTCATGTATAGTTAACTTTATATTGCACATAATATAATCTGAGAGAGGTGATTCTTATGGGAACAGATTTTGATAACAACTATATTTTAGGATTACTCCGAAAATGAAGTTAAAGTCTCCAGAAGTACACTTATCTTGTGGTCAGAGATTTATATAATCTCTGGCTTTATTTTATATAGTAATAAGTTCTAAGGTGAAAAAACTTCCACACATATAGCAATTAAATATGCAAAAACTATGAAGGATAATTTATTAAAAAAATTAGTTTATCGTGAAGGGAGTATAATATGAACAGAAATAAAAATAATAAAAATAATAAAACAAATAAAGCTATAAATTATAGAGGCTTTACTAATGATATTGATGTTTTAAATACTGAAGAAAATAAGTCAAACTCAAATAGTAGTAATTTTATGAGTAAAGCAAAACAATAGGGCTCAAGTAGCCCTATTGTTTTTTTTATATACTTTTGAAACATACTTGAGAAGTTGGTAATAATGTATTTATATTCTAAATTATGGATATGTTTATATAATGTATAATACTAAAAAAAATTGGAGGCTTAATTAATGAAAAAAGTTAAAGAAAAAGTATTCTTATTAAGCATACTTGGTTTATTATTATTTATAACAACTGGTTGTAGTAATAATAAAGCAATTGATAATCAAGACAATAAAAAGACAGCAGAATCGCAAGATGATGCTGTTGTTAATACAAGTAATAAGGTTGCAGAAGAAAAAGAGGCAAATAATAAAAAAGATACGAAAGATACAAATGAAACTAAAAAAGTAAAAAGTGTGGAATTTAAGGAAGCTAGTTGGCTAGGTCTAGATGAAGACTTTTGGGGAAGAGTAGGGGGAGAAATATACTGCCTTGAAGACGGAAAAAAAGAAGGCCATATTAAGTTAGTATTTGATGTGAATGAAGCCATTAAAATAAATAAAGTTATGTTTAGTTCTGAAAGTTCTAATAAAAAGTTTAATTGGAGCTGGGCAACTAATACAATAAGCTCAGATAAGACTGTATTTAAAGTAGCAAATAATGTTTTAAGTTTATCAGCAGATGAATTATATGAAGTACTTGATCCATCTGAAAAGGAAGAAAAAGTATCTGAACTAAAAAAGGGAAAAGGCTATGAATTTAACTACTATTTAGACTTAGATAAAACAGGATTTAGAAGTGAACTTAAGTCTGCAAAAACTATTAATGTAACATTTAATATTATCAATTCTTCAGGAAAAGAAGAGAATATCTCTACTTCAGTTAAGATTAATAAATAGTAAATTAAAGCAATAGGAAAACTCATCCTATTGCTTTTTCTGTATACATTAAGAGTTTCTATTTATAGAATTTTATACCTATGATATAATTAGTGATATTTTGGTAATTAATAAGTTTATAAATATAAAATAATTGGGTGAATAAAATGGAAAAAATACTTATTATTGAAGACAATAAAGATGTAAATATGATGTTAGCAGAAGCATTAAGTTCTGAAGGGTATTTAATAAAATCATCTTTTAATGGTATTGAGGGAATTAAGGAAGCTAAAACTCACGAGTATGACTTAATTTTATTAGATATTATGCTTCCTTATAAAAGTGGGGATGAGATTTTAAGAGAAATTAGAGATTTCTCAGATATACCTGTGATTATTATATCGGCTAAAGATATGGTTGGAACTAAAATTGATTTATTAAAACTGGGAGCAGATGACTATATTACAAAACCCTTTGACTTAGGTGAAGTTGCAGCTAGAGTAGCAACAAATTTAAGACGATTAAATAGACAAAAGAAAGTAGATAAAATATTTCAGTATAAGGATATGATGTTAGACACCGCTACAAAAAGCATTATAGTTAATGATAGTGAGTTAGATTTAACAGCCAAAGAGTATTTAATAATTGAACTATTAATGCAAAATCAAGGAAAGGTATTTTCAAAAGGTAATATATATGAATCCATATGGAAAGAAGAATATCTTGGAGATGATAATGCTGTAAAAACCCATATGAGTAATTTACGTACTAAACTTAAAAAAGCAAATCCAGAAGAAGAATATATAGAAACTGTATGGGGTCTAGGTTATAGATTATATAAAGAATAAATTATCTTTTTCTTTACAACTTTTCGGATAGCTTAACCTTTTCTAAACCATTATACACTAAACTGATTATAGAAAGGACAGGTGATGAAAATGAAAGAATATGTTTTTAAAGCAAATAACCTGACTAAAAGCTATAATGGAATAAAATCTTTAAGCGATGTGTCTCTTACATTAGAAGAGGGTAAAATATATGGACTTATAGGACAAAATGGTGCAGGAAAAACCACACTTATGCGTATTATAGCAGGACATTCTTTCCCGACAAGTGGAAGTATTGAACTCTTCGGAAATGCAGAGGAGAAGTCTTTGCAAAAGGAAAGAAAAAGACTTGGATGCATGATTGAATATCCTAGCATTACACTTAACATGACTGCAAAAGAAAACTTAAGACTTTATAGAGTAATGAAAGGGATTCCAAATAAGGAGATAGAAGATGAACTCTTAGAGTTAGTGGGCTTAAGTGAAACAGGGAAAAAGAAAGCAAAAAACTTTTCATTAGGAATGAAGCAACGCTTAGGGATTGCTATTGCTCTAATAGGAAATCCTGAATTTCTTATATTAGATGAGCCAATTAATGGACTAGATCCAATGGGAGTTGTGGAAATAAGAAATCTATTAAAAAAATTATGTGAAGATAAGCAAATGACAATACTAATATCAAGTCATAATTTGCCGGAGTTATATCAGACTGCAACAGATTATATTATTATTCATAAAGGGGAAATTAAGCAGACTTTAACACATTCTGAACTGGAGGAAAAGTCCAAGCATCATATTCTTATTAAATGTGATGAAACAGAAAAACTAGCAAGAGTCTTAGAGATGAAGTTAAATACAACAAACTATAAAGTCATGCCTGATAAAAGTGTAAAGCTATATGATTATCTTGATGATAAAAAAACTGTAGCTAAAGCTATTTATGATAATGAGATAATAGTTACAAATTTTTCAGTTGAAGGAGATACTCTTGAGAACTTCTTTATTTCAGTTATAGGAGGTGGGCAAAGTGCTTAATTTAATCCAAGCAGACATATTTAAGTTAAGAAAGTCATTTGCTGTTAAAGTTCTTGTTGGAATTACAACATTTAGCTCAATTGTAATGGCACTGATGGCCTATTTTATTCCTAAAGGGACGATTGACAAAAGCATGACTGGAATAGGATTTATGTTCTCAGATATAAATATGATGAGCATTATTGGTGCTGTTATTGCAGGGATATTCATATGTGGTGATTTTGATAATAAAGTTATTCATACAGCAATTTCCAGCGGATATAGTAGGGGTACAGTTATTGCAGGAAAATCAATTGTGTTTTTAATTTCTATAGGAATTCTATTAATCCCCTATGCATTAGTAGCAGTAATTTCTTTAAACTCAGGTTTAGAATTTAGTATGGGTTCAGTAGGAGTAGGTTTTTTAAACTTGATTACTAGGAATTCTGGAGTAACCTTGACATTAAGTTATGTAGGGAAACTTGTTGCGATAATCTTAACATTGATAGTTGTATATGGTGCTCAATTAAGTATATGTATACCAATTTCGCTTACTATCAGAAGACCAGTATTTGTTATTGCTATTTATTATGGAATTACTATTCTTTTTGCTCAATTAGTAGGTCTAAAAGATAAGTTTCAAGTGCTAAGTGATATTTTCTCTTGGACACCATATGGAGGAAACTATACTTTTTTAACTTTGGATTCTGGAGTAGGAGATATATTTAAAGCGCTTATTGTTAGTTTAGCATTTATAGTCATTATGATGCTTGTTTCATATAGTGTTTTTAGAAAAGCAGAAATTAAGTAATGAAAGGTTGGTAAAAGCTTATGATGGTTGCAGTTTGCATTTTAATAATTATAATAATTTTGCTCGCAATATATATAGTCTTTATGGAGCTGCAACTTAAAAATATAAATAAGCAATTAGATAAAAGGCTACAAGACAAAACGCGTCAACCAATAAGTTTAGCACTTCAAAGTAGAAAACTAAATACTTTGGGGGCAAATATAAATAGATGCCTTAAGGCGGAGGAAACCCTCCGTCTTAAAAGTGTTAATGAGGAGAAGCGGGTTAAGGAGTTAATCGCTAATATTTCACATGATTTACGTACACCATTAACTGCTATAAAGGGATATCAGCAGCTTATGGAAAAAAGTGAATTAAATGATAATCAGCGAAATAAGCTTGAAATTGCTCAAAAACATACGCAAGAATTAGGAAAATTAATTGAGTATTTTTTCGAGTATTCATACCTTATAAATACAGATCCAGAACTTAAATTAGAATCCATAAACATAACAAAAATGGTGACAGAATGCTTAGTTTCATCTATTCCTTCATTAGAGGAAAGGAATTTGAAGCTAAAATTTGAAGAAACACCACCTATTTATGTATATGTTGATAAAGAAATGGTTAAGAGAATCATTCAAAATCTAATAAGAAATTGCATTCAGCATTCAAGCGGAGATATAGAAGTTAAAGTGTTAAAAAAGAAAGATGCGGTAATATCATTTAGAAATCCAGTTGAAGATTCTAAGAAGATAGAGGTTAATAGAATATTTGAACGGTTCTATACTGGAGATAAAGCAAGGAATAATAGCACGGGATTAGGCTTATCCATCGTAAAGATTTTAGTAGACCAGATAGGCGGAAGCGTAGAAGCGACATTAGTGGATGATAAACTAGACATTCAAGTAAAGTTTCCATTAGGATAGATAGAACTTAATAGTTAAATTAATGTATCGAACAAATATATTTTAGGTTTCATATTATTAAATTAAGGAGATGAAAATAATATGAGACATTGCTTAAAAAGATGTGTTTGCCTAAAGAGATACACTTGTTCAGTTGATGATGGAAATAGACCAGATTACACCTTGCCTTGTGATGGAGCAGGGACTATTCAAGTAACAAGCATTATTGGAGATCAAGGAGCACCAATAGGAACTGGAAACTTAAAAAATATTCATAAATATATAACTGCTGCGGGGGCAGTAATTACTTGGGTAGGTAATATTATCTTGGTATGTGAGCATATCAAAATAGCTAATGTTTGGAGTGTATATGCACTTCCATTTAAGGTTGAAGATGGTCTAGGAATAGTACAAAATATACTTTATCCCAATTCAATGTTTACACTAAAAGCTGGAGATAAATTAATAATTGGAATAGATAAGTATGGTAATATAACTAGAGTTCGTTATATATTACCAAAGGTTGAAATAAAAGACGAAGTAATCGAAGGCTTTGATCCAAAACAAATAGCCGTGTATTATAATACATTAGAAGGAAGTAAGGTTTTTGTAGACACTTTATATAATATAATGAATAAGAAGATTGATTATAAAATAATTAAATGTTAAAGGAGCTAGATTTTACTAAGCTCCTTTAATTTATGTTGAATAGAAGTCATTTAGCTATTTTATAAAGTCATAGATTTAACATTAACACCTTCAATTTCTGTTAGCTCATTTTCAAGTTGTTCAACTTCATTTGATTCTGAATTGATATGTAAAAGAATCAATCCTCTTTCAGAACATGATTTTTCACTAGTCTCATGTAACCCAAGCCTTGTTGTAATAATGCAACCATGTTTAGTTAATACAGTTTGAACTTGTGGAGCATGCGCAGTTCTAGGGTCAATAGTTATAGCCATTATTGTAGTTTCCATAAGATATACCTCCAATTAGAAAATTATTACACATTACAGTATTGCCAATAAACTTAAAAAAATTCAAATAAAGTTATGTTAATTAAATATAAATGAAGAAAACCTTACGAAACATTAAGAATGAGCTGCAAGTATTGTACAGGCCTAAAACATAATTTATAATCAAAACCAATACAGCTGTAGTAATAGAACTATATAAACTAAGAAAGCAATTAGATAAATGAATATAAAAACTTTTTTATTAGGAGTAGACATGGAAATAAACAAAAACAATCAAGCAAAACTAACATTTGGATTATTCGTAGTATATTTTTTAGTTTTAATTTGGATTATTTTATTTAAATTGCAATTATCTTTTAATACTTTACCACATTTTAGAGGAGTGAATTTGATACCTTTTGCTGGTTCTGTTATTAGAAATAATCAACTGGATTATACCGAGATAATTCTAAATATCATAGTATTTATGCCCTTTGGATTATACTTGAGTATGATAAAGCATAATTGGTCCTTTTGTAAAAAAATCATAACAATAGCAGGAGTTAGTCTATTATTTGAACTATTACAATTCATATTTGCAATTGGTGGAACTGATATAACAGATTTAATCAGCAATACACTTGGCGGTGCTGTAGGCATAGGATGTTATATGGTGTTTTCTAAAATATTGAAAGAGAAAACAAACAAAATTCTCAATATATTAGCCTTGATTGGAACAATATCCATTATATCATTAGGAATAGTGATATCTAGAATTGTCACTTATAAATTTAAGTAAGTTAATTATATTCTTTTACAGCCACCTGCGTTACTAAGGAGTATAACCAAATTATGAAGCAGTGAAGTTCTAAAAAATAGGTATGAAGAAAAGAGGTGAATTTTAGAGGAAGTTTGGTACTTTCTCTAAAGAAAAAATATGTTTATTAACAGAATAGTAGCATTTATAATAGGTATTCCATTAGTGATTATCATTGAAGTTTTTAGATATTTCAAAGTAAAATCGCAAAATAAGAAATTTATAGATTATAAAGAAGTAAGCATAGTACTACTTTTTATTTATTTAATAGTATTAATTTCGGTTACATTACTTCCACTATTTATCAACACTTCTGGTAGAACTATGTTGGACAGGCCTGAACCTAATATAGTTCCAGTATTTAATACAGTGAAAGATATGATTAATGCAAGAATGGACTTAAGACATTATATGATTGAGTTTTGGATAATAAATATTTTAGGTAATTTAATACTACTAGCTCCTTTATCGGTTCTGGCTCCAATAATCACTAATAAATTTAGAAGTTATAGAAGTGTTATACTTCTTTGCTTTTCAGTATCGTTATTAATTGAATTCCTTCAATACATATCATATTATTTAGGAAACTTTAGATCGGTGGATATTGATGATGTGATTTTAAATACATTAGGTGCATTGATTGGATTTTCTATATTTAAGATTTTAAATAAGAGAGTGGAGAATTACTATATAGAAAAACAGTTGGAGTAGATATCCAACTGTTTGAAAAAGGGAAATTTCTGAAAATAGAAATTCATAGCTTGCTATACTAAAGAGCTAAGCATTTCCTTAATCTTCTTTACATATGAAACATAGGTATAATAGTAACAACATTCTTGTTATATGTAACATGCAACAAGAAATAATATATCTTGTGAGTCAAATTCAATATCAATGACAACAAAATATATAGTATGAAAAGGAGAATTTTATTATGAGTAGTCAAAAAACAATTGAAGAAACTAAGAAGTTAAATGCTCAAGCAAAACAAGGGGGAAGTACGGCATCAACTTTTAGTTCAACTTCATCTAATGAAAGTGATATACAAGAGATAAAAAATCTTAATGCTCAATCAAGGCAGACGGATAATACATATAGCTCAATTAAATCAGGAATTCCAAATAACCCATCTGGTTTTGGAATGACAAGTTCTAGTGATATACAAGAGATAAAAAATTTAAATGATCAATCGAAACGAAAATAAATAGCAAGCTATATGCCACAACTTTCATAAAGAAGATTGTGGCATTTTTTTAGTACTTAAGAGGTGGAAATAAATTATTTCTACTTAAATTTACAAAATCATTTATGATATATATACTTCTCCTTTTCCCAAGATCACAAGTCGGTAATCATCTTTCATCGGAAGTAAATTGTATTTAGTTGATGATGGATCAAGTCTAATTCCTTGTATAGCTATTTGATGATCATCAAATAGTACAACTAAGACGCTTTCTTTTTTAGAAATATTTTGACAAGTGTAAACTCTATTCTTTGAGGGCGGTAAATCAGATAATTTATATATTCCTTCCTTTAAGGAGTTTGGAGCAGCATTAGGAGCCAAGGTTGAAATATTAAATGAAATGCATAAGCAAGTAAAAAATAAAATGATTAATTTCTTCATTATAAAGCCACCTTTCAATCTTATTATGAACACCGTTTTTCATATTATACTTTTAGTTTTATATGTTACTTTGGTGTAGAAAAACGAATATTAACACTTTAAAAGGAAAATATAATATTTAGTGAGGTGATTATTTATGAATAAAGGTAATAATAAAGAACAAAATAAGCAAAAAGTTAATGTTGGAACTAAAAGAACTGATAGTAGTGAACGTCAAGGAAATGGAATAAAGGGCAAAAGCAAGTAATGGATTGAGAGCGAAAGCTCTCTTTTTATGGATAATATGTAAAGAATAAAATTTATATTTTTAAATATTATGGAGAAGATATTTTTGTACGTAAATTTATTAATTTATTTTAGGAGGTATTTATGAAGAGGTATTTAAACTGTGCTTTAATACTATGTACAGTAATAACAGGTCAACTATTTTATGGAAATAAGGTAAGTGCAAGACCGATTATGGATCATTATAATCATATTTCAATTGCAAAAGAAATGGACAAAAAATTTCCTGTTCCAATGGTTGTAAAAGTTGAACAGACAGCACCAAATCAAGTGCAAGTAACCTATGATAAAGACGTAGATACAAAGCTTGGAAATAAAATAACAAACTACTGGGTACAAGATGTTAAAAATGTTACTCCAAAAGGTATAGCAACACTTGGTAAGAATGATAAGGTTAATCAAAACAATTCTCTAAAAGATAATTTGGCTAAAATAAGCCCTGTAGCTGGTTCACAAAAAACATTTGTAATAACATTTAGTCAAAGTATACCTAAAGGGGAAGAATATAAAGTTGTAGTCTGTTATGTAACTGTCCCTGGAGCACCAGCATATACTGGAGATAATGGAATGGGAACTTTTATAGGAAAATAATATTTAAAAAAATGCCATGTGATAAAACTTAAATCACATGGCATTATTAGAGTGAAGAATTGCTTTTAAAAAGCTTGTTCATACAACTTTAACAAATACAAAAATAATCAACAATCCATTTTCAGAGAAAAAGTTTACAGGTTCATAAATAAAGGATTAATAAAAATAATATAAATTTTTCAAAAATGTAAATAATAGAGGATAGTTACATTTTGCTATTTTTATCCGTTGACAGGGCAAAATAAAAATAATAATATGTTTAATAGATTAAACCAATAAACATTCTTGAGGTGAAATATGGAAAGAGAGAGAGACATAGAAGATATTTTAAAGCAATTTAAGGAATGTATTCCTTTCTTTAGCGTTTTAGCAGATGAGATAAGACAAAATATTATAATTCTGTTAGGACAAGAACTTGAAGGACTTAATGTTAATATGATAACTGAAAGAATGCCACTATCAAGGCCAGCCATTTCTCATCATTTAAAAGTTTTAAAACAGGCAGGATTTGTAGGCAGTAGAAAAGTAGGGGCTGAAAATATTTATTTTCTTACATTAAAGGAACCAATAGAAAAAATAAAACTACTTATTAACTCAATTGAAGGCAACTAGAGATTCTGGGAAATAACTTAAGTTTAAGTAATTTTGAAGGTATAAAGTTCTGTAGTAGCAAACAAAAATCTAATAGTAAATTTAATAATATTCTTAGTTAATTACGTAAGATAAATAAAGGAGGAACTTAAATGAGTTTAAAAAATTCAAGTGACAGCAAGAAGTCAATGAAAATTATTTTGGCGATAACAATTGCTGCAGTTATGATTATACCTATGCTATATTCTTCAATATATCTAGGTGCTTTTTGGGATCCATATGGTAGTCTTAAAAATGTACCAGTTGCTTTTGTAAATCAAGATAAATCAGTTACTAAAGATAACAAAACTTATGAAGTAGGTAAGGAATTAGAAGAAAATCTTAAGGATAATGATAAAGTGTCTTGGAAGTTTGTAAGCTATGATGAAGCAAAAAAAGGGGTAGAAGGCAAGGACTATTATGCAATGATAGTAATTCCAGAAGACTTCTCTAAGAAGATAGCTGATGCTCAGGATGGACAATTTAATATACCAGAAGTTATATATGAAGGTAATACAGGAAGAAATTTCATATTTTCTCAAATTTCTCAAAGGGTAGCTGAAAGTCTTAAATCAGAAGTGAGTTCAAATATACAAAAGGAAATCTCAAAAGCATTAGTGGACAACCTTTATGATGTTAAAGTTTCAATAAGGGATGCTGGAGAGGGAGCTGGCACGCTACAAGACGGAACACAAAAGTTACTCGATGGTGGAAATGAATTATCAAAAGGTGTTGGACAAGCATATGATGGCTCGAAAAGTCTCAATAATGGAATTGGACAATTGTTAAATGGTAGTGATTCTATTTCAAGTGGATTAGGTTCAGCTGCAAATGGATCTAAAAATCTTAAAGATGGATTAAATACACTTTCATACGGTGAAGAAAAATTATATATAGGTTCAGGAGAATTAATCAATGGGTTGAATACTCTAAAGCTTGGATTATCACAACCTAATAATAAGATAAACGAACTACAAAAAGGTGCATCTGCGGTTAGTAAAAATGCATCTTTGATTAAGCAAGGTACAGATGAGCTAAATACTACGTTGAAAACTAAACTTACATCTGCAGGTGATGGAGTTAAATTAGCTTCAAGTGGTATTAATCAAGCTGATGTACTATTAAAGGCAGAAGTAGATAGCATTAACAATTCAAATATGAGTCAGTCAGATAAAGATTCATTAATTAATGCTATAGGAATTATAGATAATGTAAATGCTTCTAATATTGGCTCAAATATTGGTGATCAGTTAAAAGCCTCAGCAAACGTAGCTGATGATTTAGATAAAAACATGGAGTTATTACAACTAGGTACCAAGGGAGTTTCAGATGGAGTTGATCAAGTAGTTACTGGATTAGGAGAGTCACAAAAATCAGCCGTTGCAGGTATAGATAGGCTTTTAGTAGGAGCTCAAGGAATACAGAGCGGAAATGAAGCAATACTTGGAGGATTAAAGACAGCTACAGAAAAAACTGGTGAGCTTTCAAATGGATTGGGTCAGCTTAATAATGGAACTAATTCATTAAAAGAGGGTTTAAAAACTGCAAATGCTGGAAGTATAGGTTTAGCCGAAGGTTTAAATAAGTTAAATAGTGGTTCTGTAGATTTAGCAAATGGATTAAAGGATGCTAATGATGGAGCTGAAAAACTTAGTAATGGATTAAATGATGGATATAATGAAATGAATAGTAATCTTAAATTTACTGCTGATGACATGTCTAAATTCGTTTCTGAACCAGTTGCCTTAAAGGATAATTCTATAAACGGAGTTAAGTACTATGGAGAAGGTTTGGCGCCATATTTTGTTTCATTATCATTATGGCTTGGAGCTATGTTTGTAAACCTAATAATGTCTATCATAAAACGTCTAGATATTGTAGAAAATAAGTTTTTAAAGAGCTTTATTGGAAAGTTTGCAGCAGGTTCATTAATGACAATAGTTCAAGCTTTAATTTTAAGTTTTGCATTAGTAAAAGGATTAAAAATTGATGTAACAAGTATACCTAATTTTTATTTAAGCAATATGTTTATATCAGTAGTATTCTTTAGTGTAATGTATGGAGTATCTTATGCAATAGGAATTATAGGTACACCAATTATGTTTGTTGTATTTTTACTTCAACTCTCATCTTCAGGTGGAACATTCCCTATAGAAACTGCACCGACATTCTATAAAGTTGTAGGACATGTTTTCCCAATGACTTATTCAATAAATACACTAAGAATGATCATATCTGGTATAAATTCTTCAGTGCTTCATCAAGATATTAGAATAATGTTAACATTTATGTTTGCTTTTTTAATCGGTGGATTTCTAATTAAGTCATTAATAAATGTGATTTTTAAAAAGAATAAATTTGTTAGTAGCTTTGAAAAAGATGCTGAAGCAGCATAAATAATTTAATCAAAAGATTATATAAATAAATTTATAATAAGGAGCCCTAAAAAAACAGGGCTCTTTTTCATTTTGATGAATATATATAATTATTATTACATAATTTTACATTAGGTATTTAAAGGAGTAAAATTAGATGGGGTGATATATATGAGGGGAAAAAATAATTACTTCGAAGCATTAAAGGTATTTGCTTGTGTTGCAGTAATAGCAATTCATGCAACAGGCTCGCTAGTAGTAGATAAAAATTTGTCATTTACAACTAATTGGTGGGGCGCTATAGTATATAATTCTATAGGTAGATGGGCTGTGCCAATTTTTATAATGATAAGTGGTGCCTTATTATTAGAGAAAGAAAGAAAACTTAATTTAAAGAAAAGGTTAATAAGAATTATTATACCAATGGTATTCTGGGGGATTTTCTATTACTTATTTAATTTATATTCAATGGGATACATTCATACATTTTCAATTTATGATATGGTGAGTGAGCTATTATTGGGTACTACATCTTATCATATGTGGTATTTATATATGCTGTTTGGATTATATCTTTCTTTACCTATTATTAAAATATTTATTAATTCTGCTTCAAAGAATGATATAGAATACTTTATTGTGATATGTTTTGTTATAAGTGGTATTTTACCATTAATCACAAAATTTTTAGGTGTGGATGTGAATCTAAAGGTAACTATATTTGGATGGGAAGTTGGATACTTTGTGCTAGGATACTATTTAAATAATTATTGCTTAAATAAAGTTCTAGAAAATATAATATACCTAATAGGATTTTTAAGCATTTTTGTAACCATATTTGGAACTACTGAGCTTTATAAGAGCGGAGGTCTAGATCAGTTTTTCCTAAGTAGTGGCTCAATAACTTGTATTTTAATGTCAATGGCAGTTTTTATTTTATCAAAGAATTTCTTTAATAAAAAAGATGATATATTTGAGATGATATCAAATAATACTTTTGGTATATATTTAATTCATCCATTTTTCTTAACTATTATAAAAATGAACGTCTTTGGAGTAGATTTAAGTAATATAACAGGTAATACCATTATTGATATTCCTATAGTTATTTTTTTAGCGTTTATGGGTAGTTGTTTAATATCAATTATATTTAGAAAAATAAAATATTTAAAAAGAGTAGTGAGTTAAAATTTATTATTTACTTAAGCTAAAGGAGTGATAAAAGTGAGATTTAGAATGAATATATTAATGTTTGATGAATTTGAAACCTTAGATGTCTTTGGGCCAGTTGAGATATTTGGGAAAATACCAGAAGCAATTAAGCTTAATTTTATATCTCTTAATGGAGGAATTATTTCAAATAGTCATGGGGTAAGAGTTGAAACTAATACTTATAAAGAAGATTTATCAGTGGAGGAAATATTATTTATTCCAGGAGGAGCGGGAACAAGAGAAAAAGTTAATGATAAGGAATTTATAAAATTAATTAATGATATTGCCTCTAAGGCTAAATATGTATTGACTGTGTGTACTGGAACAGCTCTTCTTGCAAAGACAGAACTACTTAATAATAGAAAAGCAACAACTAATAAAAAGGCATTTAACTGGGTAACAGAGCAAAATGAAAAAGTATTGTGGATCAAACAAGCTAGATGGGTAAAGGATGAAAACATATATTCTTCAGCTGGAGTATCAGCAGGAATGGACTTAGCATTAGGATTCATTGAAGACATTTTTTCGAAAGATAAAGCTTTAGATATTAGTAAGAGAATAGAGTATTTTTGGAATGAAGATAGAGAAAATGATCCTTTTTCAAGGTTATATAATTAAAAGTAAAATATATGAATAGTATTGAGCATTCCTAGACAATGTAGTATACTCATTTTTAGTGATAATTATTGTGTTTATTATAGGTCGCTATATTAGTTCCTGTCGGAGAACTATATTCTATAGCGACTTTTTTACTTTTATTAATGTAAATTGTTTTAACAATTATATAGACTAACTTAAGAAAAGGACTGATAAAATGAAAAATAAATCTACCATTATACCCTACATTACTGCTGTAATTACTAACTTTATATTTGGACTTAGCTTTTTATTTTCAAAAAAAGCTTTGAGTGTTGCTGACCCGTTTGCATTGCTTTCCTTTAGATTTTTAGCAGCGTTTCTTGTTATGACTGTACTAATAATATTTAAGATAATAAAGGTTGATTATAGAAATAAACCTTTAAAGTGGCTTGTCATTCTTGCTTTTATTGAGCCAATCATTTATTTTATCTTTGAAACTTATGGAATTCAAAGGACGTCCACTTCCTTAGGTGGGCTTATGATAGCATTAATTCCAATAGTAGTAACAATCCTAGCCGTATATATACTAGATGAAAAACCAACTTTAAAACAAGGAATTAGTATAATAATATCCGTATCAGGAGTTATTTTAATAATATTAATGGATAGTTCTAATGATTCAGGAAGTTCACTTTTAGGAGTATTATTATTAGCAGGAGCAGTGTTCTCTGCTGCCTTCTTTAATATAATTGCTAGGAGAATTTCTAGACATTTCACTCCTTTTGAGGTTACTTACTTCATGATGTTCTTAGGTGCAATATGTTTTAATGGAATTTCAATTATTAATCATTTAATTAATAAAAATATCTCAGAGTATTTTAAACCTTTAAGTAGTACAACCTTTATTACTTCAGTTTTATACCTTGGAATTTTATCATCAATAATAGCTTATTTTTTAATCAATTTTACACTTTCTAAGTTAGAAGCCTCAAGGTCTTCAGTATTTGCTAATATTTCAACAATTGTATCAATAGTTGCTGGAGTAGTATTTTTACATGAAAGTTTTCATTTATATCATGTTATGGGATCAACAATGATTCTTCTAGGAGTTTGGGGGACAAACTATTTTAAAGCAAAAGCTAATTAATTAATGATATAGAAATCAGGTAGTATTTGAATACTACCTGATTTTTTTAATATGAGTTTATTTAAATTAATATGATTATTATAAAGTTAAAAGTAATTTATCAATTAAACCGCCTTTTAGCAAACTATTAGTTCTTAATAAAGATTCAGTAACAACAAAGAATCTGCAGTTATTAGATTTATTTTTTACATATGAATAAATGATTTCAGTCTGATCAATTTCATCTCGTCCAATTTGTATTGAAGAGTTTAGTATTTCAGAGCTGAAATAAGTATTAATATAAGTTTTTATGCTTAATTTTAATTCTTGAAGATTATCTAATTTATCAATATAGCTATACAATATTTCAGTTCCACTTATGAGAAAGATTTTGACTTCTTCATTATTTAATGGTTCAAGTAAAACAATATTTTTATTTTCTTTTGTATATTCAATAACTTTAACTTTATTTATTAGATAATTAACAGAAGTTAGATAATCTCTATATTTTGCGGCATTCTCAAAATCAAAATTTGTGGCAGCAATGTTCATCATAGACTCTACTTCATAAAGAATACTTTTATCTTCATTATTTAGAAGATTAATAATTTTGTTAATTGTAATCATATATTCTTCCCTTGGAAGTTTATTTTGACACATTCCCATACATAAGCCTAAGGAATAATTTAAACAAGAAGAGCCTTTTCTTGAATTATTAGTGCATTGTATTTTATAAAAATCCTTTAGATTTTTAATTCCTTTTTCAAGGGTATTTTTATTTTTGTAAGGCCCAAAATAAATATTTCCATCATCTGTAGTAATGCTTTGAGAAAGTTCTAGATTAGGGTATTTATCATTAATATTTATTTTTATATATGAATAAGAATTTGGACTTTTCATTAATCTATTATATCTAGGTTTAATTTCCTTAATAAGTTTACATTCAAGCAGAAAAGCCTCAAACTCTGTATCAGTAAGAATATAATCAAAATCTTTCAAGTTTTGAACTAATTTTATAACTTTTGGTGAATGAGACTTTGAATTTTGAAAATATGATCCAACTCTGCTTTTTAAGTTTTTAGATTTACCAACATAAATTATATTATTTAAAGAATCCTTCATAAGATATACGCCAGGAGTAGAAGGAAGTTCTTTTATTTTTTCTTTTAAATTCAAGATTTTTTCCTCCACAAAATATAATAATTAATTTTATCACTATATATGAAAATATCCAATGGATACTAATGTAAGCATGTTTTTAGTAGCATAATTAATATTTTTCTAGACAAAATAAAAGTGAAGTTGTTTAGAGACTCTTCATATAATTTTAAACCAAGGAGGAACGTAATTATGAAGAACAAACCTGATGATAGAAGTAATAATGTAGAGAGAATTCAGCATAATATTAGTAATACTATAAGAAATTGTGAACTTGCTGATGAAACTATAGAAAGAACTGATGATCCACATACAAAAGAAGTGTTATCAGCTAAAAATGAAAGAAGAGAAGAAGCTTTAGATGGAATGAGAAAAGAGATAAGAGACGAAGCAATAAACGAGAAAATAGGTTTAAATAAATAAAGGCTACTTTTGAGGTGATAAAACCTCTATTAAAATA
Source organism: Clostridium paridis (assembly GCF_016765615.1). Classification (GTDB taxonomy): domain Bacteria; phylum Bacillota; class Clostridia; order Clostridiales; family Clostridiaceae; genus Clostridium_T; species Clostridium_T paridis. The sequence continues at coordinate 403,943 of NZ_JAESWA010000017.1, read as the reverse complement.
AGAAGTATCACTTAATTGTGATGCTTTTTATTTTGAGAAATAAATAGAATTATGAGGTGATTTGAGTGAGTATAAGTGGAACATATTTATTACCACATCCACCAATTGTAATCCCAGAGGTGGGAAAAGGTGAAGAAAAGAAAATAAGTGATACAAGCGACAATTTTCATAAAATAGGTAAAGAAATAGCTGAAAAAAAGCCCAATACAATTATTATCATAACTCCTCACGGAGTAATGTTTCAAGATGCCATTTCATTAAGCTATGTAGAGGAGATACTAGGGAATTTTAAAAATTTTCGTGTGCCTGATGTTTCAATGAAGTTAAAAATAGATAAGGAACTTACAAATAAAATTTATGAACTTGCATATAGCGTAGGCATATCATCAATTATAGCTACAAATACTTTATTGAATAAATATAATTCCTCAGTGTCGTTAGATCATGGAGCTATGGTTCCATTATATTTCATCAATAAGTACTATGAGGATTATAAGCTTGTTCATATAACCTATTCAGCATTAAGTGATATAGATTTATATAGATTTGGTATTTGTATAAATAAAGCAGTAGAAGAATTAAATGAAGATTGTGTACTTATAGCAAGTGGTGATTTATCTCATAAGCTAAAGCAAGAAGGACCTTATGGTTTTGATGCTGCTGGGGAGAAATTTGATAAGGAATTACTTCATTGTTTGCACATAGGAGATGTAAATGGTGTTTTTGATATAGATAAAGGAACTATATCTAATGCAGGAGAATGTGGTAGAAGATCTATTGCTATCATGCTTGGAGCTTTAGATGAAAAGAAGTTTATTGGCGATTTAATGAGCTATGAGGGAACATTTGGAGTTGGATATGGAATAATGAAATTTAATATTATAGCAGATGGACCATCAAAATTAGTAGAATTAGAGGAATTAAAGAATAAAGCTTATGAAAATATAAATAATCAAAAAGATCCATATGTTAAGCTTGCAAGAGAAAGTTTAACTTCCTACTTAAAAACTGGAAAAGAACTAAAAATTATCCCTGATTATGTTACAGATGAAATGAAAGATAAAAAACGAGGAGTGTTTGTATCATTAAAAAAGCACGGAGAACTAAGAGGATGTATAGGGACTATATTTCCAATAACAATTAATATAGCAGAAGAAATAATTCGCAACGCCATTTCTGCAGGTATAAATGATCCAAGATTTTATTCAGTTGAAGAAGAGGAATTATTAGATATAGATTTTTCAGTAGATGTTCTTACAGAACCAGAAAGAGCATCAATAGATGAACTAGATCCAAAGGAATATGGAGTTATTGTAAAGTCTAAAGGAAGAACAGGACTTTTGCTACCAGACTTAGAAGGAGTGAATACTGTAGAAGAACAGCTAGCCATTGCATTAGATAAAGCAGGAATAAATTATGATGAGGATTATGAGATACAAAAATTCAAGGTAATTAGACATAAAGAAGAGTAGGAAGGTTTAAACTTATGAAAAAAGAAGCCATGTTTTATGAAAAGTTAGATGATAAAATACATTGTTATTTGTGTCCGCATAATTGTGTAATTGAAAATGGGCATATAGGAAAATGTAATGTAAGAAAACATGAGGATGGAGTATTATATACCTTAAATTATGGGGAGATAACTTCAGCCTCGTTAGATTCTATAGAAAAGAAACCCCTAAACTATTTTAAACCTAATACTCAGATTTTTTCAGTAGGGAGCTTTGGATGTAACTTTACTTGTGAATTTTGTCAAAATTATAGTATATCTCAGTCAGTTGCTAATAGTGACTATGTCCCTCCAGAAAATTTGATCGAAGCTGTAGTAACTACAAAAAATAATATTGGATTGGCTTTTACATATAATGAACCTAGCATTTGGTATGAATATATGTATGATACTTCTAAACTATTAAAAGAAACAGATGCAAGTAAATCAGTAGTAATTGTAACCAACGGATATATAAGTGAAGAACCCATCAGAGAGATACTTCCATATGTTGATGCTATGAATATAGATTTAAAGAGCTTTAGCAATAAGTACTATAAAGACCTATGTGGTGGAAGTTTAAAACCTGTACTTAAGACCATAGAAATTGCTGTAAAAGAATGTCATGTAGAAATTACAACCCTATTAGTAAGTGGAGAAAATGATAATTTAGAAGAAGTAGAGGAAATAGCTAAGTTTTTAAGTTCTATTAATCCAGATATTCCACTTCACCTTTCAAGATATTTTCCTAGATATAAGCTTGAGAACTCGCCAACAGATATTAATTTTATGAAAAAAGCAGAGGAATTAGCTAAAAAATATTTAAATAAAGTGAATTTGGGGAATATATAATATGTGGAATTCGATAATTAATGTTATTTAGAAATGAATATTAATGAGGAAGGTGATGATAATGAAAAATATATTGTTAAAGAATGGGTTAATTTATAATTTTGAAAAAGATAGTTATGAGAAAAAAGACATTCTTATAAAAGATAAAAAAATAAATCAAGTTTCTGAAAATTTAACTGCTACTGCAAGTGACTTAGAAGTTATAGAGCTAAATGGGGCCTATGTTTCACCAGGAATTATTGATTGTCATACTCACCTTGGAATAATAGAAGAATGTACAGGGAAAATTGGGCAAGACAACAATGAAACATCTGAGTCAGTTACGCCTCAGTTAAATGGTATTGATGGAATAAATCCTCTAGATGTGTCTTTTGAAGATGCAGTAAGGTCTGGAGTAACTTGTGTAATGAGCGGACCTGGAAGTAACAATGTTGTTGGGGGAAGAAATGTTGCTGTAAAAACTTATGGGAGAATTATAGACAAAATGATAGTTAAAAATCCAGTAGGGTTTAAAATAGCATTGGGAGAAAATCCACTTGCAACTTATGGTGTAAAAGAAAAAGCTCCAGTGACAAGAATGGGAGTAGCTGCATTAATAAGAGATTTATTTATGAGAACAGAAGACTATATAGCGCGTAAAGAAGCAAATAAGTTAGAGGAAAGAGATATAAAATTAGAGGCTGTAATCCCAGTTATAAAAGGGGAGATACCTCTTCGTGTTCATGCTCATAGAGCAGATGATATAGTAACAGCAATAAGAATTGCAGAAGAATTTAATATAAATAAAATGGTAATTGAGCATGGAACAGAAGCACATCTTATTAAGGAGTACATAAAAGAAAAAAATATACCTATTGCCTATGGACCATTACTAACACCTAGAATAAAAATGGAACTTAAGGCTAGAAAATATTCTAATATAGTAGAATTAGTTGGGGAGGGAATTACAACTGCATTAATAACAGATCATCCCTATAATTCAATAGACTGTTTAAGGTCAATTGCAGCAATTGCTGAAGGGGAAGGTTTATCTCACAAAGATGCATTAAAAGCAATAACCATAAATGCTGCAGAAATTCTAAATTGTGGTGACAGATTAGGTAAATTAGAAGCAGGGTACGATGCAGATATCGTAGTTTATGATATGGAACCACTAGATATTAAATCAAAAGTGAAATATACAATAATTGATGGAATTGTTGTTTATGATGCTAATGAGAAAAGATGCTAAAAAAGATGTGAAGTTCACATCTTTTTTAGCATGAATTTTACTTTCCAAATCTTTTTCGATAACCACATTTTCTACATAGTTCCTCTACTGCAGTTCTATTAGAAAAACCATTAAATAAATTATTAGATCTTTCATTTTCAATAATTTCACCAAAAACTTCAGTATTAATATTTCCTAGATTAATGATACCTTCTCCATCTAAACAGCAAGGTATAACTGTACCATCAACTAAAATACCAACTTGACTTCTAAGTGCATAACAAAAACCAATTCCTTCATCTTCTTTTTCCTGTAAACTTGGCCAACTAAATTCGTGGTCTTGATTTAAATATATTGAATCATCGATTCTGATACCTCTAATAGGGTTTATCCTATCTTGAATTTTGTAATCTAAATTAAATTCTTTTTCTAAAATTTCAAGTATATGTCTATTCTTAAATACCTGAAGGTTTTTTTCATCATCTTCATCTAAGTTCCATAATCTAAGTGCTGAAATTATGTTGTTTTCCTTTGCTTCCTTAGCAAAACTTATAATATTATTTATATATTCATCTTTATTTTTAGAATCTTCATTCCCATCGAAACTGTGTAGAGAAAAGTTTACTTGTCTAAGTGCAGGTTTTGAAATCAGTTTATCTTTAACTTTATTTATAAGAGTTCCATTTGTGGTTATGTTAACTTTAAATCCTTTTTCAAAACTCAAATCTAAAAACTTATCTATCTCAGGATGTAATAATGGTTCACCTTTTATATGAAAATAAATATATTCTCCATATGGTTTTATTTGGTTTAGTATTTTATCAAAGGTTTCAAGGGACATAAAACTTGAAGGTCTATTTGTTTTTGGACAAAACTTACAAGAGAGATTACATACATTAGTAATTTCTATATATATTTTTTTGAATTTCTTCATAGGTATTAACTCCGTTTCCTAGGATACTTTATTTCTATATGAGAATATCATTTTTTATATAATATCACAATCTTTAAATATAAGATGATGAGAAATTTACAATTAGGATATGATATAATTTCCATATGGTACTTATTACAAAATATGTGAAGGATAAATAGAGAATTTCTATATTAGGAGGAGTAATAAATGTTATTTTTTGACGAATGTTTAGAATCAGATGCAAGTATCCTAAAAGATATTGCGCTAAGAGCCTTTGAAGAAGATAGAATTAAATATGGAGCTATACCACCCAATATAGATACTTTAGAGTGGCATATATCAAAAGTTCGAGATGGTATGTACTACAAAATTATAAGAGATGATAAGATAATTGGTGCATTTAAATTATATGAAATAGACAAAGAACACTTTAGATTAGGTGCTATTTTTATTGATCCAGAGTACCATAATGAAGGAGTAGGCTCAGAGGCACTAGAGTTTATAGAAAAGGAATATTCTAATATAAAGAAATGGTCTTTAGATACGCCTTATAAAAACTTTAGAAATCAATATTTTTATGAAAAACATGGTTATGTAAAGATAGGAGAGTACAAGCCTTTAGAAAATAATTCTATGATTTTATTCGAATATAATAAAGAAAAGAAAAAAGATATTGAAAAAGTTGTTAGGAAGTACTTTAAGTCATGGATAGATAGGGATGAATGTGTGCTTAGAGAAGTGTTCGCAGAAGAAGCAATATATATTGAATCTTATGGTCCTGTATATAATGGACTTAAAGAAATTCAAAAGTGGTTTAGAGATTGGAATAAGCGTGGAAAAGTGATAGCTTGGGATATAAAAAATATTGTAGTTACTGAAAATACTGTAATATGTGAATGGTATTTTAAAAATGAATTTGATGGCAAAGTAGATGATTTTAATGGGGTATCTTGGATAAACTTTGATAAGTTTAACAAAATAATTCAACTTAAGGAGTTTGCAGCAACAATTCCTAATTACTTACCCTATCGAAATAAGGAAGTTTATAATGAATAGCAAATAGAAGAGGAAATCCCTCTTCTATTTTATGTTCAATAATAATTACATACTTGAAACACTTCTACATTCATCAGCACATTGCCTGCAAATATCAGCGCAAGATTTGCAGTGCTGATCATCATGCATCTCACATTCAACTACACATTTATCACATATTACTGCACAAAGATTACATATTTCTTTAATACTTCCGCTTCCTCTAGACATGAAACAGGATGATGCTGTACAGATCTCTGCACAGTCTTGAAGTGTTCTAATGCAATCAATTCTAGATTTTACGTCTGATTCGTGCAAACATAGGTTGAGGCATTCGTTACAGATTTGGGCGCATTTTGAACAAATATCAATACAGGATTGATGTGGATTTCCGTTAGAAATAAGTGAACTTACAGGTATATTCATAGCTACTGGCATAATAAAGCCCTCCTTTATGTACAAAATTCAACTAGATTTTTAAATCTTAAAATACAAGATTATTATTTACTTGGGAGGGTTTATTATTCAAATAAAAATATCCATTATTGTCCTAGTTCTTCCCAGTGGGCATTTGCTTCCTTAAGTTCAATTAGTGAATTAGTCTTATCCTTAGCCATAATAGCCCCACGAAGCCTTGCTATATCAGCATCAAATAAATTAATCTCATCTCTTTCAGAACTAAATTGAACAATTTTAACCATCTTATCCCAAGAGGCTGATAGTTGATCTACCTTTTTAGAAGCATCTTCCCATTTTTCATCTTCAATATCACTAATTATTAGATCAATAGCTCCAGGGATAGTTATATTATGGACTGGGATTCTTTTAAAAAAATTCCCACTGAGCATTATTAATACAAAAAGAGCAATTGTTACTATAGGGATAGATCTTACAAAAAATTTCCTCAAGTTTTATTCCTCCTCAATATGGTCCTTTATAATCTCCAATATAAGTTACTTTTTTTATGTGATCCTTATATTTATCAATATATAAGGATCCAGATGGAGTTAAAGTTGCTAGAAAAACTTCAGAAATATCATTTATTCCATGAGCATGTAACTGCTTATTTATCCAGTTATTACTTTTATTTAATTGTCTTAAATTTTCTTGTATTAATATTCCATCATAAATAATTTCGGTACTAATACCAGTTGAAGTTTTAGTTATACTCATATCTTTAGCTGTTAGTGGCTCATATTCAGGTTTTTTTAGCACAGATAATTGACCATTAGGTTCTATAATAGCAAAATCCACTTGATTTAAATCAAAAATATCTTTATTTCTGAGTAATTCCATAATATCAGTAACTCTATATTTCATTTTCCTAAGTGCAGCTTCCATTATTTTACCATTCATAATAACTATAGTTGGTTCACCTTCAATATACTTTGCTGCATATCTCCACTTCATAGTTATATATTCCATTAAATAGCCTAGAATAGCCCATACTAATAAACCAATCCAATGTGGCCAAGCTCTACTTGAAAGGTCAGTTGTAAGTGAAGCTGCAATGGAACCAATTGTAATTCCAAGAACATAATCAAAGAAAGCCAATTGACTTATTTGTTGTTTTCCTAATAGCTTGGCAAAGATTAATAATGTAAAAAATCCAATAATGGATCGAACTAAAACTACTAAACCTTCATTCAATTTAATACCCCCTATAATGATAATATGTAGTTAGTATTAGACAATTTAACGTATTTATTCTGTGATAATTAGTTTATATTTTTACCAATGCATAGGTATAATAAATAATGGATTTTAAAGCTAACTATACAGTGGTAGTACATGGAGGATTATATGAGATATGTTATTGTTTGTGTTGTAAAAGGAAAAGCAGGGTACTTTAACGAGAACTTGAGTAAGGAAATAAGGAATAAGTTTAAAGCAAAAGCATCAAAGCTTCCAGCACACTTTACTATAAAAGCACCTTTTGAATATGAGGGGAGTATTAATGATCTAGAGGAGTTATTTCAAGTATTCTGTGCAGAAGAAAAAGCAGAGCCTTTTAAACTATCTGGATATGAACATTTTAATGACAGGGTAATTTATATGAAGGTACTAATGTCTCTTGAAGGAAGAGGATGCATGATAGATTAATCGAAAAGATGATTCAAATTCCTTACTTAGATTTTAGTAAAAAGGATGGAAAAGATAAGATATTTCATGTAACTTTAGCTTCAAAAAATCTACAACTTAAATATAATGAAGTTTGGAATTTTGTTAATTTAACTCCGTGTGAGTTTGATTGCTTTTTTGATAATATTTCAATTTTTAGGTGGAAAGAAAACACTTGGAAACTACATAATGAATTTATTTTACATAGATAAATTGTTATTACAGAATTTATTTGTGCTACAATTAAAAGAGACCTATAATTTTTTATAAATAGTTAGGGAACATTGAATAGGATGTGACTAATTGTGGCAACAGATATGACAAACGGAAATATTTCAAAACATTTAATTAAATTTGCAGTCCCTTTAATATTAGGTAATATTTTTCAACTTACCTATAATGCAGCTGATTCTATAATAGTTGGACGCTTTGTAGGTACTGATGCGTTAGCAGCAGTTGGTACTGCAAACCCAATAATGAATATAGTTATTTTCTTTATTGTTGGAATCTGTATGGGAGCATCAGTACTAATGAGTGAATATTTTGGAGCTGGAAATATTAAAAAATTTAAGAGAGAGGTATCAACTACATTTATAGCAGGATTTATATTTACAATCATAATGATTATAATTTGTATGATTCTTACTAAGCCTATACTTCGGTTAATTAATACTCCTGAAAAAATACTCCCTGATGCAGCAATGTTTTTAAGAATTATATTTTTTGGACTTATTTTTACCTTTTTATATAACATATATTCTTCAACATTAAGAAGTATTGGGGACTCAAAGACACCGTTAATATTTTTAATAATATCATCCATTTTAAATGTAGTTATGGATATAATTTTTGTTGTTTTTTTTAAGTGGGGAGTAGCTGGTGCAGGTATGGCAACAGTAGTTGCTGAAATGCTTTCTAGTGTTTTTTGTATAGTGTATGTTTATAAGAAGATACCAATTTTACATTTTAAGAAAAATGAGTTTATATTAGATAAATTTCTTTTGAGAAAAACCATAAACTATAGCTCAGCAACAGCAATGCAACAAACCTGTCTATATGTAGGAAAATTTTTAGTACAAGGTGCAGTAAATCCACTAGGTATAGAGGCTATAGCTACATTTAATGCAGTAAATCGTGTTGATGATTTTGCATTTACACCTCAGCAAAGTATAGCACATGGATTAACAACTTTCTTAGCACAAAATAGAGGGGCTAAGAAAAAGGAGAGAGTTAAAAAAGTCTTTGTTGAAGGAATGAAGATTGAAACTATCTATTGGACAATTCTTGTGGTAGTTGTGTATTTTGGAGCTCATAATATTATGAATTTATTTGTTCCAGATAAGGGTTCGAAAGTCATAGAGTTTGGAGTTAAGTATCTAGAACTTATGGCATTTTTTTACTTGCTTCCAAGTTGGACAAACGGTATACAAGGGTATTTCAGAGGAATGGGTGACTTTAAAGTTACGTTAATTTCAACATTCCTACAGATATCAACTAGGGTTATTTTTTCATATCTACTAGCACCAAGAATGGAGATAGTAGGTATAGCTGTAGCGTGCTTGCTTGGGTGGATAGTAATGCTCGCTTATGAAGTTCCAGTGTGCATAAAACATAGACGAGCTTATAATGTATAAATATTTACAAATAGGGGGTATATATGGAGTTAAAGAATTGGAATGAGAAGTTGAAATTATTGAAAAGTATAATACTAAAGCAAGATGAATTTAGTGAAGCTATAAAGCTATGCTTAGAGTTACATGCCACGGTACATGCATCCAGTATGTCTCATATGAATGAGAAGACATTTGAGGATGAATTATGGGAAGGGTTAAATGAAGAGATAATTCGTACGGCAATTAATTCAAAAGGTAGAACTATTGCTTATGGTATATGGCATTCTACAAGAATAGAAGACATAACCATGAATTTATTAGTTGATGACAGTGAGCAAGTTATAGACAGGGGAGATTTTATAAAAAATATTAATGCAACGATTTATGACACTGGGAATGAACTTACAGAAGAAGAAATTTTAGAATTTAGCAAACAAATAAATATAGAGGAACTAAAAAGATATAGAATAGAAGTTGGTAGAAGAACAGAAGAGATTATTAAAAAACTTACTACCACAGATATGAAGAGAAAGATTCCAAAAGAGAGACTTCAAAGAGTTATAGATAAAAAAGCAGTGTCAGAAGATGAGTCAGCTGTTTGGTTAATTGACTTCTGGGGAAGAAAAAATGTTTCAGGATTGATATTAATGCCAGCATTAAGGCATCATATAGTGCATATTAATGAGAGTATCGCGGCCAAAAAGAGAGGATATATTTTTAATCATTAAAATAAAAAAACACTCATTAAATAGAGTGTTTTTCAGCGTTTGCATAATATGCTAATTGATTTGCTGCTTGCATTCCAGTATATAATGAGCCTTGCATCCAGCCATGAGAAACAGAGGCATGTTCACCAGCAAAAAAAATTCTATTATTATATTCTGGTCTCGTAATTTCATATGAGAAAACTCTTTTTTGTCCGGCATTCATATGACAAACTGCACCTCTGGACCATTCTTCCATATCCCATGATATATACATTGTTTTTTCAACAATAGATTTTAAAAATCCCTTTGGTAATCCATGAAGCTTTTCAAGTTCAGTTGCGACTATGTCATTATGAATAATTGGACTTATGTTTGCAAGGCTGGTAGCATCCATATGTAAGTTATATGAAGCTACTAATACCCCAGGCTCATTAGGATTTGGATTATTAATATGATCTGAAGGATATAGAGTTGTGGTTAATGGACTATCAGTGTAAGATATACCTCCATTAATTCCACCATAAGGAGTATCCTCTTCCCAAAAACGTTTTTTACATAAATATATAGTTCTATGACCATTTACATATGCAATTTCTCTTATTGCTTCCATTTTTCTATTGGAGAATACTGGATCAATATCAACAGTTTTAAGTGTAGTAAATGGAATAGCGCATACAACATAATCAAAGGATTCATTTAAAGTTTCAGTAAGTTCTTTATTCTTATAAGTAATTATAACTTTATCACCAGCCTCATTTTTATGAATTCCTGATACCCAGTATCCACCTATCCAGTTTACAGTTCCTAAAGCCTCATTAGGTATATTATCGTATTCTTTAGGCTTTTGGGATAATAAAGAATAGTAAAATGCTAAAGGTAAATTTACATTGCCACCATCAATTCTATATAGGTGTTGGAAAAATATTGGATAATTTTCTTGTAATATTTCATTATAAGCCTCGTCAATTAAAGAGCCAGAAAATGCATCAACACTTGTTAATAGTTGTATAGCCTCATTACTAAGGCCTAAAAGTTCAAGGTTTTGGCGTACACTAATATTTAATAAAGGAATATACTTAGGATTATAAACTGGAAGAATCTTTAATAATTCAGTTCTGATATTAGGAGGTAGTGTTTTTATTGGTGAATTGAAAGCATAATTATAAAGTTCAGGCCAAGGAGTACTTCTTTCTCTAGGAGTTAAGTTAAATTTAGGATAAAGCACTCTCTGAATTTCTTCTGGGTTATTCCTAAGTCGTGTATTAAGTATATATAAAAATGCATTTGGATTATACTGAATAAAAGGATAGGTATTAAGGTTAAAAAGATTAATATAGTGCCAGGTAGTTTCATGAGTCACTGGAATTCGAATGGCTCCTAATTCTCCATAAATCTTCTTTTCATCATCGAAATAATGAGTAAAAACCCTACCACCAATTCTATTTCTAGCTTCAAATATGGTGATATCACAGCCTAATTTTCTAAGTTCAAAAGCAGAAGACATTCCGGCAAGTCCTCCACCAATTATACCTACCTTCTTTCCTTTAAGAGAACCATGAGAAGCATAATTTATAATATTAGGAGGGGGCCCTAATAAATTTATAATGTTATTGAAATCTTCTTCCCTTCCAGCTTTAGCAAGGTCACTTCTTATTAGTGAATATCTTTGTTCATTTGTAGGATTTGAAGGTTGACCAGGTAAATCTAATATATTCATAAACTTAAATATCTCCAAAATAATTAATTTATACAATTATATTAGAATAAATGAGTAAATAGACGTATTTATTAGCGCTTATAATTTTAAAAAGTAAAATTAAAAGAATTATGAATATTGACATTATAATCATTAAGAGGTAAAATTTTAGCGTGCACTAGGGGAGCTGTAATGGCTGAGATGAAATTTTTCAGACCCTTTAAACCTGCACTGGGTAATGCCAGCGAAGGGAAGTGAGTAAGTAGTATATGGGAAAAGTCTATTCATATGTAGATATTCTATTAGATTATTAACTCTTTTCGATCGGTATGCCTAATACTGTTTGAAAGGAGTTTTTTTATGGACTTTTCTGAAAGATTGTACTTAGAAGGAAAATATATTTGGGATTCATGCTTAGATCATCCATTTCTTAAAGATATGAGTAATGGTACTTTAGACGAGGACAAGTTTTGTTTTTATATTAAACAAGATTATGTTTATTTAATCGATTATATAAAACTTTTTGCACTAGGAATGGTTAAAGCTGATTCCTTAGAAGACATGAAGAACTTTTCTAAATGTGCAAATGATATTGTAAGTATAGAGATGGACGGGCATATAGAATTCGCCAAAAGATTTGGCATAACTAAGGAAGAACTTGAGGATACTAAACCTAATTCTAATAATTTGTCATATACAAAATTTATGCTTCAAGTAGCGACAGAAGGAACGTTAGCTGAACTCGTTGCAGCTTTACTACCTTGTATGTGGAGTTATAGCTTTATTGGTAAAAGCTTAGCAAAAAAAGATAAGGCTTTAGAGCATGAACTTTATAAGGAATGGATTTTAACCTATGCTAGTGAAGAGTATAATAGTGAAGTTAATTGGTGCATCAATTTAATGGATAAAGTAGCAGAAGGTCTTCCTGAAAGACAGCTTAAGAAATTAGAAGAAATCTTCATTCTATCGTCAAAATATGAATATATGTTTTGGGATGCATGTTACAAAAAAGAAGGTTGGGTAATTTAAATGAAGGCATTAGAAATTAAAAATTTATCTTTTAAATATAGAGAGACAGACAAGCTTATATTAGAAGATTTATCTTTTAACATTGATAAAAATGAATTTGTAACTATTATTGCTCCTAGCGGAACCGGCAAAAGTACTTTATTTAGACTAATACTAGGGTTACTGAAGCCTATTAAGGGAAGTATAGAGTTAGAAAATAATAATAGTAAAAATATTATCGGATATATGCCTCAGAAAGACTGCTTAATGCCTTGGAGAACAATATTAGATAATACTGCAGTAGGCCTAGAGTTAAATGGATATTCAAAAAAAGAAGCAAGAAAAAAGGCAGCTACATATTTTGATAGCTTTAATCTAAAAGGAACGGAAAATCTATACCCACATGAATTATCAGGAGGAATGAGACAAAGAGCATCTTTCTTAAGAGCAATTGTAAATAATCCGTCATTACTTCTATTAGATGAACCGTTTTCTTCACTTGATGCCCTAACAAGAAGGAAAATGCAAGCTTGGTTACTAGAATTATGCCAAAAGGAAAAAAATACTGTATTTATGATTACTCATGATATAGAAGAGGCATTGCTTTTGTCAGACAGAATACTAATTTGTACAGAATTACCTTATAAAAACCTTAAATCCATTGAAGTTAATATTAAAAGACCAAGAACTTATGAAACTACATTAACAAATGAATTTATTGAATTAAAAAGACAAATTTTAAACATCTTAGATAAGCTGGAAGAATCAAAGGAGGGAATGTAAATGAATAGGCTTAGAAATAATATATTCCCATTGATTTTTGCAATTTTAGTTATATTGGCATGGCAATATTTAGTTCCATATTTTAACGTTCCAAAGTTTATTTTGCCTAAGTTTTCGAATGTTATAAAAGCACTATATACCCAAAGAGAGCTTCTATATAGTCATTCATTAGTAACTTTAGGAGAGGCTTTATTGGGGTTAGCAATATCAGTTGTAATAGGAATACTTTGTGCTTTTTCAATTTATGCGTCAAAAGGGGTTGGAAAGACATTATATCCAATTATAATTTTCTCTCAAACAATTCCTACAATCGCATTATCACCAATTATGGTTATGTGGTTTGGATATACAATATGGTCAAAGGTTGCAGTAGTAATACTATTTTGCTTCTTCCCGATCGTTGTAAGTACATTGGATGGATTAAATAGTGTTGACAAAGATTTAGAAGATGTACTAAAGGCCTTAGGAGGGAGTAAAATTCAAATATTTATGAAACTTCATATGAATTCAGTATTGCCAAATTTTCTAAGTAGTTTCAAAATTGCTGCTACTTATAGCATAGCTGGTGCAACTATAGGAGAATGGTTAGGAGCAGAAAAGGGACTAGGAACTTATGTAAAGAGAGTAGCTGGAATGCTACAATCCGATTCAGTTTTTGCAGGAGTGCTTGTTTTATCATTTCTAGGATTACTTCTATTTTCAGTAGGAGTTCTGCTAGAAAGAGTTTTATTAAGATATAGAAAAGGAATAAAGGAGAGTAACTATGAAATTAAGAAGATTTAGTATTATTTTAGCTATTGTTATGCTATTTAGTTTAGCATTAACAGCATGTAGTAAAAAGGAAGAACAAAGTACAAGTAAGGATTTAAAAGAAGTTAATGTTCTTTTAGATTGGTATCCGAATGCTGTTCACGCATTTTTATATGCTGCAGAAGAACAAGGATATTTTAAAGAAGCTGGATTAAAAGTTAACCTGATAACACCAGCTGGAACTGATGACGGAATTAAATTAGTAGCTGCTAATAAAGCAGATTTTGCAATTAGTTATCCTAAACAAATAATATTAGCAAGAGGAGAAAACATTCCAGTAAAATCAGTAGGAGCTATAGTTAGAAGTTCTTTAAATCAATTGATGGTAAGGAAAGATTCAGGTGTTAAAACATTAAAAGATTTAGAAGGAAAAAAAGTTGGCTATGCTTCATTTGATATAGATAAAGAAACTGTAAAAGCTATGGTACAAAAAGCTGGAGGAGATCCATCAAAAATCGATTTTGTAGATGTAGGATATGATTTAATGAGTTCTATTCAATCTAAAAGAGTAGATGCAATAATTGGTGGATATATAAATCATGAAAAAATACTACTAGAAAAAGACGGAGTTGAATTAGTTACATTTAACCCAGCTGACTATGGTGTTCCAAACAATTATGAATTAACTTTTGTAGCTAGTGATGACGCTATAAAGAACGATAATGAAAAAATACAAGCGTTCCTTAATGCTGTTAAGAAAGGATTTGATTATACTAAAAAGAATCCTGATAAAGCATTAGATTTAGTGTTAAAAGCACAAGATAAGAGTTTCCCTCTTGATTCAGATGTAGAAAAGAAGAGTTTAGATATACTTTTACCATTAATGGAAGATAAAAGTGGAGATTTTCTAACTCAGGATGAAGCTAATTGGGCTGGGAATATAAAATGGTTAAAAGATAAGAATTTACTTAAGACAGATGTAAATAGCAAAGACGTTTTTGAGCAAATAATAAAATAGAAAAGTTTCATTAAAATAGGGTGCAGAAAGCACCCTATTTCATTTTAAAAGCCATTATAGTTAACAAATTCACCTACAGGTTTTCTGTAACCTCTTAATCTGCGTTTTGATGTATCTTCTTTGCCCATAGCAATAAGAAGTGCAATTTCGAGATTGTCTGGAATATTAAATAACTTACGAACCTCATCTGAATTAAATCCAATCATAGGACAAGTATCCCAGCCCTTATCTTTTGCTATAAGCATGAACATCATCGCAGAAAGAGATGCATTTCTTATTGCTTCATCGTATTTAAAACCTTCCCCTCTACTTTCGTAAAGATTATCTATATCTCTTACCATATTATCATAATCTAATTTACTCATAATACCTAAGTTAAGCATTCCAGAATAAATATTAGCGGCGTTTTTATATGCGTCTTTATCACCTAGTACCAATATAGCAGCCGAAGCAGTATGAAGTTTATATTGATTAAAAGCAGCCTTTCTTAGAGCTTCCTTTTTGTCAATATCATTAATAACTAAATAATGTGCATGTTGAATATTAAAACAAGATGGAGCTAGTTTCAATTGCTCAAAAATTTCGTTAAAATGGCTATCAGGTATTTTAACACCTTCAATAAAATTATTTGCTGAACGTCTATTCTCTATTATTTCTTTTAATTCTGACATTATGTTCCCCCTATGTATATATAATGTATTAGAAAAATTACCTATAGTACTATAATATGACAAGTAGCTTATAAATGTCAAGTTAATATATAAAAGTAAGTAAACTCACATATTTTTAATATATTTGAGGAGAATATATCTTGACGAAGAGAGAAAAAAGTGCAATAATTTAATTAAAGTAAATATCAAAAAGTAAGTTAATAATTTATATTATAAATGATAAATGGAGGTAATTTAAATGAATAATGATTTTTATAATGCAGTTGAAAAAAGACGTTCATATTATGGAATAACAAAGGAAACTGTTGTAGCTGATGAGAGAATAAAAGAGGTAGTTGAGCACGCCGTAATGCATA
The DNA here is from genome assembly GCF_016765615.1 of Clostridium paridis. Taxonomy (GTDB): domain Bacteria; phylum Bacillota; class Clostridia; order Clostridiales; family Clostridiaceae; genus Clostridium_T; species Clostridium_T paridis. Next base: position 387,718 of record NZ_JAESWA010000017.1, on the reverse strand, counting down.
CACCTTCTGCATTTAACTCTCAAAGCACTAGAATAATAATATTACTTAATAAACAACACGATAGATTGTGGGACATTACAAAGGAGTCACTAAGAAAAATAGTTCCAGAGGATCAATTTAGCTCAACTGAAGAGAAAATAAATTCTTTTAAAAATGGATATGGAACAATTCTTTATTTTGAAGATAATAGTGTAATAGAATCCCTACAGAATCAATTCTCTTTGTATAAAGATAACTTTCCTGTATGGGCTCAACAATCAAATGGTATGCATCAATATGTCATTTGGACAGCTTTAGAGATAGAAGGATTTGGAGTTTCATTACAGCACTATAATGAACTAATAGAATCCGATGTAAAGAAAGAGTGGAGTGTACCAGAGAATTGGAAGCTTATTGCACAGATGCCATTCGGAAAACCATCCTCAGCACCAGGAGAAAAAAATTATAATCCAATTGAAGAAAGAGTAAAATTATTTGAATAGGGTAGAAAGCATATATCAGCTGATATATGCTTTCTATTTTTATAGTAATAAAAATTCACGAGTATTTAAAATATACATATAAATATAGGAGAAAGGAGAGTTGTGAAATGCCAGTTAGTAAAAAAAGAAAAAAAGTTTTTAAAAAGAAACAAGATTATAATAAAAATAAAATAAATAAAGTAATAAAAACATATTCCAAGTTAATAGATAATTATTTGCCATTAATGAAAGAGTCTGAAATTCAAGAAATAAGTACTATTAATACTAACAATGTTATTAGGTTAGGAAAGCTATCTCTTTCTCCTGTGCATTTTGCAGCAGTAATTAAACCTATAAAAAATAATAATGAAATAAGTGAAGAGGCACAAAAGAATATAATAAAAGAAAGATTAACACTAATGTTAGCGATCCATATATTACTCGATATATTACCAGAAGAAATTGAAGAAAATAAATTTACCGACAAGTTGAAGTATTATTATGAATTAATATTTATATATTATGACTTAGAAAATATACCGAAGTTAATGAAAGATGAAGGAATTACATTTAGTATAAAGGAAAAATTTTTACATTGAAACAAGTTATAGGAGTTGTAGCAATACAGCTCTTTTTAAGTTATTTGTATTTAAGGAATAAAATAGTTTGTAATGATATGCTATACTTTTATGTAAATTTATAGTATATTTTTAAGAGAAAAAAACGATATATATAATATAGAACTTTGAAGAGAAATTTTTCTATTTTACAAAAGACTTTATGATATATATAATTACTACCTTAATATATGCTCTAGTTTATATCGAAATATATAAAGCATAAGTATTTAGTATAAAATTATATCGTTCTGAGTGAAATTATTATTTTATAGAGGTTTTAAATAGACACCTGGGAGGTAGCAACATGAAAAAATTAAGTTTGTTAATAGAAAAAAAGCGTGAAGAAGTACATGAAGCTATTGATATGTATGGGATAAACGATTGTAGGACACTAGTAAAGAGCCAAGAGTTAGATAAGTTGATGGCGATAGAGCAAAAAAGAAGATTAATGGAATGTTAGAAAGCATAAAAACTATATTTAAAGTACATATTTATCATTATAGTGTCACAGTAATGACATATTCAAATTTTACAATAAGTTTGTAATAAGTTTTTTTCGTAGATCTCCTTTATATAAGGTATTCATTAGAGTGAATACCTATTTTTTTACATTTCAAAGTAAATATTTACCAGGAAATATTTATAGTATTTAGTATAAAAATAATAATTTCAACTCATTTAATTTTCCAACATTTAATTAACTAAAATTATATTGCACATTAATGAATTTGGAGTATACTGGTATAGAACACATATTTTACGCGGGGAGTGATATAGTAATGGATTTTAAATTAATAATTGCAATTATAGCTATAACAGCAGCACTTATTTTCTATACAACTGGGGTCTTCTGGGAGAGAAAAACAAAAGTATTAAACAAGAATCAGGTTATTGTTTTCTGGGTGGGATTATTTTTTGATATAACAGGTACTACCATTATGACTAACATTGCTAATAGTGGACAAGTGCAAATTAAATCTGATTTTACTCAAAATATACATAGTATAACAGGAATGCTAGCCATAATCCTTATGTTATTACATGCAGGTTGGGCAGCATGGGTAGTTTATAAAGATGATATTAAAAGAAAAAAAGTGTTCCATAAATTTAGTATTTTTGTTTGGTTAGTTTGGTTGATACCGTACTTTTTAGGAATGTTTATGGGAATGATGAATTAGGAATTAGCTATTTTTATACATACAAAAAATCGATTGGTTAAATATATAATTTTAAAAGCCATAAGTTAAAATTTTTAACTTATGGCTTTTTTAGTTAGGAGTTTGAACATGTAATAAGTATAGTGCACAATAATTTAAAATACTTACAACAATAGTATTACTAGTTTAACTTAGAATATGCATTGGATACTTGTTTATTTAAATATAAAAAATTATTTTCTTAACTTTGACAGAAAAAGGGAAATGCATACGTATATAAAAGGTATAAGGAGGAGAGATAAAATGGAAAGTACTAAAAAAACTTATGACAGTATTAATATTATGAGAGTGATATGTGCAATTTTAGTTATTACAATTCACACTTCAGCACTTTATGATTTGGGGAAAATACCAGGAGAGACCTTAAGCTTAGGGATTGCAAGAATTGCAGTACCGTTCTTTTTTATAACTGCAGGATATTTCTATTATGAAAGATTTAATCAGAAGGGTTATTTATTTAAATACTTAAAAAGGATATTTATTTATTACTTAGGATTTTCATTTGCCTACACAATTTTAGCGTTTAGTTATATTAAACAAAGAAATTATAGCTTAGAGTTAATAATAAAAGACTTTTTGTTTGATGGATTCAGTCCAACTTTATGGTATTTACCAGCATTAATTTTATCTATCGTAGTTGTAGCACTATTCTTAAGAAAAAATTGGGTAAAAGGATTAATGCTACTTAGTGTAATTGTATATGCAATTGGACTATTAGGAGACACTTATTATGGATTAATTGAAGGAACAGCCATTCAAAATATTGTTAATGGATATAATAGCATATTTGTACACACAAGAAATGGGGTTTGCTTTGGAGTACCATTTTTAACTATAGGTATACTTATTAATAAATATAACTTAAATGATAAGATAAAAAAATCTACATTGTTTATAATACTATCTTCAGTTATTTTTGGAATTGAGGCATATTTACTAATAGTAAATAATATACCAATTGACCATAATATGTATATTTCATTAGCATTAGTTGTACCATTTATATTTATTGGTTTATTAAATTCAAAGATTGGTATAAGTGAAAGACGGTCTAAACTATTTAGAGATATGAGCTTATGGATATATTGTATACATGAATTGGTTATGATAACAATTATGAAGTATGCACCTAAAGTAGCTATGCATTCAGTTATTTTATTCTTAGTAGTAGCTGGTATTAGCGTCACAATTGCATATATAGCAGTTAGAAAAAAATCTCCAGATTATCAAACATTTAAGAAAAAAGAAGGATTTATAGTAGCAGCAATACTAGCTTGCTCTGTACTTATAATAGCTGCAGGAAATTCAAAACTCCCAAGCACACAAGCAACAGCAAGTGGAGGGGCAACTGCAATTTTTGACAAAATAGATGAGAAAGCTCCAACTTCAAATATAATTGGACCAATGTGGAAGATATCAAAGGATGATGAAAAAATTTATCTTTATGGTACTGTTAATTTTGGAACTAAGGATATGTACCCATTAAGTCCTAAGGTTGAAGATGCAATAAAGCAGTCAGAAGGGTTAGTGGTAGAAGCAAATTCTAATAAAATTGATCCAAGAAAAGTTAATGATATGATTAATTTGAAACAAGGTGATACTTATGAAAAACACGTTTCAAAGGAAGCTATAGACATATATAAAGATAAGGTCAAAGAATTTGAAAAAATATTAAATACAAAAATAGACTATGAAAAATTAAAGCCTATAAAACCGAGCTATTTAGCTATGAATTGTATTGACACATATATTCAGACTTATAAGGATAATGTAAGATACTATCCAAACCTATATATTTTATATAGAGCTAATAAAGACAAATTACCTATAATTGAAATTACAGATCCATATACAAGTATTCAGGATTCTATTGATGTTCCAGATGAAGTTGCTGATGCATCATTAAAACTTTTAAAATATTATAACGAAAACAATATGTCAAAAAATTTAGATATATTAAATGCATGGAAAACTGGTAATCTAGAAGAAATAAATAATAAGTTAAATGATGTGTATATTGTTCCAGATGAGGAAAAGGAAAATTTTAAAAAATTAAATAATATAGTAACCCAGTATGATGATACTTGTACTTTAAAAATTAAAAAAGAATACACTGAGAAGATAGACGGATATATTAAGGATAAAAAGAATTATTTTGTAGAGGTTTCAGTCCAGTATTTAAGCGGAGAAGATGGAATACTTAAAGAATTACAAGATAAAGGGTATACTATAGAACAAGTAAAATAAAAATTTATGGCGTCCAATAGAAAATAGGTAAAAACTATTTTCTATTGGACTATTATTTTATAAAGAAAGAAAATTACATTGTATGTATCGCAGAAGATTGAAATGTAACAAAATAAACGAATACAAAAGAAAAGCAAAGAGAAGAGAATAAAAGGGAAAGAGGTATAAACAACCTTAATTAGTAGTATTTGGGTTATTTTCCTAAATTGACAAAATATTATGGCGAGACTAGTATTAATGTATTATGGGGGGTAGATGATATGGAGAACACTAAAAAAACATATGATAGTATTAATATAATGAGGCTTGCTTGTGCAATTTTAGTAATTACAATCCACACTTCAGCACTTTTTTCTTTAGGAGAGGTTCCAGGTGCTACTTTGAGTTTTGTAATAGCCAGAATAGCAGTACCATTCTTTTTTATAACAACAGGATATTTTATTTATGAAAAATATAGCAAAGAAGGATATTTAATAAAGTATTTAAAGAGAATACTAATATATTATTTAGGATTTTCTTTAGCATATGGAGTGATACTATTTAATTTTATAAAACAAAGAAATAATAGCATAGAGTTAATAGTTAAAGATATTCTATTTGATGGAATTAGTCCAAGCTTATGGTATTTACCCGCATTAATTTTATCTATTGCAGTTGTAGCACTATTCTTAAGAAAAAATTGGGTAAAGAGTTTAATAATATTAAGTATAATTGTCTATGCAATAGGACTACTTGGAGATACCTATTATGGATTTATTTTAGGTACTCCATTTGAGAAAATAGTAAGTGCATATAATAGTGTTTTTGTAAGAACAAGAAACGGTTTATGTTTTGGAGTACCATTTATAACTTTAGGAGTTATAATTAATAAATATAAATTAAATGAAAAAATTAAGAAAGCAGCAGTATTTATATTATTATCTGCAGTTATATTTGGGGTAGAGGCATATTTGCTTATAACTAATAATATTCCAATCGATCATAATATGTACGTTTCATTAATAATATTAGTACCGTTTATTTTTATTGGATTATTAAATTCAAAATTGAGCATAAGTGAAAGAAAATCAAAATTATTTAGAGATATGAGCTTATGGGTATATTGTATTCATGAATTACTTATGGTTATTATAGCTACTATGTTTCCTAAGGTTGCAGGGAATTCAATTATATACTTTATTGTTATTGCAGGAATAGCTGTAACAATCTCATATTTTGTAGTAAGAAAAAAATCTCCTGACTATCAAATATATAAGAAAAAAGAAGCATTTGCTATTTTTACTATATTAGCTTGTGTAGTAATATTAATAGCTGCCAATTCAAGTCGTCCAAGTGCTAGTACACAAAGGACATTGACAGGTGGAGAGATGCCTGCATTTAGTAAAATTGATGATAAAGCATCAGCAGATATTATTGGCCCAATGTGGAAAATATCAAATGGAGATGAAGTAATATATCTTTATGGAACTATTGAATATGGAACTAAAGACATGTATCCATTAAATTCAAAAGTTGAAGATGCTATAAAACAATCAGAAGGGGTAGTAATAAATGCAGATTTAGATAAAGTAGATGCACAAAAGTTATATAGTATTGCTATTTTAAAATCTGGTGATAATATAGAAAAACATGTTTCAGGTGAAGCAGTGGAAGCTTACAAAGAAAAAACTAAACTTTTTGAACAGATGACTAAATCTAATCAGCCTTATGATAAATTAAAAAATAATAAACCTCAAATTCTAGCAGTTAATTCTATTGATTCATTTATAAATATTTATAAAGAGAATCTAAATTATTCACCAAATAGATATGTTATTTATAGTGCAAGCCAAAATAAATTACCATTAATAGAGCTTACAGATAAATATAAGCTTATTGAAGAGGTTGGAAATGCTCCAGATGAAGTAGCTGATGCATCACTAAAACTTTTAAAATATTATAGTGATAAGAATGTAGATAAAACTTTAGTCTTAATAGATGCTTGGAAGAAGGGAGATATTGAAGATATAAATAATAAGCTAAATGATAAATATATTGTTCCAGCGGGAGAAGAAGAAATTTATAAAAAATTAAATGATATTGTTAGTAAGTTTCAGAATTCTATCGATTCAAAATATAAAAAAGAATATTCAGAAAAAATTGATGGCTATTTAAAGGATAAGAAAAAATACTTTGTTGCACTTCCAACTAAGTATTTTAGTGGAGAAGATGGAATACTTAAATACTTACAATCAAAAGGATATACTATAGAACAAGTAAAATAAAGAAATATTTGAGCACAAGATTATAATTTTAATAATCTTGTGCTTTTTATATATATTAAAATGTAGTTTTATAAAATATTTATTAGTTTCTGAACATATGCTTTATAGAGAAATATTGGAGATGAGGTAGATGAGAGCATACTATTTTCTTAGATCAAAACCTACATATATTATTTTAATAGTACTAACTATATTATTTAGTTATCTTTCACTTAGCGGTATATCTAAACTTCCAAGAACACAAAATATAATTGAATTTATAAAATATTATATTAACTATCCATTATTGTATCTAAAAGATACTATTCTTGTTTTAATTGCTTTTGCATCAGCTTGCTTTTTAGGTGTCATGACAATAATTCATGCCCTAGAGTTAGAAGAAATACCTTTGGCTTTTAGAATTTTAATTGGTATCGTAGGTTTATCAATAATATGGATCGGATTTTACTTTTTTAGCTATTTTATTTTTTTAATTATTGCAATAATATTAATAATTGCTTTAATAGCCGCTATCTTTGGAATTATAGCTATGATTCTAATGGGAAATAGGGGAACCGGCATTTATAGGAGGTATTAAAATGAACTATGGATATTGAATAAAGTATCCATAGTTTTTTACTATATATAACTTACTAGTATCCTCTAGGAAATTATATGGGAGAAAGGTAACTACTATTAAATTCATATTCTGGATGATAAACTTAAAATAATAAAAGAAAAATGAAGGGAAGTTTGTTTATGAATGATGTAGTTAATCTATTAAAATCACATAAGTCTGTTAGGAAATTTAAAGCAGTTTCAGTAGAAGAAGAAAAGATAAAAGAAATAATTGAGTGTGCTCAAAGTGCTTCAACTTCAAGTTATATTCAAGCTTATACTATTATAAGAATAAATAATATGGAGAAAAGGAGGAGTATAGCAAATCTTTCAGGCAACCAAAAATATATTGAAGAATGTCCTTTGTTTCTTATTTTCTGCGCCGATTTAAATCGTCTTAAAATTGCTTGTGAAATGAATAATAAGGTTTTTGTGGAAGGGTATGTGGAGACTTTTATATTATCAACGGTCGATGTAACTCTTGCAGCACAAAATGCTTTAATAGCAGCGGAATCAATGGGATTAGGAGGAGTTTACATTGGAGGAATTAGAAATAATCCAGATAAGATAAGTGAATTACTTAAGTTGCCAACTAATGTATATCCAGTGTTTGGAATGTGTTTAGGATATCCAGATGAGGATACAGGAAATAAGTTAAGATTGCCAATGGAAATTGTTCTTAAGACAGATTATTATACTTCTGATGATGACGTTGAAATGTTAAAGGAATATGATGAGCAAATTAAGAATTACTATATTAAAAGAACCAATGGACAAAGAGCAGATACCTGGACTAATCAAGTAGGAAGTCTAATGAGTAATCCGCAAAGACCTCATATGAAGGATTTTTTGAAAGAACAAGGCTTTAAAATGAAATAGTGAATAAGGAGAATATAGAGTAATGAAAGAAGTAATAGAAAATATTTTAAGTAGAAGAAGTATCAGAAAATATTTAGAAGATCAAATATTAGATGAAGATTTAAGCATCATTTTAGAAGCTGCGAAACATGCTCCAAGTGGAGGGAATTCTCAAACCTGGCATTTTACTGTACTTCAAAATAAAGAGAAGCTTATGGAATTAAATAAATATGTGAGAGCCGCCTTTGATAAATTAGAAGTTAATGAAAATACATATAGAAGTATACGTTCTGGCAAAGTTGCGGCAAAGAACGAAGCATACAGCTTTTATTATAATGCTCCCACATTAATTATTGTCACAAATGAACGCAATTATGGAAATGCTATGGCTGATAGTGCATGTGCAATTGAAAATATGCTATTAGCTTCTAATGCACTTAATTTAGGCTCATGCTATGTAAATCAATTAACTTGGTTTGGGGACAATAATGATTTAAGAGAATTATTGATTGAGCTTGGAGTACCAGAAAGTCATAAAGTATGCGGCGCCATAATTGTAGGTTATAGAGATGGAGATATGCCGACAGCAGCAAAGAGAAAAGAAAATACAGTAACAATAATAAAGTAGTGTTGAGGGAGAGTTTATGAAGATTGGAATTATAGGATTAGGTGACATTGCTAAAAAGGGATATTTACCAGTACTATCTGAAAAGGAAGGTATTGAATTAGTGTTATGCACTAGAAACAAAGATACCCTAAGTAGGTTGTCAAAAAAATATAGAATAAGTGAGTGTGTTACTAAAGTAGAAGAATTAATAGAGATGGGAGTAGAAGGTGTATTTGTTAGTACTTCTACTGAGGCGCATTTTGAAATTGCAAAGAAGTTACTGCAAAATGGAATACATGTATATATAGATAAGCCAATATCACTAAATTTTGATGAAACTCAAGAAATAGTTAAATTAGCAGAAGAAAGCAAGAAATTTGCAATGGTTGGATTTAACAGAAGATTTGCACCAATGATTAAAAAATTAAAAGAACATGGAAAAGCAGACATTATAATAATCCAAAAAAATAGATTTATGCAGCCAGATTACACGCGAAGATTTATAGTTGAGGATTTTGTACATGTAGTTGATACACTAAGATTTTTAATGGATGAAGAAGTAAAGGATATAAGTGTTCGATATTCAAAAAAGGGAGAATTGCTTCACAATGTAATTATAGAGCTTATAGGAGAAAGCTGTACGGCAATTGGAATTATGAATAGAAATAATGGTGTTACTGAAGAGGTAATAGAATATATGACTGCTGGTGATAAATATATTGTTGATAACATAATCGAAACAATACATTTTCATGATAAAGAGAAAGATATATTAAAATTCGGTGATTGGGAGCCAACATTGTTCAAAAGAGGCTTTTATCAGATAGTAGATCACTTTATAGAGTGTATTGAAAAAAATAAGATGCCAAACCCATCCATTTCAGATTCCTTAAGAACTCATGAAATATGTGAAAAGATAGTAATGAAAATTAACTAAAATAAGCAGCCTCCGTTGGAGACTGCTTTGTTTATGTATTAAAATACAATTTAGCTGCTTTGTTCTTCTGTTTTAGCGTTCTTATATTTCATATGTAATAGTTTGTGAGCAAGTCCCTTGCCAGGTTCACCCATATAAGACTTGTACATATTTAATAAAGCAACATTTTCATGTGATTTTCTCTTTTTAAGATTTTTATCTTGATTGTATAATACAGAAGCTCTAACAGTTTTTATATCAACAGTACTTCTTAAAGCAGAACTTACATGAGGTTGTCCACCCCCATTTACACATCCACCTTCACAGGACATAACTTCTATAAAGTGATATTGTTTGTTATAAAGCTTGTCTGAATTCATGAATTCGAATAGATTAGCAGAGCCATTGATAACTGCTATGTTATAGTTATTTCCACCAATTTCAACAGTTGCTTCTTTTATTCCTTTAAGTCCTCTTACTTGTTCATATTCAATATCAGCTAAATCTTTATTTTCAATAAAATCTTTTGCTGTTCTAAGAGCAGCTTCCATAACTCCACCAGTTGCTCCGAATATAACACCAGCTCCAGTATACTCACCCATAGCTGGGTCCACTTCGCTATCTTCAAGTTTAGCAAAATCAATCTTTAATTCTTTGATCATTTTGCCAAGTTCTCTTGTAGTTAATACAGCATCAATATCTCTTAAGCCGTTAGTTTCCATTTCAGGTCTGTCTGCTTCATATTTCTTAGCTGTACATGGCATTATAGTTACAGTAAAGATATTTTTTGGATCTATATCTACAGTTGTAGGGTAGTATGTCTTACTTGCTGTTCCAAATATTTGTTGTGGAGACTTAGCTGAAGAAAGATTTTCTAACATATCTGGGAAATAATTTTCAACTTGTCTAACCCAACCTGGACAACATGAAGTAAACATTGGGAATGGTCCACCTTGTTTAATTCTTTGAGCAAGTTCAGTAGCTTCTTCCATTATTGTCATATCTGCGCCAAAGTTAATATCAAATATTTTATCAAAACCTAATTGTCTTAATGCAGTGTATAATTTTCCAGTTACATCCACACCAAATCCCATGTTGAATAATTCACCCATAGCAGTTCTTACAGATGGAGCCATAGCAACTATAACATGTTTATTTGGATCTGCAATTGCTTCCTTAACTCTATCAATGTGGCTTTTTTCTGATAAAGCATCAACTGGGCAAGCTATAACGCATTGTCCACATAATAAACAATCTGTATTATCAAAGCATTGATCATTCTCAGTTCCAATTACTTTTTTACCATCTTTTTCGATGAATTTAATAGTACAAGTGCTTGTCTTATTTTCGCATGCTCCAACACATCTACCGCAAAGAACACATTTTGTTCTATCAATAACAATGGATTTACTTCTATCATCAACATATTCAGACTTATCAGCAACTACGAATGGTTTTGAAGCTCTTGCTTTATGTTTTATTACAAGCTTTAAGAACTCACAATTTTCTCTTCTTTTACATGGACCACATTTAAATTCATGGCTATCTAACATAGTAGATAATCTTTCTTTGATATGGTTCTCAATTTTTTCAGAAGAAGTAGTTATAACCATACCATCTTCAGCCATAGTATTACATGATGTTGCAAGATCATCTCTTCCTTCAATATCAACTACACATACACCACAAGTTCCAACGTCGTTACAATCTTTTAAAAAGCATAGTGTAGAGATATCTATTCCATTTTTCTTAGCTAAGTTTAAAATAGTAATGTCTTCATTAGTTTCTATCTTTGTTCCGTTGATAAGTATATTTTTCATATTCGCACCTCAATTGTAAAATCATTTTTTCCATAATCATCTAATAATCAGTTTAGATGAAGAGTTGTGAATTTTTTAACCAATTCATTCTACCAAATATAGAGATGCACTACAAGTAAGTAATTAATAGTATTTCAAAATATTTACTATTATACCGTTTACATTCATTCAAAATTAATTATTAAATTTTGGAAATAAAAAAAGACATTACATACTTATCAAATATACTTAGTAGGTAATTGGATTTATTATTAGAATAAATAAATATTATTGAGCTATTTTTAATATAAATAAATGAAGTACTTTTTAGGATGTGTTTTTATGGAATCAGAAGAAAAGTTTTATACAGTAAGAGGGTATCAATTATTAAAAGATAACAAAGAAATAATTACTTCAGGTATGGAGGATTATTTGGAGATGATATATAGACATGGAGCTAAAGAAGGGTACATACGTATTAATATTTTAGCAAAACTATTAAATGTAAAACCTTCTTCTGTAACAAAGATGGTTCAAAAACTTTCATTGTTAGACATGGTAGATTATAAAAAGTATGGAGTAGTAATATTAACTGAAAAGGGAAAGGAATTAGGAGCATTTTTATTAAATAGACATAATATAATTGAAACCTTTTTAAATAATATGCAGGTAGATTCTTCACTCCAGGACGTTGAATTGATTGAGCATGATATAAATAAGAATATCTTAGAGAGTTTAAATCTATTAAATGAATTTTTTAAGGAATTTCCTAGAATAAAGGATGAGTTTTGTATATTTAAAGAAAAATATAAAAAAGTTTGACGAGGGTAACATTTTTATACTTCTTTTCATAGTTTATATTAACTGATAAATTAGCCAAGGCTAAAACTTAATTGAGGATAAACAATATAAACTAAAGGAAGTGCTAAAGATGGAAGTTAATACAGGAACTGCAGAAATAAGTAGAGTAACCTATAAAAAAGAGGGATCATTTCAAAAATTAAAGGGAATTTTAAAATATATTGGGCCTGCTTTTATTGTCAGTGTTGCATATATAGATCCAGGTAATTTTGCGACCAATATAAGTGGGGGGTCTAAATTTAAATATGAATTAATATGGGTAATCTTATGTAGTAACCTTATGGCAATTTTTTTACAGACTCTTTCTGCAAAACTAGGAATAGCTACAGGGTGTAGTTTGCCTGAGATGTGTAGCAGGGTATTCTCTAAAAAAGCTAATTGGACATTTTGGATCATTGCTGAAATTGGAGCTATGGCAACAGATTTAGCTGAATTTTTAGGTGGAACACTTGGATTATACCTGCTTTTTAATATTCCTATGATATATGCAGCTTTAATAACTGGAATATGTACATTTTTAATTGTATATATGGAGAAGTATGGTCAAAAAATTGTAGAAGTTATTATTGCTACTTTTGTAGCAATAATTGGAGTTTCATATATATTTGAATTATTTTTAGCAAAACCACAGTGGGGACAAGTAGCAGTACATTCTGTAATTCCACAAATTTCTAGTGGAGATGCATTACTTATTGCTGTTGGAATGCTTGGAGCTACAGTTATGCCACATGTTATATATCTTCACTCACAGCTAGTTCAGCATAGAAGAAAAGAATTTTCCGAACAGGACAAAAAGTTACATCTAAAGATGGAAAAACTAGATATTGTCTTAGCAATGAACATTGCATTTATAGTAAATGCAGCAATGGTTATAGTTTCAGCAGCGGTATTTTTTAATAATGGGATAGTAGTAGACACAATCGAGCAGGCACAATATTCGTTGAAACCACTTTTAGGTGAGTTATCTAGTGGAGCATTTGGAATAGCATTAATAGCTGCAGGATTTTCTTCTTCTGCTGTTGGTACAATGGCTGGTCAGACAATTATGAAAGGCTTTGTAAATTTAAGCATACCAGTAAATTTAAGAAGAATAGTGACAATGGCGCCAGCAATTATAATTATTGCACTAGGAGTTAATCCGATGAATGCACTTATTATAAGTCAAGTTGCATTAAGCTTTATATTACCTTTCCCAATATTACAATTACTTAAGATAACAAATAGAAAAGATTTAATGGGGAGTTTAGTTAATAAAAAATCCGTTAAGACCATTGGTATGATTATTGCAGGGATTATTATAAGTTTAAATATAGTTCTTTTGTATTTAACAATATTTAAGTAAGAAAAATCAGAGGTTAGACCTCTGATTTTTATTGCTTAATTGCTTCTTGTAATGTATGCCAAGCTAAAACTGCACATTTAACTCTTGCAGGCATATTTTGAATATTTTGAAATGCCAAGGCATCTTCTAATTCCATTAACTCATCCTCATTATTTATTTCTCGTTTAATCATTCCAATAAATTTTTCAACTAAAGCTAAGGCTTCTTCTTTACGTTTTCCTTTTAGTAAGTCAATCATTATTGAAGCAGAGGCTTGAGATATAGCACAGCCTGTTCCTGTAAATGCAAGATCTTCAATAATATCTCCATTGTATTTTACAGCTAAAGTAATTTCATCACCACAAGAAGGATTATGACCTTTTTCAGTGACATCTGGATTTAATAATTCTCGTTTATTTCTTTTAGAATTATTATGCTCCATGATTAGTTCAGTATAAAGTTTATTCATGTCCATACCCAAATAACCTCCTAGCATATTCTAATGCATCTATCAGTTTATCAATGTCAGCTTTTTCATTATATATTGATAAACTTATTCTTATGGTAGAATTAATGCCTAAAAATCTTAGCAAAGGCTGTGCACAATGATTACCAGCTCTTACAGCTATACCTTTAGAATCTAATATTGTAGCAATATCATGTGGATGTATACCATCAACTAGAAAAGAAATTACAGCTATTTTCTTAGATGCTTCTTTTGGTCCAATTATTTTAATATAAGGTAAAGAATTTAATCTTTCTTGTGCATATTCTGTAAGTTCTCTATCAGTTTCTTCTATATAATCATAGCCTAAATATTCAACAAATTCTAAGGCTTTTGTCAAACCTAGAACTCCTTCTACATGCTGGGTTCCTGCTTCAAATTTATGAGGAACCTCATCAAAGGTAGTTTCTTGTTCGTATACATATTCAACCATATCACCACCAAACATGAATGGTGGCATTTCCTCGAGCAAATTTTTATCTGCACATAAAACTCCTATCCCCATTGGTGCAAATATTTTATGCGGTGAAAAAGAATAAAAATCAGGAGTTAACTTTGATAAATCAGTTTTCAAATGAGGAAGTCCTTGAGCACCATCTATCATTACTTTAGCATTTAATTCATGTGCTCTTTTAATCACCTTATCAACTGGATTTACTGTACCTAAAACATTTGAAACTTGACCAATTGCTACGATTTTTGTTTTTTCAGTTAATTTATTTTTAATTTCCTCATCTGTAATTTCATAATCTTCATTCAAATAAAGATAATTTAGCTTAGCATTTTTAACTTTTGCAACTTGCTGCCAAGGTATTAGATTTGAGTGATGCTCAGTAATTGCAATAAGAACTTCATCACCTTCATTTATAAAGTTTAACCCATATGAGTAAGCAACAAGATTTATAGCTTCTGTATTGTTTTTAGTAAAAATTACTTCATGAGAGGAAGGAAGATTTAAAAATCTTTTTATTTTTTCTCTTCCTTCTTCATAGATCCTTGTGGATTCAATTGATATAGAGTAGGCTCCTCGATGAGGATTTGCATTTGCATTATTATAATATTCAGTTAGTGCATTAATAACACTATAGGGCTTTTGAGATGTTGCAGCGGAGTCAAGATATACTAAATTTTTATTGTTATTAAGTAGTGGAAATTGAGTTTTAATGTTGTTATGCATTTTTTAACTTCCTTTCAATAGTAGTAATAATATCATCTCTAAAGTCCGCTGGTAACTTATTAATAAGTGGAGTAAAGTGAGCTAAAATAAGTAGTTTTCTACTTTCTTCAATAGATAAACCTCTGCTCATTAAATAGAATAAAGTGCTCTCATCAATTTTTCCTGCTGAAGCAGCATGTTCTCCTTGAATATCATCTTCTCTAGATAGAAGTAGAGGAATTGAACTGTTCTTCACGTTAGGAGAAAGTAGCATTACATACTCTTCTTCCTTTCCAACCGATTTTGATGAGCCTTTTCTAAAATCTAAAGTTCCTCTGAATATTTTTTTGCTTTTACCAAGCAAGGCACCTTTTGCATTGATTTCACTTTTAGTTTCCTTTCCATTATGTATTATTGAGTAGTTGATATCAATAATTTTTTCGTCTTCGCCAAGGTATAAGGAATCTAAATTTGATATGCCTTTATTTTCATTTAAGAAGGAATTGTAACTTGAAATTGAGTATTTACTTCCTAAATCTATTGAACTAAAGTTAACTTCAGCATTTTCTCTAATCAATGAAAGTGATGAGTTTAAGTTTATGCTGCTATTATTAAGCTTTTGAATAACAAATACATTGATTTTTGAGTTTTTATTTGCAATTATTTTTATAAGTCCATTATGATAGCTTGATGATTCATTTAGGGAAGAGTAATTCAAAACTACTGTCGCGTTAGAATTCTCATCAGCAATAATTAAGTTGTTATCTATAATTGATTTATCATTATCATCAAATTCAAAGTTTAATATTATTGGTTCTGTAGTAGATTTTTTAATGTTTAAGAAAAAACCTAAATTATAATTTTCATTTATTTCTTTAATTACTTCATTTGAGATACCAAAAGTTTCGTTCTTCAGTTCTAAAAGTTCAGGTGATTTTTTATTAGAGTAGATTAAATCATAGTTATCATTTTTTATATCACTATAGTTTCTACTAAGGTTATGAACTTCTGGAATTGCAATATCTTTTAGTGACAAGTTATTTATTCCAAGCCAACGAAAAGTCTTTACTGGTATTTCATTTAAATTTTTAAATATTTCTGACATAAATACCCCTCCTAACCTATGGCTCCTTCTAGTTCTAAATTTATTAAGTTATTCATTTCAACTGCGTACTCAAGTGGAAGTTCCTTTGATATAGGTTCTACAAATCCCCTTACAATCATTTTCTTAGCTTCATCCTCACTTAGGCCTCTAGACATTAAATAGAAGATAGCATCATCAGATATTCTTCCGATTTTAGCTTCATGTCCGATATCTACCTCATCATTTTCTATTTGAATAACTGGAATAGTATCAGAGATAGACTCATTATCTAACATCAATGATTCACAGGAAACAGTTGATTTAGAATTTACTGCAGCAGGGGTAATTTTAACTACACCTCTATATGTTGCAATACCACCATTCTTTGAAATTGATTTAGAATTAATAGTAGAAGTAGTATTTGGTGCGGCATGAACAACTTTAGTGCCTGTGTCCAAGTTTTGTCCTGAAGATGCAAAGGTAATTCCGGTAAACTCAGAAGATGCACCTTCGCCTTTTAAAATACTCATAGGATATAGCATTGAAACTTTAGAACCAAATGAACCAGAAATCCATTCAATTTTACCATTTTTCTCTACAGAAGCTCTCTTAGTATTAAGATTCATCATATTTCGCGACCAATTTTCAATAGTGGAATATCTTAAGGTAGCTCCTTCTTTAACAAATAGTTCTACACAACCTGCATGTAAATTTGTAACATTATATTTTGGAGCAGAGCAGCCTTCAATAAAATGAAGTTTTGCACCTTTTTCTACTATAATTAATGTATGTTCAAATTGACCTGCACCAGGAGAATTTAATCTAAAGTAAGATTGAAGAGGAATTTCAACGTTTATTCCTTCAGGAACATAAACAAAGGAACCTCCGGACCATACAGCCCCATGTAATGCTGCAAATTTATGATCTTGGGGAGGGACTAGTTTCATAAAGTATTTCTTAACGATATCTCCATGTTCTTTTAGTGCAGTTTCTATATCAGTATATATAACTCCTTGTTTAACTAGATCTTCTCGTATACTATGGTAAACAACTTCAGAATCATATTGAGCACCAACACCAGCTAAGGAAGTTCTTTCAGCTTCAGGAATTCCAAGTAATTCAAAAGTATTTTTGATTTCGTCTGGAACCTCATCCCAAGTTCCTTTCATAGAAGTATCAGGTTTTACATATGCTACAATATTATTCATATCTAAATCACTAATATCAGGACCCCAAGTTGGAACTTCAATTGAGTTATAAATGTCTAGAGATTTTAATCTAAAATCTCTCATCCAATCAGGATCATCTTTTTCTTTAGAAATTGCTAAGATAACCTCTTTTGTTAATCCTTTTTCAGTTTTATAGCTGAATTTATCTTCATTCTTCACATCATATATGCCTCTATCAACATCTTCTATGAAGGTCTTTTTATTTTCCATATTTCTCACCTTACTTTTCTATAAGAGTTTTAAAACTACTGAAGCCATTTTCATTAATGTCATTAATAATTTCTTCTCCACCAGTTTTAACAATATTTCCATCTATTAAAACATGAACGAAATCAGGCTTTAAGTGTTCTAGAATCTTAGTATTATGTGTAATTATTAAAATTGAGTTATTTTCATTCTTAAACATTGAAACGCCTTCAGAAACAATTTTGACTGCATCAACATCTAGACCAGAATCAGTTTCATCAAGTATTGCAAGCTTTGGCTCAAGTAAGAGCATTTGAAGTATTTCGTTTTTCTTCCTCTCTCCACCTGAGAATCCAACGTTTAAATATCTTTCACTATATGATTCAGGAATTTTTAAAGAGTTCATCTTATTTCTTAACTTAAAGTTAAATGAGAAAGGGCTTATATTTTTATCTTCAATTGAACTTTTTGCAGTTCTTATGAAGTTTTCAACAGTTATACCAGGAACCGCCTCTGGACTTTGAAAAGATAAAAATATACCTCTTTTTGCTCTTTCATTAACCTTTAATTCAGTTATATTTTCACCTTCAAAAACTATGGATCCTTCAGATACTTCATATTTTGGGTGTCCCATAATGGTATAGGCTAAGGTTGACTTTCCAGCACCATTAGGTCCCATTATTACATGAACTTCTCCTTTATTTATTGAAAGATTGAGAGACTTTAATATATCTCTATCTTGAACTTTTGTACTTAATGAATTTATTGTTATTAAGTTTTCTTTCATAAAAACACCTCTTAATTCCGATTAATTTACTCTGATTTATTTTTATATTATCACCCATAACTTTCTAAGTCAAGATATTAATAGTTGAAGTGGAACTTGCAGTTCTATAATGAAAACTTAAGTTTACATAATTTTAAGAGATTAATACGTAAAAATTTGGTATATTATATATAGACGCAGTATTTAGTAGGAGGAATAGTAATGAAAGATCATGCATTAATTTTAGAAGGCGGAGGAATGAGAGGAGTATATACGGCTGGTGTTCTAGAATATTTTTTAGAAAATGAGGTTAGATTTCCATATGTTATTGGAGTATCTGCCGGTGCCAGTTATGCTTTTTCTTATATTTCTGGGCAGAGAGGTAGAAACAAAAGGATTTTTGCAGATTACATCAGGGATAAAAGATATTTAAGTTTAAGAAATTACTTAAAAGAAGGTTCACTTTTTGGAATGGATTTTATATATGATGTACTTCCAAATGAATTAGAAGTTTTTGATTATAAAGCGTTTAAAGAAAGCGAAGCTACATTTTATATTGGAGTTACTGATGTTGAGACTGGCAAAGCTAACTATTATGAAAAAAGCGAAGCAAGTGACCCTAATATGATTGTAAGAGCCTCTTCATCACTTCCAATAATTTCACCAATTGTTCATTATGAGGATAAACTATATTTAGATGGTGCATTAGCAGATCCACTTCCAATAGAGAAGGCAATTAAAGATGGTTATGATAAATTTGTTGTTGTATTAACAAGAAATGCTGGATATAGAAAGCCAAATTCAAAGGTATCTTTTTTTGTTAAGCAAAAATATAAAAAATACCCTAATCTATTAAAAGCGCTTGAAAGTAGAAGTGAAGTATATAATAGGCAATTAGAGTTAATAGAGAAACTTGAAAAAGATGGTAAAGCCATAGTTATAAGGCCAAGCGAAAAACTTCAAGTAGAGAGAATGACTAAGAATAGAGAAAAGCTAATTAGCTTATATAAATTAGGTTACGAGGATTGTAAAAAAATCCTATAATTGTCAAGAAGTTTGAATAAGTTAGAAAAATATGGACATAATCGCTAATAGAGGTGAGATTATGTTTAATAAGAAAAAAATTATTCCATTAGTGGTAACAGCAATTATATTTTTAATAGGGGTTTTTGTTATTAGTTATACTATTGCTTCAAAATATATAGAAATTACAAATGCAGCAGAAAAAGAAAAGATTGATAATAAAAAACTTGCAGATGCTAGAAATAATATTTTAGGCGATGATGTTGAAATAATATTAAAGAATAAAGATAAAGTTGAAGAATCGCTTACATTAAAAGAATACAAGAGTAAAAATAATATAGAAGGTGACTTGAATAGAGAAGCATTGCTTCAAGATCTTAAGAAAGATAACTATACTCTAGAAACCGAGAAAGATGAACAAATGGTTTTTAATAAGATAAGTGAATCAAAGCTTACGCCTAACAAGTATTATTTAGGAGAAAAGGATGGATATTTTGCAATTTACAAGGCAGATGCAAATGGAAATCCTACCATTGAAGATGAGAAACAAGATGTGTTTAGAGATTACAAAAAAGTATCACAATTAAATGAACTAGATAGGAATAAGATTACAAGCTTTGTATTTTCTTTTAGTACAAAAGATGAAGCTGAAGAAAAATTAAGTGAATTTATTTCATAATAAGTAAAAAGGGAAAACCATTAATAAGGTTTTCCTATTTTTATTAATAAAGGAATTTCATAATTGAAAAACCTCATAATAAATGCTAAAGTATAATTTAGGTTTATATTGAGGTGATTATAATGTATGAATACATAAAAGGAATTTATAAGGGTTTTAATAAAGAATACATAATTATTGATAATGGCGGTATAGGATATAAGGTATATACATCAGGAACAACTATTGCAAAGCTTCCTAAAATTGAGGATGAAGTATTAATATATATTCAACAAATTGTAAGGGAAGATTTTATTGGATTATATGGTTTTATAACTAGGGAAGAATTAGAAATGTTTAATATCTTACTAACTATAAATGGAGTAGGTGCTAAGGCTGCATTATCACTACTTTCAATCAGCTCAGTTAATAATTTGAAATATGCTATTATGACAGAGGATGAAAAGCATATTGTTAGAGCTCCTGGAATTGGGAAAAAAACGGCTCAAAGAATTATCTTGGAACTTAAGGATAAGTTGAAACCAGACGAGTTAATTGAAAGAGAAGCAGAAATCTCAATAAATGATGATTATGCTAATAATATTAATGAAGCACTTACTGCATTAGTTGCTTTAGGGTATAGTGAAAAAGAAGCAAAAGGAGCAATATCTTTAGTAAATAAGGAACAAACAATTGAAAATATTATTAAAGATTGTTTAAGAAATCTAATGAGATAGGGGGATTACTATGGAGGATAGGATTATTACTACATCTAAAATGGAAGAAGATGTTCAATCAGAGTATAGTTTGAGACCCCAAAGGATTAGCGAATATATAGGACAAGAAAAAGTTAAGGAAAAAATGAATATTTTCATAAAGGCTGCTAAAAAAAGAAGGGAGTCTTTAGACCACGTTCTTTTATATGGCCCTCCAGGGCTAGGTAAAACAACACTTGCTAATATAATTGCTAAAGAAATGGGTGGAGAATTAAAGATAACTTCAGGCCCTGCCATTGAAAGAGCAGGAGATTTAGCGGCAATACTAACATCATTAAATGAATATGATGTTTTATTTATTGATGAAATACATAGATTAAATAGAAGTGTTGAAGAAATACTTTATCCTGCTATGGAAGATTATGCACTGGATATTGTAATAGGTAAAGGAGCAGCAGCTAAGTCAATAAGACTTGATTTGCCTAAGTTTACATTATTAGGTGCCACAACAAGGATTGGTATGCTTTCAGCTCCATTAAGAGATAGATTTGGAGTTTTAGCAGCAATGGAGTATTATACCAATGAGGAACTAAAGGAGATTGTAATTAGAAGTGCTGATATTCTAGGATGTAATATAGATTATGACGCTGCTTTTGAAATAGCTCGACGTTCAAGAGGAACACCTAGAATTGCAAATAGATTACTGAAAAGAGTAAGAGATTTTTCTGAAGTTAAGGAACATAACATAATTAATCTTCAAGATGCAAAGGATGCTCTAGAACTTTTAGAAGTTGACGGAGAAGGTTTTGATAGAGTGGATAATAAGATATTAGAAGCCATAATAGATAACTTTAATGGAGGTCCAGTTGGAATTGAAACCCTATCTTATTTCGTTGGAGAAGAATTAGGCACTATTGAGGATGTTTATGAACCATATTTGTTACAAAGAGGATTTATAATTAGAACTCCAAGAGGTAGAATGGCAACAGATAAAAGTTATAAACATTTAGGAAGAAAAAAGATTAATAATGCAATAGACAATCAAACAAAATTTTTTGACTAGAGAAGGTGTAGTTATAGATGAAAGTAGAAGATTTTAAATTTGATCTACCTGAGGAGTTGATTGCTCAACATCCTCTTGAAGATAGAACAAGTTCAAGACTTATGGTTTTAGGTAAAAATAGTGATGATTTAAAGCATAAACATTTTTATGATGTTATTGAATATTTTGAGCCTGGCGATACATTGGTTTTAAACAATACAAGAGTTATTCCAGCTAGGTTAATAGGTGAAAAAGAAGAAACTGGTGGTAAAATAGAACTTCTATTACTTAAAAGAGTTGGAGATGATCTATGGGAATGTTTATCAAAGCCAGGTAAAAAAGCAAAACCAAAAGCTAGATTTTCCTTTGGTGAAGGTAAATTACTAGGTGAGATACAAGAGGTCTTAGATAATGGTAATAGAATAGTAAAGTTTTTTTATGACGGTTTATTCGAAAATGTTTTGGATGAACTTGGTCAGATGCCACTACCACCATATATACATGAAACGCTTCAAGATAAAGAAAGATATCAGACAGTTTATTCAAAAGAAAAAGGTTCTGCTGCAGCTCCAACTGCAGGACTACATTTTACTCAAGATCTTTTAGAACAAATTAAAAGTAAAGGTGTAAATATAGTTTATTTAACTCTTCATGTTGGGCTAGGAACTTTTAGACCGGTAAAGGTTGAAAATATTGAAGAACATGATATGCATTCGGAATTTTATATGATTTCAAAAGAAACTGCAGATATAATAAATGAAACAAAAAAAAGAGGCAATAAGGTTATAGCAGTTGGAACAACATCTACAAGAACCCTAGAGACTATCGGGGATGAAAATGGTATGGTAAAGGAAGCTTCAGGCTGGACTAATATATTTATATATCCAGGATATAAATATAGAGTTATTGATGCATTAATTACTAATTTCCACTTGCCAGAATCAACGTTAATTATGCTGGTTTCAGCTCTTGCAGGACAGGAAAAAGTTCTAAATGCATATAAGGAAGCTGTAAAAGAAAAATATAGATTCTTCTCCTTTGGAGACGCAATGCTTATTATATAATTTTGAAGGGAGAAAAGTTTGTGGTTAAAAGATATACTTTATTAAAAAAAGACGGAAAAGCAAGAAGAGGTAGATTTGAAACCCCTCATGGAGTAATTGAAACTCCAGTATTTATGAATGTAGGTACATTAGCTGCAATTAAAGGTGCGGTTTCTTCAATGGACTTAAAGGAAATAGGGTGTCAAGTGGAGTTATCTAATACATACCATTTGCATTTAAGACCTAGTGATAAAGTGGTTAAACAATTGGGTGGTTTACATAAGTTCATGAACTGGGATAGACCAATATTAACAGACTCAGGCGGATTTCAAGTTTTTTCACTAGCATCTATGAGAAAGATAAAAGAAGAAGGCGTTTATTTTAACTCTCACTTAGATGGAAGAAAAATATTTATGGGTCCAGAAGAAAGTATGCAGATTCAAAGTAATTTAGCATCTACAATAGCTATGGCTTTTGATGAATGTGTTGAAAATCCAGCACCTAGAGAATATGTTGAAAAATCAGTTGAGCGTACTACCAGGTGGCTTCAAAGATGTAAAGCTGAAATGGATAGACTTAACTCACTTGATGATACTATAAATAAAGAACAAATGCTTTTCGGTATAAATCAAGGTGGAGTTTATGATGATATCAGAATAGAGCATGCAAAAACTATCAGTAAAATGGATTTAGATGGATATGCAATCGGTGGTCTTGCAGTAGGAGAAACTCATGAAGAAATGTATAGAATCATAGATGCAGTTGTGCCACATCTTCCAGAAGATAAACCAATATATTTAATGGGAGTTGGCCTTCCAAGTAACATCTTAGAAGCTGTTGAAAGAGGTGTAGACTTCTTTGATTGCGTATTGCCAGCAAGAAATGGAAGACATGGCCATGTATTTACTGAATACGGTAAGATCAACTTAATGAATGCTAAATTTGAATTAGATGAAAAACCAATAGATGAAGGTTGTGAGTGCCCAACTTGTAAGAATTATACAAGAGCATATATTAGACATTTATTTAAGGCTAAAGAAATGTTAGCCATGAGATTATGTGTTCTACATAATTTATATTTCTACAATAAATTAATGGAAGAGATAAGGGCGGCAATCGATGGAAATTACTTTGCAGAGTTTAAAAAGGAAAAATTAGAAAAATGGGGCGGAAGAGCTTAGGAGAGGAGAGTTAATATGCCAGGTGGTTTAATGCAGATATTGACATTAGTTATAATTTGCGTTGCATTTTATGGATTCTTACTATTGCCAGAAAGAAAAAGAAGAAAAAGTTATAATGAAATGTTAGATTCACTTAAAGTAGGTGATAGAGTTATGACTAGAGGTGGAATAATAGGAAACATAACTCAATTAGATGAAGAAACATTAATTTTGGAGATAGAGCCAGATGGAATTAAGATAACAATTGCAAAACAAGGAATATCAACAAGAATAAATCAAGAAACTGAAATGTAATAACTATGCCCCCTATGTTCATATATTTATAGTGAATAAGGGTTTATATGTGAAACAAAAATAAATTTCTTGAAATCATGAGAAGCTGTTTTTAAGAATTAAAATATTGATGTTGAACTAAACCCTAAATAGAAGGGGGTGTGGTAATGAATTTAGAGGTTGTAAAAAATTCAGGCAGGGGACTTATAAGGGCATTGTTATTAACCATATTTCTACTTATGGTACTTGCTTTGACTATGAACTTCTTGGATTTATCTCAAAAAAATTTATATGTTACTTACATAATAATTACATGTGTAAGTATAGTCTTTGGCGGAGTATACGGAGCTAGAAAAAATCAGTCAAAAGGATGGCTAGTGGGACTTTTTGTTGCAATACTATATTATATTTTTATAGGAGTAGTATCTGCGATAGCTAAAGGAAAAGTAGAATTTGTATCTTTTGACGTATATAGACTATTTTTTGCCATGGCAATAGGTATATTATCTGGCATGCTTGGAATAAATATATAAAAATTCTTTATAATGCAATTAAAATGTGTTATAATCAACTAGTAATTGTATCGGAATGGAGGCGTACGACGTGAAACATATTAAAACAATTAATAGTTCAAACTTAAAGAATAGCTTATGCAAACCAGGCTGTAAGGAATGTGCAAATTCATGCCAATCAGCATGTAAGACTTCTTGTACAGTTGCTAACTTAGCTTGTGAAAACTAATAAAACAAAGTAGGTGGCAGTAACTTAGTTACTGCCATATTTCAGTAAGGAGGAAAAAAATTGAGTTTGATTCATAAATTTACTCAAGATGGTGAATATTATTTAATAGATGTTAATTCAGGTAGTCTTCATATTATAGACAAGCTGATTTACGATTTATTAATTGATGTAGATAAATTAGCCCCAGTAGATGAGGTTATAGCGAAATTCCAGGGGGTATATTCTGAAGAAGATATAAGAGAGGCATATGAAGACTTGGAAGAATTAGTTAAAGAAGAGCTTCTTTATACTAAGGATTACTATGAAGATATTGCTTTAAAAGATGACCAAGATGACTATATAAAAGCGCTATGTTTAAATGTAGTTCATGATTGTAACTTAAAATGTAAATATTGCTTTGCTGAAGAAGGTGAATATAAAGGACATAGAAAACCTATGAGTCCTGAAATTGGTAAGAAGGCAATTGATTTTGTTATTAAGAAATCTGGACCAAGAAAAAATATAGAAGTAGACTTATTTGGCGGTGAGCCACTTATGGTATTTGATGCAATAAAAGAAATTGTGGATTATGCCAGAGAACAAGAGAAAATATTTAATAAAAATATCAGATTTACTATGACTACAAACGCTACTTTATTAAATGATGAAATTATGGAATATTTGGATAAAAATATGGGGAACATAATATTATCAATTGATGGTAGAGAAGAAGTTAATGATGCAGTAAGAATAAGAAAAGATGGATCAGGAAGTTATTCAAGAATATTGCCAAAGATAAAAGAAATGGTAGATAGAAGAGACAAGTCAAAACAATATTATGTAAGGGGAACCTTTACTAGAAATAATACTGACTTCTTTAATGATGTTATGTCACTTGTAAATGAAGGGTTTAGAGAAATTTCTGTTGAGCCAGTAGTTTTACCTGATGATAATTTACTTTCATTAAGAAGAGAAGACTTACCTAAGATATTTGATCAATACGATCTTTTATATAAAGAGATGCTTAGAAGACACAATGAAGGAGATTCATTTAAATTCTATCACTTTAATATAGATTTAAATGGAGGACCTTGTGTATATAAAAGAATCTCTGGATGTGGTGCAGGATTTGAATATGTGGCTATTACACCTGATGGAGAAGTTTATCCATGTCATCAATTCGTAGGAAACAAAGATTTCTTACTAGGAAATATAGATGATGGAGATTTAGATACTAAGCTGGCATCAGAATTTAAAAAAGCAAACATATATAGAAAACCTGTATGTAAAAATTGTTGGGCTAGATTCTATTGCAGCGGAGGTTGTCAAGCAAATAACTTTAATTTCAATGGAGACATACATGTTCCTTATGAAATTGGTTGTGAGATGCAAAAGAAGAGAATTGAATGTGCTATAGCATTAAAAGCAATGACTTCAAAAGTTTAAATGGGATTTATTGACATGAAGCTCTCTATAGAAATATAATTATATTATGTATAATACGACGGTATTATGAAAAAAACTGAGGGGGAGAAAAATGAAAACAAAAGGTAGAAGTACAATATTATTTATATTGCTTGTTGGTTTTATATTTTTATTTACCTATATAGGATTTTTTGGTGCGAAAATTTTTGGTTGGGAATATAAAAGTTTTGATAAAGCTATAACTAAAGGCTTGGATTTACAGGGTGGAGTTTCCGTATTAATGGAAATGCAAGAAGATAAGGTTTCTACTGATGATAGAGATAAGACAAAAGAAATGTTATCCTTAAGAGTTAATAAGGTTGGAGTATCTGAAACAGTTGTTACAACTGAAGGGGAAAAGAGAATCAGAATAGATATTCCAGGACAATATGATTCTAAGACAATAGTTGATAGTTTGAATAAGACAGGAGAGTTAAAATTTATAGCTCCAAACCAATCAAAAGATGTAATCCTTACAGGTAAAGACGTAAAAAAAGCTACAGTATATACAGATCAACAAAATGCAAATCAACCTGTAATTGGGCTAGAGCTTAATGAAGATGGAAAACAAAAGTTTGCGGAAGCAACACAAAAATACTTAGGTCAACAAATATCTATTTATATGGATGACCAATTATTAACAAGTCCAACAGTTCAAAGTGTTATTTCTAATGGTGAAGCTCAAATTACTGGTAATAAAAGCTTCGAGGAAGCTAAAAAAACAGCAGGTATTATAAATGCTGGAGCACTTCCAGTGCCAGTTAAAGTAGCATCAGTAAAGACTGTTGGGGCACAATTAGGAGCTACAGCACTACCTAACGCAATAAAAGCAGCCTTTATTGGATTTGCATTAGTATTTCTACTAATGGTTTTATATTATAGAGTTCCAGGGTTCTTAGCATGTATAGCATTGATATTATATGCATCATTGGTTTTAACATGTTTCGCAGGGCTTAATGCGACCTTAACCTTGCCGGGAATAGCAGGTTTCTTGTTAACGGTAGGTATGGCAGTTGATGCTAATGTACTTATATTTGAAAGAATAAGAGAAGAGCTTAAAAAGGGTAAATCTATAAAGAGTTCAATTAATGAAGGTTTTAAACATGCTATGTCATCAATAATTGACTCAAACATAACTACATCAATAGCAGCACTAGTACTATACTTCTTAGGATCTGGAGCTGTAAAAGGCTTTGCTACTACACTATTAATCGGTATTATAGTATCTATGTTTACAGCTATATTTGTAACAAGAGCATTAGTTAACCTTGCAGCAAATATGGGTCTTTTAAGTAAACTATGGTGCTTCAGAGTTAAGAGGGGGGAGTAGTAGTATGCTTAAGATAATTGAAAAAACTAAAATTTGGTTTACAATGTCATTAATAATAATGTTAATTGGTGCAGGTTTCATGATATATAGAGGTGGACTTAACCTAGGGTTAGACTTTAAAGGTGGTACACAAGTAGATATTAAAATGCCTAAGGATTTCAACAAAGGTGATGTAGATACAATAGTTAAAAAATATGCCGAAGATGCTGTTACAAATACAGTTTCTGAAACTGTAGATGGTTCAGCTAACGAGGTTCAAATAGAGATAAAATCTAAAAGTTTAGACTCAACTAAAGTTTCTGACATGTTTAAAGAGTTATCAGAAAAGTATTCTTTAAAACAAGATGCTCTTGTTTCACATGATGAAATAGGACCTTCAATTGGAAATGAACTTACAAGTAGTGCTATAAAAGCGTTAGCAGTTGCAGTTGTTGCGATGTTGATTTATATAGCAATTAGATTTGAATTTAAATTTGGAATAGCAGCAATAATTGCTTTGTTCCATGATATTTTAATAACTTTATCAATATATGCAATTTTTAATATCCCTGTTAATTCACCATTTATTGCAGCTATTCTAACAATTATAGGATACTCTATAAATGATACTATAGTAATATTTGATAGAATTAGAGAAAATCAAAGGAGCATGAGAAGAAATACTCCAATTGAAATTGCTGATCATAGTTTAACTCAAACATTTACTAGATCGCTTAATACTACATTAACTACATTATTAACTACTACCGCAGTTAATATATTTGTACCATCTGTTAGAGAATTTGCATTTCCTCTAGTAGTAGGTATGGCATGTGGAGCATATTCTTCAATATTTATAGCTAGCCCAGTTTGGGTAATGTTAAAAAACAGAACTTCAAAATAAAATTTTAGAGTGTAAAATTCCATGAGTATTTTATAATTAAAGTTTATTTATAGTTAAATGTAATTATATTATAAGAATTAGAAAGATGGATTACTCTTATAATATTTAGCTAGGGTGGTGAAATGTATTTTGATGCTATCTACTAAAATATGCATTCAAAGTACTTTTTATCCATCCTTATTTATTTTTTGACAAATATTACGAATAATATATATATAGAAGTTACAATTAACACTTTATTTACCCATATTATTTAGGGGTATCTTTAAATTTTATAAAAATATTTGTAAAAACTCGTAATATAATTTATAATATAGTTGTTTTCTATGAATACGGAGGAATTTTAAAATGAGCAAGCAGTGGGAGAAGATATACCGCCCAAACTATATATCTGGTTATAATCCTTTTATAATTAAAAATATGAATAGAGCCATTGAAAGAGTGGTTGATGCAATAAATTCACGTAAAAAGATACTTGTATATGGTTTATGCGACGTTGACGGTATATGTGCATTATCTTCACTAATTCTTTTATTGAAATATTTAAATGCAGACGTAGAGTATATCATAGAAGATTATTCACATAAGAATCACTTGATTCAAGAAGCGGATATCAAAAATAGAATTCACTTTTTGGGAGCGGATCTTCTTATTACTGTAGGTTGTAGATTTAAAGGCAATAGGGAAGTTGAACTTAGTAAAGCATTAGGAATAGAAACAATAATAATGGAAAATTCTAAGACTGATGGTATACATAATACAATTTATATAAATCCAAATCAAACAGGATGTTCATACAGATACAAAAATTTATCAAATTCAGCATTAACATTTAAATTGATGCAAGCTATTGGAATATATTATAATATGAATAGTATTAATAGATATTTGGATTTGATTTTTCTAGGTAGTGTATTTAAGAAATGTGAAAAGCAAGGTGAGAACAAAGTATTCTTGAGTGAAGGGTTTAATTATTTAAGAGAAACAAATAACTATGGACTTAGAGCCATATTAGAGTATCTTAAAATTGAGTCCATTAAGGATGAGGATATAGATGGTATAATAAATTTACTTACGCCAGTTAATAATTCAGTTAGTGTAATGGATACAGCAAAAATAATTGTTGAATTACTTACAACATCTGATATGGATAGGGCAGAACAAATTGTTAAATACTTAAATTTTGAAAGAAAAAAAACAAATATTTTTATATAAGAAAATCTCATAGGGGGAATTTAATAATGGATTTAAAAGAAAAAGTAAGGATAATTGATAATTTTCCTAAGGAAGGAATTAGTTTTAAGGATATAACTACTCTAATTGAAGATGGAGAAAGTTTTAAGTATGCTATCAATGAAATTGTAGATTATATAAAAGACAAAAATATAGATTTAATTGTTGGACCAGAGGCAAGAGGTTTTATTTTTGGAGTACCAGTTGCATATGCATTAGGAATTGGATTTATTCCTGTTAGAAAGCCTGGAAAGCTTCCATGGGATACAGTAAAGGTAGAATATGATTTAGAGTATGGAAAAGATGCTCTAGAAATTCATAAAGACTCAATTAAGCCAGGTCAAAGAGTAGCTATTGTTGATGATTTACTAGCTACAGGTGGTACAATTGCAGCAGTTGCTAAGTTAGTAGAACAAGCAGGTGGAGAAGTTGTTACTTTAAACTTTTTAATAGAATTAGAAGAATTAAGAGGTAGAGATAAACTAAAAGGATATGATATTCAAAGCCTTTTAAAATATGATGTGTAATTTTCTTGAAAAACAAAATTCAATATTATATAATTATAGATAAATATGGCTGGTATATATACCAGCCTTTAAATTTAATTCTATTTTTTAGAGGAGAGTAATCCATATGCTAACGGATTTATTGGAGAAAATAAGTTTAAATTGCAATAATATAGATCTAGAACTAGTTAAAAAAGCGTATAATCTTGCATCAGAAGCCCATTCTAAGCAAAAGAGAGAATCTGGTGAACCATATATTATTCATCCATTAGATGTGGCTTCTATTCTTGCTGAGTTAGGTATGGATACTAATACAATAGTAGCTGGATTACTTCATGATGTCATTGAGGATACTGAATATAATTATTCAGACTTAGAGAGAATGTTTAATAAGGAAGTTGCGGATCTAGTTGAGGGCGTTACTAAGCTCGGTAAAATTAAATATAAGTCAAAAGAAGAACAACAAGCTGACAATGTAAGAAAAATGCTACTAGCGATGGCAAATGATATTAGAGTTATTATAATTAAGCTTGCAGATAGACTTCATAATATGAGAACGCTTAAATTTATGCCTGAGGAGAAACAAAAAGAAAAAGCTAAGGAAACATTAGATATTTATGCACCACTTGCTCATAGATTAGGTATTTCTAAAATAAAATGGGAACTTGAAGATCTTTCTTTTAGATATTTACATCAACAAGAGTACTATGACTTGGTTAATCAAATCGCAGAAAAAAGAAAAGAAAGGGAAGCATATATTTCTCAAATAATGGATGAGATTGAGCAGAAACTTTCTAGTTCAGGAATTGATTCTGATATTGATGGAAGACCCAAACATTTTTATAGCATCTATAGAAAGATGGTTAATAAGAATAAGAATATAGAACAAATATTTGACTTAACTGCTATAAGAATCTTAGTTAATTCAGTTAAAGATTGTTATGCAGCATTAGGAATAGTACATACGATTTATAAACCAATACCAGGCAGATTTAAAGACTACATAGCTATGCCCAAACCTAATATGTATCAATCATTGCATACAACAGTAATTGGGCACTTAGGAAAGACTTTCGAGATACAAATTAGAACATTTGAGATGCATAAAACAGCTGAATATGGTATAGCTGCCCATTGGAAGTATAAAGAAGGAGAAGCATCAAAAGGGGATAGTTTTGAACAAAAATTATCTTGGCTTAGAGATATGCTTGAGTGGGGAAAAGAGACCTCAGATGCTCAAGAATTTATGGAAGGCTTTAAAATTGATTTGTTTTCAGATGAAATCTTTGTTTTTACCCCTAAAGGAGTAGTTATTAATTTACCTGCAAATGCAACTCCAATTGATTTTGCTTATAAAATACATACGGATGTTGGAAACAGATGCGTTGGGGCAAAAGTAAATGGGAAAATGGTACCACTTGACTACAATTTGAAAACGGGACAAATAGTTGAGATCATGACCAGTTCTGCTCCAAAAGGACCTAATATAGATTGGCTTGGTATGGTAAAAAGTAATCAAGCTAAGAGTAAAATAAAACAATGGTTTAAAAGAGCACAAAGAGACGATAATGTTCTAAAAGGAAAAGAATTAATTGAAAGAGAAGCAAAAAAGCAATCTTTAGTATTTTCTGAACTTGCAAAAGGCGAGTTATTTGAAAGATTACTTAAGAGATATAATTTACACTCACAAGAAGATATATATGCAGCAGTTGGTAATGGTATTATGTCAGCTTCAGTTGTATTTGCAAGATTAAAGGAAGAAGAACATGATGAAAAAAATATTTTAGAAAATATAAATAAAAATATTGAGGATAATTCAAATAGAACTGAAAAAGTTCATGCAAATGACAAGGCTTATGGCGTAACTGTTAAGGGACTAAGCAATCTCATGATTAGGTTTGCAAGATGCTGTAATCCTGTTCCTGGTGATGATATCATTGGATATATAACAAAAGGTAGGGGAGTTTCAGTTCATAGAAAAGACTGTTCTAATGTTCTTGAATTAAAGGACAGTGAAGAAACTAGAATAGTGGAAGTGAGTTGGGGAACATCAAAAGGTAAATCATATACTGCTGAAATTCAAGTTGAAGCTGAAGATAGAATGGGAATTTTAGCAGAAGTAATGATAATTCTAAGTGAATCTAAGATAAAAGTAAATGCAGTAAATGCTAAATCATTAAAAGGAAATCTATCCTTGGTTAATATTAAGGTAAGTATAGACAGTATAGATCAACTAAAAGATTTAATGAGGAAAATTAGAAAACTAAAAGGTGTTCTAGACGTATATAGAATGAATAATTAAAGGGTGTTAAGTAAATGAGAGCTGTAGTACAAAGAGTTAAAAGAAGTAGTGTTAAGGTTGATGGAAAAATAATTGGAGAAATAGGTGTAGGTCTAAACGTATTAATTGGTATTACAAAAGGTGATACTGACGAAGATATTAAATACATTAGAGATAAGGTTGTCAACTTAAGAATATTTTCAGATAGTGATGATAAAATGAATCTTTCTTTAAAGGATGTTGAAGGAGAAATACTAATAATATCACAATTTACCTTATATGGAGATTGTAGAAAAGGCAGAAGACCAAGCTTTATAAATGCACTTGGAGGAGAAGAAGCTATTGGCATTTATGAAAAAGTTATTGAGGCCTTTAAAGAAGAAGGTGTAAGAGTTGAAACTGGAGAATTCGGAGCAGATATGGAAGTTGAGATAATCAATGATGGTCCAGTAACTCTTCTATTAGAAAGTAAAAAGGATTTTTAGGAGGAAGTTTATGATAATTAAAACTATCCCGGTAGGAGATATACAAGAAAATTGTTATTTGGTTATGGATGAAGAAACAAAGGAAGCATTTGTTGTGGATCCAGGGGATCAGGGTGATTATTTAGTAAATATAATTAGTAAACTTGGAGCTAAATTAAAGTTTATATTATTAACCCATGGTCACTTTGACCACGTAGGCGCTGTTTCTGAACTGAAAAATACTTTTAAAGTTCCTCATTATATTAATGAAGAAGAGAAGAAGTATATGCAAGGTACATCCTATGTATTCGGAAAAATTCCAGAAGCGGATAGATACTTAAATGATGGTGAAGAGATAGATTTTTCGGGACATAAAATTAAGTGTTTACATACACCAGGCCATAGTGCAGGAGGAATGTGTTTCCTTTTAAATGGTGAACATCTTTTTGCAGGAGATACTTTATTTTACCTAAGCGTAGGAAGATCAGATTTTGAAGGTGGAGATATGGATACATTAGTAGACAGCATTAGGACAAAATTGTTTGTACTAAATGATAATACAATAGTTTATCCAGGGCACGGACCTAAGACTTCTATTATGACTGAAAAAAGAGGAAACCCTTTTGCTAGATAAAGGAGAGAAAATGATACTAAATATAACACTATCAGATGAAAATTTAAGATATGACGTATATCAAATGTTCAATATATTTTTCCCTTTAGAGGATATTAAAATAAATAGAGCAGATGATTTTGATTATAAGATTACAATTAAAGATTCATTACTTATTATAGAGAATAAAGAAGTGCTTAGAGAGGTTTCTTTGGAAGAAGATGGGAAGGAATCTGTTAAAAGAGAGCTATTTAAATTATTAAGTGAATTAACTAAGGATTATTATCCTTGGGGTACTTTAATAGGAATAAGACCAAGTAAAATAGCGCTTTCTTTATTGAATGAAGGAAAATCAAAAGAAGAAATACGTGAATATTTTAAAAATAAATATCTAACATCTAAGGAAAAAAGTGATCTATGCATTGAAATTGCAGAGAGAGAAAAAGGATTTGTGGATGTTAAAAAAGAAAAAATAAGTATTTATATTGGGATGGCTTTTTGTCCAACTAGGTGTTTATATTGTTCATTTGCGTCTAACCCAATAGCTGGAGCTAAGAAACAAGTTGAACCATATATTTCAGCATTAAAAAAAGAAATTGATGCTATGAGTAAATACATTTCTAGTAAGCAGTTAGAAGTTAATACGGTATATTTTGGTGGTGGAACGCCTACGTCAGTTGACAATGAAGAATTTGAAGGATTAATGGCTGAAATTTATAATAATTTAATTGAGCCTTTTAACCCGATTGAATATACTGTGGAATGCGGAAGACCTGATTCAATAACAAAAGAAAAGCTAGAGACTATGAAAAGATATAGAGTTGATAGAATTAGTATTAATCCGCAATCAATGAATGATGTTACACTTAAGAATATAGGTAGAGGCCATACAAAGGAACAGGTTATTAATAAGTTTAACTTGGCGAGAAGTTTGGGCTTTGATAATATTAATATGGATATAATAGTAGGTCTGCCAGGTGAAGGCATTGATGAAATAAATAATACCTTTATAGATATACTTAAGTTGAAACCAGAATCCCTAACTGTTCATGGAATGTCAATTAAAAGAGCTTCCAGGTTACATGAAGAACTTATATTAGGGAAAAAGCTATATAGACCTGCTCAAGATGAGTTAAATAGAATGTATGAAAAAACTAGAGAATTAGCAATGGATTTAAAAATGGAACCTTATTATATGTATAGACAAAAGAATATGGTAGGAAATATGGAGAATGTAGGATATTCTTTGAGTAATAAGGAATGCATATATAATATGCTAATGATTGAAGATACAGAAACCATAATAGCAATTGGTGCAGATGCCGTATCAAAAGTAGTTTTTCATGATGAAAATAGGATTGAAAGATTCGGTAACGTCAAAGATGTTAAAGAATATGTAAATAGAATTGATGAAATGATTCAAGGGAAAATAGATTTATTAGATACTTTGTATGAATAAGGGAGGAAGGTTAATGGATAAAATTCAAGCTCCAAAAGGGACAAAAGATATGCTTCCTAAGGATGCATATAAGTGGCAATATGTAGAAAATAAATTTAGAGAGCTTTCAAAAGAATATGGAATAAGAGAAATTAGGACTCCTATATTTGAGCACACTGAACTTTTTAAAAGGGGAGTTGGAGAAACTACAGATGTTGTTCAAAAGGAAATGTATACATTTTTAGATAAAGGTGAAAGAAGTATAACTTTAAAACCAGAGGGTACTGCCCCTTCTGTTAGAGCATTTATTGAAAATTCATTATTTAATGATGCACAACCTACAAAGTTATATTATTTTACTCCTTGTTTTAGATATGAAAAAATGCAAAAGGGAAGACTTAGACAATTTAACCAATTTGGTATTGAAATATTTGGTTCAAAGGAAGCGTCTATTGATGCAGAAGTCATTTCCTTAGCAATGAGAGCATTAGATGAATTTGGAATAGAGGGATTAACTCTAAATATAAATAGTTTAGGTTGCCCAGATTGTAGAGCAAAATATAACAAGGCATTAATGGATTTCTTAAAAGAAAATTATGATAATCTTTGTGATACTTGTAAAAGTAGATATGAGAAAAATCCAATGAGAATACTGGATTGTAAAGAAAAAAGTTGTAAAGAAATTACTAAAAATGCACCAGTTATTTTAGATTATATTTGTGAAGATTGTAGTAATCACTTTGAGGAAGTAAAAACTTATTTAAATGCTATGGATATTAATTTTGAGATAGATCCTAAAATAGTTAGAGGACTAGATTATTACACTAGAACAGTTTTTGAAATAATAAATAAAGATATAACTGTATGCGGTGGTGGAAGATATGATGGTCTTATATCGGAAATAGGTGGTCCTGAGACACCTGCAGTTGGATTTGGATTAGGACTAGAAAGATTATTACTTACTCTTGAGGAAGAAGGAATAGAGATTCCAGAACCAAATACAATTGATCTATTTATTGGTTCAATGGGAGATTTAGCTAGAGTCAAAGCCTTTGCGCTTACTTACAAGCTAAGAAAACTTGGAATTAAGAGTGACTGTGATCACATGAAGAAAAGTGTAAAGGCTCAAATGAAGTATGCAAATAAAATAGGAGCAGCTTTTACTTTAATATTAGGTGATGATGAAATTGTAAATGGTACAGGTAAAATCAAAAGAATGTCTGATGGAGAAACATTTGATATAAAATTAGATTCATTAGAAGAAATAGTAAGTTTAGTTAAGTAATTAGGAGGAAGAAAAATGGGTGAAGCCTTAAATTCATGGAAAAGAACCATAATGTGTGGAGAGTTAAGAGAAGAGCACATAGGACAAAAAGTAACTGTAATGGGATGGGTTCAAAGAAATAGAAACTTAGGGGGACTTGAGTTTGTAGATCTTAGGGATAGAACAGGAATTTTACAGGTAGTATTTGGAGAAGTAATAAACAAAGAAGCATTCGAAAAAGCTAATAAAGTTAGACCTGAATATTGTATAGCAATAAAAGGTGAAATTATAAGAAGAGAAGCTCCAAATAATGCAATGGCAACTGGGATGGTTGAATTAAAGGGAGAAGAAATAAAAATTCTTTCAGAATCAGAAACACCTCCTATATATATTAAAGATAATTTAGATGCAGCTGAAAATATCAGACTTAAGTATAGATACTTGGACTTAAGAAGAAGTGATATGCAAAAAATACTTATGATTAGAAGTAAAACAGCGAAAGCAGTTAGAGATTATCTTGTGAACAGTGAGTTCTTAGAAATTGAAACTCCAATGCTTACAAAAAGTACACCAGAAGGAGCAAGAGACTATTTAGTTCCTTCAAGAAATTATCCAGGAATGTTTTATGCATTACCTCAATCACCACAACTATTTAAGCAACTTTTAATGGTTTCTGGATTTGATAAGTACTTCCAAATTGTTAAATGTTTTAGAGATGAAGACTTAAGAGCAAACAGACAGCCAGAATTTACACAAATAGACTTAGAAATGAGTTTCGTTGAACAAGATGATGTTATGGAACTTAATGAAGGGTTAATTAAGCATGTATTCAAGGAAGTTGGAAATATTGATGTTAAGCTTCCAATAAGAAGAATGCCATATAAAGAAGCTATGGAGAAATATGGTTCAGATAAACCAGACTTAAGATTTGGTATGGAAATAAGAGATCTATCCGAAACAGTAAAAAATGCTGAGTTTAAAGTTTTCCAAGATGCTTTAGAAAATGGTGGATCAGTTAGGGCTATATGTCTTAAAGATGGAGCAAACATGGGAAGAAAGGATATAGATAGATTAGGTGAATTTGTTAAGACATTTAAAGCTAAAGGTCTTGCTTGGATCCAATTAAAGGAAGAAGAAATAAAATCTCCAATATCTAAATTCTTAAAAGAAGATGAATTGAAAAATATTATAGATGTGATGTCAGCTGAAACTGGCGATATGATACTTATAGTTGCAGATAAAAATTCTGTAGTATTCCAGTCTTTAGGTCAATTAAGATTAGAATTAGCTAAAAAATATGACCTAATAAAGGATAAAAATGAATTTAATTTCTGTTGGATTACGGAATTCCCACTTTTAGAATATGATGAAGAAGAAGGAAGATATTTTGCAGCTCATCACCCATTTACATGTCCAATGGATGAAGATTTAGAATATCTAGAATCTGATCCAGGAAGAGTTAGAGCTAAAGCATATGACTTAGTACTTAATGGTGAAGAGCTAGGTGGAGGTTCTATAAGAATACATGATACTAAGCTTCAAGAAAGAATGTTTGGAGTTTTAGGATTTACACAAGAAAGTGCATGGGAAAGATTTGGATTCTTATTAGAAGCCTTTAAGTTTGGACCACCTCCACATGGTGGATTGGCATTTGGTTTTGATAGAATGATTATGTTCTTAGCAGGAACAGATAATATAAAAGATGTTATTGCATTCCCTAAGAATCAAAATGCATTCTGCCCAATGACAGAAGCTCCTAATGTAGCAGACGAAAAACAACTTGTGGAATTAGGAATTTCATTAAATAAAGAAGATAAATAATTAAGTGGTATATGGCCTAATCCATGTTTTTATATAAATATGGATTGGGTTATTTTACTCTTTAGGAATTTATAATATTTTAAGGTTAAGGATAACATTATAGCTTTCCTAATCGCCTTGACGATTTTTTGCTTGAATAATAAATTAAGCATAGGTTATAATTATAGAAAATACCCCTTATAGGTATAAGGAGATGAAAAAATGGAAAAAGAAGAAAAGTTAAAAAAAGATATTCTAACAAGGCTTAAACGAATAGAAGGCCAAGTTAAGGGTATACAAGGAATGATAGATAAAAATGTATGTTGCTCAGATGTACTAGTTCAGATTTCAGCAATTAGAGCAGCAATAAATAAAGTTGGTGGATTAATATTAGAGGATTATGCTAGAAATTGTATAGGAATAGAACCAGGAAGTGAAGGAGAAGAAGGATTAGAAAATCTGATTAAAACACTTAATTCTTTTATGAAATAATAAAAGTGGATGTCTCATAATTAAATTTTGAGACATCCACTTTTTTATCTTAATTTATGTTTTTCTCGCTTTTGGAGTTATTATAATCCTAGTTATTGAAGAAACGAAAATAATACCTAACGCTAAGGCTCCTGCAGAAGCTAATGTATTAAGTCCTAGCTCAAGAGACTTATCAATGTTTCCTTGGACTATTTCATACATAGTATAATACATTCCTCCACCAGGAACTAGAGGAATTAATGCACAAATTATGAAGGTAGTTACTGGACTTTTTAATATTCTTGCTAATATTTCTGAATATGCAGAGAAAATAATAGAAGATATAAATAAAGCTAAGGTAGCAGAATTTGAATGATTTAAAGATAATTTATAAACTAACCAACCTAATCCACCGCCTAAAGAAGCGAAAACAAGATTTTTCCCTTTTATATTAAATATAATTCCAAAGCCAAAAGTTGCAATTATAGATACTACAATTTCTTTAATCATAATTATATTCCTCCATAAAATTTAAACCAAAAGCTTAATACAATTCCTGAACCTACAGCAATTGCAATAGCAACAAGAAAGGCTTCAGCAGCTCTTGTTAATCCAGAAACAAAATCGCCTGCAATAGTATCACGAATTGCATTTGTAATAGCAAGACCAGGCACAAGAAGCATAATGGCTCCAATTATGGTCATATCTAAATTAGATGCAATATTTAATTTAATGAAAATTAAAGCCATAATGGCTGTTATAGCTCCAGATATGCTGTTTGTGAAAAAATCATTTATTGAAAGAGAGCTACTAACAATTGAAAAATATTTTATTACAAGACCTATAATGAAAGCAGCTACAAAATCTTTTATATTCCCTCCAAAAAGCATCGAAAATGCACCGGCACCTAAAGCAGAAAAGAATATGGTTGTTTTATTATCATATCTTTTAGATTTATCTATTTTCTTTAGTTCGTCTAATACCTCAAGTACGGTCATGTTTTTTAAAAGTATATTTCTTGATAAGTCGTTTACCTCATGAACTTTTTGAAGATTAACAGTTCTAGATCTAACTCTTCTCACAAGTGAAAATGTACCTCTTTCTGTGTGAAAAGCAGATGCCATTATTCCTGTAGGCGTTACAAAGCTATCAGCATCCTCCATACCAAAAGCATGGCATATTCTATTTATTGTTTCTTCGACTCTATAGGTTTCGCCACCGTTTTCTAAAATTATTC
Organism: Clostridium paridis; assembly: GCF_016765615.1. Taxonomy (GTDB): domain Bacteria; phylum Bacillota; class Clostridia; order Clostridiales; family Clostridiaceae; genus Clostridium_T; species Clostridium_T paridis. The sequence goes on along the minus strand of NZ_JAESWA010000017.1, from coordinate 347,384 downwards.
TGCCAGCATATGTAGCCACATGTAATATTTTATTGCTATCCATAAATTTATATCTCCGTTAAACATTTCTTTTCATATGAAATTATAGCATATAACCCTTTAACTTCAACTATTAATTTATTTTTATGTTTTCGTATGATAAAATAAAATATGTAACGTAAATTTTAAGAAATTGGGGTGTTAATATGAACTTTACAAATTTGAAAGAAATGGATAGTGATATCCTAAACCTTATTAATAAGGAGTTAGACAGGCAACAATATGGAATTGAACTTATTGCTTCTGAGAATTTTACTTCTAAAGCTGTAATGGAAGCAATGGGATCATATTTGACAAATAAATATGCAGAAGGATATCCAGCAAAAAGATATTATGGTGGATGTCATGTTGTTGATGAAGTTGAATCTTTAGCAATAGAAAGAGCCAAGGAACTTTTTGGAGCAGAACATGCAAATGTTCAACCTCATTCAGGTTCACAAGCAAACATGGCAGTATATTTTACAATTTTAAATCCAGGTGATACAGTATTAGGAATGAATTTAAGTCATGGAGGACATTTAACTCATGGTTCACCAGTAAACTTTTCAGGAAAATTATTTAACTTTGTGTCATACGGAGTTGATAAAGAAACTGAAACTATTAATTATGATGAAGTAAGAAAATTGGCGTTAGAGCATAAACCTAAACTTATAGTTGCAGGAGCATCAGCTTATTCAAGAGTAATAGATTTTAAGAAATTTAAGGAGATAGCTGACGAGGTTGGAGCGTTATTTATGGTTGATATGGCTCATATTGCTGGATTAGTTGCAGCTGGAGTTCATCCTAGTCCTGTGCCATATGCAGACTTCGTTACAACTACAACACATAAAACCTTAAGAGGACCTAGAGGAGGCCTTATTCTTTGCAAAGAAAAATATGCTAAGGATCTTGATAAAAGTATTTTTCCTGGTATGCAAGGTGGCCCTTTAATGCATATTATTGCAGCAAAGGCAGTATGTTTAAAGGAAGCATTAGATCCATCTTTTAAAGAATATGGAAAAAATGTTGTAGAAAATTGTGCTGTTTTATCTGAAGAACTTGTTAAGAATGGATTTAAGATAGTATCAAATGGAACAGATAATCATTTAATATTATTAGATTTAAATAACAAAGACATTACTGGAAAGGAAGCAGAAAAATTGCTTGATACAGTAGGCATTACAGTTAATAAAAACACCGTACCAAATGAAACAAGAAGTCCTTTCGTAACTTCTGGAATAAGAATTGGTACTGCTGCAGTAACAACAAGAGGTTTTGGTAAGGAAGATATGAAAGAAATAGCTTCTATAATTAGCTATGTTATTGAAAATAAGGATGAGGATTTAAAGGAAGCTAAGGCTAGAGTTAGAGCTTTATGCGAAAAACATCCACTATATAATTAAGTATGATTTCAGAATCACCATATAAGTATATGGTGATTTTTATTTTACTCAAATTATCATAACTAATGAGAATAATTATCTTCAGTGTGCCTAGATATATGTCTTTTTCATATAGTATAATGATATTAATAATTAAAGAGGAAAATATGTACAATAAAAGATTAGATAATCTATGTTGTAATTCTAAAATAGTGGAGTTAAAACCAAGAGATAAGTTTGTGTTTATAAGTGACTGCCATAGAGGGGATGGAAGCTATAGGGATAGTTTAATACAAAATTATAATATATATAAAGGAGCTTTAAACTACTATTTAAAAAATAAATTTAAGCTAATAGAAATTGGGGATGGAGACGAGCTTTGGGAAAATAAAGATTTTAGGGATATAGGGTTTGTATATAAAGATATTTTTGAAATTCTTCTTAAGTTTAAAAAAAGAAATGATCTTTATTTAATATGGGGAAATCATGATATGATCAAGAAGAATAAGAAAAGACTAACAAAAATAATTAATTTTAGTAAGAATGAAGCTTTTTATAAAGTGCTTATGGATTTATATGGTGAAGGTGATATATGCGAAGGTATTAAGTTAACAAATGGAGAAAATGAATACTTAGTAATACATGGGCATCAAGTGGATTTTTTTAATAGTGATTTATGGTTACTTTCAAGATTTTTATTAAGAAGTGTATGGAGTAAATTGCAAAACTTTGGAATTAAGACGCCTATATCTCCAGCAAGAAATATTTCTAAAAGAAATAAAATAGATAGTAGGATTATAGAATGGTGTACAAAAAATAATAAGAGGATTATAGCAGGTCATACACATAGTAGCAGAATAAGTGATTTAAAGACAGGAGAGTATTATAATGACGGGTGTTGTGTGTTTCCAAACCATATTACTACCTTAGAGTATGAAAATCAAAGATTTAAATTAATTAAGTGGACTTTAGATATAGAATTAGATAATAGAATAGTTTTAAGCAGAAAAGAATTATAAATATTATTGGAGGAAGAAATGAAATTTATAGATATGCATTGTGATACACCATCATTTTTATATAAAAATAGGGGAGAGAATCTTAAAAAGAGTAGTGGATCTGTAGACATAGATAAATTAATTAAAGGGGAAGCATTTTGTCAGTTTTTTGCTTTCTTCATAAATTTAGAAAAGGTAGAAGATCCTTTTGAAGAGTTTAAAAGTATGTTTAGTAACTTCCAAAAAGAATTGAATTATAATAAAGATGTAATTAATGGAGTAACTAGTTACAAGCATTTAAATAGTGATAAAATTGGAGCGCTTTTTACTATTGAAGAAGGAGAAGTAATAAAAGGAACTATAGATAATTTAATAGAAGTATATAATTTAGGTATTAGAGGAATTACATTAACCTGGAATTATGAAAACTCAATAGGATATCCAAATTATAAAAAGGAATTTATGAATAAAGGTCTTAAGGAATTTGGTATTGAAGTAGTAAGTAAAATGAATGAATTAGGAATGCTCATTGATACATCCCATCTTTCTGACGGGGGTTTTTACGATGTTTATAAATATTCAAAAAAACCATTTATTGCTTCCCATTCTAACGCGCGAGAAATATGTAATCATCCTAGAAATTTAACTGACGACATGATAAAGGTACTGGGGAATACCGGGGGGGTAATGGGTATTAATTTCTGCTCTTGGTTTTTAGGAAAAAGCGAAGTATCTAGAATAGACGATATTATTGCTCACATTAAACATATCAGAAATGTAGGCGGAATTGAAGTTATAGCCTTAGGTAGTGATTTTGATGGAATAGAGAATAAGGTGGAGATAGAAGATGTTTCAAAAATGCCCTTGCTTAAGGAAGCACTTATTAAGAATGGATTTAAAGAAAATGAGATAGAAAAAATATTTTATAAAAATGCTGAAAGGGTTATAAAAGAAATTTTATAATTATACAACTAGGAGGAAAAATGAGTAATTTAAAAGGAAAAGTAGCAATTGTCACTGGAGCATCAAAAGGAATAGGAAAATCTATTGCAATTAGTTTGGCTGAAAAAGGTGCAAATATAATTATAAATTATAATAGTGATGAAAAAGGTGCAATTGACACACAAGAGAAAATTAAGGCTCTTAGAGGGGATAGCCATATAGTAAAAGGGAATGTTGCAAATTATGATGACTGCAAATATATTGCTCAAGAGACTCTTAAAGTGTTTAAAAGAATAGATATATTAGTAAATAATGCAGGCATTTCAAAGATAGGACTATTTATGGATACCAAAGTAGAAGAAATGGACTCATTAATAGATGTAAATATTAAGGGAGTACTTAATATGTCCCATGTTGTTATTCCACATATGTTATCTGAAAGAAGAGGAAGTATTATAAATATTTCTTCAATGTGGGGAATAGCAGGAGCTTCTTGTGAGGTAGTTTATTCTTCAACCAAAGGGGCAATAAATTTATTTACAAAATCTTTAGCAAAAGAAATGGGTTCTGCTAATATAAGAGTAAATGCAGTTGCACCAGGAGTTATAGATACAGAAATGAATAAATGGATGGATGAAGAAGAAAGAAAAGAATTAGAAGAAGAAATCCCATTAGGTAGATTTGGTGAAGGAAAGGAAGTTGGTGATTTAGTTAGTTATTTATCCAGTGATGAAAGCAAATATATAACTGGGCAAATAATCTCAATAGATGGGGGCTTTTTATAGATTAAATAAAAGCTAAAAAAGGCTACTTATGGAATGCTAATAGAAAGAAGAAGCAGAGGCTTCTTCTTTCTATTATTCATATTCAGTTTCTTTTGAAGCTTCTAATGTGAAAAAAGCTAAAACACCTTTTTCAGTATTTTTAATTCCGTAAGAACTCTTATGTAGGTCTAATATGCCTCTTGTAATAGATAACCCTAATCCAGAGGAATTACCATCACGCTTACCTGACTTATCCACCTTATAGAACTTATTCCATATATTATCAAGCTCTTCTGGGGCTATAGATGCGCCTAAGTTTTCTATGGATACAAGGATTAATTCATTTAACTTTTCTAAAGTGATAATTATCTCCTCATTGTTAGGAGTGTACTTTATTGCATTAGTTATAAAGTTACTTAATACTTGCTCAATCTGAAAAGTATCGCCAGTTACGTAAAGATATTCAAAGGAAGGGTTAAAATTTATAGATAGATTTTTTTCATTTATCAAACCTTCATATTTTCTAAGAGATAAATTTATCATTCTTATTAAGTTGAAACTTTCAAACTTTGGTTTTAGAACTCCAGATTGAATTTTAGATAACTCTAACATATCCATAACAAGTTTATTCATCTTATGAGCCTCATCAATTATGATATTGAAGTAATTTCCGTCAGGATCCTTTAATATACCATCCCTCAATCCCTCAGCATATCCCTCTATTATTCCAATAGGAGTTTTTAATTCATGGGAAACATTTGCGATAAAGTTTTTTCTCATTTCCTCAATCTCTCGTTCCCTTTCAACTTCATTTTGGAGTGACAAATTCTTGCTTTTAAGCTCTTCTAGTGCATTGCTTAAGTTAGAAGATAAGAAGTTTAAAGTTTCTCCGAGATTGTTTATTTCGTCATTATCTTTAGGTGTATATCTTTCTGAAAAATCCATGTTACTCATTTTAGTTGCAATTTTATTAAGCTTTATAAGTGGATTAGCGATATATCTAGATAAAATAACTGAATATAATACGGCTACTAATAAAGAAACAGCTATAAAGTATGGTATAAATGAGGATAATACACTTGAAGCTTCTCTAATTGGATGAACAGTAGAAACAGCAATAAGAATAGAATCATATTTATAATTTAATGACATTGGACAAGCTGATACTATTATATTTGTATCCAATTCTTCACTATAGTATGTTTCAGTTTTTACTTTACCTGAAGATATCAATGAATTAACTGTAGCTTTATCGGAGGCTAACCCATTAAAAATTGATCTAAATAGATTTTTAAACTCACTCCTTGTATTAGGAGGGAAAAATACTTTAGATGTATCTAGGTATAATACTCCTAGTTGGCCATTGTTATCTTCTTGAAATTTATACATTGATTCTAGTAAGGTAGTACTATCATCACCCTTGAAAGAATTATTTTTACTAAATGTATCTAGGTTATTACTAAGATTTTTAGTTTTTTCTTGTATATAGAATTTTTCAAAGAAACTTTTTTGAAAAATTAGAATAAGTGAAACTAGAATTGTTAGTGTTAATAGGGTGATAATAAATATTCTTTTACCTATTTTACTATTCATTCTTTCACCTCAAATTTATATCCACTTCCTCTAACAGTTACAATGTAATCAGATGCATCAGCTAGCTTTTCTCTCAAACGTTTCACTGTAGTATCTACAACCCTGTTATCTCCAAAATAATCATATCCCCAAACTCCGTCCAAGATTGTGTCTCTAGAAAGAACAATTTTTTCATTTTCAATAAGATATAACAATAAATCATATTCTTTTGGTGTAAGTGTAATTGAAGTTCCTTTAACCAATACTTCCATGGATTCCTTATTTACACTTAGCTTAGAAAAGCTTATAATAGTACCCTTAGTACTAGAACTAGTTCTTTTTAATAATGCTTTAATTTTGGCCACAAGAACTTTTGGTGAAAAAGGTTTAGTAATATAGTCATCTGCACCTAGCTCATAGCCTAATAATTTATCTTCTTCCTGGCTTTTAGCAGTTAGTAAAATTATAGGGACTGAAGAAGTTTTTCTTATTTCCTCCATTACAGCTAAACCATTGAGTCCAGGCATCATTATATCTAATATAACTAACTTTATGTCATTTTGCTTAAAAAGGTGTAATCCTTCATTACCATTGGAGGCTTCAATTATGTTAAATTGCTCAATAACAAGATAATCTTTTAATAGCGCTCTTATTCTATGTTCATCTTCAACAATTAATATATTTTCCATAATACTCTTACTCCTTTCATTAATATATTATATAATAATTTACAGGTATAATTAAAGTAATTAATAATAAAAGGAGCAAATGAATGGTGAAACTTAATTTTGATGCAAAGTCCCATGTTTTAAAAAATGGGTTTAAGGTTATAACAATAAATAAAGATACACAATTAGCATCTATAAATTTAGGAATAAAGGTAGGTGCCTTATATGAGAATGATAATGAGAAGGGAATATCTCATTTTATTGAACATATGGTGTTTAAGGGGACACAAAAAAGAAATAACGAGGAATTAAATAATGAATTAGAAAATTTAGGTGGGGAATATAATGCTTATACAGATTATACTTCAACTGTCTATACAGTTACCTGTCTTCAAGAGGAGATTGAAAATGCTATAGAGTTAGTGAGTGATATGATTATAAATCCAGTTTTTGATGAGGAAGAATTGAAAAAGGAAAGAGGAGTAATTCTATCTGAAATCAGAACAAGTAAGGATGATATTGAGGATTTGAGTTTTAGAAGAACTAGTGATTTTGCTTTCCAAAAAAGCGGGCTTAAGTATGATATAATGGGAACAGAAGAAAGTGTTGCTGCATTTAAAAGAAAAGACTTAGCAGAGTTCTATAAAAGATACTATAATTCAACCAATGCGATTCTTACATTTGTATCAAATTATTCTCATGATGAAGCAATAGATTTAGTTCAAAAACATTTTAGTTCTTGGGAAAAATCAATTCCTGTGAAACCTGAGTTTATATTTGAAAAAAATAAACCTGGAATATTTGAAACTTATAAGAATGATATTGAACAAACCACAATTACTTATTTATTTGCTTTTAAGGAATTACCTAAGAGCATGGAACTTCCTTTGAAAATACTAAATCATAAGTTAGGGGAAAGTTCAAATTCATTACTTTTTAGAGAATTAAGAGAAAATAGGGGTTTAGCCTATGATGTATATACTCATTTGGATATAAGCAAAGATGTTAAAACCCTTCATATATTTACATCAGTAGATGAAGAGAGTGCATCTGAGACTATGAAGGTAATTAATAACTGTATAGAAGATATAAAGAATAGAAAAATAATTTTTGATGATTCAACATTTTCTTTAATGAAAAAAGTTCACAAAACTGCGGTAATATCCACTTTGGAAGATCCAACAGATTTAGGAAACTATTGTTTACATCAGTTGTTAGAAGATGAAGATATATATGAATTTATTGAAGATATGGATGAGCTAAACAAATTAAAGCCAGAAGATATTTATGAAGTTTCAGAACTTTTACTTAAGGCTCCAACAATTCATATTTTAAAACCCAATGAAAGAGATGAATAAGATTGAGTAAGATAACAAAAATTGAAGTAGCTAAAAGAAATAAAGAAAGAGTAAATGTATATATAGATGACGCATATGCATTCTCTTGTTTTGGAGAGTTAATATATAAAATTAATTTATCTAAAGATATGGTGATAGATTTAGATAAACTAAGTGAGTTAGTTGCTCAAGAAGAATTTTTAAAATGCAAAAATTCAGCATTAAGAATACTTGAAAAAAATCATAAAACCAGAAAAGAAATTGAAGATAAGCTAATAGAAAAAGAATATTCAGAGAAGACAATTGAAAGAACTTTTAAATTTTTAGAGGAATATAATTTTATAAATGATGATAAATATAGCGAACTGTATATAAAAGATAAGATTAAAAATCAAGGAAGAAATAAGATTAAGTATACATTGATGAGAAAAGGTATTGATAAAGAAACAATTAATGAGAAGTTAATGAACATAGATGAAAATATTGAAAAAGATACATGTATTAAACTTGCAGAAAAAAAACTACAGAGTTTAGCGAGAAAAGAAGATAACAAATATGTTATCTCAACTAAGCTTATTAAATTTTTAATATCTAAAGGCTATGACTATGAAATGGCATCTGGTGTTGCAAAAGAAACATTGAACATAAGTATTTACGATTAGGATTTTAAAGGTATAATATGATTACTAATCCATTAAGGAGGTGTTCTTTTGAAAAGTTACTATATAGATATACTATTTTTTTCTTGTTTACTGATTCCTATAGTAATAGGAATATTTAATGGATTTAAAGCTAATAATTTTATGAATGAGATAAAAAGCATTGAGGAAAGTATATGTCTTATTATTTCATTTTTCTTTACAATAAACTTTTTAAATAAAAGCTCATTGTTTAACAAGAATTTTTTTGATACAATATCACCTTCATTTAGCGAGTTTGTGCAGAATAATCCTAAACTATCGTATTATATAATTCTTATAATATGTACTTCAATCGCATATGGAATAAGTTTAATACCTTTTGCTATAATTAATAGTGTGATTATTAAGCCAATAGTTAAAAGAGTTGAGAGTTATTCAGATGGTGGAGGTAGCATTAGAAGAGCAATAATTTCAGGATTTTTTAAGATACCTTATGGAATAATTTTAGCTTGTCTATTTGGTATGTTATTGCAAGGGGTAATATTCCTAAAGCCTTCAGATAAAATTACTAAGGTTGCAAGTGAATCAAAATCCTATCAATATTTTTATAAAAATATATTTAATCCTATTTCAACATCTAATTTTGCAAAGACTTTACCAGATTTAATCGGTGACTCATTAAAAATAGATGTAGTTAATAGCGAAACAAATGTAGGAAATAGTACAAACATCCCTAAAGGGGGAATTGTACTTTATAATGGAATAACCTTGGATGAAGGTGTTAAATCCAATAATGAAATTGACTCGTTGGCGAGAAGTATAACCAAAAATAGGACATCTACTAAGGAAAAAGCAAAAGTAATCTATTCTTGGGTAGGAAGCAATATAAAATATGATTATTCAAAAGCTGAAGCTATAATGAGTGATAATTATAGGAATAAGTCTGGTGCAATGGAAGCATATAACACAAGAAAAGGCATATGTTTTGACTATGCGTGTTTATATGTAGCCATGGCTAGAGCCAATAATTTAAAGGTTAGGATAGTAGTTGGACAAGGATTTGATGGAACAAAGTGGGTAAGTCATGCATGGAATGAAGTATATTTACCAGAAGAAAAAAGATGGATAAATGTTGATCCGACATTCTATGTTGGAGGAAATTATTTTGATAATAAAAATTTTGATAGCGATCATAAGAAAGATAAAGTAATTGGGGAGTGGTAATGTTTTCTATATATGAATTTGAAATATTAACTCGTTCATAATTTGTTTAAATACTATTGATTAATTTAAAAACTCATTTATAATAATAGGGATACCAAATGTATGGAATCCCTATTAAAGTTTTTTTAAAAGTAAATCAATTGCTTTTTTACAATCAGTATCATTATTATCTAAAGCCCATGCTCTATTAAAATATAAAAGTGCTTTTTTAGAATTAGAAATCATTGCATATGAATAAGCAAGATTAAAAAAATACTTACTTTCAGCTGAATAGCTTAAAGCCTTTTCTATGTATTTGATTGCTATATTATAATTTTTCATTTTTATAGCACATACTCCTGCATTATAATATGAGCAAGATAAATTTTCGTTGATTTTTATAGCTTTTTCATAATAATCCAATGCCTTAAGGTAGTTTTTACTATTGTAAAGATTGTTTGCTTCTTGAAAATAACTCATAGTACCTCCATAATTATTTTGGTTTATTATAGTTTAATTTTTGACATAAAAAAATTTAATATTCAACAAACATAAAAATAGTTAATATTCTTATGAAATCTATATTCTAGGGTTTTTACAGGAAACTCAACTTATTCTTTTTTGAAAGTTTTAAGTTCAGGATATTTTCAAGAATGAATAGGTTAAAAGTTGAACTTAAAGCCCAATTAGCTATTAAACTATATTTTAAGTAAATATATTTTTAACTTTTAAAACCGCATTTTTAATAATATAATTAAGTGGGGTCTTTCTAGTTTTTTTACTCTCCTAGGAATTTCTAATATTTTAAGATTGTTGATAACAATATAATTCAACTATAATCTAAGGATTTACTAGACTCCCAAAGAGTAAAAAGTAGAATTAGTCGCCTGCCAAGTTTTCCACACATGCGTTTGGAAAGGCAGATGCGAGAAAAAAATCGACGGCTCATAATCGCCTTGACGATTTTTTATGAAGAAAGGAAGGGGTTTAATGTATAATTTAGGGTTAGACGTTGGGTCTACCACCGTTAAATTAGTAGTATTAAATGCGTCTAATAAAATAGTATTTAGTAGATATAAAAGACATTTTTCAGATATTAAAAGCACTATTATAGGATTGATTAGGGAATCTTATAAGCAATTAGGTAATACTGAAATATCAATAAGCATTACAGGTTCAGGCGGACTTTCAGTTGCAAAGTGGCTTGGAGTTAATTTTATACAAGAAGTTGTAGCTTGTACTAAAACGGTAGAAGAGATTATTCCAGAAACAGATGTTGCAATCGAATTAGGCGGAGAAGATGCTAAAATCACATATTTCAAAGGTGGAATTGAGCAAAGAATGAATGGTAGCTGCGCTGGGGGGACAGGTGCATTCATTGATCAAATGGCATCCTTATTAAAAACTGATGCTTCTGGTCTTAATGATCTTGCTAAGAATTATGAAGTTATATACCCAATTGCAGCAAGATGTGGAGTTTTTGCTAAAACAGATGTACAACCTTTAATAAATGAAGGTGCAAAGAAGGAAGATATAGCAGCTTCTGTTTTACAAGCGGTAGTTAATCAAACAATAAGTGGACTTGCATGTGGAAAGCCTATAAGAGGAAAAGTAGCATTTTTAGGAGGTCCATTATTCTTCTTATCAGAGTTAAGAAAAAGATTTATTGAAACATTAAATTTAAAAGATGATGATGTGATTTTTCCAGAGAATTCACAACTTTTTGTTGCTTTAGGTGCTGCAATATCATCAAAAGAACATGAAACTGTTATATTTAAAGATATAGTAGACAAGCTAAAAGATTTATCTAATATTGAAGAACATGAAATAGATAGTTTAAGAGCCTTATTTAAAGATGAACAAGAACTTCAAGAATTTAAAGATAGACATGATAAAAATAAAGCAAAAAGAGATGAGATTGAAAATTATTCTGGAAATTGCTATTTGGGTATAGATGCTGGATCAACAACTACTAAAGTTGCTTTGATTGGCGAAGAAGGACAAATATTATACTCATACTATGGATCAAATGAAGGAAGTCCATTAGTAAGAGTTGTAGGTATATTAAAGGATATCTATGAAAAATTACCTAAGACAGCTAAGATTGTAAATTCAACTGTAACTGGGTATGGAGAAGGTTTAATAAAATCAGCACTACATATTGATATTGGAGAAATAGAAACCATAGCTCACTACAAGGCTGCAGAGCATTTCCTACCGGGTGTGGATTTTATTTTAGACATTGGTGGACAAGATATGAAGTGTCTTAGAATAAAAAATGGTGTAATTGACAGTATATTACTAAACGAAGCTTGTTCGTCAGGATGCGGTTCATTTATTGAAACCTTTGCTAAGTCTCTTAATATGGAAGTTAAAGATTTTGCTAAAGAGGCATTATATGCTTCTAATCCAGTAGACTTAGGGTCTAGATGTACTGTATTTATGAACTCAAGAGTAAAGCAAGCTCAAAAGGAAGGAGCAACAGTAGGAGATATCTCTGCTGGACTTTCTTACTCAGTTATAAAAAATGCTTTATTTAAAGTAATTAAAATTAGAAGAAAAGAAGAAATGGGTAAGAAGATCATTGTTCAAGGGGGTACCTTCTATAATGATGCTGTTCTTAGAAGTTTTGAATTAGTTTCAGAAAGAGAAGTTATAAGACCAGATATTGCAGGACTAATGGGCGCTTTTGGTGCAGCATTAATATCAAAAGAAAGATATGTTCAAGATTCTGAGAGTAACATACTTAAGGCCCATGAATTAGAAAGCTTTGGTTTTGATACATCATTAGAGAGATGTGGTCTATGTGGTAACAACTGTTTATTAACAAAAAATAAATTCTCTAATGGAGAAACATTTATATCAGGAAATAGATGCGAAAGACCAATAATAGGTAAAGTATCAAATGATGATGTACCTAATCTTTATGATTATAAATATAAGAGAACATTTAATTATATTCCTTTAAAGAAAGAAGAAGCCAAAAGGGGAACCATAGGAATTCCTAGAGTATTAAATATATATGAAAATTACCCATTCTGGTTCACTTTTTTAAACGACTTAGGTTTTAGAGTGGAATTATCGCCAAGAAGTACTAAACAGATTTATGAAATGGGAATAGAAACTATACCTTCGGAATCTGCATGTTATCCAGCTAAAATTGTTCATGGACATATAATGGCATTAGTTAATAGAGGTATTGAAAATATATTCTATCCTTCTATAGCTTATGAAAAAAAAGAAGATGAAAGAGCAAATAATCATTACAATTGTCCTATAGTTACTTCCTATCCAGAAGTAATAAAGAATAATATGGATGTGATACAAGAAAAAAACATTAACTACTTGAATCCATTTTTCTCATTAAATGATAAGGAAAGATTGCTTCCAAGATTAGTTGAAGAATTTAAGGGCTTTAATGTAACTGTTGAAGAGTGTAAGAAAGCTTTAGATTTAGCTTGGAATGAAAGAGAAAAATATAAGCAGGATATAAGAGATAAGGGTGAAGAAGTAATTGCTTATCTAAAAGAAACTGGAAAGAAGGGTATCGTTTTAGGAGGAAGACCATATCATGTGGATCCTGAAATAAACCATGGTATACCTAATATAATTACTTCTTATGGAATGGCTGTTTTAACTGAAGATTCTGTTGCTCACTTAGGAAACTTAGAAAGACCACTTAGAGTTGTTGACCAATGGACATACCATTCAAGATTATACAGTGCAGCAGCACATGTGTGTGAAAATGATAATTTAGAGTTAGTTCAATTGAATTCCTTTGGTTGTGGACTTGATGCAGTTACTACAGATCAAGTACAAGAAATTTTAAATGCTAGTGGAAAGATATACACTGTATTAAAAATAGATGAAGGAAATAACCTAGGTGCTGTTAGAATAAGAATTAGAAGTTTAAAAGCAGCTATTGAAGAAAGAATTAGAAATCATTATGTTCCAGTGAAGGAAGAGTTTAAATATAAATCTCCTACTTTCACAAAGGAAATGAGAAAAACTCATACAATATTAGCACCTCAAATGTCACCTATCCATTTTGATTTGGTGGAGGCTGCATTTAATTCGTCAGGTTATAAAGTTGTAGTGCCAGAAGAAGATAAGATGGCTATAGAAGAGGGATTAAAATATGTAAATAATGATGCTTGTTATCCTTCTATAATTACAATTGGACAAATAATACATGCATTAAAATCAGGAAAATATGATTTGAATAATACATCTGTAATCATCTCACAAACTGGTGGTGGTTGTAGAGCAACTAACTATATAGCATTCCTTAAAAAAGCATTAGTAGAAGCAGGTTTTGAAAATATTCCAGTTTTATCACTTAATGCAGTTGGTATGGAAAAACATCCTGGCTTTAAGCTTACACTTAAGTTACTTAATAAAGCTTTAATGTCACTTGTATATGGAGATTTATTCATGAGAGTTTTATATAGAGTAAGACCTTATGAAAAAGTTAAAGGTAGTGCAAATGCGCTATATGAAAAGTGGAGAGCAATAGCTATTGAAAGTGTTAAAAGAGGTTCATTATCGACCTTTAAGAAAACTGTTAGAGGTATAATTAAGGAATTTGATGAATTAGAACTTTTAGATATTAAGAAGCCAAGGATTGGGGTAGTAGGTGAAATCCTAGTTAAATTCCATCCATTAGCTAATAATGATGTAGTTAGTATAATAGAAAATGAAGGTGGAGAAGCAGTAGTTCCAGATCTTTTAGATTTCTTCTTCTATTCAGCTTACGATTCAGACTTTAAATATAGATATCTTTCATTTAGTAAGAAGAGTAAGAACAATGGACACCTAGCTATTTGGGCTATGGAGTTATATAGAAAAGAAATGAAAAAAGCATTAGAGGAAAGTGAAAGATTCCATCCGCCAGTAAGTATTCAAGAATTAGGAAATATGGCATCGCAAATATTATCTTTAGGACACCAAACTGGTGAAGGTTGGTTCTTAACAGCTGAGATGATGGAGCTTATAGAAAGTGGTGTTAATAATATTATTTGTATGCAGCCATTTGCATGTCTTCCTAATCATGTTACTGGAAAGGGAATGATTAAAGCACTTAAGCATAGATATCCATTATCTAATGTAGTAGCTATTGACTACGACCCAGGTGCTTCTGAAGTAAACCAATTAAATAGAATTAAGCTAATGTTTGCAACAGCATTTAAGAATTTAGATGCAAATCAAAAACCTAAGAAAGTTTTATGGCTTAATGAAGAAGTTAGAAATGTTTAAATAGTGAAAAACCAGAAGTTTTAGGGCTTCTGGTTTTTGTTTTTAGAAATATTAGTGGTTTATTATATAATGAAATTATTACTATTTATCCTTGACAGATTAAGATTCAATAATATAATATAATTAATATACAAATTTATATCTATGCTATGATAAAGAGGAGTAGAGATATTAATGATATTAAGAGAGGAAAACCCAAGGCTGTAAGGTTTTCTATATCTGTTATCTTGAAGGTAGCTTTTGAGCATCTTTGCTGAAAATAAATATGCGTATTTATAAGAATTTTAGTTCATCTAGCAATTTACACATGCAATAAAATTGTCAGAAACCACAATTTTATTACAAGTATAAATTAAGTTTCACAATAAAATTCTTTAGTAAGCAAGGACGGTAGTTCTATACCGATAAAGTATTAAGAGTCTATAACAATTGTTGTAGAAAAAAAGGTGGTACCGCGAGTCTTCGTCCTTTTATAGGATTAAGGCTTTTTTTTATTTCACGTAGTATTTTAAGGAGGATAACATGAGCGAAAATAATATTTCAACAACCTATGATCCAAAAGAATTTGAGGAAAGAATTTATAAAGTATGGGAGGAAAAAAAGTATTTTACTCCTGAAGTAGATAGATCAAAAAAACCATATACAATAGTTATGCCACCTCCAAATATAACTGGAAAGTTACATTTAGGGCATGCACTTGATAATACACTTCAAGATATACTAATAAGATTTAAGAGAATGCAAGGATACTGTACTCTTTGGCTTCCAGGAGAAGACCACGCTAGTATAGCAACTGAAGTTAAAGTAGAAAATGAATTGTTAAAGCAAGGACTTGTAAAAAAAGAATTAGGAAGAGACGCATTCTTAGAAAAAGTATGGGAATGGTCAGATGAATATAGAGAAAGAATAAGAACCCAGCTTAAGAAAATGGGAGTTTCTGCTGATTTTACAAGAGAAGCTTTTACTATGGATGAGAATTTAAACAAAGCTGTTAGACATGTTTTTGTTAAATTATATAATGAAGGTCTTATATATCAAGGAAACAGAATTACAAATTGGTGTCCAAAATGTGAAACTGCTTTATCTGATGCCGAAATAGAATATAAAGAACAAGAAGGAAACTTCTGGCATATAAAATATCCAGTTAAGGATTCAGATGAGTTTATAGAAATAGCAACTACAAGACCAGAAACACTACTAGGGGATACTGCAGTAGCTGTTAATCCTAATGATGAAAGATTCTCACATTTAGTAGGAAAAACTCTTATATTACCTTTAGTAGGAAGAGAAATTCCTATAATTGCAGATGAATATGTTGATATTGAATTTGGAACTGGTGCAGTTAAAATTACACCAGCCCATGATCCTAATGATTATGAAGTAGGAAAGAGACATGGACTTAAAGAAATTAGAATAATGGATGATAAGGGAGTAATTAATTCTCTTGGCGGAAAATATGCGGGTCTAGATAGATATGAAGCTAGAAAAGCTATGGTTTCAGATCTTGAAAAAGAAGGATTACTTGTAAAAATAAAACCTCATACTCATAATGTAGGAACACATGATAGATGTAATACTGTAATAGAACCAATTATATCAAAACAATGGTATGTAAAGATGGAATCTCTTGCTACACCTGCATTAGAAGTAGTTAGAGAAGGGAAAACAAAATTCATACCAGAGAGATTTGAAAAAGTATATTATAACTGGATGGAAAACATTCAGGACTGGTGTATTTCTAGACAACTATGGTGGGGACACAGAATACCAGTATTCTACTGTGATGAATGTGGAGAACTAATGGTAAGCGAAGAAAAACCAGGTTCATGCACAAAATGCGGATCTAATAAGATAACTCAAGATAGTGATGTTTTAGATACATGGTTTTCATCAGCCTTATGGCCATTTTCAACATTAGGTTGGCCAGATAAAACAGAAGATTTAGATTTCTTCTATCCTAATTCAGTACTTGTTACAGGTTATGATATCATATTCTTCTGGGTTGCTAGAATGATATTCTCTGGAATTCACAATATGGGTGAAACACCATTTGAAAATGTTCTTATTCATGGTATCATAAGAGACTCTGAAGGTAGAAAAATGAGTAAATCTCTTGGTAATGGTGTAGATCCATTAGAGGTAATAGACACTTATGGTGCTGATGCACTTAGATTTATGCTTGTTACAGGAAATGCACCAGGAAATGATATAAGATATTATCCTGAGAGAGTAGAGTCTGCAAGAAACTTTGCTAATAAAATATGGAATGCATCAAGATTTTTAATGATGAATTTAGATAAAGATTTAATGAATAAGTATAAAGACGAAAAAGACTATTCATTAGCTGATAGATGGATTTTATCTAGATGTAACACCTTAATTAAGGACGCTACTGATAACTTAGAGAAATTTGAATTAGGAATTGCATTGCAAAAAGTTTATGATTTCATGTGGAATGAGTTATGTGACTGGTATATCGAATTAGTTAAACCTGTATTCTATGGAGAAGATGAAAAAGCTAAAGGAATAGCATACAATGTAATATATGATGTACTTCAAACAGGATTAAAACTTCTTCACCCAGTTATGCCATTTATAACAGAAGAAATATATACTCATTTATGTGATGAAAGTGAGTCAATTACTATTTCAAGTTGGCCAGAATACAACGAAGGCTTAGTTGATGCAAAAGCAGAAAAAGAAATGGGATATATAATTGATGCTATTAAATCACTAAGAAATGTAAGAGTTGAAATGAATGTACCACCATCAAGAAAAGCAAAGGTAGTTGCATATATAAATAAAGAAGCAGAAGAAGCATTTAAAAATGGAATAAGCTACTTTGAAAAATTAGCTTCAGCTTCTGAGATGGAATTTATAGAAGATAAAAATAATGCCCCAGAAAATGCTGTTTCAGTTGTAGTTGAAGTTGGTGAATTATTTATGCCTCTATTAGATTTAGTTGATAGAGATAAAGAATTAGATAGATTAAACAAAGAAAAGACTAAACTTGAAGGGGAAATTAAGAGAGTAGAAGGAAAGCTTTCAAATGAAAGATTTACTGCAAAAGCTCCTCAAGATGTAGTTGAAGCTGAAAAAGCTAAAGGAGAAAAATATAAAGAAATGCTTGAAGCTGTACTTCTAAGAATTAAAGCTTTAGGCTAATATTAAATAAACAAATATAGTAAAAATCACCCTAAGATAATTTTGAAGTCTTAGGGTTTTCTTTTTATATGAAAACCTTATATGGGATTTACTAGATTAGTTAATAATAATTATCATTTGTAAAATGAAGATCAAATGTGTTAAAATCAAATTGTAACATAGACGTAATACTAAAATTAATATATATAAAGAAACATTAGGAGGAAAAGCTATGATTAAGTTAATTGCAAGTGATATGGATGGAACCTTATTAAATTCAAAAGGGCAATTGCCTAAGGATTTCTTTAAGATAGCTAAAAAAGTTTTAAATAAAGGAGTAGTTTTTGTTGCTGCAAGTGGAAGACCATATCATACTTTGAAAAATAATTTTCATGAAATAAAGGATGATATTCTTTTCTTAGCTGAAAATGGTGCATATGTAATGTATAAGGGTAAGGAACTATACTCCTCAACTATGTCAAAAGAAAAGGTTGATAAAATTATTGAAGAGGCTAGAAAAGTTCCAGAAACCAATATAGTTTTATGTGGTAAAAAAAGAGCTTATATTGAAAATAGTGATGATGAAGTATTTATGGAAGAGTTTAATAAATATTATCATGAATATGAAAAAGTTGATGATTTACTTTTAGTTGATGATGATATTATTAAAATATCAATTCATGATAAATTAGGTTCTGCAGAAAATTCTAATAATATAATAACTCCTGTTTGGGGCGAGGAATTTCAAATCACAGTTTCAGGACAAGTTTGGTTAGACATAGGAAAGAAAGGTATAAATAAAGGGAAATCACTAAGAACTATTCAAAGATTGCTAGGAGTTCAAAAAGAAGAAACGATGGTTTTTGGAGATTATTATAATGATGTTGAAATGTTAGGGGAAGCCTATTATAGTTATGCGATGAAAAATGCTCCAGAGGATGTAAAATCATATAGTAGATTTATAGCAAAAACTAATGATGAAGAAGGAGTAATTCAAGTAATAAAGGAAAAGGTGTTAAAAGAAGCATAAAAGTTGGAGGAAGTATGGAATATAAAAATTGTATTGAATATATTCATAGTTTAAATAAGTTCGGCATGAATTTTGGATTAAGTAGAACAGAACGGTTACTTGAGCTATTAGGTAATCCACATAAAAAAATAAAATTTATTCACTTAGCAGGTACTAATGGCAAGGGTTCAACCACAGCTATGATAAGTAATATATTAAAAGAAGCAGGATATAAGGTTGGTATGTTTACTTCTCCATATTTAGAAGAATTTGAGGAACGTATACAAATAGATGGAGTTAATATTCCAAAAGAACATTTAACTAAGTGTGTCAATGAAATAAGGGAAATAGTTGATGTAGTTGCTGACGAAGGATTAGGTCAACCTACAGAATTCGAAGTAATTACATGTATAATGTTTAAGTATTTTTATGATATGAAAATAGACTTTGGAGTAATAGAGGTTGGACTTGGTGGTAAGCTAGATTCAACTAACGTATTAACACCTATTTTAACTGTTATAACTTCAATTAGTTTCGATCATATGAATATTTTAGGGGATACATTAAAGGAAATAGCTGGTGAGAAAGCTGGTATTATTAAAGAGAATGTTCCAGTTATATTATATCCTCAAGAGCGAGAAGTATTAGAAGTCATTAAAGCTAAAGCAAAGGAATTAGGATCAAAAATATATAGTGTTAATCCTATTTCTTCAGAATTTTTAGGAGTGCTACAAAAGGATTCTAAAGTATTTCAAAGAATCAAATACAATATAGAAAATAAAAGTTTAGAAATAAATTTACCTTTACTTGGTAAACATCAAGTTGTTAATTGCTTAACTGCAATAACAGCAATAAAGGTTTTATCAGAACTAGGTGAAATATCTATAAGCGATAACGATATTTATAAAGGTTTAGAAGAAGTAGAGTGGAAGGGAAGAATGGAACTACTAAGTGGTAAGCCTTATATACTAATAGATGGGGCTCATAATATAGATGGAATAAGAAAACTTAAAGAAAACCTAAGAACCTACTTTAATTATAAGAATTTAGTATTGATTTTGGGGATATTAGCTGATAAGCAAGTAGATGAAATGATTAGGGAAATATGCCCTTTAGCTAAAGAAGTTGTTGCAGTTACTCCACATTCTGATAGAGCAGAACTTTCTGAGGTTTTAAGGGATAAAATCCTAGAACAAGAAATAAAAGCTATTTCCATGGATAATTATGAAGAGGCATATAGATATGCTGTAAGTAAAATAGCTGAAGATGATATGCTTTTAATTTGTGGCTCACTTTATATGATTGGAGATATGAGAAAGATAATTAGAAAAAATATTTGATTTTGTTATATGTAAATAAAGCTCGGAAAAAACCGAGCTTTATAAATTTAAGAAAATATTTAAAATTTAAAAAAGAAATTGATGATATAATTAATATACTTATTAATAACTGGAGGTAATTATGCTAGCATATAATACTAACAAGGAAAAAAGATTCCTGGGAACATTTAGAGATACAATAAAAGATATAGTTCATAATAAGTATTTTATAATTACATTTATACTTATTTTCTTTAAATCTATTTTATTTATGGCGTTAATTTCAGATGATAAAGCAAATGGAATTAACCCTATGAGGGTGTTTTATTCATATCCACCTTTTTTAGTTTACTTTAGTTTTATTTTAATATTTTTATCCTTTGGATTTTTATTTTCCAAAAAAGGACAAGCTGTTAGTTTTTTAATACTTAATGTGATATTTACAATATTTGTGATAGGTGATTTGTGGTACTTTAGAAGTAATTCTTCATTTATATCATTGTATATGCTTAAAATGACAAGCAATCTAGATAATTTAGGTTCATCAATTATTTCTATGGTCAGGTTAGTAGACTTAGCTTTTATTATTGATATTGTTATATTATTAATTATGATAATAAGAGATAAGCAAATTAAAGTAAAAAGAAATTTGGTAGCATTTCTAATAGCCTTTATATTACCAATCCTTTATCTAACATATGCGCATATTAAAATAGATACATATAATAAAGGGTTTGAAAATCAGATGATATTTAGAAAGAGTTGGAGTCCCAATCAGACTATATCAAATTTAACTCCAATTGGATATCATATTTTCGATTCATATAATTATTATAAGGAATCTAAGCCATATGAACTTTCAAGTGAAGAAAAGAAACAGACTGAAGATTGGTTCTCAAAAAAGAAAGAAAATCTTCCTGATAATAAGTATTTTAATAGTATGCAAGGAAAAAATGTTCTTATAATTCAATGGGAATCATTAGAGAATTTTGTAATTGGCCAAAAAGTTAATGGACAAGAAATTACTCCAAATCTTAATAGGATTCTAAAGAATTCTTATTATTTTGATAATTTTCATGAACAAACATGGAATGGTAC
Organism: Clostridium paridis; assembly: GCF_016765615.1. Classification (GTDB taxonomy): domain Bacteria; phylum Bacillota; class Clostridia; order Clostridiales; family Clostridiaceae; genus Clostridium_T; species Clostridium_T paridis. The sequence goes on along the minus strand of NZ_JAESWA010000017.1, from coordinate 326,033 downwards.
AAGTTCTGATGGAGAGATAATTACGAATACATCAACACTACCAGTTAGAGAAGGAGCCACAGCATTTAGATATCCAGGAAATCAATATCAATACTCTTTCCCAAATATTTTTAAGAATATGGGATACTCAACCTTTGCTTCTCACCCAGATAAAGGATCATATTGGAACTGGATGCCAGTGCTTAAATCAGTAGGATATCAAAAAACAGCAGATTCAACAAATTATAATATTGATGAAGTAATTAACTTAGGAATTAGTGATAGAAGTTATTTAAGTCAATATGCCGATAAGCTAAAAGAATTAAAAGCCCCGTTCTTATCTTATACGGTAACATTAACTAGTCACTCGCCATTTGAATTACCAGAAGCTGATAAAACATTAAAGCTACCAAGCAATTTGGAGAACACAAAACTTGGTGGATATTTTCAATGTATTAATTACACTGATAAATATATAGGAGATTTCTTTGATAAATTAGATAAAGAAGGAATTCTAAAAAACACTGTTGTAGTTATTTATGGAGATCATGAAGGTGTTCATAAGTTTTATGGAGATGAAGTTCAAAAAACAAGTGGACTTGAACCATGGATGAAAGAAAATAATAGAGAAGTTCCACTTATTATATACAATGACAGTATTTCTGGAGAAGTAAAACATGTTCAGGGTGGACAAGTTGATACTTTACCGACAGTTGCATATCTTTTTGGTGTGAACTTAGACAAAGATAGCAATAAAACAGTAGGAAGAAACTTATTAAATACAAACAAAGATTTCACGGTGCTTGAAACAAGAGAATTCGTAGGAACAGAATCCTATAAAGGAGAAAAAGAAGACATGCTTAAGGCTATAGATTTAAGTGATAAGCTTATTAGAGCTAATTACTATAAGTAGTAGGAGGAATAACGTGAAGAAAATATATTATTTCGCAGCATTGATACCATTAATATTTCCTATAATGTCAAAGGAAGATTTAATTCCATGGGCTATTGCAATATATTTTATATATAGAAGCTTTAAGAATATTGAAAGTTTAGAGAATACTATTAAACGTAAGATATTTACTAATGTAATGTTATCGGGAGCTTTCATTCTAGCATTTAATGTAGTTTCCAGACTGATAGAAAGCTATTTAGCAAAAATGTTACTTTAAAAAATAGTTATGAATTTATAAAAGGCTAATAACAAAATTACTTTTGTTATTAGCCTTTCTGTTTTTATAATACTGTAGCATTGGTGTTTCATGGTACTTTATTAAAATAATATTAGAAAAAATTAATATCATTTATATAATAAGACACATATATTGTAATACAAAAGATAAGGAGGGTGAAGTTAGGTGGAAGGACTTTGTATTTGTAATACTGCTTCTAATTCGTTAAGTTTTATAGATATAAATAATTATAAGCACATAGTATGTCCTATAGTTTTAGGAGAATGTCCCTCAGGCCCACATGGATTATGTTTATGGGGAGAAAATATTATTACAGCAAATAGTTATGGTGATTCCTTATCAGTAGTTTCCATAAGATTAAAAAAAGAAATGGAAAACTTATATATTGGATCACATCCAAATGATATCAAGGTTTATCGGAATAAAGGTTATGTATTATGTGGTGAGAGTAATAGTTTAATCATAATTGACTTAATTAGCAAAAAAATTATGAAGGAAATATCCTTAGGGGTATATCCTCACTTTATGTATATAAATAAATCAGGTAAGGCAGCAATAGTAAATATGGACTCGAATGAAATCACAATTTTTGATTGTAATCAAGATGAGAAGATAATAAATATACAAGTTGAAGAAACACCTACAAAATGTTATATATCTAAAAACGATGAAGAAATATATGTATGTGAAAGTAATTTGGGATTAAACAGAAGAGGTAGTATATCTATATATGATTTCAGAAGTGGTAAAAAAGTTTATGAATATAAAGTTGGGTTTGGGCCTGTAGATTTTTATTATAGTGAAAATTATATATATGTTTCAAATTTTGAAGAAGGAACTGTTGGGTTTATAGACGTAGATAATGAGGGTTATACAGATATTAAAATCGGTGGTATGCCAAGAGGGATTATTGAAGTTAAAGATAGAGTATACGTTGCAGATAATTTTAAGAATAAACTATATATAATTAATAAAGCTAGAGAAATAGAAAAAACCATAACTTTAGGAAAAGAACCTAATGATATGGTTTATTATAACTTACTGGATTAAAGCGTTTATTATTTTAGTGTAAATTTCAGAAGAGTCTTCCTTCCACTTATGACAAAGATCAACTGCTTGCTTTTTTGAAGCAACACTTAATTTAATATCAATTAACAAGGAGCCATTTTCTAATGCTTTTAGATTAACTAAAAAGGAGTTATTATTATCTAGTGTGTAGTCACTATGAATAGTAAGCTCCTTTTTAATTTTTTCACTTTTTTCTTTAATATAATCATCCAAAATTGATAATTTTGATGAAGATATTCTATCTCCGAAGAAATCTAATACGCTATTTCCTTTAGAGGTTAAATGTATAAAACTTTTTTCATTAACCTCTTCATATTTAATGAAATCAGTTGTAACTAAATCATTTATATATTGTTGGAGAGTGAAGTAGTTTATAAAACTAGTTTCTAAAACCAAATCAGTTAATTGAGTTTTGGTTAATGGATATTTTATATTTTTAACTATATATAAAAGTATTAACTTATTTTCAGCTAATTCTAGAGTGTTTTCCTTCATATTGCCCTCCGTTGAATTTGTATAATAAATTGAAATCATAAAAGTCTATAATGTGTATTTTGATTTTACTTTCTTAATTATAGCACAAAATATTGGGTTTGTAAGTAATGAATATTAAATAAACATAATATATATAGATTAAAGGGCTAATATTTTATCATTAATTATAATAATAATAAGTAAGAGTCAAAATTCACAAGTAAGGTAAAAAATAATTAGGATATTACGATAATATACTTAAAAGCTGGAAATATACTGTATAAATTGAATTTATTATATAATATTAATTGTGCTAAGTATTATATAAACAACTTTTTTTTAGAAAAATTAATTGTGAATTTTAATCAATTTTATTGAAAAAATAAAAAGAATTGTATTATAATTGATGTATATCTAAAAATTTCCTATAATTGGCTTTTGATAAAGTTTTTATAAAAACTAATGGAGAGAGGGGTAAAGATGGACAATTTAATGTTAAACAATAAGATTTATTTAGAGGGGAAAGTATTATCAAAATTAGAATTTTCACATGAGATGTATGGTGAGGGATTTTACAGCTTTAATATGGAGGTTCAAAGACTATCTGATTCTGTTGACGTTTTAAGTATAACAGTTTCTGAAAGACTTTTAACTGAAATAGAATTAGAGATAGGTATGGATATAATAGTTGAGGGACAGTTAAGAAGCTATAATAAATTTGTTGATGGTTCAAACAGATTAATATTAACTGTATTTGCTAGAAATATTATACCTTGTCTAGAAAGAAGTAAAAATCCTAATGAAATTTTCCTAGATGGATACGTTTGTAAAGAGCCAGTTTACAGAACAACTCCTTTTGGAAGAGAAATAGCAGATTTATTACTAGCAGTTAATAGAGCTTATAATAAATCAGATTACATTCCTACAATTGCTTGGGGAAGAAATTCAAGATTTTGTCAAACACTAGAAGTAGGAGACAATATTAGAATTTGGGGAAGACTTCAAAGTAGAGAATATCAAAAGAAGATTGGGGAAAATCAAGTCATAAAAAAAGTTGCTTACGAAGTTTCTATTTCTAAAATGGAAAAAGTTCAAAAGGAAGACGAAAGCTGTCTTGAAAATGAAGAAAGTCAAAGTTTGCAAGAAAATACTTCATTTGGAGCGTAGCAAATAGTTTTTATATAAAGAAATAGGGATTATAGGTATAAAAAAACCTGGATATTATTTATATCCAGGTTTAATTTTTTACTCTTTACGAGGAATTTATAATATTTTAGGCTCAGGATAACATCATAAGTTTGAATTATTATCTAAGAATTTACTAGACGCCCCTAAAGAGTAAAAAAAGAATTAGTCGCCTGCCAATTTTTTTATTTTCTTAAATCATCTAATATCTTTGTTTTATCCTTTGTCTTATCATCAACTTCTTTAATGATCTTTGCAGGTGTTCCAGCCACCACTACACCTTCTGGAACATCTTCCACAACAACAGAACCAGCTGCAACAACAGAACCGTTACCTATTTTAACTCCTTCTAGGATAACTGCATTTGCTCCTATAAGAACGTCATCACCTATAATGCATGGTTCTTTTGAAGGTGGTTCTAAAACTCCGGCAACAACAGCTCCAGCCCCTAGATGAACTCTTTTGCCAAGTTTTCCTCTAGCTCCTACAACGGCGTTCATATCAACCATTGTACCTTCGCCAATTTCTGCACCTATATTTATTACTGCCCCCATCATTACTACTGCATTTTTTTCAATTTTTACTTTGTCTCTTATTATAGCACCTGGTTCAATTCTTGCATCGACCTCTAGTAAGTTCAACATAGGTACTGCAGAATTTCTTCTATCTATTTCATCCCTGAAATGTCTGATTTTTTCTTTGTTATCAAGAATTAATTTTGTGATTTCATCGCTTTCTCCATATAGAACATAAAAATTTGCTGATCCATACCACTCAATATTTCCAAAATCACAACCACTTAAATCTCCATTTATGTACACTTTAACAGGTGTTGACTTTTTAGCTTCTTTTATAAATCTTGCAATTTCATATGGATCTGTAAAATTATAACTCATGTGATCACCCCTTCAATGAATTTTGTATGTAAATTATGCTATAATAAGTATAATTATAAACAATTATCGGTACTCTTAAAAGGGGGAAAATGCAAATTATTCATTTTTACATAAAATATTACTAAGGAGTGAATCAAATGAAACTAGAAAAAGGAATGATTCAAATATATACGGGAAATGGAAAAGGTAAGTCAACTTCAGCAATTGGTCAAGGGATTAGGGCAGCAGGAAATGGACTTAATGTTATAATGATTCAATTTTTAAAAAGCAATGAAACAGGTGAATTAAAAATATTAGGAAATCTTGTAGAAAATTTTAAGGTTATAAGAATGGAGAGCAAAAAAGATTTCGTATGGAATTTGAACAAAGAACAAATTGAAGAACTTAAAATTGAAATAAAAACTGAGTATAATTATGCGTTAGAGCTGTTGAAGAATGACGAATGCGATGTGCTAATACTGGATGAAGCATTTGGAGTGCTTAATAATGGTTTTCTGAATGAAAATGATATAATTAATTTATTTGAGAATAAAAGAAATGAAACAGAAATCATATTAACAGGAAGAAATGCTCCTCAATCAATTATTGAAAGAGCAGACTTGGTAACAGAAATGGTTGAAATAAAACATTATTTCTCAAAGGGAGTAAGTGCTAGAAAGGGGATTGAATTTTAATGAATAAAAATGTCGAAAAAGTTGAAATATCAGGAATTCGTAAATTTTTTAATTTAGTTAATGAAGTAGATGGGGCTATATCTTTGACGCTTGGACAGCCGGATTTTAATGTGCCTGAGAGCATTAAGGCTGGAATAGTAAAAGCGTTAGAAGAAAACAAGACAGAATATACATCAAATGCTGGAATACTGCCATTAAGAGAACGAATATCATCATATCTAGAAAGCTTAGGAATTTCATTTTTGGCTGATGAAATATGCATAACAATTGGAGGAAGTGAAGGATTGTACTCAGTATTATCTGCGCTTGTTGAACCAGGTGAGAAAGTATTAATACCTGCTATAGGATATCCTGCATATGAAAATATATTGAAAATAATAGATAGTGAGCCAGTAACGTATAATTTGAATGAGGATTTCACACTAAATATAGAAGATATAGAAGGTAAGATTAAGAAATATGGCATTAGGAAAATTATATTATCCTACCCATCAAATCCTACTGGAGCGATTTTATCTTTAGAAGATAGAAAAAAAATTGCTGAATTAATTAAAAAATATGATATAATTGCTTTGACAGATGAAATTTATAGTTCTTTATGCTATGATGAGTATTATTCAATAGCTCAAGTTAAAGAATTAAAAGATAATATTATATACATAGGTGGATTCTCCAAGATGTTTTCTATGACTGGACTTAGAATTGGTTTTATTGGAGCTGCATCTAAATATATGAAGGAAATTATGAAGGTACATCAGTATAATGTCTCATGTGCTCCATCAATTATTCAATGGGGAATTTATTATGGATTTGATTTGGCATTAGAAGATTTAGATAGAATGAAAAAATCCTTTGTAGAAAGAAGAGATTTGGTTTATAATAGATTAAAAAGTATGGAAATAGAAGTAGTAAAACCTAAAGGGGCATTTTATATATTTCCATCCATTAAGAAATATAATATTTCATCTAAGGATTTTTGTGAAAAACTTCTATTTGAAAAGAAACTTGCTTGTGTTCCAGGGGATGCTTTTGGAGTAGCAGGTGATGGATTTTTTAGAATAAGCTATTGTTATTCTAAAGAGAGTTTGATTGAAGCTCTGGATATAATTGAACAATTTATTTCTGAAATATAATGTTATAAAGAAAGATGCCAATGAAGGTGTTTCATAAGTAGTATTAATTACTCGATTTTGAAACATCTTCTTTTTATATAAATGCATTTATTAAATTAAGATAAATATATTCTAAATAGATAAATTATAGTAGTATAATGTTAATAGAAATATATTTTTATTGAAATTATTTCAAGGAATGGTTAAAATTATTATTAGGTTTATATATGATAAAACACAATTTTAATATTTTTACAAAAATATTAAAATGATATCTATAAGTATATATTTTTATCAAATTTAATGTTTATAACCATACTAAATTAAGGAGTTGATTTGCACTGATAAAGGATCTGAAAACTTGAAATGGCTGATATAAAAGGATACAAACGTTTTCTACTTTTGTACTTGTATATGAGAATTAGTTAAAAAAATAATTAGTAAATTAACAAAGTACTAATGAAAGTTAATAAATATTACTATATTATATTGACTTTTAACGATAATATAATATAATTGTAATTGAATTATTTGTATGTATTTGGCGAAAGGTAAAGAGGAGGAATAACATGTTAAAGTATGTGCTTAAGAGATTGGTTGCAAGCATAATAACCATTTGGGTTGTTGTTTCAGCTACATTCTTCTTGATGAGATTCATGCCTGGTGGTCCATTTGATGGTGAAAAGATGACCGCTCAGACAAAAAAGAATTTGGAAGTTAAATATGGTTTGGACAAGCCACTTGGAGAACAATATATTAATTATTTAGGAAATTTAGTTAAATGGGATTTAGGTGACTCAATTGTTACTTATCCAGGTAGAACAGTAAATTGGATAGTAAATTATTCATTCCCAGCTTCTGCAAAAGTTGGTGCATTATCAATAGTAGCATCTTTAATTATAGGTATTTTACTTGGAATAGTATCTGCCTTAAAACAAGGAAAGTGGCAGGATCAGTTTTGTATGTTCTTAGCTACCCTAGGAGTTACAATACCGAGTTTCGTTATTTCGGCGGTATTAATTTATTACTTTGCAGTTCAATGGAAACTGCTTCCGGCAACTGGCTTTTCAGGTCCTAAAAATTATATAATGCCTGTGATAGCGCTTGCAGGTTCATCAACAGCATTTATTACAAGATTAACAAGAAATAGACTTATAGATGTATTAAAAGCAGATTATATAAGAACTGCTAAGGCAAAAGGATTAAGTGAAACTACTGTCATATTTAAGCATGCGCTTAAAAATTCAATGATTCCTGTAGTAACATATATGGGACCGCTTATAGCTGCAGTACTTACTGGATCATTTGTTGTAGAAAAAATATTTTCTATTCCTGGTCTTGGAAGAGAATTTGTTCAATCTGTTACAAATAGAGACTATACAACTTTACTGGGAGTAACAGTATTCTTTTGTATATTCCTAATAGTTGCAAATTTTGTTGTAGATATTTTATACGTCCTTATAGATCCAAGGATAAAACTAGAAAACTCAGAATCATAGAATTGGAGGGAATAAAGTGGAATTTTCAAAAGAATTATTTGAGCCATTAAGTAGTGAAGAAAAGAAAATTGAACAAATCGCTAGACCTTCAGTAACTTATTGGCAAGATGCATGGAGAAGATTAAAAGGAAATAAGGTAGCACTTATATCTTTAGTTGTAATAGTAATAATTACATTGCTAGCAATTTTTGTACCTAGTTTTTCTAAGTTTGATTATGCTAACAATGATTTAAATTCAGCAAATTTAAAACCATCTGGAACACATTGGTTTGGAACAGACCAATTAGGTAGAGATGTATTCGTTAGATGTATGTATGGTGCAAGATATTCAATGATAATAGCTTTCGTATCAGTTGTTATAAACATAGTTATAGGAATTATATACGGAGGAATATCTGGATATTTTGGTGGTAGAATTGATAATATAATGATGAGAATAGTAGATATATTATATGCTATACCAACTACAATCATAGTAGTATTATTAATGACTGTATTAAGTAAACCTGGTGAGGCTGGTGGTAGCGATTTAACAAGTATAATAATTGCACTTGCGGTTACTTACTGGTTAAATATGGCTAGAATTGTAAGAGGAGAAATTCTTCAACTTAAAAATCAAGAATTTGTACTAGCTGCTAAAACTTTAGGAGCATCAGGAAGTAGAATAATATTTAGACATTTAATACCTAATGCTATGGGTTCAATTATAGTTACAATGACATTATTAATACCTTCTGCAATATTTACTGAAGCATTTTTAAGCTTTATAGGACTTGGTATTTCTGCGCCAAAAGCTTCATTAGGAACATTAGCTAGTGACGCAATGGGAGCTATATACCTTTTCCCATATCAATTATTCTTCCCATCCTTAATGATTTGTTTAATCATTTTAGCCTTTAATTTATTTGGGGATGGATTAAGTGATGCTTTAGACCCTAAAATGAGAAAGTAGGAGGAACGATTATGAGTAAATTACTAGAAGTTAAAGATTTGAAAACCTCCTTTTTCACTCATGTTGGAGAAGTTAAATCTGTAAGAGGAATATCTTTTTCACTTGAAAAGGGAGAAGCTTTAGGTATAGTTGGTGAATCAGGTTGTGGTAAAAGTGTTACCATGATGAGTATTATGAGACTATTACAAGAGAATGGGAAAATAACCGGAGGGGAAGTAGACTTCGACGGAAAAAATATAACTAAGTTTAACGAAAAGGAAATGGAAAAAATCAGAGGAAATGAAATGGGAATGATTTTCCAAGATCCTATGACAAGCTTAAACCCAGTTTTCACAGTTGGACAACAACTAACAGAACATTATATTAAACATAAAAAAGTATCCAAGGCTGAAGCTGACAAGAAAGCAATAGAAATGTTGAACTTAGTAGGTATACCTTCACCAGAAAAAAGAATGAAACAATATCCACACGAATTTTCTGGTGGTATGAGACAAAGAGTTATGATTGCGATGGCACTAATTTGTGAGCCAAAGCTACTTATAGCTGATGAGCCTACAACTGCATTAGACGTAACAATTCAAGCTCAAATACTTGAACTTATGAAAAAGCTTAAGGATGAATTAGGAACATCAATAATTCTAATTACTCATGATTTAGGAGTAGTTGCTGATGTGTGTTCAAAAATAAATGTAATGTATGGTGGACTAATAGTTGAAACTGGAGATGTTAGAGAAATATTCTATAATCCAAGACACCCATATACATGGGGACTTTTAGGCAGTGTGCCTAATCCTAAAAAACTATTAAAAGAAAAATTAACACCTATTGAGGGTCAACCACCAGATTTATTAAACCCACCAGCAGGATGTCCATTTGCGGCTAGATGTAAATATGCTATGAAGGTATGTTTAGAAAATCAACCACCATTAATGGAAATTGGTGAAAATCATAGAGCTGCTTGTTGGTTAAATCATCCAAATGCGCCTAAGGTAGAGTCACCTATTAAGAAGGGAGAATAACCAATGAAAGAAAATAAAGTGATTTTAGAAGTAAAAGAGTTAAGTAAATTCTTTCCTGCTAACAAAGGAATATTTTCTAAAAAAAGCTATGTTAAAGCAGTTGATAGAGTTAGTTTCTCCATAAATAGGGGTGAAACTTTAGGTTTAGTAGGGGAATCAGGATGTGGTAAAACTACAACTGGTAGAACTGTACTTAAGCTATATAATCCTACTTCTGGTAGCATAATTTATGATGGTAAAGATATTACTAATTTATCAACTAAAGAAATGATACCATATAGAAAAAAAATGCAAATGATATTCCAAGATCCATATGCATCATTAAATCCTAGAATGACAGTAGGAGATATTGTTGCTGAAGCATTGGATATTCACAATATATTACAAGGTAATGAAAAATTAGAAAGAGTAAGAGATCTGTTGAATAAAGTTGGATTAAATGGAGACCATATTAACAGATATCCACATGAATTCTCAGGTGGACAAAGACAAAGAATAGGAATAGCTAGAGCATTAGCTGTTGAACCAGATTTTATTGTCTGTGATGAGCCGATTTCAGCTTTAGATGTATCTATTCAAGCGCAAGTTGTTAATATGCTTGAAACATTACAAGAAGAATTAGGACTAACTTATTTATTCATTGCGCATGATTTATCGATGGTAAAACATATTTCTACTCACATTGGGGTAATGTATTTAGGTAGAATGGTAGAAAAAGCAGAAAGCAATAAACTTTATGCAAAGCCACTTCATCCTTATACTCAAGCTTTATTATCAGCGATTCCAATCCCTGATCCAGATGAAGCTAAGGAGAAAAAGAGAATAGTTTTAGAAGGAGATATTCCTTCACCTATCGACCCTCCACCAGGATGTAGATTTAGAGGAAGATGTAAATATGCTAAGCCTATTTGCGCTGAGATAGATCCAGAAATGAAGGATGTTGGAGACGGTCACTTTGTTGCCTGTCACTTATATTAAGCTTATAATTGCAAAGCAATTATTATAAATAATTTATTAAGGGGGAAAATTTATGAAAAAGACTCAGTTAAAAAGAGTTTTTGCTACTTCTTTAGCAGTAGCATTAAGCTTATCTGTATTAGCTGGATGTGGAAAGAAAGAAGATGCATCAGCTAACGTTCCTCAAGTTATAAAATATAACTTAGGTGCGGATCCTAAAACTTTAGATCCAGCTCTAAACTCTGCAGTTGATGGAGCTATAGTTTTAGTTAATACTTTTGAAGGATTAATGAAACTAGATGATAAGGATAAACCAATACCAGGTGTTGCAGAAAAATATGATGTAAGTGCTGATGGTTTAACTTATACTTTCCACTTAAGAGATTCTAAGTGGTCAGATGGTTCGGCTGTAACAGCTAAGGATTTCGAATATGCTTGGTTAAGAGCATTAGATCCAGCTACAGCAGCAGAATATGCTTACCAAATGTATTACATTAAAAATGGTGAAGCATTCAACACTGGAAAAGCTAAGAAAGAAGATGTAGGAGTTAAAGCTATAGATGATAAAACTCTTGAAGTTAAGTTAGAAAAACCAACTTCATACTTCTTATCATTAATGGCATTCCCAACATACTTCCCAGTAAAACAAGATGTTGTTTCTAAGGATAAGGATTGGGCTACAAAACCTGAAACTTATATCACTAATGGAGCATTCAAGATGAAAGAATGGAAGCCAAAGGATTCTATCACTTTTGTTAAGAATGACAACTATTATGATACTAAAGATGTTAGCTTAACTGAAATTGATTATAAATTAATTTCAGATGAAACATCAGCATGGGCTTCATACAAAGCAGGAGATCTTGATATGACAGATACAGTTCCTTCTGTTGAAGTACAAAATGCTTTAGCTGATAAAACAGCTACAAACTTCCCTAACTTAGGATCATATTACTATCACTTTAATGTGTCTGATAATGCTAAAAATGTAAATGCAGATGCAGCTAAAGTTTTAGCAAACGTTAAGGTTAGAGAAGCATTAAACCTTGCAGTAAACAGAAAAGATATAACTGAAAAAGTAACTAAGGGTGGTCAAATTCCTGCATTCTCATTCGTACCTCAAGGTATTTCAGATGCTAATGGAAAAGACTTTTCTAGTAAGCAATACTTTAATCCAGAGGGTGATGTTGCTAAAGCTAAGCAATTATTAGCTGAAGCTGGTTACGCAGATGGTAAAGGATTCCCAACTTTAGAATTATTATACAACTCTGAAGGTGGTCATAAAGATATAGCTCAAGCTATTCAAGATATGTGGAAGAAGAACTTAGGTATTAACGTTGAACTTAAGAACCAAGAATGGAAAGTATTCCAAGTTACAAGAAAGCAAAAGAACTACGAACTTGCTAGAGGTGGTTGGTTAGGTGACTACGTTGACCCAATGACATTCTTAGATATGTGGACTTCTGATTCAGGTCAAAATGACTCTGGATACAAGAACCCAGATTACGATGCGTTAATAGAAAAAGCTAAATCAGAAACTGATGCAACAAAGAGATCAGAATATATGCATCAAGCTGAAGATCTATTAATGAAGGATCTTCCAATACTACCAATATACTACTATACAGCAGTTAAAGGTGTTAAAGACTATGTTAAAGGTGTAAGAGTTTCTCCATTAGGATTCATATACTTTGACAAAGTAACTATAGCTAAACACTAAAAAATAAAAAAAGAGGCGTTAAGCCTCTTTTTTATTTTATAAACTATAGAATAGAAAAAGTACTGCAAATGCAGTACTTTTAAAACTTTAGATTTAAAACGTCATCCATATTATAAAGCGAAGGTGAAGTAATACCAGCCATATATTCACAAGCTTTTAAAGCACCTACAGCAAATACTTCTCTTGATATTGCTTTATGAGTAAGTTCTATAACTTCTCCAGTACCTGCAAATATAACCTCATGATCGCCAACAATACCTCCGCCTCTTACAGCGTGAATTCCAATTTCAGAATGTTGTCTTTTAGCAAGACCATCTCTACCATTTACAAAGTGAGTTTCTTCTTTAATTGAATCCTTTATGGTATCAGCTAATAGAACAGCTGTACCGGATGGAGAGTCTAATTTTTGATTATGATGTTTTTCCACGATTTCAATATCATAATTATCATATAAAAATGGAGTTACTTTTCTTAATATATTATTAATTAGATTAATTCCTATACTCATATTAGCAGAACGGAATATTGGAATTGTTTTTGAAGTAGTACTTATTAATTTTAAAGCTTCCTCATCAAAGCCCGTAGAACATATAACAATTGGCTTATTGCTTTTAATTGAAAAATTAAGCAAGTTATTAAGTGCTGCAGCAGATGAAAAATCTAGTAGAACATCATATTCTATATTACATTCATCTAAAGATGAGAAAATAGGGTATTTAAGCTCTGGTGCAGTATATTTATCAATGCCACCTACAATTTCTAAGTTAGGAAAGTTAGCGCATGTTGCAGTAATTACTTTCCCCATTCTTCCTGAACAACCATGTAGTAATATTCTTATCATAACAGTCCTCCTATTTTACAAGACCATGCTCTTTTAAAGATTCTAATAACTTAAGTTTATTTTCTTCTTCCATATTATAAAGTGGTAGCCTAAGATCTCCAACCTCATAACCCATTAAATTTAATGCTGTTTTAACAGGAATAGGATTTGTTTCAATAAACAAATTATTTGTAAGGGTCAGATAATCTAATTGTAAATCTAAGGCACCTTGTAAATCTCCATCAAAATAACGACTACACATTGTGTGAACAACAGAAGGTACAATATTTGATAAAACAGATATTACGCCTTTACCACCTAAAGATAATATTGGAAGTATTTGATCATCATTTCCTGAATATATATCTATTTTTCCTCTTAATTTAGATGCAATTTCTACAATTTGGCTTATATTACCAGAGGCTTCTTTAACTGCTACAATATTTTTAAGTTTAGAAAGTTCCTCTAAAGATTTAGGCGTAATATTCATACCAGTTCTTGATGGAACATTATAAACTATAATTGGTATATTTATTGAATCATTTATTGCCTTAAAATGTTCAAACAAACCTCTTTTTGAAGTTTTATTATAGTAAGGGTTTATAACTAAAACACCATCAACACCTATGCTTTCAGCCCAAACACTCATTTCTATTGAAGCCTTTGTATTGTTTGTTCCTGTACCAGCAATTACTGGAATGCGTTTATTAACTTTTTCTACAGTAAATGATATGGTAGCTTTGCGTTCTGCTTCTGTCATGGTAGAAGCTTCGCCAGTTGTACCACAAACAATAATAGCATCTGTTCCCTCTTGTATTTGCCATTCAATTAAATCTTCAAGTTTATTAAAATTAACGCCTTCATTATCAAAGGGAGTTATTATAGCAACACCTGCACCAGTAAAAATAGACATGGGGTTTACCTCCAAATTCATATTCATAGGAAAGAATAAGTTTTTTTATCCTATGTATAGTATTATAAATGTATTTCAATAAAGAAGGGTAAAAATATTCAATACCTTTACCCTTTATTGATTCTTATTTTTTTGAAATAATAAGTTCAGCTATTTGTATAGCATTAAGAGCAGCGCCTTTTCTGATGTTATCAGCAACAACCCAAAGATTTAAACCATTATCTATGGAAAAATCTCTTCTAATTCTACCAACAAAAACTTCATCTTTTCCACTAAATAAAAGTGGGGTAGGGTATTTATCTTCTTTGATATTATCATATACAACTACACCAGTAGAGTTACTTAGAAGAGAAAAAATATCTTCTATTTTATAATCATTTATAAGTTCTAAGTTTATACTCTCAGAATGAGAATTTAATACAGGAACTCTTACAGTAGTAGCAGTAATCTTTAAATCTTGATTATGAAGTATTTTCTTTGTTTCTTCAATCATTTTAATTTCTTCTTTAGTATAGCCATTCTCTAAAAATACGTCGATTTGAGGAATAACATTTCCTGCAATTGGATAAGGAAACTTTTTAGGTGCAACACCTTTTATTCCATCCTCTAAATCTTTAATTCCTTGAACGCCAGCCCCAGAAACTGCTTGATAAGTAGAATAAACAATTCTTTTAATACCGTACTTATCGTGAATTGGCTTTAAAGCAACCATAGCTTGAATTGTTGAACAATTTGGATTTGCTATTATTCCTTTGTGCCAACTAATATCTTCAGGATTTACTTCTGGTACCACTAATGGTACTTCAGGATCCATTCTCCAAGCACTTGAGTTATCAATTACTGTAGCCCCATATTTAGAAAAGATAGGAGCAAATGTTTTTGAAGTATCTCCCCCTGCTGAAAATAGAGCAAAGTCAATTTTCTTATCTTTTATGTTTTTTTCTACAGTAGCTTCTACAAGGATATCTTGTCCTTTGAACTTTAAAGTTTTTCCTTCACTTCTCTCAGAAGCAAAAAGATAAAGTTCTTTTACTGGAAAATTTCTTTCCTCAAGAATTTCAATGAACTTTCTACCTACGTTTCCAGTAGCCCCAACTATTGCCACGTTATACAAAATAATCCCCTCCTAAATATTATATAGGGTTTTTATAGAAAACTTAATTTATTCTTGTTTGAAAATGTCAGCTTCAGGACATTTTCAGGCATGAATAAATTATTAGTTGAACTTAAAACCCTAAAAATGATTTTAAAATCATCATAATTTTACTATAGTGAAATGTCACATAAATATCAAGTTTTTTAGAAAATTTATATCATATGTAGGTATATTTTTTAAATTTTAATAGCAGAATAGAAGATGAAATAACTTTATGGGGGTAAATTATGACAAAAACACCACTTAAAAAGATTATTAAGTCTAAAATTAAAGCTAATAAACAATTAACTGAAGCAGAATTATTAAGAGAAAAAATTAAATATGAAATTGCTGATGAGTTAGGACTTAAAGAGAAAGTGGATGAATTTGGCTGGTCAGGACTTACAGCAGAAGAAACAGGAAGAATTGGCGGTATAATGACAAAAAGAAAAAGAATGCTTAAAATTCCTAGCAATGATGAAATTTTAGGTAGAAAATAAGTTGACTTATGATATTATAATTTATAATATAATTTAGTAAGATTTTCTTTGGGGGACATATTATGAGTCAATATAAAAATTTATCCAATATATATGATAATTTAATATATGAGGATATAGATTATGAAAAAATATCAGATTTTATAATGAATGTTGCTAAGTCACATAATATTAATAATGATAAATACTTAGATTTAGCAACAGGAACAGGAAATGTAGCAAAATATATATGCAAAAATTTTAGAGAAAACTTTCTTGTAGATTTATCAGAAGAAATGTTAATGGAAGCTGGCGAAAAAGTAAGGAAAAACAAAAGTAATGCTAAAGTAGTATTGCAAGACATGAGGTATCTCGAATTAAATAGAAAATTTAATTTAATAACTTGCGTTTTAGATTCTACTAATTATATTTTGTCTACTGAAGATTTAAGACTATATTTTAATGGGGTATATAATCATCTTGAGGATAATGGGATTTTTATATTCGATATAAATTCTAGTTATAAGATTAAAGAAGTATTAGGAAATAATATTTTTAATTATAATACAGATGAAATATTTTATTCTTGGGAAAACTATATAGAGGATAATGTAGTTGAAATGGAGCTTACTTTTTTTGTTAAAGAGGGTACTAATTATAGAAGATTTGAGGAGTATCATAGAGAAAGGGCTTATGAAGAAAAAGAGATTGAGGATATTATATCATCTATTGGATTTGAAATTTTAGGTAAGCATGATGACTACACTGAGACTTCAGTAATGCCTGAATCAGAAAGAATTGTATATATATTAAAAAAATAGGAGGAATTATAAATGGAAGATAGAATTATTAAAGCCACTGCAAAAGGTGGTTATATTAGAATAATTGCAGGTCAAACAACAAATTTAGTCCAAGAAGGTGCCAGAATCCATGATTGCACACCCACTGCAGCATCTGCGCTAGGTAGAATGTTAACTGGGGCTGCGCTTATGAGTACAATGTTAAAATCTGATAAAGAGGTAATTACATTGCAAATTAAGGGGGGAGGAGAAGCTAAAGGAGTTACTGTTACAGCATATAGTGATGCTACAGTTAAAGGATTTATAGGAAATCCTTATGTTAATCCACCTTTAAATTCAGTAGGTAAGCTAGATGTTGGAGGAGCTATAGGGAAAAATGGTAGTTTAACAGTTATTAAAGATCTTGGCTTAAAAGATCCATATGTTGGACAAGTTCCAATTCATTCTGGAGAAATTGCAGAAGATCTTTCTTATTATTTTACAGTTTCGGAGCAAACACCTTCAGCAGTAGCGTTAGGAGTGTTAGTTGATAGAGATTATTCAATTAAGGCGTCAGGTGGATTTATTATTCAAATGATGCCCGGTGCAGACGAGTTTATTGCAGATATAATAACCTATAGACTTGAAGAAATACCTCAACTAACATCTATGCTTTCACAAGGAAAGAGTATAGAGGATATAATTAAATATATATTCGAGGATATGGACTTAAAAATAAATGAGACAATTTATCCAGAGTATAAATGTAACTGCTCAAGAGAAAGAATGGAAAGAGCATTTTTAAGTATTGGAGAAAAAGATTTAACTGAAATTTATGAAGAAGGTAAAGAAGAAGAGCTAATATGTCATTTCTGTAATACAGCTTATAAGTTTACCAATGAAGAGGTAGGAGAGTTGTTAAAGCAAGTTAAGAAAGATAAATAAAGAGTTGTTTAAACATAAAAAAGCAGAGTCGAAACTCTGCTTTTTTGTTTGGAGGCGCCACCCGGATTTGAACCGGGGGTAAAGGTTTTGCAGACCTCTGCCTTACCACTTGGCTATAGCGCCATAATTTATAAATCTATTTTAGATATTTTAAATATAAAAGTCAATAAAGGAATATATATTTTTTTTGCAACTTAAAATTATATTCAACATGTATTAGTTTTATACATAAAATAATATAGCTTAAGATAAAGTGAATAGAGAACCACGATCGACTAAGGGCCCTTTTCTAAGACTTATAGGTTCAATATCATATTTTTTTAAGAATTTTATAACTTCATTCCCTTGATTATAATAAGATAAATCACCAAAAATGCCAAGTTTGTTAGAAGATAATAACCCAGTTGAACCCCCAATGAATCCATAGTTTAAACCCGGAAGAAGAATATCTCCTGGATTTAATAGAAGTATATCAAAACCATATTCTATTAATGTTTTATATATTCCTTTATCAGAGGTAATTAAAGCTTTCTCTCTTAAGGTTACTGTGGAGCACTTAGCATATCCCTGCTTTATATTTATTTTTACTTTATCTTTTGAAAAATCTAATAAAGAAGAGTCTGTATACTTTAGATTATGAATTAAATAACTTTTTAGAACTATTGCATTTAAAGAAATATTTTCAGGGTATTTGGAACCTATAAGTCCATTAGAAAGTTTGAATTTAATATTTAGGTTATTCAATTGTTCTAAAAATATTGAATCTATATCTTTATTAATAATTAATGAAAAATCTTCTGAATTAGTTAATGAAAGTTGAATATCTGGGTGTCCATCAATAGCATTATATAGTTTAGAGAATTTTGGAACCTTTATTATACTATCTACATATTTTGATAAGTTAGTCATTTCTTCATCAGAAGTTCTATAGTCGACAAAAGCTATATTCATTATCTCACATCCTAATAAATCTCTTAATTTAAGGATAATGTCATATAAGGATTTAATCAATAGAATTGTCGATAATTGATAATTTATTTCTGTATATGCTATGAAAATTAATACATACTATAGGTAAGAAGGGAGTGAATATAATGCTTGTTCTTTCTTTAGCATATGATGGTGAAGTGAATTTCATAGAAGATATACAAGAAATAAGAGCCCTTTTTAAAGAGAAAAATATCCATTTAGGTGTTTCAGAGAGTCTTGAAGGAGAGACTCATTTTATAAAGATTTTTTGTGATGAAGAAGAAGATAAGAAGATATTAAATCTAATTCAATTATATATAAGTAATATACTTTATAAGTTGGTAATAAATACGTATAAAAATAAAGCTTTATTTGAATATTTAAATGATACTTTTTTCTTTTTAAAGCATGATGAGATATTAGAAGTTGAAGATAGAATAATGAAAATTCTTAATGGAGACGAAATAATTAAAGACGAAAATTCCGTATACTGTTATAATAGAATAAATAATATAATTGAAAAAATTAAAATATGCATGGAAGAAAATCATGATATAAATATAAATGGATTTATAACCTTCAGAATGAAGGAATTGGCGTTAGATATAGAAGATATTATTGATAAAGTAGTTGAGAAATACTTAGTTGAAAAAGAATACAAAGAATTTATTAAGCTTCTTAAGTATTTTGTTGATATTCAAGAGAGTAAAATTAAAGAGGTCAATTTAATAGTTCAAGATGAAGGAATTTATAGAATAATCGATGAAAATGGAAAAGATTTATATGAAGATTTTTTAAAGGAAATTGGCGAGTGTAAATTAGGTAGTAACACAAATATGGAGGATGTTATCATAAGTGGTCTTATTACTAATGCTCCACAAAATATCACTATCCATAGAAGAGAATTTTGCCAGAATCCTGAGTTCCTAGAAACAATCGAGCAAGTATTTGAGAGTAGGGTTATATATTGTGAAGGTTGCAAATCATGTGTTTCTAGTAGAGTAAAAATTAAAAAATAAAAAAAGTGTTGACAATATTGGGATATCAGAATATAATAGGTTGAGTAAAGAAGAAACAGCCGTTTCTCACCTTACAGCATTGCTAGTAGGGTTATGTTATCCCATATAATTTTTGAATTGGATAATTAAGGACGGCGTATGCCGTCCTTTTATTGTTTTTATGGGTATATTTATCGGAGGTGAACAATATTAATAAGAATTTTGCTGTTAATGAAGAAATTAGAGAAAAAGAAATTAGAGTTATTGCTGATGACGGTGAACAGTTAGGGGTAATATCTACTAAGGAAGCTTTAAGGATTGCTGAGGAAAAGGACTTAGACTTAGTTATGATTTCACCAACTGCGAATCCACCAGTATGTAAAATCATGGACTTAGGAAAGTACATCTACGAACAATCTAAAAAAGAAAAAGAAGCTAAGAAAAAGCAAAACGTTATTAATTTGAAAGAAGTAAGAATGAGTCCAACAATTGAGGAACACGACATTAATATTAAAGCAAATAATGCTCGTAAGTTCTTAGATGATGGAGATAAAGTAAAGATTACCGTAAGATTTAGAGGAAGAGAAGCTGATTATTCACACGTAGGTAGAAAAATACTAGATAACTTCTTCTCAAAATTAGAAGAGGTTTGTGTGATAGAAAAGGCAGCTAAGTTAGAGGGCCGTAATATGACAATGATTTTGGCTCCAAAGAAAGTGTAACTGAGAGGAGGATTTTATCATGCCAAAAATGAAAACTCATAGAGGTGCAGCAAAGAGATTTAAGAAGACAGGTACAGGAAAATTAAAGAGAGCTAAAGCTTTCAAGAGCCATATCTTAACAAAGAAAAGCTCAAAGAGAAAGAGAAATCTTAGAACTACAGCATATGTATCACCAGCACAAGAAAAAGTAATGAAGAAATTATTACCATATCTATAATAGAGTAGATCGTAGGAGGTTTAAAATATGGCAAGAGTTAAGAGAGCTGTGAACGCTCGTAAGAATCATAAAAAAGTTTTAAAACTTGCAAAAGGATATTACGGTGGAAAAAGCAGATTATTTAGAACAGCTAATGAATCAGTAATTAGAGCATTAAGAAATGCTTATGTAGGAAGAAAGTTAAAGAAAAGAGACTATAGAAGTCTTTGGATAGCAAGAATAAATGCAGCTACAAGAATAAATGGACTTTCATACTCAAAGTTCATGAATGGAATTAAGTTAGCTGGACTTGATATAAATAGAAAAATGTTATCTGAAATTGCTATTAATGATCCAAAAGCATTTGCAGATTTAGTTGAAATAGCAAAAAAACAAATTAATGGATAATATATAAAATGCGGCTTAGGTCGCATTTTTGCGTTATATAATGATAAAAACTTTATTGGACAATTAATATAACCATTACCATTACCATTTATTTGGGTTATAATAGAAGTATTATTATATTTTGTTGTTTTGGAGTGATAGTTATGCAGTATAAATTAACAAAAAATATTGGATTTAACGCAGTTCAGGTACTGTCATTAGGTTTCTTTACAGTAATACTAATAGGAGGAATTATACTTTCTCTTCCAATTGCTTCGGCAAATGGAGAATATACAAATTTTATAGATGCGCTATTTACTTCTACAACTTCAGTGTGTGTAACTGGTCTCGTAACAGTCGATACTGGAACACATTGGAATTACTTTGGTAAGACAGTTATAATGTTATTAATTGAGATTGGTGGACTTGGATTTATGTCCTTTGCCACTTTAATAGCAATTATTATAGGTAAAAAAATAACATTAAAAGAAAGGCTTCTTATGCAAGAAGCAATGAATACTTTTAGCTTTCAAGGTATGGTTAAAATGGTGAAATATGTACTAGTATTTACATTTTCAGTGCAGCTTCTTGGAGCGTTACTTTTAGCTACTCAGTTTATTCCAGAACTTGGAGTAGGGAAAGGGATTTATTATAGTATATTTCACTCAGTTTCGGCATTTTGCAATGCGGGAATAGATATAATTGGAAATTTCAATTCAGTCACAGCATATCATAACAATCCAGTAATATTGCTTACAATAAGTTTTCTTATAATAATTGGTGGGCTCGGATTTACTGTATGGACAGAGATATATAATTTGAAATCCTTTAGGAAAATTACAACTCATTCAAAGGTCGTAATACTAGTAACAGCAATATTGTTAATTGGTGGAACTGTTTTAATGCTTGCATTTGAATGGAATAATCCTAATACTATGAAGGGCTTTTCCATGCCGGAGAAGTTGTTAAACTCATGGTTTGCATCTGTATCACCAAGAACAGCAGGATTTAATTCCATATCAACAGATGGAATGTCAGGTGCTGCTAAGTTTTTGACAATTGTACTTATGTTTATAGGTGGATCTCCAGGGTCAACAGCTGGCGGAATTAAAACAACAACTCTAGGGATTCTAGTCTTAACATTAATAGGAGTAGTAAAAGGTAGAGAAGATACCGAGGTCTTTGGCAAAAGATTCTCAAAAGATTTAGTATATAAGGCGTTTACAGTATTCTTTGTTGGACTTACTATAGTAATTATTATGACAATGTTATTATCTATTACTGAAGTAGGTGCATCTTTTGAATATATATTATATGAGGTGACGTCTGCATTTGGAACTGTAGGATTAACTCTTGGATTAACACCAAATCTTACATGGATAGGGAAGCTACTAATAATCTTTACTATGTATTTAGGAAGAGTTGGGCCTCTTACAGTTGCATTAGCATTAACTAAAATCAAAACTAGTAAAGGTATAAGATATCCAGAGGATAAGGTTTTAATAGGATAGGAGAGAAATTATGAGTAATAAACAATTTGTAGTTATAGGTTTAGGTAGATTTGGAACTTCAGTAGCCAAAACATTATATAGTTTGGGTCATGATGTGTTAGTAATAGATAAAGATGAAGAGTTAATACAAGAAATATCGGATTCTGTAACTCATGCAGTACAAATGGACTCTACAGATGAAAATGCATTGAGAACTTTAGGAATAAGAAATTTTGATGTGGCCGTTATAACTATAGGCTCTAACATTCAAGCAAGTGTTATGACAACATTATTAGTTAAGGAATTAGGAGTAAAATATATTATATGTAAAGGTGCGAGCGACTTGCATGCTAAGGTTCTATATAAAATAGGAGCAGATAGAGTAATACAACCTGAAAAAGATATGGGCGTGAGAGTGGCACATAATCTTGTATCATCTAATATTCTTGATTATATAGAATTATCATCAGATTATAGTATAATTGAAATTGAAGCTCCAAAAGAGTGGCATAATATGAGTTTAAGAGAATTAAACTTAAGAAGTAGATATGGAATTAATGTTATGGCTATAAAAAAGGATGAGGATGTTAATATATCACCATCTCCAGATGAAACAATAGATGGAAATGACATTCTTGTTGCAATAGGGTCTGCTGAGGATTTAACTAAGTTAGAAGACTTTGTAATAAAAAAGAGTTAGTGAGGTACTTATATTTTGATTAAAATAGAAAGCAAAGAAAATTCTATTTTTAAAGAAGCTAAAAATTTAAAAAATAGGAAAGAAAGAAAGAAAACAGGTAAGTTTTTAGTTGAAGGTTTTAGATTTTTATCAGAAGCTTTTAAAAGTACTTGTTCTGTAGATATTATATTTCTTGCAGAAAATGAAATAGAAAAGTTTAATATTTATTTTAATAAAGAAGAACTAAAAAACACAAAGGTTTTTTTATTAGATTCCAAGTTGCTACAGATGTTATGTAATACCGAAGCTCCTCAAGGAGTAGTTGGGGTCGTAAATGTAAAAATTTCAGAAATAAAGAAAGATGGATTTTATGTATTATGCGATCAGGTTCAGGATCCAGGTAACTTAGGTACTATAATTAGAACCTCTCATGCAGCAGGGGCGTCAGGAGTTATAATCACAAAAGGAACAGTTGATCCATATAATGATAAAACATTAAGATCAACAATGGGTTCGATATTTCATATACCAATTATAGAGGATATGAACTTTGAAGTAATTAATGGCTTGAAAAATCAAGGTTATGATATTTTGGCTTCAAGTTTAGATACAGATAAAAATTTCTTTCAAGAGGATATAACTAATAATTTAGTAATATGCGTTGGAAATGAAGGAAATGGAATAAGTGATTATATTTATAGTTTATCAAATAAATTAGTTAAAATTCCAATGCCTGGTGGAGCAGAGTCATTAAATGTTTCAACTGCTGCAGCGATAATGATTTATGAAAGAATAAGACAAAATATGCTAAAAGGTATTGAATTCTAGTAAAATTATGAGTATAATCTTTATTATGAAATTTATATTGAAAGACTGTGAATGAGAAAGTAGATATAAGTAAACTTCTTAAGGGAGAGAAGGTCATAGACTGAGAGCCTTCTTAGTAGTTTTTATATTGAAGTTCCCTCAGGAGTCCTAATGGTGAAGTTTTTAGTTTCTTTGATGATAACTAATTTTTAGTTAGAGATTTGGAAACACAAAATAGTAGTCATTAGCGGGAAACCGTTATTTAATGAGTGAGCATATGCTAATTAGGGTGGTACCACGGATACCCCGTCCCTTTGTTTGGGACGGGGATTTTATTTTGTATTATAAGGTTTTAATCTTAAAATTAAAGCCTAATATAGGGTTTTTTGTAGGAAGCTTAAGTTATTCTTGTTTGATTTCAGGCGTGAATAAGTTATTAGTTGAACATAAAAACCTAATATATAACTTTTAATAAAGAAAGGAGAATTTTTAATGAAAGAAAAGTTGGTTGAAATAAAAGAGGCTGCTTTAGCTGAATTAAAAAATGCAAAGATTTCATCAGAAGTTGAAAATCTAAGAGTAAAGTTTCTAGGGAAAAAAGGAGAATTAACTTCAATTTTAAGAGGAATGGGAGGGCTTTCAGCTGAGGAAAGACCACTTATTGGTAAGTTAGCAAATGAAGTAAGAGCTGAGATTGAAGCAAAATTAGAAGAAGTAACAAAAGTAATTAAAGATAAAGAAAAAAATGAGAAGATTGCTAATGAAGTTATTGATATAACAATGCCCGGTAAGAAAAATACTATTGGTAAAAGACATCCTTTAGATTTAACACTAGAATCAATGAAGGAAATCTTTATATCTATGGGATTTACCATAGAAGACGGTCCGGAAGTAGAATTAGATCATTATAACTTTGAGGCTTTAAATATTCCAAAGAATCACCCTGCAAGAAGTGAACAAGATACTTTTTATGTGAATGATTCTTTAGTTTTAAGAACTCAAACATCTCCAGTTCAAATAAGAGTTATGGAGAAACAAACTCCACCTATTAAGATGATCTCACCAGGAAAGGTATATAGAAGTGATGCAGTAGATGCTACACATTCACCTATATTCTACCAGATGGAAGGATTGGTTATAGATAAGGGAATTACATTTGCAGATTTAAAAGGAACCTTAGAATTGTTTGCAAAGAAGATGTTTGGAGATAAGGTGCAAACTAAATTTAGACCTCACCACTTCCCATTTACAGAACCATCAGCTGAAATGGATGCTACATGCTTTGTATGTCAAGGAGAAGGATGCAGAGTTTGTAAAGGTTCAGGTTGGATAGAGCTACTTGGATGTGGAATGGTTCATCCTCAAGTTTTAAGAAATTGTGGAATTGACCCAGAGGTTTATAGCGGATTTGCTTTTGGATTTGGAGTAGATAGAATGGTTATGCTTAAATATGGCATAGATGATATTAGACTTCTATATGAAAGTGATATGAGATTTTTAAATCAGTTCTAAAATAGAAAGGAGTAATTATATGAAAGTACCAGTTTATTGGCTAAAGGATTATATAAATATAGATATTAACGGAAAAGAACTAGGAGATAGATTAACACTATCTGGTTCAAAGGTTGAAGAAGTAATAATTTCAGGCGATGAAATTAAAAATGTAGTAACAGGTAAGATTGTTAAAATAGAACCTCATCCAGATGCTGAAAAGTTAGTAATATGTCAACTAGATGTAGCAGCAGAAGAATTAGTTCAAATTGTAACAGGAGCTAATAACATGAAAGAAGGGGATACTGTTCCTGTAGCGTTACATGGTGCAATATTACCTAATGACTTAAAGATTAAAAAAGGTAAGCTTAGAGGCGTTGTTTCAAATGGAATGATGTGTTCTGAGGAAGAATTAGGTATTGCTGGAGATGAGCCAGTACATGGGCTAATGATTTTAGATCCTAAAACTCCACTTGGAAAAGATATTAAGGATGTATTAGGCCTTAATAAGGAAGTTATTGATTTTGAGATAACTTCTAATAGACCAGATTGTTTAAGCGTAATCGGAATAGCAAGAGAAACTGCTGCGACATTAGGTACATCATTTAAAATGCCAAACTTAAAATATTCTGTAGCAAAAGATAAAAATATTAATGATGAGCTTAAGGTTACTATAAATGATTCGCTTTGCAGACGATATTTAGCAAGGGGTGTAAGAAATGTAAAAGTAGCCCCATCACCGGCTTGGATGCAAGAAAGACTACTTGATGCAGGGGTAAGACCTATTAATAATATAGTTGATATAACTAATTTTGTAATGTTAGAACTAGGTCAACCAATGCATGCTTTTGATAAGAGGGAAATTAGTTCAAATCATATTGTTATTGAAAGAGCTAAAGCTGGAGAAAAATTCACAACTTTAGATGAACTTGAAAGAAACTTAGATGATACTATGCTTTGTATTAAAAATGGAGAAACAACTATAGCATTAGCAGGTATTATGGGTGGTTTAGATTCAGAAATAAAAGAAGATACTACAGAAGTAATATTTGAATTTGCAAACTTTGATGGAACAAACATTAGAGTAAATTCTAAAAAACTAAACTTAAGAACAGAAGCATCTTCAAGATTTGAAAAAGATATAGATCCTAATTTAGCACTTTTAGCAGCGGATAGAGCATGCTCATTAATTGAAGAACTTGGCTGCGGAGAGATTATTGATGGAACTATAGATGTATATCCGGAAATTAAAGAAGAAAAGGAACTTAAGGTTTCTTCAAGTTGGGTAAATAAGTTCTTAGGTACACAAATATCTAGCGAAGATATGAAGAAATTCTTAGATAGATTAGAGTTAAATACGAGCATAAATGGAGATGAACTTATTATTAAAGTTCCTACATTTAGAATAGACATAGATATCAAAGAGGATATAGCAGAGGAAATCGCAAGAATATATGGTTACAACAATATTCCTATGACTATAAGCACTAGTACAACTGAAAGAGAACCAAAGTACAGAAAAGAAAGACTTGATGATTTGGTTATTGAAACTTTACTTTCATCAGGAATTAATCAATCAATAAGTTATTCATTTGTATCACCAAAGGTATTTGATGAAATAAATTTACCTAAGGATAGTGTTTTAAGAAACGTTGTAAAGATAAAGAATCCATTAGGTGAAGATTATAGCATTATGAGAACTACTACAATTCCTTCAATGATGGAATCATTAAAGAGAAACTATTCGAGAAACAATAGCTATGTAAGATTATTTGAAATAGGTAGAACCTATATACCAAATGAAAATGAAAATGCTTTACCAAAGGAAAATAATATTTTAACAATAGGAATGTATGGTGAATGTGATTATCTTGATCTTAAGGGTGTAGTAGAAAACATACTTGATGCATTAGGTGTTGTTAAAACTTCATTAGTAAGAGAAATTGATAATGTATGTTATCATCCAGGTAAAACAGCAGCGCTTTTAGTTGGAAAACAAAAGGCAGGAGTTTTTGGAGAGATACATCCAGACTTATTAGATAACTATGGCATAGACACTTTAGGATATATGGCAGAATTAAATTTAGATGTATTGTATGAGGCATCAAATACAATAAAAGCATATAAACCACTTCCAAAATTCCCAGCTGTTACTAGGGATATTGCATTATTAGTTGATGATTCAGTATTAGTTGGAGAAATTGAAGATACTATTGTAAAAGCAGGTGGAAGCTTAGTTGAGAAAGTAACACTATTCGATATCTATAAGGGTAAACAAATACCAGAAGGCAAGAAAAGCATAGCTTACGCTATAGCTTATAGAGATGAAAATAAAACCTTAACTGATAAAGAAGTAAATAAGGTACACGATAAGATATTAAGAAGTTTAGAATATAAATTAGGAGCACAATTAAGAGACAATTAAGAATATTGTAAATAAGGGCCCTGGAATGTAGTAATCATTCCAGGGCTACTTATTGTAATAAATATAAAATATGAGGGAATCCTCAGTTATATAGAAAGTAAAAAAATATTAATTTATTAATAAAGTAAATGCTTGATTCATTGATAAATGCAAGGTTATATGCTAAAATTAGTTTGTATTATGTAAAGATGTTATAACCTTAAAAAGAGGTGGAATATGAGTTCTGTAATAGTTAAAATAAATGGAATTGAATACAATTTAAAGGGTCAAGAAGATGAAAAATATATGAAAAGTGTTGCAGAATATGTTAATACTAAAATCATGGAGTTATTAGATAAAAACCCTAAATTAAATCAACCTTCAGCTACAGTGCTTGCAGCAATCAATATATCGGATGAACTATATAAAAGAGATATGGAATACGAAGTATTAGCTGAAAAATATAAAAGTATAAAAAAAGAGAATGAACAATTAAAGAATGAGATTCTTGAGTTAAACCAAGCTAAAGACATTATCGATGAACTAAAAAAAGAAACTGAAAGACAAAAGCTAGAAGGACAAGAGATAGAAAAGGAATATAAAGATCTAAGAGATAAGAATAAGGTATTATTCAATAGGAATAAGGAAATTAGTCAACAGCTTCATAACTATAAGTATAAAGTTTTGGATTTAGAAAAGAAGTATATGGATATACAATTTAAACTAGCAAGTGAAAAAGGAAAAGATAATTTACTTTTAAAGAATAAAAATAAATTGAAATAAAAGGAGTAAATAATGCTCCTTTTTTTCATAAAATAAATTTGTTTACATAAGTTAAGGAATTTTAACAGGAGAGATGAAAAGATGAAAAAGGTAGAATTACTTGCACCAGCGGGAAGTTTTGAAAGTTTGTATGCAGCTATAAATAATGGTGCGGATGCTGTGTATTTAGGAGGAGATAAGTTTTCAGCAAGAGCTTATGCTTCTAATTTTAATGAAGAAAACATGATAAAGGCTGTAGACTATGTTCATATGTATGGGCTAAAAATATATATCACTATTAACACTCTTATAAAAGAAAATGAAATAAAAGAAGCACTCAAATATATTAAGTTTTTATATGAAATTGGGGTTGATGGTTTAATAATACAAGATCTTGGCCTATTTAATTTAGTTAGAAATATATTACCTGATTTTGAACTACATGCGTCTACACAAATGACTGTACACAATGGTGATGGAGCATTATTTTTAAAAGAAAAGGGATTTAAGAGAATAGTTTTATCAAGAGAACTTTCCCTTAAAGAAATTGAATATATATCTAAGGATTTGGATATTGAAACAGAAATATTTGTGCACGGAGCGCTATGTGTATGTTACTCCGGAATGTGTTTAATGAGTTCAATGATTGGAGGAAGAAGTGGTAATAGAGGAAGATGTGCTCAAAGCTGTAGATTACCTTATACACTAAAATCCTTAACTGGAAACAAGGAATTTAAAGGATATCTGTTAAGCCCAAAGGATATTTGTACAATAGAAGATATTAAAGAAATTATTTCTACAGGAACGAGTTCTTTAAAAATTGAGGGT
This sequence comes from Clostridium paridis, assembly GCF_016765615.1. Classification (GTDB taxonomy): domain Bacteria; phylum Bacillota; class Clostridia; order Clostridiales; family Clostridiaceae; genus Clostridium_T; species Clostridium_T paridis. Next base: position 296,501 of record NZ_JAESWA010000017.1, on the reverse strand, counting down.
AGGATGAAAAGACCTGAATATGTTGCAGGTGTGGTTAAGGAATATAGAAAAGCCGTTGATGAAGGAGAAAATAAAAAAGGTAAAGATGTTTTATTAAAGCTATTTAATAGAGAAGGTTTTTCTAAGGCGTATCTATATAAAAATGAAGGAAAAGATATGATGGCATATAAGTTTCCTAAGAACACAGGAGTATTACTTGGAAAAGTAGATGAAAAGAGTCAAGTGGTACTTCAGGAAGATTTATCACTTAAAGATGGTGTGCGTGTTGGTGAGGGTGGCTTTGTAGTTTCAAAAATTCAAGTTAATGGAGAAATAAGAGAAATTGCCTACAAAGGTGAAAAGGCCATTATTTATCCTAAGCAGTATCATAGAGGGGATGAATTGTTTAAGACCTCAGATACTCTATTGTTAAAGAGCTTAAGTGAATCATATAATAATATTTTTGGTAAAAAAATAAATTTAGACTGCACAGTTATTTTTGAAGTCGGAAAGCCGATTGAGATTACAGTGCAATATGCAGATAAAACATTCTCTGAAAAAGGAGAAATAATTCAAAAGGCTGAAAAAAGACCTTTATCCCAAGAAAGAATTATTGACTCTATAACTAAATCTGGTGATAATCCTTATAAAATAGTTAATGTTAAATTTGAAAAATATGACGAAGGCTTTTTACCTATTTCTGCACTAAATGAAATAAGAAGAAAAGTAATTGAAAAAATTCAAGCTCACGAAATATCAAAGTATAAAAGAACCTTGAAGTCCTCTAGAGAAATTAATAGTTCTTTTGGTTCTGAAGCTAAAGTAATGGCTCCAGAAAAGCTATTCATTGTTAATACCAAAGAGCAACTAGAAGCACTTTTCGATTCTGGAGAGCAAAATATAGGTGTTAATATATACAATAAAAGCAATAAAGGTATTACAATTGAAGATGTAAAAAAGATTAAAAATAAAAACATTTACTTAAAGCTTCCTCATATAATAAAAAATGAATATAATCAAATCGTTAAGGATATAGAAGAGAATTTCTTACTATTTAGTGGAATTATAACTACTAATTTAGGAATAGTTAAAAGATTCAATGGGAAAATCAATATAATAAGTGATTATAAGAGCAATATGTTTAATTCAAATACTATTAAATTCTTCAAGGAAAACAATGTGTATCCGTATATTAGTCAAGAACTAAATAGGAAAGAAATCTTAGATGTATTGGGAAAAGAAAAAAACTTTGGAATGAGTGTATACGGCAAAACAGAAGTAATGATATCAGAATATTGCCCAATAGGATCAACTGTTGGTGGGAAAAGCTCCTGTAATAACTGTTCTGCACCGTGCATTAATGAGGACTTTATATTAAGAGACAGAATGAATAAAGATTTTAGGATGCTTACAGATAAATTCTGCAGAGGATATATATATAATCCAGATACATTAAACTTAATAAATGAAATAGATGAATTAAAAGAAAAAGGAGTTACTAGCTTTAGGTTTGATTTTATAGATGAATCTAAAGAAGAGGTAACTAACATACTTAAATCCATTAAAAATAACTCAATTTCTCTAAGTGGTGAATATACAAAGGGACATTATAGAAGAGGAGTTGAATAAAGGAGTATAAAATGAAAGAGAGATCTTTAAGAGTACTAGAGTTTAATAAAATAAAAGATAGAGTAAAAGAATATGCGATAACAGAAGCATCAAGAGAAATAATTGATGAGCTTAAACCATATGAAAATATATATGAAGTACGTGAACACATTCAAGAAACAAAGGAAGCTGTTCATTTACTTATAACAAAAGGGAATCCTCCTTTTGAAGGATTTTATGATGTTAGAGATGGGGTATCTAGAGCAGCTAAAGGGGCTACATTAAATCCATCTCAATTACTAAGAATAGGAAATGTACTTAAGTCTTCAAGAAACTTCTTAGAGTATATAAAGAGAAAAGAGGGGGAAGAGCAGCACAGAATACTTGAAGAAATATGTGAAAATATAAGACCTTTAAAAAACATTGAAGATCAAATATTTAATGCAATTGTTTCTGAAGAGGAAGTTTCGGATAGAGCTAGTGCTACATTATATAACATTAGAAGAACGCTTAAGGAGAAGAATTCATCCATTAGAGAAAAAGTAAATTCTTTAATAAGAGAAAATTCCAAGTATCTTCAAGATAATTTATATAGTATGAGAGGCGATAGATATGTAATTCCAGTAAAGGCTGAATATAAAGGGCAGGTTAATGGGTTAGTACATGATCAAAGTTCTTCGGGAGCTACATTATTTATTGAACCTATGAGTCTAGTACATTTAAATAATGAAATTAAAGAACTAATGTTAAAAGAAAAAGCTGAAATTGAAAGAATATTATCAGCACTTTCTAGCATGATATATAACAATAAAGTAGAAGTAAAAAGAAATTTAGACATTTTAATAGAATTGGATTTTATATTTGCAAAAGCTAAATATGGAAGTTCAATTAGAGCTATTGCTCCTGAGGTTAGTGCAGATGGAGCATTTCATATAATACAAGGAAGACATCCACTTATAGATGAGAGAAAAGTTGTTCCATCTACATCCTATTTAGGAGGAGACTTTACATCGCTTATAATAACAGGACCTAATACTGGTGGTAAGACAGTTACACTAAAGACTATTGGATTAATTCATATTATGGGTATGAGTGGGTTATTAATTCCTGCAGAAGAAAGTTCAGTTATAAGTTTCTATAAAAATATATATGCTGACATAGGAGATGAGCAAAGTATAGAACAAAGCTTATCAACCTTTTCATCTCATATGAAAAACATAGTAGAAATAATTAATGAAGCTTCAAGTGATGCATTAGTATTATTTGATGAACTTGGAGCAGGAACTGACCCCACTGAAGGGGCAGCACTAGCTATATCGATACTTGAATGTTTAAGAGAAAGAAATTGTAAAATAGTTGCTACAACTCATTATAGTGAACTTAAAGCATATGCACTTAAAACTGCTGGTGTAGAAAATGCCTCAGTAGAATTTGATGTAGATACATTAAAGCCAACTTATAAACTGCTAATTGGTATACCAGGAAAATCAAATGCGTTTGAAATCTCTAGAAAACTTGGTTTAGATGAAAATATAATTCATAGTGCTAAAGAATTAATATCATCAGAATCGTTGGAATTTGAAGATTTAATCCAAAACCTACAAGAAAAGAGTATAAAGGCTGAGTCAGAGGCAATAAAGGCAAATGCATTAAGGGTAGAAGCAGAAAAATTAAGAGATAAGTATAACAGTAAATTAGAATCATTAGATAAAATGAGGGAGAATGCTTTTGTAGAAGCTAGAAGAGAAGCTAAACAGCTTTTAAGAGATGCAAAAGACCAGGCTGATGAAATCCTAAAAAATATGAGAGAATTAGAAAGATTAGGAGGATCATCTGAAGCAAGGAGAAAGCTTGAAGAAGAGAGAGGAAAATTAAGGGATAAGCTAGATAGTACTGAGGAAAAAGCAACTCCATCAGCTAAAAGTAATGGCAAAGAAATTAAAGAAGTAAAGCTTGGAATGGAAGCATTTTTACCGTCTTTAAATCAAAAAGTAGTAATTATATCAAAGCCTGATAGTAAAGGAGAAGTAAAAGTTGAAGCAGGCATAATGAAGATAAGTGTAAAACTTAAGGATTTAGTTGTCTCTGGGGATGTAAAAGAGGATAAGAAAAAAACTAAGAGAGAAGTAAGTCTAAATTTAAAATCAGTAAGTTCTTCAGTAGATTTGAGAGGAATGGACTCAGAAGAAGCCTGTTATACAGCTGATAAATATTTAGATGAGGCATATTTAGCTGGCCTTGGAGAAGTTTCATTAATTCATGGTAAAGGAACAGGAGTATTAAGGAAATCAATAAATGATATGCTAAAACACCATCCTCATGTAAAGGAATATAGATTAGGAGAATATGGTGAAGGTGGAAGTGGAGTAACAGTAGTTAAACTTAGCTAAAAATAGCTTCGCCCAGAGTGGGAGGTGGAGAAATGATAATAGTTAGCGCATGCTTACTAGGAGTAAATTGCAAATATAACGGACAAAATAATGAAGTAAATGATATTTTAAAATTTATCGATAAAGATGAAATTGTTCTGGTTTGTCCAGAACAATTAGGGGGTCTCACAACTCCTAGACCTCCTGCTGAGATTGATGAATTAGGTAATGTAATTACTAAAAACGGTAATGATGTTACTAAAGAGTTTACTAAAGGAGCAGAGGAGACATTAAAAATTGCTAAACTCTATAATGTTAATGCAGCTATTTTAAAGAAGAATTCTCCATCTTGTGGATTTGGAGAAATATATAGTGGGACATTTCAAGGGGTAAAAAAAAGTGGGAATGGAATAACTGCAGAATTATTAAATAAAAATAATATCAAAGTATATAATGAAGAAAACTTTAAGGGATTATTATCTGAATCTACAAAATAAAGAAAAACTCTTGCCAAATGGCAAGAGTTTTTCTTTATATTTAAATTAATCAATTAAAACATTTATATATTCTACATTAGGATCCTCTGTTCCTTGAACATATAGTCCAGCTCTTTTAAGATCTTTGACATAGTGAACTATCTCTGGTGTTATTATTTCGCCTGGACATAAAACAGGTATTCCAGGAGGATATGCCATAAGAAATTCTCCACTTATTTCACCTATAGAATTCTCTATAAGCAAGCTCTTTTTATCTGCATTAAAAGCAACTCTAGGATTAACTTTCATCTCTGGTACTTCAGGAATATCAAGAAAATCAGGTTTAATATTATTTTTTTCCATATGTTCATGAGAAATTTCTCTTAAAGCGGAAATTAAAGCATCTAGATTTTCTTTAGTATCTCCAAAAGAACCAACAGCTAATACATTATAAAGATCTGAAAGTTCAACTTGTATATGATATTTTGTTGCTAGAATTCTATCTAATTCGTAGCCAGTAATCCCAAGTTCTCTACAGTTTATAGTTAATTTTGTTGGATCTAAAGCAAAGATACCAGGGTTTCCAAGTATTTCTGAGCCAAAACAGTATAATCCTTGAATTTTATTTACTTCATTTCTTGTATAGTTTGCAAGTTCAATGGTCTTATCAAGAAGTTCTTTTCCCTCAAGAGCTATTTGTTTTCTTGAACAATCTAAACTTGCCATCAAAATATATGATGGGGAAGTAGTATGAAGTAAATTTAAAACTTGTTGTACTCTTTTAGGACTTACAAATTTACTATTAACATGCAGTAATGAGCCCTGAGTAAGTGCACCGATTATTTTGTGCGTACTTTGTGCACAAATATCAGCACCAGCTTCAAGAGCAGACATTGGTAGCTTTTCATTAAATTTTAAGTGTGGTCCATGTGCTTCATCAACTATTAATGGTATTCCATGACTATGTACTATGTCACAAATTTTCTTTATATCAGTTGATACACCATAGTATGTTGGATTAATTACAAGCACTGCCTTTGCATCAGGGTGTTCTTTTAATGAAGCTTCAACAGTTTCTGGGGTAACACCGTGAGCAACACCTAGTTTTCTATCAAGTTCAGGAGTCATAAAAATTGGCGTTGCACCACTTAAAATTATTCCTGAAGTTACTGATTTGTGAACATTTCTAGGTATAAGTATCTTATCCCCATCGCCAACTACCGATAAAATCATTGCTTGAATAGCACCAGAAGTTCCATGAATAGAAAAGAATGACGCTTCTGAACCATAAGCATCAGCTGCTAATTCTTGAGCTTTTTTTATGGCACCAGTTGGATGATGTAGGGAATCTACTTGCTTAAATACCGTAACATCTATCTTAAAGGCATTTTCTCCTATAAATTCTTTAAAAGAATCTTCAATACCAATACCTTTTTTATGACCTGGCACATGGAATGGAATAGTATTATTATTTACATATTCCATTAGGGCATTAAATAGTGGGGTTTCATCTTGATTAAATCTGTACATATCAAACTCCTTCGTAACATAAATAAATTAGAAACAATATTATTATATTTGACTATTATGTCCATTTCAATAAAAAGCTTGTAAAGAAAGTATAAAAATTTTATCAATGGTAATAATACACAATAGGAGGGATTGAAATGGAACTTAAACAGAGAGAAAAACTTCACAATAATGCGAATAAAATAAGAAGGATGGGAAATGTACCTGGAATTGTATATGGAAGATCAATTCAAAACTTTATGTTTGAAGTATCAGAATTAGAGTTAAATGAAGAAATACTTAAACATGGAGAGCATGGTTTTCTAGAAACTAATTTTGATGGGCAAAAACATAAGACAATCATCAAAGAAGTCCAAAGAGATCCAGTTACTAGAAAAATAATTCATATTGATTTAGAAGAATTAAAAGGAAACAATGAAATTTCTTCCTATGTACCTATTCAATTTACTGGAGAAGACTTAGTAACTAAGTCGGGAGCAGTAGTACAAAAAGAGAAAAAATCCGTTAAAGTTAAATGTACACCAGAAAATTTACCTAAAGCAATATACTTTGATATTTCACATGGTGGAATTGGTTCCGTATATAAACTTAGTGATGTAGAAGTAGGAGAGGAAATATCAATACTTGAAGATCTTAATACAGTTATTGCTGCAATAAGTTATGAACGTAAAACTGTATCTTTAGACATGGAGTTAAAGGAAGAAGAAATTAGAGAAAAGAGAGAATAATGTATAATGCATTAAAGAATTTCATGTCTTAGAACTCTTAGGCGTTTCAACTAAGAGTTTAAATGAAATGTAATATGATTTTTGCATTATATATAAATAAAACTATATAAACTTAGAATAAATTAAAATTATTATAATATAAATGCTGATGAAGGTAGATTTCATTGGCATTTATATTTTGCATAGGTGGTAAAATACTTGAACATATGAAAAAAATGTATATAATTATAATAGATGATTGGAGGTATATTTATGGATTATAAAGTAAGGTATAGGGAATGGTTAGACTCTAGTATTATTGAGGAAGAAGTTAAAAATGAACTTAAAGAGATAAGTGATGATAAAGAAATTGAAGATCGCTTCTATAAGGAATTAGAATTCGGAACTGGTGGTCTTAGAGGTATAATAGGATTTGGAAGCAATAGAATGAATATATATACCATAGGTAAGGCAACACAAGGTTTTGCTGAATATATAAATAATGAATATAAAGATAGAAATACATCAGTAGCAATAGCATATGATTCAAGAAATATGTCCAAGGAATTTGCAAAGGCTACAGCATTAACTTTATGTGGAAATGGGATAAAAGTATTTTTATTTGAATCTTTAGAGCCAACTCCAGTATTATCTTTTGCAGTTAGACACTTAGAATGTATAGGCGGAATTGTTATTACTGCATCCCACAATCCAAAGCAATATAATGGGTATAAGGTATATGGACCTGATGGAGGACAAGTTACGGATAATGACGCTGCAAATATATTAAAGTTTGTTAATGAGATAGAGTCATTTGATAGAATAAAGACTATGGATGAGAAGGAAGCATTAGAAAAAGGGTATCTTAATTATATCGGTGAAGATGTTATTAAGGCATATATTGATGCAGTAAAAGAATCTACAATAAGAAAAGAATTAGTGAAAGAAAAAGCTAAAGATTTAAAAATAATCTATACACCAATTCATGGTTCAGGAAATATTCCTGTAAGAAGAGTGTTAAGAGAATTAGGGTATGAAAATGTTAGTGTTGTTAAAGAACAAGAATTGCCAGATGGAAACTTCCCAACTGCACCATACCCAAATCCAGAAGATCCGAAAGTATTTAAGATGGCATTAGAAATGGCAAAAACATCAGAGCCAGATATAATATTCGGAACTGATCCAGATTGCGATAGAATAGGTGTAGTTGTTAAAAATAGCTTAGGAGAATATAAAGTTTTAACAGGAAATCAAACTGGAATGCTATTAACACAGTATATACTAAGTTCATTAAAGGAAAGAAATGAACTTCCTGATAATGGAGTAATAGTAAAAACAATAGTAACAACTGAATCAGCTAAAAACATAACCAAAAGTTTTGATATAGAATTAATTAATGTACTAACTGGATTCAAATACATCGGGGAAAAGATGACTGAATTTGAAAAGGATAATAGTAAAAAATATTTATTTGGGTTTGAAGAAAGTTATGGATATTTAGCTGGAAATCATGCAAGAGATAAGGATGCAGTTGTAGCAGCAATGCTTATAGCTGAAATGACATTATATTACAAAGAAAAAGGAATGAGTTTATATGATGCGTTAATAGCATTATATGAGGAGTATGGATATTTCTTAGAAACTCTAGTTTCATTTGAACTTACAGGAAAAGAAGGGCAAGAAAAGATAGCTAAATGTATTGAAAGATTAAGGGAAACAGATTTTGAAGAGCTTAATGGAGTTAAATTAAGCTTGAAAGAAGATTATAAATTAAGTATTCAAAAAGATTTAGTTAATAAAATTCAGAATACTATTGATTTACCTAAATCAAATGTATTAAAATTTATATTCGAGGATGAATCATGGTTTGTTGTAAGACCTTCAGGAACAGAACCTAAAATGAAATTATATGTTGCAGTAAAAGGTAGTTCTATAAAGGATTCAGAGAATAAGATTAATGAATTTAAAGCTTCTCTAACAAAGCTTATTGAAGATAATTTAAACTAATCTGTATTTAAAGCTATCATCCAAAGATGATAGCTTTAATTTTATATGAAAAGGAGAATTGAATTTGAATTATAATATTTATTTTAAGGAAAAACTATCAAAATTACTTTTTTTAGAGATTAATAAAAATGGATTTTTAAATGCCTTAAAAATACCTAATGTGAAATTAAAAAGTGAGGAATTATATTTACCTATAAGTCCAGATTATTTGGCCCAAAATATAGAACGTGAGAATAAAATAAAAAATTTACCTATATATGAATTTGTTGAAGGAATGAGTTTGGCATTAGGTTCCGACAAAAATCTGAAATATAATGATGATTATAAAGTTCTACTATTAAATATTAAAGATTCAATTAAATTCATTAAAAGTAGAGTTGCAGAAAAAGTTAAAGAAAATAAATTAGATGATGCATATATAATGTTAAGAGGGTTATCTCAAGTTGATAATTCAGATGAGGTATTCACAAAACTATTATCACTTGGAGAATCAATTAGGGAAACTGATAAAGAATTTGTAACAGTGTTTAAGGAAGATATAGATAGATATAGAGATATAAATAACACTAATCCAATGCCATATTTATATGATGCTTTAATATTTAGAGATGACTCAAAATATAATGAAGCTTACAAAGCATTTAAGGAGTATTTTAAGTTAGGCGGAGAAAAAAATGATGTAATAATTGAAATATATCAAAACATTGAAGATATTATTAATTTTGAAGAAGGAAAAGGGTTAATAGAAAATAAACCAGAAGAAGCAGTTAAAAAACTTATACCTCTAATTGATAGGTTTGGCGATGATGCAACTTTATTTTATTATATTGCCTTATGTTATAGAAAAGTTAATAATTTTGAAAAAGCAATATATTATCTAAATGAAAGTTTAGCCTTAGATAGTGCAATTGTTGAAACTGTAAATGAAATGGGTATTAACTTAGCTTCAATTGGAGATTATGATAATGCAATTAAATATTTCAGGAAAGCCTTTGAAGCAACAAGAGATGTGGAGATTTGTACGAATTTAATAATGTCGTATATTAATTCAGGTGATTTAAAACAAGCAAAGCTACATTTGGAAATAGCAGAAAAGATAAATAAAGATGATGAGATAGTTAAGCAACTGAGAGATTATATTAATAGCTTATAGGGTTTTTTATAGGAAACTTAATTTATACTCGTTTTAAAATGTCGGCTTCTGGACATATTCAGGCATGAATAAATTATTAGTTGAACTTAAACCCTTGCCTAATTAAATTATTACTAAGAGTTTACAAATTTATATCAATTGTAAGTAAAAGGATAAATAGAATTTCACAGATAAAATCCTTTATGGTATTATGTAAAGAGAATGAAAATTAGGAGAAATAATATGTTTGTAGAAATATTAGGATTTAAAATATATAAGAAAAAGAAGAGTCAGATTTTAGAGCATATTGATAGTTATCCAAAGGTTAACATAATTTCAGGTAATCCGGAAATTCTATTTAACGGACTAAAAAATGAGTTTCTTTATAAAAATTTTCATGAAGAGACAACCTTGATAATTCCAGATGGAGTTGGAACAGTAATTGCATCTAAATTGGTTAAGGATCCTGTAGAAGAAAAAATAGCAGGAATAGAAGTAATGCATGAAATAATTGGTAGATGTAATGAAGAGGGAAAAGGAATTTATTTACTAGGTGCTAAAGAAGAAGTATTGAGTGAGTGTTGTAACAAACTACAGTTAAACTATCCTGGTATAAAAATAACTGGTAGACATAATGGATATTTTGATATATATAATTGCGAAAATATAATTTCAGATATTAAAAAGGGTAACCCTTATGCTATTTTTGTTGCAATGGGGTGTCCAAGACAAGAAGAGTTTATAGCTAGATATATGAATGAGCTACCTTGTAAGGTTTATATGGGAGTAGGCGGTAGTTTTGATGTTATAGCTGGAAATGTAAAAAGAGCACCAAGATGGATGATTAATCTTGGACTAGAATGGCTTTATAGAGTATCTAAAGAGCCTTGGAGAATAAAAAGACTTGGATCAATACCTAAATTCCTTTGGATGGTTCTAATGAGCAAAGGTAGGGTGAATTAATGAATAGCAGAAAAATACTGAAGTCTACCTTTATCATTATGGCAGTTTCTATACTAAGTAGGGGAATAGGCTTTATAAGGGATATGTTAATCGCTAGTAGCTTCGGCACCGGTTTATATGCTGATGCATATTCAGTTGCAGTAACTATTCCAGAAAGCTTATTTATGATAATAGGACTTGCTATTTCAACATCTTTTTTACCTGTTCTAAGTGAACAATTAATTAAAAATGGCAAAAATAAAATGCATGAGTTTGCTAATAAGGTGATAACTTTACTAGTAGTTATTTCAATTGGAGTATTTCTTATATCCTTTATTTTTGCAAGGCAAATTGTTCCTTTTTTTGCATCAGGATATAGTGGTGAAAAATTAGAACTAACTATTTTTCTTACAAGAATTACAATGCTAAATCTACTATTTTTAGCTGTAAATGCTTGTTTTAGTTCTATACTTCAAGTAAATGAAGATTTCATAGTTCCATCGATTCTAGGGTTATTTTTCAATGCTCCTATGATTATATATTTAGTGTTTTTTAATGGATACAGCATCGTTGGGTTAACTATAGCAAATGTTATAGGAAATATTGCAAGAGTACTAGTACAAATTCCATCTCTAATAAAACATGGATATATTTATAAACCAGATTTTAAATTTAAAGATGAAAGAATCAGGAAGGTTCTATTACTTATAGCGCCAGTTATAATAGGTGCAGGTGCAAATTCAATAAATATGATGGTTGATATTAAAATTGCAGGATATTTAGAAGAAGGAAGTGTAGCAGCACTTAACTATTCACAGAAATTAATAGTTTTCCTTAACACAATAATTACATCCTCTATTCTTACAGTAACATTTCCTCTAATGGCAAATAGTAAAAATTCTGAAGATAAAGAGGGATTCATACAATATGTTAAAAAAACCATTATATATACAATGCTATTATTGATTCCAATTGCTACGGCAGCAATTATATATAATCAAGATATTATAAAGATGATATATATGAGAAATGAATTTACGTTACATTCTGTAAGTTTAACAAGATTAGCTTTTTTAGGATATTTAATAGGACTTGCATTTTATGGAATTAGAGACATTTTAAATTCCACATTGTTTTCAATGGGAAGAACTAAAGATACCACTATTAATGGAGTAATAGGTGTAATAGCTAATATTTTATTTAATATTATACTTTCTAAGATATTTGGAATTATAGGAATTTCAATTGCAACGTCTAGTGCACTTATAATTACTTCAGTATTATTGCTATCAAATATAAATAGAGTAGTAAGTAATTTTAATATGTTAGAACTTATAATAAAATTATTTAAGATTCTTTTTGCATCTATTATAATGGGAGTTATTTTAGTGTTTATCAATAGCACATTTAATATTGTTTTAAATATTAAGACCATAATTCCTATAACATTAATTGGAATGTTAATATATTATATATTCTGTATGATATTAAGAATAAATGAAATTAATGAAATTAGTTTATTGTTTTTGAAGAAGATTAGGAGGAAATAATGAAGATATTATTTATTGCATGCTATTCTCCACTTATTAATAATTCAGCATCTATAGAGACACTACAATATTTAAATAAGTTAAATAAGATTGAAGGCAATGAAATTCACTTATTAACCGTGAATTTTCCTAAAAATTCAATATATTATGATGAATATCTTCTTTCAATGATGGATAGTAGTATTAGTATTCATGCAATAGATGGAGGAAAAATTTTTGACAAAATAATGCCTAAGAAATCTAGTAGCACAGCATCAAATACTAATAGTAAAACTAGCAGAAGATTATTTTTAAGAAAAATTAAAAACTTAGTGGCAGTGCCTGATATGTATGGTATTTGGGCCTTGAAAGCGTCAAGGTATGGAAAGAAACTTCTTAAAGAAAATAGTTTTGATGTAATTTTTTCTATGCATGAGCCACCTTCATCCCATTTGTGTGCTTATTTAATTAAAAAAGAAGTTTCAAACATTCCATGGATTACATATTGGAGTGATCCTTGGGTAAAAGACTCTACTAGGGAGAAAGCAAATTTTATTAGAAAGTATTTTGAAAAATATTTAGAGAAAAAAGTGGTTAATAATACAGATAGGCTTATTTTTGTAACTAAGGAAAATATGCAAGATTATATTAATACTTATAACTTAAATCCTGATAAGTGTCATGTACTTAACAGAGGATATGATAAAGAAATCTACGATAAACTTAGAAATCAGGAAATACCAAGATTAATTAATAAAAATAAAATAAATATAGTATATGCAGGTGAAATCTTTACTAAGTTAAGGGATGTTAATCCGTTTATTAAGGCAATAAAAGAACTTAAAAATGAAAATAGTAATGTATATAATAGGCTAAATATTTTATTTTTTGGTAATATTGATGACGATAATGTGAAAGATGAATTGACTTCAGAAGAAATCGTAAAAGTATCTGGGAGAATACCTTATAATGAAGCTCTTAAATATATGCTTAACAGTGATGTTCTGTTGTTATTTGGGAATAAGAATTCTAAGCAAATTCCAGGCAAGATATACGATTATTTCGGTACGGATGCATGGGTTCTAAATATATACGGAGACGATAAAGACCCTATAATTCCATTGGTAGAAAACCATTATAAGTGTCTAGGTGTTAAAAATGAGAAGGAAATGATAAAAGAAGCAATTGTGAAGTTATCTAGAAAAATTGATGAAGGAGAATATCCTCTAGAAGATATGAACTATGAATGGGAGACAGTTGCAAAAAGATTAAATAAAATTCTAGGAGAAGATTAATATATGCATGTTTTAGTAATACCATCATGGTACTCATCAGAGAGAAAGAAAGTCCATGGAACTTTTTTTATTGAACAATTCAAAGCACTAAAAGAGTCGGGTGTCAAAGTAACAGTTGCATACAATGAAATTTGGCCTATTACTATGATAGGTAAAATTAATGAAAAAAGAGGAATAACGTTAAAAGAAGAATTTGGACTAACAACTTATAGATATAAAGATTATAACTATTTCCCCAAGAATCCAATTATGTTTAAATCATTTAATAGAAGAATGGATAAGCTTTTTAATAGAATACTAAAGGAGCAGGGGAAAGTAGATATAATTCATGCTCACTCATGTTTTTGGGGCGGGATAGCAGCAAATTATATTTCTAAAAAATATAATATCCCCTTAGTAATTACTGAGCATACATCATTAGAACATAGTAAATATGTAAAAGCCAGTTATAAAAAGCATATTTTTAAGGCCTATAATGAGTGTGATAAACTGATTGCGGTTGGAAATGGCTTAAAAAAGGAATTATCAAAGTATACCCAAAATCCAGTTAGTGTAATTCATAATCTAGTAAATTTAGATTTGTTTAAAATTGAAAATACTGAGCATTCAGATGAATTTAGATTTTTTTCCTTAGCTTACTTAGAAGAGGGAAAAGGAATGGAGCTATTAATAAAAGCTTTTTCTAATGCCTTTACAGATAATAAATGCAAACTAGTTATAGGTGGGGACGGATCAATAAGAAAAAGTTTAGAAGAACTTGTTTTGAGCTTAGGTTCAGAAGATAAAATTTCTTTTTTAGGAACACTAGATAGAAATCAAGTTGCAAATGAGATGGCTAAATGTGATGCCTTTGTTTTAGCATCAGAATATGAAACTTTCGGAGTAGTATATATTGAAGCAACTGCTAATGGAAAGCCTATTATAGCTACAAAAAATGGAGGTTCAGAAGATATAGTTACTAGTACAAACGGACTTCTGATAGAGAATGAAGAGAAATATTTAATTGAGGCATTACAAAAAATGAGAAATAATATTCATGAGTATGATGCAATGAAAATACGTAATGAGTGCATTGAGAGATATTCAAAATATGTTATAATAGACCAAATCATAAGAGTTTATAAGGAGTTAATATAATGGATACATTAATTAAAGGAATCAATTTTATAAACAACAAATTTTACTTCAAAATCCTTTATCTACTAATGAGTATATCTTTTGTTTCTATAGTTTCAGAAGTACCTGGGCTAAGTTTATTGAATAAAGCACTCATTGTATGGGGAATAATTTTAGTTGTATTAAGTGCAATCACATTAATAAATGAGGGTGTTGAATATTATAAGATACCTCTATATATTTTTATATTGTGTTCTTTTTTATTAGTTGTGTTTAAATATAGAACAGGTGAAAATATAAAAATATTTGCTGTAAATTTAATAATATTCTTTGCAATGTTATCAGTTGATAAGAAAAAAACTGATAAAGAGTTATTAAAAGAAATCAATGTAATTTCAACAATTTATTATGTTGTTGCTTCCATTTTATGTATAGGTTCTGCAATTTTATTTTTAGCAAAACTTAACTTCACAATAAAAGGTCATAATTATGGCATTAACCCTATTGGTGGTGGAGAAGGTAATGTTGGATTATTCTTTAATGAAAATGCTCTAGGTATAGCTGCGGCATTAGCTATAGTAATTGGAGTATATTTGATAATTGACTATAAAAAGTTTATATCAAAAATAGTAGTACTGTTGACAATAATCCCTAATGGAATTGCATTATATCTTTCTAGTGGACGAAGCGGCTTTTTAATGATAATGATGCTTGTATTTATACTAATATTTATTTATGCTAAAAATATAGTTTTAAGAATAGGAATGATATTATTAGCAGTTTTAGCTGTTATTGGGGCTACTATAAAAGTAGATAATTTCTTGGATCAAGTATTAAGTGGTAGAGATCAATTATGGATTACTGCGTGGGAGTCAATTAAATTGCATCCATTAACTGGAGTCGGTAATACAGCAATGATTCCTACGTTAACAGATTTAATTCCTAAATTAACTTCTCGTGGAATTTATCATTTACCAGGAATTGAGGCAGGGGGTCTTCACAATATCTACATACAGATTGCAACTGTATATGGAGTACCAATGCTTATAATATTTATGTGTTTTATCTTTATGACATTTATTCATGTTATATTAAAAATAGATAAGCTACGCGGTTCAAAGAAATTAAAATCAACGATACTTTTTTCAATATGTGTAGGCGTTATATGTGTTAATTTTTTTGAAAGTGACTTAATATATATAATTAGCTTTATCTCAATATTATTCTGGGTTTACTTAGGCTACCTGTTAAAGTTAGTGGAAAAGAATAAATAATACAATAATCAGATTTGGGGTGTAAATAATGTTTGAAAACTATAGTTTAAGAGAATTTACGGATGAATTAGCATCTAGTAATCCTACACCTGGTGGTGGAAGTGTTGCAGCATTAGTAGGAGTATTATCAGCAGGGTTAAACTGCATGGTTTATAGCTTAACAACTGGTAAGAAAAAGTTTGATGAGCTTGAAGAAGATTGCAAAAATGAGGTATATAATTCTGTAGATAGAACTAAAGGATATCTAAGTAAGTTTTATGATTTTATGGAAGAAGATAAAAGAGCTTTTGAGCTTTTAATGAGCGCATATAGATTGCCTAAAGGAAATGAAGAAGAAATAACCAATAGAGAAGAAAAAATATTAGAGAATACAAGAGGAGCACTTGAATCTCCATTAAATTTTGCAAGAACAGCAATTAGCTTATTTAATGAGATTGAAATTGCTACAAAGTATGGAAATAAAGGGGCTATATCCGATGCAGGAGTAGCAGCAATACTAATAAACGCAGCGATTGAAAGTGCTAGTTTAAATGTTAAAATTAACTTAGCTAATATTCCAGAAGGTGAGTATAAGAATTCGATTTCTAGAGAAATTAATTACATTCAGGTTGAATCGGCTTATAAAAAAGATAAACTAATAAGAACTATTAATAATATTATTGATGGAAAATAAAAAAAGGCTTTAAGCCTTTTTTTTATTGAATTTCATTTAATGATTTGAAGGTATAGCCTTTAGCTTTCGCATCTTGTATAACAGATTTTAATATTTTAGCATTTGTTTTTGAAACTGAGTGCAATAACATAATTTCGCCAGGATGGAAGTTTTCTGTTATTTTTTTAAAAGCGAAATCTTCATTTGGCTGTTCATCTACTATCCAATCTTTATAAGCAAAGCTCCAAAAGATAGTTTTATAACCTAGCTTGGTTGTTTTATCAAGTACTTCTTCAGAGTATTTGCCCATAGGTGGTCTAAATAATTTAGGCATATCGTTACCTGTGATTTCTTTATATAGTACTTCTACATCTTCAAATTCTTTTTTAAACTTAGTATCATCATGTATCTTTGCCATTGAAGGATGTCTTGCACTATGATTACATACCAAATGACCTTCATCAACCATTCGTTTTATTAGATTTGGGCAATCCTTCAAATAAGGTTTAACTACGAAGAATGCAGCTGGTACATTTTCCTCTTTTAGAATATCAAGAATTATTGGAGTATATCCATTTTCATATCCTTGATCAAAAGTAAGATAAATAACTTTCTCATTGGTATTACCTAAAAAGTAGGCTGGGTATTTAGCTATAAAATCCTTGCACTCTTTAGGATGAGATGGAATGTTTCCCTTACCATTTGAAGCATAATACCAATCTAATTCTTTTGTGGATGAAGCTAATGTTGGTATGTATGTTACAAAAGAAACTAAAGATAGAAAAAAGATTAAAAAAATTTTTATAAACTTTTTCATAAAATCACCTCAGTTTTATGTTCTGTAGTTTTAAAAAAAATAGTAAAGTAGTTTATTCCAACATTGGGTATAATGTTGAAATAAAGAAATATATAAAGTATAATTTTAAAGATGAGTAAAGGAAAGAAAGGAATGTACATAGAATGAAGTTAGGAATAGTTGGGTTACCAAATGTAGGAAAGAGTACTCTTTTTAATGCTATAACAAAAGCTGGAGCTGAATCAGCAAATTATCCATTTTGTACAATAGAACCAAATGTTGGAGTTGTAGCAGTTCCAGATAAAAGACTTGATGAATTGGAAAGAATATATAATAGTAAGAAAAAGGTATATACATCAGTAGAATTTTATGATATCGCTGGACTAGTAAAAGGTGCATCAAAAGGTGAAGGTTTAGGAAATAAATTCTTATCACATATTAGAGAAGTTGAAGCTATATGCCATGTAGTTAGATGCTTTAATGATGGAAATGTAGTTCATGTAGAAGGAAATGTAGATCCAATTAGAGATGCAGAAACTATAAATTTAGAATTAATATTTTCAGATTTGGAAGTTTTAGAAAGAAGAATGGAGAAGACTGTAAAACTTTCAAGATCTGGTGATAAGAAGGCAAAGGAAGAATATTCTTTAATGGAAAGAATTAAAGAACATATGGAGAATAATAAGCCAGTAAGAACTCTTGAAGCAAGTGAAGAAGAGCAAGAATTTATCAGAAGTTTATTCTTAATTACTTCTAAGCCAGTTTTATATGTATGTAATGTATCTGAAGAAGAAGTAATGAGTGGTAATCTTGAGAATGAATATGTGAAAAAAGTTAAGGAATATGCAACTGTAGAAAATGCAGAAGTAATCATTGTTTGTGCTAAACTTGAAGAAGAACTTTCTGGATTAGAAGATGAAGAGAAAAATGAAATGCTTAATGAATATGGCTTAGATGAATCTGGATTGGATAAATTAATTCAAGCTAGTTATAAGTTACTTGGACTAATTAGTTATTTAACTGCAGGAGTTCAAGAAGTAAGAGCATGGACAATAATTAAAGGAACTAAGGCTCCTCAAGCAGCAGGAAAAATACATTCAGATATTGAAAGAGGATTTATAAGAGCAGAAATAGTTTCATATGATGATTTGGTACAATTAGGTTCAGAAGCTGCTGCTAAAGAAAAAGGATTATATAGACTTGAAGGAAAAGAATATATAATGAAAGATGGAGATGTAGTTAACTTTAGATTTAATGTGTAAATAAAATAGGGTTTTCTATAGGAAACTTAATTTATTCTTGTTTGAAAATGTTGGTTTCTGGACATTTTCAGGCATGAATGAATTATTAGTTGAGCTTAAAACCCTATTTAGGGTTTTTTATAGCAAACTTATTAATAGTTGAACTTAAAACATTATATATCTTTTGTAAAGAAGTGATTCAAAGTAATGAATCACTTCTTTTTTTGTTTTAGTTTAATATAAAATTTTTTGAAAAATATCATGGGCATTTAATGAAAACTTTGACTAATCTTAAAAAATAGTTAAAAATCCTTCTAAAATCTTGAAGGGTTTTAATTTTTATTATAGAATATATATATATAAAGTGGTTAAAAGTGGTGTAAAGTGGTGTATAATAGTTAAGAGGAATAGTTTTGTGGAGAGGTGAAAGATGTTTATAGGTGAATACCAACATGGTCTTGATTCTAAAAACAGAATGATCATACCCTCTAAGTTAAGAGAAGAACTAGGAAATAAGTTCATTCTAACTAAGGGACTTGATGGATGCCTATATGCATATCCTATGAGCGAATGGAAAATTTTGGAAGAAAAGCTTAAATCCTTACCACTTACTAATAAAGATGCCAGAGCTTTTGTAAGATTCTTTTTTGCTGGTGCTTGCGAAGTAGAGTTAGATAAACAAGGTAGAGGTTTGATACCTCAAAATCTTATTGAGTATGCAAATATTGAAAAAGAAATAGTTAGCATAGGTGTTCTAACAAGAATTGAAATATGGAGCAAAGAGAAATGGACAGAATATAATGACGCTAATATTGATTATGATAGTATAGCTGAAAAAATGAGCGATTTAGGAATATAGGGAGTGATAGTATGGAGTTTAAACACTTATCAGTTTTATTAAACGAATGTATAGATGCATTAAAAATTAAGGATAATGGTAAATATGTAGATTGCACAATGGGTGGTGCGGGTCATTCTTTTCATATAGTAACTAGACTTGGTAGAAATGGAGAATTAATTGGCATAGATCAAGATACAGATGCTCTAAATGCTGCTAAAGCAAGACTTAAAATTTTCGATAATGTAAGATATGTTCATAATAATTTTTATAACATATATGAGATTCTAGAAGAATTACATATTCCAAAAGTAGATGGAATACTTATGGACTTGGGAGTTTCTTCATATCAGTTAGACAATGGAGATAGAGGGTTTAGTTATATGAAAGATGCTCCACTGGATATGAGAATGAATAGAGATAATTCTTTGAGTGCGTATGAAGTAGTAAACAATTACTCTCAAGAAGAGATTTATAGAATTATAAAAGAATATGGGGAGGAGAAATTCGCTAAAAGAATTGCTGGATTTATCGAAGAAAATAGAAAAGATAAGCCAATAGAAACAACTTTTGAGTTAGTTGACATAATAAAAAGAGCAATTCCAGCTAAAGCAAGAAGAGAAGGCCCTCATCCAGCTAAGAGAACATTTCAAGCTATAAGAATAGAAGTTAATGGTGAATTAGAAATACTCGAAAAAGCTATAGAAGATAGTGTAGAAAAGTTGAATTCAGGTGGAAGATTAGCAATAATTACATTCCATTCATTAGAAGATAGAATTGTAAAGAATAAATTTAGAGATTTAGCTAATCCATGTACTTGTCCTAAAGAGTTTCCAATGTGTGTATGTGGTAAAAAGTCTAAAGGCAAGGTGATTACAAGAAAGGCAATTGAGCCAACAGAAGAAGAGGTTGAGAGAAATCCAAGAAGCAGAAGTGCTAAATTAAGAATTTTTGAAAAAATTTAGTTATATAAAATGGGGATGTGAATAAATTGAAAATGAGAGAATATGATTATATAAAAGGGAATAATGCTTTAAATCCACAAAGAAAGTTAAGAGAGCCTGATAGAGAAGAATATGAAAAGTTAAAACGAGCTAGAAAGCAAAGACAAGTAATAATTAACAATAAAAAAGCTAAGTTAAGAGCAGGAATGACTCAAATAATATTATTGGTGTTTATATTTGGTATGGTTACGATATTTAGAGATTCACAAGTTTATAAAATTCAAAAATCTATGGCTTCTATAGACTCTGATATTAAAGCAGTAGAGGCAGATAATGAAGCACTTAATTTAGATGTACTAAAGGCATCTTCTCTTGGAAATGTTAAAGAAAAGGCTGAAAAAAATTTGGGTATGACAATACCTAAAAAAGGAGATATAATAAAAGTTGATTTAAGTCAAAATAATTTTAACTTACAACAAGTAGATAATACAAAAGTGGGAGATACAACTTTATTAGAAAAGATGATGGATGCACTTTGGTAGGTGCATCTTAGTTTTTAATCAATTTACACGGAGGTTAAACTGTGAAAAAAAAGTACAGAGATAGTGCCACAATAAAGAAGAGAATGAGAATAGTCTTTATTATGCTTAGTTTAGTTTTCTTTATATTGTCAATAAGATTGTCTTATATAATGATAGTAAAAAGAAAAGAATATTCTGCAAAGGCTATCGAACAATGGACTAGTGAAGTAAAAATTGATGCAAAAAGAGGAAAAATATTAGATAGAAATGGTTCAGAACTAGCAGTTTCTGCAAATGTGTATAGGGTTGATTTTGATTTAAATGCAATTAGAACTTACTTGAAAAATAATGAATTAGTTACAGATGATATTGCTAAAAGAATAGCAGAAGCATTAAATATGGACAAGCAAGATGTAGTTAAAAAACTTGAAACTAAGTTACCATCAGGAGCAGCAGCTGGATCTGCTACACTTGTAAGAAGAATTGAAAAAGAACCAGCAGATAAGGTGAAGAATTTAAAAATAAATGGTGTTTTAGTTTCACCAGATACAAAGAGATATTATCCAAACAATAACTTCTTAGCTCAAGCAATAGGAGTTACAAATACAGATGGTCAAGGACTAGGTGGAATAGAACTACAGTACAATAAAGAATTATCTGGAGTACCAGGTATGAGAATAGCTGAACTAGATAGGAAGAGTGAAGAATTACCATATACAGTTTCAAAGTTTACGCCACCTGTAGACGGTAAGGATGTAACACTAACTATAGATGAAAAAATGCAATATTTCGCCGAGAAAGCAGCAGAACAAGCATTAAATGATAATAAAGCTAAGGCAGTAAGTGTAATAATAACTAATCCTAAAAATGGAGAAGTACTTGCTATGGCAAATAAGCCAGATTTTGACCCTAATAAACCGTATGAGGGTGCAGAGAAATTTGATGGAAAGACTTCTGGAGATAAACTTCAAAAAATGTGGAGAAATAGAAGTGTATCTGACTCATTTGAACCAGGTTCAATTTTCAAGATTATTACTGCAGAAGCAGCTCTTGAAGAAGGGGTAGGAGTAAATGATACCTATACATGTAGCGGTTCTACAGTAGTTGGTGGAAGAACCATAAAATGCTGGAAGGCTGGTGGACATGGTACTGAAACTTTCGGAGATATATTAAAGAATTCATGTAACGTAGGATTTATACAATTAGGGCAAAAAATAGGTAAAGAAAATCTAAATAAGCATATTGCAGAATTTGGGTTAGGTAAAGTTTCAGGGATAGATTTGCCAGGTGAAGCAAAAGGAATAATAAAACCTACAAATCAAATCTCAGATGTAGACTTAGCAACAATTTCATTTGGACAAACAAATACAGTAAACCCAATACAATTTATGGCTTCTGTTAATGCTGTTGCAAACGGTGGGACATTAATTCAACCTCACCTTATGAAGCAAATATCTCATAAGGATGCAAATGGTGTTGAAATAATTGATGAGAAGTTTACCCCTGCAACGAAAACAGTGGCAACACCAGAGAAAACAAAAGAACTTAGAGGATATTTAGAAAAAGTTGTATCAGAGGGTTCAGCAAAAAGAACATTTATAGAAGGATATCATATAGCTGGTAAAACAGGAACAGCGCAAAAGGTTAATCCTGAAAATGGGACATATGAGAATGGAAAGTATATTTCAACATTCGTTGGTATGGCTCCGGCAGATGATCCTAAGGTTACAGTTATGATATCTATAGATGAACCAAGTGCTGGTGAATATTTTGCAGGTGTTATAGCAACGCCAATTGCTAATATGTTATTTACAGATATATTTAATTATATGGAAAGTGATTTTGATAAAATTGGTTCTACTAGTGTAGTAAAAGATGTAGTTGTACCAGAAATAAGAGGACTTAAGGTTGACGATGCTAAAAAGAAACTAAAAGACCTTAAACTAGATTTGCAAATTAATGGTGATGGAACATATGTTACTGATGTATCTCCAAAGCCTGGATATTCAGTTAAAGAGGGAAGTAAATTAAATCTTTACACTGGTTCTGATGCGAACTATAATAAGGATATAATAATGCCAGATGTAACTGGATATAGCCAAGCAGCGGCTACAGAACTATTGAGTTCACTCGGAATAACTCCAAAATATGAGGGAGTTGGACTAATAGATTATCAAAGCGTAGAAGCTGGTGAAATTATTAAAAAAGGTACTACAGTACAATTAAGATTATCAAATGAAACTGGAGATGGAGGATTTTAGCATGTGGTTTTCCACATGCTCATCTTTTGTAAAAAAATAAGTTATTAAGATTATGTTTTTAGCATAATATTTAGGGAGTGTATTTATGTTACTTGAAAAACTACTATGTAATATTGATTATTGTGTTACAAAAGGAGAATTGAATATCCAAATAAATGATGTGAAGTACGACAATAGAAAGGTTACAGAGGGAGATATATTTGTTTGTATAAAAGGTACAAAAGTAGATGGACATAACTTTGCAACTGATGCAATTGAAAGAGGAGCTTCTGTTATTATTACGGAAAAAGAATTAAATATAAATTATGATTATACTGAAGTTGTAGTAAAAGATAGTAGAAAAGCATTAGCGATAATTAGTGCTAATTATTTCGGAAACCCAGTAGAAAAGATGAAATTAATTGGAGTTACTGGGACAAATGGAAAAACAACTACAGCTTTTATGATTAAATCAATATTAGAAAATGAAGGTATAAAAACTGGATTAATAGGAACCATCGCAAATTATATTGGAAATAAAGAAATAAAGACTGAACGTACAACTCCTGAATCCTATGAATTACATCAATTATTTAGGCAAATGGTAGATGAGGATGTAGAATGTTGCGTTATGGAAGTATCATCACATTCTTTAGAATTAGATAGGGTGTATGGTATTAAGTTTAATGTTGGTATATTTACCAATTTGACAAGAGATCACTTGGATTTTCACGGGACCTTTGAAAATTATTATAAAGCAAAATATAAGCTTTTTGAAAACTCATACTATAAGGTTATCAATATAGATGATAAATACGGAGAACGAATTGTGGAAGAACTTTTAATTAAAGGAGAAAAGGATAGAACCTTAAGTTTTTCCATAAGCAAAGAAGCAGATTTTGAGGGAGAGAATATTACGATTAATGGTGTACTTTCAAGCTTCAATGTTATAAATAAAAATGATAAGCATAAAATATCACTTCAAATTCCAGGAGATTATAATGTTCATAATGCCTTAGGAGCAATTGGAGCAACTAGAATTTTAGGCATAAGTTGGGATAGTATAATAAATGCATTGAAGAATACAGTAGTAGCAGGTCGTTGTGAAAGAATTGGCTATGAATTTAATAAAAACTTTGAAATAATAAATGATTATGCTCATACACCAGATGGATTAGAAAATATATTGTCTACAGCTAGAAAATTTACTAAGAATAGACTAATCTGCATCTTTGGATGTGGAGGAGATAGAGATAAACAAAAACGTGGAGAAATGGGCGAAATAGCTACAAGGTTATGCGACTATGTTATAGTAACTTCAGATAATCCAAGAAGTGAAGAGCCTATTGAAATAATTAATGATATCGTTAGAGAGTTAAAGTTAACTAACTATGAAATTATTGAAAATAGGTATAATGCAATAGAGAAAGGCATCTCTATTTGTAAAGATGGTGATGTACTTATAATTGCTGGAAAGGGACATGAAACTTACCAAATTCTTAAAGACAAAGTAATTGACTTTGATGAGAGAAAAGTGGTAAAAGAAATATTGGAACGAAGATAGGTGATTATAATGGAAAAAATAAGATTAGATGAGATAATAACTGCTGTTAATGCAAAGGTATTAAAAAAAGGTACTCTTAAAATTTTTGATAAAATTACTACTGATAGTAGAAAAATTGAAAAAAACAGTATATTTTTCGCATTAAAGGGCGAGAATTTTAACGGTAATGAATATATTGGAACTGCTATTACAAATGGTGCAAAATTATGTGTAGTAGATGAAGATGTAACATTTGATGAAAATATAGACTGCAGTATCATAAAGGTTGACAATTCTAGAACTGCATTATTAGATTTTGCTGAGTATTATAAAAGTAAGTTATCTATAAAGGTAATTGGAGTAACTGGTTCAACAGGAAAAACTTCTACAAAAGATATAATAGCTGCAATATTATCTGAGAAATTTAAGGTTTTTAAAACCAAAGGTAACTTTAATAATGAAATTGGAGTTCCATTAATGATTTTTGAGCTAGATAATTCATATGACGTAGCGGTACTAGAAATGGGTATGAGTGACTTTGGTGAAATTCATAGATTAGCTAAAGCCGCAAGGCCTGATATCTCTGTAATAACTAATATAGGAATTTCTCACATAGAAAACTTAGGTACTCAAGACGGAATATTAAAGGCTAAGATGGAAATCACCGATTATTTTAATGAGAATAGTGTATTAATATTAAATTCTGAAGACAAGTATTTAAATACTGTAAAGGACAGAAATTTTAGGATAATTAGGTGCGGTGTTAACGAATCATCAGACTTAAAGGCTGAAGGAATCCATCTGATGGAGGAATGTGTTGAATTTTCCATAAGGTATAATGATGATAACTGTAAATTTAAAATTGAAGCGCCTGGAGAACATAGTGTCTTAAATGGACTATTAGGCATTGCATGCTCATTAGAGCTAGGGCTTACATTTGAAGAAATGAAGAAAGGGCTTAATAATCTAGAAAGAACTTCTATGAGATTAGAGTTTATTAGGAAAAATGATATAACAATTATAAATGATTGTTATAATGCGTCTCCACAGTCTATGAAGGCAGCATTAAATGTTCAGAAAAATACAAATAGCAAAAGAAAGATTGCAGTTTTAGGAACAATGCTTGAATTAGGGCAGATGTCTTTCGAAGCACATAAAGAAGTAGGTAAATATGCTAAAGAAATTGGAATTGATGAACTTTTAGTTACTGGTGAATATTCGATTGCTTATAAAGAAGGTTTTGGAGATTCAATTAGAAGTTTTGAATCAAAAGAGAAATTAATAAAATTTTTAAATGAATTTATTGATTCGGAGGACTGTATTTTAATTAAAGCATCAAGAGGGATGAAATTTGAAGGAATTGTACATTCCATTAATAACTAAAGTTCGTTAAAAAGGGGAAAAGATATGGAAAATATGAAAAGTATGCTTAATCCAGATATTATAATGGCAATAATCTTGGGTTTTGCAATAGCAACTATAATTGGGGGACCAATAATTAAATTATTATATAAGTTAAAATTTGGACAAAACATTAGAGAAGATGGGCCGAGAACTCACCTCAAAAAGGCTGGTACACCAACCATAGGAGGCTTAATATTTATTTTTTCAACCATAATTGCTACATTTATTATGATAAGTAACATTAAGGATGAAGCTATTATAGCATTAATTGCATTTGTAGCCTTTGGATTTATAGGTTTTTTAGATGATATATTAAAAATTATCAGGAAGAAAAATCTAGGACTTAGAGCATATCAAAAAATGATATTATTATTATTAGTTTCATTTTTACTAGCGTATTATGGATATGTAAATGTTGGTACTAAAATAAATATACCTTTTGTAAATGCACAAATTGATATTGGGATTTTTTACATACCATTTATAATCTTCTATTTTGCTTCAGAAACTAATGCGGTAAACTTAACTGATGGATTAGATGGATTGGCCACTTCTATAACAGTGTTAGTTATGACCTTCTTAGCCATATTAAGTTTTAATTTAGGTCACTATAGTTTATCGATTTTTTGTGTGATTTTGGCTGGAGCACTTTTAGGGTTCTTAAGATTTAATGCATTTCCTGCTAGAGTTTTTATGGGTGATACTGGTTCTTTAGCTCTAGGTGGAGCTGTAGCGACAGTTGGATTACTTCTAAAGGTAGAACTTTTGATAGTGATTATTGGCGGTATATATGTACTTGAAGCATTATCAGTTGTGATTCAAGTTACTTCATTTAAACTTACTGGCAAAAGAGTATTTAAGATGGCTCCAATACACCATCATTTTGAACAGTTAGGTTGGAAAGAGACTAAAATTGTTACAGTATTTTCAGTTATAACTTTAATTTTATGTTTTATTGGATTCCTTTCTCTTTAGTAATTCATGGAGGGTAGAGAATGAAAAAATTTAAAAAAGCAGCAATTAAGATGGGGCAAATTGATTATATTTTATTTTATGTAATATTCTTCTTGCTAGCCATTGGAGTAGTAATGGTATACTCGGCATCATCTTTTTATGCGATGTATAATTTTAATGACAATATGTACTTTTTAAAGAAACAAGGGTTTTCAGCAATAGTTGGAATTATAGCCATGCTTTTTATGATGTCATTTGATTATCACAAACTCAGAAAATTAACGGTACCATTAATAATAATCACAATTCCTTTACTATACGTAGTATTTCTTTTTGAAGGAACTAATGGTGCTCAAAGGTGGATACCTCTACCTGGGTTTTCACTTCAACCTTCGGAGATAGCAAAATATGCTGTAGTAGCATTTTTAGCACTGAGTATCGATAAAAAGGGTGAAGGTATTAAAAATTTCAAAACAGGAATATTGCCATATATTATTTTCTCAGGATTTTTTGCAGGATCTGTACTTTTAGAAAAAAACTTATCTATTGCTTCAGTTATTATGATAGTAACACTTATTGTGCTTTTCGTTGGAGGAGCAAGACCTAGAGATTTTGCAACAATAATACCGGTGCTTTTTGCTGGTGGAGTATTTTTTATTTTTTCAGAATCTTATAGAAGAGAAAGACTTTTAAACTTCTTAGATCCTTGGAAAGACCCAGCAAATAATGGATATCAGTTAATACAATCATTTTTAGCATTGGGAGCAGGAGGAGTTACAGGTTTAGGTCTTGGGCAATCAAGGCAAAAAACTCTTTATATGCCAGAGCCACATAATGATTTTATTTTCTCTATTATTGGTGAAGAGTTAGGTCTTATAGGATGTCTTTTTATAATATTATTATTTGTGGTTTTAGTCTGGAGAGGAATTTCCATAGCTATGAGGGCTAAGGATACTTATGGTACGTTATTAGCAACTGGTATAACTGGAATTATAGCAGTACAGGCATTAATTAATATCGCAGTTGTAACTGGTTCTATGCCTGTTACAGGAGTGCCACTTCCTTTGATTAGTTATGGGGGATCGTCATTAATTATAAATATGACTGCACTAGGTATATTGTTAAATATATCTAGACAAATTGAACGAAAAAGTAGTACTTAACTTTGCATTTGCAAAGTTAAGTTTTTTTCAACTAAAAATTAAGAAAATTGTAATGAAATATGTAATGTAAAGTGATATTATTAAGTAAAAGGAAATTAAGGAGAATTCAAGTGCAGCCACAAAATAACAAATATATAGAAGTTAGAAGAAAAAAACAGAAGATAAAAAAATTGTTAGCCTTATTTATATTATTTTTAGGGTTATTTATTTTGTTTTTATTAAAAGCTCCAACTTTTAATATTTCTCAAATAAGTGTTAAAAATAATAATGAAAATCCTATATTAAAAGAAGATTATATAAGTGGAAAATTGAATGCTTTTAAAGGGAAAAATATTTTTTCGGTAAAAAGACAAACTATTGAAGAAGTAATTGAAAAAGAAGCCTATGTTAAAGAAGCAAAGGTTTCTAAAAAATTACCGAATAAAGTAAGTGTAGATATTATTGAAAAGAAGCCAACATTTTCAATTGAAGATAACGGTGAAACCTATATATTAGATGAAGAAGGTAAGATAATAGAAATAAAAAATGAAAAAGGAAATACTGCATTAATAAATCTTAAAGGCATTAACATTAATAATAAAAGTTTAGGAAGTTATATAACTAAGGATGAAAAGATGGAAAAGTTAGTAGGTTCCTTTGGAAAGCTGTTTGCAGCTAACACATCTAATATAAAGTTCTCATTACTTGATTTAAGTGATACAACAAATATAAATATTTATTATGGTGAAGTAATGATTAGAATAGGTTCAGAATATACTTTACAAAATAAGCTCAACAGTGCAATTAATATTTTAAAGAGTCATAATATGACAAAGGGTTACATAGATGTAAGATTTAATACCAATCCGATTATCGTAGAAGAATAGGAGGTCATGTATGAAAAAAATATATTCACAGCTTGCAGTAGCAGTAGTTTGCGCTCTATTAGGCTTCCTTTTATCATATCAGTTTAAGCTTATTAGTAATAAGGAAAAATCTACTCAACAAAATTATAATCAAACTGATGTCTTAGCAGAAATTGAGCAGCTAAAGAAAGAAAGAGATGATGCCAATAAACGTAATGGAGATCTTCAAGATCAATTGAAGAAAATTGAGGATGCGTCAACAAATTCAAGTAATTTAGATAAACAGCTAAAGAAAGATTTAGATGATACTAGAATGATTACAGGCTCAATTGATGTTAAAGGAACAGGTATAACTTTATATATTAATCCTAAAAAGGATATATTTTCAACCCAAAATGATATGGGTAATACAGCATTAGGAGAAACTGATTTAGTTCATATAGTCAACAATTTACTTTATGCTGGAGCTGAAGCTATAGCAATTAATGATTACAGGATAACACCTCAAACTGGAATCAAGTTCTCTAATAATTATATATGGATTGGCAGTGAAGGTAAGGTTGATCCCAAAACTGAAATTGTTGTAAAAGCTGTAGGAGATAAAGCAAAACTACAATCTATACTTAATTTTGGAGGAACATTAGAGGTTGGGAGTTTACACAACTATAATAAGAAAATTGTCCCAGAGGACGAAATTGTCATTAATAAAAGTACAAAAGGTTTGAATACGAATTTTATAAAACCTGTTAAATAAAGGGGTGTTTAGATGATAGCATTTTTAGGATTACTTGTTGGAATTATAATAGGAATAACTACTCAAATCAATATACCAGATAAGTTTTCACCTTATATGTCAGTGGCTATACTTGCATGTTTGGATTCTGTTTTTGGAGCTATAAGAGCAACATTATCAAAGAACTTTCAAGCAGATGTTTTTATTTCAGGATTTTTTGGTAATGCTGCATTAGCAGCAGCACTTGCTTACTTAGGTGATAAGCTTGGTATACCAATATATATAGCCGCAGTTATTGTTTTTGGAGGTAGAATATTCGATAATTTTGCAATTATAAGAAGACTTCTATTAGAAAAAGCAAAATCTCACTAGTGGAGGTTTAATTATGAAGCAAAATGAATCGAGTGTATTTGTTTTTATAGCATCAATTATTGTTGGAATACTTATTGCATTAAACATAAACTTTTCAAAAGTTTCATCAAACATACAACTAACTACTAAAGAGTATAGCGATGCTGTTGAGAAAAGAAATAAGTTAAGAAAAGAAGTAAGTGACTTAAAAGATGATAACTATAAGATTATTCAAAAGATAAATGAATATTCTTCATCAGGAAAAAAGGATGACAAAGTAGTTGAGGATTTGAAGGCTCAGCTTAAATTAAATAAAATGGTTGATGGTTTTGAAGAAGTAACAGGACCAGGACTTAAAATAACCTTAAATGATGGTGATTTAAGTATCGATGAAAATGGTATGTATGACCCTATACTTACAAAATTAAAAATACTTCATGATGAAGATATGGCTAATGTTATAAATGAGATTAGAAATGCTGGAGGAGAAGCAATTGCAATAAATAAGCAAAGAGTTTTACCTAACTCCTTTATTATATGTAATGCTGCCTTTTTAAATATTGATGATGTTCAGCTCCCAGCACCTTTCGAGGTGGAAGTTATTGGTGATGCTAAGCTCATGAAAGAATCTCTTCAGGATGAAAATGGTTATTTAAGATTTCTAAAGAATAGAGGATTAAGAGTAGAAATTGAAGAAGAAACCAATATTGTTTTACCTGCAATTGAAAAAAAGTCAATAGCACCAAATTTTTTAGCACCCTATATTAAATAGAAGGTGCTTTTTTTACTTTTTAGGAACTTATAATATTTTAATTTTAAGATAATATTATAAGTTTAAATATAAACTAAGAATTTACTAGAGACTTTTAAGTTCAAATGTTAATATAATTATGCCTAAAAAGGACCAGAAACTGACTTTTCAAACAAGAATGAATTAAGTTTTATATAAAAATCCTATATAATCCATTAAAGTGTAAAAAATAAATAATCGCCTTGACGATTATTTTTCTACATATAACTATAAAAGGTAACTGATGTAGTTAAAGTTATTTTAATGAGAATTATATATATTATAATATTTATAGAAAAAATCACTACTTTATAGTATAATAAATATGTAAATTTGAAGGAAATTGCTATGTTTTGGAGAATATAATTAGGGTAAGGGGCTGATAGGTTGAGTATAAGAGAAAATATATTTAATATACAAAAAGAAATACCTGATAAAGTAACACTTATAGCCGTTTCAAAAACTAAACCATTACAAGATTTAGAAGATGCATATGAATGTGGAATGAGGGACTTTGGAGAAAATAAAGTTCAAGAACTTATGGAAAAGTACGATAGATTTCATAAGGATGTTAGATGGCATCTCATAGGACACCTTCAAACCAATAAAGTTAAATACCTAGTTGGAAAAGTACACTTAATACATTCACTCGATTCAATTAAACTTTTGCAGCAAATAGAAAAGGTATATAGTGCTGAAAATATGATTGCAAGAGTTCTTATACAGATAAATATTGGTAAAGAGGAAAGTAAAACGGGTATTTTTGAGGAGGACATTGAAAATATCATTGAAGAAATTGAAAAGTGTAACTATGTTAAAGCTTTAGGAATTATGGTAATAATACCTAAAGGAGATGTAGAAAGTAATAGGTTCTACTTTAGAAAAACAAAGGGAATTTGGAATACCCTAAGTGAAAAGAATTACAAAAATGTTCAAATGGAATATCTTTCAATGGGAATGACTAAAGACTATAAAACTGCAATTGAAGAAGGTAGTAATATGGTTAGAATCGGTGAAGGAATATTCGGCCAAAGAATATATAATTAGGAGGTAAATAAAAGATGGCAGCTAAAATGGTTGATAAAGTAAAAGGATTATTTGGATTTGGAGAATACGATGACGAATACGAAGATTTTGAAGATGATGAATTAATGGATGAGGTTGAAGAAGTTGAACCGATTATCTCTAATAAAAAGAGTAATAAAGTAGTTAATATACATACTTCTTCGTCAGCAAAGGTAACAATTAAAAAACCTACAGTATATGATGATGCTACTGAAATATGTGAGGCATTAAAAGCTAGAAGAATAGTAGTTATAAACTCTACTGCTCTTGAAACTAAAATTGCACAAAGACTATTAGATTTCGTTTCTGGTGCATGCTTTGCATTAGCTGGGGAACTTCAAGAAGTTGAAAAAGGGGTATATATACTATCACCTTCAAATGTTGAAGTAACAAATGAATTGAAAAGTGAATTATCATCAAAGGGAATATTTAATTGGAGTAAATAGTATAGTGAAGAATACTCTTATTTATACTCAGATTTAAGAATATAATTACTATTAAAGAAGGGATTGAAATCGTGTGATAGCTATACTTTTGCTTTTTAAAATATTAGAGTGGGCTATAATTTTGGATGTTATATTATCTATGGCAGCTCAAATGGGTTATGCTGTTAATATATATCGTTCATTAAATAAATTTACTGGTCCTATAATGGAGCCTTTTAGAAGACTACAAGATAGACTTAATTTAAATCTACCAATTGATTTTTCTCCATTATTAGCATTACTTGCAATACAATTCATACAATCTTTATTATTTAGGTTATTATAAAAAATGATTGATAAAAAAGAATTAATTGCACATTTTACAGGAGAAGAATTAAATTTAGCACAATCTGTTTTGGAGAAGGCTAATATTTCTATGCAATATGAAACTACTATTTTTACACAGGATTTTTTAACCCCTAATATATGGAACTTTTTTTACAAAAGGTTATCTCATGTAATGAAAATAGAGTGCAACGGTGTATTTGAGGAAAGTGAAAGAAGAATGATTTCATTCAACAATGGCTATAATACTCCGTACCCTATTACAGTGCTAAAAATAATAAACAATTCAAAGTTTAAAGTTTTAGAGCACAAGGATTATTTAGGTGCAATATTGTCTTTAGGAATAAAGAGAAATAAAATTGGGGATTTAGTTATTAAAGATAATAAGTGCTATTTTGTAGCTTGTGATGAAATTGGCAAGTTTATAATTGAAAACCTTATTTCTGTAGGCAAAAATCCTTGTACTGTTGAATTGGTAGCTGATATAGAGGAATTACCACATATGGATTTTACTGAGTCAATTATTAGTGTAGCTTCACTTAGAGCAGATGCAATAGTAAGTGAAATTGCTAATTGTTCAAGAGCCAATGCAGTAAAACTTGTTGACTCTGGGAAAGTACTTATAGATTACTCTGATGATATTAATAAGAGCTCAGAGGTAAAATTAGATTCAAGAATTACTATAAGAGGCAAAGGTAAGTATCTAATTAGTGAAATAGTTGGGAAAACAAAAAGTGATAAACTAAGAATTAAAATAAAAAAATATACATAATGTAGAGGTGATACGTATGAAAATTACTCCAGCAGACATAAGTAATAAGGAGTTTAAAAGAGGGCTTAGAGGATACAGTCCAGAAGAAGTAGATGAATTTCTTGATGAAATAGTTGAAAACTATGAAGAGATTTACAAAGAAAATTCTCACCTAAAGGATACTGTAACAAATTTAACTGAAAAGTTAGATCACTATAATAAGATTGAAAATACAATTCAAAATACTCTTTTATTAGCTCAAAATGCAGCAGAACAAGCAAGATCTTCATCACAAAAAGAGGCTGATTTAATTGTAAAGAATGCAAACGATGCAGCACAAAAAATATTAGATAAGGCTCATGGAGATGTAATACAAATTAATGATGAATATGATAAAGTGAAGCAAGAATTTGTAAGATTTAGAGCTAAGTTTAGAAACTTTATGAATACACAACTAGAAACTTTTGATGATTTGGAGAAAGAAGTAATTAAAAATTATAGCATTGGTACTCCTGTAGAAGAAGTTATAGAAGAAAGAACTATTGAAGAGGAACCAATAACTAATGAATCAATTGAAGAAGAAGTTAGTAATACCGATCTTGATCAAATAAAAAGTTTTTTTGCAAATAAATAGTTTTAAGTGCAAAATCTGTATAGATTTTGCTTCTTTTTTTTTAGAAATCTCTTGAAATTTAGTTAGCTTAAATTTATCATATACTTTATAATATGTAAATTAAGAGTATATTGTAATAATAATATTACTTGATTTTGATAAGAATATATATGAGTAATTCTAATCGACAACATATATAACAATAATATAGGGTTTAAGTTAAACTAATTACTTTTTTATGAAAGAATAAGTTAAGTTTTCTATAAAAACCCTATAAGTGAGAATCATATATGTTGAAGTTAGATTTAAAAAATCAAAAGAGGGTGGTATTATGGACGACAATTTAATGAAGCTTTATAAAAAGAAACTATTGAGTGAAAAGGAAGAAGTTGAAAAAATTATAAAAAATCTTAGAGATAATGATATGATTTATACTAACATAGAGGTAGCATCTGAAATATCTCATTATGACAATCATCCTGCTGATACAGCTGGAGAAATTTATACTATGGAAACAGGAATTGCACTAAAAGCCAGAGAGGATAAAATTTACTATCAAATTGAAAGATCATTAGATTCTATTGAAAATGGTACATATGGTAAGTGCAAATACTGTGGAAATGAAATATCAAAGGAAAGATTAGATTTTATACCTTATGCTGAGTATTGCATTGAATGTCAAAAGAAAATTTCTTCTGAAACAAGTGAAATAGAGAGACCTGTTGAAGAAAAGGTTTTAGAAAATCCGTTTTACTTTGATCATGCAAATAGAAAAGAAAATATTGTAGATGGAACTGTTGATAATTATCAAGATGTATATAACTATAATAAAGTAGATGATTATTATAGTATAGATAATTCAGATAATCTTTATAATGATGATGATGAATATGTTGATCCAATAGAAAAGATTAGCAACGATCAATATAAAGCAAGTTTACCAGATTAGTTTTAGCGGGAGAGGCAATAATTATTATGGAATTAATAAGGTTAAGTGTAAATGAAGAGTTTGTCGATATGCGAATAGATAAGTATTTATCCGAAGTCTTAACGGATAAGTCTAGAAGTTTTATTCAAGAATTGATAGATTCTAAAAATGTTTTAGTAAATGAAAAGAATATAAAAAGTAGTTATAAATTAAAAATAAATGATGTGGTTAGCGTAGAGTTACCTGAGGCTACAAATCTTCAGGTTGAAGCTGAAAATATTCCACTTGATATAATTTATGAAGATAAAGATGTAATAGTAGTAAATAAACCACAGGGCATGGTTGTACATCCAGCTCCTGGAAATTATACAGGAACATTAGTTAATGCTTTATTATTTCACTGTAAAGATCTTTCAGGAATAAATGGTGTAATTAGACCTGGAATAGTACATAGGATTGATAAAGATACATCAGGAGTATTAGTAATAGCTAAAAATGATCAAAGTCATAGCTTTTTATCAAAGCAACTAAAGGATCATTCTATGAAAAGAGAGTATATTGCTTTAGTTGAAGGTAGGGTAAAAGACTTAAAAGGAACAGTAAATGCACCTATTGGAAGGCATCCAAAAGAGAGAATTAAGATGGCAATTGTTGAAGATGGAAGGGAAGCAATTACACATTATGAGGTTATAGAAGTATATGATAAATGTACTCTTATTAAATGTAATTTGGAAACTGGTAGAACCCATCAGATAAGAGTGCATATGGCTAAAATAGGACACCCTTTAGTTGGAGACCCTGTTTATGGATTTAAAAAGCAAAAAACTTCAACGAATGGGCAAATGCTACATGCAAGAGTATTAGGTTTTATACATCCAAGTACAAAAGAATATATGGAGTTTTCTTCAGAACTTCCTGAATATTTTCAAGAAGCAATTAAAAAATTAAGGGGATAGGTGGAAAAATGAAATTAAAATCAATCTTATTAGACGAAAATGCAATAAGACGAAGCTTGATTAGAATATCTCATGAGATTATCGAAAAAAATAAAGGTGTTGAAGATATAGTACTTA
Source organism: Clostridium paridis (assembly GCF_016765615.1). Classification (GTDB taxonomy): domain Bacteria; phylum Bacillota; class Clostridia; order Clostridiales; family Clostridiaceae; genus Clostridium_T; species Clostridium_T paridis. Next base: position 260,322 of record NZ_JAESWA010000017.1, on the reverse strand, counting down.
TAGGTATTAAAAGACGAGGATATCCTTTAGCACAAAGAATTGCTGAACAAATAAAAAATATAGAAGGTATAGAGGTTCCGGTAGGGAAGGTAGATATTACTCTTTATAGAGATGATTTAGGTGAAATTGGTCAAGCTCCTTCTGTATCCGATAATGATATAGGAATTGAGATAAAAAATAAAAAGGTTATTATAATAGATGATGTTCTATTTACATGCAGAACTGCCAGAGCTGCAATTGATGCTATAATTGATTATCAAAGACCTAAATCAATACAACTTGCTGTACTTATTGATAGGGGACATAAAGAACTTCCTATAAGAGCTGATTATGTTGGTAAAAACATTCCAACTTCAGGCTCTGAGGTAATAGCTGTAGAAATTAAGGAAATAGACAAAGAAGATTCTGTTAAAATATATGAAAAGTAAAAGGAGCATATTTAATGGATTATAATTTAATCGCAACATCTGCCTTTGGGCTAGAATCAGTAGTAGCAAAGGAACTAAAATCTTTAGGATATGATGAATTGATACTTGAAAATGGTAAAGTTCATTTCACTGGAGATGAATTAGATATTGTCATAGCTAACATACATTTAAGAACTGCAGAAAGAATATTAATAAATATGGGAGAATTTGAAGCTAGAAGTTTTGAAGAGCTATTTCAAGGTACAAAAGCTATAAATTGGGGGGCATTAATACCGGTAGATGGTAAAATGCATGTAACTGGGAAATCGGTTAAGTCTACATTACATTCAGTACCAGATTGTCAATCAATAGTTAAAAAGGCTATAGTTACAAGTATGCAAGAGAAGTACAATAGAACAATTTTTTCAGAGGATGGTCCTGTGTACAAGACAGAAATATCCTTATTAAAAGATAAGGCAACATTATCCGTGGATACATCTGGACTTGGATTACATAAAAGAGGATATAGGGAAAAAGCAGGTGAGGCACCACTAAAAGAAACACTTGCAGCAGCTATGGTTCTTTTATCTAAGTGGTCTGGTAAAGAAACTTTAATTGATCCTTTTTGCGGTTCAGGAACAATATTAATTGAAGCTGCAATGATTGCAAGGGATATGGCACCAGGATTAAATAGAAAATTTGTTAGTGAAGAATGGCCTAATATGTCTAAATCCCTTTGGGATCAAGTGAGAGATGGAGCAAGAAAGTCAATAAAGAATAATAATATCAAACTATTCGGTTATGATATAAATGGTAGATTATTGTCTGTTGCTAAGGATAATGCAAGGCTTGCTGGTGTTTCAGGAAATATTGAATTCCATAAGCAAGATTTTAAAGAGTTTGAACTTAAAAAAGATGATGTATTTATAATTTCTAACCCTCCATATGGAGAAAGAATTGGTGAGGAAGCAGAAATTAGAGTTTTATACAAGAAGCTTGGTGAACTAAAAGAAAGTAATCCAAAAGTTCAGATGAATATTCTAACTTCATATGAAGATTTTCAGAAACTTTTTGGACTTAAGTCAGATAAAAACAGAAAGTTATATAATGGTAGATTAAAATGTTACTATTATGAATATTTTAGAAAATAAAGTTTCAATGAAAGCAGAGCATTAATTAATTAATGCCCTGCTTTTTTATTTTCTTATTAAATTAGGTTCAATTGGATTAACATAGATAGTTTTATTATTTGTATAAATAACCATTCCCGGTTTAGCTGAGTTTGGTTTTTTTACATATTTAACTTTAGTATAGTCAATAGGAATATTTGAAGACAGTTTTCCTTTGCTATAATAAGCTGCTAGGTTAGCTGCTTCTACAAGGGTACTATCAGGGATATTTCCACCTTTAATTATTACATGAGAACCTGGTATATCCTTTGTATGAAGCCAAGTATCTTCTTTGTGTGCAAACTTTAAAGTAAGATAATCATTTTGGATATTATTTTTACCCACAAAAATATCTATTCCATCACTAGAAATGAAATGAAGTGGTTTAGTTGCCTTATCCTTTTTATCTTTAGGACTCTTCTTGAATCTTATATATCCTGTTTCAATTAATTCCTTCTTTATATCATCAATATCTGAATATTGTTCTGAATTCTCGAGATTCGAAAGTACAGATTTAAGATATTCTAATTCTTCATCATTTTTGCTTAGTTGCTCAAGGGCATTTTCCTCAGATTTTTTTAGTTTATTATATTTCTTATAATAATATTGAATATTTTCTGAAGGGGTTTTATTTGTATCAAGATCAATATCCAAATATTCTTCTTCATTTTCATTATAAAAATTTAAAAGTTTAATTGAATTGTCACCCTTTTTTATACTATAAATGTATGCTGTAAGTAGGTCACCTTTAATCTTATAGCTATCTTTCTTCTTACATTCATTTAATGTAGAAGTTAGTATACTTAACTTTTTATTACATCTTTCTATATTAGTATTGATGATTTTTTGAAGGCCACTTGATTTAGATTTAATTCTATCCTGTTTATCCTTACCTTTAAAAAATAATTCTAGTAACTCAGAGGGATCTTGGAACTCTTCACAATTTAAGTTCATATAATTTTTTATAGATGTTATATAAAAATCTTTAAATTCCTCATTATCTTTAAAAAGCAGGAATTTAATTTGTGATTCAAGATTTTTAAAATAGTTTATAGTAAAATCTGAAATTTTTTCAATTGAATTATCTCCGGTGTTTTTTGAATAAACGTCAAACATTTCAGAACTAAGAAGTTTACTTATACCAGTAAATAAATTGAAAAACATGTTTTTATCTAATTCAATTGATTTTTCACTATAAATTTGAACAAGCTCATCCTTGTTAAAGTTAAATGGATTTAATTTATTACTATCTGGAGGGAATACGTAAGTTACACCTGGAAATAAGACACGGTATGAATTTACGTCAGATGATATGTGTTTTATACATTCCATGATTTTATTATCTCTGTCCCTTATTAAAGTAATATTACTATGTCTACCCATTATTTCAATAACTAGCTTATATAGAGAGTTGAACCCAAGTTCATCCATAGCTTCAATGTAGAGAGTTATTATTCTATCATTTTGATATTGGATAACATCTACAATTTTGCCACTTGATAGATATTTTCTCAAAACCATTAAAAACATTGGGGCTTTTAGTGGATTTGCTTTAGGTTCTTTAGTAAAATGAAAACGAGGGTGTTTACTAGATGCTGAAATAAGAAATTTCTTATTTTCGCCTCCAGTCCTTAAGGTTAATATTATTTCATCCTTTTCAGGCTGATTTATTTTATCAATTTTAGCACCAATTAATGATGGTTTTAACTCATCAACCAAATAGTGTAAAAAAATACCGTCTAAAGCCATAGAAATCTTCCTTTCATTAAAAACATAAATTTAGTATAACATTTTTAAAACATTAGTATCAAGAATTTCTATAGGCTGAACTATTTAGGGGAGTAAATAAAATAGAAAAATGCATTAATAGATAAATCACTTTTTATAAATAGGAGGATATTTAGATTAAGTTATGAAAATTAAAAAAGCAACATATCCTTTAGTACTTGCAGTTTTATCTTTAAATTTATATTCTTGTGATAATAATGTAAAATCAGATAAAAATAAAAGTGTATTCAAGGATTATAGTAAAGTGGTACAAGGTAGTGTTAATTACTATAATAACGGAAAAATGCAAATTATATTAGATTTAGAGAAAAATATAAAGCTTTCAGACAATGAAGAAGGAACATTGATAAATTATAATAAAAAAGAAAATAGCTATTTAAGGGAAAAAACAGAGAACAATTCTAAAAATCTTATATTAGGTAATGAAAATACAGAAAATGTAATAGATGATTGGAAAGATATAAAGGATGTTAAACTATCACCTAGCGGGAATAAGGTGTTTTATTCTAAAGAAATAAAAGAAAATAATGTAACATTAGGTATATTTGATTCCTCAAATAAAAAGTTTAAAGAACTAAAAAGCAATACACTTATTTCAGGGAACAATTATGGTTGGTTAGATAATGATTCAATCATTTATTATGGAGTGAAAGCTGAAAGTAAATTAAATGGAATATTTCTTTATAACACTAAAACTAATAATGAAAAACTTTTGCTTGATATAAAGAAAGGGGCAATAGAGTACATAAGTATAGAAGGTAATAAAATAATTTATTTAACATCTGATTTTGATGGCAATAAATTACTGAATTCCTTTGATATTGATAATAGTAAAGTACAAGTATTAACTACAGAAGTACAGAATATAAATGACATAATTGTGTTAGAAGATAAGATATTTATATTAGGAAAAAAGAAAGATGGTTTATCTTCACTGTATCTTTTAAGTGATGGTAAATTAAAAAAATTAGTATATGATTTTCCTAAGAATATCGATTTAGAGAAGGGTATAGAAAAAGACCTAGAAGGGAATATACTTTTCATAGGATATGATGACTCTTCCTCTAAGGAAGATGTATATGAACTTGTTTCGGTTGACGGAACAGTAAAAATTAAATCTAAAAAAACTGGACAATACTCTTTTATAGAAACAAATTAGCAATAATTTGTTTCTTTTTTTGATTAAAAAAATGGAAATATGATAATAATCTCAACTGGGGGTGATTAAATGAACCTAGGTGGAGAATTATCATTAGACAATATCGATATAGGGTTACTCAAGGAAGTTCCATTAGACATATGTGAAAAGTATAATATTATTCCAATAGGTAGATACAATGGAAAAGTATATGTAGCTATGAGTAGTGTATCAGCTGAAATGATAAAGTATCTTGAGCAAAACTTTTCTACTGCTATTGTTCCAATTAAGTCTACTGAGAAGAGTATAAAAAAGTTAATTAAGGATGGTTTTGGAGTAAGAATATATAAAAAAGACATAGACACTGAGGGGAATATAATTAATGATGCAATAAGTAAAAAAGCATCAGACATTCATTTTGAGCCATTTGAAAAAGAGGTGCTAATTAAATATAGATTAAATGGTTCGTTAATTTTAGCTTTTAAGATTGATAAGGATAAATATTTAAATATAGCAACTAGAATTAAGATAAAAAGTAACATGGATTTTTCAGATAAATTAAGGCCACAGGATGGAAAGATGTTGCATAACATGAAAAATGGGGAATTATTAGATTTAAGAGTTTCAACACTTCCAACCTATTATGGTGAAAAGATAGTAATAAGAGTGCTTTATAACAACTGGGATAAATACAATCTAGAAAGTCTTAATTTTTCTAAAGATGATTTAAGTTTGCTTAAAAGAGCCCTTGCAGTAAGAAATGGGATGATAGTTGTAAATGGACCTACAGGTTCAGGAAAATCAACCACATTGTATTCAATACTTAATGAAGAAAAAGGTAAAGATGTAAATATTACAACAATTGAAGATCCAGTAGAGATGCTAATAAATGGGATAAACCAAGTTGGCGTAAATATCAAAGCTGGAATAACATTTTCAACTGGATTAAGAAGCATATTAAGGCAAGATCCAGATATTATAATGATTGGGGAAATACGTGATGAGGAAACAGCAAGAATTGCAGTAAGAGCTGCAATTACTGGACATAAGGTATATACAACAATTCATACTAAAAGCCCATATGAAGTTTTTTCAAGATTAAAAGAGATGGGTATAGAAGAGTATTTACTAATGGATTCATTGATATTAGTGATTTCTCAGAGATTAGTTAAAAGGAATTGTAGTAAATGTAATACTGTTCATAAAATCAGTGATGAAATTAGAAATAAAAACAAGATTAGCATGGAGGTTTATTATAAGGGTACTGGCTGTGAAGAATGTAATTATACTGGAACTCAAGGGAGAATGCTAATTTATGACATGCTGTTTATTAAAGACATAGAAAAAGCAAATATAAAAGAATACTTAAGAGGGGAAGTAGGTTCAAGGTTTAGCAGCAGTTTTTTTACAAGACTTAAAAATCTCTTAGAGGAAGGCGTAATTAGCTTAGATACTTATATGAATTTTCTTGAAGGAGAGAATATTGAAGCGTAGTAAAGCACATAGAATTGATAATCTAACTTTATGTTATATAGCTGAATCCTTAGCAAACACCATAAATTGTGGTATACCAATTGACGAATCCTTTGAAATGATTCATTTTAATTTGAAAAATAAATATCATAAGGAAGCAATTACTTTAGTTAGAGATAAGGTAAGGGAAGGATATAGCATTTCTAAAGCAATGGAAGGTTTATATATTTTCCCAGTAATATTCAAAGAAATGATATTGATTGGTGAGAACACTGGTAAACTACAAGAAACCCTTGATTCTCTAGGAAACTTTTATAAAAACCTATATACAATTAAGAAAAAAATAGTTAATGCACTTGTTTATCCTATAATACTAATTTCCTTAATTATTTTAATTTCTGTGGTAATGTTCATTTATTTACTACCGCAATTTATTGATATGTATTCTTCTCTAGAAATTGTTCCTAAAGGTATTTGTAAGTTGGTTTTCAACTTAAGAGAAAGCTTTGATAAAATGCCAGTAGTTAGCTGTATTTATATAGTTTGCTATGTAATATTAATTCCGTATATTTTGGTATTTAAGGTTTTTAATACAAGAATTATTAAGATCATTGGAAAATTAAAATTCTTTAATCAATTTACGGAATTTTATATTATTCAAGTTTTTTATTTGATTTTTCAAAGTGGAGTTAATGTGCAAAATGCACTTTATCAGTTTGGAAACGAGATTAATATTCCAATAGTAAAAGAAAAAGTACTATTTATTTATGAAAACTTAATCCAAGGTAAAGCTTTAAGTTTAATACTTGATGAAATGAGCTGCATATCATTATATACAATTTCCTTCATAAGAATTGGCGAAGAAACTGGAACATTAAGTGTAAGGCTAAAATCATTAGCAGAAGAAAAAGAAAAACAAATAACATATAAAACATCTACTTTAACAACTATAATTGAGCCAATAATTATTTTAATTATAAGTACAGTTATAATTTCTATGTTTATTATTTTTTTATTGCCAATATATGATGGGGTTAAGTTGTGAAAAAAAGAGGATTTACACTAATAGAATTACTTTGTTCAGTTGCAGTACTTATGGTAATTATAAGTATAACTTTTGTTTTTATAAAACCATTAGTAAAAATAATAAATGAAGATAAAATCGATGAAATAAAAGTATTTACTGAGGATAGTATTTGCTTTGGAAAACTAAAGAGTAAATATACTAATCAATACATCAAAGTAGCTATTTCTGATAAGGGAATAAGTATATATGATAAAAAAGGATTATTAATTAAAAAATATCAATTACCAAATGGTTATGTTTTTAAATATTCAAATGGTAAGAATATATTCTTACTTGACCCTAATGGAGAAGCTAATATATCAACAACAATTTCAGTTAAAAAGGGAAGGCTTGAGAAAGACGTATTATCTATTACAGCAGGAAGTGAGTATATAAATGTTAAATAAAAATAAAGGGTTAGTATTAATAGAAATTCCTTTAGTAATTGCTGTTTTATGCATCTTATTTTTTATTTCAATTAAGTGCTATGATAATGCAAAAAAGGTTTTAGTTTATAGAGAAGAGATGAGAAAAGAGACTGTGATTTTTAAGAGTGTAAAAAAGGAATTGCTCTATAATGCAGAATATAATAAGCTTCTGGCAGCATTTAAGGATAGTGAAAACTTGTATATAAATTCTGAAAACTTAGATATAAATAGAATTATAAGTAATAATATTACAGATCTACTTGATACTTCAGTTAATAGTAGTGATAAATACATAAAAATTCAAAAATTAAATAGTGAGAATACTATAAAATTAAAGCTTGAGCAAAAGGTTAGTAAGTTTGATAGTAATATGGTAAGTGAGGAGGTTTGTATATCAAGAAATGTAAGATAGAAATGAAAAAAGGAGTAATCCTAGTTGAAACTATAATATATTTATTTATATCAAGCATATTACTATGTTTTATGCTTAGGATAATTGTGGACTTAATAGATTTTAAGAAAAGTTATTGCAAAAATAGTCTAGATGAGGATAAGTTCTCAAATGGAATAATCTCAATTGAGAGCAATATAAATAGAGCTCAAGTTAAAAAATATGAGGTAATAGGTAATAAGCTAAAGATAAGTTATGGAGTAGAAAATAAATCTGAAGAAATAGCAATGTATAAGGGCGAAGCTTTAGGAGTTTTTTATTATACAGATGGGAAATTAACTACTGTAAATAAAATCATGGAGGATGTTAAGGAGGTAAAATTTATACAAAAGGGTAAATTGGTTTATTTTTTTGTTAAAGTAAATGATAAAAATTATGAAGAGGTATTTAGCTTGTAAGAAGGGACAAATCTCAGCTATATTATTAATTTACATTATGATTTTTTCAATACTTGTTGTCTCTATATATAAATTAGTGTCAATTAATATCTCAAAAGAATACATCTATCCTTTTAAAGAAAATCAAATAAAAACTATGGGAGAAAATGATATAAAACTTATTAATAATTACATATCTCAAATTAATAAAAACACTTTTAAAGAAAAGAAAGACTTAGAAGATTTCTTGAAAAATAATAATATAATTGCAAAGAGTGGTGAAAATCAAGTTTATTATGATATAGCTCAAAATAAAATTATATTTATACGTAAGCTTGAGGCTGGTAAATTAAAGTATAGATTTGATTTTGACTACAATGATGGAGAAATTTATTTGATTGAGGATACATATTATGAAGGAGTTATGTAGAATGGCACTAAATAAAGAATTACTAATAACTAAAGATAAAATCACATTTATTAATGAAAACAAAGAGTTTTATATAAGAGAGATCAATAAGTATGATTCTCTTATAAAAGGTAATATCAATATAGTAATCAAGGGTGAAACACTAATGATCACTAAAATAAATATAAATAAGAAACCTGATAAGAAACTTATATATGAAACAATTAATAGCAACTTTTTTAATTCAAAGGATAAACTATTTCATTATATATATGATAAGAAAAATAAAACACTTATTATATACTCTGTTATAAAACCTTTTGTATTAAACAAAATAATTGAAAAGGCATGTATTAAAAAAATAAGGCCTTATGAAGTGTTTTTATTTGAAAAGTTTAAAAGAAAAATTAAAAATAAATGTGGAATGATATTTTACATTGAAGAGGGTTATGCAATTGCTTTAGGAATAGTTAATGGATACATGGGTTTTATAAAAGAAGTAGAAAATATCGAAAAAGAAAGTTTATTTAGTGTAATCGATGAATTTAAGAGTGCGGAAAAAATTAAAGATATGGAATTAATGATAAGAGGCGATGAAAAAAAACTTGATTACTTTAATATAGAAGAATTAAGAAAGGTATTTATATGAGAATATATAAAAACTTCATACCAATAGAAATTAGTATAAAAGAGAAGAAAAAAAGTACTAAAAGATTTAAAAATTTAATTAATATACTTCTTATAATTAATATAGTGCTATTACCAATTGCAGTAAAAAAAATTATACAACTTACTTCATTCAAGGAAAGTAAGCCAGTATTAAAAACATCAAAAAATAATTTTAATGAAGAGAAAATAAAATACATATTAGAGTTCTCAAAAGAAGAAAATACTAATGTACGAATAGATAATAATAGTTTTTATATAAAAATAATAAATGCGGATGAATCAAGCTCAGCAATGAATAAGATTAAAAAGATAGATGAAGAAGGGAAGGTTAACATCAAAGATATAAATTACAACAAGGATAATATTGAAATTAAGGGAGAACTTTAATGGAAAGATCCATAATTATTAAATTTATTATTTTTCTTATCTTATCCTTAGGACAGAGTTTTTTAATTAATATCAATCTTCCTGAAAGTAAAATAAGAAAAAGCCAAATAAGCATAAATCATAATAGTGCATTAAATATACTGGGGAAATACAAAGACATAATAATATTAAAGGAAACAAAAGCTAAGGATAGAATAAACTTTGAAGTCTCCTATCTAGGTACAGAAGAGGAATTATTAAAAATACTCAATGAATTTAATTCAAATAAATTTATACAAGGAATAAATAATCTAAAAATAGAGAAAATTAATGAAAAGTGGAATATGTCTGCTTTTGTTGAATTTTCTTCATACATAGAATATACTTATAATAGGTGAAATTCAATATTTTAGCTAAAGTATTTGCAATTAATCAATACTTTTGATAAAATATCATTGTTGTAAAAAGACAATGTAACCCTTTTTTAGGATATATGAAAGTATTATTTTGGATTTTAGGGTTATAATATATAATGATTAATACAATTTGGAGGGATACTTAATGATTTCAGCAAGTGATTTAAGAAAAGGTACTACTTTTGAATATGATGGACAAGTTTATAACGTTGTAGATTTCTTACATGTAAAACCAGGTAAGGGTGCAGCATTTGTAAGAACAAAATTAAGAAACGTAATAGCAGGTGGAGTTACTGATAGAACATTTAACCCAACTGAAAAGTTCCAAGAAGCAGTTATCGAAAGAAAAGAAATGCAATATTTATATTCTGATGGAGAATTATACTACTTCATGGATCAAGAAACATTTGAACAAATACCTCTTAACTATGAAAAAGTTGAAGAAGCAATTAAATACTTAAAAGAGAACATGTTTGCTGTTATAAAATTCTATAAAGGTCAAGCATTTTCTGTAGAAGCTCCAAACTTTGTTGAACTTTTAATTACTGAAACTGAGCCAGGAGTAAAAGGTAATACAGCAACAAATTCTTTAAAACAAGCAACTGTAGAAACTAATGCTGTAGTAATGGTTCCTATGTTTGTTAATGAAGGCGATGTTATAAGAATCGACACAAGAACTGGGGATTACATGGAAAGAGTTTAGTATTTGTGGCTAAGTCATTGATTGACTTAGCACTTTTATTATTAAGAAGGAAGTGCAAAAATGGATTTTAAAAGTGAATTCTATAAAATTCAAGAAGCCGTGGAAAGTCTAAAAGACTCAGAAAATAAAGAAATAATAAAATCATTGTTGCTATTAATTGATAATTTAAATGATAAAGTTGAGGGAATTCAAGTTAATGTTGAAACAATACAAGAAAATGTTGAATTCTTAGACAATGATATTTCTGAAATACAAGAAGATTTGTTTGAAGAAGTGTCAATTGAAGATTTAGAAGATATTGAGGATGATTTTAAAGAAGTAACTTGTACTAAGTGTAACAAACCTATTTTTATTGAAAGTAGTGCGCTAGAATCAGGTATCTCAATCCCTTGTCCTTTCTGTGGGGAAAATATAAATTAAGTAAAATAGCAAAGTATGAGCACATCAAATGGTTAAGAACCATTTTGATGTGCTTTTTTCATTTTTTAAGAATCGAAAATTTTAATTAACAGTTTTACATATTTTATTTATGTAGTTATATTTTTGAAACTTGGTAAATACAATTTACTGTAAGTGGAGGTGATAATATGAATAAATATAGTTCGGTATTGGATATATTACCAAAGGATATTTTGGGTCACATTACTGAATTTAAAATAGAGGAAGTACAAGAAATTAGGATGAGAACAAATTTACCGTTGATTATAGTAACTAATCATAGAGAGTTTATATCAAACTATATATGTAAACTTGAGGATATAAGGATAGTTGCGAAAAGAATGGCCAATTATTCATTTTATGCATTCGAAGAAGATATTAAACAAGGATTTATAACTATAAATGGAGGGCATAGAGTTGGGATAACAGGAGAATGGGTTATAGATAATAATAAAATAAAAACCCTAAGAAATATATCTTCTGTAAATATAAGAATTACAAAAGAAATGAAAGGAATTTCAGATGGATTAATTCCATTAATTACAGAAGGGGGAAGAATTCTAAACACAATAATTATCTCCCCACCTAAATGTGGAAAAACAACATTGTTAAGAGATATTTCAAGGAATATATCAAATGGTATGAAAAGCAAGGGAATTGCAGGTAGAAAGGTATCAATAATTGATGAAAGAAGCGAAATAGCTGGTTCATTTCAAGGTATACCACAAATGGATGTAGGTATCAGAACTGATGTATTTGACAACTGTATTAAGAGTGAAGGAATGTTAATGGCAATTAGGAGTATGTCTCCTGAGGTTCTAATTTGTGATGAAATTGGTTCAGATAAAGATGTAGAAGCATTAATATCAGCTTACAATTCTGGAGTTAATATAATAACAACAATACATGGGTTTGATATCAATGATTTATATAATAGAAAAATATTTAGGGGGCTACTAGATAATAAAATTTTAAAAAGAGTAATTGAGTTAAGTAATAGAAGGGGACCGGGAACAATTGAAAATGTAAGGATAATAGAGGAGAGGGATTAAATGATTAGATATGTTTTGTTTTTGGGCATATTTTTATGTTCTACATATCTTGGATTTAATTTTGCTCAAAGATATGTAAAGAGGTATGAAAGTCTTAAGATATTAGAAAAATCTATCGTTTATATGGAAAATCAAATATTATACGTTAATACACCATTACCAGAAACTTTTGAAGAAATAAGTTTTAAGTATACTGGGGAATGGAGGAGTTTTTTTAGTAACATTGCAAATGACTTAAAAGAAAATAACGTAGAAGATGTTTATGTTGCTTTTGATAATTCTCTTAAAACTTATAAGGAACAGTTATGTTTAAGGGATGAAGATGAAAACATACTACTTGACTTCTCAAAATCTTTAGGTGAATCAGGCGTTTTTGGACAAGAGAAGATATTTAAGCTAGTTTTATCGAATATGCGAGAACAAATTAATGAAGCTAAAGATTTGAAAAATAAGAACTGCAAGATGTATAGATGCTTAGGTATGAGCCTTGGTGCAGCTATAGTTATATTTTTAATATAAGTGGGAGGGTATGATGTTAGATATTACTTTGTTATTTAAAATTGGAGCAGCTGGACTTTTGATTGTAATTTTAGAAAGAGTACTTAAATCATCAGGTAAAGATGATGTTGCAACATTAACTAATATTGCAGGAGTGGTGATAATACTTCTTATGATTGTAAATTTAATTGCAAAGTTATTTGATTCTATTAAAACTATGTTTATGTTCTAGGAGGAGAAATGGAAATTGTAAAAATAGTAGCATTTTCGCTAGTAACACTATTTTTGTTTTTATATTTTAAAGAGACAAAACAAAATATTGCTGCGTTAATTTCTTTAGTTAGTGGAGTGATTATATTATTATTTCTACTTAACCCTTTAACGGAAGTAATAAATTTTTTAAGAGATATATCTACAAAAGCAAATGTTGATACATTTTATGTAACACTTGTATTAAAAATTGTTGGTATTACTTATCTAGCATCTTTTGCTATGGAGGTTTGTAATGAGGCAGGAGCAAATGGAATAGCTTCTAGAATAGAAGTTGCGGCTAAAATCTTAATTATGGTAATTGCTATGCCAATACTTATGGGAGTATTAGATGCTATATTAAAAATTATGTAGGAGTATAAAATGAAGAAAATAATAAAAGTTTTGTTAGTAACAATTTTTATGAATATTTTTCTTGTAATGACTCCAATGGCAAAAGAATTAGATAACAATACAAGTGATTTGGAGCAAAACAGTAATGTTCAAGAACTTTATGACTACGTAACTAAAATGAAAAGTGAAAGTGAACTAATGAATGAACTTAACGTTGGAAATTATATAAAAACCTATATAACGCAAGGAAAAGGAGATATATCCACAAAAGAGTTATCAAAAGCATTATTAAGTGCAGTTTTTAAGGAGGCAAGAGGGGTTTTACAACTTTTAATATCAATAATAGTTATAGCTATTTTATGCTCATTGCTTCGAAATCTACAAGATGCTTTTAAGGGTTCTCACGGTGATATAGCATTCTACGCCTGCTATGCAATTTTAATAATAATAATTTCTAAAAGCTTTTTAATAACTATAGATCTAGCAAAAACAACCATTCAAAATCTAACAGATTTTATGATGGCATTAATTCCTGTTTTAGTATTTATGATAGGTTCAGTGGGTGGAATTACAGAAGCTGTTACTATGGATCCAATTTTGATGGGCGCAGTAACAATTGCACCAAGGGTATATGTTGACTTTATTATTCCAATGATACTAATGAGTTTTGTTTTAAATTTCGTTAATAATTTATCTAATGATCATAAGATAACAAATATTTGCAAACTATTTAAACAAGTGACTCTTTGGGTTCAAGGAATCCTAGTAACCATTTTAATTGGATTACTTACAATAAGAGGGATAACTTCAACTGCTATTGATGCAGTAACACTAAAAACTGCAAAATTTGCTGTTGATAATTTTATACCTATTGTAGGAAAAGCTTTTTCTGATGCGATTGCCTCAGTTGCTGGCTATGCAGTGTTATTAAAAAATGCAATATCATCCTTAGGATTGTTAGTTGTTATTTTCATTGTTCTTATACCTATCATTAAGCTTATCATGATTACCGTCATGTACAAGCTCTCGGCAGCCTTAGTTGAACCAATATGTGATAGTAGAATAACAAATTGTATAGCTTCAGTAGGCGATTTTGTTGTAATGATTATTTCTTGTATGCTTTCAATATCTTTAATGTTTTTTGTTATGATTGCAATAATGGCTTCTACCGGTAAGTTTGTAGTAGGAGGATAAAATGGAGTTAATAAAAGAGTGGGTTATTGACATAGCATTTACCTTGGTTTTTATGACAGCTATAGAGATGCTTATAGTAAATAATTCTTTTAAAAAGTACGTAAAGTTCGTTTTAGGACTAGTTTTAATCGTTGTTTTATTGAAACCAATATTACAGCTATTTGGAAATAGTGATGCTAGTTTTGTAAATGAAATAATTAATAATCAAGTAAAGCTTGAAAGTAGTAGTAATCTAGATAATTCAAATATTAAGAATTCTAATAAAGAAACTAAAGAAAAGATAATAACAAATCTTCAAAATAATGCAAATTCAATTTTAAAGAAAAAATATAAAGATATTGATTTTGAAAGTGAATTTCAAGGAGATATAGATTTAGAAAAGTATAATATAGAGATTAAAAATGTGAATATTTATATAAGTTCGAAGAAGATAAAACCAATAAGTAAAATTAAGATCGGTGAAGATGAGGATAAAGAAGAAGCTAACATTAAAGAAAAGGATGGAATAAAAGACGCTATTAGTGAAGAATTTGGAGTAAATAAAGATAAGATAAAAGTATTTTATAAAAGTTAAGGAGGATGTTATGAATAAGGATGATTTCAAGAAAAAAATATTATCCATGATAAAAGATCAAAGGATGATGAATGTAATAGCAGTTGTAATAATAGCTTTATTTGCACTTATTGTATTAAGTTTTTTTAATAAAGGGAGTTCCTCAAAACTAACATTAGCTAATAATACAAGTAATCAAGAGAAAAGTACAGTTAAAAATCAAGATGATAAACAGATTTCAACTTATGAGGATGCGCAAAGAGAATCATTAAGAAATATATTACAAAATATAAAAGGCGTTGGTGATGTTCAGGTAATGATGTATTTTGAAGGGAGTGAGTCAAAAGTTCCAGCCGTGGATACTACGGATCAAACTAGTGTAACAGAAGAAAAGGATAAAGATTCAGGGGAAAGGGTAACAAATCAGAAAAATAGCAATAGTAAAGTTGTAATGGCCAATAATGGCAATGATCCACTTATACTAAAGACTGAAAAACCGAAAGTAACTGGAATAGTGATAGTTGCACAAGGTGCAGATAGTTCAAAGGTAAAATATGATATCACAAAAGCATGTGCTGGGCTTTATGATATATCAATGGATAAGATAAATGTATATCCAATGAAATAGCAGCATATAATTTTATAGAAAATAGATGGGAGGAGAGAAAAATGACAAAAAAACAATTTGGGATTATTTTTACACTTTTAGCTTTAATCGTATGTGTGGGAGTTTTAGCTGCTAAAGTGAACGGATCACTTCCAGACTCACCGACTGCTTTAAATCCAACAATCAATACTAATAATGAGGACAAGAATAAGGATGCTACAAAAGCTAATGATTATTTTTATGATCAAAGAAATCAAAAGGAACAAATTGATTCAACTACTATTGATTCACTTAACAAAGTTATAGACAACCCTAATACTCCTAAAGAAGAAAAAGATGAGGCATCTAAACAGTTAAGTACACTCGTAATGAGTAAAAACTATGCATCTAAAATTGAATTGGCTGTAAAGGGCAAGGGATATGATGATGCATTATGCTCAATTGATGGAAATAAAGCAAAGGTTACAGTTAAAAGTAAGGATGAATTATCACAAAAACAAGCAAATGAAATTTTAGAAGCAGTTATAAATATTTCTAATATTAAAGATGTTTCAATAGAAGTTAAGCAATAACATTGTATTGACATTCTTATTTTGGTATAATTATCATAAGATAAAGGCTAAAAGCTAACAGGAGGTTATTATCATGGAAGAAATGGTAAGAGACGAAAGTTTAGGTATAATAAGAATATCTGACGAGGTAGTGAGTGTGATTGCTGGAATAGCAGCTTCCGAAATAAATGGAGTATACGAATATACATCTAACGTTGCTTCAATTCCTATATTTCAAATAGGTAAAAAAAATGTTGGTAAGGGTGTAAAGGTTACAGTAAATGAAGATGAAGCAGTAATTGATATGATTTTAGCTGTTTCATATGGTGTAAAAATACCAGAGATTATTTCTCAAGTTCAAGAAAATGTTAAGAAGACGGTAGAGGTTATGACTGGACTTAAGGTATCTAGTGTAAACATAAGCGTTCACAATATAGTTGTGCCTAAGGAAGAAAAGGAACAAAAAGAAAAATAATTAATTTTTGCCCTCTGGTTTTCAGAGGGCATTTCTATGTGATAGAATATATTAATGGTGATTAAACAATTTGAAAAGGACAATAATAAAGATATATGTTGGAGGTACTTATGAATAGAAAGAAATCAAGAAAAGTAGCAATGGAGCTTTGTTACAGTATGGAAATATCCAAAGAAAGTCCAGAAGAAATATTTGAAAACTTTATAGATAATTATAATGAGGATAAAACTGTTCTTGAAACAAACTACATATTAGATACATTAAATCTAATTAATACCCATAAGGAACAAATTGATAAGAAGATTGAACCTTATTTAAGGGGATGGAAATTAGATAGAATATCAAAGGTGAATCTGTCTATTTTAAGAATAGCAGTTGCAGAAATATTATTTATTGAAGATATACCAAATAAAGTTTCAATAAATGAAGCTCTAGAACTTACAAAGGAATACTCTGATGAAAAATCTGTTTCTTTTGTGAATGGAGTATTAGACAGTATTAATAAAGAAATTTAATGTTTATGGGGGGGAACACTATGGGAAAAATACTAGATGGAAGAATAATAGCAGCTGGAATTAAAGAAGAGATCTCAAGCTTTATTAAAGATAGAAAAGAGAAAAATCTTCAAATTCCTAAGATAGCATCTATATTAGTAGGAAATGATGGTGGGTCTATATACTATCAAAATGCTCAAGAAAAAGTAGCGTTAAGTCTTGGGGTTAATTTTGATAAAATTTTACTAGAAGAAAACATTACAGAAGATTTTCTCATAGCAAGAATTAATGAATTGAATTTGGATACTGAAGTTCAAGGTATAATACTTCAATTACCACTTCCAAAGCATATTAATGAAAAAAGAGTAACATCAGTTATAGATCCAGATAAGGATATTGATTGTTTAACAAATGAATCAATGGGAAGATTTTATAAAGGAGAAAAATGTTTTCTTCCTTGTACCCCAAACAGTGTTATTACTCTTTTAAGATCTTTAAATATGAATCTTAGAGGTAAGAATGCAGTAGTTATAGGTAGAAGTGATATAGTAGGAAAGCCAGTATTTCAACTTCTATTAAGTGAAGACATGACAGTAACTGTATGCCACTCAAAAACAGAAAACTTAAAGGAAATAGCTAAAACAGCTGACGTACTTGTAGTAGCTATTGGTAGACCAAACTTCGTTGATAAAGATTTTGTTAAAAAAGGAGCTATAGTTATCGATGTAGGGACTTCTTCATTTAATGGTAAGATAACAGGAGATGTAAAATTCGATGATGTAATTGAAATAGCAGAATATGTTACTCCAGTACCTGGAGGAGTTGGCGCATTAACAACCACTCTACTTATTAAAAATGCATGCGAGGCATTGGAATAGTATGAATATTAAAACCTTAAGTGTTACTGATATTAACAATTATATAAAAAGAATTTTTGATAATGACTTTATACTTAATAATTTATCTGTGAAGGGTGAAATTTCTAACTTAAAATATCACTCTTCAGGTCATATCTATTTTTCATTAAAAGACGAGTTTTCTAAAATAAACTGTGTAATGTTTAAGAGTGATGCGTCTAAGAATGATTTCAGGATGAAAGAAGGTCAAAACATTATAGTAAAGGCTAGGCTTTCATCATATGTTAAGGAAGGGAATTATCAACTTTATGTTAGAGAAGCCCAAGATGCAGGAATCGGTGATCTTTATGCACAATTTGAAAATCTTAAAAATAAACTTAAAGATGAAGGTTTATTTGATGAGAAACATAAAAAGAATATTCCAAGCTATGTTAAAACTTTAGGGGTAATAACCTCTGAAACTGGAGCAGCTATTAAGGATATTATTAATGTGGTTCATAGAAGAAACAATTCTATTGATATATTTTTGTATCCGTCTTTAGTTCAAGGAGAAGCCGCACCTAAATCCTTAATAGAAGGATTGAAATATTTTAATGAAAGAGCAAAAGAAAAGATTGATGTAATAATCATTGGTAGAGGCGGCGGTTCTATTGAAGAATTATGGGCTTTTAACAACGAAGAGCTTGCTAAAGAAATCTATAAATCAAAGATACCAGTTGTTTCAGCTGTAGGTCACGAAGTAGATTTTACTATTTGTGATTTTGTTTCAGATGTAAGAGCTGCAACTCCTTCTGCTGCAGCAGAAATAATAAGTACAGATAAAGAAGAGTTGTTAGGGAAAATAGCATATATAGAAAATAAATTAAATTCATCCATGGAAAATAAAATTTATAATTCTCGAATAAGAATAGAACATTTAGAGAAGGTTCTAAAATTAAATTCCCCTAAAAATTATTTAATAAATAAATATAAAGAAGTTGAAACCTTAAAGGGATTGCTTGATAGAAGTATAAGTTTAAAAATAAATTCAGAAAAACAAAATTTGATGAAATTAAAGAATGTATTAGAAGCAAAGAGTCCTATAAATGTTTTAAACAGAGGATACGTAATTTTAGAAAGCGATAAAGGTGAAATTATAAAATCTAAAGAAGATTTTTCTTCTGGAGAATATAAAATTAATTTTAAGGATGGTTATAAGAGGGCAGAAATAAATATAATTAAAGAATAGAGTAGGTGATTTAATGGCAAAAAAATCAGAAAATTATGAGGATATGATTAAAAGACTAGAATTAATCATTGAAGAACTCGAAGGCAATCAAGTAGATATTTCAACATCTATGAAAATTTATGAAGAAGGTGTAAAATTAGTTAATAAACTTTATTTAACATTGGATTCTATGGAAGGAAAGTTAAAAGTTATAAATGAAGGTCTTGAGGAAAAAATAAAGGAGTAGCTATGAGTATTGATACAATTAGAGATTACTTTAATGAAGAATTAAAGAATTATTTTAAAGAAAGAAATGGATTAAATAAAATTATTTATGACTCTCAAAATTACAGTTTAAATATTGGTGGAAAGAGAATAAGGCCAATTCTTTGTCTCCTTACTTATAATATGTATAAGGATAATTATGAAAGGGCGTTACCTTTAGCATTAGCACTAGAAATGATTCATACGTACTCATTAATTCATGATGACTTGCCAGCTATGGATAATGATGATTTGAGAAGAGGTAAACCAACAAATCATATAGTTTATGGTGAAGCAATTGCTATTTTAGCAGGAGATGCCTTACTAAATGAAGCTTGCAATATATTAATTGATTATTCTATAAAAAATGGTGGTTATACATTGGAAGCATCTAAAATTATTTTGAATTCATCAGGCTCAGAGGGAATGATTGGTGGTCAAGTAGTTGACATAATTAATGAAGGAAAAGTTATTTCAGAAGACGAGCTATTATATATGCATAAAAAAAAGACTGGAGAACTTATAAAAGCATCAATATTATCTGGAGCAGTAGTGGCTGGAGCTAGTGAGGATGATATTGATAAATTAAGATTATATGGTGAAAAACTAGGTTTAGCATTTCAAGTTAAAGATGATATTTTAGACGTTGTAGGAAATACAGAAAAACTAGGTAAGAAAATTAAAAGTGATGAGAATAATAATAAAACAAACTTTATTACAACATATGGGTTAGAAAGATGTAATGAAATTTGTGAAAATTTAACTAATGAATGTGTTGATATTTTAGAATCATTAACAGTGAATACAACAAGCTTAAAAGAATTAACTTTTATGCTTTTAAATAGAGAAAATTAATCTAAAGGATGATAATATGTTTAATTTATTAGATAACATTAGAGAACCAAAGGACATAAATAATATGTCGCTAAAAAGTTTAGAAGAATTATCAGTGGAGATCAGAAAATTTTTGATTAATAGCGTATCTAAGACTGGTGGGCATTTGGCATCAAATCTAGGTGTCGTAGAATTAACATTAAGTTTATTTAAAAATTTTGATTTTACTAAAGATAAAATTGTTTGGGATGTAGGGCATCAATCTTATGTATATAAAATTTTAACTGGAAGAAAGGATAGATTTAATACATTAAGAAAATACGGAGGAATAAGCGGTTTCCCAAAAGCATGGGAAAGTGAATATGATTTTTTTGATACAGGGCATTCTTCAACATCAATTTCTGCAGCCCTTGGTATGGCGAGAGCAAGAGATATAAAAGGAGAAACAAATAAGGTTATCGCAGTTATTGGAGATGGAGCATTAACTGGAGGGATGGCCTTAGAGGCTTTAAATGATGCTGGCTATAGAAAGACAGATATAATTGTAATAATTAATGATAATGGTATGAGTATATCCAAAAATGTAGGTGGATTAGCTTCATACCTTAATAAGTTCAGATCCGAGCCAGGATATAATAAATTAAAAAGTGACATTAATTATACATTAAGAAATTCTGAGTTTGGAAGTACAATTGCTGACTCAATAGGAAAAATCAAAGATAGCTTAAAACAGTTAGTTGTCCCTTCTATGCTGTTTGAAGATATGGGATGGAAATACCTGGGCCCTATAAATGGACATGATATTAAAGAACTTAACTTTATACTTTCAAAAGCTAAAGAATTAAAAAGACCAGTTATAATACATACTATTACTCAAAAGGGAAAAGGTTATGAATTAGCAGAAGGAAATCCAAATAAGTTTCATGCAATTGGACCATTTAATTTAGGGAATGGAGAAGTTACTATAAAGAAAGAGGTTACTTATTCAAAGGCTTTTAGTGATGCGATGGTTGACATAGGAGAAAAAAGAAATGATTTGGTGGCAATTACAGCAGCTATGCCTGATGGAACGGGATTAAAAGAATTTTCTAAAAAATATCCAAATAGATTTTTTGATGTTGGTATAGCAGAGCAACATGCAGTTACCCTAGCAGGAGGAATAGCCAAGGAAGGATTAAGACCAGTATTTGCTGTATACTCAACATTTTTACAAAGGGCTTATGATCAGGTCTTGCATGATGTTTGTATTCAAAGATTGCCAGTAGTTTTTGCAATTGATAGATCAGGCTTGGTAGGTGAAGATGGAGAAACGCATCAGGGTATATTTGACATTTCATATCTTTCACATATTCCGAACTTAAATATAATAACTCCAAAATGTACCTCAGAAATTTATCCAATGCTTGAATTTGCATTAAGTCAAAATGAGCCGATTGCAATAAGATATCCTAGAGGAGCTGATGGAAAGACTGATTTTATACCTTTAGAGAGCTTTTCACTTGGAAAATGGGAAACACTTAATGAAGGGAAAGATTTTGCAATTATTGCAGCAGGTAAAATGGTTGATTTCGCGATGCAGGCAAAGGATATTTTGGTTAAGCAAGGATATAATCCTACTGTAATAAATGCTACATTTATAAAACCAATTGATACTAAATTAATTGATGCATTAATAGAAAAGAATACAATGATTTTTACCATGGAAGATAATGTTATACGAGGCGGATTCGGAGAAACAATACTTTCATATATAAGTAAGATCAATTCTTCGATAAAGGTTACTACTTTCGGATTTAATGATGATTTTGTACCTCATGGAGATGTTGACATATTATATAAGAAATATAGGTTAGATCCTCAAAGTATAAGTGAACAAATAATATATAATATTAAATAAGGAGTATATAATGGCTGATACTAAAGAAAGATTAGATGTTCTGTTGGTTCAAAAAGGATTTTTTGAATCAAGAGAAAAAGCTCAAGCTCAAATAATGGCTGGAAAAATCTTCATTGATGGCAGAAGAGTTGATAAGTGTGGAGAGAAAATAAAAGTTACAGCAGAAATAGAGTTTAAGGGCCAAGAAATGCCTTATGTTAGTAGAGGTGGCTATAAGCTTGAAAAAGCGATAAAGGAATTCTCTATGAATTTAAAAGAGAAAACTTGCTTAGATATTGGAGCATCAACTGGAGGTTTTACTGATTGTATGCTGCAAAATGGAGCAAAAAAGGTATTTTCCATAGATGTAGGCTATGGTCAGTTTGCATGGAAGCTTAGAACGGATCCAAGGGTCGTTTGTATGGAGAGAACTAATATCAGATATGTAACTCCAGAGGATTTAGGAGAAGCAGCAGATTTTGCATCAATTGATGTATCTTTTATTTCACTTAAAAAGATTATGCCTGCAGTTGTTTCATTACTTAGTGATAATGGAGAGGTAATTGCATTAATAAAACCTCAATTTGAAGCAGGAAAAGAGAAGGTTGGTAAAAAGGGTGTTGTAAGAGAAAAAAGTACTCATGAAGAAGTCATAACATCAATTGCTAATTATTTATACGATGAAAACTTAAATATATTAGATTTAAGTTTTTCTCCTATAAAAGGTCCAGAAGGTAACATGGAATTTTTAATATATTTTACTAAAAATTCAGAAGTTCAAAGTAATTTTAATCTAGAGAAAATCAAAGAAATAGTAGATAGAGCACATAATGAACTTTAAAATAGATTGGAGATTTTATGAAAAAAATAGGGGTAATCATTAATCCTTCAAAAGACAAAGACGGAAAGATATTGGATGAAGTTGTTACAAAATTAAATAAAGCATATGAAAATTCACAGGTGCAAGTGGCTTATAATTCAGAAAATCTTTTAGACAAATTAGATGAGGATTTAGATTTGCTTGTCGTATTAGGTGGAGATGGAACTTTGATAGGGGCGTCTAGAAGGCTAAACGGATATATTAAGTGTCCAGTTATAGGAATAAATATAGGAAACTTAGGATTTTTAACATCTGCAGATATTACTGACTTAGATAATATAATTGATAAGCTTAAAAAAGAGGATTATTTTATTCAAGATAGAATTATGTTACAAGGAAGTCTTTTAAAAGATGGAGAAGAATTTACTCGAATAGCGCTAAATGATTTAGTAATTGCTAGAGGAACCCTATCAAGAATGGGAAAGTTTACGATTTTTGTTGATGGAGTTGAATTTACATCTTTTAAAGGAGATGGAATAATTGTTGCATCTCCAACTGGATCTTCAGCATACTCATTTTCTGCAGGCGGTCCACTAATTTTTCCTACTTTAGATATAATACTTTTAACCCCTATATGCCCACATACAAAGAATATGCACCCAATTATCTTGAAAAGCAGTTCGGAAATAACTATTTTAAGTGAAAGCTATGATGAGGAGATATATCTTTCGATAGATGGGCAGAAAGCTATAAAGCTAGACAAAGAGCAAAAAGTTAAGATAAAAAAATCCGATAGTAATTGTAAGGTACTTTTATTTAATGACTATGATTATTTTAAATTACTTAAGACTAAACTTTTAAATACAAATAATTATTGTGAAGGTGATAATGATGAAATCTAATAGACATCAGAAAATACTTGAGATTATTAAAGAGATAGATATAGAAACTCAAGAAGAACTAGCAGAAGCATTGAAAGATGCTGGGTTTGATGTAACACAAGCTACAGTATCTAGAGACATTAAACTTTTAAAATTAATTAAGGTGCAAAGTTCATCAGGAAGATATAAATACGTTATGCCTACCAATGATAAAAATTCTATAGTTGATAAGCTTACATCCATATTAAAAAATTCTGTTTTACATGTAGAAAATGTAGATAAGATTGTAGTAGTGAAAACCATATCTGGTTCTGCAAATGCTGCAGCAGAAGCATTAGATACATTAGATTATAAAGATATTGCTGGAACAATTGCAGGAGATAATACGATTTTCATACTTGTTAGAACAATTGAAAATGCGGAAGAGATTGTAAGTAGTTTAAGAAAGTTAATTAATGAGTAAATTGTAAGGTGGTGTAGGATGCTATTACAATTAAGTATTAAAAATTTTGCATTAATTGAAGAAATGACAGTGGATTTTTCATACGGATTTAATATAATTTCAGGTGAAACAGGTGCTGGAAAATCGATTTTGATTGATGCGATAAACTTTGTATTAGGTGGAAAATTTAATAAGGATATTATCCGTACTGGAGAAGAAAAGGCTTATGTTGAAGCAATTTTTTCAGTAGAAAATGAAAAAGTAAATGAAATTTTACATGAAAATGGTGTAGATATAAACGAAGTAATAATAATTTCTAGAGAGTCATTTATAAATGGAAGAAGTATTACTAAAGTTAATGGCAAGAGTATAATTATTTCGAATTTGAAAAAAATATCTGAGAGGATTATTGATATACATGGACAACATGAGAATCAAAACTTATTAGATAAAAGTAAACATATTACTTACTTAGATAGCTTTGGTGATGATAGCTTATATAAACTTATAGAAGATTATAGAGAACTAAGAAGTAAGAGCTTAAATATTGAAAATGAAATACGAAAATTAGTTGGTGTTGAAGATAAAGACAAACTAATTGATTATTTAAAATATCAAATAAGTGATATTGAAGAGGGAAAATTAAAAGAAAATGAAGAAGAGGAGCTTAAAGAAAAGTTAAGTGTATTATCTAATGCAGAAAAGATACGTTTAGCACTAAATAGCTCATATTCTCTTTTGAAAGATCAAATGGATGGTAAATCAATATTAGATAATATAAGTCATGTTGTACAAGAATTGACAAGTGTAGAAAAGCATATTTATAAAATAAAAGAAATAAATGAAAGCATAAATGAGGCATTTTATTTATTAGAAGAAAACTCTAGAGAAATAGGTGCTCTTCTAGATGATGTTGTTTATGATGAAGATGAGTTATCTTATATAAATGAAAGACTTTACAAAATAGCTGGGTATAAAAAGAAATATGGCCCTTCAATTGAAGAGATTTTAGCTTATTATAAGAAAATTAAAAAACAATATGATGATATGATAAATATTGAAGAAAAGGTAAAATTATTAGAACATGAAAACAATAAAATAATTGAAGAATTACATAAAATAACGGATAAAATTAGGACAAAGAGAATAACATTTGCAAAATACTTAGAAGAAAAAATATCTAGGGAATTGAAGTTTTTGGGCCTTGAAAAATGTAGCTTTAAAATAGATGTAGAAGAAGATAAAAACTTTAACTATAAAGGAAAAGATATAGTTACGTTTTTAATTTCTACAAATATCGGAGAGCCTTTGAAGTCTTTAGATAGGATAGTATCCGGAGGAGAATTATCGAGAATAATGCTAGCTTTGAAAGCTGTATTTGTTGAAAAGGATAATATTGAAACAATAATATTTGATGAAATAGATACTGGAATAAGTGGAAGAATAGCACAGGCTGTTGGTGAAAAAATATATGAAATTTCGAATAGGCATCAGGTTTTATGTATCACTCATTTACCACAGATTGCATGTTTATCTGATAGTCATTACTATATAACTAAAGAAGAAAAAATGGGCAAAACTTATTCAAATATCAAAATATTAAGCAAAGATGAAAAAATTAATGAAATAGCTAAGATGATTGGCGGGGCTGAAATTACTAAGGTTACCATCGAACATTCAAAAGAAATAATAAAAATGGCTGATGCTTTAAAAGATAAAATGGAAATAAAAAATGAATAAAATTAGTAAAAATAGCCAAAATAAAACTGATAACATTGTTATCAGTTTTATTTTTTAGAAAATTTAAGGCATAACTATAATATTTTTGACTTTATAACAAAGTTATCACAGCATATTGTAATCTATACAAGGGTAATTTAAAGATAGAGGCGAAAGGAGGAGAAAAAATGAAAAATCAAAAAAAATCATTGAAAAATTTAGTTTTCGCTCCCCTAATACTTCTATTAATGGTTAATTTAAATATAGGAAGTGGGATAAATAAGAGTTTATTTAGTTCAACTACTGATAATTCTCAAATGGCATTCTTACCAACTGATGCCGGACTAAATAATAAGCTAACAAGTTCACTAGATAGCTTAACAGTTAATAAAGTAAGCTTAAAAGATTCTGATAAAATTCAAGTTTATCCTGGAGGCGTCCCTGTAGGAATAAAGCTCTCCTCAAAAGGTGTATTGGTAGTAGGTTATTCAGATATACAGATTGATGAAAACAAAGTAGTATCACCGGCTAAAGAAGAGGGAATAGAAATAGGTGATGTAATATTAAGAATAAACAATGAAGAGGTGGAAGACTCACAAGATCTAATAAGAAAAGTAAGTAATAGTAGGGATGATAAGTTAGATTTTGAGATAAGTAAGTCAGGAAAAAAGATAAATAAAGAAATAACTAGAGTTAAGTCCTCGGTAGACAATAAGTATAAAATTGGTTTATGGGTTAGAGATTCAACAGCTGGTGTAGGTACGTTAACATTTTATGATAAGAAAACCAATAAATACGGAGCACTTGGCCATGCGATTATTGATGGAGATACTAATTCAATTATAGAAATAAAAAGTGGTAGTCTACTTAAATCATCAATAATAAACTTAAGGAAAAGCGAAAAGGGTTCCCCAGGTGAATTGAGAGGAATTTTTGTTGAAGAAAACGAACCACTAGGCACAATAAATCAAAATACATACTGTGGAATATTTGGAGAATTAAAAGAAAACAATCAGTATATAAACAATAAACCTATGAAAATAGCATTAAGAAATGAAATAAAAGAAGGTAAAGCACAAATTCTTACTACAATTGATGAAAATGGTCCTCAATTGTACGACATTGAAATAAGTAAACTACTTGTTCAAGATAAACCTGGTCCAAAAAGTATGATAATTAAGGTAACAGATCCAAAATTACTAGCGAAGACAGGTGGTATAGTTCAAGGAATGAGTGGTTCACCAATAATTCAAAATGGAAAGTTAATAGGAGCTGTAACACATGTTTTAATTAACAATCCTGAGGTTGGTTATGGTATATATATAGAATGGATGCTTCAAGATTCAGACATATTAAAATAATATAAAAGGTTCATATGTAAATATAAAATACGTATGAACCTTTTATATTTCTGAAGAATATTTAATAGAGTAATTTGTACAATTTTTATAAAAATATAGTAATAATTTTTTAATATATGTTATAATTTAATTAAAACAGCAGTAATTCAATAAAAAAATAAATTTTTATTATAATTTAGAAGGAAACTAATAACCTTTGTCGAATAATATTAATGTAAAATTATGGTAGATAAATTGAAAGGAAGAATGTTATGCAAAACTCAAAAATATCAGTTTTAATAGCAGATGATAACAAAGAATTCTGTAATATTTTAAATGACTATCTATTAAACCAAAGGGATATTATTGTTACAGGTATCGCTAAAGATGGAATAGAGGCGTTAAAGTTGATCCAAGAAAAGAAGCCAGATTTGGTAGTTTTGGATATTATTATGCCTCATCTTGATGGACTTGGAGTATTAGAGAGATTAGGAGCAATGGATTTAGATCCAATGCCAAGAATTATTGTATTAAGCGCAGTTGGACAAGATAAGATAACTCAAAGAGCTATTACTTTAGGTGCAGATTACTATGTAGTAAAGCCTTTTGATATGGATGTTTTCACTAAGAGAATAAGACAAATGTTTAATAATACAATCTCAAGTGAAGATGTTAAAAAGAAGATGCCAGTAGCAGAATCTCAAGAAGTAAAATTAGAAACTAAAAAAGAACCAATTGATCTAGAAACAGAAATAACAAATATAATTCATGAAATAGGAGTTCCAGCTCATATTAAAGGATATATGTATTTAAGAGAAGCAATCACTATGGTTGTTAATGATATGGAATTATTATCTGCTGTGACAAAGGAATTATATCCATCTATTGCGAAGAAGTATAATACTACTGCTTCCAGGGTAGAAAGAGCAATAAGACATGCAATTGAAGTAGCTTGGGGAAGAGGTCAAGTAGATACAATTAACAAGCTATTTGGGTATACAATACACAACGACAAAGGTAAGCCAACAAATAGTGAATTTATAGCAATGGTAGCTGACAAGCTAAGACTTAAAAACAAAGTAAGTTAAAAAGTAATGCATAGCAATTTTTTAGAGGGTATGAGTGCTAGGATAAAAAGCAATAATTATTAAAATAAATCTAAATTTTGCAACATAATTTGAGAATATAAGAGAAAAAACATCCCTTGTTGTCTTAGTTAGTTATATAATTGATTAAGAAGATATGGGATGTTTTGTTATATGATAACAAAGAAAATGTAATAGCAGTGTTTAAAATATTACCTTTAAATGTAATTATTATTTTATTCATGTAAGTGAATTAATAAAAATGAGAAAAAATGTTGATGTTTTACCTTTTTAGCATTAAAATAAAATAGCTAAAATTAACAATGTATAGTTTATATGTGTATTTTTTATACAAAATATAGTTACAAATGATGTTTAAAATTACAACAGATAAAGTCAAAAGAATAAAGGTGGAGGAAATATGGCGTATAACGTAATTGATTTAATAGATAAAGCAATTGTAATTGATAAGAGAAGAATAAAAATGTACGAAAATATAGCTAACGAAAATGCTGATGTTCCTTCTATAAGAGTTATATCAAAGGTATTAATTAAACAAGTTAAAAAGACCATCGAGTATTATGAGGCTATTAAAGAGGAAGCTAAGAAATTGGAATTAGATGAAATCGATTTTTATGTTTATGACAAAATAGCTTTCATAATTAATGAATTCAGTAAAAAGCTTGATATGCCAGAAATTCACAATGTAAATGAATTTTTGGTATCTTCTCTTAATCTTAACAGAGATCTTAAAGCATTATTTATAGACGTTCAAGGAAGATTTGTAAAAAACGAAAAGGATGTAAAATCTGAAACATACAGAATATTGTCGTTAGCGATAAAAAATAAGGAGAAACAGATTAAGGCTTTAGAAGAGCTTATAAAACATTAAATTATAAAGATTGTTGATAAGATTAAGTGTATAATATATAAGTATAAAAGGGAGGGATTTTTATGGCTGTAAAATTAATAATGGACAGCGGTAAGGAATATGTTTTAAGTAATGAAAATATAACTGTATCTGATATTATAGATATTTGCTATGAAAAGGAAGAAGTTAAAGATGAAGCTGGAAATGTAATGTCAATTATTAAAGAAACTAATAAGTTTTTTAATATAGATATGAACACTGCGATTCATACTAGTCATATTTCTTCTATTGAACAACTATAGGGTTTTTTATAGGAAACTTAACTTATACTTGTTTGAAAATGTCGGCTTCTAGACATTTTCAGGCATGAATAAGTTAATAGTTGAACTTAAAACCCTATATAAGAAAAAATAATAGCATAAGTTAACGTTTTAATATTAATAAGAATAAAGTATTTGGATATAGTTAAGGAGAGAAGTTATGGATTTAATAGAAAAAACATTAAAAACTACATTAATACATAAGGGTAGCTTTTTAGTTTATGAAAATGTTGAAGTACTATTACCAGATGGAAATATTGCTACAAGAGATATTTTAAGACATCCAGGGGGAGTAGCTATCATAGCATTCACTGACGATAATAAAATTCTTTTAGTAGAGCAATATAGAAAACCATTAGATGAAATAACATTAGAAATTCCAGCAGGAAAAATTGATAAAGGTGAAGATCCTTTACATACCGCAAAAAGGGAACTTGAAGAAGAAACTGGATACAAGTCAGATAATATAGAATTTTTAGGGAAAATTGCAACAGCACCTGGTTTTTGTGATGAATATTTATATATATATTCAGCTAAAGAGTTAAGAAATGGAATTAAGCAAGGTGATGAAGATGAATTTATTAATGTTAAAGAGTATTCTTTAGAAGAGCTAAAAGATATGATAAAACAAGGAATAATTAAGGATGGTAAAACCTTAGCCGCATTATTATATACGATGATTTAACCTATTTTAAAATACAGACTCAAATTATGAGTCTGTATTTTTTTTTCTCTTTAGGAATTTATAATATTTTAAGGTTGTGATAAAAATATAAGTTTGAATTATAATCTAAGGATTCAATGGATACCCCTAAAGAGTAAAAAAAGAATTAGTCGCCTGCCAGTTTTTCCTCACATGCGGTTGGAAAGGCAGATGCGAGAAAAAAATCGACGGCTCATAATCGCCTTAGCGATTTTTTTATTATGTAGAGAATAAATCTTCATGAGTACTCATAAAAATAATTATGGTAACAAGGAGGGGTATGATGAGTGAAATAAAAAATTTAATGGAAGATAACATAAGGAATAATAAAGTTGCATATTTAGCAACCTTTCTATTTTTTTCAATTGGTGTAGTTTTAGGTGCCTATACTATTAAATACATGGGAGATAATAATACAACTGAATTAAATAAATATTTTTCAACATTTATATCTTCATTAGGAGATAAGTCAATTAATTATAATGAAATTTTTCTATCCTCATTTAAAAGCAATTTTACTTTGTTTGGAATAATTTTTATATCAGGAATATTTATATTAGGTTTTCCATTTTTATTATTAGCTAATCTGTGGAAAGGGTACACGGTAGGGTTTACATTTTCATTTCTATTAACTACCTATGAATATAAAGGTATTGGACTAGCTATTGGTGCAGTAATTCCCCAAAACATAATTATAGTGCCGGTAATGTTACTTTTTAGTTCTATATTCTTAAATATGTCTATAGGAAAGTTAATAGCTTTTAGGAATAAAAGTAAAAAAATATCTTTTGAAATAAGAGAGTTTGGGAATATATTGATAGTTTTTTCCATATTATTGGGTATAGGAATATTTATTGAAACTTTTGTCAGCCCTAATTTGATAAAACTTATTATTACCCAATTTTACAGTTAAAATATGTTTCAGGGTTTAAGTTGAAATATTAGTTTATGGCAACATAAAAATTTTCTAGCCCTCAATTTTTATGCAACATAGACCGAGATTTATAGCTAAAACTCTTAAGATCTTTAATTCAATCAATTTTATGGGAGAGTAAAATGAAGGAGATATTAAAAAAATATGAGGAATATTTACGGGAAAGTTCAAAAAGCAAGAATACTGTTTTAGCTTATGTAACAGATATTACCCTGTATAATAAATTCTTAAGAGACAGAAAGATTGAATTGTTAGATACAGATGAAAAAACTATAACTAATTATATTAATTTTTTGGTACAAGAAGGTAAAAGTGAGAGAAGTATAAATAGAATAATTATTTCTATAAGAAACTTTTACGGTTTTATGAAAAAGAGTTCATTGATTAAGGAAATACCAGAAATTAATTATAAAACAACAAATTTAACTAAAAGAATTCCAGAAATATTGACAGTTGAAGAAATTGATAGGATAATCAATATTGTAGAGAACGATAGTATTAAAGGTATTAGAGACAAGGCTCTCTTAGAAGTAATGTATGCAACTGGTATGAAGGTTAGTGAGTTAACTTCATTAAAGTTACAAGATATTAATATGGAACTCTCATATGTAAATTGTACAGATAATAGAAATACTGAGAGATTAATTCCGATAGGTTCATCTGCAGTAAAAGCATTAAAAGTTTATTTGGCTGAAAGAGATAGAATTAGTTATTTAAATTCTCCATATGTTTTCATTAATTTAAATGGGAATAAGCTTACAAGACAAGGTGTTTGGAGAATCGTAAAGTCATATTGTGAAAGAGCAGGGATAAGTAAAACAGTAAATTTAAATACTTTTAGACATTCCTTTGCAGTACATTTGTTGCAAAATGGTGCAAACGTAAGAGCGGTACAAAAACTTTTAGGCAATCAAGTATTAACTTATATGGATACCTATTATGAAATAATTAATTCTGATAGACTTAATATAATTTATAAAAGGTCACATCCAAGAGCATAAATGGGACATTTAATTTGTCCCTTTATTAGATAATAATATGTTAGCGATTACACATAAGGAGGAATTATATATGAGAATGTACGATATTATTCAAAAAAAGAGAAACGGAAATGAGCTTACGAAGGAGGAAATAGATTTTTTCGTAAATGGGTATACTGATGGAACAATTCCAGACTATCAGGTATCTGCATTACTTATGGCAATATATTTTCAGAAGATGAATAAAAGAGAGACAGCTGATTTAACAATGGCAATGGTAAATTCAGGAGACATTTTAGATCTTAATGCTATTGAAGGAATTAAGGTAGATAAGCATTCTACTGGAGGGGTTGGAGACACTACTACTATGGTATTAGGACCTCTTGTAGCTTCGTTAGGTATACCTGTAGCAAAGATGTCAGGAAGAGGTCTTGGACATACTGGTGGGACTATAGATAAGTTAGAATCCTTCCCGGGTTTTTCTATGGATTTAAGTAAAGATAAATTTATAGAAAATGTTAATAAACATAAAATTGCATTAGCAGCTCAAACAGGAAATTTAGCTCCAGCAGATAAAAAATTATATGCATTAAGAGATGTAACTGCTACTGTAGATAATGTTTCTCTTATTGCATCTAGTATAATGTCTAAGAAAATTGCAGCAGGTGCTGACGCAATTGTATTAGATGTCAAGGTTGGAGAAGGCGCTTTTATGAAGGATATTGAAAGTGCAAGATATTTAGCAAAAGAAATGGTTGAAATAGGAAAGAATGTAGGCAGAAAAACTGTAGCAATTATTTCAGATATGGATGAGCCACTTGGATATGGTATAGGTAATGCTCTTGAAGTAAAAGAGGCTATTGATACATTAAAAGGAAACGGTCCAAAGGATTTAGAAGAGTTATGTTTAACCTTAGGAAGTTATATGGTGGTTCTTGCAGGAAAAGCTAATACAGTTGACGAGGCAAAAGAACTGTTAATTAAAAATATTGAAAATGGTAAGGCTTTAGATAAATTTAAAGAATTTGTTGAAGCACAAGGAGGAGATTCTCTACTTATAGATAATCCAGAAAAACTACTTGATGCTAAATACATAATTCCTGTAGTGTCTAAAAAAGAAGGATATATAAATAAGATTCATGCAGAAAAAGTTGGATTAATTGCTATGGAATTAGGTGCTGGTAGGGCTACGAAAGAAGCAACTATTGATCTTTCAGTAGGAATAGTACTTCATAAGAAAAAAGGTGATTATGTAAGGAGTGGAGATATTTTAGCTGAAATCTACTCAAATGATAAATTAAAGGGTGATAAGGCTGTAGAAGACTTACTAAATAATTATGAAATTCAGCAAGGTGAAAATGTTTCAAAGACATTAATTTACGATGTGATTACAGAATAATATAATTTTTATATATTAAAAATAAAAAGGCTTTTATAGCCTTTTTATTTTTTGTATTATTATTTTTTTTTTGGTAAAAATACTTTTTGAAGGGAGGATTGCAAATGATAAAGTTCAATAATAAACTAATAGCAAAAATATTAATAGTAACAAGTATTTTTTCAATGATTGGTATTCCAGCTATGGCAGCAGAGCCGGAGTCAGGAATAAATGTTGAAGCAAAGAGTGCAATGCTTATCGAGCCAACTACAGGTAAAGTGATTTTTGAAAAAAATTCTCATGAAAAGTTTGCACCAGCATCAGTAACTAAAATAATGACTATGCTACTTGCTATGGAAGCTATTGATTCAGGTAAGATGAAATTATCAGATAAAATTACAGCTTCTGAAAATGCAAAGAAGATGGGTGGTAGCACAATGCTACTTGACACTGGCGAAGTAAGAACAGTTGAAGAAATTTTAAAAGGAATTGCAATTGCATCAGGAAACGATGCAGCAGTAGCTATGGCTGAATATCTTGCTGGTACAGAGGAAGCATTTGTGGGAAAAATGAATGAAAGAGCAAAAGAACTAGGTATGAAAGATACAACATTCAAAAATTGTACAGGATTACCAGCAGATGGTCACATGACAACAGCAAACGATATTTCAATTATGTCTATGGAATTATTAAAACATCCAACAATTTTAAAATACTCTGGAATATATATGGAGACAATATCAGAGGGAAGAAAAAGCCCAATTGAACTAGTTAATCATAATAAACTAGTAAGATTTTTTAAAGGTTGTGATGGATTAAAAACTGGATATACAGCAGAAGCAAAATATTGTATATCAGCAACTGCATCTCGAGAAGGAGTAAGAATGCTTGCAGTAATTATGGGAGCACCTACTTTTAAAATAAGAAATAGAGATGCTTCAATGTTATTAAATTTTGGCTTTTCAAAATTTGAGGGTAAGAAGGTCCTTGATAAAGATGGAGATGTAGTGAAGGTTCCATTAAATAAAGCAGGAGACAAATTCTTTATTGCAAAAGCTAAAGCTGACTTAATTGTTGTACTACCAAGAGGAGTTAATGAGAAATTAGAACAAAAAATTGTACTAGATGAAAGTAAGAAATCATATGAAAAAGGAGAAACCATAGGAAATTGTGAATATTATCTTGGAAATGAAAAAGTAGGAACTGTAGAGATATATTCTGATAGGGATGTTAAAAAAGGTGGATTCTTTGATAATCTAAAATATAATTTCAAAAACTTATTTAAGGGTGGAGTTTAAAAATGGAGATCCTAAGCTTTTATAAAGGCTTAGGGTCTTATTTTATTGAATAAATTTAATGATAAATTAAATAGTTTTAAAAAATAACATCAACATATTGTAATTTATGTATAATTATGGTACATTGTACTCGATGGGATAGTAATAATTGGAGCTTATAATATTTACATAAATAAAATGAAAGGAGTTTGATTAAAATGAAAAAAGGTCTTAAACTACTATTCCCCATGATGTTAGCGATAGTACTGCTATTTACTATTATACCTGGCTATAGTACTGTTGCAGCCACTTCTCTTAATACTAGACTCTTAGTTGGTTACTGGCATAACTTTGATAATGGTACAGGGATAATAAACCTTAGAAATGTATCTACAAAATGGGATGTTATCAATGTAGCATTTGGAGAATCAGGAGGAGATAGATGCACAATGCAATTTTCTCCAGTTACTGGGTCAGATGCAGATTTTAAGTCTGACATTGCTTATCTAAACAGCTTAGGTAAAAAAGTTGTTCTTTCTATTGGAGGGCAAAATGGAGTTGTTATTTTACCTGACAGTGCTTCTAAACAAAAATTCGTAAACTCTATGATTTCAATTATTGACAAGTATGGGTTTAATGGTATTGATATTGATCTTGAATCTGGTATCGCATTAAACGGAGGAGATAATGATTTTAAAAATCCAACTACTCCTCAAATATTAAATCTAATATCAGCAATTAGAGAAATTAGTGATCATTATGGTTCTAATTTCATAGTTAGTATGGCTCCTGAAACTGCATACGTGCAAGGTGGATATACAGCCTATGGGAATATATGGGGAGCATACTTGCCAATTATTTACGGAATTAGGGACAAGCTTACCTACATTCATGTTCAGCATTATAATGCAGGTAGTGGAGCAGCTCTTGACGGTAGAACTTATACTCAAGGGACAGCTGATTATGAAGTTGCCATGGCAGAGATGTTACTTCATGGATTTCCTATAGCAGGAAGTTCAAGTAATATATTTCCTGCACTTAGACAAGATCAAGTTATGATTGGTCTTCCAGCATGCGCTGCAGCAGCTCCAAGTGGAGGATATATAAGCCCAACTGAAATGAAAAAAGCACTAGATTATATAATCAAGGGTGTTTCATATGGAGGATCCTATAAACTTGTTAATTCAAGTGGATATCCTGGATTTAGAGGACTAATGTCTTGGTCAGTGAATTGGGATGCAAAAAATAATTATGAATTCACAAATAACTATAGAGCATATTTTGATGGTGTAAACCCACCACCTGTAACTACTATTCCAGCAGTACCAACAGGTTTATCAGGAACTTCAGTTAGCTCATCGCAAATAAATGTAAGTTGGAATCTTGTTTCGAACGCAACTAGCTATGACATTAGCATAGATGGTAATATAATTACTAATGTAACCAGCCCATATCAAAATAAAAATTTAGCAGCAGTTTCAACTCATACTTATATGGTAAGAGCAGTGAATTCTGCAGGTGCAAGTGCGTGGTCATCATCAATTTCAGTTAAAACTCAAGAAGGCAATACAAATCCAGGTGGTGTACTAGCATGGGCTCCAAATACAGTATATAAGGCTGGAGATTTAGTAACTTATAGTGGAATAGCCTATGTTTGTTTACAAGGTCATACATCTCTAGTAGGCTGGGAACCACCAAATGTTCCAGCTCTTTGGAAAGCACAATAAATTTAAAAGTCCAGCAAGTTTATTTGCTGGACTTTAGTTCGCACTTGAGTAGTAATGCAAATTATACGTTTTTTGAATTAAGCTTATAATATATATTTAAGAATGGCGGCTAAAATGTAGTCAAAAATTCCTTCCTATTCCTGTTGTTGAGTGAGAGAGTGTTCTTTTTCTTTACAATTTAAAATACATGGTAACATAACAGAATGGGTTTCTTTAATCAGAGTATCATCTAAATCAAAACAAACAAGTTTTGTAATTGGTACTAGTCCATATATTTGACAGTGCCATAATTATGTAAAAATAAAATTGCTTGTGAATTATACATAATTAGCTTTAAGATTTTTATGGATATATAAGAATAAATAATTTGAAATTTACGCAAATTATTATTGGAGGTGATATATATGGATGCAAATAATGAGTTATTAAATTATATTTATCAAAATGCCGAGATGGGTGAAAGTACAATAAAACAATTAATTCCTATGGTTGACGATCAGACTTTTAAAAATAATCTGCAATCACAATTAAATGAGTATAAAACAATTTTTGATATGGCAGATAAGAAACTTAAAGAGCTTAATCGTGAGTCAAAAGGAATTGGAACATTAACGAAGGTTTCTACATACATAATGATTAATATAAATACACTTGTTAACAAAACACCATCTCATATCTCAGAGATGTTAATTAGAGGTAGTACAATGGGGATTATAGATATAACAAAGAAAATTAAAGCATATGAAAATCAAGATAAACAAATTCTTGATATTGCAAATAAATTATTAAAATTTGAAGAGAGAAATGTTAATGAATTAAAAGGATTTCTATAAAGTCAAATATTATGGCAAAAATAAAGAAAAAGTTTATTATATATATCTCACATTTATTCAGCTAGTAGTACTGCTAGCTGTTTTCTTTTATATGCATATATTATTGAAAAATAGAAAAACTAATATGGAATAAAGATTACGGTTGGGAGGTGTATAGATGTTTAAGCATGAAAAGAACTTGTTAAGAGACGTTAGAGTAGAGAAACCAAATCCTCAATATGCAGTATTAATGCAGGAACAATTAGGCGGTGCAAATGGGGAATTAAAAGCTGCTTTACAATATATCTCACAAAGCTTTAGAGTGAAAGATCAAGCAATTAAAGATTTATTTTTAGATATAGGAGCAGAAGAATTAAGTCATATGGAAATGGTATCTCAAACAATTAATTTATTAAATGGGCATGATGTTAACTACAATGGTGTAGAGGTTGGGGAAATTCAATCACATGTATTATCAGGCTTATCTCCTGTATTAATAAATTCTTCAGGTGCTCCATGGACAGCTAACTATGTATCAGTTACAGGAGACTTAGTAGCTGATTTACTCTCTAACATAGCATCAGAACAAAGAGCAAAGGTAGTTTATGAATATTTATATAGACAGATAAATGATAAATATGTTAAAGAAACTATAGATTTTCTATTGAATCGTGAAGAGGCACATAACGCCTTGTTTAGAGAAGCATTAAATAGGGTAAAAGATACAGGTTCAAATAAAGATTTTGGTGTTACTGAAGATTCTAAGCTTTATTTTGACTTATCAAAACCTGGAAAATATTTTGAATCTCCGGAAGCAAAAAAACCTGAATTCGTATAATAAATTAATTACATAAAATTTACATAAGTGAAAGGGTGAATAGAATGACACTATTAAGATGGTTAGGTGCTATTGTTGTTGCAGTATGGCTTTTAGGTTTTATCTTTAGAATTGGAGGAGTACTCATACATTGGTTACTTCTAGCAGCTGCAATTGTATTTATAGTAGATTTATTTGTTGGAAGAAAAGAAAAATTATGATTTATAACTGAAAGACTTACTTTTTAAAGTGAGTCTTTTTTTATTTAATTTGCTATTATAATATGAATAATTTGGCAACAGGTTCAAATACTAACATCGTAATAGTGAAAGGAGGAAAATCATGAATAACACAATTAATGATTCGAGTTTACTTGAAGGAATAAATTCTTATTGGATTGATTCAACGCGAAAAACTAACTATGACGAAATAAAAGAAGATGTTAGGGTTGATGTCGCCATTATAGGTGGAGGAATAGTGGGTATTACTTCAGCTTATATTCTTAAAAAACAGGGGTTTAAGGTGGCAGTTATAGAGGCTAGTAGAATTGGAACAGGAACTACAGGTCATACTACAGCAAAAGTTACTTCACAGCATAATCTAATATATTGTAAGATAATTAATTCCATGGGAGTAGAAAAGGCAAGGCAATATGCAGAAGCCAATGAATCCTCTATTGATTTTGTAGAAAGTATTAAAAATGAACTTAATATAGATTGTGATTTTGAAAGAGCACCATCTTATGTGTATACAAATGATGAAAGCTATATTAATAAAATAGAAAAAGAAGTAGAAGCTGCATCAAGACTTGGAATAAAAGCAAAATACACAGAAGAATTACCTTTAAATTATAAAATAAAAGCAGCTGTAGTTTTTGAAAATCAAGCTCAATTTCATCCTAGAAAATATTTGTTGCCTATGGCAGAAAAGATACCAGGAGATGGAAGTTATATATTCGAAAATACCGAGGCATGTGAACTTGAAGAAGGAAATCATATAAAAATATTAACTAGAAATGGTAAGAAGGTTACAGCTCCGAAAGTTATAATAGCGTCTCATTTCCCATTTTATGATGGATTAGGTTTATATTTTGCAAGGCTCAGACCTGAAAGATCTTATATAGTAGGAACGAGAATAAATGAGAAATTCCCCAATGCAATGTTTATAAATGCAGAAAAACCAACACGTTCTTTAAGAGCGCAAAGGGATAAAGAAAAACAACTAATTTTAGTTGGGGGAGAAAGTCATAAAGTAGCACATGGAGAGGATTTTAAGAAGCACTATGACAACTTAAAAGAGTTTGCAAAGTCTATCTTCGATGTAGAAGATTTCCCTTACCAGTGGTCAACTCAGGATTATATAACAATTGATGATGTACCATACGTTGGAAGGCTTACAATGACAAAAGAAAATATTTACGTTGCAACAGGGTTTGGGAAATGGGGCATGACTAATGGAACTACAGCAGCAAGAATAATAACTGATATGGTACTTGATAAAAAGAATCCTTGGAAAGATGTATATAATCCATCAAGAGCTTTTACAATGAAAGCGTATAAAAATCTAATCGTTGAGAACTTTGATGTTGCCAAAGAACTTATTGCAGGGAAGATAAAACAAGGTGAGGATGGATTAAAACTTGAATGTGGTGAAGGAAAAATTGTTGAACTAGATAATAATAAATACGGGGCGTATAAGGATATGGAAGGCAATATACATATAGTAAATATAACTTGTACTCATGTTGGATGCGAATTAAAATGGAATGATGCTGAGCACTCATGGGATTGCCCATGTCATGGATCAAGATTTTCTTATGATGGTGAAATTTTGGAAGGTCCAGCAACACATAAGTTGATGCACTATAAAGAAGGGAAAAATACAATAGATCCTAATTTGTAAAATACAAATACCTGCATATGTTTACAATGCAGGTATTTTACTATTTATTCTATTTTTAATTATATCAATAAGCTCATGAACTGAAATATTATTAAATTTATTAAGTTCAACTTCTATATCATTTTCAATAAATTTTTTTATGGTTAAAAAGGTCTTAAGGTCGCCAATAATTATAGCTCCAGTAATATGATTATTTTGAAGAAGAACTTTATAGTATCTATTTTTGCTAGCATCAGTCTCAACTAAGATAAGACTATCAGATTTTTCTTCTACATCTCCAATTGAATATAAAGACATATTAAATGTATCTAGGGAAGTTATTGGAATAGGGAGCTGAAATACTGTATTTTCATTACATATGTTAAGTCCAGCAACCTTCCCTTGTTTAGTGGAAATATCCCAAAGTCCGTAAATCCTATTATTATATTCACAAATATCGCCAGCAGCGTATATATTGCCAAAAGAAGTTTGCATTTTCTCATTAACTATAATGCCTTTATTTATTTTTATATTTGTATTTTGAATAATGTCTATATTAGGTAAAATTCCAATTGAGTAAATCACCATATCACAATAGGCCTTTATCCCTGATTTTGTTACATATCCTTTGACTCTATCTTCTCCAAGTATTTCATCTATTTCAGTTGAAAGCATAACATTAACACCATTGTTCTCCAAAGTTCTCTTAAGTTTTTCTGAAGCAAATATGTCAAGCTGCCTAGGCATTAGTCTAGGGGCAAGTTCAAGAATTGTAACTTTTTTTCCGAAATTACTTAAAGCAGTAGACATTTCAAGGTTTTGAATTCCACCTCCAATTAATAAAATGGAGTCACTTTTTTTAATAAAATCGATGATTTTATATGCATTATTTAGGTTTCTTAATGTAAACACCCCTAATTTATGTATTCCTCGAACTTTAGGTATTATGTTATCTGCACCAGTAGCCAAGAGTAATTTTGAATAAGAAACAGTATTTTCATTATTAAGAATGATTTCATCATTCTCCGGAGATAATTTTATTACTTTTGAATTTAAATGAAGCTCTACATTATTATTTTCATACCAATCTTTTTTTTGTATTAATATTTCATCTTCATTTAAGTTATCTAAGAGTTTTTTAGATATTTTGGGACGATAATATGGGAAATAAGCTTCATCACTGTATACATGGATCTCATTATTAGAATCAATAGAGCGTATTGCTTTAATAGCTGAGACTGAAGCAGCACCACAACCGACTATAACAATTTTTTCTTTCAAGGAAATCACCTCTTATTTAAGAAATCTACTATAGTATTCCAATTTTTATATAGAGATTATGCATAATAATTAGAAAAATATAGAATATCTAGTCAAGGTTATGTAACTATGGTTACATATTAAATAAGAAAAATTTGTTATTATTAAACTAAAGTGTGATATGAATCATATTAATTCATGACCTTAAGAATTTATAATTAATTTATATAAATAAGATTTAGGTATTTGGAGGCAACGAATGTTAAATTTTAAAAAGAGAAATACTGAACCAGTATATCTAGCTAAAGAACAAGATACAATAAAAAATGAAACAAAGATAAATGAAGAAGCGATTGAATTTATAGATTCAGTTAATAATCTAATTTCAAAGACTGTGGATCAACATCATATAGTAAATAAACAACATGATGGACTTGCAGAACTTGCAAGTGATATTAAAATACATATGAATAGAATATCCAATCTAACAGTTACAACTAATGAATCAACTGATAAATTATATTTGGAAAGCAAAAATCTCGATACGCTTACTAAAGATACAGTGAATAAATCTAATGAAGGTAAGCAAACTATTGAGGAAATGGCTAAGATAATTAAATCTCTTGAATTTGAAAATAGAAAGAGCATGGAGAGTATAAATGAGCTAGTTGTTAAGTTTGGAAAAGTAAATGAGGTAGTAGGCCTAATTACAAGTATAGCTACACAAACGAATTTGTTAGCATTAAATGCAGCAATAGAAGCAGCTAGAGCAGGAGAACAAGGAAAAGGGTTTGCAGTTGTTGCGGGTGAAGTAAGAAAGTTAGCTGAAATGACGAAAACAAGTATTACAGATATTTCAAGCTTAATTGAGAGCATTGAAGCTGAAACGAGAATAGTGCTAGATAACTCAAATAAATCAAATGAAGCGATAGAGATGGGAGTAAAGGCATCAGAAAAAGCTGTAAACAAAATTGAAGAAAGCTTAATTGCAGTTACAAAGGTGGATAGTGAAGTTAAAGAAGTAATGGAAACATTAATAGTTCAAAAGAAGCATATAGAAAATATGAGCTCAGAGATAAGTGATGTAGATGAGATACTTAAAGTAACAGCAGATACAATTATTGACCATATAAACGAAGCTAGTATAGTTGATAAACAACTAGCAGAAACAAAGGAAAAGGTAGGGTTCTACGGTTTAAAAATAAAAAATATTTAGGAGGTTAACTATGGATGCAATTAGTTTAATGGTAGATGAACATAAATATATTAAAAGAATGCTTGTTGTAGTTAGAAGGGTTTGCTTTAGAATTTTACAAGGTGAGGACATATCATATGACGACTTTTCTAAGATAATTGATTTTGTAAGAAATTACGCTGATAATCATCATCATGGTAAAGAGGAAAAGATTCTTTTCAATAGAATGGTAAGTGAAATTGGAGGAGTAGCTGATAAATTAGTTAATCAAGGTATGCTCGTAGAACATGACTTAGGAAGGCTACATATGAGAGAACTAGAGCTTGCTTTAGATAGGGTTAAAGCTGGTGATGAGGAGAGCAAACTAGATGTAATTGCTAATGCAATATCCTATACTCACTTGCTAACAAGACACATTGAAAAGGAAGATAATACAGTATATACATTTGCTCAAAGGAAATTATCAAAAGAATCATTAGAACAAATAAATAAGGAATGCGAAGATTTTGAAAATAAAGCTATAGAAGATGAAGTTAGTAAACTATATATACATATTTTAGAAAGCTTGGAGGCAAAATATCTTTAGTTAATTTTAGTAGACCTATTCTTAGGTCTACTTTTTTATGCTTTAATTACAACGCAATACACTTAATTTTGTGGGAACTTACAAAATTAATATATAAAGGAAAAAAATGATTTAGCTTATAAAATAACATGTTATAATATGGCTGTAGAAACAATTGTAAAGGGGTAAGCTTATTCATAACAATATAATATTATTTCATAGTTTTGAGAGGTGGTTATTTTATGAAGAAATTGCCTAGTGTTGCATATTTTTGTATGGAATATGCTCTAGATACTGAAATGAGAACCTATGCAGGGGGATTAGGTATTCTTGCTGGAGATTATTTAAAGGGAGCAAAAGAATATAATTACCCTATTGCTGGGATAGGAATCAATTGGAAACAAGGGTATTCGGATCAGGTTATAGGAGCCGATAATAAACCTTATGATGCTTATCATAATTATAAGTATGATTTTTTGAAGGATACTGGAGTTAAAGTTACTGTGAAAATACGCCAAAGAGATGTTGTATGTAAGGTGTGGTTAGTTGATAAATATGATAATGCACCTATATATTTATTAGATACTGATTTACCAGAGAATGAAGATGCGTGGATAACAGGAC
Organism: Clostridium paridis; assembly: GCF_016765615.1. Taxonomy (GTDB): domain Bacteria; phylum Bacillota; class Clostridia; order Clostridiales; family Clostridiaceae; genus Clostridium_T; species Clostridium_T paridis. The sequence continues at coordinate 216,328 of NZ_JAESWA010000017.1, read as the reverse complement.
AACTATATGGCTGGTTTGGTGAAGAAAGAATAGCACAAGAGATGGTGCTAGGAATAGGTGGAGTTAAAGCCTTAAGGGCTTTAGGAATAGAAACAGATATATATCATTTTAATGAGGGACATGCACTTTTTGCTGGATTTGAATTAATAAGAGAGAAAATGGATCGTGGACTAACTTTTAAGGATGCACTAAAAAAGACAAAAGAAGAGATAGTATTTACAACACATACACCTATAATTCAAGGAAATGAATCTCATTATATAGATAGATTAATGTATATGGGTGCTAACTGTGGATTAACTATAGAACAATTAATAGAGATTGGTGGTTCACCTTTTAATATGACAGTAGGAGGATTAAGACTATCAAAAATATCTAATGGAGTAGCTCAGCTTCACAAAGACACAGCAAATAAGATGTGGAAGAATGTAGAAGGAAAATCAGATATAATCGGAATAACAAACGCTATTCATTTAAAGACTTGGGTAGATGAGAGAATGCTTAAGGCAGCAGAAGATTTTAATATAGATGAAGATAGCAAAAATAATATATGGAATGCGCATATGTTTAATAAAGAAGCGTTAATAGAATTTGTATATGAAAGAAATGGAGTTAAATTAGATAAGGATAAGTTACTAATTGGATTCTCAAGGAGAGCAGCACCATATAAAAGAAGTAACTTGATTTTTTCTGATAAAGAAATAATTGAGCCATTATTAAAAGCAGGGAAGATACAAATTGTCTTCTCAGGTAAAGCACATCCATTAGATGATACGGGTAAAGAAATAGTAGAGAATATAGTTAAAATGTCAAAGATTTATCCAAATTCTGTGGTATTTCTAGAAAATTACGACATGACTATAGGTAAAATGCTAACTAGAGGTTCTGATATATGGCTTAATAATCCAAGGAGACCATTAGAAGCAAGCGGAACTTCTGGTATGAAGGCAGCAATGAATGGAGTAATTAATTGTTCAATATTGGATGGATGGTGGCCAGAAGCCTGTGAAGATGGTGTTAATGGTTGGCAGTTTGGAGATGGCTTTGAGAGTGAGGATTTTAAAGAACTAGATGAGCATGACAAAGATGCTTTATATAAGGTTTTACTTGAAAAGGTTATTCCTACTTATTATGATAATAGAGAAAAATGGATTAATATGATGGTAGCCAGCATTAATAGTACTAAGAAATATTTTTCTGTAGAGAGAATGCTTAAAGAATACTATGAACTAATGTATCAAAAATAAATGTTAAAGTCTAGCTTTTATGCTAGACTTTTTTACTGTTAATGATTTTCATAATATAGTATTATAGTAATATATTTACATGTGAATTAACATAGGCTATATTTATACATATTTTAGGGGGCGAAAAATATGAATAATGAAATAAGTAATCATAATACATTTCTTTCATCTTTTTATAAATATAAATATATACTTACTGAAGGGGCTATTGTTGAGAGATTAAAGAAAGAATACAATATTAAACTAAATGAAGAAATCATGCATGCAGGGTTAATTTATAATGATAAAAAAGCCACTGTTCTTAGAAATATATATATGGAGTATATAGAGACTTCAGAGAAATATGAGTTACCAATTATGCTTATGACACCCACCAGAAGAGCTAATAAGACGAGAATATCAAATTCATCTTATTATGATAAAAATGTTATAAAGGATAATGTTGATTTTCTAAAAGACATTAGAGAAAAGTATCCTTCGCATAAAAATAAAATATATATCGGAGGGCTAATGGGGTGCAAAGGTGATGCATACAATTATGAAGAAGCACTATCAGAAGAAGAAAGTTATAGATTTCATCATTGGCAAGCAAAAGAGTTTGAGTCATCAAAAGTTGATTATTTGTTTGCAGGTATAATGCCAGAAATTTTTGAGGCGACTGGGATGGCAAAAGCAATGGAAAGCACAAATATACCTTATATTATTAGCTTTATGATAAGAAGAAATGGGGCATTATTAGATGGAACAACTATTAATGATGCTATTAGTGCTATTGATTTAGCAACAGATAGAAAACCACTTGGATATATGGTTAATTGTGTACACCCTAATATACTTAGTGAAGCCTTGTTAGAAGATGCAAATAGGACAAATCTTGTTAAAGAACGTTTCTTAGGTATTCAAGCAAATGCATCTCCTCTTGAACCTGAAGAGCTAGATAACCTAACTACAATAAAATCAGATTCTCCAATAGATTTAACATTAAGTATAGAAAAGCTTCATAATAAAGATAAAATAAAAATTATTGGTGGATGCTGTGGAACGGATAATAGGCATATAGAGGAATTTGCTAGAAAAATAAAGAAATGGATGTAATTTATTAACATAAAATTATCAGATATATTTTCCCAAAATAGAGGTGAGATAATTTTGAGGATAGTTGTAATAATAAGTAGCGCCAGAAAAAATGGCAATACAGCGACCATTGTAAAATCTATAGAAAATGAAACAGTACAATACGCTAAGAATCTAAGTGTAAATTTAGATATTGAGTGGATAAATTTATTTGATTATGAATTGCAATTATGTAGGGGATGCAGAATTTGCTTTAATAAGGGTGAGGCATATTGTCCACTAAAAGATGGGTTGCTTAATATAAGAGATAAGATGATTAAGGCAGATGGTGTTATATTTGCAAGTCCAGTTTATGTTGAAGATGTTAATGGAACAATGAAAAATTTTATAGACCGGATGGCCTTTATTTGTCATAGACCTGCATTTTCAGGAAAGAAATCAATTATTATTACAACTTCAGGCGGAGGGGCAACTAGCCATGCTATAAGAACGATAAGCGCAGCTATTCAAAGTTGGGGTTTTAATATATCTACAAAAAGAAACTTTAGAACTGGTACACTAATGGATAAGGAGAAAGTTGAATTAGAATATAGTAATGATATCAAAGCAATAGCTAAAAATTTCTTTGATTCTCTTTATATAATTGAGAAATTAATTCCCACATTTTATTCTCTTATGATATTTAAAATACAGCAAAAAAATTGGCAGAAATATAGTAAAGAAGATAATTTAGATTATTTGTATTGGAAAGAGAATGGATGGTTAAGTAAGGATTGTACTTATTACATTCCTAATAATTCAACTCGTATAAAAACAGATGTAGCAAGATTAGTGGGGGGAATAATTTCAAACATATTTATATAGCAAGCGTCTTATTTTTAACACAACTTAACTGGTAAATAATTCATAATTTATATTATAATAAAGATAAGTATCGTAATAATTAATGGGGAGAGATAGAATGAGTAAAAGAAAAATAATAGTGTCAATAATAGCAATTGCAGCTATAATAGCAATCTACTTTGGGGTAAAAGGTATTAAGTCATATATGGATTTAAAAACCTATCAAAAGCAGGTTAATGATATAATAATTTCAGAGGTAGATCTTACAAAAGTTCCAGATGGAACCTATGAAGGAAGCACAGAAACTTTATGGGTAGCGGCAGATGTAAAGGTAACGGTGAAGGATCATAAAATAACTAAGATTGACCTTGTAAAACATAAGTATGATAGAGGAAAGCCTGCAGAAGTTTTGGTGGACAAGGTTCTTAAGGAACAGAAGGTAAAGGTAGACACTGTATCAGGTGCAACTGTTAGCAGCAAAGTAATATTAAAGTCTATAGAAAATGCATTAGAAAGTGGAAGTAAGTAGAAAATATCAAATGTAGAGAAAAATAACTGTCGGGAGGAATGACATAAATGAAAAAAATATTAGTTACAGGAGCAGAGGGATTTTTTGCTTCAAGATTTATTGAATATTATAAAAATGAGTTTGATATAGTTTCCTTAAACAAGAAGAATTTAGATATAACAAAAGAAGAAAGCATAGAACAAATAAAATATATAAATCCTGATTATGTAGTACATGCTGCAGCTATATCTGATACGGGGCTTTGTGAGAGAAATCCAGAACTATCTTATAAAGTTAATGTAGAAGGCTCAATAAATGTAGCTAAAGGCTGTCATGTATCAAAGTCAAAACTAATATATCTAAGTTCTGACCAAGTATATAACGGAAATATTCAAAGCGGACCTTATAGTGAAGAATGCATAGCCATGCCAAATACTGTTTATGGAAAACATAAGATTGAAGCAGAAAATCTTATAGAGAAAATAGTAGATGATGCAGTAATTTTAAGATTAACATGGCTTTTTAGCTTGCCAGAGAGAAAAAAGAAGGTTAATTCAAATATAATATGGAATATCGTAAAAGCTGCAATTACAAATGAAAGCATAAGTTTACCTGCAAATGAGTATAGAGGTATTACTTATGTTTATGATTTAATTCAAAACTTCAGTAAAATTATTAATATTCCAGGTGGAATATATAATGCAGGAAGTGAAAATAGCTTAAGTACTTATGATATAGGAAAGTTTATTATAGAACAGATGGCATTAAGTAATAGAGTAGAAGATACATTGATAAAAGATGCAGATAGATATAAAGACTGCAAAAGAGATTTAAGGATATCAAATAAAAAGCTAAATAATATTGACATAAGCTTTCCAGATACACAAGAAGCTATTAGTAATTGTTTAGAGGAATTTTCGTATTTAAATTTAAAATAAAGACAATAATTAAATGGTATATAGATACTAATGAAATTAGAATTAGGGGGTAGTTAAGTTGAAAAAGTTTATACAGACAATACTGCCAGTACTAATTTGTATAACATTAGTAAGTTGTGGAGCAAAAAATTTATATACTACAAAAGGAAATACAAATTTTAAAAGTAAAGAGGAATTAATAAAAGAGGCAATATCAAATTTTTATTTTAAATTAGATGCTAAAAGTAATGGAGAATTAAAAGTTTATAATACAAAGACTTATAAAAATAATTATCTAGTATTAGCAGAAAAATATTCTGGTGATGGACATAGGTCTACTAATTTATTTATTATTGATGATAAATTTAATGTCACTAGATGGACTAGCGGAGAAACGCCTATAAGTAATTGCTTTAGTATTAATAAATGTATACTTGATAAAAGTACTATATTATTTGGAACTTTTAATAATTCTAAATGGGATCCAAAGCAAGATATAAAAATTCCAGTCCAAATTAGTAAGATAGACATTAAGTTTGCAAGTGGGCAGGATGTAAGAGAAAATGTATCAAGTGAAGATGGATATATAGTAATATTAGATTCTTTATCTGAAGTTCAGCAGTTTAATATTTTGAATGAAAAAAATGAGTTGCAAAGCAATTTAGGGGAACAAGGGAGTATACTTGATGTTGAATTTCATGAATTTAATAAAAAATGAATGTAAGAGAAATAGAATTCTATACGGTACTATTATAATTATTGTAGTATTCTTAGGATTAATGACAAGAAGATTTAAAAGTTTATACTTGGGAGATATTTTATGGGCTCTTATGATCTTTTTTATTGTGGGATTTATTTTTATTAAAATAAAGCTGAAAACTGCAACATTAATAGCAACTTCTTTCTGTTTTATAATAGAATTTAGTCAACTATATCATGCAGATTGGATTGATAAGATTAGGCAAACTACATTAGGTGGATTGATATTAGGCTATGTATTTTCATGGTTAGATTTATTAGCATATGGAGTAGGAATAGTAGTTGGAATTGTTCTAGAGATTCTAATTTTTAGGATTAATAAAGATAAATATGGAGACATAAGACAATAATTTATAATAAATATTAAAATAGGAATTCTTAAAGGCTTTAAGGATTCCTATTTTAGTGTAGGTGTAAATATTATATTATTCAAATTCTTGAAGAAGTTTATCAGCAAAGTTTTTTCCAAAGGTAATACAATCTTCAAGTTCTTTATCATCAGGCATGTATTTAATTTTTAATTCGTCTTGTAGTACTTTTATATTTGCTTTAGATAAATAATCAGAGAGAATCTTTGGAGATTCCCCACTCCATCCATAACTTCCAAAAGAAGCACCAACCTTATTTATGAACTTAAGACCAATTAAATCTTCAATAACTGGTAAAAGAGATGTGAGAAGTCCATTATTTACAGTAGAAGAACCAAGTAAAATTCCTTTGGATTTAAATATTTCAGCTATGATATCATTTCTATCAGCTGTGGCTGCGTTGAGTATTTTATAACTTACACCGGAAGCTTCTAATCCTTTAGCAATAAATGCTGCTATCTTATATGTAGCACCCCACATTGAGTTATAAACAATTACCACACTTTTTTCTGAATTACCTTTTGCCCATTCATAATATTTATCAACTATCATCATAGGATCTTTCCTCCAGATGATACCATGACTTGGTGCAATCATATCAACGGGTAATCCTAATCCTTTAATTTGATCAATTTTCTTGGTTACAAACCTACTAAATGGAGTTAGAATATTTGCATAATACTTTAGGGCCTCTTGATTTACTTCAAATTCGTCTACCTCATCATTAAAAATGCTTGAGGAAGCAAAGTGTTGTCCAAAGGCATCATTAGAAAATAATATATTTTCACCTGTAAGATATGTAAACATGCTGTCTGGCCAGTGGAGCATAGTAGCTTCGATAAAAACAAGTTCATTTTTCCCAATGCTTATCCTATCGCCTGTTTTTACAACTTTAAGGTTCCAGTCTTTATGGTAATGTCTTTTAGAAGTCTCTACTCCTCCTTTTGAAACTATTATAGTTGCATTAGGTATGTATTCCATTATAGCTGGTAAGGCGCCAGAGTGATCTGGTTCAAAATGATTCATTACTATATAATCAATTTTTGATATATCTGTTACCTCTCTTAAATTTTCAAGAAATCTATCAGTTAAGGGTTCCCATACGGTATCAATGAGAACTGTCTTTTCGTCTTTAATTAAATATGAATTATATGTGCTTCCACGGTGGGTTGACAATTCATATCCGTGAAAATGACGTACTTTCCAATCGGTAGCCCCTACCCAATATACTCCTTTTTTCAATTCCTTCATAATTATATCCTCCAGTCATATATTTATGAAGGTAGTATCTGCATTGACTAGTAAAAATATGCAACAGGTATGAGTTAACTTATTTTATGTCCTTAATTATTTCTATAAAATCATTAATAGAGGTAAATGAAGAGCAATCATAATTAACTTCAGTTTTATTTTCTATGAGTTTTTTCATAATCATCGCTCTTTTTTGGTCACCTAAAATAATGGCACCAATAATCTTGTTATCTCTAACCAAAACCTTATAATATTTTTTATTTTCGCTATCTATTTGAGTAAATAAATTTGTTTCAATAGATTCTTCAATATCACCAATTGAGTATATAGATAAACCAAAGGCATTAATTAAAGAAAATTGTATTGGAGGGATAAAAATATTAGCATGGCCACATATATTTGCACCAGCAACTTTACCTTGTTCACCTGAAACATTCCATAATCCATAAGTTCTACTATTAAATTCTGATACATCACCAGCAGCAAAAATATCTGATATATTTGTTTCCATTCGCTCATTAACGATGATACCATTATTAATATTAATGGATGTATTATTAATTATTTCGGTATTTGGTTTAATTCCAGTAGAGTAAATTATCATATCACAAGCTGACTCAATTCCAGATTTAGTTTTAAATCCTTGAACTTTTTCATCTCCTATAATTTCTTCAATTTGCGTATTTAATAAAATTTTAACCCCTTGAGTCTCCATTACTTCTTTTAAGTAATTAGATGAATAGATATCAAGTAATTTAGGCATTAATCTAGAAGCAAATTCTGCGATTATAACTTTTTTACCTTCTCTTGATAATATATTAGCAACTTCTAGATTTTGAATTCCTCCACCAATTAATAGGATAGTGTTACACGCATTAAGGTAATTTAATACATCAAAAGCATTGTCTAAATCTCTAAGCGTAAATGCTCCAGTTTTATTTATTCCTTTAATAGGGGGAATATTATTAGTTGCACCTGTAGCAATCAGCAATTTATCATAAACCAAGGTCTTACCATTTTCCAAAGTTATAGCTTTTTTATCAGGTTCAATTGATATCACTTTATGGCCTAAATGAATTTTAACGTTATTAGAATCATACCAATCCTTCTTGTTAAGTAAAAGCTTGTCTTCACTTAATCCATCTAAAAGACCTTTAGAAATTTTAATTCTATAATAAGGATAAAAGTTTTCTTTTCCTAGTACTAAAATTTCACTATCAGAATCTATTTCTCTAATGGCTTTTATTGCTGAAAGAGCAGCTGTACCACTGCCAATTATAATAATACGATCTTTCATAGAAATCACCTCATATATTAGTTTGTATAGTTTAGATAAAAATCTTAAAATAGTTTTTCAATTTCAGAGGAGGGAATAGGCTTACTAAATAGATATCCTTGAGCAATATTGCATTTATTTGTTTTTAAAAAAGAGAGTTGTTCATTGTTTTCAACACCTTCTGCTACCACTGTGAGATTTAACCTTTTCCCTAAATTTATCATTGAAGCAGTAATTAACTCCTCATTTGTATCATTAGCAATATCATCAAGAAAAGTTTTATCTATTTTTAGAGTATCAATTGGCAGATGTTTTAAGTAGCTAAAGGAGGAATATCCTGTTCCAAAGTCATCCATTGCTACTGAAACTCCTATTTCTTTCAGTTTAGATAACTTTCTTGAGGCATACTCAAAAGACTTAACTGCTATACTTTCAGTAATTTCAAGTTCTAGCCACTTAGGATCTAACTGAGTTTTGTTTAATATATCTTTTATTGTATTAATAATACTAGGATGTTCAAATTGATGTGTAGATAAATTTATTGACATCTCAATAGGGGAATAGTTTGATTGTTGCCATATTTTGTTTTGTCTGCAACCTTCTAATAGAACCCATTCTCCGATTGGAAGAATTAATCCAGTTTCTTCAGCAATAGGTATAAACTTAGAAGGTGGTATGATTCCTTTTTTTGGGTGAAACCACCGTATTAGTGCTTCTACTCCAATCATTTTGTTAGTCATTATGTCAACTTTTGGTTGATAAAAAAGTTTAAATTCATTATTATCAATTGCATTTTTTAAATCCTCAATAATTTCAAGCTTTGTAGATCTTTCTATACTCATTTCTTCATTAAATATAAGACATTGGTTTTTTCCTTTGTTTTTGGCATTATACATAGCAATATCAGCATTTTTTAATAAAGTTTTTGCATCAGTACTATGTAAAGGGCATATGGATATTCCGGCACTTGCAGTTATAAAAAGTTCTTTATTATCTATGGGTAGCGAGCCATTTAGGTCATCCAAGAGTTTATTGATTTTATTTAGTGAATCATTTGGACTTTTTATTTCAGGTAAGATTATTAGAAATTCATCTCCGCCTAATCTTCCTATATGGGCTTCATTACCTAGATGTTTTTGAATTTTTGAACTTACTTCTTTTAAAACAAGGTCTCCAATATCATGTCCTAAAGTATCATTAATAATTTTGAAGTTATCTAGGTCTATAAATACAACTGCAGTTTCAGAATTATTTTTCTTAGAAGTTTCTAATTCTAAATTTAAGAGTTCATTAATATAGCTTCTGTTTGCTAGACCAGTTAATGAATCGTAGTGAGCCATTTTATGTATTATTTGATGAGCAGTAGTGCATTCGAAAAGATTATGTAATATTGTGACTTTGTTATAAATTTCTCCATTCCTTTTCTTAGTAACTAATACTGACTTATTAATGCAATCATCTTCACAAATTAAGTTTGTGCTATCTTTAGAATTTCCATCTTGAGAATTTTGATATATAATTTTAGATATAGTCTTTAAAATTGAGTCAGAAGAAAGACTCTTTAAATTCTTTTCATCAATATTTGTAATACTATTAACTATGGAGTTAGTTGAAATGGTCTTTCCATTATTATCTGAAATAATAACCCCATCACCAATATGAGATAAAATTAAATTCATTAATTTCTTTGAATTATTAAGTTCATAATTAAGTAAAATGTATTGTACATACATATATATAATTAGAGTAATTGATATAAATAATATTAAGTAATTAAACATGGTATACTCCCCCTAAGTTGTTAAAACATTATTTAGTAGATTGTTTACTAGTTTATTATGGAAATGAATTAATTAATATGATTCAAGTCACATTTTATTCAATTTTTACCTATTAAGCCTAATATAAAATTACATAAAAAAATATAAATTGTTATTGACATTAACGTTACGGCAAGGTGTATATTAAGTTTGTAAGGAGGCGTAAACATGGAATACACAGTGCAGAAACTTGGGAAATTAGCAGGAGTAAGTACCAGAACATTAAGGTATTATGATGAGATAGGTATTCTTAAGCCGGCAAGAATAAACTCATCAGGATATAGAATATACGGTTTAGCTGAAGTAGATAGGCTGCAGCAAATTCTTTTTTACAGGGAACTTGGAGTAAGCTTAGAAAATATAAGAGATATTATGACTTCACCTTACTTTGATGGAGCAAAAGCACTGAAGAAACACCGTGAAAAGCTTCTTGAAAAAAGAGCACAATTAGATTTGTTAATTGAAAATGTTAATAAAACTATTGCTCAAACTGAAGGAGGAACTATAATGTCTGATAAAGAGAAATTTGAAGGATTTAAACAAAATTTGATAAATGAAAATGAAAAGAAATATGGAAAAGAAATTCGTGAAAAATATGGTGATGATACAATAAATAAGTCTAACCAGAAGTTGAAGAATATGACCCAGGAGGAGTATGATGAAATAACTAATCTTTCTAATGAAGTTTTAGAAACTCTTGAGGAAGCAATTAAAACTGGAGATCCAGCAGGAGAGCTAGCTCAAAAAACTGCTGATTTACATCGTAAATGGTTAAGCTTTTATTGGGATTCATATAGCAAAGAAGCTCATGCAGGCTTAGCACAAATGTATGTTGATGATGAGAGATTTACAGCATACTATGATAAGATAACTAAAGGAGCAGCTGAGTTCTTAAGAGATGCAATTTTAATTTATACAGGAATGAAAAAATAAAATGTCAGATTAAAAAGGGCGAAAACATTTAGTTTTCGTCCTATAAATTTATTGTTATTTTTCAGAAACATAATCATAAGTTGGTTGAGTTTGTAAGAAATAACCGCTTCTAACTTCTGCAGACCAATTCTGAAGAGCTTCTTTCCATTCAACGCTACTAAAGAAAAAGTCAATTCCTTTTGAAGAATCCCAAATTAATACTCTGAAAGGAGCAACTCCACCAGTCTCAAATACATCTTGACTAGCTTCTGTACTTTCAGTAATAAATAATTGAGGTAGACCACGTTGGAAGGCCATTGCAGGTTCAATAAATGAGAAAGCTGAGCCTGTCCAGTATTCTCTGCCTATTTCATTAGCATAAACAGTTGCACCATTGGTATCTATAACTCTTACCTTTATTCTAGCAAGATTTAAGGTTATCATCCCAAAGCTAGAGTTAACAACTCTTCTTATGCTTATCATAGTTGATTCAGGATATTGTTCTGTGTTTGGAAGAGTTCTTGGGAAAAGTAGTACTTTTTTTAGCTCCTCCATTAATCTAAGAAGAAATCTTATTTGAAGATTATTTAAAGTAGTACTTGTTGGATGACTTAAAAATACTGGTACTTGATAAAATCTATTTGTTCTTGCTACTAGTTCTGGATTAGGAACAACAGTTGAGGGAGTTTCTACTTGTTCTACATTAAGATCAAATTGTAAATTAGACATATTATCACCTCAGTATAGTATATTCAGCTTATAAATATTTGTGATTACATAAATAATAAGTGTTAATCATGATAAAATGTAAATTGTACAAAAGTTGATTTAAGTGATAAATTTATTCTATAGGGTTTTTTATAGGAAACTTAATTTATTCTTGTTTGAAAATGTCGGCTTCTGGACATTTTCGGGCATGAATAAGTTATTAGTTGAACTTAAAACCCTATATACAGTTAATTTGAAAAGGGGATTGCTAGTTACAAATGAGGATAAATAAACTATTAAGTAATTATGGATATTGTTCTAGAGTTGAAACCAATAGGTTTATTAATGATAAAAGGGTAATTATAAATGGTGAGCTTGCGATTCCAGGGCAGTGGGTGGAGGAAACAGATACAATACTTTTAGATGGGGTACCTATTAAAAGAAAAGAAAAAGTATATATAGTTTTGAATAAACCAGTAGGAATAACTTGTACTGCGGCAAAAGATGTTAAAGATAATATAATTGATTATATTAATTATCCTGAATATATTTTCCCAGTTGGAAGACTGGATAAGGAATCACAAGGATTAATTATAATGACTAATGATGGGGAGCTAGCAGATAAAATACTAAATTCAGAAAATAGACATGAAAAAGAATATATTGTTACAGTTGATAAAACAATAGATGATAATTTTATTAATGGGATGTCTGAAGGTGTTAAACTAGGCGAAAAAATTACAAAGTCATGCAAAGTAAATAAAATAGATAACAATATCTTTAGAATTATTTTGACTGAAGGATTAAATAAACAGATACGAAAAATGGCAAAAACCTTTGGTTATACAGTTATAAGATTAGAAAGAATTAGAATAATTAACATAAAGATTGATGACATTGATATTGGTAAGTGGAGAAATATAACTGAGGATGAACTTAATGAATTAAAAGAAAATATTAAATGAAAAATCTAAATGAAAATCCAGGTTCAAGATCATTTCTCTTGAACCTGGATTTTAAATTTATTTAATGTACCATTTAGTATTAGTTTCATAATATAAAATAGTAATTATTTTGAAGGGAAAAAAATTATGTTTCAAGATGATATTAGATATGCATTTAACGATTTATATGATGGAATTATTAGAGAAGAAGATGTTAGCAATAGGTTCTATTTGATTGGTGAAGGCGAAGTATATGTAAGACCTGATATGGCAGAAGTAGTTATTGGTGTAATAACAGAGAATATGGATATAAAATTAGCTCAAGAAGAAAATACAAAGATATCAAATAGTGTTATAGAAAGCATTAGACAGCTAGGAGTAGATTTAAAGGATATACAAACTCAAGATTATAATATAAATATTAGAAATGATTATGTGGATGGGAAACAAGTATTTAGAGGTTATGAGGTAAGAAATAATTTAAGGGTTCTTGTAAGAGATATAGATAAAATTGGAGAGATAATAGATACATCAGTTGCTAGTGGAGCAAATAACATAGGAAATATTGGTTTTCTTGTATCTGATGAAAACAAAGTATATTTAAGTGCATTAAAATTAGCAATAAAGGATGCTCAAGATAAGGCTATGGTTATGGCAGGAAGCTTAAATGTAAGGTTGGATGCTATACCCATTAAAATAACAGAACAAGCTGTTAATAGAATAGCACCTATGAATGCTGTCTATAAAGCAAGTGCCTCAGCACCAATTGAAGCTGGACAATATAGTGTAAAAGCCAATATAGAAGCTATATTTCAGTATTTTAAATAACATATAAATTTTCAAGGAGTGAAGTTATGAATTATTATGGAATAATAATTGGTATTGGGGCATTTTTTATAATTGGTTTTTTACATCCATTAGTTGTAAAATCTGAATTTTATTTTGGAAAGAGAATTTGGCCATTGTTTTTAATAGCCGGGATTATATGTTTAGTTGGCTCAATAAGCATTAAAGAAGTAATAGCCTCAGTTCTACTAGGAATATTGGGATTTGCTCTTTTTTGGGGTATAATGGAATTATTCGAACAAGAGAATAGGGTTAACAAAGGCTGGTATCCTAGAAATAATAAAAGAAAATAAACTAAAGTTAGCCTTGGATATTATTTAAGTGAAAAATAAATACTATAGTTTGTAGAATAATTTATAATATCAGGGAGCAAAAATTATGGATGATAAATATGAAAACTTAAAGATAGCAGAAAAAGGTGCACGTGTTAGTATTTTAGCATATATAGCTCTTGCAATATTCAAATTAGTTGTTGGATATCTTTCAAAATCTGAAGCCTTAATGGCTGATGGACTCAATAATACCACAGATATAGTAGCATCATTAGCTGTTTTAATTGGACTTAGAATATCAAGAAAACCAGCAGATGAAAATCATGCTTATGGACATTTTAGAGCTGAAACTATAGCTTCCTTAGTAGCTTCACTAATCATGATAGTAGTTGGGCTAAATGTTCTTTATACTGCTGCTAAGTCAATAATATACTTTAAAGGAGAAAAACCAGATATAGTTGCAGCAATTACAGCAATTATTTGTGCAATAGCTATTTATTTTGTTTATAAATATAATAAGAAAATTGCAGTTAAGATAAATAGTGCTGGGCTAATGGCAGCGGCCAAAGATAATCTCTCTGATGCATGGGTAAGTGTAGGAACTTCAGTTGGTATTTTCGCTTCTCAATTTGGTTTCCCATGGATAGATCCTCTTGCTGCAGTAATTGTTGGAATACTTATAATAAAGACTGGTTGGGAAATTTTTAGTGAAGCCTCTCATAATCTATCTGATGGATTTGAAAAAGAAGAATTAGATAATATATCTAAAAGTATAAGCACTGTTAATGGGGTTAAAAGTATTAAAAGTGTAAGAGGGCGAGCTCATGGGAATGTAATTCTTTTAGATGTAATTGTTACAGTTGATTCAAAATTAACCCTTGTAGAAGGGCATAGTATAACAGTAGAAATTGAGAAAATGTTAATAGATAAGTTTAATATAAGTGAGGCTATAGTACATGTAGAACCTGATGTTTAGATAATTAAAGTCATTTTAAAAGTATAGATTTACTTTTAAGATGACTTTTTATATTTTCATGTGAAAATAAATTCAAAAATCAAATAAATTACAGGGTTTTAATTTAATTAGTTTATTTTATTCTGAAATTAAGAATTAGATATTTAACTAGCAAAAATAATGGTTAAATATGAATAAACCAATGGTAAAATTTAACGTTTATTACAATTTGTTCAACGTTTGCTGCGAAATTAACACAAATATTTAATAATATAGTAAAGTAGGTATATAGAATTACACTTGAGAAATATGAGAAAATAACATACTTTAGTGTTTTTATAGACTTAATAGGAGTAAATCTAAATTAGCCAATAGAGGTATATATGGTTAACCACAGTTAGCTCGAGATAACTAGGAAAGCTGTAAATACTTTTGATGTGAATAATTACAAAATTACAATAAGGTGGGAGGATGGTAAAAATGAGCGCATTTGTATTAAACAGAAATTATGAATTACAATTACCAAACAGTTATGAAGACATTGACTGCGATGAAATGGAATATGTTGATGGTGGAAGTACAGTAAATGTATACTTAAAAGGGACAACTTTTAAGTATATAATAATAGGAGGATCTGCCGCCATAGGAACTTTAGTTGGAACAATTTTTGGACAAATGGAAGGTGGAATACTTGGTTGTTTCTTAGGCGGATTAATTGGTACAGTAATTTCAAATTATGTATGCAGAAATATTGACGATAATAAATACTACAATGTAGGATCTATCTATATCCCCTTCAGGCAATCTAATATATACTTATAGAAGTTTTTCCTAATTGTATTGAGAGGAAATAAGTTTAAAAATGAAAAATTTTAAATATTATTTTATTTTATTTATTTCTGTATTTATTGGTTTTATGTTAAGTTATAAAATATTGGATATTCTTAAAATTAATATAGAAAATCAAGCATTAAGATTACTATATAATGTTATATTTGTTATTCCTATAATATATATTATGAATAAAAAGATTATATCTAGAGGATGAATTATATGGTTTATTGCAAGTTTTATAACTTTTGTAAATGAATAAATGGAACAGACTAACAACAAAATAGGAATGGATAGTATTCTGTTAGTGAATTTAGTTATTTAAGCAAATAAAAATAGTGGGTTTGGACAATGTCCTTACTCACTAATTTGAATTTATCTATAGATACAGTTCAGAAAAATCAAGTACTAGGTTTTCGTAGATTTCTACATTAACTTCATTTATAATCATACTTTTGGCATTAAAGTATAACATTTTAATTAAGATACCAATGTTATTGCTTTTAAATCAGTCTAAGTTGAAGAAATATGCAAAATATTGTAATTATGTAATTTTATACTGTATAATAAAACAAATAGACAATTGTAAGTTATTGTAATATGTGTAGTTGTATTTAGGAGGGGAAAGTGCTGATGGATAAGAATTTTAAATCCTGGTCAAAAGTACGTAAATTAGGAAAAAATAAGTATACCGTATTATGGATCTTATATTTTATATTCTTAATAAATATGTTTATTGGAATTGGCAGACTAATGGAAGGTAAGCTTATGTTTAATATTCAAAATATCATTATAGATTCTTTATTTGGTATTATAGGTGGTATAATAATTGGTAAATTTTCATGGAATAGTTCAGAAATAAAGTATCAGAAATATATTAATGAGAATAGAGAATAAAAAAATCATAGCCTAAAATTAGGATGCCTGGGCGAAGAACAGTTATTTAAGGTGAATGTTCTCTTAAAATATGTTTTAAAGAGGTAATTACGAAAAAAGATATTAAACTTGTAAGCTTCATTATAATGCAGGCTATAGTACTATTCACTTTATTTATTTTAATAATCTTATCATTTAAATATAAATTTTCAGTTGAGTTATCAATGTTATTACTTTTATTCCTCCAACTAGTGATTTTAAAATTTGTATTTGATAATTTTATAAGGAATAAATGAAATAGAGTATAATCTAAATGATTATATGTAAAAAAATCAATTGAAAGGAATTAGTTTCAATGTTAGGAATAATTGATAGTATACAATGGATTTGCCTATTTATAGAAGGATGTATATTTCTATACATGTACTACAACTATAGAAAGAATAAAAACAAAAAATATGATGAAATAGTAATCAAAAAAAAGACTAATCAAATAGTACTTGTACTGTTAGTAATAGTAAATGTTATATTGGTAGTAACAAAGATAATAGAAGTGATAACTCGCTAGAAATTACACTATAAAATTAGATATTTAAGTCGTTATTTTAGTAAAAGTTCTGCAATTGCAGGGCCTTTTTACTTTTAGCGACACTCCCTTAGTTTTCATACATTTTTGATTTACTCAGTTACTATTTGTATTTCTAACTTTTTCATAATAAACACCTCTCCGATGATTAAGTTAGTATTTAAATAATTCTCACGGATTCCATTTTCTGCATTTTAACATATTTATAATAAAATACTAGCTTGCTGCTTATTATGTTTTATTAATATAAGAACGCTTTTATTTATAAACACCTTTTAATTTAAGTAGGTGTTTATTTTTATTAAATTTATATTTTTTATTGACAATAGTGTATATACTGTATATATTATAATATATACAGTATTAACAAAGGAGGTAGAATTATTGAAAATATTAATTTCAAATAAATCTGATTTACCTATATATGAGCAAATAAAAGTTCAAATCAAAGAGCAGATTCTATCAGGAAATATTACTGAAAATGAATTTTTACCCTCAATAAGACAGTTAGCTAAAGAATTAGGCATAAGTGTTATTACTACTACAAGAGCTTATTCTGATTTAGAAGCTGAAGGCTTTATAGCAACAATACAAGGTAAAGGTAGTGTAGTTTTACCTAAGGATAATCAAATGGTAAAAGAACAGTACTTAAGACGAATAGAAGAGTCCTTTTTATCAGCTATTGATGATGCCAAGATTGCAAACATATCTAATAAAGAACTTATAGAAATATTAGAAAATTTGATGGAGGAGTGAGAAAGGTGAATGCACTTGAAATTAAAAATCTAAGTAAAAACTTTGGAAACTTTAAACTTGAAGATATCAATTTAGAATTACCTAAAGGATATATTTTAGGATATATAGGACAAAATGGAGCTGGTAAAACAACAACTATTAAGCTTATTATGGAGCAGTTAAAAAGAGACAACGGACAAATAACTGTTATGGGGAAAAGCTATATTGATAATGAGGAAGCCTATAAAGAAATGATAGGTTATATAGCTGATGAATGTTATTATCCTGAGTGTTTCAATATAAATGATATATTAGGTAGTTTAAAAGATTTTTATCCAACCTTTAATGAGGAGAAGTTTATATCTTACATTAATACGTGGGAACTGCCAAAGAAGACAGCCCTTAGAAAATTTTCTAAAGGTATGAAGCTTAAATTAATGTTTGCTACAGTTTTATCAAGAGACACTAAACTTTTAGTGCTTGATGAACCTACTAGTGGACTTGATCCAGTAATAAGAAGTGAAATTCTTGAAATATTACAGGATTATATATCTGATGGGGAAAGAAGTGTTATGTTCTCAACACATATAATGAGCGACTTAGAAAAGATAGCAGACTATCTATATTTTATAGATAAAGGAAAAACTATTTTTTATGACTCAAAAGATAATATAGTAGAGAGCTATTTAATTGTTAAAGGTGGAAATGAAGACTTAACAGATGAAAGAGAAAAGAAGCTTATTGGATGTAAGAAATCAAATATAGGCTTTGAGGGATTAATTCATTCAAGTGATGCAAAGTATTTTAAGGATGGGTTTTTAATTGAGAGGCCAAGAGTGGATGATATTGTAGTATTTCATATAAAAGGTGTTAGGGGGAAAAGGTAATGAAATCTTTAAGCTTTTTAAAACTTGATTTTAGGATGATGAAAGGTATCTTTAGATATTTTTTATTACTACCTGCAATATTTCTAATTTTCTTTATGAAAGAGAATCCTATATTAGGAATTGGGTATATGTTTTTTCTTTTGGTAATAGTTGGAACGGTTCTATTTTCGGCAGAAGTAAATGAGGAGTGTACTAAGATGTATTATATGTTACCCTCAAAGATATCTCATATGGTGCTTGGAAGATTTTTATATTTATCTAGTTTAATAATAATTATGTGGGGAATCAATGGAGGGGTAATTTGGTACTTCTATTCTAATAATTTATTAAGCAATTTAGAATTATCAATTGTATGTATTTCAGGAGTTGTAGCTTCAATTATATGTTTAGTTCAATATCCTATTTATTATAAATTTGGATTAGAGAAAGGCAAAATGCTATCAATGATAATATATATGGTTCCTTCATTTATAGTCTTTCTACTACCAACATTTTTAAGCGGCAAAAATGCAGTTATGATTAACTTAATTAATAAAACAATATCTATTTCACAAGAAAAGCCATATATCCTACCTATTCTTGGAGGTTTGATTGTAGTATTAGTATGGGTTGTATCTTATATTATTTCCTGCTCTATATGCAAGAATAAAGAATTATAAAGTAATATTAAGCTTAAACTAAAAAATATGGTTTAAGCTTTTTTCAATTTATGGAATTTCATGATACAATTTAATTAGTACTTTTATAAGTTTAATTGGGAGGGATTTTTAAAGATATGAATCCAATTGCAAATGTATTAATAGTTGAAGATGATAGTGATATTAATAGTTTACTTACAAATATATTAACTAGAGAAGGTTATTTAGTAAGAAGCGCTTACTCAGGTACAGAGGGGAAAATGTGTATAGAGCAGTATGATTATGATATTATGCTACTTGATTTAATGCTGCCAGGAATAAGTGGTGAGGAACTTATATCTGAAACAAGAAAACTTAAAATAATGCCAATAATCGTAATCTCTGCAAAAACAGCTCAAGAGGACAAGATTAATGTTTTAAAACTTGGGGCAGACGATTTTATAGTTAAGCCTTTTGATATTCATGAAGTCTTAGCAAGGGTAGAGGCACAAATAAGAAGATATAAAGAATTCTCGATGCCGAAGATTGCAAATAGCAAATTAACTTATAAAAATATTGTTTTAGATACTGAAGCAAAGCAAGTACTTGTAAAAGATAAAACTATAGTTTTAACGGTTATGGAATATAAAATATTAGAACTTTTAATGAGTAATCCTAAAAAGGTATTTACTAGAGCTAATTTATTTAAAGCTCTATGGGATGATGAATTATATGGGGATGATAATGCTGTAAATGTACATATGAGTAATTTGCGTTCTAAATTAGCCCATGTAGATAGCGAAACAAAATATATTCAAACTGTTTGGGGAATAGGCTTTAAGCTTCAAGAATAACACTTAATACTTTCTTAATATTTAATTAAGCTTATATTATAAAATGTATTTAATAATATAACTAAAGAAAAGGAGGAGTAAGTTTATGAATGAAGTAGTTTTAAAGACCCATAATCTTACAAAGAGATATGGAAATCAATATGCATTGAATAATGTTAATATGACTATTGAAAAAGGTCAAATATATGGATTTATTGGGCAAAATGGTGCAGGAAAGACCACATTAATTAGATTAATTACAGGACTTATTCATAAAACAAGTGGAGAAGTGGAGCTTTTACCAGAAGCCTCAGATAACAATATAGATGAAGCAAGAAAGATTACTGGAAGTTTAGTTGAAAGCCCAGCCTTTTATCCTAATATGACTGCAAGAGAAAATTTAGAAGTATCTAGATTAGTTAGAAATATTGCAGGAAAAGAAGCAATTGAAGAAGTATTAGAGCAAGTTGGATTGAAGGATGCTGGAAAGAAAAAGTTCAAGAATTTTTCATTAGGAATGAAGCAA
Organism: Clostridium paridis; assembly: GCF_016765615.1. GTDB lineage: Bacteria > Bacillota > Clostridia > Clostridiales > Clostridiaceae > Clostridium_T > Clostridium_T paridis. The sequence continues at coordinate 195,737 of NZ_JAESWA010000017.1, read as the reverse complement.
AGGCTTGGAATTGCAAATGCCCTACTTGGAAATCCAAAGTTTCTTATTCTTGATGAGCCAATTAATGGTTTAGATCCAGTTAGTATTGTAGAAATTCGTGAATTATTAAAGAAAGTAAACAAAGAAAAAGATGTAACTATTTTAATATCTAGTCATATATTAAGTGAGCTTTCTGAGCTAGCAACTCATTATGGAATAATTGATAAGGGAAACTTAATTGAAGAAATTTCTGCAAAAGACTTAAGAGAAAAGTGTAAGCAATATATTGAAATTCAAGTAAGTGATCCTAAGAAAAGTGTTGTTATTCTAGAAAAAGAATTGAATATCACAGATTATATGGTATTTCCAAATAATCTTGTTAAGGTATATAGTCATTTAGACTATGTAGGTAAGATAAATACACTCCTATCAGTAAATGGCGTTATAGTTGATAAAATCGGACTAAAAGGCCAAAACCTAGAGGAATATTTTATAAATACTATAGGGGGTGTTAGGAATGACTAGATTAATAAAAGCAGAAATATATAAAGTTTATAAAACAAGAGTAATAAAGGTATTATGCGTTATAATGATACTTCTAGCTGTAATGTTACTAGGAATTTCAAAACTTTTATCCTCAGAAGATTTTATTAAAGGCAGCTTAAAGGGAATGTCAGAGGCTCAGCAAGAGCAATTAATGAATCAACTTCAAAGTACAAGTAATGGTGATACAGCGATGGTTCAGCCAGGTGGTGGAACAGGATTTCATATAGCAGCTAAGGATATTTTCCATCCAAAGGGAGGGGAGATATATTATTCATCTTTTGGAGTAGGAGCAATAGAAATAATAATGTCAATATTAATTGGGGCTGTAGTTGCTGGTGAATATTCTTCAGGGACTATAAAGAATATATTAGCTTATGGTAAAAAGAGAGAGCATTATTATCTATCAAAGCTTATTGCAATTGCTATAGCAGTTGGAGTACTACTTGGAATAATGGTTAGTATTGCATCTATAGGAGCATCTATTATGTATGGCTGGGGAGGAGATGTAGGATTAATAGAGGTCTTAAAGACATTTAGTGCTGCTTTAATAGTAGGAACCTCAGTTTCTTCATTGATAATGCTAATAGCAACTTTAGCAAAGAGTAATGGAACAACAATAGGTATTGGTATAGTTTTATTTACAGTTGTACCAACAATAATATCAAATCTTTATGGAAAATATAATTGGTTTGATAGACTTTATGAAATTACACCAGCATATAACTGGGCAGTAATTACATCTACTCATGCCTCAAGCGGAGAATTTACAAAGGCAATAATTGTAGCTATAATAACTATAATAATTGCTACATTAAGTGGTATAATGATATTTAAAAAGCAAGATATTAGATAAAAGAATTTTGAAAGGAGAGAGTAAAATGATTTGGATAATAGCTATATTAATAATAATTTTAATCTTTTTGCTCTCTTATACTTTAAGGCTAAAGTATGATATTAGGTACATCTCAAAGCAAGTTAGTAAAAGCAAAGGAGAATACTCTAATGTCAGAATGACGGGCTTAGATAAGGATATAGAAAACCTTGTTGTAAATATAAATAATTTATATGAAATTCAACAAAAGGTAAATGTAAAAATTAAAAGTGATGAAGAGAAACTTAGAGAGAGTATAGCTAACTTATCACATGATTTAAGAACACCGTTAACTTCTATAATGGGATATATACAATTAATAAAAGATGGCAATATATCTAAAGAAGAAAAGGACAGATATTTAGAGATAGTAGAAAGAAGAACAGGAACTCTTCAAAGCCTAATTACAAGTTTCTATGATTTATCTAGAATTGAGGGTAAAGAGTATAAATTTGATTTAAAGTCAGTTAGCCTAGGTGATATGCTATGTGAAACTCTGGCATTATTTTATGAGGATTTTATAAATAAAAACATCGAACCAAATGTTAATATTGAAGAAAATGTTCCTAAAATTATTTCTGATGAGAAAGCAGTAATAAGGATATTTTCTAACCTAATTAATAATGTTTTAGAGCATGGAAAGAATAGAGTAGATATAAACCTAAGACAAGAAAATAACTATATTATAACAGAATTTAAAAATGATGCTCCGAATATAAATGAGGAAAATATCACTCATATATTTGATAGATTTTTTACAGCAGATTTAGCTAGGAGTGAAAAAAATTCAGGGTTAGGTTTATGTATTACTAAAGCTTTATTAGAACAGTTAGGACATGAAGTGGAAGCTATTTTATACGATGGAGTTTTAACAATTAAGATAAAATGGAAGATTAAATTTAATAATATTTAAAAGCAGGTACTTCAATTTTCTTTGAAATACCTGCTTTTATTTAATTAATGTACAACAAGATTGTTTATCCATTTCTTAGAAGCAATTCTAGGAAGTCCTACTATAAATTTAGCAATCTCCTCCATGAATACAAAAATATAAACTTTTTCTATAGGAAGGTGAAAGTATAATCCAGTTAATGCTACGAGTGGAACTCCTACTAACCACATTCCACCTATATCTAAGAAGAGACAATACTTCGTATCTCCACCGCTTCTTAATATCCCAACAACATTTGTATAATTAAATACCTTAAAACATAAAAAGATTCCTAAAACGTGTAACATGGAATTTGAATAATTATGAACTTCGGCTGATACATTATAAGCAAAAAGTATTGAAGGCGCACCTATATATATTAAGACACCCATTAATATCCCTAGAAGAGGATTTAATATAATAAATCTATTAGCATATAAAAATGCACTTTTTTCATCTTTTTCACCAATTTTATTTCCAATCATAATTGCAGCAGCATTACCAAAGCCAAAGAAAATTACCATTGCAAGTCTATCAATTGTACTTACTATGTTAGTTGCTGCTATTACAGAAGTTCCCATATGTGCGTATATTACAGAGTAAACAGTAACTCCTAGTGCCCATAAGCTTTCATTTAATATAACTGGTATTGTGATTTTAAAGAATTTTTTAATAAACTCAAATGATAAATCAGATAGTTCTTTTATTGAAGCTGCTACTGGGGTTTTTAGCTTATATACTATATATAGCATCATTGCAAATTCAAGCAATCTTGCTATTAGTGTAGCTATAGCTGATCCATAAACGCCAATACCTTTATAGCTTCCAACTCCATAAACTAAGGCAAAGTTTAAGATGGTATTTATGCCAAGAGCAATTACGCTTACGATCATTGGTGCTTTTACATGTCCAATACTTCTTAAAGTAACAGAATAAGCAAAGGAAATAGCAGTAAATATATAACTTAAAGAAATTATTCTAAGATAATTTCCGCCCATATTTATAACTTCAGGGTCATTTGAGAAAATGCTTAAAATAGTATTTGGCATTATAAGTGCGAAAAGTGTAAAGATAGCTGATGCAAATATTGCGGTAATCAAACATAGTCCAAGAACTCTTTTTATGTTGGTTGTATCTTTCTTTCCCCAATATTGAGCTGTAAATATTGAAGCACCACTTACAACCCCAAATAAAACTAAGTTTAATAAGAAAAAGAATTGATTTGCAAGACCAACACTTGCAATAGCAACTTCACCTAAACCGCCAATTATTATATTATCGAAAAGATTTAATGAGGATAATATAAAGTTTTGGGTGGCTATAGGTAGTGCTAACTTAATAGTTTCTTTAAAAAACTTCTTGTCTGAAAATAACGATATTAATTTCATCATAATCCCCCCCTTAATAATGAAATAAATCTAATTAAAGTAAATGGATAGTAATTAAAATTCTATCCATTGAAATTTTGAATATTAGTTTTTAATATTTCTATAATTTCTTTAAATGTAGAAAGGGCTTTAATGCCTTCATCTGTAAGAGAATAGACTCCCTTATCAATCTTTTTAAACCATCCATAGTGATTATTATAAACTATAGAGTAGGTTTTTTTAGCATCAGCTCCAAGCTTTTTTAACTTAGCCGCAGACAGTGGACCATACATATGTAAACAACAGGCAATATATAAAGCATCTTCTTTATAGGAAGTCATTAGCTTTTCTCCAGTGCTTCCTCCTACATTCATATCTAAATGTCTGCCATTGAATTCTTTTATAAGCTTATCACGTTTTCTTTTATTTTGTCTAATACTTTTATCTCTATCAAAAGCTTCTGGATGAATAGCTATTTCAATGGTCTTTTTACTTGAGACTAATATTAAACCAAGTTCTAACCTTTTTATTAAATGGCAAATGTCTCTCCATTTAGAGAAGCTTGTACGCTTTTTAGGCTTTGGAATAGCTATATATACAAGATCAGCTGTCTTTTGTCTTTTTGCACCTTGAACTAAAAGATCAACGCTTAAATTTTTCTTTAGTTCTATTATAATGAGCTCATCACCCTTCATGGCGCAGACATCGCAATTATTAACTTCACTTCTTACTTCATATCCTTTACTTATAAAAAAATCTCTGACAGGGATATACATATCTCTTTCAAGAACAATATCACTCATTTTATGTCTCCTTTTGAAACTTATATATAGGGTTTTAAGTTCAACTAATAACTTATACATGCCTGAAAATGTCCAGAAGACGACATTTTCAAACAAGTATAAGTTAAGTTTCCTATCAAAAACCCTATAGAATCCATTTTAACTAATTAATAAGAGTTACTCAAGGAATATAGAGAATATGGTATAATTAAATTTAGGGAATTGATAATGGAGGGTAGGATATATGAAAAAGTTAGTAATTATTAATGGTGCAATGGGTATAGGCAAAACTACTACCTGTAGAGAATTATATAAAAGCTTAGATAATTCTGTATGGCTTGATGGTGATTGGTGCTGGATGATAAATCCATTTGTAGCTAATGAAGAAAATATAGAAATGGTACAAAAGAACATAAATTATATGTTAAATAGTTTTTTAAATAATTCTTCCATCGAATATATAGTATTTAATTGGGTAATTCATTTAGAAGAGATATTTGAAAGTATTTTAAAAAATCTCGATAATATAGAATATGAAGTTTACAAAATTACGCTTATGTGTTCTGAAGAAGGTTTAAGAAAAAGAATAGGAAAAGATGTAGAAAACAACTTAAGAGATGAAGACTGTATAAATAGAAGCCTAGACCGTCTTAAACTATATAAAGATATGAATACAATTAAGATTGATACAAGTGATCTTACTGTAAGTGAAACTGTAGAAAGAATTAAAGAGATTATAAATGCGTAAAAGATATCTATATTTAGTACCATTAAATTACATTCCTAATTGTTAAATAACTAATGAGATGGTATTATATAATATGTTCATAAATAATTTAGGAGAGATATTTAATGGAAGCTTTAAAAGTAAAAATTGCGGACTTTGAGGGTCCTTTTGATTTATTGCTCCATCTTATTAGAAAAAATAAGATGGACATATATAATATAAAGATTTTTGAAATAACAAATCAATACTTAGAGCATTTGCAAAGCATGAAGGAGATGGACTTAGAAATAACTTCAGAATTCATAGTTATTGCTGCTACATTGATAGAGATAAAATCAAAAATGCTCCTTCCTAAAGCAAAGGATGAAAATGAAGACGATCAAAATCCTAAATTATCTTTAGTTGAAAAGCTTGTTCAATATAGAAAGTTTAAAGCAGCAGCTGAGTACTTACGAGAAAAAAGCTTATATACAGGGATTGTTTTTTCAAAGAAACCTGAGATTATTCCTGAAGAAAAGTCAGATGTATCAAATGAAGATCTTCTTAAAAACGTTACGATGCTAAGCTTATATAAAATATATAATGAACTAATGGAAAGAGTAAGAAATAGAAAAAATGATGTTTCAGACTCAAATATGAGTAAAACCGTTCAACTTGATAGATATAGAATGGAAGATAAAATGACAGATTTAAGAAATTACATACTAGAAGGGAAAACATATTCCTTTGATGAGCTAATAAGTTCAAGTGAATGTAAAATGGAGACAGTAGTTATATTTCTAGCACTGCTTGAGTTGATTAAGGAAAAAGTTGTAAATGTATACCAGACAGGCAGTTTTGGTGAAATTCTTATTAAAAGGAGAATAGATAATGAGTAGTATTGACATAAATCAGTTTGAATTTAAGCAGGTTTCAAAAAAAGAAACTTTAAAGTCTATTATTGAGGCATTATTATTCACGGCTGGAGAGCCTTTACCAGCGAGAGATATTGCAAATATAATTGAATGCAGCTTAGATGAATGTGAACTTCTACTTAAGGAAATGGAAAAGGATTTTGAAGATGAAGTAAGAGGTATTAAGCTAATATCTATCCAAAATGCGTATCAATTTGTAACTAAGCCTCAATATAGTGATTACATACAAAAATTATTAAAGAAAAATATCAGACAATCTTTATCTCAAGCTTCTTTAGAAAGTTTAGCTATAATTGCATATAAGCAACCAATCACAAGAATCGATATTGATGATATAAGAGGTGTAAAGAGTGATTCAGCTCTTCAAAAGCTTCAGGAGAGAAACTTAATTAAAGAAGTAGGAAGATTAGATGTTCCAGGAAGACCAATTTTATATGGAACAACTGAAGAATTTTTAAGGGCTTTTGGACTACAAGATTTAAAGGAAATGCCATCTATAGATCTTTTTGTAGCAGCAGACGAGGAAGAAGAAGAAATTAAAGAAGAATTTGAAACTATGGAGTAAAAATAGGGTTTTAAGTTCAACTAATAACTTATTCGTGCCTGAAAATGTCCAGAAGCCGACATTTTCGAACAAGAATAAGTTAAGTTTCCTATAAAAAACCCTATATATAAGAGCATCATAAAAATTAATTTATGATGCTCTTATTTTATTCATTTTTAGGAGTTTCACTTGAATAACAATTGCTTTTTGGTTGTTTGTTCATACTTTCTTTTATAATTTCAATAATTTGAGGAATTGTATCAACGATTCTATCATAAGTATTATTTACATCTACAGGTAAGAGTCTAATAGAATTCTCTCTTAAGACCAAAAATGCTACAGGTTTAACAGATACTCCAGCACCTGAACCTCCACCAAATGGAAAATCTGAGGTTGTAGCTTTATTAGTTTTTTCAGCACCAAATTCACTTCCACCAGAAGCAAAACCAAAGCTTACTTTTGATATAGGTATTATGAAGCTACCATCGTTAGTTTGAACTGTATCACCTATTACTGTATTAACATCTATCATTTGAATTAGATTTTCCATGGTACATCTCATTAAGTTTTCAATTGGATGACTATTGTCCATATGCTTCCCTTAAAGGGGACACCTCCTTTTTAATATGTTTCATAATTTTAAAACCAATAATAGTTATTTTAACTAAATTTACATAAATTATTCCTTTAAATGAAAAATATAAATAAAAACTATTATTAAATATAGGTGTTATATTAATTTTGTAATTTGTAACTTTTAAAAATCTAATTAATTGACCATGAATTACATATGCTAGTGGTGTAATTAATCCATTTAATATTGCAGTTGGATAAGCATCAGATAAATCATAATCTATTTGGAGTCTATATTTTAATATAGGTTTAAAGGTTGATTTTTTTAAAGAATTAACTATATTTATATAATCTAGTTTATATTTTCTTGTGTCTTTCTTCTTTTCTTTTGTTTTTGGTTTTTCTTTTTTTATTAATGAAAAAATATCCTTATCCAAAATTAGTTTTTTATATAGAAATACTTTAATCTTAAATTCATCAATTTCAACTCTAAATTTAATTGGAATAGGAAATAATATTATAATTAGAAATAAAGTAAAAAGGGCATAAAACATATAATTCACCACCTAGGATTTAATAATTATTTTAACCAATTGTTCCATAATTATACATATAACGAATGAATTAAAATTTGTTTTATATGCAAAATATAAATGGGGTGATTATATGAAGTATAAAATAGGTTCATTTATATTAATATTTATGTTAGTTATACAGCAAAACGTATTTGCAAAAGTTAAACCTGCTGTAAAAGAAAAAGTAATGAGGGTAGATGCAAGAGCAGCAGTAGCTATTGATGGTAAAAGCGGGGCTGTATTATATGAAAAAAATGCACATAGTATTGTGCCTATGGCTAGTACAACTAAAATCATAACTTCCCTAGTAGCAATAAATAGGGGAAAGCTTGATGAAAAGGTAGTGATAAGTAAAAGTGCTGCTAATATTAAAGGCTCAACTGTTGGATATAGAGCAGGAGAACAAATTACACTTAGAGAATTGCTTTATGGGCTTATGTATAGATCAGGAAATGATGCAGCAATTGCTATTGCAGAGCATATTGGAGGAACCTTAGATAACTTCTATATATATATGAATGAATGTAGTAGAAATATTGGGCTAATTAATAGTTCATTTAATTCTCCGCATGGATTAGATACCGAAAATCATTATTCTACAGCATATGACTTAGCATTAGCAACAAGAAAGGCTATGGAGAATGAGGTATTCAGAGAAATTGTTGGAACTAAAGAAATTAAGAAAGATAAATATAACTTTACTAGAGATTACGTTAATATAAATAAGATTTTATTACTTATACCTGAAGCAAATGGTGTAAAGACTGGTTATACTGGTGGAGCAGGAAAATGCTTAGTTTCTTCAGTGAGATATGAAGATAGAGATATAATTATCGTAGTACTAAACTGTCCAAATAGATGGAACGAAACTAATGAAATTTATCAATATGTGAAAGCTAATTATAGTGAATGTAAAGATTTATTTAAAATAAGTATACCAAGTGAAAAACTAATAACTTCTGGATTATTAAATTTGCCTGAGGTTTCAATGGAAGTACCAAAGGAAGGAATTGATTCTGAAATTTATTTTATAAAGCCAAAAGAAAATATTTCAAAAGGTGACTATATTGGCTTTGTTAGGATAAAGAGTAAAAAGGATGGTAAGGAGATTTATAGAAAGAACCTATATTCAAATAGAAGCTTTAAAAAAGATAGTTTTAATGATTTAGTTAGTTAAATATTAAAATATATAGGGTTTTTTAAGTTCAACTAATAACTTATTCATGCCTGAAAATGTACAGAGGCCGACATATTCAAACAGGAATGAGTTAAGTTTTCTATAAAAAAACCCTATAAGACCTGTCTTCATAGGAAAAAATTTTCAAAAAGTTACTTCTATAAGTATAAATATTTAGATTTTTGTTGTAGAATGGTAAGTAAGTTAAGTTTGCTGAATGCATTTAATAAATGATTTTAAATGTACTCACTAGATTTCAATAATTTTTAAACTATAAGACAGGGGGTAATTTATTTTGAAAGAAGTAAATATTGATTGGCAGAACTTGGGGTTCGCTTACATGAAAACTGACTTCCGTTATATTTCTACTTGGAAAGACGGAAAATGGGATGAAGGAAACTTAGTAGAAGATAATATGCTAAGAATTAGTGAGGCTTCTACTGCACTACACTATGGACAACAATGCTTTGAAGGGCTAAAAGCATACAAAACTAAAGACGGTAAAATTCAACTTTTTAGAGCTGATGAAAATGCAAAAAGAATGAATAGAAGTTGTAGAAGATTACTTATGCCTGAAGTACCAGTAGAAAAGTTTATTGATGCTGTAAAGCAAGTTGTAAAGGCGAATGAAGCTTATGTTCCACCTTATGGAACAGGTGCAACTTTATATATAAGACCTTTTGTAATTGGTGTAGGAGATAATGTAGGTGTTAAACCAGCTCCAGAATACTTATTCTGTATTTTCTGTTTACCAGTTGGTCCATATTTTAAAGGAGGAATGACTCCAGTTAACTTTATGATTGCAGATTATGATAGAGCAGCTCCTTATGGAACTGGAGGAGAAAAAGTCGGAGGAAATTATGCTTCAAGTTTAATGCCTCATGAGATTGCTGCAAAGAAAGGATATGCAGATTGTGTATATTTAGATCCTGCAACTCATACAAAAATAGAAGAGGTTGGTTCAGCTAACTTTTTTGGTATTACAAAGGATAATAAATTTGTAACTCCTATATCACCTTCAATACTTCCAAGTATAACTAAGTATTCATTACTACATGTAGCAAAAGAATATCTAGGCTTAGAAACAGAAGAAAGAGATGTTTTTGTTGAAAATCTAGACGAGTTTAAGGAAGCTGGCGCATGTGGTACAGCAGCAGTTATAACTCCAATAGGTGGTATAGAATATAAAGATAAACTTCATGTATTCTATAGCGAAACTGAAGTAGGTCCAATAACTAAGAAATTATATGATACACTATATGGGATTCAAATAGGGGATGTTAAAGCACCAGAAGGTTGGATTTTTGAAGTGTAGAATTTTATAGACTTAAGAGAGATGATTTCTATTTTTTAGTAGAAGTCATCTTTTTTTTATATGCAAAAATCATATTACATCCCATGGTAAAACTCTTAATTGAAACTTCTAAGAGTTGAAGTGACATGTAAATTCTTTAATGCATTATATATATGAAGGTTATCTTATTAATGAATTTTTCCCAGTGCACAGTAAATACTATAATTATTAAATTATAAAGGTGTGTTTGATATGAAAAAGAGAATCTCGATAATAACAATATTACTATTATCTTTGTTTTTAGTAGGCTGCGGAACTGTAAAGTTGAATTCATTTACTAATATAAATAAAGATGGTTCAGGAGATTTCAAGTTTCAAGTATTATATGATAATGTTGTAGCCAGACTTCTTGGTAGAGATTTCATTAATGCTGATGAGATGAAAAAACTTGGATTTGAAACATCTAAGTATGTAAAAGATAATAACAATGTTGAGGAAGTAAGCATAAAGTTTAATAATTTAAATGATGTAAATAAGTTACTAGCAGATAAAAGATATGCTACCTTAAGTGTTAATGAAGCAAAAGGAGTTACAGAAAATCAAGTTACAATAAATCTTAGTGTTAATAGCTCACTTATAGATGATGCACTTAATCAAACTGGTGGAAGTAGTGCATATGATGCAACCTTAATTAACTATGTTAAAAACATAGAAATTACTAATCAAATAACCGTGCCAGGAAGAATTGTAAGTAGTAATGCTACAGATAAATCAGGAGATTATACAGCTATCTGGAAGTATAAATTAGGGCAAATAGATCAAAATACAAAAATAACTCTTACATATACTACTGATGGAATAGTTAAGAAAAATTATATTTTACCAATCACTATAGGAGTAGTTCTTGCAATTGCAATAATTGGTGCTATAATTTATAAGAGAAAAATTGCGAAATAAGAGGTAAATCAAACATGCTAAAGAAAACACATTTAGCTATGGGGATTGCCACTACAATAACTTTTATTACAACAGATAATATGCTAATAGCTCCAATAGCATTAGTAGGATCCATAGCACCAGATTGGGATGTATATCTTGGAATAAAGCATAGAACCTTAACTCATTCACTAATTGCATTATTAGGTAGTTCTTACTTACTATTTACATTTAATGAACAACTAGGTGTGCTTTGGGGAATTAATTATTTAACTCATTTATTACTAGATTCCTTAACAAAGACAGGGGTTCCATTATTATTTCCATTTCACAAAAAATATCAAGGACTTAAATTATTTAAAACTGGTGGAGCAGAGGATTTATTTATATCCTTAATACTAATTTATATAATTTTATCAGCGATAAGAAAGTAAAAAAAAGCTAGGAAAGTTCCTAGCTTTTTTATATTAAATATTATTATCAATTTTGAATTTTAATTCATAATAATAAATAGAACTAAATAAGTACTGGAGGAAATTTTTTGAGTAGAAAATATGTTTATGGCGATGGAGGATCATATGTTGAAGGGAATACACTATACGGAAGAAATGGCGAATATATAGGGTATGTTAGTGATAGTGAAAAGAATTATGATGATGTATTGCGTGATCGCATAAACAATTATGATCAAAGACAAGAAGAACAAAATAACTACTATCAAAAAGATTATACTGCGAATAATAATGAAGTATCAGAAGATAATTCAGAAAGTCAAACATATTATAATTACTCCTATGGTGAGCCATTTATTAACCCATATGATGATTCTTCTAATTCAGAAAATGCTAATAGTATGAAGCAAACCAATTCAATAGATTATGAAAATATTAAAAAAGCTAATAGTAAATATATGAGGAATGAAAGCCAATCTAAAAGGTCTTTACCAAGTTATACATCAGTATCTTTAATCCTATCAATACTTACTATTTTTTTTCTATATATTTTAGAGAAAATACTAGATAAAGATATTATGCCAGATCCATCTATTAATGTGGATGTTATATTTTCATATAGTTTTATTGTTGTATTTGTATTTGGAGTATTATCGTTTATAAGATGGATTTTTATCAAGAGTAATACAAGAAAGTCTTTTCTTTCATTGATCTTTTCAAGTTTTATTCAAGGTATAGTTTTGACAGTTTTTCTGTTAGCAATATTTGTTACACTACAAGATAACAATATCACTATTCCATATCTGAGTGGGTATTTTAGTAAATTAATGGTTACCATACTTCAATTATCAAATGGTCAAAATTCAAGTACATTAATAAAGTTGCTTATATCCTTTACTCCAGGTTGGGCATTCTTTTTTATTGTAGGAGTTATTAAGCAACGTGGATTTTTATAGTGCATTATCTTAGCTAGGGAGAACCCTAGCTTTTTTATATTAAATATTATTATCAATTTTGAGTTTTAATTCATAGTTAAACTATTTCTTTGGACCTAAAGTATTTTCCAACTTATTAAGTTCATTCATCGTATCCTTATCATCTGGATTTATAGATAATTTATATAGATAATCACTTAATAATTTTGATTGTTGTATTATATACTCTTTATTTTCATCATTCTTCCATATATCACATAAGGAACCTATTGTAACAATTAAACCTGGATTACTTCTACTATATGGAGTGAACACAAATAATTGTGATGCACACTCAAGTTTTGATATAGCTTCATAATAATTAAAATTTTTACTCTTATCAGTTGTATAGTTACCTGCAAATAAACCACTTGCCAGTTTTAAGTCCTCAATAAATTGGCCATTCGTATAGGTTTGTTGCCAAGTATGATCATCTGATAATTTTTTATATTTAATTGCACCAATAACTAATGTAATTAAAAGTATGACAGTAAGAATTTTAAAAGCATTTCTTTTTAATATAAAAACTCCCCCTTTATATATAATTGTATAACAAGATATGCATAAAATGTATTTCACTTATTATACCATTTTCTTACAAAAATGAATATATATATCTATATCATCACAACTCATTCTTTGAATTTTTCTTAAAATATGTCTATATCTATACAGAAACTAATATAAATAAGATAAGTTATTAAAAAAAGCAAACTTCAATCCTTCGTACCAATGAATTTAAAGTTGATTTACTTTTGATGGGGAGATTAGTATGAGAGAATGGGGTGGATGGATGTTTAATAGGATAATCAAGAAATTAACTAAAATTGTTGAGAAAAAAGTTGAGGTTAATATTTTTGTCTTATTATCATTATTTCTTGTAGCGGTGTTAGTGGGTTCTATGATTACTAAACATAACTATAGCGTGTGGGAGTTTATTCGAAATCAACGAGGTAATATGATAATTGGAATATCAACAGGTCTTATTTCAGGATTAATACTAACTGATTATTTTAGAAAAATAGATAAAGATATAGAGATGCAAAAGCTATTAAACGAAGTGGTAATGGATTTAATCAGTATTAGATATTCTTTGTCTGATGGATTTAAAGGTTCAAATTATGAAAAACTAATGGATATAATAAAATACAATAGAAGGTTTTTTTATGGTGAACTGAAGAAATATAAATTAGATCCAGAGATGAAAAAACTAATCAATATTGCAAGTGAAGTTCCTTCAGATATACACCAAGCATTATTAATGCATAAAAGCTTAAAAGAAGACTATGTTAAGAAAACAGAAATAAAGTTATTTAGCCTAGCTGGAGCTATAAGGTTTTATCCCAATTGTAAATATGAGCCTTAGGGCTCTTTTTATATTTCATGAGATAAATTCAATTAAAATAATAAATAAGTATGGTTTAAAAGATAAGAAGTTTTTATTTTGAGTGGTAAAACTATTAGTAAAAAAAAACAACCATTATGGTTGCAAAAAAAGCAATGTAGTCATCAAGAAGTAAATTACTTCTCACCCAATAAATTTGCCCCTGGGACAAGCACCTCAAGAATTGAGGAAAAGTATGGATGGCAGGGGAAAGCTTCATAAGCTTACTAAATAAGTAAGACATGTGACCACCTTCTTTCATTCATTGCTAAGAAAATATTAACATAAATTAACACAAATTTCAATTAGAAAGATTTATATACGTAAATGAAGCTAGAAGAATTTATAATTTTTTAAGGTTATTGCTAGCTTTTTAGAAATCATGTTAAGTGCAAAAAGCTTCATAAACTTACTAAATAATAAATAGTTTTTGTTTAATAGGAGATAATAGTAATCAAGGTTTTATATACCTATAATATAGGGTTTTAAGTTTAACTAATAACTTATTCATGCCTGAAAATGTCCAGAAGCCGACATTTTCAAACAAGAATAAATTAAGTTTCCTATAAAAAACCCTATTACTAATTACTGTTATGGAGGAATTTTGAATGAAGAGATTTATTTGTACTGTATGTGGTTATGTCCATGAAGGAAACACACCACCAGAAATTTGTCCTATTTGTAAAGCCGGTTCTGACAAATTTAAAGAAATGACCGATGAATTAAACTTTGCTGATGAACATAGAATTGGTGTTGCAGATGGCTGCGATGATGAATTACTAGAAGGATTAAGAGCTAATTTCATGGGTGAATGCACAGAAGTTGGAATGTATTTGGCAATGTCTCGCCAAGCCGATCGTGAAGGTTATCCTGAAGTGGCAGAAGCTTATAAGAGAATTGCATGGGAAGAAGCAGAGCATGCCTCTAAGTTTGCTGAACTTTTAGGGGAAGTTGTGGTTGCGGATACTAAATCTAACTTATCAGCAAGAGTTGAAGCTGAATATGGTGCCTGTGAAGGTAAAAAGAAGCTTGCAACTATAGCTAAACAAAATAATTTAGATGCAATACATGATACAGTTCATGAAATGTGTAAAGATGAAGCAAGACATGGGAGAGCTTTTAAAGGCTTGCTTGACAGATACTTCAGCAAATAAAAATATTCTTAAATTTATATAAAGGAGTGTATCTTTATGCAAAAAATTAATTGTAGTGTTACAAGTTGTTCACATAATAAAACTGGAGTTTGTTATTCAAACAGAGTTGATATTGGAGGTGTTACTGCATCTACTGAGAGCGGAACTGTATGTGGTTCATTTTTAAATAGATATGAATACAGCGATTTAACTAATAATACTAATGCTTCTGGACCATGTGATGCGCTTACATGCAATGTTGTAAGTTGTAATCATAATGAAAACAAACTTTGCAATTTAGACTCAATAAAAGTAGAGGGAACTGAAGCTCATATTTACACTGAAACTGAGTGTTCCAGCTTTGATGTTAAGTAAAGGTGTATGTTTATATCATATTTTTTGAAATACTATACATATATAATAAGCACCATGATTACCTAGACACTTTTATATTAATATAGAAAATTATTACATATTGTATACGAAATGGTACTATGATAAACTTATTACATAAACTTTATAAAGGTTGTGTAATAAGTTTTTTTGTATTCTGGAGGAACAAAATGAGGGAGATTTCAGGAAGACCTAATATTTTAAAAAGATTAAATAGCGATTTGATAAAAAATACCTTAAAAGAATTAGGTTCGGCAACTAAGGCTGAACTTGCTAAAGAAACAGGTATAAGTCTTACAACTGTTGGACTTATATTAAGTTCACTTGTAACTGAAGGTGAGGTTTTAAATCAAGGATATGATGAATCCAGTGGCGGACGAAGAGCGGAGCGTTATACTATAAATGTTAATCATACACTTGTGGCAGCTCTTTGTGTGGAAGAAAAATATATATATTTTGCAGTAGGAAATGCCACTGGAGATATATTTGAAGAGAGCAGGGTTGAGATTGAGGAACCTAAATATACTGAAGCTGTAGAAGAACTCATTGATTCCTTGCTTGCAAGATTCAAGTCAATAAAATGTATTGGTATTGGAGTACCCTCAGCTGTAGATAATGGAAGATTATTTACAGGGATGAAACTTAAGGAATGGCATAGCTTTAATATTAAGGCTCATCTTGAAGATAAATATAACCTGCGTATTATAGTGGAAAATGATCTTAATGCAATTGCTACAGGCTTTGCTCATAATAGACTTAAAGAAGCTGAAATTACTACTTCATATGCTTTAAACATGGTTTATATTAATTTTACTACCACTGGAATAGGTGCAGGTATTATTACAAATGGCATGCTTGTAAGAGGTTTTTCTCATTACGCTGGAGAAGTTGCTTTTCTTCAACTTGGTAATGGCAAAACCCTTTACGAAGTAGCTTGGGGAGAACATACTGATGAGGAATATGCAGATGCCATTGCTACGGCCATTGCCAATATAAACTGTATAATAAATCCTGAGTATGTCGTTATTGGAGGAGAAGGCTTTGAGTTCAATAATCTTGAGTTAATTGAAAGCTATTGTTCTCGATATATACCGGAAAATATTAGACCAGAAATTATACATGTAGAGGATCCTCTAAAGGATTATATTGCAGGAGTAATGTATATTACAATTGAGGAAATGAATTCTGGAATCAAATTAGTTACAACAAAAAGGTTATAAAATTAAAATAGAAATTGTTATGTTTTACTTAAGGGGGAATGGGAATTGTTTAAAAAATCAAAAAATTTGTTTGGAATCCAAGGATATATGTTACTAACCATCTGTATGTTACTAATGGGTGTAGGAGTCTCTGTTACAATGCCATATTTGTCATTATATTGTACAGAAGAGCTTGGAATGAGCGCGGGATCCTTTGGCGTTTTTATGGCGTTTAGTTCAATAAGTGGAGTTATTGTAAATTCCTTTATAGCTAAACGTTCAGATAGTGGAATGGATCGGAAAAGAGTCATTATTTTGGCTATGCTTTCATCTGCTCTAGGTTATACTTCATTTTTAATATTTCATAATTTCTTTATATTAATTATAACCGTAACTCTATTTAATGGGTTAGGGGCAGCCTCAATGCCACAAATTTTTGCTTACGCACAGGAATCTGCCAATGAAAGTAAGTCGGATAATAAGACCTTTGCTATGTCTGCATTACGCTCTCTTTTCTCTCTTGGATTTTTAATAGGTCCATTAGTAGGAGCTTTGATTTTTAGTGGTATTGGATATAAGGGACTATTTTTAGGAACGATTTTTGTTTTTATAATTATTTCAGTTATTGTATTGTTGTTTTTGAAAAATAGAAAGGCTTCTCAAAATAACAATAGTAGGGGAGATAATACAGAATCTTCCTTATTAAAAAATAAGAAGATAATGAAGCCATTTATTGCGCTTACGATTTTATTTGGGTTGAATGCTATTAATGGAATCAATACACCTCTATTTATTGTAAATAGTCTTCATGGTTCTATTGAAAACGTTGGACTGGTAGCTAGTATTTCTGCAGGCTTGGAAATACCAATAATGCTTGCATTAGGAGCTATAGCAAAGAAAATATCAAACCATAAACTTATGATTTACAGCTGTTTTGTCTCATTAGCCTATTATGGTGTATTAAGTATATCTACACAACCTTGGCAGATTATCGCAGCACAGATACTTCAGGCAACTACTGTGGCTGTAGTATTTGGAAATGGATTAGGATATTTTGCAGAATTATTGCCTCATTCACCGGGATTATCAGCAACAATGTATTCAAATGGTTCTACTATCGGAAGGCTTATAGGAACTCTTGGAGGAGGTATGGTTGCACAATTTGCAGGATATCGTAATGTTAATTTGGTGTGCTTGGGAGTTGTGGTTATCTCACTAATTATCCTATTGAGAACAGAAGTAAATATTGAGGTGGAAGCACCTGTAGGACAAGATATATAAGCTTATAAGAAAATATTTTTTGTAAGCAAATACATTAAAAAATTTAGTATATGTGAAGGTGAACTGTACCATAAGTAACGGAGGTTTTTAGCCCTAACCATTTAATTTCTTGGTTAAGGCTATTTTTTTATAGATAAAATGTCGTATCTTAAGTTATTATCTGATATGGTAGCTTGTAAAAAAAATACTTTTTTGTGATATAATTTTATTTATGGTTAACGAAAAAACTAATCTAAAGCATCTATTATATTTGCAGATGGTGTTGATTATGTAATTAAAGTAAAACCTGATTTAGTAAATAAAGTAGAAAATGATAATATATAAGTGTTAATTTAGATGTTAAATGAAAGGTAGGAGTAGGGACTATGGATAAATGGGAGCTTTCACGATATTTAATAGATGCAAAAAAGTCTGTAGATACAATACTGTATTTATATAAATATGGAGATAAGGTTTCTATGATTAATATTAGAGAAAAAGTAAGAGAGACGAGAAGAAAGTTTTATATTAATGGATGTATAGTTTTGGATAAATGTTTTCATAAGACGAAAAAACAAATATGTGAGAACGAAATTATTAAGTCCATTTATTATGAAAGAGACAAAGATGCTGCTCATAAAGATGACAAGTATATGAAAAAACAGTATAGCACATTAATGGAAATGGCAGAAGATATGAAAATACAAGTACAGATTATTAGGGAAGCTTGTAAAGATTTCTTACCAGATAACTTGACTTTAGATTTTCTAGTATTTGATAGTGAATTGTTTAGATTGGCTAATGGAGTTGACAAGGAAATGGAAACAAGAATTTGGAATGCAAAATTTCCATCTAAAAATTCGTGTAAAGATGTTGTAGAGGGGGAGTGTTTTAATGTGTTTTCTGATACAGAGGATATTAAGCAAATAGCGGAGGATGAAAAAAAGAAATATGCAACAGTACTAAGTTGTGGGATATGTATGGAAGAGACAATGCAACGCTTACAAGATGGTTGTATAAAAACAAATGTCTTACATAAACAAGATATGTGGGCATCAATCAATCAAGAAAGTTTAAATAAAATATTTAGATTAAGAGAACTTGGTTTTATAGATAAATTCGATTTGCCTAGAGAACCAAGGAATAAGAGGGAAGAAAAAGCGTTTATTAAAATTCTTGAGAAAGAAAGATTATTGTAAAATGAGTAAGGATTCTTGGATATAAACCTATAATTTATGGCAACTATGTAATTAAAGACTTTCAGTTATTTTACTAACCTCATTTGCTAAATTTGGCTGGTAAATAGGAAGGTATTATATATTTTCTAAAATAAACTCACGATAATCCTACCGTGAGTTTATTTTAATACCTAAGTCCTTCAAATCTATTTCCAACAATTCTATTTTCACAATACTTATTAAATAGATAAATTGCATTAATTCCATTATCTATCCACCAACTACCATCATAAAATTTAACTTCACCAGTAAAGTTTATATCTTCACTACTTAATATTTTTGATGTTTGATATACTATATCCCCTTCATAGATGTTATCACCATTAATATCACTTAGTTCTGTATATTGCATAAATATTAAGTAATCCCTTTCTAGTAAGTCTGTTTTTACATTTTGGCACATATGATTAGAATTTTTATGCCACGCTCTAAACTTAATTTGCCTACTCATACTTACTACACCCTTTCAACTTATTGATTAAGCTTATCTAATATGACTCTTTCTTTATTCTTATGTATATACAAAATTAATATAAAAAAATACATTAATAATAGATTTATTCTTAATAATACTTTTAATGTGAATTTAATATGTTAGCTTTTATTATTATTGGAGTTATACTTAAAAACATGTAAAATTAGCAAAATTATAAGTATGGAATTGAACCATTTGTTAAAATTATTAAAAATTGAAAAATATAGATTAATATGTAAAAAAGCTGTATAATAGTATTCGTTCAAGAAACATAGACTTAATATTTTGTCAATAAGTATTAGATTATATATAAAGGATGAAGAGTATGAAAATAACTAATATACAAGTAAAAAATTTTAGATTATTAAAAAACCTAAAGTTAGATTTAGAAGAGATACTGTCTATTATTATCGGTAAGAATAACTGTGGCAAGACATCGTTACTTTCCATCTTAAATAGATTTATAGGGGACAAGTCGTCGAGCAATTGTTTTACATATGATGATTTTAATATTGAATTCAAAAAGCAATTATATAGTTGTATAGAAGACGAGAATAAAGTATGGGAAAGGGATGAAGGAATCTCGCTATTAATTATCATTGAATACAGCGATAGGGATAATCTCGCGAACATTAGCGATTTGATGCTTGACCTCAATCCAGACAATAAGAAAGTGGTATTAAAGTTTGAATATTTACTTAATATTGATGATTTTAACAAAATGAAGGAAAAATTTGAGGAATACGAGACTAAATATGATGCATTATCAGTAGATAGATTAGCCTGCTTTGAAAGCTTTATAAAGTCAAATTATAAGAATTTTTTTAAGATAAAAAAGAAGGCAGTTCAATTTAATAATGATACTCAAGATGTTAACTTAAATGAATTTATAGACTTAGATAAAAAGAAAGTAGATATAAGTAAAATAATAAATTTTAAATATATTTCAGCCCATAGAGCTATATCTAATATTGACAATGATGGAACATTATCAAATTTATCATCGAAATATTATGAGAAGACGGAGATAAACGATTCGCAGAATAAAGCGATAGAAAAATTTGAAAATACTTTAATAGAGACGGATTCAAAACTATCAATTGTATATGATGATTTATTTAAAGATGTAGTTCAAAAGGTTAAAAGATTTGGAGGAATGAAAAAGGATGAAACTGTTATCAAGGTTATTTCATCTTTGCAAAGGCGAGAATTATTAAAAGGTAATACTACTGTTGTGTATGACGATAACTGTCATAGCCTGCCTGAAAGTTATAACGGATTAGGATATCTAAATTTGATAAGCATGATTTTTGAAATAGAAACATTATTAAGTGATTTCAGAAGAGATAATAGAAAGGAAATAAAACCGGCAGATATTAATTTACTGTTTATAGAAGAACCAGAGGCACACACTCATCCTCAGATGCAATATATTTTTATAAAAAATATAAAGGGTATATTAGAAGAGGGTAGTGATGGGAGTAATGGTAATAAAAGTTTTCAATTACAGACAATTATAACAACACATTCTGCACATATTGTTTCTGAATGTGAGTTTGATGATATTAAGTATTTTAAGAAGAATAATATAAATAGCATAGAATCAAAAAATTTAAAATTACTTGAAATTGAATATGGAAAAGAAAAAGAGATTGGAAAAGCTCATTTCAAGTTTTTAAAACAATACTTAACATTAAATAGGTCTGAGATTTTTTTTGCTGATAAAGCTATTTTTATTGAGGGGGATACCGAAAGAATATTAGTACCAGCAATGATGAAAAAAATTGATGAGGTTGATACTAATGCTGAATCAGTACCGCTATTATCACAAAATATATCAATTGTAGAAGTAGGGAATTACTCTCAAATATTTGATAAATTCATTGCATTTATTGGTATTAAGTCGTTGATCATTACAGATATTGACTCATTTAAGTTTATTGATGATAAGGATAGCAATGGGGTCGTTAAAAAAAATAAGGATGGCATCAATAAGCAAAAAGTAGAAGCAGCTCCTGTAGAAGATAGTACAAATACGAGTAATGGGGCATTAAAGCATTACTATGGAAAAGAAATAGAAAACTACTTAAAGAAAGCTGGAACAAAAGAAATTAACTATTTTAAAAATTTAGATATTAAGGATAAAACATTATCTAAGAAAAGTGATAATTGGAAAAGCTCATCAGATGGATTTTTGATGCTTGTTTATCAAGTAGCAGAAGCTAATGAAGATGGAGACAATTATAACGCAAGAAGCTTTGAAGATGCCTTTTTCCATATAAATAGGAAACTAGTAATAGATAATAAAGATAACTTTAATAGCTTAAAAAACATTAGTTATTTTGATGAAAAACTAAGTTCAGGCGAGAAGTATAAGTATAATAGCTATACCCTTGCTGAAAAGTGTATACAGAGTAAACCATCTTTTGCTATGGATGTCTTGCTCAACAGTGAAAGTAATGATATATCGAGTTATTCAAATTGGAAAATACCTAAGTATATTGAGGATGGATTATTATGGTTAAAGGGAAATTAGAACCTGAAGTATTAGAAGTAATCGAATATATTAAAGAAAAGAAAAATTTTTTGCTTAGCGGTGGAGCTGGCAGTGGAAAGACTTATTCACTAGTACAAATTATCAAAGAAGCAATTAATCTAAATCCTACTTCAAAAATAGTATGTATCACATATACAAATGCAGCTGTAAAAGAAATTGAGCAAAGAATTTCTTCTAAAAACTTAGCTGTATCTACAATTCATGATTTTTTATGGAGTACAATTAGTCCGTATCAAAAAGATATGAAAGAATCATTAATAGAACTTATTAACAGTCCATCTTCTAAAATAAAGAATCCAAATGGTGACGCTTATTACACTAATGACTTTGAAAATGGTATCCAATATAAGGAATATGTAAGAATAAAAAATGGAGAAATATCACATGACGAGGTATTGATACTAGCAAATTATATGTATAAGAAATATCCAAAACTTTGTGACATAGTAAAAGATAAATATCAGTATATATTTGTTGATGAGTATCAGGATACATCTCCATTGGTAATAGAGATACTACTAGAATTTCTACAGAAATACAACCGTAGGAATGTAATAGGTTTATTTGGAGACTTAATGCAAGCTATATATGATGGTGGAGTTGGAAATGTTAATGAGTATATAGATAGTGGAATAATAAATGAAGTAAAGAAAGAACAGAATAGACGAAATCCTAGAAGTGTTATTAATTTATCAAATAAAATTCGTATTGATAACCTTATTCAAAAGCCATCATGTGATATGGATGCTCCTAATATGAAAGATGGATTAATTAAAGATGGAGACATAAAGTTTGTGTATTCATATAAGGCTGATATAAATAAGTTATATAATTCGAGTTATTGCAATACATGGGATTTTACCAATTCTAGTGAGACAAAAGAACTAAGGTTGACACATAATTTAATTGCTGGGCAAGCTGGGTTCTCTGAATTGATGGAGATATATGATTCTGACCCAATTATTAAATTTAAAGATGAGATTGTTAAAAAAATTAGAGATAATAATATATCTATTAACGTAGAAGATACATTTGATGATATTGTAAATCAAATAAATCTAACGTATAAGATTGGAGAAAATAAAGGACGTTCAAAAAAGGATATAAAGTTAGAGGACAATCTATTTAGAGAACTATATGATATTGTAAAAGAGTGGCCATTTAGTAAAGTATCAAGAATTTATTTTAATAAAGATAATTTAATAGATGATAAAAAAGAAGATTATACTGAAGAAATTATAAGAGAGCCTAGAAGAGATAGAATAATTCAACATCTATTTAAAATACAAAACTTATTGCATTTATATGAAAATAATCAATATAATGATTTTCTAAGAATTACATCATATAAGATAAATTCAGTTGCTGATAAAGCAAGAATTAAAGATATTATTGATAAATTTAGCGGATTGGAAAATGATACGATTGAATCAGTGATTAAGCATGCTGATGAACAAAACCTTTGCAAGATTGACGATACGCTTGAACAAACTATAAAATCTAATGAATATTTGTATGAGAGGGTTAAAAAGGTTAAATACAAAGTATTTAAAGAGTTATATTATTATTTAGAAGGTTATGTACCGTTATCAACACAACATAAGATAAAAGGAAATGAGTTTAATAATGTATTAGTTATTCTTGATAATGGGGGATGGTCAAATTATAACTTTGAATATCTATTTAATCCAGACATGGTTAAAAGCCTAAATAAAAGTAAGGAAAAAAACTTTCCGGTTATTTTAGAAAGGACAAAAAAACTTTTTTATGTTTGCTGTACAAGAGCTAAGGAGAATCTAGTTGTATATTATCCAAGCCCAGATGATAAAGTACTCACAAATGCTATAATGTATTTTGGAAAGGAAAATGTAGTTGACTTGGATAACGAAGCCAATTAATTTAATAATGAATTTTAAAGGTCATGCTTAGCATTCGCCAATAAAATTGATATTTATGTCAACTTAATAAACTATTTAAGTAAGGAAGAAGGGTTATCTATGAAGGGTACCCCTTCTTCTTTTATGCTAAGTAATATCGGATTAAATGCATTGAATTATGATATTTCAATATAGTTAAAATCTAAAATATTTAATGTATAAACGTCATTGGGTAATATGGTATAATTGTATAAAAAAGGAACCAAGGAGGTGTGTTTAATGGAAGTGGATTTTTCAAATAAGAAAGGGCTTTTAGAGTTAAATAAAAGTAAAAAAGAGAATGCAGATTTATTAGAAGAGCTGAAAAGAAGAGTTGATATAACATACAGAACAAGGATAATTTCTACTAATAGATTAAGAGAAAAGCATAATGAGTATAAAAAATTAAATATATACTATTCTGCATTGATAACAGGAATTTCTATACTTTCAATTGGGATTGATATTAAAATATCAAAGATATCGATTTCAAATATAGTTCTAATGTTTTCTATAGTTCTTACGTACTTTATGTTTTATATATCTGAACAAAATCTTCAGGAAAGAGCTTATAAGATGGAAGAAACATTTAAGAGTTTAGATAAGCTAAAAAATAAGATAAACATAACTCTACAATATAATCAATCAAATATAACACAAGAAATATGTAAAAAATTATATAAGGAATATGAAGCAATTATATCAAGTATAGAAAATCATGAAGAAATAGATTTTGACATGTACAGACTAAGTTATTTTAAAAAGGAAGGTGTTAATGAAAAAGAAGAGGATTTGTACTTAGAGATTAAAGGTAGAGTTGAAAAATATCAAAGAGGGAAAAAGTTGAAAATGTATTTTAAGTATTTAGCTCCCTTATTTGCTGGTATAGGGGTAATAGTAGTTTCAGTATTAAAGTGAAGATGTTAAAAATATTGCTTTAGTTGTGGGAGCTGGAAGTATAATTTAGAAAAGCAGTATAAAGTTTCTATAGATATTTGCGTACAAGCTATCGACGCTATGTTTTATATTTATTATATGGATTAATAGATACATAAAGGTAGAAAAAAAATCTTACTTGCAACTAGCATGGAGAATGTTTTAATAAACTAAGTTGTAAAATTGAAGGTACACCAATAGAAGATTTTCGTAAGATAAAGTAATCTATGTTGCAGATATCTCATCCACTAAGCTGAAACTGAAATATAAAGATTACAATCTATGCTATATGAAGAGGGATAGCTTACTAGAAAATAACTGCTAGTATTTTGTAAGATGGTTTTATGATATTGATGGGTGGTAGAAGTATTTAAATTATATTTATTGGAGGTTAAAAAAATGGGAGTCGAGTTAATTTCATCAGGTTTTTTTGCAGATAAGTTTTATGAAGTTGTAGATTCATTAGAATCATCAATAAAAGTAATTTCACCATTTATAGGGTTAAAAACTGCTACAAAATTGGCAGAGGTCTTAAAACAAAATCCTAATATAAAATGTAAAATAATAACTAGATTTTATCGAGAAGATTTTATTCAAGGTGTTAGCAGTTTACAGGGATTGAACGCTTTGTTGGATTCAGGGGCAGAACTAGTTGCATTAATTGGGCTCCATACAAAATTATATGTATTCGATGAATCATCTGCAATATTAGGTTCAGCAAACTTTACAAATGGAGGATTTTTTACTAACCATGAATTAAGTGTTTTTATTGACCAAGATGAGTCAATCGGCGATGAATGCAATAAACACTTTGAAGAATTATGGGATAGAATAAAACAAACAGATGAAGGTAATATAACAAAAGAATGGATAGAACAAGAGATAGATGGAGTTGAAAAAGTATCGATCAACTTAATAAAGGGAGTATCAAAGGCTAATAGGGCAAAGCGAGGCGCAAAACTAGGTGCCGAACCATGGACACCATTTGAAGAAAAACCTAAAAATGAAGCACCGGTTAAAACAACGGATATTCTTGAAGAAGTATTAACTAATCGTATGATTGAAGATTTGAGCAATGCATGGATAAAATTTATAGCTAAATCTAATGATAGATTAAATAGTGATAATAAGTTCATAAATGAAAGAAATAGTAATGCCTTAAAGAGAGTTTACTTTAATATCAAGCCTACTGGTATTAAAGATAATGACAGTATATACATAACTGCTTTAAGCTATGATCATAAAGACAGACCTTCACCAATGATAGTTGGAAGAGCTTTAACGTATGGATATGATAAGAAAAATATTGTAACAGATGACGAAATTTTAGAAGATTATACGAGAAAGAATTATCCGTATTATATTGAATTTAAAGAATGTAAGATCATAGATACCCCTATAAAAAATACAGTACCACTACATATATTATATGATGTTGTTGGAACTAAAACATATCCAAGTTCAGCAGTAAATCCAAAAGCTGATAGAGTTTATTTAAATAAGGTACATTCACAGAAATCTCATCTAAGAATAACTCAAATGGCAAAGGAGTTTTTAGATAAGACCTTGGATGAATATTTCAAGAAGTATGGAAAGATAGAACTTTAAATAGAAACTATTAAACAAAATAAAATATGAATTAAAATAACTACATTTATAAAGCAAAGGGAACCCAAAAGGGTTCCCTTAAAATTTCTATATAAGCTTTTGATTAAATACACCATCTAAATTAACTTTTCTTACTCTGTTTTTGATTTCTTCTACATTAGTGCTATATAAATTTAGTGATTTCATTCTGTTAAAATAATCAGAACCAGCGAAGGTATATCTTGTTTTTCTTCCTTCACGAGTTTTAGATCTTTCATTAGCATAGGAGATTAAATCCCCAACGCATAGTGAAGAGGGTAGAGTTAATAGTGGAATACCCAAAGCTAATCTTACAGCATTATGGCCTGCAAGTGCTCCTGTACACATAGCTTCAGTGTGTCCTACAAAAAGACCAGATTTTTCACCTGCACAGAATAAATTATCTACGCCTATAACTCTCATATTATTATCTCTAGGAGCAACTGAAAGATATCTTATAGAATTTCCTATAGAACCAGCTAGAGGATCCACATACCTTGCTTTTTCAAGTCCAGGTATTTTTCTTAGCTTTTCTAATGGATAATAGGTTGTCATTAATTTTGCATGGCCAGTATCTAATAAAACAATATTTTCAGCAAATTCTTTTAAAGCATATTGCTGACATACCTTAGCTTCAAGCTTTCCATAGTTAACATCTTCTGGTGGAACCTTTAATACTGCAACTCCTTCTTTTTCTAAAACTTCTTTTAACTCTTCTGAAAGACTATCTTTTGCAACTTCACAAGAACCAGAAAATGCACCTAATTTATCATCATTTCTTTCTCCAGAAAAATCCTTAACACCAGCTCTTTCACTTATAGATATTCTAGGCCCATATGAGGGACATCTAAGTATACACATAGCACAGCCGTTTCCGAAGCGCTGACAATTACCCATAGGACCTGTTGAGCCTGTGGTTTCTATAATAACATCTCCCTCGATATATTCTCCACTAGAAAGATGTATACCCTTGATGCTTTTATCAGTTTGATCTATATCTGTAACACGTGTAATTAGGTGTAAGTTAATTCCCATGTCTAATAGTAGTTTTTTAACATCAGGTTCAATTGATGTAACATCATATAATGAAGCATGTTCGTGTCCTGGGAACTTTATATTCTTATGTTTAGAGTTATTATCACATATTTCCATAAGTTCACTTGAGCCAAGTTCAATTAATTCTTCAGAAGCAGTAAAACGTCCATTATTACGCATAATTCCGCCTATATTACCTAAACCTAAAAGTAAATCAGTCTTTTCAAAAACGTGCACCTCTGCACCTGCTTTCCTAGCTGAGATTGCAGAAGAAACTCCAGCCCAGCCTCCACCTACAACTAATACCTTCATATAAATCTTCTCCCTTCAAAAATATCTCTTGGATCTGCTTGAACTTTACATAGTCTTTTTACTCTGTGACCAGCAAATCTTGCAGTGCAACTTCCACATACTCCTTCTCCGCAACACATTTTAGAATTATTACAACAGGATAATTTAATACTTTTTTCACCTATAGTATCTAAATATTGCATCACTTTAAAGGTTAATATATCTGCACCTCCACAATGTATTAATTTGATATTATTATTTTCAATGGAATCTTTTATATAGGCTTTACATTTATCAGATAGCTTTCCAGCATCAAGTAAAGACATTTCGTTATAAGATAATCCAAGATTAGATAATATATCATTAACATATACATCATCAAATGGCTCTTTATCAATAAGAATATCAAGATCATTTCCTTGATTTTTAAGAGCCTTAATTACTGGAATCATAGGAGCCATTCCAATACCTCTAGCTAGAATTAAACATTTAGAATTTGTAGTATTCTTTATATTTTTTAACCCAAAGACTCCATTCCAATAGGGACCTCTTATTACTAGATTCTCAACTGATTTTGTATTTATAAGGTGTTTTGTTTTAATACCTCTTATCTCAATTAATATACTAGCATTGTTAGCATCAGTGTCACATTCCATTATAGAAATTGGTATATCAAAATAAAAATTATCATCAGTTCTTAGAAAAATAAAACTACCTGGTGTTGTTAAATCAAGAGCAAGATCTTCAGGTAATTTGAATTTAATAAGTAATAGATCCTTTTGAAGTAATATCCAGTCTTCTATTTTACATGAGTAAGTTTTCCTTCCTTCCTTTGGTTTAGAGCCGTTAGCTATCCATCCTTGATAAATACATACTCCTTTCCAGTTTAGACAGTCGCAAAAGCATTCCCCATGTAATTGGGAACATAATAAACATTCATTTGCTTCTGCTAGATGGCAAGGACAAAATTTACTCCCACTATCTATACAATCAATTTTTTCACCTTTCATTGTTCCTCCAAAAGAGATTATTCTATTATTAAGGTATTTATATTTATTTCAATTGTTACAAATAAATATAATGTTTTTCATTGAACTTATTGTAGGTTAGGAAAATAGTGCTATAATATAGTTAGACCAAAGAATACAAATGCGCTATTAAATAGATCTAGGAGGAGAAACTATGGGAAAACGTATCGATAACTATAATAAATATAAGACACAAATCAGCAATATATTTGTTGAAAACTTAAAACAATTGGATCTTGATTCATTATTTAACCAAGTACAAGAAAGCTTAGAAAACAGAGATCCAAAGCATGAATATGGAGTTTTATGGGATAATAGACCTTTCCTAAGAATCAATTTAGAAGAGTACAAAGATATTGATTTATACATACCACATGCAGAAACAATTGCAATACTTAAAGACGCTGATAAGGAAACTCTAGATAATACAGTTTTCTTTAGATATAAAGACAGTATGTCAGGAACACACTACTATAACAATACTTTTGATGTAATATATAATAAAGCTAAAAAAGAACTTATTTATGATGGCCCAAGAGGATATTTAAAAGTTCAGTTAGATGAAACTACATCAATTGAAAAAGGTTGCTACGATAAAGAGTACATACTATTTATTTTAAGTACAATTTCTGATTACTATAACGTATAAGAAAATAAATGAATTATATAGGATAGTTTAAGGTTTATTACCTTAAGCTATCCTTTTTTGTTTTGGATGATATAGATATGGTAATATGATACAATATAAGGAAAAAGTTACAGTTGGTATTTTTATGGAGGTCTTAAAATGATTAATCTTTATGAAGATGATTTAAGAGATTGTTCATAAGTATTTTATGGGGGAATAGCATGGTTTATAACACAGAAAAAATTCTTGACACATTAATAAAGAATATCTCGGAAATAGTGGAAGTGCAATCAATTGGAATTAGTGGTGGTAAAACTTCTCTTCCTAAGGTTAGAGAAGGGGATATTGATATTTTTATATATTGTGATACTATACCTGATATTGAAAAGAGGCAATTAGTAATAAATGAATTAGGTAACATGATACAGGAATATAAATTGAATACATTTGAAGGAGGTCACTGGGGAGTAGGAGATTTTATGCTAATAAATGGCATTGAAACATGGTTAATGTATTTTACTGAAACTGAAACCTTAACAGATGTAGCGTCTATACTTAAAGGTGAACAACCTGATAAATTAGATAATTACTATTATCCAATAGGGCGATGTGCCATGCTTGGCAATATTCAGGTTCTAGTTGATAAAAATAAGTTTTTATATAATTTGAGGAAGAGGCTATCAAAGTACCCAGAGGAATTAGCTAAAATACTTGTACAGTATCATATGACAGAACTTGAAGATACAGAGGACTTAGAACGAGCTGTAGTAAGAAAAGATGTACTGTTTTATCACTTTGCAATTGATATTTCAATTGATCATTTCCTTCAAACATAATTTGCTATTAATAAAACATATTTTCCAAGTCGAAAGAGAACACTTGATTATATTGAAACCTTTAATATTAAACCAAAAAAATGTAAAGAAAATATATTAGAAGTTATTAGATTGGGTAGTTTTTCGGAAGGAATTAATGAATCTTTTATAATATGGAGCAATATGGCTAATGAATTAAGAAAATTGTGTAATAAAGATTGTGATTAGACTACTAAGAATATGATAAAAACATCATTAATACATTTAAAATTAATGATGTTTTTTCGATTTGCACCTCAAAATGTAAGTTATAGTACTACTATAAACTATTTCTATTTATTTAAGCATATTGATCATAATATCCAAAGTGCTCTTAGTTTTATTTAGATTATCAATATAGTCAGCTATATGTTTTTTATAATATTCAATACCTGCATCGGTAATTGAGTATATCTTCTTACTTCTTTTATTTAAAAACTCATCCCCAAGCCAAGTAGAATTAACATAGCCCATCTCTTCTAAATAGAATAGAGTATCATATACCGTTGATGAAGAGACTGGGAAAGGAAGTGAAGAACTTTCAAATCTGCCTTTAAACTCCTCTAAAACCTTATTTCCGTATATAGAATTACCTTTATATAGCTCTCCTAGTATATAAAATATATAAAGTTGTTTAGTATTAACAACATTTCTAGGGGCAACTAATCTATTTCTACTCATAATATCACCTCTTACTCTTATTATACACTAAAATGATATCCTCGTAAATGAGTATAGTATTCTAAAAAAACTTAAATTTGAGATTAATTAACAATAATCAATAGGACGGAATAGTATGTACTATACAGAAGAGAAGGAGTGATTAACATGTCAAGAAGGAGAAATTGCTGTTGTAATAGTTACTACGGAGGTTATCCAGGGTGCGGATTTGGAGGTTATCCTGGAGGATTTGGAGGCTTTAATAACTGTGGCTGCTATACAGGCGGTTGTGGTTACCCCTACAATTCACTTATAGGACAGACTTGCTTATTTAATAGTCCCTTATTAATAGCTCTACTATTACTAGGTAACAACAGATTCTTTAGGTGCTAGAAAAAAATCCTTGCCCGTTATTGGGCAAGGATTTAACTATAGACTGTTATAAGTTTCTTTTAAAAGTAATGCATCATTTTCTAAAATAGGGCTCTCGCAAATAATACAACCCTTTATATCAAAATCTATGAAGGATTTAAGACAAGCCTTATAGTTAAAATCACTTTCTTCAAAAGGCAGATGATTTCTTTCACCTTTTGCAGTGTAGTTTATTCCAGATAAATGAATATGCATATCATTTAATGCTGCATCTCCTAAATTAGTACCAACATAATCTAATATTTTAGCAAAGTCAGAATAGTCCTTTAAAGCTCCATTTCCCCTTGCATGTAAATGAGAAAAATCTATGCATATATTACAACTTGGAATTTCTTTTGCTATATTAACTAATTCATATATGTCACCAAATTGAGTAGCTTTTCCTGTAGTTTCAAGTCTATATGTAACATTTCCTTTAGGGAGTGTACTTAATTCTCTTTTAATATTATCTAATGTATCTGCTTTAGATGAATCTAAATAAAATCCAGCATGGAATACTAAACTTCTTCCTCCAACGGATTCCAAAGCATCAGCTCCCTTTAAAATCCTTTCCTTTGATTTTTCTATTTTCTCATCTTCCTTAGCATTTAAGTTTATGAAGTATGAACCATGAGCAGATAAATACATGCCAGTTTCTTCTTTAACTTTAAGAATAGAATCTCTATTTTTTGAGGTAACATTAACAGAACGTACAAATGGTAGCTCCATAGCATCCAGTCCTATGTTATGTAAATATTCTAATCCAGTACTATAATTGAATTTTTCACCTTTACCTAATGGAATTCCTGAAATTCCAAATAGTAGTTTATCCATGCTTATCACCCTTTATATATATATTATTGGTAAGTAGTATAACAAAAATATAGTATTTCTTCAATCTCCTAAAATTTCCCAGGAAATTCCAATTTGATTTTTTTATGTTAAGTCTTTATAATTATTAAGAATACAGCAGGATAGGTGATTTTATAATGGAAAGATTACAAAAATATTTGGCAAATTGCGGAGTGGCTTCACGTAGAAAATGTGAAGAGTTAATTTTAGCTGGAAATGTTAAGGTTAATGGAGAAATCATAAAAGAATTAGGTACTAAAATTGATATAGAAAAAGATATTGTAGAATATAACGGTAGAATTGTAAAGGCAGAAGAGATTAAGAGATACATCATGCTTAATAAGCCTGTTGGAATAATATCTTCTGTTAGTGATGAAAAAGGTAGAAAAACTATAATAGATATAATAAATGCTAAGGAGAGAATATATCCAATTGGAAGACTGGATTATGATTCTTCTGGGCTATTATTACTTACAAATGATGGTGAAATTTATAATAAAATAATACATCCAAGAAGGGAAATTCATAAAACCTATATTGTTAAGGTTAAGGGAGTTTTTACAGATAAAGAGATAGAGACTTTTCAAAATGGAGTTGATATAGGGGGATATATTACAGCTAAATCAAGTATTAAAATTCTTTGGAAAGATCAAAATAACTGTAAAGTTGAAATTAAAATACATGAAGGTAAAAATAGGCAAATAAGAAAAATGTGTGCGGCATTAAATCACGATGTAATTTCTCTTAAAAGAGTTGCTATTGGAGAAATTAATATCGGAGATTTAGAATTAGGTAGTTTTAGAGAGCTTACAGACTCCGAGCTTAACTACATTAAATCTTTGTAAGGGTAAATAGTATGTTTAAATTAGTGAAGGATATTAGTTCCTTATCTCATGATATCATTGACAAATATATTGAAAACAAAAACCTAGCAATAGATTGTACACTAGGTAACGGATACGATTCTGATTTCTTATCTGAAAACTTTAATAAGGTAATTGCTTTTGATATTCAAGAAATGGCAATTACTAATTATAAGAATAAAAATAAAGATAATGTTTATCTAATACAGGATTCTCATGATAAGCTTAATGAATATGTAAAGGAAAGTGCAGATTGTATAATATATAACTTAGGATTTTTACCAGGTGGAAATAAAGAGATTACAACCATGAAAGATAGTACAATGAACTCAATAATTCAGGCACTAGATTTACTGAATGAAGGGGGAATTATTTTAATTGCTATTTATTCTGGACATAATGAAGGTGCTAGAGAAAAAACTTGCATTTTAGAATTTGCTGAAAACTTACCCAAGAATAAATATGGGGCAATGAAATTTGAGTATGTCAATCGCAATAATAATCCTCCAATGCTGTTATGCATAGAAAAAAAGTAATTTTATAATTAAGGTTGATGTAATTAATTAATGATGTTAAAATGAATTTATATTATAAATAAATTGCAAAAAAGATAGGAGTAAGGGTAAATGGATTATTTCCAAGAAAAGCTAGAAGCAAATCAAGATTTAATGAGAATTATTCAATTAAAATTTCCAAGATTAAGTAAAGGGCAAAAGCTTATTGCAGAATACATATTAAAAAATTATGATAAAGCAGCCTTTATGACTGCAGCTAAATTAGGAGTTTCAGTAGGTGTTTCGGAATCCACTGTAGTTAGATTTGCAAATGAGCTTGGATTTAGTGGTTACCCTAAGCTTCAAAAGGAATTACAAGAACTTATAAAGAATAAGTTAACAACTGTTCAAAGATTAGAACTTACAAATGATTATATTTCAGAAGAAAATGCTTTAAAAGGAGTTTTAAAGGCAGATATAGAAAATATAAGAGCAACACTTGAAAAAATAAATCACAAAACCTTTGAGGAAGTAGTTCAGTCCATATTCGATGCAAAGAGAATATATATTATAGGATTAAGAAGTTCAACTGCTTTAGCTGAGTTTTTAGGTTTCTATTTAAATATAATTCTTGATAACGTAAATATTGTAGCTTATGGTATTTCAGATATATTTGAACAAATGATTAATATCAAAGAAGGAGATTTAGTAATAGGTATAGGCTTCCCAAGATATGCAGCAAAAACAATTGATGCTTTATCATTTGCACAAAGTAGAAATGCAAAGGTAGTTGCGATAACAGATTCGCTATTGTCACCTTTAGCAACACAAGCAGACTATAGCTTAATTGTTCAAAGTAACATGGCAAGTTTTGTTGATTCACTTGTGGCACCGCTATCAGTTATTAATGCGTTAATTATAGCTGTAGGGATGAGAGAAAAAGAAACTATAGCAAATACATTTAATAATCTTGAAAGTATTTGGAAAGAATATAATGTTTATTCATATAACAGGGGTAATGTGTTAGATGAATAATTTCAAAAAAGAGGCTTTGCCTCTTTTTTCTATTAAATAAGATGTTATAATATCCTTAAGAAAGTTTAGAGGTGATATTTTGAAAAAAGTTATTGTGATAGGCGGAGGTCCAGCTGGAATGATGGCAGCAATTACTTCAGCTAAAAATGGTAATGAAGTAATTTTAATAGAAGGAAATGATAGACTTGGGAAAAAGTTATTTATAACTGGAAAGGGAAGATGCAATGTAACAAATGCTAAGGATATATCAGAATTTTTTGAGTATATTCCTGGTAATCCATATTTCTTATACAGTGCTCTTTATACATACACAAATCAAGATGTTATGAATTTTTTTGAAGGAAAGAATATAAAATTAAAAGTAGAAAGAGGAGATAGGGTATTTCCTTTATCAGATAAGAGTTCAGATATAATTAAAGGCCTTGAAAATGAATTAAACGATTTAGGAGTGAAAATTTACCTTAAATCTAAAGTTAGCGATATCGTTATTGAAGACAGTACAGTTAAAGCTGTAGTTTTAGAAAATAATCAAAAAGTATCTGGAGATCATTTTATTATAGCAACTGGAGGAAAATCCTATCCACTTACAGGCTCTAGAGGTGAAGGATATAAATTTGCACAAAAGTTAGGACATAAAATTGTCTCATTAAAACCCTCTCTAGTTCCAATTGAATTAAAAGAAGATTGGGTAAAAGAGCTAATGGGATTAAGTCTTAAAAATGTTCAAGTGAAATTAATTAGTTCTAAAGATAAAAAAGTGCAGTATAAAGAACAAGGTGAAATGCTATTTACGCATTTTGGTATCTCTGGTCCATTAATATTAAGTGCTTCTAGATATGTAAAAGATAATATACCTATGGAGATATCAATAAACTTAAAACCAGCTTTAGATAATCAAGAACTAGACAAAAGAATTCAAAAAGATTTCCAGAAGTTTTTAAATAAGGATTTTAAGAATTCTTTAGATGAATTACTTCCTAAAAAACTTATTCCTATAATAATAAATTTATCAGGAATTGATGAAAATAAAAAGGTCAACTCAATAACAAAAGAAGAAAGAAAAAGGCTAGTAGAGTTGATTCAAAACTTGACCTTTACTGTAAAAGGGTTAAGACCAATCGAAGAAGCAATAGTAACTGCTGGTGGGATTGATACAAAAGAAATAGATCCATCTACCATGAAATCAAAATTAATTTCAAATATTTCATTTGCTGGTGAAGTTATGGATGTAGATGCATTTACGGGTGGATATAATGTTCAAATTGCATTATCTACTGGTTATATAGCTGGAACTTCAATTTAATAATTTATTTTTATTTCCAATATGATATAATAGAAATTGGTAATGTTTTAAAAAAGAAAGGAAGTTTTGACTTGAGAATTTCAGTAGCAATAGATGGACCAGCTGGTGCAGGGAAAAGTACCATTGCAAAGATAATAGCAAAAAAACTAAATTTAATGTACATAAATACAGGTGCTATGTATAGAGCAGTGACACTTGAAGCCATAAAAAGTGATATTTCTTTTAAAGATATAGATAAACTTTCATCATTAATTGATAAGATGGAGATGCATTTTGAAAGGGATAATTTAATCTTAAATGGAATAGATATTCAAGAGGAGTTATCTTCACTACAAGTAAGTAGTAATGTTTCAAATTATGCACAAGTACCTGAAGTAAGAGAAAAACTAGTTTATTTACAACAAAAAATGAGTAAAAAGTTTGATGTTATTATGGATGGTAGAGATATTGGCACAGTGGTTTTAAAAGATTCTCCATATAAGTTTTTCTTAACAGCCTCTTCAGAAGAAAGAGCTAGAAGAAGACATGAAGAATTGATATCTAAAGGGATGAAGGTAGAGTTTGATGAAATCTTAGAAGATATGAAAAAGAGAGATTTTATTGATACTCATAGAGAAACAGATCCATTAAGAAAAGCAGACGATGCTATCGAAATAGATACTACTGGATTAGATATTGATGGTGTTGTAAACAAAATTTTAGAGTATATTAAATAATGAACTAATTATAAATATATTATTTTAGATTTATACTCTATTTATAAAGGTGATGGAATGAGAAAAGTAATATTAGCAGAAAATGCAGGATTCTGCTTTGGTGTAAAAAGAGCAGTTGATGAAGCACTTAAGAATAAAGAAGTGTTTAATAAGAAAATATATACTTTAGGACCACTTATTCATAATAATGATGTGGTTGAAATGCTTGAAAGCAATGATATTCATGCTGTTAATTTTGATGATATTTCTACATTGTCAAAGGATGATGTTGTAGTAATTAGATCACATGGCGTATCAAAGAAAGTATATGATGAACTAGAAAATAGAGGACTTACAATAATAAATGCTACATGTCCCTTTGTTACTAATATTCAAAAAAAGGCTAAAAAATATAGTGATGATGGATATAGAATAGTTATTATGGGAGACGAAAAGCATCCAGAAGTTGTAGGCATAAATGGTTGGTGCGATAATAAGGCAATCATAACTAAAAATGGAGATATTGATGAGTCTAATCTTGAAAAAGTTTGCTTAGTCTCACAGACTACTGAAAAAAAAGAAAACTGGGAAAAAACTTTAAATAATATTAGCAATAGGTCAAAGGAAGTTCTTTCTTTTAATACCATTTGTTCAGCTACAGATGTAAGACAAAAAAGTGCCGATGAAATTTCTAAACAAGTTCAAGTAATGCTAGTTATCGGTGGTAAGAATAGTTCTAACACAACAAAATTGTATGAGATTTGCAAGAAGAATTGTGATAGAACATACTATGTTGAAAATGCTAAGGAAATACCCTTAGATTTAATTAATGATAAAGAGATAGAGTTAGTTGGAGTAACTGCTGGAGCATCTACTCCTGACTGGGTAATTAAGGAGGTAATTAATATTATGGAAAACAACAACTCAGAAGTTAATCAATTAGATTTGATGAATGAAATGGATAGAAAATTAACTATTGGTGAAGTTATAAAGGTTGAAGTATTAAAAGTTGATTTTGATGCTGCATATGTAGCTATTCCAGGATATAAGTTAGATGGTAAAATTCCTAAGAATGAATTTACTTTTGATAAATCAGAAGATATATTAGAAGTAGTAAAAGTTGGAGATGAAATAAAAGCTAAGGTTTTAAGTTATAACTTTGAAGGTTATGTTCTATTATCAAGAAAAGAAATTCAAAGAGAAGAAGCCTTAGAGGAATTAAAAGATGCTAAAGAAACTGAAAAGACATTAGATATTGAAATAACTGATGCAGCTAGAGGTGGATTAGTAGCATATTATAAGGGTGTAAGAATATTTATACCTCAATCACAAATATCAGTTGCTTTTGTAAAAGACCCAGCTAGTTATGTAGGAAAAGTATTAAATGTAAAGATACTAAACTTAGAAGAAGGTAATGTAATTGCTTCTAGCAGAATTATTGAAGAAGCTGCTAAAAACGAGAGAGAAGATGCTGCATGGGGCTCTATAAATGAAGGTGATGTATTAAAGGTTAAGGTGTTAAGATTTGCAGAGTTTGGTGCTTTTGTAGATGTTAAAGGTCTAGATGGATTAATTCCACTATCACTTATGAGTTATGGCAAAGTTTCAAAGCCACAAGAACTTTTAAAGCTTGGAGAAGAAGTTGAAGCTAAAATAATAGCATTAAATAGAGAAGATAATAAACTAACATTAAGTATTAAAGATTTACTAGAAGATCCATGGGTTAACATAGAAGAAAAATATCCAGAAGGAACTATAGTAGTTGGTAAAGTAGTAAGAATAGCTGATTTTGGTGCTTTTGTAGAATTAGAAAAAGGAGTAGATGGATTACTTCACATTTCTCAAATTTCTAGAAAGAAGATAAACCATCCATCAGAAGTACTAAAAGTTAATGATGTTGTTAAAGCTAAAATATTAAGCGTTGACAGTGAGAAAAAGAAAATTGGATTAAGTTCAAAGGTTATAGACTAATAGTTTAAGTGTATATTAAAGAGTTCTTTCATTAAGAAAGAACTCTTTTGTTATTATACGAGAATTTATTGAATATATTTAATTAGTAATAATATTTTAGGAGGAATTTTATGGAACACATCATTCAGCGAGTATTATTAAATTATAATATCATTGGATATAATGCAATTAAGAATGGAAAGTGTTACATAATTGATTGTGGAGAAGATAAATTTATTTTAAATTCCCATAGAAGAAATAAAAAAGGTATTAAGGAATTATTTCAGTTTAAAGAAGATATATACAACAATGGTTTTAGGAAAACTTCACGTGTAGTTAAAAGTAACAATGGAAATAGTTATATAATAACAAAAGATAGAATTTACTATTTAACTACTTATATTGAGAATGAGAACAAAATGGAACTTTCTCTGTTTTACAAATCAACTATGCAAGTACTTAGAAATTTTCATAAGTGCACTAAAGAATTACACCCTGAAAAATACAGATTAAGAAGAGAATATGGAAAAACAATTGATAAATATATTAGAAGGTTAGTTTTCCTTGTTAATTTGAAGCAAGAATTAAATATGAAAATTATTAAAGCTCCATTAGATTCTAAGGTTTATGATATATTAAATGCTTACGATAATATATTTGATAAATGTTTGTTAATATTAAGAAGTGTAGTACCTAAAAGTTCTGAAAAACTACTTAGATATAAATTTTGTATTTCTAATTTAGGATTAGATAACTTTGGGGAAGTTGAAGGGAAGATATTGCTTAGAGATATACCTAAAATAAAGCAATCCTACTATCTTACTGATTTAGGTTCATTATTAAATAGCATAGAAAATAGTTCGTCTATTAAATGGAATTATAGTTTTTTTGAAGAGTTAGTTAATACTTATAATAAAGAAGAAACCTTTATTGACGAAGAAATTTATTTGCTTTATTGCTTTACCATATTCCCCTATAGGCTGTATGAAATTTGTAAAGGTATATATAAAAAGCAAAATACAAGCAACATAAATATATTAAGAAATGAATTTGATTATTTAATAGAAGTTAAAGAAAATCTTGATTTATGGATTAAAAAATTCGAGGAAAAGTATAATATGTAGATTTAATATATGGTATAATAATTATATTTTGATGGAGAGATGTGATTAATATGAAGATCAAAAAAGTTAGAAAATTTGATTTGAATCTTATAAAAGAAATATCAGATGAAGCAATAGAAATGAATCCATTAAATGAAGATTTCGAGGAAGCATATACTAAAGCAAATATATTGGATAAATTAGTGCTTAGAACTAATCTAAAGGTATATAGCTATGAAGATAAACTAGGTATGATATGGAAAGAAAATTTAAGAGATGATTATGTGAATTTGCGCAGCTTATACTTTCAAGATGGTTTTGAAGAGTTTCCTCTAAATGAGTTTAAATCTAATAAATTCTATTCCTTTGAAACAACTGCGACCCAAGGTAATACAGAACTATTAAATAAGATAGGTTTTCAAATTTCAGATGAGAGCATCGTTCTCCTTAAAAAATTAGGAAATGTTGATTTCATAAAAGCTGAGGATGTGGAGTTTAAAGTAGTTCAAAATAATTCAGACATAAAGACTAGAGCAGAGATACAAAATTCTATCTTTAAGGATGTAAATAGAGCTGATTTAAAGGTAGCGGATATAGTTAATGATATGAAGCAGTCATATTATATAGATGATTTGTCTATTTTAATTCTGCATAAAGGTGTCTCAATAGGATATGGACAAGTAATATATTTGAATAAACAGTATCTTGTAGTTAATTTTGGAATAATCGATGGGTATAGAAAAAAAGGCTACGGAAGAATACTTTTAAATAGAATAATAGCTACATGTACTGAGAAAAATATAAAGGATTTATATATTAGAGTTTCTGAAAAAAATACTCCAGCAGTTAACCTTTATAATTCAGTAGGTTTTAATTATTATAATAAAGTTGTTGGATGGATTAGATAAAAAGAGATAGGATTGCTCCTATCTCTTTCTATTTCTTTTCTATTCTTGGCAAAACACTTTTTGTATCACCTTTTATTGGAAAAATAAAAATTAAAAAGCCTATAAATGCAATGAATAGACTTAATTTTACGTTTAGTCTAAACATCGCTGCTAGTCCAGAAATACCAAATAGACCTTTTAAGTCACTATACTCTATAGTGGTACCATGCTGTAGCATCATAATTTCAACAACCATAAGTTGAGAAATTATTACAGAAATAAAAGTACATGCAGCTATAATCCATCTTGTTGCAGTACCTAATTTACCTTTAAAAAAATAATAAGATTTTAATAATCCAAAGCTTAAGAAAATAGAGAAAATCGCTGCTAAACTATCATCTAAATACATTTGAGCCAAGCTCCAAAGTATGGAGATTATAATGCCACCTATTAACGCACCGATTGTTCCTCTAAAATAGTTTTTATCTTCTGATTCATATTCTTTTGCTGCCGTTTGGAGCATTTGGACCTCTTGGGTGTAACATTCACTGTGTGCTGAATACATTATATTTTCAAAGTAAATAGTTTCATTTGCATTATCATGACCACAGAATATGCAGCATTCCTTACCTTTTATTCCTAAAGAGTTTAAAAGATTAGTTAACTCAAGTAATAAATTATTCATAGTTTCAATTTTGGTGCGTCTATAATTCTCTTTAAATTTTATAATTAACACATCATGATCGAATAAAAAACTACTAATTTTTAATAGCTTCTTATTGTTAGTTAAATGATTTAAAACCTGGTTCTTACTTTCTTCACTAATGGATGGTAATGGACAAATAAAAATTTTCACTCCTTGTCCAGAAATCACAGTAAATAAGTAGTTGTTCTCTTCTCCAGATGCAATATTTTTTTCGAATTTCCAACCTTTTTGTGAAGCAAATTCTTTAAGTTTTGAAAGTGCCATTTAATTATATCTCCTTAAAGTATAAAATTTATCTTATATTCTAATAAATAGATAGTGTACATTTTTAAAATCAAACAAGATAATCAATTGAAGATTATAACAATATTACTGTTACATCGTTTTATATTACTATTGTATAAAAAAACTATATGATTTTACAAGTATTGGCAGCTGTAGAATTATAAAAAAAGCCTATGGAATTTCACATCCTATAGGCTTATTAGTTTGAAAATATCCTGGGGATTATAACAAATCATCAGTTGGTACGTAGGAAGTTTTAGTACCTAGTACAGATGATGTTAGCTTATCATTAAAATATCCCCTATCACTTATGTCACG
This sequence comes from Clostridium paridis, assembly GCF_016765615.1. Taxonomy (GTDB): domain Bacteria; phylum Bacillota; class Clostridia; order Clostridiales; family Clostridiaceae; genus Clostridium_T; species Clostridium_T paridis. The sequence goes on along the minus strand of NZ_JAESWA010000017.1, from coordinate 153,580 downwards.
TTTTTTATCCTTTGTATTTTCTGGATTAACATACTTATCTGGATGATCTGTTACTTTAGCATCATACATACTATCACTCCTTTTATGATAGTATTCTTCTTTTTTATATTTTTTATGAATAATTTATACATCAATTTTATTAAACTCTTTCAAAATCTCTATAAATTATATATAATTATTTAATGAACAAAATTTATAATCGAAAGATTAAAGGATAAACCTTGAATTATTTTATAAGGAGTGTAAAGATGTTACAAAATACTGAATTAAAATACTATATTGAAACTTGGGGTTGCCAAATGAATGAGGAAGACTCCGAAAAACTATCTGGAATGCTTAAAAGAATTGGCTATTCTAATACTGAGGTAAAAGAAGAAGCTGACATTATTATATTTAACACATGTTGTGTAAGAGAAAATGCTGAAAATAAAGTTTTCGGCAATCTTGGACTATTAAAAGCAATGAAGGAAAAGAAGCCTAATTTAATAATAGCTATATGTGGTTGTATGATGCAGCAAAAAGATATGGCAGATAAGGTACTTAAGACCTTCCCATATGTAGACATAATATTTGGTACTCATAATTCATATAAGTTCCCTGAGTACTTAGATATGGTGCAAAAAGAAGGAGTTCAAATTAAGGAAATCATAAATAAGGAAGAAGGAATAGTAGAAGGACTTCCTATAGATAGAAAGAGCGATGTAAAAGCTTTTGTAACTATCATGTATGGATGTAATAATTTCTGTACTTATTGTATAGTTCCTTATGTTAGAGGAAGAGAAAGAAGTAGAAAAGTTGATGATATACTTAAAGAAGTAAAGGAATTAGTTAGCTTAGGCTATAAAGAAGTAACTTTACTTGGACAAAATGTTAACTCCTTCGGAAAAGACTTAGGAGATGATATGACCTTTGCTAAATTACTAAGAGTTGTAAATGAAGTTGAAGGTTTAGAAAGAATAAGGTTTATGACTTCTCATCCTAAAGACTTAACTGACGATGTAATTCAAGCAGTAAAAGAATGCGATAAGTTATGTGAGCAAATTCACTTACCAGTTCAAAGTGGATCTTCTAGAGTATTAAAGGAAATGAATAGAAGCTACACTAAAGAACAATATTTAGAACTTGCTAGGAAAATAAGAAAAGAAATACCAGGAGTTTCAATATCTACTGATATTATAATAGGTTTCCCTGGTGAAACAGAAGAAGACTTCTTAGATACGTTAGATTTAGTTAAAGAAGTTGAGTACGATTCTGCATTTACATTCATATATTCTAGAAGAAATAATACACCAGCTGATAGAATGGAAAATCAAATTTCTGAAGAAATAAAACATGAGAGATTTAATAGACTAGTTAAGCAAGTGAATGAGATTGTTGAAAAGAGAAATAAGGAATATAATGGAGAAGTAGTAGAAGTTCTTGTAGAAGGTAAGAGTAAAAATCAAGAAGATAGATTAATGGGAAGAACAAGAAACGGAAGACTTGTTAATTTTGAAGGTAGTCAAGAAAATATAGGCAAGCTTGTAAATGTAAAAATAACAAAAGCTGGATCATTTTCACTTACTGGAGAAGAGTATAAATAAATTTATAACTATAGGGTTTTTTATAGGAAACTTAACTTATACTTGTTTGAAAATGTCGGTTTCTGGACATTTTCAGGCATGAATAAGTTATTAGTTGAACTTAAAACCCTATAAGGAATTCTAAGTTAAGCATATGCTTACTTAGAGTTCCTATAATAAAAGCTCTTTCATAGGGCTTTTATATTTATTAGGAGGTTTGTATGGGATTAACTCCAATGATGCAACAATATTTTGAGATTAAAGAGAATTATAAGGATTGCATTCTGTTTTTTAGACTTGGGGATTTTTATGAAATGTTTTTCCAAGATGCTGAAATTGCTTCAAAAGAATTAGAATTAGTTCTTACTGGAAGAGATTGTGGTCTTGAAAATAGAGCTCCAATGTGTGGTATACCTTATCATGCATCTAGTAACTATATAGGTAGACTTATAACTAAAGGGTATAAAGTAGCTATATGCGAACAGGTTGAAGATCCTGCTTTAGCTAAAGGAATAGTTAAAAGGGATGTAATTAAGGTAATTACACCTGGTACTTTTAATGATACAGCTTTTATTGATGACAGTAAAAATAATTATATAATGGCTCTATATTTTAATAATAATGAATTTGCACTATCTTCCTCTGATATATCTACTGGAGAATTTAAATGCACAAAGTTTTCTAATAACTTTGCGTTGGTGCAGGATGAAATAGCTAAATTTAAGCCTTCAGAGATAATAATAAATAAACTATTTGAAGAAAACTTAAGAAGTAAGTTAACAGAGGCATATCAAGGATTGTTTACAGTAAAAGAGGAAGAATACTTCTCGGAAGATTTTACTGACTTTGATAATCAATTTAAGAATACTGAAACTAATGAATTAAATTCATTTATCAAGGTTTCAGCAAATGGATTAATAAAGTACATAAATGAAACTCAGAAGATTACGCTATCTAATATAACTTCTATTGAAATATATGAAATTGAAGATTATATGACATTAGATTCCTCTTCTAGAAGAAATTTAGAGCTTACTGAAAGCTTAAGGGAGAAGAATAAAAGGGGTTCCCTACTTTGGGTTTTAGACAAAACTAAAACAGCAATGGGTTCTAGAACCTTAAGACGTTTTATTGAGGAACCATTAATAAATAAAAATAGAATAGAAAATAGATTACAAGCAGTTCACGAACTTACAGATTCGATTTCTATGCTAGAAGAACTTAGAGAAGCATTAGACTCTATTTACGATATAGAACGTATTATAGGAAAGATATCAAATAGAAATGTAACGCCTAAGGATTTAATTAGTTTAAAACTATCCTTGAATAAAGTTCCGGAAATTAAGGATATTATATCTAACTTTGATGCATTACTTTTCAAAGAGTATTATATGAAAATTGATGAATTAAAGGATATAAAGGAACTTCTTGAGAAGGCTATTTTAGATGACCCATCTCTTACTATTAAAGAAGGTGGAATAATAAAAGATGGCTACGACGAAGAAATAGATAGATTAAAAAATGCTAAGCTTAGAGGTAAGGAATGGATTGCTTCTCTTGAGAATAATGAAAGAGAAGTAACTGGAATTAAATCCCTTAAGGTTGGTTATAATAAGGTTTTCGGATATTATATTGAAATTAGTAAGGCTAACTTTAGTTCTATTCCGGAAGGCAGATATATTAGAAAGCAAACACTTTCAAATGCGGAAAGATTTATAACTGATGAACTTAAGAAGATTGAAGACGATATTCTAGGTGCTGAAGATAAATTAGTGAATTTAGAATATCAAGCCTTCTGCGATATTAGAGATAAAGTAGATTTATCTATAGAGAGACTTAAAATAACAGCTAGAATTATTTCTGAACTTGACGTTTTAAGTACTTTTGGAAAGATATCTTTGGAAAATAATTATGTTAAGCCTTCTTTGAATGAAAAAGGAATAACAAACATTATAGAAGGAAGACATCCTGTAGTAGAAAAGGTTATTCCTTCTGGAGAGTTTATATCAAATGATACTAAGCTAAACTCAGAAGATAATCAGCTTTTAATTATTACTGGACCAAACATGGCTGGTAAATCTACTTATATGAGACAGGTAGCATTAATTACTCTTATGGCTCAAGTAGGTTGCTTTGTTCCAGCTAAAGAAGCTAATATTGGTATATGTGATAAGATATTTACTAGAATTGGTGCATCGGATGATTTGGCTGGCGGAAAGTCTACCTTCATGGTTGAAATGTGGGAGGTTTCTAATATTCTTAAGAATACAACTTCTAATTCACTTGTACTTTTAGATGAAGTAGGAAGGGGTACCTCTACATATGATGGATTAAGTATTGCTTGGGCTGTTATAGAACACTTATCTAAAGGAAATATAAAGCCAAGAACTCTTTTTGCTACACATTACCATGAATTAACTCAGCTGGAGGATAAAATTTCAGGAGTTAAGAACTATTCTGTAGCAGTTAAAGAACTTCAAGACAATATTATATTCCTAAGAAAGATTATACCAGGAGGGGCTGACCAATCTTATGGTATTGAGGTTGCAAAGCTTGCTGGATTACCTAAGAATGTAATTGAGAGAGCTAAAGAAATTTTACTTAATTTAGAAAGTAATATGAAATCTAAAGAAGAAATCAGTATAAGTAGTAATAGTGAAGTTACTAATAAAACAGCTAACCATGAGGTTAAACCAAAAGAAAAAATTAAGAAAACTGAAACAATGCAGCTTGATTTTACAGCTATAGAAAAGGATAGCTTTATAAATGAAGTTGCTTCACTAGATGTTTTAAATATGACTCCAATGGATGCTATGAATAGACTCTATAAACTAATTAAGGATGCAAAGGAAATACTATAAATTTAATGTGAGGTGATGGGGATTGAAGAGAATAAATATTTTAGATGATAATACTTCAAATAAAATAGCAGCTGGTGAAGTAGTTGAGAGACCTTCCTCTGTGGTTAAGGAGCTAGTAGAAAACTCAATAGATGCTAATAGTAAGAACATTATAGTTGAGATAGAAAATGGCGGAGAAACACTTATTAAAGTAATAGATGATGGTGATGGAATACATCCAGAGGATATTTCAAAAGCATTTCTTCCCCATGCAACTTCTAAGATTAAAACTGTTGAGGATATATATTCTATAAGTACATTAGGTTTTAGGGGGGAAGCTTTGCCATCAATTGCTTCAGTGTCTAAAACTCTTCTAAAATCTAAACCTAGGGATGTAGAAACAGGCAATGAGATATCTATAACTGGTGGTAATATTGATTATATTACTGAAAGTGGAGTTAATTATGGAACTACAATAGAAGTTAGAGATATATTTTATAATGTACCTGCTAGAAAGAAGTTTCTTAAATCCTCTTCTAGGGAAGCTGCGTTAATTAATGATATAATTACTAGAATTGCAATATCTAATCCTGATATATCATTTACATTAACTGCAAATGGTAAGAAGATGCTTAATACATATGGTAATGGAAAGATAGAAGATGTAATTAGAAATATTTATGGAAAAACAATCTTAGATAATGTGACATATTTTCAAGGTGCTAATGATACCTTAACTATTCATGGCTATATAGGTAGTGAAGAAATATCAAGAGGCAGCAGAAATAATCAAAGTATTTATATTAACGGAAGATATATTAAAAACAAAACTATTACTGCAGCTGTAGAAACTGCTTTTAAATCTTTTGCTACAGTTAATAAGTATCCATTTTTTATTATAAACGTAGAAACTTATCCTGAATTTGTAGATGTTAATATACATCCAACAAAAGCAGAAGTTAAATTTAAAGATGAGAGAGAATTATTTAAGATAATATTTGATACTGTACATAATAAGCTTAAAGAAAATGTTAGGTCATCCTTTATGGAGGATGAAATTAATAGAGATTCTGAAGAAAAGCTTGAAAATTTAAGTTTTTCACTTGAATATGAAAAGCAAGCAAATGCAGCAACAGAAAGAGCGTCATATTTTAAAAATACTTACTATGAAGAGCCAAGCGTAATAGTAGAGGTTAAAATACCTGTTGATTTAAAAAATGATGTAGCAAAAGAAGAAGACAACGGCGATTTTAAGGAAATAATAGAGGATGTAAAGGACGAGATAAGTGAACCCTCATCTTCTATAAATGAGGATACTTCAAAGGTTACTTATGAAAGTAGAGTTCAGAGTACGCCTAAAATACCTCCTCTTAATGTAATTGGTCAATTTAATAAAACTTATATCTTGTGCGAGTATGCTGATACATTATATGTGATAGATCAACATGCTGCGCATGAAAAATATCTTTTTGAAAAATACTATAAAGATATAAAAAATAGACATGTAGAGATTCAACCATTATTAATACCAAGTATAATTCAACTTACTTTAGATGATTATGTATATTATGAAGACAACATGGAAATATTTAAAAATGCAGGCTTTGTAATTGAACCTTTTGGTATTAACACAGTATCAGTTAAAGAGGTTCCATATTTCTTAGGTAAGCTTGACCCTAAAGGATTGTTTTTAAGTATTTTAGATAACTTAAAAAATCTTGGTACTGGTCAGACTATAGAGGTAAAATACAATAGAATAGCCACTCTTTCATGTAAATCTGCAGTAAAAGCAAATAACGAATTAACTATTGAAGAAATGAAAAGCTTGGTTAATGATATGAGAGAGATGGAGGATCCTTACCATTGTCCTCATGGAAGACCAACAATCATTAAGTTAACTAATTATGAACTAGAAAAGCGATTTAGAAGAATAACCTAAGGAGTATATATGAATAATAAACTTTTAGTAATTGCAGGGCCAACAGCAGTAGGAAAGAGTGAGACTGCTGTAACTTTAGCAAAAAATTTAAATGGGGAAATAATATCAGCAGATTCAATGCAGATATATAAGTATATGGATATTGGATCAGCCAAAATTACTAAAGAAGAAATGGACGGTATTCCTCATTACATGATTGACTTTTTAGACCCCAGTGAAGAATATACAGTTTCTGAATATAAAGATGCTGTTATTAATATAATTGAAGACATACACTCAAGAGGTAAGTTACCTATTATTGTTGGTGGGACAGGATTATATATTAATTCTATAATTTGTAACATGACCTTTGCAGAAGGGGAAAAGGATGAAGAATATAGAGCTTATTTAAATGATTTAGCTGAACGTAATGGGAATGAGTATATACACAATATGCTAAAAGAAGTTGACAAAGTAAGTGCAGATACAATTCATTATAATAATAGAAAAAGAGTAATTAGAGCACTTGAAGTTTTTCATTTAACTAAAAAACCTTTTTCTTCCTTTGATATTGGTGATAGCATTTATACATGTAAGTATGATTTATATTATTATGTCTTAAATATGCCAAGAAATGAACTTTATGCAAGAATAAATCAAAGAGTAGACATAATGATGGATTTAGGCCTCTTAAAGGAAGTTGAGGACTTAAAAGCTAAAGGCCTTAATGAGAATATGCAATCCATGAAGGGAATTGGATATAAAGAGTTATTTGAGTATTTAAATGATAAAGTCTCACTTGAGGATGCTATAAATAGCATAAAGCAGGGCAGTAGAAATTATGCAAAAAGACAGCTTACATGGTTTAGAAAAGACCCAAGAGCTAAGTTTATTAATAGAGAAGAATTTAAGAATCAAGATGAAATTGTAACCAAAATAACTAATGACATTATGTAAAGTAAAGAGTATAATAGAATTAATTCGTTAATGAATATGGAGGATGAGTTGAATGAATAAGCAAAGTAATAATTTGCAAGATATATTTTTAAATGGTGCTAGAAAGAATAAAATCGCAGTTATCGTATACTTAACAAATGGTTTTCAATTAAAGGGATATGTAAAAGGTTTTGATTCCTTTACTGTAGTATTAGATTCTGATGGCAAGCAAATGATGATATATAAACATGCAATTTCAACTATAAACCCAGCTAAACCAATTTTGTTTAATAATGAAACAACAGTATAAAATACTCTCTATGCTCTGCATAGAGAGCTTTTATTTGAGTCTGGGAATAAATTAAGTGGAGGACATTTTTAATGCTAGATTTAACAGTAAAATATTTAAAAGAACAATATAAGATTAATGATGAAACTTTAGATTTATATTCAAAAGCAATGGAGGATATAAAAGGAGAGTTTGAAATATATGATGAAATAAGAGAATATAATCAGTTTAAAGTTCTAAAAGCTCTTCAAGAAGAGAGGATAAGTGATTCTCATTTCACTAACTCATCAGGATATGGATATGGAGACATAGGAAGAGATTCATTAGATAAGGTTTATGCTAGGATATTTAATTGTGAAAGTGCGCTAGTTAGACCTCATTTTGTAAATGGAACACATGCAATTGGGGCAGCTTTATTTGGTAACTTAAGACCAAAGGATACATTGCTAACAGTTACAGGAACCCCTTATGATACTTTACATAACATTATAGGAATTGAAGTAGAAGAGAATATTGGATCTTTAAAGGATTATGGAGTTAATTATAAGCAAATAGATTTAAAAGATGGATATTTTGATTTAGATAAAATAGCTTATGAATTAAAAAATGATCCATCAATTAAGATGGTACATATGCAAAGAAGTACAGGCTATGGTTGGAGAAACTCTTTTAATATAAAAGATTTGGAAGTTGCTATATCACATATAAAGAGCATAAGACAGGATGTTATAGTTTTTGTTGATAATTGCTATGGTGAATTTATAGAAACTTTAGAACCTACTGATGTTGGAGCAGACTTAATTGCAGGCTCATTAATCAAAAATATAGGTGGAGGTATTGCTCCTACAGGAGGATATATTGCTGGAAAAGAAGAGTGCGTTGTTCAAAGCTCCTATAGATTAACTATCCCTGGAATAGGAGGGGAGTGTGGTTCTACTTTTGGTGTAATGAGAAGTTTTTACCAAGGATTGTTTTTGGCACCACATGTAGCAATGGAAGCGGTAAAGGGAGCAGTGTTCTGTGCAAGAATAATGGAACTTGCAGGATTTGAAGTGTTGCCTAAATATAATCATAGAAGAAGTGATATAATTCAGGCAGTTAAGTTTGGAAATGAGGAAAAGCTTATTGCTTTCTGTAAGGGGATTCAAAAAGGTTCTCCAATAGACTCATTTGTAGAATGTGAGCCATGGGATATGCCTGGATATAAGGATCAAGTTATAATGGCAGCTGGGGCATTTATACAAGGCTCAAGTATTGAATTATCAGCAGATGCACCAATTAGAGAACCATATATAGCTTATTTACAGGGTGGTTTAACTTTTGATCACGCAAAGCTTGGAATAATGATTGCTTTATCTAAGGTTTTAGAAATAAAATAAAGAAAAAATACTGGCTAAATGCCAGTATTTTTTCTTAATATGCTCTAAAAAGTCCAACAAGCTTACCTAAAATTGAACAATCATTAACTATAATAGGTTCCATTGTACTATTTTCAGGTTGTAGTCTTATTCTTCCTTTTTCTTTGAAAAATCTCTTAATTGTAGCTTCATTATCGATTAATGCAACAACGATTTCGCCATTTAAAGCAGTTTGACATTGCTCAATTATAGCTAAATCTCCATCGTTGATTCCAGCTTCAATCATACTTTCGCCAGATACTTTAAGCATAAATAGTTCGCGATCATGCTTAATATAATCTATTGGTATTGGGAATGAGTCTTCAACATTCTCAGTTGCTAAAATAGGTACTCCAGCAGTAACCTTTCCTACTAAAGGTATGTTAATCATTTCCCTTTTAGGAGAGTTTAGTTCAAGGATCTCTAAGGCTCTTGGTTTAGTAGGGTCTCTACGAATTAAACCCTTCTTTTCAAGTCTTTTTAAATGTCCATGTACAGTTGAAGTAGATTTAAGACTTACGGCATCACATATTTCTCTTACTGAAGGTGGATACCCTTTATTTTCTGTATAAATTTTAAGAAAATCATATATTTCAGTTTGTTTATCCTTAGACATAGTTAACACCTCTCTAACATATGTTCCCATTATAGCATAGTATATATAATTAATCAAACTTGTGTTCTCATAAAAAATTTGCTTATATCGTTCTTATTTGTTATAATCTCTAAAGAATGATTTAAAGAGGAGTAGTGTGCATGAGAGAAATTTGTATATTTAATTCAAATAAGAAGTGTAATGACTGTGGTGAATGTGATTATTGCGTTTATGATAATAAAAAGATTTGCAACAATTGTGGTAAATGCTTAGAAGATGAAGGAATAGATATAAAAGCAATTAGAATAGAAGAGATAGCAAAAAATGTTGAAGAGAATGATTTTGTTGAAAATGAATTTGTCGAAGATGAATTTGTAGAAGTAGAAGAGTCTGATGATACTCAAGATGATGAGGCTGACTTTGAAGAAGATGTGGAATTGGCATTCACAGAATCTAATGAGGAGTACGAAGATGCTTGGGATCATATTGAATATGTAGAAGATTTAGATGGGTTAGTGGAAGATGAAACTTATTTAGAAGAAAATTCAAATGAGGTTTTTCCAGGCTTAAGAAGGATAAAAGGAAATATATAGAAATTAAAAGGTGTGCTTTGTATTTGAAGTACACCTTTTTTATTTAATGTTCTGTTTTTGTTTACTCGATAAATTTTAAGAATATTATACATTTTAAATACATAGTAATACATTGTAATCACGTGTATTACATTGCTTATTTTAAGTTTGCAAGTGGGTTAGACTTAACAGCTTTTCTTAGATCTTCATCATCTACGTGGGTGTAGATTTGAGTAGTAGAGATGTTTTCGTGGCCTAAAATATCTTGCAAACTCCTAATATCAACGTTTCCGTGCTTATACATTAGTGTTGCAGCGGTGTGTCTTAGCTTATGAGGAGTGTATTTTGCATCTGTTAAACCTGCATCTTGAGTGTATTTTTTAACTATTTTCTCAACACTTCTTTTGGTGATTCTGGTACCGTAAGAGCTGATAAATAGGGCATCTTCGCCATCTAGAGTCTTTGTTTTCAACTTAACTCTATCCTTCATATAATCATCGATGGATTTGAGTGCTGCAGGGGTTAAATAAACGGTTCTTTCCTTATTACCTTTACCGATTATATTCAAGGTATCACCTTTGAGTTTTGAAATATTAATGCTGCAAAGCTCTGAAACTCGCAATCCGCAATTTAAAAACAGTGTAATCATACAGTGATCCCTGGTGTAATATTTATACGTTCTATCCATTGAATCCAGTAGTGTAAGAGACTGATCTAAAGTCAGGTAAATAGGGTGTCTAGAGCTGATTTTAGGCGATTCTAACTCTAATGCGGGGTTATCTTTTATTATACCTGCCTTACCGGTTAAGAACTTAAAGAAAGATTTAAGTGCAGCAACCTTTCGAGCTCTTGCGTATGTACCGTTTTCTCTTTGTTTCTCTGTGAATGATAAGAAGGCATACATGTCCGAAAGTCTTATTTTATTTATGAAATCAGCGTCGATATCCTTGATACTTACTTGGTTGAACTCAATATTTTGCTCAGAACGGCCCTTGTATATCATTAAAAATCTAAAAAACATAGATAAATCAATTTTGTATCCGTCGATTGTATTTAAAGATTTACCTTTGATCGTTTCTAAATAATTTAGAAAATCATTTAAATCTGGTGGTAAATCGTTGTTTTTCATGGTTTCTATGTAATATTTCAAGTGAAAAACCTCCTAATAATGTCATTAATATAATTTTACAGGAATTTTATATAAATTACAACAATAAGTTCGCTAAATGTATATTTAGCGAACATTTTTATACGAGTTTTTAGGAGAAATTGATATAATTCTTAATTCATGCACTTTTACACCTGCTTTAAAAACCTATCTTCTTTTATGTGTAATTGATTTTAATAGAAAAATAAACTTGAAAATAACTAAATGTACATTTGCATGCATTTAAATGCGTTCAGATTTGAAATCTCGTCAGAATTGATGCTTATAAAAATAATTAATTATATACTTTCGAGAATTCTTGAACATGTAATACACATGTATTATAATGTAGTATATAGTATTACATAGGAGGAAAACATGGCAGATTTAAAGGCAACAACAATGAGATTATCAGAAGAAACAATTAAGAATTTTAGAGAGGTAGCTGAAAAAGAAGGCATAACTCAGGAACAATGTATGGCAAGTTTGCTTCAAGTGTTTGAGATGCAGCAAGCTAAAAGTACTCTAAAAGATAGAAAAAGAGAAATCGAAACCTTTGAGGAATATGTATCTAGACTTCAGAATCTTTACTTAGCTTCTTTAGAAATGAATGTTACGGCTGAAGAAAAAATAAGTAAAGAGCTATCTGAGAAACTTAATGAAAAAAATGAGGTTATACTATCATTAAATAAAGAGATAAATAATTTAAAAAATCAAATATCAGAAATTAAAGAAACAAATAAAAGACTTGAGGAAAGTCTAAAAGAAAAAGATTCTGTTACAAAATCTACTGAAGAATTAAATGCACAAAATAAATTCTTATTAAATCAAATTAATAAGGAAAATGAAATGTTATATAGTAAAATAGATGAACTTAAAAGTTTAGAAGACAAATTTTCTAGTCTTAGTTTAGAGAATAAAAAACTTAATGGTGACTTCTCTACTCTATCTTCTAAGCTGGCTGAGAAAGATATGTATATATCATCTTTATTAGATAAGATCTCTTTTCTAGAATCAAATCTAGAACACTCTACAAGTGATATTAAAGCTATAAGGCTAGAACATAAAGAAGAAATTCAAAATATATCTAAAGTTCATAATTTAGATAAAGAAAATTCCTTAAAACAACAAAAAGAAAACTTGCAGGAATACTACTCTAGAAAAATTGAAATGGAAATTGAACATATAAAATTAATTAAAGATACAGAAATTAAAAACTTACAAGATAAACTAGAAGGTTTTAAGAATAACAAATAAGTGAACTTTTGGGGATGTGTACTACACTTCCCTACTTTATTTTGCTGATTAAAAATGAGGTTAATATAAGTTTATAAGACTAACTACTCTTCTCTACCATATATGAGATTTATATAAAAACACTTGGATGAAAAATTAAGTTCACCCAAGTGTAATTTGTTATTTATGGAATTAATAAACGAAATATTATAAGCCTCGAAGCCAATTTTCACAAAGTTTTGGCCAGATTGCTACCGTAGGTTCATCCTCACCTAATCCTAAACCATGGGGACCTTTGGAGAATATATGAAAATCAAATGGTAGATTTAGCTCATTTAGAGCTTGAGCAAAAAGTAAGTTTTGGCGCTGAAAATTCCAGTGATCGGTGGCTGTAATCCATAGAAAAGTCGGTGGTGTTTTCGCAGTAACATGTTTATGATTTGAAGTAAAGTCTATAAACTCATCCACTGTAATATCTTTTGTTAATAGAGAATCTGGTGGCAAATTTTCCTTGGAAAAGGGGGATGTCTCAGCATAACATAAAATGATCGCATTAAGTTTAGAACTCGTTTGATCAATCGGATCGTTAAAATCTGGCACTCCCAAAAGCATCTTCATAATTTGTGCATTTCGACTATCCGGTTCTATAATTCCATTATCAAAACGAGTTCCTACAAAAGCGGTGAGATAACCGCCAGCTGAAAATCCTATCATGCCTATCCGGTCCGGATCAATATTAAATTCTTGGGCATGATACCGAATATACTTAACTGCTCGTACTGCATCTTTGGTTGACGTAAATGGAGTAAAAGGAGCAACCCTATAATTTAAAACAAAAGCATTTATTCCTATTTGATTTAGCCATTTTGCAATTGGTTTCCCTTCATTAGACGCTCTAAATTGAAATGATCCGCCCGGGCAAACAATAATTGCAGGGCCTGGTTTCTCCCCTTTTAATAAATAAGGGGTCAGGGTAGGTAACCCTTCGTTATTCAAGTCCCCAATAGTAGAAATTAAGTCGGCATCAGGAACATTTTTTTCCCAAAGTTTTATATCTTTTAATCCCATAGATATTATCCTCCCATTTTAATCTGCGGTTCGGATGACCGCGGCTTTTTTCTGCGTTAACTTTATATAACGATAATCGAAGAACGATACTTATTACTCCCATTCTTCAAAGTGTTCTTCTAAGAAAATAATTTCTTTCTCATAATGCTTTAAGTGCCCCTCTTCTATCATCTTTTCATATGCTATGTTTCCTTGTTTAGCACCAGAAGTTAAGGTATAGCACATTGCTTTGATTCGGCATATAGTCCACTCTTTAAGATTGTTAGGGATTCTCATTCCATATGAATTAAAGAATAGATGAATTCTACGTTTACGCTCTACTCTATGTGATTCTCGAATATATGGTACTGATTTTCCTTTGTTATAATCTATTGAAAAGCTTGCAAGTGGGATAGAAGTATAAAGCATATATACAATATCCCAAATACGTGGGCCAGGCGCAGCTAAATCAAAATCTATTAGTGCTATGGGCTCTTCATCTTTATAAACAATATTATATGGAGCAGCATCATTATGACAAATAACTTCATCTTTCCATTCGTCTATTGCAGGTTGTTTAACTTCGAATGTAGTTTCTGTAGAAGATATTTTGAAATGTTTCACTGCATCATGGTATTTACGTAATAACTCAGCGCTCTTTATAAGAGAATTGTCACTCCATATATACGGCTTAAAATCTGGGTAATAATCACCAGGTACTTCGCCTGAAATAAATGATAGTACTTCTCTACCTTTATCATCTATACCTAGAAACCTCGGAGCACCTTCGAATTCTTGTTTTTCTAAATATATAAGAAGTTCATGAACAAAGGGACTCCAGTTAGTACTACGATGAACAGCATTTCCTTTTCGAACTACTTCATTCACATTGCCTCCATGAAGAATTTCTTCATTATTTCGCATAATAAAATCCCCTTCCTTATAATTCAAAGGTATTCTCTATTACCCCTGGAAGTATACTATAGACCGATTTCCCCATCTTACGTTCAAAATAATCTTTTATTTCAAAGGTTGCTTTCCATTTAAGCGTTGTATATTCGTTTGTTCCATGTCTTAAAACAGCATCAACCAGCCTCTTCTCTATAAGACAATATCCATTTGTAAATGCTAATGCATCGCATAGCTGAATGAGCCTATCATAATCATCATATTGTATATTCTCTAAATACGTTTTTACAAACTTAAATTCTTCTTTAGAACAATCCCAAATACCAAAAGCTGTCTTTATATCTTTACAATCGAAAGAATGGGTTAAACATACTTTTGCAGCTCTCTCAAATCCCTTTTCCATTAAGAAGTTATAACCATCTAGTATGTGTCTTAGATCTGTTACACCATATCTTCTACCTATATCATGTAATAAACCGCATATATAGGCTGTAGTTGGATTTATATCCTCGCAATTTTCAGCTATAAGTTTTGCTGCATTTGCTGCATACTTTGAATGGTCAACCCATTGTCCAGGATTTAAAATTGAAGCTTCGTAAAGAAATGTTTCCGCTTCTTGTAATGTAGGGATACCACCATTATTAGTTGTCATTTTTGTATCCTCCTTGTGCTTATTAAAAGATTAATTATACTAAAACTAACTTTTTGTACCTTTAAGGCTTATCTTATACCCCAAATTTACAATTAAGTTATAAATTATATTAGTTTTAGATTTGCTCATTCTTTTATAAATTGATTTTAAAGAATAGAATTCTCTTCTAAACCACATGTAACCATCAAATAATTCTTCTCTGCTCATATTTTTAGGAATATAAGCCACTCTAGTTTTTCCATTGTAATAACTCCAATCCCCTGTTATTAACCTATTTTCTTCTTTTAACTGAGCATATATTGGTGTTTTAGGTAAAGGTGTCAATATACTTATAGTGGCTCCATCTATCCCTAACTCATTGCAAGCATCTAATGTTTTCTTGAATACATCTTTTTTATCTGTGTCGAATCCAAATATTATTCCTGCTTGTACACAAATATTATTATTATGAATTTTGTCTATTAAACTTTTGTATCTATTAACATCATTTATACCTTTATTTACACTACCTAAACTCTCCTGAGAAAAAGATTCTATTCCAACAAAAAAGTATACACAACCGGCCTCTTTAGCTAATTTTAATAATTCTTCATCTTTACATCTCTCTAATGTTACTTGAGCTGCCCATTTTTTATTAAGCTTTTTTAATTCCACTAATAATTCTTTAGCATAGTTTATATCTCCAAAGAAATTATCATCCCAAAATACAAAAAATTTATTTTTCATAGTCTTTATTTCAAAAATGACTTCATCAATAGGTCTAGTCCTAAATGGCTCACAATAAATCTGCTTTAAATTGCAATAGCTGCATTTATAAGGACATCCTCTTGAAGAGATAACTGCTCCCTTTGTAAAGTGCCTCCTATTGATTTTTTCTAAATCTATTTATTTCCTCATTCTCTGGTGTTATTAAAAGTATTTTTTTCTTCATAGCCAACCCTCCCATAACAATGCCATATAGAATAGTAACTTAGTTGAAATTTTTAGTTCTAGATTTTCTCCATTGATATTTCTTCAAGATATCCAATCATATGGATAAAAGGAAATGTTTTTTTATGCTTATATTAATTTTATAATAATCATTAACACAATTCTACATAATATTCTATTAACTGGAATTTAATTAATTAATCCATTGGATAGAAAAATATACGCATCATGTTCCTCTCTAATATATTTGGGTATTTCATCAAATTAATCATTTCTTAGATAAAAAATAGAAAAAGAAATTATCTGTGGCAAATCAATGGCAATACAAAAAACACCAAGTACGAAACCTAGTGTTTTCAATAGCGAGATAAGTCTATAAGCCGAGTTCTGTATTCCTTCATTGTCGTATCAATGATTGTCTATATTTATCTTTTTGTATCTTGAAAGTATTGATTTCACTGGACTTTATACTAATTTTACATTATATTACATCGATAGTTATCTAATTATATTTTATGGATGGTAGGAAGAATGTAGGAAGTTTCTATATACCCTCATCTTAGTATTTGATCGGTTTTATAGTTACTGGAATATCAATTATAAAATTAACTGAACTCTCATTTTATAATTTCTTTTTGTTTGAAATATCTAATTTGCGTATCAGAAATGTAAGGCTAACTTCCATAGTTATAGAAATCATTCTCACATTATTTTTCTGGTAGTTATTATGATAATAGCAACCAGCTATTTCTTAGGATGCTACATTTTCTTGCAATCAAATGCTTTATAGAAATAGTATCTATATAATAAGTTTTTTACTAATATATTTATATATAAAATACTGTGAGGTGACATGAAACCAATAATTAAATTGAAGTGTATTCAATTTAATGGTATAATATTCCTAATTGAATTCTTTTGTTAAAGGAGAGTAATTATGAAATTAAAAAATCTTTTTATTACGAGTCTACCAGAAGATCAAAAAATTGATATATGGAATAATAGAATAATTCCTGCAGTTTTAAAAAAAGTTAATAATCCTCGAATGATTTCAGATATAGATATTAAAACCGCTGATTTTCAAGTGAAATTTGATGAAATTGTAACTACTTTTATCGTAGAAGGTGACAATGCTTTTGGAGGACATTTAATTGAGGATTTTAGAGTAACATTAGATTTATTAAGCTACAAACTAAAAAAAGTAGAGATGAGGAGACGTGGACTATTAACAAATAAAGATAAATGGGTGAACTTAGGTAAATAGTTGTATTTGATTTTTATTTTATGTAATTGATATAGCTTATTTTACCAGTACAAACTATAAAGTTAAAAATTATTTTCTATTGAAATAAATTAGTTTAAAAACTCATTTATTTATTGTACTTTATGGATGGTAGGAAGAATGTCGGAAGTTTCTACATATCCTCATCTTTGGATTTAACTTGTTTTATAGGCTCTTGAAGTTGGGTTATGACTTTTGCTGAACCTTATTCACATTTGATTAAGTTCAATGATTAACATTTATTCAATTATATCCCATCCACATGTAACACTTTTATATAACAATCTTGTTTAGGTCATCTAGATGGATCTAACCCCACCACACGAATTCGATGTTGGGGGTTCAGAATAACTTGGAATATATTTAAAATACATTGTGCTAAAAAATCTAATACTATCAACATTTCTATCTAATACAGAATTATTCCAATACATATGTTTCAATTCAATTCCTTTAAGCCCGTAGCAAAATATTTAGCTTACTAATGTCAAAAATATTTTATTATTTACAACTATAATATTTAAACTTTACTTTTTAAGACTTCTAGTCATCTTATTTTAGAATAGTAAGTTGAAATATTTTAACTGCATAAATCAAATAGTTACTATCATAAAATAATAAATCGGTCTGCATTTGAAATCATTTCTTTATTTATCACTTCAACCTTATAATTATTTAATAAAATTATCCTTTCAGCTTAACTATGAGATAGTTCACTAAATTCACAAACGATTACTCCAATTTTCTTGGTGAGAGGAAAATAATATTTAATATCTCGACTTGGCGATTTCACTATTATGTTATCACTAGTTAAAAAACACGTATCTTCACTTTTAGGAACAACTAAAGAAAAATAACAATTACTTACTAAATATGAACAAATCTCACTCAATAAATTTTTATTTCCTTTGGGTAATTTAGCTGGTTCAATATCTGGGAAAATGTCTATCATGACTTCTTCAAAAGTTTCATCTGTGAAATTTAACATTACGTAAAATAGCCCTTTTTCCATTTCAGATACATTTGCAATATTACTATTATCCAAAGATTGATAAACGAATCGTTTAAATGTAGGATGCCGAATAAGCTGCAACGTAATGAATAAAGCAATTATAGTATCTTCTTCTCCAGTCAACCTAAAATCTTTAATGTTTTTGTATTCTTGTATTCTACAAATTAATTTATCAAAATTATATGATATATATGATTGAAAATTACTAAACATTTTTTCTAAATAATTTTCTTTATATTTTTTCCCGTTATCATCTTTAATTTCATACATGTCCTTTTCAAAACATACATTTCTAGTTAACATTTTACTATAATTGTTTGTGTGTATATTTTCAACTGTTAATCTTCCAGTATTATCTTCAAATCTCTTTAAATAGAATTGTGGAACATAGTGCTGCTTTCTAGTAGTCATTCCTCAATTTCTCCTTTTTTGATAATTTTTTGCTAAATATTATGTATGCATTTATTAATCCCTTATTTCAAAAAACTCCTTTTAATTTTCGATCTACTAAATAAAAATAACTATTTATCTATTTCAGTAAATAACAATATTTTATATTATTAATAGTAATACTGTTTTCACGCAACTTTAGTATAGATAAAATTATATAATATGATTTTGTAACTCTTGTTATACAAATGAAAATACTTAAAATCCTTTTACAATTTATATCACTTTTCTTATTTCTTCTCACACTATACACATATCTAATATAAACAACTTAATCTATTTAAAAAGCTTGTCTATTAATTCACATTTTGCAACTAAATCACTAAGATTTTTTATATTTCAGTACTTTTATAAAGATAAATTGGAATTTAAAAGTTTGTTTTTCTCTTAATTAATAGTAATTAATTTTTTATTAGATCACCTGGAGATATCAAGCAATATTAGCTAGCTGTTTTAATTTATTAATTATATCATTTATGCTACTTTTTAATTCAACAATAATTATGAGTGGGTATTTGAGTTCCATGCTTGTATCACAAAAGTCTTTAAACATAATTCTATAAGCGGTTTTAGCATCTTCAATAGACAATTGATCTTCGCTAATATTTATCACTTGCTTAAACGTATTTAAATCACCATATATTTTATAGATCATCTTAGTTTCTTCGCTAGATAAGATATGTGATAAGCTTGCTACATTTCGAATCCAATTTTCATCTAAATATTAACGATACTTTTTTTGCATTTTTTAAACTGGTCTATATCTTCTAACGTATTTATCATTTGTTTTTGTGAATTTAAATAGTTTTCTATCAAAGCTCTTATATCATTGGTGGCAAAGTAGAAACCATAATAAACTATCAACACACTTTCTTTTAAACTCTTTTTTTCTGTTACTTCGTCGATTTTTTTTGTGTCCATAATGCTCCAGATACAGCCATAAATGTACCTAATATAGCACCGAATGTTTGGATATAACTACTTTTATACTCAGTTGTCTTTAAAGGACTTAATAGCCATGAAAGTAAACCACTGAAAATTTGAACTCTCAATAAAATTGGTGTAATTAAAAATAAACCTCCAATAAAGCATATAATGATGAAGATAATATTTCCGTATTTTTGTTTATACGTTTTTGGGGTGTCTGTCTGAGATGAATTATTCATTTGAATTTACTACTCCTTTACAAATTACTATTTATTGAGTTATCTTGCATCTTTCATAAGTATCATTAATTTACAATCACTACAAATACCATTATATAGGATATAAATATCTTTGCATATAAGTAAATATTAATTGTTTTCAGTATTATTTTTATTAACATAAGTTTAATCTCTACTATTTTCGTGTTATTTTGAACTATGTTCTAGTCTATGACTTTAGACTAAAGTGAGACATTTTTAAACCCTCCTTATAATTACTCCATTATGCTTTGGCTGAACAACAACATTAAGTAATAAATAAGCACATCATTTTTGTAATAAGTAGTAAAAAATCATACTATTCATTTATGATTTTGAATAATATGATTTTGGAATTTTTATTTTCTTTTTAGAATCTTATGTTAAGTTATACATTGGAATTTGTTGAGGTAAAAATTATTGTTAAACTGTAATATCTAAATAAATTTATATTAAAACTCATTTTACATTGATTGCTATAATACTAATAAAATTTGTATCTACTAAACAGAGTCCTACCAGCTCTTATCTTATTAATCATATCTATAAAAAATATTATTTCTTTTCTAAGATTTAAGGTTGTTACCGCACTGAACATATCTTCATCATTATCAAAATTTAAATACATTCTATCTTCAAAAATAAGGTAATCTCTCGAGCTACAATGCTGATCCATAAAATCATTAATAATTTCATTTTCATAATAACCCGATAATATATGAGTAATAGATTCCTTTTCACATTTTGTTAACACTTCTCCATCACCAAAAGCAATAGTTACTCCTGAAATATAAACCAAATCATAAGAATTTTCCTTATCTATTTCATCTAGTATTGCTTTTGTTATTTGATTTTTGATTTCTTCTATACCATATTGGTTGATAAGATCTTCAATTTTAGAAATCTGATTCTTTAGTTCTTTATTTGTATGTTCATCATCCCCATCAGCTTTAGAGTCTAGTCCACCTATTACCAATTTCGTTCCTATACTTAAAGGAATGCCTATAGTAGGTATAAGAACTAATAAATCAGCTATATTATCCTTAGTAATATTTTTTAAGAATCGAAGTATCGTTTGCTTTTCCATATAACTCTCCTAATTTTTCTATATTTATATTCTATTCAATATACGGTTTCAGCAATGCTTCAAATAGTAATATTGTCTCATACAAAGATTGCTGAACACTAACTTTAATTTATCTAAATTGTATGGTTATTTACACTTAACATTATCAATATCTTCGAATGTTTCATTAATTTGGTGAAGAATGAGGTACCGCATTTCCGTTTAATCCAACTGGTGCTCCATCTAATGAAAACCAAGTGCCCCCTACATTAACTACAAGCCAAGCATGACCACTAGCATATCTTACAGATGAACTAAATCCAGATACATCAAAAACTGCTGATTTTACTTGTGCATTAGCATCACAGTCTTTCAATCCTCTAAATAATACATCATATGCACTTGAAGGTGTACCATTGTAAGGATTACTTGCATTAGTTGAACGAGATAAAGCATTTGCAGCTGCTCTTGCTCTTACAAATTTTAAAGTAGCATCTTTACCTACTTTGTGGTTCATATAACCTATATCTTCATTTATTAAATTTAACCAATTATATGCATCTGAACCAGCGGGATGATTTTCTGCCCTGTCGCCATCTAGGTATGAGTATACATATTGATTTATGTCTCCAGATCCTATAGCACCTCTTGCCTTACTCATTACCGCACTGTATTCGTCTTGATTGTTTACACCATATGTGTGTTCTCCGTAAATAGTTGAGATACCTTGATTTACTGGAGGTTGTGCAGGTGTACTTGAGCCTCCTCCATTGTCAGTACTACCTGGTGCTCCATTGTGTACTGGAACTCCACCTGAACTTCCAACATCTGTAGCTCCTCCTGCTGCAGTATTAGTTGCTACTTTCTGTGGCTGTTGTTCTGAAGATTGTTTTTCAGTTTGTTCTGTAGATTTTTCTGACTTTTCAGTTGATACCTTCGTTGCATCTATATTTTCATTATTTCCATTTTTGTTCTTTGTCATAATTATAATTAAAGCAATTAAAATAATACAGATAATTGCAGCAGAAATACTAATTACTTTTTTATTTTTAAGCATCAATTACCACCCCATGCCTTTCTATATTTTCCATATAATTATATCATATATTATTTTAAAATAAATAAAATTCAATGCTCAAGATTCACGAAATGATAGAAGATATACAATATATTTGCCATTTTATATTTTGTATTCAATATTAAAATTAATTACTCTTTAAGCTTAGTTATATATCCGCCTTTATGGTACTAATGGCATTTATTTAAGACCATCCCTCTTCTACCTAAGTCTATAATTATTCTCCTTACCTTTTCCAATCTCCATTATATAATCCTTACACTTTCGTATATCCTTGAACCTTTGCTTCATCAATATTAATAAGTCTATCTACAACACATTCAGTACTTACGATGATTGGAAGATTATTTAAGTATCTATAATTCGAGATTTCAAAGATTATACTTATATCAGATTCACATCTCTTCCCAACTCTCTATTCTCTATTCCATTCCCCATCAATTGAATACTATTTTCTTTAAAAACATTATAAATTTGTGTTTCCCAAATATCTCCTATAGCATGTCCTGTACAAGTTAAATTATCAGCATTTGCGACATTATTAAGTCATATAAATACATAATTACAAGTTTTTACAAAGTTATATTAAAGCAAAAATAAAAAGACCTATTTAAGTCTTCTTATTATCAGTATATTATTATACGTTTATTTCAGCTTTTGCACCTAGCATATCAGCATTATCATTTAATATAGGATCAATATATTCATCAATGAATTCTACAACTTGACTAGGAGCTCTTCCTATAAATTTCATTGGATCTATTATATCTATAATTTGTTCTTTAGATAATTTAAAGTCTGGATCAGCTAGAATTCTATCTATAAGGTCATTATTTAAACCCTCTCCTTTTACTCTTTGAGCAGCAGCCATAGAATGAACTCTTATTTTCTCATGAAGTTCTTGTCTATCTCCACCTATTTTAACAGACTCCATCATTATATTTTCAGTTGCCATAAATGGAAGTTCATTATTAACGTGAGCAGCAATTACTTTTTCGTATACGACCATATTCTCAGCTATATTCATGTATAGATTTAGAACTCCATCAAGAGCTAAGAAAGCTTCAGCAACAGCTATTCTTTTGTTTGCAGAGTCATCTAAAGTTCTTTCAAACCATTGAGTTGCTGCAGTAATAGCAGGATTTAAAGAATCAACAATTACATATCTAGCTAAAGCACTTATTCTTTCTGATCTCATAGGGTTTCTTTTATATGCCATAGCAGATGAACCTATTTGATTCTTTTCAAATGGCTCTTCAACTTCTTTCATGCTTTGAAGTAATCTTAAGTCATTAGAAAATTTATATGCACTTTGTGCTACTTCTGATAAAGTGTTTAAAACTATTGAATCTAATTTTCTTGGGTATGTTTGGCCTGTTACGCCAAAACTCTTCTTGAAGCCCATTTGAGTGGCTACCATTGTATCAAGAGCTTTAACTTTTTCTTCATCGCCTTCAAATAAAGTCATAAAGCTTGCTTGAGTTCCAGTTGTACCTTTTACTCCTCTAAGCTTTAAAGTACTTAATAAGTGGTCTATATTTTCTATATCCATAACTAAATCTTGCATCCAAAGTGTAGCTCTTTTACCTACTGTAGTTAATTGAGCTGGTTGGAAATGTGTAAAGCCAAGTGTTGGCATATCTTTATATTTTATTGAGAAATCTTTTAATAGTTTTAATACGTTAACTATTTTCTTTTTTACGAGTAAAAGTGCATCTCTCATTATAATAACATCTGTATTATCTCCAACATAACAAGAAGTTGCTCCTAAGTGGATGATCCCTTTAGCTGATGGACATTGTAAGCCATATGCATAAACATGACTCATAACATCATGTCTAACTTCTTTTTCTTTTTTTATAGCATCTTCATAATTAATATTATAAATATTAGCTTTTAATTCATTTATTTGTTCGTCAGTTATGTTTAAACCGAGTTCTTTTTCGCATTCTGCTAGTGCAACCCATAGTTTTCTCCATGTAGAAAACTTCATATCATCAGAAAATATGTAACTCATTTCTTTTGAAGCATATCTAGAATTTAAAGGTGTACTATATAAGTTTGTCATAAAAAACCTCCATACGAATAAAATTTAAAATTTATCTAATATAGTTCGCTATTATTATATCATAATTTCTACATAATATCAGTTATATTAAGAAAAAAAGTTGAATATAAATTAGTATAAAAATAGTTGGGAGTTGTATGAATATGTATAAAATAAGTATCTTAGACAAAGTTTCTTTTATTTTAGTAATTATCGGGGCCTTAAATTGGGGGACAATTGGGTTATTGAATTTTAACTTTGTTCACTTTCTATTTGGTATCTTACCCATTATAGAACGAATAATATATATATTAGTATTTGTCGCAGGAATAAATTTAGTAGCTATATTTGTTAAAAGTAAATTCGTTATGAAAAAAGCTTAAAATAAAAAAAAGGTTCTATCGAACCTTTTTTTATTATTCTTCTAAACTGTCGATTAATTTAACGATTTCTTCAACAGCTAAAGTTTCATCATCACCAGAAGCGATAACTTTTACTAAAGCGTCTTTAGTAACTCCTAAAGAAAGAACTCCGATTAAGCTCTTAACGTTAGCTTTCTTGCCATTGTACTCAATTTGAACATCAGACTTAAATGATGATGCTTTCTTAACTAATAAAGTTGCAGGTCTAGCGTGTAAACCTGTAGCATTTTTAACTAATACTTCTTTAACTACCATTACATTCACCTCTTTGTATATTTTGTTATAAACATAATAACTTACTTTATTATATATTGTTTTCTAAATAATTTCAACTGTATTCTAAAAATAACGAATTATTTTATGCAAGAAACAAATAAAGATAGTCTCTTTAGTCCTTCTTCTATAATACTATTTGAAGTAGCATAGGACAATCTAATATAATTTTCAAGACCGAATCCGGCTCCAGGTACTACTGCAACTTTATTTTCATCAAGCAATATGTTTGAAAATGTTAGTGAGTCATTTATTATTTTACCATTATAGCTTTTACCAATAAAGCTTTCTATATTCACCATAATGTAAAAAGCACCTTGAGGATAAATATAGCTTATGCCATCCATTTTATCTAGCAATGAACTCATTAAGTCACGTCTCTCTTGGAAAACTTTAATCATAGAGTGTAAATCATCCTGTGGCCCTTCTAACGCTTCTAGAGCAGCATATTGAGAAATAGAACATACATTAGAGGTCATATGACTTTGGATATTGCTCATAACCTTTATAACTTCCTTAGGACCTGCTGCATAACCTACTCTCCAACCAGTCATTGCATATGATTTAGACATTCCATTTATAACAATTGTTCTATCATATACTTCCTTACTTAAGCTTGCAATACTTATATGCTCTTCAGAGCCATAAATTAATTTTTCATAAATTTCATCAGAAATTATAAATAAATTATGCTTTACAGCAAAATCTGCAAGTTCTTTTAATTCTTCTTTTGTATATATAGTTCCAGTTGGGTTATTTGGGGAATTAATCAAAATTGCCTTAGTTTTCTCGTTTATGTACTTTTCTAGAATGCTAACTTTAAATTTATAGTTATCTTCTTTTTTGCAATCAATAAATACTGGAACTCCATCAGCTAATTTAGTTAATTCAGGGTAACTAACCCAATAAGGTGTTGGTATAAGAACCTCATCTCCAGGATTTAATATCGCAAGAAAAGCATTTGCTAAACACTGTTTAGCTCCTGTTGAAATTACTATTTGAGATTCGGCATATGTTAAATTGTTATCTGTATATAATTTAGTAGCTATAGCTTTTTTAAGACTTGTTATACCAGCTGCTGGTGTGTATTTTGTATATCCTTCTTCCATAGCCTTAACTGCTGCATTTCTAATGTTTTTAGGAGTATTAAAATCTGGCTCACCTGCTCCAAAACTTACTACATCTATCCCATTAGCCTTCATTTCTTTAGCCTTTGCTGTAATAGCTAATGTAATTGACGGCGATATTGCTTCCCCTTTTTTTGATAAAATCATAATGTACCTCCATTTTTACTTTTGCTTATTAATAGTTTATTTAATTGACATTCATTGATGCCATATTCACCTATAATACTTTCTTCTTTTGAAACAATTGTGTGACAATCGCTTCCCCCAGTTACAAGAAGTTTGTATTTGCTCGCAAAATTATAAATACAATTTATTTTTTCGCAATTATGACTAGGATGAAATACTTCTATGCCTTTAAGTCCATGACATTTTAATCTTTTGATAGTATTCTCCAACTCCATTGGTCTATTCATTTCTCCTGGATGTGCTAAAACAGAAATTCCTCCAGCGTATTCTATAATATCTAAAATTTCTTTGTAAGGAAGTTTTTCTCTTTTTACATAAGCTGGCTTTCCTTCAATAAGATAATTAACAAATGCAGATTTGAATGTTTCTGCATATCCTTTTTTGACTAATGCAGAAGCAATATGAGCTCGACCTAAAGAGCATAATTTATTAGCATTTAAATCTGAAAAATCAATTTTTATGTCAATTTTATTTAACTTATCTAATATTACTTCAACCCTTTTTGATCTTGATACCTTTAAATCATCCATCAATCCTAATAAGTGACTGTTTTTTATGTCTATGAAGTACCCCAATATATGTATTTCAATATCATTAAATTCAGTAGATAATTCTATACCTGGAATTATTGATAAATTATCATACATATTTTCCGTTATGTATTGTGATTCTAGGGTATCATGATCAGTTATGGAAATGTAATTTATTTTTCGCCTCATTGCTAATTCAACAATTTCCTCAGGTGTTAATTTACCGTCAGAATATGTTGAGTGAATATGTAAATCAGCGTATTTCATAACTTTCACCTGATTTCTCTTACTATATATAAAAAATATATCATTTTATCATTATATTGTAAACTTTAATATGTGAAAGTCTTATTAAAAGGAAAAAACTCGACATTGTCGAGTTAAGTTCAAAAATAATTTATAAATATTATTATTACCTAGGTTGTACAATTAGTTTGATAGCTGTTCTTTCTTCTCCGTCAATTACAATATCAGTGAAAGCAGGAACACATACGATATCCTTTCCACTTGGGGCAACAAAACCTCTAGCTATAGCAATAGCTTTTACCGCTTGATTAATAGCTCCGGCTCCAACAGCTTGAATTTCCACTATATTTTTTTCTTTTATAATTGCTGCCAGTGCACCTGCTACTGAATTTGGATTAGATTTTGTTGAAACTTTTAATACTTCCATTATTTTGACCTCCTAGTCTTACTAAATTAGCATACGTTTACATATTGCATAATAATTACTTTACACCATATTATATATTCTATAAATTTCATTAAATTCCTTCTTCATAAATAAAAAAAATTAAATTTTTATTAAGAAAAAATAAAATACATTTTGTTTTCACAAAATGTATTTATTATCGATTATTTTGCATACTCTACAGCACGAGTTTCTCTAATTACATTTACTTTTATCTGACCTGGATATTCCAATTCTTCTTCAATGCTCTTTACAATATTTCGTGCCATCTCAGTTGCGACTGCATCATCGACTTGATCTGGTTTAACCATAATTCTAATCTCTCTTCCAGCTTGAATGGCATATGACTTTTCTACGCCTTCATATGAGTTTGCAATCTCTTCTAATTTCTCTAACCTCTTAATATAAGCTTCTAGTGTTTCCCTTCTAGCACCTGGTCTTGCTGCTGAAATTGCATCAGCTGCCTGAACCAATACTGCTTCCAACGAAATCATCTCAACATCTCCATGGTGAGCCGCAATAGCATTTACCACTACAGCTGATTCATGATATTTCTTAGCTAAATCTCCACCTATTAATGCATGAGGACCTTCGTACTCTTGATCTACACCTTTTCCTATATCGTGTAGCAAACCAGCTCTTCTTGCAATGTTAACATCTAGTCCTAACTCAGAAGCCATCAATCCAGCTAAATAAGCAACTTCTATTGAATGTTTTAAAACATTCTGACCATAACTTGTTCTGTATTTTAATCTACCTAACAATTTAATAATCTCAG
Organism: Clostridium paridis; assembly: GCF_016765615.1. Lineage (GTDB taxonomy): Bacteria > Bacillota > Clostridia > Clostridiales > Clostridiaceae > Clostridium_T > Clostridium_T paridis. The sequence continues at coordinate 125,424 of NZ_JAESWA010000017.1, read as the reverse complement.
GGTGTAATCCATGTACCCCAGTTTCAAAAGTGGCTTGCTCGCCTTCCTCTTTTATATCGTTTTCTACATCTTTCGTAGCTCTCTCAACCATTTCTTCAATTCTAGCAGGGTGTATTCTACCATCTACTATTAATTTTTCCAAAGCTAATCTTGCTACTTCTCTTCTTATAGGATCAAAGCTTGATAATATTACTGCTTCAGGAGTATCATCTATAATCAAATCTACCCCAGTTAGTGTTTCAAGTGTTCTAATATTTCTACCTTCTCTACCTATAATTCTGCCCTTCATTTCATCATTTGGAAGCGCTACAACGTGTACTGTTGATTCAGAAACGTGATCGGCAGCACATCTTTGAATAGCAGTTGTAATTATTTCTCTTGATCTCTTATCTGCTTCTTCCTTGGCCTTAGTTTCAACCTCTTTAATCATAATGGCAGCTTCGTGTTTAATTTCTTTATTTACTTCTTCAAGTAAAATATTCTTAGCATCTTCAGAGCTTAAACCAGATATTCTTTCTAGTTCCTCTCTTCTTTGCTTTAATAAGTCTTGAACATCGGCTTCCATTACATCAATTTCTTGCATTCTTTTGTTAACAACGTCTTCTTTCTTTTCTAACACTTCACCTTTTTTGTCAAGTGTTTCTTCTCTTTGAATTAATCTTCTTTCAAGTCTTTGAATTTCATTTCTTCTTTCTCTTGAATCTCTTTCAAAGTCATTTCTTAATCTATGAACTTCTTCTTTAGCTTCTAAAATAGCTTCCTTCTTCAAAGATTCTACATCTTTTTTAGAATTCTCAAGAAGTTCATGTGCTTCTTTTTCTAAGTTTTCAACTTTATTTTTTGAAACTTTTTTCACAACCATATATGTAGCAACTGCTAAAACAGCTAATACTACAATATCTATTAATATAAGTTTCATTTCCATTTAAACACCTCCTTCGCATCTATTTGAATGTATATAAAATTTAAATAAGATAGCGTAGAAAGGTGTCATATATATTCTCACTGTAAACTAGTGAATTTGATAAACCAGTATTTGTTATTATTGTATAGCAATTTTTTTCTTATGTCAAGCGACAACAATTGCTAGGTGAATTAACCATGGTATTATACGCATAATATACCTAGCAAAAAAATTGGTTATTTTTTAATTTCAATTCCTACATTTGAAAATTCACAACTTGAGCAATCGTAGTTTTTAATTTTAAGCTTTCTGTAATTATTATTAACTATAAATCTATACTTATTCAATTTATATTCGTCTCCATTTATATAAACTGCATCATTGTAAAATTTTATTACTAATGGAATTAGGTCTTTAATATTTTTATTAAATAGATTACTTTTCTCAACTGGTGTATATATTGCTTGTACACCATAAGAATCATATACTTCTATTCTATCTGTAGATGTACTTATTGATTTTATATTACCATTATCATAGAATTTTAAAGAGTTATTTTCTCCATGTATTCCGATTGCACTATAATCGTATGCATTTATATTGCCTATTGGTGTGATTATCTTTGTTAAATCACTTGGTTCGCATGATTTAATACTCCCATTTTCATATAAAGATATGCCTATTCTTATTTTTATATCTTGTTCATTAGCTTTAATTAATATATTATCCTTTGGCCATAAGGTAATACTTTTGATTTTCTCATTTTCATAAAATTGAAGAGTCATAAATTTGGATTTAAAAGATCCAAATCTAAAATGAAAATCATATTCTTGAGCAAGCTTATATTCATTTTCTTCACTCCAATATGCTGTGAGCTTGCCATTTAAGTGAAATAATCTTTTTATATAACCATTATCATAAAAAGTTATTTTCTCTGCAGAAAAATATTTGTTTTTAATTTTTATATTTGTATTCTCATTTAATGATATTACTTTTAGACTTCCATTTTCATAGAAAGATAGTGAATTAATATATTTTTTTCTTACCTCATCATATTCATATTGTGGGATCAATTGTCCGTAAGAGGTTTCTAAGATGTTTTTCTCAGTTAAAATGCATTCTTTCAATTGACCATTATTATAATATATGGTTGAAGACATTCCTTTAATAACACCGTACTTTGTATTTATCTCCATATAATGTACCTCCTGTATCTTTCTAAAAATTTATATTTTTATATAACAAAAAGGAGCAGTGAATTTCACTGCTCCTTTGCAACACCATTATATGGTATTAATTCTAGCATGATTTAGTTTTTATGTCATCTTAAAAATTTAAAAATTATTTTACTTCTTCTTTATTGGTTTCTTTAGTTTTAGCTTTTTCTTTTTCAGCCTTAGCAGGAGCTACTGCTAATGGCAATTCATATTTTTTTCTAATTGTATTTTCTATTTCTAAAGATAGCTCTGGAGTATCTTTTAAGAACTGTTTAGCATTTTCTCTTCCTTGGCCTAGTCTAACATCGCCATAAGAGAACCAAGCTCCGCTTTTTTGTATTATGTTCTCTTTAACCCCTACATCAACAATGTTACCTTCTTTTGATATACCTTCGTTATACATTATATCAAACTCAGCTTGTTTAAATGGTGGTGCCACTTTATTTTTAAGAACTTTAACTCTAGTTCTATTACCAACTATGTTATCACCAAGCTTTATAGAATCAATTCTTCTTATATCCATTCTTACAGAAGCATAGAATTTTAGAGCTCTACCGCCAGGAGTAGTTTCTGGATTACCAAACATAACACCAACTTTTTCTCTTAATTGGTTTATAAATATAGCTACACATTTAGTTTTGCTTATAGTTCCTGTAAGCTTTCTAAGTGCTTGAGACATTAATCTTGCTTGAAGACCTACATGAGAATCTCCCATTTCACCTTCAATTTCAGCTCTTGGAACTAAGGCTGCTACAGAATCCACAACTATAACATCAATTGCTCCAGAACGAACTAAAGCTTCAGCAATCTCTAAAGCTTGCTCACCTGTATCTGGTTGAGATACTATTAAATCATCAGTTTTTACTCCTAAGTTACGTGCATAGTTAGGATCTAACGCATGTTCTGCATCTATATATCCAACGGCTCCACCAGCTTTTTGTGCTTCTGCTACAATTTGAAGAGCTACTGTAGTTTTACCTGAACTTTCTGGACCGTATATTTCTATTATTCTTCCTTTTGGAACTCCGCCTATTCCTAAGGCTATATCTAAATCAAGACATCCAGTTGATATAGCTTCTATTCCGCTAGTAGTATGCTCGCCTAATTTCATTATTGAGCCTTTTCCGAACTGTTTTTCTATTTGGCCCATTGCAGCCTCTATTGCTTTTAGTTTATCCATATCTAAATTTGCCATGAGATTCCATCCTTTCTCGAACATCTGTTCTATATACTAATTATATGTTACTTTTTTATTTATGTCAACAAGTGATATTATAAAAGTTCCAATAAGAATTGGAACTTTTATCTAAATTATTATCATTTATTTTTTTTATATACTACTTATTTGTATCTATTGTATTTTTGTTCTTGTTAAAATAGTCAATTCCAGAAAGGATAGTAATTGCTACAGCTATATATAATAATACATCTGGTAAATAATTATATAAAGCATGAAGTGTGTTATTAGTCATAAAAGTATTTAAAAGCATACTTGAATTATTTATATTTACTTTTAATAATAGTGTTATTATTGCAATAATTTGAATTACAGTTTTAATCTTTCCCCACCAAGAAGCTGCAATAACAGTTCCTTCTGCAGCTGCTATAGTTCTCAAACCAGAAACAGCAAATTCTCTAGCTATAATTATAACTGCAGCCCAACTAGGTATGATTTGTAATTCAACTAAGGAAATTAATGCAGAAGTAACTAGCAATTTATCTGCTAATGGATCCATGAATTTTCCAAAGTTAGTAATTTGATTTCTACTTCTAGCAATATACCCATCTAGCTTATCAGTTAATGACGCTAGTATAAATATAAAAGTAGCTATATATGTTCCATAATCAATTTTCAGTGCAATAAACAGTAAAAATACTGGTACTAAAACAATTCTAATAAGTGTCAATTTATTTGCAAGATTCATCACAAACAACCCCTAATAAATCATATTCCAAAGCCTCGGTAATTTTAACCTTAACAAACTCTCCAACCTTTAGGTCTTGATCTTTTATAAATACATTTCCATCAATATCCGGAGCCATTTCTTCACTTCTACCAAAGAAATATTCTCCATTATATCCTTCCACAAGAATATCATAGATTCTTCCAATTTTCAAACTATTTATTTCAGAAGAAATATTCTGTTGTATAAGCATGACTTCTTCTTCTCTTTTAGCCTTTAAATCTTCAGTAATTTGATTGCTCATAGTTGCAGCAGGAGTACCCTCTTCTTGAGAATATCTAAATACTCCAACTTTCTCTAATTTGTATTCTTGAAGAAAATCCTTTAGGGTATTAAAGTCTTCATCGCTTTCACCAGGGAACCCTACAATTAATGAAGTTCTTATAGTTATATCAGGGATAGATTTTCTTATAGTATTAATTTTATCTATTACATCTTCCTTTGATGTTTTTCTCCCCATAAGTTTAAGTATATTTGAAGAAATATGTTGTAGTGGCATATCTATATATTTACAAATCTTTTCTTCAGAAGCCATTACGTTTATAAGTTCTTCTGTTATCTCTTCTGGATAGCAGTACATAAGTCTGATCCATTTAAGATCATTTATTTTGCAAAGTTCTTTTAGTAATTTATGAAGTGTTTTCTCACCATATAAATCTATACCATAACGTGTAGTATCTTGAGCTACAAGAATTATTTCCTTTACCCCATTACTTACTAAAGCTTCTGCTTCTTTTAAAATGTTTTCTATTGATCTACTTCTGAACTTTCCTCTTATTTTTGGAATTATACAGTAGGTACAGAAATTATCGCATCCTTCAGCAATTCTTAAATAAGCAGTTGCTTTATCAGTAGTTATAACTCTATTACCTTCATTTATATTTTCGTCTGAATAATCTATTGAGACTACTCTTTCATTACCAGCAATAAAGTCCTCAATATACTGATTAATTTTCTTATAATCATTTACTCCAAGCATTATATCTATTTCAGGCATAAGCTCTTCTAAATCTTTTCCATATCTTTGAGTTAAGCAACCAGTTGCAATTAAAAGTTTGCAATTATATTTATTTTTATATTTAGCCATTTCAAGTATTGTATCTATAGATTCTTGTTTAGCTTTCTCAATAAACCCACATGTATTTACAATAATTATTTCAGCTTCTTTGGGATTATTTGTAAATTCATAATTGGTTTTCATCTCACCTAGTAAGATTTCTGAATCTACTCTATTTTTGTCGCACCCTAAACTTACTAAACCTACCTTATATTTTGTCAAAATTATTCCTCCTATGTTAGATAAATTACAAATTTAATTTTAAAACTCTTTATATTTTAAAACAAGTGTTTTTTTACTTAAAACTCCTCTAATTCGCTTTTTGATATTAATACCTGTCTTGGTTTTGTTCCGTCTTTTGCTGATATTATGCCTCTTTCTTCTAATTGCTCAATTATTCTAGCTGCTCTATTAAAGCCAATTCTCAATCTTCTTTGTATAAATGAAGCAGAAGCTTGGCCGCTTTCAACTACAATATTTATTGCTTCATCTAGAAGTTCATCAGTATCATCATCAGAAATTTTATTATTTTCAACAGATTCACTATTTATATGGTCAATTATTTCCTCTTTATATTGAATGTTATTTTCATCTGATTTTATGAAAGAAACAACTTTTTCAACCTCTTCTTCAGAAATGAATGCACCCTGTATCCTTAGAGGTTTCGATTCACCAACGGGATAGAATAACATATCTCCTTTACCTAATAATTTCTCAGCACCAGAAGAATCTAGTATAGTCCTTGAGTCAACTTGTGAAGAAACTGCAAAGGATATTCTGGATGGTATATTAGCTTTAATTACGCCAGTTATAACATCTACTGATGGTCTTTGTGTTGCAAGAACTAAATGCATACCTGCTGCTCTTGCCATTTGTGCTAATCTTGCAATGTATTCCTCAACATCATTTGGACATACCATCATTAAATCTGCCAACTCATCTACAATTATAACTATATAAGGAAGCTTTGCTTCAATTTGTCCTTTTTCTAAAAGTGCATTATATGATTGTACATTCCTAACACCTAAATCAGCAAACAACTTATATCTTCTTGTCATTTCATTAACAGCCCAATTTAACGCTGCAGCAGCTTTTTTAGGATCAGTTACTACTGGTATTAATAGATGAGGAATTCCATTATAAACATTTAACTCTACAACCTTGGGGTCAATCATAAGCAATGCTACATCTTCAGGAGAATATTTATATAAGATACTCATAATTAAGGTATTAATACATACCGATTTTCCTGAGCCAGTTGCACCGGCAATTAATAAGTGCGGCATTTTACTTAAGTCTGTTACAATACACTGACCGGCAATATCTTTTCCTAATGCAAAGGCAACATTACTTGTAGAACTTTTAAATTCATTGGATTCTAGTACTTCTCTTAAAAATACAGGAGTTACCTTTTTATTTGGAACCTCTATACCTACAGCAGATTTTCCAGGTATTGGAGCTTCAATTCTTACTCCTGAAGCTGCTAAACTTAATGAAATATCATCAGAAAGATTTACAATTTTTGAAACCTTAACTCCAATATTAGGTTGAAGCTCATATCTTGTAACAGCAGGTCCTTTTGTAACTTGTAAAACTTTTGCTTCAACACCAAATGAACTAAGAGTTTCTTCAAGTTTATTAGCTGAAGCTATAAGTTCTTTTTTATCTTCCTTATTAATCTTAAGACCACTGTTAGCATTTAAATAGTCTAAATTAGGTATAATATATTCCTTTTCTGTTTTTACCTCAGATATTTTTTCGACTATCTCTTTATTTACATCTTCTTTAACATCATTTTCAAGCTTTTTACTTTTAGTTGATTCACTTTTAACATTAGAAACATCAGAAGCTAGATCACCCATTTGAAACACTGCGATTTCTTTATTTTTCTCTTCTGCAAACGGTTCATTATGAATTTCAGCATTTTTCATAAAATCTAATATTTTTATCTTTTTGTTTATACCATCTATATATTCATTTTCAACTTTGCTTTTTTCAACTTCTAAATTAATATCTGGTTCTCTCTCTTTTAATTGGATATTTTTATTTTTTAAATCTTCTTTAACTCTCTTACCTTTATCTTTTATATTTTTCCCCATATCTCTAATTGAGAGATTAAATGTTATTACTATACATATAACATAGATAGCCATATAAACAATTATTGAACCTACAAATCCTAAGATTTTATATAGAGGATATGCTAATGTAAAACCTAAAATCCCGCCATCTAATGGTGATGAGTTCTTAATTATGTCTCCTATAATTGTAAAAAAGTCAGATGTGTTATTACTACGTATGTCCATATTTATTGAGGCTACTAATAGTAATGTATTAATTGCTAAAAAGGTTATAGGGTAAAATTTATACCCTAGTTGAAGCTCACCTTTGTGATATATTATCATAGCACCAAAATATATTAGATATAATGGCATTACAAATGCTCCTATTCCTAAAAGGGAGAATAAAACATTCTTTGAAAAAGCAGAAAAGTATCCTGCTAAGTTAGTATATATACCTATTGCTAAAATGAATCCTATAACAATCCACATAAAACCTTTTATCTCTGAATATTGCTTTATCTCTGTTTTTTTCTTCTTTCTTGCTCTAGTCTTTCTCCTTGCCATTTTACCACCCCTATCTCTCTATTCTATATTATAAATTAATATCCTTTTTTACACAAATAAACCATAGGATTTTTCCTATGGTTTATTTAACATTTCTATTCTATCATAGATTCAAGTTTATCTAAAGCAGATTTCACTCCACCAACTTCATCTATTAATCCAATATCAACTGCTTCTTTTCCAATTAGTATAGTTCCCATATCATTGAGAAGTTCATCTGTCTGCAACATTAAACGCTTTAATTCATCCGTTTCTATTTTAGAAGTTCTAACAATAAAATCATTTATTCTTTGTTGCATCTTATTGAAATAATTAAAGGTTTGAGGAACTCCTATTATTAGTCCGTTCATCCTTATTGGATGAATAATCATTGTTGCTGACGGAGATATAAATGATGCTTTAGCAGAAGTTGCTAATGGAGCACCTATGGAGTGGCCACCACCAATTACTAATGAAACAGTTGGTTTAGACATACTATTAATCATTTCAGCTATTGCAAGCCCAGCCTCTACATCTCCACCAACGGTATTAAGTATAAATAAAACCCCTTTAACATTTGGATTTTGTTCTATTGATAACAGTTGAGGTATTAGATGCTCATACTTTGTAGTTTTGGTGTTTGGCGGTAAAATCATATGCCCTTCAATTTGACCAATTATTGAAATTACTTGAATTCTTTCATCTGGTTTTACAGGTTCTGTATTTCCAACTTCTTTAATTGATTCAATATCTTCATTTTTTTCTTTTTTTTCTTCAGCTTCAGATTCAGCAGAATAAAAATTATTTTTATTAGGATACTTTTTATTTAAATTTATAGGATCATCATAAGTCATAACAAACATTCCTCCTGTACTTTTATATTTTGTACAGGAGGAGTATTTTTATACTATAGGAAACTCAATTTATTCTTGTTTACATAAGTTATTAGTTAAACTTAAAAATCTATAATTGAAAAGTCTGGTGTAAAATATTTGTAGCTTCATTTACCTTATCACTTTCAATTAAACACCAAATAGTGCTATGAGAGTCAGCAGTTTGAAGTACATCTATATTACTATCACTTAACGCTTTTATTATCTTTGCCATTACTCCGGGTATTCCTGCCATTCTTGAGCCTATGACAGAGATCTTACTACAATTTTCTATTAAGGTATATTTAATATTAATATTTTTAAATATAGTTTCTAGCATATTTTTCTTGCTGCTATCAATTGTAAATATTTTTTCTTTTGGAAATATATTTATTAAATCTAAACTGATATCATTATTTGCAACAATATCTAATAGTTCCTTATAATGAGGGTTGCCTTGATTATCCTCTAATTTAATAGAAACTTGTATTCTATTGTTCAAATATGTAATTCCAGTTATTATTCTTGTGCTATTTGAATCACCTATGCTATTTATTAATGTACCAGAACAATTATTCATTGTGTTCTTAATTACTAGTGGCACATTCCCTCTCATAGCAATTTCTACTGCCTTAGGATGAATTACCTTAGCACCTTGGTCTGCTAATTGGAAAACTTCACTATAACTGATTACATCTATTAATGAAGCATCTTCTACAATTCTTGGATCAGCAGTCATTATTCCATCTACATCAGTATATATTTGAATCTCATGAGCATTTAAAGCAACGCCAATTAAGGAAGCAGAAGTATCACTACCGCCTCTACCTAAGGTAGTTATAAAGCCTTCCTTTGTCATCCCTTGAAATCCAGTTATTACAGGTATATATCCCTTAGATGTTATGTCACTCAACATTGTAATATCTACATTAGTTGAGGTAGCGTTAGTAAAGTCATCGTTAGTTAATATACCGGCTTGTCCACCTGTTAATGGCATAGCCTTTAGACCAACCTTATTTAATTCATTACTCATTACTACTGCACTTATTATTTCACCACAACTCATTAATAGGTCTGTAGCTTGTTTATTTTCTTCTTTAAATTTATCATCAAGCAAAGATAACAATGTATCTGTTGCATAAGGTTCACCTTTTCTGCCCATAGCAGAAACAATAACTACAGGTGAAAATCCTTCATCTATAGCTGCTTTTACTTTTTCTACTACAAACTTTCTTCTACTTTCGGTTGATACAGATGTGCCACCGAATTTTTGTACTAAAAATTTCAAAATATCCACTTCCTCTTAATTTTATAACCTTGCTCGTTTAATATTCTCTTCTTCTACATCTAGAATGATAGTTTTTGATCCTATTTTTTTTACATACTCCCAAGGTATTTCTAAATATTCACTACCTCCGAAAAATGAAAATTTTGAGTTGTTTAAATTAATAATTAAAAACTTAAGATTCCCATCATCATCAATTATAATATCATTATTAGATAAATAACTATATTTTTCTCCATCATTTACGTTAATTATTTCAAAACGTTCCATTTCACTTAATGTTTTAATATTTTCACTCATAGCATTACCCCCTTAAAACATAATATGAGTTAAGGAGGTAATTTATAACTAAATGCATTCATAAAATTTACATAATATTATATTGTGAGCTATACTAATGTTGCATTTATAGAATTATAAGCAAAAACATCCTTCTCGCATTGAGCAGATAATTCATCAAGAGAAATACTTTTCCCAACAAAAGCTCCATTTACAATTCCATCATTAAAACAAACACTTTGAACTTCTTTTATGGTATCTTTATTAATTCTATCTATTTTTTTTATTATATCTTCTGGAGTATTTATTTTATTTTGGAATAGTACGGATTTACCGTTATTAAACATCCTTGCAGAGGTACTCTCTAATCCTAAAATATAATGTGCTTTAATCTTCTCTTTATTAATATTTATCTCTTCTTGAGTAAATTCTCTTGTTTTAAATTTATTTAATTCCTCTTTAATAACAGAAATAGCTTTACCAGCATACGTTGGACTTAACCCTGTGTATACATTAAATGCACCAACATTTTGAAATGGTAGCAGATATGAGTATATTGAATAGCATAACCCTAACTCTTCTCTAACTTTTTGAAATAAAATAGAGGATGCTCCACCGCCAAGTATATTATTTAAAAGAACTAAACTATAACCTCTTTCATCACCATTTGGAACACCTTTTAGTCCAAAGTTAATATGAAGTTGTTCTATATTTTTTTCAGTATATAAAAAGTTTTCTTCTAATTTAGACTTTGAATATTCAAAAGATCTATTTGAAGTTTCTTCCCATACACCAAAATAATTTTCTATCAAGGTTTTTAATTCAGATTCATCAAAATTTCCACATATTGAAATTACAGTGTTTTTGGTAGTATAGTTGTCATTTATGAAATCTTTCAGCTTTTTTGAATTAAAGCTGGATACAGTTTTAGGAGTACCTAAAATTGCATAGGATAAAGAGTCATCACCAAAGGCAGCTTTAGCGTATACGTCACCTAAGACTTCTTCAGGTGTATCCTCATTCATATTTATTTCTTCTATTACTACTCCTTGTTCTTTAGATATTTCTTCATCATCTAATTTAGAGTTTAGAATCATATCTGCTAGAATGTCTATAGAAAGTTCTAAATGTGTATTTAAAGCTTTAATATAATAACATGTTGATTCTTTGCTAGTATAAGCATTTATTTGACCACCAACATTCTCAATCTCTTCTACGATTTCCTTGGCGGTTCTTTTATTTGTACCTTTAAATAACATATGTTCAATAAAGTGAGATATTCCATTAATACTTGGATTCTCATTTCTAGAACCATTATTAACTAAAACACCAATGCTAATGGAATTAATGTAGTCAATTTTTTCAGTTACAATTCTTAATCCATTTTTTAAAGTATATAAGTTATACATAATGCCTCCATTTAAAAAATAAAAAGGCAACTAATAATTGCCCTTCTATTTATTCTTCATCTTTTTTTTCAGTATCTACAATCGCATCTTTTCTAGAAAGGTTAACTCTTCCTTGAGCATCAATTTCAGTAACTTTTACTAATATTTCATCTCCAACTGATACAACATCTTCAACTTTATTTACTCTATTTACATCAAGTTTTGAAATGTGAACTAATCCTTCTTTTCCAGGTAACACTTCTACAAATGCTCCAAATGCAGCTATCTTAGTTACTTTACCTAAATATACTTCTCCAACTTTAACTTCTTTAGTTAAACCTTCAATTATACTCATTGCTTGCTTAACTCCTGCTGAGTCAGAAGAAGATATAAATATCTTACCATCATCTTTAATATCAATTTTAACACCTGTGTCAGCAATTATTTTATTAATTACTTTTCCACCTGCTCCTATTACATCCCTTATTTTATCAGGATCTATTTGCATAGCAGAAGTTTTTGGTGCAAATTCTGATACTTCTTCTCTTGGACCAGATATACAAGCATTAATTTTATCTAAAATTTCCATTCTAGCTTTCTTAGCATTTTCTATAGCTGTTCTGATAACATATTCTGATAATCCAGCTAGCTTTGTGTCAACTTGGATTGAAGTAATACCTACTTCTGTACCTGCTACTTTAAAGTCCATGTCTCCAAAGAAATCTTCTATTCCTTGAATATCTGTAATAACTCCTTCTTCAGTTAAGTCTTCAGAAGTAATTAATCCCATTGCAATACCTGCAGCTGGTCTTTTTATTGGTACACCAGCATCTAATAATGCTAAAGTAGATCCACAAACTGAAGCTTGTGAAGTTGATCCATTTGAGCTTAAAACTTCTGAAACTAATCTTATAGTATATGGGAATTCTTCTTCAGAAGGTATTAATGGTTCTAAAGCTCTTTCAGCTAACGCTCCATGACCTATTTCTCTTCTTCCTGGTCCTCTTAAAGGTCTAACTTCTCCAACACTGTATGCAGGGAAATTATAGTGATGCATATATCTCTTTGAAACTTCTTCACCTATTCCATCAAGAACTTGAACATCACCAATTGCACCTAATGTAGCAACTGTCATAACTTGAGTTAATCCTCTTGTGAATATACCAGTACCATGAGTTCTTGGAAGTACATTAACTTCGCAGTTTATAGGTCTTATTTCATCAAATCTTCTACCATCAGGTCTTCTATGTTCTTTTAATAACATGTGTCTTACTACTTCTTTTTGAATGCTATAAACTACCTCTCCAACATCACTCATGTTATCAGGATATTTTTCTTTAAATGCATCAAGAACTTTAGCTTTAGCTTCATCTACTGCTAAGTTTCTCTCATTTTTATCAATAATATACATTGCAGACTTTAATATTTCATATGAGTAATCTCTTACTTCTTGAGCTAGAGCTTCGTCCACTTTGTGTAATTCAGGAACTATCTTTTCTTTACCGAATTGTTTAACGCACTCTTCTTGGAATAAAGCAATCTTTTTACATTCCTCAAATCCAAAGTTGATAGCGTTGATCATAGTTTCTTCTGGTATTTCATTTCCACCAGCTTCAATCATCATTACTTTGTCTTTTGTCGCACAAACAGTTAAGAACATTTCGGATTTTTCTCTTTGAGCTGACGTTGGGTTTATAATAAAACTTCCGTCAATTAGTCCTACTTGAACACCTGCTACAGGAGTTGTAAATGGAATGCTTGATATGGCTAATGCTGTAGATGCTGCATTAATAGCTAAGATTTCTGGAAGATTATCGTTTTCTACAGATACAACAGTACAAACAACTTGCACATCATTTCTGAATCCCTTTGGGAATAAAGGTCTTAAGGATCTATCAATAGCTCTACCATTTAAGATAGCGTTTTCTGAAGGCCTTCCTTCTCTTTTAATAAATCCACCAGGTATTTTACCTACTGCATATAGTCTTTCTTCATATTCAACGCTTAATGGAAAGAAATCTATTCCATCTCTTGGTTTTTCTGAAGCATTTACATTTGTTAAAACAACTGTATCACCATAGCTCATAAACATAGCACAATCAGATAGCATACCAATACTACCAAATTCTACTTTCATTTCTCTTCCGGCAACAGTTGTTGAATAAATATGGCTCATAAATTAACCTCCTTTAGGTCATGTAAAAATCTACATAATTTTACAAATTTTGCCCTTCTAAAACAATAGAGCGGATATACCGCTCTATAATTATCTTCTTAATCCTAATTGTTGGATGATTGTTCTGTATCTTTCGATATCGATGCTGTTAAGGTAGTTTAATAAACCTCTTCTTTGTCCAACCATCATTAAAAGACCTCTTCTTGAATGGTGGTCTTTTTTATGTGTTCTTAAATGCTCAGTTAAAGAGTTTATTCTTTCACTTAATAGAGCAATTTGAACTTCTGGAGAACCAGTATCTCCTTCATGTCTTGCATATTTTGCGATTATTTCTGCCTTTTTAGTTTTATCCATGTAAATACACCTCCGTAATTTATCCCCTATTTCCAAGAAGAAAGTCGGCTAGTCTTAACTCTTAGAAGTAGGTTCCTAAAGAGTATTATAACAAAAGAAATTTCCATTGTAAATGAATTTTTACAAATTAATACTTAAAGACTCTTTTACAGCAAATTCTTTGTCAGAATTTAATTGAGCTATTAATTCATCTAAAGATGCAAAGTTTTCTTCATCTCTTATTCTTTTGATAAAATAAACCCTTAGCGTTTTATCATATATATCTTCATCAAAATCTAATATATATGTTTCTACAGTTAAACTTTCACCCTTAACGGTAGGGTTATAACCAACTGATGTGATTCCTTTATATTGTTTTTCATTAATAACTACATTTGTATAATATACACCTATCTTAGGTAAGATGAAGTCTGAAGAATATTCAAGATTTGCAGTTGGAAATCCAAGCTGTCTTCCAAGCTTTTTACCATGAATCACTTTTCCTTCAACATAATAAGCTCTTGAAAGCATTTCGTTGGCATCTTCAATATTTCCACTAGTTATCTCTTCTCTAATTCTTGATGAACTTACTATCTCATCTTTATATTTATAAGCATCTAAAATATGTAACTTAAAATTATACTTTTCTTCTAAACTTTTTAAAAGCTCTATGTTACCTTTATTTTTATACCCAAATCTATAATTAAATCCAACAATTATTCCTTTTGCATTATACTTTGTACATAATAAAGAAATAAAATCTTCTGGTTCAATCTTCATAAAGCTTTCATTAAAATCAACTAAAGAAAATATATCAATATTTAAATCACTTAGTATTTTAATCTTTTCTTCATTACTCATTAAAAGCTTAGGTGCTAATTCAGGTCTAATTAATGAAAGGGGATGATTCTTAAAAGAGAATACCATGCTTTTCCCGTTATTTGCGTTAGCTAATTCTTTAGCCTTCTTTATTAAAGTCAAATGTCCTTTATGTAAACCATCAAAACTGCCTAATGCAATATAAGTATCTTCTTTGATTGTTTCACTATTAATTTCATTAATTATAATCATTTATATATTCCCCTTTTTGTTACTCCATAAGATTTTTAAGTAGTTTGAATCCTTGGTTAGTACCTTTTCCAATACCTAAGAATTCATTTTTGGAATTATATACTTTATATATTTCATCTAATTCAAAAAAGCTCTTTGTAAAATTAGGATCTAGAAGTTTCACCCCATTTATGAGTAATTTTTCATAACCTTCTTCTAATATAACACTTTCATACATTGAAAGTGCTTCTTCAGAAGAAATCATATGTTTTAACAAAGTTTCTAAATCCAAGCTTTCTAAATCTACGGAATCTTTTATATCAAAAGGTTCTGATGCCATTCTAGTTAATTCTCTCATTACAGCACCTACATTAAGACTTTTACCTATATCATAACATAAGCTTCTAATGTATGTGCCTTTAGAACAACTTACATCCATAGTTATATATGGCAAATCTATCTCAATATTCTCAATATTAAAGATAGAAATTGGTCTTTTTTCTCTCTCAACTTCAATGCCTTTCCTTGCTAACTCATATAGTCTTACTCCATTTTGTTTTAATGCAGAATACATTGGTGGTTCTTGCATTATATCACCTTTAAAGGAGTTAATAACATGTAAAACCTCTTCTTTTGTTATATAGGAAGTATCATGTTCTTCTAATATGGTACCTTCTGAGTCATAGGTATCAGTTACTATACCTAATTGAAATTTTACTCTATATTTTTTTTTACCTGACATTATATAATCAATTAATTTTGTGCTTTTTCCTAGACAAATAGGTAGAACACCAGTTGCCAAAGGATCTAGTGTTCCAGTGTGACCTATTTTTTTTTCTCCAGAGATTTTCTTAATCTTATAAACAACATCAAAAGAAGTAATTCCTTTAGGTTTATTTATATTAATTACGCCATTCATTAAACCAACTCATTTTCTATAGATGTTAAAATAAGTTCCTTAACATCTTGAATAGTTTTATTTCTAAATGTAATTCCAGAAGCTTTTGTATGGCCTCCACCGCCGAAAACTTCAGCAACTTTTCTTACATCAAAATCATGTTTGCTTCTTAAGCTAACTTTGACACCATCTTTTATTTCCTTAATAAAAACTGCAACTTCCACACCTTTTATTTTAAGGCCATAATTAACAACATCTGAAACATCTTCGCAGTCATCACAAATATCCTTTGTTAACTCAAGATAAGAAACTTTTCCATTAAAAAACACTTTAATATTCTTTAGTATTTCTCCAAGGATTTTAAGGCTATTTAATGGTTTATTGTCAAATATTTCAGAATGTATTGAGGAATTATCAATGCCTAGCTCAATTAACTCGCCAGCTATTTCATGACTTCTCTTAGTAACATTTGAAAATCTAAATGAACCTGTATCAGTAACCAGGGAAGTATATAAACATGTGGCTATATCTTTATTTATGATTATATTCATAGTCTTTAAAAGGGAATATATTATCTCAGCAGTTGCAGCAGCATTTACATCTATATAATTTATATTGCCATACTCATCATTTGATAAATGATGGTCTATGTTTATTATAGTACCTGAGTAATTACTTAAATCTGCTGAAATTCTTTCTAAGTTACCACAATCTACAACTATTACTAAGTCTGTATCTTCCTTAGGAGTTACTTGAAAGCCATTAACTTCAGATGAACATGGTAGATATCCCATGTCATCTGAAACTATGTCTTTTGAAATTATATATACATTTTTTCCATATTTCTTAAGTCCTATTAGTAATGCTAATGCACTTCCTAATGCGTCACCATCTGGTGAAATATGATAAGTTATGCCTATATTTAAGGATTCATTTATTTTTTTTATTACTTCATCCATGATTATTTCTCCTTAATCTTTTCAATTAAAGAATCGATATACATACCATTAGATATTGAGGAATCTTCTTCAAATAAAACTTCAGGAGTATATCTTAGATTTATTTTATGTCCTAACTCTCTTCTAATAAAACCACTTGCACTCTTTAGTGCTTGCAAAGTTGCTTTCTTTTCCTCTTCATTATTTGTAAAGATTGAAACGAAAACTTTTGCATATCTTAAATCTTTTGTTACATTAACATCTGTAACTGAAACCATGGCTGACATTCTAGGGTCTTTAATCTCGTATTGAATTAGGGAAGAAATAATCTTTTTAACTTCCTCATTAATTCTTCCGCCTCTGTAATTAGCCATCAAATCACCTCTTTATAGTTCTTTTCTCTTAATAGCTTCTACTGTAAATGCTTCTACAATATCTCCCTCTTTAATGTCATTGAATTTTTCAACTGTAATACCACATTCATATCCAGCATTAACTTCTTTAACATCATCTTTGAATCTCTTTAATGAACCTAAAGTAGATTCAAAAATTACTATTCCATCTCTTATTATTCTTACATCAGAGTTTCTTACTAACTTACCATCAAGTACATAAGAACCAGCTATAGTACCAACATTAGAGATTTTATATGTCATTCTAACTTCAGCCTTACCTAATACAACTTCCTTGTAATCTGGATCAAGCATTCCAATCATAGCAGATTTAATATCTTCTATTGCTTCATAGATGATTCTATAAGTTTTCAAATCTACGGCTTCTTTTTCAGCAACAATACTTGCATTAGTATCAGGTCTAACATTGAATCCTATAATTATTGCATTTGATGCAGCAGCAAGAATTACGTCTGTTTCAGTAATAGCTCCAACTCCACCGTGAATAACTCTAACTTTTACATCATCTGTAGAAAGTTTTTCAAGTGAGGATTTAATAGCTTCTACTGAACCTTGAACATCCGCTTTTACAACTACAGGAAGTTCTTTTATCTTACCTTCTTTTATTTGAGAATATAAGTCTTCTAATGAAACTCTATGATTTGAATTAAGCTGTTCATCTCTAACTTTCTCTTTTCTTGATTCAGCCATAGTTCTAGCAGTCTTTTCATCTTTAACAACGTTAAATCTATCACCAGCTGCAGGAACTTCTGAAAGACCAAGTATCTCAACAGGAATCGATGGTCCAGCTGACTTTATCTTCTTACCTTTATCATCAAACATAGCTCTGATTCTTCCGTATGTTGAACCAACAATAATAGAATCTCCTACATGCAATGTACCATTCTGAACTAATAAAGTAGCCACAGCTCCTCTACCTTTATCAAGCTCAGCTTCTACAACGGTTCCTTTAGCTCTTCTATCAGGATTTGCAGTTAATTCTTGCATTTCAGCAGTAAGAAGTACCATTTCTAATATAGTATCAAGGTTTTCATGAGTTTTGGCAGAAACATTTACACATATAGTATCTCCACCCCAGTCTTCTGCTACTAATCCATGTTCTGTTAATTCTTGTTTAACTCTATCTGGGTTAGCACCAGGTCTATCCATTTTGTTTATAGCAACTATCATAGGAACGCCAGCAGCTTTACAGTGATTAATAGCTTCTTTAGTTTGAGGCATTATTCCATCATCTGCAGCAACAACTAGAATTACTATATCAGTAATTTGAGCACCCCTAGCACGCATAGCAGTAAATGCTTCGTGGCCTGGAGTATCTAAGAATGTTATTTTTTCTCCATTAACTGTAACTGTATAAGCACCAATATGTTGCGTAATACCACCAGCTTCTCTTTCAGTTACACTTGATTTTCTTATTGCATCTAGTAATGAAGTTTTACCATGGTCAACGTGTCCCATTACAGTTATAATAGGAGGTCTTTTCTTAAGATTCTCTTCTGATTCTTCAACTTCTTCTTCAACTTTTTCTAAAGTAAGATCATCAGATTTTCTTTCTACAATAATTTCAAATTTTTCAGCTACCTTTTCAGCAGTTTCAAAATCTATTTCTTGATTAAGTGCAGCCATTACACCAGAAAACATTAAAGTTCTTATAACTTCTGTACTTGGTTTATTAAGTTTATCAGCAAGATCCTTAACAGTGATACTATCGCCTATTTCAATAATTTTATCGCTACCAGCTGCTTCACCATTCTCAGAATCCTCTTCATTTTTCTTGCCTTTACCTTTTTTCTTCTTCTTCGATTGATTGTTTACTTCTTCAGCAACCATATCTTCATATTCGTCTACTATAGTTTTTGGTTCAGAAGAATCAGAAGTTAATTCGGTTTTCGAGCTTCCTGATAAAAGTTCTTTTATAAGCTCAGCATCTTCATCCTCTATAACACTCATGTGATTCTTTACAATTATTGAAAATTCTTCTTCTAATAAAGTAATTAAGTCTTTACTTGATACACCTAATTCTTTTGCTAATTCATATACTCTAATTTTAGACATATATTCACCCCCGAATATTTTGGTTAAATTTGTTTATTTTCTTCATATAGTGATAATAGCTTCTTTGAGATATTATCATCTGTAACTCCAATTATATTAACTTCTGCACGACCAATGGCACTCCCAAGATCTTCTTTATAAAAATCTAGTATATAGGGAATATTATTTTTTTCACAATAAGTTATAAAAAGCTTTTTAGTTCTTTCTGATATATCTAGAGATAGAATAAATAAAAAGATTTCTCTTTTATTTAATGCATCATTACACTTGTTATATCCTTCAAGCAATTTTCCAGCTCTTTTTGACAAACCTAAAAATTGAAAAAATTTATTTATCATTATTTATTTCATCCTTTAGCTTTTCATAGACATCGCTACTTATCTCACTTTGTAAGTTCTTATTAAGTCGTCTAGACTTATATGCTTTTTCCAGACATTCAAAGTCTTTGCATATATAAGCGCCTCTACCAGCTTTCTTTCCAGTAAGATCTACTGAAACATCACCTTCTGGGGATTTAACGATTCTAATCAATTCTTTTTTTGGTTTCATTTCCATGCATCCATTACACATTCTCATAGGAATCTTTTTAACTTTCATTAAAAACACCTCTCTATTCTTTTTATTCTTCTACTTGAGATTTGCTTTTAATGTCAATTTTCCAGTTAGTTAACTTTGCAGCAAGTCTAACATTTTGGCCTTCTTTTCCTATTGCTAGTGAAAGCTGAGAATCGTCAACTACAACTTTAGCTGATTTATTATCTTCATCAACTTGCACATCTAAAACTTTAGATGGGCTTAACGCATTAGCTATAAATTCTTCAGGTTCCTTACTCCATTTAATTATATCTATCTTTTCATTTTTTAGTTCATTAACAATATTTTGAACTCTTTGACCTTTAGGGCCTACGCAAGCTCCCATTGGATCAACAGCTTCTTCATTTGAGTGTACAGCAATCTTAGTTCTTGAACCAGCTTCTCTAGCTATTGATTTTATCTCAACAACACCTGAATATATTTCAGGAACTTCAAGTTCAAAAAGTCTCCTAACTAATCCTGGATGAGTTCTTGAAACTAATACTTGTGGTCCTTTTGAACCATTTTTAACTTCAACTATATATAACTTTAACATCTCATTAAAATTGTAAGCTTCTCCAGCCATTTGTTCATTAGGTCCTAGTATTGCTTCTAATTTTCCTAAATCTACAAAAACGTTACCCCTATCTTTTCTTATAACAGTACCAGAGATAATGTCGAATTCTTTTTCTTTGAAATCATTGTAAACTATTTTACGTTCTGCTTCTTTAATTCTTTGCAAAACAACTTGTTTAGCTTGCATAGCAGCTACTCTTCCAAAATTTCTTGGAGTAACTTCAATTTCAACTATGTCACCATATTCATAATTAGGGTTAATTTCTTTTGCATCTGGTAATTCTATCTCAGTAAGAGCATCGTATACATCTTCAACAACTTCTCTTTGTGAGTAAACATGAAGTTCACCAGTTTCCCTATTGATGCTAATTCTTACATTTTGTGCACCTCTGTCACTACCAAATGAATAATTTTTCTTATAGGCATTTATTAGAGCATCTTCAATAGTAGCAAAAATTAAATCCTCGCTTATCCCTTTATCTTTGATTATCTCTTTTAATGCTGTAATGAATTCCTCATTCATTAATATACCCTCCCTTAATTTATATCTCACCTATAATATTTATGGTTTTAATCTTTTCTTTAGATATTGTAACTGTATCATTATCATTTTCTACAATGATTTCATTATCATTAGCTTCAAGTAATTTTCCTTTTAAGTTCTTGTGACCATTAACTGTCTTTGATAATTTTACTAAAACTTGTGAACCTATACTTTTTTCAATATGTTCATTAGTAAATAATTGTCTATCAATACCTGGAGAAGAAACTTCTAAGTAATATGCATCCTTAATTGGATCAGTTGTATCTAACATTTCACTTACGGCTCTACTTACTGTTTCACAGTCATTAAGTGATATTCCATTAGTAGAATCTATATATATTCTTAAATAATATTCATTTTGCTCTTTAACATATTCTACATGATATAGCTCGTATCCGTTTTCTTCTACTATTGGTTTAACTAGTTCATGTATTTTGTTTTCTATTTCTCTCATAATGTACCTCCTTTTAAAATTTATTATAATTTATATTTAGTATAGCCTAAGCTAAGGGTTTTAATAGAGAAAATTAATTTATACTGTACAATATATAAATTAATGTTTAAAACTAAGCCTATATTGAATACAAATTATGAAACCCAACTAAAAACGCAACCTTAGGAGTTGCGTTTCATAAAATAGAAAGAGCGGACAATTGTCCACTCCCTTCCTGTTTCTATTAATTAAGCTTCATAAATTATGATATCATAGGTAGAAATTTATTACAATACCCTTTGAAAAGAAATTTATCCAAATAAGGATATTTGATTTGTTTCACCTAATCCTTCTAAACAGCCATGATTAGATAAGGTTTCTATTACAGTTTTAGAAACTTTAGCTCTTAATCTTAAATCTTCTTTTGAAATAAATTCCCCGTTCTCTCTACATTCAGCTATACTCTTAGCGGCATTTGCACCAACACCTTGTAGTGAATTTATTGGTGGTCTTATAAATCCATCTTCAATTAAGAATTTTGTTGCATGGGATTTATATAGATCTACCTTTAAGAATTTAAAGCCTCTCTTAATCATTTCAAAGGAGATTTCTAAAATAGTAGTGAGTCCTTTATCTTTTTGAGTAACATTGTTACCAAGTTCATAAAGTTCTTGTAATTTATTTTTTATAGCAGATTCCCCTTTACATATTAAATCTGCATCAAAATCATCAGCTCTAACTGTAAAGTATGTTGCATAATAGGCTAATGGATAATATACCTTATAGTATGCTATTCTCACTGCCATCATAACATAAGCAACTGCGTGGCCTTTAGGGAACATGTATTTAATCTTTTTACAAGATTCAATGTACCATTCTGGAACATTATTTTCTTTCATTATTTGTTCATATTCCTCTGATACGCCCTTTCCTTTTCTAACTTTCTCCATTATGTTAAATGCGGTTTTAGGGGGAACCCCTTTATAAATTAAATAAACCATAATATCATCTCTTGTTGAGATACATTCACCTAATGTAGTATATCCTTCTTTTATATAATATTGAGCATTATTAAGCCATACATCAGTACCATGAGAAAGGCCTGATATTCTAACTAAATCAGCAAAGGTCTGTGGCTTAGTATCTAAAAGCATTTGTCTTACGAATTTGGTTCCGAATTCAGGAAGTCCATAAGTACCTACTTCACATTCAAGCTCTTCCTTTGTTACGCCTAACGCATCTGGGCTAGTAAACAAGCTTAAAACTTTTTCATCATGAAGAGGGATAGTCTTTGGGTCTAAACCAGTTAAATCTTGTAACATTCTTAAAACAGTAGGATCGTCGTGACCAAGTATATCTAATTTTAGAAGTCTACCACTTATTGAGTGATAATCAAAATGTGTTGTTACTACATCAGATTCGCTATCATCTGCTGGATGCTGTACGGGACAAAAATTATGGATATCATTATCTCTAGGTACAACCATAATTCCCCCAGGGTGCTGCCCAGTAGTTCTTTTAATTCCTGTACACCCTATTGTTAGACGTTCTATTTCTGCTGATGATGTAATAATATTTCTTTCATCAAGATATTTCCTAACATATCCGTAGGCAGTTTTTTCCGCAACAGTACCTATTGTACCTGCTTTGAATGTATAGCCCTTTCCGAACAGAACTTCAGTATATCTATGAATAACTCCTTGGTTATCTCCAGAGAAATTTAAATCTATATCTGGTTCCTTATCACCTTCAAAGCCTAAGAAGGTTTCAAACGGAATATCATGGCCATCTTTTTTATAGAGAGTGCCACAATCAGGACAATTTTTATCAGGTAAATCTGCGCCTGAGCTTATAGATCCATCTAAAAAGAATTCAGATTTTTTGCAATTAGGACATACATAATGTGGAGGTAATCCGTTAACCTCAGTTATATCTGACATTGTAGCTACAAAGGAAGAACCTACAGATCCTCTTGAACCTACTAGATATCCATCAGAAATTGATTTAGCAACAAGCTTTTGTGCAATCAAATAAAGCACCGCATAACCATTTGAGATGATAGAATTTAATTCTTTATCTAGTCTCTTCTGAACTACTTCAGGTAGGTTATCACCATAAATACTATGAACTTTATTTAAAGTCATATTTTTAATATCATCTTCTGCTCCATCAATTTTAGGAGGATATGTTTCATCTGGAATTGGTTTGCATGAATCAACTGAGTCTGCAATCTTATTGGGGTTTGTAATAACAACTTCTTTTGCTATATCAGTTCCTAAATAGCTAAATTCCTTAAGCATTTCATCAGTAGTTCTAAGATATAATGGTGGCTGACTATCTGCATCATCAAACCCTTGACCTGCAAGGATTATGGCTCTATAAACTGCATCTTCAGGATCTATAAAATGAACATCACAGGTTGCAACCGTATCTTTTCCATACTTTTTACCTAAATCATAAATTCTTCTGTTTATATTTTTAAGCTCTTCCTCATCTTTTACATTCCCTTTTTCAATAAGAAAATTATTATTAGCTATAGGCTGAATTTCTAAATAGTCATATGATCTAACAATATCTTCTAACTCTTCATCATTCTTACCAGCAAGAATCTCTTTATATACTTGACCAGCTTCGCAGGCAGAACCTACAATTATACCTTCTCTATATTGTTCAAGTAATGTTTTAGGTATTCTCGGTCTTTTAAAGAAATTATCTAAATGTGAAATACTTATAAGGTTGTATAAATTTTTAAGACCAACTTGATTTTTTGCTAATAATATTATGTGGTATGCTGGAAGTTTTTTAATATCTACATTCTTTAAAAATTCTTCATTCAATTTCTTTAAATCAAATATATCTAAGTCCGCTTTAATCTTCTCAAAACATTTTAATAAAATTTCAGCTGTAGCTTTTGCATCATCAACTGCTCTGTGATGATTTTCTAGAGAAATACCTAAATGTTTTGCTACTATATTTAACTTCACTCTTTTAAGTTCAGGATATAAGAATCTAGCTAAAGGAACTGTGTCTATAATTGTAAAATTAAAAGGTAAAGAATATTTACTGCAGCTTGTTTTTATAAAAGATGTATCAAAATTAGCATTATGAGCAACTAAAACACTATTAGTACAAAACTCTAAAAATTTAGGTAGAATCTCTTCAATTGAAGGTGCATTTGCTACCATGTCATCAGTAATTGAAGTTAATTCTGTAATGTGATAAGGAATACTTCTCCTAGGATTAACAAAGGTAGAAAAGTTATCAATTATTGAGCCATTTTGAACTTTTACAGCACCTATTTCAATAATTTCATCATTTTTTGAGGAGAAGCCAGTGGTTTCTAAATCGAAAACAACATAAGTATCATCTAAAGATTCTCCTTTTTCATTAAGTGCAATAGGTACACCATTATCAACTAAATATCCTTCAACTCCATAGATTACTTTTATACCATGTTTTTTTGCTGCATCCATAGCTTCAGGGAATGCTTGAACTACCCCGTGATCAGTAATGGCTATAGCAGGATGTCCCCATTTGGCTGCTCTTTCAATTAGTTTTGATGCAGGAGTAACTGCATCCATTGTACTCATTGTAGTATGACAATGTAACTCTACTCTTTTTTCATCACTTAGATCTTGCTTTTGGATTTTTTGCATTTTAACTATATCTTTAACGTTAAAGGTTACTTCCCTTGAGTAATTATCATATCTAGCTTCACCACGTATTTTGCAGTATAATCCCTTTTTAACATTTTCCAAAACTCTTTCTTGAACTTTTGGATTAAGGAAAGCTTTTGCAACAATAGAAGAGGAATAATCAGTTATAAAGAAAGTAAGGAGTATCTTACCACTCTTAGTTTCTCTAGCTTCAACCTTAAATATTTCACCTGTAATTGCTACGGTTCCAGACTCTTCACTTATACTTTTTACAGGAACAGAGTTTTCCATAATAACTCTACCCATTATTAAATTTTCATTATCTATTTTTGTATCTTTATTTTCCTGATTAGAATACTTTTGTTGATTTTCTTTTGGTTTTGAATCTTTAGTAACTGAGGTTGCAACTACAGTCTTTATTTCTTTTATAATCTTCTCAGTTTCTTGTTTTTTAAAGGATTCATATTCCTTACTTATTGCAGCATCTATATTTTCATCAAATTTAAATGATACTATTGCTGTTATGCCGAAAAGATATGAAATATACCTCTTTAATAAGTCTTGAATCTTTTGAGACTTTGCTACCTTTATTAATATTTCTGAACCATAAGAAATAACTATAGAATTATCATTAACATCTTTCTTACCTGATAGAAGTATTTCTTTAGCTAGAGGATGTTTCTTTATTATCTCTTGAACTAATTCATTCCAATGTTTATTAACTACTTCTTGTAAGGTTATGTTAGAAATATCTATTAAGGTTATTACATCAATATGTAAACTAAGATTTAATTTTTTTGTTATTATATCTTTTACTATCTTTTCTTCCTCATTTGAAAGAGATTCACTACTTCTAATTACAGCCTTCAATTTATTGCTTTTTTTCATAAACTGAAAACCAGAAATTCGAATATTCTTATCTTCTAAGGCTTCTATTTTTTCTATTTCATTTTTTATTGAATCAATAAATTCCTTACTCAAGAATAAATCCTCCCACAGTTAAAATATTTAAAGAAGGGATTACCCTTCTTTAAATTATAATTTATCAATTTCCTTCATTAGCTCTTCAACTAAATATTCTTCTTTTACTTTCTTTAAAATTTCACCTTTTTTAAATATAATACCTTCGCCTTTTCCACCAGCTATTCCAATATCAGCTTCCCTTGCTTCACCAGGCCCATTTACTACACAGCCCATTATTGCAACTTTAATGTCTTTTTTACATTCAGCTAGCTTTTGTTCAACTATATTGGCAATCTTTATAAGATCTATTTGAGTTCTTCCGCAGGTAGGACATGATACAAATTCTATTCCGCCTTTCTTCAAATCAAGGGCTTTAAGAATCTCATTACCAACTTTTACTTCTTCTATAGGGTCTCCAGTTAAAGATACTCTCAAGGTATCCCCTATTCCTTCAGATAAAAGCGTACCTATGCCTATAGAAGATTTAATTGTACCTCTCCAAGGTGTACCTGATTCCGTTACTCCCAGATGAAGAGGATAATCAGATTTTTCACTCATCAATCTATAGCTTTCTATCATTGTATTTACATTAGATGATTTAATGGATATTACAATATCTCTAAAATTCACACTTTCTAAGATTGCAGCACTTTTTAAAGCACTTTCAACAAATGCCTCAGGACATGGTTTTCCATACTTCTCTAAAAGCTCTTTCTCTAAAGATCCAGAATTTACTCCGATTCTTATAGGAATTCCTTTATCCTTACAAGCTTCCGCAACCATTTTTACTCTTTCCATTGAACCTATGTTACCAGGGTTTATTCTTATAGCTGCAACACCATTTTTAATAGACTCTAAAGCTAATCTATAATCAAAGTGAATATCAGCTACTAAAGGAATACTAATTCCTTTAACAATTTTAGAAATTTGTTCAGCTGCCTCAATATCAGGAACTGCAGATCTTATTATATCACATCCTGCTATTTGTAGTGCTCTTATTTGTTTAATAGTACTTTCAGCATCTCTTGTATCTGTATTGGTCATGGATTGAACAGTAATTCTGCTATCTCCACCTACATATATGTTACCAACCTTTATTTTTCTTGTTTCTTTTCTATTCATTTATTTACACTCCTAAAAATTAACTGGGAAAATTATATCTTTAATTGTTACTAAGACCATCAAACCTAAAAGAACCATTAATCCTACAGAATTAACTGCATTTAGGAATCTAGGTGGTATTTTCTTTCCAGTTATTAATTCAATTAATATAAAGAAGGCCCAACCACCATCTAATGCTGGAAATGGCAGCAAGTTCAATACAGCTAAATTCACTGATATTAATGCAACAAAGAATAAAAGATTCCATATACCAGCTTTTGCTGCAGCTCCACTCATTTTGATTATTGTCACTGGTCCGCCAACATCAGTTTTAAGATTTGCTTTTCCAGAGAAAATTTGTTTAAAGCCTAAGAAAGTTTGTTTTACTAAAGATACGGTCTCTTTCATGCTATAAGTTACACTTTGACCGAAAGAAGGCTTTTCTATTCCATTAAAGTAAAATCCTATCTGATAGGCCCCTGTATCTTTATTTAATTTAGGGGTTAAGGATAAGTCTTTTATTTCACTTCCACTTTGTACTTTAACTTTCATCTCACTGCCTTTAGACATGGCTACTGCCACTGTTACATCATCAGAAGTTAATATGTTAACATCGTCTATTTTAAGGAATTTATCTCCAGGCTTTAATCCAACTTGCTCTGCAGCTGAATTTGGAATAACTTCTTTGATTTCTGGTAATGTAATGCCTAAATTCAAGGCCATTACTAGGAAAATAATAATTGCTAATAGATAATTCATTGCCACTCCAGCGATTATTATTGAAATTTTTCTTAAGGGATGTTTAGCATTTAAACTTCTACTATAATCTACTCCCTCAGCTTCATCATCGCTACCTTCCTCTCCAAGCATAGCAACTCTACCACCAAAAGGAAGAATCCTTAAGCAGTAATCTGTTTCACCAATTTTTACGCCTATGATTCTAGGGCCAAATCCTATAGAAAACTCATCTACTCTTACCCCATTAACTTTGGCCATTATAAAATGACCTAATTCATGTACGATTATTAAAACTGAAAAAGCTAATATCGCTAAAATTATATACACAGAATTTCCTCCTAACTATAAATGCTATATAAGTAATCTCTAACTTCTTTATCTTTTGTTAAAATTAACTCTAAGGTTAAAGGACTCTCTACATAAAATTTATTCATGCAATCTTCAATTATTTCTGGAATTTCTAAAAATTTAATCTTATCCTTTAAGAATAATTCAACTAATACCTCATTTGCTCCATTTAATATTGTAGGCATGATACCTCCTACTTTCCCGGCTTTATAAGCTAGGGATAAACATTTAAAAGTATCAAAATCTGGTTTTTCAAATGTTAATTTATTTATCTCCCAAAAATTTAAAGCTTCAGATATATTTCCTTTTCTTTCTGGGTAGTTTAATGCATATTGAATAGGTAAGCGCATATCAGTACTTCCTAATTGAGCTATCACACTTGAATCAGTATATTCAATCATTGAGTGAATTATACTTTGAGGATGTACAATTACTTGTATATCTTCATAGGAAACATCAAAAAGAAAATGAGCTTCGATTACCTCTAAGCCCTTATTCATTAAAGTTGCAGAGTCTATTGAAATTTTTTGACCCATATTCCACTTTGGATGTTTAAGTGCGTCCCTATATGTTACATTTTCAAGATCTTCTATTTTCTTACCTCTGAAAGGTCCACCAGATGCAGTTAAGAGAATTTTTTTAATTTTATTATCTGCTTTTCCTTGAAGGCACTGGAAGATTGCACCATGTTCAGAGTCAACCGGTAAAATTTTCACACCGTGTTTTTTAGCTTCAGCAATTACTAATTCACCAGCAACTACTAAAGTTTCTTTATTAGCTAAAGCTATATCTTTTCCAGCTCTAATTGCAGCTAAAGTTGGTTTCAATCCTATCATACCCACAATTGATGTTAAAACTACATCTACTTCTTCTAAAGATGCAATTTTTTCTAATCCTTCCATGCCAAACAATAAGTTTATGCATAGGTTGTTATTTTTAATATATTCATTAACTTTTTCATATGCCAACTCATCAGTCATAACTATATAATTAGGTTTAAATTCATCTATAATTTCAATAGTTTTTTCCCAATTCTTATGAGCTGAGGCTGCAACAAGCTTTAAGGTTTCTTTATGAAACTTAATAACATCTAGTGTCTGGGTTCCAATTGAGCCTGTAGCGCCTAAAATACTTATATTTTTCATTATTTACCTCCTAAAATACGTCGAACTTAATTGCCTTCTTACATAGTATTATTATATCAAACATATAAATCATATCAATGAAGTTTTTAATAAACTTATTGTATAAGTAGAAAATTATAGCAACTAATTATTAATATCAACTATTTTTAGCAGAAAAAAAGTGCCTCACTTGATATGAGACACTACATGTATTGTGTATAGCTTATAATTTCACAATAAAAGTTAAGTAATAAAATACAATTATTCCTGAAAATAAAATTGAGTCAAATCTATCTAATATTCCACCATGACCAGGTATTAGATTTGAGTAATCTTTAATTCCTGCATATCTTTTTATTGATGATGCTACTAAATCACCAAATTGCGAGAATATTCCACATAAAGCTCCGATTATAAAATAATGATATAATTGAACTTCAGTAAAATATCCTTGTACAAAAATTCCAAATAAACCACAAAAGATTGATGCACCTATAAGCCCGCCTATAGATCCTTCAATAGTCTTCTTAGGACTTACTTTAGGAATTAATTTATGCTTTCCAAAAAGCCTTCCTGCATAGTATGCGCTAGTATCACATAACCAAGATCCTATAAATATCAACCATACCAAAAATTCTCCGCCTGGTTTTTTATTTACTAGATAAATAAATGAGAAAAACACACCTACATAGATAAATCCTAATAATGTTAACGCTACATCTATAAAAGTTATTTTTAAATCAATTATAGGAATACATAATAATATGAAGGAACTAATTATTATTATGTACATTAATATTTCAAAATTATTGTTAAATAAATAGAATAAGACTAAAAGTACATATCCGGCAGGGATTATTGGATTAAACTCCTTTACCTTCAATGTCTTATAAAATTCGTATAACCCAACTGCCGACAAGGCTATTGTGAAATACTTTAAATAATCTCCCCCTAAGTAAATAAATATTATAAAAGGTGCAATTATTACTGCTCCCAAATACCTATTATTGGATTTCATAAAGATACCTCCGCTATTTTATTCCACCGTATCTTCTATCTCTATTTTGATAGTCAAAAATAGCCTTACGTAAATCATCTTCGTTAAAATCAGGCCAATTTATGTTAGAATACCAGAATTCTGAATAAGCACATTGCCATAATAAGAAATTGCTTAATCTTTGCTCTCCAGAAGGTCTTATAATTAAATCTGGATCTGGCATATTTTTTGTATATAGATAAGAAGAAAACATCTTTTCATTTAAATTATTTATTGTTAGTATACCATTTTCTATTTCTTCTATTATTTTTTTTGTGGCATCAACTATTTCAGTTCTTCCACCATAATTGATAGCTAAATTCATGGTAACTCCAGTATTATTCTTTGTTCTCTCATAAGCAGATATTAACTCTTTCTGGCATTCTAAAGGCAATCCAGTGATATCTCCAATATGATTTATAACAACATTATTTTCATTTAACTCATTAAATTCTTTTCTTAGATATTCAACTAAGATGTTCATCAATACATTCACTTCATCTTTAGGCCTTTTCCAATTCTCTGTTGAGAATGCATAAAGTGTAAGATATTTAACACCAAGTCTATTACATTCTTTAATTACTTTTCTTACTGTTTCAGTTCCGGCTTTATGTCCAAAACTTCTTGGTAGACCCTTCTGTTTCGCCCATCTTCCATTTCCATCCATTATTATTGCTATGTGTTTTGGAATGTTATCATAGTCTAAAGCAATATCTAAGTCTTTATTTGAGTTATTTTCTTTCTTTTTAAAAAAATTAAACATAATATATCCTCCCATAATAAATATGGCAAAAAATCCTCAAGAGTAAAAAAACCTGCTTAAGAGCAGGTTTATATAGACATAATCTCTTTTTCTTTATGTGCAACTATACTATCTACTTCTTTTACAAAGTTATCAGTTATTTTTTGTACATCATCTTCGCCTTTTTTTATTTGGTCCTCAGATACTTCTCCATCCTTTTTTAAGGATTTAATTTTTTCGTTAGCATCTCTTCTGATTGATCTTATTGCAACTTTAGCCTCTTCCCCGTATTTTTTAACTGTTTTAACTAAGTTCTTTCTTGTTTCTTCAGTTAATTCTGGAACAACTAGTCTAATTACTTGACCATCATTAGAAGGATTGATTCCTAAATCTGACTTTAATATAGCTTTGTCTATTTCTTTTAACATAGACTTTTCCCAAGGTGTAATCATAAGTACCCTTGGTTCTGGGGCAGATATGTTAGCTACTTGGCTTATTGGACACATACTACCATAATAGTCTACTTCGATTCTATCAAGCATAGTAGGATTAGCTCTTCCAGCTTTTAAAGTAGCTAAATCTGATCTTAGAACACTTAATGTCTTATTCATTTTCTCTTCTGAAGTTTTAATAACGTCTTTAATCATAAAAATGCCTCCTTATATTATTAAGAAACTATAGTTCCTATTTTTTCACCAGTTATGGCCTTTTTAATATTTCCTGGTTCATCTAAAGCGAATACTATTATTGGAATATTGTTGTCTTTACAAAGTGATGATGCTGTAGAATCCATAACTTGAAGTCCTTTTTCTAATACTTCTAAGTGACTTAAAGTATCAAATTTAACTGCATCGTCATGCTTATGTGGATCTTTATCATAAACTCCATCAACTTTTTTAGCTAATAAAATAACATCTGCTTCAATTTCTGCAGCTCTTAAAGCAGCAGCAGTATCAGTTGAGAAATATGGATTTCCTGTTCCAGCAGCAAATATCACAACTCTTCCTTTTTCAAGATGACGCATTGCTCTTCTTCTTATAAATGGCTCAGCAACTTCTTTCATTTCAATGGCAGATTGAACTCTTGTCATTACCCCTAAACTTTCTAAAGAATCTTGTAATGCTAATGCGTTTATACATGTTCCAAGCATTCCCATATAATCAGCAGTAGTTCTGTCCATATCTTCACCTTGTCTGCCTCTCCATATGTTTCCAGCACCAACTACAGCACCAACTTCTACACCCATATCAACTAATTCCTTAATTTCAGTGGCAATTCTTAGTGCTACGTTAAAGTCTATTCCGAATCCGTTAGCTCCAGCTAATGCTTCTCCAGATAACTTTAGCATTACTCTTTTATATTTACACTCTGACATATTTCATCCTCCAATTGAATATTATTTTAAAAAAAGAGAACACTTTGTGTTCTCTTTTAAATTATTTTGCTCCAATTTGTCTTGCAACTTCTTCAGCAAAGTTTTCTTCTTTCTTCTCGATACCTTCTCCTCTTTCGAATCTCACGAAAGAGTTTACAGTAATTTGAGAACCAACTTCTTTAGATTTCTCTTGAAGATATTTAGTTATAGTTTTGTCTCCATCTTTTACCCAAGCTTGATCTAAAAGACAAACTTCTTTGTAGTATTTTTGGATTCTTCCCATAACCATTTTTTCTACTATGTTTTCAGGCTTTCCTTCATTTAAAGCTTGAACTCTGTAGATTTCTTTTTCTTTTTCAAGTGATTCGTTATCAACTTGATCTTTATTTAAGAATGCTGGGTTTGCAGCAGCAACTTGCATACAAATATCTTTAGCTACTTCTTCAACAACATTTCCTTGAACTTCAGAACCAACTTCAACTAAAACACCGATTCTTCCGCCACCGTGTATGTAACTAGCTACAACACCGTTTTCAACTGATAAATTCTTGAATCTTCTTACAGTCATGTTTTCTCCAAGCTTAGCAATTAAAGCAGTTAAAGCTTCTTGGATTGTTTGTTCATCATTGAATTTTTCGTTTACAAAAGCTTCTACATCAGCAGCAGTTGTAGTTGAAGCCATTTCAGCTAATCTATCAGCGAAAGCAATGAATTCATCGTTTGCAGCAACGAAATCTGTTTCACAGTTTAATTCAACTATAGCTCCTTTTTTCTTATCAGCAGAAATGTAAGTTTTAACAATACCTTCTGCAGCAACTCTTCCAGCTTTTTTAGCAGCAGCTGCAAGACCTTTTTCTCTTAATATTTCAACAGCCTTATCCATATCTCCATTACATTCTGTTAAGGCTTTTTTGCAGTCCATCATACCTGCGCCAGTTCTTTCTCTTAATTCCTTAACTGATTGTGCAGTTATCATCTTAATTCCTCCTTAAATTTATTAAGTCAAAAGGTAAATGAAGAAATTCTTCACCTACCTTTATTTTCTTAAATTATTCAGCTAATTGTTCGCCTTGTCTTCCTTCTATTATAGCATCAGCTAATTTAGCAGTTATTAATTTTACTGCTCTTATAGCATCATCGTTTCCAGGTATTACATAATCAACTTCATCTGGATCACAGTTTGTATCAACTATAGCTACAACAGGAATTCCAAGAATTTTAGCTTCAGAAATAGCATTCTTTTCTTTTCTAGGGTCAACAACGAACATTGCTCCTATGTTAGAAACATTAACTTCTTTCATTCCGCCTAAGTTTTTGATTAACTTTTCTTTTTCATTTTTTAGATTAGTTACTTCTTTCTTAGGAAGAACTTCAAAAGTTCCATCTTGTTCCATTTGTTCTAATTCAGCTAATCTTCTGATTCTTGTTCTTATAGTATTGAAGTTAGTTAACATTCCACCTAACCATCTATTATTAACGAAATGCATGTTTGATCTTATAGCTTCTTCTTGAATAGCTTCTTGAGCTTGTTTCTTAGTACCAACGAAAAGTATATCTTTTCCTTCTGTTGCTACTTCTTTGATGAAGTCATAAGCTTCTTCTACCTTCTTAACTGTTTTTTGAAGATCTATTATATATATTCCATTTCTTTCTGTGAATATATATGGAGCCATTTTAGGGTTCCATCTTCTTGTTTGATGTCCAAAGTGAACACCTGCTTCTAATAATTGTTTCATTGAAATTACTGACATTATTGTTACCTCCTATTGGTTTAACCTCCATCATCGGCATTTTTACAGAGCTTCCCTTAGGGCACCACTCTATAAATAAGATGATGTGTGTATTTTCTTACCTTAGATAGTATAACATAGAGGATTTTAAGTATCAACATAAAAATTTAAAATTTTTACTTTTTTTTGACAAATATCTATGGACATTAAAAAAGGAATTTAGTATGAACTAAATTCCTTTTTGTTTATTATTTAATCTTTTTTA
Source organism: Clostridium paridis (assembly GCF_016765615.1). Taxonomy (GTDB): domain Bacteria; phylum Bacillota; class Clostridia; order Clostridiales; family Clostridiaceae; genus Clostridium_T; species Clostridium_T paridis. The sequence continues at coordinate 90,785 of NZ_JAESWA010000017.1, read as the reverse complement.
ACTCTTCTAATAGCTTATCATTAAGTATACGGATATGAGTTCCCTTCATACCAAGTGATCTTGATTCTATTACACCTGCACTTTCAAATTTTCTAAGTGCATTTACAATAACAGATCTTGTAATCCCAACTTTATCAGCTATTTTAGATGCCACTAAAAGTCCTTCATTTCCTTCTAATTCATCAAAGATGTGTTCTACAGCTTCTAACTCTGAATAGGATAGTGTACCTATAGCCAATTGAACTACGGCTTTCTTTCTAGCTTCATCCTCAAGTTCAACTTGTTTTGCTCTTAACATTTCCATACCTACTATAGTTGCAGAATATTCAGCGAGAACTAAATCTTCATCATTAAATGGATTTCCAAATCTAGCAAGTAAAAGAGTTCCAAGTCTTTCCCTGTTACCTATGAGAGGTACAATAGTAGTAATTTTATTATCTAAATTACAACCGCCTTGTCCATCAAAAACACATATTCCTTTGTTATGTAAGTTTGGTAAAGATTCATGAATGTTAAGTAGTTTGTTGTTATAGTCCTCAGGAAATTTCTTTTCTTCAAGTACTTTTCTCTTCATGATATCGCACTCAAATCCAACCGAAAATGTATGTCCAAGAATTTTTCCTCTTCTGCTCACTACATAAACATTACATTCCATAACATCACTTAACATTTCACATATATCTTCAAAAGCAACTGGCTCAGTACCGGATTTTTGTAGTATTTTATTTAACTTTCTTGTTTTTGAGAGTAGGGTTGACATAGAGCTCCTCCTAATAGTTTTAAATTATAAATATATTAATATTATTTGAAAATTTCAAATAGTTGAAATTTTACGATTATTTTTACTATTTATAATATACCACAAGAAAATATCATTTTCAACCTACTCTTTTATATTTCGACATTATTGTTCTTCATTTTCGGTGTTTACTGGTACCTTATTCCCACATTCTGAGTTAGTACATTCCAAATATTTACCTTTTGATTTAGAATATCTGTAGACCATAGGTGAATTACATTTTTCACACTTTTCCTTTGCAGGCTCATGCCAACTTACAAAGTCACAACTAGGGTAATTTGAACAACCATAGAATTTGTTGCCCTTCTTACTTCTCTTAAGCAATACTTTCCCACCGCATTTTGGACATGGTGCATCTATTTCATGAACAATTGGTTTAGTATTTTGACATTCAGGATACCCAGGACATGCAAGGAAATCCCCAAAACGTCCATGTTTAATTACCATCATTCTTCCACACTTATCACATGGAACATCGGAAACCTTGTCTTCAATTACAATCTTTGATACTTCAGTTTCGGCTTTTTCTATTGATACTTTTAATGGAGTAAAGAATTCTTCGACAATTTTTTTCCAGTTGTCTTTTCCTTCTTCTATATTATCTAACTTTGATTCCATTTCAGCTGTAAAATCAGTATCTACAATTTCATTAAAATAATCTGACATAATATTATTTACTATAAATCCTAAGTCAGTAGGAATTAAATTTTTCTTCTCTCTTAATACATATTTTCTATCTATTAAGGTTGATATCGTAGGAACATAGGTACTTGGTCTCCCAATACCCTTTTCCTCTAATAATTTTACAAAAGATGCTTCAGTATATCTACTTGGAGGTTGTGTAAAGTGTTGCTTAGGTGAGATTGAATCTTCTTTTAACTCTTCACCTGATTCTATTTCCGGAATAGTAACATTCTCATTTTCCTCGTCAGTAGTATATTCATATATTTTCATAAATCCATCAAATTTTATATTAGAACCTGATGCTCTTAATTTATAATCTCCATTTTCGATTAAAACTGAAATAGTGTTTAATTCGCATGAAGACATTTGACTTGCAACAAATCTTTTCCATATAAGTGAGTATAGTTTATAACCTTCAGGTGTAAGATTATCTTTAGCTATCTCTGGAGTTATTTCAATGTAAGTTGGTCTTATTGCTTCATGAGCATCTTGAATATTTTTTTTGCTTTTGAAAACTCTTGGTGTTTTTGGAGAATATGCTTCTCCGTATGTCTCTTTAATAAATTCAAGAGCTTTTCCTTGAGCTTCAGAGGAAATTCTAACTGAGTCAGTTCTCATATAAGTAATTAAACCTATTGTACCTCTTCCTTTTATTTCAACACCTTCATAAAGCTTTTGTGCTACTGACATTGTTTTCTTAGTCATGAAATTAAGTTTTTTATTAGCATCTTGTTGTAAGGTTGAAGTTGTGAAAGGTGGTAATGGATTTTTAAGCTTACTACCCTTTTTAACTTCTTTTACCAAATAATTTCCTTCATTTAAATCATCAATTATTTTTAATGCTTCTTCTTCAGTATTTATTTCTATTTTTTTATTTTTGTATTGTGATAGCTTTACTTGAAATTTTTTACTGTTCTTTTTTAAGAAACAATCAACAGTCCAAAATTCCTTAGGCTCAAAAGCTTTTATTTCCTCTTCTCTATCACAAATAAGTTTAAGGGCAGCAGATTGAACTCTTCCTGCACTTAATCCCCATTTTACGTTTTTCCATAATATAGGGCTTATTTGATATCCCACAAGTCTATCCAATACTCTTCTTGCTTGTTGTGCATCTACTAAATTTTGATTTATTGGTCTTGGCTTTTTTATTGAAGCTTTAACAGCTTCTTTTGTTACTTCGTTAAATTCTATTCTACAAGACTCTTCACTGGATATCTTCAAAATATTTGCTAAATGCCATGAAATAGCTTCCCCTTCTCTATCTGGGTCAGTAGCAAGATATATCTTGTCACTCTTCTTAGCAAGTTTTTTCAATTTATCTAGTAAATCCCCTTTTCCTCTAATAGTTATATACTTAGGGGAAAAATTTTCTTCTATACTTACGCCTAATTGACTCTTAGGAAGATCACGTACATGTCCCATTGATGCTTCAACTACGTAGTTTTTACCTAAATATTTGCCAATGGTTTTTGCTTTAGCTGGTGACTCAACAATAACTAAATTTTGTCCCATTACTTACCTCTATGCTAGAGGTGTTCACCCCCTTAAAAATTTAACTTATCCTAGCAAAATAGTTTCCATTTAAACTAATTACTACTTTTTCAAGTTGCAATTCAAATAATAAACCATAAATCGTATTTATGTCAATATTACATTTTTGTGCCAACTCATTAATGTGAATAGGTGTTTTTCCAATCATGCTTAATAGAATGGCCTTCTCTCCAGTATATTTATTACTATTTTTAGCCACTTTTTTTATTTTTAATAGTTCATATAAGTCATCTATTTCTGGAAGTATTTTAGCACCATCTTTTATAAGCTGATTACACCCTTTGCTATTTTGACTTAAGGGATTTCCTGGAACAGCAATAATATCACGTCCAAGTTCTAATGAATATCCTACCGTTATTAAGCTGCCACTTTTTTCAGTAGCTTCAGTAACAATTAACGAATCTCCTAGAGCACTAATTATTCTATTTCTTCTAGGAAAATTATACGCGTATGGTGGCGTTCCAGGTAAAAATTCTGATATAATTACGCCATTTTCTAATATACTTTCATATAGTTTTTGATTTACCTTTGGATATACTACATCAATACCACAGCCTAAAACTGCGCATGTTGGACTATTGTAGGAGATAGCACAATTATGAACTATTGTATCAACTCCATAAGCACCACCACTAACTAAGGCTATATCATTCTTTGCTAGTTCAATAGCAATCAATTTAGTGATTTGAGCACCGTAAGCAGTGGGTTTTCTAGAACCAACTATAGATATTCTTCGTCTTCTTGAAAGTTTATTTAAGTCTCCTTTATAGAATAGTATATAAGGAGGTTCTTTAAGATGTTCAAAATCTTTAATATAATCCATGTCGTCATATGTAAAAAATGATATAGAATTATTATTTATATAGTCCATTAAATTATATACATCTTCATCTTTTGCTGATAATATTTTATCTGTAAATTTATAATTAAAAGAGTCATTTTTAAACCTTTTATAGAAATTATATATATTTTTTTCGCTCTTAAATTTATTTTTTAAATATATCTTTTGTGCGTTAGGTATATTAATAGTAGCTAACCATAGCTTATAGAAAGACTCGATATTCTCATTGTTCATATTACCTCCTGCCCTATAAATTTTCTATAATTTATAGCTTCAAAAATATGGTTTTGGTTTAGCTTTTCATCTCTTTGTAGGTCTGCGATAGTTCGAGATAGTCTTAAAATTTTATAATATCCTCTCATTGTTAATCCAAGACTTTCATATAAAAGATTTAATTTCTCTAATGCAGGTTTTTCAATGTTTATATTTCTCATAAGCTCTTTAGTTGTTACTAATCCATTGTATTTATCCTTACATTTAGAATACCTATCATTTTGAACTTCAGTTGCATATTTTATGTCCTCACATATCGATTTGCTTAAAGCTTTTTTATTATTTTTTGAAAGAGCTTTGAATTCAACTCTAGGAACATAAGTAAACATATCTATTCTATCTAGAATTGGTTTACTTATTTTATTTAAATATCTAATTCTTTCCCCTTCAGTACAAGTGCAATTACGTGTAAGGCTTAGATAATTACCACAAGGGCATGGATTAAAGGCAATTAATAATAGAAATTTTGCTGGAAGCTTGATATTACAATTTAGTCTACTAATATTAATTTCTTTATTTTCTAAAGGTTCCCTAAGTTCTTCGATACACTCTTTTTTAAAATGTAGGAATTCATCAAGAAAAAGAACCCCATTATGTGCTAAAGTTATTTCACCAAGCTTACCTTTAATGCCTCCAGTTAAGGATGCTACTGTGCATGAATGATGTGGACTTCGAAAAGGCCTTTTTAATGATTCAAAAAGCTCTTTTGAGTTTTCTGACATACTATATATTTTAAAGACTTCATAAGCCTCCTCGTAACTCATACTAGGCAAAATCTCTTGAATTTTTTTAGCAATTAAAGTTTTACCTGCCCCTGGTGATCCATATAAAGCAATGTTATGAAATCCAGCAGCAGATATTTCAATAGACCTTAAAACCCCTTCTTGCCCAATAATATCATCTAAATCTCCTCTTATCATAGGGGGAATTTTAAAATCAGCTCTATCTGAAGGTAATTGATCTCTATAAATTAGATAATTGACTGTATTTTTTAAATTATTCATTAAATAAATATCACCCTTGTAGAAAAAATTACTTTGATAAGAATTTTCTTCTGGGATAATGAACTTATCAATTCCTTTATCTATTCCTTCTTGTAAAATAGGAAATAATCCTTTGATCTCTTTTATATCTCCACCTAAACTCAGCTCACCAGCTATTAGAAACTTCTCTATGTTCTCTACAGAAATTTGATTACTGGCAAGTAAAATACCTATAGACATTGGGAGGTCTAATACTGATCCTATCTTTTTAATATTGGCTGGTGCTAAATTTATAACTATTTTCCCGAGAGGAAACTTAAAGCCAGAATTTATTATTGCCGCCTTAATTCTCTCTTTTGATTCCTTAATTGATTGGTCGGCTAAACCTACTATTGTAAAGGAAGGAAGACCCTTAAATATTTCTATTTCAACATCAACTAGTATTCCCTGAAGATTTAACACTGTTCCACTCTTAATTATTACAGCCATTTTATCACCTCAATGTCATTATTGACAAAATTATTGATATCATTACCAATTTTATAAAAATTGTCAATAATATTATTTGAGGTGATTTAAGTGATAAATAAGAAAAATATAGGTAATTATGGAGAAGACTATGCATGTGAATATATTAAAAATAAAGGGTATACTATTTTAAATAGAAATTATTTTTCTAAAAATGGGGAAATAGATATAATTGCATTAAAAGAGGATGTTTTAATTTTTATTGAAGTTAAAACAAGATGCTTTTCAAATTATGGATTAGGAGAAGAGTCAATTAATTATTTTAAGAAAGCGAAATGTATAAAAACTGCAAGATATTACATACATAAAAATAATTTATATCACTTAAACGCAAGATTTGATGTTATAACAATAACTTTAGATATAGATAGAAATAAAAAAAGCATCCAATATTACGAGGATGCCTTTAGCTAATAGGGTTTTAAGTTCAACTATTAACTTATTTATGTAAGTATAAGTTAAGTTTCCTATAATAAACCCTATAAATTAATTACAATATATTTTTTAAGAAACTTAATCTATGTATTTCACAGGGACCATGCTTTTTAATGGCTTCTACATGCTTAACTGTGCCATAACCAGCATTCTCATTAAAATAATACATAGGGTATTTATTATGATATTCTTCCATTAGATTATCCCTAAATACTTTAGCCACAATTGAAGCACAGGCAATTGATGCACTTTTTGTATCGCCTTTTACAACACCAGTATTTTTTATATCTATACCCCTTATTGGATAACCGTCAGATAAAATAAATTCAGGTTTATGTTTTAAGCCTTTACATGCTTCTATGAACACTTTATTATTGCAAACTCCGATTCCTTTTTCGTCAATCTCCAAATTGTCACACATGGCTATTGAGTAAGAGAGAGCTTTTTCTTTTATGATTTCACTTAATTCTTCTCTTTTTTCCTTAGATAAGGCCTTAGAATCCTTAATTCCTAGTATAATATCAGTGATATCTACATTTAAATCTAAAACTACAGCACAAGAAACTATAGGACCAGCCAATGGGCCTCTGCCAACCTCATCTACTCCAGCAATGATATTATAGTTACCATGACTTTTGTCAAAAGAATACATGTTAGATACACGATCTTGTTCTTTCTTATATTTATCAATATCTCTTAAGAACTTTTTACCTAAATCATTAAAATTCTTTCTGCTATCATTTAGTAGTAAATCAATAAATTTTGTAAATTCATCATTTGAAATTATTTCTGTAAGTGAAATATCTTTCACCATTTCTTTTAATTCTTTAAATGAAAATTCACCTATAGTTTTATTTAATATAAACATATTAGCTTCTCCTAATCAGGAATCTCTAGAGTAATGTTCCCTATTTTTCCACCTCTAAACTCATCCAATAAAATAACTGCAATTCTATTATAATTGATTTCCCCGCCAGAAACTATACATCCTCTTTTTTTAGCAATTAAATCTAGAGTTTCTAATGGAGTTTCTCCTAGGTTTTCTATTTTATATCTAGTTTTTAAGTTTTCTGGATAATGAACTTGAAGTCTTTCAACAAGCTTTAAAGCTAACTCCTCAATATCCATTATTTCATCTTTAATTGCACCAGTAAAAGCTAAGTTTAATGCTACATCTTCATCTTCGAACTTAGGCCAAAGTACTCCTGGAGTGTCCATAAGTTCAATTCCTATAGAAGTTTTTATCCATTGTTTACTTTTAGTTACACCTGGTCTATCGCCAGTTTTTGCAATATTATTTTTAGCCATTTTATTTATAAAAGTTGATTTACCTACATTAGGGATTCCAACTACCATTACTCTTGTAATTATTTTAACTAAACCTTTTCTTCTTTGTCTCTCGTGCTTTTCTTTTAATAATTCGTCTAGTGCTGGTTTTATGCTTCTAATTCCATCACCTTTTAATGAATTTAACGCGATAGTTTTTACATTTTCGTTTGATAAATAATCTATCCATTTTCTAGTTGAAGCTGTATCTGTTAAATCACTCTTATTCAGAATAATTACTCTCGGTTTATCTTTGCATAGAGCATCTATATCTGGATTTGCAGATGCTTTAGGGATTCTTGCATCACGTATTTCTATAACAGCATCTACAAGCTTTAAATTCTCTTTTATCTCTCTTTTAGTTTTAACCATGTGTCCAGGAAACCAGTTAATAGCCATAAAATCACTCCTCTACACTTCATAATATTTTATAAATAAAAAAGGGACTTATAAAGCCCCATTTCTATTTGAATTATTTTATTAATTCTTTTACTTTAGCTGCCTTACCAACTCTATCTCTTAAGTAGTAAAGTTTAGCTCTTCTTACCTTACCGTATCTTACAACTTCGATTTTTTCGATAATTGGGGAGTTTATAGGGAAAGTTCTTTCAACTCCTGTACCGTAAGCTACTCTTCTAACAGTGAAAGTTTCTCTAGCTCCACCGTTTTGTTTCTTAATAACAGTTCCTTCGAAAACTTGAACTCTTTCTCTGTTTCCTTCTTTGATTTTAACGTGAACTTTAATAGTATCACCTATACCAAAGTTTGGAAGATCACTTCTTAATTGTTCTTGTTCTATAGCTCTTATAATTTCGTTCATGTGCATTCCCTCCTAAATATTAATGTGACGTTCTTAACAATAGTGTTTGTCAGAGGACCGCCCGTACTAGCACAACGATTATTTTACCATAAAGAGTATATTCATGCAACATAAATTTACAATGCTATTCTTTTTTTAATAGCTTTATATCCTCTTTGGTTAAAGTCACTTCTTTAAATAGATCAGGACGTCTTTTTTTAGTTATATCTAAAGACATTTTCCTTCTCCATTTTCTTATATTTTCATGATGTCCAGATAAAAGGACTTCAGGGACTTTCTCATCTTCAAATGTTTCTGGTCTAGTATATTGAGGATATTCAAGTAGGCCTTCATAAAAGGATTCCTCTTGAAAACTCTCTTCTTTTCCTAGCACTCCAGGAATTAGTCTTGCAATGCTATCAACTATAGGAATACAAGCCATTTCACCACCAGTTAATACAAAATCACCTAAGGAAATCTCCATATCAAAGTATTTATAAGCTCTTTCATCGATTCCTTCATAATGACCGCATACAAAAATTAAATTATCCTCTTTTGATAATTTCTTAGCTAGTGATTGATTGAAGGTTACTCCTCTCGGTCCAAGAAATATTACTTTGCCATTGTTAACTTCTTTTAAAGCCTTTATAGCCGAAACAACTGGCTGGGCACTCATTACCATTCCAGCTCCTCCACCATAGGGATAATCATCAACCTTCTTATGTTTATTTTCAGTATAGTCTCTTATATTAATTGGTTCTATAGAAAGTATGTTATTTTCTTTAGCTCTTCCTATTATAGAATGATTAAAGATATTAAACATTTCAGGGAAGAGAGTTAATATACTAATCTTCATCTTGCCATTCACCTATAGGTTTAATAACAATTTTTGCATCTTCTATATTTATATCTAATACTATTTCCTTTAACACAGGAATTAATACTTCTTTAGGTTCTTTAATCCAGTAAACATCGTTGCTACCAGTTTTAATTACATCATATATCTTTCCTATTAAAGTATCATTAGTATCATAAATATTACAACCAATTAAATCTGCAATAAAATATGTATCTTCAGGTAACTTAACAGCATCTTTTCTTTGAACTTTAAGATATTTAGTTTTTAGTTTTAATGCAGAATTCATATCTTCAATACCTTCGAGCTTTAGTATCACTCTATCTTTTTGAAATTTGCATGATTCAATCTTATATTCTATATCGCCAATCAGTATAGATTTAAGTTTTTTAAATCTCATAACATCATCAGTTAAAGGAAGTACCTTAACTTCACCTTTAATACCGTGTGAATTTACAATTTGACCTATATTAAAAAATTCTTTCAAAATTATCACTCCTTATATTCAAAAATTCCTAAGTTATATTAAAACATAAAAACTTAACTTTGTATACTAATCTTAGGAATTATAAGGTTTTTTTATTAAAAAACGTCATTATTAAAATATTATAAATCCCTAAAGTGTAAAATAAAAGAGCTAGGCACAAACCTAACTCTCTTAGATAATTTCTACAACTACACGCTTATTTTCTTTGATTGCTGCAGCTTTTACTACTGTTCTTATTGCTTTTGCTATTCGTCCTTGCTTACCTATTACTTTACCCATGTCTTCTGGGGCAACCTTAAGTTCAAGGATAAGGGATTGCTCACCGGCAACCGCCTTAACTTCAACAGCATCTGGATTGTCAACTAAAGACTTGGCGATAATTTCAACTAAATCTTTCATAGTAACTGTTAAGAAAACTCCCTTAACAGATTCACCTCCCAGAAATTACTTATTGATTCCTGCTTTAACAAATAACTTTTTAACTATATCAGTTGGTTGTGCACCATTTCCTAACCATTTAGCTGCTTTTTCAGAATCTATTTTGATTTCTGCATCTGGTTGAGCAACTGGGTTGTAGTATCCAATTTCTTCGATGAATCTTCCATCTCTTGGACTTCTTGAATCTGCAACAACAACTCTATAGAAAGGAGCTTTTTTAGCACCCATTCTTCTTAATCTGATTTTTACTGCCATTAATTTCACCTCCTTTAAGGAATTAAATACTAATATATATTATCTAAAAAGGAAGTTTTCCAAACAAGCCTTTTTTAGAGTTCTTAGTCAATGATTTCATTTGTTTCATTTGTTTTCTTGCGGCTTCAAAGCCTTTTAATAACTTATTTATTTCTTGAATACTTGTTCCAGAACCATGAGCTATTCTCTTTTTTCTTGAAGAAGAACCTGAAACTAATTGAGGATTTCTTCTTTCTTTTTGAGTCATTGATTGAATAATAGCTTTTGTTCTACCCATTTGTTTTTCGCCAGCTGCAAAGTCAATTCCTTGAAGTTGTTTTGCATTAACTCCTGGCATCATTTCAAGAAATTTATTAATTGGTCCTAATTTATTCATCTGCTCCATAGCAGTTAAGTAATCTTCAAAATTGAAATCTGAGCTAAATACCTTCTTTGCTAAATCTTCTGCTTCTTTTTCATCTATAGATGCTTGAGCTTTTTCAATTAATGAAAGAACATCTCCCATCCCAAGTATTCTTGATGCCATTCTATCAGGATGGAAAACTTCAAGATCATTCATCTTTTCTCCCATACCTACAAATTTAATAGGCTTTTCAGTAATACTACGAATAGATAATGCAGCTCCACCTCTTGTATCACCATCAAGTTTTGTAAGGATAACACCTGATATATCTAGAGTATTATTAAAGCTTTCAGCTACATTTACAGCATCTTGACCTGTCATAGCATCAACTACTAAAAGTATATCATTTGGGTTGACCCCGGCTTTAATATTCTTTAACTCATCCATTAATGCTTCATCAATATGAAGTCTACCAGCTGTATCTATGATTACAACATTATGCCCATCTTCCTTTGCCTTAGCAATACCTGCTTTAGCAATATCAACTGGACTAATTTTATCTCCCATAGTGAATACAGGAATATCTATCCCTTTTCCTACAACTTCTAGTTGTTTAATAGCTGCCGGTCTATAAACGTCACAAGCTACTAATAAAGGTTTCTTATTTTTCTTTCTTAAGGAAAGAGCTAACTTACCACACATGGTAGTTTTACCTGCACCTTGAAGTCCTACTAACATTATTACTGTAAGTCCTGAATCTGAAGTATTTAGTTTACTTTCCGATTTACCCATAAGTTCAGTTAGTTCTTCGTTAACTACTTTAATAACTTGTTGTCCAGGAGTTAAGCTTCCTAAAACATCTTCTCCAACACACTTTGCACTTACATTTGAAACAAAGTTTTTAACAACTCTGTAGTTAACATCTGCTTCTAAAAGGGCTAGTTTAACTTCCCTCATGGCTTCTTTTATATCTTTTTCAGTTAACTTTCCTTTACCTCTAAGTTTCTTAAAGGCTTCTTGTAATTTTTCTGATAAACTTTCAAAAGCCATGTAAATCCTCCTAAGAATTATTTATATCCTCAAATAATTTATTTATATAATTAATTGCTTCGTCAGAAAGCTTAAAGCGATCTTTTATGTCCTCTAGTGCAATTTTATATTTTTCTTCTCTAATATTATATTTACTTAAAAGCGAAAGCTTTTCTTCATAGTTTAACAATAACTTATAACACCTTTTAGTTAGATCATGAATTGCCTGCCTAGAAGTATCATTAATTTCAGCAATTTCTCCTAATGAAAGATCTTCATTATAATATAACTCCATAATAGTTTTTTGTTTAGGAGTTAATAAATTGCCGTAAAAGTCTAACAAAAGCGATATTTCAAATCTATCTTCCATATCATCACCCGACCACGAATATTATAATATCAGAATATAAAAATAGTGTCAAGTATTTTTACTTAACACTACAGGGGTTTTTATAGCAAACTTAATTTATTCTTGTTTGAATAAGTTATTAGTTGAACTTAAAACCCCTTTAGCCTATTTTAGAATAGAGCTTCTACAAAATCCTCTGCATTAAATTCTTGAAGGTCCTCTATACCTTCACCAACTCCAATATATCTAACAGGTAAGTTAAGATTTTGTTTTATTGAAATCACTACTCCACCTTTTGCTGTACCATCTAGCTTAGTTAAGATTATTCCATCAATAGGGCAAGCCTCCATGAATTGTTTTGCTTGAATTACAGCATTTTGTCCTGTTGTAGCATCTAAAACTAAAAGAGTTTCTCTTTCTACTCCATCCATTTCTCTATCAATAACTCTATTAATCTTAGCTAATTCATCCATAAGATTTTTCTTATTATGAAGTCTACCAGCCGTATCTATTAAAAGTCTAGTAACCCCTCTAGATTTTGAAGCTTGTAATGCATCAAAAACTACAGCTGCTGGATCCGAACCTTCTTGATGTCTAACTATATCTACACCAGCTCTTTTGCTCCAAATTTCTAATTGATCAATAGCTGCAGCTCTAAATGTATCTGCAGCAGCCATCAATACCTTATGTCCTTCTGATCTGAATTTTGCAGAAAGCTTTCCGATTGATGTAGTTTTACCTACTCCGTTAACGCCAATTATTAAAATAATTTTCTTCTCAGGTTCTGTTTTTTCAGGGGCTCCTTCTAAAAGAATTTCTTTAATAACTTCTTTGATAGCTGGCCACACCATAGCAGGATCTGCAATTTTTTCTTTTCTTATTTTTGCTCTCAATCTTTCAATTATATTTAAAGTTGTATCCATTCCAATATCTGAAGTAATAAGAATTTCTTCTAATTCCTCGTACAAATCTTCATCTATTGTTACTGCTAATTTTAATGCCTCATTGATTTTATCTGTTAAGCTATCTCTAGTTTTTGATAATCCACTTTTTAACTTATCAAAAAATCCTCCAAACATATTAAGACCTCCTATTAATTTTCTAAATTGACTGAAACTACTTTTGATACTCCCTTTTCTTCCATTGTTACTCCATACATAATGTCGGATGCTTCCATTGTTCCTTTTCTATGAGTAATAACAATAAACTGAATATTGCTTGAGAATTTTTTCAAAAATTCTGCATACCTATAAACATTTGCATCATCTAGTGCTGCTTCAATTTCGTCCAAGATACAGAATGGTGTAGGCTTCATCTTTAAAATAGCAAATAATAATGCTATTGCAGACATAACCTTCTCTCCGCCAGACATTAGATTTATGTTTTGAACTTTTTTACCTGGGGGTTGAACATTAATATCTATATTGGCAGTAAGCTCATCACCTTCACCTAATATAAGTTCTGCACTACCACCTTTAAATAATTCCTTAAATGTTTCGCTAAAATATAAGTTTAAAACTTTAAAATTATCTTTAAATAATTCCTTCATCTTATAAGTCATATCATCGATAACATCTAATAAATCTTTTTTTGCATTTTCTAAGTCATCTTTTTGAGAATTCATAAAAGTAAATTTTTCTTTAACTTCTTTATACTCTTCTATAGAACTCACATTAACAACTCCAAGAGAATTTATATCTCTCTTATATTTATTAATTTCATCCCTATGAGCATTTAAATTTTCTATTTCAGATGCTAGCTCAACAGCTTCTGCATAAGTTAAGTTAAGATCTTCATTTAACTTAGTGTAATAGCTATCCTTCTCAATGTCAAATTTAGCTTTTCCCATTTCTTTCTTATGATATTCATCTTCGTTCTTTTCTAGTAGCTTAATTAATGTTTCCTGTTCACTTTCAATCGTATTAATCTTTTCTTTTAGAGAAGCTTTGAGCGCTTCTGTTTCTTTCCACTTTTCATCAAAAGCATTAATATGTAAAGCTAATTCTTCAATTCGTTGTTTATTTGATAGAATTTTCTCGTTGAATAGTATTTTAGATTCATTTCCACTTTTAACTGAGTTAGTTAAATCCTGAATCTTAGCAATAGCTTCATTATATTCAGATTCAAGTCTTTGACTCTCAGATGATCTATTTGAAATAAACTCTTCTACCGTTGCTTTTTTAATTTTAAAGTCAGTTGTTTTATCTCTTTTTTCAATAACAACTGCGTTTAATTCTTTAATTTTTTCTTCTATCTCTTTAATTAAATCCTTGTTTTTGAAGGTTGACGAATTTGAGTCGTTGATTAACTTTTCAATTGAGTCCATTTTGTTTATTAGCTCAACTGTTCTATTTTCAATTTCTTTCTTTTGATTTGCAGCTGTTACAAGAAAATCATTAATCTTAAGCCATTCATTTTGGATATTTTTAATTTCTCCTTGAAGCTTGGCTATTTCTATATTATTAAAATGAATTTCATCTCGCTTATTAAGATTATCTTCATCATATTTCATAGCCTTTTCCTTTATTTCAGAAATTTCTTTCTTCAATACGTCAGCTCTCTCTTCAAGAGAAGTAATCTTATTCTTTAATTCTTCTAGTTCTCTTTTTCTACTAATGATAGAGCTATTTTTTCCACCATAGTTACCACCAGTAAGAGCTCCACCTGGATTAACGACTTCGCCAGTTAAGGTTACAATTCTATATGAGTAATTTCCTGCCTTAGAAACCTTTAATGCTGACTCCATGGTTTCAACAACTAAAGTTCTTCCAAGAGAATATTGAATTGCACTTTCATACTTGTTGTTATATTTAACCAAGTCTGAAGCTATTCCAATATATCCTTGTATATCTTTTATTCTATTATCTATATTAATTTTTTTACCTTGAATAATAGTTAGTGGTAAAAATGTAGCTCTACCTAACTTATTGGATTTTAAATAATCAATAAGATTCTTAGCAGTATTTTCATCTTCAGTAATAATATTAGAAATACCTGCACCTAATGCGATTTCTATAGCAACTTCATACTTCTTTGGAACTTGTATAGTTTCCCCGAGAATTGTTACTTTAGAATTTAAATTTCCTACAAAGCCTTTTGACATATGTTCCATGAGAACTTTTGTGGATTTATTATATCCTTCAAAATGCTTTTCTAAGTTATTTATCATCTTAAAAGTTGCATCTGATCTTGTAAGCTCACTATTTACTTCTCTAAATTCTTGCTCTTTTTTTATAATCTCAGCTTGAATTCTGGATATCTCTTTTTTATTTAATCTTATTTTTTCTTCTAATTCTAATATCAATTTTTTATGTTCTTCTAACTTTTCATCTAGTAATATCTTAGTATTAGCATTTATAGTTGAAGAGTTTTTAAGATTAACACTATTTTCCTCAATTTCTTTTAAATTTGAGTTTAAAGATTCTAGAGTGTTTTCTATAATTTTTTTCTCATTTTCTAATTCAGCTATTTTTTTATATTCTTCTATTTCAGATTGCTTCAGTTTTCCAACCTTGTCCTCATTTTCTGAAATTTCATCAGTTATTATATTTGCATCTTTATCTAGTTCATATATGTTAAATTGCAAATCTAATAATTCTTGCTTTTTAGATTCCATTTCTAATGCAAGTTTATCTTGTAAGTTAATAAGATTTTCTATTTTATCTGTTATATTAGTCTTTTCTTTATTATTATTTTTTATCTGTTCATCAATATTGGCAATTCTCTCAACTAATAAGTTTATTTCAGCATTTAATTCTGTAATATTTTCTTTACTTTTATAATATTCAATTCTTTCTTCAGTCGTTTTGCCTTCAAGTACTTCTATTTCATTTTGATATTCAGAAAGTTTGGACTTAGCTTTACTAATATCCTCTCTTAAAGAATTACTTTTATTTTTCACTTCAATAAGCTCATCATTATATGTTTTAATGTTATATTCAACATTTTTTATATGATGAACTAAAAGATCAATTTCCCTTGATTTTAACTCATTTGATAACTCTAAAAATTTTGCAGCCTTTTCACTTTCAATTCTTAAAGGTTCAATTCTTTCTTCATATGTAGAAAGAATATCTTT
Source organism: Clostridium paridis (assembly GCF_016765615.1). Lineage (GTDB taxonomy): Bacteria > Bacillota > Clostridia > Clostridiales > Clostridiaceae > Clostridium_T > Clostridium_T paridis. The sequence continues at coordinate 74,731 of NZ_JAESWA010000017.1, read as the reverse complement.
AATTCTAACTAAATTTTCTTCTGTGTTTGAAAGCTTCTTTTCTGCTTCATCTTTTCGAGACTTATACTTTACGATACCAGCTGCTTCTTCTAATAACGCTCTTCTTTCTTCCGCTTTACCGCTTAAGATAGCATCTATTTTACCTTGTCCAATAAGAGAATACCCTTCTTTACCTATACCCGTATCCATAAATAATTGTGTTATATCTTTTAACCTACACACAGAATTATTTATTAAATACTCACTTTCGCCAGATCTATAGATTCTTCTAGTTACTGTGACATCAGAAAAATCTATTCCAAGCTCTTTATCAGAATTATCTAAAGTTAGGGATACTTGTGCTAGTCCAACAGGCTTTCTAAATTGTGTGCCTGCAAAAATAACATCCTCCATTTTTCCGCCTCTTAATGTTTTTATACTTTGTTCACCTAAAACCCATCTTACAGAATCGGATATATTACTTTTACCACTACCATTAGGACCAACAACAGCAGTTACCCCTTTCTTAAATTTTAATTCAGTTTTATCTGCAAAAGATTTAAATCCTCTTATTTCTAGAGATTTTAAAAACATGTTGACACTCCTATCTTTTTAAGAAATTTGGAAGTAAACTAAGTATAAATGTTAAAAGCATAAAAATTATTAAAATATATTTAGCCTTATCTCTTGTCTGCTTTTTCATTCTCTCACTCCTATTCTTTAATAAGTTTAAAATAATATTGGTAAAAAGTAAATATTTTCAATAAAAAAGTCGTGTAAAATGCCTTTAATTAATTATTTCTAGTTTATTAAGGCTATTATACACAACTACTATGTATTAAAGTTTATAAATTAATTTTAAATTCATTTGCACCAGATTTTATAATTATTGACTCTCTATCTATAGCTGAATCTTGAACTACATTAATATTTATATCTTTTAATTTAGAATTTAAATCATTAAAATATTTCTTCTTATCAGCATATAACTTAGATAAGTTTTTTGGATTTATTAGAATGTCAAATGAGCTTGAACTGATATGTTCTTTTGCAATTGACAGTAAATTTTCTTCTAATATACTTGCTTCAACCAATTCCCTAAACGCTGGGTGAAATGGACCCGCGATTATATCTTTTCCTAAAGTAATGTTTTCTGTAGGCTGAAGTCCTATTCTTATAACCTTAACATCATTGCTTTTATATTCTTTAAAAACAATCTTTGAAGCTTCTACTGCTTCCTCTAATGTATATGGTATAAATGTTCCTCTTTTATACATTATTTCCATTGGAGTATCTTTTATTACTAATGCAGGATATATTCTTGCAATATCCGGTTTCATCTCTATTGAATCTCTAACACTTTGAATATCTCTATCTAAAGTATCTCCTGGAAGTCCAATCATCAATTGATGACCTAATGTAAACCCATAATCCTTAATCAAACGAGAGGCATTTTCCACATCTTCTTTTGAATGTCCTCTCCCTGAAAGTTTCAACACATCATCAATAAGAGATTGTACCCCAAGTTCAATAATATCTACTCCATATTCTTTTAGATAGTCCAGTATATATTCATTTATATAATCGGGACGAGTACTTAATCTAATCTTATCTATCAAGCCTTTATCTTTATAGTGTTTTGCAACCTCAAGCAATTCTTTTTGATTTTCTTCTCTAATTGCAGTAAAAGTTCCTCCGAAAAAGGATACTTCCACCGTTGAGTTATTACTATTTATTGTTTCAAGGTACTCATCAATAGTCTTTATAGCAATATCCCTAGTTACTCTTTCACTCTCACCAGTTATTCTTGATTGATTGCAAAAAACACAATTATGCGGACACCCTTCGTGTGGAACAAACAAAGGAATGATATAATAATTTTTACCCATTTCTTGCCTCCAAGTTTTCTAAAGCCTTTCTAGCAGCATTTTGTTCTGCTTCCTTCTTTGAGTATCCTTCACCTGAACCGAAATTTTCATTATTGATAAATACATCTATAAAGAATTTTCTTCTATGGGGAGGTCCTTCAAATTTAATTAGATGATAAGAAATTTCCACCTCACCTTTTTTCTGAAGCAACTCTTGCAATCGTGTTTTGAAATCTAAAATAATTTCATTTTTAATAGCCATCTTTATAATTGGATCAAAGTTAATTAAAATAAAATTTTTAGCCACTTCTAAACCTTTATCTAAATAGATTGCTGCGATTACAGCTTCCACAGCATCAGCTAAAAGCGAAGCTCTTTCACGACCACCCGTCAATTCCTCACCTTTACTCATTCTAATAAAGGAAGATAATTCTAAGGTCTTAGCAATTTGGAAAAGTGAATTTTCACAAACTATTAAACTTCTTATCTTAGTTAACTCTCCTTCACTTTTATGACTATATTTTTTAAATAAGTACTCAGTTATAGTCAACTGTAATACAGAGTCTCCTAAGAATTCAAGTCTTTCATTATGATCAACATTTTTGTATTGGTGAGCAAAAGAGGAATGTGTAAGGGCTGTTCTTAAAAAATTCTCATCAGCGAAAAAAATTTCAATCTTTTTTTCAAAGTTCATTAACTCCATATTATCTCTCCTCGAAGTATATTCTTCAAGTTGTTCATTTAACAAATTCAAGAATACACTAGTTTAAAATTAAAATCCCGCAATTTGCGGGATCTTATTTATTCATCACCCTGTGCTTTAATGTAGTTAACTACATCTCCTACAGTTGTAAACTTCTCAGCATCTTCATCAGGAATTTCCATTTCTAATTCATCTTCTAATGCCATAATTAATTCAACTATATCAAGTGAATCAGCTCCTAAATCTTCTATAAAAGATGATTCCATAGTAATGTCATCAACATTAACACTTAACTTATCAGCTATAATTTCTTTAATTTTCTCAAACATAATTTCACCTCCACTTCCGTCTACTTAGATAATATTATATATATTTTTTGACGTCAATATTCTAAATTAGAATATGTTGTTATTTTAATAATATAAAAGTATTTTACCTATTTATTTTTTCAATTTCTATTTTTATCTTAGATAAAATATCATTTTCATAGAAAATTTTTGCTTGCCTTATTGCGTTTTTGAATGCTTTACCATCAGAACTTCCATGTGCCTTGATACAAATTCCTTGAACTCCTAAAAAAGGTGCACCACCTTCTTCTTTATAATCAAACTTTTTTTGAAGTTTTTTAAAGACAGGAAGTAAAAATAAAGCACCAATTTTACCAATGGTTGAGGCTTTTATTTCATCTTTAAGCATATTTAAAAGTGTTGAAGCAACGCCTTCATAAGTTTTAAGTAATGTATTTCCTACAAATCCATCACATACTAATACATTAACATCACCCTTTGGTGCTTCTCTTGGCTCAACATTTCCTACAAAATTAATATCTGTATTTTTCAAAAGTGGATAGGCAGCTTTTGTAAGCTCGTTACCTTTTTCTTCTTCAGTACCTATATTAATTAATCCAACTGATGGTTCATTAACTCCAGTAACACTTTTATAGTATACCTTTCCCATAAGTGCAAATTGTGGAAGATAGTGTGGTTTTGAGTCAACGTTTGCACCAGCATCAATAACCATAAAGTTGCCATTCTTTCCAGGCATAATTGGAGCTAGTACAGGTCTTTCAATCCCTGGAATCCTTCCAACTATCAAAGTACACCCTGCTAAAAATGCTCCTGTGCTACCAGCTGATATTATGCCATCACAATCACCAGACTTAACAAGATTTAGTGCTTTTACCATACTTGAATCTTTTTTCTTCCTTAAAGCCATAACTGGATGCTCATTAGGGGAAATTACTTCAGTAGCATCAACTACTTTTATTTTTGATTTATCATAAGTGTAATTTTCCAATTCCTTTGTTAGTTTTTCAGCTGGACCAGTAATGTAGATCTCAATATCTGAAAAAGCCTTTATTGCTTCAACAGCACCCTCAACTACAGCTTTAGGAGCATTGTCTCCGCCCATTCCATCAATAACAAATTTCATAAACCACACCCCATTTTTAAGAATTATAAAATAAATTGCATTTAATAATTTAAAAGACAAGGCTGTATAAATGCAATTTATTAAAATTCACTATAAAGAAAAGAAAGTCATAAGACTTTCTTTAATTTTCAGAAGCTACAACTTCTTTACCTTTGTAATATCCGCATTTTTTACATACTCTATGAGCAAGTTTCATTTCATGACATTGTGGACATTCAACTATGCCAGGTAAGCTTAGTTTGAAAGTTTGTGCTCTTCTTGAATCTCTTTTAGCTCTGTAAGTTTTTCTAGCTGGATTTCCCATTGCTACACCTCCTTATTCTGTGAAAAAGTTCTTTAAGGCTTCTAATCTGTAATCAACTTCATAAGTTTCACAATTACATGTGCTCTTATTAAGATTGGTTCCACAATTTAAACAAAGCCCTTTACAACTCTCACTGCAAAGTCTCTTAATAGGCAAGGTTGATATAATATCATTTATAACTACTTCGGTGATATCTAAGTTATCACCTTCAATGAAGGTTATGCCTTCATCTTCTATAGTAGATTTATTTGTAAACTTCTCTTCAATAGTTAAATCTATTGGGAATGAAAAGTTTTCTAAACACCTGGAACATGAAGCTTCTAGAACTGTATTAACCTCTAGAGTAAGCTCTAATATATCTCCATATGCCTTAACTAATCCACTAACCTTAATGGATTCTAAAGGAGTAAATATCTCCCCTTCAAAATTAAATGGTTCATGAGTAAATTCAAAGCTAATATTCTTAACCTTATCATTTTTACTTGATAAATCTAAAAGATTAATAATCATAAATAAGACTCTGGAATTTCTTCCTCACACCCATAAGGTGCATTATGTTTTACATAGCTTGAGTCAAAGCTTCTTTTCACTCTCCTTAGTTAGAAATTAGTCCATAACCACAATTTATTATATAGAGGAGATGATTAAAAGTCAAGGGTACTTGGCAAATATTTTAAAGAAATGCTAAAGTATCCTTTGCAATCATAAGCTCTTCATTAGTAGGAATTAAGAAAGCTTTAACCTTAGATTCAGGTTTTGTAATCTCAGTTAATTTACCTCTAACCTTATTTGCTGACGCATCAAATTGAACACCTAAGAAATCTAAACCTTCTAAAATGCTCTCTCTCATTTCTGGTGAGTTTTCACCTACTCCAGCTGTAAATACTATAACGTCTACACCACCCATTATAGCAGCATAAGAACCAATATATTGTTTAACTCTGTATGCAAACATATCAAGAGCTAAGATAGATCTATGCTCATTTCTGTTCCATGCAGCATCTTCTACATCTCTAAAGTCTGAGCTTACGCCTGAAACTCCAAGTATACCTGACTTTTTATTTAAAATTTCATCTACTTGTTCTGCAGTATACCCTGCTTCTTTAATTAAGTATGTAATTACTGCTGCATCTATATTTCCAGTTCTAGTACCCATTACTAATCCTTCTAATGGTGTGAATCCCATAGAAGTATCAACTGATTCACCGTTTTTAACAGCGGCAACAGATGCACCATTACCTAAATGACAAGTTATGATTTTAAGATCTTTAATATCTTTTCCTAAAGCTTCTGCAGCTTTTAATGATACATATCTATGTGAAGTTCCATGGAATCCGTATTTTCTAATATGTTTTTCTTCATATAATTCATATGGAATTGCATATAAATACGCTTTTTCTGGCATAGTTTGATGGAAAGCTGTATCAAAAACAACAACCATAGGTGTATTTGGCATAAGTGCTTTACAAGCATTAATTCCAATTATATTTGGTGGGTTATGAAGTGGTGCTAGCTTAGCACAATCTTCTAAATCTTTCATTACTTGGTCAGTAATTAAAACAGATTTAGCATATTTTTCTCCACCATGAACAACTCTATGTCCAACTGCTTGGATTTCGTCCATTGATTTAATAACGCCATGAACATCATTTACTAAAGCATCTAAAACAAGCTTAATAGCATCCGTATGATCTTTCATTGGTGATTCAACAACATATTTTTCACCATTAGCTTTTTGAGTTAGTATTGAACCTTCAATTCCGATTCTCTCAACTAATCCAGTTGCTAATGAATCCTCAGTTTTCATATCTATTAATTGATATTTTAAAGATGAACTTCCACAGTTAATTACTAATATATTCATAGTACAATCTCTCCTTGTGCAATTATTTATTTGTTATTGCTTGAACAGCAGTAAGCGCTACAACATTCACTATATCATCTGAGCTACAACCTCTTGATAAGTCGTTGATAGGTTTAGCAAAACCTTGGCATATAGGGCCTATAGCTTCTGCATTAGCAAATCTTTGAACTAATTTATAACCAATATTTCCAGCTTGTAAATCCGGGAATACTAGTACATTAGCATTACCAGCTACTGGACTGCTTGGTGCCTTTTGATCAGCAACTTTTCTTACAATAGCAGCATCTAATTGCATTTCTCCATCAATTAATAAATCTGGTCTTAATTCTTTAGCTTTAGCAGTCGCAGTTCTTACCTTATCAACAAGTTCATGGTCAGCTGAACCCATAGTTGAGAATGAAAGCATTGCAACCTTTGGATCTATATTACATAATTTTTTAGCTGTATCTGCTGTAGCAATAGCTATTGCTGCTAATTGGTCAGCATTTGGATTAGGATTTACTGCACAGTCAGAGAATAAAAGCATACCACTCTCTCCATACTTAGATCCTGGTACCATCATTATAAAGAAACTTGATACTACTGATACTCCAGGTGCATTTTTTATTATTTGAAGACCTGGTCTTAATAGATCGCCTGTAGTGTGAACAGCTCCTGAAACCATTCCATCTGCATCGTCCATTTTTACCATCATAGTTCCGAAATAAAGTGGATCTCTAACTATTTTTTCAGCTTTTTCTAATGTCATTCCTTTATTTTTTCTTATTTCATAGAATGCATTAATGTAATCATGAAGTTTTGCTGAAGTCTCAGGATCTTCAATAGATATTCCATCTAAATTTACTCCTATACTTTCAGCTTTCTCCTTTATTTTACTAACGTTACCAACAAGGATTACATCAGCGAGCCCAAGTTCTTTTATTTTTTGAGCTGCTACGACTGTTCTTTCCTCGTCTCCTTCTGGAAGGACAATTCTTTTTCTATCTGTTTTTGCCATCTCCCATATTTTTTTCATAAGTTCCATGTTCATTTCTCCTTTCAAAGCGTAGATATACTACACCTTATAATATACTCCTATTCATATAAGCATTTCAATATTTTAAAGATAAAAAATGCCTAGATTATTATAATTTAATTATTATAAATAATATTAATTTTCTAACAATTTAATATGATTTTGATATTTTATAGAATTATAATGTATAATACCTATTGTAAGAGGTGAAATTATGAAAATTGCTGGAATTATAACTGAATATAATCCCTTTCATTTAGGGCATAAATTGCATTTAGAAAAAACAAAAAAATTGACAAATTGTGATGCTGTAGTTTGTTTAATGAGCGGCCATTTTGTTCAAAGAGGTGCGCCAGCCATAATTGATAAATGGTCTAGAGCCCAAATGGCATTGGATAATGGTATAGATCTTATATTAGAACTTCCAACAGTTTATGCTGTATCTTCAGCAGAATTTTTTGCATCTGGCGCAGTTTCTATACTAAACTCACTTAATGTAATAGATTCAATTGCTTTTGGAAGTGAATGTGGAGATATTAATTTACTAATCCAAATATCTTCTATACTATCAAACGAAAGTAACGAATTTAAAGAAACTATAAAGAAATTTTTAAATGAAGGATATCCTGTTGCAGTTTCAAGGAGTAAAGCAATACTAGAAATTATGCAAAGTTTAAATTTATCTTATGATGAAGACTATTTAAAGAAACAACTAAATTCATCAAACAATATACTTGGTATAGAATATTTAAAAGCAATACTTAGACTTAAAAGCAATATAATACCTTACACTTTTAAAAGGGAAGGTGCATTATATAATGATAAGGAATTAAATAAGGATTTTTCCTCTGCTTCATCAATAAGAAATTACCTTAAGGCAAATAACGTTGTTGATGATTTAAAAGCTCATCTTCCAATGGAATCATATAATATTTTAAGTAAACTTTCATTAGAAAATTATGATTTCGCCTTTGAAGAAAAGATCTTTTCATATGTTAAATATAAAATATTGACTGATCCAAAATCCTTAAGCTTAATTCCAGATGCCTCTGAGGGACTAGATAATAAAATAATAAATGAACTTCAGAATTCAAATAACTTAAATGAATTAATATTGAACTGCAAAAGCAAAAGATATACTTATACTAGAATAAGCAGAATTTTAGCCCAATTTTTTATCGGCCTTGAGAAGTATCCTCTAACGGAACTGAGAAAAAAACAGCCTGATAAGGTAAGAATTCTAGGGTTAAATCAAAAAGGTGCTGAAATAATTAAACGAATTAAAAAAGAGAGTTCAATTGAATTAATAAATAAACCTAAAAAACCTTTTAGTGATATCTACACAATAGATATTCAAGCATCAAAAGCTTATAGTTTAATTTGCAAAAATATAAAAATGGATAACGAGTTTAAGCAGTCACCACTAATTAAAATGAATGAAATATAAAATAATAAAGGTTAATTAGAATATTCCCACTTAATATTCTAATTAGATACTAAACATAATATAAATACTATATATGGGGGTGTTCTTATGTATAGTATTTATATTTTATATGGATTAATAATCATCTTAACGATTTCGTTAATCATTCAAATAAAGGGAAAAATAACAATAATGCCAACTGTATTATTGTCTATTTTAATAATATATTTTTTACTAAATCCCAAGCTATGTATAGATGCATCTTTAAAAGGTGCTGAATTATTTGTACAAGCTGTTTTACCTACAGTCCTTCCTTTTATGGTTCTATGTAATTTGCTTATTGCTTATGGTGGAATCTCAGTATACAGTAAGTTATTTGGTAGATTTTTATGCACTCCTTTTAAATTGAGTAAAAACTGTAGTTTTCCCATTATAGCAAGTATTATTTGTGGCAATCCTATTGGTGCTAAATATTCATCTGAACTATATGAAAAAGGACATGTTCAATTTGATGAATATGTAAGATTAATATCTATAGCGTCAAATACTGGTCCATTATTTTTAATTGGTTCAGTAGGAAGTGTAATGTTACAAAACAAAACCTATGGATACATACTTATATTAGGAAATTATATTTCAATGATTTTAATAGCATTTATTACTAGAACTAAAACTATTTCTAGCTATAAAAAAAATGATTCCAAAATCAACATAACTGCTAATTTTGGAACCATTTTTAAAAATTCCTTAGAAAATGCCATTATAAGCACCTTAAATATTTCGGGATACATTATAATATTTTCCGTTATTATATCCATAGTAAGTAATTCCTACTTTTTTAATCTCTCATTAAATAGCATAGCTTCGCTTTTTGGTGTTCCATATGAAATAATGAAAGGAACAGTTCTAGGCATGATCGAAATAACTAATGGATGTAAAATTATTTCTTCAAGTAGCCTGTCCATAAATATGAAGTTATGTATTATTAGTTTTCTAACATCTTTTTGTGGTTTTTCAGTTTTAGCACAAATTAGTTCTTTTTGTAGTCAACATGGAGTCAAATTAAAAAAGTATTTTATGTACAAATTACTTCAAGGGAGTTTTGCAACTATTATTACTTATGTATTTTTAACTATTTCATACTTCTAAGCTCTTTAATATTTTCTTTAATAGTTCCACCTATATTTTGCAAAGTACCATCAAGGCCTTGTGCAAATGTTTCTACAGAGGCTTTTAGTTCATTCATAAGGGCCTCTTTTTTTATTTCAACTTGCTTATCTAAATCACTTAAAATTTCATCAGCATAATCTCTAGCACCTAATCTAATAGATTTTGCTTCTCTTTGAGCTTGAGCAATTATTTCTTGAGATCTAACCTTCGCTTCTTTTACGTAATCATGATTTTCTATGTTCTTACGCATTAATTCAGCAGTTTCTTTTCTTGCTGTTTCAAGTTCTACATTGGCTTCTTGTAGTATTCTTTCTCTCTCATTTACAACCCACTGAGCTTTTTTAAATTGATCTGGTAAATAATGAACAATTTGTTCAATTACATCAATCACTTCTTTTTTATCAAGAACTACTTTGCCTGTTATTGGAACCTTAGCAGAATTTTCAACTAAATCTTGTAAGTATTCCAATAGTTCAATAATATTAACATCCATTTTTTCCATTTTAACACCTCTTATAAACTTAGTATTTTTGAGTATACATCATCAATTACCTCATCTGGTACTAATCCCTCAATACGCCCGCCAAATTTAGCTACCTGTTTTACTGCTGAAGAACTTAAATAAGAGTATTGTGCTGAAGTCATCATAAATACAGTCTCGACCTCTGGATCTAACTTATTGTTCATAAGCGCCATTTGAAATTCATATTCAAAATCCGAGAAAGCTCTTAGACCTTTTAAAATTACGCTAGCCTCTTCTTTTTTCATAAAATCAATAAGTAAGCCTTCAAAACATCTTACTTCAACATTTTTATATTTTGCAGTCACCCTTTGTATAAGTTCAACTCTTTCAGGATAGTCAAATAAACCTTTTTTATCTACATTAACTAAGACTCCTACTATAAGCTTATCAAAGACCTTTGATCCTCTTTCGATAATATCTAAATGACCATTTGTAATAGGATCAAAGCTTCCAGGATATACTCCTATTTTCATATTAGTCCTCCTTGTACTTATATAAGCATACAGTAGTATTACCATACTTCCTTGTATCTACTAGCTTAATATCTTTGTATCCATCGCAGATTTCTTCGCTTGTATCAATTTTAGTTACAACGATTCCTTCTGCATGCAGCATATTTTTTTCCTTAACAATTTCTAATGCTTTTGGGATCATATCCTTTAAATAAGGTGGATCAATAAAAATAATATCAAACACCTTATTTTTATCGGCTAAAAAATTCAATGCTGCATAGGCATCTTTATTTAAAGCATGACAAAAATCATCAAATTTTAAAGCTTCAATATTTTGTTTTAGAATTGGAAATGTAACAGGACTTTTATCAACTAGAAATACTTCCTTTGCGCCTCTACTTGCTGCCTCTAAACCAAGAGAACCAGTACCTGCAAATACATCTACAACTGTAGCATCTATTAAATAATTTTGAATAATACTAAACATTGATTCTTTTACACGGTCTAAAGTAGGTCTTGTTTCATATGTGGCTGGAGAAAGTAATTTACGTCCTTTTGCCTTACCTGCTATGATTCTCATATAAGAACCTCCTCCTATTTATTTCTTTAACATTTTAACACACTGATATATTTTCTACAATTTAATTTAATTAAAACATATATATTTACTGCTATTTTTTAGGGTTTTAAGTATTTCCATACACAAATTCTTATATTCTATATCATTACATAAAATAGCATTTTTAGCCTCATAATTTGCATATTTTAATATGCTAATATCTTCTATAATATCTGCAAGAAGCAAATCTGTTTCTCCACTTTGGCTATATCCAAACATCTCACCTGAACCTCTAATTTTAAGATCTTCTTCTGCTATATAGAATCCATCATTACTTGAAACCATTATCTCCATTCTTCTTTTAGTTACAGGATTTTTTGCATTTCCTATTAGTATACATTGAGACTCAAATTCTCCTCTTCCTACTCTACCTCTTAACTGATGTAATTGAGCTAATCCAAATCTTTCAGAGTTTTCGATAATCATTATTGTTGCATTTGGAACATTCACTCCAACTTCTATTACTGTAGTAGAAATCAAGAGTTTAACTTCATTATTTTTAAAAGCATTTATAATGCTATCTTTTTCTTTTGAAGGCATTTTGCCATGAAGTATTCTTATTTCTGTTTCTTTAAATATTCCATGGGATAATTCATTATAGACTTTTTCAACAGAGTTTAAATTTCCCTTCTCATCTTCTTCAATAAGAGGACAAACAATATATGCTTGGCGCCCTTTATCAATTTCTTCTTTAGCAAGTCTATATGCAAAATTTCTTTTTTCCATAGAATAAAAGCTGGTTTTGATTTCTTTTCTTCCTGGTGGTAGCTCATCAATTACTGATACTTCTAAATCAGAATAAAGATATAACGCTAGAGTTCTTGGTATCGGAGTTGCACTCATTACCATGCAATCAACTTCTTTACCCTTATTAATTAACTTACTTCTTTGTTCTACACCAAATCTATGTTGCTCATCAGTTACTATAAAACCTAAATTTCCGAACTCTACATCTTCTTGTATTAAAGCGTGTGTTCCTACTACAATTAATGGTTCATTGCTTTTTATTTTTTCTTTTATTCTTAACTTTTCTTTATTAGTTGTACTTCCAGTTAATAATTCAATATCTACATTAAAATCACCTAGTAATTTTTGTGCTTCTACAAAATGTTGATTAGCTAAAATCTCTGTTGGAGCCATTAACACGCTTTGATAGCCATTTTTATAAACGTTAAACATAGCAATTAATGCTACAATGGTTTTTCCACTTCCTACATCCCCTTGAACTAATCTATTCATCGGAATCTTTTTCTTCTGATCTAAAAGAATTTCTCTTACAACCTTACTTTGTGCGTTAGTTAAGCTGTAGGGTAGTTTCTCTTTTAACTTTACTAACTCCTCGCTCATAGTAAATTCAATTCCTGTAGAATTATTCTTCAAATGATATTTTAACATTGATAATTTTAGTGAAAATGTAAATAATTCTTGAAACTTTAGTCTATCTGTAGCCTTTTTCAAGATATCTTTTTCAGTTGGAAAGTGTATATTTCTTATACTTTCATCTAATGATGAAAGTTTATATTTCTCAATTATCTCTTTTGGTAAGTTATCTTTAATCTTTATAGAAAATAAGATTTGATTAATTAACTTAACAATAACAGCATTATTAATATCACCTTTTAAGTGATATTTAGGTATGATTTGGGACTTTAAGGTTTCATTAGTAGTAACTAAAGGATTTACAACCTCAAGAACATCTTTATTCTTCTTAAATTTACCTAAAAGATTATATTCTTTACCGATAATAAAATTTCTTTTTATGTAAGGTTGATTAAACCATATTCCTAAAACTATTTGATTTTCATATTTAAAAATGACGGTAGATAATATTTTGCGATTTTTAGTACGAACATCACTTTTAAATCCAGTTACTGTGCAAGTAAGAATTTGCTTCTCTTCTTTATTCATATCTTCAACACTTTTATTTCCGTTAACAAATTCATAATCTCTAGGAAAGTATAAAAGTAAATCCATTATTGAAAATATGCCACATTTATTTAGTTTTTCTTTTAGTTTTGGCCCTACTCCTTTTAAAGTAGAGATATCACTATATAGGTTCATTTTTCCTCCTAAAAATAGGCCTCAAGATTTTTTAAAAGAAAAAAGCGACATGGTCGCTTTTCCCTTTAAAATATATGCATAAGGCTTAATAAAACCCTATTAAGTCTTTTGATAAAATACGCTTACTCAACTGACATAATGAAATAGTAAAGAGGTTGATCTCCACTATATAATTGGATATCTAAATCTTCATACTTTTCTTCTAATGCAGAAACAAACTCCTCAGCTTTTTCTTTAGTAATTTCCTCACCATAAAATAAAGTAATTAACTCAGAATCTTCGTCAACCATGTTACTAAGAACTTCTTCTGTAACTTTAAATATATCTTCTCCAACTTGATTGATTTTTCCTTCTAAAAGTCCAAGTATATTTCCTTCTCTTATCTCTATACCATCCATTTCAGTATCTCTAACAGCATAAGTAATTGAAGCTGATTTAACCATACCTAATGCTTCTATCATAGCTGCTTCATTTTCTTCTACATTAGCTTCAGGATTGAACATTGTAATTGCTGTTATTCCTTGAGGAATAGTTTTTGAGGCAATTACACGAACATCTTTATCTGAAATTTCTGCAGCTTGTGTAGCGGCCATTTGAATATTCTTATTATTTGGTAAAATAAAAATGTGTTCTGCATTTATCTTGTTTATTGCTTCAACCATATCCTGTGTAGAAGGGTTCATAGTTTGACCACCTTCTATTATATAATCAACGCCTAAGTCTTTAAAAATATCACTGATACCGCTTCCCATAGCAACTGAAATAAATCCATATTCTTTATTTTCAGCAACGGATGCAACTTCTTCTTCACCTTCTGAAGATTCATTTAATAAACTCCTATGCTCTTCTCTCATGTTATCAATTTTAATTTTAGATAATTCTCCAAATTGAACAGCATGAGAAAGAACTGCACCTGGATCATTAGAATGAATATGAACTTTAATTACATCCTCATAACCAACTACAATCATTGAATCCCCAAGAGAAGATATCTTTTCTTTTAAAATATTAGCTTTAGATGCATCACCCAATACAATAAATTCAGTACAATATCCAAATTTAATATCTTGACTTACAAGTTCTTGAGCTTTTACATTCGCAGCTGGAGCTTTACTTACTGCACCTATTGTTGGTTTTATATCTTCAGCTAAAGCTTCATACATTCCTTTTAATATTATAAGTAGTCCCATTCCACCAGAATCTACAACCTTAGCTTGTTTTAATGCTGGAAGCATATCTGGAGTTTTATTAAGCATTATTTCAGAGGCTTTGCATATTTCATTCATAAGTGAAGTTATATCACTTTGAGAAGATGCTACTGCTGATTCTGCAGCTGCTCTAATAATAGTTAATATTGTTCCTTCAGTTGGCTTCATAACAGCCTTATACGCTGCTTTAGAACCTTCTTGAAATGCAATAGAAAGTTCTTTTGAAGATACCTCAGTCTTACCCTCTAAACCTTTTGATATTCCTCTTAAGATTTGAGATAGAATAACACCTGAGTTACCTCTAGCTCCCATAAGGGCACCTTTAGCTAATTTTTTAGAAACCTCTCCAATATTATCTGAATTTATATTTTCAATTTCTTTTGCAGCAGCTTTAAATGTCATTGACATATTTGTACCTGTATCTCCATCTGGAACTGGAAAGACGTTTAGAGAGTTTACATAGTCGCTTTGCTCCTCTAGTTTATTACTAGCATGTATAACCATGCGATAAAATTCATGTCCGTTAATTTTAGTATACTTCATTGTATATTACCTCCTAGACCCTAACTGCCTGAACGTTAACAGTTATAGAAGAGACCTTTAATCCTGTGTAGTTCTCAACATTATACTTGATCTTTTGTATTATATTATTTGAAATAGTTGATATATTAGTTCCGTATTCTATCATTACGAAAACCTCTACATCTAATTTCTCATCCTTATAAGAAATCTTAACGCCTTTACTTAAGTTCTCAATTCTAATTAATTCCCAAAAACCTTCACTAGCATTTTTAGAAACCATACCTACTACGCCATAACATTCCATTGTAGATAGGCCAACAATTTTAGAAATGACTTCTTCATTGTATGTTATATTTCCATTATTATTTTCAAATCCTAACATATAATTATCCTCCTAATCATTATCCATATAGTATATTCTATATTAATTAATTACATTATTCAAGGATTTCATTTCCTTTCTTCTTCTTCTTTCCATTTTATTTGATAAATTACTTGATTTTTATATAAACTCTATGCTAAAATATAAAGGTCTTATTTAGAAGCCTATCTTCATGAAGCAGGGAGGTGTTTTCGGATGTCAAGAAAGTGTGAAGTTTGCAATAAGGGTGTTATCGCTGGAGTACAATTCAGCCATTCTCATAGACAATCTAAGAGAACTTGGGCTCCAAACATAAAAAAGATTAAAGCTATAGTTAATGGAACTCCAAAAACTGTACATGTTTGTACTAGATGCCTTAGATCAGGAAAAGTTCAAAGAGCTATTTAGTATAGAAAGCGTCAATTGGCGCTTTTTTTCTTTGCAGAAAAAAGAGATGGTATTACCATCTCTTTTTTTGAATTGTAATTTAATTTAAGTAAATTTTAGCCCTACTCTTAAGTAAAATTTTATGTTCTTGCCCTGGTTCTAATGACGTCTATAAAAGATTTTAACTATCTTAGAAAGAAATTTAGGTAGTTTTATTGTAACAATCTTCATTTTACCTCCAAGCATAAATAGTTCTATATTATTCTATGAGGTTTATAAAAAATTGTTACTAATCTTTTGAAAAAAATATTAAAACTAAACCTTTATTAAAAGTAATTTTAATATCTTCATCTAAAAATTCATTTGACACGGTAAGACCATCAAAAGGAATTAGTTTATGGTTAAACAGTTCATATTTAGCTCCATAAATACAAAAGTCTTCAACAACCTTTTCATATGCATAGAAAGAAATAAGTTGTCCTCTTTTTCCTTTAAAAGTCATTGGCTTGTTTGCTAGCTGAATTACATTGTTATTATCAATAATTTTACATAAAATATTATTCTCAATGGCTTTTTTGAGAAGACCTATATTAGAAAACAAATGATCAATTCTTGTTCCAGTACATCCAAGTAGTGTGATATCTGTAGCTTTAAGCTCTATAGCTTTATTAAATGCACTATCAGTATCCGTAAAGTCCTTAATAGGATTATGTTTAATAATATTGACTTTTTTCAATGACAAATCAGCTAAAAAATTTTTATCAATAGAATCAAAATCACCTAATACATAATCAGGTACTATGTTATTAGTTAATAATACCTCAGTCCCTTTATCTGCAGCAATAATGTAGTCAGCCTCTTTAACAGATTCTAATAACAACTCTTTAGAAGGAGGGGTACCTCCTGCAACAATAATTATTTTCATTTTATATACTCTCTCTAAGTAAAGCTATATTTTCTTTAAGTTTTCCATCTTTAAATATAGCTGAACCAGCTACAATTACATTAGCTCCTGCATCAACAACACTTTTAATATTGGTACTATCTATTCCCCCATCTACTTGAATTAATAAATCTTTGTTAGTATTCTCGCTAATTTGTTTTACTTCTTTTACCTTATCAATTGAATAAGAGATGAATTTTTGTCCACCAAAACCTGGGTTAACAGACATTATAAGTACCATATCAAGTGATGGGATTAAGTCTTTAATAAGTGATACAGGCGTTCCAGGATTTAATGAGATTCCTGCTTTAATTCCCTTGCTTTTTATGTAATTAATGGTTCTATCTATATGTTTATCTGCTTCATAATGAATTGTAATTAAATCAGCTCCAGCAGAAATAAAATCATCAATGAATTTAGAAGGTTCATCTATCATTAAATGTAAATCAAAAACCTTTTTAGTGTAGCTTCTAATTGCTTTTATTACTGGCATACCAAAGGTAATGTTTGGAACAAAACTACCATCCATCACATCTATATGTATAAAATCTGCTCCAGCCTCATCTACTTTTCTAACTTCTTCTCCTAATTTAGCAAAATCTGCTGATAAAATTGAAGGTGCTATTTTTACCATTTGTTTTTCCTCCCTATTTCTTCTAATGTCTTAATATAAAAATCGTATCTAAATTCATTTATTTTTCCTTCTTCTAAAGCTTTTTTAACTGCACAATTTGGTTCTTTATGATGCACACAACCTGTAAATTTGCAATTATCATTGTATTCCTCAAAATCAGGGAAGTAGTACATTAATTTTTCTTTTTCTATAAAAGATATATCTAAAGTTGAAAATCCCGGTGTATCAACCACATATCCATTTTCAATTGTTAGTAATTCACTATGTCTTGTTGTATGTTTTCCTCTACCTATCTTTTCACTAACTTCTCCAGTTTCCATTTTTGTTTCTTGACTAAATACATTGATTAATGTAGATTTTCCAGCTCCTGATGGACCACATAAAACAGTAACATTATCATTTAATCTTTCATTTAATTCCGAGATTCCTTCATTAAACTTTGCTTTGATAAATATTACTTCATAACCTATATTATTAATTTTGGTTTTAATGTACTCTCTTTCTTCACCATTAATTAAATCACTTTTGTTTAAGCATACTATAGCCTTAATATTGTTATATTCGCAAAGCAATAAAAATTTATTTAATAGCTCATAATTAATATCAGGATTCTTAACAGCAAAAACTACAAAAGCCTGAGTTACATTTGCAACTGTTGGTCTAATTAATTCTGAAGTTCTATCATATATCTTCTCAATTACACCTTTATTATTCTCAACTTCAATCTCTACCCAATCGCCCACCATAGGCTTTAAGTCGTTATGTCTAAACTTACCTCTGGCTTTACATTCAATTATTCCTTCATTTGTTTTTATATAATAAAAGCCGCCAATACCTTTAATTATTATTCCCTTCATATATCCTCCAATTATTTTATTCACATATCTATAATAAACACTTTTACTAATAAAATGCAATAAAATAATAAGAATAATAAAAAAGAAAGAGCCTCAAAATGAAACTCTTTCTAAAAAATTATTAATGTGTTGTTGGTTGTGATTGAATAACATAAATAACTATCGCTTCGCTTGGCTTAGCAGATGTTTTATTTAAACTTGATACTTTGTCACCCTTTCCTTGAATTGTTACATTATTAAATCCTTTTGATTGAATAAACGCTTTTGCATCTGCTGGTGACATTGATAATGCTGGTGTTAAATCTACATTTGCCTCTACAAATCTTCCTACATTTATTGTAACAGTTGTACCTTCTTTAACACTAGTTCCTTCTGCTATATTACTTGAAGTTACTTTTCCATTATCACTTTGCTTATCTGTATCTACATAGTTAACCTTAACTTGAAGCTTCGCTTGAGATAATGCGTTTCTAGCATCAGCTTCTGATAATCCAATTATTGATGGAACATTTGTATTTTTTATTTCAGGCCCTTTACTTACTACTAAATTAATCTTATCATTTTCTGACATGTCTGCATCTTTTTCTGGACTTTGCTTAATTACTTGGTCCTTTGGGTCTGTATCAGAATATTCATAAGTTACATTACCTAACTTAAGATTTTGATTATCTAAATATTTCTTTGCATCATCTAATGTTAAACCTACTAAACCAGGCGCTTTAAGCTTATTTTCTTCACCACTTATTACTACTCTAATATGATCGTTCTTATTAACAGTTGAACCTTCACTTGGAGTAACACTTAATACTGTACCTGCTGGCTTATCACTCTTTTCTTCTCCGCCTATATCCATAACTAAGCCTAAAGCTTCTAATTTTTTCTGAACATCTTCTTTTGGTGAATTAACTAAGCCTGTTGGGACAGTTATTTTTTCATTTGAGGTGGTATTTCTAGTTATAAAATATGTTCCTACTCCTGCTGCAACTAATATTAAAGCAAAAACCAAACCTAATATTATACGAATCTTAGTCTTTTTGCCCTTATTTTCTTCGTCATCTTCATCATCCCACTCATCCTCTTCGTCATCTTCCCAATCATTGTTGGAAATTTTTGAAGCAGTTGACTTTGGTGTTGGTGGTACATTTACTGGTGCCATAACTCTAGTAAACTCATCTTGATTCACTGGTATGCTTCCAATAACAACATTTGGATCATTTTTTATTTTTTCTAGATCACCAATTAATTCTTTAGCTGATTGGTATCTTTTTATTTGAGCCTTTTCCATTGCTTTTAAAATCAATTTATTCAATGATTCTGGAATTGTAGAATTTATATTTTTTGGTGGAACTACATCCTCTTGTATATGTTTAAGAGCTACTGAAACTGGTGAATCAGCATCAAAAGGAAGTCTTCCAGTTACCATTTCATAAATTACTACTCCTAATGAATAAAGATCAGTTCTAGAATCTATATAGTTTCCTTTAGCTTGTTCTGGCGAAAAATAGTGTGCAGAACCAATTATATTTGAAGTATTTATTATGGTTGATGAATTTGTTGATTTAGCTATTCCAAAATCAGTTACCTTAATAGTACCATCTTCTGTGACTAAAATGTTTTGTGGCTTTATATCTCTATGAATTATATTGTTTTTATGTGCGCAATCAAGAGCTTTTGCAACTTGGATAGCTATATTAATGGATAAATCGTAAGGCAATCTCCCTTTATCTCTAATAAATTCTTTAAGCGTACTTCCTTTTACATATTCCATTACAATGTAATGAGCTTGATCTTGAGTTCCTACATCAAGAACATTAACTATATTTGGATCGCTTAAATTAGCGATTGCAGTAGCTTCTTTTTTAAATTTTTCTACAATGTCTGCATTGTTAATAAAATCTTTTTTTAGTATCTTCACTGCTACAAATCTGTTTAATTTTTTATCTCTTGCTTTATAAACAAAAGACATTCCACCTTCACCTATTTGTTCAAGCAGTTCGTATCTTTCCCCCAACAATATAGTTTCCATACTAATTCTCTCCTCCAAACAC
The DNA here is from genome assembly GCF_016765615.1 of Clostridium paridis. Lineage (GTDB taxonomy): Bacteria > Bacillota > Clostridia > Clostridiales > Clostridiaceae > Clostridium_T > Clostridium_T paridis. The sequence continues at coordinate 54,356 of NZ_JAESWA010000017.1, read as the reverse complement.
TAATACTGTAATATTATCTCTTCCTTCTCTTTCATTAGCCAAAATAACTAATTGTTTTGCTGCTTCTTCATTATTATAAGAAATTAATACATTTGTAATTTCCTCTTTATTTACTTCATTTAATAATCCATCTGAGCAAATAAGAAATTTATTTTCCTTCCTGTCTGGAAGTTTAAAAATATCAACTTCTAACACTTCATAAGCACCTACAGCTCTAGTTATTACATTTTTTCTTGGGTGATTTCTGGCCTCTTCCTCTGTAATTGAACCACTATCTAATAATTCTTGAACTAAAGAGTGATCTTTAGTAATCTTTACTAGTTGTTCATTTTCAAGAACGAAGCATGCACTATCACCTACGTTAGCTATATAAGTATATCCCCCTAATACTAAACATGCTGTTACAGTTGTACCCATACCACTTAATTCTACGTTGTTACTTGCGTACTCTAGAATTTTCTTATTAGCCGCAAGAATTGCATCTTTAAGTAACATTCCATCACTATGGTTATTCCAGTTCTCTTTTATATATTCTTTAATAACATCTACAGCTATTTTACTAGCTACTTCTCCTGCGTTATGTCCCCCCATACCATCAGCTACAATATAAAGCTCATAGTTAGGTGAAATAAAATAATCTGCATAATCTTCATTGATCATGCGTTTTTTACCCACATCACTTATTACTCCAATCATGAGTATTCCCCCTAATTTGAATTACGAGTTTCTAAATAGCTTCTTCTTAATTGCCCACATGCTGCATTAATATCAGAACCCATTTCTCTTCGAACTGTTGCTTCAATTCCATGAGATTTAAGAATTGCTTCAAAAGCTTTTATATCTTCTTTTGAAGATTTCCTATATTCTTTCTCTTTAATCTCATTTACTGGAATTAAATTAACATGACAAAGTACTCCTCTTAATAAGCTTGCTAAAGCTTTCGCGTCTTCCTTTGAATCATTTACACCCTTAACTAATGAATATTCAAATGTGATTCTTCTATTAGTTTTATCAATATAGTAAGCACAAGCGTCCATAATTTCCTTTATGGAATATTTATTTGCAATTGGCATTATTTCTCTTCTTTTTTCATCTGAGAAAGCATGAAGAGAAATAGCTAAAGTTATACTTAAATCTTTATCTGCTAATTCATAGATTTTAGGTACAATTCCACAGGTTGAAAGTGTAATATGTCTTTGACCAATATTTAATCCATATTCAGCATTCACAAGCTCTAAAAATTTCATAACATTATCAAAATTATCTAATGGTTCCCCACTTCCCATTAAAACCACATTTGAAATTCTCTCTCCAAGTATATTTTGAGCTAATAAAATTTGTCCTATCATTTCTCCTGAAGTTATATTTCTTATAACTCCACCAAGGGTTGATGCACAAAACTTACACCCCATTCTACATCCTACTTGTGTTGATATACAAATTGTGTTTCCATGGATATACTTCATAATAACACATTCAATCAAATTACCGTCTTCCAAAGAAACCAGCAGTTTTTTTGTGCCATCATTTGAAGTATACTCTTCAACTACTTTAGGAATTCCAACTTTAAAACCATCCTTAAGCTTATCTTTAAGGGCTTGCGGAATGTTTTTCATATCATTATAATCAAATACTCCTTTGTATATCCAATCAAAAACCTGCTTAGCTCTAAAGCCACTTTCTCCTTGAGAAATTAATTCACTTTTAAATTCATCTAGAGTTAAATCTAATAGATCTTTCATCTTTACACCTGCCTTTTTCTTAGTTTTCCAATGAAAAATCCATCCATGTATTCATTTGGTAAAATTGTTAAAGTTCCATCTACATTATATATAAAATTTGGAAGAGTACCAATATATATTTTTTCAATTTGACAATCTTCATTATTATTTAATAAATATCTAACATTTTCTTCATTTTCTTCCTTGTTTAATGTACATGTAGAATATACCATTACTCCGCCAGGCTTTAAGTACTTCCATGCATTATCTAATATTTTTTTCTGAATGCTTTGGATTTCTTTAAGAGATTTCAAATCTTTTTGCCACTTAATCTCAGGCTTTTTTCTTATTATTCCTAGACCTGAACAAGGAACATCAAGCAAAACTCTATCAAAAGCATTTTCTAAGGATGAATTATATTCAGTAGCATCTTGTTTTTCTGTTTTTATTATTTCTATTCCAAGTCGTTTAGCATTATCTTCTATAAGTGAAAGTTTATTTGAGTGAATATCAAAAGAATATACTTCTCCCTTGTTATTCATTAATTCTGCAATATGCGTTGATTTTCCGCCCGGAGCAGAACATAAATCAGCAACTTTCATGTTTTCCTCTAATTCTAATAATGAGGATACAAGCATTGCACTCTCATCTTGAACAAATATTTTTCCATCCCTAAATGCTTTATTTCCTTCAATAGAACTTCCTCTATTAATCACTATAGCATCTGGTGAAGCAAACCCCTCTGAAACATCATAACCCTCAGTTTCTAATTCTTCAAGAAGCTCCTCATAACTTGACTTAAGGGAATTTACCCTTACAGTTAACTTAGGTGTCATATTTAATCCTTTTAGAATATCTAAGGCTTTCTCTTCACCATATTGCTTAGTAAAAAATTCAACAAGCCATCTAGGAAAAGAATACTCAAAAGCTATTTTAGACTTATTGTCTTTAAATCTAGGTTCCTTTTCTTTATTTCTTAAAAAGTTTCTTAGCACACCATTTACAAATTTTGATGAACTCATGGAATGCTTTTTTGCAATATTAACAGCTTCATTTACTGCTGCATATGGTGGAATTTTATCTAAATATTTTATTTGATAAATCGCACTTCTTAGTACATTAATTATTTCTTTATCAATTTTGTTTATGTCCTTAACATATAATGCTATGATATCATCTATTGATTGTTTATATTTAATTGTACCATAAACAATTTCTGTAACTAGACCCTTGTCTTTTATATCTAAATCAGCTGTTTTAAATGCATTATTTAACGCTATATTAGAATAAGCGCCGCCATTTAAAACTGAGTCCAATACCTTAGTTGCAAGTTTTCTACTATTCATTTTTACCTCAATCATCATTTCTACTTACAATCGCAAGTAATCTAATAAGTTGTAATATTGCGTTTGCAGCAGCAGCTACATAAGTCATCGCAGCAGCTTTAAGAACTTTCTTAGCTCCATTAATTTCATCACCAATAAGTAGATTTCTACCTTCAAGCTGAACTATTGCTCTTCTAGATGCATCAAATTCAACTGGTAAAGTTATAAGTTGAAATATTACAACTGCAAGGAAGAAAACTATTCCTAGATACATAAGATTAGTAGCAGCAAAGAAAATACCTATTAATATTAAAATCCAAGAAAAGTAGTTTCCAAAGTTTGCTACTGGAACTATTGCATTTCTTATTAATAGTGGCGCATACTTCTCATTATGTTGAATTGCATGACCAACTTCATGAGCAGCTACTCCAATTGCTGCTACAGAAGTACTGCTATATACATCTTCAGATAATGCTAAGACTTTTGTTCTTGGATTATAGTGATCAGTCAAAGAACCTCTAACTTGTTCAATAGATACATCAAATAAGCCGGCTGAATCTAATATACTTCTTGCTACTTCTGCTCCTGTAAGTCCATTAAAGCTACGAACTCTACTGTATTTATTAAAGGTTGAAGAAACTTGACTTTGTGCCCACATTGCTAAAATAATCCCTGGTATTAAAATTATCATGGTTGGGTCAAAATAAAACATTTAAATCACCTCTACATTCCTAAAATTATATTCTTCTTTATTTCATTACCATTAAGATATTGCTCAATAGTAAGAGGTTTTCCATTAGGGAATTGTACTTTCTTTATAAGCAAAGTTCCTTTTCCGCAATTTACCGTAAGACCATTTTTACTTACATCAATAATTTCACCAACTATTGAGTTTTCCTTTTCATTTCCTAAAACTTCACTTTCAAAAATCTTCATATTTTGATTATCTAAAGTAGTAAATGTTATTGGCCAAGGATTTAACCCTCTTATCATGTTATGAATATCAAGTGCACTTTTATTCCAATCTATTTTAGCTAAATCTTTATTTAACATTGGAGCATGGCATGTGTTTTCGTTAGCCTGCTTTTCAGGAATTATACTGCCATTAGCAAACCCACTTATTGTATCAATAAGTAGTTTAGCTCCTCTTTCCATTAAGATATCATGTAAATCGCCTGCTGTCATATCCTTTGATATTTCAACCTTATCTTTTAGTAACATATCTCCTGTATCTATCCCAACATCCATTAACATTGTTGTATTACCTGAACACGTCTCACCATTTACTATCGCCCAATTTATAGGTGCTGAACCTCTATACTTTGGTAAAAGAGAGGCATGTAAATTTATACAAGCATATTTAGGTATATCTAATATTTCTTTTGTTAATATTTGTCCATAAGCAACAACTATTATAAAATCAGGTTTTAAGTTCTTTAGATATTCAATAGCTTCTATATCATTTTTTAACTTTTCAGGCTGAAATATTTTAACATCATGCTTAATTGCTTCTTCCTTCACTGCAGACATGGCTAATTTTTTGCCTCTTCCCTTTGGTCTATCTGGTTGAGTAAATACAGCTTTCACACCATAATTCTCAATTATAGCTTTAAGAGAAGGAACAGCAAAGTCTGGGGTTCCCATAAAAACAATATTCATTCTATTCCCTCCTAATTCTTTTTAATTTTATCAACAAATAGAACACCATTTAGATGATCATTTTCATGCAAGATTGCTCTAGCTAATAGTTCTTCTGCTTCAAGTGTAAATTCTTCTCCCTTTTCATTTAAGGCCTTAACCTTTACTTTAAAAGGTCTTTCCACCATTTCTTGTCTATTAGGAAATGAAAGACATCCTTCCACGTCAGTTTGAGAACCTTCAGTCTCAAGTATTTCTGGATTTATAAAAACTAGTGGATTATCACCAGTGTCTACTACAAATATTCTTTTTAATATTCCAACTTGAGGTGCTGCAAGTCCTACCCCATAGCTATTATACATAGTTTCAAACATATCTTTTATTAAAGTTAAAATTCTTCCATTAATTTCATCTACAGGTCTGCTTTTTTTTCTTAAAAGTTCATCTCCTGCAAATCTGATGTTTCTCTTTGCCATCTTTTCCTCCTAAATTAAACTATTTGGATTAATATCAATAGATATCTTTATATCATTATATACATTTGAACCTAATTGATAAACCCTATCTTTTATATTTCTACATAGATTTAAGTCTAAATTTCCCTTAAAAACTAGCTGCCATCTATAGTTTTCTTTAATTTTTCCTATTATACATGGACTTGGTCCTAAAATATCAACATCATTTTTATTAATTAATGAGCTTACTTCCTTATTAACTGTCCTCATAAAATCCTTTAACAATGCTTCATTTTTTGAGGTACACTGCACTAAAAGTATATCTCCAAAAGGAGGATATTTTAAAAGCTTTCTAGCACTTATTTCTTCATTATATAAATTTTCATAATTCTCATTTAAAGCATTTGTTAAGGAATAATGCTCAGGAGTATAACTTTGAATAATTACTTCCCCAAGTTTATCTCCTCTTCCAGCTCTACCTGCTACTTGCGTTATTAATTGATAAGTTCTTTCTCCTGATCTATAGTCTGGTAGATTAAGAGTAGTGTCTGCTGCTACCACTCCTACTAAGGTCACGTTTGGGAAATCAAGCCCTTTAGATATCATTTGAGTACCTATTAAAATATCAGCTTCTCCATTTTTAAAACTATTATATATTTTTTCATGAGAATCCTTGTTTCGTGTGGTATCAACATCCATTCTTAGTACTCTTGCATTAGGAAATAATTTTTTAATTTCCCCTTCTACCTTTTCAGTACCAGCGCCGAAATGCTTTATATATTTGCTACCGCACTTAGGACATAATTTTTCTATTTTCTTTGCAGTTCCACAATAGTGACATATTAAATATCCATTATTATGATAAGTCATTGAAATATCGCAATGTGGGCATTTATATACATAACCACAACTTCTACAGGATACAAAAGTAGAAAAACCTCTTCTATTTAAAAATATTATACTTTGTTCTTTTTTATCTAAATTATGAGAAAGCTTTTCAAATAATTCTCTAGAAAACATATTCCTATTATTATTTTTAAGTTCTTGTCTCATATCAATAATTTTCATTTTAGGCATTGGTTTATTATTTACTCTGTTATTTAATTGAATTAATTTATATTTACCATTTAATGCATTATAATAACTTTCCACAGAGGGAGTGGCCGATGCATATACTACTTTACAGTTATTTATTTGACTTATAAAATCTGCAACCTCCTTAGTTTGATATTTTGGGTTTTGTTCAGATTTATAAGTTCCTTCATGTTCTTCATCTATTACAATTAAGCCTAGGTTTTTAAATGGCAAAAAAATTGCACTTCTTGCACCAACAACAAGCTTAACCTTACCTTCTTTCACTCTAAACCATTCATCATATCTTTCACCTAAGGATAGCTTAGAATGAAAGACAGCTACATCTTTTCCAAATCTACCTTTAAATCTTTCAATCATCTGAGGTGTTAATGAGATCTCTGGAACTAATACTAGACTTGTTTTATCTTCATAAAGCATTTCTTTAACTAAATTCATATAAATCTCAGTTTTACCACTACCAGTAACACCTTTTATAAGAAATAATCTCTCATCAGAATTAATTATTTCATCATATGCTTTTTGTTGTTCTTCATTTAATCTGAAAGAATCGTAGAAATTATAATCCCTATCATTATATCTTTCAATTTTTTCTTTAGTTACTGAAAGATATCCTTCCTTTAATAATTTACCAAGCATATATGAAGATAGGTTGAATTTTGTAATTAATTCACTTCTTGTGTATAGTCCTTCATTTATGGAAATGAAATTTATAATAGAAATATACGCTTCCTTTTCCTTGAACTTTCCATCTAAAATTTTTCCTAATATGACTACTTCCTTGCTTTTTTCCTTAATGCCCCTCATAACTCCAGTAGGTATAATTAAACGAATTGCTTCGATTTTTCTGCACAAATAATTATTTACTAAATAATTAAATAATAATATACCTTTTTCGTCTATAAGAGGTTTATCATCTAGGGCTTTAATAATACTTTTTAAATTTTTAAATTCTGTATCTGGCTCATAAGATAGGCTTAGAACAAATGCTTCATAGGCTCTATTTCCCATGCCAAAAGGCACTAAGACTCTTGACCCCACGAAAATATTTTGAATAATGTCTTCTGGAATCTTATAAGTAAAAAGCTTATCAATACTAACTGCATCACTATTTATAACAACTTTTGCATACAAATAAATCACCCTTTATAAAAAGACTCCCTACGAATACATAGAGAGTCTATTGTACTTAATTTTCACTAATCTTCATTACTTCATCTAAAAGTTTTTTACTAATTTCACGCTTACTCATTTTATCTAAAACGGTACTCTCATTACTTTTAGTGATAAATATGACTCTGTTATCATCAGATGCAAAGCCAGTCTCATTAGAGGTTATATCATTTGCTACAATTAAATCAAGATTTTTATTTGCAAGTTTTCTTCTTGCATTTTCAATTAAGTCATGACTCTCAGCAGCAAAGCCTACTAATATTTGACTTTCTGATTTTTTTTCACCTAAGATTTTTAGTATATCATTATCTCTTGTGAATTCAAGATTTAGATTACCTTCACCCTTTTTAATTTTCTTATCAGAGTATTCAGCAATCTTGTAATCAGCTACAGCAGCTGCCTTAATTACTATATCACTTGTAACAAAATTATCTAAAACAGCATCCTTCATTTCTTCATTAGTATTTACTTTTATGAATTTTATTCCGTAAGGCGGTTTTATATTTGTTGGACCTGAAACCAAAACTACTTCAGCTCCACGATCTCTAGCTTCCTCAGCAATTGCATAACCCATTTTACCAGAACTTCTATTAGTAATAAATCTAACAGGATCAATAGGTGAAATGGTAGGTCCTGCAGTAATTAGTATTTTCTTTCCTTTTAAATCTTCATTTTTATTTAGAAGACTTAAAGTAACTTCAAGTATATCATCTACAGCCGCAAGCTTTCCTGCTCCTACATCACCACAAGCTAGTCTTCCACTATCTGGATTTATAAAGCCGTATCCATACTCTTTTAGTTTTGAAATATTTCCTTGAACTATTGGATTCTCATACATATTTGTGTTCATAGCTGGTGCAAAATACACTGGAGCTTTAGTTGCCATAATAGTAGTAGATAACATATCATCTGATATGCCATTAGCTACTTTTCCAATTATATTTGCAGTTGCAGGAACAACAAGTACTAAGTCAGGCCACTTAGCTAAAGAAATATGCTGAATTTCCCAAGCTTTTGGTTCTTGAAACATATCTGTTGTAACCATATTTTGACTTAAGGATTGAAAACTAAGCGGTGTTACAAATTTCTCTGCAGACTCAGTCATAATAACCTTAACTTCGATATCATGTTTTCTTAATTTGGAAATGAGATCTAGTGCTTTATATACAGCTATACCACCAGTTACCCCAATTAGTACTTTATAATTATTCATTTTATTTATAACCTTCTTTTACTTGCTCAAAAGTTATTTCTAAATCATTAACTTCATTTATTGCTATAGTTAATGGCTTCTTAGAATCTACATCTACACGTGGCTCTTGACCGTCTATTAATTGTCTAGCTCTCTTTGAAGTAACAATTACCAAAGAATATCTGTTATCAACCTTATCTAATAGGTCTACAATTGATGGATTAATCATAGAGTTGTTCATGAATTAAGCCCTCCTTCGAATCTAATATATTTTCTTTAATTCTATCTACTCTACATCTTTCAGCTGTAAGAATGCTTTCTATCTTCTTAACAGCTTCATGAACTTCGTCATTTACTACAGCATAATTATACGTTGAAACATAATTAATTTCTTGATACGCTGATTTAAATCTAGTCATTAGGGATTCCTCTGTTTCACTACCCCTTTTAATGATTCTCTTCTTTAGTTCTTCCATTGATGGAGGAAGAATAAATACGAAAATACCCTCTTGAGAATTTTCTTTTACTTTAAGTGCTCCTTGTATATCAATTTCTAAAATGACATCTTTACCACTTAGTAGCATTTCTTCTACCTTTGATTTAGGCGTTCCGTAGTAGTTACCATATACTTCAGCATGCTCAAGGAAATCACCTGCTTCGATTTTCTGAATAAAACTATCTTTGTCTAAAAAATAATAGTTAACTCCATCAACTTCTCCTGCCCTAGGATTTCTAGTTGTTGCTGATACAGAAATGAACAAGTTATCATTTTTCTCTAATAGCTCTTTACAAATTGTACCTTTCCCAGCCCCAGATGGTCCTGAAATCACTATAAGCAATCCTCTGTTATGATTCACCATTATTCATCAACCTCGTCAATTATTTCATCTTTGGCTGATAATCTATGTGCAACAGTTTCAGGCTGAACAGCTGAAAGAATTACGTGATCTGAATCAGTTATAATAACTGCTCTTGTTCTTCTTCCATATGTAGCATCAATAAGCATACCTCTGTCCCTAGCTTCTTGAATTATTCTTTTGATTGGCGCAGATTCTGGACTTACTATTGCAACTAATCTGTTAGCTGAAACAATATTACCAAAACCTATGTTAATTAGTTTTATTCCCATCTCTCTCCTCCTGATTACTCGATGTTTTGAATTTGTTCTCTTATTTTTTCAATAGTGTTCTTTATATTAATAACAATGTTAGTAATATCTATATCATATGACTTTGAAGCAATAGTATTAGCTTCTCTATTTAACTCTTGAATTATAAAATCCATCTTTCTTCCAATTGGCTCATTTAGTGAAAATGTGCTTGAAATTTGATTTAGATGTGAATATAATCTAGTGATTTCTTCATCCACTGCAGATTTATCTGCAAAGATTGCTATTTCAGTAGCAATTCTATTTGGATCAATATCCATATTAGAAGTTAATTCTTTAATTCTTTCTTCTAATTTTATCTTATAGTTGTCTACAAGCTTGTGTGAAGCTGCTTCAATTATTTTAACATTTTCTTTAATTTCATTACATTTAACTAAAATGTCTTCCTTTAACTTTAAGCCTTCAACTTCTCTCATTTCTACCATAACGTCAACTGCTTCATTGATTAAAGGTTCTAGTTCTACCCAAAGTTCTTGTAGATTTTGTTCCTTTTCTTCTATTGTAATAACTTCTGGAAATCTAGCTATTAAGGAAAGGGATATATCATTTTTAACTGGATATCTTTTTTCAATTTCTAGTAACGAATTATAGTAGCTATCAGCTAGGGTTTCATTAAATCTTGTAACCTGATCTCCCTTATGATAATCTTTCAAGTTAATGAAAATATCTATCTTGCCTCTATTAATCTTTTTAGATATACATCTTCTAATTTTATCCTCAAAGCTTATCATAGATTTTGGCATTCTTATGTTTAAATCAAGATATCTGTGATTTACACTCTTCATCTCTACAGTAAAAATTCTTTCACTACCTTCTTTACTAGTGGCTCTTCCGAATCCAGTCATACTTTTTGCCATTTAATACTCCCCCTTAAATTAATTATGTCATACAAAAAATATAATATAATTAATTTTGTAGGTCAATGGTTTGTTAACAAAATGTTTACAAATTATTTTTCAAAATATCCACGGATGGTTTCTATTCTTTTTGTAATACTTAAGCACATCATAAGTAATATTCGAGCTTTTTGTCCTGGTAAAGTATCCCCAAATATAACACCCATCTCATGTAGTTGTTGTCCACCACCTAAGTATCCATAAGATTCATGCACTCTACCTTCAAAACATCTTGAGACTACAACTACTGGAATATTATTTTTTATAGCTAATTCAATACCAGAAACCATAGCCGGAGGAACATTTCCTCTACCTAAAGCTTCAATTACTATTCCTTTTTCTCCAGATTCAATTAGGAACTTTATAAGCTTTGAATCCATACCAGCTGCACATTTTATCAATGCTACTCTGTCCTCAATTTCATCAACTTCAAAGGTTCTTCCTTTTATTTTATCTCTATAAAACATAACTTTATTATCATCAACTATACCTATTGGTCCAAAGTTTGGAGTTCTAAATGCATTTAAGCTCATAGAATTTGCTTTAGTAACTTCTGCAGCTGTGTGTAATTCACCATTTAAACAAACTAAAACACCTCTTCCTCTTGCTTCTTCAGAAATTGCAGTACATATTGATGCAGCTAGATTAGAAGGACCATCATATCCTAGTTCTGAACTACTTCTCATTGAACCTGTAATTACAACAGGCTTTTTTGAAGCAATAGCTAAATCTAAAAGATATGCAGTTTCCTCTAAGGTATCTGTACCGTGAGTTACTACAACACCATCAATGTCCTCTTTTTTAAGTAAGTCTTCAATAAATTTTGCAAGCTGAAGCATCATATTTGGAGTCATATGTGGCGAAGGTAAGGAGGAAAATGTATAAGTTTCTAACTTTGCAAACTCCTCAATTCCTGTAACCATTGACATAATTTCTTCACCTGTTAAGGATGGAACTGCTGCTTTAATTCTTTCATCTACTTTCATTGAAATGGTTCCACCATTAAAAACAACTGCCACTTTTTTCATTATATATTTATCCTCCTATAACAAATTTATAATAATTTTAATTAATTCTATCACAAAAGCCCAAATAAAATGTATCAAAAATATTTTTTCTTTTAAATTTTTTTATATTAACATATAATTAATTAAGGATAATATTTGTATGGAGGGTAACAATGATAACTATAGTTAGTTTAATTTTATTGATAGCTGGTATTGCTCAAATTACCAATTCTATGATAAATAAAAAAAAGATGCCACTTCCTAAGACTGGCAATTACAAAGTTATGAAAAAAGCAGAATATAATACCATTCTCTTTTATCAAAGAGTGTTCTATGGTGTATGTACTTTAGTGGCAAGTGGAGCTATTTTTTATACTAAAGATGTTAGGTTCTTTTTACTTCTTATTATTTCACCTATTTCAACTTTTATTTTTAATTTAATTTCAATAAATAAAAAATATATTATTTTTAAATAACTATTAAAAGGTTTGTAGATGAGATTAAAAATCTTTCTACAAACCTTTATTATATATTAAAATCATTTACCCATTTAATAGAATTTAAATAAGCACTTGTAAGTTCCTTTTCTTTAATATTAAATTCCTTTACTAGTGAATCAACTTTCTCCCAATCACCACATTCATAGGCTATTACTAGTGACAATATATCATTTTGCAAAGACTTTTGTCCAAGTAAAACGCCTTTAATATGGTCACTTATAGCGATTTTGTCCAATATATACTTCATAGGTTTATCGAAAATAGCATCAAGTAGTGAAAACATTCCTATAAGATATGAATCATAAGATAAATCTTCTTTATTAATTAATTGAGCAATACTTTCACTAAATTTTGCTCTAATAAGAGCTGTATTATATAGTTCACTAGGCTTATTTTCGTTTATTCCCCTTAATAAAGCAAAATGAAGCCATTTTTTTATTTCCTTCTCTCCTAAAAGATTTAAAGCACTTCTTATTGTATTAATTTTTGAAACAAGGCCAAAGGCTGCAGAATTTATATACTTTAAAAGTTTAAAAGAAAGTGCAACGTCTGATAGTATAATCTTTTCAATTGAATTTATATTGAAGGAATTGCTATTAAGCTCATTCATAATATTTATTGTAGCATAGTCAGATTCCGTAATATCCTTCCCAACTAATATTTGAGGCTTACTAAAAAAGTATCCTTGAAATAATTCATATCCAAGGTTAAGAGCTTCTTTATATTCTTCATGCGTCTCTACCTTCTCCGCTAAAAACTTAACTCTTGGATTAGATATCTTTTTCATAATTTCTTTTCTCCCTATTGGGCCAGTAGCTCTAAAATCAACCTTTATAATATCTGCATAATTAATTAATTCTTTATACTTGTAATCATATATAAAGTCATCTAACGCAATAATATAACCCAATTCTTTAAGATGTTTACATATCTCAATTACTTCTTTTGTAGGTTCAACACTCTCTAAAATTTCTACTGCCACTTTATCAGGCGAAATAATTGAAAAAATATTCGTATGTATCATTTTTTCAGTAAAATTTATAAATGCTTTCTTACCTTCTGTTACCTCATTAGAACCAAGAGTATAGAAAGTATTTAAAATTACTTCCAAGGTAGCTCTTTCTCCATCTTCCTCACTATATTCATTTCCCAAACTGTTTCTAAATAAAAGTTCATATGCAACCACCTTACTTTTATTGTCAAATATAGGTTGCCTTCCAACATAAACTTCCATATTACCCTCCATTTTAAATAACAAATAATTAAACTGTAATGTATTTTGTATGTAATATTATTCTAACATATCATAATAGGCTATGGTGTTAGAGATCTTTTGAATGCAAAATACTCTGGTTCTAGTTTTTTAATTAACCCCTTAACAGGCTTATTGTTCTCCTCAAGCCATTTCAAATAATGATTTTTTGGTATTTCAATAGAATTAGCTAAATCGAATGAAATATAATGCTCTATTCCTAAAATTCTAAATTTAATTTCAGGTGGTAACTTTAAGCTGTTATTTAGATAAATAATTAATGAATCGATTTCATAAAGATCCTCAGCTTTATACTCTTTAAGTTTAAATAAATTATCTGTATATCTTAGTTTATAAAACTCAGAGATTTTTCTAATTAATCCAGTGTAAATTGCTAAATCTAACCCATTTTTCTTAGCACTTTCCACTAATTCCTCCAAGGTAAAACTTTTTCCTCTTGGATCAAAGTTTTCATCATTTATCCAAATATATGCCTTAAGATATTTATCGATTGCTTCTTTCACTAATATAAGCCCATTGTTTAAAATTCCATTAATTATTAAGCATCTTGCTGAAATATAATCCTCTGTTGCTTTTGGAATAGTACTTAAAATATATTTATTTTTATCACTATAGTTCTTTAATTCATTAAAATCCATATTTCCACCTCAATTATGCCAAGCTTATTATTATTAGTTTTCCAACTACTCAAAACTTTATTATAAATGCCTAACCATGTTAAGAGGTATTTATAAATAAATTATATAGTATTTTATACTATTTCTATTTACAATTATACCCAACCCTGTTATAATTATATACATGATAATCAATGTTAAATATATTATAAAGGGGATATTTATTATGAGTGAAAAAACACACGCTCAAGAGTTCATTAGTCATTTAGAAAACTTAGATGAGGCATTAAAAAGCGGAACGGTGGCAACTATTATTGAGATTAATGGAGAACGTTATCCAAAGCTTTCATCTACAACATTTGCAACTTGTATTTGTGAATTTACTCAAGAGGAAATAATTTTAAAACACCGTGAATTAAGTTCTTTTATGATTGAAAAAGGTATCAAAACTATTAAAACCATAAATTATAAAGACATATCATCTGTAGAGCTTGGTATACTTAGAAAATTAAACACAGTTTTTGGAGGTTTTCCAGCAACTTTCCTTAAATTGTTTATAGAGATAAAGCAGAAAGATAATACAATATATTCATTTGAATGCTCTGACTTTGAGCAGCTTCCAATAATATTTAACATTCTTAAATCAAATAATGTTACTATTCTCGACCCATTAAGCTTGAATAAGCTTTATACTGAAAAGCCTGTTAATGAAGTTACAAAATATCTTCATGAAAATTATGAGGAAATAGTTAAAGATGTTGATTCAGACAGATATAATGAAGATTTATCTTTTGTAAAAAGATATTAAGATATCAATATATAATAAAAAGCCTCACCTATCCGATAGATGAGGCTTTCATTATTAACAAACTTTATTTCTTCCTGAACGTTTAGCGTTATATAGTGCATCATCTGCAACTTTTAAAATAGTGCTAATTTCTTCAGTAGGATAAGGATAAGCACCAACTCCGATAGAAACAGTTATATGTATTTCTTTATTACCTTCTATTATAAAATCATATTCTTCTACTGCTTTTCTCATTCTTTCAGCTATAGTAAATGCATGTCCATAATCACAATCTAGTAAAATGGTAGTAAACTCTTCTCCTCCATTACGGGACACAATATCGAAGCTTCTACAAGATTTAACCAATAAATTTGAAAGTTGTTTTAAAATTAAATCCCCTGAAGAATGTCCATATGTATCATTAATATGCTTAAAGAAATCTATGTCTATCATAAGAATCGATATGTTTTCATTTTTTTCAACTGCACTATTTATATGCATATTCAATAACTTGTCAAATTCTCTAACATTATTAAGACCTGTAAGATAATCCTTAGTGGATTCTAATCTAAGCTTTCTATATAGTTCATTAGTTTTAGAAATGTATTTTAAAGTATAATAAACTATGATAGAAACTATAATTGTTGATATTGTAAAACTAATGTTAACCATGGATAGAACTTTTAAATCATCTACTAATACTGAATATAAAATTACCCCATATATAATATTTACAAGTGACATAATTATATATTTCTTTATAAAACTAAGTTTTGTTTTAGATATATAAGAAAAAATAAGTGATATTATAAAAAGCGATATTGATGCTATAACTGATATATAAGTTATTCCATAGTATCCTATTCTAAAAAATACAATCATAAAAGTTGCTATAACGCTTGAAATATATCCACCGTAAAAAGCTGCAATCAATACGGATATTACTCTTAAATCTATTAGAACGTTATTATAAGTATGGATGCTATAGAATATTAAAATACATCCAGCTAGTCCACATAGAATTCCTAGTAAGGTTTTATCTTTAATACTAATACTCATAATAAAGTTTTCACTTTTAAGTATTTGGCTACCTAAGTATAGAAATGAAATAATTATAGTTGCGTTTATGAATAATGAACTAATCATATGCACCCCTCCTTATAATTCATATTTAAAATTATACTTAAATTCTACCACATTATGAAGAAATAATCATTATTAATAGAGTTAAATTTTCCACTATTCTTTAAAAATTAGTTAAAATGTATAATGACACATAATATTCCTGTTTTGTTATACACTTAAAAAAAATGTTTATTAACTAATTTATATTTCACATTTATAGATTAAAAACATATATCAGTATTGTGATAAATTTTAATGGAGAAAGTAATGAATAATACTCTATTCTATCCTCAAAGCTATCCTCAAGAAGTTATAATACCTCCTGTTAATCCAGAAGGTATGCATGAAGAGGATAAAAAGAATAAAACTAATTATCAATATACAACACCATATATGCAAAATCCTTATAACATGCAAAATATGCAAAAAATGCAACAACCTATGAATGTACCTATGCAGTATCCATATAGTAATATGTATCCTGGAACTCAGATTGGAACTTATAATATGCCAATGGGAAATTATTCTCGTACACCTTATTTTTATTATGGTTATTATCCTTATTACAACTATTACCCATATTATAATCCATATATGTACTATAACTACGGATTCAATCCACTTCCTTGGTTTTTACTAGGAGCTGCAATAAAATAATAAAAAGGTAGTTTATAAAACTACCTTTTTATCCAATCTTCTAAAGCTTTGAATTATTTGACTTTTTCACTCTATGGGTATAATGCGTTGAACTTTTGTTTACTTCATTTGCTAAATCTAATCCTAAATAACCAACTTGTTCTAATTTCCCTTTACAGATCCTGCATCTTCTTCCATCCCTTATATTATTATCTGCCCTAACAATCTCTTGCTTATTACACTCTAAACATTTATATAACAAATCTCTCATATCCATTGATTTCCCTCTCTCCTCATATGTTTTTTGTTTATGCTTACTATGCACTTTATTTCCTTACTTAATATACCTAAATTTTACATACTAGACATCCACAGTGGTCAGCATTAAATATTTTTTTCAATAATTATTTATATAAATACGAAAAGAGTACCTCATATATAAAGGTACTCTTCCATATTTTCATACTAATTTTGCTTTAGAAATTTAATTAACAAATTAAAATTTTGTTCTTAATAATGAATGATCTGCTCTCTCTTCTTTATTACCATCTTCATTTACAACTTCATATTTCTTAATAACTTCAAATCCGCTTTCTTCTAAAACTTTCATTGATTTAATATTTTCTGTTCTGACTTCTTCAGCCACTATTTTACGAAAGTTCAATTCATTAAATGCATAGCATATTACTACTTTGATTGCTTCTTGAATATATCCTTCTCCTCTAAATTCAGGTAGAAGATCGTATCCTATTTCTGATTGTTTTTCTTTATCTTTAATATCCCATAAGCTAATACCTCCAATAAATTCATTTGTATCTTTACTGCAAATTGACCATAAGATACATTCTTTATTTTCAATATCCTTATGAATTCTATCTATGTATTTTATAGCTTCATTAATATCCTTGTACTTTTTAATTCCTGTAAATTTGCAATATTTTTCATCAGAACGAAGTCTAAATATATATTTAGCATCTGATCTTTCTACTCTTCTTAATAAAAGCCTTTCAGTTTCTAACACAGGAAATGGAGTAAAACTTATATGATCCACCTAAAGCCTCCTTAATTAGCTATATAGCTGTTATTTCAAAAGTTTATAAAACTTATATATAGTATAAAGCTTGCATCAACCAATTTAAAGATATATATAAGAAAAGATAAAAGTATATTATGAAGTATTTTGCTCATAATATGCTTGAAAGGTGGTAGGCTTGATGAAAAAAATTTGTACTCTTATCATATCTATTTTATTTATTTCATTAATTTTTTTAAAAACAACTCCTGTTTCTGCTATAACTACAAACACCTTTAAAGAGGGTGTTTATAAAGTATCTGATTTTAATTTTTCTCCAAATAATATTTATTATGTTCAAAATGTTTCTAGTAAAAGCATCTATATTGCTATTTATGATGAAAATCAACATAGAATACAATGTATTCAACTAGAGCCGAACTCAGATAAATATAAATTAACACCTCTTAAAGAGACATATAAACTCATGATTGTTGGTGATGGAATGGTCTATATTTCATGATAACATTGAAAGGAGGTCTAATAATGAAAAAAGTCTCTATACTATTTCTATTATTCTTATGCTTATTTTTTAGTACTTATAATTTACAACCTGCATATGCACATACCGTCCTTAAAGAAGGTATTTATAAGTTTTCTGATTTATCTATCCCTCTTAAGGATGGATATGAACTTCAAAATATTTCCCCAACTGATACCGTAGTAGTAGATATCATCGATGGAACTAAGGAAATACTCACATCAAATGAATTAAGCCCTAACTCACCTAAATTCAAATTACCACCTATGAAACCAGATTATAAAATTGTTATTATAGGAAAAGGACTTATAAAAATAGAATAAAACCCCGGTGAACTCATTTGTTCAAAGGGGTTAAATATTCATAGACTAGCAAAATTAATTTGGAGATACAATCTTTAATCCTATTATCCCGACTATAATAAACCCAATACAAATTAACCTAATAATTTCAAAAGGCTCTTTAAATAGTATTATTCCTAAAATTACAGTTCCAACTGTACCTATACCAGTCCAAATTGCATATGCTGTTCCCAATGGAATATTCTTTAATGCTAATGATAAAAAATAAAAACTCGCAATCATCCCAGCTACAGTAAGAACACTTGGAATAAACTTTGTAAATCCTTGCGAATATTTAAGCCCTATCGCCCACCATACTTCAAATAGACCTGCTAAAATCAAAAATAACCATTTCATAATTTCCTCTCACCTTTCTTAATAAAAGTCATGACCACCCGTAAAACGGGTGGCATGCTCTAGCCCTATAAGGGCATATTCCTGGCTGTGTCTCAAGACACGCTGAAAAATCCACCAACCGCAAAGTTTTTACAGACGGCCTCTAAAGAGGCTGTTTTTTATTTGTCTTTGCTTTCTGGCTCACCCGTAAACGGGTCTATAAATTCTTTCATACTTATTTGGTCACTTGCTACGTCTTCTTGTAGTTGATTTCTTATGTATTCTTCAATTGCTTTTTTATTTCTTCCTACTGTATCAACATAATATCCTCTGCACCAAAATTGCCTATTCCCATATTTGTACTTAAGATTTGCATGTCTATCAAATATCCTCACCGAACTTTTCCCTTTCAGATATCCCATAAACTGAGATACACTCAATTTGGGTGGTATGCTCACTAACATGTGAATATGATCAGGACATGCTTCTGCTTCAATTATTTCAACACCTTTGTGTTCACATAGTTTTCTCAATATCTGTCCAATATCTTTTTTAATCTTTCCATAAATGATTTGTCTTCGATATTTTGGTGCAAATACAATATGGTATTTGCAATTCCACTTACTATGTGCTAAACTTTCACTATTCATAAGATTCCTCCTTTGATATTAATGCGGTTGGCGAACCTGCAATAATTTTATCAAATGAGGTTTCTTTTTTTCTACTCATAGCTATAAGCTTTTTTGAACCACAGGTATAACCTGTGGTATTCGTTACACAATAAGAAAAGCCAAGGCGATATAAAGATATCTCCCAGGCTTTTATCCTTCCGTGAATACAGTTAAACTGTACGTTTTATCTTGGACCAGTCCAGTAATCAATTTATAACTGCGGAACCCTATAAAACTTAAAAATATTTATATTTTGTTTACAGATAAATATTATCATAGATTTTATAATATGTAAATTTACAATATTAATTTCATTAAATTATCTGTCGGTTCATCTTCACCTAACTTGAAAATATGTGTATCGAATTTTTCAAGTCCAAGTTTTTCATAAAATTTTATGGCATTTATGTTGTATTCCCAAACACCTAACCAAATATAATTTGTATTGTTTTTTCTTCCAATCTAAGTTCTTTCATAAGGTTTATTCCTCCAAATGAAAAATACTTTAATTTGATTCATTTATGTCATGAAGTCTTTTAAATAGTTTATCATATCTAGCTAATTCAATTTTATCTTCAACCTTTACCCCAGAATTATAGAATGAAATATCTCCGTTACCATCATTTAAAGAATTCATTTCTTTTAAAATCCTTTTTAAGTTATTAGCAGTACCGTAATTTCCATCTATAATATTTACATGTGGCTGAACCAACTTTTTAAACATGTCTTTATAGTATGAGAAATGAGTACATCCTAATACAATTGTTTCATAGTTTTTCATATCATATTTACTTAATTGTTCTTTAAGATAAGGCAATACTATTTCATCTCTAAATTCAAGACCTTCAGAAAATTTAACTAACCCCGGAAGTGGCAATAAGTCTACAACATGTTCGTTATCCAATTTACTAATAAGATTCTGTAGTCTTTCTTCTTTTATAGTTAATTCTGTAGCTGTTACCAAAACTCGTTTATTTAAATCTTTATTATTTTCAACAGCTGGCTTAACTGCAGGCTCCATTCCGATTATTGGAATGTCATATTTAGCCCTCAGTTCTTCAATTGCTACACTTGTTGCTGTATTACATGCAATAACTACAGCCTTTACCCCCTGCTTAATAATAAAATCTACTGCATTCAAAATGTATTTTTTAACTTCTTCTTTTGGCTTTGGCCCATATGGAACATTTATAGTATCTGCGTAATATATGTAATCTTCATTAGGTAGGATCTTTAAAGTATCATACAATACAGTCATACCACCTATACCCGAGTCAAAAAAACCTATTTTCATGTCAATTCCTCCAATAACTAAAAGCTATAAATAATCTTAACATATATGAAATTATATTTCAGCAAATTAGATGTTATTATTTTTTATTGCAAATAAAGTGAATATTGCGATTAAAAAAACAAAATAATAATACAATGGAGGTGCTCCTATGAATATAAAGAAATTTTTATTATTCTTTTTGATATCAATATTTACATTTGTTGAGTTTCCACATGCTCAGGTTCAACCACCACCTATAGCAAACACTTATAAACAAGGTATCTATGATATATCTCAGTATTCAGGAAAATTTGTTACCTCAAAACTTACAACTCCTGATGCACCTGTTACAGTGATTGTACTTGATTCGGATGGAAATCAAAAAGTACTATTAAGATCTATTAATCCAAATGAAATTGTAAAATTAGGCCCTATTAAAAATGGTGATCTTATGGTAATAGTCGGCTCAGGTGAAATATCTTTTTCTCCTGTTCAATAAATTGCTAATATAGAATTTATGGCACCTATAATCACTGCATATTTTTATATTTATTACTTACTTTTAAATAAATATTGTATATTATCTCTATACCATTAATATAAACACATTTTAACTTTTAATATTCCACCAAAAGACAAAATCCCTGCAAACTATCATGTTTGCAGGGTTAAATACTAATTTAATTCTGAGTAGTGGGACTTGAACCCACGCCCCAAAACGTCTAAAAGTTGAATTGCATTCTAATTTATAGTATTTTTTCTACATTAGTCTCTAGGAATGGTCAATCATTTATTTCTCCTATAATTCATGATAAATTGGCGTCATATCTTCAAAAGTGCAATAACATTTGAATCCTAACTTCTTTAACTCTAATCTCGTTTCTTTAATATATGCTCCTAAATCTTCATGTACATGACTATCACTACCAATCGTAATGATCTTTCCACCTAAATCTTTATAAATTTTTAGTATTTCATGTGATGGTGTTAAATCATCCAGTTTATATCGATGAGAGCTTGTATTTATTTCAATTCCTTTGCCATCTTTAATAATATATTTAAGAATTTGTGTGATCATCTCTTTATTATTTCTAAAAGGAAAATCATCTTTGTTATCATATCTTCGTATTAAATCCATATGACCAATGACACTATAATTATGATAGTTTTGTATTATATCATACATTGCTTGGTAATATTCATCATAATACTCTTTCTCTGTTTTTCCTTTTTGAAATTCATTAGTCCAAAATTCCTTATCATTAATTTGATGAATTGATAAAATAACAAAATCCATTGGATATAAATTAAATATTTTTTGAAAACACGGAATTGTGTGCATTTGCATCCCAAACTCAAGGCCCTTTTTTATTTTAATATCACTACAATATTTGTTCTGTAATCTTTCAATTTCTTTAAAGTATAAAGGATAGTTTACATTATAAATAGACTTATTTCCATCATTCTTAGTCTTATCAACTTGTTCCCAATCTACCTTAATACCGTAATCAACATGATCTGTAAAACAAATTTCGCTTATTCCCATTTTTATTGCATCAATAATGACATTTTCCATAATGTATTCAGAATCATCACTAAAGTTTGAATGCACATGATAATCACAAATCATAATATACCCCTCTTCTATACTATCATTTTTTATCTATATAATTGCAGCATAAGTATACAATTATTATATATCAACGCATACTTATATACTTTTCAAAAATTGAAAACATTGAAGTAATGTACTTATTTTTGACTAAATAGAAATTTCGTCACTTTGGGGCACCAGGCATTATTCTCTAAAAAACAAAGAACCCTGCAAACTCTCTTGTTTGCAGGGCTAAATGCCAATTTTGGTCTGAGTAGCGGGACTTGAACCCGCGACCCCAAGACCCCCAGTCTTGTACGCTACCATCTGCGCTATACCCAGACATCATTACCAGCATATTATATACCAAATTTCCAGTTAAATCAATTTACAAAACCTACTTTTTCTTCTTTTCTTGATTCTTATTTGTTTGCTTTTTTGTATCATTTTTTGAATTCTTAGTGGTCTTAGTATTTTTATTATTCTTACCTGAACCACTTTTGCTTTTCCCTTTATCTGGCATAGTATCCTCCTAAAAAATTAATAGGCCATAAAGCTATTTAAAACTCACCTTAAGGCCTATATTAATTAGCATTTAGCTATAAAATTATGCAGATTAATCCGCCATTGCCCTCATTGATTATTTTTTGTAGAGTTTTTTGAATTTTAACTTGTACATCCTCTGGCATTTTATATAGTTTATTTTGTAAGCCCTCTTTAACTAAAACTTCTAGAGATTTACCAAACATATTACTTTGCCATAACTTTGATGGATCATTCTCAAATTGGTTTAATAAAGATTTCATAAGCTCCTCAGTTTCCTTTTCAGAACCCATAATTGGTGATATTTCTGTTTCAATATCAGCCTTAATTAAATGCAAGCTTGGAGCGCTAGCCTTTAATTTCACTCCATATTTTGATCCTTGCTTAACAATTTCAGGTTCCTCAAATTTCATTTCAGTTAATTGAGGTGCTACTAGTCCATATCCAGTGTTCTTTACATCTTCTAAGGCTTGTGATACTTTATCGTATTCAACCTTAGCTAAGTGTAATTCCTTTATTAATTCCATTAGATGAGAATCTGATTTTATTTCTGTGTCACATAATTCGCTAAGTATTTTATAGAATACTCCATCCTTAGGTTTCATCATTATCTTTGCACTACCGTCACCTAAATTCATTTCTGAAATATCACTTTGTGCATAGTAATCTTCTCCTGAGGTACTATCTAAACACCCTTTTATATCTCTAACTTTATATATGTTCTCACACATTGATCTGATTATGTTTATAAAGTTTGCCTTTAGCCAATGAGAACCATCAAGTTTTTCAATCCATTCCGGCATATCTATGTTTATTTCTTTAACAGGGAATTCTTTAAGTACTTGTTTAAATAATTTTTGAATTGAACTCTCATCCATTTTTTGAACATCTAATATTTGAACAGATACATTGTATTTTAACTCCATGCTCTTTCTTAATTCTTTTGTTTCAGTTGAATTTGGATTTATAGTATTAAGTACAATTATAAAAGGTTTATTTATAGATTTAAGTTCATCTATAACCCTTTCTTCAGCTTCAACATAGTCTTCTCTTGAAATACCAGTTATTGAGCCATCAGTTGTTACTACTAAGCCTATAGTAGAATGATCAGTTATTACTTTTCTTGTGCCAATTTCTGCAGCATCTTCAAAAGGAATTTCGTTGTCATACCAAGGAGTGTGAACCATTTTAGGTGTATCCTCCTCCATATATCCTAGTGCTCCTTTTACAATGTAACCAACACAATCAACTAATCTCACTTTAAGCTTTAAGTCTTCTTCAATTGTTATATCTACAGCTTCATTTGGTACAAATTTAGGTTCTGTAGTATGAATTGTCTTCCCTGAACCACTTTGAGGTAATTCATCTTTAGCTCTTTCTTTTTTATAAGTATTTTCGATATTAGGAATAACCATAAGGTCCATAAATCTCTTTATGAATGTAGACTTACCAGTTCTTACAGGTCCTACTACCCCAACGTATATATCCCCTTGGGTTCTTTCTGCTATATCCTTATAGATATTAAAATCCTCCAAGCTAATCCTCCTAAAATATTATTAACAATATATATATATTAATGAGCAACAAAAAGTATACTGATTTTATAAATTATTTATATTGATTTAGGTACTGAACAAATAACATTTTTAGTAACTTTGATACATGTTCTGGGCATTTCTTCTTTTATTTAGAGTATAATTATGTTTATATTCTTAAAGTTATTAATATTTTTGTGAGTTGGGGTATGAAATATGAAAATAATAAAGAAAAGTCCAAAAGACGTTGATGCAATTATGTTAATGGATGAGCTATCTAAAAGTTTAGAAAATATAACTGGAGCTAGTGGGAAAAACTCTTTTGATCCAAATGATGTGCTTGTTCCTCGTTCATTATTTGTAATAGCCTATGATGATTCTGGACAAGCTATAGGCTGTGGAGCTTTTCGTCCAATTACTGAATACACAGCTGAGGTTAAAAGAATGTTTGCTAAGGTTAAAGATATTGGAATTGGAACAATAATTTTAAAACATTTAGAAACTGAGGCTAGAAATATAGGATATAACTCTTTATTACTCGAAACTAGAGTAATTAATAAAGCTGCAGTAAACTTTTATAGGAAAAATAACTATATCCAAATAGAGAACTATGGTAAATATGCTAATAATCCTGAAGCAATTTGCTTTCAGAAGAATTTATACAAATAAAAAACTCCAGAGGATGTTTTCCTCTGGAGTTTATATTAATAGCTTTCGCTTTTCTTATCTCTTTGCATAAGCTCTTCAATAGCTTTAATTGGATTTTTTTCTTCAAATATAAATTTGTAAAGTACATCTGTTATTGGCATGCTTACACCTAAGGATTCCTTTAAAGTATAGAATGCGTGACAAGCTTTTACCCCCTCAACTACCATTCCAACTTCCTTTAATACCTCATCTAGTTTTTTACCTTTACCAAATAAAATACCAGCTTTTCTATTTCTTGAATGCATTGATGTACATGTAACTATTAAGTCTCCCATGCCTGTCAACCCATAGAAAGTTTCTTCCTTACCACCTAGCTTAATTCCAACTCTAGAAATTTCTTTCATACCTCTAGTCATAAGTGCAGCCTTTGTATTATCACCATAGCCTATTCCATCAAGGATACCAGCTGCAACTGCAATTATATTTTTAACAGCTCCCCCAACTTCCACACCAATTAAGTCTTCATTTGTATAAATTCTTAAGGTTGGTGTCATAAAAAGTTCTTGAACTTCTTCAGCAAGCTTCATATCTTTGCTTGAAGATACTATGGTAGTAGGTATTAATGCAGCTACTTCCTCTGCATGAGATGGGCCAGATAAGACTACCGGCTTTTTATCTAGAACTTGCTCAATTACCTCAGAAAGTCTTAAGTTTGTGCCATCTTCAATACCTTTTGCAAGGGAAATTATAACACTTTCCTCATTTATATATTCTTTTATTTGTTCACAAACATTTCTAATAGATGAAGAAGGTATTGTAAGAACTATATATTTAACCTCTGTTAAAGCCTCTTTTAAATCGCAAGTGGCTTTAACATTAGTTGGAATTTTTACGCCTTTTAAATATTTTTCATTAGTTCGGTTTTGATTGATTTCTTGAGCTATTTTTTCATTTCTTAGCCAAAAATTTACGTTATAGCCTTTATTGGCTATTACTGTAGCTAGGGCTGTTCCAAAGCTACCTCCTCCAAGAAAAGCAACCTTATCCATAACTATTCCTTCCTTTCTCTGTATTCTATCTCTATTCCAGTTCCTTTAAAGTCAAAACTTTCTCTTAACTGATTTTCAAGATATCTTTCATATGAGAAGTGAGAAGCATTACTATCATTTACAAAGAAAATAAACTTTGGTGGTTTTGATGCAACTTGAGTAGCATAGAATATTTTCAATCTCTTTAAACCAACAACTGGTGGCTCCTTCATTAGAACTGCCTTATTTATAACTTCATTTAATATACCTGTTGAAATTCTCTTTGAGTAATTATCGTAGCAATATTTTGCAACTTCTAATACCTTATGAACTCTTTGACCAGTTAAAGCTGAAATAAATAGGTATTGAGCATATGACATAAACTTTAAGTTTGCCATTAAATCTTTTTGGTAGTTAGCCATAGTCTTGTCATCTTTCTCAATTAAATCCCACTTGTTAACTATAACCATTATTGCTTTTTTAAGCTCATGAGCATATCCAATTATCTTTTCATCTTGGTCTGTTACTCCTTCTTGAGCATCAACCATAAGTATACATACATCTGCTCTTTCAATAGCTGTATATGTTCTAATTACTGAATATCTTTCTATTTCTTCTTTTACTTTACTTTTTCTTCTAAGACCAGCTGTATCTATTAAAGTAAACTTACCTATATCAGTTTCTAAATAACTATCGATTGCATCTCTAGTTGTACCAGGAACATCCGATACAATAACTCTTTCTTCACCTAATAATTTATTTATTAAAGAAGATTTCCCTACATTAGGTTTACCAAGCATTGCAATCTTAATATATTCATCTTCTTCCTCATCTTCGCCAATAGTTTTAAAGTGTTCTACTACTCTATCAAGCATATCTCCTAGACCTAGACCTTGAGATGCTGAAATAGTAACGGGGTCACCTATTCCTAAGTTATAGAATTCCCATGCGTTATCTTCTTCTTTTAATGAGTCAACTTTATTAACAACTAAAACAATAGGTTTTTTACTTTTTCTTAGCATTTGAGCAACTTCTTTATCTGCTCCAGTTAACCCTTCTTTTCCATCAACTATAAAAACAATAACATCAGCAGTTTCAATAGCTATTTGTGCCTGTCTTCTCATTTGTTTAACAATAATATTTTCATTTTCTGGCTCTATTCCGCCAGTATCAATCATAGTGAAATTATGAGTTAACCACTCAGCTTCTGCATATACTCTATCTCTAGTAACTCCAGGAGTATCCTGTACTATTGATATTCTTTTTCCTGCTAATCTATTAAATAATGTAGATTTACCTACATTTGGTCTACCTACTATGGCAACAATCGGTTTTCCCATTATTAACCCTCCTCTAAATGTTTATTTATATTTTGAATTAGGTCTTCTCCAGTATAGTCCACAACTATAACTTTAACACCTAATTCTCTTTCAATATCATTAATTTTAATATCATCTAGCATAACTAGTTCTTTTGAATTTGAAAGCTCGTAACCTTTTCTAAACATATTACTAGACATAATTAAGTATTTAGAGTTTATTTTCTCCTTCAATTGTTCAATTATATCTCTTCCAGTTAATAAACCTGCAACAGTTATAGTTTCACCAAAATGATAATTTTTAATTTTAAAAACTTCTATATTTATATTATTATTTACTTCTTTAATTTTATTTGAGGCCCATAAAATTTCTTCATAAGCTGAAACACCTGTTATCATGGTAAAGCTGCCATTTAAGTCTTTCTTTAAGCTATCTAAGTTATCTAAAACATATTGCCTAAATAATCTTATCATACCTATACCATCTTCAAGCTGTTCATATTCTCCATAAAAATCTTCTTCAGGTACATCTATTCCCGCCATAACGTAAAATTCATCTGACAAACGTACAAAAGGGGCTCCAATCTCATTCATATACTTTTCTTGTAATTCTTTAAGGTCCTCAATTTCTTTTAATGCAGAATTTTTATCAAAAGTTTTTAACTTTGCTAAACCTTCTCTATGTTTTGTAACACCTATTGGTACAGCAGCAATATTTTGTACATGCGGATAAAGCTTATATAAGTCTTCTACAGTCTTTTTAAGCTCTTCTCCATTATTTACTCCAGGCACAACTACTATTTGTGCATTCATTACAATTTCTGCTTCTGCAAGTCTTTTAAGTCTATCATATATATTACCTGCAAATCGATTGTTTAGCATCTGAACTCTAAGTTCAGGATTTGTAGTATGTACACTTACATTAATAGGGCTTATTCTGTAATTGATTATTCTATCAATATCTGATTCTTTCATATTTGTTAAGGTTACAAAGTTTCCTTGTAAAAAAGATAATCTTGAATCATCATCCTTAAAATAAAGTGTATCTCTCATTCCCTTTGGCAATTGATCTATGAAACAAAAAATACATTTATTAGAACAACTCTTTGCTCTATCCATTATGGAGCTTTCAAAATCCACCCCTAAGTCTTCTTGTATTTCCTTATCAGCCTCAAGAATCCAAACTTCTCCGTTAGGCTTTTCTATTTCAACTTCTATATATTCATCCGACATTAAGAATTTATAATCCATAATATCTTCTATAGCAGTACCGTTTATAGATAATAAAAAATCTCCAGCTTCAATTCCAAGTTCTTCACCTAAACTATTAGCTTCAACCTTTAAAATTTTATTTTTCATAACTTTCTCCTAGTTTTTTGGCTTATTAACCCATACTCTTTCATTATGTAATCTTAACTTAATTCCTAAATTAAGTCAAGAAATATGAATTTCTACAAATTAATAAGCAGAAACCCTTTGGTTTCTGCTTATCTTTAATAATACTAATCACATTTATTCATTCAAATCAACATATTTACCAGTTTTTAAGTAGATAGTCCATTCACATACATTAGTAACATGGTCTGCAATTCTTTCTAGATATTTGCATACAAATAATAATTGAGCTGATTGACCAATGTGTTCAGATTGATTACTCATTATACCTAAGAGTTCTTCAAATACCTTCTTATATAAAGCATCTATTTCATCATCCATCTTACATATACTTAATGCTTTTTTCTCATCTAAAGCTATATATGCATCAATAGATAGCTTTATCATATTTTGTACCTTTGCTGCTATCTCTCCTATGTCCTTAAGCTCTTTAACATGTTTTTGATCCTTTGTTCTTTTGACAATTTTACAAATATCAACTGCATGGTCAGCCATTCTCTCTAAGTCTGTAACGATCTTTGCTGCAGTAAATATATCTCTTAAATCAACAGCTAAAGGTTGTTCAGCTGCTATAAATTTTATGCAGTCTTCCTCTATTTGCTTTTGTAGATTATCAACTAAATCATCTTTTTTAATAGTTTCATTGGCTAAATCTACATCCTTACTTTTTAATGCTTCAATTGATAGAAAAATTTGTTTTTCAACTATGCTACCCATTTTTATTATGTCTTCGTGTATCTTTTTTAGTTTTAAATCTGAAGAAGTTCTTGTCATATAAATCTCTCCTTTATTCTGTTTTTAACCAAATCTACCAGTAATATAGTCTTCTGTTCTCTTATCGGTAGGTTTATAAAATATGTTTTCTGTTAAATCATATTCTACTACTTCGCCGTTTAAGAAGAAAGCAGTCTTATCAGCAATTCTACCTGCTTGTTGCATATTATGTGTTACTATGATAACTGTATACTTCTTTTTAAGTTCATCCATTAGCTCTTCTATCTTACTAGTTGAAATTGGATCTAGTGCTGAAGTAGGTTCATCCATTAGAAGTACTTCTGGTTCAACAGCTAAACTTCTTGCTATACAAAGTCTTTGTTGTTGCCCTCCTGAAAGACCTAATGCACTCTTCTTTAATCTATCTTTAACCTCATCCCATAAAGCTGCCCCTTTTAAACTGTTCTCCACAATTTCATCAAGCTCTGCTTTATTTTTTATACCGTGTATTTTAGGACCATATGCTATATTATCATAAATAGACATAGGAAATGGATTAGCTTTTTGGAATACCATTCCTACTCTTTTTCTTAGTAATATTTCATCGTAGTCGCTATATATATTCTTTCCTTCAAAAAATACTTCTCCAGTTATATTTACACTATCTATCAAATCATTCATTCTGTTTAAGGTTCTTAAAAAAGTTGATTTACCACAACCTGAAGGTCCAATTAATGCTGTAACTGAATTTCTATCAATTTCTAATGTTATATCTTTTAATGCTTGCGATTTACCATAATATAAATTTAAGTTTTTAGTATCTATAATTCCCATACTTTTTTCCTCCTATTTACCACTATATGACTTATATAGTGCATTTCCAATTACTCTTGCTAGAATATTAAATAATAGTACAGCTATAATTAAAACTGCTGATGTACCATTTGCTATTTTTGCAGCATCTGGCACTAAACCTTCAGAGTTTAATTTCCATATATGAACTGCTAGGGTTTCAGCTGGTTTAAATAATGAAAATGGTGATGTATTATTTACAAGACTTATATCTGTAAACTTAAGTCTTCCTGAACTAAGTCCAGCAGTATATAAAAACGCTGCAGCTTCACCAAATATTCTTCCTGAAGCTAATATAATTCCTGTTAATATTTGTGGCATAGCAGAAGGTAATACAACCTTTTTTATTGTTTGCCAATTAGTAGCCCCAAGTCCTAAACTAGCTTCTTTAACTTTTTTTGAGGATGCCTTTATTGCTGTTTCACTTACTCTTGCAAGGGAAGGTAAATTTAGTATGGAAACTGAAATAGCTCCCGCTAATATTGAATATCCCCAATGTAAATATGTTACGAAAACTAATAATCCAAACAAACCTATTACTATAGAAGGTAATGATGCCATTGTTTCTATGGATAATCTAACAAAACGAACAAATCTACCTTCTTTAGAATATTCTGCTAGATATATTCCTGCTCCTATTCCAAATGGAACAGTAATAATTAATGAAATTACAAGCATATATAATGAATTAAATAACTCTGGTCCAATTCCACCTCCAGAAGATGTGGTCTTTGGAGCTGAAGTTAAGAAATTTATATTTAATGAGGATGCTCCTCTATAAATTATATATCCCATAAACGCTACTAGTAGTAATACTACTAAGCTAGAAATAATATACAAAATTATTGTTGCAATCTTATCTTGGGTTTTTGCTTTCATATTACTCACCTCTTGATCCAATCTTTCTAATTATTAATATAAATAAGAAACTAATAACTAGAAGTATTAATGCAAGTGTCCAAAGAGCATTATTCCATGGGGTTCCTGTTGCTGTATTTGCCATATCCATAGTTATAATGCTAGTTAATGTTGCAGTAGAGTCTGTAAGACCAGCCGGGATTCTTGCACTATTACCTATAACCATTTGTACAGCTAATGCCTCTCCAAAGGCTCTTGCTATCCCAAGAACTACTCCTGTTAATATTCCACTTTTGGCAGCTGGAATTATTACCTTACTTATAGTTTGCCACCTAGTAGCACCTAATCCATAAGAAGCTTCTAAATAGTCTCTTGGTACTGTACTAATTGCATCTGAGGCAAGTGAAGCAATAGTTGGTAATATCATTATACTTAAAACTAAAATACCTGATAATAAACTAAAACCTAAACCTCCAAAGGAGTTTTTGATTAATGGTACTAAAATTGATATACCTATCCATCCATAAACTACTGATGGTATTCCAACAAACAATTCTAATGCAGGTTGTAATACCTTTTTACCAAATTTACTTGAAATAAGATTCATAAATATTGCTAAAGCTATAGCAATAGGTGCGCTAATTATAACTGCGCCTACTGAAACAAATGTTGATCCTAGTATGAACACTAAAGCCCCATACTTAGGAGTGCTTGCATCTGGTTTCCAGTTAAGTCCAAGTAACACATCTTTAATGCTTTGTTTATCAGTTATAAATGTTTGAAGCCCCTTTGATGCAATAAAAAACATTATTGAAAGGGTTAGTATTATGATAATTATTCCACATAAATAAGCATATATTTTTCCTGTATATTCTGTTCTTAATTTTTTTATAAAACTTCTTGAGCCTTCCATACTTTAATTATCCCCCTCCATGAAATTTAGGGCTGAAACTAATCAGCCCTTGGAGAATTCTCTTTAATTATTATTTAACCTTCATATCTGATCCGTTGATATATCCTTGTTTATTAATAACTTCTTTGTTTTTATCGCTTCCAACATAATCTAAGAATGCTTTTACTACTTCATTTGGTTCGCCTTTAGTATACATATGTCCCCATGACCAGAATATATATTTTCCAGTTGTTATGTTATCTTTAGTTGGTGCAACATTATCAATGCTTACTCCGCTTAACTTATCTTTAGCTTCATCACTTTGTAAGTATGCAAGTGAAACGTAACTGATTGATCCATCAGACTTCTCCATAGCTTGAACTACAGCTCCGTTACTATCTTGAGTAACACCAAGCTTATCATTTTCTAAATCTTTGTTTCCATCAAGTACAACTTTAACGAAAGTCTTTCTTGTTCCTGAAGAACTTGGTCTGTGAACGATTATGATTTCCTTATCTGGTCCGCCAACTTCTTTCCAATTTTTAATTGTTCCAGCAAATATGTCTTGAATTTGTTTCTTAGTTAAGTTAGTAACATTTAAGTTTTTGTTAACTACTACAGCAAATCCTTGAGCAACCACTTTGTGATCTACAAGTGCTTTAGCATCTTCTGGCTTTAAACTTTCTTCTGCAAATACATCAGAATCTCCTACATCAACTGCTCCTTGAGATACTTGAGTTAATCCTGTACCGGATCCACCACCTTGAGCATTAATTGTTATATCTGGATATTCAGAATTAAATCCATCTTTTGAAGCTTCAACTAATGGTTGTAAAGCAGTTGATCCTGCTAAAGTTATGCTTCCTGATAACTTTTTAGTTTGGTTCGCAGTATCATCTTTCTTTGCACATCCAGCGAAAGCTGAAAGTCCTAATACTAGAGACATACCTAAGATTGTAAATTTTATTCCTTTTCTTTTCATTTCTATTCCTCCAAAACTTTATTTACATATTTATTATTCCTTACAAGATTAATAATAAACCTACAAAGTTAACCCACTATTAGATAAATGTAAATTAGTATTATGCTAATGTTAATTAAAATTAACATTAGCTATATTGACAAGGAATTTTACAATTTAATCTTTATTTAAATTACTTACATATTCTTATTTAATAATAAAAAAAAGAGGCCATTGCCTCTTTTTTTATTATAAATGTTTAATTTTAACTAAGAACTTACTTCCTTTTCCTACTTCACTTTGAACATCAATTGTTCCATTATAACTCTTTATGATATGTTTTACTATTGCAAGCCCCAAACCAGTTCCACCTTTAGCTCTGCTTCTAGCTTTATCAACTCTATAAAATCTTTCAAAGATTCTTGTTAATTCATTTTCAGGTATTCCACAACCTGTATCCTCTACTTCAAAATAATACTCCCCATTCTTACTATAACTTCTGCAGTTTACTGTATCTCCCTCTTCTGAATATTTGATTGCATTTTCCAGAAGATTAATAACCATCTGTTTAAATCCATCTTTACTTCCATACAAATATACAGAAGAATCATTAGAAGTGTTTAGTTGTATTTTTTTATCATCAGCTAGTTTCTTCATTAATAATGTTACATCTTCAACTATTTCTTTAGGATGGAATTCTTCTTTAATAATATCATTGTTTTGTTCAATATTTGATAAAGTTAAGATATCATTAATTAATCTTGTTAGTCTTTCTGATTCATCATCAATAATGCCTAAGAACTTTTGTCTAGTTGCCTCATCTTCAACATATTTTAAGGTTTCAGCAAAACCTTTTATTGAAGTAAGTGGAGTTTTAAGTTCATGAGAAACATTTGCTACAAATTCAGATCTCATATTTTCTAGTCTTCTGATATCAGTTATATCTTGCAGAACAGCAACTGTTCCTATGAATTCACTTCCATTTATAATATCTGTAGTTCTTATTCTTAATATTCTTTCACTTGGCCAAATAATTTTAATCTCATGTACGCCTTCTGATTTCTCTTCAAAGAGAAGATCTAATTCAAAATCACGAATATGATCTAATAGGGGTTTGCCTATTATGTCATCCTTAATGCTAAATATATTTTTTGCATATGGATTTATCATTATTATATTATGCATTCTATCAACTGCTATAACACCGCTGTCCATACTAGTTAAAATAGCTTCAAGTCTATTTTGTTTTTCTACAACTTCGTTTATCTTAGATTGTAATTGTTCTGCCATATTATTAAAAGTTTTTCCTAGCGAACCAAGTTCATCTTTTGAGAAAATTCTAACTCTTCTATTATATTCGCCTTGAGCAATTCTCGATGTTATAAACTCCATTTCCTTAACTGGTTCAACAATAACTTTAATTAATTTAAATGATAACCAAATTGTAACTAAAATTACAATTAAAAAGACTAAAATATAATACTTAAAATATCCATTGTAGAATAACTTAGTATTTTCTAATGGAATTGAAGTTCTAATTATACTTCCATCATCTAATTGGGTTGCATAATAAACCATAGTTTTGTGTAAAGTATTTGAAAATCTAATAGCTGAACCTTCACCATTTTGCCTTGCAGCTTGAACTTCCTCTCTTGTATTATGATTATCGAGTTTTGAACTATCTTCATCTGAGTCAAAGACAACTTTTCCATCTTTTAAGATATATGTAATTCTTATTTCTGGAGTATTTTTATCCGCTGCTGCTAGCTTAGGGATGTTTTCTATATTTTTCAAGTCAGAATATTTAACTAGGTCATTATATATTTTTAAGGTTTCTTTTGCATTATTCACATATTGATAATTTACCATAGTTATAAATGCAGTACTTACTACTATAAGTGCAAACAGAACGGTTACTATTATAGAAAATAAGATTTTTTTTCTCATATTTAATCTCCGCTGAAGAATCTATATCCGATTCCTCTGATTGTCTCAATTAGTTTAGGATTTTTATCATCTTCTTCAACTTTCTTTCTTAGGTGTCTTATATGTACGTCAACCGTTCTAGTTTCACCAATGTACTCATATCCCCATATTTTATCTAATAATGTCTCTCTAGTTAATACTTTTCCTCTATTTCTAATTAATATTTCTAATAATTCGAACTCCTTAAGTGTTAAGTCTACTTTTTGCCCATCTTTAAGTACTTCATGCTTAACAAAATCTACTGATATATTGTATACATTAAACGCTCGTTCAGTTGTTGTATTTGAAGTTGTTCTTCTTAATACTGCTTTTACTCTAGCAAGAATCTCTCTAACTGAAAAAGGTTTAGTAATATAATCATCTGCCCCTAGTTCAAGGCCAAGAATTTTATCAAGTTCTTCACTCTTTGCAGTAATCATTATTATTGGAATATTTTGAGTAGCGCTTTCCCTTCTTATCTCTTTGCAAACATCATAACCATCCATACCTGGAAGCATAACATCTAACAAAATAAGCTTAGGTGGTTCTGCTTTAATTTTTTTTAATGCATCAACACCATTGGTAGCTGTGTCTACCTTGTAACCTGAATTTTCAAAATTAAATTTCAAAAGTTCTAATATATGTTCTTCATCATCAACAATAAATATTTTCTCGCTTGACATTTTTATTACCTCCAGCTATTTTTTTACTATAAATCCATAGCATCTTCCTGAATTAATTCCATCTCTTCTGTAAGAATGCAATTTAATATCTTTTTCACAACAAGTACAGTAATCTAATGTTAATATATTTTTGTCTTCTACTCCTAAGTCATTTAATCCTTTTATAATTGCTTTTTTAAGAGATAAATTTCTACCTTTGAATAAATTTACTCCCCTAAACGAATCTTTATCTGTGAATTGTGTTTTAAGCTCTTCACTTACTTCATAACAACAATCGTGAATATGAGGTCCTATTATTACCTTTATATTTGATATCTTACAGCTGTATTCATTCCCCATTGATAAAACTGTCTTTTTAACAATTTCTTCGTAGGTTCCTCTCCAGCCACTGTGCACTGCTGCAATTATCCCGGTTGATTTATCATAAAGTATAACTGGTACACAATCTGCATAAAAAACTCCTATTCCAGTATTTTTTAAACTAGTTATTATAGCATCTGCCTCTAATTTTGAAGTATCTTCTTCAATGTTAACCAAATTAATTATTCTATCAGAATGTACCTGCGATATATATTTTACAGACTCCATTGAGAAAATATCTTCTAAACTTTTTATATTGGCTCTACCACTCATTGTACTCTTACTATAATTTTTATCTCCAATTGAGAAATATACTTCATAATTGTCATCTACTATACTTATAAAATCCTTCATATTTTTATTTTGCATACTTTCTTACCTCTTAATTTTAACATTTTATATGTATATCTTATTGTATTTATAACAAAAATTAACACGTCTTAACTAAACTATAACATAAATTTTTAATATAACAAAAGGACTACTTACAAAGTTACTAAAATGAAATATTATCTCTTTTTAGTACTCTTTAAATTATGTAGTCCTTAATCCACTATTTATTTAACATTAATCGTTCAATTTCTTGAAGGAAAGTATTTATGTCTTTAAACTGTCTATAAACTGACGCAAACCTAACATAAGCTACTTCATCAATGTCTTTTAATCTATCCATTATCATTTCTCCAATAAGGTCAGACTTTATTTCAGAAATCATCTTATTACTTATTGCTTTTTCTATATCACTTGCGATTTCCTCGATTTGAGCTCTAGAAACAGGTCTTTTCTGACATGCTTTTATTAACCCACTAATTATTTTATCCTTATTAAAGTTTTCTCTGCTTTGATCTTTCTTTATAACAAGAATTGGAATATCCTCAAGCTTCTCATAGGTTGTATATCTTTTACCACAGCTTAAGCATTCTCTTCTTCTTCTAATTGCAGCAAAATCATCAGTCGATCTTGAATCAACTACTTTACTTTCTTCATAGGAACAATATGGACATCTCATTCTATTCACGCCCCTCATATATGATGTAAATATATTATACCTATAAAATGTTAAATTTGCTAGAGTATTTCTTGAGCAATTTCCTTGAGATTTACAAGTATCACATCTTCACCTATTTTAATAATATCGCCCCAAGCTATTTCTATATATTCCATCTTACCAAACCAATTTCCTTTTTGTATTGGAATAAGAATAGACTCAATAGAATTATTATCACAATTTATCTTAAAGTCTCGTGCAAAGCCAATCTTTATTCCTCTTTCTATATCAATAACTTCCATAGTTCTTATAGCATTTAATGAATGTAATATTTCTTCCATTTTTTAATCCCCCTAATTTTAAAACCTATTTCAGGGTTTTAAGTTAAGTTTCCTATCAAAAACCCTATACTACATAATATTCAAATAATATTGTAATATAACTTTATTTTTAATAATAAAATTAAGGGAACTCATAATTCTGAATTCCCTTAATTCAAGCTGTTATTAAACATATTTTCTCATATGCTTCAATGCAGTTTTTTCTAATCGACTAACCTGTGCTTGTGAAATACCAATTTCATCTGCAACTTCCATTTGTGTTCTTCCATTAAAAAATCTTAATGTAAGTATTAATTTTTCTCTTTCATTAAGCTTTTTCATTGCTTCTTTAATAGATATGTTCTCAAGCCAGTTATCGTCACCATTTTTGGTATCACTAATTTGATCCATAACAAAAATGGCATCTCCGCCATCATGATATATAGGCTCAAATAACGATACTGGATCTTGAATAGCATCCAGTGCAAATACAACTTCCTCTCTTGGCAATTCTAGTTCTTTTGCAATTTGAGAAATTGTAGGTTCTTTATTATCTTCATTAATTAATCTATCTCTTACAAGTAGAGCTCTATAAGCAATATCTCTTAATGATCTGCTTACTCTAATTGAATTATTATCTCTTAAATATCTTCTAATCTCACCAATTATCATTGGTACAGCATAGGTGGAAAACTTAACATTTTGCTCTAAGTCAAAATTGTCAATAGCTTTCATTAATCCAATGCAACCCACTTGAAAAAGGTCATCTACATTTTCACCACGGTTGTTAAATCTTTGTATTACACTTAATACTAGCCTTAAATTGCCTTTAATAAAAACTTCTCTAGCACTTTCATCGCCGTTTTTCATTCTAATTAACAACTCTTTCATTTCCTTTGACTTTAGCACTGGTAGTTTAGCTGTATTTACTCCACAGATTTCAACCTTATTAATAATCAAAATGACCAACCCCTTAGGACGTAATAAATGACTGCATTAAGAGTATATCCCTTAGGAGGTTTTTTTATACTAAACATATTAAATCATTTTATTCATTTCTTTTTTTAATCTATTAATTATCTTCTTTTCTAATCTAGAAATATATGATTGAGAAATACCTAACATGTCGGCTACTTCCTTTTGCGTCTTTTCTCTAGAGCCATATAATCCAAATCTTAATTTAACTATTTCCTTCTCTCTGTCATTCAAATTTTTTAGTACCATGAATAATAATTGTTTATCAACTTCATCTTCAATTAAATTATATACAATGTCATTTTCAGTACCTAATATATCTGAAAGCAATAATTCATTTCCATCCCAATCAATATTTAATGGTTCATAAAAAGAAATCTCAGCCTTCACTTTGGAATTTCTTCTTAAATACATTAGTATTTCATTTTCTATACAACGCGATGCATAGGTTGCTAATTTAATTTTCTTCTCTGGATTAAAGGTATTGACTGCCTTTATTAAACCAATAGTTCCTACTGATATTAAGTCTTCAACTCCAACTCCAGTATTTTCAAATTTTCTTGCTATATAAACTACCAATCGCAAATTTCTTTCTATAAGTGTACTTCTGACTTTTTCATTTCCATTCATTAAGTTTGAAACCAATTGTTCTTCTTCTTCCTTTGAAAGTGGAGGTGGAAGTGCATCATTTCCTCCAACGTAATATACTTTTTTTCTAAATAATTTTAGTTTGCTTAATATTCTATTTATTATAATTAGAATTTTATTCATAACGTCAACACCCCTATACTATTCCTCTTGATAATAAAGCTCTATATTCACCATCCTCTGCCAGTGAATGCTCGGTAAAACATACAATTCCTTCTCTTAACAATTTGCAGCTTTCATTTTCTATAATTATTTCATCTACTCTTATTCCTCTTAACATTCCGTCAACACCATTAACAGCTTTAAAATTAATATATAGTAGTTTCTTTGGGTCTAAATCCACATCATCATATAACGCCTTTTCAATAATTATTACCGGTAGATTTGTGATCGGTTCTTTTAGTTCATTTCCAGTATCTAAAAATCCTTGTGTATGAATCTCTTTATTGTTAATTTTAATTGTTAAGTCATAAGTGTAATTACTAACAAAATATTTATCTTTAATTATGTCTACAATTCTTTCAGTAAATATTAAAATACAAAGTATAGCGAGTACCAAGTATTTAATAGGATATGAATTTAAAGTGTATCCCGAATTCAAACTATATCCATTTGAAAAAAATGATAAACCAAAACACACGCCACTTAATAAAAAGGATAGCATTATTAACACCCCTGTTCCTTTAATTAAATTCTTTATATGTGTTGTTCCAATGGTTATATATACCATAATTATTGATACAATTATCTTAAAAGGTATTAATGTAAAGAACTTTAAACTTGGGCTAATCATGACTAAAACATAGAAGGCTCCTAAAGTTGCTGCAAAAACTTCTTGTTTTCTCCTCTTTTTAACCTTTAATAATTTTGTCATTACCATTAATAGAAATAAATTTATTATGAAATTCTCTATAAGTAAAATATCTATGTATATTATCATAATTATCACCCCATTTAAATTATAAAA
Organism: Clostridium paridis; assembly: GCF_016765615.1. Lineage (GTDB taxonomy): Bacteria > Bacillota > Clostridia > Clostridiales > Clostridiaceae > Clostridium_T > Clostridium_T paridis. The sequence continues at coordinate 14,333 of NZ_JAESWA010000017.1, read as the reverse complement.
CTAGTCATAGGAAAATATTGTCATTTTAAAAAGGATATTTATGATTATTTTTTTCTTATAATTTACAATTAACTACATTTAATATAAAAAAAGAACCGTTGCTTTTTAAACAACGGTTCTTTAAATTTAAACTATTTTTTTCTATTTCTTAAGAATGTAGGAATGTTAATCTCATCCTCATCCTCTTCAACCTTATGTTGAGCTACTGTTTCTTCTTCTGCTTTTTCTGAAACTATAGTACTAGCTACTTCTTTTTTAGCTTCCTCTTTTGATATACTTCTTACTTCTTCTTCAAAGCCAGTAGCGATTACTGTTATTCTAATTTCATCTTTTAATGTTTCATCAATTACAGCACCAAATATTATATTAGCATCTGGATCTGCAGCATCTTGAACAATTTCTGCAGCCTCATTAATTTCTAATAATCCTAAATCAGCACCACCAGTAACATTAAGTAAAACTCCAGTTGCTCCAACTATTGATGTCTCAAGTAAAGGTGAAGAAATTGCCTGTTTAGCAGCTTCTTGTGCTCTATTATCTCCACTTCCCTTACCTACACCCATGTGTGCAAGTCCTTTATCTAACATTACCGCCCTAACGTCAGCAAAGTCTAAGTTTACAAGACCTGGAATTGTAATTAAGTCAGATATACCTTGTACACCTTGTCTTAATACATCATCTGCAAGCTTGAAAGAATCTAATAAGGTTGTCTTCTTATCAACCATAGTTAACAATCTTTCATTAGGAATGATAACTAATGTATCAACCTTTTCTTTAAGGTTCTCAATTCCCATTTCAGCATGCTTCATTCTTCTTCTTCCTTCAAAAGGAAAAGGTTTTGTTACAACTCCTACAGTTAAAATTCCTAGAGATTTTGCAATTTCAGCAACAACTGGTGCGGCTCCTGTACCTGTTCCACCACCCATACCAGCAGTAATGAATACCATATCAGCGCCTTTTATTGCCTCTTCTATTTCTTCTCTACTTTCTTCAGCTGCCTTTTTACCGATTTCAGGATTAGCTCCAGCACCAAGGCCTTTAGTTAATTTTTCACCAACTTGGATTTTTTGATTTGCATGAGAAAGCATAAGTGCTTGTTTATCTGTATTTATAGCTAAAAATTCAACATTTTTTAATCCTTCAACAATCATTCTATTAACAGCGTTACTACCGCCACCGCCGCAACCTATAACCTTAATATTTGTGAAATCTTGTATATCTACTTCAAAGTCTAACAAAATTTATTCCTCCTTTAGAAAATTCCCTTTAGCATATTTTTAAGTTTGTTCAATTTCTTATTCTTATAATTCTTATTTGCTTCAATTTCATTTTGTTTAAAATCTAATGTATTAAAGTTCTCACATAATAATTCTATATCATCATATGCGCCCTTTACAATAGATAAGGATAAAATAGTTGAAGAATTTTGTAAATTATGACTATTTCTTGTTGTAATTGTAATTTTTTTACCGATAATTGTTTTAGCTAAACCTTTAATGCCCTCAAAATTAACAATTCCTTCACCGAAGATTATTACATTACTTATTTTATCATAGTATGAAGCTTTTTTTAACTGTAAAATTACAATTTTAAGTATTTCTTCAATTCTAGCTTCTATAATTTCCTTTAGTAAAACCTTATCAATTTCTATTGTTCCAATTTTACTATTAATATTATCGTCCAAGTTTGTTAAAGTTTTATAACTAAAGGCATAAATTTCTTTAATTCTTTGGCTTTCCCCTTTTGGCAAACCCAATCCAATTGAAATATCATTGGTAATTTGTTTACCACCAATAGGAATTGAAAACAATTCTTTTGGAATGTCATTATTATATATAGCAATATCAGTTACTTCGTCTCCTATATCAATAAGAGCTGTATCATTGTAATTATTCTCTAAGAAAAACTTTCTGGAATAAATTATATCAGGTGATATTTTATTTACTTTATAACCTATCAAATTAAATACTTCTATATAACTATCTACAATATTTTTTTTGCAGATTATATGACAAAGATTAGCCTTGAGTCTTCTACTTTTCCACCCAATAACATTTTCTTTAATACTTCTATTATCAATTATATAATCAAGAATTATTGTATCAGCTACTATTTCATCTCGTCCTAATACTAAATCTTCTCTTGCTTTTTCAATAATTTTATTAATATCTGATGCGTTTACTTCACCAGTTTTAATAGGATTTTCGTAATTATTATAAGATATTCTGCTTTCTCTTGAAGTTATTCCTACTTGAATAATATAGTCTTTGAGATTTGTATCATTAATTGCTTTATCTAACAATGATTTTAAAACTTTAGATAAGCTTTCTTTATCTTCAATTATTCCTGCAATTACACCTTGTGAAACTTGACTATAACTATTTAATATTTCTAATTCTCCTAATGAATTTATTATTCCTGATGAAATACTAATATTGTATGAACCTATGTCTACTCCTATTAATGCTATATTTCTCAACTGTCGATTCCTCCTTAAGCTTCATCACATATTCATATTCAACACTCATCACTAAATTCCTTCATGTAATTATTGACAATTATCATTTAATCAAAATAAAAAAAACTTGGATTTTCCAAGTTTTTTTACAATATATTCTTAGTTCACTTTTTCCAACTCTGTAATATCAATATTTCTAGTATGCTCAGTATGTGACCATTCTTTGTCGTTCTTTGCTATTATACCTTGTATTGAAATAGGAACCCAAGTTAAAGAATATATTGGGTTAAGTATAAAGTATAACATAATTTTAAAACTCATTTTCTTTTCAATCGCAAGAATAAAGGGACTATATAATATTTGTAATATAAGTAGAATCAATCCACCGTATATTGTTATATTAGCATTTGCCGAATTTAAAAATGAAATAATTCCTATTACCATATTAGGTACCATCATAAATTGATTATATAAGTTCAATGCTAAAGCTATTCCTAGTAAAATAAGTAGTATTGGTTGTATACTATATAACGCACAATCCAGAGCTACTACGTTTAATTCTGTAATTCCCTTTTTTACTAATTTAAAGAAATATCTGCTTGAAACATCAGCAAATCCTTGCATCCATCTTTTTCGTTGTGACCATGACTGAGCTAAAGTTAGTGGTTTTTCATCATATACTACAGCTTCATGTGCCCAACCTACCTTATGTCCATTAAGAACTAATTTACATGAAAACTCTAAATCTTCTGTAAGACAAGTTGCTCCCCAGCCTAACTCCTTTAAAGTATCTGTCTTAATGCAGAAACCGGTTCCCCCAAGTTGGCTAGATAATCCTACATTGCTTCTTGCTAACTGGAACATTCTATTTGAAAGCCAAAAAGAAATTGAATAGTTTGCTGTAATCCATGTATCGTTAGGATTCTTTGAATCCAAATATCCTTGTACTACCTTATATCCATCAATGAATTTATTATTTATTTCTAATAAAAAATTCTTGCTAACTAAATTATCAGCATCAAATACTCCCACTGAATCATATTGTTTTTTCATCTTGAATATCTTGTCAAACATCCATTCAAGTGCATAACCTTTTCCTTTTTTAGTTTCATCAAAACGTTCATATACTTTTGCACCAGCTTCCCTTGCTATTGCGGCAGTTCTGTCAGAACAATTATCTGCTATAACAAAGATATCAAATAGCTCTTTGGGATAATCCAGTCTTTTAAAGCTTTCAATTATTCCTTTGATTACTTTTTCTTCATTATGTGCTGCGACAATTAAGGCAAAGCTAGTTTTTGGAGGTTTATGTCCTTTGGACTTCTTTTTAAATAATCCAAAAAGTGAAAGAAACAAAAAATATAGGGAAATGATGAATACTAAATTTGAAAATATTACAGAAATAAAATTAAAGATACCTTTAATATAATACATTTAATGCTCCCCCCTAGTTCATACATATTTTAGCACAAAAAAATGATTATTACCACTTAATGTTATATATTTAAACTAATATTAATATTGTTTTCCTATTTCCTATATTTATCCCCCAAAAAATAAAACACCTTGTAAATCTTATCTTAAATTCTTATGATTTACAAGGATAATTTTAGTTTTACCAAAAGATTCTTTATAGTAGCATAATTCGCTTTATAGTCTCACTATCTACTGCGTAGCTTAGTGCGGTTTCTGACGTAATAATTCCTTTTCTATACAATTCAGATAAAGCCATATCCATGGTCTTCATTCCATATTTACTTCCAGTTTGAATAGAAGATTCAATTTGATGAGTTTTTCCCTCTCTTATTAAGTTTTGAATACCAGGTGTAGTAACCATTACTTCAAGAGCTGCAACTCTTCCTTTCTTATCCGCTGTTGGAACTAATTGTTGAGAAATAATTCCTTGTAAAACAGCTGAAAGCTGAATTCTTATTTGCTGCTGTTGATGTGGTGGGAAAACATCTACAATTCTATCGATTGTCTTAGCTGCACCTATTGTATGTAAGGTTGAAAATACAAGATGACCAGTCTCAGCAGCAGTTATTGCTATTGCAATAGTTTCTAAATCTCTCATCTCACCTACTAAAATAACATCTGGGTCTTCTCTAAGAACTGCCCTTAATGCATTTTCATAACTTTTAGAATCTTTACCTATTTCTCTTTGATTTATTATACATTGTTTGTGTTTATGTAAATACTCAATCGGATCTTCTAAAGTAATTACATGTTCTTCTCTTGTATTATTTATCTGGTTAATCATAGCCGCTAATGTAGTAGATTTACCACTTCCTGTAGGTCCTGTTACTAGAACTAACCCTCTCTTTTTCTCGGTTAATGTTTTTACAATCTCAGGATGTTTTAATTCTTCTAATGTAGGTATTTTTAATGCTATAACTCTTAATGCTAAGGCATCTGAATTTCTTTGCTTAAAGGCATTTACTCTAAATCTACCATAACCTGAAATTGAATATGAGGTATCATATTCTCCCGCCTCATTATATATAGGATATTTATCCTCTAGAATTTCCATTGTAAATCTATTTGTATCTGCAGGTGTTAATGACTCTTTACCAATTTTAATTAACTCTCCATTAACTCTTATTATTGGTGGTATTCCTACAGTTAAATGTAAATCTGATGCTCCCCTTTCTAAAGTATCCTTTAATAAATTCAATAAATCATACATAAATATCCTCCAATCTAATTTGCATACTATCCCTAAGTATATTATAACATTTTTTTCATATAAAAAAATCTCCATTTCAACATAAAAGGCTAAAATCTGTTTTTTTATATAATTAAAGTTCTTTTACACTTTGTCCATAAGTCAAAAGTGAAAATTCTAACTATATATCACAAGATTTTAGCCTTATACTAGTACCTTCCATTCATTTCCTTATATAATTTTTTCAGAGCTTTTTTTTCTATTCTAGATACATATGATCTCGAAATACCTAAGAGAGCAGCTATTTCTCTTTGTGTTTTTATCTTACCATCTAGCAGTCCATATCTCATTTCAATTATTTCTTTTTCTCTTAAAGTTAAAAATTTGCTCATTTTGTTGTACAAACTCTTAACTTGAAGATTATTTTCAACAATCTCTACTACTGAATCACTATCACTACTTAGTACATCCATTAAACAAATTTCATTGCCTTCTTTATCAATACCAATGGGATCCTGTAAATATACTTCTCCCTTGTTTTTTTTATTATTTCTAAAAAGCATAAGAATTTCATTTTCTATACACCTAGCAGCGTAGGTAGCAAGTCTAGTTCCTTTGGTTGAATCAAAAGACTCTATAGCCTTAATTAATCCCACTGTACCTATTGAGATTAAATCATCAACCTCCTTGTTTTGTACAGAATACTTCTTTACTATATGTGCCACAAGTCTCAAGTTTCTTTCAATAAGTATTGACTTTGCTGAGGTTTCACCTTCACGTAATTTTCTTAAATATAGTTCTTCCTCTTCCTCGGAAAGAGGTTTTGGGAAAGTATTATTGTTTACATATCCTGTTAGAAAAGGTAAATTGCATATTAGCTCAAATAAATTTGCAACAATAATCAAAGCCTTGCCTCCTAGTAATGCTTATTAATATATTATGAGGTAAGCCTGTACTTATTTACTAATATTTTTTTATTTTTTTCCTATAATTATGCATATTTATTTTTAGAAAATACTATTCAGTTTGTATAAATATTGTATAGGTAAACATATATATTTTATGAGGTGATATCATGAGAATAATTAATGACTCTATTAGGTTTTCTGAAAAAACTTCTGGCGGAAGAGTATTAAATAAAACTTATAAAACATATCCATTCTATGTATCCCAAGCAACCGTTGCTCTACAGGGAATCGATTATGGATTTTCTGATGAAGAAGGTCCATTTTTTAGAAGTACAGTTGATTGTAAGTTACAAGTTATTAGCCCCTATGAGGTTCAAGTAACAGTTGTTTTCGGGTTTAGAGGTAGTAAATTTGAGAAAAGAACTGATGCCATAATAAATTACACTATACTCCTATTTTCATAAAGTAAAAAAATAGAAGTAGCTACTGATGGCTACTTCTATTTATTCTATAGGTTGATAAATATCAAGTTCACAATAATTGTCTTTTGTTAAAGATGAATCTATATATTCAAGTCTAAAGGAATCTGCAAATTTAAACTCTGATTTATATATCCATTTTCTATATAAATGAGCTAGAACTCTTCCTATATGTCTTCCCCTAATTTCATCTGGATTAAAAAATCCAATAAATCTAAATACAACATATTTATTTGCAGGTATCGTTACACCTTTCATTCCGTCTGGTATATGTTCTAAATCTGCTACTTGTGTAGATGGCATGTAATATATATATCCGTTATCATTTTGACTCCAATCTGTATACCCAATATAAATGTGTGAATTTATAGGATTCACAATCTCATTTTTGCGATTATAAAAAAATTCACGTCCATAAGTATTGGCTGCGTTATCTCCAGATTTACTCATAATTTTATATTCTGTACCTACAATATTAAATTTTTGTTTAAATATAAAAGAAGGTTTATAGGTTATAGAATTGTCTACAGTAAGTATATCATTTATATTTATTTTTTCTGTAAGAACCATTGAAACATCATCTGTACGAACTTTTAATGGAGTGTGTCCAAATTTTTTCTTAAAAGCTCTAATATAAGATTGCTCATAATTAAAACCATAATCCATAGCAATATCTATAATTCTCTTATTAGTATGTACCAATTCATCTATACTTGCAGTAAGTTTCCTTGATTGTACATATTCTATAATTGACTCTCCTGTTAATGATTTAAATACTCTATGAAGATAATATTTTGATATTCCAGTTTCTTCAGAAATTTCATCTAAAGATATTTTATTATAGATATTATCCTCTATATATTCTATGCATTCTTCTATTGTATCCTTTAAATCAATCATAATAACCTCAATTGATGCTTAAAAAAGCAATTGTTGTTCATTTTTAATAAATTATATATGATATTTTATTTAGTGTAAATATATGTGAATATTAATACTTTATATAATATGGAGGTTTATTAAATGAAAAAACGTGTAGTAATCACTGGAACAGGTGTAGTTTCATCTGTTGGTATGGGAACTGAAGAATTCTGGAATAACATAAAAGAAGGAAAAAGTGGAATAAGTAAAATAGAAAGAGTTGATGTTTCAGATATGCCTACGAAAGTTGCTGCTGAAATTAAAGATTTTAATCCTGAAATTTATATTGAAAAAAAAGAAATAAGAAGAATGGATAGATTCTCACAGTACGCTATTGCTGCAGCACAAATGGCCATAGAGAATTCTAAGCTTGACTTAAAAAATGTCAACAAAGAACGTCTAGGCGTAATTGTAGGTTCAGGAATTGGTGGAATCGAAACTTTAGAAAATCAATATAACACTCTAATTGAAAAAGGTCCAGGAAGAGTTAGTCCATTTTTAGTACCTATGATGATATCCAATATGGCATCTGGTCTTATTGCTATAAGATTTGGTGCAAAAGGTTTTGTTGAATGTACAGTAACAGCCTGCGCAACTTCTACAAATACATTAGGAGATGCCTTTAAGGTTATTCAAAGAGGTGACGCTGACGCAATAATCGCTGGTGGTACTGAAGCCTCAATTACTAGATTATGTTTAGCTGGCTTCTGTTCAAGCAAAGCCATGACTAGAAATGAGGATCCAACTACTGCTTCAAGACCTTTTGATAAAGAGAGAGATGGGTTTATCATGGGTGAAGGTGCTGGAATGCTAATTCTTGAAGAATACGAACATGCAATTAAAAGAGGTGCCAATATTATTGCTGAGGTTGTTGGATATGGTTGCACTAATGATGCTTATCACATTACTTCACCAGCAGAGGGTGGCGAAGGTGCAGCAAGATCAATGAAAACAGCAATTGAAGATGCAGGAATAAACCCATCAGAGATAGGCTATATTAATGCTCATGGTACTTCCACTTCAGCTAATGATAAGAATGAAACAGCTGCTATTAAAACTGTTTTTGGTGAATATTCTTACAAATTACCTATTAGTTCTACAAAATCAATGACTGGACATATGTTAGGGGCTACTGGTGCAGTTGAAGCAATTATAACGGCTCTAGCACTTAAAGATGGATTTATACCTCCAACAATAAATTATAATACTCCGGATCCTGAATGCGATTTAAATTACACTCCAAATAAAGGCATATCTACTGATATAAATTATGCTCTATCGAACTCACTTGGTTTTGGTGGACATAATGCTACTATAGTTTTGAAAGCATTTAAATAAAAATCTTGTTTGAATTTCTAAAAAAACTGCCTAAGTTAGGCAGTTTTTTAATTAGGATTTACTTAATGTTATTTTTTCCATATACATCTTCTTTTTTTAAGTATCCACTATTTATAAGTATTTGAACTAAATTATCTTTAGTTACCAATGTAGGTGAAATAAATATCGATTGCACATCTGTTTTACCATTATTAATAGTATCAGTCGAATCTATTGCTTCACCAAGTGCTAGTTTTTTTGCAGATTCAATGGCTACTTTTCCCAACTCCCTTGTGTCCTTAAAAACTGTCATAGATTGTGTACCTTCTATAATTCTACGAATAGCTTGAAAATCTGCATCCTGACCAGTTACTGCAACTTTTCCTGCTAACCCTTGTTCTTTTAAAGCATCTATTGCCCCACCTGCAATATCATCATTTGGTGCTAACACTGCATTTACAGCATTCTTATTAGCAATCAATGCCTCTTTTACAAAACCATATGCAATTTTAGGATCCCAATTATCTACTGCTTTATCTGCAACAATTTTTATATCTCTCAATGTTACAAGAGGATTTATAAATGCCATTGCCCCTTCTTTAACTAACTTGGCATTATTATCCTCAGGATCTCCAGATAAGATAATATAATTTCCTTTTGGAACTTTTTCAATTAAATATCTTCCCTGTAGTTCTCCAACTCTTTCATTATTAAAGGTAATATATAAATCTAAATCACTATTTTTTATTAGTCTATCATATGCAATCACTTTAATATTTGACTTATGTGCTTTATCTACTAAGTCCTCAAAAGCCAAAGGATTAATAGCAGCTATGATTAAAACTCCAATACTGCCTTTGGTGATTAATTCATCTACTTGTGCTTTTTGATCATTTGCATCTCTAGCAAGTCTGACATCTAATGAAACACCAATTTCTTTAGCTCGTTGCTTCATTGCTTCTAAATCTTTGATCCACCTTTCCTCCTGCTGTAAGGGGAGGGATACTCCTATTGGTGCTTGTCTGAAATTTAAGAATACTTCATTAAATTCTAAAATGTCTTTATTTATAAACCTAATAGGTACATGAAATTCATTTGGTAAACTTAGGAACATGATTACCTCTATAAACTAATTATTTATTTATAAATTTATTCAAATAATCATTTATCTATGAATGTTTTCATATATTAAAAACTAAGAATCATTTTATAATCTTTTTATATCAATAAAATAAAAAACTACCCAAATTATTAGGTAGTAAAAACATCCGATTTTTTAATAAATCCACTATTTATTAGTATAGCCTCTAAATTATCTTTTGTCACTGCTACAGAATCCAATAAAATAGATGGTACTTCAATTTTACCATTATTGGTTGTACCACTTAGATCTAATGCTTTTCCTTCTGAAAGTTTTATTGCTGCATCTATTGCTGCTGCTCCTAAAGCTCTTGTATCTTTGAAAACAGTCATTGCTTGAGTTCCTTGCACTATCCTTTTTGCTGCATCAACATCAGCATCTTGACCTGTAACTATAACTTTTCCTGCCAATCCTTGTTCTTTTAAAGCATCTATTGCAGCTCCGGCAATTGCATCATTTGGTGCTAATATTGCATTTATGTTATTTTTATTATCCTTTAGTGAATCAGCTACTATTTTATATGCATTTTTAGGATCCCAATTTAATACTGGCATATTTGTAACTATTTTAATTTCTCTTTGCGTAACTAGAGGTTGAATAAATTCCATTGCTCCTTTTAACAAAAGTGCTGAATTATTATCTTCAGGATCTCCTGTTAAAATAATATAATTACCTTTTGGAGCAGTTTTTGTAAGATATTGTCCTTGAATTTCTCCAACGCGTTGGCTATCAAAGGTTACATATAAATCAACATCACTATTTTTTATTATTCTATCATAGGCAATTACTTTAACATTCACTTTATGTGCTTTGTCAACTATTGAAGCTGCAGCAACTGAATCTGTTGGGGCTATTATTAATATACTTATACCCTCTGATAACAATTTATCCACTTTTGTATCTTGATTAGCAAACACGTTATTTGAAACTTCTGATTTTAAAAATGCTCCTTTTTCTTTTGCTTCCTTCTCCATTGCTGCAAGATCTCTAATCCATCTCTTTTCTACTCCATCTGGTAAGGATACTCCTATAGTTCCTTGTCTTTTGCCACTGTCCATAAGTTCTTCTTCTCTCATTAAAATTAACTTATCTATTTCTAAGAAATCCCTACTCACATAATTAAATTGCATTAATAAAGGTTTTGGTATTAATTGGTACATAATGCCTCTTTAATACTATTATTCTTATAACTAGAATATTCACGCTAAATTAAAGCTATGTATATAATTCTAATTAAATTTAATATTTATTCACCATTTATCTTTTACTTTTTCTTCTCCCTTATAATAATCTACTTTTGCACTACTTTCGTATATCTCTTCGTATGGCAAAATATTTATTTTTCCTGAATCCGGATATTCACATACATCTAGCCCAAATACTGTCCTGATATCTAAAAACTTGCATGGTTCAGTGGTGTGATTATATAGTTGATGTGCTCCACTTGGCCCCATTTTGAAAAATACAATATCACCTTCATTTAGAATTAAGAATTCATCTGGAATTCTTAAAGTTACCGTGCCGGAGAGTATTACAAATAATTCCTCTGAATTTCTATGAAAGTGATATGGATATGAGTACTTTCCCGGATCAAGAAATCTTACATTAAATTGCATATGTTCTGATTTAGCTAATTCTGATAATTTTTCACTTGTATGCCAAGAGAATTCTGGTATTGGTGACTGTCTTAATTTAAACTGCATCGTATCTTTTCTAAAAATTTGAGCCACTTTATATTCCCCCTTTTAATTAATAAAAAAAGATAGGTTTATAACTACTTTTATAAACCTATCTTAAAACACATTTTAATTTTAAGTAGTTAATTATTTCCATTATATACAATAAACTAATATCTTTTTATATTCTATGCTATGGCCTTAGATTTTTTTCCACTCTTAATTTCATTTCTAATATTAAAAGGCACTATGAACAATCCAAATAATGCGATTATACCAGTTATCATGTAACTCTTATTATAAACCTCATTACTTTCATCTTCTTTAATTTTGTTTATATCTTGTAACACTTTATTCACTTCAATCTCTTGCGCTTGAAATTTCTTTGAGACCGCCTCTTGCATATTTTGTGGAACTGTAGGTAAAATCGTTTTTTCCTTCTGAGATATTATATTGTGTACCATTTCTTTTGAAAAGACTTCTCCTTTGCTAGCTGACGAATCATTAATCTTATCATTGATTGTGTCCTTAACTTCTTGTTCTAGAACTACATTTTCATTTACTTTTTCTATTATTTTATTTTTTGTATTATCAATTGCTATATTTGTATAATGTGTACTTAAAGTAGAAACTAATGCAATTGCAATACATGCTGTTAATTGTCTTAAGCTATTTAGTACACCAGAAGCCATTCCATTTTTATCAAGAGAAATCTCTTCAAATGCACTTTGATATAGTGGCGTTGTAGAAGCCATACCTAATCCAAGTATAATAAATGCTATATAAATAATTTTAGTATTGTTGCTGCTATTCATAAATATAAACATCAAATCTCCTAAGGAAATAAATACAATTGCGCAGAATGAAACAACTCTCGAAGAAGTTTTTTTAGAAATTAGTGCAAATATTGGTGACATTATAAACGAAGTTGCGCTAGTTATTCCAATAATCAAACCTGATTTTAGAACCGAATACCCAAGTTGATTTTCAAGATAAAAATTCATAAGGTATGAAATAGGCATATATGCAAAAAAGATTATTGAAATTAAAATAATTGATGCAGTATAGCTTTTTGTCTTAAATAAACTAAAATCTATCATTGCGTTAGGAATTTTTCTTTCATATATTAAAAAAATTATTATAGATACTAGCGATGTTATCATTAAAAAAATAATTTTATTACTACTCCATCCATATTCATTTCCTTTAACTAACAAGAATGTAAGTGCGCCTAAGCCATATGCTAGAAGAATCGAACCTACAATATCAACTTTTTTCTCAATTGTTCTATCATAACATTCAACTACATATTTTTTACCTAAAAATAATGCTATTAAGATGAAAGGTATATTCACATAAAAAATAGCTTTAAAATTAAAAGCTTCATTTAAGACCCCACCTAATACTGGACCAGATGCAGCTGAAATAGATATAATCATTCCAATAATAATTGCTAATTTTCCCATAGCATCTTTTCCAAAAAGTTCAATGCCTAAAGGTATTGCTAATGGAGTTAAAATAGCTGCCCCTACACCTTGAATTATTCTAAAAAATATAATCATTGGTAATGAAGTTGAAAGACCACAACATACAGAAGAAATTCCAAAGATAAATAATCCAATTAAAAATAATTTCTTTCTTCCGTAAATATCTGCAATTTTAGAAAAATTAATAAGTAATGCTGAAAAAGGGATTAAATATGATGTACTAACCCAAGAAATTCCTGTAATGTTTGTATTAAAATAATTAGCCATAGAAGGTAATGATACATTTACTATTGTTCCATCCAAAACGGTTAAAAAACATGCGATTGCTAATGAGATAAATGCAAAAATTTTTTCTTTTTTATTCATGATAACACTCCTTAGATCATAATATGAAATTAATTTCATATTCATATATTATCAATAGAATTTTCTCCTGTCAATAACATGAAATGAATTTCATGTTATTGACTTTTTATTTTAGCTATTTTAATATTATATTAGGTGATGATATGGAAAGAAAAATACGAAAACCAACTCAAAAAAGAGCTTTAGAAAAGATGGATAAAATTATTCAGGCCTCATTTAAGCTATTCAACGAAATAGGCTACTATAACACTACTACTGCAGATATTGCTAAAGAAGCTGGCGTTGCTACCGGTTCTGTATACGCTTATTTTGAAGATAAAAAAGACATTTACTTACATGTTCAAAAAATGGTATCTGACAGATTTATTTACCCTACGAAAGATTTTTGGATGGAAAATAAGATAATTGATTTGGAAAACGAAAATGCTGTAAAAGATATATTTAGAGTTTTTGTGAAATTAATGATTCAGTATCACAATTTTTCTAAAATCTATCATGATGAATTAGATGCCTTAACTTTATTAGATAAGGACGTTAGAAATTTAAAAGAAGCTCAAGAAATAGAAAGAATAAAGAAAATTTACGAAGTTTTTGATATCATGTCTATTCCTTTTAAAAGTGAAGAAGATTCTGCTATCTTTCTTCATTATTGCAATCTAATTATAGATGATATATGCCACAAAATTCTTTATGACGAAAATATAAAAGATATAAATTCGTATATTGAAAAAGGTGTTGATATGATTTATTCTCTATTTAAATCTACTACACTCACTAGTTAATTTAATAAAAAAGAGCTAAAATGAACTGAACCCATAATTTTAGACAATTTTTAATTAAGCTATCTTCAAGGACTGGAGCCTGTATTGAACAGGACTCAGTCCTTTTAGTTTGATCTTAATACGATTATTGTTG
>NZ_JAESWA010000015.1 GCF_016765615.1 Clostridium paridis | reverse complement strand
TTCGTCCTGAGCCAGGATCAAACTCTCAATTTGAAAGCTTAATCTAACTCAAAAGATTACGTTGACTTAAGTTTATTTCTAAATCTTACTTCATTTCCTCTGTTTAATTTTCAAAGAACATAATATCACCTCTTGGCGACTTATTTATCTTAACATCATTTCAATCCTTTGTCAACACTTTAATATAATATAAATTTTCCTAGTAAGTTATGTGTATTTATATACACTATTTATTTCAATAGTACACAATAAAACTTATACCCTCCAACTAGTGCTTAATTTTTTATAATCTTAACTTAAGAAATCTTAGTAGCTTCTTAAGTTTTCCTTAATATGCTTTCTAGCTTATTGAAAAGACTTAGACTACATCATACAATGCAAGTATAAACAAAAAGGAGGTATCGTTACATGTTTCGAAAAGAATTTATTAACATTCTTATAAATGGTCTTATTGATTTACCTAAAGAGAAAAGAGATGAAATAATTTCAGAATATCAAGAGCATTTTGATATAGAACTAGCAAATGGTAAAACAGAACAAGCTATTATTAATGAACTAGGAAATCCCTATTCAATTATTGATAGATATTTAGGAAATACATCTGGCTCATATTCAAAAACAAATCAATCATATGAAACAAAAGATTATAATTACGTAATTGTTGAAAATAGTCAACCTAATAATGAAAGAACAAATTTCAACTCTGAATATAATAATTACAACGCTAACCCAATTAATACAAACAAAAAAGAAAAGTCAGTTTTTTTAATAATAATTTTACTAATTGGATTGTTAATTGTCTCTCCTGGATTATTTGGTGGCATAATAGCAATAATTGCAACTTTGTTCGCAGGAATAATAGGATCACTAGCATTAACTTTTGGTAGTATCTTTTTACTTTTCGGGAAACTCTTCAACAACGGACATTTACGAGATATTATGGGGCCAACGTTAGATCAAATACCATTTATCTCAACAATATTTTTCTTAATAGGTAATATTTCTTTAACAATTCTATCTATTATAATTGTAAGTCAACTATTTAAGTTCTCTTGGAAGCTTATTAAGAGGTTCTTTAAATGGCTAAAAACCCATCTATAGGAGGTGCTAATATGAGAAAAAAATTTAATTTATTTATTCTATCTATGATTCTAGTTTTAATATGTGTTGTAAGCTATACCGGAATGTTTGTAAGTTTATTGGCATCTAATATTAACTTAAGAGATCTTTCTAAAATTAGCTCAAATGTTGAAATTTTCTTTGATGGTAATTATAAATACAAATACAATATAAACTCTTCGGAATCTTACCCTCTTAATGATATAGACACTGTTAATTTGAAATTTTTAAGCGGAGCAATAAATTTTGAATATTGGGACAAAAATGAAATTTCTATCACTGCTAATGGTGATGTAAGATCAAGTTCTTCAATCGATGATATTAAAATAAAGAAAGAAATATCAGGCAAAAGCATTTCTTTCTCACTATTTAATTCAAACAACTCTTTTTTAGATTATATATTTTCTAAGGATTTATCAGTAACTGTTAAACTACCTAAAGGGTATAACAAAAATTTAAATATTACATCAACATCATCTAATATAACCATGGAAAATAATGATTTTTCCTCTCTTGATATTAAAGTTACATCAGGAGATATAAATATAACAAATTCTAAAATCAATTCACTTTCTATAGTTTCAACATCTGGAGATATGTTTCTAAATAACATAGCTTCTCAATCTAGTACTCTTAAGGATGTTTCAGGAGGCATTAGTGCAATTAACTTTTCTGGTGATATAGATTGTAAAACTGTTTCTGGTAATATAAATATAGATTACAGTAAGCTAAATCCTAACAATAAAATTAGTACAACTTCAGGAGATACCACATTGTCCATACCTTCCACAGAGACATTTAATCTGGAGCAATCATCTATTAGTGGAGATGTTCAAAACAACTTTACTTCCAGTGGCATTTCAAATAATAAAATAAAGTTCAGTTCTACTTCTGGAAATCTAAATATAAGACAAAAATAAGAACTATAGTTACTGAAAGGAAATGGATAATATCCATTTCCTTTTTTTATAAAGTTAACAATTCTATATACTATGCATACATATTTTATATAACAATTTTGATATAATATATTTCTAAGAGATATTTATAGAGGTGTATAACTATGAAATCAAAATATTTATTATTGCTTTCTTTTGATGCCGTAGACAAAAGAGATTTTGAAATTCTTAAAACATTACCTAACTTCTCAAGCCTAATTAAATCCGGCTCCTATTCTAATAGTGTTGAAACAATTTATCCTTCTTTGACATATCCAGCGCACACATCAATCATTACCGGTAAGCTGCCTAAAAATCACGGTATAATAAATAATATACTAATTCAACCAAATAGATTTCTTTCTTCTGATTGGTTTTGGGAAAGAAAACATATAAAAGGAACTACCCTTTTTGATATTGCAAAAAGCAAAGGACTAAAAACAGCTGCACTACTTTGGCCAATAACAGGCAAAGCCGTTATAGACTACAACATTCCAGAAATATTTCCAAATAGACCTTGGCAAAATCAGATTATGGTATCCTTACTAAATGGCAGTAAGTTCTTTCTATATAGTATGAATAAAAAGTTTGGTCACCTAAGAAATGGCATTCTTCAACCAAATCTCGATAATTTCACCCTGTCCTCATTAATATATTTATTAGAAACAAAGACCCCAGAATTTATAGCAGTACATTTTACTGATGTAGATTCTCAAAGACATGATCACGGCTATTCTTCTAAAGAGGCTTATGATGCGCTAAAAAGACATGATAATAGATTAGGAAAAATTATCGATACATTAAAAAAACTTAATATTTTTGAAGAAACTACATTAGTAGCTTTAGGAGACCATAGTTTTCTTGATGCAAAGTATGTAGTGAAAATTAATAATCTGTTTTTAAAACACAATTTTTTAGAATTAAGTTCTAAGAATAAAATAAAGCATACAGTTGCCTATTGTAACTATTGTGATGGTTCAGCTTATATATATCTTAAAGATAAATCAAAACAAGAAGAAATATATAAATTATTAACTAAATTCTCTGATGAAAATAATAACTGTATTGAAAAAATATATTCAGGTAAAGAAGCTTCTGATTTAGGTGCTGACCCCGATTGCGATTTTATGTTAGAAGCAAAACAAGGCTATTACTTTGTTAATGATATTGATGGTAAAATAATTGAAGATGCTAAAGGTAAGTATCATGTTGCAACTCATGGTTATTCTCCTAAAATTCAAGATTATCAAACCTTTTTCATAGTAAAAGGCCCAGATATTAGAGAAAATTACTCAATTGGGTTTATGAGTTTACTGTCTGAAGGACCTACCTTAGCAAAAATACTCGAAGGAGCTTTAGAAACTCCTGATGGACTTCCTTTAAATGATATATTTAGACCTTAATATTAAAAAGGCTGGAGATTAAACAAATCTCTAGCCTTTTTAATATCATGATTATTCTATTGCTTTCTTGGAAAAAGATATTAATTTATTAATTTCCTTAAGCTCGTCATCTTCTAAGTATCTCCACTCACCTATATTTAAACTTCCTAAATGAACATTCATAATTCTTATTCTCTCTAGCTTTTTCACCTCATAACCTAAAGCCTGGCACATTCTTCTTATCTGCCTATTTAGTCCTTGTGTAAGAATAATTCTAAAAACATAATTACTTTCCTTTTTAACAAAACACTTTTTTGTTACAGTACCTAGAATTCTAACTCCAGAGGACATTTTTTCTATAAAACCTTGAGTTATATTCTTATCGACAGTTACCAAATATTCTTTCTCATGATTGTTTCCTGCTCTAAGTATTTTATTTACTATGTCTCCATCATTAGTTAATAAGATTAATCCTTGTGAATCTTTATCTAGCCTTCCAATTGGAAATATCCTTTCCTTATGTCCTATAAAGTCCACAATATTTCCTTTTATTTTATGTTCAGTAGTAGAGGTTACTCCCACCGGTTTATTCAAGGCTAGGTAAATGAGTTTTCTACCTTTGCTTATTATCTTATTTTCAATTTTCACTTCTTGTCCTGTGCTGACTTTTGTACCCATTACAGCTTTAACACCATCTACATATACTTTTCCAAGAGTAATTAACTTATCTGCCTCTCGTCTTGAACAGAAGCCTGAATCACTTATGTACTTATTTAATCTAACCTCTAATTTAGAATCTAGGTGCTTAATTATGTTTGATGAATTTTGGCTACTATTTTGTTGCTTCTTGGCCTTTATTTTGTCCGCCGTCATCTTGTGATTTTTCATTTACAACTGATTCCCTTCTATTTTTAAGTTCATATCCAGCATTATTAATTACAACATCTAATTTATTATCTGTAAAATATTTTTGACTTTTACTTAATTTTTCATACTCGATAGGCTCTCCATTAACGAATATAGTGATTGTATCATCAGGCACCATTTTCTTTTCCTTTGCCAATTTAAAAATATTAATAATTGCATTATCTATATTTTCATTCTGTATATCTCCTGTATCTAACAATTCCGCACCTTTTTCAGTTGGCGAATAACAATATACAACTCTCCCTAAAGAATTAATCTCTAGCTTTATTTGAGATGTAGTATTTATAACCAAAATAGAAGTTACTTTATTATATTTATACATAAATACAGAAACTCCTATTATTAGTAAGACTGCTGCAATACCCAATTGCTTCCAATAACTTCTTATACTTTTTCTTTCTTTTCCTTTTATTTCGTCTCCTAACCTACATTCTTCCTGCAAACTAATTTTTTTAAATATACCATCGTAGGATAGAACTATTGCGCTTTTTTTGCTTTTCTTAAGTACTATACCAGTAAAAACATTTAAATTAATAACCTTAGGCACCTCTTCTACCTGTTCTTTTATAATAACATTAAAATAGTCCTGAATTAATTTATAATTCGGATTTGATATTATGATTACATATGCAGTTATAAGTTCGTTCCATATCTCTAAAAATGTCCTTGAAGTTCCTAACTTTCTACATATCTTAGAGTATGGCAGTTCTCTTTTCTTTGCAAACGAATCATATAATTCTGGATCACCAGCAATATCATATGCAATATTTAATGCTGTATTTCTTATATGATTCTTTAAATTCATATTTGCTAAGGTTGTGAGTTTAACATTATATAAAGATAATTCCTTTACCAGCAAGAAAACCTGTTTACCTCTTACCTTATCATCTTCAATATTTATAACTCTCAGTTTTGGTTCTTTTGAGAATTTATACTTCTCTATATAAACTTCATTCATATTACTATTCACCTCTGATTAAAACATTTATCAAAATCATTCGCTAAGCACACCTTTGATAATTAATCTCTTTTTCGCACCCTCTGTACAAGTTACTAGAGTAATTGTTGCATCCTTTGTAGCATCTAATACTTTTACATCAGTAGGATCAACTACAAAACTATCTGTTACCTTGTAATTAATCTCTTTTTCCTTTGTCTTTACAATTATATCATCGCCGATTTTAAGCTTGTCTAAATCCTTAAAGTATTCAGCATAGGTAAAATTTCTATGTCCAGCCAAAGCAAAGTTACCTTTTTCACCTGCCATTGCGGTATTAGGGAAGTGACCAATTGCATAATCAAGCACTTTGTCATCTACTCCTTCTCCTACAGCTACATCAAGATTTATTTTTTGAATTTTTAAAATTGCTATTGGAACAATATCTGATTTATTATTTACATCATTATTCGAATCAGTTATTTTTTTATTATCTTGATTCAATACTTGATTAAATGTATCCTTTAACTTTTGTTGTTCTTTGTATATTGTATACTTGGTATAAGCAACCCAAGAAAATATACCTATTCCTATGATTATTAGTAGAATCCCAACAAATTTTCTAATATTATTTTTCATAGCATCATCCCACTTCTTATCAAAAATCATATAATATATTATATCATAGACTTTCTTTATTTATATGAGTAAAATTTTTAACAAAGTTTTATAAATCTATAATATTTTATCTCTTTTATGTTATAATAAGAATATAAGAAAACGTATCCAAGAGGTGATTATTATGAAAGGTAAAGTTATCTACGTAGATTTTACACAAAAACATCAAAAATATACCTCTCGAAAACTAAGTTTATTTAAACGACTATTATACTTTATAAGGAGCAAATTCACACTAAGAAAATCAACCGAATCATCAATTAACACAACTCGATCATTTAAAAGAATTTTATAATTTCAATACACAGCCTTAATATTTTTTATAATATATGCTAAAATTATAAAAAATACTTGAGGTGATTATATGAGAGTTGGTATTGGATATGATGTCCATACTTTAGTAGAAAACAGAAGTTTAATATTAGGTGGAGTAAATATACCTTATGAAAAAGGGTTATTAGGTCATTCAGATGCAGATGTTCTTTTACACGCGATAATGGATTCATTACTTGGTGCTGCTGCTTTAGGTGATATTGGAAAACACTTTCCGGATAGTGATCCTCGATTCAAAGATGCTTCCTCTATTAAATTACTTAGTCATGTTGGTAATTTATTAAAGGAAAAAGGTTATTCAATTAATAATATAGATGCTACAATAATAGCTCAAAGACCAAAATTATCTCCATTTATTAATGAGATGAGAGAAAATATAGCTTCAGCATTAAATATTACATTAGAGGATATCAATATTAAGGCAACCACAGAAGAAGGATTGGGTTTTACTGGTTCTGGTGAAGGTATATCCTCACAAAGTATTTGTTCAATAATATAGTGATATTTTTAAAGGGTTAAAAACATTTGTTTTTAACCCTTTATTTTACTCAAGTATATCTAATTTCACATTTTCCATATCTTGAAAAGTTGATGTTATTTGAAACTTTGCATTTTTACCTACAAGCTTTACTCTATATGGACCATTTGCACCATCTATCTTACAACTAACATTTCCAGATGGATTTTCACTAGTAAATGTAATATTTTTTTCGTTATCAACAACTACTAATTTAAGCTCCCCCTCTTGAATCTTGACAGAAAAATTCATTACATATTCTTTAGGAGAACTGAAGGTAATTCTTGCAATTGTATTACTTCCGGAAAAATTAGATGCTTTAAACGAATAGTTATTATTTCTGCTTTTCTTAATTGAATTACTCATATAGTAGGTGTCTTCATCACTTACTATTTTGTCATTATTATAATATACTTTATTTGCTTCCTCATTTATTTTTCCACAACCGTTTAAATTAATTATTAGCATACACCCACATGCTATTATGAGTACTATTTTTCTATAAATCTTCATCATTTTTCCTCCTTTAAGAATACAATATTATTATATATCATTTTCCATATATTGACTCTTAAAAAATTCTTAATATATTGTTATTATCAGCAGAAAACCAAAAATATAAAAATAATTTATTGAGTATATTGATATCTTTATCCTGTTCTCTTCCTTATTATTCTCAAAATAATCTTTCTTTATCATATATGTATGATATCAAACTAAACTCCTTTCTTTATCTTTACCAAAATGATATAATTATAGAGTTTTAACATAATAATATTCACCGCAAAGGAGAGAATTTCATGCAAAAAAAAGATTTTAAAGGAAGTGTTTTTCTAAATCCAGTTCCTGTAGTTTTAATTACATCAAAAAGTAAAGATGGAAAAGTTAATGTTTTTACTGTGGGTTGGACTGGTACTATATGCACAAAACCGCCTATGCTCTCCATTTCTGTTAGACCTGAAAGACTTTCCTATGAGTATATTAAAGAAACAATGGAGTTTACTGTTAACATACCTAATGCATCAATGACAAGAGCAGTTGATTATTGTGGAGTTAAGTCCGGAAAAAATGTTGATAAAATAAAAGAACTTGGATTTACATTAAAAGATGGAGATAATGTTGCTGTTCCATATATTGATGAATGTCCAATTAACATAGAATGTAGAGTTAAAGACATAATAGAATTAGGAACCCATCATATGTTTATTGCCGATGTCTTGGGCTCACACTTAGATGAATCCTTAATTGATAGTAACGGAAAAATTCATTTTGAAGAAGGAAACTTAATATCATATTGCCATGGCGAATATTATCCTCTTCCGAAGAAGTCCCTTGGCACCTTTGGATTCTCAGTTATGAAAAAGAAAAAGAAAAAAAGAGCAAAATAATATTTTGCTCTTTAGATATTTCTAAGAAACTAATCTCTCAGCATATTCTTTTATTAATTTAATCTTACTTTCATAATCTACTACTGTAAAATCGTACACGCTTTTAATATTTCTAAAGAAATCAACAAATGCTAGCATTCTTGAAAAAGATATATTAAAATCGTGAGCTAGTTCCTTTAAGAACACCTCTTCCTTATGCTCAAATTCTCCATCCACCAAAGCTAAACCAATCAATTCAAAAAAAACTATTTTCTTTATTCTATCTGTTGATGAGTTAAATACGTCTTTAATTTCTTCTAAACTTTGTTTTTCTATATCCTGATCCCTTAATGTAAGCTCATCTATGTATTCTTCTATAAGTTTTTCTTCTTCCTTAGCAAAAATTTCATCTAAATTAGCTAATTCTCTTACCAAATTAACAAAAGCTTTTGACTCTATTATATTTAGTTCATTTAAAAACATACAAACCCCTCCATTATTATCTAAATTTAAAATTAGTCTATATATAATTATAGTATCATGCTGGCAAATATAAGTAAAAACTTTTATTAAATATTTTTCATTTTATATTGTTATGATGTTATGATAAAATAATACAAAAAAGGAGGAATAAATATGGTTAGATTTGGTGTAGTTGGAACCAATTGGATTACAGAAGCTTTTATTAAAGGTGCTTCATTAAATAAAGATTTTAAGCTTACTGCGGTATATTCCAGAAGCTATGAAAAAGGAAAAGAATTTGCTGATAAATATTCAGTTGATAACATATTTACTGATATTAATAAAATGGCTGCAAGCAATGTAATTGATGCTGTTTACATAGCTAGTCCCAATTCTTTTCATGCTCCTCAAGCAATAATATTTTTAAATAATAAAAAACATGTTATTTCTGAGAAAGCATTTGCTTCAAATGAAAAAGAAGCATTAGCAATGATAAATGCTGCAAATGAAAATAACGTTCTTCTTATGGAGGCAATGAAAATTACTCTTTTACCTGGCTTTGAAGCAATAAAAGCAAATCTTTCAAAGATTGGTACTGTAAGGAGGTTTACTTTTTCCTATTGTCAATATTCATCAAGATATGATAAATATAAGCAAGGGGAGATATTAAATGCATTTGATCCTAAGTTTTCAAATGGTTCTTTGATGGATATAGGTGTATATTGTATTCATCCAATGATTCACCTATTTGGAACGCCAAAAAATATTAAGGCAAGCGGACTAATTTTCCACAATGGAATTGATGGTGAGGGAAGCTTAATTGCTGAATATGATGGTATGGACGGTATATTAACATATTCAAAAATAAGTAATTCTTATATTCCTTCAGAGATTCAAGGCGAAAAAGGAAGTATATTAATTAATACAATTACAACTCAAAAATCAATTAAAATTATCTACAACAATGGTGAAACAGAAGATATTTCTGTCCCTCAAATTGAAGATGATATGTATTATGAAGCTAATGAATTCATCCGTTTAATTAATGAGAATAAACTTGAATCCTCAATAAACTCTCATAACCGTTCATTAGGGGCTATAAGAGTTACAGAAAACGTAAGAAAGCAAATTGGTTTGGTCTTTCCTGCAGATAATTTATAGTTTATGTAAAAAGGTCCAAGTAACTACTTGGACCTTTTTTATACTAATAATTTATATTTAATATATCACTAATACATTCATGTACATGGTTAACATGATTATTTGCTCTACCTCTTACTATTTCTTCTGCATGATGGAATGTATAACTATTATCAGTTATTTCAAACATTGACAAATCATTTAGTGAATCTCCAATTGCATATAGATCTCCGAAATCTTCGTCTACATTATCTATTATCTGTCTAAGCCCCATACCTTTGGAGCATCCTTTAGGTGCAATATCTAAGAAGAATTGATTTCTAAACACCTCTAAATGTTCCCCATATTTTTTTTGAAGCTTCTCACGAATTCGCTCTGCATCTTCTGCTGATTTGTTTTTGGGGAAAACACTGATTATTTGATATTTTCTATCTGTATCATCTACTTCTTCTCTGGTAATTATTTTTGATGCATATTCTCCAATATTAAATTCTTTCTCTTCTATATAATGCCCTTCTACTAAATATGTATCTTGTCCATCATCAAAGTATAAACATAAATCATCATTATCTAAGAATTCAGTTATCATTTCCAGAGCTACTTCACTTTTAATAAAGTTTCTGTATAAAATATTATGGTCACCATCCATAACTATTGATCCATTACATAAGACAAGATAGTCACACTCAACATCATATTTGTCGAAGATAAGTCTAAATCCATGATAAGTTCTACCTGTAGAAACAACAAATTTATGTCCCTTTTCCTTTAATCTCTTTATAGCAATAATATCTTCGTCACTAATTAGTTGATTATTTACCAACGTTCCATCTAAATCACTTGCTAATATTTTCATCAATATCCTCCTAAGTACAACATCTTCACATATAAATTTTAAATCAAAGTTCATAGTTTCACAATCTCTAAAAATGAAAGTAGTAGTAAATTAATTATAGGTTTAAGTTCAACTAATAATTTATTCATGCCTGATATCAAACAAGAATAAATTGAGTTTCCTATAAACCCTATTTACTACTACTAAAGAAATTCTTAGCTTATAGCGCTATATAAAAGCATAATATTTAAAATCGCAACCACTATTCCTATTGCTATTAACAAGAATTTTTCCATTCCCCTATTTTTATATTCTCCCATTACCTTTTGAGATGATGTAAGATATATTTGAGTAAATATAGTAATTGGTAATTGTATGCTTAATAACATTTGAGAATATACTAATCCTTTAAATGGGTCAGTAACAAAGAATATAATAATTGTAGCTAAAACAAGTGTTATTCCTACCCCTATTTTAGTATGCCTATCTTTAATATCATACGGTTCATTAAATATTCCTGAGAATATGCTTCCCCCAGCCATACCTGCTGTTACACTTGAAGATATTCCAGCAAATAATAGTGCTATAGCAAAAATTAATGCTGCAGAATTACCTAAAAGAGGTTGTAGCATAACATGTGCTTCACTTAATTCAGTAACTTGAACATTTTTTGCAAAAAATGTTACTGCTACCAAAATCATTGCACTATTAATTGCCCATCCTATAGTCATTGATACTAAGGTATCCATAAACTCATACTTTAGTTGTTTTTCCATAATATCTTTATCTTGAAGGTTCCATTGTTTACTTTGAATAATTTCCGAATGCAAATATAAATTATGAGGCATTACAACTGCACCAAGCACACTCATTATTATAGGCATAGCATTCTGTGGAAAACTAGGAACAAACCAACCATGAACTGCTTCACCCCAGTTAACATTAACCATTACTACCTCAACTATAAAAGCTAATCCAATGAGTGAAACAAATCCAATTATTATCTTCTCTAATTTTTTATATGAACTTGAGAAGAGCATCCAGCAAACTACTATAAGTGTTAAAATTGCTCCAATCTTAATTGGAATATTAAACAACATATTAAGTGCTATTGCTGCCCCTAAAATTTCTGCCATTGCGGTAGCTACTGAAGCAAAAACTGCTGTCCCTAATATGACTTTGGATAACTTTGAATTCATATATGATGTCACTGCCTCAGAAAGGCATTTCCCAGTTACAATACCTAGATGTGCTGCATTGTGCTGTAATGATATTAACATTATTGTAGATAATGTTACCATCCATAATAATTTATATCCATAAGTTGAACCTGCTGCTAGATTAGATGCCCAATTCCCTGGATCAATAAATCCAACAGTAACTAATAAACCAGGTCCAATATATTTCACAAAGTCCCTTGCCATCAATTGAGGTTTATGTCCTTCTTTTGATAAACTTAATTTGTTAAATAATCTATTCATAATTCTCCCCCTTAATTGATACCAATTATCATTTATATTATACTATTTTATAATAATTTCCCAATTAAGTACATACTTCTAAACATTATTTTCCTGGATATTTATTTCTCCACTTATCACTTTCTTCATAGCCTATATATAAATCTTCAGCCATTTCAGAAATCTGTTCGAATAATTCAATATTTTCTATATAATCATTGGGTATACCGAAAACTCCCAAATAAGCACCTAAAATATTGCCTGTAATCGCTCCTGTACTATCACTATCTCCGTTGTGGTTCACTGCAGCAATTATAGCTTTCTTATAATCATTTTGAAATCTAAGAGCACAATATACTGCAATTGATATAGCTTCCTCTGCAATCCAGCCTTCTCCAATTTCTCTAATAGCCTCATTACTAAGCTCATTTGAATCCACTAATTCCAAGGCTAATTGTATTTTTTCCACACATTCCTCACTATTGGGATATTTCTTTAATAAACTTAAACATTTAAGAACTGCTTCTTTCAAGTCTTCTCCTGATACAATTTGAGATATCAGTGCAGAGAAAAAGCCTGCTGAAAGATAGCCTGAAGGATGCCCATGCGTTAAAGCTGCACATTTACATCCTATATCAAAAGCTTCTTCCATACCATATAGTAATCCTACTGGTGCTACTCTCATAACTCCTCCACACCCTTTGCTACTATTAATTGGCTGATCAATTGTCCCTATTTCTTCTTCTCTTAATGCACTTAAGCAAGTACTTCCTGGAGCTCTCAATTTGCTTAAAGACCAAACTTGAACAAGCCAACTATTATGTAAGATTTTATCTTTTATTTTAGGTAATCTTTCCTGTGTTGATAGCCATCTTAAATATGCATTATGCATAATTGTTGTGAAATCAATATCAGCTTCTGACTCTTCTTCTAAATTTTCTCTTACTTTGTTTCTTAAGAGTCCCTCAGCAGTAAACAATGTCATTTGTGTATCATCTGTTATCTCTGCCTTCCCGAATGCTCCTAAAACTAAATCTTCAATACCATTTTCTCCAAACTTATCTTTAATTTCATCTATACCTAAAAACTCTATTGGCCATCCTAATGCATCTCCGATGGCACCTCCAAGTAAGCAACCTTTAAAATTTTCTAATTCTCTCTTACTCAACTAATACCACCCCTTACACATTTTTAGTCAAATCTTCTAAACTACCTTCGGCTATTAGTAATAAATCGCTAACTAACATTTCTATTTGAAGCCCTATTTTTCCTCCACTAACTATTATATAGTCAATCTCGCTTGCTGATTCATCTATAAATGTTTTGTATTTTTTCTTTTGGCCTATAGGTGAACACCCTCCACGTATATATCCCGTATATTTATTTATATCTTTTACTGCAATCATATCAATTTTTTTCTCTCCAGCAATAATTGCAGCTTTTTTTAAATCTAATTCCTTCTCAACTGGGATAACAAATACATATATTTCTTTTGAAGTTCCCTGAGTTACTAAAGTTTTATATACTTGAATAGGATCTTTTCCTATCTTTTTTGCTACTTCAACACCATCTATCTTATTATCTTTATATTCATAACTAAATACACTATATTTTATTTTATGTGAATCTAATATTCTCATTGCATTTGTTTTACTCATAGTTGTCCCCCGATAATTATAATATATTTATATTATAGCTTATTATTGGGTAAAAGAAAAAACCACCCAAAGGCAGTTTTTATTTATTAATTTACATATCGCATTGTTCTACTTCTATTGTACAGTCTCCACAATTCTTGCATATTATTACACTAACCATGAAGCTATCATCGAATTTTCCTAATCTAAGTAATCTTCCAAATGAATTAGGCTCATAATCTTTTGATATACTACTGCTTACATATTCTCCATTTTTAGTGAATACATAAAAGTGATATTCTAAGTATTCAAAGTATTTCTCTTGAGCATCTTTATTTCCTTGGCATTTTGAACATGATTCAAGATAATACCCTTTATCAAAATTTACTTCTTCTGCTTCGTTTATTAATTTAAAAATATCCTGCAAATTAAAATTTTTGATTGTTTTTTCTTCATCTATAAAAAAATATTCACAATTATCTTCTTTAATTTCATAATTCTTGCCTTCGTATGCGAATTTATACATATTGCTTTCACCTCAAGATTATTATACAATTAATAAACTTTAATTATCAATAAATATTTTAACCTAAAAACTAGATTATATTGCTTTCTTATTATTCTTAATAACATACATGTTCTTGTCTGCTTTTCTAAATAGGGCATCCATATCTCCTAAAGAACTCTCAGTATATGCATAACCTATTGACATATTCATATTTACTTCTTGCTCATGATGATAATTTAATTCGTTGTTTATCTTCTCTATAATTTCTTTTATAAAATTTTGAGATTTCCTTACAATAAGTAACGCAAATTCATCTCCACCAATACGAGATACAATTATATTTTTTGATGAAAATTTATTCAATATATTTGCTGTTTCCTTAATTAAATTATCTCCTTCCATATGTCCGTGGGTATCATTTGTAATCTTCAAGTTATCTAAATCACACACAATAATGGCAGCTCTCGTATTTATATCTCTATTATATTTTTCGCAAGCTCTTAAGAAAAATTCCTTATTGTACAATCCTGTAAAAGAATCATGACATATTTTATATTCCAAACTTTCTTGAAATTTAATTTTATCGTCTATGTTTCTTATTATACCTTGTATTGCAACTAATTGTCCTTTTCTATATATCGGAGTTGCATATTCTTCGAACCATATATATTTACCTTTATCATTTCTCCATCTTTGAACTATAGGTTTATCAAAGTTAATTTCACCACTAATTTTTTTATGTATAGTTTCTATATCATCAGGGTGTATTAATTGTAATGGAATACTAGAATCTGAATAGCAGCTCTTAACTAAATTTTTTCCCAAAATTTTTTCAATTGATGGGCTTAAATATGTAAACTTACCTTCAGGTTTTATTTGATAACAATATATAATATCTTTTGACATTTGTACTAATTTTAAAATTCTCTTTTGTTGATTAATAATTCTCTTAAGTTTTTTATTGCGTTTAGAATTTACCACCATATAATATGAAATTATAAGAGAAGCCCCTGTAGCGCAACCATACAAAAAAAACTCAACCATTCCCTCACCCCATAGAAACTTGATTTAAATATAAATAAATCAGTATATCCTTATCATTATTCAACGTTTACACATAAATTCCTTCTTTTGTAAAAATTTTGACAATGTTTTAATTTAAGCCCTATTAATTTTTTATTTTATCAATAACCTGCGTATACTACTTATCCACTATTTCTCCTTCTAGCCAGTCTACAAATTGTTTTGCTGTTCTTGGAGATCTTCCATTATAACTCATTTCCCATTGTACTGCCTTTCGATGAAGTTCATCTTTTGGTATTGATATTTTTCTTTCTTCAGCCATTTCTTCTACAATTTCTAAATACTCTTTTTGATTTGGAGCTATAAAAGTTACTGTTATACCAAATCTATCTGCTAAAGAAAGTTTCTCTTCCATTGAATCAATCGCATGAATTTCCTCATCTCCACCATGAGTCATACCAGCTCTGTCACTAAACTTTTCTTTAATTAGATGTCTTCTATTTGATGTTGCATAAATTATAACATTTTTAGGTTTGCTCTCTAGTCCACCTTCAAGAATTGCTTTTAAAGCAGTATATGTTTCTTCACTATCCTCAAAAGCTAAATCATCAATAAACAATATAAACTTCTGTGGCAACTCCTTTAGTTTTTTTATTAGCTTAGGAAAAGTATGCAAATAAGGCTTAGGTATTTCAATAATTCTAAGACCCGAATTATAGTATTCATTTAATAATGCTTTTACAGTTGAAGATTTTCCTGTCCCTCTACTTCCATAAAGAAGAATATTATTTGCAGGTAACCCTTTTATAAACGCTATTGTATTATCAACAACTATTTTTCTTTCTCTAGTATATTTTATTAAATTATCTAATCTTACTGGATCTAATGAAACCACACCTTGAAGCTCATTATCTTCCCAAACAAAACCCTTGAATTTCCCAAAAACCCCTACTCCATTTTCTCTATGAAAATTTGCAACATCCTTAACTAAGCTTCCCCAATTATTACCTTCGAAAAATTTCTTAATTATCTCTTTGTAAGTTACATCACCTTTATCACACGAATCTCTATCCCAGCATGAATATTCATATTTTTCTTCACTAAATATTTCTTTAACATCTAAATATGAAAATTCAGATATCTTCCCTAAAATATTTAAATCCTTAGCAGTTGCTTCTAATATATGTCTATCTAAATTAGTATAATCTGTCTTCTGGGCAATTCTACTAAAAGTATTCTCACTGAATAGTATACTCGTTACTATATATTCTTTTAATGATTTACCATGATTTTTTTCCATTAATTCATAGTAAAAATCATTATACATTGATATACAATCAACAAAATCAATATTTTCTCTTTTATAACTACAAACCAATTTAAATAATTTTTTTACCACTGAATCTTCAAGCAACCCTCTATAAATGCTTAATGATTCAAATAACTTTCTATAATCTTTATACATAATAGCCCCCGATTTTTTAATTTATTTAAAATGGAGTTTTATCTGGATCTACTCCTCTTCTTACCCCAGTATTTAATTTATCTATAAACTCTATATCCTCATTTGAGATAGCGAAATCAAATATATTTAGATTACTCTGTATATGCTCTTTATTAGTTGACTTTGGTAAAGGAATATACCCTTTTTCCAAGTGCCATCTTAATACTAACTGTGCAACTGATTTATTATACTTACTTGCTAAGACTTTAAGCCTTTCATCATTAATAGTTTCTCCATGTGCAAATGGATAATAGGCCTCTATTTTAATATCATACTTTTTACAAAATGCAATTATGTCTATTGGTTGGAAAGTTGGATGTAGTTCCACTTGATTAATAGCCGGCACAATATTTGCATTCTTAAGTAGTTCCTCTAAATGATGAACTTTAAAATTACTTACTCCTATTGATTTAATAACTTTTTCATCATATAATCTTTCAAGTGCCTTCCATGTATTTTTATTTACTTCATAAGCTCTTGGCCAATGCAATAAGTATAAATCTAAATAATCTAATTTTAATTTATTCATAGTTTTTTCAAATGCTTTTAGTGCTTCATCGTACCCAAAGTCAGAAACCCATAACTTACTAGTTATAAATATCTCTTCCCTTTTTAAGCCACTTTCTTTAACAGCTACACCAGCACTTTCTTCATTTTCATAAACAGCTGCTGTATCTACATGTCTGTACCCAAAATCCAATGCCTCTCTTACTGCTTCTAGTGTTTGAATTCCATCCGGAATTTTAAATGTTCCAAATCCGATTTGTGGAATAATTACGTCATTATTTAATTTTACTCCTTCATTTTCTACTGACATATCTAACACCTCCATAATTCTCATCACTAAAAAACAACTATAAAATGCAACCTTAATATAATTATACCACTATATACTTTTTTAATATTACTGCTCTTATAGCTTCGTATTTTATTTCATTAGGCAAGTGTTTTTTTAATTGAATTATAGACTTATATCCTAATTTGTCACAGGCATCCATTATTAACTTTTCTTCTACTTCATTAATGAATTTATCTAATTCTAGACCTACTTCAAATTTATTACCTGCCAAAATAAAATCAGTGACGTATCCAAGTATAGTTGAAATTGAGACTTCTACTTCCTTAGAAATATCCTCTATTTCTTTTCCTTCCTTAAGAAAATCTACTGCTATTTCATCTATTTTTCTTTCTTCTCCATCTATTATTGTCTTTTTACTACCTTTATCATACCACTCTACTTCCAACTTCTTCTCTTCAACATAATTGTTAACCAAATCAATTATCTTCTCACCATATAATTCTAATTTTTTATTTCCAATTCCACCTATATCTTTTAGCTTTTCTAATGTATTAGGATATCTCCCGCTTATTTCTTTCAGTGTATTTCTTGATAAGATATATTGAGGTAATTGTCCTTCCTTTTCTGCTAAAGTACCTCTAAGCTTCACTAACTCCAAGTATAACTCTTCGTCAGTTGATATTTTTAAAAATTTCTTTTCTTTGTCATTGCCATCCAGACTCTTAGCTGCTTCTTTTACATAATCCAAAATTTCTTTTATAAACTTCTCTCCATATCTATCATATTTAACTTCTCCCACTCCAGAAATATTAAGCATTTCCTCTTTTGTCTTTGGAATTTTAACACTCATCTCTCTTAAAGTTTCATCACCAAAAACTAAGTATGGGGGTATTTTATTCTCTTGTGCTATTAATCGTCTTAATAATTTTAGCTTATCAAGCAAATTATCATTAATCATTGTTTTTGCTTTGATTTTTACCTCTTTAAAGGTCACATTCTCAGTTCCCTTTAGTACTCTAAATGATTTATCATTTAACTTTATAACGGGGTATGTACCCTCAACAGAATCAATAAATCCATGGGAGATAAGAGTATTAATAAAATTTTTCAACTCATCTTTAGAATAGTTTTTCATAATTCCATATGTAGATAGCTTATTAAATTCTAAATCTAAAATCTTTTTATTATTAGATCCTCTTAGTACATCAATTATTACAGTTGCTCCAAAACTTCTTCTCATTCTATATATACAGGACAACACTTTCTGAGCATCTAGTGTTTTATCTATCAATTCTCCCAAGTTATTACAATTACTACACTTACCACAATCACCTAAATAGTTCTCTCCAAAGTAATTTAATATATATTTCCTATAGCAGCTATTGCTATGCACTAAATCAACAATACTTTGAAGCATTTTATATTGTAATGACTTTCTTTCTGGATTTTCAGTACTCATCTCTATTAAATACTTTTGTGTATGTACATCTCCTGGAGTAAATAGCATTACACATTCACTTTCAAGTCCATCTCTTCCCGCTCTTCCGATTTCTTGGTAATATCCTTCTATATTTTTAGGCATATTATAATGAATTACATATCTAATATTGGGTTTATCTATTCCCATCCCAAAAGCATTAGTTGCTACCATTATATCTATCTTGTCATAAATAAACTTTTCTTGATTTTCCGCTCTCTCTACATCACTCATACCAGCATGATACCTACCAGCATTAAAGCCATTCACTAATAATAATTCAAATATTGAATCCACTTCTTTTCTTGTTGCTGCATATATAATACCAGATACATCCTTGTTAGCTTTTAAATATTCAAGTAAATATTTGTTTTTTGGTGCAGCTTTTACTATATCTATCTTTAAATTTTCTCTATCAAACCCCGATATAAATATTTCAGGATTATTTAACCTTAACAATTTTATTATATCTTCTCTTACTTCCTCAGTAGCTGTAGCAGTAAATGAAGTTATTACAGGTCTTCTTTGAAGCATATCTATAAATGAGGATATTCTTCTATAACTGCTTCTAAAATCATGTCCCCATTGAGATACGCAATGTGCTTCATCAATTGCAATTTGAGAAATATTTTTCTGTGAAATTACTGAAATAAACTCATATGATTCAAGTCTTTCAGGTGCTACATAAATTATCTTATACTCATCATTTTTTACTTCTTCAATTGCTTTATTAAATTCCTTTGAACTTAAGGAACTATTTATATATAAGGCATTAATTCCATTTTCTTTTAGTGAATCCACCTGATCCTTCATTAGAGAAATTAATGGAGATATAACAATCGTAATTCCCTCAAGCAAAAGGGCAGGAACTTGATAGCATATTGATTTCCCTCCACCTGTAGGCATTATAGATACAACATCATTTCCTTCTATTATTGTGTTTACTATTTCGAGCTGTCCTTTTCTAAAACTTTTATAACCAAAATACTTTTCTAATACATCTAATGCTTTTACCAAAATCTGCTTCACCTCAAACATAATTACTCTATTAAATAATTATAGACTAATTTCATAAAATAGTTGTTCTAAAAAGAAAAAAATCACATGACAAAATCATATGATTTTCTATACTTATTCTTATAACATAACCGAAGTTATGTATTTTAAATTCTTTTTATCTTCAAGCTTTTGATTTTTAATCTCAAAAGTTATATTTCTTTCTTTGCATCCTAGTTCTAAATGCTTTAATGCAATTCCTGAATCTAGCTCACTAAAATGACTTAACCCCTTAGTTAATATATTCCCTTTGTTAGCATATAAATCTATACTATTTTCATTTACATACAGCCTCCAAGGTTGCAAATTGATAGCTGAAGGAGCAACTCTAACTAAATTAAATATCTCTCTAAATTTCTCCTCATAGTTTCCAATAATTATATCCTCTAAAGCTTTTCTTTTAAAGTTTTCAAGTTCTTTTATTTCTAACTCTGGCTCATTTGCTGGATATCCAAAAGCCACTACGATAATTGGTTTTTGATTACTTGGAATTTCCATTATATCTTTTAACAACTCTTTTTTAATGGATCCTCCTATATAGCATGTCCCAATCCCTCTGTCTGCCAATTCTAAAACTATTTGTTCTAGTGTATATCCTATATTCTCGAGGTAGCCTTCTTTCTCTTCAGAAGTAATTACCATATAATGAGGAGCTTCAATCTTTCCATAACTCCCTATTATGCCCTTACTTATTTCTTGTATCTTTATACCTTCTTTAATTAATGTGATTTTCATTTGTATTTCTGAATATAGACTTTGAACATTGTTTACTAAGTTTTCTACATCTCCAAAGTCGCTTTGAGAAATGTTATAAGGTACGTATTTTCTTATTGATTTTCTTTTATAAATAGCTTCAATAATATTCATAATATCACTCCAAAATATAAGTATCAGTTATATTTTATACCTATTATCCTGAATAATCTATACTATTGTATGTATTATAAAAAAATTATCAAAGTATTAATATCTCAGGCATTAATGTTTTGGATTTTTTAGTACCATTTCCGTTGCACTAACCAATTGATTTATAACATCAATTCTAAACTGATTTTCTAGTTCCTTCATTTTAGAATATACCATTCCTTCACTTGTAACTGCATACAATGGCTTCAAGTTGTTAAGTGCAATTGCCTTAATATCCTGGATACACTTTTCACATTTACACATCTCTTTATAATCATTTAAAACTATTGTTATTACATTATTAACTATATCTTCCATACAATTTCTAATCATTACTTATCCCTCTCCTGAAGTAATTTAAGCAATGTCATTATATCACATTTTATTTATTTATTGTTTTTTTATATCAAATCCAATTCTTTAATATCTATTAAGCTCTCTAAAATTGAAGAGGCAAGATGTCTATTTTCATTTGAAATCTCTATTAAATCTGGAATCACTAAACACTTGATATTTCCAGCATTAGCTGCTAAAAGTCCTCTTTCAGAATCCTCTAATACTAGTGCATTTTCAGGAGCAACATTAAGCTTACTACAGGCCTTTAAAAATATTTCAGGATCTGGTTTTCCTTTCGTAACTTCATCTCCACAGACAATAGTATCAAATCTATCTAAAACTCCTGCTTTTGAAATTAATTTTGTTGCTTTCACTCTGCCACTTGAAGTAGCTACAGCCTTTTTAATCTTTTTCTCATCTAAATAGTCTAATATTTCCAAAAGCCCTTTTTTAATTTCAAAGCCCTCATTATCTAATATATTCTCCAATTTTTCTTTTTGAAATTTATTAACTTCATCGAATGAGAACTCGTCGCCATAAGCCTTTCTAAACTCATTCCCTATAGAATTTACATTCATTCCAATAAATCCAAATAAAAAGTCTTTATCCAATTCATATCCATATGCTTGTCCAGCTTCATACCAAGCTCTCGCTGATATTATCTCTGTATCAAACATCAACCCATCCATATCAAATATAACTAATTCAGTATTATTCATTCTATCACTCTCACTTTTTCTGTAATCTCTTGTGTTACTACATTATATCATTGTTTATTATTTTATTTTTTCTTTTTTTGAAAAGTAATCTAAATAAAATTAGTGAATCAACAAAATTGATTCACTAATTATGATTTATTTATCACTATCCTACTGACAGTGTTTTAACTAAAGCCAATGTATTTTCTAAAGATACATTTTGGCTTAATTTTTCTATATTTATTCTCATTCTATTTAACTTTTCTTTATCTCTTACCA
This sequence comes from Clostridium paridis, assembly GCF_016765615.1. GTDB lineage: Bacteria > Bacillota > Clostridia > Clostridiales > Clostridiaceae > Clostridium_T > Clostridium_T paridis. The sequence goes on along the minus strand of NZ_JAESWA010000015.1, from coordinate 65,185 downwards.
AATTGGTAATTATCTCATCTATTTCATCTATATCTGGACAGATTGCTATATTTTCACTTAGTAAGTATCTTGCATTCTCCTCTTCTTGTCCTGGTATATAGTATGGTATTATAAGCGGTAATTTTTTAGTTAAGGCTTCTGTAACAGTTATTCCTCCCGGCTTAGTAATTATAACATCAGAAATATCCATTAAATCTGGAATATTATTTGTATATCCTAATACAACTAATTCTTTATCTAGTGGCACACTAGAATATATACTTTCTAGCTGATTTTTTAAAACTTCATTATTTCCGCATACAGCTATTACTCTTAGAGATACTGATGCTAACATCAACCTTTTCAATGCTTTCTTCATGGATTTTAATCCCATGCTTCCCCCCATTAGAAGTATTGTAAATAAATCATCATTTTTATGATTTGTAGTTGTTTTTAAAAAGTCCCTTTTTACTGGAATTCCAAAAGTATGTATCTTTTTCTCTTCTATTCCATTATCAACTAAACTTTCTTTAGTATAATCACTACCAACTACATATGCATCAACATTTTCTTCCACATATGCTCGATGCGCCTTATAATCTGTAACAACTGATATAAATGGGACATTTATAGAGCCATCATTTTTTAAAGATGCTACAACACTAACCAATAATGGATGAGTAGAAATTATTAGATTAGGCTTATATTCTTCAATTGTTTTTAAAATATCTTCTTTAGTACATTTCTCTATCAACTTATTAATACCATGGCTAGTTAGTTTATGATTAGAAACTTTATATAATAATCCAAATAAGCTTGGAGTTTTTGTTGCTAAAATCTCATACCCTCCAGTCATAAACTTGTCTAATTTATCTCCAGTTACTCTAAACGATTCAATACAGTTAACATCATTTCCTTGTAACTCTAATTCTTTTTTCAACGAATAAGCAACCGAATTATGCCCTTGGCCTGTAGCTGCTGTCAAAATTAGAATTCTTTTATTCATTACTACCACTACTCCTTATTATTTCTTGAGTATCCAACTTTCATTGAGTTTATATTCAAATTACTTATATAAAAATTATTCTTATCTATATATTACCTAAATAAAAGTATAAACCTAGCTACTTAATAAAAACTTAAAAAAATCTAAACAAATTCTGAACAATTTATAAAATCAATCATATTATCCATTATTTACCATATTGACTGATTTAAATCATAGCTGTACCCCTTGTATATATATTTTATCTATGAACCTTTATGGATATTCTCCATAAAATGGCCATATAGGAAATAATAAAAATCTTATTTATATCTTTACAGGGTTGTTCATCCCTCAAGTCAATGTTATAATAAACTCATAATAAGATATTAAATACTGTTTAAGGAGGGCCTTTATGAAATACTGTACCCATTGTAATTCTGATAGAGTAATCGAGAGATTCAACATGAGCACAGGTGAAAAGACCTATAGTTGTACAAACTGCAAAGCTTCATTTAGCTCAACAGGAAAAAAGACAAAAACTGTTTATGAAATTCCAGATAAATTAGCTTTTGTAAAAAAATTAAAGTCTTATGGGATTATTTAATCAGTATAGTGATACAACATTTTAGTAATAGAGAACAGGTATGCTATATAAACATACCTGTTCTTATATTTTATTGAATTTTTTATAATAAATTAGGCTCTACATACCCAATAAATTTTTTTATTTTATAAGCTAGTCTTAAAGTAAAACATTCATTAACATTCTCAAAATCACATGATAAAATTTCCTGAATCCTTGTAATCCTATATTTCAATGTGTTTCTGTGTATAAATAACTCCTCAGCTGTTTTACCTATATTACAATCTTCTGCTAAAAATATATCTAATGTGTGTACTAAGTCACTATTATTTTTTTTGTCATACTCTATTAAATCTTTGAGCACTCCATTATATATACTCATTAATTCCTCATTATCTCTGGCTCTAAAGAATATTCTATATATCCCTAGTTCCTTATAACTTCTTAAATCATTACTTCTTTCGCATGCTTTTAATATTTTAAGTGCCTTTTGTGCTTCCCCTACACTTCTTTTGAAATACTTTAAGTCATTACAAGGTTCACCTATACCTATACTTACTGTTAATCCATTCAGTTTTTTACAAACAGTATCTTTTATTTCACTATTAATTTTATTTATCTCAATATCCCATTGATCTTCATTACTTATTGGCAAGAAATAAATTAAATTAGTTCCTTGTAAAATATAAAATATACTCTTCTTATACTTATTAGAGATACATCTAACTATATTTAATATTGCTGCACCAATATCTAAATTTTTACTCTCTACAATAGATTTATTACTTAACAAATCATCAAGTAAATTGTCAACTTGAATTGTTGATGCAACATATTTACTTTGTGGATTATATCCATAGTATACAGCTCTCTCATAAAATTCTTCATTAAATTCTTGATAAATAAGTTCACGCATCAAATCATTCATTGATTTATCTTTAATATAATTATCAAATAATATTCTGCTCATGCTGTATGTTATATCAATTGCTCTAATTTCATATGGGATTTCTAAAATCGGAATCGCACATTTATTTGATAATACTTTAACTGAATTTGGGATTTCCTTTATATATGGGCCCATTACTAGAACTAATCCAGCAGCACTTTTTTTATACAACTCTTCTACTATTCTAAGCAAATCTTTTTCATGGTTTTCAAGTCCTATTCCAGTTGTAAATATTAGTTCTCCAGAATTAATCCAATTAAATGCATCTGGTAGTTCAACTACATGGCTCCATTCAATAAATTTATCTAATCCTTTTTCTCCAGATACAACTTTAGCCTTTTTCATTTGTGGCAAACTTAGTAAATCATCATAAGTAATATACATTCTGGTTTCCCCCCAAAAATTTCTTGATTATTGATTAATTTATACTATTTTTTTATAAATAAAAAAATGGCGTCCAAAAAAAAATTGGACGCCATTATCCTAAGCAAATTAGTATTTTAATATCTTAATTTTAAACTTATTTCAATCCGATGTAAAGTTTAATAATGACTTTGCTAAAACTTTTTTAATTAGTATTGATTTTCCAATAATGTGCTAATATATTAATATCAACAATATTAAGAATTAATAAGTCATTAGTTGAACTTAAAACCCTGTCCTACAGACTTAAATAGGAGGATTTAATAATGAAAATTACTGCACAGACAGTCAATTATATTTCAAGATTAGCTAAGCTTAAATTTTCCGAGGAAGAGGAAATAAAAATGGCCAAAGAGCTTGAAAGTATATTAACTCATTTTGAAACTATTGATAAATTAGATTTATGTGATATAGAATTAAATGTTTTTTCTAAAAACTTAAAACCAGTGCTTAGAAAAGATGAGGATATTTATTTTGAAGAAAAAGAAAAACTATTTGCTAATGTGAAATCTTTTAGAAACTCTGCAATTATTGTTCCTAAGATTATTGAATAGGTGGTTGAAAGTATGAATATCGAAACAATGGAAGCAACTGAAATAATTAAAGGAATTAAAGAAAAACTTTTTTCTTGTGAAGAAGTTATTACTTCACTTTTTGAAAGAATTAAAGTTGTGGAACCAAAGGTTCATGCATATCTAAATCTATGTGAAGAGGGCGCAATTGTTCAAGCAATAACTATTGATGAAAAAATTAGAACTGGCATCCCTACTGGAAAACTTGTAGGTGTTCCTATTGCTATAAAAGATAATATCTGTACAGATGGAGTAACTACTACTTGTGCTTCGAGAATGCTAGAAGATTTTGTTCCCCCTTATGACGCTACCATAGTCAAAAGGCTATTAGAAGAAGATGCAATACTAATTGGCAAAACAAATATGGATGAATTTGCTATGGGTTCTTCTACTGAAAATTCTGCTTTTGCAGTAACTAAAAATCCTTGGAATCTTTTGAGAGTCCCTGGAGGTTCTTCTGGTGGTTCGTCTGCAGCTGTTGCTGCTGGTTTAGCTACTCTCTCAATTGGTTCAGATACTGGTGGTTCTATTAGGCAGCCTGCTTCATTTTGTGGTGTAGTTGGATTTAAACCTACTTACGGATTAGTTTCTAGATATGGACTTATTGCCTTTAGCTCTTCCCTTGATCAAATAGGGCCATTAACAAAATCAGTTAAAGATGCTGCATTAACTTTAGAAGTAATTCAAGGAGATGATCCATTAGACTCCACTACTTGTAAGGAGAAAATACAAAAAGACTATTTGTCTTCAATCGGATCTGGTATAAAAGAAATGAAAATAGGAATTCCGAAGGAGTTCTTCGGAAATGGACTTGATAAAGAAATAAAGGATTCAATTTTTAATGCAATTGAGAAACTAAAAAATTTAGGCGCAGTAATTGAAGAAATTTCACTACCTATTACTGAAGAAGGCTTATCAGCATATTATGTTATTTCTTCAGCTGAAGCAAGCTCAAACCTTGCTAGATTTGATGGTATTAGATATGGTTATAGACCAAAAGAATTTACTAACACTCACGATTTAATTGAGAGAAGTAGAACTGAGGCTTTTGGTCCAGAAGTAAAAAGAAGAATAATGCTTGGAACATATGCACTTTCTTCTGGTTATTATGAAACTTATTACAAAAGAGCTCAACAACTTAAAATGAAAATTGAAGAAGAGTTTAAGAAAGTTTTTGAGAACTATGATGTTATTCTAAGTCCTGTATCTCCAACTTTGGCATTTAAGCTCGGTGATAAGATTCAAGACCCATTATCAATGTATTTAAGTGATATATATAATGTTAACATTAATATTGCTGGTTTACCTGCAATTTCAATCCCTTCTGGAATAAGTAATGATGGACTACCAATTGGTATGCAAATAATTGGTCCTCATTACAGTGAGGAAAAAATACTTAAGATAGCTTATGCTTTAGAGCAAGAATTAAAAATTTCTACCCTTGCACCAATTTAGCTTACGAAGAAAGGAAGAATCATTTATGAGTTTAGAAACAATCATCGGCCTTGAAATACATGCTGAATTAAAAACCAAATCTAAAATCTTCTGTTCTTGCTCTACTGAGTTTGGTGCAGAACCCAACCATAATACTTGCCCTATATGTCTTGGTATTCCGGGCACTCTTCCTGTTCTTAATGAAGAAGTTATAAAATTAGCAATTAAAGCTGGAATCTCATTAAACTGTGAAATTAATAAATTAAGTAAAATGGATAGAAAGAATTACTTCTACCCTGATTTGCCTAAAGCCTATCAAATATCACAATTTGATATTCCTATTTGCTCCGGTGGATATGTAGAAATAAGCATAAATGGAAAAACTAAAAAAATAAAATTAAATAGAATTCATATTGAAGAAGATGCTGGAAAGCTAGTTCACTTAGAAGCTGACGGAGTCTCATTAATAGATTACAACCGCGTAGGTATTCCTTTAATTGAAATAGTAACTGAGCCAGATTTTCGTTCTCCTGAAGAAGCTGTTATATTCTTAAAGGAACTTAGAAGTATTCTTCAATATGGAGAAATATCTGACTGCAGAATGGAGCAAGGATCTATGAGATGTGATGCTAACATTTCCATAAGAAAACTTGGTGATACTGCATTAAATACAAAAGTAGAAATTAAAAATATTAACTCTTTTAAAGAACTTCAAAAGGCTCTTGAAAAAGAAGAAAAACGTCAGAATGCATTATACTCTTTAGGTGAACAACTTGAGATAAAACAAGAAACTAGAAGGTGGGATAGTACTAGAGGTGAAACTATACCTATGAGAAGCAAGGAAGATGCTCATGATTATAGATTTTTCCCAGAGCCTGATTTACTTCCTATAATAATTACTCAAGAACAAATTAATTCAATTAAACGCTCTATACCTGAAATGCCTAGAGAAAAGAAAACAAGATTTATTAGTGAGTATGGCTTAACAGAAAGAGAAATTGATATAATATTAGACAACAAAGAGTTAGCTTCTTTTTATGAGGAAACTGTTGCTCTTGGCACTAATTCAAAAACTGCTGCTAATTGGATTCTTGGCGATATGTTAAGATTATTAAAAGAAGTAGATGATGAAGCAGATTTATTTACTTCAATAAAAGTTACTCCTAAAGCTCTATATGATTTAATTAAGCTTATAGAAGATGGTAAGATAAGTTCTACTACTGGAAGAGATGTATTAGATGAAATATTTAAAACTGGTATGTCAGCAACTGAAATAGTTAATTCTAAAGGCTTATTTCAAATTAGTAATACTTATGAATTAGAACAGATAATTACTGAAGTTCTAGATACCAATCCCCAATCAATATCAGACTTTACTTCAGGTAAAACTCAGGCTTCTGGTTTTTTGATGGGGCAAGTAATGAAACTTTCTAAAGGGAAAGCAAACCCAAAGCTAGCGAAAGAAATGCTTTATATAAAATTAAAAGAAAGATGTAAATAGCATCATATTTGCAGAAGCATAAATATATTATGGCTTCTGTTTTTTTACCTAATAAAAATTATGTGTCTACTTTATAAATCATTATATATTTTATGTGATAAAATATATATATAACTTTAGCAATTATAGGAGGTATTTGAATTGAATGTAAACTTATCAGTAAACGATTTAGCTAATATGATTGACCAAACTCTTTTAAAACCTTACGTAACTAATAATGATTTTAAAAAACTTTGTGAGGACAGTAATAAATACAACTTTAAAATGGTAGCCATAAATCCTTCTGCTACAGAGTTATGTTGCAGCTACTTAGAAAACTCACCAGTACATGTAGGTGCTGCTATTGGATTTCCACTAGGACAAACTACCATTGAATGCAAAATCTTCGAAACTAAGGATGCTATTAAAAAAGGCGCCGATGAAATAGATTATGTTATAAATATTGTTGAACTTAAGAATGGAAATTATGACTATATAACTACTGAAATGGAAAATATCGTTTCAATTTGCAGAGAAAATAATGTAATATCAAAAGTTATTTTTGAAAATTGTTATCTTACAAAAGATGAAATAATAAAACTTTGTGAAATATCTCTAAAAGTAAAACCTGACTTTATTAAGACTTCTACAGGCTTTGGTACATCTGGAGCTACATTAGAAGATGTAAAACTTATGAAATCTATAGTTAAGAATAATGTTAAAGTAAAAGCTGCTGGAGGTATCCGAAATCTAGAAACAGCATTACAGTTTATAGAAGCTGGAGCTGAAAGATTAGGAACCAGTGCTGGAATCGAAATTATAGAGGAATTTAAAACTAAATTTAATGTATAAATATCTTGAAGCTGTAAGAATAACCTTACTATTCTTACAGCCTCTTAGTAAATTATAATAGAACTTGTTTATTCTTGGAACCTTATCACTATAACTCACCCTTTAAGATAAATTCCTTAATTTTTTTTCTCTTAATAACACGTATAAAATAATATCCTATAATACAAAAACCTATCAATTCAGGTATAAAGTAACTTGGATCAGTTATTAATCTAATGAAATCACTTTTTAACCAATCTCCTTCTGCCCTTATTGGAAACTTAAATCCCAAATAAGGCCAAAGTAATATTGATGGAAATAACCACATGCTATCCAATATTAAATGTATACTACTACTTATTCCTAACAGCAATATTTTATTTTTATTACTTTTATACAACTTATAACCTCCAAGAAGTAATAAGCTAACTGAAAAAATTAAAGTATGTGCAAATATTCGACTATTATGAAATATTCCTCTAAATATACCTGCTCCAATTGGTTTATCTATAATATCTGGTAATATGGACCCAATTAAAATTACTCTATAATCCAATTTTGTTTTAATATCATATTTTTCACTTGACACTTTTTCATAAATCTTCATTGCTCCAGTTGTTAGTCCTAAATGTCCAAAGAAAATCATATATTTCTCCCCTTTACTTTACGAAACATTCATGCAACTCATTTCGTTCTCTTCTATACTTACTTCTTTATCTTTAATAAAAGTCATAATTATGCCTAGTATTGAAATAACTAAAAAAATTAAAAATGCTATCTTATATTCTACTAGCCCATAAATCTTTACACCATTACTTATTTCACCACTCCAATTAAAGTCTAAAAAGCAACCTATTAAAATACTTATTATTGAGCTTCCAACAAATTCCCCAGAATTAACAACACTTGTAGCTATTCCTATATATAAACTATCAACTTTTTCCTTAATATCTGTAAAGCACAGAATATGAGCCATTGCAAACATCCCCATTGTAAAGAACAAATATGGAACTACTTTTATTGGAGGTTTTCCGCCTTCAATTATTAATATATATATCCAAATACTTGTGTTAACAATTAAACTTATTCTTGGGAATGTTCTAATAGGATTAGATAGAAACCTATCTACATTTCCCACTAAAATTGACCCTCCAACCAATCCATAAATTGTAAATGATATGTAAAAGGCTGATGTAGTCTTATCTACTCCATAAATTGATGTAAAATATGAAACTCCCCATAATCCTGTTAATGCTGTTGTGCAGCCTACTAACGAAAATAAAATAAAAAAATTTCTCCAAGTTGCCCTATTACTAACAACTCTTTTTAATGCAAGTCCTAATTTAATTTTTTGAACTTTAGTTTCATCTCCTGCAGCGCTAAACCCAACATCCATAGGCGATGAATATACATATTTATAAACCATAAATCCAATAAAAAAACAAGCTAATCCCATTATATAAAAGGATTTCCTCCAGCCTAGCGCTATAGCCATAGCAGCTAATGGAAATGTTGCTATTACTCCTCCTAAGTTTCCTATAAAAGATAGTTTTGATGATGCTTTAGAAAATTGTTCCTTACTAAACCAAATAGATTGAGCTTTTAACACTGAAATAAATATTACTGAAGTTCCTATTCCAACTAAAAGCCTTCCTCCATACGCCATCCAAATACTTTCCGAAAATCCTAGTAAAATTGAACCTATGCCAGTGAAAACTACCCCAAAAATACTTACTTTTTTATATCCGTACACATCTAGTAATATTCCTGCAGGTATTTGCATAATAGCATAGCTATAAAAAGTTATTGAAGCTAAGTTTCCTAACTGAACAGCTGATAAATTTAATGTCCTTGAAATATCATCTGATACTACTCCTAATGCACTTCTATGAAATAATGACATAACAAAAGTTAGTGAAAGAATTATCCATATTCTCCACTTATAAAAATCATATGATCTTTTCATTTTAGTCCCCCTAAAAAATGTTCTGTAATAATTATGCTTTATGTTTAATCTGTTGTACAGTTATAAATTTATTTTATTGAAATATTTTCCATAGTATACTTCAGCTTATTTTGGGTAACATAATATCAGAGAACAGATTAGATAAGCCACCTTACAATTCTTATTATGATTTGTAAGAAGTTATGGATTTTATAGAGTTAGGAAAAGTGTTATAGTGGTTGAAGTCTTTCTATCACTATGATATTCCAACTTATTCTATAGAGTCTAGCTCACATCATATTCGGTGTTGTAGTGATTTTACTAAGCCATAAGGTTTTTTAAAGTTATGTAAATATCTTATATGGTGGAACGAAGCATTATTACAGGTAGTGATTTGTTTATATTTAGTCTATAGATTAAATATAGATAATAAGTTATTTATAATAGTGTTAGTTATCTAATCTGTTCTTTTTAGTTAAAAAGAACTATATCAAAAATTTGATATAGCCCTTTGTAATATCTTATATTTTAAAATCACTAACTAATGCACTTAGAACTTCTGCAATTTCAGCTTGATGTTGAGCTGCAATAGAAACTTGTTCTATAGCTTTTGAAGTTTCATCAATACCTGTTAAAATATCTTCTGATCTATTAGTTGTATTTTGCATATTTTCTGCCATATTTTGTACAACCCTTGCTATTTCATCAGTTGATGCATTTAATTGTTGAGACATTGATGCAATATTTTGTGAAAGATTACTTACATATGTAGCATCTTTACCATATAACTCTCCTGTTTCAACAAGAAGATTATAGTCTTCTTTAACTTTATTATCTATAAATCCAAGAACATCTCTTGAATTTGCAGATAAATTATCAAAGGCTCCTTGAACATTCTTAATAACTCTTTGAATATTTTCTACATAACCTGCTGATTCTTCTGCTAGCTTTCTAACTTCTTCCGCAACAACAGCAAATCCTTTTCCTTGTTCTCCTGCTCTAGCTGCCTCAATTGCCGCATTTAAAGCTAAAAGATTAGTTTGTTCAGCTATTGATGCTATAGAATTAGCAATTACTGATATCTCACTAACAACTTTTCCATCCTCAATAGATTTAATGATATTTTTTTCTTTTTCCTCATATAGATTATCTGCAACTTTAACAGAAGTTACTCCTCTTTCTTTAATGTTTTCAGATCTATCTTTTATTTCTACTGATTGTTCACTTGCATCTGTTGAATTATTCGATAATTGTGTTATCCCTATATTTACTTCTTCCACTGTTGCTGATAATTCTTCTGTTACTGCATTTATATCTTGAATGTTTTGAACTATGTTACTTGTATTTTCTTCGATATTTACAAATGTACTTGACATCTCTTCAAGGGTTGCTGATAATTCTTCACTTGATGCCGAAACTTCTTGTGTTTGTTCTGATATCTTCTTTATTATAAACTTAATTCTTTCCCTTGCTTCATTTAAAGCTCCAATTAATTTACCAAATTCATCTTTCGAATCTATTTCTAATGAATATGTTAAATCTCCTTCTGATAGAGCTTTAGCAAAATTCAAACCTTGTCTTATTACCTTTATTATGTAAATTGATAATATTGTTGCAAGTGCTAGAGATATTATAAAGCCAGCCCCTATTATAAGGTACATTTTTATTATTACTCCACTTTTAGTTGAAGCATTTGAGGATGCTTGTACTTTTGCATCATTTTGATTTTTAGTAATTATCTTTTCTAAATTATCTGAAAGCTGCTTCCTTATATCACTTACATCTTCTAATCTACTAGTCGCTGTATCATAATCTCCTTCTTTTGTTAAATTCAATACTTGCTCCCTAGCATTGGCATATTTTAAGTAATCTTGATTTATTGATTTCCAAACCTCTTTATCTTCATTTTTTAACAATTCTTTACCGTAAAGATCCATAGATTTTCTAAGATTTTTATCTAAGTCACCAATCGCTTTTGTTGCATCTTCAGTTTGTGCTGCATCCTTATAAACAATTATATTTTGAAGATAAACATTAATATCTGTTACATCTTCTTTAATTGAATGAATAGTATCTACACTTCTTAAATTCACATTGTACATATTATCTGCATTGCTAGATATAGTACTAACCCCATAATTACCTATAATCCCTACTGCTAACATCATTAAAACTATAACAACAAATGTAATTATTAGTTTTAATCTAATTGACAAATTCTTGATAACTTTCACTTCTCTTACCTCCTAAGTACCCCAATTAAGAAAACTTAAACTTAAGCTTTTCTTTTTCTAAATCTATAGTATAATTCAATAAATCTAATTATAGCATATATTATCTATTTTTTATTAATTTCTTTAAATTTTATCACTTTTTCTATCATTTCCTCAGGCATAGGCTTTCCTAAATAGTATCCTTGAAAATTATCACATTCTGCCTTTTCTAAGTATTTAAGCTGATATTCATCTTCTACACCCTCTGCAATTGTTTCTATATTAAGCTTGTGAACTAGAGAAATTATTGAATCAGTAAGTATTACTTCTTTATTGTTTTCATCAATCTCATTTACAAAAGATTTATCTATTTTTAAAATACTAATAGGTAACTTTTTCAAGTAGCTTAGTGAAGAATACCCTGTTCCAAAATCATCAAGTGCTATTCTTATTCCATAATTCCGTAGTCTCTTTAATGTTTCAATACTATTGTCAAAGTTATCAATAAATACGCTTTCTGTAATTTCTAGTTCTATATTTTCTGGTTTTATTTTAAGTCTATCAATTACACCTAAAACTAAATTAACAAAATTCTTCTGTCTTAGCTGAATAGGAGAGATATTTACACTCATTATTACTTCAATTCCATACATGTCTTTTATCTTTTTATACATTTCAGCTGCAGTATTCAGTACCCATTCACCTAGTTGAACAATTAATCCAGTTTCCTCAGCAATTGGTATAAATTCTAATGGACTTAAAAACCCAACCGCGGGATTGTCCCACCTTATTAATGCTTCAAATCCTCTTAATTTTCTTGTTTTTGCTTGATATTGCGGTTGATAGTATAAAAGAAATTCTTTCTTCTTTAATCCATTTCTTATCATACCTTCAATACTTATTTTCTTAATTAATTCCTCTTTCATATTTACATTGAAAATCTGATAGGTATTCTTGCCTAATTCCTTAGCTCTATACATAGCAGTTTCAGAATTTTTCATTAAGTCTTCAGCGGTTTGTCCATCATCTGGATAAACTGAGATTCCGATGCTTGCACTTAAGTTAATGAAATTCTCATTAATATTAAAATCATCAACAAATAAGTTGTTAATATTTTCCACTATTTCAATAATATCAGTAACCTTATTAATATTTTCAAAAAGAATTGAAAATTCATCTCCACCAAGTCTAGCAATTAAATTCTTCTCATTTACACATTCATTTAATCTTTGAGTTGTAAGTAATAGTAATTCATCGCCAACTGAATGACCTAAAGCATCATTAACTTTTTTAAAATTATCAACATCTAAGAATAATACTGCAACTTTAGTGTTATTTACATTTGAATCTGAAATTGCCTCTTTTAATTTGTCTAAGAAAAGATTTCTATTAGGTAAATTGGTTAAATTGTCGTGATATGCCATATAAGAAATTGTTAACTCATGTTCTTTTAGCGTAGTTATATCATGATTTGTTCCCGTAACTCCTATAACATTTCCTTTACCATCAAATATTGGGCATAAAGTAACATTAAAGTACCGTGTTCTACCATTTTGAGCTATAAATTTATTTTCTGTGATTATTGTTTCCTTCGAACTTATTACTTTTTGAATAACTATGTCCCATTTCTTTGAGTTCTCTTGTTTATTTACTATTTCAGCCATAGTTTTTCCAATAATATCTTTTGAATCACGTTTTATTATCTCACAAAACTTCTTATTTACAGTGGTAAAGACCCCATTTATATCACAACTATATATCATGTCTTGAGATGAATTAACTAAAGTTTTATATCTTTCTTCACTTAATTCTAACAGTTTATTACTATCCTGAATTTCTTGTAATTGTCTAGTTAATTCTTCTTCTGATGCTGCAATTTGTTCGTAAAGCGCTTCTAATTCTTGATTTTTATTGCTTAATCCAATCTCATAATTTACCTTATCAGTAATATCATTAATTACACCAATAACTCGTATTGAATTTCCATTAATGTCTTTTTCAACATCTGCAATTGAATGAATATATCTAAGTTCATTAGTATCTTCCCTTATTATTCTATATTCAATATCATACTTTCCTTTTCCACAAATCAAATCTTCAAAAGCTTTAATTTTTCTCTCTTTATCATCCTTATGAACATAGAAATTTAAATCTTCAAATTTTAATATGTCCCGGTTTTCTTTTAACCCATATAATTTAAAAGCTTCTTCCGATGCATTCAGATTTTCTGTTATCAAATCCAGTTCCCAGCTACCTAGATTTCCTATTTCTTGTGCTCTTTTTTGTCTTTTTTCTTTTTCTAAAGCCATAGAAATTTTAAGTTCAAGTTCTTCAACTTGCTTATTTAATATTGAATTCTTTTTTTCTAATTCTAATTGTCTTTCCTTTATTGCCGTTACATCTATAAATATTAAAACAAAATATCCATTCTCTATTGAGTATGTATTTATTAGGTACCACCTATTAGTAACTTCACTATATCGTTCTATAATATTACATTTCCCGCAAATAGAAACATCATTATAAAATTCAAGCCAATGAGCCTTTTCCTTGCCTCTATTTTTCGTTTCTTCTTTTATACGCTTTCCTATTATCTCTTCACGTCTCATTTTTGCAGCACTTTCAAATGCCTTATTAACTTCAACAATTTCATAATCTATAGCATTACCTAGTTCATCTGTTATTATTTTATTATACGAAAAAGCATTTATCATATTTTCAATTACAGCTCTAATGAATTGCACTGAATATAACATCAAATATACCTACTTTCTGGAATAAAGTTTTGATATAAACCTTCTCTTTTATTTTCGAATTAAAAACTTTTATTATATAACAACTTTATCGTATATTTTAGTTTTTTCTTAATTTAATTAAATATAATATTATTAGCCTTACACCAGTCTTTTGCTAAACTTATGAAAAAGTTATCCTTATATTCATACCATGCTTCGCCATCAAAAATTTCACTATAATTTTCTCTTATGTATCTAATATCTTTCCCTCTAGACAGGTCAGCCTCAATTTTCCCCCTTACACTTTCATCAATTTCTTTTATGAATAATTTTAATATTGTATTATCATCAAACTCTAATTTATCAGGTAATTTTATATAACTTTCTTTATTTTCAACTATATCATAGGCCCATTTTACTGCTTCTTGCTGCCACTCAGGATAATTATCTATCTCCACTCCAGTTTTAGCTGCTAAATATTCTCTTTGTGATATGGATAAAACTATTTCACTTTTCTTATGATAGTATGCACCTGCTCCCTCATCCATAAAATCCATTGCATATATAATTTCTTCTAAATCTACTCTCATTTCTTCTCCTTTAACCTCTTTATTTCTTCATCTTTTTCAGTTATTGCTTGGGCATACTTTTGCTCTATTTTACCCAAGTCTTTGCTTAATAAATTGATTAATGATGCCATTTCATCAGCACTTCCAGCAATTCTATTGAATAATAACAAATTTGATTCTAGTATACTTGGTATTTCTTTATGAGAATACCTAAGTTGATGATCTATCTCCCCATACCCTTCTTCAAATATAGTTCTAACTTGAATTTCTGCTATGACCTTTTGATTAGTAGGGTAAAATTCTATGAGATAATGGACTGATCTATATCCAGATTGTCTAGACTTAATTTCAATTCCTAATTCTTCAAATCTCTTAGTGTCATCTCCTGCTCTTACATTTGCAGTAATTTCTATTACCTTCCATGTAGCTTGTATAAATTCATGTATACTTTCCCAATCCTGTTTAAATATATGTATTGCTCTTATGCCAATTAAATCATTTATTTCATTTTTATAATTTTCTGTTGTAAACTTAAAACCTTCCCCATACTTTTCCTTCCTATCTGAGGTCTTTCTAATGATTTTTTCTATCAATCTTTCAGGTTCCTTAACTCTTGATTTAACTGAGTGAATTTGATTATGAGTTCTTAATATATTTGATATAAAATCTGCTTGAGATTCATAGTTATCTTTAAAATTCATGTAATCATCATATATATTATTTAATTCTACTAAATCAACATAATTATTCTCAATTTCATCCTTTGCATAAGGATACTTTTTTATAAATTTCTCTAAGTTAAATTTATTTTTCATAAAATGTCTCCTTAAATAAATTAATACTCTTACCTATTGAAATAGCCTTACTATTTTGTCTATGCCCTAAATAAGCTGTCTTAATAATAGGGATCTTTTTATCTTCTATAATATTTAAAAGTATTTCTTCAACCTTTGGATAATAATTTTTATCCTCCAATTCCGAAAAAGAGCCTAAAATAATACCACTTATCTTTTCAAAAGCTCCTATTTGCTTGTATTGAGTTAAATATGTAGTTATCTTCTTATCATCTCCACCTAAACTTTCTAAAAAAAGAACTTTATTATCAAAACTCGGCATATATTTTGTTCCTGATAGCTTTAAAAAGCACCTTAAATTTCCTCCAATTACTTCACCTTGAATTTTATCCCCTTGAATCCAGTTGTATTTAAAATTTATTAAATCATCATATCCTTGGAAAAATGTTCTCATAAATTCTGTCTGCTGTTGTTCTTTATATTCTCCTACTAAGTTTCTAATTTGATAATAATAGGTTTCAATCTTTGCCTTAGTGTTTAGTGGATTTATAATAACTGTTAAATCACTATATCCACAGAATATTTTGGGATTATCTTTTATCAAATTAAAATCTAAAAAATCTAATACTCCATTAGCTAAATCTCCACCAGAAATATCAAATATTACTTTAACTCTTTTATCTATAAATAGATTCATAAGCCCTTGTGCTTTCTCTCTTGGTTCTTCATAACAACACTCTTCTTCATATATGTTGTTGCCATACTTAATCTTTAAACCTAAACAATTAATAAACTCCTCTAGTTCATGAATTTTTTCTCTATTCCTCAATTGTAATTTATTAGAGCATGCTACTATTCCAATGAAATCTCCATCTTTTAAACTTTTCATCATATAAATTCCACCATCCAATAAATATCTTCCTTAATTATATCCTTAATTGGTTAAAACTAATATCCACGCTAAAGCAAAAGGATATTATTAGTTTACTTAATAATACCCTTTTAGTCATCAAATTTATTTTTATATTAAACAAGCAATTTCTCTATGTATATATCTTTTTCTTTCTTTAAGTCTAAGAAACCATCTTTGCTAAATAATAATGGTCTTGCTATATCATTTATATCAATCTGAATTATTTTACATTCTTCTCCATTACTCAAAAGTACCTTTTCGCCTGTATAATAATTTACTATATTACTTAGAAACACATTACAGAATTCATAATGTAATTTCCCTTTACTTTCTTCTTTTATTATCTCTAAGGCTTCAAAAGGTCTTCTCTTCTTTTTATGAACTCTGTCTGAATTAATTGCATCAAATACATCTGCAATTGCTATTATTTTTGCGAAATCATGTATCTGCTCATCTCTTATCCCAAATGGATAACCTGAACCATCCATTCTTTCATGATGCATTAATACACCCAGACTAACTGAACTATCTAAGTATGGCACACTTCTTATAGAATTGTATGCTAGTACAGTATGATTCTTAATTTCACTAAATTCTTTAGTTGTTAATGGATCTACCTTATATAAAACATCTTCTTTTAATTTTGTTTTCCCAAAGTCATGCAGTATGGCTGAATATGTAAGTAAGTTGTTATCCTTATCGCTAAGCTCTAACCAATTTCCTAGGATACAACTTAATGCTGCTACATTAACACAATGTCTATATATAGCATCATCTCCACTACCATAGAGTACAATGTTTTTAATAATTGCGCTAGTTGAGTCAAGCTCATCCTGAATCTCTTTAGCAAACTTTCTTACTTCATCTATCCCTGATATTTTAACATTAAATACATTATTAAAAATGTATTTTATATTCTCTGAAAATCTATTAAATTCTTCATCTATCTGTTTTACTGTTTTCTGTTTTTCAAGAGTGGTATTCATTAAAACTGCATCATCTTCAGAATAGACTTCAATTTTTGTTAAAATATATTTTTCTTTTAACCTATGTAATACTGCCTCGGTAATTGGGAATCCTTTTGCAATAAGCACCTTGCCCTCAGCTCTTATTTCCTTCGCGGCAATCATGCCTGGTTTTAAATCTTCAACTAAAAATGATTTTTTTGCAGCCTCCATATAATGTACCTCCACTTTTGATAATATAACTTTATTTTAACATTTAATTACACACTTAATAAATATATTCTGGATATACAATATTTCGGATAATTCCTTACATTAGTTTATATGTAAGACAAAATTTTTCAATTTTATCTAAATAAATCATTTAAAAAAATAATTTCATAAATTTATGAATTGTTTAAGAGGTTTTTTATGCAAATTTAGCATTGAGTATTTTAAACAATCCCTTATAAGTAAGCCATTTTATTCACATATTTTTTGTTTATTAAACATTCATATGTTATAATTATGTCTACATAATATATTAACTTTTAATTAAGGAGATTTTAAATGATTGAATTTATTGTTAATTGGGCTATCTTTGTCTTAGGCAAATTAGGATACTTTGGTGTTTTTTTATTAATGGGACTAGAAAGTGCGTGTATTCCTATTCCAAGTGAAGCAATTCTTCCTTTTGGTGGGTATTTAGCTTCTTCAGCATATGAAGGCACACGTCTTAGTCTTCCGCTTGTTATTATCATTGGAACATTAGGCGGAACTGCTGGTTCTATTTTTGCATATTACCTTGGTGCCAAAGGTGGTAGACCTTTAGTTGAAAAATATGCAACTAAATTGAGATTATCAAAATCACATCTAGAAATGAGTGACAATTATTTTAATAAGTATGGTGAGAAAATTGCCTTTTTCTCTAGATTACTACCTATTATTAGAACATTTATCTCACTTCCTGCCGGAATTAGCAAAATGAATTTCAATAAATTTGTTATATATACATTCTTAGGCTCATTAATTTGGAGCATAATACTTGGTTATGCAGGCTATATTATGGGGGAAAATTGGGAAGTAATTCGTTCTTGGCTTCATATCGCTGACTATATAGTTATAGCTGCTGTACTAGTATTTATTGTTTATGTATTTGCCAAAAAGAGAAAAAAATAACACATACATAGAAAGGGAGCATTGGAATTAATGCTCCCTTTTTTTATATATCTTCAAATTGGCTATTATACAACTTGTAATAGTAACTTTTCATCTTTATTAATTGATCGTGATTACCACTCTCCACAACATTCCCATTATCCATGACTAATATTAAATCTGCCTCTTTAATAGTTGACAACCTGTGCGCTATGATGAAGCTAGTTCTTCCATTAAGTAATTTTAAAAATGCTTTTTGTATTCTTATTTCCGTCCTAGTATCTATATTACTAGTTGCTTCATCTAATATGAGCATAGGAGGATTTATAAGCATAACTCTTGCAATAGTTATTAGCTGTTTTTGTCCTTGAGATAAATTTTCTCCGGCACTACTAATTGTAGTGGAATACCCTTTCGGTAGTTGCATAATAAAATTATGAGCTCCTACCTCCTTGGCTACCTTTACTACTTCCTCATAGCTTGCATCTGGTTCTCCATAGGCGATATTATCAAATATGGTTCCTTCAAACAACCATGAATCTTGAAGTACTATTCCAAAATATCTTCTTAATTTATCTCTAGATATTTCTGAAATATCAGCATTATCTAAATAAATACTCCCTGAATTAATATCATAAAATCTCATTAGTAAATTTACTAAGGTTGTTTTTCCTGATCCAGTTTTCCCCACTATCGCAATCCTACTTCCTGCCTTTACCTTTAAATTAAAATTCTTAATTAATGATATATCAGTAGAATATGAAAAACTAACATCTTTGAATACTAAATTACCAATTTCATTTGTCTCTATTAATCTGCTATGTGATATTGTCCCATCTTTTTTTTCTTGCTTCATATCCATTACATTAAAAATTCTATCAGCTGAAGCTATAGCTGCTTGTATTTGTGTTAGTACACCAGATATTTCATTAAAAGGCTTTGCGAATAGGTTAGAATATATAAGAAAACTACTTATATTTCCAACAGTTATTTTTCCCAGAATTGCTGCTATCCCGCCTATAATACCGACTATAGAATAGGTCATATTATTAATTAATCTAGTAGACGGATTAGTAAGTGATCCATAAAATTGGGCTTTTACGCCTGTATCATACAACTCATTATTTATCTTCTTGAATTTATTAAATATCTCTTCTTCTGCATTAAATAATTGTACAACCTGTAATCCTCCAATATACTCTTCAACATACCCATTCAAATTTCCTAGTGTTTTAGCTTGTTCTTTAAACATCCTTTGAGAATTTTTTGTAACATACCTTGCAACAAAAAATGAAGCTGGAGCTGATACCAATACAACTAAAGTCATACTTGGATTTATATATATCATAAACCCTATTGCTCCTATTATTGTACTTATTCCAGTTAATAATGTTGATATTCCTTGCACCATTCCATCTGAAACTGCATCTATATCATTTGTAAATCTACTAATTATATCACCATGATTACTAGTATCATAAAACTTTAATGGGAACTGGTTCATGTTATTAAATAATTCACGTCGCATATCATTTGTTGCTTTAAATGATATATAATTTGTTAAATAACTAAGTAGCCACACTAAAGTATTACTAATGGCGTATATGATGAAAAGCGAAAATAAGCTTTTAGCAATATACTCAAAATCTACCATTCCCTGTGCAACCATATTATCTATAGCTACTCCAATTAAATATGGACTTATCAAGCTCATTATCACACTTAATATAGCACATATAATTGATGCTACAAAAAGTAATTTATAATTTCCAAGATACCCTAGTATCCTTAAAAGTGTATTCTTTTTCATATTTTCTCCCCCTTAGCTAAATGCTGAGAGGAGTATATTTCCTTGTAAACATTGCAATTCATTAATAAATTTTTATGAGTATCAACACCCACTATCTCCCCGTTATCAAACACAATAATTCTATCAGAATTTTTTACACTAGAAATCCTTTGAGATATAACAATTAACGTAACATCCTTCTTTTCCTCTTTAATGCTTTTTCTTAATGTGTAATCCGTCAAGAAATCCAACGCACTTGATGAATCGTCTAATACTAGTATTTTTGAATTACGTGCCATAGCTCTAGCGATTGATAAACGTTGCTTTTGACCTCCTGAGAAATTTCTACCTTCCATATTAACCTCACTATTATATCCTTCTGGTAAATTATCTATGAACTCCTCTATTTGGGCTACTCTACTAGACCTTTTAATATCTTCCATATCTGCCTTCTTATTTCCAAGTTGAATATTGCTTAATATGCTTCCACTAAAAAGTACTGATTTTTGTGGTACAAATGCTACTTTTTCTCGTAATTCCTTTAGATTATATTTCTTTATATCTTTTCCATCTATTCTAATTTCACCACTACTAGCATCATATAACCTAGCAATCAAGTTCACAAACGTGGATTTTCCTGAGCCTGTCCCTCCAATTATTCCTATAGTCTCACCTTGATTTATGTTAAGAGTAATATTCTTCAAGGCAAGATTTCCTGCTTCACTATATCTAAATGAAACATCCTCGAATTCTACCACTGGAGATTCAGAATTCTCAATTACTTTTTCAATATTCTCACTAGTAATTGAAGGGGTTATATTAATTACTTCTATTACTCTTTTGGCAGACGAGTTTGCCTTTGTAAAAATTATTACTAAATTTGATACAACAATTAATGCTAAAAGAACCTGCATTATATAGTTAACAAAGGCAATAATCTCACCTTGGGTAAGATCTCCTGCATTGATTCTTATTCCTCCTATCCAGAGAATTATAATTACTGCTATATTCATTCCGAGGGTTGTTAATGGATTTAGTAATATAGATATTCTCCCCACTTTTATTATGGTATTAGTTAACTCATCATTTGCATCGTTGAATTTTACTTTTTCTAAATCAACTTTCGCAAAGGCCCTTATCACTCTTATACCAGTAAGGTTATCACTTATTGTTCTCCCTAGTTTATCCAACTTACTTTGATATATTGTGTATAAAGGCGAGGTTTTATTAATAATAAAATAAATTACTATTCCAAATATAGGAGTTGAAACAATTAAAATCAATGATAATTTAAAGTCTAATAGCATGGACATAAATATCGCACCTATACATATGAAAGGAGCTCTTATTACCAATCGAATAAACATAGCCACTGCAACTTGTAATTGATTTATATCATTTGTAATACGATTTATTAATGATGCTTTCCCTAGTTTATCTACCTCGGCACTAGAGAGTTGTAATATGTGTAAAAACAACTTCTCTCTGAGATTAGTTCCAAACCCTTGAGACGCTCTTGCTGCATAATGCTGACATACTAATGAACTTCCAAAGCCGAGTATAGACATGGCTAACATTAATACACCCATCTTAATAACGTAGTCTATATCCTTATTTTTTATACCATTGTCAATTACAAGCACCATTATTGCTGGAAGTAATAACTCTAAAATAGCTTCAATTAGCTTAAAGATTGGTCCTAATATACATTCTTTTTTATATGGTCTAATGAATTCCTTTAATACATTCATACTTAACTTTCCCCCACAGTCAATAAAATAATATTGCCTTTGTTGCTTCTTGCAGCTATGATTATAACATAGCATTTTCCATATTAAAAATATTGGTTATATATATATGCCATACGAAAAAAGTATGGTTAATTGGAGGTTACTATGGATTTAAAACAATTAAAATATTTTTTAACCATATCTGAGGAAGGACAAATCACTGCTGCAGCCAAAAGACTTCATATGGCTCAACCACCTCTTAGTCACCAACTTAAGCTTCTAGAAGAAGAATTAAACGTTAAACTTTTTGACAGGGGTGCAAGAAGCCTTCAACTTACTGATGCTGGAAAAATACTAAAAAATAGAGCTGAACAAATTATAAATCTTTCAGAATATGCTATTAATGAAATAACTGATTTTAGCAATGGTTTGAATGGCAGTATTTCAATAGGTACTGTTTCTTCCTCAGGTACTATTTTGCTAAATAATAAGATAACAGAGTTTCATAATAAATATTCTGGAATAAAATTTGAACTACATGAAGGAAATACATTTAAAGTGTTAGATTTACTTGATAAAGGAGTAATAGAACTTGGAGTAGTTAGAACACCTTTTGCTACTAAGTCTTATAATTGCATATATACTGATCCGGAACCAATGATTGCTGTTATGACAAAATCATACCTTGAATCAGAAGCAAGTACCATATCCATAAAAGATTTAAAAGGTATTCCTTTAATTATATATAGAAGATTTGAACAACTAATTAGCGACACTTGTGTAGAAGAAGGATTTACTCCAAATATTTTTTGTAAAAATGACGATGCCAGAACCACAATATTATGGGCAAATGCGGGTTTAGGTGTAGGAATAATCCCCAAATCTGCATTCCCACTAGCTTATAATAAAAATTTGTATACAAAAGTGATATTAAATGAAAACTTAACAACCAGAATTGCTCTCATTTGGTCAAAAAGTAAATATATTTCTGCTCTATCTAAAAAGTTTATAGAGTCTTTTAAAGAAGATTAGTTTAAATTTATATTTTAAACTTCTTCTTTTTATAGTAAAATACTAATATAACTATCAATCGTTTACATTTAGTTAGTATAACAATTTTAAAGGGGATGATATTATGAAAATAACTGAAATTATTAAACACGATTTACATACCATTAATGTAAATGACACTGTAGATAAGGCCTTAGAAACCTTACAAAATCTTAATCTAAACGGTATGCCTGTAGTAGATGAAACCAATACCTTAGTAGGTATGGTTGTAAAAGCTGATATATATAGATTCATGATTCATCCTGGTCATTATGATAGTTGTCCTGTAGACTGGGTTATGTCAAAATCAGTAATAACTGCTGGATCTGATGAAGATATACTTGTTGTTGCAAAACGCCTACGTGATAACAATATTATTGCTATGCCTGTAGTTAAAAATGATAAAGTAGTTGGTATTGTTAGCATAGAAGATTTACTAGACTATTTCATTAATGAAGATTAATTTCAAATTAAAAAGGGGTTGTTGCATTAGCGTTCAAAGAAACACCAATGCTCAACTCCTTTTTTTATTTCTATTCAATTTTCTTTTTAAACATTCGTTTATTCATATACATATTCTCATCTGCTGCTTTATATAAGTCTTCAAATGATATTTCTGATGAATATCTAATAGAATATCCTATAGCTCCAGTTGGAACAAATATATCCTTTCCATCAAATGATACTCTCTTTTCCTTAGAAATTTCATGTATTTTATTTATTACCTCGACTGCAATTTCCTCATTTGAATTATTGATTACTATAAAAAATTCATCTCCACCAATCCTAAATATAACACTATCATTTGGACACGCTTCTCTTAAAGCATCTGAAAATATTTTTATATATGTATCTCCATAGTAATGTCCATATGTGTCATTTACAATCTTCAAATTATTTATATCTGCTACAATTAGTACTTGAGGATAAATTGATTCATCGGTATTGTTTAAAAACTTAGTATTAAAGTAACTCCTATTATAAAATTCAGTGAGAGGATCTATTGAAAGATAATATTCTCTCTGCTGCAACAGTTCTTTCTCCGTTTTTGCACCTATTAATGCACCTATTAATTTAACAATAAATAGTATTATTATAATTATAATCATTAATAAAACTATTACCAGTATAAAGAGATTTTTATTGCTTTTATCGTAATTCACATGGGGTACTTCCTCGTAACCCTTTTGATATATCTCATCCATATCTATCATAGGTAATACCTTATTTATTATCCCTGCTAACTCAGGCTTATTTTTTGAAACTCCTAAATACAAAAATGAATCATTACTAGTATTTCCTCTTTGAACTAAATCATAATACTGAAGCTCCTCAGTATAGTATCTAACAACAGTTGGATTTTCGATAAGATAATCTGCTTTTCCCTCATGAACAAGTTGCATAGATTCTTGAATATTGTTAGTTCTTCTTATCTTTACATTTGAAAGACTTTTAACTAAAACTTCATCCTGCCAAAAACCATTTATAACTGCAACAGTTTTCCCTTCTAACCCATATATATCTCTGGCTTCTTTTTCATCTTTTCTTCCAACTATTATGTTTCTTTCTTTACTAAAAGATTGAGGATATAATACATAACTCACTCTTTCATCCGTTTTCGCAATATTTACTACATCTATTTTCCCTGCCCTAAGACTATCTGACAAGCTATCAAAATCACTAAGAGTATAGCTGAATTTTATACCAGTCATTCTTGATATTTCTTTTATTAGTTCTCCATCGATTCCTTTGAATTCACCTTCATCATAATAGTCGAAAGGAAGATAATCTTCTATTACACCTACATTAGCTTTTCCATCTTCTAAAAGCCATTTTTCTTCTTCCGCAGTCAAATTCATTACTTTCAGGTTATATTTTATCTGTGCGCTATTTATAATTTCTGATAAATTATTGTTTTTTAAATATTCTATTTCTTTATTTATTATTTCTATCAATGTAGTATTTTCTTTTTTCGCAGAAAAAGTCATATCAGAGTTTATATTACTTATCTTAGATACATAATCTAAATCAGGGTATTTATATAAATAATCGTAAATTACTGAACCTCCAGACATAATAACAGCATCCACTTCATTATGTAATAGCGCATTAATTTCTTGTTGTTGATTTACATATGTTTTTTTATTATAATAAATATTTTTATACACTTTAGGCAGGTTATCAATTATATAGTCCTTTTCCATAAATCCAACTGTTTTTTTATCTATATCTCCAATTGTTTTTATTGAATTATTCTTTCTTGAAATTATTACATAAGGAATTTTAATAATTGGATCTGTGAATACCATAAACTTGTCTCTTTCTTGAGTTTCATTGGCACCATAAAGTAAATCTATTTTATTACTTTCTAAGTCTGAAAAAATTTTTCCCCAGTTATCAGTTTCTATCTTAACTTTTATTCCAAGATCCTCACTTATATTTTTCATAAGGGGAGTAATATAACCTTGTTTTTCATTATTATATTTGAAATACTCTGAGCCTAAATTGGGATCCACTCCTAAGGTAAAGGTTTTGTCCTTATTTTCTTCAAGCCAGTTTATCTCATCTTCTGTAAGACTTAGTTTATTATTCATCTTTGCCTTAACTATTGCTTTATTATTAAGAATAATGGTTCCAATAAACAAAACAATGGCAAAAATTATTATTCTTTTGGTTTGCTTCATTATAATGCACTTCCAATCAAACTATTATCTATTATTTTATTTAATTATCCATATAACTTAGAATTATTATAGTATATCCAAGCTAATTCTTTAAGCTTTTTTATGAATATTTTTCCTATAATAAAATATCTCTAATGCCTTATCCATTATTACAGGATGACATTAGAGATAAATATCATTTTCTATTTACTATAGTGCTAATTTATATATATTTAATACATCTTGCGAACTAAGTGGTCTTAGATTTCCTAAAACCCCTCTTCTTGTAGCTTGATTTGCCATTACTTCTAACTTTTCAGAATTAATGCCCACTTGAGATAATCTTGATGGAATTCCTAATCCATTGAAATATTCTCTAGTTTTTTCTATTGCTTTATTTGCTATAGCAATTTTATCTTCCTTCTCATCTATTCCCCAAACATTTACTCCATATTGAACAAAGTTATCTAAAGTATCTTCATTTAATATATATTTCATCCAATGAGGAGTTAATATTGCAAGACCAACCCCATGTGTAATATCATAAAAAGCACTCAATTCATGCTCCATAGCGTGAACACTCCACTCAGTTCTCTTACCATAGCTTAATAATCCATTTATCGCTAAGCTTGATGTCCACATTAAGTTAGCTCTAGCTTCATAATTTTCTGGCTCTTCCATTGCAATTGGTCCATATTTTATACAAGTCTTAAGCAGTGCTTCTGCCATTCTATTCTGTAAATATGCCTCTTTTGTCCTGCTGAAGTATACTTCAAATATATGACTCATTATATCTGCAGTGCCTGCTGCAGTTTGAGAAGCAGGTACTGTAAATGTGTAGGTTGGATCTAATATAGAAAATTTTGGTGCCATTAACGGATGTCCTGTTCCAAGTTTTTCATTTGTGTCTAAATTGCTGATAACAGCTCCCGCATCCATTTCAGAACCTGTAGCAGATAATGTTAGTATGCTGGCTAAAGGAAGTACATTTGTTATTTTTCTTGGATCTTTTACTATATCCCATGAATCTCCCTCATAGTAATAACCAGCTGCAATTACTTTTGCACAGTCTATTGAACTTCCTCCGCCTACTGCAAGTACTAATTCTATATTATTCTCTTTGCATATTCTAACACCTTCACGAACACTTGTTATTCTAGGATTAGGTTCTACACCAGAGAGTTCCCAATATTCAATATTATTTCCTTTTAAAAGTTCAATAACCTTAGCATATAGTCCACTTCTCTTAATACTTCCTCCACCGTATACAATTAGCACTTTAGATGCATATTTTTTTATTTCATTCGGTAAAACACTAACTTGTTCCTTTCCAAAAAATATATTAGTTGGTATTGAATAGTTAAAATTAAGCATTTAATTAATTCTCCTTAAATCTATAATTTACTTATACTTCTGAGATATTAAACTGTCCTTCAATGGATAGTTCTGGGTTTAACACTCGTTGTACTGATGGTAATGATATTCCTAAAGCTTCTTTTATTACTTCCTCTATTGTCTCCACAGCTATTATCTCTAATTCTTCCTTGATTTCTTCTGGAACATCCTTTAAGTCCACAACATTATCTTTTGGTATTAACACTTTTTTTATTCCAGCTCTTTGAGCCCCTATGAGTTTTTCTTTTAATCCACCTATTGGTAATACAGCACCTCTTAAAGTAATCTCACCTGTCATTGCTAGTTTAGGATTTACTCTCACCCCTGTAACTAAAGATGCTAGTGCTGTAAATAGGGTTATTCCTGCGGATGGACCATCCTTTGGAACTGCTCCTGAAGGTACATGAATGTGTAAATCTTTTTCTTTAAATGTATTCACTGCAAATCTTGACTTTAATAGACTTAAAGATATTCTAGCTGATTCCTTCATTACATCTCCAAGTTTACCAGTTAAAATAACTTGTCCATTACCAGGCATATCTGTAGCTTCTATGAAGAGAATTTCTCCCCCTACAGGTGTCCAAGCAAGGCCTGTTACTACACCAGCTGGATTGCTATCCTGAGCTTTATCATGTATTGATACCTTTCTTCCTAGTAGTTCCTCTAATTGGTCTTCTTTTACTATAAATGCATCCTTTTTCTTGCTTGATACAATTTTTTCAGTAGCTACTCTAGCTATTGTTGCTAATTGCTTTTTAAGTCCTCTAACCCCTGCTTCCATAGTGTAATCACTTATGATTGCTTGCAGTGCATCATCTTCTATAATTAATTTCTTGGATGTTAATCCATGTTCCTCAATTACTGAAGGAATTAGATGATTTTTAGCTATGTGAAACTTCTCATTTATTGTATAGCTTGATATTTGGATAACTTCCATTCTATCTAATAATGGTGCAGGTATTCCTTGAGTAGAATTTGCTGTTGCTATAAAGAATACTTGTGATAAATCATATGGTACATCTAAATAATGATCAGTAAATGTACTATTTTGTTCTGGATCAAGAACTTCTAATAATGCACTTGCAGGATCTCCGTTGTAACCAGTCATTAACTTATCAATTTCATCAAGTATCATTACTGGATTTTTAACTCCTGCATTTTTAATTCCTTGAATTATTCTTCCAGGCATTGCTCCTACATATGTCCTTCTATGACCTCGTATTTCAGCCTCATCTCTAACTCCACCTAAACTTAAACGTATATATTCTCTATTAAGCGCTTCTGAGATACTTTTACCTAAGCTTGTTTTACCTGTTCCTGGAGGCCCTACTAATAATAAAATTGAACCTTTCTTATTTTTCTTAAGCTTCATTACTGCTAAATATTGCAATATTCTTTCCTTAACTTTTTCTAATCCATAATGCTCATCATTAAGAATTTTTCTTGCTCTAACAACATTTATACCTTTTTGCTCATCAACGTTCCACGGAAGCTTTAATAAAAGTTCTAAATAATTACGTATAACATTATATTCTGAACTACTTGGGTTTTGATTTTCTAGTTTTGTTACTTCTTCTAATGCAACTTCCTCCACTTCTGATGGCATTTTTGCGTCTTTTATTCTTTCTCTATAATCTGCATCCTTCTTCTTACTTCCATCTTTTCCTATACTTAGTTCCTCTTGAATTGCTTTAAGTTGTTCCCTTAAAACAGCTTCTCTATAACTCTTATTTGCTTTTTTATTGAATCGTTCAGCCATCTCAAATTGCAATTGAATACTTTCTCTTTGTTTTAGAAGATAATCTATAAACTTTAAGCTTCTCTCTTTTACACTTTGAGTCTTCATTAAGTCATATTTTTCTTCACTAGATATTTGCATGTATTGAGTTAAGTATCCGATTAGTGCATTTAAGTCACTCATGCCCTCGATAATCTTAACGAAGGCTTCTGCCCCTTTAAAGTTTTCACCAATTTCTTCAGTTGTTTTCTTAATATACTTAAGCATATCTTCTTTATTTTTTCCGTCAATATCATTTATATCTGAGGCCAATTCATATTCAGCTACTATAGTATTTTCTTTAAAACTTGATGTTTTTATTTCTACTCTATCTATAACTTTGATTTTTGCTTGATGTGCATCATCCTTATTAACTATATCAATTATCTTAAACAATGCGCCTACATTATGTAAGTCTTCTTCCTTTAAGTCCTCTCTATTAAAGTTTTGCCTTAAGGGTAGAGCAATAGCATTATTATCTCCATTAGATAAAATCTCTAATTCCTCTTTTGTTAATCTATTTATTCTTAATGTATATGTCATACCTGTTAATAAAACTAAGTTTGCTACAGGTATTACTATTGCTTCATTATTCTTTAAATTATATTTTTCCATATTACTCACTCCTTCTAATAAATATTCTTAAGTGAATGTTCATTTATTATATTCTATTTTTTTAACGAGATTATTTATTATAATATTATAAAAATAGCCTCGCAAAATAAATGAATCATTTACTTATACTAATAGAGCATATTGAATTATTTGTATCATTTCTTCAATTAGCTCTTTTTCCTTATCATTATCATTTTTGTTAATAGTAATTGCTTTTAGTGGTGAAAATAATATTGCAACTATATTTTCATTTCTATAATTTTTAATGATTTTCTTATCCTTCATATCATCTAACAACTTATAAAGAATACATATTCCAGACTTCCCTTTACAATTATTAGACAGTGCTGGACAACTTGAGAATTGATCAACGAAATGAAAAACTTCTTCATTTTCATTTATATATGAATAATAATTTCTAATAAGCTGTTCTATTATTTTCTTTCCATCCACTTCATTTTTAAGTTTACTTAATAAATATTCAAATACTTCTTCTGAATATTCTCTATAAATATCCCTAAGCATTACTTCTTTATTATCATAATAGATATACACTGTTGCAGGTGAAACTCCAGCTTCTTTTGCAATTTTAGAAATTGATGCACCATGAAAACCTTCATGAAGGGTTAACTTAATAACAGCTTCTTTTATTTTCTTTTGTTTTTCATCATCTTTCTTTCTCATTAACTCACCTCTATTTTATTCTATAATAAATGTTCATTCATTTATTGTCAATAGTAATTATCAATTAAAAATTATACTTTCTTGTTTTATTAAGCTGCCTTAACACTTTAAGGCAGCTTTTAATTAATCTATATCTTTTTTAATTTTTTTTGTTGTTGTCTAATATTAGCTTCTTCCTTTCTCTTAGCAAATTCAGCTTCCTTTTTTAACTTCAAATAATTATTCCAACGATCCTTTGATAATTCACCGTTATCTAATGCAGCTTTAACAGCACAACCAGGTTCACTTTGATGATTACAATCTCTAAATTTACACTTAACTGCTAGTTCTTCAATTTCAGAGAATGCAATGTCTAACCCATCTGTTACATTCCACATTTCCAATTCCCTCATTCCAGGAGTATCAATTATCATAGTACCATTATCTAACATAATTAATTGTCTATGAGTTGTTGTATGCCTACCTTTACTATCATCTTCTCTAATTGAATTTACCTTCATAACTTCTTTACCTGAAACTCTATTTACAAGTGATGACTTTCCTACACCAGATGATCCCAAAAATACAATTGTCTTTTTAGGTTTAATATATTTACCTAATAAATCAATTCCTTGACCTGTGTAAGAACTTACTGGTATTATATCTACTCCCACTGCTATATTTTCGATTTCATTCTTTTGACTATAATAATCATCATAGAGATCAGCTTTTGTTAATATAATTACAGGAATTCCTCCACTCTGCCAAGCTGTACTTAAATATCTTTCTATTCTCTTAATATTAAAATCTTGATTAAGTGATACCATAATAAATACATAATCAAAATTCACTGCAACAACTTGCTCTATTCTATTCCATGAATCTAACCTCGAAAATTTAGTTTTTCTCTCAAGCACCTTATAAATAGTACTCTCTCCATATGGATTGTATTTTAGAAGTGCAAAATCACCAACTGTAGGGTATATATTTTCTACTTTATCGCTATAAAAAATAGACCCTTTTAGCTTTCCTGGAACCTCGCCATACTCTGTTATAATTTTATACTTTTCCTTATGAACCTCTACAATTCTTCCTGGTATCAATTCATTATCTAAATTATCTTGTTCTAATATTTGTTTTTCGTAAAAATCTGTATAACCATAGTTTTCAATAATACTATTATTCATCTAATCCCTCCAAGTGTTTATTAATTTTTCTAATAATATAAAATGAATTCATCATATAACATCACTCCTCTCAAAAAATAAACATCCTTCTAAAAATGGGCATAAAAATTCCGCAGGAGTAATCATAAAACACTTGTCACCTTCTGCGGATAAATGAGTATATTATAAATTTAAGTAAAAAAAATACGCCCTTTTCACGGCGTTACTTATCCAAATAAGTTTTTATGAAAGGTTACTTTAATCTGCGGAAATGTATGTTTATAAAATCACATTTTAATCATTACATTTTCGCCCATATTCAGTTTTAAATCATAACCACCTTTAATCTGTTATTCATTAATACCATCTCCTTTCATAAAGATATATTTACTAAATAAAATATATCTTACTATTACAAATAATACTATTTGTAGTTTTAACTGTCAATAAATTTATGTATTTCTTCATCTAAATATTTCTGTAGGCTTTATTCCAGATATCATAATCCTAACTAAGTCATTTCTAATGCTATCATACTTTTTAAAGATATTTTGAGCTTCTTCGGTGTTATTATATACCTTCCAATAACCAACTAATTTACAGTCCTTTTTGGTATCCTTCATAAACTGAACTACATCATCTAATGGATATCCTAGAAAAATTCCAATTTCATGGGGGCAAAATTCTCTATATCGTGCCTTTAGAACTAATAAACATTCATTTATTGACATTTCCCTCTTATATCCAAGATTCTTTAAAAACTCTATAACCCTTTTTTCACTCAAGATTTTATTTAAAATCTCTTCATTATAGAATAATACAACTGTACTTTTTTGATCCTTTTTAAGTTCTAAGAATTTTATACCTAATTTATCTTTAACCTCGTCTTTAAAGCTCTCCCAATCTTTTTGTAGATTACGTTTATCATTACAAAATATAACCAATGAAGCTGCTTTTTCTTTAGTTAATGTTGGGCCAGCACTATACATTATCGTTGAGAATAAAAACTCTACTTTATTATATGTATTTAAAACCCTTAAGTAACTATCAACTTCATCCCTCCTCATGCTTTTACCTCCACTGCTTTGTTTATATTCTTTTAAACTCATTATTTTTTATTATATATTTTCCCTTCTATTTTGAGCTTTGCAATCTATTCTTATTCTATTGATTCTACTTCTTTTAACAATAGTTATTATCTTAAGTTCACTTCCTCTTTTATAAACTAAAAAAGATAAAGCTTAAAAGCTTTATCTTTCAGTTTATAAATCATATTTTATTTTCTGCTCCGCATTCTGGACAGAATTTAAATGGTTTATCTGCTTCATAGCCGCAGGTTTCACACTTACTATCAAGTGGTTTTTTTGCACCACACTCTCCACAAAACTTTCCTGTATTCTCAGTACCACATTGACAAATCCATGTATTTGCTGCTTTGACTGGTACTGGGGCTGTTTTCCCACACTCCATACAGAACTTCCCAGTATTTTCTGTTCCACATTCGCATGTCCAAGTTTGAGAAGGTTGAGATGTTTGAGGTTTACTTTGAACTGGGGCACTTTCTTCTTTTAGCTTTTGTTCTTGCTGTGGATTTTGGGTTAATGAATTAAATAGCTGTGCCTCATCAAAACCTCCATTACCGCCTGCTTGTTGAGCAAATCCCATTCCCATGAAACCAGTCATAGCTCCAGCTTTATTTGATGCAGCTTTTTCAAGTGCAGCACCCTTTGATTGTATATAACTTGCTGCAAGCATTCTTGGATCTGTATAAACTCTTGTACTTTGGAATTCTTCTATCTTTTTTGCACTATCTGCATCAGGTGTTACTGATGCCAACGCAAAAGATACTACTGATATACCTCTTTTCTCTACCCATTCAGTAGTCATTTCAGAATTCAAAGCTTGAGCTAGTTCTTTTGTAAATAATGTAAGCTGGTCATATGGGATCCCTTTTAATCCTATTTTACCTAAAGCATATTGTAAATTATTTTGTATCTCTGACTTAAATTGAGAGTCTATCTGATCTCTGGTAAATTCGTAGCCTATATTTCCACAAACATTAGTATAAAACATTATTGGATTGGTAATCTTATAGGAATATTCTCCAAAGCATCTTAGTTTAATAGTAAAATTAAACTCACTATCCCTAAACGGAATATCACCTGCTCCTATTTTATTTCCCATTAGTTCCTTCATATTTACGTAGTAAACTCTTTGATCATGGTCTTGCTGTCCACCTGCTTTAAACCTATCCATGGCAGTTCCTATGCTTTTCATGAAGCCATCCTTTAATTCCTTCATTCCGCCTGTTAACATCGATGGTGATGTTCCTGTATTGTAAATATATTCGCCTGGTTCAGCGCAAAAATCAATTATCTTTCCATCTTCTACTATTATCATACACTGTGAATCTGAAACCACTAATCTGGAACCATCTGTTATAATATTATCATTTCCTCTATTTGTACTTCCATCTAATCTTTTATTTTGTCCTTTTCTCACAAGTACATCCATAGGCATTGAATCACAGTACATAAACTCTTTATATTGATCCTTTAATGTACCTTTAATTGCATTTGCCGCTGCCGCTATTATCCCCATTTTTTTAATCCTCCACCTTTATTTATATTTGATAGTTAATTTATAAATACTCCACCATTTCCTACTTGGGTATCTTCATTTATACAGTCTAAATCGCTTAATACCCAATCATGCTCTCCTGTTGTTACAATAAAATCACAGTACTCACATTTACCAGCACTTGTAACTTGAATTGGTGCTCCACAATGTGGACATTGTTTTGTACTCATATTGCTTGTAGCAGGATCAGTCTTCACCCCTACATTCCTCATAAATGTCAAAAGATATTTGTTAGTGAATCTTGTTTCATCGTCTCCTTTAACTATCTCTCGGGTATTTTCATCTATAATGTAATCATTCATTGATGCATGTAAGTATACAGTTAAATATTCATACTCTGCATCTCTTACATACTTAAATAGATATGATTGATTAACTGAAATACGTTCAACCACATTAATTCTATGCATTTTCTTATATTCTTGTAATTGTAATTCATGCATTCTAAATAGCTCTTCTTTTTCAAATGGTCTTATCTTCGCCCAATCTCTTGAGGTCCAAGCTTCTTGTAATGATACAAATACCTCCTGGCTCCAGCCTATAAATTTATCAGGTGAGAATAATGGATCCATCTTTACGATTTCATTTCTAATTGCTACTGTATTATCTGCTACTTCCTGTCTAACACTTGGTGAAATATCTCCATCGTTATTCTCATCATTAAGAAAATCTTTAAAGTTATCTATGTCTTCTTGCTTAATTGCACCCTTTCTTTTTAGTACAAAAACTATCAATAGTACTATACCAATTAAAACTATTGCTCCTATTGATAGTCCTCCTCCAATGAATGATTTTTTCGACTTACTATTTGTTGTACTTTTAGAACTACTAGATTTAGCCTTGTTACTAGAAGGCTTTTTTTGATTATTATTGTTACCAACATCTGCTTTTACATTGTCGTAATCACAAATAGCATATTGAATCCCTACCTGATTCAAAAGCTTTGCTGTTGATTTTTCAATATTATTAGCTTGTCCAAAAGTAATGAAAACTACTGCAGCTATCAAAAGAATTCTAATGTATTTTTTCATTTTTACTCCCCCGCTATTACCAATATATTAATATATAGTTTATAACTTATATAAATATAACAATTTTCATATATATGTTAATTATTATATATCTCTAGTGAGTTAATCCTTACAACTAAAATTAATTAGGTAGCTTCATTAATCTGAAGCTACCTAATCAATTAGTCTTATTCCTAGACTTTTATATAGTTCTTTATCTATAAAATGATTAATAGATAAATTATTTTCCAATCTATATTCCATTATACTTTTCTTCATGGTTTCCCCATAAACTCCATCAACTTTTCCAAAGTAATATCCTTTTTCTTTTAATATTCTTTGTATTTCAAGGACATCTGCCCCTCTATCACCTGGTTTTAATATCTTTAGTCCTTTCCCGAAAGGACCATAAGGTCCTGCATATATTGTTACTATCATTCCATATGAAACTTTTTCGTATAATTCTTCAATATCTTTGTTAAACATTCTTATACACCCATGGGACGCCTCAGAACCAATTGACCCAGGATTGTTCGTACCATGAATTCCATATTTACCCCAAGGAACATTTAATCCAATCCATCTGGTTCCAAAGCCTCCACTCCAAGCACCCATGCTAATAACCTTCCAAGTTCCTATAGGTGATGGAGTATTAGATTTTCCACTTGCCACAATATAACTCTTAATAATTGTATTTCTATCCTTATTTATTAAATAAAGTCTCTCTTCATTTAAATCAATTAAAATTGCATTATTATTCTTTTTATTATCAGCTTTACAACAAATAGGAAATAAACATGAAATAATACTAAAAATACATAAAAAACATATTGCTTCTCTTAAATTTTTTTTCTTCAAGTGTAACACCCCAAATTCATCAATAGTAATTTTATTTTGTCCTAAATCAATTACTCAATAAGCGGTATTTTGTTCCTATTTATAATTTTCAATTTCTTTTTATAAAAAAAAGATGTGAAGTCCTTAAGACTTCACACCATCTATCTTACTGTATTTTATTTCTTAATATGTACTAATTTATTAACTATTTTCTAATTTATCAACACTCCAAAGTTTAGGAAATAATTTTATCCACAAAAGTACCACAACTATTGTACCTATTCCCCCAATTAAAACTGCATTCACAGGTCCAAACCATGCTGTTGTTAATCCCGATTCAAATTCTCCTAGCTGATTTGATGTTCCTATAAACATTTGATTAACTGAACTCACCCTTCCTCTCATATTATCTGGAGTTTCTAACTGTACCAATGTAGATCTTATAACTACGCTAATTACATCTGATGCTCCAAGAACAAAAAGAAATGCTAAAGATAAAACAAATGATTTTGATAGTGAGAATAGTATAGTAGCTATTCCAAAAAATATTACTGCAGTAAACATAATATGTCCTACTCTTCTTTTTAATGGTCTTCTTGCCAATACAATTGACATAAGTAACGCACCTACTGCAGGTGCTGAACGCATAACACCTAATCCTATTGGTCCTACCATCAAAATTTTACTTGCAAATACTGGTAATACTGCTGTAGCTCCCCCAAATAGCACCGCAAAAAGATCTAAGGATATTGCACCAAGAATTATAGGTTTACTCTTTATGAATGAAATTCCTGCAAATAATGTTTTAATAGTTGCTGCATCTGCTTTCTCTTGTTGCTTTCTTAATGTTATTAGTGAAATAAGAAAGCTTGTACAAAGAGATAATACGCCTGCAATAGTATATACAACATTTGCCCCTAACGAATATAATATCCCTCCAACAGCTGGTCCCATTATTGTTGCAAACTGGAATGCTGATGCCAATAATGCAGCTGCTCTAGGAAAACTCTCTTTACTAACTATATTAGGTAACATTGATTGCATTGGAGGACCCTGAAATGCATTAACTATTCCTAATATAGAGACTGTTACAAGAATTATTTCTTTAGTAATTATCCCTTTATAACTAGCAAAAGCTAAGAAGAGAACTGCTATTCCTTCTAATGATTTGCACAAGCAAATTATAATCTTTCTATTAAATCTATCTGCCACATATCCAACAACAATGGTAAGAAGAAACATTGGAACAAACTCCACCAATCCAACTAAACCTAGATAAAAAGCACTATCAGTAATTGAATATATCTGCCACCCTACTGCAATAGTAACCATTTGAACTGAAAATGCTCCTATTATACGTGCAAATAGCAAAAATGCTAATGATCTATTTTCTAATAATTGTGATGTATTTACTGACGTCATAAAACTCAAAACCTTTCTACTTGTTTATTAGCTAATTATTAGTATAAAATTGATATTATAGAATTAGTTTTTAAAAATATCTAATTTCTATATTCCTAATTTTTTTCAACATAAAAGCTTTAAATTTAGTATTTTTATATACCATTATAAACATTAATCTAAGTAATTTCATTAATAAAGTTGCTCCAAAATAGCATTATATTGATTTTTACTTTAAGAAAGGAATTATTATGAATTCTACATCTCTATCAAATTTAGATAGTCCTAAAATGAAAATTGATTACGATATTAACATAGAATTTCCTATAAAAATTAGATGTTATGAACATGCTGAACCTGGTCCAATTGTAGAAAGTCACTTTCATGATCACTTTATGTTATGTTATATAGCAAATGGGGAATGTATAGTTCACTGTAATTCTAAACATATTGCTGCAAAAAAAGATGACTTAATAGTAATAAACAATAACGATGCCC
The DNA here is from genome assembly GCF_016765615.1 of Clostridium paridis. Taxonomy (GTDB): domain Bacteria; phylum Bacillota; class Clostridia; order Clostridiales; family Clostridiaceae; genus Clostridium_T; species Clostridium_T paridis. Next base: position 27,441 of record NZ_JAESWA010000015.1, on the reverse strand, counting down.
ATTATATAGAGTGTTTATGTACTAATTTGATTTACTATATAATAAAAATTGATTTTGCTTTTCTATTAGGAAACCAAAAAGATTTAGATAAAACTGATTATATTAAAGCATTAATAAAAAATAACGTTAGATTCTCCAATGAGATTCCTAAGCACAAGGAACTATTGGAAGAAATTCAAACATTAATAATCGAATCTCAAAATAAGAATTTGGGATATGAATTGATTGTAAAATCTTCTATATTTCGCATAATAGTTATATTACTTAGAAACAATTTGGAATCTATATCTATATCAAAAAATAATAGAAAAAGTCTTTATAGTATGAATAACTTAAAGGAAGTATTAGAATATATAGATTCTCATTATAGTGAAAAGATAACTCTCTCAGAGCTTGCATCTATGTCAAATCTAAGTAAACACCATTTTTGCAGACTATTTAAAAGATTTACAGGCAAAACCTTTACTGATTATATTAATCTTTTACGCATAAATAAAGCTATTTCACTATTAAAAGATAAAGATTTGAATATAAATGAAGTTGCCTTGTGCGTAGGGTTTAATGATAGCAATTATTTTAGTAGGATATTTAAAAGATATAAAAATATTTCACCTAATAAGATTAGAGACCTAAAATAATCCTTTATAAAAAGTTCTTAACAAACATAATCCTTCATAAGAAGTTCATAATTTATTTTTGATTTTATGGCTAATTTAATATTAAAATTTGATTTTTGATATTGAATTAATGTTATTGGACGAGTATAATTAATGTATAATATTATACAAGCTATGGTAGTTTATATAATATGCAATTAATGAATTTTTATTATATTAGAATTAAAATGTAAATTTTTAGCAACGGAGCTAGAGAACCTTTCTCTAGCTCTATCTTTTTTTAATGTAATATTATTCCATTTATTCATATTTTTAGATTCCACCACTGTTATTATTATAATTTCAAAAATATAACGAACTTAAAAACAATTTGTCACAATTCTTATATTTTTCGTTGACAATTTATCAGTTATATTCTAGAATTTTTTTATAATTATTATTTTCATAAGTTAATTAATAACATTTTATATAATCTTGTCTATATTGAAAGGAGAATTTATTAATGAGTAAAGTCACTGAAATTTTTGGATCATATGTATTTAATGATTCCGTAATGAAAGATCGTCTTCCAAAGGCTACTTATAAAGCTTTAAAAAAGACAATTCAAGAAGGAACTTCTCTTTCACCTGAAGTAGCTGATGTTGTTGCTTCTGCTATGAAAGATTGGGCAGTTGAGAATGGTGCAACTCATTTTACTCACTGGTTCCAACCACTAACTGGTATTACTGCTGAAAAACACGATTCTTTTATTAGTCCAACCTCTGATGGAAAGGTAATATTAGAATTCTCAGGAAAAGAATTAATCAAAGGGGAACCAGATGCTTCTTCTTTCCCATCAGGTGGATTAAGAGCTACTTTTGAAGCTAGAGGATATACTGCTTGGGATTGTACTTCACCAGCCTTTTTAAAGGATGGTTCTCTATGCATACCAACTGCATTCTGTTCTTATAATGGAGAAGCTTTAGATAAGAAAACTCCATTACTACGTTCTATGGAAGCTCTATCAAAACAAGCTTTACGTGTACTAAGAGCTCTTGGAAACACTACTACTCAAAGAGTTATCACAACTGTAGGACCTGAACAAGAATACTTCTTAATCGACAAAAAAATGTATGATGCTCGTAAAGACCTTATTTTTACTGGAAGAACACTATTCGGTGCAAAGCCTTCAAAAGGTCAAGAACTTGAAGATCATTACTTTGGAACAATAAAAGAAAGAGTTTCTGAATTCATGAAAGAAGTTGATGAAGAACTTTGGAAGCTTGGAATTTCAGCTAAAACTAAGCATAATGAAGTTGCTCCTGCTCAACATGAATTAGCTCCAATATTTACTACAACAAATATCGCAACTGATCACAATCAACTTACAATGGAAGTTATGAAAAAAGTTGCATTAAGACACGATCTTTATTGCTTATTGCATGAAAAACCATTTGCAGGTGTAAATGGATCTGGTAAGCATAACAACTGGTCAATGGGAACTGATGATGGAGTAAACTTACTTGAACCAGGTAAATCTCCACACGAAAATCAACAATTCTTATTATTCCTTTGTGCAGTTATAGAAGCTGTAGATGAATATGCTGATTTATTAAGAATGTCTGCTGCTAATGCTGGAAATGACCATCGTTTAGGTGCTAATGAAGCTCCTCCAGCTATAATATCAATATTCTTAGGAGATCAATTAACTGATATATTAGAACAAATTGAAAATGGACCAGCTACAAGCTCAAAATCTTCAAGTAAATTAACAATAGGGGTAAATACTCTCCCTGCACTTCCAAAGGATGCAACTGATAGAAACAGAACTTCTCCATTTGCTTTCACTGGAAATAAATTTGAATTCAGAATGGTTCCATCTTCTGCTTCAATTGCAGCTTGTAACTTTACTTTAAATACAATAGTTGCTGAAGTATTATCAGGAATTGCTGATAGACTTGAAAAAGCTTCTGATTTAGATGCTGAAATTCAAACTATCCTTAATGAAATTGTTAAATCTCATAAGAGAATAATATTCAATGGTAACGGATATTCAGATGAATGGGTAGCTGAGGCTGAAAAGAGAGGTCTTCCAAATATAAAATCAACTGTAGAAGCTACTAAATCATTAATTGCTGAAAAGAACTTAGCTGTAATGGAAAAGCATGGCGTATTAAGCAGAGTTGAAATGGAATCTCGTTATGAAATAATGCTTGAAAATTATAATAAGACTATTAATATCGAAGCTTTAACTACTCTTGAAATCGCTAAGCGCCAAATATTACCAGCAGTTATTAAATTTGCAACTAGTCTTGCTGGCTCTATAAATACAATTAATGCAACTGGTATTAGTGTAGATTTATCTGCTCAAACTGAATTATTAACTGAAGTATCTACTTTAACTTCTTCATTAAAGAAGAAAATAGCTGTTTTAGAAGAAGCTGTAGCTAAGGCAGACAACTTCGAAGGTGATGCATACGAATTAGGTATGATTTATAGATTTGAAGTGTTTGAAAAGATGAATGAGTTAAGAGAAGATGCTGATAAGCTTGAAACTATAGTAGATAGCGAATTCTGGCCACTACCAACTTATGGAGATATGTTATTTAACGTTTAATTTATTAATACTAAAAACAGAAGCCTTTTAAGGTTTCTGTTTTTCTTTATTTATTATTTCTTTATAAAACTATACTTAATCACATTCTTTGGACATGTATCAACACATTGTCCACATAAGATGCATTCAGAATTATGCATATCTCCTTTTTGAACCATTGAACTAACCTCTAAGCTCATAGGGCATTTTTTATTACATAATTTGCAATCAATGCACTTCTTCTCATCTGCTTTTAAATGTAATGAAGGATATTTAAACTTGTTTTTAATCTTGCTACCTATTATCATAAATGGCGCCATCCAACAGCCATAATGACAAAATGCTCTTTTTCCTACTGATAAACTTAATAAGGCTATTCCTCCAACTACAAAGTAATAAATTGCATAAGCTTGTACATTAATAACGGATATCCCGTAATAAGTTTGATAAAAGAAACCTATTTTTTTTATTCCCCCTGCTGAGATAAACATCATTATAATTAAGATAATCCAAGGAGTCCAAATTAGATACTTTATCCAATTTAATTTACCTCCTTTAACTTTTTTATCTACCGCCATAGAACAACATTCTTGGAGTCCTCCTGCAGGACATATCCATCCACAAAACCCTCTCCCAAGGAATAATGAAGTTAAAAACATTATCCCAAAAACTATAAAGCTTCCGGTAATTACCCCTTCTGATGCCCCCATAACTATAAGATATGGTGAAAAATAATATAAAACTAGTGGGAATAATAAAAATGATATTATTAATAGTGTGCTTCTAATTCTTTGTCTTTTCATAATTATTCCTTCCTCCTAATATTTAATTCCATATTTATTTGCTTAATATAATTTTTCCATTGTAAATAACATATTAACCAAACTATAAAATAAGTTGCAATAAATATTGTTATAGTTGAGATTATTACCTCAGAATCATTAATAAGCCATCCTGCCATTATTGCACAAGGGATATAAACCAGTGAAACTCCAATAAAATGTAATATGGTTGCTCCTATTAAGCCTAATTTTTCAGATTGATATAATATATTTAAAGCGCCGAATGTAAATCCAATAATTGAAGCTGCAACATATTGATTAATTAAAAATTCTTTACTAAAGGTCGCGGATTCCTTTGAGAATAACATCATTAATACACCTATAGTTTGAATCAAAAATACTCCAATCACTATTCCTTTGAGACCTCTTCCTATAACATCTTTTAATTTCATAGCCTTACCTCCTCTATAATCCTAGATAGCTTTTTATCTTACTTACATATCTTCGTGATGAATATTCAATATCACCGTTTAAAAATTTAATGCACATAGTTCCATTTAGGGACATCTCTAAATTTTTTATTTTATCCACATTAGCTATTACTGAGTTTGAAATTCTTATGAAATTTGTCCCACTAACCTGCTCTTCAATCTCATATAACTTCAGTTTTATTTGTAATATAGCTTTTTCAGTTTTAGCTAGTACCTTTTGGTTTTCAGCATAGAAATAATATATTTCTTTTGGATTTAATAAATATATTTTCTGATTCATGGTTCCATTAAAAACTTTATTTTGATTATTCTTAAGTTTATTAATCACTTCTTGAACTTCCTCTGTAATTTCATTAGTGAAGATGACTACTTTACATTCCTTTATATCTTCTTCTATCTTTACTTCTACCTTCAAACAATTCACCTCTATCCTTAAACTCTCTCTTTGTTACTTAAAGTATAAAATATATTTTGCAGCTTAACTACAGTTCTTATATAAGTGGTAGTTTTCTCTATATAAATGGTCTCAATCTTAAAATATTATAAATTCCTCTAAAAAGTAAAAAAACTGACACCAATGTATGATGTCAGTTCATTATTAACATTATTAAAGAGTATTTTTTTCAAGTGCTATATTAACTTCAAATACCATGTCATTTACTTGCATTTCAACACAAACAACTTTATCTGAACTAGAGTTTGCTGTAAATTCTCCATGTACCAATGTAGGCGTTGAAATGTTAATTTCAATGTTTTCTTTAGAAAAATTAATTGCTGCATTTGCTGTTAACATATTTGTTAATTCTGAGATAGCGCTCTGAGCTAATTCATCAAGTTCATTTACTGGCATTCCCATCATCATTGAAGATGCTATTTTCTTCGCACTTTCTATACTAGTTCCGTAAATAACATTACCTTTAATATCTCCCATTATTCCTAGAATAATCATTACTCCAGGGCTTTCTATAAATCTACCCTTTAAGCTGATTCCTTTCTTTTGAACATCTGTCAAACCTACTTGAGGCATAACATTTAAAAATGAATCTAAAAAAGGATTTATATGCTTGACATCCATTCATCATCACCTCTTCCAAAACCTACATTTATGGACATGTCTCCAAATGCTGTTTTAACTTCTGCAGTATATGTAGTTTCTAATTCTGCCTTTGATATATTAATTGATTCTCCATGAAATATAGTTGGTGGTGCAACTCTAAGTCCAAATATCTTATTCTTTTTGTTCATCATTGAGCAAGCATTACCTGCTGCCATATTAGATATCTCACCCATTACATTTAGAATTTCTTCACTATTTTTAGGATCTCTCTTTAATAATATTTTAGAGATATTTTCAGCTGTTTCAAATGACATATCAAAAATCATTCTTCCAGAACATTTTCCTATAATACCTAGTACTACAGATATTCCCCTACTGCTTTTCTCTACATCTATATTATTTTCCTCAGTCACTTCAGGTACTGTCTTTGTAAGCTTATTAAATAAATCTAATAATGCCTCCTTAAATACTTTAGAATATAACCCTTCTAATTCTAAAAACAATTCCTCATTTGCCATAACTCTATTTATTAATAATGTTATTTCCTCACTATCAACTGGCTTCTGAACGTATCCTGAAACACGATTCTTTTTAGCTTTTCTTACAATTTCTTCATCCATCATTGAACTAACAACTATTACTTTTACGTTAGGATCAATTTTATGTATTGCTCTTGTACATTCAAGTCCATCAGTTCCTGGAATAGTCATATCCATTGTTACTAAGTTTGGCTTCAAAGTCTTAGTAACCTCAATTACCTCTTCTAAAGAACTAGCACTTCCAATAACATTGAATCCACTTTCTGTCAATAAATCCGTAAGGATTGAAATTTGGAAAGGAGAATCATCAACTATTACAACGTTTACACTGCTCATATTTCCACCTACCCTTTCATTAACACATGCTAATTAGATTTCTCTAATATAATCATAGATAATTTCACTAGAAAACTACATAATAATTATCATGATACAATTATATTGTAATTTCTGATAATACTCAATAGCATTTTCCCAAATTTGAAGTTAAAATACATATATTTAACGTTAATCTTATATTAAATTATTAATTCAATTAAACATCTATCCTTTTCGATATTCTTAGCTATTTAAAACTTCCAACAACTACAATTTATTACATAATTATCTCTTACTTATCTTAATTTAACTTTCTAAATTAAACACAGAATATAATTATCTTCTATTGAAAAAATAATATTATATTTCTTAAATTGAAAGGAGAAGTAAAATGAGGATAGCAGTTATCGGTTGTACTCATGCTGGTACAGCTGCAATAATAAACGTTGCGAAGAGGTATCCGGATGCTAGCATAACAGTCTATGAAAGAAATGATAATATTTCCTTCTTATCTTGCGGCATTGCATTATATGTAGGTGGAATTGTTTCAGATCCTAAAGGTTTATTTTATAGTTCTCCTGAAGCCTTAGCTGATCTTGGGGTAAAAACAAAAATGTCTCATGATGTATTAGATATAGATATGGATAGTAGGATACTTAAAGTAAAAAACTTAAAATCCAATGAAGAATTTGAGGATATCTTTGATAAACTAATTATAACTACAGGTTCTTGGCCAATAATTCCTTCCATAGAAGGAATTGATTTAGATAATATATTACTTTCTAAAAATTACAATCACTCTACTACTATTATTGAAAAGGCTAAAGACTCCAGCAAGATAGTAGTTATCGGAGCCGGATATATAGGTGTTGAACTTGCAGAAGCCTTTGAACTTAATGGCAAGAAGGTCACTTTAATTGATAGCTTAGATAGGATTTTAAGTAAATATCTTGATAAAGAATTTACTAGTTTAGCAGAAATGGCCTTTAGAAATAGAGGTGTTGAGCTTGCTTTAGGAGAAACTGTAACAAGATTTGAAGGCATAGATGGCAAAGTTACAAAAGTCATAACAAATAAAGGCGAATATGAAGCTGATCTTGTAATTCTATGTATTGGTTTTAGGCCAAGTACAGATTTATTCAAAGGGAAATTAGATATGCTTCCAAACGGAGCGATTATCGTTGATGAATATATGCGCGCAAGTAAGGAAGGTGTTTTTGCTGCTGGAGATTGTTGTGCTGTAACTTATAATCCGACTGGTGAAAGAGAATATATCCCCCTTGCTACCAATGCTGTTCGAATGGGTACTCTTATAGGAAGAAACTTAGTTATTCCAACTACTAAATATTTAGGCACTCAGGGAACTTCAGGAATAAAAATCTATGAGTATAATATTGCTTCAACTGGGCTTACTGAAGAAGCTGCAAAAAAAGCTGGATATGGCATTAAAATAACATCAGTAACTGATAATTATAGGCCAGAATTCATGCCATCATTTGACGCTGTAACTATAAAAATCATTTATGAAACTAATACGGAAATCATCCTTGGTGCGCAGATTATTTCAAAAACTGATTTAACTCAGCTTATAAATACCATGTCTGTCGTAATACAAAATGAAATGACTATTGACGAACTTGCTTTTTTAGATTTCTTTTTCCAACCACACTTCAACAAACCATGGAATTTACTGAACTTAGCTGCTTTAAATGCAAAATAGATAAAAATTAATACTTCTATTAATAATTAGAGTGTGTATATTTTTTATTTATTTTTCAAACAATAGTTTTGAATATTACTTGTATTCTTATTTAATATATCAAAATTAAAGAGGTGGAATTTATGGCAACATTAACACAAAAAGAGACCCTTCTTCTTAAGGATGAGAAATCTCATGAGGACTTATGTATAAAAAAATATACTAAATATTCTAATGAGGCAGAAGATCCAAAATTAAAACAACTATTCTCTTCTATTCTTGAGCATGAAAATCAACATTTAAATACTATAAATAGTATACTTAATGGTCAAGTTCCGAATGTTAATCAACAAGGACAGCAAGGCCAACAAAGTCAGCAAAATCAACAACAGAATGTCAAATCAACAACAGGCTTCAGCCAAAAAGACTGTGATTTTTGCCAAGATGCATTAACAGCAGAAAAGTATGTTTCTTCAACCTACAATACATCAATTTTTGAATTTAAAGACCACAACATTAGGCAAACTTTAAATCATATACAAAAAGAAGAACAAGAGCATGGTGAGCAGATTTTTAATTATATGAGTGAAAAAGGTTATTATACAACTGAATAGTTGTTTATAAAAAAATCGTCAAGGTGATTATGTGCCGTCGATTTTTTTCTCGCATCTGCCTTTCCAAACGCATGTGAGGAAAATTTGGCAGGCGACCAATTCTTTTTTTACTCTTTAGGGGAGTCCATAGGGTTTTCTTATAGGAAAATTAATTTATGCATGTGTGAAAATGTCGGTTTCTGGACATTTTCACTGATGTATAAGTTATTAGTTGAACTTAAAACCCTAAAGTAAATCCTTAGATTATAATTCAAACTCATAATGTTATCCACAACATTATGATATTATAAATTCCTAAAGAGTAAAACTAATGCCGGTGAAGATAAAATTAAATTTTACTTCAACCGTCTATTTTCATTCTTGAATATTTCACTTCTAATAACTAAATCTCATTCCCTTTCTTGAAACTTTCTCCCAATTAAGTTCCGAAATTCAAATCTCGTATTTTTTTTACCATATAAGTATATCCCTGAACTAATTAACAAATACACGGTTAAATTTTTTAATAATTTCTATCCTCATTTAGTAGCGAATAAATCAAATATTTCTTTAGGTGAAATTTTTACCGTTATCTCCATAGATTAATCGTTGATTGGATATTCATTCTCATATAGAATTCACTTAAAAGAAACTTTAATTGTTTTTTTAATCTAATAATAAATCAAACAAAATTATTCTATCATTAGGAGGTTTTAATTATAATAAATAATTTTATTTTGTGTTATGTAAACTCATTTCAGTAAACGTTTTACTTTAATTGCAAAGGATAATTTACAAAGGGGGACAACCATACCATGTTTAAGCTATTAAATAATATGAAATTAAGAAGTCTTATACTCGCTATGTCCAGTTTATCATTAATATTAACTTTCAGCATTGGTGCTCTGGGGATTATGAATATGTATAAAATCAATAGTAACCTTGATACTATGTATGATCAAAATTTAATTTCCATATCACGTTTAGCTGCTATTAGATCAAGTTTTTTAAATATCCGCTTAAACGCAACATCTATTAGCCATAGTGGCTACACCCAAAATGAAAATGATCTTATAAATAATCATGATAATATTGTAAAGACAAACATCGCTTCTTATGTTCAAGATACTAAGAATCCTGACAAATTAGAAGCTATAAAAGAACTTAGTAATTATTATAACCAATATATCAATCTGTGGAATAAAAACATAGATTCTATAAAGGCTGGAGGCAAATTATCTTCAGAAGATGCTAAAGCCTTTGGGGACTTAGGTGATAAAATATCACCTCTTATAAACACTGCTATGGCCAATGACCAAGCAACTGCAGCTCAAGTTAACAAAGATAGTCATACTGTTTTTATTAATAGTATTTATATCTTTATAATTCTTCTCATTCTAATAGTATTAATATTAACCATGACTTCAGTAATATTAATAAAAACAATAATAAAATCATCCCATAATATGATAAATAACTTAGAAGCCGTTGCTTTAGGGGATTTTTCTATAGAGTTAAGCACTGGTAATAAAAATGAATTTGGAATTATGGAAAGTGCCTTAGCAACTAGTGTAGAGAATATACGGACTATACTTAAAACTATAAATTCACAATCTGAAAAAATAGACAGTCATTCAAGTAATTTATCAGCAGTTTCTGAAGAAATGGCCGCTGTAACAAATAATATCTCTACAGCAATTCAAGAAACTGCACAAGGTACTGGAAGTCAAGCAGAAGATATGCAATCTATTAATACTATTCTAAATAAATTAGGCAGTGAGATTGAATGTATTGCATACTCTATTTCAGATATAAATTTAAAATCTAAAAACATGATCGGACTAGCTATAGAAAGTAGTTCAAAGATGAGGACTACAGTTACTTCTATAAACAATATGGCGGACTCTTTTAACTCATTTGCAGATAAAATGCTTCACCTCGACAAAAATGTTAATAAGGTGAATGAAATTACAGACTTAATTAATGATATTGCAGATCAAACAAACCTTTTAGCACTTAACGCTGCAATTGAAGCTGCTCGAGCTGGAGAAGCTGGAAAAGGCTTTGCAGTAGTAGCAGATGAAATAAGAAAATTAGCAGAACAATCTAAGTCTTCTGCTGGGCAAATTGATAACATCACTTCAGGTATTTCAAGTGATACTAAAATAATTGTTAATACAACTAACACCATGAATAATGAATTAAATGTTGAACTGAATTCTATTGAAGATGCGACCGCTTCCTTTAATAATATTATTAAGCAAATTAATGATGTAATACCAAGAATAGACTCAGTAACTAATTCTGTTAAAAATATTGATGTTGAAAAGAATACTATCATAGGGAAAATTACTGATACTACTGCTATATCTGAAGAAATAGCTGCCTCTTCTGAAGAAATAGCAGCCTCTTCTGAAGAATTAAACTCTTCTTCTGAAGAAGTTGCAGTATCAGCACAGGAGCTTTCTTCCATGACACAAACCATGGTTGGGCTTATTAAGAAATTCAAATTATAATATTACTTATTTATGATAACTAATTAAGTATTTGCAAAAAAATAAAGAGATTGAATGAAATAATTATTCAATCTCTTTATGATTCTTATTCATTCCTTATTTAACTTAATCCTAACCCTTTTCTCTTTGCATTAATATGAGCTTCTATACCATTTGCAACCTCTACAGGATCATCTCCTAATGCAACTTTCCCGCCTGTTAATCCTTCAACATCTTGAGTAAGAAGTTTAACTAATTCAGGTGCTCCAGTTACAAACGGTGTTGGTGATAGGTGGGTATATGCACCATATGCCACTGCAAATACTCCATCTATTGTTGCTTTTTGTTCCATCCATTCTGGTGCAGTTACAGCTATAGGTAATTGTGGCACATCTACATCTAAATGATCTGCAAGTGCTGTAACAAGCATTGATATTCTTCCAGTATCAGTACATGTTCCAAAGCTTAATACTGGTGGAATCTTTAACATAGTACATACTTCTTTTAATCCTTCACCAGCCATATTTGCTGCTTCTAAACTACATAAACCTGCTACCTCAAGTGCATGATTTCCACATCCTCCACTTACCACAAGAATATTTTTCTTAATAAGTTCTTTTGTAAGATTTACTGTATTCCAGTCTTGAGGGCCATTTCTTAATGTAGAGCAATTAGCAAGAGCTACTACCCCTTTAATTTTTCCAGCTGAGATCACATCTACTAATGGATCTAGCTTATTTCCAAGAGCTCCAAGCACAGCCTCTGTTGAGAATCCAGCTATTGCCTTTTGTACTATCTTTGGAACCATTGGTTTAACATTATCCTTACGCTTTTTAAAGTTTTCAATAGCTAGATCAATCAACGCATCAGTCATTTCATCTACCTTATCTGGATGATATGGTATTTTATGTTGAAGTCCTGGTATATCTATAATTGTACTTATTGCCACTAAAGTTGCTTGGTATTTTTCTGCATAATGATCAATAGCTGGTGGAGAACAGTTTTCTTCCATAGCCATTACATCTACTGTTCCAGTCGCAAGCAATGGCTCTATGGCAAGCCAATTTCCCATTAATCCTACAAAGACATCATCAACTTCAAATCTTTGAAGTAATTCTTGGCCAGTCTCTATTGAACCTACTACACGAAGCCCCTTAGCACCTGCTGCTTTTGCTTTTTCTTGGACCTCAGCCATTCTTGCCTTTTCAATAGTTCTAGCTCCTGCCCATGGCTGGTGTCCATTAAATACTATATTTACATAATCTGGATCCATAATTCCTAAGTCAACATTTACCTCATGAGGCATTGGAGTTCCAAATAAAATGTCTTGAGTCATTTCTAAGCCTATTTGAGCATTATATATAGTTGCTAAACCTAGCTTCAGTGCCTTAATTGCAAGAGAAGCATAATTTCCATCAACATTAGTTAAACAGCTCGCTACGCTATTCTGTTCTTCATGTTGTACTCCTGCTGGATATATACCTAATTTTCTCCATACTTCTTTTCTCTTTTTAGGTGCAAAAACTTCAACCATTAAATTCTTGTCTTCAGAATCTATTTTCATTTGTTCTTCTAGTAATTCAGCTAATTCAATTGCCATTTTATTAATCTCTTGATTAGTACTAACACCTAATTTCTCACACATCCATTTAAGTTTATTTTCATCTTTGATTTTAAATGGTGTTTTACCTTCTCCTGTTGCCTTAAGTGTTCTGAATGCTTCATAAGCATGATGACTATATGTACCTGCTCCCATAATATTCTGTAGCAAGAGATTTCTCATAGCCATCGCATCTGGTCCTATTCCACATACGCCTTTAACTTGACCTCCTTTTTCACTAATTCTACAAGGTCCTTGAGAGCATAATTGGCAGCTTAATCCTTCAAGACAAAACTTACATCTTATTTTTTCTTGTAATGCCCATCTATCAAATACATTTGACATACCGTCTTCTCTGATTCTTTTTACCATCTCTTCTACAGAATCATGATAGCTTACACGACCTTCAGCTTTCTCTAAAATAGTCTCACTCATATATTCATTCCTCCAACATTTACATTTTCAGCATAAGTTTTCTCTAAACAAAATAAAAATATTCAAAAATTTATCTCCTTTATGAATTCATAATCTAATCTTTGTAAATACTAGTGAGGAATATGAATTATTTAACCTATGTAATCTAATAAACTAGTTCATTAAGCATAAATTAATGAATTAACTTTAATAGATTATATACTACTAATTAAGGAGGAATTGATATGCCTAAGAAAATGAAAACCATGGATGGAAACCAAGCTGCAGCTGAGGCTTCATACGCTTTTACAGAAGTAGCTGCTATTTATCCAATAACCCCATCAACTCCTATGGCAGAAGGTGTTGATGAATGGTCTGCCCATGGTAAAAAGAATATATTTGGACAGCCAGTAAAAATCGTAGAAATGCAATCTGAAGCAGGGGCTGCAGGTGCAGTTCATGGTTCTCTAGTTGCAGGTGCACTAACAACTACCTATACTGCTTCTCAAGGATTACTATTAATGATCCCTAACCTATATAGACTTGCTGGAGAGTTATTGCCAGGAGTTCTTCATGTAAGTGCTCGTGCTATTGCTACCCATGCTCTTTCTATTTTTGGAGATCACCAAGATGTTATGGCTGTAAGACAAACTGGAGTTGCTTTATTAGCTTCTTCTAATGTTCAGGAAGTTATGGATTTAGCAAACGTTGCACATTTATCTGCCATTAAATCAAGAGTACCATTTGTACATTTTTTTGATGGTTTTAGAACTTCTCATGAAATTCAAAAAATAGAAGTTATAGATTATGATGATGTTGCAAAACTTATAGATTATAATGCATTACAAGAATTTAGAAATAGAGCTCTAAATCCTGAGCACCCTACCCTAAAGGGAACTGCTCAAAATCCTGATATTTATTTTCAACAAAGAGAAGCTTCAAACAAATTCTATGATGCTACACCAGATATCGTAGAAAATTATATGAGAGAAATTGAAAAAATAACAGGCAGAGTATATCATCCTTTTGATTATTATGGAGATCCAAACGCAGAAAACATAATTATAGCTATGGGATCAGTATGCGATACTATTGAAGAAACTGTTGATTATTTGATGAAAAAAGGTGAAAAGGTTGGTGTGCTTAAAGTACATCTATATAGACCATTTGCTTGCAATTATTTCTTCAATGTTCTTCCTAAGTCAGTTAAAAAGATAGCTGTTCTTGATAGAACTAAAGAACCAGGTTCAGTAGGTGAACCTTTATATCTTGATATTTTAAAAGTCCTTTATAATGAACCAAATAAGCCACTAGTAGTTGGAGGAAGATATGGATTAGCTTCTAAAGACACAAGACCATCTCAAATTCTAGCTGTATTCAATAACCTAAAAGAAGCTCAGCCAAAAGATAAGTTCACAATAGGTATCGTAGATGATGTTACTCATACATCACTTCCTGAAGCTGAACCAATTGAAACTACTCCAGAAGGGACTATAAGGTGTAAATTCTATGGTTTAGGCTCTGATGGAACAGTTGGTGCTAATAAAACTGCAATAAAAATTATAGGTGATAATACTGATCTTTATTCACAGGCTTACTTCTCTTACGATAGTAAAAAATCAGGTGGAAGTACTGTATCCCATTTAAGATTCGGTAAAAATCCAATAAAATCTCCTTATCTAGTTTTTGAAGCAGATTATATAGCTTGTCATAATAAATCATTTTTATATAATCTAGACGTATTAAGAGGTTTAAAGAAAAATGGAACCTTTGTATTGAATTGCCCTTGGTCAGATGAAGAACTAGAAGATAAACTTCCTGCATCTGTAAAGAAATATATAGCTCAAAATGATATTCAATTCTATACAGTAGATGCTATATCAATTTCACAAGAAGTTGGATTAGGTACTAGAATTAACATGGTAATGCAATCTGCATTCTTTAAATTAGCTAATATTATTCCTATAGAACAGGCAATGGAATATTTAAAGAATTCTGTTGAAAAGACTTATGGCAAGAAAGGCCAAAATATTGTTGATGCTAATAAGGCTGCTATAGATAGAGGTGCAACAGCAGCCCATAAGGTTACCATTCCATCTGGATGGGCAAATGCAGAAGATAATCTTCCAGAGAAGAAGCAAGTACCAGAATTTATTACAAAAATTGAAAGACCTATGGCAAGACAAGAAGGAGATGAACTCCCTGTAAGTGCATTTAATGGAATGGAAGATGGTACTTTCCCTTTAGGTATAACTGCATACGAAAAGAGAGGTATTGCTGTAAAAATTCCAGAATGGCAAATTGATAAGTGTATTCAATGTAATCAATGTTCATTAGTTTGTCCTCATGCTGTTATTAGAGCTTGCTTATTAACTGATGAAGAGAAAGAGAAAGCTCCTGAAACCTTCTATACTAAGACTCCAATGGGAAAAGGTGGATTTGAAAAGTTACACTATCGTATTCAAATAAGTCCGCTTGATTGTACCGGTTGTGGAAACTGTGCAGATGTTTGTCCAGCTCCAGGTAAGGCTTTAATAATGCGATCTGCTGAAGAACAAATTAAAGAACAAGCTGAAAACTTTGAGTATGCTATTAAGGTAATTCCTAAAGAAGGATTAATGGATTTACATTCCTTAAAGGGCAGTCAATTCGCAAGACCACTATTAGAATTCAATGGCGCTTGCCCTGGTTGTGGTGAAACACCTTATATCAAACTGTTAACTCAGCTTTATGGCGATAGAATGATGATTGCTAATGCTACTGGATGTTCTTCAATCTGGGGAGGTAGCGCACCAGCCATTGCTTATTCTACAAATGATTTTGGCAAAGGACCTTCTTGGGGTAATTCTCTATTTGAGGATAATGCTGAATATGGATATGGAATGTTCTTAGCAGTTAAGCAAATGAGAGAAAAATTAGCTGACTTAATGAGAGAAGCTGTAACTATGAATATAAATTCCGGACTCAAGGATGCCTTTAATGAGTGGCTAAGCGGAATTGATGATCCTGATATTTCAAAATCTGCTACCAGCAAAATATTAGATTTATTAGGTAAAGAAAATCTTAATGAAAACAAAGTACTAAAAGATATAATGGACAGAAAAGATTACCTAATCAAGAAATCTCATTGGTTACTTGGTGGAGATGGTTGGGCATATGATATTGGTTACGGAGGACTTGACCATGTATTATCCTTAGGTGACGATGTTAATATTTTTGTTATGGATACAGAGATATATTCAAATACTGGAGGTCAGTCATCTAAATCAACACCTACAGGTGCAATTGCTAAATTTGCTGCTGGCGGTAAAAATATGAGAAAGAAAGATCTTGGTTTAATGGCTATGAGTTACGGTCATGTTTATGTTACACAAATAGCTATGGGTGCAAATATGAATCAAACCGTAAAAGCTATTTCTGAGGCAGAAGCTTATCATGGAACTTCATTGATTATTGCTTATGCTCCTTGTATCAGTCATGGTATTAAAACTGGTATGGGAACTAGTATAGCTGAAGAAAAGAAAGCTGTTGAATCAGGTTATTGGCAACTATATAGATATAACCCTCTATTAAAGATTCAAGGCAAGAATCCATTTATACTAGATTCTAAGGAACCAAAAGGTTCTTACCAAGATTTTATTAATGGAGAAATCCGCTACTCTTCATTAAAGAATGTATTCCCTGATAGGGTTGAAGAAATGTTTAAGCTATCTGAAGAACATGCTCGTGATAGATATGATTTCTATAGAAGACTAGCCGAAATGGAGTACTAATAAATATTAAAAGAGCTATCTTAATAAAGATAGCTCTTTTAATTAATTAAATTTTATTATTTTTCATTTGAGTCTACATATTCTTTAGCATTCCTTACATCCATTTCACTAGGAATAACTACTTTTGAAACTGGCTTTGTTTTATCTTCATTGGCCCAAGCAGCTGTTACATGTTGTTCTATTGGTACTTCCATAAATCTATCTTTTACTTTTTCATCTGCCATAATAATTCCTCCTCTCTTCTAAATAGTATCTGCAATTTGGTGAAATGTATTATATAAATTATAGTAATATTTATCTCAAAAATTAGATTAGTTGAAAAACTTCTTTACTTGCTCTATGTTATCCATTGTATTTCCACAGGTAAAGTTTTCACATATAAACATCATACTTTTACCTTCTGCTTTCCCTTGGATTTCTACAAGACTATTAATTTTGTAAAGTCTTGAGTCTCCGTTATTTAAGATTATTGATTGAAACGGATTATATTTATCATTTATTATATCTAAAGATTTCTCTACAAATTCTTCTCCTATGCTTCCGGCTATAACTATCTCCCTTATGGAACTTATGTTATACATAAAAGCTGTAATAAAATTCACATATCCTATAGGATTTTCCTTTACTGTTCCACTAAAAGCATTTATTTGCTTTTCAATAAATTCTTCATATTTTAGACTTCCTGTTAGACTATTAAGTTTTATTAGATTTAATAAAGCAACTGAATTTCCTGAAGGAAGTGCTCCATCATATATTTCCTTAGGTCTTAATATTAATTCCTCACTATCCTTGCCATAGAGATAAAATCCCCCATTATCTTTATCCCAAAAGAGTTCTATCATCTGCTCATTTAATTCTATGGCCTTTTCTAAATATTTAGTATCAAAGCATGCTTCATAAAGTTCTATAAGCCCCCAGACTAAAAACGCATAATCTTCTAGAACTGCTAGACTTGCTGCTTCTCCATCTCTATACCTTGCAAGAAGCCTCCCATCTTTATTTACTAATTTATTTAATATAAAATCAGCTGATTTCCTAGCCACTTTAATATAATCAGGCTTTTTAAATATCTTCCCGCCATTACTAAACGATGCAATCGCTAACCCATTCCAAGAAGTCAAAATCTTATCATCCTTAAAAGGATGAACTCTTTTCTCTCTATATTCAAATAACTTTTTCCTGCTGTTTTCTAAACGCCTTTGCAGTTCCGTGTATTTCTGCATTTTTTCTAAATCCCCATCTATTAGATTAGGTATGCTTTTCCCTTCAAAATTTCCTCTATTAGTTATATCATATATGTCAGCATAAATTTTTCCTTCCTCATCACCTAACACTCTCATTAATTCATCCAATGTCCATACATAAAACTTTCCTTCAACTCCTTCAGAGTCTGCGTCCTCAGCAGAATAAAACGCTCCTTCAGGTGAAAGCATATCCCTTAGTAAGTAAGCATAAATTTTCTCTGCCACTTCCTCATATTGCCTATCGCCAGTTAAGCTATATGTTTCTGTATATACCAAGGATAATAGTGCATTATCATATAACATTTTTTCAAAATGTGGTACCAACCATTTATTATCTGTAGAATATCTTGAAAATCCAAATCCTATATGGTCAAAGATCCCACCTTTGTACATGCACTGAAGATTCTTCTCTATTATTTTTAAAACTTCATGATCTTTATTTTGATAATAATACCTTAGTAAGAAATATAAATTATGTGGTACAGGAAACTTAGGCGCTCTGCTAAAACCTCCATAATCTCTTTGAAAATATTGTTTTAACTGCAAAGCAGTGTTATTTATTATCTTTTCATTTAGCTCTTCTTTATCATTATTTTTATCATATTTTTTTATTTCCTTAAGCATTTCATCGCAAGTTGTATTAAATTTTTCTCTATCATTTTCCCAAATGTCATTTATCTTGTTTAGCAATTCTATTATACCTATTGAACCATGTCTACTTTTCTTTGGAAAATATGTTCCTGCAAAAAAAGGCTTCTTATCTGGAGTAAGGATAACTGTTAATGGCCAACCTCCACTACCAGTATAAAGTTGGCAAAAAGTCATATATATACTATCTATATCTGCTCTTTCCTCTCTATCAACTTTAATAGAAATGAAATGTTTATTTAAAACTTCTGCCACTTCTTCATCCTCAAACGATTCACGTTCCATTACATGACACCAGTGACAAGTGCTATACCCTATTGATAAAAATACCGGCTTATCTTCTGTCTTTGCCTTTCCAAATGCTTCATCAGACCAACTATACCAGTCTACTGGATTATGGGCATGTTGTAAAAGATAATGTGATTTTTCATTAATCAATCTATTTGCTATTCTTTCCATTGTTTTTGGCATTTTTTAGACTCCTTTCATATTTTATTTATATTACTATACCCCAAACAACTATAGCCTATAACCTACAACTGCTTGGGGTATGATAAATTGTTCTTTTCAATTTTATTTAGCTGCACTCTTCTTATATTCATTTAGCTTTTCGTTTAGTTCTTTTGCTTCCTCACGTCCATTAATATACATCATTGCAAAAACTACTGCCTTTACAACAAAAATAATTATTATATAAACTACTATATTTTCATTATCTATGATATTTCTTGGGCTAAATAACCATAACCATACTATTATCATTATATCTGCCAATGTAGTGCAAATTGAGAAATTAATGATATTAGCCTTTTCTTTTAATTCAAACTTATTAATAAAAGCAAACTTATAAAACGTAAAAGATAAAGCTATTATTATAATTTGAAATAAAAATGAAACGTTAATTTCTGTTATAGAATACAACCCTAAATATATAGCCATCAGTACCATTAGGAATCCGCAAGCAGTAATAAAATCCTTAACCATAGATTTTAAATATTCTCTAATTTCCATAATAACCTCTCCTTTATAAATTTAATTTCTTTTTTAAGATAGGAACATATTGTCTAGATATATACACTTTCTCTCCATTTAGTAGCAAGGCTTCAAATTTTCCATAAAAAACTGGGTTTAAAGATTTTATTTTTGAAATATTAAGAACAGTTGATTTTGAGGCTCTAAAGAATCCTAAGTTCTCATATTCTGTTTCAAGCTCATATAACCTTAGTCTTGACTCGTAGACCTTTTCCTTACAATAAATAAATACTTTGTTATCTACTGCTTCAAAATAGAAAACATCTTTCGGATTGATAATATTCATTTGTAAGCCTGTGAGACCAATTAGTTTCTTAGATGATGATTTAATTGAATAAATAAGCTGCAATAAAGATTCATCTATTTCATTACATCTTACTATTATCTCTGGTTCACTTCCTTCAGGGATATTTTCTATCGTTATTTTCATTTTAAATCCCTCCCTCTTACTATGATTTAATTATATGTTAGTAATTTATCTCCTTCAACCAGCTAGACTGTATGATGCATAATTGAGTGTATAAGTTGCAATGGTAGTGAAATAAGTTGTAAGAATACTTATAATTTAATTCATAAATGACCTTTTATAAAAGTATATTAAAATAGGAAAGTGTACCTCTTACTAAAGTGGTACACTTTCCTCTATTTCCACATTCCTAAATGCGAAATAATTATTCTGCTTTTGGGTTAAACTTATTTCATTGATTCTGGTTTAGGCATTACAAATAAATGTGGTTCTTGAAGGTAATCTTGAACTATTCTAAGAGCTTCACCAAATCTTTGATAGTGAACAACTTCCCTCTCTCTCAAGAATTTTAATGGTTCTATTACATCTGGATCATCAGCCATATTAATTAAATATTCATAGGTTGCTCTTGCTTTTTGTTCTGCTGCTAAGTCTTCTGTTAAATCTACAATGGGATCTCCTTTTGATTGAATATATGATGCATTAAATGGTACTCCATCTGCACTTACAGGATATATTCCTTTTCCATGATCTGTATAGTATCCACTCATTCCACCTTTTTCTATCTCTTCACGACTTGCACCCTTCATTAATTGACGAACAATTGCACCTACCATTTCTAGATGTGCTAATTCTTCTGTTCCTATGTCATTACAGGTAGCTATAGCTTGAGGAGTGAGCATAGAAAATCTTTGACTTAAATATCTTAATGAAGCGCCTAATTCTCCATCTGGCCCTCCATATTGAGTAATTATTATTTTTGCCATCTTTGGATTAGGATTTTTAATTTTAACTGGATATTCTAAGAACTTATCGTATGTCCACATAAACTATTTTTCCTCCCTTTCAAGCTTAGAATTAGCTTCTTCTTCCCATGGCCAAGGTTCACATATCCATTGCCATGGATATGGGCTTAATGAGTCATGTTGAGTTAACATACCACAATGCATCTCATAAGCTTCTTTTAATCTTCTACATTCCATTACATAAAAATTAAATTCTTTTAATGCCTCTCCATCCATTGGATGAGTATTGAGAAATAAACCTAAATCTACTTTCATAAAGTTTGCAGCTCGAAGTTGTTTTAATAATTCTTTTTCATTCATATCATGCATTTCATTCTTCATAGGTTTCTCTCTCCTTTCCAGCCAATTTCATTTGATAAGCTTCCTTTTCATTCCCTTCATAAGGACTATAAAGCTCTGGGAATGCTGTACCTCTCTTTAATGCTTCTACTGGTGTAAAAAGAGCACATAGATTTTCATAAGGAACATATGCTGCAGCTAATCTTACATCTTTTATAACTGTTTCTTGTGGTACACAATTACTCATTTTAGGAAATTGCCCCATCTTCTTTGTTGTTTCTACCTTTTTCAATTTTAATCCTCCATAGAATATTAAGTACAAGATATAGTATTCAAACAAGGAGTAAATTGACAAAATTTAACAATAACATTTCAAAAAAATATAAGAGAAGATATTTTCTTCCCTTACTAATAAAAAGCATATATATTAACCCTTTGGTTTAAAAATAAGTGATGCAATAAACGCAAAAATTATTGCAGCTGATATTCCTGAACTGGTAATCTCAAATATTCCTGTTAATACTCCAATAATTCCTGTTTGTTCAGCCTCCATTAATGCTCCCTTTACTAAGGAGTTACCAAAGCTACTTATTGGAACTGATGCACCTGCGCCAGCAAACTTTACTAAGGAATCATATAAACCCAATCCTCCTAATATTGCTCCTGCAACAACTAAAGTACTCATTGTATGTGCAGGCGTAAGTTTAAATACATCCATCATTATTTGCCCGATAACGCATATTACTCCTCCAATTATAAACGCCCATATAAAAATTCCCACTTAATAACACCTCTCTTTACATCTCTATAGAAACTGCATGAGCAATACAAGGTATACTTTCCTTTTGTTGATATGATAAAGGAGATAATAATGCTCCTGTTGCAATAACTAATATTCTTTTTAATTCACCCTTCTTCATCTTATTTAGTAGGTGACCATATGTAACTGTAGCTGAACAACCGCATCCACTTGCACCAGCCATCACTGGCTGATCTTCCTTATAAATTAGCATTCCACAATCCGTAAATACAGTACTTGACATATTTACATTATGTTTTGCTAATAAATCTGTAGCTATTTTATGTCCTATTTTCCCTAAGTCTCCTGTAGCAATTAAATCATAGTGAGATGGCTCGATATTTAAATCTCTAAAATGAGCTTCTATAGTATCTACTGCTGCTGGAGCCATAGCTGAACCCATATTATAAGGATCTGAAATTCCCATATCCACTATCTTGCCTATTGTTGCTGAAGTCACTCTAGGTCCATCTCCCTTTTGAGCAACTAGTCCTGCACCAGCCCCTGTAACTGTCCATTGTGCTGTTGGGGGCTTCTGAGCTCCATATTCAGTTGGATACCTAAATTGTTTTTCAGCTGCTATATTGTGACTTGATGCCCCAGCAACTACATATTTAGCAGATTTACTATCAACCAACAAAGAGGCTAATGCTAAACCTTCCATAGCACTTGAGCATGCTCCAAATACCCCCAAGAAAGGTATTCCTAATGTACGTGCAGCAAAACTACTAGATATGATTTGATTCATTAAATCTCCACTTATAAAAAATTGAACTTCTTCTTTTTTCATGTTTGCTTTATTTATAGCTGCTTCACATGCTTCTTCAAGCAATTTCTTCTCAGCTTTTTCTACACTATCTTCACCTAACCATACATCATCATGAAGCAAATCAAAATCCTCAGATAATGCCCCTTTAGCTTCAAAAGGTCCACCTACTGCAGCTGATGAAATTATCACTGGTTTGGTTTCAAATATCCATGTTTGATTTCCTTTTAACATTTACATCACACCTATCCACTTTAATATCAGTTTTATTATAGATACTACAAAAGCTGAAAAAACTCCAAAGACTATTACAGACCCTGAGAGTTTAAACATATTTCCACCTACTCCTAATACATATCCTTCCGTTCTATGTTCTATAGCTGCAGAAGCCATTGTATTTGCAAAACCAGTTACAGGTACTGCTGTGCCTGCACCTGCCCATTGGGCAATGTGGTCATATACTCCAAATCCTGTGAGTAAAATAGATATAATTATTAAAACTGCAGATGTAGGACCACCAGCCGTTTCTTCCTTAAAATTAAAGTATGTAATAAAGATCCACTGCAAAAATTGTCCAAAGGTGCATATTGCTCCCCCTACAAAAAAAGCTTTTATACAGTTCTTAACTACTGGACGTTTAGGTTCTCTATCCTTTGCAAAGTCTTGATATTGTTGTTGAACTGGAGTCAACTCCTTCTTACCTGACATTTTTAACGCCTCCTCTTAGAGTATGCTATTCCTAATTAGCTTATATATTTTTTATGATTTTATTCCCCAATTGTCTTCTATCCCTTTAATCACTGCACGAACCTTATCTAATTCTTCTTTATATGCAATTCTTTCATTATCACTTTTATATTGATTTGAGCTATTTCTTAATGCACTTTCAACTCCTTTAATTCCAGCTAATACTTGCTTATTCTTTGACTCTATTAGCAATATTGTCACCTCCAAATTTAATTACAGTTATTATTATCAAAGCTCTGTAAATTTATAACTTTGATTTATAAATTTCTGTCACTCTATTAGTATTAAATATAAAATTTTATTTATACTAAATAAGATAGAGATATTAATATAACTAATACTATTTAAATAATAAAAAAACAGCTGACAATAAATTAATTGCCAACTGCTTTAAAGGGGAGAAATTTATAAAAAGAAAACTTATCTTGTATATAATACTACTCCTCTATTATGTTCTTTCAATGTTATAATTGTGTCTTTTTTATGTGAATTATTTACCTAGTTTTTTTGATATTAAACTATCTACCATTTCAATTAGTTCACCAACTTCTGGTTTACTTAGCTGTCCATCCGCACCAACAGATACACCTTTATGCTTCAAGTCACTTGTAATAAGCGATGAAAATATTACAACTGGTAACTTTCTTAAAATTGGATTTTCTTTTATATTTCTTGTAAGTGCATGTCCATCCATTTGAGGCATTTCAATGTCTGTTATTAAAAGTTGAACATCATCAGTGAAGTTCGCACCTTTTTCATCTGCTAATTTTAACAAATAATCTAATGCTTGCTTTCCATCGTTAAATAAACTTATATTCTTAAAGCCTGCTTTAGTAAGAGTATTCTCAAGTAACTTTCTTATCATTGCTGAATCATCAGCTATCATTAGTTTAATATTAGACCTATCTTTATAGTCAACTTCATGTATTCTATCTTCACTAATTCCTGTACTTGGATTAATATCTGTAACTATTTTCTCAAAATCTAACATTAGTACTATTGTATCATTCATAATTATATTGCCTACAACTAGTGAGTTTGTAGATACATCATCAGGTTTTAATATTTCTTGCCACTTAATTCTTTGTACCTTAATAACATCATCAATTATAAAAGCTACTTTTAGTTTATTGAACTCACATATAATCAATTTATTAAAATCACGACACTTTGTACCTTCAATAACATACTTCAAATCAATTACAGTTAATATTTCAGTTCTATTAAGAATTAATCCAGCAATAGCAGGGTGTGATTCGGGTAACTTAGTTAGGTTTTCTGATTTTACTTCCAATATTTCTTTAATTTTTATAATATTAATAGCATAATGTCTATTACTAATGGAAAACTCAAGTATTTCTAACTCTCCAGTTCCAGATTCAAGTAGTATTTTTGATTCCATATTAAAACCCCTTCTCATAATCATTTTTATACTTACTTTATCGAGTATAATATAGTTTACTTTATGTTGAAGATTCTACAGTTTTATAAACTTTAATTGTTAATTTATTCTACTTAACTATAGTAATATTGCCAAAAAAAAGCAACAGATTTTTGTCAGTTGAATGATAAAAATCTGTTGCTTTACTATATACTACTTTTTCGCTTTAAATTTATCAATTTTATCATTTGCTTCCTCAGTAAGAGAATATATCTTTTTTACTGCGTCATTCATACTTAAAACTAATTCTTTTGTGCTAACAGAAAGTTTTTTAACTTCTTCTGCAACAACTGAAAATCCTCTTCCTGCTTCTCCTGCTCTTGCTGCTTCAATTGATGCATTAAGTGCTAGTAAATTTGTTTTAGAGGCAACATCATTGATATCACCAGATATCTCTTCAATAAATTTTATATGTTTCACCAGTTCTTCAAAAGTTGATATAAAACTACTCATATCATCCATTTCACTAATTTGTTCATTGTTAAATTCCATTATATAACCCCCACTTTTAAATTTTATTTTCAATATCCTTATATATATATAATGCATTAAAGAATTTACATGTCGCTGTCCAGCTCTTAGACGCTTCAACTTAGAGTTGGACCGTGAGATGTAATATGATTTTTGCATTATATATTACTTTAATAGTTCAAAACCCTATCTATATATTTATCGTACGTTTTAAGTAATTTTTCATTTTTATTTTACAACTTTTATAACTTTTTTATGTATATTTATTTTTAACTAATTATTTTATTGTAAAAACTAATAACATTAGTTGTAATCAAGAATATAATATTATAAAAACTAATTATATTAGTTTTTATATGAAAGGAGTTGTTATTATGAGACTTATTCAAGAAAAAACAGTATATCAATTAACTTTTATGCCTATTCTATTCCCAGTAAACTGCTATTTTGTTGAAGAAGAAACTGGCCTAACATTAATAGACGCAGCACTTGCTTTCGGATATAAAGATATAATTAAAGCTTCTGAAAAAATCGGTAAACCTATAACTAAAATTCTATTAACACACGTTCACGGAGATCACATAGGTGCATTAGATGCTTTAAAAGAAACATTGAAAAATGTTCCAGTCTATGTGTCTAAAAGGGACTCACGTTTGATGTCTGGAGATATCTCTTTAGATGCTGATGAAGGCAATTTACCCATAAAGGGTTCTGTACCAAAAAACCTTAAAACTCGAGCTGATATTTTCTTGAATGATGGAGATATGATAGGCTCATTACTAGCAATATCTGCTCCTGGGCATACCCCTGGCTCTATGGCATATTTGGACACAAGAAATAATATTCTGATTGCTGGAGATGCTTTTCAAGTAAGAGGTGGATTTGCCATTGCTGGACAAAAGAAAGTCTTATTTCCTTTCCCTGCTTTAGCCACATGGAATAATATCGTTTCTTTAGAAAGTGCTACAAAATTAAGAAGACTAAATCCAAGTATCTTGGCTACAGGACATGGGAATATGCTAATTAATCCTCAAGCCGCTATGGATAAAATAATTAATGATACTGAAATTAAACTAAAGGAGAAAAAATATGTCACCTAGAGTTGGATTAGATATAAATACAATTTTACTAGCTACATCAAAATTAGCTGATGCTAATGGTTTGGAAGAAGTTACATTAGCTTCCTTATCTAAATTCTTGAATATTAAAACACCCTCCCTATATAATCATATTAATGGAATTCAAGATTTAAGAAAGAAATTAAGTATATACAGCATACGAAAACTTCGCGAAGATATGGCTAATGCTGCTATAGGCAAATCTGGTGATGATGCTGTTCATGCACTGGCTGACGCATACACAAGCTTTTCAAAGAAACATCCTGGATTATATTCCTCTATCAATAATGTTTCAGACTTTAATGATGAGGATCTTATTGCTGAAGAAAATGCTCTTATAGACGTAGTCTTAAAAGTATTAGCTGCTTATGGTTTAAAAGGAGATAGTGCAATTCACGCTACAAGAGGACTAAGAAGTATTCTACATGGATTTACTTCATTGGATCAAAACAACGGATTTGGACTTTCTCAAAGTGTAAATGAAAGTTTGCATTTAACAATTGACGCATTAATAGCTGGATTTTATGTCATTAAAGATACTGCTAGCAAATAATTAGTCATGACCACCCGTAAAACGGGTGGCATGCTCTAGCCCTATAAGGGCATATTCCTGGCTGTGTCTCAAGACACGCTGAAAAATCCACCAACCGCAAAGTTTTTACAGACGGCCT
>NZ_JAESWA010000014.1 GCF_016765615.1 Clostridium paridis | reverse complement strand
ATACTAATAGATCGAGGGCTTGACCAAATAAAAACAACTGGATATTGTGTGCAATTTTGAAAGAACATAAAGTTTTTTCAACAAATAATTAATTCGATAAGAGTTAATTCACAAAAGAGTAAATTCACAATAAAATTGATAGATCCGAGTAGTACGAGGAACCTAGGAAATGAGGAGCGCAGCATACTATAAGCTATGTGAGCACCGGAATGACGACGGTGACGAAGTAATACGAAGGAGGTAGCAATTTTAGAAGTAATTGGTGATGATGATACAAAGGTAACACCCCTTCCCATTTCGAACAGGACGGTTAAGCTTTGAGATGCCGATGGTACTGCACGGGAGACTGTGTGGGAGAGTAGGGAATCGCCAATTCTGTGGCTCGATAGCTCAGTCGGTAGAGCAGAGGACTGAAAATCCTCGTGTCGCTGGTTCGATTCCTGCTCGAGCCACCATAAGTGTGGCGCCATAGCCAAGTGGTAAGGCAGAGGTCTGCAAAACCTTTATCCCCAGTTCAAATCTGGGTGGCGCCTCCAAAAAAAGACTAGTAAACTTTAAGTTTGCTAGTCTTTTATAGTTTAGAGGATTGTAAATTAAGTAAAATTTCAATTAACAAATAAAAGTTATTAACAAAAAATACAAACTTATCAACAAAAAATGTGGATAAGTTGTGTGCGATTTGTGGATTTGTGTGAATAAGTTACTTAACAACAGGATTAATAATATCAAGGGTCTTCTTAAAAAGATTAAATTTAGCCATAGCACCTATTGGAAGAGTAAGATTAGGATAAGAGTGACCTATAGGAAAATCTAGTATAATAGGTTTATTTAGTGGGGTAAAGATACGACTTATTATTTCTTTTATAGTGAAGTTATTAGATATATTATCACTATCGCATTTATAAAATGAACCAAAGATAAAGCCTTTGCATTTATGCAACTTTCCAGATAAAAGTAGTTGTGTTAACATTCTATCAATACTATAGGGTTTTTCATTAACATCTTCTATAATAAGGATCTTATCTTTAAAATTTGGTTCATAGGGACTACCAATAGATGAGCAAATAGTTGATAAGTTACCACCGCATAATCTTCCGGATATTTCGCTAGGATTAATAAAAGAGCAATT
This sequence comes from Clostridium paridis, assembly GCF_016765615.1. Classification (GTDB taxonomy): domain Bacteria; phylum Bacillota; class Clostridia; order Clostridiales; family Clostridiaceae; genus Clostridium_T; species Clostridium_T paridis. The sequence continues at coordinate 13,327 of NZ_JAESWA010000014.1, read as the reverse complement.
ACCTAAAGGTATACTATAGGGCTTATTTCCTTGCATTAGAGTAAACTTAAGGCTTTCCAAGGTTTCTATATTATTGAAATCAGAATTTATCATGGGACCATGGAAAGTGATTAACCCAGTTTTCTTTGATATATAATTAATAAGTACTGTTGTATCACTATATCCGCATAATATCTTTTTATTAAATCTAATTGTATTCAAGTTGATATAAGGCAATATATTAATTGAGCCATATCCGCCTCTAAAGCATATAATAGCTTTTACATCTTTGTCTTTAAACATATTCATAAGATCTAGAGTTCTGGCAGTTGTACTTCCAGAAAAATAGCCATCTTCTTTATAAACAGACTCACCAATTTTAATTTTGAAACCAAGTGATTCAAAATAATTAATCTTACCATCGATAACTGATTTATCTTCACGAAAAGCTGTAGAAACAATTCCAATAGTATCACCATTTTTTAGTGCACATGGGATTAGCATGGTTGTACTCCTGATAATTAATAGTAATACATTTTATACATTAACTAAGTGAAAATGTGATAAATTTATTTAGTGATGAATAAACATTATTAATATTAAAGTTTATAAGCCTAGATAAATGAGAAAGCTAGAGGAAAAAGCATAAAAAGCCTGTTACAAACGTTAACATTGCAATATTCATTTTATAATGAATATATATAGAGGAAATTAGCTATAGATTTAAATAGAAAACACTAGTATAATCTGATTATTATGTAATTAATGGGGGACACATATGGGTATAATGCACAAAGAAGTGTTGAAAAAGAGAAAGGCACCAGTGCTAATCTTATCAATAATTATGATATCAATTGCTATAGTAATTTCACAGGTATTTAGAACTGTAAATATAAGTGGATTCGGGGTGTCAAGTATAAGTGATCCTATCATATTACTTTTAATAGGAGTTTTTTTATTTTCTCAATATAGAGAGTGTAAATCTGAATATAAGTATTCGATTATTGGAGAAGACTTTATAATAAATAGAATATCTGATAAGAAAGTTAATACACTTCAGGACATAAATATAAATGATATTATATATATTAAAAAAACAAAAGTTGGATTTTTAGCAGCAATTTTTAGTAAAAGATATGCGTGTAGTGCATTTTCTTTTGATGTATATTGTTGCAGATATAGAGATGGAAATAAAATTAGAAAATTTTATTTCCAACCAAGTTGTTGTTTAGTTGACAAGATAAATAGAAAAAAAGTAGCTTAAAGGTGACAGAAGTCACCTTTTTTATTTTGAGTTTAAATATTAATATAAGCCTTTATTAAATGAAAAGAATTCAGACTTAACTTCACTTAATAATTGAGAGTTTTGTAGCACATCTAAAGCGGTAAAACACAAAGCATGAGATGCTCTTATTGCATTGTCCATAGCATAATCACTTAATGTTGCTTTTGCAAATTCTACAGATCCATAATTAATGTTTTGATTATTGACTATGTCAATATATGGCTGTATTGTAGGAACTTTTTGACTAACACAACCTAAACTTAATCCAGCATTACTTTCTTTAGGTGGAGCAATATCTATAATCCCTGCCTCCTTTAAATTATGAGAATACAATCGGTTTAAAGTTATGTTTGTTAACAGCTCTTCATTAGGAGGTTCATAGAATGAAATAGAGTGATCTATATTAAGAATATGTGAAACAAATGAGCATATCTCTCTTAGTTTACTTTCAGCAAATTTAGCATATTCCATTTCTTTAGCTCGTATATAAAATTTAGCCTCTGAGTCGGTTGGAAGTAGTAAAGGTGTAAGACCTCCTTTTGATAGAATAGAGTTAATCTCCAAGTTATCTGGAAAACCCTTCATCAAGGAGTTAAGAGTGTTGAATGTAAGCAATGTTGCATCTAAAGAATTATAAACACCTTTATTTAAAAAACTTAGCCCTGCATTTCCCTTGTAATTAACTTTTAGTGGAATTATTGCTGAAGATGTTCCACTTTCAGCTGTTATAGTGTTAGGATGACATTGCATTACTATATCAATATCATCAAAGATACCTTGTCTAACCATTGTTGTCTTTGTACCACCCAAATATTCACCAGGACAGCCAATTAAGACAATAGAACCTTTAAACTTATCAGAAAGTTTTGCAAGAGCTATAGATGATGCGATAGAAATTGTAGTTAATAAATTATGGCCAGTAACATGACCAGAATCAGCGATTGCATCATACTCACATAAAAAACAAATTTTAGGGTGCCCACTTCCTACTTCAGCAATAAATGAAGTTTTAATACCTAAAAAGTTATTATTAACATAGAACCCCTTTTCTTTTAAATAATTTGTTATATATGAACATGCCTTTGCTTCTTTATAGCTCTCCTCAGGATTATCATATAGAAATTTACATAAAGAGAATAGCTCTTCTCTACAAGTTGATAGATATGAAATAAGTTCCTGCTTCAAAATTAACCCTCCTTTGAATTTTCAAAGAATTATTAGCATCAAATTCTATATAAATTATAGACTAGAGATGCTTATGTTATTTTATCCAATAACATAAAAAATATTTATATAAAACATGGAATCAAATTAATGAATTTAAATTGTTTTATGAATACTATATATTGAATAAGTCAATAATCACTAATATTAAAAAGAGATTGATGGAGGGAAAATATGAGAAATAGATGTATTATATGTGGAAAAAATTCTGAACATGGTATAATAATATGCGGAAAGGAAATTTGTTTAAATTGTGAAAAAGCTATATCAGAAATGTCTGCTGATTCGGATAAATATGAGTTAAATAGAAGAAAGATAAGAAAGCATTTGGCAGAAATAATTGATAAATCAAATTAATTATTAAATGAGGGAAGTAATGTATGACTAAAATACCAATGTTAGAGGGTTTAAGTGAATATAAAAAGTTAGATCTTGCGCCTTTCTCAATGCCCGGACATAAGTTAGGACGGGCATTTAATAAAAGTATATTAGAACTAATTCCAAGCTCAGACATTACTGAGGTTGAGGGATTAGATAATTTGCATAATCCAAGAGGAATAATTAAAGAGGCGCAAAAATTATTAAAAAACTGTTATAAGAGTAAATCATCATATTTTTTAGTTAATGGAAGTTCTTCAGGTAACTTAGCTATGATATTTGCAGCATTTCAAGAAGGAGATAAAGTTTTGGTTGAAAGAAACTGTCATAAATCTATTTATAATGGAATTATGCTTAGAAAACTGAAACCAATATTTCTTAAAAATTCTGTAGAGAAAAACAATGATGTGACCTTAGGAATAGATTTGAATAATTTTTTTAAAGTATTAGAAAAAGAAAGCGATATTAAAGGAATTATATTAACATATCCTAACTATTTTGGAATAGGAGTTAATTTAAAAACAATCGTAAATAAGTGTAAAGAAAAAGATATTAAAATATTACTAGATGCTGCACATGGAGCTCATTTTGGTTTCAATAAAAATTTACCTGAAAATCCATTAAAATATGAAATTGATATGATAGTCATGAGTGCGCATAAAACATTACCTTCCTTAACCCAAAGTGCTTATTTACATATAAATAAGGAAGAGTACAAAGAAAAGATAGAATTTTATCTTAAAATATTTACAAGCACAAGTCCATCATACATTTTTTTATTAACTTTAGATTACAGTAGATATTACCTACAAGAAAAAGCAGATAAAGAGTATGAGATATTAATCGACAGAATTAATATATTTAAAGATAATGTGAAAAAAGTGCCATATATAAAAGTTATGAGCAAAGAAGACTTAGGTTCTGAATGGATTTTTGATCCAACTAAAATAGTTATCACTCAAGGCAAGGAATATAAATCTATTGATTTAGAAAAGTATTTACTTGAAAAAGGAGTACAGTGCGAAATGAGTTTTGGAAGAACTGTTGTACTTATTGCAACACCTTTTAATACTCAAGAAGATTTTGATAGATTGGAAAAAGCAATTTTAGAACTGAAATTAGTAAAGAGTGAAAATGAAACTTATAAAGGATATAATTCATATTTAGAAATACAAGATGGAGATATTATTGAACCGTATAAAATACTAGATAAGGCTACAACCTTATTAGATATAAATTATATTTCTGGACATATAGCAGCTGAGAATATTACGCCTTATCCACCAGGTATACCATTTATAATGTTGGGAGAGAAAATATCTAATGAGAAAAAGGACAAGCTAATTGAGCTATTAGAAGATAATATTGATATTATTGGAGTTCAGGATGGGAAAGTTAAAGTAGTATCTAATTAGGTAATATAGATAATGGAGGGAAAATTATGGCTAAAGGTAAATTAATTATAATAGAAAGTGGATCAGATGCATCTGGAAAAGCAACACAAACACAAAGACTTTATGATAGATTATTTAAGGAAAACTATAATGTAAGAAAAATAACATATCCTAATTATGATAGTCCAGCATGTGCACCAGTAAAGATGTATTTAAATGGCGACTTTGGAAAGAAACCTGAAGATGTTAATGCATATGTGGCATCAACTTTTTATGCAATAGATAGGTTTGCATCATATAAAACAGATTGGGAAGATTTCTATAAAAATGGTGGAATAATAATATCTGACAGATATACTACTTCCAATATGGTGCATCAAGCTGTTAAAATGAATAAAAGTGAGAGAAACAAATACTTGGATTGGCTATATGAATTAGAATTTAATTTATACGGGTTACCAACACCTGATTGTGTAATATTTTTAGATATGCCTCCTGAGATAAGTCAAGAGCTTATGAAGGAAAGAGCAAACAAATTTACGGGGGGAAAAGAAAAAGATATTCATGAAAGTAATAAGGAATATTTAGTGAACTCATATAATAATAGTTTAGATATTGCAAATAAGTATAATTGGAACAAAATAAAATGTAATGATGGGGATAAATTAAGAAGTATAGAAGACATACATAACGAAATATATAATTATGTAAAAAAGTACTTATAGTTAAATAGAGATAAAATATATTAGTAGAGTTGTTAGAATATTATAAAAGTATATTTTAAGTATATAATTTGTGGTAAAATAAGTATTAATAAGGGGTATAGATTAAAAGGAGGGAAAATATTATGAAGTTAGTCATAACAATCGTTCAGGATGATGATTCTGTTGATTTAGTAGAAGCTCTAACAGAAGGTGGTTTTAGAGTAACTAAGCTTGCAACAACAGGAGGATTTTTAAAGGCTGGAAATACTACCTTGTTAATAGGAGTAGAAAAAGAAAAACTTGATGATGTAATTGCAATCATTGAAGATACATGTAAAACTAGAGATCAGTTAATGGTTTCTCCAACACCGATGGTTGGAACAGCAGATGTATTTATGTCTTATCCCGTTGAAGTTCAAGTGGGTGGGGCGACAGTGTTTGTAGTTGATGTAGATAAATTTATTAAGATTTAATTTGTAGGAGGAGTGCAATGGAGTTTATTGGTCATAATGAAATAAGAAAGGTTTTTAATAAGCTTATAGACAAAAATGCACTCTCTCATGCTCATTTAATTATAGGAGAAGACGGCATAGGAAAAAGTACTCTCGCTACAATATTTGCATTAAGAATACTGGATAAAAAGGAAGAACGAGATTACGCTGATATTGTACACTACAGGCTTAAGGAAAAATCTATAGGGATCGATGAAGTTAGAGACATAATACAAGAGGTAAATAAAAAACCATTCGAAGGAGAAAAGAAAGTAGTTATAATACATAAGGGCAATAAGCTTACAATTCAAGCTCAAAATGCGTTACTAAAAACTATAGAGGAACCTCCTAAAGGAGTATATATAATAATATTATGTGAAAGTGGAGAACAAATTTTAGATACAATAAAATCAAGATGTCAAGTTCACAAGCTTTCTCCATTAAGTTTATTAGAGATAGAAGAATATATTGATTTGAAGTTTAAAGCTTTAGATGAAGATAAGAAAAATGCAGCTATTGCGTATAGTAGTGGGATTCCAGGAAGAGCAGAACGGTTTATTAATGATGAAAAGTTAGCGACTTTAAGAGATTTATTATGTAAACTTTTAGAAGAGATAAAAACAAATAATAAAGAAGCAGTAATAAGGTTCGAAGAAAGTTTTAAAAATTATAAAGAGGAATGGGAAGAGCTTCTACAAGTTTTACTTTCATTAGTTAGGGATATCTCAATTTATAAAGAAGTTGAAAATAAGAAGTTAATTATAAATAGTGATAAACTTCATGAAATAGATAGATTATCAAAAGAAATGAGTTTTATAAAGTTAAATAAAATAGTAAGTATAATAAATGATACAAGAGAAAGACTAAAGAGTAATACAAATTTTGCATTAACATTAAATGTTATGATTGTAGATCTTATGGAGGTTTAAGATGATAAAAGTTGTAGGTATACGCTTTAAAAAAGCGGGTAAAATATATTATTTTGATCCAATAGATACTGGAGCAAAAAAAGGTGACTATGTAATAGTCGAAACTGCCAGAGGAATAGAATTTGGAGAATGTGTAATTGGAGAAAAAGAGATCTCTGAAGAAGAGATTATATCACCATTAAAAACAGTATTAAGAGTAGCAAATCAAGAAGATAAGGATAAACATAAAGAAAATAAAGATAAAGAAAAAGATGCATTTGAAATATGTTTAAAAAAGATAGAAGAACATCAATTAAATATGAAACTTATTGATGTCGAGTATACATTTGATAATAACAAAGTAATTTTTTATTTTACTGCTGACGGAAGAGTAGATTTTAGAGAATTAGTTAAGGATCTAGCAACAATATTTAAAACAAGAATTGAATTAAGACAGATAGGAGTTAGAGATGAAGCTAAGATGTTAGGTGGTCTTGGACCATGTGGAAGACAACTATGTTGTTCAAGTTTCTTAGGAGATTTTGCTTCAGTATCTATAAAGATGGCGAAGGAACAAAATCTTTCTTTAAATCCTACTAAGATTTCAGGAATTTGTGGAAGATTAATGTGCTGCTTAAATTATGAACAAAGTACTTATGAAGATATTAGGAAGAGATTACCTAGAGTAGGATCAGTCGTTTCTACTGACGATGGTAAAGGCGAAGTTGTAGGAAATAATACTGTTAAGGAAATTGTTAAGGTTAGAATGCCATTTGGTGAAGAAGAAATTATTAGAGAATATAATATCCAAGATGTAGAGTTAGTATCTGGAAGTTATGAAGATAGCGTAGATGATGGAGAAATTAAATTAGTAATAGAAGATGATGCGGATAAAGCGTTAATTAAAGATTTAATAAAGGGAAATTAAAACTTTCAAGGGGGATTAGAATGAAATCTTCATTAAGGATTGCAGGAATGAAGACTGCTGAAGATGTACGAAAGATAAAAAATGCAATAGCATCCAACCAAGGAGTTGTAGCATGCGAAATAAGCAGAGAGAAGGGCGAAGCTAATATAATATATGACGATTATTTTAGTGCAATAGATAAAATAATCGATTCAGTGGAATCTTTAGGTTATACTGTAGTATAAAAAATGCTCTAAAAGACTTTTAAATTTTAACCAAACATGCTAAAATAGACATGACGTTTTTCGTCAAAAATATTAGGAGGTGTTGGTTATGGCATATAAAATCGAAGATTCTTGCGTAAGCTGTGGAGCATGCGCTGCTGAATGCCCAGTAAATGCAATAAGCCAAGGAGATACACAATTTGTTATAGATGCAGGTTCTTGTATCGATTGTGGAAACTGTGCTAATGTTTGCCCAGTAGGAGCACCAGTTCAAGAATAATTTAAACAAAAAACATCGCTGTTTAGGCGATGTTTTTTTACTTTAAAATGTAATAAATAGTCTACAACCGAATTTTCTCTCGTATGTTCGGAAGGACAGACGGAGAAAAATCTATGGCTCATAATCCATTAAATGATTTCTTTATAAATCAGAAATTGAAAAGAAAATTACTTTAGGCTCAGAAATATTAAAATCTAAAGAAGAGGTATTTAGTTTATTTCCTTCTAAAGAATGTATATTTCTCATTGATATTAAGAAGTCTTCAGCCCCATTTATCGAAGCAGATATATAGGGGGTGCTATAATGCATAGGAATAACAAATTTAGGATTAAGTAATTTAGTTAATAAGCTAGCATCCTTCCCATTAATTGTATAATTTCCGCCAATAGGAATCATCAGAATATCGATTGGTTCTAATAACTTTCTACTTTCCTCAGATAGAACATGTCCTAGGTCTCCTAAATGGCATATTCTTAATCCATCAATTTCTACTACATATATAATATTTGGCCCTCTTTTAATTCCATTCAAATTATCATGATAAGATACAAATCCTTCTATACTACAAAAGTTAAGGGAATATTTTATAGGTTCTCTGCAAATATTACATGAAGAATTTAATTTATTAATATAATTATGATCAAAATGGTTATGAGATATGGTTATAATATCAACCTCTTCTTCAACAGTAGGATAGCCTAAAGTTTCATCAAAGGGATCCATAAGAATTTTTCTTCCAGTCGATGTTTTAATTAGAAAACAAGAATGACCAAACCATATAATTTCCACCATATCACCTCAAAATAAGTATAACCAAGTAGAGTAAAAAATATTATTAATTTGTATTCAAAGGAATTGCACTAATAATTATTATATGATAATATATATTTAATAAAGGTCAAAGAAAGTCAAGGTAAAGAGGTGCTAAAATGGCAAGATTATCAGACGTAATTGAGGGCTTTATAAAGAGCTTGATATTAGAAAGTGAAGATAAGCAATTACAAATTCAAAGAAATGAATTAGCAGATAGATTTAGTTGTGCTCCATCTCAAATTAATTATGTACTTACAACAAGATTTAGTCATGAAAAAGGATATTTGATTGAAAGTAGAAGAGGCGGCGGAGGATATATAGTAATAAGAAAAGTACAATATGATAATCATAAGAGAAGAAAAGAATTAATAGATGAAAGTATTGGAGATTCTATAACATACCATAATGCTATAGCACTACTTGAAAGTCTATATGATGCAGACATTATAGATGATAGAGAATTTGAGATTATAAAGATGGTAATAAATGAAAGAACCTTAAATTCTGTGGAAAATAAAAATAAATTAAGAGCTGACATTTTAAAAGCTACAGTTGCATTATTATTATCATAAAGGAGGAAGTAATATGTTATGTGAGAGGTGTAACAAAAATGAAGCTACAGTTCATATGGTTAAGATTATTAATGGAAATAAAAGTGAAGTAAGGTTGTGTGAAAAGTGTGCAGCTGACATATCAGATATACCTGTAAGTACTTCCTTTGAAGAATTTGATGGATTTCCACTTCAAAGTATACTAGGAGGACTTGTAGATTATTACAATAAAAATACTAAAACACAAACAGAGAGTGACATATACTGTAAGAAGTGTGGTATGGCATATAATGAATTTAAGAAGACTGGATTACTTGGGTGTAGTGAGTGTTATGAGAGTTTCTCAAAATCGTTAAGTCCAATAATAAAGAGAGTTCAAGGAGATGTTGAACACATAGGAAAGATTCCTGAAAAATGTGGTAAAGAGATATTGGAAAGAAATAAGATATTAAAACTAAAAGAAGAATTACAAAAAGTAATTTTAGCCGAGGAATATGAAAGAGCGGCGGAAATAAGAGATGAAATCAAAATATTACAAGATAAGTTAGGAGAATAGGAGGGGAAGATTTATGGAAAGTTGGATAGAATGTAATAAAGAGAATATTGTTATTTCTAGCAGAGTAAGGCTAGCAAGAAATCTAAAAGAATTTCCATTCCCTAATAAATTAACTAAAGAAGAAGGCATACAGATAGGACAAAAAGTAAGAGAAGCTTTTATGGAGTCTGTTTCTGAAGATGATAAGTATAATACTTATAATTTATGGGAAGTAACTCCTAACTTAGCAAAAAGTTTTGTTGAGAAGCATTTAATAAGTCCAAATCTTGTTAAAAATAATGATGTGGCCTCTTTTATAGTGGATAACAATGAAACAATTAGTTTGATGATAAATGAAGAAGACCATATAAGACTACAATGTATATCAGGAGGATATAATATAAGAGAAGTATATGAAAAAGCAGATACAATTGATTCTTTGCTTGAAAATAAGCTTGAGTATGCATTTCATGAGAAACTTGGATATTTGACAGCATGTCCTACAAACTTAGGAACAGCTATGAGAGTTTCAGTTATGGTTCATTTACCAGCATTGACTTTAAATAATGAAATGAATAAATTACTTAAAGGATTGGCACAAGTGGGAATGACCATAAGAGGATTATATGGTGAAGGCTCAAAAGGAGAAGGAAATCTTTATCAAATATCAAATCAGGTAACATTAGGAGTTACAGATGAAGATATCTTAAATAATTTAGAAGCTGTGACCTTACAGGTTGTTTCTCAAGAAAAGCAATTGAGAGAAATATATCTTAAACAGTATAAATATGAGCTTGAAGATAAGGTGTTTAGAGCTCGTGCTTTGCTAGAGAGTTCCAGGATACTTACATTGAAAGAGGGGTTATCCTTATTATCAAATTTAAGATTAGGTGTAGAACTTGGAATAATAGAAGATATAACTATTAAAAAATTAAATAAGATATTGATTTATTCTCAGAATGCTACTTTGCAGAATTATTTAGGTTCAGGCTTAAAGGAAAGAGATTTAAACATTGAGAGAGCGAATATAATTAGAAACATTTTATTAGAAACTTAGGAGGTGGAGAAAATGATGTATGGTAAATTTACTGAGAGAGCTCAAAGAGTCATATTAAAAGCTCAGAAGCATTCTCAAAACTTTAAACATGGATACATTGGAACAGAGCATATTCTACTAGGAATAATAGCTGAAGATGGAATAAGCAAAGATTTATTGCAAGAATATGGAGTAAAAGAAGACCAAGTAATAAATTTACTTCATCAATATGTAGGAGAAGGGGATTTTGAATCTGGCAAGGAGGATATACCATTAACTCCTAGAACTAAAAGATTATTAGACTTAAGCTTACTAGAAGCTAGAAATTTAGGCCAAAATTATATTTCTCCAGAACATATGTTACTTGCAATGGTAAATGAAAGAGAGGGAGTTGCATTTACAATTTTAAATACCTTAAATGTTAATTTTGACAAGGTGAAAAAGGATTTGATAGCAGCACTTTCAGCTAATACAAATAATCCACAGAGTAATGCTGAAGAAGGAAAAAGAAAACATAGAGAAGAAACTCCAACTTTAGATCAGTATGGTAGGGATCTAACTGATATGGCAATGGAAGGAAACCTAGATCCTGTAGTAGGAAGAGATGAAGAAACACAGAGGGTTTTAGAAATTCTATGTAGAAGAATTAAAAACAATCCATGTTTAATAGGAGACCCAGGAGTTGGTAAGACTGCCATAGCAGAAGGATTAGCTCAAAAAATAGTTGAAGGAAATATACCAGAAATTTTAAAAGAAAAAAGAGTAGTTTCTTTAGATATAAGTTCAATGATTGCTGGAGCAAAATATAGAGGTGAATTTGAAGATAGACTTAAAAAAGTAATGGAAGAGATAAAGAATGCCGGCAATGTTATACTCTTCATCGATGAAATGCATACAATAGTTGGAGCTGGTGGAGCAGAGGGTGCGATAGATGCATCAAATATATTAAAACCAGCATTAGCTAGAGGCGAGATTCAATGTATAGGAGCTACAACTATAGATGAATACAGAAAATATGTAGAAAAGGATTCTGCCTTAGAAAGAAGATTTCAACCTATAAATGTTGGAGAACCATCAAAGGAAGAAACTTTACAAATACTTAAAGGGTTAAGAGATAAGTATGAAGCTCACCATAGAGTAAAGATAACTGATGAAGCTTTAGAGGCTGCAGTAAACTTATCTGATAGATATATCACTGATAGATATATGCCAGATAAAGCAATAGATTTAATTGATGAGGCTTCAGCAAAGGTTAGAATAGAAAATCTTACAGCCCCACCAGATTTAAAGGAAATAGAAGAATTAATTGATAAAACAAAGAAAGAAAAAGATGATGCTATCACAGTGCAAGATTTTGAAAAAGCAGCATCTTTAAGGGATAAAGAAAAAGAGTTAAGAGAAAAATTGGAAGGCCTTAAAAATAATTGGAGTGCACAAACTTCAGTTCAAACCCAGATAGTTGATGCAGAAAAAATAGCTGCAGTAGTGTCTAAATGGACAAAAGTTCCAGTAGAAAAACTTACTGAAAAAGAAGCGGATAAGTTATTAAAACTTGAAGAAATTCTTCATAATAGAGTTATAGGTCAGAAAGAAGCAGTTAAGTCTGTAGCAAGAGCAGTAAGAAGAGCTAGAGTAGGACTTAAAGATCCAAATAGACCTATAGGATCATTTATATTCCTTGGACCTACTGGGGTAGGAAAAACTGAACTTTCAAAGGCATTAGCAGAAGCTATGTTTGGGGATGAGAATAGCATAATAAGAATAGATATGTCAGAATATATGGAGAAATTCTCAGTTTCTAGATTAATAGGATCTCCTCCAGGGTATGTTGGATATGATGAAGGAGGACAGTTAACAGAAGCAGTAAGAAGAAAGCCGTATTCTGTTATACTTCTAGATGAAATAGAAAAAGCACATCCAGATGTATTTAATATTCTTCTTCAAATATTAGAAGATGGTAGATTAACTGACTCTAAAGGGAAAACAGTAAACTTTAAAAACACTATAATAATAATGACTTCGAATCTTGGAGCACATATGCTTAAGAAACAGAAAACTTTAGGTTTTTCAATTGATGAAAATAAAGCCGAGAGTGAATATGAAAAAATGAAGGGCAATATTATGGATGAGCTGAAGAGAAGCTTTAGACCAGAATTCTTAAACAGAATTGATGATACAATAGTATTCCATAGTCTCGAAGAAGAAGATTTACTTCAAATTATTGATCTTATGTTAGATTCAATAGTAAAGAGAGTAGATGAGCAAGAAATTCATTTAGAGTTTGATGAGGAAAGTAAAAAATCTTTAATAAAAGAAGGTAGTGACTTAACTTATGGAGCAAGACCATTAAGAAGAATTATTACTAAAAAGGTTGAAGATAAGCTTGCAGAAGAATTACTTAGAGGAAGCATTAAAAAAGGTGATAAGGTAAAAGTAACTAGTCATGAAGAGGGATTAGTCTTTACACCACTTACTCCAGTTTAAAAATAAAAAGAGTCAAATTGAAGTGCACCCCAAATGTTAGACAAAAATAATATTTGGAGGTGTATTTTTTATGGCAAAACATTCATTAGAAGTTAAAATCAAAGCAGTGAATGATGTGCTAGAGTTAGGTATGT
>NZ_JAESWA010000013.1 GCF_016765615.1 Clostridium paridis | reverse complement strand
GAACAATAACTGCAATCTTTTGATTTTCACCATATAAATCTAATTTATCTATGCCATAAGCATATCTTATTTGATTTGGAGTATATCCCTTTATGGGGTCATTGGATGATGTTTCAATAGCAGTATTCTTATTTGTATCATTAAGATCAACGGAACTAGAATTTTTCTCAAAAAAGAATACACACAAAGATATAATAGTTATAATTAATAATACAAGTAAAGATTTTTTTTTCATTTAGTATTACTCCTTAGAAAACTTATAGTATGAAAAAATTTAATTTAATTCATATATTTTACTATAATTCAATATTTAAGTATACAATAGAAAATGGAGTAATTTTATAAATTTCATACATATTAATTGCGTTAAAGGATTTTTAACTAATTAAAGCGAATTGTTTAAACTTAAAAGAAGTTAAAAGAGTAGGAGAATCAATATGTTATATACAATAGCTGAAATAAGTGAGTTAATTGGATTAAGCAAAGTTAGTTTATATAAAAAGTTAAAGTTAAAAAAAGTAGAACCACACATTATTAAAAAGCAAGGAATTACCTATGTTGACGAGGAAGGTTTTAACTTAATCAAGGAAAGTTTAAAGTTAAAAGAAAGAGTTAAAACGGAGTTAAATGATAATAGTATAAATGAAGATGTAAACTCTGAAGTTTCAATAGATACAGATACTTTTAATCTTAAAATTGATTATATAAGTACATTAAAAGAGCAGTTAAAAGAAAAAGATAAGCAAATAGATGAATTACATAGGTTAGTAGAAAATAGTCAGATACTTTTAAAACAATCTCAAGAGATGCAATTAAGAGAAGATCCAATTTTACTTGAAGAGCATTTTGAGGAATTGGATAAAAAAATCGAGGATATTAAAATAAAAATGGAAAACAAAAAAAATCAAAAAAAAGGATTATTTAAGTTCTTCGGAAAAGAGAAAGTTCGTTAAAATTTAATTTAACGAACTTTTGTCTCTTAACGTAGTTAAGCCATTTGTAAGCAATAAAATCTTCAAAAATGATGGTATTAGGTTTAGTATTTCTAAGTATTGCATCAAAATAGCTATTTTTGTATAATTTTATAAGATAATATCTAGCAAGAGTACATGGTGTTTCGCCACCTTAAAGTGCGACTTATAGCGTTCAGTTTCCAGGGCAAGTTATACTTGGACCCGAAGCTCCAGGAGGGAACTTTAAAATAATATCCTGGCTTTTTATAAGAAGTGACCAGTGTTCTTTACACTGGTCATCTTACTTTTTAATGATATATAAATTTATATTAAGTATTTATAGTTTAGTGAGCACCTAAAGAAAGATAAATAAAAGTAATACAATAACTTTTTCAATAACATTTAAGCAAGTCATATCAATGGTTTAGAGCAAGTCTTCAATAGAAAACTCAATAACTTTTTTGGTTCTTATATTTTAATGCTAATTTTAAGTAACATAATAGAAAACTCAATAGAAAATTCAATAGCATTTAAGCTAGTTATATCAATGGTTTGAAGCAAGTCTTCAATAGAAAACTCAATAACTTTTTTAGTACAATATTTGAAAATTTTAAAAATAAAAAAGCAGCTAGTATATCTAGCTGCAAATAGGTTATAATTCATTTAAAGAATATTTGTTTTAAGTAGTATACTATCTGCAAAATAGATACTACAAAGGGAAGGATTAAGAATTTAGGGTTCTGTTTCCTTCCTTTTTTATTTTGCATCAAAATCACCTCCTTTAAAAAATATGTAAAGTTCCATACATATTAACTATAGCCTTTTAATTTAAAATTCTTCACTAAAATATATTTTAATAGATCATTTTTGTATAAATATTATAAACCACAATTTAGGGTTATATCATGCCAGGTTTAAGTAATAAAATTGTTTAAAAATTGATTGAAAAACTATAATTAATAAATTTTTAGTTAGAGATTTTATAAATAACCCTCCACATCCAAACAAATGATCTAACAAACTTATACATGATCATTTATGCTGATAAGGAGGATCTCCTGGTATCACATTAAATTAGATCACAAGCGGAAATATTGGACAGGTTTATGTATTATGGGTTGTAAGGCAGGATAAGGGCAGTACCACATATTACAGGCAAAGCCTGTAAAAGCATTGATTACAGTAGGTTTATGAGATATACCACTTATACTTTACATAGTACCACATTTGGTATACTATATAATTAACTAATTTTAACAGAGAGGAGGCAAAATATGAAATTTCAACAGGTACATTTAAGAGTAAATGATGATATTTATAATAAAGTTAAAAATATTGCAGATAAAAAAGGTGAAAGCATTTCCGAAGTAATGAGAAAATTAATAGAGGACGGTTTAACTTTAGAAGTAGGAAATGAAAATAAAGATATTATAGCTTCAATAGTCAGAGAACAAGTAAATGTTGCATTAAAACCCCAGGTCGAAAGATTAGCCAAGATCAGTAGTAAATCAGGACACATGAGTGCTACGGCAGCATTTTTAAATGTTCAGGCCTTAATGGATCTTGTACCAAAAGAAAATAGAAAAGAAGTTAGAACTATGTATGAAAAGGCCAGGAAGATGGCAGTTGAGTATATGAGAACCAAAACAGATGATTGGAATACTAATGTCATTGATAAAATAGATGAATAATTAATTAAAAAGTATTTAAAAAATAAAAAAGAATGGTATAATAATCCTAGTCAAATGTTTTTCGCTCACCGGAAGCGATAAATAACCGGTTAACAAATTTAAAAAAGTCTGTTTACCGAATTACAGTAAAAGCGGTATTGTGGTTACATAGCAATTAAAATACAGTAGGCTGTTAGTTCACAATGGCAGCATAAAAGGTGATGGAAACCCCTTGCCATATAGTAGGGAATTAAAAAAGATAGTATGGTGTTTCGCCACCTAAAGAGCGACTTGTATATTCAGTCCTCAGGAGAAGTTTACTTCGATCCGAAATTCCAGGAGAGGACTTTAAAATAATAGTCCTGGCTTTTTATAAGAAGTGACCAGTGTAAAAAACACTGGTCATTTTACTTTTTATTTAATATATAAAACATCTTATTAGTATTGGTGTGAAATTTAAAGACACCCACGTAAAAATAGGTACGAGAAAAGAAAATAAGTAGTACATCCATTACTACTTATTTTCTAACCATCTAAATATTAATACTGAAAGCTAATAGCTTCCCGTTTATTTATTATACCAATTGTTCAAGAGAATATTCAAATAGGATAAAAGCAAACACGGTGTTTACGCTTATGAATGATTTATAAGCGCAAATAGGTATCCCCTGGGGACACCTATTGAAATAATATATACGGTAGCGTATACGCTACTGTTCTTCTTAGGGCGAAATAGAGAAAGATTTAGTTGAGTGTTTTTATTATGAGAAGTATACTATAATTAAAGTTGGTTTGAGGTCGGAAATGGCTCCCGACACGCTGCTGAAAAGTAGTTATCAGAGATACAGGATACGCCGCCCTGTCAATCCAACTCTAAATTAGGTTTAAGTGTAGGACACTCTATTGAGTGTCTTTTTGTTTTTGATAAGAGATAGGAGGATTTTATATGGTTAAAGAATTAAGTGATGAGAGAATAGAAGAGATATTGAAAAATTCAAGAGCGAGTGTTGAAATGGAAAATCTAACGCCATCTATTGAATCAGAGGAAGTAACAAAAAAATGCTTAAGGGGAGAAATTTCAAATGATGAAGCAAAAAAGCAAATTTTAAAGTTGCATAGCATTGGAACAAAAGCTTTTATAGATTAACTGAGTAATACCAACTAATACTAAGTATTAGTTGGTATTAGTTAGTATTACTCGGTATTAGTAAGTATGAGTTAGTATTAGTAAGCATGACTGAATCATACTCTAGCTTTAGATCAACTATTAAGATACAACAATATAATATATAACAATATAGAAATATATTATATTGTTGTATTTAAGTAAGTAAATAAGCCATTTTATAGTAGCTAAATCTAAAAAATAATAACGTACCAAAAGATAAATAACTAAGTTGAAATAATCAAATAAAATTGTATTTTGGGATAAGCAGTTTTATTTTGATCTACATAAAAAACCAATGGTTATTTACCATTGGTACGTAGTGCAGGATAAAGAGGTGTCGACAACACCTCAAAGAGTTGCATTGCAACTCGAATAATCATGTCAACATGGTCCTAATTAAGTGTCGACATAGATAGCTTAATTAAGGGAGTTACAATGGGATTGTATATCGACAAGCATAATTAATAATTTGTCTTGGAAAGGATAAGTATACTTAAAATTCACCCCTTATAAATGTTGAAGGCTAAAGCCCAAATACAAAAAACTTTTGGATCTGCTTGCAGCAGCAAAAACTTTTTTGTATTTGACATTTACAATTCCTCTCTTTGATAAGTAGTTTTTCATTATCCAAAACAACATAATTTTTAGGAGGTTTTAAAATGAAAGATATAGAGCAAGTTATAAAAAATGTTAAGGCAACTCTTGCAATGGAGGGGTTAAAAGTTAATCAAGACATAGAAGATATCGGAAGAAAAGTTCTAAATGGGGAGCTTACTGGAGATAAGGCAGTGGAAATTATAAAAGAGAAGTATTTATATAAAGAATGTGATGAAGAAATAGATCTTGTAAAGTTTGAGAGAACAGAGAAGTATTTATAGAACTTTAACGCTCCATAGATTTATCTATGCAACGTAAGTGCAGGATAAAGAGTTGTATACTACAATCTATGAACAGTTATTCTAACTGGATTATAAAAGAATACTTGTACCATGAAATTAGAATACTATATCTGTAAAACAAATAAAACATGAGGGATTATAAAGAATACGTTGCCCTTAATAATAAATACAATCTATGCAAATAAAATACAAAAAAGAGGTATATATAAATAAAAAATAAAACTTGCATTATGTAAAATGGTGGATTAAAATTAATTTAAGTGAAAACGAATTTTAAAAAATAAATAAAAAAAGCTCTTATTCAACTCCCATCATTGCAATTGACCGTTGCTATGATGAGCCAAAACTTTAAGGTATTGACCGTACCAAAAAGCTCGTTAGAAAAGAACTTCTTTTACAGTAACTAGGTTACTATATAATTTACTCGAATTATGAGTAAATTATAACGTATAAAAGAATGAATTTCAACAACCTTTTTTGTAGGTAATACTTACAGAAAAGGTTTTTTTATTTTCAAAGGTCGCATACCACCTTTATGGTATGTAGTGGGATAAGCCATAAAGCCACTTAAAAGAAAAGGAAAGGTCAATCCCTTATGACCGTTGCAAAGTGAGCTGAAATACGCTCAAAGGGGCAATAATCATTGTATAGTTTTTACTATACTCTAAAACTTATTCCATCATTTACGAGGGTTATTGTGGTGTTGTCAGCCGTAGAAGTGGACAGGCAGGAAGTCCTATCTCTATTTAACTAATAGAGAGCATTTAAACTATTAAAAGGCGAGGGTAGGAAGTAGCTTAGATATGAGTTTATTATGAATAAATGATGTATTGAAGGGGGGCATAATTCCCATTGGGATTAACCTTTAAATAATTCTGTCTAGTTCTAAGTATGCTTTTTTATTGTGTACTTGGAACTAGGCAGAACTATATCCGAAAAACAACAAACCCTTAGGATTATACTATATTTATTTTCAGAGTCAACCCTTTAAACTATAGATATTTACAGCATTGATATAGTTTAAATATAATAAAAAAACACTGATAAAATAAACATTTAAATCAGTGTTTTTGAAAACCGTCTACGAATCAGAACTCCTAATATAAACGGAGGAACTATTATAGAAATGTTTCCAACGAAGTTATATAGCCTAAATACTTCAGCTTTTTGACCTAATATGAAAAATACTAGTGCAAGAGCTAATAGCATTAGGTCATAATTTTTATTTGTTTTGAAGAGAACCTTTTTTCCAAACAGTATTCCAGAAATTAAAAATATTAAAGCTAATAAATAACTCATAAATAATCCTTTCTATATGTTAGTTTAGTGAGTTTTGGTTTTAGTATTTTTTCGCAAAAACCTAATAATAAAAAATGATATTAAAATAACTAAACCAATGTTAAGGACTGTTGATATTATTGATGCTATATTAAGTTGCATAAAATCACTCCTAAAGCATATTAGTTGAATTTATTATATCATAAATTCAACTAATATATTTAACTATTATATTTATTAAGGATTTGTCCAAGATGCTGAATATGAAGCTGTTTTTCCAGCAAAACTTGTTAGTGAAGTATTTATTAATATATAGTAATCGAATTTTCCGTATACTGTTACATTTAACTGACGTCCGCCATTCACAATGTTAGCAGCATAAGAAGATTGTGTCCATGCATTACCATAATATACTCCAGAAAGGTATGAACTAACACCAGTACATCTGTTGTAATAATTTTGTCCCATAGAAGAACTCCATAAGTATTCGATTGAAGCATCTATATTCATGTAGCAAAGGCCAAGTAAAATACTCCTATGTTCATTACCATAAGTCATTGGTGTAGCTTGTCCATTCTTTTTACCAACTTCAGTATTTCCTAAGTCTACATGATTTGGAGTTTTAGCTTCTTGAGCTTTTATGCTTTCTATAAACTTTTCAGCTTCTTCAACAGTATCAAATTTATAAGGTTTAACTCCTTCTGGAGCCTTACTAACTGTTTTTAAATCATATTTTGTTTTTAATGATTGAATTTGTTTTGATTCTTGTGATTGACCTTTGGCATCAACTTTTGTAAATGGAAGTGCTGTTAAAACTACTAAAGATAAAGCTGATAAACCAATTGATATTATTCTTTTCATAAAATCTCCCCTTTTTTACAGAATATGATTACAGTCTACAAGGAGAAGAAAAAAATGTCAATATTTATAATATAATGAATAATAAAAAGAATAAGACAAAATTTACATTATTAGTAAATTATTTATTAGTTAAGTATTTAAAAAGCATATTTTCTATCGGACTACCTATTCCAGTTGAAAGGTCATAACCTATATTATCAGTGCTATTGGTTATATCCCTAAAGTTAGTTGTGTATTGATTTTTATCAGTAGCTAAGTTATATAAGATTTCATTAATATTGCCAATTGGATAACCTAGTTTTTCGTTGACTAGGGAAGTAAATGCAGCCCAAGCAGGGGGTCCAAGACTTGTACCTGCTAAATTAGTCCATCCTGATATATGAGGATTATATTTAGTACTACAATATACAGCAACACCTACTGATGAATCAGCAAAAAATGATACATCAGGAACAGATCTATAATTTTTTGCTGCACCTACGTTTAAGTTGCCCTGATATTTAGGAGCATTAATATATTTACTAATGCCGCCTCCTGAGTTACTCCATAGGCCTTCTTTTTCAGTAATGTTACTATCTTTATTTAAAGTTAAAGTAGTTCCACCAACAGCTAAGACGTTAGGAGAAACAGCTGGCCAATTGACTTGAGGTCCACCATCACCAGATGAAGCAATGAAAGTTATATTTTTATTGTCGAAATATTTTTCATAAGACAATTCATTTTGAAATTCATTAAAACCCCAGCTCATAGAGATTATATGTTCATTGTTAGAGACTGCATAATCAATGCATTTCAGCAGGTCATCTATTGAGTCTGTTTTAGATATAATTAGTGAAATTGTAGCTTTAGGAGCTAATGCATGAGTCCATTGGACATCTAAAGAAGTTTCGGCAGCCCAATTCATATCAATTTTATCAGGTTCTCCGCAAGGGTAAGAAATTTTAAGAGCTAAGTCTGGCAAGTTAAATTGCTTATTAAATATGGATACATCATTTTCTATTGTTGGACTTCCATATGGAACAATAACTGCAATCTTTTGATTTTCACCATATAAATCTAATTTATCTATGCCATAAGCATATCTTATTTGATTTGGAGTATATCCCTTTATGGGGTCATTGGATGATGTTTCAATAGCAGTATTCTTATTTGTATCATTAAGATCAACGGAACTAGAATTTTTCTCAAAAAAGAATACACACAAAGATATAATAGTTATAATTAATAATACAAGTAAAGATTTTTTTTT
>NZ_JAESWA010000012.1 GCF_016765615.1 Clostridium paridis | reverse complement strand
AGGCCGTCTGTAAAAACTTTGCGGTTGGTGGATTTTTCAGCGTGTCTTGAGACACAGCCAGGAATATGCCCTTATAGGGCTAGAGCATGCCACCCGTTTTACGGGTGGTCATGACTTAATTTTCAGTGAAAAATACAATAATTTATTACCTTATAATATAAAAATATGTTTAAAAATGATGTTTTTTGTAGTGAGCTGTTACAAAGAAGGTGAAAGAATTTTTTTTGAACTTGCAAAAAGTAAAAAATGTTAGGAATAGGGAATTTTAAAGGAATCTAGGCTCTAAAGCTTGAAAACACAAGAATACAAAGGTGTATAAAAAATCTTGTTATTATTTTTTTGTTGTGATAAAATTGAGTATATTGAATTGTGAAGGCTTATCTATTGCATAAGTGATGACAATTTGACAAAGAGTGTAAATTGGGGTTTAGAAAAAGTAAAAAGGGGGATCAGAATGTCTATTAAAGATTTAAAAACAGGTAAAGAGATTACTATTGTAGATACCACTTTACGTGATGGAGAGCAAACTGCAGGTGTAGTTTTTTCAAATCATGAAAAGGTAGCTATAGCAGAACTACTTGATGAATTAGGTGTAGATCAGCTTGAAGTTGGAATTCCTACTATGGGTGGAGATGAAAAAGCCGCTATAAAAACTATCGCAAAGAGAGGCTTGAAAGCTTCAATAATGGCTTGGAATAGAGCCGTAGTTTCAGATATAGAGCAATCTATTGATTGTGGTGTTGATGCTGTTGCTATTTCAATATCAGTATCAGATATCCATATTGAGCATAAGCTTAAAACCTCAAGAGAATGGGTTTTGGAAAGTATGGTAAAAGCAGTAGAGTTTGCTAAGAAAAACGGAGTATATATATCTGTTAACGGAGAAGACTCCTCAAGGGCTGATAGGGATTTCCTTGTACAGTTTATAAAAGAAGCTAAAAATGCAGGTGCCGATAGATTTAGATATTGTGATACTGTTGGAATAATGGAACCATTTAAAATTAATAGTATCATTAAAGATTTAAGAGATAATACAAATTTTGATATAGAAATGCACACCCATA
Source organism: Clostridium paridis (assembly GCF_016765615.1). Taxonomy (GTDB): domain Bacteria; phylum Bacillota; class Clostridia; order Clostridiales; family Clostridiaceae; genus Clostridium_T; species Clostridium_T paridis. The sequence continues at coordinate 60,203 of NZ_JAESWA010000012.1, read as the reverse complement.
ATGATTTTGGTATGGCTACAGCAAATGCCATTGCAGGAATCTTAGGGGGAGCTACTCATGTAGGAGTAACTGTAAATGGATTAGGTGAGAGAGCTGGAAATGCAGCACTAGAAGAGGTGCTAATGGCTCTTAAACACGTTTATGGATATGAAGTTAATGCAGATACTAAAATGTTTAGAGAATTATCTGAATATGTATCTAGAGCTTCAGGAAGAGATCTTCCTATATGGAAGGCTATAGTTGGTACAAATATGTTTGCTCATGAATCAGGAATTCATGCAGATGGGGCAATAAAAAATCCTAAAAACTATGAAGCTTTTTCACCAGATGAAGTTGGTTTGCAAAGACAATTAGTAATAGGTAAACATTCTGGAAGAGCAAGCATAATAAATAAGTTTAAGGAGTATGGGGAAGAACTAGATAGTCAGGCTGCTGAATGGCTTTTAGCTAAAGTTAGAGAAGTTTCAGTTAATCTTAAGAGAAGCCTTTTTGATAAAGAAATAGTTCAGCTCTATAGAGATTATAAGAGAATAAATAAGCAATAAGCAAGGGGGAAGAAAGATGGGCGAAAATTTAGTCTATAAAATATTAAAATCACATTTAGTAGAAGGAGAACTTGTAGTAGGAGAACCAATAGGTATTAAAATAGACCAAACCCTTACGCAAGATTCAACAGGTACAATGGCATACCTTCAATTAGAAGCTATGGGGATAGATAGAGTAAAAACTAAAAGAAGTGTTGCTTTTATTGATCATAATATGCTGCAACAAGGCTTTGAAAATGCTGATGATCATGCATTTATTCAAACAGTAGCATCTAAATATGGAGTATATTTTTCAAAACCAGGAAACGGTATATGTCACCAAGTTTTCTTAGAAAGATTCTCAACACCAGGTGAAACTTTAACAGGATCAGATTCACATACACCTACAGCAGGAGGAGTTGGAATGCTTGCAATGGGTGCAGGTGGATTAGATGTTGCTTTAGCAATGGGTGGAGGAGCTTATTATATTAATACTCCTAAGGTTTGTAAGATTAATCTTATAGGTGAATTAAAGCCTATGGTAGCAGCAAAGGATATAATTCTTGAAGTATTAAGAAGGCTTACTGTAAAAGGTGGAGTTGGAAAAGTATTTGAATATGCAGGAGAGGGAGTTAAGACTCTTTCAGTTCCAGAAAGAGCTACTATAACAAATATGGGAGCAGAACTTGGAGCTACAACCTCAATATTCCCAAGTGATGAAAGAACTCTTGAGTATTTTAAAGCTCAAGGAAGAGAAGAAGATTGGATAGAATTTAAACCAGATGTAGATGCAATATATGATGAAGAGATTACTATAGATTTATCTGAGCTTAAGCCACTTGCAGCTAAGCCACATTCACCAGATAATGTTGAAGAAATTAAATCAATAGGAAAAATAAAAGTTGATCAAGTTGCTATAGGAAGTTGTACTAATTCATCGTATGAGGATTTAATGAAAGTATCTAAAATCCTTAAAGGTAAAAAAGTACATCCAGAAGTTAGCTTAGTAATTGCGCCAGGATCAAGACAAGTTATGGAGATGTTATCTAGAAACGGAGCACTTGCAGATATTATAAGTGCGGGAGCTAGAATACTTGAAAATTCTTGTGGTCCTTGTATAGGTATGGGGCAAGCGCCAGGAACTGATGCAGTTTCTTTAAGAACCTTCAATAGAAATTTCTATGGAAGAAGTGGAACTTTAACGGCAAAAGTTTATTTAGTATCACCAGAAACAGCAGCGGTATCAGCTATAAATGGATATTTAACTGATCCAACTGAATTAGATATTGATATAAAGGTTGAGTTACCAGAAAGTTTCTTAATTGATGATAGTATGATAATAGCTCCAGCAGTAGATGGAAGCAAGGTTGAAATAAAGAGAGGACCTAATATAAAACCATTCCCAGTTAATAATCCACTTGGGGATTCATTAGAAGGAAAAGCTATATTAAAGGTTGGAGATAATATTACAACTGACCATATCATGCCATCAAATTCAAAATTACTACCATATAGATCTAATATTCCATACTTAGCAGACTATTGTTTCAATACAGTAGATGAAAACTTCCCTAAGTATGCAAAGGAAAATAACGGTGGGTTTATAGTTGGAGGTAGTAACTATGGTCAAGGGTCATCAAGAGAACATGCAGCGCTTGCACCACTTTATTTAGGAGTTAAAGGTGTTATAGCTAAGAGCTTTGCTAGAATTCATAAGGCTAATCTAATTAATAATGGAATAGTACCTATGACTTTTGTAAATGAAGAAGACTATGACAAGATTAATCATTTTGATGAATTAGTTATTTCTGATATTAAAGAGGCTCTTAATTCTGGAGTATTAGAAGTTGTAAATAAAACAGGGAACTACACCTTCAAGGTAAATGTAGAATTAACTGAAAAAGAAATAGAAGTAATAAATGCAGGTGGAAGATTAAACTACGTAAAAATTAATGCATAATACAAAGAATTGGGGGACTATACAAATGGTGAAAATAGCAATGAAAACTCCATTAGTTGAAATGGATGGAGATGAAATGACAAGAATAATATGGAAGATGATTAAGGATGAGTTATTACTTCCATTTATAGATTTAAAGACAGAGTACTATGATTTAGGTTTAGAATATAGAAATGAAACAGATGATAAAGTTACAACTGAAGCATCTGAGGCTATCAAGAAGTATGGTGTTGGAGTAAAATGCGCTACTATAACTCCTAATGCAGCAAGAGTTAAGGAATATAACCTAAAAGAAATGTGGAAGAGTCCAAATGGAACTATAAGGGCTATATTAGATGGGACAGTGTTCAGAAGTCCTATAATAGTAGATTCTATTGAACCTTTCGTTAGAACTTGGAAAAAGCCTATAACTATAGCAAGACATGCTTATGGTGATGTTTATAAAAATGTTGAAATAAAGGTTGAAGGCAAAGGAACAGCTGAATTAGTATTTACTTCAGAAAATGGAGAAGTTGAAAAGCAAGTAATCCATACTTTTGATGGACCAGGAGTTCTTCAAGGAATGCATAATACAAATAAATCAATAGAAAGCTTTGCAAGAGCATGTTTTAACTTTGCATTAGATAGAAAAGAAGATTTATGGTTTGCATCAAAGGATACAATATCTAAAAAATACGATCATACTTTTAAGGATATATTTGAAGAAATATTTGAAGAGGAATATAAAGTTAAATTTGATGAAGCTGGTATAGAATTCTTCTATACACTTATAGATGATGCAGTAGCAAGAGTAGTAAAATCAGAAGGCGGATTTATATGGGCATGTAAGAACTATGATGGAGATGTAATGAGTGACATGGTTGCAACGGCTTTTGGTTCATTAGCTATGATGACTTCAGTACTTGTTTCACCAGAAGGTTTCTATGAATATGAAGCAGCTCACGGAACAGTACAAAGACACTACTACAATCACTTAAAAGGAAAAGAAACTTCAACTAATTCTATGGCAACCCTATTTGCATGGACAGGAGCTTTAAGAAAAAGAGGGGAACTAGACAATATCCCAGAACTTATAACTTTCGCAGATAAGTTAGATAAAGCATCTATTCAAACAATAGAAGAAGGTGTGATGACAAAGGATCTAGCAAGCCTTTCATCAATAAAAGATATTAAAGTGGTAAATACAGAAGATTTTATAAAAGAAATAAGAACTAGACTTGAAGCTGCGCTTTAAGATTTAGAAAGAACCTAGAGAAATCTAGGTTCTTTTTCTATTATAGCTAAGCTAATATAGACACTATAAAAATACCTGTGATAGAATTGTAATATATGGAAAAATGAAGGGGAGCAGCTATGGGAAAGAAATCAAAATTTATATTAGTTATATTATATACAGTTATAGTAGTGGTGATTACCATGTATTTTAATTTAAGAACTTATACAGTAGTTAAATATAACTTTGATGTAATAGCGGATGACTTTATAGTTAGAGATTTTACTTTAGTTACATTTAAGGATAAATACTATATACCTAAAAGTTATAAAATTGAGAAAAGAGGTTCTTCAAAAGAAAAAATTAGTGATATTTCGATGGAAATATATCAGGATGGAAAAATCATAAAAAGTTACTTTTTTGGTTTTGAACATAACCAGGAATATGAATCTGGCGTGGATGAATTGGGGGATTCAAGGATTTTTCCAGAAAAGATAAAGTTAGACAAAGCAATAGATATAAAATTTAAATACACCCTAGATGGCGTAGAGAAGATAAGTAATCAGACGGTAGAGCTAGATAAACATATAGAGCAAAAGCTTTAAGAAAAATCTTCAAGGGAGTGTGAAAAGTTAATTTTACACTCTTCTTTTTTCTATTTAATTTTATGATAAAATTGAATAATAGAATATTAGGAAGTTGGAGTGAATAACACATGGATAAAAATATTAGATTATCAGGAATAGCATATGAATCTTTAGTTAATGGACCTGGCATTAGAAGAGTTTTCTTCTCCCAAGGATGTTTACATAATTGTAAGGAATGTTTTAACCCAGATACCCATGATTTTAACGGGGGAGAACTTAGAGATATGGATGAACTTATACTAGATGTTAAGGAAAATCCAATGATAAAGGGAATAACTTTCTCTGGTGGAGATCCCTTTGAACAAGCTGATAAGTTCTCTTACATGGCTAAGGAGTTTAAAAAGTTTGGATTAAATATTTGGAGTTATACAGGATATACTTTTGAATATATATTAAGTCATATAGAGGAAAGAGAAGGCTGGAAAGAGCTAATAAATAATATTGATGCCTTAGTTGATGGAAGATTTGAAATAGATAAAAAGGAAGATGGGCTTAGGTTTAGAGGATCATCAAACCAAAGGATTATCAATGTTCCAGAGAGTTTAAAAGAGGGAAAAGTTATTTTAGTTGAAATTTAAATAAAGAAGAGAGTTTTTAATGAAACTCTCTTCTTTTTATCTTAAAAATTATTAACTTCCTTTAAAAACAAATCTTTTGCTTCAATAAATGGATAATGACCGCAATTATTAAAGACTACAAGCTTACTATTAGCTATATTACTATTTAAGTCCATACCTAGTGAAACTGGCACTGATGTATCATTTGAACTAAATAAGAGCAAAGTCTTATTAGGTATGGTTTTTATTATATCCATAGGAATTCCTGTATTCTTAGTAGTAATTAGTTTACTAAGGGTTTGAGCTGGAATAGTCCTATTAAAATAGTAGTCTTCTCGAAAGTAATCCATATCCATGTTGCTGTTTTTAATAAATTTTTTAGAAAAACTTGCACCTTGTATGTAATAGTTTATGTATGCTTCCTTCTTAATTACTGAAGGTACAGGTGCTTGCTTTTTACCAGCTTGTATTATGGGATTAACTAAAATTAAAGAATTAATTCTATCCGAATGAGTTAAGGATAGGTTTATCGCAACAGCTCCTCCCATTCCATGTCCTAGCACTGAAAATTTACTTATCGATAATGCATTAGCTACATTAAGTATGGCTTCACTAAATGAAGTATATGTATATTCTTGCTTTGAGTCTTTTGATGAAAGACCAAAGCCAGGTAAATCTATAGTAATCACTCTATGATTTTTTGCAAGTTCATCCTTAATTGAATAAAAGTCATTAGAACTTCCTAAAAAGTCATGAACAAGGATTATAGGTGCGCCACTTCCCACATCCGTATACCTAATTTTATAATTATTTAATTCTAGAAATTTTTCACCTTTAAATTTGTCTTCATAAGAAATAGAAATGAATAAATTCGTAAGATAAGAAAAACCTATAAGTAGTAATAATGAAGTTATTATTATTTTAATAAAACGATTAATCAATTTCTTCATAAATTTATGCTCCTACAAAGGTAGATATTTAAGTTTATTATACCACTAAAAGATAAATGTTTTCTAATCTTTATTATGTATCATTAGTAATAGTATATTTATGAAGAATATGGTATATTTAAATTATTAATTGATAGTAACTATTAAGAGGTGATAAATATGGACATAAACTATAAAAAGTTTCCTTGTTCTGAAGCTGATGCAGTTATAATACCTTTATTTGAAGGTAAGGTTGAAGTGCCAAATGAGGAAACTAATAGATTCTTAGATTTAATAAAAGCAAAGGGACAGTTTAAAGGAGCTAAAGGAGAAGTAATAAGCTTTATAAGAGATTTAGGCGGAAATCTTCAGGATGCAATAATTACAGGTCTTGGTAAAGAGGAAGAACTTTCAAGCGAAGCTATTAGAGTAGCTTTATCAAAAGCTGTAAGAAAGGCAAAAGAATTAAAGGATAAAAGAATATTTATTAAGATTCCAGAAAACTCAAAACTAAATTATTATGAAACAGCAAAAGCAGTTGCAGAGGGTTTAGGATTAGGATCCTATAGTTTTGAGAAATATAAAAGCAACAATGAGACATTAGACTTAAGTTTCTCCTTAGGTGGAAGAGATATTAGTGATGAAGAGACTAATAATATAAATGAGGCTATAGAAGAGGGAATAGTATTAGTAGAGGCGGTAGAAATTGCTAGAGATTTAGTTAATGAACCTGCCAATGCTCTATATCCTAGAACATTAGCTGAAAAGGTTAAAGACTTAGGAAATACATATGGTTTTAAAGTAGAAGTAAAAGAAAATGAAGAGATTAAAGCTTTAGGAATGGAAGCATTTTTAACAGTTGCGAGAGGAGCTAAAAACAGTCCTAAGTTAATTGTAATGAGATATTATGGCGATGATAGTAATAAGGATAAAGTTTTAGGCTTAGTTGGAAAAGGACTTACATATGACTCAGGTGGATATTCCCTAAAGCCAAGTAGTGGAATGGAGACTATGAAATCTGACATGGGAGGAGCAGCTGCTGTAATTGGAACAATGGTATCTATAGCTAGAAGAAAGCTAAAGACTAATGTAATAGCAGTGGTAGCAGCTTGTGAAAACATGATATCAGGTGATGCATATAAACCTGGAGATATTATAGGCTCTATGGCAGGAAAAAAGATAGAAGTTATAAACACAGATGCAGAAGGAAGACTTACCCTTGCTGATGCAGTTACATACATAATTAGAAAAGAAGGAGTTGATGAAGTAATTGATGTTGCGACACTAACAGGTGCAGCCTTAGTTGCTTTAGGAACAACAACAACAGCAGTAATTACAAATAATAACGAATTCTATGGAGAACTTAGTGCAGCATCAGAATACTCTGGAGAAAGGATATGGCAGCTTCCAAGCTTCCCAGAATATAAAAAGTTAATTAAATCAGATATAGCAGATTTAAAAAATACTGGTGGAAGATATGCAGGAACAATAACTGCTGGTTTGTTTATAGGTGAGTTTGTAGAAGATAAACCATGGATGCACTTAGATATAGCAGGAACCGCTTGGAATGATTCGGTTAGAGATTATTCTCCAAAGGGTGGAACTGGAGAACCTTTAAGAACTTTATATGAGCTTTTAAAAAGAAGAGCTAAATAATAAAATATATAATTAAAAGGATTTGGGTAACCAAGTCCTTTAATTTTTTGCCTAGATTTAATTACTATTATTTATTTTTGTTTGCTGATATAATAATTAAGGGATGCTAAGAAGGAGGTAATAATATGATAAATATTTATAAGACTACAAGTGAAACAGATCTTACATTAAAGACTATAGAAAATATTGAAGCTGGATGTTGGGTAAATGTTGTGGCCCCTACAGAGCAAGAAATAATATTACTAGCAAAGAAGACTGGGGTACCTCTGGAATTTTTAAAGGCTCCTCTAGATGATGAAGAAACTTCAAGAATTGATATTATAGATAATAATATATTGGTTATAGTGGATATTCCATTTACTGAAATGGAGGACAACTCATTAACTTATGACACTTATCCTTTAGCAATCATACATACTGAAAAAGAGATCATAACAGTATGTTTAAAGAATTCAAAAATATTAACTGATTTTGCTAAAGGTGAAATAAGAGGTTTTTATACCTTTAAAAGATCAAGATTTATATTACAAATATTAAGTAAAATAGCAACCTACTATCTTCTTTACTTAAGACAAATAGATAAGAAGAGTTTAATGATAGAGAAGAAACTTCATAAATCAATGAAGAATAAAGAATTGATACAAATGTTATCTCTAGAAAAATCATTGGTATACTTCTCAACTTCACTTAAATCAAATGAAATAACCTTAGAGAAGATGATGAAAATGTCAATTATGCAGAAGTATCCAGAGGATAATGATGTATTAGAAGACGTTATTATAGAAAATAAGCAAGCTATAGAGATGGCTGGAATATATAGTGATATATTAGCAGGTACAATGGATGCCTTCGCTTCAGTAATTGCTAATAACTTAAATATTGTAATGAAGGTATTAGCAGCTGTAACTATAGTTATGTCTATACCTAATATGATATCGGGAATATTTGGGATGAATGTTGGAGGAAATCCATTTTCAGAAAGTCCAGTAGGACTTATATCTGTGGTAGGGTTTATAGTTTTCCTTTGTGTTGTAACAGCACTAATCTTAAAGAAAAAAGATATGTTTTAATTGGGTATAAGGAAGAGGGAATTTTATGAGAAAGAATATAGCATTTTTTGATATAGACGGAACTCTAATTGGATTTAATGGAACAAGTTTAGTTATGCCTGAAAGTACAAAAAGGGCTATAAAAGAATTCAGAGAAAGAGGAAATCTAGCTTTTATTTGCAGTGGAAGACAAATAAGATTTATTCTTGAGATGTTTGGAACTGATATGTTTGATGGATATATATCAGCTAATGGAACACAAATAATGCTTGGAGATAAGGTGGTATTTGAAAGAACCTTATCTAAAGACAGGATAGAGTACTTAAAAAATGCTTTTGATGAACTTGGTATATCCTGTATCTTTAATGATGCTTTTCATGGCTATTCCTATGATATGGATGAAAGTAGAATAAAAAGATATAATTCTCAATTTAAAGGAAATGACTATATATTAAAGCGTTGGAATATGGACAATATCAAGGCAAGTTCACTAGATATATTTTATAAGGATGAAGATGCATTAGAAAAATGCAGAGAATACTTTAAAGAAAGCTTGATTTTTAATCCTCATGGACCCAACATGTCTGCAGATGTTTCTCTTAAAGAATGGGGTAAAGCAGATGCAATCGAATATATCTCAGAATACTTAAAGATTCCTATGGACAATACCTATGCCTTTGGGGATGGTCACAATGATATTGAGATGATTAAGAGGGTTAATACAGGAATAGCTATGGGGAACGCAGTAGAAGAATTAAAAGAGGTAGCTGATTATATAACTTCTGATATATTTGAGGATGGAATAGAAAGGGCTATGAAAACTTATAAATTAATATAAAACATAAAAACTCCAGTAGAGCTTATCTCTACTGGAGTTTTTTATTAAAAGTCTGATTGACCTGTAGTTCTTGGGAATGGTATAACGTCTCTTATGTTTGTCATTCCAGTTATATACATGATTAATCTTTCAAAACCTAAACCGAAACCAGAGTGAGGTGTTTCACCATATTTTCTTAATTCTAGGTACCACCAGTAATCTTCTTCATTTAAGTTTAGTTCAGCCATCTTTTTCTTTAACACATCAAGTCTTTCTTCTCTTTGAGAACCACCGATGATTTCTCCTATTCCAGGAACTAAACAGTCCATTGCAGCAACAGTTTTTCCATCTTCATTAAGTCTCATATAGAAAGCTTTGATATCTTTTGGATAATCAGTTACAAATACAGGTCTCTTAAATATTTCTTCAGTTAAATATCTTTCATGTTCAGTTTGAAGATCTATTCCCCATTCTACTGGGTACTCAAATTTCTTGTCTGATTTTTGAAGAAGTTCAACTGCATCAGTATAAGTAACTTTACCAAAGTCAGAAGTTACAACATGGTTAAGTCTTTCTAAAAGACCTTTATCTATAAATTGATTAAAGAATTCTAATTCTTCAGGACATTCTTCCATAACATAGTTAATAACAAACTTTAACATGTCTTCTGCTAGTTCCATATCATCTTTAAGATCAGCAAAAGATATTTCAGGTTCTATCATCCAGAATTCAGCTGCATGTCTAGCAGTATTAGAATTTTCAGCTCTAAAAGTAGGTCCGAAAGTATAAATGTTTCTAAATGCTAATGCAAAAGATTCTCCGTTTAATTGTCCTGAAACAGTAAGATTTGTTTCTTTACCAAAGAAATCCTCTGAATAGTCTATCTTACCTTCTTCAGTTTTAGGAATGTTATTAAGATCTAAAGTAGTAACTCTAAACATTTCTCCAGCACCTTCAGCATCAGATCCAGTTAATATTGGAGTATGTGTATATACAAATCCTCTTTCTTGGAAGAACTTGTGTATAGCATATGCTGCAACAGAACGAACTCTAAAAACCGCAGAAAATGCGTTACTTCTTGGTCTTAAGTGAGCAATTGTTCTTAAATACTCAAAAGTATGTCTTTTCTTTTGAAGTGGGTAGTCAGAGGAAGACATTCCTTCAACTATAATTTGATTTGCTTGGATTTCAAAAGGTTGTTTTGCATCAGGTGTCTCAACTAAAGTACCTATAACAGATATAGATGAACTAATAGGTAACTTAGAAATGTCTTTAAAGTTTTCTAATTTATTAGCATCTAAAACTATTTGTACGTTCTTAAAGAAAGAACCATCATTTAATTCAATAAATCCAAAGGCATTAGAAGCTCTTAAAGTCCTAATCCATCCACTAATTTTAATCTCTTTGTTAGCAAAATCTTTTTGTTCTCTATAAAGGGATTTTACTAAAATGTTGTTACTCATAGATATCCTCCTTAAACTTTTTAAATGTAGTCCGAAAGTTATAATTTATTCTAAAACCGTTATATACACAGCTAAAAGTTATATTACTAATAATTGCATATAAGTCATAATGAGATTTTACAACAAAAAGCCAGTATTTGCAAGAAGCCACCAGACTTATTCGGTACCGCTTTCGTAACCATCTATAAGTCTAGTTGGAAAATCAAGCAGCTGCATATCCTTCATAATTCTTTTATATTCATAAGGAACCTCTTTGAAATTAACCTTAGGCTTTGCCTCTCCTTGTATATCAATTATTGCATAAGTAGCATTAGGTCTACCAAGCATAGGTTTACCAACTGATCCATCATTTATAAATAATTTATCATTAAATTCCTTGTATCCAGGTAAATGAGTATGTGCAGCTACCAGGATATCACCTTGGAAATCCTTCATAATTTCAGCTGTTTCCTCCGAGTCTTGTAATAAATATTCGTTTATCCTTCTTGGACTTCCGTGAACAAAAGTTATTTTCTTTTCTTCAAATTCTAGTGTCATAGAACTTGGAAGATTATTTAAAAATTCTTTATTTGAGGCCCTTAATTCATTAACAGTCCATGGAAGTACAAAGGAATTTATAGAAGTATCTCTAATATAAGTAAAATCATTATCAACAACAGAAGCATCATAATTACCCTTTAAGCAAGGAATTCTTTTCCTTCTAATTAAGGCAATAACTTCATTTGGATGAGGACCATAACCTACTAAATCTCCTAAACACATAATAAAATCGATATTTTCGTTATCTATATCTTCTAGAACGCTCATTAATGCATATATATTGCCATGTATATCTGATATTGCAGCTATTCTCATATTATTTCCTCCAGTTTTATTTTTATATTTATTATATTACTACAATGCTTTTCAATTTTAAATATTGTAAATACTATATAATATGATAAATCAGTTACATTTTGGTTAAATAAGAATGATATAATAAGGTTATGTAAAATTATATTTAGTAGGAGTGAAGGAAATGAAAGTAGACAGAGTTAAAAAGATATTAAGGGATATGGAAGCAGAAGGCTTAGAGCAAATGATAGTTACATCCTCAGCTGCTATTTTTTATTTAACAGGTAAATGGTTTGAAGTAGGAGAACGTATGATAGCTCTTTATTTATCAACTAAGAATGAACCTAAGCTAGTAGTTAATGAGTTATTCCCAATAGTAGAAGATTTAGGTGTGGAAATTTTATGGTATAAGGATACTGAAGATCCAATACTTATTTTGAGTAAATTTATTGATAAAGAAAAATCACTTGGAATAGATAAGAATTGGCAAGCTCATTTCTTAATAAGATTAATGGAACTTGGAGCAGGAAAAGCATTTGTAAATGGATCTCCAATAATTGATAAGGCTAGAGCAATAAAAGATAGTGAAGAAATAGAGCTTATGAAAAAAGCTAGCGAAATTAATGATAGAGCCATGAAAGAAATTTGGAGAAGCATAGGGGAAGTAAAAACTGAAAAAGAAATGGGAGCATTATTAGGAGAATTATACGATAAAGAAGGAGCAGAAGGATATTCTTTTGCGCCTATAATAGCTTATGGAGCTAATGGGGCAGATCCACACCATGAACCAGATAAATCACTACTAAAAAAAGGTGAAGGGGTGGTTATAGATATTGGATGTTTATATAACCATTATTGTTCAGATATGACAAGAACAGTGTTTTATGGTGAACCTTCAAGTAAAGCAATAGAAGTATACAATATTGTAAAAGAGGCAAATTTAAAGGGGGAGGAAGCTGTTAAACCAGGTAGAAGATTTTGTGATGTAGATAATGCTGCTAGGAAGCATATAGAAAAGGCTGGATACGGTAAGTATTTTACTCATAGAACAGGACATTCTATAGGAATAGAAGTTCATGATTATGGTAATGTAAGTGCTGTTAATGAAGATAAATTAGAATCAGGAATGATCTTCTCTGTAGAACCAGGAATATATCTATCTGGAGATGTAGGGGTTAGAATAGAGGACTTAGTTCTAGTAACAGAATCTGGAGTAGAGGTATTGAATAAAGTAACAAAGGAAATAGTAGTTCTTTAACATACTTTGTTAAGGAGGATAAAAGGATGTTTTTTATAGGTATATTCGGAATTGAAACTAAGCAAAAAGAGATTAAGAGAATAGCTTCTGCTTTATGCAAAGAATGCAGGACAGGGGAACTTATATTATATAAACAATTTAATATGTTTCATTTCTTTTTTATTCCCTTATTTAAATGGGGAGTAAAATACTACCTAGTATGTAAAGATTGTAATACTATCTATGAAATATCAATAGAAAAAGGTAAGGCTGTAGAAGAAAATAGAGAAGACATAACTTACTGGGACTTAAAGGTATTGCATAGGGGAGATGTTAAAGTGTATTGCAGTCATTGTAATAGGGAAGTAAATGAAGAATTTGAATACTGTCCACATTGTGGAAGTAAAATATAAAAAAGGCTTTAATAAGCCTTTTTTTCATTCATCTAGATTTTCTTTACCATTAAACCATTTTAAAGAAATCTATGTTATAATGGCTTAAATTAATGAACCAATAAAACTATTTATTTCTGGAAGGAACTTAATAATGAGTGAATCTAATGAACTATTAGAGCTATCAAAAGAATTTAAAGAATGCCAAAAGGCATTAATAGCAATTGGTGATGAAACAAGGCAGTTAATTATAAGTGCATTACTTTTAAGCGATTGTAGTGGGGTAAGGGTAGGTGACATTGCTAATAAGACTAATCTTTCAAGACCATCAGTATCACATCATTTACAAGTATTAAAAAATGCAAATATGATAAGTGTGAGAAGAGAAGGAACAAAAAATTATTATTATCTAGAAGCAAGGGATAATGAGTTAAATAAGATTATAAGACTTTTTAATCATGTCAATACTATTATGAAGCATGCACCTGATAGAAGAGATGATTTTTAAAGATTAGAAGTAAAAATTACATAATCAAAAATAAGAATTAAATTGTTGGGGGAATAAGAGTGGATATGAAGTCAGATGTTAGCATTGATTTAGAAAAATGTATTGGTTGTAGTAAGTGTGTAAAGGATTGTCCAGAACATAATATTGTGATGGAAAATAATAAAGCTGTTATAAGAAGGGATGAATGTCTTAAGTGCGGTCACTGCGTGGCTATTTGTCCTAAAAATGCAGTGAGAATACCTCAATATGATGAAGAAGAAATTATACCTATAAGTGGGGAGGACAAACTTAATAGTGATACGCTACTAAAGGTAATAAAAGGTGGACGTTCAATTAGGCAATTTAAAGATATTCCAGTAGAAAAGGAAAAGTTAATGCAGATAATTGAAGCAGGACGGTATACAGCAACTGCAAGTAATAAACAGGATGTTTCATATATTGTGATTACAGAAAAGAATAAGGAAATTGAAAAGGAAGCAGTAAAGCTATTGAGATTACTAAAAAAGCCTCTAGGATTATTTATACCAATTGTAAAATCAATTACTATAGATGATGAATTCTATTTTAAAAATGCTCCAGCAGTTATTGTTGTAGTATCAAAGGATCAAGTTAATGGATCGTTAGCTGCTTCTAATATGGAGTTAATGGCAGAGTCTTTAGGGCTAGGCACATTTTACAGTGGATTTTTTACTAGAGCAGTAAATATAAGTGCTAAACTTAGAAATCTCTTGAGAATGGAGAAAGGACAAAAGGTTGCAACTGTCCTAGTAATTGGATATCCAAATGTAACATATGAAAGGACGGTACCGAGAAAAAAGGCAGATGTTCAGTTTGTGTAGTTTTTAAGAAAAAGTTGATTTGAAAGTTATAAATAAAATATAAAAGAAGAGAAATATATAGGCATAATATTTCTCTTCTTTTTACTTTAAATACTTTTATAGAGATTCTATTATATTATTCATTAATGAAATAAAGGTATTCTTTACTTTTTCTGAAGTCTCCATAACTTCTTCATGACTTAACGGTTGATCTAATATTCCAGCTGCCATATTTGTCATGCAAGATATGCCGAGTACCTTCATACCTTGATGTTTTGCTATTATGACCTCAGGAACAGTTGACATACCAGCAGCATCTCCACCTAAGACTCTTATCATTCTTATTTCAGCAGGTGTTTCATAAGTAGGACCACTCATCATAGTATATACACCTTCTTTAAGTGATAAGTTTAATGAAGTAGCTATATCTTTAGCTTTTTCTCTTAAATCTTTATCATAGGCATTGGACATATCAGGGAATCTAGGACCAAAGTCATTTAAGTTTCTGCCTATTAGTGGATTATCACCTGATAAATTAATATGATCTGATATTAGCATTAAATCTCCTGGTTTAAAGGAGGTATTAACAGCTCCTGCGGCATTAGTTACAATTAATGTCTCTACACCAAGAAGCTTCATAACTCTAACAGGAAAAGTTACTTCATTCATTTCATATCCTTCGTAAAAGTGAAAACGTCCTTGCATTGCAACAACAGATTTTCCTTGAAGTTTACCTATAACAAGTCTTCCTGCATGACCTTCTACAGTAGATACAGGGAAATGAGGTATTTCATTATAATTATAGTATTCTGCATCTTCTATTTTATCCCCAATAGCACCTAGTCCTGAGCCTAAGATAAGTGCAATTTCAGGTTTGTATTTTGTCTTAGATAGTATAAAGTCACCAGCTTCTTTTATTTTTATATTTAAATCAATCATTATTTCACTCCTTATTCCTATTTCAATATTTCTTTAAGGAAACTTTCACCGTTTTGTATTTTTTCAGTATTAAATATTTCACATATAGTTTGCCCCATACTGTAGAAGCCCATTTTAATTCCTAGGTTATAACCTTCTTTTAGCGATTTCCCATACGCTAAAAATGGTACATATTCTCTTGTGTGATCTGTTCCAGGGAATGTAGGATCGCATCCGTGATCTGCAGTTATAAATAATACGTCATCTTCCTTCATATTACCTATTATTTCTTTTAGTCTTTGGTCAAATGCTTCTAATCCCTCGCCATAAGCCTTTGCATTATTTCTATGACCCCATTTAGAATCAAAATCAACAAGGTTAGTAAATATAAGCCCAGAAGTACTTTCATTCATATAATCTAGAGTTTTATCAACTCCGTCCATGTTATCTTTAGTATGAATTGCGTGAGTTATTCCTTTGCCAGAGAAAATATCCTCAATTTTTCCTACTGCCATAACAGGAATACCTGCTGACTTTAATATATCTAGAGTTGTTTCGTGTGGTGGAACTAATGCATAGTCTTTTCTGTTAGGTGTTCTGCTAAAATTGCCAGGTTCGCCTATATAAGGTCTGGCAATAACACGAGCTACTTTACGGTTGCCATGTAACATTTCTCTAGCTATTTCACAATATTTATATAAGTCATCAAGTGGAATTAATTCTTCATGTGCTGCGATTTGAAATACTGAGTCAGCTGATGTATATACTATTAGTGCACCAGTTTTTAATTGCTCTTCGCCTAATTCATCAAGTATCTCAGTTCCAGAAGCAACTTTATTTCCTATTACTTTTCTTCCAGTTTTCTCTTCAAATTCTTCTATCAAATCTTTAGGGAATCCATTAGGATATGTAGGGAATGCAACTTCAGTTTTTACTCCAACCATTTCCCAATGACCAGTTACAGTATCCTTACCGTTTGAAGCTTCATGTAATTTACCATAACAACCTATAGGGTTTTGGGCTTTGTTTATGTTTTCCATACCATCAATTAATCCAAGACCAAGGGATTCCATGTTAGGTAGTTTTAACCCACCATTATATTTTGCAACATTCCCTATAGTATTTGAACCAACATCACCATACTTATCTGCATCAGGAAGAGCCCCCATTCCAACACTATCAAGAACTATCCAAATTACTCTTTTTATCATAATATCGCCTCCAAAATAATAATTGGGTATAATCTATGAATATTTGATTATACATTAAGTGTAACCGCTTTACCTTTAAGGGTTAAATATTCTAGAGAAGTTTACTCTCTAGAATAAAAATTGAAATCTATTTTTTATAATATTTTTCTGATCCTTTAAGTACTAATGAAGATTTAAGTGTTATAGTCTGTACGTCTACTTTATCATCTGAATTAAGAGAGTTTAAAAGTAAGTTCATTCCTATTTCTCCAAGTTCAGTAGTTGGACCATCAATGTAACTAATATCTAATCCTATTATATTAAATAAATCTATTCTATCAAAGGAAATTAACGCAATATCTTCAGGAAAAGATAAATTTTTTTCTCTAATAGATTTTATGGCACCTATAGTCATTTGGTTAGAACTAGTGAAAATGGCAGTAGGTCCATTATGTAACTCTAAAATTTTATTTGTTAAATTATATCCAGATTCAAGGGTGTAATCACCATAAAAAATATACTCATTATTTACTTGAATATTATTTTCTTCTAAAGCTTTCTTGTAACCATCAAGACGTTCTTGAGCTGATTTTGAATTCATTCTCCCAGTAATTATTGCAATTTTAGTATGCCCTGCATTGATTAATGAATTCACGGCATTATAACTACTTTCTAGGTTGTCTACAAAAACACCAGAAAAATTCGAATGCTTTAGATGACCATCTATTAAAACAACAGGAATACCTAAGTTGTTTAATTCATTTAAACAATCTACATTTTGGTCATCTTCACAGGAGGTTGGTGTAATTAATAAGCCACGGATTCTATGCTCTCTTAAGGATTGAATACTTCTAATTTCTTTCTGAATTGACTCGTGGGAATCACAGAGAATTATATTAAAATTATTATTCTCTGCCACTTTATTTATTCCTCTAAATACTTCACCATAGAAAGGGTTGGTTATGTCTGGAACTATTACTCCTATAGTATTAGTCTGTTTTTTAGATAAACTTCTTGCAATTGCAGATGGAGTATAGTTATAATCCTTCATAATTTTTAGTATTTTTTCTTTTGTTTCTAATTTAACGTAACCAGAATTATTAAGAACCCTTGAAACAGTAGCTAAAGAAACCCCTGCAGCTTTAGCAATATCAGAAATTGTTGCAGCCATTTAAATCCCCCCAAAAAATAGATAGTAATAATATATATGAGTAGTACAAAAATAAATAATTAATGGACTAAATGTATCAATATATAATGGTAACATTTTCACCCATAATTTACAACAAATCAACATAAAAATCAATAGTAAATTAAAGAAAAACTGGACTTTTGTTAACATAATGACATTTAAAGCATAGTAAAATAAAGTATAATTTAAAATAGAACTAAGTTGGATAACATTAATATAATGAATTAAGGAGAATACTATGAGAAAGAGGATTTTTGTGATTTTAGGTGTATTACTGGTTTTATTGGGCTTAAGTCAATTATATATTTTCACTGGTGGAACTAAAAAAATTACTGAAAAGAGCAATGCGATAATTATTCTTGGTTGCAAAGTGAATGGAAAAGAACCCTCAAGATTTTTATTAGAAAGAACCTTAAAAGCCAAAGAATTATATAGTGAGGGACTGGGAGAATATATAATATTATCAGGTGGACAGGGATCTGGTGAAGAAATATCAGAAGCTATGTGTATGAAGAAGATATTAGTTGACAATGGTATACCAGAAGACAAGCTATTACTTGAAGACAAATCGAAAAATACCTATGAAAATCTAAGAAATTCTAAAGAGATAGTTAAAGAAAAAAACTTTAATAATGTAATTGTAGTATCAAATGAGTTCCATTTAAGAAGAGCAAAGATGATAGGTGATAAATTAAATATTAATGCAAAATATTCAGGTGTGTTTGTGAAAGATAAATGGTTAACTGAGATTTATGGTGGAATACGAGAAATTCCTGCAATAATCAAAGATAGCTTTAGATAGTAGAAAAGTAATAATCACTCATTTTAAAATGAGTGATTATTACTTTTAAATTATAAAGATATTTATCTTTGGCTTAGGAACTTATTAAGTACAAGCATATAATTCTAATTTATTTTTAGAATAAGGAACCAAGAAGAAACCAAGGTAATGGATTATAGCCGTAATAATATGGTTGATAGTAAGGATGATAGTAAGGGTGATAGTAAGGATGATATGGTTGTTTATATCCATAACCATAGCTAGGATAATTCTTATAGCCTGAATATTTTTGCCTGTTAGTTCCAGTGGAAGAACCGCTAGAACCAGTAGAAGAACCTGTGGAGCCAGTAGTGCTAGTTCCTCCAGAAGTTAAACCTGTAGCTGAAGACTGGGTTCCAGGATAAGATTGCATATATGGAGTAGCTGATCCAGGCATTTGCATACCTCCAGGCATCTGCATGCCGCCGGGCATTTGCATATATGGGTATTGTCCTTCTTGACCTTGAGTCTGTCCTTGAGGCATATAGTAAGGGTTTGGTAAGAATGGAACAGTTTTTAGATATTCCATACAACTAGCAAAAGGACTCATTTGGCCACCTTGAGTTATATCTTGAGTAGTTTGACCGTATTGTCCAAATTGAGTTCCTTGAGTTCCTGAACCATATTGAGTTCCTTGATTATATAGATTATCTTGGGTAGTAGTCTGGCTACCGCTTCCTTGATCGTCATATTGTTCACGATACATGAGTTTCCTCCGAATAATTTTTTTCACATTAATGATATATGCGAATTAATGTTGTAATGTGAAAACAATATAAAAAATCGTCAAGGAGATTATGAGTCGTCGATTTTTTACTCGCATCTGACTTTCTGAACGAATGTGAGGAAAAATGTCAGGCGATCAATTCTATTTTTACTCTTTATGGGAAGGTGGCTGATACTTAAATTTAAATTCAAACTTAATAAAGTTACTCGAACACTTAAAATATTATTATTTCTTAAAGAGTAAAAAAGGCAGTTAAATGAATTGTTAAAAAATTCTTTAACTACCTAACTTTAATATATTACTGTAGGAACATTTCTCCAACTTGAACTACGTCACCTGCACCTACAGTAAGAAGTATGTCACCATCCTTGATTTTACCTTTTACATAATCACATGCCTCTTTATGTGAAGAGACATTTATACATTTTATACCTTTAGATCTAAGTGCATCACCTAACATTTTAGAGTTTATATCACCAGGATCCTTTTCTCTAGCTGCATATATATCCATTAAAATAAGTTCATCCACATCATTGAATGCTTCAGTAAATTCTTTAAAAAGAGTTTTTGTTCTTGTATATGTGTGAGGTTGGAAAACACAAAACAAGTTATTATGCTTAATATTTTTTGAAGTGCTTAATGTTGCCTTTATTTCTACTGGGTGATGAGCATAATCATCAATAACAGTTACACCATCTTTTACACCCTTATATTCAAAACGCTTATGAGCTCCTCCAAATGAAGTAAGACCTTGAGTTATTGCATCTGAAGAAAGATTAAAGATTAAGCCTACCGCTACAGCTGAAAGTGCATTTAAAACATTATGCTTTCCAGGAACATTTAATGAAATTGTAAATAACTTATCTTCATGTTTATAAGCATCAAAGGTCGCACATCCTTTTTCATTAAATACTATGTTTTTAGCAGTAATAATACCCCCATCTATTCCGTAACTAATAACATTACAAGATGTAGTTTCCATTGCTTTCA
Source organism: Clostridium paridis (assembly GCF_016765615.1). Taxonomy (GTDB): domain Bacteria; phylum Bacillota; class Clostridia; order Clostridiales; family Clostridiaceae; genus Clostridium_T; species Clostridium_T paridis. The sequence goes on along the minus strand of NZ_JAESWA010000012.1, from coordinate 39,762 downwards.
CAACTCTAGGATCATCATGATTTCCAATTAAGTAACCATCTTGTGGTATAAGTTTTACGAACTTTTCAAAGGTTTCTTGAATATGATCGATATCTCTGTAGTAATCTAGGTGATCAGCATCAATATTAAGTATTATTCCTATATATGGATAAAAACTTAAAAATGAAGCTTTATATTCACAGGCTTCTGTTATGAAATACTCAGAATTTCCAACTTTATAGTTACCGTTAATAATGTCCAATTCCCCTCCAACTAGTATAGTTGGATCTAAATTTCCTTCAAGTGCTATATGAGAAACCATAGATGTTGTTGTTGTTTTTCCATGAGTTCCTGCAATCGCAACATTATATTTATGGCCTTGCATAATATGACCTAAAAATTCGGCTCTATCCATTAATGCAAGTCCTCTTTCCTTCGCTTCTAGTAGTTCGGGATTGTCCTTTGGAATAGCAGCAGTATAAACTACTAAATCTGCATCTCCTATATTTTCTCTTTTATGACCTATGTATATTTCAGCACCTTTAGCTTTAAGTGAATCAATTATTTTAGAATTTTTAGCATCTGAACCAGAGACTCTATAACCACCATTCAAAAGCACAGCAGCTAATCCACTCATGCTTATTCCACCAATACCTATGAAATATACCTTCATGTGTTTATCCTTTAAAAAATCAAAAGACAATTTTATCAACTCCTTAAGTTAATTCATTTATAATTATATACAATTTTATGAAATTGAACACACTTTTTATAGAAGAATTAACAATTGGAAGAAAAATATTATAAAATACTTGCTAATTGTTTAAATAATATTGATTATGGCTATAATATAGAATAAAATATGAATATTAAGATAGTTTTTTATATAGAAAATTCGTTAAATATGATAAAAATGTAGGTGATGTTTGTGGAAAAGTTAAGTAGAAATAGCAGAGTTGTAGCCATTACAAAACTATTAATGGAGAATCCAAATAAAATAATAGGATTAAATAATTTTTCGGATTTATTGAATGCGGCAAAATCAACAGTTAGTGAAGATATAGTAATAGTAAGAGAAGTTCTGGAAAAGCTAGGAATGGGAAGAGTGGAGACTATTTCTGGTGCAGCAGGAGGGATAAAATTCATAAATGGAATTAGTGACGAGAGTAGGGAGCAATTTGGAGAAAGATTATGCGAACTCTTAAAGGAACCATCAAGAATCGTACCAGGTAATTTTATTTACATGACAGATTTGATGTATAATCCACAAATAATAAGCAAGGCGGGGGTTATTTTAGCAAAAGCACTTGGAAATCAAAAAGCTGACTATGTAGTTACAGTTGAAACTAAAGGAATACCATTAGCTTATGAAGTTGCAAAAAATCTAGGAACAGAGTTAGTGATTGCAAGAAGAGACAATAATAAAGTTACTGAAGGACCTACAGTAACAATAAACTACGTTTCTGGTAGTAGCGGAAAGATTCAACAAATGTCTCTTTCAAAAAAATCTTTAAAAACAGGAAGTAGATGCATATTTATTGATGATTTCTTAAAAGGTGGAGGAACTGCAAAGGGTATACAAGATTTACTAAATGAATTTGATTCAGAATTAGTTGGAATAGGGGTTTTAGTGGATCATATTGGAGCAGAAAAGAAGCTAATTGATGATTATGTTTCTATAATAGAGTTAAAAAATGTAGATAAAAATGGAGTGGTTGACTTAAAGCCATCAAAATTATTAATTTAATATTCTAAAAATTTCAACAAAAAAAAGGATTTTAGTAACTTTTATAGAATATAAACTACAATAAACAACTGGAGGTGTAGTGAAATGCAAATCACAGACGTAAGAATAAGAAAAATAGCTGCTGAAGGAAAGATGAAGGCTATAGTTTCTGTTACTTTCGATAACGAGTTTGTTGTACATGACATTAAAGTTATTGAAGGACAAAATGGTCTATTTATTGCAATGCCAAGTAGAAAAACCCCTGATGGTGAGTTTAAAGATATAGCGCATCCAATAAATACAGAGACTAGAGAAAAGATTCAAAATGCTATTTTGGACGAATATGAAAAAGCCAAAGTAGAAGAAGATGAAGAATCTGTAGAGGAATAATCATGTATAAAAAAGGAAGCTGAGCTTCCTTTTTTTACTTTAGGAGAGAAAGAATGGTAAACTATAAAATCACACAAAGTTACACTAAATTATAATTTAATAAATATAATAGACAACAATGTTTAAAGGGATATCTATATTATAGAATTTGCTGTAAAATTCAGAAAATTAGGGATATGAAGATTTCGTTAGATTATGTTGAAATAGTAGATTTAATAACCTATAATATAATAGGTACGTTAAAAAATATCATAATTTAACTTAAAATTAAGTGAAAGAACATAGAGGTGTATTAATGTATAGTTGTGCTTTAATCCTAGCAGCGGGGCAAGGAAAGAGAATAAAATCAAACTTACCGAAGGTATTGCATAAAGTTTGTGGTAAGGAAATGGTTAATCATGTAATAGACACTATGAGAATGGCTAAAATACAAGATGTTAATGTTATAATTGGAAAAGGTGCAGAACTTGTTCAAGAAATGACTCAAGAAAAGAAAGTGAGTTATTCTATACAGTCAGAACAATTAGGAACAGGTCATGCAATAATATGTGCCAAAGAGTTCTTGAAGGATAAAGATGGTGTGGTTGCCATATTTACTGGAGATGCACCATTAGTAAAAAGTGAAACTGTAGAAAGTTTAATAAAGAAACATATAACAGAAGGAAATTCAGCAACATTATTAACGTCTATAATTGACAATCCAAATGGATATGGAAGAATAATTAGAAGTGGGGATAGTGTCGAGAAAATTGTAGAACATAAAGACTGTAATGTAAGTGAATTAGAAACAAAAGAAATAAACGCAGGAATGTACTGTTTTAATATAAAATCACTAGTAGATGCTTTAGATAAGCTATCAAATAATAATGCACAAGGGGAGTATTATTTAACTGATGTTATAGGAATACTAAAAAACCAACAAGAAAAAGTAGGTGCATTAGTTACAGAATTTGAAGAAACCTTAGGGGTTAATTCAAGAGTTGAATTAGCTAAAGCAGAAGAGATAATGAAAGAAAGAATAAATAACAAGCATTTAGAAAACGGGGTAACTATTATTGATCCTAGATCAACTTACATTGGAATTGATGTAACTATAGGTCAAGATACAATTATTTATCCAGGTAATGTTATAGAAGGAAACACTGAAATAGGAACTGATTGTATGTTATATCCTAATTCGAGAATTAGTAATTCTAAAATTGGAGATAATGTAGAAATTCAAAGTTCAGTTATTTTAGATAGTAAAGTTGGTGGAAATACTACTGTAGGTCCATTTGCATATATAAGACCAGAATCAGTAATTGGCGAAAAAGTTAGAATTGGTGACTTTGTTGAAATAAAAAAATCAACTATTGGAAATAACACTAAAGTATCACATTTAACCTACATTGGTGATGCAGAAGTAGGAGAAAGTTGTAATTTTGGTTGTGGAACAGTTGTTGTAAATTATGATGGTAAGAATAAGCATAAAACTAAAATAGGAAATAATTCATTTATAGGATGCAATACGAATTTGGTTTCTCCTGTAGAAGTTAAGGACAATACTTATATTGCTGCAGGTTCAACTATAACAAAAGAAGTCCCAGAAGGTAGTCTTGCTATTGCAAGAGCAAAACAAACAAACATTGAGGGATGGGTTAATAAAAAAGCGCTTAAAAAATAACAATTTTACAAAGGCACTTTTTAAAATATATTCACTTTTTAAAATATATTAAGGAGGTATTCTAAGGAATGATTACCCATGGAAGAAATATTAAAATTTTCACTGGAAATTCACATCCAAAACTTGCAAAAGACATAGCTGATATATTAGGGGTGCCAGTGGGTAATGCGAAGGTAGGAACCTTCAGCGATGGAGAAATATGCGTAGATATTAATGAGACTGTTAGAGGACAAGAGGTGTTTGTAGTTCAATCAACTAATTCACCAGTTAATAACAATCTTATGGAATTGCTAATTATGATTGATGCACTTAAAAGAGCATCAGCAGGAAGAATAACAGCTGTTATTCCATACTATGGTTATGCAAGACAAGATAGAAAGGCAAAATCTAGAGACCCAATTACTGCAAAACTAGTTGCTGATATATTAACAACTGCAGGAGCAGATAGAGTTTTAACAATGGATTTACATGCCGCTCAAATACAAGGATATTTTGATATACCAGTAGATCATTTATTAGGATCACCTATACTAGCTAGATACTTTGTTGAAAAAGGATTTGAAGATAGAGAAGATGTTGTAGTAGTATCTCCAGATTTAGGAAGTGTTACAAGAGCTAGAAAGTTTGCTGATAAGTTACATGCACCAATTGCTATAATTGATAAGAGAAGACCAAAAGCCAATGTATCTGAAATAATGAATATCATTGGAGAAGTTAAAGGTAAGGCATGCATACTTATCGATGATATGATTGACACTGCAGGAACAATTGCTAATGCAGCAAATGCTTTAAAAGATTTAGGAGCAACTAATGTATATGCATGCTGTACACATGGTGTTTTATCTGGCCCTGCGTTTGATAGAATTAATGCAAGTGCAATAGAAGAATTAGTTATGTTAGATACCATTGCACTACCAGAAAGAAATGATTTAGGTAAGTTTAAGTCTATTTCGGTAGCACCTTTATTTGCAGAAGCAATTAAGAGGATCTACGATGAGGAACCATTAAGTAAATTATTTGATGTTTAATACATATAAGCTTTATAGTATTAATAAGCAAGAATTTTAAATTACGTATTGAAATTAAAATTGAAAGTTACTTATATTAAAAGAGGATGGCGTTATTTGCCGTCCTTTTTCCATTACATATTATTTGGTATCTTTACATAAGTTAAAAAAAAGATACAATATCATAAAAACTATATTTTATTATGTAAACTTGTGGTAAATTATTTATATGAAAGGAGTGGAGATAAGAATGGAAGGAACAATCGGTAAAATATTAGTAGTGGATGATGATGAAAACATTTGTGAGTTAATTAAGATGTATTTAAATAGTGCCAATTATGATAGTAAGGTTGTATATAATGGGAAGGATGTACAGGAAGCTTTTGTAGAATATAAGCCAGACTTGGTTTTATTGGATATAATGCTTCCTAACATAGATGGAATAGATGTGCTTAAATGGATCAGAAAAGAAGGGGAAACACCAGTTATTATGCTAACTGCAAAGGGAGATACTTTTGACAAAGTACTTGCTTTGGAATTAGGAGCAGATGACTATATAGTAAAACCTTTTGAGCCTAAAGAACTTTTAGCTAGAGTAAAGGCAGTACTTAGAAGATACACCTCAGATCCTTCAAATAAAGAAGTAATAAGCTATTCAGATTTAAGTGTGGATGCGAACTCTTATAATGTAGTATATAAAGGGACTGAAATAAAAATGCCACCAAAAGAATTTGAGTTATTATACTACTTAGCATCAAATAAAAATAAAGTGTTTACAAGAGAACAACTTTTATGTGAGGTTTGGGGATATGATTATCCAGGAGACTCTAGAACTGTAGATGTGCATGTGAAAAGATTAAGAGAGAAACTTCCTGAGGGTAGCACTTGGCAAATTGAGACTGTTTGGGGGGTAGGTTATAAATTCGAGGTGAAATAGCAAATGAAAAGAGAGAGCTTAGTTTCAAAATTGCTTATTGCAGTAACAGGTATAGTTGCATTATCGTTCATTATAATTGCAGCTAGCCTTTCATTTTGGTTTGAGGGATATTTTTTTGATAGAAGAAAAAACCTTTTAGACAATCAGGCCCAGTTAATATCGTCAACTTCAATTGATTACTTATCAAATAAGCAGAATTCATTAGATTCATTAAATAATGTAATGAATTATGTTAGCGGAAGCCTCTCTATTGATATACTTTTAGCTGATAATATGGGATATGTATATGCTGTGTCTGATCAAAGATATGAATCTCTAAAATATACAAAGCTTCAAGTAGAAAAAATGGATCAACTTAAAGCAGGTAAAGCAGTTGAGATAAAAGATCCAGAAAAGAAATTTTCTGATTCCTCAGAATATGTATATTATAAACCGATAATTAGCAAAGGGAATTTTTATGGATTTATTGTAATGGTAACTCCACTTGAACAAATACGAACGCCTCTTAACAAGGTGTACCTTGTTATATGGTTCTCAGCTGTTATTGCTATTGCATCATCTGTAGTAGTGATTTATTTGCTTGCTCAAAACATTCTAATCAGACCTTTAGCAGAAATAAATGCAGTTTCAAAGAGAATAGCTAAGGGAGAAGTTGGTCAAAGGGTAATAATTAGATCAAATGATGAGATAGGAGAATTGGGAGAGTCATTTAATATAATGGCAGATTCTTTAGAGAAGGTTGATAACAATAGAAGAGAGTTTATCTCAAACGTTTCTCATGAGTTAAGATCTCCAATTACCTCAATAAAAGGATTTATAGCAGGAATACTAGATGGAGTTATTACTAAAGATAAAGAAAATCATTATTTAAAAATTGTATATGACGAAATTCAGAGATTAACAAGGTTAATAAATAAACTATTAGATATGTCAGCTATGGAAGAAGGAAAGGTAGAATTAGAGATAAGTGAAGTAGAAGTGAATAGTTTAATTACAAGAGTGGTTATGAATTTGGAAAATAAAGCATTAGATAAAAAGTTAAAGGTAGATGTGGTTTTTGAAGAAAAACGCATTTTTGCATTAGCAGATAGGGATAGATTAATTCAAGTAGTAACTAATATAGTTGATAATGCTATTAAATATTCATATTCAGGGGGAAATATTAAAATATATACTAAGGTTAAGTTGAATAAGATATACATAAGTATATATAATGATGGCCCAACTATTTCTAAAGAAGACTTGAACAATATTTGGCAAAGATTCTATAAGGCTGATAAATCAAGAACTAATAAACTTAGTACGGGGCTGGGTCTTCCTATAGTAAGACAAATAATTACTCAGCATGGTAATGATATATGGGTTCAAAATAGTGAAGATGGAAAAGGAGTAATTTTTACTTTTACTTTGTCCAGAGCTACCTAAAGTGAGGGTATTATATGCTAAATAATAATGAAAAAAAAGATGATATTGATGTAAGTGAAAAAAATGAACAAGGAAAAGTATCTATAAGTGTAAAAAAGAACAAACGTAAGATTTTTCTAAAGGTATTCGCACTGGGGACTTTTCTCATTTTATTGTCAGTAATTACAGGTATAATAACATCTCAGATTATTATAAATAAGAAGATAAAAGAATTAGGATTGAACACTATTTCTGAAAATGATTATGTGTCTTATGAAAATGTTTTGAATAATATTTATCTTTCGAAAGTAATAAAGAAAACCTCTGTATCATTAGTTACTATAAGTGACAATAAGGAGAATTTGAATACAAATAAGTCATTTACAGATAGAACAACAGGCGTGATTATAGATTCTCGAGGATATATAGCAACTAGTTTTAGCTCTATTAAAGATTTGAAGAGTATATATGTTGGGCTTTCTTCACCTGGAACCAAACCAATGCAAGGTAAGCTTATAGGGGAATATGAACCTTTAGACATTGCAATTATAAAGATTGAAGGAACAGGATATACTGCTTGTGAACTAGATAAAGATGACAAAACAGTTGTGGGAGATCGTGTTGTTTCAATTGGCCACCCTCTAGGTACCGGGGAAGTAGGGTTTGCTAGTTTTGGAGTAGTAACATCTAATAGAATTGAAATAACAATAAATCATGATGTGGAAACTGAGAAAACATTTAATTCCATTCAGAGTAGTACAATAATAACTAAGGATAATAATGGTGGACCATTATGTAATTTGGATGGTGAAGTAATAGGAATTAGTTCATTGGAATTCCAAAAGGAGCATGGGGAGAATCATTTATCTGTTGTAGTCGGGGGAAGTGAGTTAGTTTCAATAATAGAGGCAATAATAGATACAGGAAATGCGGAAAAGATAAAGTTGGGGTTTATTGGTGGAAGTATAAAATCTGAAGATGGAAAAACTTACGACGGAGTTTATGTAGAAAGTGTCATACAAGATAGTAACATTGCAAAAGCAGGTATAGGACCAACTGACATAATTAAAGAAGTAGGCGGAGAAAAAATAAATACTATTGAAGATTTAGATAAGATTATTAAAAAATATAATGTTGGAGATAATATAAGCTGTAAGATTTTAAGAAGCGGACAGCTAGTAAATATAAATTTAACTATTTAAAGATATAAATAAAGAAGATCATTGAGATTAATATCATAATTTCAGTGATATAATTAACTATGTAATTATGAAACAATTTTTTATGTTTTGACATCATAATGAAACATTATTAATGTATTATATATATCATTGAAAGTTTATAATTGCATAGCATGAGTAGTCTGGAGGGAAACTATGTATTTAATTGTGGGGCTTGGAAATCCCGGAAGTGAGTATAAAGGAACAAGACATAATATAGGGTTTGATGTTATAGATCACTTAGCAGAAAAAAACAATATTAATATTAACAAGAAAAAGTTTAAAGCAGAATATGGAGAAGGTAATATAGCGGGTGAAAAAGTTATTTTACTTAAGCCAACTACATATATGAATCTTAGCGGGGAGAGTATAAGAGAGGTAATAAACTTTTATAAAATTTCCGGGGAACAGATTATAGTAATATATGACGACATTAGTTTGGCTGTTGGAAGGCTAAGAATAAGAGGAAAAGGAAGTGCTGGTGGGCATAATGGAATTAAAAGTATTATAGCAAATTTAAGCAGTGATGTTTTCCCAAGAATTAAGGTGGGGGTAGGACAACCCAAAGGTGATTTAGTTTCTCATGTCTTAGGTAAATTTTCTAAAGAGGAACAAGAAATGTTAAAAAAAGTTATAAGTGCAGCTGGAGATTCAGCAGAAGAAATTATTAAAAACGGAGAAGTTGAAGCTATGAATAAGTATAATAGCTTTTCACTATAGAAGTTTTGAACGGTGGTGTATCATATGAGGTTAAGAGGTATAATGGAGCCTCTAGAATCTTCTGACAAATTTAAAGAAGTTATTAAAAACTTAGATTCAAATACTACTCCAATAGGAGTATATGGTTTAGGAGACTCTGGTAAAAGCTATTTTATAAATGGTGTATATGAAAATTACCATAAATCTATTCTCGTTGTAACGCATTCAGATATGGAGGCAAAAAATCTCTATGAGGATCTTTCCTTATTTCATATGAATGTGTTTTATTTGCCTGCAAAAGAAGTGGTTTTCTATAATATTGATGCTATTTCTGGGGATTTAAGATGGGAAAGACTTAAAGTATTTAAGGAAATGTTAAATGATAAGAAAAAAATAGTAATAACATCTATAGAAAATTTGGCAGCCTTATATACACCAAAGGAACTCTATGAAAGTCATTTTATAAAATTAAAAACTTCAGATGAATATGATTTAAAAGAACTTACAACATTACTAGTTGAAAGTGGTTATGAAGCTGTAGAAATAGTTGAAGGAAAAGGACAGTTTTCTTTAAGAGGTGGAATATTAGATGTGTTCCCAATTCAGTACGGGACACCTTATAGAATAGAGTTTTTTGGAGATGAAATAGAGTCAATTAGAAGTTTTAATTTAGAAACGCAAAGAAGTATTACTAAGGTTGAAGAGATTGAAATTTTTCCTGCCAAAGAAGTAGTTTTAGACAAAGAAGCACTAGAAAGATCTATTCGTAATATCGAAAGTGAATTTAATGAGGTTAAGGATAAAAGAAAAAAAGAAAAAGAGGTATGTGAAAAGCTAGATTCAATAGTTAGAAATAATATTGAACTTTTAAAGGAAACTTGGACATTCGAGACTATAGAAAGTTATATGCCATTTTTATATGAGAATCCTTGGAGTTTATTTCAGTATACTAATAATTATTTAGTTGTTATGGATGATACCCAAAGGTGTAAAGGTAGATTAGAAAGTCTATATTTTGAGTTTGGTGAAAATTATACTTCGTTTTTATCAAGGGGGGATATACTCCCATCTCAAGGAAAACTTTTAATCGATGAAGATATTCTTTATAATGCGCTAGAAGATAAAGAATTAATAACTATTGATGCTTTAGCTAAAGGCAGGGATTATCTTAAACCTCTTGCAATAAATAACTTTACACAACTAACTCTTCATGATTACCAAGGACAATTAGATTTCTTGATTGAAGATATAAAAGATAAAAAACAAAAAGGTTTTAAAACCCTAATATTATCAGGTACAAGAAGCAGAGGAGAAAGACTGGTAGATACTTTAAGAGATAGAGGAATTGAGAGTTCTTATAGGGATGATATTAAAGATGTTCAATTTGGAGAAGTTGTTATTACCTTTGGCAATCTCCTTAAGGGGTTTGAATATCCTGAACTAAGATTATGTGTAATATCAGATAAAGAAGTATTTGGTGAAGCAAAAAGAAAGATTTCCAGAAAACCTTCAAAGCAAAAAGGTGTAGGAAAAATAAAGAGTTTTGGGGAATTAAAACCTGGTGACTATGTTGTTCATGTAAATCACGGTATTGGTGTATATAAAGGAATAAAACAAATAGAGGTTTCTGGTCATACTAGGGATTACTTAGATATTTTATATGATAAAGGTGATAAGCTATATGTTCCTGTTGATCAATTAGACATGATTCAGAAATATATAGGAAGTGAAGGTAAGTCTCCTAAAATAAATAAATTAGGTGGTTCCGAGTGGCAAAAGGCAAAGGCAAAGGTAAGGAATTCTATCAATGATATAGCAGAAGAATTAGTAAAGTTGTATGCAGCAAGAGCAACTTTAAGGGGACATAGTTATTCAAAAGATACTCAATGGCAAAGACAATTTGAAGATGAATTCCCATTTGAAGAGACTCCAGATCAGCTAACATCTTTAGAGGAAATAAAGAATGATATGGAATCTGATAAGCCTATGGATAGACTTCTATGTGGGGATGTTGGTTATGGAAAAACAGAGGTGGCAATAAGAGCAGCATTTAAAGCTGTCATGGATGGGAAACAGGTAGCATTTTTAGTACCAACAACAATATTGGCAGAACAGCATTATACCAACATGAGAAAGAGATTTTCTGATTTTCCAATTAAGATTGACATGATAAGTAGATTTAGAACAGCTAAAAAGCAAAAAGAAACTTTGAAGTCGTTAAAAGAAGGAAATGTAGATATATTAATAGGAACACATAGGCTCGTATCCAAAGATATTTCTTTCAAAGATCTAGGATTATTAATAGTAGATGAAGAGCAAAGATTTGGAGTTACTCAAAAAGAAAAAATAAAGAATTTAAAAAAGAATGTAGATGTTTTGACCTTAAGTGCAACTCCAATTCCAAGAACACTTCATATGTCATTAACAGGAGTTAGAGATATTTCAGTAATAGAAACACCACCAGAAGAAAGGTACCCTATACAAACTTATGTAGTTGAACATAATGACCAATTAGTAAGAGATGCAATATTAAGGGAACTAAATAGGGGTGGGCAAGCATTTTTTGTTTACAACAGGGTTGAAGATATTGAAAAGATGGCTAAATACTTGATGGATTTGATACCTGAAGCAAAAGTTACAATTGCTCATGGGCAAATGACTGAACGAGAGCTTGAAAAAGAAATGATGGCCTTTATGAATAAAGAATATGATATATTGTTGTGCACTACTATTATAGAGACTGGGATAGATATTCCTAATGTAAATACAATGATAGTTTATGACTCCGACAAAATGGGGTTGTCTCAATTATATCAGCTAAGAGGTAGAGTAGGTAGAAGTAACAGAATAGCTTATGCATATTTTGTATACAAAAAAGATAAGATTCTTACTGAAGTAGCTGAAAAGAGATTAAAGGCATTAAAGGACTTCACAGAACTCGGTTCTGGTTTTAAAATAGCCATGAGAGACTTGGAAATCAGAGGAGCTGGAAATATGATGGGCTCAGCTCAACATGGGCACATGGCATCTGTTGGTTATGATTTGTATTGTAGAATGCTTGAAGATACAATTAAGTTAATTAAAGGAGAAATAGATCAGGAACCAATTGAAACAACTGTAGATATTAAGGTGGATGCATTTATTTCAGAGAACTATATTGAAGATGAGATTCAAAAAATTGAAATCTACAAAAAAATTGCAGCTATTGAAAATCAGGAAGATTATGACGATATAAAAGAAGAACTTAACGATAGGTATTCAAAAATTCCAGCAGAAATATTTAATTTGATGGATATAGCTTATATTAAAAGTAAAGCAAAAATTCTTGGAGTTGAAGAAGTTAAGGAAAAAGATAATAAGGTATTATTTATTTTCCAAGGTAGAGATAGAGTAAAACTAGATATATATAAAGCTTTACTTGATAGTTACAAAAATAAAATTTATATTAACCTTGGAGAAAAACCGACATTTGCTTACAAAATAAGTGAAGGTAAAAAGGAAACTTTATTAGAAGAAATAAAAGAATTGTTGAATAAAGTTGTTTAAGAAAAATCTTTGGAAATTTGATAGCTTTGAAATAAATAGAAAATATTGATATACTAATATTATGTCACATTGGTTTAACTTAAAATTAATTATATATGGATTGCTAGTTGAACTTAAAGCTAAAATGAAAGGTGAGGAAGATATTGAAGAAAGTTAAAAAATTATTAGGGCTTATAATTGTTGGAGCAGTAAGTTTCTCTGTAGTTGGTTGTAATATGGTTCAAAAAACACCGGAAGCTATCGCAAAGACTGTTGTAGCAAAAGTAGGCGATCAAAAGATAACATTGGGAGAAGTAGATGAAAATCTACAACAAACTATAAGCCAACTAAAGCAACAATATGGAGATAAATATTTAGATAATGCAGATGCTAAGAGTGCATTAACAAGTCAAAGAAAAGAAGTTCTTACTCAATTAGTAAATCAAAAAATGATGCTTAAAAAGGCTGAGGATATGAAAGTAGTTCCTTCAGATTCAGATTTAAATAAAGCTGTAGATGATCAAATAAAATCATATCAAGAAATGTATGGCGGAGAGGATAAGTTAAATGATGCCATTAAGTCAGCAGGAATGACATTGGATTCACTTAAAAAGCTTATAAGAGAACAAGCAATAGTACAAAAAGCTCAGGAAGCTCTTACTAAAGATGTAAAAGTAACTGATGAAGATGCTAAGAAGTACTATGATGAAAATAAAGCTACTGAATTTACACAAGGTGCAGGAGCTACTGTTTCGCATATATTAGTGGCAACAGAGGATGAAGCTAAGAAGATAAAACAACAATTAGATGGCGGAGCTAAGTTTGAAGATGTGGCTAAAGCTTCATCAACAGATACAGGGTCAAAAGATAATGGTGGAAGCTTAGGGTTTATCCCTTATAACTCAACTCAATATGATACTGATTTTATGGCTGGAGTTAAAGCTCTTAAAAAAGATGGAGATATTTCAGGACCAGTAAAGAGTCAATTCGGATATCATATTATTAAAGTAACTGGTATTCAAACTCAAGACATTGTGAAGAAGTTTGAAGATGTAAAAGAAGACATAATTACAAATGTAACAAATCAGAAGAAGAGTGATTTAATTAATTCTACATTAGAACAATTAAAGAAAGACTATAAAGTAACAACTTACGAAGATAAACTATAATAAATATTTAATATGAGGAGTCATATCGAGAAAATTCTTGATGTGACTCTTTTTTTTGTATATATAACGAATAGAATATTCCATAATCATCAATGAGAAATCTTTATTGCTAATTAGAATAAAAATAGCCAGTTTTACGTATAAAAAATTTATTTAGAAAAATAATAATGTTGTAAAGAAAAAATTACTTCAAAGTATAAAAATAGGAGGGACAAAGGATGAAAGCTACAGGCATAGTAAGAAGAATTGACGATTTAGGTAGAGTAGTAATTCCAAAGGAGATAAGAAGAACTTTAAGAATAAGAGAGGGAGATCCTCTTGAAATCTTTACAGATAGAGAGGGTGGGGTAATCTTAAAAAAATATTCTCCTATTGGTGAGTTAACAGATTTCTCAAAAGAATACGCAGAGTCATTGCAACAATCAATTGGACACATTATCCTAATTGCTGATAAGGATGCTTTTATTTCAGTAAGTGGTGTATCAAAAAAAGATTATATTGAAAAGAAAGTATCAAGTGAACTAGAAGCAATAATGGAAGAAAGGAAGACAGTATTATTAGGAGGTGGTACTGGTAAAGTAGTGCCACTATATAGTGATGATGATTCTGGTAAGTATAGTACACAAGTAATATCTCCAATACTAGCAGAAGGAGATACAATTGGTGCTGTAGTAATAATTGAAAAAGATGATGGACAAAAATTGGGTGATTTAGAAATGAAATTAGCAGAAACAGCATCAGCATTTTTAGGAAAGCAAATGGAGCAATAACCACATAATTTAATATAAGTTAGAATAATACCTCTATGTTTGAAATAGACATTAGTATAGATTCAATAACAATGAAAATATAAGCGTAATAGATTTTCATAGTTTAAATTCTGTAGTAAAGTTTCAAACTGGAGGTATTTTATGAGAAAGCAATCCCTAATAAAAGGAAGTATAATACTTGGTATGGCAGGAATAATAGCAAAGTTTTTAGGCATATTCTTTCGATGGCCATTAATAATGCTTATAGGAGATGAAGGAGTGGGATATTATCAGATGTCTTATCCTTTGTATATGTTTTTTATTGCTTTATCGGCAGGAGTCCCTGTAGCCATATCAAAGATGGTCTCAGAAAATAATGCTTTAGGAAATAAGGCGGATACTTTTCAAATAATTAGGGAAGCATTTTTGCTAATGGCTATACTTGGGACAGGCACTAGTTTGTTCTTGTTTTTTGGTGCAAGACCATTGATTTCCCTTCTTAAGTGGGACAGTAAAGCTTATTTCTCATTGATAGGAATTTCATTTGCGCCAATTATAATGACTTTTACAACTATATATCGAGGGTTTTTCCAAGGCTTACAAAACATGACACCTTCAGCAATCTCTCAAATATTAGAACAGATTGCAAGAGTGATTGTTGGCGTGGGGTTAGCTATTATATTACTTCCTAGAGGGATAGAATACTCAGCAGGTGGTGCTGCCTTTGGAGCCACTGCTGGAGCATTGCTCGGAGGGAGTTATTTATATTTTAAATATAGAAAAGTTAAAAAGGAATTTGGTATAAAAAGAGTTTCGTTTAATCCAGAAGTGCTAAATAGATTGCTTAAAATTTCTATTCCAATATCTTTAGGTGCTACAGTAGGTAGTGTTATGGGGCTTATAGATTCTGTTCTAGTTCCAAGAAAACTATTGGAAGCTGGGTTAGATACAAAGACAGCAACAATTCTCTACGCTCAGCTTACAGGTAAGGCAGCGGTATTAACAAATATACCATTGACTCTTTCTATGGCATTATGTGCATCTATAGTTCCGATAATTGCTGAAAATTATATATTGAGTAACAAAGAAGAAGTTATTTCAAAGGTTAATACATCTTTGAAGTTATCATTTACAATAGCATTACCATCTTTAGCAGGGTTGTACTTTTTAGCATTACCAATAATGCAAATAATATTTCCAGGAAGATATGATGGATATGAAATTTTAAAATATTTATCTATTTCAATTCCATTTATAGTTCTAGCTCAAACAACAACTGCAATTTTACAAAG
The DNA here is from genome assembly GCF_016765615.1 of Clostridium paridis. Lineage (GTDB taxonomy): Bacteria > Bacillota > Clostridia > Clostridiales > Clostridiaceae > Clostridium_T > Clostridium_T paridis. The sequence continues at coordinate 24,002 of NZ_JAESWA010000012.1, read as the reverse complement.
TACTGGTAGATATATAATTCCGGTAATAAATTTATTAATAGGCTGCGCCATAAAAATATTCTTAACATCAACCTTGGTATCAATTAATGAGCTAAATGTATATGGCGCAGTTATAGCAAGTATTTCAGCATACTTAGTTTCATCAATATTAAACTTGATTTGTTTAAAGATGCATTTGAAATTAAAAATTAAGTTCTATGAAATATTGATTAAGCCTGCTTATGCAACTATTGCAATGATAATAGGGGTTATGGGGAGTTATGTAGTGTTAACATATAAAATTAATAGTCCTTCTTTAGCTTGCTTGATTTCGATATTTTTGGGTATTATTATATATATAGTTCTAATAGTAATATTGGGAGTTTTTAAATATGATACCATTAGAAGTCGATTAAGGAGATAAAAAAGGAGAGAGCTTAATGATAAAAATAGTAGGTTTAGGTCCGGGTGCACCAGAAGCATTGACATTAGGAACTTTAAAAGTACTGAAAGAAAGTAAGCAGGTTTTATTGAGAACTGAAAAGCACCCTACAGTTGAGTATTTAAAGGAAATGGACATTAACTTTGAAACATATGATTCAAAATATGAAGAAAGCCAAAGTTTTGATCAGGTATATGAGGCCATAGCAAAAGAATTAATAAAGGTTCACGAACAGTTCGGAGATGTGGTATATGCAGTACCGGGGCATCCATTGGTTGCCGAAAAATCTGTTTTTAACATAATTTCATTGTGTGATAAGAATAATATAGAATATAATATATATCCTGCAGTAAGCTTTGTGGATGCGATGATGGATGCGCTTAAAATTGATCCAATTGATGGACTTAAGATAATAGATGCTTTTGACATTGATAATCAGGTGTTAGATAAGCGAATAGGGACGATTATAACACAAGTTTATAATCAATTTATAGCTTCAGAAGTGAAATTGAAGTTATCAGAATACTATAATGATGATACAGAGATATTTTATGTTAGGGCAGCTGGAATTAAAGGGATGGAAAGTATAAGAAATATTCCCCTATTTGAATTAGATAGACAGGAAGATATAGATTATCTTACATCTATTTATATCCCTAAGGATTTAAATAATAAAAAAGATTTCAATGATTTAGTAAAAATCATTGAAAGGTTAAGAGGCGTTGATGGGTGTCCTTGGGATAGAGAGCAAACACATGAAAGTTTGAAGTCTGCATTGATTGAGGAAAGCTACGAAGTCATAGATGCCATAGAAGAGTTAGATGATGATGCATTAATTGAAGAACTAGGAGATGTGCTGCTTCAAGTAGTGTTCCATGGAATAATAGGTAAGGAAGATGGATATTTCAACATAGGAGATATAATAGAAGGAATATGCAATAAAATGATATACAGACATCCTCATGTTTTTGGGGATGAAACTGCAGACTCCTCAAAAGAAGTTCTTGTAAATTGGGAGGAACTTAAGAAAAAGGAAAAAGGATTAGAGAGTCTTACCGAAGAGATGGAGGCTATTGCCAAGAGTTTGCCGGCATTAATAAGGGCAAATAAGGTTCAAAAGAAAGCAAAGAAGGTCGGATTTGATTGGGATAACGTTGAACCAGCAATGGAAAAAGTAATTGAAGAATTAAATGAAATAAAAGAGGTATATAAGGAAGGAAATAGGGAAAGAATAACAGAAGAAGTAGGAGATTTGTTATTTGCATGTATTAATGTAGCTAGATTTCTAGATGTTGATGGAGAATTAGCATTAAATAAAACTACTGATAAGTTTATAAAAAGAATGTCATATATAGAACAAAAAGTTGCGCAATTAGGGAAAAAAATACAAGAAATGTCATTAAATGAGCTAGATGTAATATGGGAAGAATCAAAAAATAAAGAAAAATAATAAAATCTAGGAGGAAATTAGGAATTTAAGGAGAATATATATAAATTGTATAAATGTATTACTACTTATCATAAAAATACCTTTTTTACACAAAATATCTATATTTCTATAGACTAGGCTGAAATCAAGGTATATAATAGGATGAGATAATGTAGTACATAAGTAATAAAAACTACAGTAATTTAATATCTCTATGATCGAGGAGGATGTAATCGTGAATAAAGCAGAATTAATCACTAGTATTGCAGAAAAGAGTAAATTAACAAAGAAAGATGCTGAAGCAGCTTTAAAAGCTTTAATAGAAAGCGTTGAAGAAGCACTAGCTAATGGAGATAAAGTTCAATTAGTTGGATTCGGAACATTTGAAACAAGAGAAAGAGCTGCTAGAGAAGGAAGAAATCCTAGAACAAAGGAAGCTATCCAAATTCCAGCATCAACTGTACCTGTATTCAAAGCAGGAAAAGAATTCAAAGAAAAAGTTAGTAAATAATCTTAAAAAACCCGAGTGCATCTCGGGTTTTTTTTGAATACATAAACTTTAGCATTTAATAAGGAGGAAAAGAAATTGAGATTAGATAAATATTTGAAAGTTTCTAGAATTATAAAACGAAGAACAATAGCCAAAGAAGCTTGCGAAGGAGGAAGAGTTACAATTAATGGGAAAGTAGCAAAACCTTCAACAGATATAAAAGAAGGGGATGTTATAGAAATAACATTTGCAAATAAAAAAATTAAAGCAAAGATAGTAAGTATTGCAGAACATGTAAGAAAAGAAGATGCTAGAGAAATGTATGAGATACTAGAGGGTGAAGAAGATCAAGAGTAGTATCGATAATAATAGTAGATATTATATAGGGTTTTTTATAGGAAACTTAATTTATTCTTGTTTGAAAATGTCGGCTTCTGGACATTTTCAGAAATGAATAAATTATTAGTTGAACTTAAAATCCTATTATAAATAAGTGCCTAGATAGTATTCTTAGGGAATTTATTAAATTTTATAAATTCATAAATGTTAATTCTTAAATTTAATTTACTAGCATATATTCTGTTAGAAATATTATTAAGGAGAGACATTATGGAAACTAAAAAGGAAATAATTCAAAAGGAAAGTTCAATTCGTCTTGAAAATAGAAAAAAATTAGCTCTAACAGGAGTTTTAGAAGTCCTAAGCTTCGATGAGGAAAAAATAGAGTTAAATACAAATGAAGGACTATTAGTTATAAAAGGTCAAGAATTAAAGATGAATAAGCTTGATGTTGAAAATGGAGATGTTATTATCGCAGGTCTTATATATAGTATGATATATTCTGGAAAAGAAGTTAAGAAAGAAAAGGAAGCCTTGCTTAAAAGGCTATTTAAATAGGTAATAGCTATGTTGTTACCTAACAATGTACAGTATAACATAATTGTATATAGCCTTTTGGCAGGAATGTTAACAGGAATATTCTTTGATGCATATAGAATAATAAGAGGTAATGGAATAAATAAGGTTATAATAATTTTTGAAGACTTACTTTTTGGTATATTAAGCGGCCTTGCTATTTTTACTTTCCTTTTATATTATAATTCAGCTTTTTTAGGATTTTATGTTTACTGTGGAATAATTATAGGATTCATATTATATTTAAGATTAATTAGTAAGTATATTTTAAGATTTGAAAAAATGCTATTATCAAGTGTAAATAAGTTTTTCAGAATAATATTAATTAATGTGATTTACATTTTAAAAATAATTTTTTATAAAATTTTAGGAAAAAGTAAATAAATTTAAAAATTACTTGAATATATAGTCTTTTCTCTTTAAAATAAAGATAAGAATTGTTATAAAAGAGGGGAACAAATATGAGAAAAAGAATTAACTTAAAGAACTTGGTTATAGTCTTTTTGATAGGTTTTTTTTGTTTCAGCTTTTTTAGACAAGAAACTGCTATGAAAAGATTAAATAAACAAAAAGCAGATAAACAGGCACAACTTCAAGAGTTGAAGAATGACAATGATAGACTTAAACAAGAAGTGCAAAAGATTCAAAGTAATAACGATGAATTTATAGAAGAAATGGTTAGGGTTAGACTAGGTTTAATTAAACCAGGGGAAAAAGTCGTAAATAATGCAAGCACAAAATAAATAAGGTTATTATTTTATAACATATATATTTTTTAAGGAGGAGTCTTTTTAACATGACCTTGATGGCAGGAAACATTTTAGAAGGTACAGTAGTAAACATCACAAACTTTGGAGCATTCGTAGAGGTGGAAGGTAAAACAGGCTTAGTTCATATTTCAGAAGTTGCTGATTCTTTTGTAAAAGATATTAGACAACACTTGAAAGAACAAGATAAAGTGAAGGTAAAAGTAATCTCAATTGATGACAATGGAAAGATTAGTTTATCTATTAAACAAGCAAATCCTCAAAGAAAAAGTGTAAAACCAGCAGAAATTGATTGGACAGCAGAAAAGAAAAAACAAAACTCTGAAAGTTTTGAAGATATAATGTCTAAATTTTTAAAAGATAGTGAAGACAGAATGCAAGATGTTAAGAAAAATCAAGATTTCAAAAGTAAGAGTAGAAAGAACTTCGGTTAAACTATGATAGATAGGCTTCTAACAAGGATTAGAAGCCTTTTTGATTTCATTCTATTCTTATAGATTTAGAGGTAAAGTTAAAAAAATAATAAAAAGTGTTGACAGAAGTACAATGGTACCTTATAATTAATTTTGTTGTCACAACCCAAGGGTGCTGATAACTAATGCTGAAGTGGCGGAACTGGCAGACGCACAGGACTTAAAATCCTGCGGTGCTTAAACACCGTACCGGTTCGATTCCGGTCTTCAGCACCACAATATCGCGGGGTGGAGCAGTTGGTAGCTCGTCGGGCTCATAACCCGAAGGTCGTAGGTTCAAGTCCTGCCCCCGCAACCATAAAGAAAGTTAGGCGGGATAGCTCAGTTGGCTAGAGCATTCGGTTCATACCCGAAGGGTCGCAGGTTCGAATCCTGTTCCCGCTACCATATAACATAACATGCTGAAGTGGCGGAACTGGCAGACGCACAGGACTTAAAATCCTGCGGTGCTTAAACACCGTACCGGTTCGATTCCGGTCTTCAGCACCATAATATCGCGGGGTGGAGCAGTTGGTAGCTCGTCGGGCTCATAACCCGAAGGTCGTAGGTTCAAGTCCTGCCCCCGCAACCAAAAAAATTAGGCGGGATAGCTCAGTTGGCTAGAGCATTCGGTTCATACCCGAAGGGTCGCAGGTTCGAATCCTGTTCCCGCTACCAAATAATATAACATGCTGGAGTGGCGGAACTGGCAGACGCACAGGACTTAAAATCCTGCGGTGCTTAAACACCGTACCGGTTCGATTCCGGTCTCCAGCACCAAGAAAAGTCTACAATTTTAATTGTAGGCTTTTTTGTTATATAGGATTTTTGATAGTAAACTTAACTTATACTTGTTTGAAAATGTCGGCATCTGGACATTTTCAGGCATGAATAAGTTAATAGTTGAACTAAAACCCTATATAAAATAATAAGAGAGGAAACATGTCTATTGGACTTAAGAAAAAGATAGAAAATTGAGTATTCCAAAAATTGTTTTCTATAAAGCTTCAAAGAGTAGAATAACATGACAAAATATTATCTTAACAAAATCTAATGATATATACCTCTAAGCTTAACTATTGCAATAGAATATTAAAGGTTCTAGGAAAAATAATAGAATGAGTTCTATGCTGAGGGATACACAATTTTTATGAATTATATATAATTTTGTCCAACGAAAAAAATTATTCGAAACAAAGAATGACATATAATTTGAAAAGCTGCTGATATAATAATATTACATTTATTGGTAATTGGAGGTATAAAAATGCAGTATGGGTTAGAGGTAGAAACATATAAAAGAATAGGTAAAAGAAAAAAAGAGAATAAGGAAACCATGTACTATTCGCCAGTTAAACTGGCTGTAATATTTTCAGTAGGACTGTTGGTTAGTAGAGTTATGATAAATTTAAATATATCCAAAGTAGACTACATAGCACCTTTTGGAGTGGCATATCTTTTATCCTTTTTAGGGGAGAGGGATAGAGTATATAAAATAGTAGCATCCATTGGAACGTTAGTCGGATACTTAACTATTATTAGTAAAGTTAATGATGGAAATATGTATATAATAACTATTTGTATATTAACATTAGGATCTATAATTCCCATAAAGATAGACAAGAAGGTTAATAATATAAAAAACATCATTTTCCTATATGGCTTAATTCTTATATATAAATATGTACTACAGGGATATGAAGTTCTTTTTTCAATAATATTATCATTTTCTTTAACTATGGTAATGGCATCTGTAAGCTATATTATTAAATACTCATTGGAATGTATAGAGGAATTTAATACAGAACATTTATTTTCAAAAGAAGAAATAATAAGCATAATAATTTTACTTGCATTAACTATAACTGGAATTGGACAACTTACTTTACTTAATGTTAGTTTACGTAATGTTATAGGATTGTTAGTAGTCGTTTTGATATCTTATATTTCAGAAGGAACCTTAGGTGCAACTACTGGAATAGCATTGGGAGCAATTATTGGAATAACTACAGGAGATATGCCCTTTTATGTGTGTCTATATGGAATATGTGGTTTAACAGTTGGTATATTTAAAGATATGGGAAAAATCTTTTCGATAGCTGCTTTCTTAATAATATATATGATGCTCAATATGTATTCACAAGATCTTACAATGTACAGTGGAATTGAGGGAGTATTATCAGCATTGATATTTAGCATAGTCCCTAGAAGAATCTTCAATAAGTTAAGTTTGGAATTTGATTCAGAGAAAAAAGAAGATAAAAATGCACAAGTTCATTTTATGAAGATTAAAGAGGAGTTTGGTAAAAGATTAAAAGATTTTACTCAGCTTCTTGGCAATATGTCTACTACTCTACAGAGTTTTGATGATAATGATAGATTGCTGTTAAAAAACACAAGTTCAGCTTTGATAGAAAACCTAGGGGATAGAGTATGCTCAAGTTGTGATATGAAGTATATGTGTTGGAAAAGAGAATTATATAGTACTTATGTAAGCTTTTCTGAATTGATTAAATCAGCTGAAGAAGGGAAAATAAAATTCCCTGCTAATTTAGAAAAAAAATGTGTTAAAAAGAATAGATTAATAAAAAGTACAGAAGAAATAGTTGAAAATCATGTACTGAATTCTATGTGGAAAAAGAGATTGGCCGAGGGAAGAAGAATGCTCGCTGGGCATATAGGGAATATGGCAGATACAGTAGAAGATATATTAGTGAATTTAGATAAAGATATAGAATTAAGTAGTGAGCTTGAGAGAAATGTGAAGAAAATGCTTAGGAAGAATAATATAAAATTCTATGATGTATTTTGTTATGAGGATAAAAATTGTAGGGTTAATATTAAACTCACTATGGATAACTGCAAAGGAAGTAAAACTTGTATTAAGGATGTTATACCATTAATCAATGATATTATAGGAAAACCAATGAGTGTTGGAGGAGAAGGATGTCACATTAATCCTAGTAATAATCAGTGTACTGTACTCATTGAAGAGATGCCTAAATATTATGTTGAAAGTCATGTGGCATTATCATGCAAGGAAGGTGAAAAATATACTGGAGATAGTTATTCTTTTGGAAACACAAAAGATGGAGGCTATATGACAATCGTTAGCGATGGTATGGGATCGGGGCCTAGTGCAGGAACTGAATCGAAAGCTACAGTAGAATTGATAGAAAAGTTTACTTCTGCAGGGTTTAAAAACACAACTGCCATTAATGCAGTGAATTCTATAATGAATATGAAGTTTGCTGAGGATGAAAAATTTGCTACCTTAGATATGAATACAATAGATTTATATACAGGGGAAGTAGAATTTATTAAGATTGGAGCTGTAGCAAGTTTTATAAAGAGCAACAATAAGGTTGAAGAAATAAATTCAAAGACATTACCTTTTGGAGTTTTAGATAAACCAGATATAGAAATGGTAAATAGAAAACTTAAGAATGGAGATATATTACTCACCTTAAGTGATGGAATTCTAGAAATTAATAAAAATGAAACTGGAAATACTGGGTGGATAGTTAATTATTTAAGAGAAACTAAGATAACAAATCCAAAGGAGATGGCACAAGATATACTTGAGAAGGCTAAAGAACTTTCTGGAGGTAAGTGTAAAGATGATATGACTATCGTGGCTTCAAAGGTATATGCATGTTATTAGAATTTAATATAAATTTAAAAGACTTGGTTTTAACCAGGTCTTTTATTTGGAATTTATAATTGAATAATGATAATAAATGGTATAATATAAAATGAATTTGTTTTAAAGGTGTGAAAATAATATGAAAGAAAAAGTAACTAATTATATATATGAGAATAAATTAATAAACCCGGGAGATAAGATATTAGTAGCTCTTTCGGGAGGACCAGATTCTGTATGTCTGATAAATCTTCTTATAGAAATGAGAGATGAGTTCAATATTAGTGTTGGGGCAGCGCACATAAATCATATGCTAAGAGGGGATGAGGCAGATGCAGATGAGGAATATGTTAGAAAAATATGTGAACTAAATAATATACCATGTTATGTTAAGAGAGTAGATATAAATAAGGTTTCTAAGGAAAAAGGAATAAGTTCTGAAATGGCAGGAAGGGAAGAACGCTATAATTTTTTTGATGAAATAAGAACTAGATACTTATATGATAAAGTTGCACTAGCACATAATTCTAATGATCAGGCTGAAACTGTATTGATGAGATTAATGAGAGGAAGCGGATTAGAGGGGTTAACAGGTATAAAAGCTAAAAGAGATGAAATATACATAAGGCCTATTTTAAGTTGTGAGAGAAGTGAAATAGAAAATTATTGCATCGAAAAAGGACTAAATCCAAGGATAGATAAAACTAATTTAGAAAATATTTATTCAAGAAATAAAGTTAGACTTGAATTAATTCCATATATAAGAGAAAATTTTAATACAGATATAGTAAATACATTAAACAGAATAGCTCTTTTATTAGAAAAGGATAGTGAATTTATTCAATATTATGTAGAGGAAGCAATAGAAAAATATTGTGTATTTAATGAAAAACTTATAATTAAAAGTGGTCTATTCGAATTAAAAGAAGCAATTTTAACTAGAGTTATTAAAAATTCTATAATGAGGTTTTCTCAAAAATATTATAATATAGAAATGAAACATATTTATGATATTGTATCTCTTCAAACGAATAAAAGTGGAAGTAGAATATCACTTCCAAATGAGCTTGAAGCTTCAAATTCCTATGGAAATATAGAAATAAGATTTACTAATAATGACGAAAAAGAAAATATAAAAGAAAATAATATATTAATAAATAAAGAAAATGTATATAATTATTTAGTAGAGTTCTATAATTATAATATAGAATTTAGTGTTTTAAAAAAAGATGAAAAGTTAAATTTTTCTAAAGACTCTTTAATTAAATATTTTGATTATGATAAGATAGTTAGTAGTATAGAAGTAAGAAGAAGAAAAGATGGAGATGCTATAAAACCTTATGGAATGAAGGGGAAGAAAAAACTTAAAGATTTATTTATGGATCTGAAAATTCCAAGGGAAGATAGAGATGAAATTCCTTTAGTATGTTTTAATGATGAAATAGCTTGGATTGTTGGTATTAGAACTTCAGAGGATTTTAAAATAACTAAAAATACAAAAAATATATTAAGGATTAAGTTTTCTAGAAAGGAATAAAGAGAATGATAAAAGATATTAAAGAGATTTTATTCGATGAGGAAACGATAAAAGCTAAAATTGTGGAATTAGCGAATTTGATAAGTGAGGATTACAAAGGGAAAAATCTCGTGATTGTTGGGGTTTTAAAGGGATCTGTAATTTTTGCGGCAGAACTAATTAAGAACATTAAAGTTCCATGTGAGATTGACTTTATGGCAGTTTCTTCATATGGAAACTCTACTGAAACCTCAGGGGTAGTAAGGATATTAAAGGACTTAGATCATGGAATTGAGGGAAAAGATATTTTAATAGTAGAAGATATAGTAGACAGTGGAATAACATTGAACTATTTAGGGAAATACTTACAAGGTAGGGGAGCTAAGAGTATTAACATAGTTACCTTGCTAAATAAGTCAGCAAGGAGAAAAACAGATGTTGATGTAAAATATCAAGGATTTGATGTTCCAGATGAATTTATTGTTGGCTATGGAATAGATTATGCAGAAAAATACAGGAATTTACCTTTTATAGGAATATTAAAACCTGAGGTTTATGAAAAATAGAATAAAATCTTATTGTTGTTAGATAAATTTATATATGATAAAATTTTATAATAACTAGAAAGAGAGGGGGGCCTTAAATGAAAAAATTTTCAAGCGCAACGGCCTGGATTATAATATCTGTTATGGTTATGTTTATAGCTTTTACTATTTGGGAAAGCGGTAAAACTAAGGACATATTATCATACAGTCAATTTAAACAACATTACCAAAACAATGAAGTGAAATCAATACGTGTAAATCAGGATAATATAACTATAGAGGGTACTTTGAATGATGGAAAGGTATTTAATGCTTATGTACCTTTAGAAACATTAAATACTTTAATTGCAGCAAGTCCAAAGGATTCAGTTGATTTATCTTTTGATGCACCTAAAAGCACAAAAGAATGGTTAAATTTAATTCCTACCGTATTGCTGATAGTTGTGTTCTTAATTTTCTTATTTATTTTTATGCAACAATCTCAAAGCGGTGGTGGCAATCGTGGAGTAATGAATTTTGGTAGAAGTAGGGCCAAAATGGCAACGCCTGATAAGAAGAAGGTTTCATTTAAAGATGTAGCAGGTGCAGATGAGGAGAAAGAGGAACTGGCAGAGATTGTAGATTTCTTAAAGGATCCTAAGAAGTATACAGATATGGGAGCAAGAATTCCTAAGGGTGTCTTATTAGTTGGGCCTCCAGGAACAGGTAAAACTCTTCTTGCAAAAGCCATAGCAGGAGAAGCTGGAGTACCATTCCTTAGTATTTCAGGTTCAGATTTCGTAGAAATGTTTGTTGGAGTTGGTGCTTCAAGGGTAAGAGACCTATTTGAGCAAGCGAAGAAGTTCCCATCTTCTATTGTATTTATTGATGAAATAGATGCAGTTGGTAGACAAAGAGGTGCTGGCCTTGGTGGAGGACACGATGAAAGAGAACAAACATTAAATCAATTACTAGTTGAAATGGATGGATTCGGAGTAAATGAAGGAATAATTATGATAGCAGCAACTAATAGACCTGATATCTTAGATCCTGCATTACTTAGACCTGGAAGATTTGATAGACAAATCATGGTAGGAGCTCCTGATGTTAAAGGTAGAGAAGAGATTCTAAAGGTTCATACTAGACATAAGCCATTAGCAGAAGATGTAAATCTTGAAGTTTTAGCAAAAAGAACTCCAGGCTTTACAGGTGCAGATATAGAAAACCTTACTAATGAAGCAGCACTACTTTCTGTAAGAAAAACTAAAAATAGAATTGGAATGGAAGAAATGGAAGAGGCTATTACTAGAGTAATCGCTGGTCCAGAAAAGAAGAGTAGAGTTATAAGCGAGCACGACAAGAAGCTTACAGCTTATCACGAAGCAGGTCATGCAGTTGTAGCTATGTTCTTAGAAAATTCAGATCCAGTTCATCAAATCAGTATTATACCTAGAGGTATGGCTGGTGGTTATACAATGCATCTTCCTAAGGAGGATAGATCATATACATCTAAGTCTAAACTTAAAGATGATATGGTAGGACTTCTAGGTGGAAGAGTTGCAGAAAAACTTGTTATTGGAGATATAAGTACTGGAGCTAAAAATGATATAGACAGAGCTTCAAATATAGCAAGAGCAATGGTTATGGAATACGGAATGAGTGAAGAAGTAGGTCCAATCAGCTATGGAACTGATCAAAATGAAGTTTTCTTAGGAAGAGATATCGGAAGATCAAGAAACTTTAGTGAAGATATTGGAGCTAAAATAGATAATGAAATCAAGGGATTGATTGATGATGCTTATAATAGCGCACAAAAGATATTAACAGAAAATATAAATAAGCTTCATGCAGTAGCACAAGCTTTACTTGAAAGAGAAAGACTTGAAGCTAATGAATTCCAAGAAGTATTTAATAATGCATAAAAGAGTGAAAGCCGTATGAAATACGGCTTTCTTTTAATATTTGTTCGTAATAACACGAAAATAAACAAAAAAATATTTAAAATTATATTTATAAATGGTATAATAAACAAGGAAATTTTAAATACTTTAAATAAAAGAGGTGTCTCAGAATGAAAAGTGATATTGAAATTGCACAAGGTGCAAAAATGCAACCTATTGTTAATATAGCTGAAAAATTAGGGTTAAATGAAGATGATATAGAGTTATATGGTAAATACAAATGCAAAATTTCTTTAGATGTCATGGATAAAACATCAAAGAAAGATGGAAAATTAGTTTTGGTAACTGCAATAAATCCAACTCCTGCGGGAGAAGGGAAATCTACAGTAACTGTTGGATTGAGTCAAGCGTTATGTAGATTAAATAAAAATTCTGTAGTAGCTATGAGAGAACCTTCATTAGGTCCTGTATTTGGGGTTAAAGGGGGAGCAGCAGGTGGTGGATATGCTCAAGTTGTACCAATGGAAGATATAAACTTACATTTTACAGGGGATATGCATGCCATTACTACTGCTAATAATTTGCTTTCAGCGGCTATAGATAATCATATACATCAAGGAAATCAGTTAAGAATCGATGCAAGAAGAATACTATTTAAAAGAGTAATGGATATGAATGATAGAGCATTAAGACAAGTAGTAGTTGGTATGGGTGGTAAACCTAATGGATTCTTAAGAGAAGATGGTTTTATGATTACAGTAGCATCTGAAATAATGGCAATATTATGTTTAGCTAAAGATTTAAAAGATTTAAAGGAAAGAATGGGTAATATATTAGTTGCTTATAATTTGGATGGGGAACCTGTCTATGCAAAAGATATTCAAGTGCAAGGTGCCATGGCTTTATTGATGAAAGATGCAATAAAACCAAATCTAGTTCAAACTTTAGAAAATACTCCAGCAATAATACATGGAGGACCTTTTGCAAATATAGCCCATGGATGCAATTCTATTATTGCTACAAAAATGGCATTGAAATTAGGAGATATTGTAGTAACAGAAGCTGGATTTGGAGCAGATTTAGGAGCTGAGAAATTCTTTGATATAAAATGCAGATATGCAGGTCTTAATCCGGATTGTGTTGTATTAGTAGCTACAATTAGAGCGTTAAAACATCATGGAGGAGCTTCAAAAGCTGATTTAAGTGCAGAAAACTTAGAATGTCTCTCAAAAGGATTAGATAATTTAGGGAAACATATTGAAAATGTTAATAAATATGGAGTTCCATTGGTAGTTGCTATTAATAGATTCCTTAGTGATACAGAAGAGGAAATTAAGCTAATAGAAAACTATTGTAAAGAGAAAAATGTAAAAGTGGCGCTATCAGATGTATGGGCAAAGGGTGGCGAAGGCGGAATTGAGCTTGCAAATGAAGTTATCAATATTTTAGATAATGAAGTTTCGGATTTTAAAGTGTTATATAAAGTTGAAGACAAAGTAACAGATAAAATTACTAAGATAGCACAAGAAATATATGGAGCTAGAGGAGTGAATTTCACACCACAAGCAATTAATCAAATAAAAGAATTAGAAAGAATAAATTGTGATGAGTTACCAATATGTATGGCAAAAACTCAATATTCACTTTCAGATAATCCTAATCTTCTTGGCAAGGCTTCTAATTTCGATATTACAGTTAGAGAAGTCAGAGTTTCTAAGGGGGCAGGATTTATAGTAGTATTAACTGGTGATATTATGACTATGCCAGGATTGCCTAAGGTACCTGCAGCGAATAGAATGGATATATTAGATGATGGGGAAATAGTAGGATTATTTTAGATATTAATATTTTAAAATATAGCTGGTAAAAAATATGAAAAGAAAGTTGTTAATTATTAACAACTTTCTTTTTGTTAATATCTTGACAAATGATAATTAATTGCTAAAATTAAATTGTTAAATTTACAGTATAAAATTCAATTTTTATGATTTATTAAAATGGAGAGGCGGTTCTTTTGTTATAAATGATTTGAAGGAATCTTTTACCCTCCTTATTTTATTATTTTAGGTGGTGCAATATGATATTATTAATAGATGTTGGAAATACTAACATAGTTTTAGGGCTTAATGATGAAAATGGATTTAGTGCAAGTTGGAGAATATCAACAGATGCAAATAAAACATCTGATGAATATGGAATACAAGTTACTCAGCTATTTCATCAAAATGACATAAACCCAAGGGATGTTGAAGGAATAATAATTTCTTCAGTAGTTCCTAATATAATGTATTCTCTTGAACATATGATTAGAAAATGTTTTAATGTTGACCCAGTAATTGTAGGACCAGGTGTGAAAACTGGAATAAATATTAAATATGATAATCCAAAAGAGGTAGGTGCAGATAGGATAGTAAATGCTGTTGCAGCACATGAAAAGTTTAGAAGAAGTTCAATAATAATAGATTTTGGAACTGCAACAACATTCTGCGCATTAACTAAGAATGGAAACTATCTAGGAGGCAATATTGTACCAGGAATAAAAATATCATCTGAAGCACTATTCCAAAGAGCAGCCAAATTACCTAGAGTTGAATTAGAAAAACCTAAGGGCGTTATTTGTAAAAATACTATATCCAGTATGCAAGCTGGCATAATATATTCATATGTTGGTGGAGTTGAGTATATAGTTAGAGCAATGAAAAAAGAAATGATGGCAGTTGGAGAAGATGAACCTATAGTAGTTGCAACAGGGGGACTTGCGAAACTTATTGCAGAAAGTACTGATGTAATTGATATTATAGAACCACAGCTTACCTTAGAGGGACTAAAGATAATTTATGAAAAGAATAAGGAGTAGGATATAGTGAAAATAGGAAATCTAGAATTTGAAAATGCTATTTTCTTAGCTCCTATGGCAGGTGTTACAGACATTTCTTTTAGAGGGCTTTGCAAAGAGATGGGTTGCGAGTTAGTATATACAGAAATGATAAGTTCAAAGGCAATGTATTATGGTAGTGATAATACAATGAATTTACTTAGAACAGCTGATGAAGAGCGACCTGTAGCAGCACAAATTTTTGGGAATGATCCCAAAGTCATGGCTGAGGTAGTTGAGAAATACTTTAATGAAAGAGAAGATATATGCATTATAGATATAAATATGGGGTGTCCAGCTCCTAAGATAGTAAAGAATGGTGAAGGGTCTGCATTGATGAAAGATCCAAAACTTGCATGGGAGATAGTGAGTTCTATAAAGAAAGTTTCAAAAAAACCTGTAACTGTAAAGTTTAGAAAAGGATTTAATGAAGATAATATAAATGCAGTAGAATTTGCTAAGTGGATGGAAGACGCAGGAGCTGATACAATAGCAGTGCATGGAAGAACACGAGAACAAATGTATGAAGGTAAGGCGGATTGGGACATAATAGCTAAGGTAAAGAATGCTGTTGGTATTCCAGTTATAGGTAATGGGGATATCTTTAAACCAGAAGATGCATTAGAATTAAAAAGAGTTTCTAATTGTGATGGAATAATGATTGCAAGAGGAAGTATGGGGAATCCTTGGATATTTAAGCAGATTTCTCAGATATTAAAAGGTGAAGAAGTTACATATCCGACTCCATCAGAAAAGATAAAAATGTGTATGAGACATTATGAATTGGCATTTAAGTATGATGGAGAATATAAAGCTATTAGAGAAATGAGAAAGCATTCAGCTTGGTATATAAAAGGACTAAACAATTGTACTGATATTAAAAATAAAATAAACCTCCAAGAAAATATAAATGACGTTTTTGAAATTTTAAAAAGTTATATGATATATTTAGAATCTGAAGGTATTAATAATTAGCTGAGTGAATAATATACCATAAGAATAATATATGAGGTAAAGCTTAGTGAGAGATATTTTAGATATACGGGTAGCTGACGGAGAACCATATTTCAAAAATAACTCTGTAACAAAAATATTAGATAGTTTTAAAATAAAAAGAATTGCACAAATTAATTTAAGTGATTTTAACAGCAATATAGTTAGAGTAAGTATTCCACCAAATCTAAATTGGAGTTCTTACTCTAATAATGTAGTTAGGGCAATAGGTAGGAGAAAATGGGATTCCATCAGCATAAAGGGAAATAGAAAATATGATTTTAATTATTTAGAGAATTTCCAAAGGGATGTTTTAGCCTATGGAATTATTGCATCTATAAAAATCATTCTTATGAATAATCATAAGAAGATAAGCAATTCAACTATAGGCATAGAGGATGGTGGAAATGTATCAAACTTGCCAATAATAAAGCAATGTGCCATGTATACAAATAGAATTCTTTTAATAACAAGAAATTATAAAGAAGCAAGTAAAATAAGGGAATATATAATAGCTAATTATGGGGTTTCACCAGAAATAGCGTTTACAGAGGATAAGACGGAGAATATTGATTTTATTGTTACAGAATATGATAAGGAATACAGCTCTTTAGGCGTTTGGTATTTAAATAATTACTATTTACCTAAAAATTATATTATGCATGCAATAAATGATGTGGAGTTTTATTTACCTGAACTTAAGGAGGATATTCCGCCTGAATTGCTAGGAGTTTTATTAAAATCAAGCAAAGGGAATAATAAAACAGTAGAAGAAATACTAAATTGTAATAAGATAGAAATTAGTAAAATAAAACTTGGAAAAAAGGAAATAAAGGTATAGAATTATTGACAGTAAGTGTACTTAGTTTTATAATATGTTAAATAATCCTATAGTTAAAAATATATATTAAATTAATAATATACTGTATAAAATGAGCTATGTAGAAGGGGAGAAAGAAATGAGCGAGCAAAAAAAGGTAATTTTAACTTATGAAGGAGTTAAAAAACTAGAAGATGAACTTGAATTTTTAAAAACTGTTAAAAGAAAAGAAATTACTGAAAAAATAAAAGTAGCTTTAGGTTACGGTGATTTAAGCGAAAACTCAGAATACGATGAAGCTAAGAATGAGCAAGCATTCACTGAAGGAAGAATTCTTCAGCTAGAAAACATGCTTAAAAATGCAGTAGTTGTTGATGAGTCGGAAATTTCAACAGATTCAGTAACTGTAGGATCAGTTGTAAAAGTTAAGGATTTTGAGTTTGATGAAGAAGTTGAGTATATAATAGTTGGTTCAGCAGAAGCAGATCCAATGAACTATAAAATATCAAATGAGTCACCAGTTGGTGCTGCACTTTTAGGTAAAAAAGTAGGAGACACAGTAGAAGTTATAGTGCCAGGTGGTACAAATAAATTCGAAGTTTTAGGAATTAGAAGAGAGTAACGGAGGTTTCACAATGTCAAATGAGGAAATGAACATTAACCAGTTAGAAGCTCAATTTAGTGAACAAGAGAGATTGAGAAGACAAAAACTTGAAGAATTAAAGGCTACAGGAAATGATCCTTTCGATGTTTATAAGGTTGAAGTAAGCCATTCTTCAAAAGCAGTAAAAGAAGATTTTGAATCTTTAGAAGGAAAAAATGTAAAGGTTGCTGGAAGACTAATGTCTAAAAGAGGCCAAGGAAAAGTAATTTTTGCAGATATTCATGATAAAGAAGGAAAACTTCAATTATTTATAAAACTTGATGCTGTTGGAGAAGAAAATCTTAAATCCTTTAAGACTTTCGATTTAGGAGATTGGATTTCAGCAGAAGGAGAAGTTTTTAAAACTAAAGCAGGAGAAATATCTGTAAAGGTTAATGAATTCAAACTTATTTGTAAATCATTAAAACCTCTACCAGAAAAATGGCATGGCTTAAAAGATCCAGACTTAAGATATAGACAAAGAGAACTAGATTTAATAACTAATCAAGATGTTAGAGAAACTTTTATTAAGAGATCTAAGATAATATCTGGTATTAGACAATTCTTAGATAATAGAGGATATTTAGAAGTTGACACACCTATGCTATCACCAACAGCAGGAGGTGCAGCTGCTAGACCATTTATTACTCACCATAATACATTAGATATAGATATGTATTTAAGAATTGCAACAGAATTACACTTAAAAAGATGTATAGTTGGTGGATTCGAAAAAGTATATGATATGGGAAGAATCTTCAGAAATGAAGGGATGTCAGTAAAACATAACCCAGAATTCACTACAATTGAATTATATGAAGCATATGCTGATTATAATGATATGATGGAAATCACTGAAAATATGGTAGCATATGTTTGTGAAAAAGTTAATGGATCAACTAAGGTTTCATACCAAGGAACTGAAATAGATTTCAAACCACCTTGGAGAAGAATAACTATGGTTGATGCAGTTAAAGAATATGCTAATGTAGATTACAATGCTATTTCAAGCAATGAAGAAGCTCAAAAAATAGCAAAAGAAAGAAATCTAGAATTTAAGAAACCTTTATCAACTGTAACAAAAGGAGAAGTATTAAATGCTCTTTACGAAGAATACTGTGAAGAAAAAATGATACAACCTACTTTTGTAATAGATTATCCAGTTGAAATATCTCCTCTTACTAAAAAGAAAAGAGGAAATGAAGAATTCACTGAAAGATTTGAAGGATTTGTTTTTGGAAGAGAGGTATGTAATGCTTACTCTGAATTAAATGATCCTATTGTTCAAAGAGAAAGATTTGAACAACAAGAAAAGGAAAGAGATCTAGGAGATGATGAAGCATACATGATAGATGAAGAATTCATGAGTGCTTTAGAAACAGGTATGCCTCCAACAGGAGGATTAGGAATCGGTATTGATAGACTAATCATGTTCTTAACAGATTCAGCATCAATTAGAGACGTAATCTTATTCCCAACAATGAAGCCATTACAGTAAGTTTTAATAAATCGCCCAGAAGTGGGCGATTTTTTTTATGAAAAATTTTTGAGAAAACTATTGCATTTTATTAAAATCTTGATATAATAATATTTGTGATTGACGTTCCGCGATAGCTCAATGGTGGAGCACTCGGCTGTTAACCGATAGGTTGGAGGTTCGAGCCCTCTTCGCGGAGCCAATTTTATTTTTAGAAGATAATAATAGTAATGAGATTCAGCGTAAGCTGATTTTTTTTTACTCTTTAGGAATTTATAATATTGGTGTTTTGAATACTTTGGATTTTGGTTGACAATATGTGAGGATTTGATTATATTATTAATATAAAATTTAATAGGCATGATGATAAAGAGGAGTAACTTTATGATTTATTTAGAGAGGTAGTGTTTGGTGAAAACTATCAAATCTTAAGGTGAAGGGCACTTTTGAATGCACGAAATGTTAAAGCAGGGCAATTGCCAAGAAGGGTGGAACCGCGGAAAGATATTTTCGTCCCTTTATGGTAATGGCTTTTTTTATTTTACTGAAAAATTATAAAGTACAAATTAAGTTAGGTTGGAGGTATTATTATGGCAGTAGAAAAGACAATGGATAAAATCGTTGCACTTGCAAAAAACAGAGGGTTTATATTTCCTGGCTCAGAGATTTATGGAGGCCTTGCAAATTCATGGGATTATGGCCCTTTAGGAGTAGAATTCAAAAACAATGTTAAAAAGGCATGGTGGAAAAAGTTCGTTCAAGAAAGTCCATATAACGTTGGTGTTGATTGCGCAATACTTATGAATAGAGAAGTTTGGGTTGCATCAGGACATGTAGGAGGATTTTCTGATCCATTAATGGATTGTAAAGAATGTAAAACAAGATTTAGAGCAGATAAGATTGTTGAAGATCATATGACTGCAAATGGAGCAGAGGTTGCAACCGCAGATGGCTGGAGTAATGAAGAGCTTAAGAAGTATATAGATGACAATAACATAGTATGTCCTAAATGCGGAAAGAAGAATTATACTGAGATAAGAAAGTTTAATTTAATGTTCAAAACTTTCCAAGGAGTAACTGAGGATGCAAAGTCAGAAATATTCTTAAGACCTGAAACGGCTCAAGGAATATTTGTTAACTTTAAATCAGTTCAAAGAAGTTCAAGAAAGAAAGTTCCATTTGGAATAGCTCAAATTGGTAAGTCATTTAGAAATGAAATAACACCAGGAAACTTTACATTCAGAACAAGAGAATTCGAACAAATGGAATTAGAATTCTTCTGTAAACCAGGAACTGATATAGAATGGTTTAACTATTGGAGAGAATATTGCTGGAACTTCTTATTAAACTTAGGAGCAAATAAAGAAAATTTAAGAATGAGAGATCACGAAGCTGAAGAGCTTTCATTCTACTCAAATGCAACTTCTGATATAGAGTACTTATTCCCATTTGGATGGGGAGAATTATGGGGAATAGCTGATAGAACAGATTATGACCTTAAGAAACATCAAGAGCATTCAGGAGAAGATTTAAGCTATCTAGATCCTTCCACAAATGAGAGATATGTTCCTTACTGTGTAGAACCTTCTTTAGGTGCAGATAGAGTAGCTCTTGCATTTTTAATAGATGCTTATGATGAAGAGGAACTTGAAGGCGGAGATGTAAGAACAGTATTACACCTACACCCTGCATTAGCACCATTTAAAGCAGCTGTTTTACCACTTTCTAAGAAATTATCAGAAAAAGCAGATGAGGTATATTCATCTCTTGCTAAAAAATTCAACATTGAGTATGATGAAGCTGGAAGCATAGGAAAGAGATATAGAAGACAAGATGAAATAGGAACTCCATTCTGTATAACTGTAGATTTCGATACTCTTGAAGATGGAGCAGTAACTGTAAGGGATAGAGATACAATGGCTCAAGAGAGAGTTAAAATAAGCGACTTAGAAGCATATATAGAAAAAAGATTAGAATTTTAATAATAAAGGGGCTATCACAGAATGATTTTATCGGAAAACATTCTCTGGTAGCTCTTTTTGCAATTAAAAACATTTACCACAACAACTTGTAGAATATTATTTCATAAAATCATACTATGTATATATATTTTTATCAGATTTAAAGTTAATGGCTACATTGTATATGAAGCAGCTTGTCTAAAGTGGAATTATAATACAACCAATGTTATAATAAAAATAAAATAGGCAAAAATTTAGTGTATATAGATTTTTTTGGAGGAAAACTAAATGAAAAAAGATTTTAATGAATTTAAGAGATTCATAAAGGGAAAGAATGTTGCTGTAGTAGGTATTGGAGTAAGTAATATTCCTCTAATAGATTTTTTGTTAAGTTTAGATGCTAAAGTAACAGCTTTTGATAAAAAAGAAGAAAATGAACTTGGTGATATAGCTATATCATTTAAAAATAAGAATGTTAAACTGATGTTAGGAGAGGATTATTTGACCAAGCTTAACGGCTTTCAAGTAATATTTAAGACTCCTGGCATGAGAATTGATATTCCAGAATTAGATGAAGCTAAGAAGCAGGGTGCTTATATTACTTCTGAAATGGAGGAGTTTGTTAGGTATTGTCCTGCAAAGATATATGGAGTAACTGGTAGTGATGGTAAAACAACTACAACAACTATTGTTTCTAAGTTACTTATGGAAGAAGGCTATAAGACTTGGGTTGGAGGAAATATAGGAACTCCTCTTTTCTCAAAAATTGAAGAAATAAGAGAATCAGATAGAGTTGTGCTAGAATTATCTTCATTTCAATTAATGACAATGGATAGCAGGATAGAGAGAACAATAGTGACTAATTTAACCCCAAATCATTTAGACATGCATAAAGGAATGGAAGAATATATAGATTCTAAGAAAAATATTTTTAAGTATCAAGCTAAAGATGATTTGTTAGTTATAAATAAAGATAATTCTATAACAAATAGTTTCGAAAAAGAGGCTAAGGGGAAGGTTAACTTCTTTTCTTCTAAGGAAGAATTGATTAATGGAGCTTATTTAAGAAATGGAATTCTATATTTAGGTGAAAGAGAAGTTGTTGCTGAGAAAGAAGTAATACTTAGAGGGACTCATAATATGGAAAATTACTTAGCGGCGTTTTTAGTAACAAAAGATGATGTGAAAATAGAAACAATGAAGAAGGTTGCTAAAACTTTTAAAGGTGTAGAACATAGATGTGAGCTAGTAAAAGAAATAGATGGAGTAAAGTATTATAATGATTCAATAGCATCTAGTCCTACAAGAACCTTAGCAGGATTAAAAGCTTTTGATAAAAAAGTAATATTGATAGCAGGTGGGTATGATAAGCACATACCATTTGAACCACTAGCTGAAGAAGGATATATGTTTATAAAAGAACTTATTTTACTTGGTGCAACAAGAGAGAAGATTAAAGCTACTTTTAATAAATTAAAAGATGATAAAGGTATAGATGTGCCAGTCCACATGGTTAATTCATTAGAAGAGGCAGTTGATGTAGCTAAGACTTTATCAAAACAGGGGGATATTGTAACTCTTTCACCTGCATGTGCAAGCTTTGATATGTTCCCTAATTTTTCCGTAAGGGGAGATAAGTTTAAGGAAATAGTAAATAGTTTAAAGTAATTTGAAATGCGAAAGTATATAAGAAGGAGATAATATTATTACACATATCTGTAATAATATTATCTCCTTCAAAGTTTTAATTTCTATATTAAATGATTTAGCTGACAGCATTTTGAACTATTAATACACCTTCTTCTGGTGCGATACTTTTTTGATATAAGATAGAAGTACCTAATATATAATAGTCAATAACTGAATCAGTTGTTATTGGTTTATCTGTAAAAGAATTATTGCCAGAGTCTATTAGAGAATAAATGCTATTTGAAGAATCCTTGTTTAAAAAGAAAATACTATTATTAGAAGATTTTAGTTTTTCAGCTTTCACATCAAATATTTTCTTTTCTTCTTGAGTAGATAAATCTAAATAGTACAATTTATCATTATCAGAAGAATTAACAAAAATTATGTTGCTTTTATATATAATAAAGCTTTCAACAGAGGATTTAGATAATTTCACTCTATTGGTACCATCTGTTTTGACTGCATATATTGAGAAGTTGTCAGAGGCATTTTGATATATTATCCATTGTCCAGAAACAACAAAATTACCACTAGAATCTTGAGTTAATGCAGTTCTTGACTTTTTATCCAAATCATATTTTGTAATATAGTTATTATTGCTTTTATTTATGTAAAATAAATTATTTTGAGAGAATATTATGTTTTGAGGAACGTCATCAGATATTTTGGTTTGAGTTTTACTTGTGGTATCAAAAGAGTAAAGTGCTGATGAATCACTAGCATTTCCAAAATATACAATGGTTCCAGAAACTCCAATTGAATTAGGTGAGGATATAGGATCAAATATGGTATCTGTCTTAATTCCATTCGTAAGGTCTTTATCAAATGATGTTAATTTATTATTATTTCTCCAATCAGGAAAAATATTTTTTGAATCAATAGCATAAAAATTGTTTGGTGTATCGACAGTATCTGTTATTGTAACAGGTGTTGCTTCGTTTGTGCTTGGAGAATTGATAGATATAGACGAACTACTTGGAGTTTTAGTATCACTGTTACTGCTTTTACTACAAGATATTAGAGAAAAACTTAAGGATGATATTAAAACAGCTATTAATATTTTCTTCAAATTTAATTACCTCCTTTAAATAGTATATATTTTATTATATCGTAATTTAATGAAAAGACTATACGGCACTATAATATAATTGATAAATCAAGATAAACCTATCCTAGTGTATCTATAATAGAACAATTGAGAATTTAATTGAAATATTAAGAATGAACAACTTATTTGAATTAATTGAACCTTAAATGAGAAATATATATATATACATCATGGTACTATTTTATTCGTCGCTGATGGCGATGCAACAAAAAAGTGCTTGACACTAGATAATCAAAATGTTATTATAGTTAAGCAAGTTTTAATTGCTCTTTGAAAATTAAACAGAGGAAATGAAGTAAGATTTAGAAATAAACTTAAGTCAACGTAATCTTTTGAGTTAGATTAAGCTTTCAAATTGAGAGTTTGATCCTGGCTCAG
>NZ_JAESWA010000011.1 GCF_016765615.1 Clostridium paridis | reverse complement strand
TTATAGTAATTAATATAATCATCTATTTCAGCAAGTAGTTCTTCATAGGTTTCGCATTTGTTAATATACGCTTCATCTTTTAAGTGACCAAAAAACGATTCCTGCGGGGCGTTGTCCCAGCAGTTACCGCGCCTAGACATAGATTGACCCATGTTGTTCTGTTTTACTTTGTTTTGAAATATTGGGCTTGTATAATGTACCCCTTGATCTGAATGAATAAAAACATCTTTATGCAACTTATATTTTGCACTAATAAGATTATCAATGGTATTAGTTACTATGTCTATTTTTAAGCTTTTGGAAAGATTATAAGCTAAAACTTCATTCGTTGATGCATCCAAAATGGTCGACAAATAAGCCTTTTGACCATTCTTAAAAAATAGATAAGTTATATCTGTTAATAATACTTTTCTAGGAATATCTTGCTTAAACTCTCTATTTAATAGGTTTGGTAAAACGGAATGTTCTTTCGTAGCCTTCATCATTCTTCTATACGGATTTGCTTTTCTATAAGGACAAAGAATATTATATTTTTTCATAATTCTTCTAATGCGCTTTAGATTATAGTTAATGTCAAAATGGTCTTCTAAAGTCATTTTTATTTGCTTAGCACCTTTTTTACGATTCTTATACTTGAAAGCATTTAAAATGTTTTTATAGCTTTCTTCATCATTGTCTTTCTGAGTGTTTCGATTAGAAATTGACTTATGTGAAAAATAATTATAGTAACCCGAGCGGGAAACATCACTTAATTCACAAAAATAACTAATCTTATTCTTAAGTTTATATTTTTCAATAACTGACCTAATTACTATAAACTTCTCGAAGGATAACAGTGTTATTTCTTTCTTCGCACGCTCCTTTCCATCATCTCTAACTTTTTTAATAATTCATTTTCTGCTTGTAAAAGGTGAACTTTTGCTTGAAGTTTTCTATATTTCTCTTCAAGTGATAACTCTTTTTCGCTTGGTCGTCCGTTATTAAACTTTCTAGTATCTTGCAGTTGTTCTACTCCATTTCTACGAAATGCGGAGCGCCATCTTTTGCCTGAAGATTTAATACGCTCGTTTCCTAAGATATCTATATCAAAGCCATTTTCCTCAAATATTTGTTTTGGAAACTTTCCATTCTGATTCTCAGCTATAAATTTCCTTTTAAATTCATCAGTATATGTAATACCCTTGTCACTAACTCTTTTTACATACTCATTTTGTGATAATATTTCAATCTCTTCATCTG
>NZ_JAESWA010000010.1 GCF_016765615.1 Clostridium paridis | reverse complement strand
CAACAATAATCGTATTAAGATCAAACTAAAAGGACTGAGTCCTGTTCAATACAGGCTCCAGTCCTTGAAGATAGCTTAATTAAAAATTGTCTAAAATTATGGGTTCAGTTCATTTTAAACGCTCCTTAATCTTTGCTTAAATAAACTTTAATATGCTTATAGCTATTAAGATTTCTTATATTTCTTATATTTCTTATAGTGATTTATACTAAGATAAATATATAAACCTCCTGCAGCTACAGAAAGTACTCCAAGATATTTTTTATCAATAAGATCCAATATCCCTAGTACTAAAAAAGCAATACCTATAAATATATATAATTTCCACAATCCTTTACTATTAATTGCTTCACTTTTAACCCCACCATCTTTTTCTATCTGCTTAATTCTAGAATTATATGCTACGTATGACATAAAGTTAAAAATAAAGATAACTATATCAATAACTAATAAGCATAGAATCGGCAAAAATATAGCTCTCATAGCTATAAAAGAAAAAATTAATAACCCTATTAATAATGCTCCAGCTATAGAAGAATAAAGTGATGCTTTTCCTGTTCGAAATCTTATATCTTCATATTTATCAATCTGTGTTTCTCTGTCGCTATAAATTGGTTTAGTTCCTGATTCTGCTGAGAAAATATGCATTTGTTTTCCTAAAGAAATAACATGTTTCCATCCAGCTTCTTTAAATATATCAAAATACTCTTCATTTGCCTCTGTTTGATAGTCTAAACTATATACAATATTTTGAGGTTTATCCTTTTTTAGTTTATAAACAAATCCTCCTACTATGCTTTCAAGTATCCATCCTTGACTTGCATATTTACTTAATCTTTTCATATCTCCTTCTTCATTAAACGCAAGCCCCTCAATCATTACATATTTACTTTTCATGATTATCCTCCTTACTAATTAAAAAATTTTCAGCGAATTTAATCATTTGTTTTTTACGCTCAATTTCATTTATGAGCATATCTCGTCCTTTATCTGTTATTTTATATACTTTTTTATTTTCATCTGTTTCTAAACTTAGCTCTACTAATTCTGCATTTAATAGCTTTTTAAGCGTTGTATAAAGTGATGCTGGGCCGATAACAACTTCATTATTAGTAAATTTCTCAATTTCCTTCATAATAAGGTACCCATGCTTTTCTTCAATAACGCTAGATAGAATATAAAAAGCTGAATCTGTAAGTTCACCAATATCAATTGAATCTTTTCTCGGCATAAAACTCACCTTCCTATTCTACATATATCATTAAATGATATATCATTAAATATACTATATCATTTAATGATATAGTAGTCAAATATATTTGACGCTCTTCTTTTTTTGCTTAGATTCAAATTAATACAATAAATAAACACGGAAAATTTTATTCTTTTCCGTGCCTTTCTCTTCATTACCTGTAAATTAATTATAATCAGCAACAATTTTCAATGATTCTTCGAATCTTTTTGTTTTCACATCAAGCATAAATTGATCCATGTGTGCTAAAGCATAGTTCAATTTTGCTTCATTATCTGTTAAATTGATTTTTCCTTCCCATATATTATCATGAATTTCTCTGAAATCTTGTCTCTTAGTATTAATATCAATTGGTCTTCTTTTAGACCCAATCTGCATAAATAGAGCAAAATAAAATATATGCATCATTTGACTCATTAGAAAAAATCGCGCATGCCTGTATTCATTCAATTCTTCCCCAAAATAAATACTTAGAAAGTCTATTTCATCTTGTTCATTTCTTATTACAAAATTTCCAACAACAGCTAAATCTACGTATCGATCATTTAAAAAAGCTGCTTCCCAATCTACAAGCCAAGCTTTCTCTCCATCATAAAGAATATTTTCTGGCTTTAAATCATTATGACAAGAAACAAAATCATCATCATTACTTGGATAAACATTCTTAATTCGCTTATACTGCTCAAAAATCTCTTTGGTAATATTCTCAGGAATTATCTTTGCATCTTGAAATCTCTGAACAAAGCTATCCATAGAATCAATGTAGTTTATTGTCTTTGGAAATGGTGACAAAGAATGAAGCTTATGAAGTACCTCTGGTAAAAAAGTCTTTGCTTCATCTAAGGAAAATGGCTGTGTTTCCACAAAATCTGTTATAGAAATTCTATCTTGTATATTTAAATATTTTATATTTGGTGCTAGACCTGCATCAGCGGCAGATTTCATACAAGTAAATTGATGAGTTGGATCTCCCATTGCATCATCTCTGGTTATTATGCGAAGTAAATATGATTTGCCTTTAACAACAATTCTAAAAACAAGTGCAGATGATAGCCCTGCAGTCATCTCCTGGATATCTTCAAATTCATTCACTCCAAAGGTTTCTTGTAGTGCATTTTTAACAGCAATTAGTTTATTTTCTGGAATCATATAATATCCTCCTTAAATTAAATATAATTTCAAATACCTAAACCTAAAATGATTCATTTAGCAATGGTGTGCATTCACCTGAATAGTAAATGCATAAAACATGTAGAGCCCTAGTGCATGCTGTATAAAGTAACAACCTTTCCTCTTCTGAACTGTAATTTTCATCTCCAGCATTATAAATAAGCGCTACATCAAACTCTAACCCTTTTGCAAGATAAGCTGGGATTACTAGAGTATCACTTACATACTCATCATCATCTTTCAGTATAACCTTCACATTTATCTTATCTTTTAAAAAACTGTATACCTCTTCGGTTTCTTTTGCTGTCCTTGTTATAATTCCAATGGATTTATATCCCTCATTCTTATTTCTTTTTATATCATAAAGAAGTTTTTCTCTTATCTTTTCTTCATTATCGAACCCAAGTATTGAAGGTTTATCTCCACTTCTTTCTACACATTCATCATCAATTTCCTTATTAAGTAGTCGTCTTGCAAATTTGGTGATTTCCATAGTTGATCTATAACTCTTAGTTAGGTTTATTATACAAGTGTTCTCTTTCGGAAATATTCTTGAAATATTATTATAATCCCCAACATTCATAAATGGATTAATAGACTGATTTAAATCACCTAGTATAGTCATATTTGCATGATTAAAAAGCTGATAGAGAATTTCATATTGAAGTGGAGTGTAGTCCTGAGCCTCATCAATTATTACATATTTGATTTCTGAGGTTCTTGGTAGATCTCCCAGTATGCCTTTTAAATATAAAAGTGGTGTCTGATCTTCATAATTAAGTTTTCCGGCCCTCAAATTTTCTAATGAATATCTTTTAATCTCTTTTATTTTCTTCTTATCATACTGCGAATTTAAAATATTAGCGAATGTCTCTAGGCTATCAAAAAAGCCTTTATAAATTTCAGCTAAATCAAATCTTGTCATCATATTTATTTCATCATATAAACCTTTCGTTTCACTCTTAGCAATAGCTAAACCACGCTCCATAATTTCTATTTTATCTATATAGTTACCTGAGTCTTTAAGTTCACTAGACACTTCTTCTACTCTTTGTTTCTCATAAGGTTCTATTAGAAATAAGATTCTTTCTTTTATCTTTTGAAGTCTCCTTTTTAGTGGAAGCTTAATATAATCTTTAAAAAATAATTCTTGTAATTCCTCCGAAGAAATTATTAACCTATCACCCAAAATGATATCTTTAAAATTTCTATCCATTTTAGCAATATAGTCTGCATATTGCTTTAAAGTATCCACAAATTCTAATGAAGACTTATATTTTATGTTGGTGATTCTTTCTTCATAGCCTGCTTCCTTCTTTGACCCCAAGATATATTCCATCATTTCACAGTAATCTTCCTTCTTAATGCCATTTCCTAAGGCATTATGCATATATTCTTTAAATGTTGTTTGGCACATATTATCTTCTCCAAGGTCAGGTAATACATTAGATATATAGTCATTAAAAATTTCATTAGGTGAGAATATTATTATATTTTGTGGAGTAATTCTATCTCTATGTTTATAAAGTAAATAGGCAATTCTATGAAGTGCAACAGATGTTTTTCCGCTTCCTGCTGGCCCCTGAACTATCAAATTTTTGAACTCTTCATTACGTATGACTCTATTTTGTTCTCTTTGAATAGTTGTTACTATAGTCTTCATCTTACTATCAGTATTTTTACTCAGCATACCTTGAAGTATCTCATCATCTATTGTCAGATTGCTATCAAACATATACTCGATTTTACCATTATTAATCTTATACTGTCTCTTTAGCTTAAGTTCACCTTCTACAGTTCCTTCAGGGCATTCATATTTTGCTTTTCCGATTTCATAATCATAAAATATACTAGAAATAGGAGCTCTCCAATCGTATACTAGGAAATCATAGTCATCATTAATAAGATTTGAAACTCCAATATAATATTTTTCAGCTTTTTCTTCTCCTTTTTCGGCAAAGTCGATTCTTCCGAAATAAGGCGATAAAATCATTCTCTCGTATTTTTCTTGAATCTTTCTAGTAAACTCATGAGTTCTCTTCTGTCTTTTCATTGTTCCAATGAACTCCATAAATTCTACAACTTGTTCTAATCCATTTGAAATCGAAATTGAACCTACATCTTGCCATAGTTGCCTTTGTGTTTCAATAGCTTCCTTTCTAAATTTCTCTTTAAAATCATTGTTTTCTCTTAATTGCCTCTGAGCCTCATTAAGTACTGTTTGTAGCCATTGATCTTCAAGTTTCCATTCAAAATCATTTCTGTTCATAATATTGCCCCCTTAAAAAAATAATTTAAGAAATTTATTATCAAATCTATTGACATTGCTTTTTCTGAGTTGTATAATATAGTTAGGGAATTATATTCAACTCATTAAAGTGGCGCTAAATCTAGTGTATCACTTTAATTTTGTTACGTCAATAGCAAAACATTTGTTATCTAACAAGTGTTTTTTTTATTTTAAAACTTAAAAATTCTATAAAGTAAAAAGCTCTTACCAACTTTCTAGGTAAGAGCTTTTGTTTTCATATCATATTACGCTACACTTTCTTCTATATCTTCAATAATAACTTTAGACTTACTTTCCTTTTTTAAATAGAAACTTATAGGAATGGCTATCAAAATTATAACTGTAGATATTTTATAAATATCATTTACTGCTAATGTAAAGGACTTAAGTTGCAACAATTTATCGCCTGGATTTAATACAGCAATACTCTTCGCATGAAAAGCCGTTCTTACTGTAAGTAATGAAGTAAATATTCCTATAGATAAAGATGCCAATCCTTGCCTTATCCAATTGTTAACAGAAGATGCATCACCACTCACCTCACGAGGTACTGCTGACATACCTGAATTTGTTGATGGCATTGTAGATAATGAAATCCCTATATTTCTTACAATCATCCAAAATACTATATATGAAGAAGCTGTATTCATCGTTAAATGTGCCATTTCCCACGAACCTAAAGCAATCAAGGAAATTCCTGTGAATATTAGTATACGTGGTCCAACATAATTATATAGTTTACCTACTAAAGGCATTATTAATGCCATAACTAACGAAGCTGGAAGCAAAATAAGTCCTGCTTGTAATGCTGTTTCATGCTGTACATTTTGAAGAAATAAAGGTGTTAGTAATGATCCTGCATAAAGTGCTATTGTTATTATACAACTTACAATAACACTCATGGTATATCTTGTATACTTAAACACTCTAATATTAAGTATAGGAAACTTAAAGTGTAGCTCTCTCCATATAAACACCGCCAAAATTACCATACCTATTGACATAAGTGAAATTGTCTTAGGGGAACTCCATCCCCATGTAGAGCTTTCGCTGAAGGCTATTAAAAGCATTAAGCTTGAGAAAATACTTGTTGCAAAACCAATAGCATCAAACCTTTTAGCTTTATCCATCTTATAATATGGTACAAAGAACTTAATCATTATTGCAGAAATAATCCCTATAGGAATATTTATAACAAATATAGCTCTCCAGCTAAAAGTTTCAATTAACCACCCACTTAGTGTCGGCCCAAAAGCTGGAGCAAGATAAGCTGCCAAGCTCCATAAGCTTACTGCAAAAGCTTGCTTTTCCTTTGGTATGCTTTGATAAATTATAGTCATTGCAGTAGGTGCAATAAGACCACTAAAACATCCTTGTAAAATTCTAAAAGCAATAAGTGATGTACTCCCCCATGCAAACGCGCAAAAGGCAGATGCTAAAGTATATCCAATAATAGCGTATAAATAAACTTTCTTATTACTAAATTTTTGACCTAAATAACCTGTAAGAGGAGCAACTGTACCCATAGCTAACATGAAACCAGTTAATGTCCATTTAGCTGTATTTAAATCTGTATTAAAATCCTGCATAAAGGCTGTAAGCGCAATATTAACTGCACTTGTGCCTAAAGTTGCTAAAAAAGCTGCAAGAAAGATTCCTGATAACATTGACCCATTTGATTTAGTATTTTTTTGAATAATTCTCATTAAGTCCTCCAATGAAACATCTATTGCTTATATGTCAATTTGTACATATAATAATATATAATATTAATTTTTTATCTATATGTCAATGTGTACATAATGGAGGGATATCTTATGAATACCTTATCATATGGTCTTTTAGGCTTATTAATCAATGAATCTCTTTCTGGATATGATTTAACTAACCGGGCTAATATTTTTTGGCACACTACTCATAGTAGAATCTATCCACTACTCGGGAAACTTGAGCAAGAAGGTTACGTGACCTTTTCATTAATTAGACAATCAGATAAGCCAGATAAAAAAATATATTCACTTACAGAAAAAGGACTTAATGCTGTAAAACTATGGCTCAAATCTCCTACTGACGCGCCAGTTACCAAAGATGAGTTTTTCTTTAAGGTATATTGTATGCATGTTTTAGATTCATCCGGAATAGATAAACTTCTTACAGAAAGAGAGAATATGTATAAAAGCAGAATCAAATACTGCACAGAGCGTATTGAACATCTTAGAGAATTTTACAGTGGTAAGTTATTAACTACAAATACTACTGGATTTGGCAGATATATCACTCTTAAAAAGGCCATCTCAGATGCGGAAAATGGTCTTCGCTGGTGCACCTGGGTGCGTGAACTATATGAAAATAGTAGTGAAATAAATATTTTTGAATATGACTTATAAATATAATAAACAAGAAGGAAAATGCACTCTAATAAGTGAATACATTTTCCTTCTTATTTAATACTTATCCATGAAAGTATCCAGTCCTTGCGTATACTCCAACATACGGCACTTCTTTTCCATCTTTCATTATATAGGCTTGATATACGTCACCATCACCCTGTACCTTCTCTATTCTAACAACTTTTTCTCCATAGGTATCATATAAATCTTTTTTAAACATCTCTTGCCAATCACTTTGAATAGGTGCATTTAGTGTTATATATGCTGCAAAACTTTCTACGTCGCCCTTCTTGCCCCCATTATTTAGATAATTCTTATATAAAGTTACAAAATCAACCTTATTTAAAAAGGTCTTACTCCAGTGCATTTTTTGATATTCTGGCTTATTTCCTTGATCACCGTTAATATAATCCTTAACCTTTTTAGTTATATCTTGTATTTCTTGAGAAGATGCTGATGCCTTTTGTGTAGCTGTCTGACTTGATTTATTATTATTATTTTTTTTACTATTATTTTCTGTTGTACTTTTACCTGCATTAGAATCTTCCGAAGTTGTACTAGTACTATTCTTATTGTTCTCGTTAGAAGCAGAATCTGACTTATCAGCTGCCTTTGAACATCCAACAAAAAGTAATGATAAAACTAGGGCTGTTACTACAATTGTTTTTTTATTAATCATAGCTTTCATAATTACTCTCCTTATTTTTATATCCTTTTCATTATTACCATTATAATACTTTTAACCCAGTATGTGAAATATCTCTAATGTTTTATAATTCTAACTCCGCTTTATATTAAACTTATCTTTTCCACCTAAAATTAAAAAGAAGTTATAAATTATAGGATTTGTAGAATTATAACTTTATAACTATGGAAAGGAGTTGCCACATGGAAAAAGACAATACAATGGCTAATAACCTAATAGATACCCTTGAAACAAAAGGTGAGATAACTATCACTGATGGAGTAAAGGAATTGTTCATTGAAGCTGTAGATGATAAAGAGGGGTATTCATATGTTAGCAATACAAATGAGGAATTTGGAAATAGTAGAGAAGCTGTTGAATGGGCAATAAAAAAAGTAAAGAGCACTTTCCTAACATAGGAAAATGCTCTTTTGTATTAATAATTTACTTTTTCTATATAGTGACAATTAACATCTATATGATTTAAGAATAATAATAGCCTTTCATAAAGCGGATGAACTTTATCACCGTACTTTGCTTCTAGACTTTCTCCTATATCTTTTATGTTTCTATTGCCATCTATCTGTAAAAATATCCAACTTCCATATTCATCTAAAGAGATCTTTTTATACTCTGGAATCCTGAACTTAAGCTTTCTAAAGAACTTTTGTACCTTATGATCTTGTTTCATAAGTATAGTCACAATGTTTTCTTCATCTACCTCATATTCTAAGTTGTCAGATATCTTATATATTATATTTAAAACATCTTCGTTATTATTCAGCATCTTTTACCTTAGTTCTTAATATAGGAATTATAGTAGCTATTACTAGTACTACTAATATTACATATGCCATTCCGTTAGTAGCAGCAAACCCACTTGGGCCACTTCCTGTTACAAGTCCTGTCACTTGGAATATTATTCCTATAAGTCCTAATATAGAAGCTCCAGCAACAAGTCCTGAAGATAAACTAATACCATTAGAGACTTTAGCTTCTTTTTCTTTATCAGACTTAGAAGTTTTTTCTACAAATAAACGAACTAATGCTCCTATTAATATTATAGTAGTTGTAGATATTGGTAAATAGAATCCTATTGCAACTGCCATTATAGGAAGGTTTAATAAGAATAGTACTATTCCCATTACAACACCTACAATTATCATAACCCAAGGTAATTTACCAGACATAATACCAGCAGTTAATGTAGACATTAAGTTTGCTTGAGGTAATGCAAATGGAACATTATCACCTGTCATTTGAAGTTGATTTGAAAGTAATAATATAGTTCCAACAACTACTGCAACACCAAGTACTCCTGCTATTGCAAAGTACTTATCCATCTCATTTTTGTCTCCACCAATTACAAAAGTAACCTTTTGTGATTGTGAGTAACCACCTGCTACAGAAATAGCAGTTACAATAAATGTACCAAATAAAAGTAATGATTTATTGCTCTCTGGGTTTTTCCATCCCATTGCAACAAATAATGATGTTACAATAACTATAGAAGCTATAGTCATACCTGATACAGGAAGATTTGAAGTTCCTATAGTACCAGTTAAACGACCAGAAACTATAACAAAAAGTAATGATAAGAATAATGATAAAATAGATGCAAGTATTGCCATTGTTACATTACCATTAGAAGCTATGAATCCAGCTACAAAACCTAATACTATACCAGCAAGTAATACTATTACTGCAAAAGAAGAGTTCTTGCCATTATTTGAGGACTTAGCATTAAGAGTTTCTTTTATAGATGATATTATAGTTGGAATAAGCTTTATAGCTCCTATTAAACCACCAGAAAGCATCATACCTGCTCCGATATATTTAACATAACTTCCTGCTATATGTTTAACTTGCATAGCATTTATAGCAACATCAGGATTATTCCATACATTTGCTCCATCTTTTCCAAGACCTGCAAAGTAACCTATTAATGGCATAATACCAAAGTTAGATAATATTGATCCTGCAAACATTGTTACAGAAACCTCCATTCCAACTATGAATCCTATACCTAATAACATTGGGTTAACTTCAACTTCAAGTTTCCACTTGTAGAAAGTTTCATTTACATAGCTTATAACGTTGTTTACTAGATTCATAAATGCACTAGTTATAACAGTTATAATACCACCTATTCCAAAACCAATTCCCATGAACTTCATTGACTCTCCAGCGCCTTCTGAAGCAACTAGTGTTTCAGATATAGCCATTGATTCTGGATACATTAATTTACCGTGTTCTTCAACTATTAAATAGTTATAAACAAGGGAAGCAATTCCAAGTCCGAATAAAACTCCAGCTGCTCCAACGCCAAAGCCTTCTATGAAAGTAACCTTAGAACCTATTAAAAGAACTGCAGGTAATACGAATATTACACCACTAGCAACAGATTCTCCGCCACTTGCCATACCTTGCACTAAGTTCTTAGCAAGTATGCCTTTTTTCTTAGCAAATGCAGCTATAAATCCAGAACCTATTATAGACCCTGGTATACCAGCGGCAACTGTAAGTCCTGATTTCATACCTGAATAAGCTGTTGATGCTGCAAATAAAGCAGCCAAAATAATACCGATTATTAATACGACAACGTTTCCACCAGATTTTGATCCGCTAGAAACATAAGGAACATAGTTCTTACCAGCTACACCACCGTATGCATCTTTTGATAACTTATTACTCATAAGATGTACCTCCTTTAAAATTTCACAACCATAATTATATCATGATTTTTATATAATACTATCTTTTTCAACCTTTTACTACACAAATATTTATGCTTTTTTTAATATTTTAATCAAAATATTAAAATATTATTTATTTTCGAATACATTTTATACCATTTTATCAATAAACTGAGATAAACTATGCGGATATGTTATTCTATATTACTAGCATTCCACTTTATATAATTTACTACTCCTATACTAAATATAAAAGTTATTATTAATATGGTAGAAATACCTAAATTAATATCTATCAAC
Source organism: Clostridium paridis (assembly GCF_016765615.1). Lineage (GTDB taxonomy): Bacteria > Bacillota > Clostridia > Clostridiales > Clostridiaceae > Clostridium_T > Clostridium_T paridis. The sequence goes on along the minus strand of NZ_JAESWA010000010.1, from coordinate 120,984 downwards.
TGTCCATATATTACTTGTCCTGGTGCAACACTTGCTGTAGCAACTGCTGTTGAAAATGCACTTACTTTTCCTAGCATATCTTCTCTTACTTCTTGTTGTATATAAGTTAATGAAATAATATTTGATAAAGATAATGATAACATTATTCCAAGCCCCCCTATAGAATAAAGCCCTAAGGTTATTAGTTTATTATCTGTACTTAATCCTGCTGCTATTCCCATTGTTACCATAGCTATTATCATTGGATACATTGTTCTATGTATCATCTTCATTTTAAATGATCTAGGTCTGAAGGTTATTAACATACCTCCTATTATCATTCCTAGAACAAATATTGCTTCTATATAGCCATAGATACTTGATGGCATGTTTAATTTTACATTAATAAAATACGGAGACACAACACTTAAAACCGGAACTACAAAAATATTAGTAAGGGCATAAGAAAATATAGCTCCTAATACAACTTTCTTTTTTTCTTTTAAATATATGAAACTTTTTTTCATTTCCTTAATAGATTCAAAAAGAGGATTCTTAAACTTTTGTTTTATTTCTAGATTCGGAATATCTAAAAACAATTCTATAATAGCTGATATTAAGAAGCTAACTGCATTTAGTATTACAACTATTTTTATCCCTATAAAACTATATAATAGTCCTGCTGCTATAGGTGCAGCTAAGTTAACCACATACCCAACCTGTTGAATTACTCCATTAGCTGATGCTAACTGTTCCTTTTCTACAATTTGAGGAATACAGGCTGTGACGGAAGGAGTGTATAAAGTATAGATAATAGATAGCATAAACATTACGATAGCTACTATTATTGTGTTATCTTTCCCACTTATTAGTATCAATGAATATATGCTCATTAAGGCCGCACTAAAGAAATCAAGACAAACCATTATCTTTTTCCTATTTACTGTGTCTGCTAATAATCCTGCAATAGGCGCAAATAATATGTATGGAATAGTTGATATTGCTAATATCCCTGAGAAAATTGCAGCACTTCCTGTTAAATTTAAAATATATAAGGACATACAAAATCTTTGGATAGCATTGCCAAACAAAGAAATTATCTGTCCAATAACCACTATAATAAAGTTTTTATTTTTCATTTTGTCCTCTTATAAGTTCATAGTCTACACAAATAGGATAACTTCCATCTTCACTTAATTGTAACTTAACATCGATTCCATAGATTTCTTTTAAGTTCTCTTTTGTTATAACTTCCTTAGGAATACCTTCACAAATAACCTTACCTTTCTTAAGTCCGATAATATTACTAGCAAACCTACAGGCATTATTTAATTCATGAAGTACTATAACAACTGTAATATTCTTTTTTCTATTTAATCTTTCTAATACTTCAAGCACCTCTAATTGATAAGACATATCTAAATAAGTTGTTGGCTCGTCTAGCATAATTATGTCTGTTTCTTGTGCTAAAGTCATAGCTATCCATGCTCTTTGTCTTTGTCCACCAGATAAATTTTCTACTTGCCTATCGGCAAAATCCTTAAGTCCAGTTTCTTCAATAGCCCATTCCACAATTTCTTTATCATGGCTGTTAAGGCCCCCTATCATTTTTTGATGTGGGAATCTTCCATATGTAACTAGCTCCTTAACTGTAATTCCATTTGGACAGACTGGTCCTTGAGGTAAAAAGGCAACTTGTGTTGCTATATGTTTTTCTTTCTGACTTTTTATATTCTTATCATTTATAAAAATATCGCCACTTTTAGGCTTTATTACTCTTGCTATAGTCTTTAAAAGAGTTGACTTACCACATCCATTGGAGCCTATTATAATACTTATTTCTCCCTTTGGAATTGAAAGATTCATGTTATCTATTATTAAATTATTTTCATAGGCTACAGATAAATTCTTTACACTTATAGCTTCCATCTAGTTCTCCTTCATCATCAAATAAATAAAATATGGTACTCCGAGTATTGAGATTGTAATACCCACCGGTATTTCAATAGGGGAAAATAAATTTCTTGATACTGCATCAGCAAATAAAATTATTATTACACTTATAAGGGCAGATACAATTAAAAAATTTTTATGGTATGGTCCAACTAATTTTCTAGCAATATGTGGACATATTAACCCTATAAATCCTACATTTCCTGCAAAGGCAGTAGCTCCACCTGCAAGTATAACTGCATAAGTTAAAAACTTCTTTCTTTCCTTGTTTAAGTTTAGTCCTAGAGAAATTCCATGCTCATCAGATAAATTAAGAACATCCAATTTCTTATGATTTAATACTACTAGACTAAACATAAATAATACTAATGGCATTATTATCTTTACATAGCTCCAACCAGAACCCCACAGGCTTCCTGATATCCATATCAATACTCTATTGTAATCGCCAACTCCACCTTTAAAAGTAAAGAAGGTAATAAAAGCATTTAATCCTGCGTTTATTCCAAGGCCTATAAGCAGTAATCTTCGTGGCCTAATTTTACTTCTCCCAGATAAAATATAAATTGCTATCGCTGTAATCCCAGCACCTAAAATAGCCATAAAAGGAAGCACATAAACAGATAAAGTCCCAAGTTCACTATAATAATCTACAGTTTTTAATGAGATAAAAATAACAGCTACCACTGCTGCACCTGCATTAATTCCTATTATTGAAGAATCAGCTAGCTCGTTTTTCGTTATGGTTTGAAGTAATGCTCCTGCGGTTGCAAATGCTACGCCAACTGAAATCCCAACAAGCATTCTTGGAAGTCTAATATTTATTAGAGCTGTCTTTTGTAGCTTTGTTCCTTGTCCAAGTAAAGTTTTTATAATATCTGAAGGTCCAATTTTATAACTACCCCATCCTAAATAAAAGATAAACGCTAAAAGAGCTAGACTTAATAATACTAGTGCAGTTATTTTAAAACTTCTTTTCTTCATATTAGCCTTTCTCCTTTCTTGCTACAGCTACAAAGAATGGTACACCTATTAAAGCAGTAAATATTCCTATTGGAGTTTCATAGGGATTATTTATCATTCTTGCAGCAATATCAGAATAGGTTAGAAGTACTGCTCCTAATAAAAAAGATGCAGGTATTATCTTTCTATAATCTTCTCCTAATACTTTTCTAACAATTTGAGGAATTATAAGACCAACAAAACCAATGTTTTTACCTACTGCTACTGCTGCAGCACACATTGGTATCATAATTAGTAAAGCTATAAGTCTTATTCTTTCAGGATTTTCCCCTAAGCTTATAGCCACATCATCCCCTAAACTTAGTACATTTATTTTCTTTGAAAGCAATATTGCTATTATTAAACCTACTATCCCAACTACTGAAACCAAAATAAAATCTTCCCAAGTTGCACTCCTAAAGCCACCTGCCACCCAGAATGCAATGAACTGAGATTTATTCGATAAAAGCCCAGCGATAGTTGTTAGTGAAATAAAAAAAGTACTCATAGCAGTTCCTGCTAATAATATTTTTGTAATTGAGCTATTATTTGCTTTCCGCGACATAAAACCTATTACTATAACCCCGCTAAAAACCGCTCCAATTAATGAAGCTATCATAACATTTGTAGTATTTATTGAAATTCCGATAGCATAAAAGATAGCAACAACTAAAGTTGCTCCTTGACTTACTCCAAGAAGTGAAGGTTCTGCAATTGGGTTCCTTGTAACTCCTTGAATCATCGCTCCTGTTACTCCTAAAACTCCTCCTGTTAAAAGCACACAGAGAGCTCTAGGTATACGAACATCTCTAATTAACACTAGCTCCAGCTTTTCACTATAGTTAAAAATACTGTGCCATATTTCAGAAATACCAATATGGGTAGCTCCTAGACTTATAGCTAGGAACAACCCAATTATTAGAACAAAAATACTACAAACCATAAAAGTTATTGTATTTTTATTACTATTTTGCATTCAACTTCTCCACAATTTCATTTAAAAGTTTTTCTCTTCCAATAGGACTATAGCCTTGATTAAAGTAAGGTGATGCAGTTAATTTAGTTATCTTACCCGCTTTTACTGCAGGCAAGCTATTCCATATTGCATTTCCTTCAAGAGTTTTTAAGTCATCAGCAGTTGCTAAAACAAATATATGATCTGCTTTTATTTTTGCTAATCCTTCATAGGTTACAACTGGTAGACTTATATCCTTTTGTTCTGGCATACCTTCAGGCTTCTTTAGCTTCATATCCTCATATAAAACACTTCCGAATCCAGCTCCATCAAATACATAGAATTGACCACCACTAGCTAAGAATGATAAGTAAGATGTATCTTTTCCTTGAGCTTCTTTAACTTTTTCTCCTGCTTCTTTGGCTTTCTTATCATAGTTTTCTAACCATGTATTTGCTGCATCTTCTTTATTGAAAACTTTCGCGAATGCCTTTACGTCATCTTTCCAGTTTAAAGCTTCTAATTTAATCATAACTGTTGGTGCTATTTCTTTTAATTGATCATACATTTTTTCTTGTACAGTTGAAATTATAATTAAATCTGGTTTTAAATTCATTATTGCTTCAACATCCATAGTGTCTTGCATGCTATATCCTACTATTGTTGCACCTTTTAATGTATCTTCTAGATATGTAGGGAATTTTTTATAATCATAGGCATCACTGTTTGCAGTTCCTACTACCTTATATCCCAAAATAGATAAAATATCACTATTACCGCTTAAGTCTACTATTCTTTCAGGTTTTGCAGGTATTTCTACCTCTCCTTTAACATCAGTTACTTTAACTGTCTTTGCTTCCTCTTTTACAGTGGATGAACTTGTATTTGAACAACCAACGAATAACATAGCTGTCATACAACCTAATAAAAGTTTTTTTAGTAATGAAGTTTTTCTCATTTTATATCTCCTTTTCATATCCTATATGATATTGATTATCAACTATCGTAAGTGTACATGATATTCATTCTCATTTCAATAGTGACACCATATTTAATTATTTTTACATCTAATATAATTATTTTTACATCTAATATAATTATTTTCTTGTGTATTTAATTATTATTTACTATAATCTTATTATTCTATATAGGGGGTGTTCTTATGGTCGTAAGGTCCAGTGAAGAGTTTAAATCGGTTGTTTTGAAAAAGTTAGACTTTAGTAGTTTTGAGGATGACAATTATACTTTATATACAAATAAAAATAGACCTGAACTGGGTTACTTCATTAGTTATTCTAGAGAAGGTTATTATGATTTAGGTATTGCAGACTATACTATACCCCAGAATTTTTCTTTGTCTTTTGACAATCCAGAGCTTTTAATGCGCTTTGGGCTTGTTTATAAAGGGATTACTGAATTTAAACTTGAGAATAACCCAATTTCTTCTTTTACCCCTTCCTATTTCTTCGTTGTTGAAAAAGATTTAAAGGGTCATCAAAACTGGAAAAAAGGGCAACATTATCACGGAATTGAAATAACTATACACGAAAAATATTTTACAGATATAATTAAACCTAATTTTCCAAACATAATGGATTTACAGGCTTTTATTACAAATTATACTTATACTTATCTTCCTATGGAAATAGTGAGAATTATTCACCAGCTACAAAGTTTGGTTAATGAAAATTCTTTAAATTCAATTTACTTAGAATCTAAAATCTTGGAGTGCATTGCGATTTTGAATAATGAGGTTAGTAAATCTTCCGAAAATGCTTTTACTAATCAAATTAACTATGGGAATATTTATATTGGTAAGGATAGAATAATAAAATTAACTGCTTCTGATATCAGAGCTATTCAAAAAGCTCATGATATTATATCAGAAAACTACAGCAATCCTCCTAGTATAGAAACCTTAAGTAAGATTGTGTATTTAAATGAGCAAAAACTAAAGGCTGGATTCTCAAAACATTATCATATGTCCATTGGGGACTATACAAATCATATTAGAATGACCATTGCTGCGAATCTTCTATCTACAACAGATTTAAGCATTGAAAATATTGCAAGAGAAGTAGGTTACAATTACTCTGCAAACTTTTCTAAAATGTTTAAAAAAACATATGGAAAGACTCCTTTAAAGTTTAGAAAAGCAAAATAAATAGCCATCAATCATAGTTGAAGGCTATTTATTAAATTACTATAAAATAAATTTTTCTATTTCTAATGCTACTCCATCATTTTGTACTGTATCAGTAACTTTTTTTGCATAACCCTTTACGTAATCATCAGCATTCCCCATAGCTATTCCGCAGCCAACTGTAGATAACATTTCTATATCATTTTTCCCATCACCAAAAGCATAACTATTCTCTATAGGAATATTTAAATACTCTAATACCTTTAGAATTCCTGATGCCTTTGAATTAGTTTTAGAATATAACTCGAAAGAACCTTCTTCTAGGTCATGCATATAGTCAAAACTATCCTTACCCAAGGTTAAACAATAATCTATACTTTTCTGATCCTTGCATAACATTTCAATTTTATATGTGTCCACTTCATCAAGAACATAATTTCCTTCTAAATATTTTTTAGAAATTTTATAAGAATCGTAAAATGAATGCAGCTTTCTATGTGTATTTTTAATATAAGAATATTCTTCACCCTGCAATATATATTCAATATTAAGTTCTTCAAATTTACCTACTAATTCTTTTACAGTTTCTTTTTTAATAGCTTCTTTATATATACACTTATCATCAAGTTTTACATATGATCCATTTGTAAGCACAAAACCATTAAATCCAAAGTTTAGTAATGCTTCATTTAGAAAAGCATATGGTCTACCTGTAGCCAGGAAAACATAATCTCCTCTTTCTTGAAGCTTACGTATAGCCTTTTTTACTCTAGGAGTAATATCTGTTAATCCATTTAAACAATCAATTAGAGTTCCATCGATATCAAAAAATACTGCTTTTTTCATACTTCTTCTTATCCTCCTAATAGCATATTCTCATTCATTGTTACTTATTACTATTTACTATCATTTTATTTTAATTATTCCTACTTGTCAATTAATTTAATTGCATTATCCTTTTATAATTGTTAAAATAGAAACAAATGAGAACAAATTGGAGGAAATTATGTTTATTGTAGAAAGACATAAACACATCTTAGATCTATTAGAAAGAGATGGAAAGGTATTAGTAAAAGATTTAAGTATTCTGTTTGGCGTAAGTGAAAGTATGATTAGAAAAGATCTCCAAGTTCTAGAGAAAAACAACTTACTTCAACGTACTTATGGCGGCGCTATTAACATAAAAAGAACTATAGTAAATGGTGAAAGTTTCTTTAAACGAGTTGAAAAAAATACTGATTTAAAAGAGTTAATTGCACAAAAAGCATATGAGTTAATAAAAGAAGGCGATACGATTTTTCTAGATGCATCAAGTATATCCTATTTTCTTGCAAAGCTAATTACACAAAATAATAAGAGTATTACATTGATTACTAATATGGTTGAGATATCATCAATGATAAAGTTAGATTCTAAAATACATGTTATTTTTATAGGTGGAGATTACGACCCCCTTGTTGGTGGTAATATTGGTTCTCATTCAAATGAACAAATAAAACTTTACCGTTGTAATAAAGCATTTATAGGTTGTAGTGGAATAGATTTAAGAGATGGAAGTATTAGTACTGGTGAATCTGAGGATGCTGGAACTAAGAAAGCAATCATGAAAATATCTAAAGAGTTATTTCTATTAGCACCAAATGAAAGATTTAATTTAGACGGAATATATACCTTTTCCAATATATCTGACTTTCATAGTATCATTACAGAATCTGAACCAAATGATGCAATAATGACTTTACTTAAACAGTACGACATTAACTTAATATAAATGTATACATAAGAAAACCTACATAGATTTAATTATCCTAAATCCTTGTAGGTTTTTTATTGTTTCTATAATAATAGGCTTTTCTCAAAAGCTATTCTTTTACTCCCATCCTCTAAGTAAATTATTCCACAATACTTAAAGGCATTTTTCCTAAGTAGCTTTTGCATTGATAAATTCTCTTCATGTGTATCTACTTTGATACTGTAAACACCTTTATTTAAACAAATCTCTTCTACATTTTTAATAATCTCTGATGATAATCCCAACCCTTTATACTTGCTGTGAACTGCTATCCTATGAATAACTGCAAATTCATTATTACTAACCCATTGCCCCTCATATATAGTGTCATAAGTTTTTTCACCATCAAAAGATACTGCAGCTGTTGCAACAATATTACCATCTTCTAATAATACATAGCTATGGTTGTTATTGATATCATTACTTATTGTTTCAACACTTGGATAATTATTCTGCCATTGATCAATTCCTTGCTCTTTAAAATAAGCTTGAGCTTGACTAATTATATTCATTATATCATCAATATCTGTTTTAACTGTTTTTCTAAAAACCATCTCTTGTTAGCCCCCCATTAAAAATTTAATCTATAAATTATTTTTTTATCCCCATATTCTTCTAGATATATTCTTGCTTGGAAGTTCAACTAATAATATATCTTAATTAAATTAAAACCTCAACTTATTTCTGTAATTATTGATTTAACTATATAAAGTTAGTTAAAATATATAGTATATTATTGGAAACAAGGAGCTGTATAACTATGATTGATTTACATATACACACTACTACATCAGACGGTTCTGATGAGCCTAAAGATATTCTGATTAAAGCACAGCAATTAGGTCTAAAATATATATCTATTACAGATCATGATTCAATTGGCGCCTATACAAAATTGAAGGATATTAATATTCATGACTACTATGATGGTAAGCTTATCCCTGGTTGTGAATTTTCTGCTGTACATAATGGAAAACCTATTGAAATATTAGGGTATGGTATAGATTTTGAAGTGATAAATTCAAGCGGAATTGTATCTGATGAAAATTTTTACGCAAGAGAAAATTCTTATCTAAATAAAATGAAAGAGATATGCCGAAACCTTAATATTAAATATAGTGAGGATTTATCAATTAAAGGAAAGTATTTTGCAACTCAAATGCTTCACGCAGATATAAGGAAATATCCTGAAAATGAAAAACATTTTGATAAGGATATATGGGGAAATCTTAACGCATTTTACAGAACTTGCGTGAATAATCCAGAAAGTCCATTTTTTCTGGACCAAATGAAAGATTATATGACAGTACAAGAGGCAGCTACTCTCATAAAAAAAGCAGGGGGAAAATCATTCCTTGCTCACCTATATGGATATTTTGTTGAAGATCATACAGAATTCTTGGATTCTATAGTGTCCTTAAATGCTCTTGATGGTATAGAATGCTACCATTCTCTTCATTCAATTGAAAGAACCAAGTATCTGCTTAATTATTGTAGAGAGCATAATATATATTCATCAGGTGGTAGTGATTATCATGGAAAACTTAAACCTAATGTTAAAATGGGAGAAAGCGTAGCTGATACAAATATCCCTTATGATATATTGGCTCCATGGCTTCCAAGTAATGTTCTATAATATTTTTCTAATGAATATTGATAAAAACTCTCATTTACTTATTTAAATATTAATGTATAATTTAAATGTAAATAAACAAGCTAAACTGTAAGTTTTGTTTTGAAAGGAGATAATTTTATGTCAACATATATGATTACATATTTTTTAAGTGATACTTGCGGATGTGGTCATGACCATGATCACGAGCACGACCATGAGCATGAGCATATTGAGTCTAGTGAAGATAATATAATTGCAAAGATAAAGTCTGTTGGTGCTTGGGCTCACTTTATGCCTGAAGCTTTCCTTGTTAAAAGCACTCTATCGGCTAAAGAAATATTAGAGGAACTTAAAGCTGTAGCAAATGAAGGAGATATCTTGTTTGTAACAAAAACAGATGCAGAGTCCTGTGCATGTCAAAACCAAGCTGTTATTGACTGGATAGCAAAATAGTTTAAATTTCAAAAAGCAATTTGGTTTATTTAATCCAAGTTGCTTTTTTTGATTTTTTAGCTTTTTAATCTACATAAACAATGTAAGTTTTTAAAATTCTCCTGCGTAACACTAGTAAGAGTAGCTAATATACTATTAATTATGAGACATTTAACTGAATCAATATAAAGGAGTATTATATGTATAATAATCAATTTCCCTTTTATTCTTGTCCCATAAATGAAGCTACTTATCCTTCCTTCGATGTAGGATGGAGAAACACGACTCAACACTTCGTTGGCTTTAGTGGTACCATTACAAGGATTGAAGATTTTTATCCAAGTCCAAATGATACATCATCAGGCTGCTATAAATTAATGTCATTAGAGAACATAGATAAAGGCCCCGTAAATTTCACCATATCCCCGGGAACCTACTTCGTAAATCATGAGGTGGTCGAAGTAGGCGATGAGGTAACAGGATTTTATGATGTAAACGCACCAGCCCTTCTTATTTATCCTCCACAATATCCTGCAATTGTTGTTGCCAAAAATACAAGTTTTCAAACTGTTACTGTAGACTATTTTAATAATCAACTTATAAGCAGTGAAGGAAGTTTAAAACTAAATATTGCTCCAACTACTGAGATAATTCTGACAAATGACCAAACTTTTAATAGATACCCGGGAAATAGAAATTTAATTGTTGTTTATGGTCCTACAACTATGAGCATCCCTGCTCAAACTACTCCGTATAAAATCATTGTTCTTTGCTAAATACTATACTTCATATAAAGTTTTATTCACCTTTTCCCATTATAACTTTACATTAAACATGATATAATAAGCGTAATCGTAATGTATTGGGGGGTGTTTTTTATGAAGGTCAGTGATACATTCAGCTTTAAATCAGTTTGCTCCTTGCAGGGACTACAAAGTCAGCTATGCTTTGTTTGGAGCCTAAGCTGTTAAATTAGCTGAAACGCGTACATGTTTTAGGTTCTGTAACACATAGCTTTTTTGTATTCTTTGCTTTAATACTTTAATAAAAGTGGAGGAGTAAGAAAATGAAATATGCAAAAGCACAAGATGTGTTACCAATAGAAATTATTGAAATAATACAGAAATATGTAGATGGAAAATATCTTTATGTACCCAGAAAAGATGAAAATCATAAGTCCTGGGGAGAAAAGAGTGGAATAAAGAATGATCTTAAGGTAAGAAATAATGAGATTTATAAAAAATATGTTGATGGATCTACTATAAAGGAACTCACTCAAGAGTATTACCTGTCAGAAAAAAGTATAAGAAGAATAATAAAACAAGAGAAACATATATGCTCATAATCAATACAGAATTATTTATTAGATTGAATGCTTATTTTAACTCATGTTATGATTTCATTGTGGAAATCCAATGAAAGTTATAATTTGTAATTTAAAACAAGATTCAATAGAAAATGATTATGAATATATAGTGTGTTTTAGATTAAGATGATTATTGTTGCTTTCAATTGGAGTAATAATGATCATCTTTTATTTTGTAGATTAGGAATAATGAAACTGGTAGTAAAGTCATTTTTACTTACGTTAACAATGAAAATAAGAATATTTAGAATAGAGGTGCTAGATTTATGAATACTTTTATAAAAAAACATGAATTTAATTATATAAGAAAGCTTTTACTCGACTTGAAAAATGCTTTTATAGGCTGCGTAGATAAAGATATTATTGAAGCTTCTAAGGCAAATACACAAGATAAGATATTAAATATTTTTCAAGACTTATCCGAGGAAGAAAAAGGGATACTTGATATTAGTAAACTAACTAAAATACATCACTTTGATAGCTATATAGAAGAACTTAATGAATATGTTTATGGAATACCAAACATTACAAATGCACAGCTTAGTAGATTGTTTAAAAAGGAAAAGAAGTTTAAATTACCAACCCAAGAAGATCAAGCTTCAAAAAATGTATATTTAGGCTGGATTGACAACTCAATTAGAAAATTATTTGTAGCTTACAATATGAATGGCAATCTTATCGGTATGGCCTGTAGAATTTCAAACCCTGATGCAAATAACTCTCATAGATGTGTTCTATGCAACCGCGTCGGCAAGGAAAATGAAGTTGCTTTCGTTTCTCCTATCTGTAAGACAACTAGTACTGCAGAAGGTGCCTATAGATCAATTGGCTTTGATTTATGCTTAGATAGTAAAGAGTGTAATGAAAGAATTGTCTCAACTGAAAAGCTTGAAGAAATTTTAAAGAATGTTAACAATATAAAGTGATAGTTACATACATTATGCGAATAATCTATACAGATAAAAATAGTTGAAAATGAATATAATTGAGATTTCCAGGTCTAAGGCAGATTTTTATGATGCTTTAGACCTTAATCCTTTAGTAAAGATTTTTTTAAATATATTCCTATATCAAGATTAAATTTCTTGGTATTCATAAAAGACATAATAGTTGAGAGAAAAAGCACTAATCAAGGATTAGTGCTTTATTCTTGAATAAAATATTAACTTTAGTTAGCTTGTTTAAGTGAACTCTTTAAATCTTCCTCTGGTGTACTTATTGGTGTTATATTAAATGTATCAACTAGATATTGTAATACATTCGGAGATATAAATGCTGGCAAACTTGGTCCTAAATACATTCCTTTTATTCCAAGTGACAACAATGCTAATAAATCAGCAACAGCTTTTTGTTCATACCAAGAAAGTACAATTGTTAATGGCAATGAATTCACATCTGTTTCAAACGCATCTGCTAGTGCTGTAGCTATTCTAACTGCCGAATAAGCATCATTACATTGTCCTACATCTAATAATCTAGGTAATCCAGCTACTGTTCCAAAATCTAATTTATTAAATCTGTACTTACCACATGCTAAAGTAAGAATTACACAATCCTCCGGAACCATTTTAGCAAAATCAGTATAATAATTTCTACCTGGTTTTGCTCCATCGCAACCACCTATCAAGAAGAAATGTCTTATTTTTCCTTCCTTAACTGCATTAATTATAGTTTCTGCATGGGATAGTGTTGCATTATGTCCAAATCCCACTAATATTTCTTTTTCTTCTTCCTCTTCTTTAAATCCTCCTAGTTCCAACGCCTTATTTATTATTTCACTAAAATCTTTAGTTCCATCCTCAGAAACTCCAATATATTTTACGCCATCCCAACCTACAACACTTGTTGTAAATATCCTGTCTTTATATGTTTCTCTTGGTCTCATTAAACAATTAGTAGTCATCAAAATACAACCCGGTATCTCATCAAATTCCTTTTGTTGGTTTTGCCAAGCAGAACCATAATTACCTACTAAATGTTTATATTTTTTTAATTCTGGATATCCATGGGCTGGTAACATTTCTCCATGAGTATAAATATTAATTCCTTTACCTTCTGTTTGCTCTAGCAACATTTCTAAATCTCTCAAGTCATGGCCAGATACTATAATAAATGGGCCTTTCTTAGTGTTAACGTTTACCCTATGTGGTGATGGATTTTTGTATTTAGTCGTATTAGCTTCATCTAAAGTCTGCATCACTTGCACACTCATATCTCCAACTCTCATGGTCATACGTATCATATCTTCAAGAGTTAAATTGTCATTTGTAGTAGATTCAAGCCCTAAGAAATAAATATTATCAACTTGTTCATTATTATATCCGATAAATCTTGCTTGATGTCCATAAGCACTTACTCCTTTTAATCCATATAAAATAGTGGATCTTAAGGAACGAATATCTGCATCGAGATTCTGATCATACATAATTCCTGCTTTTACTGAATCCTTTAGCATTTCTTCTTTAGTATCACTTAGATTATATGTAGCTGCATCTGGATACTTTCCTTCTGGTGCTTGATCTCTTAGCTCTTCTTTAATTTTTTGTGATTCCTTTAGCAGTCTTACATGAACTTCAGCATCAAAATTTACATTTGTTAATGTTGTAAATAGTCCATTTTCTACAAACTTAACTATATCCTTATCAATAACTTTGCCCTTTTCAATTAATGGTTTTGCATAACAAGAAATGCCCTTTAATTGATATATCAATAAGTCCTGTAAGTTTGCAATTTCTGGTGTTTTTCCACAAACGCCACTCTTAGTACATCCCTTTCCTCCAGCAGTCTGTTCACACTGATAACAAAACATTGCATTTTCCATATACATTCCTCCTCATAATAAATTATAAATTAAAGTAGTGTTAACTACATTAATATCATATACTTGCCCCTAATTATAACTTTTTATTATGTATCTATGTTTTCTGAAAAATTCCGCCGTAGTTATTCTTATATCTTAATTAAAATATATACGTTTTTATTTCTTTAATTATAGCATGTCTTGTAAAAATATAACTATTTATATTTTCAATTTATATCAATTATATTGTATTAATCTGTTATATTCTTAGTCTAAGTTTAGTATGGTTTCAGTTTTCTTTAGTTTTGTCAATTCAACACTTGTCCTCCACAGATCTTTCCTATTTTCTTTGTTAGTTGAACTTAATTCTACTGGACATCTAGAACCTGAAAAAGGATTGGATGATCCAACCAGTCTAATTGATTCATTTGTAGATTTGATTTTTGTTTAAGTTGCGAATCACCATATAAAAAAACACTGATTCCTTTATGTTTTACATATAGAATCAGTGTTCCTTCAATGTCTTCTAATAGGACACTACAGATAACCCCTTTAATAAAAGGTTCTGTTTATTTTTATTTACATAAATATTGCTCACAAGTACATTACTTACTTATAGCATAAATATAGTCATCTATATATTCCCCAATTCTATCCTTTAACAAATCATATGCATTAGGTTTTAATTTTCCTTGACGTATTTTTATATATTGTGTATGCATATATTGACTTATTAATGTTAGTGGTATCTCTATATTAGTTAAGTTATCTATCATTTTATTTAATGCAAATTCTACTTCCTCATTAGGCATATAATACCTACATCTATCCGATAAGCTGTATTTTCTTTCTAATTTTATTTCTTCTCCTGTTCCATTATAATGTTTCTCCCATTGACTTGGATCTTTTACCATAACGAAATCTAGAATTTCTCTAAATCTTGATACTTCAAAATTAGAATTGTATCTAAAGAGTTCATTTTCTATATCATTTAGTGCAAAGGCGCCTTCTCTAAAACCAAATGTGAGTGCTGGGCCTACTTTTAATATAATAAATCCATCTTCTACCATTTTCCTTAAAGCTTCTTTTGTTTGATAATCTGTAGAATGTGCTTCAAATACTAATTTATCATATTTTTTTATGCTATTTGAAAGGTCTCTTGCCTTCTCTCTATCATATTCCCATACACTTGTGGACCCAAATTCTACTCCAGGCTGAACAACAACTCCAATAACTTCTTCAAAAGCTTTGGAAATACCATGTCTTTCAAAAGCTTCTTTAAAGGTTCTAACTGTATTTTCGAAATTCTCTACTTTAGTTATTTGTAAGCCCTCTTCCTCTTCTTCTACCGCTTCAGCACCTCCAGGTATAGGTACTTCACTTCCTATTATATAAATAGGATGCACCGCAGCTTTATCACTCTTAAGTAGCTCTAAGTAAGCTTTCTCAGCAGTTTCACACAATATTGCTGCTCTTTCTGCAATAATCTCATCACCAAACTTTTCATCTTCTGCATCACCCTTAATTTGCATGCTTGTATCAATATGAATCTTTGTAAATCCAGCCATAACATATTGTCTAATTAATTCTTTTGAATTTTCTAAAGCTTGTTCCCTATCTATATTTCTCCAGGTAAGCGGTCCTAAATGATCTCCGCCTAATATCACTTTATCCTTAGGAAAATCATTTTTCTCGCATAATTCATAAATAAAATCTCTATACTCTTTAGGAGTCATTCCAGTATATCCACCAAATTGATCAACTTGATTTGCTGTTGCTTCTACAAGCAAATACATGTCTGTATTTCTTATCTTATCCATTGCGGCTTCAATAACAAATTTATTGGAACAACATACTGAAAATATTCCATCATGCTTTCCTAATTTATAATTTTTTATTATATCTATTATTGGATTTTTACTCATACTTTTCCCTACTTTCACTTATTAATGACCTATTTTCATCACAAAACTTTTAAATCAAAGTTTAAGGCACAAGCCTTAATACCTGTGCCTTAGTTCTCTCTTTATAAAAATTGTATTATGGTTTTATGGGACTGTTAGTATATATTGTTTTTATTTATTCTTTAATATAAAATATATTTGATCATTTATTTTATTACTTACTGCAATAAGTAATATTTACTGGGCTTAGGATTATAATTTTTCCTAAGCTTTTTTTGTTTTAGTACCTATTAGCACTTCCACAAACTTCAATTTTATGTTTTACAATTTGTTTCATAGCTTCTTTTCCTGGCGCCATGTATTTTCTTGGATCACTTTCTACTGAATTTTCATTAAAAAATGTTCTTATTGCATTTGCAAAAGGGATTTTTAAATCAGTTGCAACATTTACTTTGCATATACCAAGTGAAATGGCCTTTTTAACCAATTCATCTGGAACATCAGATGCACCATGTAAAACTAGTGGTACACTAACTTTACTTCTTATTGCCTCTAATCTTTGAAAATCGAGTTTTGGCTCCCCTTTATATAATCCATGAGCTGTTCCTATAGCTATTGCTAATGAATCAACATTTGTTCTTCTTACAAATTCTGCTGCATCATCTGGATTAGTATATAATGCATCTTTTTCATCAATTATCAAATCATCTTCTTTTCCACCAAGCTTACCTAGTTCTGCTTCCACTACTGCATCATATCTATGAGCATAATCTACAACTTCTTTAACAATTTCTATATTTTTTTCAAATTCATATTTAGATGCATCTATCATACAGGATTTAAATCCAATATTGATATTTCTCTTTATGTCATCCACGTCTTCAAAATGATCTAAATGTATAGCTATTGGGACATTATACTTATTTGCTGCCACTTCAGCCATAGCTTTAATATAGTCTGGGCCTGCATAACTTTGTATAGTTGATGGTGTTCCTGCTATAATTACAGGTGATTCCATCTCCATGGCTGTTTCAACAACTACTTGCAGAGTCTCCATATTGTGTATGTTGAATGCAGGAACTGCATATCCTTCACGCTGTGCCTTTAAAAGCATTTCTCTTGTTGATAATATCATGTGTTACTCCTTTCTTACTTGAACTTATATTTTAATAAACTTAGATTCCATCTTCACTGCTAATCTCTTCGTTTTGCTTTTCTTTAAGTTCAAATACATCTATTCCATTAGCTCCAGCACTTTTTGCTTTTTCTACTAAATCTTTAAGACTAATATTATCCCTTCCAAGTACTACTTCCAATAACATTGGTACATTAGTACCTGAAATAACCTCTATTTTTTTATCACTTAATTCCTGCTTTAATAATACAGAATTCATATATGGTGAACCACCAGCCAAATCTGTTAAAACTAAAATCTCATCTCCCAAATTATTCATAGCTTCTTTTAGATTGTTTTTTAATTCAGCTGAACCTTGTCCATCTATAAAATCAATTCCAATTACCATCTCCTGTTCCCCAGCAATTAACTTTATATTACTTAGTAAACCTGAAGCAAAATTCCCGTGACCAGATAATATTATTCCTATCATTTGTCCAACTCCATCCTATTTATATTCGTGAATTACAACACCCTTAACTACTCTATTTACAGTTCCATCAGGTCTTGGATTGTCTGGTGAAATATTAAGTCTTAATGAGTTTAAATAACCAAACATTTGTCCAAACAACATATAGTTAAATACTTTATATATATCAGGTACATTTTTACCATCTATACATAGATAATTATTACAGTTATCTTTTAATTGTGCATCCTCTTCATAACTAATTACTGCAAGCTTATGCTCTCCTGAATCCCCATAGATTTCTTTTACTAAGTCTAAATCATACAATTTAGTGTATTCATTGCTTGAAGCCATAAATATAACTAAAGTGTCATCATTAATTATTGATTTAGGACCATGTCTGAATCCTAGTACAGATTCACATATTGTAACTATTCTTCCACTTGTAAGTTCAAGATTCTTAAGTGCCATTTCCTTACATAAGCCTTTGAACATATCAGAACCTAAATAAACAATTCTACCAGCTTTATAATCAACTAGATTTTTAACTTCTTGCCATTTATTTTCTAATATATCTTCTCCTTGTGATGAAATTATATCAATAACTTCCTTGTTCTTTTCTATATTATCTATATCAAAGATAAGAAGAGTAGCAAGTGTCATGCAGCTAAATGAGCTTGTCATAGCAAAACTTTTATCATTTGATTTTTCTGGCATTAGAATTAACAAATCCTTATCATTGTTTTTACATCTCTTTGCCAAGTCACCATCTTTATCACAAGTAATTACTAATTGAAGAATATTATCAACATTATTTTCAAATAAGTCATATGCTCCTACACTTTCTGGTGAATTCCCTGACCTACCATAAGAAACCAATATTGTTTTAGTTTCTTTTTCAATATACTTTTCAGGGTTGGAAACTATATCAGTTGTTGCTATCGCTTCTACCCTAGCACTTAAATGCTTGTTTAACTCTAAGTAAACAGTATTACCAACATGCTCTGATGTTCCAGCTCCTGTTAAAACAATTCTTGTATTCTCATCAACATTTTCTTTGATAAATTTTTGAATAACTTCTTTTTGATTCAATATTATCTCATAAGTCTCTTTCCAAAGATCTGGCTGCTGTCTTATTTCTGTAGCTGTAAATATTGCATTTATTTTTTCTAGTTCTTTTGTTTCTTTTCCAAAAATCATTTTCATTTCTCCTTTTTATATTTTAATTTTTTTAAGTTAATATAAATTATTTTTCTTAAGTCCATTTTTATAAATTAAGAAAAATATTAATTTGCTTTAAAAATCTATAAAATACCAAAGAATGATAATACAATAGCCATAACAAATGTAGTCATTATTAAGATTACAGGGCTAACTTGCTTTTTCTTTAATAGATAGAACATTAATAGTGTATATCCCATTGATAATATATTAGGGAAAATTTTATCTAAAAAGTCACCTTGTATCATAACAGTTTTATTCTCATTTACAACTATTCCAGTTAAGACTTGAATCTTAACATATGAAGCTATTAAACCACCAATTACTGTTACTCCAAGTACTGTCGCTGATTTAGCAATTAACTGTGATGTATTCTTGATCTTTTCTACTGCATTAACCCCAAGGTTATATCCTAGATGTGTCCAAACAATACGTAGTACAAATATGGTTACATATGTTGCAAAAAATATTATAGGACCTACAGCGCTTCCTTCCATAGCAAATGAAGCTGAAATACCTGCTACTATTGGTAATAAAGTAAACCAAAATATTGCGTCACCTATACCTGCAATTGGAGCAAATAATGCTAATTTTAATCCCTTAATAGTCTTTCTATCTTCCTTATTTTCCTCTAAAGAGATAAGTAATCCCATTAAAAAACCAACAAGATTAGGATGTGTATTTATAAATTCTAAGTTATCACTCATAGCGTCTGAAAGACCTTCTTTGTCATCTTTATATATCTTTTTCAAACTTGGTAATTGAGCTAATGTAAACCCACCACCTTGCATTCTTTCATAATTGAAACTTGCTTGTAGGAACGATGACAGTAGTCCTAATTTCGTAATATCTTTCTTATTTAATACCTTTTTTTTAGATTCCATCGCTATAATCATCTCCTCTATTCTTATTTATACTTGCACTTAAAAGTAGCTTTTCTTTATCTTGGTTGTAAATGAAAAGTGCCAATGCTACTCCTACAATTGCAACTGGTAATAGATTTGAAAATGGTACAAACGATGCTATAACAAATCCAATAATTATAAATGGTATGAATTCTCCTTTTAGCATAACTTTCAAAAGCATACCAAATCCTACAGCAGGTAATATTCCACCAGCGATACCAAAGCCATGTGTAAGCCATTCTGGCATTGATTGTACAAGACTTCTCATTGCATCTTGTGCAAGATATGAACATAAGAACACAACTACGCCATAAGTTATTGCCACTATAGATGTTGTTATAATATTTAGTCTTATGAACTTATTTATATTGGCTTCCTCTGCATATTCATCTGCTTTTTTCATAAAAACTGAGAATGTTGAGTAATAGAATAATATTATATATTGCATTAAGAAACTAAATGGTAAAGCAAGTCCTATTGCTGCAGCTGGGTCTTTTCCAGTTGTATGTGCTATAACTGTTGTCATTACCCCAGCTAAAATTGGATTTGGAGGTTGTGTTCCACCAGCTGGAGTTAGTCCAGCAAACGCTAATTCTGTTAAACCTCCTGCAAGTAATCCTAACTTAATATCTCCTATAATAATTCCTGTTAAAGTACAAACAATAATTGGTCTAAATATAAATAATCCTTCTAACCAAAAATCTATTCCAACTATTATTGCCATAATTGCTAAGCAAATACCTTGCGTTAAAGTAATAGCCATATGAATTCCTCCCAAAATTTAAATTAATTAATCTTTTCCTTTATGCTACCTGGAACATCTTGTATATATATATCTACCCCCATATCCTTAATAGCTTTCAAGTCCTCCATATCTTGATCATCTACATATACTTTTTTACTTATTTGTCTTTTACCTTTGTCAAAATGCATGTTTCCCACATTTACTTCTTTGATTGGCACCCCCCCTTCAATTAGCTTTCTTACTTCTCTTGGTGATTTAACTACTATAAATATTTTTTGATGTTCTGCTGCCTTGTGTATTACATCTATTGTTTTTTGTAATGTAAAAAACCTAACACCAGCTCCAGATGATTGTGCTGTAACTTCCATCAATTGCTGCTGTAAAGTATTTTCTGCTACTTCATCATCAGCAACTATAATTAGGTTTGCACCTAATGTAGTTGTCCATGTTACACCTACTTGCCCATGAACAAGTCTGTTGTCAATACGTGTTAATAAAATATTTGGTGTTCCCATAATCCTTCAACTCCTTAATTTTTGATTTTATGAGTTCATTATATTGGGGTTTGAAAAAGTTTTCAATAGTTTGGGAGGATTATCGCCCACAGGTCAAAGTTGTTACTAAAATACATACATACCACTCATCATAGTGGTATTGTTTTTTCATATCGATATTATCTTTTTCATAGTAATCATCAAATATTTATGTTATTATTTATGTAATTCAAACTTATACGCGAGGGGATACAATAATGAGTAATACTCCACTGTATATGGAAATTTATTTAGATATTTTAGAAAAAATTAGAAATGGGTTTTATTTAGAAAACTCTCCGATAGCATCTGAACGAGAATTGTGTTTATCATATCATGTTAGTCGTTCCACCATTAGGCAAGCCATGTCATTACTCTATAAAAATGGTTATGTTTATACGGTTCAAGGTAGAGGTACATATGTGAAACCTCACATATTTGAACAACCTCTATATAAGTTTTATTCTTTTACAGATGAGCTTAAAAAGAATAATATGGATATATGTAATTCCATAATTAGTTGCGAAATTATAAAATTAGATGCACATCTTTCTTCGATTTTAAATAGACCAAAAGAGGATTTATTTCACAAAATAGTAAGGCTTAGAACTGTTGAAAATTCACCACTCATGATAGAGTCTACCTACTTACCTAAAAATAGGTTTTTTAGAATAGAAAAGTCCCTATTAGAAAATGGATCCCTATATACATACTTAAAATCCAACTATTCTCTAAATGTTGACAGGGCATTAGAAACATTCAAACCAATACTTCCTAAGCAATGGCAGGCTGAATTATTAAATATTTCTACTAAAACGCCTTGTATGCTTCTTGAAAGATTTAGTTATGAAGATGATGAATTAATAGAATATACACATTCCATTGTTCGTGGTGATAAATATGTATTTAAAGTAAACTTATCAAATTAAAATTTGTTAAAAATAAAAAACACTGATTCCTTTATATTTTACATATAGAATCAGTGTTTCTTCATTATTGATCATTATTTTCTCAAAATCTTATCCATTGCTTTTCCCTTTGCTAGCTCATCTATTAGCTTATCTAAATACCGAATTTCCTTCATAATTGGTTCTTCAATGTCCTCCACTCTAACACCGCAGACAACCCCTTTAATCAAAGTACGTAAAGGATTCATCTTAGGAGCTTCTACAAAGAAATTCTCGAAATCAGTCTGTTTTTCTAGCTGCTCTTCAAACTCTTCTTGGCTATATCCTGTAAGCCAACGAATGATTTCATCAACTTCTGTTTTCGTGCGTCCTTTTTTCTCTGCCTTCTTAACATAAAGGGGATAGACACTTGCTACACTCATTGTATATATCTTATGCTTCGTCATGATACATCCTCACTTATAAAATTTTCTTTATTATATCACAAAAAAATTGTATTTTATCTATCAACTTCCTTTTTACGATTATTAGTTAAAAATATAGCTGGAATCAACGCTACCACCAAGCTAATTACAGTAAATATGAAGGCATTATGATAGGACGTTAAGAGTAATTCCTTCGTTGGTGTTTGTACTCCTGTGGTGTGCTTTATAACAACAGCTAATATAGCTGTTCCAATTGCTCCTCCTATATTTTGCAACATACGAGTTGCAGTAGTTGCTTCAGAAATTAGTTTCTTTGGAACATTTATAAACGAATCTGACATAACAGGGATTGTTAATCCACCTTGAGCAATTCCTCGAATAAATAAAATAAGAATAATCCAAATATTATTCGTCTCAGCTGTAAATAGTGTAAATGGAAGTGTACCCACAAGTCCAATAAAAACTGAAACTTGGACAACAATCCTAGCTCCCAATTTATCCGTAAGCTTACCGATTAAACTTCTGGAAACCAGTAACCCTACCCCTTGACTAATTAGGTAAATTCCTGACCAAGTAACACTAAGTCCGCGTATATTTTGTAGATAAAGTGGTAGCAAGAACATTACACCATTCACTGTCAAACCTGACATTACCAGCAATATTGCTGAGGCAGAGAAATTTTTTATTGTGAATAGTTTTAAACTTACCAATGCACTATTTGATTTTAAAATAGCATAGACTACATACCCAATCATTAATAATGCACTTATTACTAACGGCAAGATAGCTTTATTCGAAGTTCCCTCCACTAATTCACTTACCTTTGTAATTCCTAAAATAAAACTGGTAAATGAACCACCTAATAATATAATGCTAGGAATATTTAGCTTCTTCCCCCCCTTACTTGGCTCAAAGCTTGGTAATGCAAATATAATTAATAATGCTGAAAAGATAACTATTGGAACATTAATATAAAAAATCCAGTGCCATTCTAGAGAGTTCACAATAAACCCGCCAAAAGTCGGTCCAAGAATTGGTGCAAGAACAGCAGGTATACTAACTACTGACATTACACTTCCTAAATTTTCAGCACCAGCCGAACGGACTATTAAGGTTGTAAGTAAAGGTATAATAATCCCACTTCCTACACCTTGAATTACTCTTCCTAAAATCAATACACCAATTGATGAAGATATTGCTGCAACAATTGATCCAATTAAAAATAGTAATAACCCATAAAGGTAAAGTTTTTTCCCATCAAACCATTCAATTGCCCATCCTGCAATAGGAACAATAATCCCTAATGCTAGTACATATCCTGTGCTGACCCATTGAATACTCTCAACTCCTGCGCTAAAGTCTTTCATAATTGTGTTTACTGCAACATTTGTCATTGTTGAGTCTAACATTGGAGCAATAGCCCCTAATACTAATATTAATGCGATTAAAAATACTGATTTACTCTCTTTTACTTCTTTTTCCATGCTATGACCTCCAATTTAAGATACTGTAGTATCTTATTCTGATATGGTATATCATATTCCCCTATGTTATAATTGTCAATAGATAAATTTGATTGAAGGGATATATCATGAAAAAAACAAGACGAAGAGGAAAAGAACTAGAGGAAGCGATTCTAAATAGCACATGGAAGCTATTGAAAGAGCAAGGTTATGAAAATCTTACTATGGATAGCATTGCTGAGAATGCTGGCACAACAAAAACAGTTCTTTACCGTAGATGGAATGGCAAAGCTGAACTAATAATAGCAGCTGCAAAGCTGAATCTACCTGATCTTAAGCTTACTGTTCCTAATAGCGGCAACTTAAGAAACGATTTATTAGAACTTTTCTCACCATCAGCAACTATTATTGAGTCTCTTGGATCTGATACAGTTCTAGGAATTCTACGTGATCAAATGCAAAAAGTTTCGTTTATTGATATATTAAGCAAAATTAGTGTTCAAAATGCTATCAGCCAGATGCTGGAGCAACTATTTACTTATGCGCACGAACGAAAAGAAATAGATAAAACCAAACTTACAAATACTACAAAAATCTTACCAATCTATTTGTTTATAAATGCTTTATTGATTGGTGATTTAAATGAAAATACCCTGGTACATATGATTGATGATATCTTGCTACCAACTTATCAACATACTTTATATATGTAACTAACCATTTTCCCATATAAAAAATTTCTATTTTTATAGAAAGCATTATAGAAAATGGCTCTAGCAAAACTTGCTAGAGCCATTGGATTTTATCTTCAATAAAAGCTTAGTTTATTTTTAAATCCCCTTAGAATACGGTACAATATTTAGCACTATTACTTTACTTAATAAATATTTTCATAAGTTTATTATAAAGAGGATTAATCATATAACCTGTAGGGCTATGGGAATACCTTTTTCCTGTATTCAGTTGGCCTATTCTTTCCATTTCTTCACTAGATAATTCAAAGTCAAATAACTGAATATTTTCTTGAATTCTCTTTGGATTTGATGATTTAGGAATAATAATAATTCCCCTTTGTATATGCCAGCGTAGAATAACTTGCGCCACAGTTTTTTTATGATTACTTGCAATTTCATTCAAAACTGTATTTTTAAACAAATCTTTATTGCCTTGTCCTAAAGGGGCCCAAGCTTCATGTAAAATCTTATGTTTAGTTAAATAATCATGTAATTCATCTTGCGGAAACTCCGGATGAGTCTCAATCTGGTTAATCATTGGTGCAATCTTGGAATGTTTCATTAATTTCTCAAGGTGTTGAATTTCAAAATTTGCAACTCCAATAACTTTAATTTTTCCTTCTAGATACAACTCCTCCATAGCCCTCCATGCTTCAATATACCCAGGCGCTGCAAAATGAATTAAATACATGTCAATATATTCTATATTTAGATCTTTACATGTTTTTTCAAATGCCTTTTTAGTTGCTTCATACCCAAGGTCCGTATTCCAGACTTTAGACGTAATAAAAAACTCCTCTCTTGGAATCATACTTTTTTGAATTTCTGCTCCTAAGTTTTCTTCATTTCCATAAATTTTAGCTGTATCAAAATGACGATAACCAATTCTAATAGCTTCCCCAACCGCAGTTTTAAAGTCTTCTTCTTTAGTTAATTTATATACTCCGAAGCCTACTTGAGGAATTTTCACACCATTAACTGCTTCTACTTCCTTATTAGCTAATTTCATTTATTTACTCCTTTCAAAATGAATCAATATAACCATACCTATTGAAGGTTATCACTTATATGTCTGTCTCATCCGGGTTATCTTTCCAGCAATCTGACATAAATTCTTCAAGATGGGAAAATAACAATTTCATCAAAGCCAACCCGCTTTTTGCCGGATTATTTATATGATAAAAGTTCATCGTACCTTGTTTTACAACATTCACAATTTTTGCTTCTTTCAATATCTTTAAATGATGTGAAACTGCTGGACGTGATAAATTTGTTCTTTTAGTTATTTCTCCAACCCTCATTCCAGGATACGATCCCTTAGCCAAACTTAATATAATTAATTGTCTTGTCTCATCGCCAATAGCAGTTAGTACTGGTCTGCATTCTTTAAATTCATTTTCTAGCTGCTTTAAGTTTTCTAATTCATTCATTGATATATCTCCTTTATGAAAGATATCAAATAATAAATGGTTAACTCTTTTCTTTACATGACATTAACTCATTTATATGTTGATGGTTTAATCATTTAATCCATGATAGCAATTTATAATTACCTTATCAACATTGGGAAAGTAAATCGAGACGAATATCTTATTATATAAATTAATTTGCTTTTAAAATACGTTTTTCAATCTCATGTTTCAAAATAATTTTTTATTTAATATAATAAACATAAGAGATACATTATGTGAGGAGCAATTAAGACATGAAATATAAGGTAGAATTATTAAAAGAAAAAAATTACAAGCCAACATTTTGGTCAGGTGGCATGGCTACAGAGTTGACTACATATCCTCTAAATTCTGATTATGCCAGTAAAAACTTTTTATGGAGGCTGGGAGTTGCTAAGATTGATATACCCGAATCTACATTTAGTAGTCTACCAAATGTATTGCGTAAATTCATGGTTATAGAAGGAAATATAACTCTTGACCACGAAGATAGGTATAAGAAATTACTTAACCCTTTTGAACAAGACGATTTTATGGGCGATTGGATAACTAAAACTTATGGCACGGCTTCTGTTTTTAATTTAATGACAAGGGAAAATTATAGTGGTGAATTACTTCATCTGAATATTAATCCTAGCATCAAGCTTAAATTTGATTATAAAACTTCGTTAAATAAAGATTTAGTTTCCATTTGTTTTTACACTGTAAGTGGAGGATTTAATACTACTATTAATGATACAGTCTTTAATTCTTTTAAAAATGATTTACTTATAGTTAACTGTGTAAATTTAGACTATACTCATGAATTTATGCTTTGTAACAATACTTCAGAAATTACTGATATAATAGTCAGCATAATTTATCGCAATTAGTTTACCTATCTCTAAAAATTCCAGGTTTCCTTAAATGTTCCCCTTTTGTAAGAGCAATCTTACTTATACCAATATCTCCTTTCGCAAAAACACCTTAGCCAGTTATATTCTATGGCTAAGGCTATAATTCTCATTTATTTATGTTATGATTCAGCTCTTAAATATAACATAGGTCTTTTAATTTTTGTTTTACTCAACTATATAAAATATTTTTGATTTATATTCTTAAGCTTATCTCTTAAGAAAAAAACCAATAGGCAGAGTAAGTATTAAAATAAAAAAGCTTATAAGATAAACATCATTGATACCCATTACGAATCCTTTACTTTGAATTAACTCTGTTGCCAATTTAGTATTGGAACTTGCAACCAAATAATTAACATGTGTTATAGCACGTGATGTAAGTACTGATGTAAATACTCCCATAGATAACGAAGCTATTGCTCTACTTGTCCAATTATTAATTGAAGATCCATGTCCAGATTCTATTTTAGGAAGGACAGACATTCCACAATAGGTTGTTGGAAGTGTGCTAAGAGACATTCCAATATTTCGAACTACCATCCAGATTATTATATAACTATGCGTTGTATCAACAGTTAAATGTGCCATTTTCCAAGAACCTACTAGCATGAATAAAATTCCTGTCATAATTAATATGCTAGGATCAATGTATTTATATAGTTTACCTACAATAGGCATCAATAAAGCCATTATAAGGGATGCCGGCAACAAAATTATTCCTGTATCTAAAGCTGAGAGATGCTGAATGTTTTGAAGTAAAAGTGGAGTTAAAAGGATACCTGCATATGTGATTATCATAATACTACAATACATTACAATACTTAAGGAATATTTGGGATACTTAAAAACTCGAATATTAAGCATTGGAGAATCTATTCTTAGTTCTCTCCTAATAAAAAGTCCTATAGAAATAAATCCAATAATTATTAAGCTTATTATTATCCATGAGCTCCAACCTAAGCTTGCACCTTCACTAAAGGCAAATAACAAAAACAAGCTTCCTATTAAAACAAATACAAATCCAGGTATATCAAAATACTTAGGAGTATCCATTTTTAAATAAGGCATTGACTTAACACCTAAAATAAAAATAATAATTCCTATCGGAACATTTACTAAAAATATGGACTGCCAATTAAAATATTGAATTAAAAATCCACTTAAGGTTGGCCCAACTGCTGGCGCAAGCATTGTTGCAGTGCTCCAGATGCTTACTGCTGTTACCTGTTTCTCCTTAGGAATAACTTGATATATCATTGCCATAGTTGCTGGCATAACAAATCCACAAAATACACCTTGTAGGATACGAAAAGTTACTAATGAACTTATACTCCATGATACAGCACATAGAATTGATGCTAAGGTAAAACCAGCTATTGAAAATAAGTAAACATTTTTATAACTATATCTTTCTCCAAAGCATGCCGATAATGGAGTTGATGTCCCCATTGACAACAAAAATCCTGTAAGTGTCCATTTTGCTACGTCCAAACTTGTACTAAAGTTCTTTATAAAAAATGGTATTGCTAAATTTATAGTACTGCTGCTTAGCATTACTATAAACGCCCCAAGAAAAATTGTAATCATCATTAGTCTAAGCGAAGTTTTTTCTTGAAATTTAATATCCTCCATACTTTAAACCCTTATACCAAACCCTTAATTAATTTTTGTAGTAAACTACTTAACATATTATTTTCTTCTTCACTTAACACTGATGTTATCTTTTTTCTAATCTCAAGTACCATTGGTAATAAACCTTCAACTAGTTCGCATCCATTGCCTGTAAGGAATATAAGGAATTCTCTTCTATCATTTGGTGATTTTTCTCTTTTTATAAACTCTCTTTTTTCTAGAATATCTAAGCTCCTTGTTAATGCAGCAGTATCTTTTAGGCACCTCTTAGCTAATTCCTTTTGATTTATACCTTCATCATTATATAGCTCAATTAAAATAGCCCATTGTTCAGCCGTAATATTATAATTACTTAATTCTTTTTGTAATATATTTCTGAGAATTATATTTGTCTGATGTATTAATATATTTAATGGTTTTTCAAAACTATTCATCACAATCAATCCTTTCTTATATATCGCATATCTATTGTATATATCAATTATTGATATGTCAACCATTTTTCTATACATATCCAATTTCTTTTTATGGTTTATGCCTTCCAATATTTAGGCTTCCAAACTCGTAATCTACATAACTTTTTCGATATAATTATAAGCAATAAACCTATATTCAACATTTAATTTTAAATTACTGATTATTTATTTTTAAGCTTGAAAGTATGTATTTTTGAAATGCTGAAATACAACTACTTAAGTTTTTATTGCGTGGTAATGCTAACGCTGTGATTCCCCAAATTGGTTCATTAATCCTAACAATTTTAATACCAAGATGGCCATAGTAAATTACGCTATCATGCATAAGCAAAGAAACTCCAAGCCCCTCCGACACAAGGTCAAGTATCGTATCTATTTGATCACTTTCATACAAAATAGAAGGCATAAATCCTGCTTTTTTACATGCCCCAACTGGAGTATCATGCATCCCGGTACTTGAATCGAGTAAAATAAATTTTTCATTAGCTGCCTCTGACAAATCGATAAGTTCATTCTTGGCAAGGGGATGCTTCATATCAGTTACAAGCACATATTCATCACTTATAAGTGGGTGAATTTTAAGACCATTATCTTCAGCTGAATTTGTAAGGATAAATGCTGCATCAATTTTATTATCTCTAAGAAGCTTAATAAGATCTTTAGTTTTTTTCTCTACCAAGCTTATCTTAATACCTGGATGTTCCTTCTGAAACGAGGCAATTACTCCTATAAGTCCTTGGCAGTTAGCAATCTGTGATATACCTAAAGTTATATGTCCTTCTTCAAGATTGTTATATTTTCTAATCTTTAACTTCAAATCATCATACTTTGTTATAACCTCTTCTGAAAACTTAACAAGTTCTTCTCCAGCTAATGTCACAGTTTTCGTTGTTCTATTGATTAATTCAGCTCCCAATTCATCTTCTAATGTTCTTAACCGTTTTGATAATGAGGATTGTGATATACAAAGCTCCTGTGCAGCAATAGAAAAGTTTTTATACTTTACCACAGCTAAAAAATACTTTAATTGCTCAATTTCCACTATGCCACCTCTTAGTCAATTCTTTTATGGAATAATTGTATCACAATATTGAATTGATTATGCAGTTGATTTTATAGTATAGTTCAGACAAGAATTAATTTAAATATTTTAGTACTTTCCCGGGGATGCTAATGTCTAAACTATATACTTTAAGATAAACTGGAGGATTATTATGAAAGAAATCACAAATAGAAAATTGTTAAAGATATCAATTCTATCAGTATCTCTGTTACCTATTATGGCTGCCACAGCAGTAGCACCCATACTGGGCAGCATAGGGGATACTTTTATAAATACAAATCCTACTCTAATAAAAATGATTTTGACAATACCAGCTATCATGACGATTCCAGTGAGTCTTCTATCTGGAAGGCTTGCCTCTATACTAAATAAACGTTACATATTGATTGTAGGCATATTATTCTATTGGCTTGGTGGTTTTCTTCCTTATTTCTCGAATAATATATATACACTATTGTTTTACCGAGCCTTCTTAGGTGTGGGTGTTGGTCTGATACTCCCCCTTTCCACATCTATTATTGCAGATTTTTTTGACGGGGATGAAAGAGAAAAAATGATAGGGCTTTCTTCAGCTTGGAATAACATAGGTGGAGCCATTGCAGTCTTACTTTCTGGAATTCTTGGAAGGCTTAGTTGGAGATATTCTTTTGGAACTTATCTTATAGCCATATTTCCATTGATTATGGTTATTTTTATATTACCTGAGCCAAAAAGAATAGAAAATAATAAAAAAACCATAAAAAGTATTATGAATAAGGCCTTGATAACCGTATTCATGAAGATGTTACTGTTTTATATGATATTTTATGTACTGCCAACAAATATAGCATTATTCTTAAAAAGTGAAAATCTAGGATCAACTAATGCAGCTGCTTTTTTCATTGCCAGCACATCTTTTATGTCATTTGTGACGGGATTATATTTTAGTAAGATAATAATCAAGTTAAAGAATTACTCCGAATTATCTGGATGGGTTGCCATGTTCCTGGGCTTTCTTATATTAAGTCTATCACACTCCGTAATTTTTCTTTTTATAGCAGTATTAGTTATGGGCTTCGCCTTTGCAATTTTATTCCCATTATTTCTTATTGATACTACAAAATATGCTCCTAAATATGCTAATGCATTTGCTTTAAGTATTGTTGGTAGTTTTGGTCTTTTAGGTCAGTTTTTATCTCCTATAATTGTAAATGCCATTGGAAATATTATAGGAATCTCCTCAGCAAGGTTTTCATTTCAATTTTCAGCAATCGCTTGTTTTATAGTTATAGTGCCGTTGTATTTCTCAAATATACGCTACAGTTTAATTAGTAAATAATTTTGACTCGCAATTGGGCTGTTACTATTTTTAAATCTCAAATATAAGTTGCTATCAGTTATCTACGCAATTACAATTAAAAAGTAGAGTGTTGCAGCACTCTACTTTTTAATTAATATTAACTATATTCAATCATTTATTTTCAAAGAAAGAAGCTGATAACGGTTGTCTTTCTGTAAATCTTTTAAAGCTATGTTTAGGATACCCTACCATTACAACTCCTGTTATTTTCTTTTTTTCAGGAATGTTAAAAATCTTGTACATTGGCGAATTATCACTTCGTGCACAAATTTCAAATATTCCTGCCCAGCATGATCCAAGTCCAAGGGATGGAGCAAAAAGTTCAAGATACGATAATGAGAGCATTGAATTTTCTCTACCATTACGAAAATCTTCATCAGCTAAAGCTAAAATTATACTAGGCGCATCTCTTAGGATAGTATCAACTTTATTATTCCTATAACCACTAATCATTCCAGCCAATGCCTTACTCAACATTTCATTATTCTCAAACCAGTTAATACATTCTTCAACTGCTAATTCAATTGTTTTTTTATCATCTACTATTAGATACGATATCCCTTGTGAATTACTTGCAGTTGGGGCTAAGTGGGCAACTTCAACAAGCTCCAATAATTTTTCTCTTTCCACTTCTATATTCTTATATGAACGAATAGATCGTCGTGATCTAATAAAATTCTTTGCTTCTTCAGGATTTAATTTTTTGATTTCTCCTATCTCACTTTGCATATCTAATGGCGATTTCTTATTATCTATAGCTTCTTTTGGGCATATTGCTACACAATGTCCACATTCTAAGCATGCATTTGGATTGACCTCTTTAGGACCAGTAGCTTCTAGTTTTAGTACCCCTGTTGGACATTCTGCCACACACATTCCACATTTTATACATTTTTCTTCATTAACTGTTATTAAACTCATTTTCATTCACTCCTCATTAATTTTTTACTTGGATTAAATACAAGTACACTTAATTTTTAATTGATTTATAATAAATGCTTTTACATAAAGGTATCACATGCGATTATCACCTCCTTTAGTTCATACTTATATTTTTTGGGAACAATCATTCTAATTAGTGTAAAAAAATTTATTAGTTTTAATAGAAGTTTTACTTTTCTATAAAACAAAAGAGTTTAGAGAATCTTAAATATTTTGAGAACGTTCATTCTAATTAATGTAAAAATTTATTTATATAATAAATCCAAGAAAAAATCTGCTATACGATGCAACTTTTCTTTACTCGCGGACATTCTTAGCTGTACACGAATTCCATGCAAGGTATTTTGAAAAACTTCTGATAAAACATCAGAATCATAACTACAGGAAAATTCCCCTGTTTGTTGTCCTTTTCGAACAAGATCAGCAATAATCTGTTCTGTTTCCTTAAATATTCTTTCTATTTTTTCTTCTACCTCTTTATCTCTAAGAGCCATCTCTGTTGCTGAATTTACAAGTAAGCAACCCCATTGTTTATCTTCATATCCTTCGATTATAAAATCAAAGATAAATTGTATTGCTTGTTTTCCTGTTTCTGCATGTAAAATTCCAGCCTTTATTTTGTTTTTAATTAATTCTTCATAAAAATCCATGGCTTGTAAAAATAATGTATGTTTATCACCGAAGGCATCATATAGGCTTCTACGATGAATTCCCATATGCTCTACTAAATCATTCATAGATGTCTTTTCGTAGCCTTGTCTCCAAAATAATTCCATTGCTTTCTCAAGAACTACATTCTCATCAAATTCTCTACTTCGTCCCATTTAGATTCCTCCTTTGTAATATTAATACTATCATTTTGAGAACGATCGGTCAAGAATTGTTTATAATTCCTATAAGACATTACTAATTATCAAACAATTAGATGTAATAGCGCTACAATATTAAGAAAAGCGTATCCATTAGCACAGCCGATAGATACGCTTTTCTATATAATGTTTTTTAATGTATCTTTCCTTTGCTTATTTACTAAATCTTTTCTCTAATTAAAGGCATGCTCATACATCTTGGGCCTCCACGACCTCTAGATAATTCATAAGATTCAAACTCTAACACCTCTATATTATTTTTTCTTAAAGCTTCGTTAGTTACATGATTGCGATTATAACAAATTACTTTTCCAGGTGCTACAGCAAGTGTATTACTTCCGTCATTCCATTGCTCTCTGCTTGCTGCAATAATATCTCCATTACCACACCTTATTAGATTTACTGCTGGCAGGTTTAGATGTCTTTTTAGTATACTAGATAACTCCTCATGTTCATACTTTATTTTGATTTCATCATTTTTTCCTTTATGAATGCTATATACATCTAAAGGTTCCTCAATACCGGAATATATAGTAAACTGATCATAATCCACCATAGTAAATACCGTGTCTAAATGCATATATGCCCTTGTTTTAGGGATATCAAAAGCTAAAACCGTTTCAAATGGTTCCTCTGAACTTAATAGCTTATGGGCTAATCTTTCAATTGCTATTGATTCAGTTCTATCACTTATTCCAATAGCTAAAACCTTATCAGAAAGAACTAAAATATCTCCACCCTCAATTGGATGCGTTTTATTTCTGTTATACCACCTTGGCGTATCTTTGAACCTAGGATGATTATCAAATATATATTTTGCAAATATAGTTTCTCTATTTCTTGTTACATTAGCCATAACATTTAAGGAGATGCCTGATCCAATAGATGCAAAAGGATCCCTTTGAAAATACATATTAGGAATAGGATCTAAATAAAAAGGATACGGATTTTTAACCATATCTCCTAAGGACTTTGGTTTAATATCACTAAGCTCTTCTTTTCTAACACCAGCTATACATTTTCTTATTAGTTCCTTTGGTGAACAGTGGGCAAATAGCTCCATGAGAGCTTCCTGAAACCCTTGTGTAACTATTTTTCCCTCTTCCATGAATTCTTTTAGAAATTCATCTCTAACCTTAGTGTCCTCTAAAATATCTGCCATAAGATCAGTAAGATATAGAACTTCTACACCTTCATTGCGTAAAATATCTGCAAATTGATTATGTTCTTTTTTTGCCTGTTTCAGAAAAACAATTTCATCAAATAATAATCTTCTTAAATAATCCGGAACTATATTTTCAACCTCTTCTCCAGGGCAATGAAGAAGTACACTTTTTAGATTGCCTATTTCACTATAAACAGAAATATTAGAATTAGAATTCACGAAATTCATCCCTTCCTTTAGTAATCTAATCCTTAGTGTTCCATTTTTCTTTAATATTATGTTTTGAGAATCGCTTTACTTGTGGAATAGTTATCTGTATCAGTAATAAGTGAGTTCTTTGCATTATTTTAAATTTAAGATTACCTTTCTTGATATTGATATAGAAGTTAAAGTCAAAGAAAAAAGTGCCTCACCCTATAAAGAGTTGCACTTTTTCTTAATTAATATTAACTATATTAAACCCTTGTTTTTTACTCTCTTCAATAAAATTTTCTCCATCGATGTGAATACAATAAACTTGATTTCTATATTCTTTAGGCACTAATTCACATAGCCTTCTTAATGACGTATGAACGTTGTCTTTTGAATCATCTATACATGTATCATGATATACTAAATTTCCATCCTTTAAAAAATCAACTATATCAATGTTAGTCTCATAAGTATCTCCACTATAAAAGATACTATTTCCTATATCAAACTTTAAAGTATAAGAATAAGTATTAAGAGCTTTCACATGTTTCGTCAATTTTGAATTTATATTTAAACTTAATGATTCAATTCTATTATTAGAATCTAGCACCGTAAAACTCTCATTTTCTTTTAATCCTAGTAACTCTAAATATAATTTCATTCTTTCTTTTTCACTAAAATACACTTTTGAAATTATTTTATACTTCCAATAACAAAATCCAACAAATCCACCTAATGACCCAATATGATCTGAATGCATATGTGTTATTAAAATATGAACTTCTTCAATTCCGTCCATTAAGTTTTTCTCTAAAATCTTCTTAAATACAGTTTCTCCACAGTCAATTAATAATAGCGTTTTATTTTCTTTAATGTATGCTGATGTATTCGCTTCTATAGAATGATACCCTGAACCTCTACCTAAAAACTTCAACCTATTCATATAAATACTCCTTATTTTTACATTGTACAACTTCTACCTTAATAATTCTAAGACCTTATTTGGTAATTGGTTTGCTTGTGACAATAAAGATTGTGCAACCTGCTCAAGTATACTATTTTTACTCATTTCTATCATTTCCTTTGCCATGTCTGCATCCCTTATCTCACTTTCAGATGAAGATAGATTTCTAGATGATGTGTCAACGTTTTTTATTCCGTGTTCTAATCGATTTGTGTATGCACCCATTGTTGAACGAATATTAAGAACATAATTCGTTGCTTTATCACACTGATCAATAGCCTTTTGTGCTTCTGTTAATGATTTTAATTTTAAATCATTAATTTTCATTACTTTAGAATCTAATACATCCCATTCGAAGTCTACAATCTCATTTGAATTTGCACCAGCTTGAATATAAAGATGCCTCTTATCATACTCTGCTATGGTAGTAGTTGTTGTGGTTGTATTTTGTTGAAAACTGCTAGAATTGAACATACTGTGTAAAAAACCATGTCCAAAACTTTGACTAGATGCTGTATTACAAGCCATTGTTATATTTGAAAAATCTTCAAAGGTAAAGACCATTTTGTTATTTGAATCAAAATACCCCCCTATTTTTGTCGATGGAGACATGTTTGCATCAAAACCGGCTTGCAATCCTTTAACAAAAGTATCTAGAAATTTATCTTTGTTAGCTTGAGTAATAGTTCCATCAGCTTCATACATATTATGTGCGAAGCCATCAAAGGTTGGGTCAACATTATCCTTTATTGACTTGCCTAGATCAAAAGAAACAGTTGTAGTTGTTCCGTCAACTTTAGTAATGTAAAAGTTTTGAACATCTGCTACATTTACAGACGCATCATTAATAATATTTTTAATTGTAACGTCTTCAAGTGTATAATTGGAGACCATGGCTCCAAGCGCTTTAGTTACTGTAATAGTTTTAAGTATAGGTTGGCCTGGTTTAAATATATTAATAGTATTAAATTCTGTATCATTACTAATTCTATCTATCTCACTAATTAATTGTCCTGATTCATCGTCTATTTGTTCTCTATCTGAATCTGTAAGGGTGTCATTGCTTGCTTGTACTGCTAACTCTCTAATTCGAATGAGCATTTGTGAAACTTCTTCTAGTGCACCATCACCAACATTAAAAAATGAAATTCCATCGTTCATGTTTTTGAATGCCATATCTAAACCCCTAATTTGGCTTCTCATCTTTTCAGAAATAGCAAGTCCAGCAGAATCATCTGCTGCTCTATTTACTTTTAATCCTGAACTTAACTTTTCTATATGCTTAGATTTATTATTGCTCGCCTTTTTTAATTGATTATATATATTTATCGCATTTAGATTATTATTTATTATCATAGCTACACCTACCATTAAGCTTTTGTTGTATCGTGTTATTTAGTATATAATGGATTTTTTATGAATTTTGATATCTTTTACCCATATAATCAATATTATACCATAAGAACCTCTGAGATGCGTTTGTAAATTTTGTTTTTTTACTAAGACTAAATTAGTTATAATCGGCTACGTTTACCAATAATAAAATTAGCAAACTATTCCTATAAAAATAAAAGCCTTCTTGCAACGTAATTTACCTTTAAGTTTATACGCCACAAGAAGGCTTTTTAAGCCATATAATAAATATATATATTAATTGAGTTTATTTAGTTCATAGTCTACATCATTTGTGGTGCGGTTCACCGTATCACTTGTAAGTGCAATTTTTATAATAAGTGATTTTTCAATAAGCCTCCCAATTGTATCTTTCGAATATTTACGCATCTTCTCATTGACTTCCCTATCAAATTAATAGTTTACTTTTAAATATAGTGTTGCAAAATAATTCACTAATATTATCCTTATTACGCTTGTTCACTTATACAATCACAATATAAACCAATTATAAAACTTATTATTTCCAATTGAGCTATTACCTCTTAATAATGATTGAGATAGTTATTGCTTTTAGGTGGAAAATCGTTTGTATCTAGTCTGGGGAGATTGAGCATACAATCCTTCGATAGATTTGCTATTCTTACTTCCGTCGTAAGTCCAACCTTACAGTTGGCGCTTTTAACAAACTCTACTAACTCCTCATTTCTTGACCCATATGGATAACTGATTGTCCAACTTTTGCTATCTATAATGTCACTATAAAAATCCAATGATTTTCTAATATCAGTTTTAGCCTCATTAAGATGCAATTTTTCTAACCAATAGTGTCTATATCCATGTATTCCGAAATGCATACCACATTTTTTCATTAACTTAATTTGATCGTAACTTATATATAGCTCCTTAGAAAAAGATTCTTCATCTATTGCAATATATTTTTTAAATAATTCGTTTACTAGAATACCTCTCAACTTTTCAGGTAGCTCTACCTGTAAAAGCCTCTTTATAAATATGGTATCTTTATCATCAAATCTTCCTATCAGCGCTAACTTACTATATATACTCTCATTAGAATCAAATTCAAACTCCTTACCTCTATAGAAGTTTAGTAATGAAAATAAATCTTTCATAATAGTTTTAGTGCTTGTACTTGCTAAAATATAATGAATCTTATGAACATCAAGAACTTTGTCACATGACAGTACTTCCGCCGGAACATAAAAACTTCCTGATATCTTATTTTGAGAAAGTATCGGAAAAACATTTGTATAATGATCTATAAAACCATCATCAAAGGTTAGCATCATACTATTAGGTGGTAACTTCGTCTTGTTTTCCATGTTATCAATGAACTGCTCCATTGATATGATTGTATACTTTGATGAAAAAAACTCAATCTGTTGCCTAAAGTAATTTAAATCTAAACCTTTAATTTCTGGGTACCTACTATTAATTAAATCCCTCACGTAATGGTACATTACTATTGTTACATTATTATCCACATTCAAAGTCCTCCTAGATGAAACTTGGTCTATCTTGATCACCATCTGCTTTAAACATATAAAAATTTTCACATTCATTTGTGAAGAAATATATATCTATGTTCTTCTGTAAAAATGGACCAAAATAATTCGGGATAATATTATTATCTTCTTGTGTTCGTCTTTCAAATCCTGCATTTTTCAAATGAACCTCATCAATTCCATGACAATAAAAATCTATATACTCATACTCATTTTCATCAATTAATCTCTGTATTTCTGATGAAATACTGTCAAGATCATCATCTCTACCTATAAAATCAACAACCCTAAGCAGTTTCACTCCATTTTGGAATGTTTCTCTCGCTACTAAAATGGATTTGATTTCATTATTTTCATTTTGTATTCCATAAACATGATACTTATATATAGGATAGTCATAATATCTTCTACATATATACCAATTATCTTTGTACGGCTTACGATTTTTATATTCTTCTATATTAAATGCTCTTAAAAAATCTGCATATGTATCCAGTCTTATTAATTTAAAATTAGTATACTTTACATCAGCAATTTTCTTATTATTTATTACTGCCACTTGATACGTTTCTCTATTATCCAGCCTATAATAATGTTCAAGTTTACCTGTAGAATATCCCATAAAATCATATATTGGGATGGTTCTTGCATTAATACCGCATCCCGCAAATATACTACAATCAGATAAATTGGCAATATAATTCAAAAGTTTTATTCCTAGTGTTGGAGAGCCATTCTTAATTACTTTTAATATCGCCCCCCACATAGTTTTATTGTTACTAGAGTTATTACTTGGAATATATCCACATATCCCACATAAGGTATTTGTAAAAGCATCTTCTGCAACAATAAAATTGAAATTATTATCAATAAGATGCTGATACTCAAAAAGGCCACGTTCCTTAACAAAAATATGATCCTGCTGCCAATTAATCTTAATAAACTCTATTATATTATCAATATCATTAATTCCAGCTTTTCTAATTACAATATCTTGATATCCCATACATACCTCTCAAACCAAATAATATTTAACTATTCTCTACTAATTCAATAAGTCCTAACTTATTATTGTATAAAAATACAACATTTCTATTTTCTATAGCTACTGCAGGCGATAAGTTGCTGATAACCGTATATCCTTCACTGCACAACTTATTTATATCTTGCTTTAAATTGTTACTTTCATAACATATATGATAAGGTGAGCTTTTCATTTTTTTATAAAGGTTATATACTACAGATGATTTGCCTACAGGGCTTACGAGTTCGATCACTGTATCCATATTTTTTACAAAACATATGTTTATTTCACGGGCTTCATCGTAAATTGTATTAGAAACACTTATATAACCCAATTTTTCAAACTCAGCTATTGATTCTTCTACTGAAGCAACAAGATATCCAATATGATGAATTTTCATATCTTCCCCCTATTTATAATTTCTTTGCTATAGTATCGACTATATCACCAACAGATTGTAATTTAATAATTTCATCAACTGAAAATTTAATACTAAATACTTTTTCAAGAGATACAATTATATTAACCTGCGCTAAAGAATCCCAATCTTCAATATCATCTGAATTTGTATCCCAAGACAGAATAAGACTCTCATCATCAAAACAATCTCTAAAAATTTCCTGAACCTTCTCTAATATAACATTTCTATCCATTCTATTTCACCATTTCCTTTTCTAAGATTAATGCAATATTTATGCACTCTTTATTTTTTATAGCTTTTTCTATAGGTTTTCCATTTGAACTTTCATAAAAGCTACTTATAACTTTAAAGCCAGCTTCCTTCATCATTTCATATACTTCATCCACTGTTTTAAAATGATATATATGATCTACAGCAGGAGCATTTATTGCTGTTGTAATATATATAAAAGCATCATCAGAAGTGATCTTATGAATTTTTTTCATAAAACTCAGAGGTTGCTCAACATGCTCTAAAACCTCTCCCATGATAACTGCGTCATATTGTTTCTCTTCTTCAATAACAAAAAAATCTTTCTCAATAACAGAATAATTATTTTTTGTATCTTTAACGAAAAACTCTGCTAGTTTGCGAGTCATTTCAACACTGGAAGCCGAAATATCAACTGCTTCATAAAAATCAAAATTCGTATTCATTATCGAATATATATAGTACTTTCCATGGCCTGGTCCTATTTCCAGGTACTTACCCTGCTTATTTTGTGGAATGCTTTTCTGAAACCATCTATATATATTCCTGTGATTAGGCCAAAGATAAGTTGATATTCCTAAACCAATCATATATTTTCGCATATATTCACTATTGTAATATACACTTCCTGCTACTTCATCAAAAGTAGAATATCTATAGTGCCCTGACTGAATAAAATAAGTTAATTCTGCAAATGTATCAGTAACAAAGGTTAAATATGCCTCTGCAATTGACTCTATATCATCACCTTGACTGATAAAGAAGGATATATACTCCTCAAATTCTGCATATTCATTTTCAGTTAGTTCCGCCAAAGACTTTTTAATAAACTTTTCCTGAAAAACATTTTCCTTGATAATATTATCAACTAATGATGAAACTAATTTTTGCATAGTTACACACCTCATTCTTCATTATTACTTATTTTAATAACATTGTTTTTTGAAGAGTAATTTGGCGATACTCCAAAATTCCAAACGCTCTTTTCTTCATCTTTATAACACTCTTCAAAGCCCAAGGTTCCATAAAAATCTTTTACCATAGAGTTTTTAGCACTTTTAAAATAAAATCCCAATATTCTAGAAATATTTAGTTTATTAGCCTCTTCAACAAGGCGATCAAACACCACATACTCAAGATTTCGTTTAAATACTCTGCAACTCATAACCCATGATTCTATTTCTATTGTATCTCCATCTATCTTTGCTATGAGGCAAGATGCTATCCCATTATCTCCAAACTTATCTTTTAACCTCGCATATATGCATACATAATTTATCCCATTCATAATATCGACAATCTCTAAGTTCGTATATCTTCTTGTTGTTAGATTGAATTGGTTTGTCTTATTAAATAACTGTGTAATACGTTCAATATTACTAGGGCTAAACCTGCCAACTTCACAAACCATTTCTAACGATTTAAGATATTCTTCATAATTCGTAAAGTTATATTTTAACTTATCACGATTAGTATTGCCTTTGTAAAAATTATTTCTCATCCTATCATCCTCTGAGAGGTTGGTAACTTCAAAAAATCCTGATTTATCGAGAACATCTAAATATTTTTCTGGAGATGTCATTTCAGGTACTGATACCTCTGGGATACTTTGAGTGATAATCTCTCTTTCAGCAGGATTATCATCTATAAAGACTAAACTATTAGGTAAAATATTCAGATCTCTAGCAATTTCTGCTATGCTGATATTTTTATCATTCCAATTTATTTTTAAACAAATAAAATCTTCTGGCTTTAATAAACTAAAATTATGATTAAGCCCTTTTATTGCGTTATCGTATTCATTCTTAGATGCTACATTTAGCAAAATTCCAAGTTGACTTACTTGTTTAATATAATTTTGAAACTCCATAAATGCCATCCCTGTAGGAGTTTCATTACCAAGGTCAATTTCACCCTCTCCAATATCACCAATAACTCCACCCCACAAGGTATTATCAAGATCAACAACAATACTTTTTTTATTTTTTCCATATACTGATTTAATTATATTCGCCACACTATGGCATAAAAGTGGTATTGCATCAATATTTAAGGCATATTTATAAAGATACCAATATGAAGGATCAGACCATCTCTCAAGACCGTACCAACAAGATAGATAATTGATATCATTTATGTAAAAGTCCCTATTGTTCCTAGCATATTCACTAAACTTCATATTTAACCTAGTGATAAAATTAACTCTGCCACTCAGCAATACTGCATCCTTATTACCAAGCACTCTAAAAAACGGCAATTCAAAGTTATTCTGAATAATTGTGCAATTAAAGTCTTGGGAGACTTTCTGCCAAACTGCTTCAAACTTACCAAAGGTATCCTCAAGCTTTTGATTAATCTGTGAATCTGTATCATTGATGTCAGGATATAAGTTAATATTCCTGTTTGAAGTTACAATATATATAATATCAGGATTAAACTCTTTTAAAACCCCATCATCATACATTACATCCTCATAAAATCTGGAATATGAACCTTCATAGAAAATTGGCTTAATCCCATGATTAAGTAAAAATAATTCAATAATGTTTTTAATGTCTCCTATAGTGGAACCACTTAATAGAGCAATTCTTTTTTCAATAAAATCCTCATTTTTTAACAGTTCTCTTTTAATAGCCTTTTTTTTCTTCAATATATACGAACTATCAAATGGATATTCTAACTGTTTCAATTAAATCACACCTCATAGAATTCAAATTTTTCTTCTACACACACATTGGTTCTACATGCAATATTTCTTATAATAATCCAAGCCTATCCTAAACCTATAATACTATTTCAAATAGTGGTGTATGCCAGTTTCTTAAATTTGTATATATTTGTCTATAAAACAACTTAATCTATTTTAACATTGTTTTTTTCACTACAATCCATTTATACTAGCAAACTTTAACATCAATTTATATTATCGTCTAATTTACACTAATCTTAATACATAAAAAAAAAGTCTCTTAACGCATCTGAATTGTAACGTTCTATTATATCCTATCCCGCTTATTAAAGCCGGTAAAATTATAGAATAGAAATGTATATTATCCTTACCATGTATATAATATGAAATAGTCTTTTCATCCCAAAGCTCTTCATATGATTTTTTATTTTATAATGCCTATTTTTGCTCATTGTAAGATATCCTGACACAGCATCTATCCACATATAAACCTTCATTTACGTATCTTTCTGTATTATTTACTGCATTAACTCTCCAATTACTTTGAGTTTTGCTTAGGCTCTCTTTAATTGTGTTTTGGGATTTAGATAAAAAGAAGTATAACTGTTTTGTATACTTTACTATTGGTGTACTATTGCATAACTTACACTTTCTTTCTGAAGGTTCTAATGGCTCTAGTAAAGTTCCACAATTGTCACATTGGTCTCCTCTTGCAATTGAATTACATTTTGGACACACTCCTTCAACACACCTATTAGGCAAAAATTAGTTACAACATTAACAATATATTTGCTCTCCTTCCTTTTCATAAATTAACTTTTTATTGTATAGTAAGACTATAGCTTCTTGCACTTCTCTCTTATGAAATTCATCATCTGTTCTACCATAATAATTATAAGAAAAATTTAACCTTTCA
The DNA here is from genome assembly GCF_016765615.1 of Clostridium paridis. GTDB lineage: Bacteria > Bacillota > Clostridia > Clostridiales > Clostridiaceae > Clostridium_T > Clostridium_T paridis. Next base: position 77,320 of record NZ_JAESWA010000010.1, on the reverse strand, counting down.
AAACACTTTTTAAATTCTGCATGATATTTATCTGCTATATCCTTTGGTGATACTCCTTCTCTCTTTGCTCTTATTGATAGTCCCATAACAATCACTCCCTTAGACATATAGTACATTATTTCCCTTCACCCTATAATATCTTGCCAATACATCTTCTGGTAGTAAGTAGCTATATGACCAATATGCAATGAACCATTAGCATATAGCCAAGCACCTCCAATAAAAATATTCATTTTCTAAATCCTCCTCATTACTAATAAAATTTAAATATAATAAAAATCCACCAGCTTAGCTGGTGGTTTTGCCTTAGCCCTATAAGGGCATATTACTTGCGTTGTGCCTTAAGGCACCTGTAAAAGATTCGCAGCCGCATATTGCTTTACTTGCTACCCTTAAAAGGGTCCATATATTCTTTCATACTAATTTGATCTGCTAACATATCTTCTCTTTCTTGATTCCGTATATATTCTTCTATTGCCTTTTTATTTTTTCCTACTGTATCAACATAAAAAACCCTGCACCAAAAATGCCTATTTCCATACTTATATCTTAGGTTTGAATATCTTTCAAAAATCATCAAGCTACTTTTTCCTTTTAAAAATCCAACAAAACCAGATACACTCATTTTAGGTGGAATTTCTACCAACATATGTATGTGATCTATACATGCATGCGCTTCAATTATTCTTACACCTTTCCAATCACACAACTGCCTTAATATTTTTCCTATTTCAGTCTTCATTTCCCCATAAATCTCTTTTCTTCTATACTTCGGTGCGAAGACTATATGATATTTACACTTCCATTTGGTGTGTGCTAAACTGTTATTATCCATTTGGATGCCTCCTTTTGTTTTTGAATTTGGCTGCGAACCTTAATTCTATTTTAACAAAAGGAGGTTTTTTTGCCTTCTCACCGCTAAAGCTTTTCCGAACACACTTGCATAGCAAGTGGTTTTAATTAGGACAAAAAAACTCCCGTCCTAAGAAATTAATCTTAGGAACGAGAGCTAAACTCCATGCTACCATCCTATTTCATGCATACCTTACAATATGCGCCTAATCAAGTACTTCATATATGATATGATTATACTATTCTTAATTACATCGTTAATTCATTTTATAAATTTAGCAAAAATATCCATTTTTTTATGATGCGGTTCTCCATATCAGTAACAATGCTTTAATGTTACTACATCAAGCAGAATTATTTTTACTAGTACTACTAACATTTATAGTTGCTCTTTTTTTATTTAGCGCCAATTTATATTCAAGCCCAGTTTACTGACTTTTTCAACAAAATTATATATTAATACTCTTATAAACATTAATATCGAAAGTATCCTTAGTTAAGCTGAAATATCCTATATCTATACTAATAGGTATACCAAAACCTCATTTACCCATATAACCAATATTATACCATATAGGAAATATATATTTACTTACTGCTGTTCACCAAACTATATTCCTCTTTTTCTATTATCTTCTTATCAAGTCTTTCAAATAATATTGTAACTTCATCAATTGAAACTCCATACTTAGGCTCAATATTTTCCCATCTATTTCCGCTAATAGCTAGCCATGCTTTTATCTTTCCTGAAGACTCAGGTAAAAAAGGTGATAATAGGTTTGCTAAATTTGCTATTGAATAAATGCAATTATATATTGTATTACTGCAAGCCTCAAAATTATCTTTTACTGTAATCCATGGTGCATTTTCATCAAAATATTTATTTATACTTCTTATAAATTCAAAGATTTTCTCAAGTGCGACTTTTAAATTTCCTTGCTCAATAAGATTTCCTATTACCTCATATAAATTGTCTATTTCTTCTTTTATATTAATAGATACCTTACCATTAGGAATTTTACTGTCAAAATATTTTTTAGCAAAAACTAAAGTTCTATTAACTAAATTGCCATATGCCCCTAATAATTCACCGTTATTGCTATTCACAAATTCCCTCCAAGAAAAATCAGTATCTCTTTTTTCTGGTGCATTTATTATGAAAAAGTATCTTAACGCATCTGAGTTGTAACGTTCTATTATATCTGGTAACCACACGGCCCAGTTATTACTTGTTGATATTTTCTTGCCCTCTAATGTTAAATATTCACTAGATATTATCCTATCAGGCAACTTATTATATCCTATCCCATTTATTAAAGCCGGTAAAATTATAGAATGAAAAGGTATATTATCTTTACCATGTATATAATATGAAGTAGCATTTTCATCCCAAAAATCTTCATATGATTTTTGGGATGAAAATGCCCACTTTTTGCTCATTGTAAGATATCCTAATACAGCATCTATCCATACATAAACCTTTTTATCTCTAAATCCTTGTATAGGTATATCTATTCCTAATGATAAGTCTCTTGATATAGCCCTATCACATAACCCTTCACTTAGGTATCTTTCTGTATTATTTACTGCATTAACTCTCCAATTACTTTGAGTTTTATCTAAATTTTCTTTAATAGTATTTTGAAATTTAGATAAAGAGAAGTATACCTGTTTTGTATTCTTTACTATTGGTGTACTATTGCATAACTTGCATTTTCTATCTGAAAGTTCTAATGGCTCTAGTAAAGCTCCACAATTATCACATTGATCTCCTCTTGCAATTGAATGACATTTGGGACATACTCCTTCAACATATCTATCCGGTAAAAATTGGTTGCAATGCTGACAGTAAATTTGCTCTACTTCCTTTTCGTAAATTAATCCTTTATTGTATAGCAAGACTATAGCTTCTTGTACTTCTCTTTTATGAAATTCATCATCTGTTCTACCATAATAATCATAAGAAAAATTTAACCTCTCAAAACACCTTTTAAATTCCGCATGATACTTATCTGCTATGTCCTTTGGTAATACACCTTCTCTTTTTGCTCTTATTGAAATAGGTGTCCCATGACAATCACTCCCTGAAACATATAATACTTTATCTCCCTTCACCCTATAATATCTTGCTATAACATCTCCTGGTAATAATGCAGCTATATGGCCTATATGTAATGAACCATTTGCATATGGCCAAGCTCCTCCAATAAAAATATTCATTTTCTAAATCCTCCTCTTTTATAATAAATTTTAAATATAAAAAAGCTCCCGTCCCAAGAAATTAATCTTAGGAACGAGAGCTAAACTTCGTGTTACCATCCTATTTCATGCATACCTTACAATATGCACCTCATCAAGTACGTCATATATATCATATGATTATACTCTATCACTATAACGTGTGAATCCGTTGCAGCCTTAATTCTTATAATAAAAATCTCGGTACACTGCTCCAAGGCCATTTTCACTTTAATATCCTTTGCTTCCTCTCACCAATGGAAACTCTCTGTATAAGTATTCTTAAAGTTACTTTCCTCTTCATTGCATTTGTAGTTATTATACTCTTCTTAATTACATTGTCAATGTATTTCTTACAAATTCAGTAAAAATTTGTCCACAGCAACATTTAATCTTATCCACATATTCAGGAATAATTGTGTGTATTTCTCTTATCATGCGGCTGGCACTATTACTATAAAGCTCCCCTATCTTTAGCAGCATATACAGAAGGATATTTGGGTTTAAAATTCAACTCATTTTTAATACGGGTTGAATCTGCTGTCAATTCCCATATGTTAGACATAAGCCATCCATCTTCGGTTGGTACTTGCTCTGGTCCTCCTTGCAGTTTATATATTTCGCCTATAGTAATAGGCTTGTCATCTGCAACGTTATATATACGACCGCCAACATCTGGGGTGGTTGCAGCAAGCAGTAGTGCTTGACTTACATCTTCATGATGTATCATCGATTGCTGCTTTAACGGATTCCAGTTAATCATGTACGGCAAAATTTCTTCAATATGTGGATCACCATCACCATAAACAAATGCTAATCTCATAATACGAATATCTAGTCCTTGTTCACGATGCAATTTTAATAGAGCTTCTTCTGCAGCAATTTTTGTTTTAGGATATATCAGTTTAGATGGCACAAGAATATCGTCTTCTCTGCATGGTCTATTTACATTTATGTCACGATATACATTACCAGTACTTGTAAATACAAATCTTGTAACACCTACTTCTATAGCTGCTTTAGCTAGTATAATAGTTGCATGTAAATTTACTGCTGTAGCTACCTTATCACTAATACCTCCTCGGAATTGAGCAGCTGTATGAATCACTGCATCAACACCTCGTATGATTTCAGTAAGATTATCATTATTTAAAAGATCACCTTCAACTACTTCTGCTCCTTGCTCTTTCAATACAAGTGCCTTCTCAGCATTTCTTACAAGAATACGAACAGAATGCCCGTGCTTAAGTAAATATGGTACTAAACGGCTTCCAACTTTGCCTGTTGCTCCAGTTACAAATATTTTCATAAATTAATTCACTCCAATCTAGATAGTTTCGTCTAACAGTTATTTTATGCTATATTACTAATATATCAGGACTAAAACTATTCAACCACATTGTAGCTATCCTACGATTGAGAGTGGTAGGATATGAGAATGTTGAGGCACTAAATGAACTTTAACCTATAATCTTTCCATGGGAAACGGAGGATTACCTAGTTTTTCGAATGAAAGGAGAAAAACAAATGAAAGACATTATTACATCACAGCAATCCCTAGGTGAATTTTTGAGAGCTACCAGAGAGCGCCTTACACCTGAACAGGTTGGATTACCCTCATACGGGCGCCGCCGTACACCAGGACTTCGCCGCGAAGAAGTAGCGCAGCTTGCCAATGTGGGTGTTTCTTGGTACACGTCTATAGAGCAAGGTAAAGATGTGCATCCTTCCCGTCAAGTATTGGAAAGTTTGGCTTCTGCGTTAAGATTATCCGATGATGAACGCCGATACCTTTTTTTATTATCTAAATCAGATGAAGCGGATGAAATAAAAACTCAGCCAAAAATTAGTACAGGGTTAGAAAGAACTATTTTTGCATTGGAACCTCATCCTGCATATATTATGGATAAATACTGGGATGTACTATTATGGAATCGTGGAGCAGAATTTATATTTGGATTTCCTTCTTATTCTGCCAATATTAGTCCAAAACCTAATATATTGCATCAATATTTAACTGATTCACAGGAAAAAGAAAATAAATCAGAATGGGAAGAACGAATTAAAATAATGATTGCCAGATTTAGATCTGATTGTGCTATGTTCCCTCAAGATGCCAGATTAAATGAAATGATTGAAAAGCTTAAAGAAGAAAGTGAATTATTCAAATTATGGTGGCCACGCTATGAAGTAAAAACTGTTACCGACTGCCGCAAGTTAAGGATTGATCCTCTCATTGGCGAATTGGAGTTTGAACATGTGAATTTGCAAATACCTGACTGCCCTGATCTGAAGCTAATGATTTATACTGCCTCGCCTTCAACAGCAGAAAAGCTTAAGCAAAAAATATAAGCAGTTTTTTTACAGTTATTCACTTTATATTAATTTTTCACGCCGATAAGTCCCTCAGAACAAAAACTAAAGGTAATTTTTAAGATTTTTTCTTCTAAAATTCCTTTAAACCACTCTGAGGGACTATATATTTTATTAACAATTTCAAGAAAGTGAGTTTATTCAATTATATTCTTCCTTATAAAATACCTTTCTTAAAACTACTACGTATTCCTTTAATTTAGTATAAAATTGATTTCTGTTATCATATCCATAATCATCTAAGGATTTATATAATAAGTTAGAGTTCTCTAAAATTCCGTTAAGGGCCATAGCTATAATTTCAAGTGCCTTTTGTTTATCTATATCGTCACGAAATAAGGATAAATCTATATCTTTCAAGGTTAACTTTTCTGAATACTCCTTTAATCTTTTATAACGCTCATCAATATCACTTTTTAATTCCTCTGGTGTATTTATAAATACAGATGCAAAGAATTTATACACAATTGGATTTTCTGTAGAAATAGAAATTTTTAATTCTTGCCATTCTAAAATACGCTGAAAAATATCAGGGTTATTAATTTTTATTTTATCCATCATATAATTTAAATAGTATTCTATGGCATAATCTGTAACATAAAGATACAAGTTCTTCTTGTTATCAAAGTAATTGAATAATGCACCTTTTGATATATCAGCCTCTTTAACAATATTATTTGTAGAAGCCGCCATATATCCTTTATCAGCAAATTCCCTTATGGCTGCTTGTATTATTTTATTCTTTTTATCATCATTTAATTTATCAAAATTTTTATACAAACCATCACCTCAAAGTTATAATAATATCATTCATTTATAATTCAAAAAACTGCTCATTTTTAATACTTCTATTGTTTAACCAGGCTCTTATAATCTCATTAAAACTATCAAACATAACCCAAGGATAAGTATGTAATCCATTTTTTATAATTATACCCTTAGCATTAGGAAGAATATTTATTATATCAGTGACAGATTGCTTCATTGCTTTGGGTTCCTTTCCGCCTGCAACCACCAAGGTAGGAACATATATATTTTCTAATTCCCTAGGAATATTCAAATGTTTATATATTTCATCATAAATTCTAAACAGCGTCTCAGGAGTCATATCTTGAAAATCTTTTTTTAGGTAATCTGAATTAATATCCGGAGGAAATTTAAATTGTTTAACTTGAAAATTCAATATCCAATTTACTTTAAGCATTTCTACTGTAAGTTTATAAATTACAGGTTTATGTGTAAGCTTCATAAACGGTATCGGCCTGCATAATGCACTAGCAATAACTGCATGATCAATAATTTCTGGTCTACTATTTAATAATTCTATAACAATTTTTGCCCCCAAAGAATGTCCAACAACATTTACTTTTTTACCTTTAGCAATTTTTTCAACAAGCTCAACAATTAGCTTAGCACTATTTTTTATAGATATTTCTCCACTATTTATTGTTTTTCCATGCTCTGGCAAATCAGGAACAATGCAATAATAGTCCTTGAAATGCTCTAATTGCTTTTCCCACATCCAACCACTTATTCCTCCACCATGAATAAAAATAATAATTTCCCCCTGTTTATTCCCTGACTCTTTAAAATATAAAGACATATTATCCCTCCTTGACCACATGGTCACTTATAATTGTAATGTACCATATATTGACTATGTGGTCAAGTGATGATTTAGCTATTGTTTATTGGACATCAAATCTTGTAGTTGTAAAGCCAACAAAAGACATCCTGATTTCTTATCTTAAGAAACCTGTTGATAATTTTAAAATAAGTATGTTATCTATTATTCCTGTCTTTCTTTGCATTTTTTCTTTCTTATGGTGTGATACCTTTTTGACTTAAAAACTTCAATAAATCGTTATTAAGTTTCACAACTTCGTTGTTTGCATTATTCGCATAATCCGGTAGCATCATATCCTTCACCATTTTAGTCCGTAGCCACATCATAAAGAAAAATTCCAGAATCAAATTTGGAAATTTAAGCACAATTTTAAATGCAGATGGATTAATAGATACTCCAGCTTTTTGTATTGCCCTTAAATACGCTTTTAAAGTGCTTGTTATTTTTTGTGCCGTCTTTCTGGTTCTTGCTGTTTTTTCATCACTTATCCTATTTTCAAAATATAAACTGCCTAAAAGTGCGATGTCCGATACTGAATGTGTTATTAAATACGCTTTCATATCCTTATTAATTGCATAGGGAAATTTTGCTGCTTTAAATAATTTTGCCAGATTTTTTACACGATCTGTCTCTAAACCACTTATTTCTCCAAACATAGTAGCTATTAAACCCTTTGGTGGAATTCTAGCATACAATATTCCATCTTTAATCTGTCCGCCAACACTAGGAAAACCTGGTAACAGTCTATCTCCAACAATATCTTGCCAGGTCGAAAATCCAATTGAACTGTTTGTCATCGTAACTATATTTTTGCTTTGATTGTCTTTCAGTGCTAACAACGCTGATTCGGATTGATCGTAACGGACTGTAACGAAAATAAAGTCATATACATCATCATTTTCAAGCTTATCAATGACATTAACTTTTATAGATTTAACCGTACCTTTTTCATTATATTGTAGCCCATTTTCTTTCAATGTTTTAAATCTATTAGAACGTGCAAACATAGTAACGTCAAGCCCAGCTTCAATGAATTTCATTGCGTATATGCTCCCTATAACACCTGCACCAAAAATTAAAATTCTATTTTGTTTTACTGACATAAAAACCACTCCTACTTATTGATAATATCCTCTATTGACTATAAGACAACGCGTTGTATAATAGGATTGTAAATCTTTATTATGGCTTTATCAACCATCAGTTTTTTATTATTTGTTGGATGATATTTTTGCCCACTAAGGAGGATAAAATGAAAAAACAACCCGAAATTACAGAAAAAACTAGACAAACGTTTATAGATGTTTTTTGTGAATTATATAGTCAAAAGCCCATTGAAAAAATCTCGGTTAAGGATATTACCAACAAGGCGGGGTATAACCGTAGCACATTTTATCAGTACTTCGCTGATATTTACGAATTGTTAGACTTTGTTGAAAATGATTTATTGAACTACATGAAAAGAGAATTAACGAATGAGAAAGCATCTACGCATCCTATCGAAAATGCGTTTCATTGTTTGGAAAATAGCGAGCATATCTTAGCTCTCAAAGCCCTTTTGAGCGATTATGGAAGTATTCGTTTCTTAGAACGCTTGAAAAAAGAAATTCCCTTTGATGGATTGGGATTAAACTTTCCAGAATATAATTCCTTAACGCCATACTTGATTGAGTTTTACATATCAACATCCCTTTCCTTATTTCGCCTTTGGATACGACAAGAAAAGGATTTATCGTCAGAAGAATTGTGCAAGTTAGTAGATAACCTATATAAAAATGGGATAACAACCTATTCTAAAAAATGATGACCATATTCCTGCGAGCTACTAAAATGCACAAACTTTACTGTTGATATATTTCCGATTACTACTGAACTCCAAATCAGCAAAACTTCCTACCAGTCGGGATGTTTCCATGCAACGAAAAAAGTGGCAAAGTCAATTATATAGCTGATCTTGCCGCTTTACTATATTCTTAGCAATGCTGTGAAATCAAAACAACACTCTCAACGTGAGCTCTATATGGAAATACATTAAAAACCTCCCTTACTTATGATACGGTTAACCGTAACTGGTATAACGAAGGTTTTTCAAACAATATCTATATATCAAATGCATTCTATTTTTATCCTAAATAATGCACAACTTATTAAGTAATTTTCAAATTATATGCTGCACGAGCCTCCTGCACAGTTGTCCTCACTCTTCGATTGACTTAAGACTTGTAGTTTCAGTGTTTCTTGGTCTTCCTCCAAAATTGTGTTCAATACTTTTAAAAATACATGTTCAGATTGAGCACCAGAGACAGCATACTTATTATTGAATACAAAAAATGGCACTCCTGTAATGTTCAGCTGTTGCCCCAATTCTATGTCTGCAACCACCTGATCAATGTATGCCTCTGATTGTAGCATTGCCATTGTCTCTGTTTTATTAAGCCCAACTTCACCAGCTAAAGAAACAAGTACATTTCTATCAGATATATTCAACGAATCCGATAGGCAAGCCCTTAGCAGACTCTCCACCATCTCAGCTGCTTTTCCATCTTTGGATGCATAATGGACTAAGCGGTGAGCATCGAGGGTATTCGCATTAATCATAGTATCATATTTCAAATCCAGTCCTACCTCTTTAGCCTTTTCAACCAAATGTGCCATAGATGCCTTCAGTCTCTCAACTGTCACACCACGTTCCTCAGCTAATTTCTTAATGTCAATCTTAATATTGGCATCAGCATTTGGGTCCAGTTGGAAGCTGTGAAACTTAAATTCCACGTTATCTTTCCCTTCAAACTGGTTTAATGCCTGTTCAATTCTTTTTTTGCCTATATAGCAGAAAGGGCATCCAAAATCTGACCAAATATCTATTGTTATTTTCATTATCATCGTCTCCTATTTTTCTCATCTTACAAAATGCTGTAATCTTTTCTTGCTAATACGCACCTTCCCATACTTTCGGGAGTATTGCAGCCGTTACAGGAAACACACTTTACCCTACCTGTATCTCCCTTTTCCCAACGTCTAATAAAATCACTTTCTGCGATAAATGGTCTTGAGAAGGAGAAATACTCAATAGATGTTTCATTTAAGATAGCGTCCATAACTGAATATTCTCTATTTCCCCCAACTACTATAACTGGAATATCAACCTCAGCTGCAATTTCTGCTGCATAATCCTTAAAGTAGGATTCTTGTTTTGGTTTGAAAGCGTTAGAGTTTCCGCTTATTTCCACTGCATTTATTCCAACTTCCTCTAATTTTTTGCAAACATATTTGCATTCTTCAAAGGTCATGCCCTCTTCAATAGCATCGCTACTGTTTATTTTTATGAGAATTGGATATTCTGCTCCTACCATTTCTCTTACTTCCAAGCAAGTCTCTATCAGCATTCTTGCTCTATTTTCAATTGTTCCGCCATACTCATCTGTTCTACGATTATAGTATGGAGTTAAAAACTGACTTAAAAGAAAACCATGAGCTGCATGCAGCTGTATACCATCAAAACCAGCTTTCTTAGCCCTTAGTGCTGCAGCAGAAAATGCCTTTTGCATAGATTTAATATCTTCTCTTGTCATCTCCTTAGGTGTGATATTGGAAAAAAGATGTGGTACAGGGCTTGGTCCTAAAATTTCACCATCTTCTGCCCCAATTAACGAACCAAAATATACAAGTTGAAGTATAATGTTAGTTCCAAAATCATGTACTTTATCTGTAAGAACCTTTAACCTAGGAATAAACGAATCATCCTGTATACTGAGCATATCAAAGAATGGAACTTTATAGTCAGTTATCTTTGCATTGCCGGTTATTATTGTTCCTACCCCTCCATTAGCTAAATTTTCATATGTCATAATCATTTCTTCTGTTGGATGTCCGTCTTTAACCAAGTGATCACCAGTTGCAGATCTAATAAATCTGTTTTTTAATTGCATCTCTCCTATATTAGTTTTATCAAATAAAGATTTCATCATATTCTAACTCCTTTTCTAAATTTTATATTTATTGAAAGCGGATTACAGTAAGAAATATATATAATTTTAAGTGATACTATATCCACTTTTACAACACGTGTTGTTGAAATAGTTTCTGTATGTTATGATGATAATATAGTTAAAATTACAATTCAACCAACAAAATCTCAGTTCTGTTGTGTAACCCAACAAAGAAATAAAAATGATGGAATTATGTTCAATTGGGAGGAATGGCAACTGGCACTTAAACCTAAAAAAATTGATCCAAGAGCTGCAAGAACTCGTATTTTGATACAAGAAGCTTTTCTTTCATTAGCAAGCGAAAAAAAATTTGAAGCAATAACTGTTAAAGATATATCCGAAAGGGCTGTTGTAAATAGAGCAACCTTTTATGATCATTTTGATGATAAATATAATCTACTAGAATATTTGCTCTCAGATGCTTTTACATCAAGTGTAGCTAGTAAACTTCAATCTAATATGCAGTTAAATAGGGATACCCTAAAGACAATAATAATCGCTTTGTGCAACTATCATGAGAATATACATAATCACTGCAAAAGAGTTTATAAATCCATTTCTTCTTATATGGATAATGAGATACAACTAAAACTTAAAGAACTTATTTCTCTTATGATAGCTAATACAACTAGCTTTGAACACATTGAGCAAGAAAAGTTAGATTTGCTATCCATAATGATTAGTAATTCATTATATGGTGCTACTAGCCACTGGTATGGACAAGGAAAAATCATTAATGAGCTCGAATTATCTGAGGATATACTACCTTTTATAATGTCTGGAATTAATATGTTTGCTTCCATGAAATAGTTGCAAACTGTTTTGGGCTGTTAGATGATTCTGCATCTTAGCATTTCTCATACTGCCCTTAAAGATTAGATTTCTTGGAGTTTACTTAAAAATTGATAACAAAGAGAAAAAGCTCCCATCCAACGAAGAATAGTGCCTTAAGCTCTTCTTAAATTAATATAATAAATATTTTTGTAATCTGGATGTACATATTTTCTTTTCCCAGATGCCTTCTTACCAGCTTGTATAACATTTTGTGGGCATCTATTAACACAACCAAAGCGACTGACGCTAGTTACGCGTAATAGTTATACCCCCTATAACAAAATTCCCTCAAACTATCAGTCCGAGGGAATATAAAACACACTTCAATATTTACTTGAAACCCTGTGACATCAGCCTATTTCTTCGTCTCGTGATCAATCTGTAGCTATCTCCCCGGAAAATATGTCAAGCAAAGCTGTTCCAAAAATGATTCTGGCGAATAACCTCGCACATCCTTTTGGAATAAATAGGAGTCACCTTTTAATAATGCATATACCAACATATCCGCCCTAAATATATTGTTAGGTTCATTCTGTTCACTTGCAGTCATCTCACTTAATAATTTGACCACTATTTTATGCATTTTACTATATAGTGGGGTCTGCGTTATGGCATTAGATCTACTTCCCATTGCACCACCCTCAATTTCTGTCAACAGTTGATGATTTTTTTCACCAAAACAGATAAATAATCTGAGAACCTCTTTCAATCGCTGATCAGGAGGATCGGCATGGTGTTGTACCAAATATTTCTCAACTTCCTCAAAGAATTGTATAATATTATCTTTTTTCAAATCTAAACATAGCTCACTTTTATTTTTGTAGCGGCGATAAAGGGTCCCAGGACCTACTTGTGCTTCAATGGCAATTTGATTCATACTAACCTTTTCAGCACCATATTGCTCAAAAAGTTTTTGTGCCGCCTCCAATATTCGCTTACGATTTTCCGCAGCATCGCGGCGTTCAGTCTTAACTTTGATATCTTCTACACTTTTCACTCTATCACCTCCTGCTAGAAAATTTCTCAATGACTATTGACAAGAGGAGATATCTCCAGTTATCATTAAGAGGAGAGCTCTCCGTTTATTGTTATGATATTTTTATTATAGCACAATTGAAAGAATTATGAAGATTTAAAAATGAGTTAAAACATCCAAGTGGATTCATAATAAAAGAGGAGGTTTAATATGAAAGCAGCAGTTATTAACAAATTAGGAGATATTCCAAGGTACGAAGATTTCCCTGATCCTGTTTTAAATGACGGCGATGTTACAGTTAAGGTAGAGGCTGTAATATTGGATTATGCACTTAAAGCCCTTGCAGCAGGTGATCACTTTGCCAGCAAACAATTCTATCCCAACTTACCAGCCGTTGTTGGTCATGGTGGTATAGGTTCTCTAGAAGATGGGACGCTTGTGAGTTTTCGAGGCATAAAGCCTCCATATGGTTCTATGGCGGAAAAGGTAGTGATACCAAAGGCTTACGCAACTCTAATTCCACAAGGTGTGACTGCAGAGCAGGCAGCAGTTATTCCATCTGCAGCATTAAGTTCTCTTGGACCTCTTAGATATGTCGCAAAGCTTCAACCGGGTGAAACTGTGCTGATTAACGGCGCTACCAGTGTTTCAGGTATGCTTGCAGTACAGATTGCAAAGTATCTTGGAGCAGGAAGGGTTATTGGAACAGGAAGAAATCCGGTCTCAGGAGAAAAGCTGAAGGAGTTAGGCGCGGATGCCTTCATTAACCTTAACCAACCAGATGAGAAGGTAGTGGAAGACTTAAAAAAAGAAGCAGGAAACGGCTACGATGTAATACTTGATTATCTCTGGGGCCATCCGGCAGAAGTAATAATAAACTCCTTTACTCCAACTGCACTCGGTGCACCAAGTAAAAGAACCCGTTTCGTTCTCATCGGAGGATTAGCAGGATGGACCGCACAAATCCCTGGTCAAAGCTTAATAACTTCAGGCCTTGAGATTTATGGAATGGTGGGTGCACAGACTCCACCTGAGGCTCTTGTTGAGGGTACCAACCTTGTATGGGATATGATAAAACAAGGTAAATTAAGCATGGACATTGTTAAGTATCCCCTTAAAGATATTGAAAAAGTTTGGAACATGGAGGAGCATGGAAAAAGGATAGTTATTGTCCCTTAAGCCTCCATACTAGGTAATAAGGGCATCCTCATGCCCTGAAAGCAAAAATAGCCAGTTAGAAATGACTCTTTCATCCTTAACTGGCTATTTTTATAATTATTCTTTAGTCCCTTCAAACAAGCGTACATTAATCTTATCCTAATTTCCCAAGTACAATTTTCACTTATTGAACGGCTTTCATTTTGCGCGGTATATAGAAACACATAAAAATCTCTCCGTTATTTATGATACGGTTCACCGTGACGGGTATAACGTAGATTTTTATTTTTATAAGATTTAAGAAATACAAGCACTAATTTATTACTTATAATAAGTTATTCTCATGTTTTTCATCCTAAATCATTCTTCTTTCTTCACTAATAATTTTGATGGCGTTAACAGATCTGCCTATTCTTATTTCATTAGTAGTTTAGTTAGTGAAGAATATGAATGACAAAGATACGCCGTATTATCATGGCGTATCTTTAATTTATTATAAAGTAGCATCTATTGCGTTATATAAGAAAGTGGTTAAACGCTCTGTAGAAACAATCATAAAAGTACAGACATTCTTCGCTGTAATCTTGCCATTTTGATACAAAACTGTAAAAAGTGCAGTTTCCTCTGTAGTAACAAGACTTACTCCCTTATTCCCTAAAAACGTGATATCTGCCACATTTCTTGTGTTATAAACAATAGCTTTGTCAGCAACCCATATTTCATTTACATGCATTGGTGCATTTTCTGGGTCTTGAGGTGGTAAGGATAAGAAGTTAAATCTGGCAGCAATAAAATCCTTTAATGGCACTACTACTTTTGATACAATCTTAGTATCTATTACATTTAAATTCATGTCATAGGTCCTTGCAAGTAAATGTCCTGCCTTTAGGACTATGGTTCTAGATACATAATTGATATATAGAGAGAATTCATCAGTTGTTCTATAAGTTTGAAGTAAATCTCCGCTTACAGAAGCTAAGGAAATTGTTGCTGGAACTCCATTAGAGGTACCAAGATCAGCTCCTTTTTGTTGCTTCTCAATCTTTTTAATCTCTGAATAATCTACAGGTACATCTTCCGGAAGAACAAACACTACTTCTCCCTTTGGCAGACTCATTTCCACCTTGTTTATTTTTTCTTCTAAATCAGACATCCCACTAATCCTCCTAAATCTTTGGTATAGTGTATTATATGATTTATTTCATTCAAATGTGACATAACTTTATATATTAATAGAGTCTAATGTTGTTTATATTTCATTTATTTTTCTACTTTTACTACTATTTTTTGATGGATTACCAACGTAACCAGTATGTTCAAAACTAATATAAACATTCCACATCTTAGGTTATTTTCCATCATTATATACTACATCCCGAGGATTTAAAGAGAATAAGAAATGAACATCAATGGTTCAGCATAGCAGCTAAACATAAAGGTGGGATCATTAGATTCATATAACTGTATAGGATATAATTTTTTTAAAGAAACTGAGTCCTCTATTGGCATGTTTATATAATTCTCACTTAATTGTTTCATAAAATTTTAAAAAATATAAAGAAGGATTAAGTTTCGATAAACTCTCGAAGCTTTTCTGATTAAGCAATGAATCTATAAGGAAATAATATATACCTATTAAAAACTGATAATACGTAAGCTTGTGAAAAAAAGTTTGTAAAAACCCGCATTTACTTATGGTACGGTTCACCCTTCATTATCCTAAATCCTCTATAAATCTGCTCTAGCAGCATAACTCTAAATAATTGATGAGGAAATGTCATTTTTGAGAAGCATAATTTATAATTAGCTCTACTTAAAACAGCTTTTGATATCCCTAGACTTCCACCTATTATAAAGGCAATGTTTGAGTTTCCCATTACCCCTTGGTTTTCTATGTAATCTGAAAATTCTTCTGAGCTTAATTGCTTTCCAGCTAAGTCCATAGCTATAACAAACATATTATCCTTAATTTTATTTAATATTGCTTGCCCTTCCTTTTCCTTAATTGCCTCTTCTTCCTTCTCAGAAGCATTATCAGGAGTTTTCTCATCCTGAAGTTCTATTATCTCAAGCTTACAATACCTAGATAATCTCTTTGCATATTCATCTATAGCATCTCTTAAATATTTTTCTTTTAATTTTCCAACTGTGATAATTGTTATATTCATTTTATTCTCCTTTTGTATAGAGTTCTATAATAATTATATCTTAAAATAAAAAGAGTGCTATACCAAAAGCTTGATATAGCACCCCTTATTATTAAAAGCTCTTAAGTTACGCTAGTCCTATACTATTACGCCTTAATACGCTTACAATAAGCTAACTTAGAAAGTAATTAGTTATTTCCTCTGGTTTATTAAATACAAGTTCGCATTTAATATCCTCTGTTTTCTCTGCATATCTACAGTGCCCAAACAACATTCTTGCAGCACTAGCTGCTTCATAATCTACCAAAGCATCCCCAAGATAAATTGCCTCTTCTCCTTGAATATTTGCTTTCTCCATTAACTTTAATAATGGATCTGGATTGGGTTTGTGTTTTTCTGTATCATCCTTACATATAAATACTTTAAAATATTCTAGTATACCCGCATCCACAAAGTCTTCTACTAATTGCGCTTTAGTTTTAGATGTTACTATTCCTAAGAAATATCTTTCGCTTAGTTTACTAAGGGTATCTTCTATTCCATCAAATATATAATTAAATTTTGCATACTTCTTTACATTATCACTCCACTGTTTCCAAGTGTCTTTGATTAATTCTTCTTTTACTCCAAGTTTACTTAATGCCTCATCTCCTGGTATTCCCATTAAGTATCTTAGCTCTTCTTTTGAGTATTCTCTCCCATATAAATCTTTCATAACTTCTTGTAAGCCTAAAAGATTCGATAAGGCAGTTTCTATTAAAGTTCCATCTACATCAAAAATAATCCACTTAATCATAAACTTTCTCCATAAATATTATTTAATCTCATTTTTAATAAGCTTAATACCACTATTCATAGCTTCATTAGTTAAATAAGCTATTCCATCTAAATAATCATCACTACTATCCTCTGACATTATTATCTTAGGGTTTATATTATTGGGCACATAGGTTTTACATTCTTCCTTTATATCTTCAATAAGATTTCTTCTAAGAGAATCTCCCCCTACCACAATAAAAGCAGGATTAATAATACAATTTACAGTGGCTATAACCTGAGCAATAATCTTTACATAACTTTTGTCATCTGGATTATTATTTAATACCTTTATTAGATGCCCCTCTGTTCCTATTGGTATAAACCCTAGTTCACCTGCAAAATTATTTTCTCCTCTTACAAGCTTTCCATTTGCTATTATTCCAGCTCCTACCCCTATTTTTGTGAAATTTATATATGCAAGATTTAGGGAATTAATATCTACTTCCTTCATTTCTTTTATGTAATTCATACTAAAGCCTAGGGCTATAGCATTTAAGTCATTTTCAAGTATAACTGGTATGTTATATTTTTCCGAAAGATATTCCCCAACATTTGATTTACTCCAATTGTTAAGATTTCTCCCAGAAAAAAAGTTTCCCTTATTAACTACGCCAGATACCCCTATTCCTATTGCCTTAATTTTATATACTTTAAACATATCTTCTATAAACTCGTATATAGATTTACCTTCTGCTTTAATTGATTTCTTCTCTACAATATCTCCCAATTGATTATACGTTGCATAATTAATATTTCTATCATCCATATAAAAAGATAGTGAAAACCTATTTCTTAAATTTAAAGCATATCTTTCAGCTCTTCTTCCACCACTTGAATCGTCATAACCTACACTAACTATTTCTTTATCTATAATTAATTCTTCAATTAATGTTCTTACTGTTGTTGTGCTTATTCCTGTATATTTAACAATTTCTGCTCGTGTTGCAGTGGTTTTTTCCTTTAAAACTTGTTTTATTAACCCACTATTAACTTCTTTCATTATCTTTGGATTCCCTGATAACTTATTCACACTCACACATCCTAAATATAAATTTAACTTTTGTCGGATACTTTTAAAAGTATCTAATATAAGTATATTCCTTTTATTTTAGAAAAACAACCCTATATAGAAAAAGAGTTGGATTATGTAAAATCCAACTCAATGTTTTATTCATTTGCTTTTCTCTTCTTCGCACCATAAAGTCTATATGCCGTAAGTATTGCACCCAAAACACATATAGTTGCTGCTGAATAATAAACCCATCTCATTCCATATATAAATACATCATCTCTACCATTTACATAGCTAGTAACATGATATCCTATCTTTGCACTCATTCTGTTATATAAAAGTGTTGTTGATAAGGACACTCCAAATACCATACCTAAATTTCTTACTAGGGCATTTATACTTCCTGCGATTCCTAGTTTATGCTTAGGCACTGTGGACATAACCAATGAATTATTAGGTGATTGGAACATACCATTTCCCAAGGTCATAATAGCTATAAACATTATTAATAAGGCTACCGCTGAATATTGATTTAAGGTTCCAATTAAGAATAACCCTATACTTGTTAATATTAAGCCTATAAAAGTTAGTACTTCAGATCCTATTTTATCTGATAAATATCCACTCATCGGAGCTACAACAGCTAATATTATAGGCGATACCATCATAAGTATTCCTGTAAATGACGGTGTAAGCTTCATAACATCCTGTAAATAGAATGGAAGTATTATATTAGAAGAGCCAATAGCTACAAAAGAAATAAATGCACAGAACACACTTAATGAAAACAACTTATTACTAAAGAGTTCCATATGTAAAAGTGGTACAGATATTCTTCGTTCTGCATAAATAAAAATAATAAAAGATACTAAGGCTATAATAAATCCGCCTATTATGAACTTATTATCATATCCAATTTCTTGTCCTTGAACTAATGCTCCAAATAATGAAATTATTGAAATCGCAAATAATAATGCTCCTTTAATGTCTAAAGGTTCATCAACAACTTCAGATGCCTTAGGTAAAGTATTCATTGCCATAATGAATGCTATTATTCCTATAGGAACATTTATTAAAAATATATATTCCCAACTAAATGCAGATACTATAAATCCACCTAAAGGTGGACCAGCCATAGAGCCTAATGCAACAAAGGTTCCATTAAGTCCAAGTGCTCTTCCTCTTTCACTCGCAGGGAATACGTGAGTAATTATTCCTTGATTTGTTGCCATTGTTCCTGCTGCTCCTATTGCTTGAATAACTCTCGCTATTACAAGCATCACTAAAGAATTAGCTAAACCACATAGTAATGATCCAGCGGTAAAAATCACTATTCCTATTTTAAACATCTTAGTTTTACCTTTGATGTCTCCAAGCCTTCCAAATATTAAAATAGTTCCTACAATAATTATTAAATAACTTGATACAACCCATCCAATTGATGCCATACTAACTGATAATTTTTTAGCCATAACTGGCAATGCAACATTTACAATACTACTATCTAACGTTGACATAAAAGTTAGTAGCACTGTAGTAAATAATATCGTCCATCGTCTCTTATATACTGCATTATTTGTTTGCTCCATATATATTCTCCTTCATATGTTTGATCTATAATAAGCCTAAAAACAGAGACTCAAATTTTATTGAATCTCTGTTTTTAGTATTTTATCATAACTTAGATTATATTATAGCTTTACTAAAACTTTCAACTAAATCTTCAAATTCTTCAAGTCCGACTGATACTCTAATTAATGTATCGCTTACTCCAAGTGCTTCTCTTTCTTCTCTTGGAATTGCTGCATGAGACATCTTAGCTGGATATGAAACTATAGTTTCTACTCCTCCTAATGATACTGCAAAAGCTGCATTTTCAATATTATTTAAGAAATATTTTGTTTGTTCTAAAGTCTTAAACTTAAAAGAAAGCACTGCCCCTGCTCCTGATGCTTGAGAAAAGTGTATTTCTCTTCCTGGATGTCCTTCTATTCCTGGATAATAAACCTCTTCAACTTGTTCCTTTTCCCTTAACCACTTAGCTAATTTACCAGCTGTTTCTTGATGAACATCTAATCTTATCTTTAAAGTTTTAATTCCTCTAAGTAATAGCCAGCAATCTTGTGGTCCTAATATAGCCCCGAAAGAATTTTGAATTGCATATATTCTATCTGCTAACTCCTTATTTTTTGCTACTGCTAAACCACCAACTACATCACTATGCCCGCCTATAAACTTAGTTGCACTATGTACCACAATATCTGCTCCTAAGTCTAAAGGTTTTTGAAGATATGGTGACATAAAAGTATTATCTACTATAACAAGTATGTCCTTTTCTTTTGCTATAGATATAGCTCCCTTTAAATCAGTTATCTTTAACAATGGATTAGAAGGCGTTTCTAAAAATATTGCTTTTGTGTTGTCTTTAATTGCCTTTCTTATATTATCTACATTAGAAGCATCTACAAAAGTAAATTCTATATTGAATCTGCTTAATACTTTTGTAGTTATTCTATAAGTCCCCCCATAAACATCTTCACAAATTACTATGTGATCTCCTGCTGAGAATATTGATAAAACTGATGAAGTAGCTGCCATTCCAGATGAAAAGGCAAATCCTCTATATCCATTTTCAAGCTGTGCTATAGTGTTTTCTAAAGCTTCTCTTGTAGGATTTCCACTTCTTGAATAATCATATTTCCCAAAGTTGTCGATATCTCTTTGATGGTAAGTTGATGCTTGATATATTGGTATACTTAATGCCCCAGTTTCTTCATCTATTTCGTTGCCATTATGAATTAATTTTGTTCCAAATCTCATTTATATCACCCCAATGCATATTCTAAATCTTCAATTAAATCATTAACATTCTCAATTCCAACTGAAAGTCTAAGAAGTGTTTTTGTTACCCCAAGCTTTTCTTTTATCTCATCTGGAACCTCTGCATGTGTCTGAGTTTGAGGATATGTAATCAAGCTTTCTACTCCCCCTAAGCTTTCAGCAAAAGTTATAACCTTAACTTTTTTTAATACCTTTGCCACATCCTCAACATTTTTAACTTTAAATGAAATCATTGCCCCAAAACCAGTAGCTTGCTTTTTAGATATTTCATATCCTTTAGATTCTGGGAGTCCCACATAAAATACCTCTTCTATCTTTGGATGCTTCTTTAAGAATTCTGCGATTTTTATAGCATTTTCCTGGCTTTTCTCCATTCTTATATGAAGAGTCTTAATACCTCTTAATAAAAGCCATGAATCAAATGGTGATAATGTTGCACCTGTAGATTTATGATAAAATCTTAGTTTCTCATCTATCTCCTCATCATTAGTAGCTATGAAGCCTGCTAATGTATCATTGTGTCCTCCTAAAAATTTAGTTCCACTATGAACTACAATATCAGCACCTAAGCTTAATGGTTTTTGGAAATATGGCGTTAAAAACGTATTATCTACTATTACCTTAAGTCCCTTTTCTTTTGCTATTTCAACTATAGCTTTTATATCAGCAACCTTCATCATAGGATTTGATGGAGTTTCAATAAAAATTGCTTTAGTATTTTCTTTTATATTATTTATTACATCCTTTAGATCTGTAGTATCAACAAATGTATGTTGAATTCCAAATGGTTCATAAATATCTCTAAATAGCCTAAAGGTACCTCCATATAAATCATCTGAAACTATAATATGATCTCCTGCCTTAAACAAATTAATTATTGCAGTTATGGCTGCTACCCCTGTAGAAAAACCTATGCCCCATTTAGCTCCTTCTAACTTAGCAACCGTACTCTCTACTTCTTCTCTCGTTGGATTCTGAAGCCTAGAGTAATCATATCCAGTACTTTCATTTAAACCACCATGTTTAAAGGTAGCTGTTTGATAAATTGGAAAACTTATTGACCCTGTTAGTGGATCAAATCCTTTATCTCCATGTACTGCTGTCGTTTCAAATCTTAATACGTTTTTTTCACACTCTCCACACATATATAATGCCCCCTTAATATTTTTGGAAAATAAAAAATGCCAGAGAATAAACCCTGACATTGTGATAAACAGCAACAGAAATCTATTCTCATCTACCAGTTAATTAAAACTGCAGGAATTAGCACCAATACATAAGTTAAATGGAACCTACGCTGGTTGCTGGGCTTCATAGGGCCAGTCCCTCCACCTCTCGTGATAAGATTATAAAATTATTATTTAATTTATAAGTATTATATACACCTTTTGGTTTTTTTGTCAAACCTTTTTTAGAGATCCTAAAATATATATCTTAAATTCAATTCTAATATCCAAGCTCTTTATTAAGGAAAATTACGTGAATTCTATCCTTATTGCCTTGGCTTTTTATAACTGTATATTCTCTACATAATCTATCTGGAGATTTACAGTCCATGCAATAACCAACTCTAGCGCAAGGAGTCGCCTTATTAAGCCTTTTAGCATTCGCTGGAGCTGAAACTGCTCTATTTCTCTTTATTGCCTCATCTAAATCTTTAACTATTTTATTAAATCCAGCCACTATTATTACCTTATCCGGACCATATAATATTGCCGCTACCCTGTTACCATTCCCATCAACATTATATATTTCTCCACTTTCAGTTATTGCATTGGAACTAGCAAAATATGCATCACATAAAAATGATTGTCTAAATATATTTTTTATTTCTTCTCCACTTAAGCCTTCTTTATATCTATCTAAAAAATCATATCTACCACTTCTTAAGTGTTCTATTATTCCAGTTTCAAAAAGTGTCATTGACCCACCACAAGATACTTTTGAACCTTCTTTAACAAGTTCCTTAATTTTATCAATTAGCTCTTCCTTAGAATTTACAAGATATCCATTCATGTTGTTTTTATTTAATGCATCAATTACTCTCTCAATTTTTTTCTCTTTAACATAGCTTATACTACTATCCATAACTATCACCCTCCTAATGATATTATTATAACACCAAAACAAATCCAAAAAAAATAAGAAATCCCTTTAAGGATTCCTTATTTATAATTATCTTTATGTTATTTTCCCGCTCCACAACACTTCTTGTATTTCTTTCCGCTTCCGCATGGACAAGGATCATTTCTTCCAATTTTATTTTCATTTCTTACTGTTTTAGAATCTTTGTATTTTCTAGCTATTTCTTCTCTCTTTTCAACAGAGAAAATTCCATCCCATTGTGGTAACTCATACAAATATTCAGCCTTAGCATCTAACATATTAAAGTATAAGTTTTCAAAATCTATGTCAAAAGTTAATTCTTCTTCTGCAGTAATTTTTTCTAAATCAAATGGAGTCTTTAAACTATCATTAATACCATCTACAAATCCCATTACAAACTCATTAGATGCATTAAATTCTTTAGCTAAAGCTTCTATACTTAGTTTGGCAACTTCATTATGATTTGCTAGTAACTTTTTGTAAATTCTAGTTTCTATATCGCTATATTCTTCCCAAAAAGCTTCTTCTCCTCTTGTTTTAACATATTCTACAACCATGTCGGTCCATTGTTTGTAAAGACTCATTTTATCTTCTCCTCTTCTTTAATTATGTTTATTATACGGCTTTTATGAACTTAATTGTCTTCTACGACCAAAACCCTATGAAAAATTATACTAAAGCTTATATGTAATAGCAAGTTATCCCTGTTTTTCCAAGGAATAGCTGGCATCTTTTTTACAAAAACTACATACTCCTTCTTGAACCTTCTCCAAAATCGGAAATGTTTCTTTCTCTACAATGAATTCATCTAAAGCTTCATCTATATGTTCCTCACAAGCTAATATTTTATTATCCATATAGTTTTCTCTCCTTTTAGAATTCTATATAATTACTAGGTCTATGTCTTTCAGCAATTGCAACTCCAAGATCTACATTTACCTTAATATTGTTCTCATTAAGCACATTAATTACTGTTTGATATGCTAAATCAGGGTGATTGTTTGTATTACTTAAGTGACCTAAAAATAAATTCTTGAGTTTTCCATTAGAAAATAAATCTACTATCGCTTTGCCACAATCTTCATTTGATAAATGGCCTATTTCACTTAAAATTCTTCTTTTTAAAACATAGGGATATGGTCCATACTTTAACATCTCAATATCATGATTGCTTTCTAGTAGTATTACCTCAGAATCTCTTATATTATCCCTTATTTCCTCTGTAAATGTTCCAAAGTCAGTTGCCACACTAGCTTGCTTTCCTTTAGAAAAGAAGGTATATCCAACTGGTCCTGCTGCATCATGTGGAATATTAAATGACTTAACACTAATATCCTTTATTTCTACAGTAGTTCGCTTGTCCATTACTCTTATATTATGTTCTTTTATTTTTCCTAAACCAGACTCCATTGCACACCAAGTAGAATCATTTGCGTAGATTGGAATATCATATTTTCTAGATATTACTCCAACCCCTTTAATATGATCTGTGTGCTCATGGGTTATAAATATCCCATCTAATTCTTTTGGACTTTGCCCTATGGATTCAAGAGCTTCATCTATCTTTTTTCCTGGAAGACCTGCATCTACCAAGATTTTTGCATTTTCTGAACCAACGAAAATTGAGTTTCCGCTGCTCCCACTATACAGTGAACAAAAAATCATCTCTTGTTCCCCCAATTTTATTCAGTTTCTATTCTTGTTATTTGGGCTCCTAGTGCTTTAAATTTTTCTTCAATATGAGGATACCCTCTATCTATATGTTCTATACTTAATATTTCAGTTTTTCCTTCTGCTATTAATCCTGCAATAACCATAGCTGCTCCAGCTCTAAGGTCTGTTGCTTTAGTTATAGCTCCTGTTAATTTCTTAACTCCATCTATAATTGCAGTTCTTCCTTCAACCTTTATATTTGCTCCCATTTTCTTAAGCTCATCTATATGCTTATGTCTGCTTTCCCATATAGATTCTGTAATTATACTTCTTCCAGCTACTGAACTTAATAAAGTTGACATTGGTTGCTGAACATCTGTTGGGAATCCTGGGTATGGTGCAGTTTTTATATTTACACCTTTTAACGGTCCTTCTACATAAACTCTTACTGAATCGTCACCCTCTTCTACCTTAGCACCCATCTCAATAAGTTTTGCTGAAATAGACTCTAAGTGCTTAGGAATAACATTTTTTACCAATACATCTCCTTCTGTAGCAACAGCTGCAATCATAAATGTACCAGCTTCAATTTGGTCCGGAATAACACTATAGTTACATCCCTTAAGTGAGTCTACCCCCTTAATTCTTATAACATCTGTTCCCGCACCCTTAACATCTGCTCCCATAGAATTCAGGAAATTCGCCACATCAACAACATGTGGTTCCTTAGCAACATTTTCAAGCACAGTAGTTCCCTCTGCTAATGTTGCTGCTATCATAACATTAATAGTAGCTCCAACGCTTACAACATCAAAAAATATATTGGCTCCTTTTAAATTTTCCGCTTTTACTCTAACTGCTCCATGTTCTATAGTTACGTCAGCACCTAATGCTTCAAATCCTTTTATATGTTGGTCAATAGGTCTTACTCCTATAGGGCATCCCCCTGGAAGGTCAACTTTTGCTTCTTTAAATCTTGCTAAAAGCGCACCAATAAAATAGTAAGAAGCTCTCATTCTCCTCACATCTTCTGTGCATGCATCTACGCTTGCAATTGTTGTTGCATCTATTTCTAATGTATTTCTATCAATTTTATTTACAGAACAACCTAATCCCTTAAGTATTCTTTCTAAACAATGTACGTCCTCTATGTCAGGTATATTATCGATTAAACATTTATTTTCACTAGCTAAAATGGCAGCTGGTAGAATGGCAACCGCAGCATTTTTGGCACCATTAATCTCAACTTCTCCTCTTAAGGATCTGCCTCCCTCTATAACTAATCTTTCCATTTATATTCACCCTTACTAAATTATTTATAATATAATTTTAAAGTTCCCAAATTCAAAATAATTATCCATTTTTTCCATCAATTTCATATATTTAAGTAATTATTAATTATTTAGTGCTTATTTAAATATATCCATTAGTTTTCATTATAACATAAACAGAGAATATTTAAATAATTTTTTAGTGGTTTTTTTTAGTAATTTGTTGGGTTTAAGAACATTTTAGCAATATTTAATTTTTACGGAGGATATTTAATTAATATTATTAAAAACAAATTAATTTTATTAATGAGTTTTCATAACTATTCTAAAAAGTAAAAAATCGAACCGCTAGGTTCGATTTTAATTATTAATAATTAGCTTCAAAGCTTCCACAATCAGTACATTCTGTTGTAGTAGCCTTCATTTCATGTTTTACTACTTGTATTTGATTTAAAGTGCAATAATCATCATCTTTACAATGATATTTACATTCTTCTACTGTACACCCAATGCTTTCATTATGATCCATTAGTTAATCCCTCCTTTCACTCAAAACTAGTATTGTTCTTAAGAATTTTTTTTATACTAGTTTTACTTTGTAAAAATGTGATATAATCTATAGAAATGATGAAATTATTTACAATGAGTGAGGGTATAGAATGAGGTATTATCTAGTAGCATTATTTGATGATGAGTCATATAAACAAATTGAACCTATCCAAAAGAGTATTTCTAAAAAGCATAGGTTATACAAAAATCTTCCTACGCTTCATATAACTTTGGAAATTATTGAAGACCCAAATATTGAAAAGTTAGATGCAGTTTTAACAAAAATTATAAATCCATATAAGAGATTTAAGGTAGAACTTAAGGATATAATTTGTTTTAATGAACCTCATAAGTCTGTTAATCTTAAGGTGGAGAAAAAAGGATATATAAGTAGATTATCTAGAAACATAAATGATACACTAAAACTCCATGGTTTTAATGTTAGAGATAATATTGAATATTGGGATCTTCACGTATCATTAGCAAATTCAAACTTCGCTCAAAGAGAATGGAAAAAGAATGAGTATGAATTAGCTTGTAGTACTGCAAAGACTCAAGGATTCTACGATATGGCTAAAATTGATAGAATTGAATTATGGAAGCCAGTAAATAATAAGAAAGAAATGGTTATAAAATCTTACAGGTTGAAGACTTATTAATATAAGTTTTGATAAATTTAAAAAAAATTTTTCTGAAAATTCCGTGTATTCGTTTTCCCCTTCTTTTCAATATTGAAAAGATTATGTACAATATAGAAAGCAGGTTTTGCTAAGTTGAAACGGGGGAGTAAATATTATGAATTTACAAAAGTTTTTTAATGCACAAGAAGAAGCAAACAATAAGTTAATAATAAATGAAAAGCTTAGTGATTATCAATTAACAGCTAGAAGATTCTTAGCTCTTCATACAAAAATCAGCGAATTAGCAAATGAAACTAAATGCTTTAAGTTTTGGAAAGATTCTCAAGAAGAACTTATATCAAGAGAAAATGTTATGGTTAAATACATTAAATGTTTAAGTTGTATATTAAACATCGGTTTAGATAAAAAATATTCCGACTTAGTAGATATAGAAATTAGACCTAATGACTATTGTTTAAGTGATCAGTTTTTAAATATTCTTATAGATCTTAACGACTTAATAATTTCTCCCTCACAAGATCATTATAAAACACTCATTGAGGATTTTGTAAGCATCGGCATAAGTTTAGGCTATTCAGAAAAGATTATAGAAGATATGTTTTTTTCAGATATTTACAGCCTATCAAGATAGAATATACATATAACTTAATAAACGATTGATGGCTAAGGAATATAAAAAGTTTTCCTTAGCTTTTTATATTTAGAGATTTTTTGTGGAATAATACCCTTGAGGTGATAAATCATATGGGAATAATTTTTTCTATAATTGCTGGTCTTGCAATGTCATTACAAGGAGTATTTAATACAAGGTTAAGTGAAAAAGTTGGTACTTGGGAAACAAATGCTTTTGTTCAAGGATCTGCCTTTATTGTTACACTTATAATTACTTGGTTTTTCGGCAAAGGTGATTTCAAGCAATTGTTAAGTGCTAAAAAGTTATATCTACTTGGCGGAGTTTTAGGAGTAATTATTATTTTCACTGTAATGTATGGTATAAAAGATCTTGGAGCTACCTATGCTATAGGAATTATTCTAGTAGCTCAACTTACAGCTGCAGGTCTTATAGATGCTTTTGGAGTTTTTGATTCAACAAAAATAACCTTTGGTATAAATGAGATCATTGGCGTTGTTCTGATGATTATTGGAATAATAGTTTTTAAATGGAGGTTCTAAAAGTACGAAATGAAGGTATTATCAAATATTAAGTTCTTAACTACACTAACAATAAATAACATAAAAACTTACGGTAAACCCGCAGGTGTAGAGTTTAATGACCCAATTGAGAACAATTCTGTTTACTGGTATGGCCATGCTACGACAATAATAAATCTCGAGGGAAAGCTGATACTTACAGACCCTGTTATTACTAATAATTTAGGATATTTTAAAAGGCAAGTTAAGATTCCAATGAACCTAAGAACTCTAAAATTTGATTATATTCTTTTATCCCATGGTCATTCTGACCACATACATTTCTCTTCATTAATGCAAATTAACAAAGATGCTAAAGTTATAGCCCCAAAGGGATATAAGAGATTCCTAACCCTTTTGGGCTTTAAAAATGTTTTTATATTAAATCACGGTAAGGTCTATGATGATGGCATAATAAAGGTTAAGTCCATAGAAGCAAAACATGACGGAAGAAGATATTATTTAGGAAAACCAACTGAAAGTCATTCATTTTTAATTAGAGGAAAATATAAAAGTGTGTTTTTTGCTGGTGATACTGCATATACAGAAAATTTTAAAGGTATCAGTTGTGATATTGCTCTAATGCCCGTAGGATGTTATAAACCAGATAAGTTTTTAGCGATGCATTGTTCCCCATTAGAAAGTTACAAGATGTTTGAAATGATGGATTGTCCAATCATGCTTCCAATTCATTATAAGACCTTTATTTTATCTCTTGAAGACTTTAATGAAACTTTTACTTCATTAACTTCTATTGAAGATGAAAAAGTAGCTATTGCAAAAATAGGTCAAGTAGTTAAATTCTAGCTCATTATTTATTATAGTGTCTAAATTAATATCATATATATATAATATAGAGAATTAATTTTTAGGAGTTAACTATGCTTTCCTCAAAAACCAAATTAGATTTTTATCTCAAGAAAATAATTTCACTTAATTTATATAAAAAATTCAGAGTAATTATAAAGTGTAAAAGCTTCCTTAAGGATATTGAACGGAAAGTTGTATCTTATAATGGTACACATATTGGATCCTTCCCTGAATTAAACTTAATTTTTGCAGAGGTAAATAAGAGAGCCTTAGAAAGATTATCTGAGTTTCCACAAATTGAAGTTATTTTTCTTGATGAATTCTGCCACTTATGCGGGGGACTTTCCACTATAAGTGCTAATAGAGTACCTTCAAGCACTAAGTATATGTTAACAGGTAGGGGGGTCTCCATAGGAATAATAGACTCTGGTGTATACCCTCATGAAGATTTAGTTGTTCCTTCAAATAGAATTGCTGGTTTTTATGATTTTATTAATAAATATAGTTATCCTTATGATGATAATGGTCATGGGACAATGGTCGCCGGAATAATTTCTGGAAGTGGTCATTGCTCTAGAAGTTCTTTTAGAGGAATTGCCCCTGAATCTTCTATTTATTCCTATAAAGCTTTCGATTTAACTGGCAAAGGCTATATCTCAAACATATTTTTATCTATAAATTCTATTATATCTACGAATGAAATAACAAAAACTAAACTAGTTTGTTTACCGTTCGAATACTTAGGAAATAGTGCTTATATTCTTGATCTTTTCTCTGATGCTTTTAAGCTGCTAATTAATAACAATATTGTTCCTATAGTTCCTTCTGGTAGCATGAAAAATGACTCCTTATCAATTACAGGAATAGCTATGTTAAAAAATTGTATAACTGTAGGGGGTTTAGATACTACTAATGAGCCTAAGCCATATGAATATTCCTCATGTGGTTTTTCAGGCAACATTCAAAAACCAGATTTGTCTGCTGCCGCTAAAAATATAGTTTCTTTAAATACTCATAAATATTATATTCCAGAAAGAAATGGTGTTAAGATATATGCACCTAAATTAAATAAATCTTATGAAACATTTAGTGGTACTTCATGCTCTTGCGCCTATATAACTGGCTTGTGCGCACTTATTTTTGAGAATAACCCAAGCTTAGGCTTTAAGGATTTAGTTTCAATATTAAAATTATCCTGTGAATCTATAGATTATGATAAAAACTTATATGGTGAAGGTTATGTAAATTTATCAAAACTATTCTAATAAATTTACTTAAGAAAAAGAGAGCTTTACATTTATAAATTAAAAAAGCTCTCTTTTTTCTATTTAACGTATTTAATTGGATTTATAGCCTCCCCATTTACTCTTAATTCAAAATGTAAGTGTGGACCAGTACTTCTTCCTGTTGTCCCTATCCTTCCTATAAGTTCACCCTTTTTTATCTTTTCTCCAGCGCTCACAAGAATTTTACTACAGTGTCCATAAACTGTTTCTACACCTTTCCCATGGTCTATCACTATCATATTTCCGTATATACTATTATATCCAGTATTAGCTACAGTTCCATCAAATGCAGCTTCAATGGGATCACCTGTATTTCCTGCTATATCTATCCCGTGATGTTTAGACCCCCACCTAGCTCCATAACTTGAAGTTATACCTCCTCTTGATGGAGGATCTAAAAATGCTACGCCACTAGAAATAGGATCTTTAGCTCCTTTATATATTATACTATCTGTTGCTTTTGTTATTACTTTTTCAGAAATTCTCTGCTCACTTATAACCGTACCATTTTCGTAGGTTAAATCTCTTAAAACTTCTTTTGTCCCAGCCTTACCTTGGACTGTATTGCTTTCTCCCCAATATAAATCTTTAGTTGAAACAATTTTAGTTGATGGCGGTATTTCTTCCTTAACAGTATTTTTTACAACTATATCTATTTTTATTAAGGGATTAGTTGATTTTTTATTTTCATTGTATATATTACTTGCAATAATTTCTATTGGCTCAATTTTTGATATATTTATTGTTTCATCTTCTAACTTTATATTTCCTGAAACGTCAACTTTCTTTATTTCATCTTTAGAAATCCCATTATCTTTTATATATGCACTAGCAAGCGCCTCAAATACTTGATTTTTTTCCTTATCAGATGAAACATATCCTATAGTTCTATCCCCTAAAATTAATTTTTTTGCTTTTACACTTCCCTGCAAACTTTTGAGTATATTTTCCTTAACTTCAATATCCTTTGATAATTGAAACTCTTTATTCCAAATATTTTTAAAAACCAAGGTGGTCTTATCTATATCTGCTTCTTCATATTTACTCTTTAAATAGCTCAATACTTCCTTATATTCTTTTTTTATTTCTTTTTTATTATTTGTATAAGTAATAAATCTATCATTTATATAAACTTCATAATATCTTCTTTCATCATATATTCTATTTGAATATGTAATAAGCAACAAACATAATGCCGTTAGAACTATTATCTTTTTATCATTAATTATTTTTTCACAGAATGTCTCTATATTAACTTTTCTTGATAACTTTCTCAGGCTACACTTCATTGTTAATCCTCTTTAAAACTTTATTTTTTTAAACACAAATATTACTGTTCCCAAAATTTAAAATACTATACCACCTATTATTTTAATGTTAACTTAGTATAATAAATTGAAAATTGTATTAAGTATCTCTGTTTGTTATAATATCCTTACACTTAGAAATAATTATATTTTATATACTAGATTATCTAAGTATATAAATTTTAGTGAAAGGTAGATAGCCTATGAGTACATTTATGTTAAAAAACTCACCTGTTTCTTTCACTCCAGTAAATAATATATTTATTGAAAAATATATGCCTAAAGCACGCGGAGAGTTTGTTAAGGTATATATTTTAATGCTTAAATATATTCTGTCTGGAGAATTAGGTGTTAGTTCCTCAATTATTGCTACAAAGCTTAACCTTTTAGAATCTGATGTGATGAATGCCTTATATTATTGGCAGGAAGAAGGTCTACTAAAGCTTATACCAATAGATAAAATGAATAACTTCAATTTAGAATTTACTAGTTTTGCAGAAGAAAATGAAGAAACTTCTAATAGTATAAGTCTTCTAGATGCACTAAATACTGATTCTACTAAGGATATGTTAAAAGATATCGAAAAACTTATTGCAAGACCCTTATCCCCTAAAGAAATGACTTCTTATTTAAGTTGGCAAAAAGATTTTGGCTTTACTTCAGAGTTAATATTATTATTAATTGAATATTGCGTTTCAAAAGGAAAAAGAGACGCCCGCTACATAGAAAAAGTTGCCTTAGCATGGAATGATAATAATATAAAGACTATAGAAGATGCTCAAAACTATATTAAAAAATCTGAAGATAAGTGGGTGAAAATAAAAAATATACTTTCTTATCTGGGAATTAAAAACTCTGAAATTATGAAACCTCAAGAGGAACTTTTAGATAAGTGGATTTCTAAATACAATTTCTCACTAGACATAATATATAAAGCATGTAATATATGCTTTGAGAGATTAAATCGTGCAGATTTTAAATATATTGATGGAATATTATCTAAATGGCATGCAGACAACTTAAAGACCCTTGACTCTATTGCCGAGAAAGAGGCTGCTTATAGATCTAAAAATACAAAAAACACATATCAACCTAAAGAAAAAGAAAAATCTAAGCTTAGATTCGATAACTTCGAGGGAAGAAATTATGATTATGATTCTTTAGAAAAAAAATTATTAGGATGGGATAATGATGATTAAAGGTTATAAAGCTGAAGTTTTAAGTCTTTATGAACAAATAAGAGAAAATGAAACAAAAGCGTTAAAAGCTAGAAAACAAGAAATAGAACGACTTTATCCTGAAATAACTGAATTAGATCAGGAAATAGGAAAACAATCTTTGCACTTATCAAGAAGCATATTGAAAGCTGGTAATAATTCTGAAGCTTTAGTTTTTGAAATTAAAAATAAAATTATGGATCTAAGGGCAAGGAAATACGAATTATTAGTTTCTAAAGGATATCCCCAAGACTACTTAAATATTCATTATCACTGTAACATTTGTAAAGATACTGGTTATGTAGGCGTAAATCCATGTTCATGTTATAATGCAAAGTTAGTTCAAGTGTATTATAAAAATTCTCAATTAGCTGAAGCTGTAAAGAAGAATAATTTTGATAATTGGGATATATCATTATATTCATCTCATAAAACAGATATGGAGAAATACTCTCCTAGAAAGAATATAGAAACTATTTATCAATATATCTTAAAAGAGTACATTCCAAATTTTAAAAACCATAATGAAAACTTATTATTCTTTGGTGGTCCTGGTACAGGAAAAACTTTTTTATCTGATTCTATAGCTAAAGATTTATTAGACAGTGGTTATTTAGTTCTCTATAGAACTTCTGATGAACTTATTAAGAATTTCAGAGAAATCAAATTTGATAACAATCGTGACTTAGAAGATCTTCTGATTAATTGTGATTTGCTTATTATAGATGATTTAGGTGCAGAACAGATAACTGAGTTTACCATAACTGAATTATTTAATCTTTTAAATGCTAAACTATTGAAAAATAAGAAGATGCTTATTTCAACAAATCTTTCTCTTATTGATTTAGCCAAGAGTTATACCGAAAGAATTAGTTCAAGGTTAATTGGAAACTTTAAATTATGTAAGTTTTATGGAGAAGATATAAGAGTTAAACTTAACTTAATAAAACCAAATAAAAGTTAGAGTCTTGCAATTCAAGGCTCTATTTTTTTGAATAAACTTTAAACTATTATAAAAAGCAAAAAAAGTCTTAGTAATACTAAGACTTTTTCTTTGGCGACTCAGAAGGGGCTCGAACCCTCGACCTCCGGCGTGACAGGCCGGCACTCTAACCAACTGAGCTACTGAGCCATATTAAGTTTAATTGGTGGGCACAACAGGGATCGAACCTGTGACCCCCTGCTTGTAAGGCAGGTGCTCTCCCAGCTGAGCTATGCGCCCATATAATAAATCTGAGATAAAATGGTGACTCCTAGGGGAATCGAACCCCTGTTACCACCGTGAAAGGGTGGTGTCTTAACCGCTTGACCAAGGAGCCATATTAAATTGGAGCTGGCAATAGGAATCGAACCTACAACCTGCTGATTACAAGTCAGCTGCTCTACCGTTGAGCCATGCCAGCAAATTTATTTTTCTTTTGTTAAATTAAATGGCGACTCAGAAGGGGCTCGAACCCTCGACCTCCGGCGTGACAGGCCG
Source organism: Clostridium paridis (assembly GCF_016765615.1). Classification (GTDB taxonomy): domain Bacteria; phylum Bacillota; class Clostridia; order Clostridiales; family Clostridiaceae; genus Clostridium_T; species Clostridium_T paridis. The sequence continues at coordinate 42,943 of NZ_JAESWA010000010.1, read as the reverse complement.
GCACTCTAACCAACTGAGCTACTGAGCCGTATTAAATTTATGGTGGGCACAACAGGGATCGAACCTGTGACCCCCTGCTTGTAAGGCAGGTGCTCTCCCAGCTGAGCTATGCGCCCATATAATAAATCATGGGATAAAATGGTGACTCCTAGGGGAATCGAACCCCTGTTACCACCGTGAAAGGGTGGTGTCTTAACCGCTTGACCAAGGAGCCATATTAAGTTTACTTTAGGTTGAGTTTTAAGTGGCGACTCAGAAGGGGCTCGAACCCTCGACCTCCGGCGTGACAGGCCGGCACTCTAACCAACTGAGCTACTGAGCCGTATTGATTTTATGGTGGGCACAACAGGGATCGAACCTGTAACCCCCTGCTTGTAAGGCAGGTGCTCTCCCAGCTGAGCTATGCGCCCATATAATAAATCATGGGATAAAATGGTGACTCCTAGGGGAATCGAACCCCTGTTACCACCGTGAAAGGGTGGTGTCTTAACCGCTTGACCAAGGAGCCATGAATAACAACAACCTTCTTAAGTGATTACTCTCGGAGCAACCCGACAAAGAATATAATACCGAAATTTAATAATAGTGTCAACACTTTTTTTATTTTTTTTAATAACCTACCTAATTTTACTCTTATTTATAGATTATTTAAGTTATATTTTACAAGAAAAGACCATCTTTTACAAGATAGTCTTTCAAATAATCACAACTATTTGTATTAACTTACCTATCTTTATGATTTTTAGAGTTTGCATGATGACCTATCTTTTCACCATCTATAATTCCAACATCTTCTCCACCTTTTGGAAACATTTTTCTAAGCTCTGCATTTGATTTTTCTCTGTCTCTAATTCTATTCTTATTGTCATCCATATATAGATCTCCTTTCACTACCCCAGAGCAATTAGTGCGCATCCTTCAATAGCTACTATGTCATTTTCTTTGCAGTAATCTAATATTGGTCTACTTTCTGCTCCTGGTTGAATTAAAATATATTTTATGTTTAAAGTTTTTGCTTCTTCAATAAATTTTATTCCGCTAATAGGATTTATACATAAGTCTATAACATCAATTTTATATGGAACTTCTTTTAGGGTTTTATAGATTCCTTCTCCTTTAGGATGTACTCCTTCAACATTAAAACCTCTTGATTTTAATTTTTTTAGTATTTTGGCGGCATATTTACTCTCATTTGTAACATCCCCCACTACAACCCAATTTTTAAAATTCAATAATTCAGTAGCGTTCATTTTCTCTACCTCCTTTTATTGCCTATAGATAAAATCTACTATATAAATCAATTATACACCTTTTTCTTTGTAGCTTCACTTTTCTCCCCTAGTTATATTATTTCAATAATGATACAATTTATTTATTCTAATTAATTAAAATGTTAAAAGGAGAGTTTGATATGATACATCATGAATTATTAATAGTTGGTGGTGGTGCTTCTGGTTTACTTGCAGCTATTTATGCAAAAGACTTAGGAATAGACGTTGCAATTATAGAAGCTGGAGATAGAGTTGGAAGAAAAATTTTGACAACTGGAAATGGACGTTGTAATATCTCTAACTCAACAATAATTTCTCCTTTCAAGGGATTTCACAGTTCAAATGAAAAATTTTCTACAGCTGCATTAGAAGACTTTTCTGTGAATGAGACTATAGATTATTTTTCTTTTTTAGGCCTTCCTATAGTAGAACTAGAAAACGGAAAGCTATACCCAAAATCTTTGCAAGCCTCTTCAGTTGTTGATATTTTAAGACTTGCTTTAGAAGATCGTAGTATTCCTGTTTATAATTCTTGTAAGGTAAAATCTATCCACAAGAATAAAAGTTTTATTTTATCCACAAGTAATGAGGAATTCAGCTCTTTCTCCTGTGGAAAATTAATTCTAGCCTGTGGAGGAAAATCAGCTGAAAAAACTGGTTCTGATGGTTCTGGGTATTCCTTATCTAGAGATCTTGGTCATAAAATAATTACCCCTTTACCTGGAATAGTTCAGCTTAAATTAGATTATCCTTATTTAAAAGCCTTATCAGGAATTAAATTTGACGGCTTAGCTTCTATTGCAATAGATGGAGAAGTTCATAGAAAGGAATTAGGAGAGTTATTGTTTACTGACTATGGAATATCAGGTCCACCTATTCTACAGCTGTCTGCATTAGCTTCTAGAGCTATTTATGAAGGTAAAACTGTTGATATCTTAGTTGACATGAATCCTGAAGTTTCTCATGAAGATGTGGATAATTTTCTACAAGGTCATTTAAGTATTTTTTCACACAGAAAAGTTTCTGATGCACTTATAGGAATTGTTAACAAAAAACTAATTCCTACTTTACTTAAAGAAGCTTCTGTTGATAACTTTCATAAGCCGGCTTGGGAATTATCATGGCAGGAAAAATCCAAACTTATTTCTCTAATGAAGGAATGGAAATTTAAATGTATTGGAACAAATGGATTCAATAATGCACAGGTAACTATAGGTGGTGTAGATACTCGTGATGTTAATGAGGACTCCTTGGAGTCTAAATTAGTACCAGGATTATATTTTATAGGTGAGATTTTAGATGTTCATGGAGACTGTGGAGGATATAATCTTCAATGGGCTTGGAGTTCCTCTCATAAAGCAATAAACTCTATTCATAAAGTAAATAACCCTGAGGCATAATGCCTCAGGGTTATTTCACTATATCTTCTTCCATATACTTGTTAAGGATGTTATATCATTTCCTTCATCATCTTTAATTAAGTGTACAATTTTAATCTTATTTCCTTCTTGCTCTTCAGTCGCACACATAGTTCTTACCATATGTCCATAAGTAATTTCCTTTATAAATACTATGTTAATATCTTCTAATGAGTAGTTAGTAATTATTTCTTGAGGAACAACTTCTAACGCCCATTCAACATATCTGGTGTTATTAACATGTTTATTTGAATCTATATCGCTATATCTAACATAAAATTCTTTCGCGTATTGAGCCTCCTCAAGCTTATCAGGCTCGTTCATAGGAATAGCCTCATCTATATCACCATTACAACCATAAGCCTCATAAAGATCTTTTGGAATTCTAGATGGTCTCCTTCTATTAATGTCTATTAAAAAAAATAAACTCATACCCTCAGCTATTAAATTATCTTCCTCATCATATAAAAAATATTCTCTATATGCATAGAATTTTTTAAACCCTGTTGGAATAGTTTTTATCTTAATATTCTCACCAAAACCTGGATACCTGTATACTTTAAGATTATATTTATAAAACACCCAGGTTAAATTCTTCTCTAGTAATTTATCTACCCCGACTTCCAATCTTTCAGATTGCTGCATTCCTATATCACACAAAAAATCGAAGATAGAAGTTATTTTACATTTTAGTCCTACATCTAGATTGTAATAATTTATTGGATATATATATTCAAAACTCTTCCCCATCTCTTACCTCCACAATAAATACTTATACAATATATTCTATCACTTAATATATAAAACTCAAAAATTTAAAGGGTTGTAAAAGTCATTATTCATACTTTCTACAACCCTTTCCTACTCTTTTAAGTAAAAAATTATTTATTTAATGCAGTCATTAATTCTGTCAAATTTAATCCGTGTACGATAGCAGCTTCTTCTAATGTTTCTGATTGAGCTGATGGGCATCCAACACATCCCATACCAAAGCTCATTAATACTTCTGCCTTTTCAGGATTAGTTCTAACTACTTCTCCGATTGTCATTTCCTTTGTTATCATCCTTACCACCCTCGCTTAAATAGATTCGTTGCTGTTCCCAACAAAGAAATTATATTATTATGTTAAAACAAAGTCAAGTGTTTTAGTCGGATTTAATTCTGTTAAATTTTCAGAACATAATTTTCTCTTTTTGAGTAAAAATAACCATAATAAAAATGTTAAGGAGATTATTATGAAAAAGAAAAGTTTGCTATATAATTTACTAATATTAAATCTATTTTTAATCTTTATATTATTATTATCAAGAACGACTATTTTATTAACTTTTATAAAAAAAGCCTCTAAGGTAATTATATTACCTATTGTTATTGCTTTATTCCTATATTACCTTATAAATCCCTTAAAAAAATTATTCGTTAAAAAAGGACTCGCATTAAAATTATCAGTTTATTTATCAATAATAATTTCATCCTTACTTTTATACACCTTTTTCTTTATAATTATTTCGAATCTTGTTGAGCAAAAAGATTATTTTATTTATAGAGTTTCTTTATTAATTACTCAATATAAAGACGGAAGCTTCAATTATATTAAAGATCAACTTTCAAATTACGTTGATTTTAATTCTATTAAAGATTATTTTATGAGCCAAGGACAAAATTATATTTCTAGAATAATTTCTATACTAAGTGCTTTATTTGACTTCGGATGGAATCTTTTTTCTAATGTTATTTTAGTTTTATTAATCGTTTATCATCTATTAAATGGCGACACAAAATTTAAAAAGTACCTGTTATCTTTACCTTTTGTAAGAAAACATAAAAGAGCAAATTATATTATTGAAGAAGGGGATACTGTTCTCTCTAAATACATAACCGGGCAAGCAACTGTTGCTTTTTTTCTTGCTCTTTCAGTTTTTTTAGGTTATTTAGCTATAGGTTTTCCTGGGAAATTATTTTTATCACTACTAACCTTTATACTCGCCTTCATACCTTTTTTAGGATTTTTTATATCCATGATTATTCCATACATAATTGCTTTAACTATGGGGCTTCCAATGGTGATAAAACTTACACTGGTTTTTATGATAGCACAAACTATTAAAGGTAGATTTATTGTTCCTTTAGTTATGTCAAAGGCAATGAATATACACCCTCTTACTGATATATTCTTAGTAATAGCTGCAGCCACTATATTTGGAATCGCTGGTGCATTTCTTGTGGTCCCAGTATACTCTATACTTAAAATTGTTTGGAGCAGTCGTAATATTGAATTACAATAAAAAAAGAGGGTATACCCTCTTTTTTGTTATTAAAACTTATTTTACTCTTATAGTTTGATCTCTCTTTGGTCCAACTGATACTATATCAATTTTTACACCAGTAATTTCTTCTATTCTTCTTAGATATACCTTTGCATTTTCAGGTAGTTCATCATAGCTTCTTGCTTCTTCTATACTTTCATCCCAACCATCAAATTCTTCATAAACTGGCTCACATTTTGCTAAATCTTCAAGGGATGCTGGGAAATAATCTATTACCTTATCCTCAAATTTATATCCTACACACATCTTAATCTTATCTAGTCCTGCAAGAGTATCTATTTTAGTAACTACAAGAGATGTTAATCCACATACTCTAACAGTAGTTTTTAATATAACTAAATCTAACCATCCACATCTTCTAGATCTTCCAGTAGTAACGCCATATTCATGACCTTTTTGTCTTATCCATTCACCAGTCTCATTTTCTAATTCTGTTGGGAATGGCCCCTTACCTACTCTTGTAGTATATGCTTTTGCAATTCCTAAAGCATTTTGGATCATATTAGGTCCAATTCCTACTCCACTTGCAACTCCGCATGAAGTCGTATTTGATGAAGTAACATATGGATAAGTTCCATGGTCTATATCAAGAAGCATTCCTTGAGCTCCTTCAAAAAGAACATTCTTGTCTTTTTTAATTTCATCATATACTCTAACTGAAGTATCTTGAACGAATGGTCTTAATCTTTCAGCTAATTTTGAGTATAAATTATATATTTCATCAAATGATAATTCTTCTCCACCTAAAACTTTAGTAATATATGGGTTCTTAAGGTTTAAGTTTTCAGCTAATTTTTCTTTAAATACATCTTCGTGAAGAAGATCACATATTCTAATCCCGCTTCTCTCATATTTATCAGTATAGCATGGTCCAATACCCTTACCAGTTGTTCCTATATCATTCTTTCCTCTAGCCTTTTCCTTAAGTTTATCTAAAACTTTATGATATGGCATTATTAAATGCGCTCTATCACTAATTGCTAGCTTTTCTGGTGTTACCTTAACTCCTAAACCTTCTAAGTAATCTATTTCTTCAAATAATGCAACTGGATCAACAACAACTCCATTAGCAATTACATTTAATTTATCATCATATAATATTCCAGAAGGGATTAAATGAAGCTTATATTCTTTATCTCCAACGACTACTGTATGTCCTGCGTTGTTTCCACCTTGGAATCTAACTACTACATCTGCTTCTTCTGCAAGGTAATCTGTCATTTTACCTTTTCCTTCGTCTCCCCATTGAGCTCCTAATACAACAAATGCTGACATATTATTTCCTCCTCAAATATGCTAATTAAAATTAGCTTGTTATTAAATATTTTGAGTGTTTATTGCTTATAAATTCACTTATTTTTATTGGTGGATTTTTATAAGTAATTAAACTTTATCCCCTATACAATACTACCAAAGTAAGTTAATAAGGTCAATAAATTAGCGAATATTTATTTATAAAGTTTTTTAAAAATTCGTGTATTTTTCCATTATGTATCAAATATCTTTGAAATACTTAGCATAATCACCTTAATTTGCTTTCATTGTATTTTATAATTTTCGTATATTTGATTATAATTATAGATAAGTCATTCATAGGGTTCTTTATAGGAAACTTAATAGCTAATAGTTATTAGTTGAACTTAAAGCCCTATAACTAAAATTAATCGTGAGGTGTTTTAATGGATATATATCAAGAATCACTAAAATTCCATGAAAAGAAAAAAGGTAAGATAGAAGTAATTTCTAGAGTTGAAGTTAAAGATTCTATGGATTTAAGCTTAGCTTACACTCCAGGAGTTGCTGAACCTTGTAAAGAAATACATAAGGACCCTGAAAAAGCATATTTATATACTCGTAAATGGAACACAGTTGCAGTAATCTCAGATGGTACTGCTGTATTAGGATTAGGTGATATTGGACCATTAGCCTCTCTTCCTGTTATGGAAGGGAAAAGTGTTCTGTTTAAAGAATTTGGAGACGTAGATGCTTTTCCTATTGTTTTAGATACCAAGAACGTTGAAGAAATTGTTGAAACAGTTGTTAGAATATCTCCTTCCTTAGGAGGCATAAATCTTGAAGATATATCTGCTCCAAGATGTTTTGAAATAGAAAGCAAACTTAAAGAAAGACTCGATATTCCTGTTTTTCATGATGATCAGCACGGTACAGCTATTGTTGTGCTTTCAGGTATCATTAATGCATTAAAACTTGTAAATAAAGATATTGATAAAATAAAAGTAGTAGTAAATGGGGCTGGTTCTGCTGGAACTGCTATTGCTAAATTATTACTTTCTATGGGCGTTAAAGATATGATAGTTTGCGACAAAGTTGGGATTCTTTATGATGGTATAGAAGAAGTAGATGATGCAAAAAAAGCCTTAGCTAAAATTACTAATTCCTCAAAGATGAAAGGATCATTAGATGATGCCTTAGTAAATGCTGATGTATTTATTGGTGTTTCTGCACCAGGAATATTAAAACCTGAAATGGTAAAAAAGATGAATAAAGATTCTATTGTTTTTGCTATGGCAAATCCTGTTCCTGAAATTTTCCCTGAAGATGCTAAAAATGCAGGTGTAAAAGTAATTGGAACTGGTCGTTCTGATTTTCCAAACCAAGTAAACAATGTTTTAGCTTTTCCTGGAATATTTAGGGGTGCTTTAGATGTTAGAGCTAAGGAAATAAATGAAGAAATGAAAATAGCTGCAGCTTATGCTATTGCTAATTCAATTTCTAGTGAAGAATTAACTGAAGATTATATTATACCAAAATCTTTTAATAGAGATGTTCAAAATAAGGTGGCTGAAGCTGTAAGAAATGCAGCTATTAAAACTGGGGTTGCTAGAATATAGTCAAAAAGTCTTCAGAGTAAAAAAATAAAGCAATTAATTAATTGCTTTATTTTTTTATCTTTAATTTTTTTTCTTAGTTTTAAAAGAGCTTGGTTGTCGACCTGTATTTCCAGTAAAGTTAAATCCAGTAGTTGAGCTAGATGATTCATGAGTTTTATCCAATACCTTTTGATTTTCTGCAATTTGTCCTTGAGAATCTGGACTTTTGTTTTTTCCCATTTCTACCACTCCTTAAGTTATATTCTTTATTATTTTTTGCTCAATCAGATATTATATACTTATAGATAATTTCATAGACTGGATTAAAAATGGTAAAAAACCTAGGTCTGCCCATGACCTAGGTTTTTAGAACAAAAGTAAATATTAAGAGGAGTCTTACTTTGTTATATTAATGTGTGTTGCTAATGTAAAGTCAAGAATAATTGTTGGTTCCTTAACTATTGATAATGATTATCACTATCCTTGAGTTAAGTATATAATAGTTTTACTATACTGTCAACAAATTTTAATACATATTTTTATAATTTATTTTATATAGGATTGTTAATATTATTCTCTCTTCTTAAGTTTTATATACTGTCCCAAAAATCTAATAGTATAGGTTGGACTATTTTTACATAAAATATGTATAGAACTTTAGAAGGGAGGTTTTTATTATGAATCTACCTATTATAAAGTCTCCAATTTCATTAAACTCAAAAGAGTTTTTTGAATATATTTGGGATAAAACTTTTTTAGATAACAATAATATAATAAAGACAAATAATTCATTTTTCAAACCATGCATATTAGAACTAGATAATGAAATAATTATCTATGCTGATATTCCAGAGCTGTCAGAGGAAAACATAACCATAGGTTACGAACACTTTTTTTTAATTATAAGTATAAAAAATCTAAACATTACTAATACTGCTCTTAATATTGCTTCCTCTAATGCATCAAGTGAAGTAAGAAGAATTTTCTACATACCTAATATAGACATTGACACGCTTAGTCTAAATGTTGAAGATGGGGAATTAGCTTTAAGTATAAAAAAATGTATATAAACAAAAAGAGATATCAAAAGTAAACTTGATATCTCTTTAAAAAAACTTATTCTTAAGTTAATTTGCTTATGAATAATGTAGCTAATCCTAAAAAGAAAAAGAAACCACATACATCAGTAAAAGTTGTTACAAATACAGCAGATGCTAATGCTGGATCCACGCCTACTTTTTTAAGTACTACAGGTACTGCATACCCAACTATTGTTGCTAATGCCATGTTAAGTATCATTGCTGTACCAACTACTAATCCAAAAATGGGGTTACCTGACCATAGTATACCAAGCATACTTACTGCAACACCAATAGCTGCTCCATTTATTACTCCAGTTAATGCTTCTTTTAAAAATACTCTTCTAGCATTTTCACCTGTAAGTTCCCCTAATGCTATTCCCCTTACTATAAGAGTTAAGCTTTGAGTTCCTGCGTTTCCACCCATACCTGCCACAATAGGCATAAAGCTTGCCAATATTACTACTCTATCTATTGTTCCATTAAATATATTAACTGTTGCTCCTGCTAAGATTGCTGTAATTAAGTTAACGAATAACCAGGGTAATCTGCTCTTAACTGATTCTCTAGCTCTTCCATCTATTACTTCGCCTTCATTAAGTCCTCCAAGACGGTATATATCCTCGTTGTCCTCATCTCTAACAACTTCAATAATGTCATCTAGAGTTATTACTCCAAGCATATCTCCTTCATCTCCAACAACTGGCATTGCCTGGAATCCATATTTTTCAAATATTACTGCTACATCTTCCTGATCCATAAAAGCTGGAATACTCTTTACATTTTCATGCATTATATCCCTTATTATTATATCAAATGATGAAACAACAAGTTCTCTAAGGGATAATATTCCTCTTAAGCTTTCTTTTTCATCTAAAACATATAAATAGTATACTGTTTCAGCATCAATTCCAGCTGTTTGAAGATAAGTTAATGTCTCTGCTACTGTCATATTTTCTTTTATGGCAATAAATTCTGTTGCCATAAGTCCACCCGCTGTGTCCTCATTATAAGTTAGTAGCTCCTTGACCTCTTCTTGATCTTCCTTGTCTAGCGCTTCAAGTAATTTATTAGCCTTATCTGGTTCAACACTTAAAAGTAAGTCTGCTATTTCATCTGAACTCATCTCATTGACTATATTTCCTTGTTCAATATCAGTAAATAGATTAAGGAATTCTTCTTTCTCTTCCTCTTCCATTTCTTCTATTACATCTGCTAATAACCAATGTGGAAGTTTTTTAATTAAATAAGCCTTTTCTTCTTCTGACTCTCTAATTACATCTAAAATATCTGCTGGATGAATATCCTCAATAAGTTCCAAGAACTCATTTCCTGCTAAGTTCATAAGTCTTTCTTTTAATTCATTAGTGTTTAAGCTTTTGTTCATTTTAGCTACCTCCATTTTCAGGAGGAAGCATTATAGATTGCTATATATGAATCCTCCTGAATTAATATTTAGTTTTTTATTTAAATTCTTACTACTATACCCACTGGGATCCATATATCTCACCTCTTTCTATTCTTTATGTACTGAATCTAAATTTCCAAATTTACTGTATTGTCCAAGCCAAGCCAATTTTACTGTTCCTACTGGACCGTTTCTCTGCTTAGCTATGATACATTCTCCTACATTCTTTTCTTCTGTCTCTTTATTATAGTACTCATCTCTATATAAGAACATAACTAAATCGGCATCTTGTTCAATTGAACCTGATTCTCTTAAGTCTGAAAGCATAGGTCTATGGTCAGCTCTTTGTTCTGGCGCACGAGATAACTGTGATAGTGCTATAACAGGGCATTCCATTTCCTTAGCTAAGGCTTTAATACTTCTAGATATTTCTGAAACTTCTTGTTGTCTACTTTCCCCTGATCCTGACATAAGTTGCAAGTAGTCAATCATGATTAAATCTATTCCGTGCTCCATCTTAATTCTTCTGCACTTACTTCTCATTTCCATAACTGATAGACCTGCAGTGTCGTCAATATATATTCTTGCCTTTGATAACGGCCCTGCTGCTCTTGCAATATTATCCCAATCCTTATCCTCAAGATTACCTGTCCTTAACGCTAACATATCTACATTAGCCTCTGAACATAATAACTTATATGCAAGTTGTTCTTTAGACATTTCCAGTGAAAAGACCACAACACTTTTTCCTTCTCTTAAGGCAGCATGCTCAGTTATATTTAATGCAAAAGTTGTCTTTCCCATTGATGGTCTTGCTGCAATAAGCACCATATCGCCCTTTTGGAAACCCGAAGTTTTGGCATCTAAATCATTAAACCCGGAACCTACTCCTGTTATATCACCCTTATTATTGAACAATCTTTCAATCTGTTCAAAGCTTCTTTCTAATACATCACTAAGTGCTTCATACTCAGATGTGTTTCTCTTTTCTCCTATATCAAAGATTCTTTTCTCTGCTTTATCTAGAACCTTTTCTACTTCCCCTTGCTCATTATAACTGGATTCTATTATCTCTGTGGATGCTCTTATTAATCTTCTTAATGTTGATTTCTCAGAAACTATTTTTATGTAAGCCCCTAAGTTTGCAGTTGTTGGAACAGATCCACTTACTTCTGTAACGTAAGTAGCTCCCCCTGCATTTTCAAGTTTTCCTGTAGACTTCAGATACTCTAACAAGGTTATTAGATCTACTGCCATATCTCTTTGAAACATATCTACAATACTTCTAAATATAACCTTGTGGGAGTCTCTATAAAAATCCTCTTCTTTTAAAGCTTCTGCAGCTTGTGCAATAGCTGTTTTATCTATAATCATAGATCCTATTACTGATTGCTCCGCTTCAATACTTTGAGGCAAACTCTTCATAAGAGTATTTTCCATAAAAATCACCTCCTAAATTACTCTGTGAATATATATAATTATAATATTTTTTCTAATAATCAATACTTAATTTTTATTACGTTACTATTATACTAAAAAAAAGAGGCAATGCCTCTTTTTTTCTTAAAATTTTTAATAACTTTGCATATTAATTAAATAGGACTTCAATTGCTTCTTCAATTGATTCAATAGCTTTCACTTCTATATCCTTTAAACCTACTGGAATTTCTTTTTCATTGTCCTTAGGAACTAAAACAAGTTTTATTCCTTTTCTTCTAGCACCATATATTTTTTCAAAAATTCCACCTACTGGTTTTGCTTTTCCTCTTAATGATATTTCACCAGTCACAGCTACATCTTGTCTTAGTGGTTTTTCTTCTAATGCACTAATTATACTTAGTGTAATTGCAACCCCGGCTGAAGGACCATCTATATTTCCTCCACCAATAACATTAACATGAATATCATAGTCTTTAATATCTTTATTAGTTATTTTTCTAATTACTGAAGCAGCATTGAAAACTGAATCTTTTGCCATTGATCCTGCAGTCTCATTAAATCTTATTGTTCCAGCTCCTTTTTCTTTAGCCTCATATACTGACGCCTCAATTTCTAGAGTTGATCCTAAAAATCCTGATACTCCTAATCCGTAAATATGTCCAATTTCATATGCATTACCCTTGTCCACTCTTTCATATGGAATAAATCTTCCTATAGCAAGAACTTCTTCAACATCTTTCAATGTTATAGTTATTTTTTCTGGAAGATTGTCCTTTTTATTATAAAGAGCATATCCATAAGCATCTGCTAATATATTAACAGCTTTTCTACCTTCTATAGTATATCTGCTTATCAATTCTGGAATTTCCTCTTCTAATACTACACCTAACTTTTCTGCTGCATTTTCAATAATTTTCTCTATATCCTTTGCTCCTAGTGGTTCAAAATAAACCTCTGTACATCTTGATCTTAATGCAGGATTAATTTCACTTGGTTCTCTAGTAGTAGCTCCTATAAGTACAAAATCTGCTGGAGCACCATTATCAAAAAGATACTTAATATACTTAGGCGTATTTTCATCATCTGGATCATAGTATGATGATGAGAATTCAACTCTTTTATCTTCTAATACCTTTAATAATTTATTTTGAAGTATGTCATCCAACTCTCCTATTTCATCAATAAAGAGAACTCCACCATGTGCTTCAGTTACTAAACCTGGCTTTGGTTCAGGAACACCTATTTCAGCTAAATCTTTTTTGCTACCTTGATATATAGGATCATGTACTGAACCCAATAATGGGTTAGTTATTTCTCTAGGGTCCCATCTCAATGTGGTTCCATCTACCTCAACAAACTTAGATCCTTCATCAAATGGAGTAAAATTCATCTTCTTTGCAGCTTCCAATGCAATTCTTGCTGCTGTAGTTTTACCTACTCCCGGTGGTCCATAAAGAATTATGTGTTGTGGATATGGTGATGCCATCTTTGATAATAACGATTTTATGGCTCTTTCTTGACCAACAATTTCTGAAAAATCTGCTGGTCTAAGTAAGCTCATTATATTTTTATTTGCTTTTCTCGCATCTAAAACTTCTAACTTAGCATATTTTTTTAATGTCTTTGCATTTTCAGGACCCTTTTGTTTCCTTATAATGCCTAATCTCATTTCATCTATATACTTATCTTGTTTTTCTACTAAAACTTGCTCAACTTGTGATTCTATTCTATTTTGAATAAATCTTTTTGCTAATTCATCAGAAACCCAATTAAAAGTATCTTCCATTGCTTCATTTACATTTTCTGATGTTGGAACTACCTTCACACCTTTTCCATCAGATGCAATTTTATTTAATGCATAAACTCTTTCATATATTGATTCTGATTTAATCTGTTTTTGAAGTTTATACTTTACTGTTCTTGCTCTAATAGCTCCCTCATCTAAAACATTTTTTAATATATCAAATAATACATTAACTTGAGACTCTAAAGAAAGTTCATTGCTCATTAATTCTTCTAATACATTTGCTTGGTTTCTTGTCCTCAATATATAGTCCTCCTTAAGTTTCAGAGACAATAACAACCTTCATCTTAGCTGTTACTTCAGGGTACAACTTTAGTTCAATGTTATATACTCCTGCAAGCTTAATAGTATCCATAACTATCTTTTTCTTATCTATCTCAACTTTATATTGAGTCTTAATAAGTTCGGATACATCTTTGCTTGTTATTGCTCCAAATAATCTTCCTTGCTCACCTGTTTTTGCTTTTACAGTTATTTCTTTATCTTTAAGTTCAGCTGCTAACTTTTGAGCTGCTTCTATTTCAGCTAATTTCTTTTTTCTTTCATTTTCTTTTTTATTATTTAGGATATGTAGGTTATTATCATTAGCTTCTTGTGCTAATTTTCTAGGAAATAAAAAGTTCCTAGCATATCCATCTGACATCTCAACAACATCACCTTTTTTTCCAACCTTCTTTACATCTTCTAGTAATATTACTTTCATGTTATTCACCTTCCCTTAAGTAGTTTGATATAGCTGCTTTAAGTTTCTCTTTAGCGGCTTTTATATTTGTATTGCTAAGTTTTGCACCAGCCATAGTCATATGACCTCCACCCCCTAAGGTTTCTAGAATAACTTGAACATTCATATCTCCTAGTGATCTTGCACTTATATAAATATCCTCTTCTATTCTAACAAACACAAAGGACGCTTGAATACCTGTAATATTTAGTAGATCATCCGCTACTTGTGCAGCTAATACAACTTCTGTTGCTTCTGGCGGACATATGGCAATAGCTACATTATTTTCTACTTCTGCTGACTTAATAGTTTGAGCTTTTATTATATAGCTTTCTAAATCATCAGAGAAGAGTTTCTTTATGTGTATTGTGTCTGCACCTATTCTTCTCAAAAAAGATGCAGCATCAAAAGTTCTTACTCCAGTTTTGAATATAAAGTTTTTAGTATCTATAAAAATTCCTGCTAGCAAAGCTTCTGCTTCTATTACTTTAAGTTTCGGTTTATCTAGCATATACTGTACAACCTCTGTAACCAATTCTGAAGTTGATGATGCATATACCTCAATATAATTAAGTAATGCACCCTCTATCATATCAGGACTTCTCCTATGATGATCTATTATAACAATTCTTTTACATTTATTTAATATACTACTTGTTTGAATATAATTAATGTTATGAACATCCACTACAATTACTAAATCTGTTTCTTTAATTTCACTTAGAGCATCTTCTACATTAATAAATAAATCGTCATATGAAAAGTCTTTCTTAACCTCTTTTAAGTAAAAATCAATATTTCTATTATCTTTACCTAATATTATCTTACACTGTTTACCTATTTGATTAATTGCTGAAGATAATCCAAATGCTGCTCCAAAGCAATCCATGTCTGGGTTCTTGTGTCCCATTATATATACTTTTGAACTTTCATAAACTAAATCCTTAAGTGCTCTTGCTACAACTCTAGCTCTTACTCTAGTTCTCTTTTCCAATTCCTTAGTATTACCACCAAAAAAGGCTTGTTTATCTGGCCATTTTACAACTGCCTGATCTCCGCCTCTACCTAAGGCAAGCTCCTTTGCTGTAACTGCATAATCATGATTCTCTTGAGGGGACCTTCCTCCCATACCTATTCCTATTGATAGCGTCACATCCATTTTATTTCCCATATCAATATCTCTTATGATGTCTAATATGTCAAATTTTTTCTTTATCTGTTCCTCTACTAATCTGTCAGGTATACATAATACATACTTATTAGAATCATATTTTCTTATCATAGCATTCTGACTTATTGCATAATTGTTTATAGTTCTCTCGACCTCTGCAATAAGTAGTGGAGCATTATTCTCCTCCATTGACTTTGCTGCATCACTCATATTGTCTACTTCTATTAACATTATACTGTCTTTAGTTGCTGATCCATTTTCTAAATAAGTAATATCATTGAAATAAAGTAAATATGCTTCTTGCTTTTGAAAAAACTCTATTTTTTGACTATAAACTTCATATATTATATCTCTAAACTTTACTTTTTGCGAGTTTTTTATATTACTTTTTATAATTTTTTCTAACGAAAGATCTCTAAATAATCCTACTATATTATTATCTTTTAATTCTTCAAGATCAATTTCATCCTTAAATTTTTTATTGCTCCATAATATGCTGCCCTTATTATTAATTATTGCTATAGAATATAACATATTCTTTAAGTTTTCTTCCATTTCATTTGATAAATAGGTAGCCATATTATTCACATTATTCTCAAATCTTTCTTGTGTCTGAAGTCTCTTCCTAAAATTATATGCTGCTACTATTAAAGCCATTATTGTAATACCTAGCAGCAAGTCTATTATATTTCTTACATATGCCACTATTGATATTAGTATAATTACTAATGTAAAAACTATATTATAATTTTTACTTTTATTATTCATACGAGCCTCCTTAGGGCTATTATTGAGGTATTATTTTTTACTTTTAAGAGCCTTATTAAAGGATACAATTCCAATTTTTCTTAAGTCAACTATACTATCAACTAATCCAATAATAAACAAGAATTGATTCATAAAAGATATAAATAAAAATATGATAATTATTGCCCTAGTATTACTTTTCAACTTGTACTTTGTTTTTAAAAAATAACTAATTACTGCTCCTCCTATGATTGCCATAGTAATTTGCAATATAGCTGAAGATGAAAGAATAACATATTTTGCAATTGTAATATTACCTAATTTCATCAGATAACCTATAGTTGATATTATCATCATAACCACAATAACTTTTATATCAATGTACCAATTAGAAAAATTCCTTATTGGTTCCATTTTATAATTAAATCTTCTTATTACCTTCATGCATATTATATATGTTAGTAAAGAAGAAAGAAGCATTGATAGAACTAATCCTGCAGGCAACATATATATTAAAGTATCAAAGTCAATACTTGAAGCACTTCCAGTTAATTTTGCAACACTTTCTGAACTACTCTTTGCAGATTCTATCATTAGATTTATTTGCTCACTTACTGTACTGCCTAAAAAAACCTTTATATATAAAAATATATCTACTATATTCCCTAGTAAACTCGCTATTGTTAATAAACCAAATGCCTTTACAAAGCTTTGCTTATGTTTTATACAATATCCAAGACTCAAGGATGTTAACGCTGTAATTATCATTGTCCCTGACATTAAAATAATATTATTAAATAAGCTTATTAAAATTCCAGAAACCAAAAGTGATAATACTGCTACTTTTAAACTATTTCTTAAGTATATAAGTATAACTGGTATAGGTAATATACAAGTTATAAGTAGAGAAGTTCCTGGCACAAATGTACTTATAGTCATTAATATGAATGTCACAGTAGCCATTATACCTGCTTCTACTATTGCTTTTGTAGAAATCTTGTTCATATTCCCTCCATTTATCTTTAGTTCATAAATTACTAGTCTCTTCTCTCTTTTAAATGATGATGTAATTTCCTTAGTGCATCACCATAATTCTCCTGATTATCTTCGTCAACAATTCCTATTCTAATTTTTTCTTTAGTATTTTCATCTATTTGTAAATATGAATATCCTAATTTTTCCCCTAATAGATATAATATAATCATTGCCGAAGATATGCATTCTAATACAGCATCTTTGGCTACATTACTTCCTCTTGTTAGTAATTGAAAAAACTCCCCTATAACACATATTAATTGAGCTTTTAATTCCTCAATGAGTTTAATATCCCCCATTATGTTAAATTCATCCTTCCTCAACAACCTCTCCCCCTCTCATCTCAATATCCTGTATATTTATTTTAGTTTTTTTTGGATATTATTTCAACTAAGTATTTTCCACCATTCTACTAATATTTGAGTATTTAATCAATTTTTATATTGCAATAATAAAAAAAATAAAACCCCAAATGGGGTTTTATAATTTTTACTCTGTAGTAAAAGGTAATAAAGCTATGTTTCTAGCTCTCTTAACAGCATCTGTTAGCTGTCTTTGATGCTTAGCACATGTTCCAGAAATTCTTCTTGGTAAAATCTTACCTCTTTCAGTAACATATTTTCTTAGCTTATTTATATCTTTGTAATCAATAGACTCAGCTTTATCAACACAAAAAGCGCAAACTTTTCTTTTTGGTCTTCTCATTTTGCCGCCTTTTCTTACTTCTCTGCTCATTTCTTTCCCTCCTTACCTAAATTCTAGAATGGGATATCTCCGTCATCAACTGGCGTCATATCCTCTTCGAAGCTCATTCCACCACCAAAATTGTCATTTGATGGTGCAGCATATTCAGAACCATTGTTGAAACCATTGTTTTTGTTGCCAGAAGCATTTCCTCTTCCTCCTAGGAATTCAACGCCTCCAACAGGATCTGCTACAACTTCTGTAACATATCTCTTAGTTCCATCCTTAGCATCATAAGACCTAGTTTGGATTCTACCGCTGACAGCCATTTGACCGCCTTTATTCATATAGTTAGCAGTAGCTTCTGCTTGTTTACCCCAGATTGTAACTGAGATAAAATCAGCTTCCCTTTGACCAGTTGAAGCATTATACTTATCAACTGCTAGGGTTACAGTGGTCACTGCAGTACCATTTCCTGGAGTAAATTTCAACTCAGGATCTTTAGTAAGTCTGCCTGTAAGAATTACTTTATTCATTCAAAAACACCACCTTATTTTTCTTCCTTAACTATTATGTGTCTTACGATTCCGTCTGTAATTCTGAATATTCTGTCTAACTCGCTTGGTAATTCTGGGTTAGCACTGAAGTTAACTAAAGTGTAGAAACCTTCGTTGATTTTGTTTATTTCGTAAGCAAGCTTTCTCTTACCCCAGAAATCTACATTGTCAACAGTTCCTCCACCATTTTCGATAACACCCTTAAACTTCTCGATTGTAGCTTTAACAGCCTCCTCTTCGAATGATGGATGAATTACGAATATAGTTTCATACTTTCTCATTCTTTTCACCTCCCTCCGGACTATTGGCCATGCTAATGCATAGCAGGGACTTACAATTTTACAGTATATCACTTTGCTCTTATAATTTCAACATATTTTATAAAATTTCTTCTTTGTTTGTATTAGAAGATACTATTTTTTTTATTCCTTTTTGAAACTTACTTCTTGGAAGCATAACTAATCTTCCACAACCTAAACATTTTATTTTAATATCTGCACCTAATCGTATTACTTCCCATTCTGAGCTTCCGCAAGGATGCTGTTTTTTCATTAATACTACGTCACCCAAATTAAATTCTTGCATTTCTACTTCCCCCCATATTTATATCTTATTCTTTACTTTTTATAACTTCTACCTTTCCTTGTGGCCTCTCTATTCCTTCTCTTTCCATTGTAAGTTTAATTTCTTTTCTTAATTCTCTTTCTAGTGCCCATTGATACATTGGCTCTGTTTTTCCTAGTACTCTTATTACTACTGCTGATACTCCTAAGGACTGTACCCCTATTACTTTAGGCTTTTCAATTATATGCTCTTTTTCAACAGCTACTTTCTCACAGGCATTATTAATTACTTCAATGGCTATGTCAATATTCTCCTTATATGCAATCTCTACATCTACAATAACACTCATATCTCCTCTAGAATGATTTGTTACCTGAGAAATGGTTCCATTAGGAATATAGTGCATATCACCATTAAAATCCTTAAGTTGAGTCATTCTGATTCCTATACTCTCAACAATACCTGAATTATCACCAATGGATATATAATCCCCCACTGCATACTGATCTTCGAATAATACAAAGAATCCATTTATTATATCTTTTACTAAGCTTTGGGTACCAAAGCCTAGTGCAACCCCGCCAATTGATGCAAAAGTTAAGGAAACACCTGAAAATAAATTTGCAAATATCCCTATTCCGCCAATAAAATACACTGAATATCTAAGAACACTTTTTAGTACTTCTCCAACAGTATTTGCCTTCTTTTCATCCATTGTAAATCTAATTTCACTCTTTATCTGCTTATGGACAAATTTCTCAATGATATAATTTCCTATTCTTACAGCTAGGAACATTAAGATTAGTATCACTAATATTTTTACAATTCCCCAGGCTATATTGAATAAGAACTGAATATTAACAATTTTCCCACCAATATCTAATGTTTTTTTCTCCGCATCTATGGAGAATAATGATTGAAATACATACATTTCTCTCATCCTCCCTTTTATAATCTAGAAAATCCTTCTTCATTCTTTATATATAATCCATTAATCTCTAACTGGTTATTTTCTATACTCTCTTTAACATTAATCAATATATTCTCATTAAATCTTATACATATACCACAACTGCCTGTTATTACTGATGGGGTTGGCATAACCTCAATATCCAAATTATCTTCTTTTAATTTTTGCTCTCCTTTTATGGCTCCTATCGTATTTTTAAATACCACTAAACAATATCTATTCATATGTATTCCCTCCTAAACTTATATTATAACACTTCCTCTTTTTTTCTTGAAAATTTATTTTCACCTTTATATTATTTCTAAATAGTGTATATAATTTTAATGTCTGTCTATATTATTTAACTTTCTGTTATAATTAGTAATTAAGATAATATATTTTTATTTCACTTTTATTTTTAAGGAGTTTTTATGAATATTTATTTAGATAATGCAGCTACATCCTTTCCTAAACCAAGCATAGTTTCTGAATCTATGTTTAATATTATAAATTCTTTAGCTTCAAATCCTGGAAGAGGTGCTTATAATTCAGCTCTTACTGGGACTAGAAGTGTTTATGAATGCAGAGACTCTATTGCTAATTTTTTCGGTTTTGATAAAGCAGAGAATGTAGTTTTTACACCTAATATAACTTATGCTTTAAATACCTTAATCCACTCAATTGTTAAGCCTGGTTGGCATGTAATAACTTCTGAAATGGATCATAATTCAGTCTTACGTCCGCTTAATACATTAAAAGCCAAGGGAGTAATTGAGCTTGACATAGCCAAATGTGATTCTTCAGGTAAAATTATTTTACAAGATTTTATTGATAAAATAAATAATAATACAAAACTTGTTGTTCTATCACATGCATCAAATGTATTTGGTACTATACAACCTTTGGATATTATTGGTAAAATATGTTTAGAGAAAGGTATTTATTTCATTGTTGATTCAGCTCAAAGTGCTGGCCATATTCCTGTAAATTTTAACGACTTAAATTCTGATGCTATCGCATTTACTGGACATAAAAGTCTTTTAGGGCCTCAAGGAATAGGTGGATTTATAATTAATGATAAATTGAATGAAATTGCTTCTCCTATCTTTTCTGGTGGGACAGGAAGTAATTCCTCTGATTTGCTCCAACCAAGTTTTTTACCTGATAAATTTGAGATTGGTACACTTAATACACCTGGAATTGTAGGTTTAAATTCTGCACTTAACTACTTGAAAACAGAAGAATATAACAATCTTTTAGTTAAAGAAAAAAACTTATTTAAATATTTTCTTAGCGAACTTGATAAAATAAGTAATTTAATTATATACGGAACCAAAAACTCACTTAGTTCCACACCTACTGTATCAATTAATATGAAATCCAAAGATACATCTGAATTGTCTTATATTCTTGATAAAAATTATGGCATTATGACCAGAACAGGTTTGCATTGTGCTCCTCTAGCTCATAAATCAATGGGAACCTTTCCATCTGGTACTGTTAGATTTAGTCTTGGTATATTTAACAATGTAAATGAAATAAATTATGTTTTAGAATCTCTTGATTCCATTGCAAAGGAGGTTATCCTATGAAAGAATTTGAAGAAAAGATAAGTAAGTTAGGAATATTTTTTATATGCTATACACTAATTTTCTTAATATTCTTTAAAACTCTACCCTATACAATTCCGTTTGTTCTTGCTTCATTATTTGCATTAATTTTAAGACGGCCTACTAGATACTTAATTAAAAATTTTAAGATTAAAGATTGGTTTGCATCTTTAATTACAACTATATTATTTTTATCCACTGTTATTATTTTTATTATAATTTCTGTGGGGGCTTTAGCTAATCAACTCATAAACTTAACTAAAAATGTACAACACTATTTAACTGATAATTCTTCGTATATTATGGATAAGTTTACTGAGGTTCAGGATTATTTTTATAATTTAAATATTGATCCTTCTATTATCAACTCAGTTAAAGATACTGCAACAGGTTCTTTAAGCAAAATTGTTAACTATAGTGTCTCAATTGGATCTGGCGTTGTATCTTTAGCTATATCAATAGTTTCATATATACCCTATATAATAATGGTTATTATTTTTACACTATTAGCTACCTTTTTATTCACTAAGAAATTTGCAGCTTCAAATACTAAATCCCTTTTATCCAGCTTCCCAATTGAGAATAATTCTCTTTTGGGTATAATTGGTAAAATACGCCACAAATTCTTTACCTATGCTCTTTCATATATGTTTCTA
Organism: Clostridium paridis; assembly: GCF_016765615.1. Lineage (GTDB taxonomy): Bacteria > Bacillota > Clostridia > Clostridiales > Clostridiaceae > Clostridium_T > Clostridium_T paridis. The sequence continues at coordinate 20,670 of NZ_JAESWA010000010.1, read as the reverse complement.
ATTTTTGTTACTTTTTTAATCACTTTTATAGGATTCTATAGCTTTAGGATTAACTATGCTTTAATTTTAAGTGTTTTGTGTGCTATTTTGGACTTACTTCCTGTTCTAGGTATGCCAATGGTCTATATTCCCCTTGCTGGATATAACTTACTCACCGGAAATTATTTGGTTGGTATTGGTCTTTTAATTCTATATGCTATTGTCTTTATTACAAGGCAAATTTTAGAACCTAAAATTATGTCTACTTCTTTAGGTTTAAATCCTATAGCTGTTTTAGCTGCTATATTTATTGGGATAAGCGTAAATGGAGTTGGTGGTATGATTTTTTGTATGTTTTTAGTTGTTTTCTATACTGTTCTTAAAGATGAAAAGGTATTGTAAATTTTTAGTATATTAACCTCTTTTAATGGAAATAATTCTATTAAAGGAGGTTTTTTTATGAATTCATTAGTATGTGATTCAACTTCTTCAAGTTCAATTTTACAAATTAGAGATTTTTTATATACTGAATTAACTCCTGTTATTAGAAGTAAAAGAACTATTGTTATTATTTGTATTGGTACAGATAGATCTACTGGTGATTCACTTGGCCCTTTAGTAGGCTATAAACTCAAGTGCTTAGTAAGAAAAAATTTAATCATTTATGGAGACTTAGAAGAACCAATTCACGCTAAAAATCTTGTCACTACATTAGAGTCAATTAAATCTCAACATAATAATCCCTATATAGTTGCTATTGATGCTTCTTTGGGTAAGCTTCAAAACGTAGGTAATATTTATATTGAAAAGAAGCCTCTTTTTCCTGGAATGGCACTCAATAAAGGTCTTCCTTCTGTTGGAGACTTAAGTATTACTGGTATAGTTAATATTTCTGGAAATTTTGAGTTTATGGTTCTTCAGAATACAAGATTATTTACTGTTATGACAATAGCTGATACTATTTCTAAGGGTATTTATCACTTTGCAATTAAGTCATTAGGTGGTAAGAATTCTTCTCTTGATGATGTTCTTAACAACATTAGCTCTTCTAATTAATTCTATTCTATATAAAAAAATCCCCCCTATTTAATAAGGGGGGAAGGATTACTTACTATTTATAGACTTATTTAATACTGTTATTTCTTCTTCTGATAAATCATATCTTGATATTCCTTTGTCTATTGGCTTAGCATATGTTGTGCTTTCATGTCTTCCATATATACCTGTTAAAACAACTCCATCATCATTATCATCTAATAATGCAATCGAAAAGCTTAAGTCACTACCAACATCTTCAAATGCTTTATATCTCATGATTGATACCTTTTGAATAGATTTTTTCATCTTTTCTTGTAGGAACTTTCCTAATTCAACTGCCTCTACAGAATTTTTATTTGCTTCGTCTACCTTGTCTAAATACCCTATAACAAGTTCCTCTAGGTTCTTACTATTTACTCCTCTCATAAGTTTCCTATATCTTTTTTCAACTTTATTTAAGGATCTAAAAAGTATTAGTACTAATATAAAAAGCAATAATATTACTGCTGCCATCCCTATTATTATATATGCACTATAATCACTAATTGAATTTATTATGCTATTCATTTATTATGTTCTTCCTTTCCTCATGTTTCACGTGAAACAATTATAAATTGATTATCTCTAAAATTCTTTCCAAGTCTTCATTAGAATAATACTCAATTTCTATTTTTCCTTTACTTCTTTTCTTATCTATGTTTACTTTAGTACCAAATTTACTCTCTAACTTTTCTCGCAAGTCTTTGAGATATGGAGACATCTCACCCTCAGTATCTTCAGACTTTTTCTTTTCTTTTCCTAAGTTTTTGATAATCTTCTCTAATTCTCTTACTGAAATCTTATCATCTATTACTTTTTGAGCCATTTTATATTGTATTTCTTTATCCTCAATTGCTAGTAAAGTTCTGCCATGTCCCTCAGAAATTACACCTTCTACTACATAATTTTGAACTCTTTCATCTAAATTAAGTAATCTCATTGAATTTGTTATTGTAGTTCTTGACTTACCAACTCTTTCGCTAAGAGCCTCTTGCGTTAAGTTAAATTCACTTATTAATTGCTTGAAAGCTTTAGCTTCTTCAATTGGATTTAGGTCTTCTCTTTGTATATTTTCTATAAGAGATATTTCTAACAATTGACTTTTTGATAAATCCATAATTATTGCAGGTACTTCTTTTAAACCAGCTAACTTAGCTGCTCTCCAACGTCTTTCTCCCGCAACAATAATATAATTTTCATTATCTTTTTGAAGAATTAATGGCTGAATTACACCATGATTTAAAATTGATTTCGATAATTCAGAAATCTTTTCACTGTCAAAGTATTTTCTTGGTTGTTCTGAGTTAGCTCTTATTTTATTTATAGATATGTATACCTTTGATTTTTCATCAACTTCATCAATATCTTCGCTTGGAATTAAAGCATTTAATCCTTTTCCTAGTCCAAACTTTTTACTCATACTTTATCTCCCTGTCTACTTAAAAATTCTTTTGTTAAATTTAAATATGCCTCTGCACCTTTACATTTATCATCATAAAGCATTATTGGTAAACCAAAACTAGGCGATTCTGCTAATCTAATATTTCTTGGAATAGTAGTATTGTATACTTTATCACCAAAATATTTTTCTACTTCCTTCTGAACTTCAATGCTTAAATTTGTTCTAGCATCGAACATTGTCATTACAACGCCTTCAACATCAAGCTTTTTATTTAAGGCTTTCTTAACAAGCTGAACAGTATTGATAAGCTGTCCAACACCCTCTAACGCATAAAACTCGCATTGTATAGGTATATACACTGTATCAGAAGCTACAAGAGCATTAATTGTTAAAGTACCTAATGAAGGAGGACAATCTATAAAAATAAAATCAAAATCCATTTCTAAATCATTAATTTTATTTAATAATATCTTCTCCCTATCACTTTTCGTAATAATTTCAACCTCAGCTCCAGCTAGTTCCATAGTTGATGGTGCAATGTACAAATTTTCAACTAAATTGCATTGTATAATAACATCATTTAAAGATGTATCTGATGTTAAAACATCATACATTGAATTTTCTAATGTTCTTTTGTCAATTCCAATACCAGAAGTGGTATTACCCTGCGGATCAATATCTATAGCTAAAATTTTATACCCTTCCATCGCAAGATAGGCACATAAGTTAATATTAGTTGTTGTTTTACCAACTCCACCTTTTTGATTAAAAACACATATAGTCTTCATTTATTCCCCCCCCTTTGCAATGAAACGCACTATACTTTCTATTATATATTTTTCTACATAATATTAAAAGAGAAATTGAAATATGTAACTAAATTTTTATCATGTTTCACGTGAAACATTAATAAAACAAAAAAAAGTATGAATGATTTACAATCACTCATACTTTAAAATTATTTTTTTGGAATGTTAACAGTTATTTGGATATACTCGCCACAATCCTTTGATTTATATTCAGCTGGAATTTTAAATTTATCAAAAACTTGTTTAATTGAATTAACATATATTTTAGGTGCAAATACTCCTGTTATTCTTTTCTTGCCTTTAGAACTTAACTCATTACCAGCTAATTTAAGAAGTTCTTTATTTATTAACTCCTCAGTTCTTTTAACATTTAAATTTTGCTTTATAACTTTCTTTACAACCTTTAGCTGATGAACTTCATCTGGTAATGAAAGTAATGCCCTGGCATGTCTTTCAGTTAGACTATTTTCCAAGCAAATATTTCTTACTTCTGAACTTAACTTCAATAATCTTAACTTATTTGCTATTGTAGATTGTTTTTTACCCATTCTTGTTGCCAAATCATCTTGTGTAAAGTGGTGCTCATTTATCAAATTATAATATGCTTCTGCTTCTTCAATAAAATTCAAATCCTCACGTTGAAGATTTTCTAGCAAAGCAATTTCAGCAGACTCAGTATCAGTTATTTCAATAATTGTGCATGGAACTTCATTTAAATTAGCAAGTTTTGCTGCTCTCCATCTTCTTTCTCCAGCAACTAATTCAAATAAACCCCCTCTCTTTCTAACAGTAAGAGGTTGTATAATTCCAAATTGACAAATAGACTGAGATAATTCAGTAAGAGCAACTTCATCAAAAAACTTTCTTGGCTGATAAGTATTAGGTATTATACTATCAATGCTTATATACATTATTTCGTTTTGCATTTAAAATCCCATCCCTTATGAAAATTATATTAAAATCCATTAATTACCAATTTCTACAAAACATTTATTTTTCCTTCTATTTTTATGTAAAAATCGTAATACAAATAGTTACAAATTAATATATTATTTGTTAAATATATACAAATTATTTAATTGGCTTTTTTGTTATAGTACCAGCTTTTCTTGGATATATAGCTGACGTGCTTGAAGTTTTACTAACTATAACTAAGTTATGATTTAAGTCAGTTCCATCAACTTTAACAGAAACAACATTCTTTAGTACTCCTCCAAGTGTACCAATTGCATTTTTAGCATCAATTAACTCTTCATCTATAGAAGGTCCTTTAAGTGCTATAAAATTTCCCCCAACTCTCACATATGGCATACAATATTCTGAAAGTACACTCATATTAGCAACAGCCCTGGATACAGCTACATCAAACTTTTCTCTTAATAACTTATTTCTAGCTCCATCTTCTGCTCTAGAATGAATAGTCTTAACATTTTTTAAATTAAGCTTACTTACAACTTCATTTAAAAATAAAATTCTTTTATTTAATGAATCCAATAAAGTCACTTGTATGTTACTATCCATTATTGCAATAGGCAAACCTGGAAATCCAGCACCAGTTCCAACATCTATTATTGACTTAGAATTCCTAAGTTCCTCTGATTTAAATATCTTTATACTATCAATGAAATGCTTTTTAATTATCTCCTCTTCTTCGACAATAGCAGTTAAGTTTATCTTTTCATTCCACTCTTGAAGAAGTTTTCTGTAGAGTTGAAATTGGTTATATTTTTCTTCAGTTAAAACCAAATCAACTTCTTCACATGCATTCTTCATCAATTCAAATAAATCCATAAAAACCTCCTAAGAATTAGTTTTTCTATTAAAGTGATCTACATATATTAAAAGAACGGATATATCGGCTGGAGAAACTCCAGAAATTCTAGAAGCTTGACCTAAATTTATAGGCCTAATTTTAGAGAGTTTTTGAATAGCTTCTATTCTTAATCCCTTAACATCATTATAATCAATGTTTTGAGGTATCAATCTTTTTTCAAACTTTTTAAATTGTTCTACCTGTTCAAGTTGCTTTTCAATATATCCTTCATATTTTGCAATTATATTAACTTGCTCTCCAATATCATAAGGCAATTCTTCACGATCAGGATCAAGTGGTGCAACCATAAAGTAGTCAAGTTCAGGTCTTTTAATTAATTCATATAAAGATATTGGTTTTTTAAGTTCTGATGACCCAATCGATATCAAGAACTCATTTACTTCATTTTTGTTAGTAATTTGAAGATTCATAACTCTCTTCACCTCACTATCAATCCTGTTCTTTCTTTCCACGAATCTACTATATCTTTCTTCACTTACTAACCCAGCTTTATAACCAATCTCAGTAAGTCTTAAATCAGCATTATCTTGTCTTAATAAAAGTCTATATTCTGATCTTGATGTCATCATTCTATAGGGTTCACTTGTACCTTTTGTAACTAAGTCATCAATTAACACTCCTATATATCCATCTGATCTTGTTAATATCATAGGGTCTTCATTTCTTACCTTTAAAGCTGCATTTATACCTGCTACAATACCTTGAGCACCTGCCTCTTCATAACCAGAGCTTCCATTAAATTGTCCTGCTCCAAATAAGCCTGATATTTTCTTAAATTCAAGTGTTGGCTTAAGTTCTGTAGGATCTACAGAATCATACTCAATTGCATACGCTGTTCTAAGCATTTCAACGTTCTCTAATCCAGCTAATGTTCTTAGCATTTGTATTTGTACATCTTCTGGCAAAGAAGAACTCATACCACCAACATACATTTCTTCAGTATCTTCACCTTCTGGTTCAATAAAAATCTGATGTTGAAGCTTATCTGGGAATTTCATTACCTTATCCTCAATAGATGGACAATACCTTGGTCCAACTCCCTCAATTGATCCATTATACATAGGTGATCTATCAATATTATTTTTAATAATTGAATGAGTATTTTCATTAGTATAAGTTAACCAACATGGTACTTGCTCCCTATCAATATTATCATTCATAAAGGAGAACGGAACAATTCTGTCATCACCTTTTTGTTCTATCATCTTTGAAAAATCTACACTTCTTCTATTTATTCTTGCGGGTGTTCCCGTTTTAAATCTTCTTAGCGATACATTTAAATCAAGTAATGATTGGGATAAATCATTTGCAGGGAATAAACCATTAGGACCACTACTATAAGAAACATCACCAATAATTACTCTTCCTTTTAGATAAGTTCCAGTTGCTAAAACAACGGCTTTCGCTTTAAAAATCGCACCATTCTTTGTAACTACTCCTGTAACTTTTCCTTCTTCACTTTCAAGAGAAACAACCTCTATTTGTCTTAAATAAAGATTTTCTTGTTTCTCTATAATATTTTTCATCCTATACTGATATTTTTTCTTATCTGCTTGAGCTCTAAGTGAATGAACTGCTGGCCCTTTAGATGTATTAAGCATTCTTGATTGAATAAAAGTATTATCTATATTAATACCCATTTCTCCGCCAAGTGCATCAATTTCTCTAACTAAATGTCCTTTTGCAGTACCTCCAATATTAGGGTTACAAGGCATTAATGCAATTGAATCCAAATTCATTGTGCATAACAATGTTTTACAACCTATACGCGCAGAAGCAAGTGCTGCTTCACAACCTGCATGACCTGCTCCAACTATTATTACATCAAACTCTCCTGCTAAATATTTCATAATTTTCCTACTTTCCTACACAAAATTCTGTAAAAATTTTGTTTACTAGGTCCTCTTCTAGTTCAGAACCTGTAATTTCTCCTAATGCTTTCAAACCTGATGTCACGTATATAGATACTAAATCTATAAAATCTCCATTTTTTATACTTTCAATAGCAGAAAGACAGTTCTCTCTTGCTCTATAAAGAGCCTCCTTATGTCTTGTATTTGATACAATAACACTCTCTCCATCTAACTTTCCATTAAAGAATAATTCTTTTATTTTATCTTTTAAATTTTCTAACCCTAAACCGGTTTTTGCTGATATATTAATTTTATTTTCAAGCTCATTCAACACTTCTCCTGAAATATTGCTATCTAAATCTACCTTATTAAATAGAACTATGTATTTTTTATCTTTGACATAATTAATTATTTCTAAATCTTCATCATCTAAAGGTATACTAACATCAAGCATCAGTACAACTAAATCAGCTTCCTCAATCTTTTCCCTAGACTTTTCTACTCCAATTTTTTCTACAATATCCTCTGTCTCTCTTATTCCTGCAGTATCAATAATTTTTAATGGTATACCATCAAGATTAATGTACTCTTCAATTACATCTCTTGTAGTACCAGGTATATCAGTAACTATTGCCCTTTTTTCTTGGAGTAATGCATTAAGCAAAGATGATTTCCCAACATTAGGTTTTCCAATTATAACCAATTTCAACCCATCTCTTATAAGTTTTCCCTCTTCAGCATTCTCTAGTAGACTATCTATATCTTTAACTGTTTTAAGCAAACTATCATTTACTCTTAAAGAAACCGTTTCATCTGGCTCCTCATCATCTTCAGTAAAATCAACATCATACTCAATAAGAGCTAATACATTAAGAAGATACTCTCTTAATCTATTTATTTCCCGGGAAAGTTTACCCTGACTTTGTACTAATGCAGATTTCATAGATAAGTCAGTCTTTGCTCTAATTATATCAATTACAGCTTCTGCTTGACTTAAATCTATCCTTCCATTTATAAATGCTCTTTTCGTAAATTCACCGGGTTCAGCCAATCTAGCACCAGCTTTAACTATAACATCAAGAACTCTATTTGTTGAGATGATTCCACCGTGGCAATTAATCTCAACTACATCTTCAGCAGTAAAACTTTTAGGTCCTTTCATATAACTAACTATAACTTCATCAATTAATTCATCATTATCAATTATAAAACCATATCTCATAGTATATGATTTAATATCTATTAATCTTCTTTCCTTAACTCCTTTGAAAACTCTATCAACAATCTCCAAGGATTTTTGTCCAGATACTCTAATAATTGATATTCCACCTTCGCCAACGGGTGTGGCTACAGCAGCGATAGTATCAAATTCCTTCATTCAGAATAGGCCTCCTTAATTTTCCTTTACCTATATTATTGCTAATAATTAAAATCTAATATTCATTTTACATAATTAAATTATAAAATACTATATAAAATAAAAAATTTTATCAATAAACTAAGAGATGACCCAAAAGCCATCTCTTAAATTTTTCTATACTATTTTAAACATATTTTAATTCTTTTTTAAATCAACAACGATTCTTCTGTATGGTTCTTCACCTTCACTATAAGTATATACAGATTCATTTCCTTGCAATGCTGCATGTATGATTCTTCTTTCATAAGGATTCATTGGCTCTAATTTAACAACTTTTTTAAATTTAAGAACCTTATAAGCAGTTTTACTAGCTACTCTTTTTAGTGTTTCTTCTCTCTTAAATCTATAATTTTCAGTATCTAATATAACTCTCTTATATGAAGTCTCATGACCTTTATTTACAACAAGAGATACTAAGTATTGTAAAGAATCTAGGGTCTCTCCTCTGTAACCAATTATTAGTCCCATCTTAGGTCCAATTAAGTCAATTTTTATTACATCGTCCTCTTCTTTAATCTTAATCTCAGCTTTGATATCCATTGAATTTAAGACATCTCTTAAAAATTTCTTAGCATCTTGAATATAGTCTCTTTTAACTTTTACTCTAACTTTTGCCGGTTTAGATCCAAATAAACTAAGAAATCCCTTATTTCCTTCATCTAAAATCTCAATTTCAACCTTATCTTTAGTAACATTAAGTTCCTTTAAAGCACTTTCTACTGCTTCATCAACAGATTTTCCATTAACTTCAATCTGCTTCATACCCAATTCACCCACCTTGTTGTACTTAAAATATACTTATAAATTAAAACTAAGCTGCCTTAGCCTTATTTTTCTTTGGTAGAACAACTATTACATATGTTTGAAGCATTTGAATCAAGCTTCCTACAATCCAATAAATTACTAATAAGGATTCAAAATTAATAGCAGAAACACCTATCATTACAGACATACCTATATTCATAGTAGACATATTCATAGGTGAATTTTCTACACTTGCAGCATTTACCTTAGTTGTAAAGACTGTTGACAAATAAGTAGAACCTGCAGCTAAAACTGGTAGTATAAAATATGGATCTCTTAATGCTAAGTTAGGTATCCATAAGAAACCAGCCCCTGAAACTTGATGTATTTGTCTAAAAGCCCAGTAAAGAGCAAAAAGTATAGGCATTTGTATGATCATAGGTAGACAACCACCAGTCATACTTACATTATTTTCTTTATATAATTTCATCATTTCCTGATTTAATTTTTCTGGACTATTCTTGTGTTTTGCTTGTAATTTCTTAACTTCTGGTTGTATCTCCTGCATTTTTGCAGTTGATCTAGTTGATTTTATATTTAATGGTAATAAAAATAATCTTACTAATAATGTAAATAATATTACAGCTAGTACATATGAAGCCCCTACATCCGTAATACCTATATTAACAATTAAATCATGAAGCTTCTCCACGATGTTGTACATGAAATCAACAATAACTTGAAACAAATTAAATACCTCCTAAAAATATTAACTCTTTACTTCACTGGATCATAACCACCCTTATGAAAAGGATGACATCTTAGAATTCTTTTTATAGCCATAAAACCACCCTTAATCGCTCCATATTTTTCAATGGCTTCTATAGCATATTGAGAACAAGTCGGAGTATATATGCAACTAGGTTTTGTAAAAGGTGATATAAATTTTCTATATAACTTGATTGGAAAAATCAATAACTTTTTCATTATTTATTTAATCCTGCCCTTTTAAATAAATTTAACACAGATTTTTGTACTTCCGAATATGTTTTATCCTTTATTACAGTTCTTGCAACAAATACAAAATCAAATCCTTCTTTTAAATCTTTAGAATTAAGTCTATAACTTTCTAATATTAGTCTCTTAACCCTACTTCTAGTTACGCTTTTTCCTACTTTTTTACTTACTGAAATTCCAACTCTATTAAACTTTTCATTATTTTCGTCTCTATTTCTTCCATTATTATATATATAGAGAACTAAATTTTCATTTGAAAGAGACTTCCCTCTTCTATATACGTTTCTAAATTCGATATTTTTTCTAATCTTATGCATACTCATTTATAAGATTCCCCTTTTTCTGCATTTGCAGAAAAAGGCCACAACTGCGGCCCTTATGCTGTTAATCTTTTTCTTCCTTTTTGTCTTCTGCTCTTAAGCACGTTTCTTCCTGATAGAGTGCTCATTCTCTTTCTAAATCCATGCTCTCTTTTTCTTTGTCTCTTTTTAGGTTGGTATGTCATGAACATAACGCTACACCCCCTTCAATATATATTTCTATAGTAAAACTATACTTATTTCATTTTGAAGTTTTACTTTATAATTATATATTTCAATACCTTTACTGTCAAGAAAACTTATTTTGTTGATAAATTTATTAACATAATAAGTTTTTGTGGATAAATTATTGAACCACTTTTACAGTTTATGATATTATTAATATACTATTGTGAATAACTTATGTGGAGTAAAAGTTATCCACAGCTGTGAATAACTTTGTGCATAACTTGTTCAATTTTTCTTAATTTCTTTATATCATTAAGTATTTTGAGCTGATTTCAACATTAATATTCATTGTTTATAGTGTTAATGTTATTTTTTCCACAAATGTTGATAATATAACATATTTATTTTTTTAACTATTTATTCACAAAATAATTAACATGTGAATAATTCTACCTACAATGTCAATTATTTAAATGGTACAATTATTTTACTGTTAGTAATTTGTTTATATATATTCGTTTATTAATTATTTTGATTAATTTTTTCTTTTTTATAAAAAATGACTGGAGGATATAAGATGGATACCCACCTAAATCAATTATGGGAAAAAACATTAAATATAGTAAAAAGTGAGATGACTGAAGTTAGCTTCAACACATGGATAAAAAGTTGCGAACCCTTATCTATATCTTCAGATAGCATAAAGATAGGTGTTCCTAATGAATTTACCAGAGATATTTTAGAGCAAAGATATAAGGATCTAGTCGCAAATGCCATAAGACTTATCTCCTCTAAAAAATATAATATAGAATTTCTAATTGAATCAGATTTTCGAAAGGAAGAAGTTAAAGTTAAAGATGCTACAAAGGAAGTCCAAAAGGAAAGCTCAGTAGTTGTAAGTGATGAGATGTCAGCAACATTAAATCCGAAGTATACTTTTGATTCTTTTGTCATTGGTAATTCAAATAGATTTGCACATGCAGCATCATTGGCTGTTGCTGAAGCACCTGCTAAAGCATATAACCCACTATTTATATATGGTGGTGTGGGACTTGGTAAAACTCACCTTATGCATGCTATAGGACACTATATTTTACAAAACAATTCAAAATCAAAGGTAGTTTATGTTTCATCAGAGAAATTTACTAATGAATTAATAAACTCCATTAAAGATGATAAGAATGAAGAATTCAGGAACAAATATAGAAATGTTGATGTTCTGCTAATAGATGATGTTCAGTTTATAGCAGGAAAAGAAAGAACTCAAGAAGAGTTTTTCCATACATTTAATGCGCTTCATGACGCAAATAAGCAAATAATTCTTTCATCAGATAGACCACCTAAAGAAATTCCTACATTAGAAGATAGGTTGAGAAGTAGATTCGAATGGGGGCTTATTGCTGACATTCAAGCTCCAGACTTTGAAACAAGAATGGCTATCTTAAAAAAGAAAGCTGATGTAGAAAACTTAAATGTAGCTAATGAAGTAATGGTATATATAGCCACAAAAATTAAAGCTAATATAAGAGAACTAGAAGGCGCTCTAATAAGGATAGTTGCATATTCATCCTTAACAGGAAGAGACATAACAGTAGATCTTGCAAGTGAAGCTTTAAAAGATATTATTTCTAATAAACAAAGTAAGCATATAACAATAGATACAATTCAAGATGTTGTTTCCTCATACTATAATCTTAGAGTTGAGGAGCTAAAATCTCAAAGAAGAACACGTAATGTAGCATATCCAAGACAAATAGCTATGTATTTAAGTAGAAAGCTTACTGATTTATCTTTGCCAAAGATAGGAGAAGAATTTGGTGGAAGAGATCATACTACAGTTATACATGCATATGAAAAAATATCTCAAAACTTAAAAACAGATGAAGTTCTACAAAACACAGTAAACGACATAACAAAGAAATTAACTCAAAAATAAGTAACAATGTACATAACATAAGTTAATATCATGTGGATAAAATTTAAGGAGAAACCTTTCATCTAATAATGTGGATAACTCATAGTAATTTGTACGGACTTATCCACAGTATTTTTTTGCAAACTTTCTTGATTTTATAAGGGCTGCAGGTACTTTTCAACAAATTCACAGCCCCTACTACTATTATTACTATATTTTTATCTATTATTTTATCTATAATAAGTAATTTATATTGTTAGTAAATGTTCATAATTATGGAGGTTAAATATGAAATTTATATGTGAAAAATCAAAGTTACAAGATGCTATATCAATAGCTCAAAAAGCAATAACAGGAAAATCTACAATGCCTATATTAGAAGGTGTCTACTTAAATGCAAAAGATTCAAAATTAACATTAATAGGATCAGATGTAGATGTATCAATAGAAACAATTATAGATTCTGAAGTTATCGAACCTGGATCAATTGTTGTAGATGCAAAAATATTTGGAGAAATAATAAGAAAATTACCTAATGACTTAGTTACAATAGAAACTCTTGGTGTTGAAGAAGGTAATAATATAATACAAATAACTTGTAAGAAATCAGTATTTAACTTAGTTCATATGAATCCATCAGATTTCCCAGAGCTTCCAGCAATTAATGAAACTAAGTTATTTTCTATTCCTCAAAATCTATTAAAGAATATGATAAAAGGTACATCATTTGCTATCGCACAAGATGAAACAAGACCAATACTTCAAGGAATTTTATTTGAGGTTAATAATTCATATTTGAATTTAGTAGCTTTAGATGGATATAGACTAGCAACAAGAAGTGAGTTGATAGATTCTGAAAATACAATTAGTTCAGTAATACCTGGAAAAACTCTAAATGAAGTAGCTAAAATCCTAGAGGATAGTGAAGATGTTGTAGATATTACTTTTACTACTAATCATATATTATTTAACTTAGGTGAAACTAAGGTTATATCAAGATTATTAGAAGGAGAATTTATAAAATATAAATCCTTATTACCTCAAGAATATAAGGGTTTAGTTACTGTTAACAGACAAGATCTACAAAATTGTATTGAAAGAGCATCATTAATGGCAAAAGAGGGAAATACTAATTTAATTAAATTTGAATTGGTTGGTGACACTCTAATAATCACATCTAATTCTCAATTGGGAAAGGTAAGAGAAGAAGTTGGTGTAAACTTGCAAGGAGACGAGATACAAATTGCATTTAACTCTAGATACTTAATTGATGTTCTTAAAGTAATGGACTCTGATGAAGTGATGCTTGAACTTACATCAAGCGTTAGTCCATGTGTAATAAGAAGTAATGAAACTGATAATTCTAAATATCTTGTTCTACCTGTAAGATTAGCAAGATAGTTAGCGAAAGGAGATTATTCATATTCGATGCATAATTATGCATCGGGTTGATATTATAATTATGAACGAAATAGAAATAAGCACTGAATTCATAAAATTAGATTCTTTTTTAAAATGGGTTGGGGTAGCCTCTCTTGGATCGGAGGCTAAGTTTTTAATTCAAGAGGGTGAAGTAAAAGTTAACGGAGAAGTATGCACCCAAAGAGGTAAAAAATTAAGAGTAAATGACGTAATAGAGATACAGCAAGAAAAGTTTAAAATAATTTAAGCATATTGTGCTATAATTAAATTGGGTGTTTTTATGTTTGTTAAAAAATTACTTTTGTTAAACTACAGAAATTATAAAAGTTTAGAGATAGAATTATCAAATAGCGTTAATGTTTTTATAGGAGATAATGCACAAGGCAAAACAAATATTTTAGAAGCCATATATTATTGTGGTTTTGCAAAATCTCATAGAACCTCAAAAGATAAGGAATTAATCAAATGGAATGAGGATAGATCGTACATAAGTTTAAAGGTTGGAAAAGAGAGACTCGATAAGACTATAGAAATAAATATTTTAAAAGATGGTAAGAAAGCTATACGAGTTAATTCTATAAAGATTAATAAAATAGATCAATTAATTGGAATATTCAATGTAGTTATGTTTTCACCAGAAGATTTGAAAATTGTAAAAGAATCTCCAGGAATCAGAAGAAAATTTTTGGATATGGAATTATGCCAGTTAAGTAATAAGTATTATTATAATCTTGTTCAATATAACAAAATTATAAACGAAAGAAATCTCATACTAAAATCTAAAAATGTAGATAACTTCATGCTGGATATATATGATGATCAACTTGTTGAATTTGGAAGCTATATAATAAAATGCAGATTAGATTATATAGAGAAGTTAAATCTTCATAGTTATGATATTCATAAAGAAATAACTTCTGGAAAAGAAGAGATTAAATTTAAGTACACATCCACTGTTAAAGATAATGATAATATAAAAATATCCTTTAAAGATTTATTAGTTAAAAATAGATCGAAAGATATTGAAAGAAGATTAACTAGTATAGGACCTCATAGAGATGACTTTGAAATATTGATAAATAACATAGATGCAAAAAGTTTTGGTTCTCAAGGGCAGCAAAGAACATCTGTCCTAACCATTAAATTTGCATCTCTAAGCATTATAAAAGATATTACTGGAGAATATCCAGTACTTCTTTTGGATGATGTTTTATCAGAATTAGATTTTACAAGAAAATCTTATATATTGAATTCAATAAGTGGAATTCAAACAATAATAACCGGAACGGGAATAGAAGATATATCTCGATATTTAAATAGTGAATCTAAAGTTTTTAAAGTTAACGATGGAGTTGTTATTAGTTAGCAAGGAGGAATATTTGTGTTTTTACACTTGGGAGAAAATGTAGTAGTTCCAGTAAAAGACGTTATAGGGATATTTGACTTACAAAATACTATGTATAGTTCTGATACTATACAATTCTTAAGATTAGCAGAAGAAGATGGTTTTGTAGAGAGAATCTCAAAGGAAAAACCTAAATCTTTTGTTATTGCAGAGGTAGATAAAAAGAGCAAGATTTATCTTTCTCCAATTTCATCATCTACATTAACAAAAAGAACTGATGTAGAATATAATCCTTAAGTTAGTCCAATGTTTAACTTAAAGATATAATATCTTAAATTTTAGAAGTAGGAGGAGTTACATGTTGGAACAGAATAAACAAAGTTATGATGAAAGTCAGATACAGGTTCTTGAAGGATTAGAGGCAGTAAGAAAAAGACCTGGTATGTATATAGGGAGTACTAGTTCTAGAGGATTACATCATTTAGTATACGAAATTGTTGATAATAGTATTGATGAAGCTTTAGCTGGATATTGCAAGAATATAGATGTTTATATACATAAAGATAATTCTATAACTGTAATAGATGATGGAAGAGGTATGCCAGTAGGAATACATCCTAAAATGGGAAAACCTACAGTTGAAGTTATTATGACAATACTTCATGCTGGTGGAAAATTTGGTGGCGGAGGATACAAGGTTTCTGGAGGATTACATGGTGTTGGTGCTTCAGTTGTTAATGCCTTATCTGACGAGTGTGAAGTTACTGTAACTAGAGAGGGTCATGTTTGGAAACAAACATATTCTAGAGGTGCAGTTACAAGTGATTTAATTAAAATAGCTGATGCTGAAGATGAAGAACACGGAACAAAAGTTCATTTTAAGCCAGATGCTGATATTTTCGAAGAGACTGTATTTGATTTTGAAATATTATCAAATAGATTAAGAGAGCTAGCATTTTTAAATAAAGGAATAAGTATTAGATTAGTTGATGAAAGAGATGAAAAAGAAGAAGACTATTTCTACGAAGGTGGAATTAAATCCTTTGTAAGTTACTTAAATAGAAATAGAGAAGTTTTACACGAAGAACCTATTTATGTTGAAGGTGTAAGAGATGGGGTAGCTGTTGAAGTTGCTTTACAATATCATGATGGATATAACGAAAATATATTTTCTTTCGCAAATAACATAGATACCATTGAGGGTGGAACACACTTAGTTGGATTTAAGACAGCTCTTACTAGAGTAATGAATGATTATGCTAAGAAGTTTGGACACTTGAAAGAGAATGATAAAAATCTTTCTGGTGAAGACATAAGAGAAGGATTAACAGCTGTTATATCAGTTAAAATATCTGAGCCTCAGTTTGAAGGACAAACAAAGACTAAACTTGGAAACTCTGAAGTTAGAGGTATAGTGGATGGTATTCTAGGTGAAAGTGTAGCCTTATACCTAGAAGAAAACCCTTCAGTAGGTAAGATTGTGGTAGACAAAGCTTTAGTAGCAGCAAGAGCAAGAGAAGCAGCTAGGAAAGCAAGAGAACTTACTAGAAAATCTGTGTTAGAAAGAAGCGCATTACCAGGAAAACTAGCAGATTGTTCGTCTAAGGATCCAATGGAATGTGAAATTTATATAGTTGAGGGAGACTCAGCTGGTGGATCTGCTAAGCAAGGCAGAGATAGAAAATTCCAAGCTATACTTCCTTTAAGAGGAAAAATAATGAATGTTGAGAAACAGAGATTAGATAAGATTCTTAACTCAGATACAATAAGAAGTATGGTTACTGCATTTGGAGCAGGTATTGGTAAAGATTTTGATATAGAAAAAATAAGATACAATAGAATAATAATAATGACAGATGCGGATGTTGATGGTGCGCATATTAGAACACTATTATTAACATTCTTCTACAGATATATGAGAGAATTAGTAGACCAAGGACATGTATATATAGCACAGCCACCTTTATATAAGGTGTCAAAGGCTAAAAAGGATGTATATGTATATTCAGATAAAGAATTAGAAAATACATTAGTTGAACTTGGCGGAAAAGATAATAATACTGACATTCAAAGATACAAAGGTTTAGGTGAAATGAATGCTACCCAGTTATGGGAAACAACTATGGATCCTGAACAAAGAGTATTATTAAGAGCAACTATTGAAGATGCAATGGCTGCAGATGAGATATTTACTATTCTTATGGGAGATAAAGTAGAACCTAGAAGAGAGTTTATTCAAAATAACGCAAGTAAAGTGGTTAACTTAGATATTTAGTACAGAATTGAGGTGAAAGCAATGAATAATAACGAGGGAAAAGTAGTTCAGGTTGATATAAAAAATGAGATGAAAAAATGCTATATAGATTATGCTATGAGCGTTATAGTTGGGCGTGCTCTTCCAGATGTTAGAGATGGTTTAAAGCCAGTACATAGAAGAATCTTATTTTCTATGCATGAACTTGGATTAAGACCAGATAGAGGATATAGAAAGTGTGCAAGAATAGTCGGAGAAGTTTTAGGTAAATATCACCCACATGGAGATACATCTGTTTATGAAGCATTAGTAAGAATGGCTCAAGATTTTTCTATGAGATATATGCTTGTAGATGGTCATGGAAATTTTGGTTCTGTTGATGGTGATGGCGCAGCTGCTATGAGATATACAGAAGCAAAAATGAATAAAATTGCTGCTGAAATGCTAAGAGATATAAATAAAAATACTGTAGATTTTATACCAAACTTTGATGGTGAAGAGCAAGAACCTTCAGTATTACCTTCAAGGTTCCCCAATTTATTAGTAAATGGTTCTTCAGGTATAGCAGTAGGTATGGCAACAAATATACCTCCTCATAATCTTGGTGAAGTTATAGATGGAACAATTATGCTTATAGATGATCCAGAAGTAACAATTTTAGATTTGATGACTAAAATTAAAGGTCCAGACTTCCCAACAGCAGGAATAATAATGGGTAAGGCTGGAATAAGGGCTGCTTATGAAACAGGTAGAGGAAGAGTTGTTGTAAGAGCAAAAACTGAAATAGAAGAAGAAAAAGGTAGATTAAAAATTATAGTTAACGAACTTCCATACCAAGTAAATAAAGCTAAACTAATAGAAAATATAGCGGATCTAGTTAAAGATAAAAAAATAAATGGAATATCAGATTTAAGAGATGAATCTGATAGAGAAGGTATGAGAATAGTAATAGAACTTAAGAAGGACGCAAATCCTAGTGTAGTTCTAAACTTACTATTTAAACATACAAAGATGCAAGATACCTTTGGTGTAAATACAATTGCACTAGTAGATAATGAACCAAAGGTTTTAAACTTAAAAGAGATACTAGTACACTATGTAAATTTCCAAAAAGAAGTTATTACAAGAAGAACAGTATTTGAATTAAATAAAGCACAAGAAAGAGCTCATATTTTAGAGGGATTAAAAATTGCTTTAGATAATATCGATGAAGTAATAAGTATTATTAGAGGTTCTAAAAATTCAGAAATAGCTAGAAATACACTTATTGAAAGATTTAATCTAAGCGAAAAACAATCTCAAGCAATATTAGATATGAGACTTGCTAGATTAACAGGATTAGAAAGAGACAAAATTGAAGATGAGTATAATGAACTTATGACTTTAATCAATAGATTAAATGAAATATTGTCTTCTGAGGAAAAGTTACTAGGCGTAATCAAAGAAGAACTTATAGAAATCAAAGAAAGATATGGCGATGAAAGAAGAACAGTAATCGAAAAACAAGAAAACGAAATAGATATTGAAGATCTAATTCAAGAAGAGGATGTTGTAATAACATTAACTCATACAGGTTATGTTAAGAGAATTTTAGCTGACACTTACTCTGCCCAAAGAAGAGGGGGTAAGGGAATACAGGCAATGACTACAAAAGAAGATGACTTTGTAGAGCATGTTGTAGTAACATCTACTCATTCAGATATACTATTCTTTACTAATAGAGGTAGAGTATATAAACGTAGAGCATATGAAATTCCTGATGCAGGAAGAACAGCAAAAGGAACTAATATTATTAATCTTATACCTATTGAACAAGATGAGCGTATAGAGACAGTGTTATCTGTTAAAGACGTTAATCCAGATGGATTCTTATTTATGGCTACTAAGAAGGGAATTGTTAAAAAGACCCCAATAGATGAATTTAAGAATCTTAGAAGAAATGGATTAATTGCTATAAATCTAAGAGATGGTGATGAGTTACTTAAGGTTAAACAAACATTTGGTGATGCGGAAATTATAATAGCAACACAAAATGGTATTGCAATTAAGTTTAGTGAAAAAGATGTTAGACCTATGGGAAGAACAGCTTCAGGTGTAAAAGCTATATCATTAAGAAAAGATGATGTTGCTGTTTGTATGGATATAGCTACTCCAGATGAGGATTTATTAGTTATAAGTGAAAATGGATTTGGTAAAAGAACACCATTAACTGAATACAAAACACAAAATAGAGGCGGAATGGGTCTTATAACTTACAAAGTGGCTGAGAAAACAGGTAAGTTAGTTGGGGCAACTGTATGTAAGCAAGATGACGAAATGATGCTTATAAATACATCAGGTGTAGCAATTAGAATAAATGTTTCAGGTATTTCTGTCACAAGTAGATCAGCAATGGGAGTAACACTAATGAGAACTAGTGAAGAAGAAAAGATAGTTGCAATAGCTAAAATTTCTTCAGCAGAGTCTAGTGAAGAATTAGAATTATTAGAAGATGGTAGTGAAATAAGTAATGTTAATGATAATTCATTAGAAAGTCTTTTAGAGAGAGCAGAAGATAATAACGAATAATTTTATGTAATTGTGAGGATATCTTATTTTATAATTTAAAATAAGATATCCTCCTTTTTATTTCAAAGATTTATGTATAAATATTTTTAAAAAATATTAATATAATTACTCATTTAATTTGATAAATCATGCGCATATGTCCTAATTTATAGAATATATGGAAGGGAAGTTTAGATTATGTAACATAAACTTAACCTTGTGTGTCAATAATAGGAATACATAGTAATTAAAAGAATACAAAAGGAATAATAGAATAACATAAGTTAATGCTATTATAGATAAACATATTATAGTTATAGAGATGTTATCATAAAACACGTCCTTCAAATAAGGACAAACAAGTCAACAAAAACTTTGAAAAAAGTAGTTGACAAACAAAAAATGTTTTGATAACATATAGAAGTCGCTTAAATGCGAAAAACAAAATGGTCTTTGAAAATTAAACAGAGGAAATGAAGTAAGATTTAGAAATAAACTTAAGTCAACGTAATCTTTTGAGTTAGATTAAGCTTTCAAATTGAGAGTTTGATCCTGGCTCAGGAC
>NZ_JAESWA010000001.1 GCF_016765615.1 Clostridium paridis | reverse complement strand
TTAATGCGGTTGGCGAACCTGCAATAATTTTATCAAATGAGGTTTCTTTTTTTCTACTCATAGCTATAAGCTTTTTTGAACCACAGGTATAACCTGTGGTATTCGTTACACAAAAAACAAATCTCAAACTCGTAAGTTTGAGATTTATAGTAAAATATCATTATGTCACTAACAAATATTCTACAAAAAAATTATACAACTAATCAGAAATTTTATCAATTAAAGCTTCCAATAAATATTGATATTATGATCCCAGATAATGATTCAGTGCGTTTGCTAAGTCAATTTGTAGAGGAGATGGATTTAACAGATTTATATTCAACTTATTCCTGCCTTAGGGAAAATCAAGCAACTCCACGACAGATGCTGAAGATTGTACTCTACTCTTACATGAATCATAGTTATTCGTCACGCGCAATGAAATTTGCGTGCCGATGGGATATTAACTTCATGTATCTTCTTGAAAATTCACCAGTGCCTTATCATTCTACTTTGCTAGATTTCGAAGCTTACACCTTGAGCCATGCGGAGAAAAAATTTTAGCTAGAATGACAGAGTTTCTTCATTACGTTGGCGAGATATCTGGATATGCTATATTTATTGATGGTACAAAGATTGAGGCTTGTGTTAATAAATATACTTTTGTTTGGCGAAAGTCTGTTACGAAGAGTCTAGAAAAGCTTCTTGTTAAATTAGCTAATCTAGTGGCTAGCTGTAAGGAACTATACAGAATTAAGTTGATATACAATAATAAAGTAACAATGAAACATATAAAGAAGCTCCGTAAGAAGCTTTATGCTTTGAAACATGAAGAAAACATTGAGTTTGTACATGGAACAGAGAAAAGAAAAACACCGTTACAGCGTTCTATTGAAACCCTTGAAGAATATCTTGATAAGTTAAAAGAATACACTCAAAAGCTCCAGATTTGTGGTAGCCGTAATAGCTACTCAAAAACTGATAACGATGCAACATTCATCAGAATGAAAGAAGATGCTATGGGAAATAGTCAGTTAAAAGCTGGTTACAATATTCAGCATGGTGTAGATTCTGAATATATAGTATGGCTCACCGTAAGCGATCAGCCAACTGACACCACAACACTTATTCCATTTCTAAAAAGCATGGAATAATCTCTAAACTTTAAATACTTAAAAATAGTTGCAGATGCAGGCTATGAAATATCTAAAACAAAAAAATCCAAAAATGATATTAGTAGAATTGAAAATATGGATTATGATGAAGATTACGATTACTATACCTGCGAGAACAATAAAAAGTTAGCTGCAAGCAGAATAATAAAAAGAAAGAGTAAGACAGGATATATAAGTGAAAAAGCCACATACATCTGTGAAGATTGTAGAAATTGTTCTTACAAAAGCAAATGTATCAGAGGCAACAATTGTAGAACACCTTTGGTCGAAAGAACTAAAAGCCTTGAAACTTCAAATCTTTTTATTAAGTTTAGGAAAGAAAATCTTGAAAGAATAATAAGCCGAGAAGGGTGTGCACTTAGGATTAATAGAAGCATCAAAGCTGAGGGTTCCTTTGCTCAGATTAAACAAGACATGGGATTTCGAAGATTTCTCTTGAAGGGCAAACAGAATGTTTGGGCCGAAAGTATACTTTTAGCTATGACACCAAACGTAAACAAGCTACATAACAAAATTCAATCAGAGAGAACGGGAACACACTTGTTTTCGCTAAAAAATAGTGCTTAATTTAAATTTTAAAAAATTTATTATTCAAATAAGCCTTCAATACAAAGGCTTATTAAAGTGCGTCATTTTTTAGACTTTTAGAAAAAAACATTTCAAAATCTAGCTATAATTCCTATAGATTTCGAAAAAACAATGGCTGAACATCAGCGTTTGTTAACCGCTAATGTGCTAGCCCCTTTTTTATTATTAAAAAACACCCTATATAATTCTTTTTATCTTCTACTTGTTATATAGGTTACTCTAATATATTTTATTATTTTAAATTAAGCTCTTTCCTTACCTTTTCCAAACTTCGATGATAAGAAGTTAGATGCCAATGAATATACCTCTTTAACATGATTAATATTTAAGATAATGAAAATTACTATAAATGCTGCATTTAAAAATGAATTATTAAATACTACATCAACTATTGACGCAGCAATCATAATGCTCGTATTTGCAATATAAACTTTATAATCAAATTTTCCCCAAACTAAACTTGAGAAAATGGTTCTTAACCAGAAAAAAGTTATATATGCAACAGCAGAAGATATTGCTGCCCCTAATGAACCTAACTTAGGAACTAAAATAAAATTTAAAATAAAATTAATTATCGCTACAAAAATTGAAATAAATAAGTTAAATCCAGTTCTTCTTTTAAAAGTAATTCCTATTGCTGTAGTTTCTGACATTGTATATAATACTGGCATAAATAATAAATATGTTAATGAGCTACTTGCATCTCCATAGCTACTTGCTAATAGCATCATAAGAATTTTCTTAAATATTAGCATACAAATAAATAAAAATGTCATTGCAATTGTTAGGTAATCACTTACTTTAATAAACTTATCTCTAGATTCACCTTCTTCATACCATCTATAAGCTGTGGGAACCCAGAATGTAGCAAAAGCTTGTTGAAATATACCTAAAACATTAGATATTTTTAAAGCAGCTGCAAATAATCCTATTTCATAAAATGTTGACCACTGTTTTAACGCCATTCTATCCATAGATCCAAATATCCAACTTATTATTGTTGCAGGAATTAATGGTAGCGCGAATCTAAACATTCTTCTAATCAGCACTTTATCAAAATGTATTTTGCTTAACCAATACTCTCTATTAATTATTATTTCAGATAGTACCATAATAATTAAGCTGATAAAGGTTGCATTAATAATAGCTTTAAAACTTTTTTCTATGAATAAGAAATATGCCATCAATACAAATAAATTAACAACCTTATTTATAACACTCATCATTGAAAACAAGACTGCTTTCTCCTGCATTCTTAATATAAGCATATTAAAATTGTCCATAACTGCAAATGGCATTGAAATACTTAGTAAAAGCATAATATACCATTCATGCCTATCGAAAAGCGCCATAGATATTGGCTTGTAAAATATCAAAATAGTTATGGAAAAAAGTAGTGAAAAAATGAATGGAATAGTAAAACTGCTCCAAAATAACTTTTTCTTATCTTCTACTGCATTATATTCTCTCACAAAAGCTTGATCCATACCTAAATATATAATTAGAGAAAATAAAGTATATCCTAATGTATACATCGATGACTTTCCAAACTCTTCGGGTGATACGAAATATGTAGTTATTGGAACTATAATCAACCCTAAGAATGCTGAAACTACTGGACCAATGGAGAATCCTAAAAATTTTTTAATAAAACTACCTAATGTATTATTTATGACATTCACCCCTGATTCTTAATAACACTTCTATAAACATCTATTATCTTATTAGCCACAACATCTTTACTAAAATTATTCTTGCAATAATCTTTAATTTGTTTAGGATCGTATTTACTTATATCTTTATATACATTTAACATTGCTTCTGCTAAACCATCTACATCATCTACCTCAACGATTTTGCCGCATACATCATTTACTATTGTATCTGGTCCACCTGTTTTTGTGCCTATAATTGGCTTTCCAAATGCTATTGCTTCTAAAAACACGATTCCAAATGTTTCAAATCTGCTTGCTAATGCAAAAACATCACAATTAGACATATTGAATGCTACTTCTTCTCTTGATAAACTTCCTAGTATAAGAATTTTATCCTTTAAGTCATATTTATTAATCAATGCCTCAAGTTTTTCACGCTCTTCTCCATCTCCACCAATATAAAGTTCAGCATCTGTAAATACATCTTTATTTTTATTAAAGGCTTCAATTAATACATCCATACCTTTTTTATTATAAAGCATTCCTAAACTAAAAAATCTAAACTTAGTTTTATTCTTATCCTTCTCTACATATTGCTCACTTAAAGTTAACATGTTAGGAATAAGTTTAAGTGAGTCTTTATCTCTATATTTAGAAATATCATTTAGTAATCCCTTACCTACTACTATTACTTCTTCTGCGTTATTAAATGCTCCATACAAATATTTTTTAACACTATCATTTATCTCATTCATTGAAAATGCAGTTGAATGCTCAGTAACTATATATGGTGTATTTATATTTGACATATTATATGCAATTGCACCATAAATAGCAGAATGAATATGAACAAGATCAAATTTCCCTTCTTTTTGAGAAACTATATTAAAATACTTATTTATCAGATAGCTATAATACTTAAAAAATAATCCGTACATTTTAGGAAATATGTTAAAGGTGTTATATCTATATACTTTAATTCCATTTTCAATTGAAGATGTAAATCCTACTTTTAATTTTGTAGTAAATAGTTGTTTTAAACTAATGAAATGTATATACAATATTATGCCTTCAACGCCATTTTCCTTTAATGCCTCTACTTGCTCTTTGAAAAAAACTCCTGAAATTTTATTATCCTCAGTTGGATACCAAGATGGAATGGTTAAAATTTTCATAAAATCCTCCAAAGTAATATTTTCTTTTTTCGATTAATCAAAACTTTTCTTATTTCTTGTCAATTATTCTCTTTTAGCTTGCATATTTATAACAGACAAAGCAATTATTATCCAATACATAATTGTTGGCGTAACTACCCCTTTATGATTAAATTCTATTCCTGTTGTAACTCCTAAGAACATATATATAATTAATGATGCATTTATTGCCTTATTTTCAGAATAACTTAAAATGCAACTCTTAATTCTATTACCATAAATCAATAAGAATAATATAAGTGCTAAAATCCCAAGTTCAACTGAAATCTGCATTAATACATTATGTGCTAATTCCATTGTATAATTAGGAACTGTAGAATTACTTCTAAGACTATCTGGTAATATCATATATCCATCTATTACGTATTTCTTGTAAAGCTCTGTAAAATACCCCATACCTACTCCAAAAGGATATTTAATGGATATATAAATACTTGTGACTATAGATTGAACTCTTGCCATTGTAGATTCATTTTGTAAAAGTGATACTCCTTGTACTCCTCTATGCATAATATACGGAATAGTCCACTTTGCAGTTGCTAGTACAAGAACAATAAATGCATAAAAAACTTTGATATATTTTTTATTTAATAACAATAATACAAATGTAAGAATTACTGCTAACCAAGCCCCCCTAGAAAAAGTTACAAAAATACTAAGAGATTGAAGCAAAAATGATATTATATATATTATCTTATTAGATTGATTGTATTTCTTATATAACAAAGCATCTACTAACAATGGATATACTATTAATATAACGAACACAAAATTATTCGAATTATGGAATCCAAACGTAATAACATCTCTAGATGCTTTAAGTGCTGAAAATGAAAATGCATGATTTTTAATTATTTGTACAAATCCATATATGCAACTTAAATTAACTGCTAAAATTAACATAATAATAACTCTATTTATCTCTTTTTTATTTATAACTGCAATTAATACAAACATGAATAAAATAGGTACGAGTACGCTAGTAGTAGTCAACGCAAAACTTCTCATACTATCTGGAGAAAAAATCACACTTATATAACTACACATAACAAAAAATATTGCATAAGTAAATAGATTTCTACTAGAACCTTTTTCTCTATTATATTTGCCTAACATATTTTTTACTTTTTTAAAATTAAGAAAGAATATACCTATTATGTATATTGACTCAAAATTTAATATTATTAATTTAATATCAAGATAAAACACTTTTCTAGCAGTAACTAACACTGGTAATGACAATATGAATAATAAGATAGATCTATTTATATCTTCTTTTGAAAGTATTATTTCAAATAATACTAATGCCAAAGCTAATGCAAAGGTTGTTGAATCTTTTATTCCTATTTTTCTAATTAAAAACACTTCTGACAAAATTGAAAATAGGAGTATAGCAATTAAGTATTTATTATTAATTCTTTTTATCGCGGCTAATGTTTCTTTAATTTCATTCATAAATTCCTTACTCCTTATACTTATCAATATCTATATTGCCATAATCAGAGGATGTTTTTAGTGCATTACCATATTGATCATTAAGTTGCTTAATCGCATCTTCTATTGCTAACTTATCTTTTATTGCATCTAATAATATAGTACTGATAGTCTTACTATCTAAATCTACAAATGCTGAAGGATCCTTTACCTCATAATCATATTTAGAATCATTGAAGAATTCTCCGTACTTTAATGTACTTATATCTTTATCTTTTAACAAGCTTGGTAACTGAGTATTAGATTTTAACACAACTGAGCTTGATTCATTACTTATCAAATATTCCATAACCTTTTTAACTGCATCAAAATGTTCTTGCTGAGATTTTAACTTTTCCTTATCCTCATATGGCTTTACTTGTGCATTAATAACAAGTGTCTTTGATTTTAAATAGTAAAAAGAGTTATCTTGTTTATTTAAATTGAATACTGGCAAGTCAGAAATCCCCAACTCAAAATCTAAAGGTGCAGTACTTACATAAAAATTCTTTTCATTAGACGAACTTAAAGTTATCGCAACCCTTTTATTTGCAAAATCGTATTTGTTAGTTACTTTATCATCTTTATTGGTGACGAATTTAATTAGATTTTTTGAATAAAGCTCTTTATACACACTAATTATGTTTTTCATACCGTCAACATCATATTTGCCATCTTTATAATTCCATAATGAAGCATACATATTAGCATTATCCTTCGCACTTGGCTCA
Source organism: Clostridium paridis (assembly GCF_016765615.1). Taxonomy (GTDB): domain Bacteria; phylum Bacillota; class Clostridia; order Clostridiales; family Clostridiaceae; genus Clostridium_T; species Clostridium_T paridis. The sequence continues at coordinate 72,985 of NZ_JAESWA010000001.1, read as the reverse complement.
CCAAATAAAGCTTTTACGTCCTCTATATCATTTAATTTAACTTCTATTGGAGTTATCGATGGATCTTTATCTTTTATTTTTTCACAAATCGAAATCAGTTCACTCCAAGTTTTAGGACTTGAGCTTGCATCAATACCAACTTTTTTAAATATATCTTTATTCCATATTAATTTAATAGTACTAGATGAAATTTGTATTCCATATGGTTCCCCATCGTAATAATAATATGGATCTCTATTTTGTTTATTGTATAACCCTATATCCTTTAAATTAAGAAGTTGTTTGTTCGTAAACATTTGATAAAATCCATATTGTGCTATATCGACTTTATCACTATTTACCATCGAAGTCTTTAAAATATTTGCATAATCCTTATAATATATATTGGTTTTTATAAATATTTCATTATTTTCTTGATTAAATTTATTTGCTAAATATTCAAATGTTTCACTACTTTCATCTTTGTATAGCCATACATTTACAACTTCTTTTCCTTTCATTAAAGGATCTTCTGTTTCTTTAACATCATTTAATGGCATATAACTCTTATATATAATCGCTCCCACTAATATCACGAAAAAGAAAATAAAGAATCTTACATTTCTTTTAACAAAATTAAACATAATATACCTTCCATTTGTTTTAATATTATTTCATGTCTAGTGTTGAAAAATCTCCCACTGGGAACTTAACTGGCAATCCAATTTTTCTAGATTTATATGCTGCTAAAATAATAGACATAGCTTTTTTACCTTCTTCTCCACTTATCAATGGCTGTCTATCATAATTAATTGCATCTATAACATTTTTAAATAATGGAGTATGTCCTTTTCCATAAACATTATCTATTTCTGTCTTTAACTCTTTTTTAATTTCTTCTTCGTCATCTCCATCAAATCTCCATGTTTCAAGCTCATTAACAGCTAATCCACCAATTGCTACTGTTCCTTTTTCTCCAAATATACTTAATGTCTCTTCTAAATTCTTAGGGAATACACAAGCTGTACCTTCAACTATACCAATTGCTCCATTTTTAAATCTAATTAATATAGCTCCAAAATCTTCTGCTTCTATATCTCTCAAGAAAGTATCACATTGTGCATATACTGTATCAATTTCTCCTCCAAGCATCCATTGCAATAAATCAATATTATGTATACATTGATTCATTAATGTTCCACCATCTAATTCCCATGTTCCTCTCCATGGTGCTTGCTCGTAGTATCCCATATTTCTATTCCATAGAATTCTTGCAGTTCCATTTATCAGTTTACCAAACTTGTCATTTTCAATAGCATCTCTTAACTTAACTATTGGTTTATTGAATCTATTTTGATGACAAATAGATAACTTAACATTATTCTTATGTGCTACTTCAATCATCTCGTCTGCATCTTTTGTTGATAGTGCCATAGGTTTTTCTACTATTACATGTTTTCCTTTATTCATACAATATATAGCTATTTCATAATGATATCCGCTTTCTGTTGCAATAGTTACAACATCTATATCTTCTTTTTCAATCATTTCCTTATAGTCAGTGTACGCATTAACACTAACTGATTCATCAGACATGTTCTTTTCATATTCTTCTTTTTTATTATTAGCATTTTCTATTATAACGTCACAAGTAGCTACTAACTCAGCTTCTTCCTTATTATTTACTAATGCTTCTACGTGTTTATATGATATTCTTCCACATCCTATAATTGCAAACTTTAATCTTTTCATAATATATTACCTTCCTCTATACAAAACATTTTATTATTGTTCTAATGATAATCATGAAATCCAAGAGTATATTACTTGCATTTATATATTCTAAATTCAGATTAATTTTATCTTTCATTATAGTATTAATATAATACTCTTCGGGATTTTCTACTGTTGCCAAAATATCATTTTCATCTCTATATTTAATAGAGGCTAAATCTGTTATTCCTGGCTTAACATGTAACACTTTTTTTTGATCATCTGTGTATAAATCAACATACTTTGGTACTTCTGGTCTTGGTCCAACTAAACTCATATTTCCAATTAGTACATTTATAAGCTGAGGCAATTCATCAATTTTATATTTTCTTAAGACAGCTCCTACTTTAGTAATTCTGCTGTCTTTACCTACTGTTATTTGCTTGCCTTGCTTCTCTGCATCTACTACCATAGTTCTAAATTTAAATATCTTAAAATATTCCTCATCTTTTCCTACCCTAGTCTGCATAAAAAAAACTGGTCCCTTGGAATCAAGTTTAATTAAGATACAAACAACAATTAAAATTGGAGACAATATTACTAATCCAACTAATGAAAGAAAAAAATCAAAAAATCTCTTAACTATATTATTGATAATTTTCATGCTTCACATCCTCAATTCTATTTATTTGTGATATCTATCAATAGATTTTCTAAATTTTTTACTATTGCTTCTCTAGAATAATTCTTTATAACATATCTTCTTCCATTCTCTCCCAGTTGATTTTTAAGCTCAGCATCTTTATACAGCCTTAAAACTGCTTCTGCTATTTCATTAGGGTTTTCAGGCTCCACAACAATACCTGCATTGGCATCTTTAATTAATGCTTCTGCTTCTCCTTCAACGGCTAAAATTATAGGTAATTCTGAAGCCAGAGCTTCAAACATTTTTGAAGGTAATGCTCCTTTAAATAAATCCAATTTCTTTAGTGGAACTATTGTTGCATCCATTGATGCTATAATTCTAGGCATAGCTGGTTTCATTTGAACTGGCATGAATGTTATATTATTTAGACCTTTTTCTTTCGTCATTTCTATTAATTTGTCCTTTTCTGGCCCATCCCCATAAAACATGAAATGAATATCTTTATATTCCCTTAATATTTCTGCTGTTAATATTATAACTTCAAGGCCCTGCGCTATACCATGTATACCTGCATAACAAACTGAAAACTTGTCGCTTATGCCTAATTCTTTTCTATATTCATCATCCCTATTTTCCTTTTTAAAGAACTCTGTATCCACACCATTAGTGATTAAGTGAACCTTATCTTTTGAAAAGCCTCTATCAACTATATTATTTACAATACCTTTAGTTTGACCTGTTACCAGCTTTGCTTTTCTATAGCAAAATTCTTCTAACCAAGTAGACATCTTAATAAACAACTTATTATTTAGCACGCCTAATTTTACTGCTGACTCAGGCCACAAATCAGAAACATTAAAAACAAACTTTGCCTTTTTCATTTTAGATATGATATATCCTGACCATCCTAAAAATAATGGTGGGGATTCTGTTATTACTACGTCTTGATTCTCAATATGTTTAGGACCATCTATTACTGAAGAAAATGTAAATGATAAATAATTTTTCATTCTCTTAGTGAAAGATTTACTCTTTGTTGCATAAATCCTAGTTCTTACTATCTTTATTCCGTCTATTTCTTCTTTTACTATCTTTTTTCCTTGATATTCTTCAAATACTTCCCCCTTGGGGTAGTTTGGCATAGCTGTTAAAATTGTTACATCATGCCCTCTTCTCTTTAATCCTTTTGCAAACTCAAATATCCTGTTTTGTGGTGCTCCAACCTCTGGAGGACAGTATTGAGTTAAAAATAAAACTTTCATTATACCTTTTCCTTCCTAAACAATTGTCCTAACAATTTTATTCGATGCATTTCCATCACCAAAAATATTTTTTTGCTCCCCTAATGGGTTGAAGTTCATAATAGCCTTCAAAATTTTTGTAGTATCTGTACCAACAATACAATTCCAGCCAACATTAACAGTTTCTATCCACTCAGTTTCATCTCTCATTGTAATACAAGGTTTTCCCATAAAGTAAGCTTCTTTTTGAACTCCGCCGCTATCAGTTACTATTTTTTTAGACATCATTTCTAAATACAACATATCTAAGTATCCAACTGGTTCAATAATTTTAATATTATCTCTAATCATAAGTTTATATTCATCTATATATTTTTTAGTTCTAGGATGTAGTGGTAAAATGATTTGTTCTTCAGACTCATTTAAAGCTTTGATAATTCCTTCTAATCTATTAATATCATTAGTATTTTCAGCTCTATGAATTGTTGTTAATATAAATTCACCTGGTGTAAGCTTTAGTTTCTCATTAATTTGAGACTTTTCTAAAGCTTTATTTTTGAAATGTATAGTCGCATCATACATAACATCTCCAACATTATGTACGTTATTAACAACACCTTCGTTTTTTAAGTTTGCTACAGCTGTATCTGTAGGTGCAAAAAGGTATTTAGATATATGATCTGTTAATATTCTATTCTGTTCTTCTGGCATACTCATATTAAAACTTCTTAAACCCGCTTCTACATGAGCTACTGGAATTAATAATTTACTTGCACATAGAGCTCCTGCCAATGTGGAATTGGTATCTCCATATACCAATACTAAGTCTGGTTTTTCCTCTAGATATATTTTTTCTAATTCTATTAACATTTTTCCGGTCTGTTCTCCATGATTTCCAGAGCCAACTTGTAAATTATAATCTGGATAAGGAATTCCTAATTCGTTAAAAAAAATGTCAGACATATTGTTGTCATAATGTTGTCCTGTATGAATAAGAATTTCTTTATTTTCTTCTCTTATTATATTTGAAACCGCAGCTGCTTTTATAAACTGTGGTCTTGCTCCTACAATAGTTATTATTTTCATAATAATTTCCTCCAAAATTATGCATTTATATACTTGTAATAACTTAACATAACACACAAAAATTATAAACTATATTTATATATTTGTCCAAAATACATGCTATTTAATCTTCTCTAAAAGTGTGTTAATCTTCTCTCTTTCTTCAAGATACCTCTTCGTTAAATCATCAGTAAATATAAAATTGCATCCTTGTTTTAAACAATACTCAATAATTTTTTTATACATATCCTTATATTCAGAATCTAATATTACTCTCTGATGCCAAAGTACTGATGCTGTTCCATTATGTTTAATTGTGTTATCCAAAAGAACTTTAATTTCTTGCCACTTTTCTTCAAATGACACATTCTTCTCCATTACTATTCCATCCATAACTGCAAGAGGTATCTCATAAATTGGAACTATGTTATTAGCACTTAAGTTAAATGGGATAAAAGCGTCTGTACTTGCTGCCCTAAATCCATTTACATCACTATATCCAACGGTTGAATCAAACTTTACCCCAGCCTTTTGTAGACATTCAAGTGTTTCAGGCATTTTAAATCTAAGATAATGATTCCTACAGCTATCTACTTTTGCATGAGTGTTATTTTCAATTTCCTCTATCTCTCTTTTCATTTCTTTTTCATCTAGGTAAGAAAAATAGTTTGTGTGTATCCCTATTTTATGATTTCTACTCTCATGTATTTTTTTTACATAATCGTTATATTTACTTAACTCATATCTCTTGCCAAGTCTATGCTTGTATCCTGCAATAAAATAAAACTCTGATTTTACCCCATAACTATTTTCTATTTCTAAGTAATTAGGAATTTGTAAATGTACATTTTTAATTATATCCCTAAGCATTATCCCTATTCTCTTCGATAGAGAATCATTTTTTCCCATTAAAATACTCTTACAATTATGAAGGAAAACATACTTATCTCTACTATTTAAACTATCTACGTCATGACTTAACATTATCTCAGGGCTTTTCTCTTTTAACTTAACTTGTGGAAATTTTATCTTAATAGCATCATATAAAATCTCAGCATTTATATCAAAAAAAGGTACATTTATATATTTATTTCTTTTACTGAATTGGCATAAAAACCTTTCTTTGTCATCTCTTTTTTGAATCTCATATTCTTCTTGCAATGTTATAAAATATTTTGAAGTAAAAATGATATCAAAATTAAACTTAATCTTTTGGTCAAAAACAGAATATGGTTCATCAATTTTTTCAAATGAACAGAACTTACTTTCTTTATAGTCCGAAAAATTTAATTCATTATGATTTTCTGAAAAAGGTATTACTATGCCAGTTTCTGCTTCAATTCCATAATAAATATTTATACAACCTTGCTTTTCTTCATATGATATTTCTACATCATCATCTATTTTACGAAGAAGATAAAATATAGTATAAGCTAATTCTTTATTAATTCTATCTTTATTTACAACAATATTTATCATAAATTCCCTCCCAATAAATTCATAATTTATCCTTATATAAAATAATGGTAGTATCCTATACCACCATATTTTATATCATAGTAAACTATAAAGATTAATTGCTCTTAAGAAACTTTCTAATTGTATTCTTATGCTTTCTACCAAAACTGTACATTGCATCATATATTTTATTAGCTTTATTAATACTATAAATTGGAGTCTGAGTTCCTCCAAATTTTCTAAAATAATTTTCTATACTAGGAACCATTGATCCCTCAAAATCAAAAGCTGTATTGATTTCTGACGAAAATTTGATAGCTTCCCATACAAGTAAAGATTGAACTCCAAACTTTCTCCAATCAGGATCTGCTCCTCCCATTAGGTAATATGTGGTGTCTTTATCATAAATAAGGTAAACACCAGCAACAATTTCATCTAGTTCATTAACTGCAAATAACATCTTTCTACAATTATTTTCTTTTAGTGTTTCATCTAGTTTCTTTATGAACTCTAATGAATAAGGAATAACAGCATTTTGTCTTTCAAATGTTAAATTATTTACTCTATAAAAATCCTCAATTGAATAATCTTCGCTAACCCTGATATTCTTTCCCATGGCTTTTTTAATTTCACTTTTAATACCATAGTCAAAGTTGTCGTAAACAACTTTTAAATCAGAAGTATTATTTATTTTGTAAGTATATTTTAAATTAACGTTATAACCATTCCAAATAAAAGGCAACATGTTTGTATAATTAACGCTAAAGTTATATTCCAACTGCAAAGGCTTTTTAGGTAATATATTGATTAAATCACTTGTAATAGTGACCCCTCTAGATATTAACTTATTATACTTAATATTATCATTTTCTTTTCCTAAAAGTATTCCAAGCTGTGGAGTAAGTTTTGGCATACTATATATTCTATTTTTAACATTGGGAACTACAATTCCTCCAACTATTTTACCATTTTCTTCTGCTACATATATTTCAAAATTACTACAAACTGCATCTAACCAAAATTTTTTATTAAATATGTTACCTTGAGGTGAAGTTTCTACAAAACTATCCCATAAATTCATTTCATCGTTATTAAGTGCTCTCACGGTAATATTACTCATAATCTAACCTCTTACTAACTCCTTTTAAATATTTTAAGGAAATTTACTTTGACTCAAGTATTTGTTTATAAAGTTCTTTTAATTTTAAACTTTCACTTTCCCATGAAAAGTTATCTTCAAAAACTTTTTGAGAATTTCTTATTTTTTCGTTATATACTTCCTTATTATCTAACAAACCCTCTATTGTTTTAGCTAATGCATCTACATCTTGAGGAGGTACTAGTGCTGCAAAATCGCCAAAATTATCTCTCCAATATGGGAAGTCAGACATTATAATTGGCTTAGAGCAGGCCATATATTCAAAAGCTTTAATTGGTAAACTCCCCATGTGATTTCCTGTGGGATATAATACGCAAGCTCCTATATCAGCTGCCTTTATGTACTGATACACTTCATCCATTGGCATATATCCATAGTATTTAGTGTTTTGCCAACCACTTAAATTCATACACTCTTTATGATATTCTTCGCTTTCCCATTCCCCTAATAGCCACAACTGACATTTTCCATTTAGCTTTCCTGTCGCTTCAACAAGTTCCTTTATTCCTCTTATCCTAGTTAATCCACCAACATATATAACTACTGGTTTATCTTTATCAATCTCTATCGGAACGCTATTATCTATTATTTTTTTTACTGGATAATTTTTTAAAACTATTTTTCTATTATTATTAAACTTACTTCCAATACCTTCAGTTACAGTAACAAAGCCAGCATACTTTTTGGTACTACCCTTTTCGAAAATATTAAATGCTTTTGATACTATCTGTCTTACAAATTTATTTCCTAAATATGTTTTGCTCATAATTTGTGCTGGAACATCTTCATGGGCATCATAAACTACTTTCTTCCCCATTTTTCTAAGTTTATTTCCTAATAAAATTAACTCTGGATCATGGAAATGATATATATCAGCATTTAGCTCTATGGCTTTCTCAAGTGCTTCTTTTCTCATAGAGAAAAATCTCTTTAGTCTACCCTCATATTTATTAATAGGAATTATTTTAACTCCATTTATTGTTTCTTCCTTTTCATTAGTTGCAATTAGATATACTTCATATCCTTCTTCTTTTAATGTCATACACTCTTTATAAAGAATCCTATCATCATTCTTTTTGTGAACCGTTGTTATATGACAAACTTTTCCAGTCATATTTTATCCTCCACTAAAAATTATTAATTTTCAGAATCTGCTGCAGTCTCATTCTCTAGCATTTCTTGATAAGTCGGTACTATCTGCTTCATTTTTTCTTTTATCATGTCATGATTATCTTCAAGTAGAATTCTTCTTAACTCTTCTAATTTAGTCTCTAACTCATTTATTTCAATAGATGATGGTTTCCCAATATAAATTTTATTATGAGAGGTATTGGTAAGTCCTTCTTCACTCATAAGTAACTCTTCATATAGTTTTTCACCTGGTCTTAATCCTGTAACCTTTATTTTTATGTCTCTATTAGGCTCTAAACCTGATAATCTAATTAAATCACATGCTAAATCGTATATTTTAACCGGCTTACCCATATCAAGTACAAATATTTCTCCACCTTTTGCAAATGCTCCCGCCTGAAGTACAAGCTGAGCTGCCTCTGGAATTAGCATGAAAAATCTTGTTATATTTTTATGTGTTACTGTAATTGGACCACCTTGTGAAATTTGCTTCTTAAACAATGGAATTACGGAGCCATTACTTCCTAATACATTTCCAAACCTTACAGCCACAAATTCTGTGTCACTTTTTTTATCCATTGCTTGAACTACCATCTCACATAGTCTCTTGGTAGCCCCCATTATATTCGTTGGGTTAACAGCCTTATCAGTAGATATCAAAACAAATCTGCTTGCATTATACTTATCTGCAGCTAATGCAACATTATATGTTCCTAACACGTTATTTTTGATTGCCTCTTTAGGGCTGTCTTCCATTAAAGGAACATGCTTATGGGCAGCAGCATGGAAAACAACATCTGGTCTATATAAGCTGAATATTTCTTCAATTCTTTCACTATCTCTTACAGAACCAATTAGTACTTTTAAATTTAACTTTGGATAATTATATTTAAGCTCATTCTGAATATCATAGGCATTATTCTCATAGATATCAAATATTATAAGCATTTTAGGTTTAAATGTAGCTATTTGTCTGCATAACTCTGAACCTATTGAGCCGCCTCCGCCTGTAACTATAACAGTTTTATTAGTTATATAATCACTTATACCCTTATTATCTAAGTTAATAGGGTCTCTTCCTAATAAGTCTTCAACATCAACATCTTTTATCTTGCTTATTGTTGCATCACCTTTTAATATTTCATAAATTCCAGGTATTATCTGAATCTTGCATCCTGTATTTTTACATAAGTTTATAATTTCCATTTTATTTTTCTCATCAATTGATGGAATTGCAATAATTATTAAATCAATTTCTTTTTCTTTTACAATTCTTAGAATATCTTCTCTATCTCCTTCAACTGTAACACCGGAAATTCTTTTTCCTATTTTACTTTTATCATCATCTACAATTACTGTAGGATTATATTTTAATTCTCTTCTTGATAATATTTCATTAATTATCATTGCCCCTGCAGAACCTGCTCCCACAATCATAACCCTTTTCTGTCCAGACGCATACTTATATGGTGCATATAGCATATATCTTCTATAAACCCTGTATAATATTCTATAACCTAATACAAAACAGATAGCAAATACTACTCCAATAACTGATACATTTAATGGGATTGTATTGCCTAAGAATCTTGTATATAATATGGAAAATAATCCAGCTAATACACTTCCCCCTACAGCCATTAAAAATTCATCTGTCCCGGTTAAATACCATAATGAATCGTATAATTTAAACAATGTAAAGAAAACTATAAATATACAATTTATAGCTAATGCATCTTGTTTATAAATTGTTGTTATCTCAGTAAATGAGTCATAGAATGTCAAATCTATCGCTAATAAATATGCTAAGTTTACTAAAAACAAATCAATGCATATAACTAAAAGTCTTTTGAAGTTTTTCATTTTATACCTCCAAAACATATTTTTTCATAGTCTAATTATTTTTACAAAATACCGACATTAATTATACTACTATTAGCTTTAAAAGTCTATTAATAGAGATTTTTTATATTTTTTTAACTTTTTACCTAATTTTGAAATATATTTGTAATTTACTTAAATTTATTAATGTGTTAAAATACAAAGGATAAAGAAGGGGGTTGCTCTTATTATGGACAATTACAAAAAAAGAAGTAATAAATCTTCCAAGAAACCTAAGAAGAAAAAGATTATTATTCTGTCAGTTTTAGCATTTATTTTAATAATTGCTGCAATAGGTGTTGGGTATGCTTTTTCACTGCTCAACAAAGTGGACACAGTTAAAGTAGACAAGCAGGACTTAGATATATCTAAAACAATAGATGAACAATATAAAGATGTTACTAACATTGCCCTATTCGGTATTGATGCTACTGATAATGAGGCTGGTCGTTCAGATGCTATAATGATTCTTACTATCGATAGTAATAGAAATAATGTAAGATTATCTTCAATTATGAGAGATTCTTATGTTAATATTAAGGGCCATGGAGAAGATAAAATAACTCATGCTTACGCTTTTGGTGGGCCAGAATTAGCAATAAGCACACTAAACACAAACTTTGATTTAAACATTAAAGATTTCGCAACAGTAAATTTTTCAAGTTTACCTAAGGTTATAAATGATTTAGATGGTATAGACATTAATTTAACTTCAGGAGATTTAAAATATATCAATAAATATATTGATAGCCTTAATAAAGTAAATAACACTTCTTCTCCTAATATTGCTGGTACAGGAGTTCATCACTTAGATGGAACTCAAGCTCTTGCGTATTGTAGAATAAGATATGACGGTGGAGATCAAGAACGAACTCAAAGACAAAGGACAGTTTTAGATGCTTTATTCCAAAAGATAAAAGCTACTAATAAAGCAAAATATCCTTCAATATTAAATGAATTACTTCCATTAATTCAGACAAGCCTTTCAAGCACTGACTTATTAAAGCTTGCAACTAATGCCACATCATTATCAACTCTAGAGCAAGATAGATTCCCTAGAGATGATAATGCTAAAGGTTCAATGATCAAAGGTGTTTTCTATGAAACTTTTGATAAGGACTTAACAACAAAGCAAATACATGATTTTATTTTTGAAGATAAAAAATAAAAGAAGATGGTTTAAAGCCATCTTCTTTTATTTTACTATGAATTTTTCAATAACTTCTGCTACTCCGTCCTCTTCATTGCTCTTGGTAACATAATTTGCAATATCTTTAATTTCTTTTGTTGCATTACCCATGGCAACCCCTAAGCCTGCATATTCAATCATATGGTGATCATTACCCGCATCCCCTACGCATATAACTTCTTCCTTGCTAATACCTAAATGTGCTGCCAAAGCCTCTATACCAGTTCCTTTGTTACTAGCTTTATTCAAAAATTCTAGAAAATATGGTGTACTTTGTACAACTGTATATTTCTCATATAACTCTATTGGTAGTTTCTTAATAGCGTCACTTAATATATCTGGTTCATCTATCATCATAATTTTTACTATCTCTTCATCATCCGCTACATTTTCAAATGGCATTATATTTATTTCAATTCCATTAATCTTTGCTTCCACCTCTGTATATGTGCTATTTTTAGGAGTAATAAGGCCATTTTTTCTTGAAAATGCATGTATATTGACCCCTAACTTTTTACTTATATTATATAGCTTATGTACATCTCTACCATATAATAAACTACTGCTTATTACATCTCTAGTTTCAGTATTTAACACTAGTGCTCCATTATAGCTTAAAACATAATCTTTTTCTGAAATTAAGTTTAATTTCTTTAAATATTGGTCGATTCCTTCAATAGGTCTTCCAGAGGCCAATACAACTTTCACACCTAATTCTTTTGCTTTTTTTATTGCTTCTTTTGTTCTATCTGATACGGTTTTATCTTCTCTTAATAGAGTTCCATCCATATCGATAGCTATAATCTTATACATGTCTTTCCTCCAAATATCAATATTTTATCTTTAAATTAAAAGGAGGAGATACTTCATAATTATAATTTACATTAATTATAATATGTTGATCTTCTCCTTATATTTATTAATTTAACACTTCTTTTACTGCTTGTGCAATATTTTGTCCTATAAGATCTTGATTTTTAGGATCGGCTGATCTTTTAGCTTCACTTGGATTAGATATAAATCCACATTCTACCAATACTGCCCCCATAGTTGTATATTTAGTTACATACAACCCATGATCATGTGCATATAAATTCTTATACCCCATGTTACTAGCTAATTTGTTAACAATTTTATTTGCAACATCTTTTCCTAAAATAGCTTGTTTACTTGGCGAAGTGTCAATCTTCAAATTATCATAAGGCCATCCACCAGGATCAATACCTGAAACTACATCTTTTGTATCAATATTAGGCTTATAGCTGCTATAATGAGTACTTATTCCTGTACTAGTAGATGTACCAGCATCATGATGAATACTTATAAATAAACTAGCTTCCGCATTTTTAGCAACATTAAGTCTAGTTTGCATCGATTCATCTAAAGTCTTATATACAGGTTTTTCCCAGGCTTGTCTAGTTAATACAGCTTTGTAACCTTGATCTTCCAAGCTTTGAGCTACCTTTACTGCTACCTGCATATCTAAAACTGTTTCTTCATATGTAGTTGTTCCAAATTTTCCTACAGCTCCATAATCAGCACCATAGCCGTGACCTGGATCTACAACAACAACCTTTCTAAATAATGACTTTATATTATCAGGTATAATACCAGTTGATCCTAATATAGTCAAATTGAAACTAGGCTTTGCATCCAAATAATCTTGTACATCTTTTTCAATTTCTGTTTTTCTTACTAATAAAATAGGTCTTTTAGTTTTAGCAGCTAATACTCCACCAGTTAACGCATCAGGAAAATCATCACCAGTTGCAAATATTACATCATTTGTAAAACTTGATTGGAATGCTTTAACAACATTTAGGGTTGTCAAGAATCTATTACTTCCTGCAATTCTTCGAACATTTATCCCCATGCTCTTTAATGTACTTTCAGTGCTTGATGATACAACTGCAGAACTACCTGGAATAATAACATTTTTTATACCATTACTTTTTATCCAATTCTTAGTATCCTCTGTAAATGTCTTTGGATCTGTAAATAGAATAGGAATGTTATTCATAGCTGCATATGGAGCTATTGCAAGTGCATCTGGAAAATCATATGCAGTTGCTATAACTGCAGTGTGACTTGAATTACCCCCTTGTACATTTTTAGCTATTTCGATTGATGTTTTAAATCTATCAGTACCACCAAGTCTTGTTACTTTCTTCCCAGAAGACACTAAACTATCTTCAATTTTTTTAGATATAACCCCAGCACTCCCTAGAATATATATATTTTTTGCTTTTAGCCTATTTATTTCATCACTTGTTGCTTTTGGTATTGACTTAGTCTCTGTTAATAATATAGGACAATTTAATTTATACGCAAGTGAAACACCTGCTAATGCATCAGGAAAATCATAAGCATAGGCTAAAACTACATTATCAGAAGTACTCCAACCTGCTTTACTTACAGCTACACCTGTCTCTATTCTTGTTGAGCCGCTATACCTCACTTTGCCGCTAATTGATAAAGCTTTTGCATCTAGCCTTATTCCAGTAGAAATAAGAGCAAACGCTAACAAGAAAACTATAATCCTTATTGATTTGTATTCTTTCAAAACTTTCCCTCCATAACCATAGTTATTTATATGAGATTAATTAGAAAATAGCTATCGCTGTAACAGAATAATAGTTATGCAATCAGCTGCTTTCTAACAAATTCATATACTTTTTTAATTATATTATACATTTTCTCCTAACTTTTTACAACTTAGTTACCCAATATAAGTATTTTTAATAGAAGTTTACTAAAAGCTCATTTCTATTTAAATTTTCTTCTTTTAAATTTAATCCATACACCTTATTCAATAACTTTGTATCTAAAAATTCCTCTGGAGCATACTCTCCCTCTATCTTTCCACCATGAAAAACTATCAGTTTCTTGGAAAATTTTAAAGCAAGATTTATATCATGATTTACAACAATTATTATTTTATTTTCTTTTTTATTTATTTCTCTTAGTAGTCCCATTACAGATAACTGATGCTTTATATCAAGGTGCGCAAGTGGTTCATCTAATATAATGCACTTAGCATCCTGGCATAGTGCCCTTGCTAAAAAAACTCTACTTCTCTCACCCCCACTTATTTCTCTTATACTTCTATCTTTTAAATCAAATATACCTGCAATCTTCATAGCTTCGTTAACTTTATTGATATCTTCTAAACTTTCACTAGAAAAACCTTTCTGCAAGTAACTTCTTCCCATCATCACAGTATCATAACAACTAAATTCCATATCAAATGAAGCTATTTGTGGTACATAGCTTATTTTTCCTGCAAACTCTTTTGCCTTGTATTTATTGATATTTTCACCTTCAAGTAATATTTCTCCCTCTTGTGCTCTGAGCGCTCTAATTAAATGCTTTATAAATGTAGTCTTTCCACTTCCATTTGGTCCTATTATTGAGTAGAATCCTCCATATGAAAATTCTACTGATAAGTTTTTTAATATTAAATTATTCCTAGACTTATAACTTAAATCTTTAACATTCAAAAAATTCATTGCTAACCTCTTTTCTTTTGTACTAATAAATACATAAAGTACGGTGCTCCTATTAGAGCTGTTATGGCTCCTACAGGAAGTTCTGTTGGAGGGATTATAGTTCTTGATATTGTATCACAAACGACTAAAAAAATTCCACCAAACAACGCAGAAAATGGTATAACTTCTCTATTATTACTTCCTACTATAATTCTAACTATATGTGGAATTACCAAACCTACGAATCCAATTATTCCACTAAAAGAAACTAAAGTTGCCACGATTAATGATGATAATATTACTAGAAACTTCTTAATATTTTCTCCCTGGACACCTAGACTATAAGCACTTTCTTCACCAAGTGATAGTATATTAATATCTTTATATTTTGAATATATTAAAAATCCCCCAATGAGTACTATTGGCAGAACCATTAATACTTGTGAATAACTTGAACTATTAAAACTACCCAAGGTCCAAAATATTATTTTATCCATTGCCTCCTTCTTAAGAATCATCATAAGTGAGATTAAGGAACTAAATAAGAAATTTACAGCTATTCCTGATAACAATAGCGTTTCTGTAGGTATTCTTCCGCCTACTTTAGCTATGTTATACACAAGCAATATTGTAGTTATAGCTCCTATAAATGCCAGAAGTGTTATGTATATATAATTACTACTCTCTAGATTAAACACTAATCCAACAGCTGCCCCTAAAGCTGCACCTGATGATACTCCTAAAACATAGGGATCCCCCATAGAGTTTTTAAATATCCCTTGAAAAGTGGCTCCGCTAACAGCCAAACCTATTCCTGTTAGCATTGCCATAAGTATTCTTGGTCCCCTAATATTCACTATAATTTTTGAGATTATATCTCCGTTATATTTACCTAGTATAGTATCTTTAATAATTGCTAGTACCTTATTAAATGAAATATCTGCTGCTCCCAATGTAAGAGAATATAATTCTAATATAACTAATAAAATTAAAACTATAAAAAACAACTTTCTATGCTTCACTTTTTTCTCCTATTATTTAAAAGCTTCTGGGTGAAGTATTTTAGCCAATGCTTCTAATCCATCTGCCTGTCTTGGTCCCTGTCTAGATAACATATTATCATCTATCTCATATACGTTTCCTTCTTTAACTGCATTTAATTCCTTATATCCTTCACCAGTTGTAAAACCTTCTTTAGAATTATATTTATCTGACAAAACTACAACTTGTGGATTTTTCTCCATAAGTTTTTCTTTTGAATAATTCCATCCATCTACATCTTTTGCTATATTATCCCCACCAGCTTTTTCTATGATTTGACCTATAAAAGTATTACCTCCTGCAGTAAAATCCGATTTTCCAAATCCTACAACATAATAAACACTTGGATGCGGTAATCCATTAATCTTCTTTTCTACATCAGCAACTTTTTTCTTCATTCCATCTATTATATCTTGCCCTTTTTTCTCTTTACCTAATATCTTTGAAATGTCTTCTATATTCTTATAAGCTCCATCAAAAGAATCTTCTCCATATAGTACCGCTACATTAATTCCTAATGCTTCAAGCTTATTTACTAATTCCTTACTAAAATGAGCTCCTGCTATTACTAAATCTGGCTTTAATTCTGTTATTTTTTCTATGTTTGGTTCAGTAATTTCTCCAACAGATTCAATCTCTTTAGCCTTTTCTGGATAATCACAATAATTTGATCTACCCACTAGTACTTTTTCATCCCCAAGGGCAAATATTGTTTCTGTCGCCCCTGGAGATACTGATATAACTCTTTGAGGAGCTTTATCTAAAGTTATTTCTCTGTTATATGAATCAGTTATCTTTATAGCTGTATCTTTCTTTTCTACGTTATTACTTGAACATGACACTAATACAAAAATTGATATTAAAGTTATGATTGCTGTTATTACTTTCTTATTTATTCTCATTAAATTTCCTCCTAAATTAAATTATTCAATTTTATCATAAGTAAGATATATATGACCATAATTAATATGGTTGATGCGTAAAGAAGTTTAATTGATTTAATTATGTCATATGCTTCTAGTTCTTTTTTCTTATCTCCTATATATGGTTTTTCTAATACTTTTCCAAAATAACTTGTAGGCCCACCTAGTCTTACTCCTAATGCACCTGCTCCTGCTGCTTCTGGATGAGCAGAGTTAGGACTTTTATGATTTTTTCTATCTCTAATAAAAATATGAAATGCCCCTTTAGTATCATATCTAAGAAAGAAAGATGAAATAATAATTAAAATTCCACTTATTCTTGCTGGTATCAAGTTAAACAAATCATCTACTTTAGCTGAAAAAAATCCTAAGTCCATATACTTTTCATTTTTATAACCAACCATGGAATCCAGTGTATTTACTGCCTTATATGCCATAGCTAAGGGAGCCCCCCCTATAATTGCAAAAAATAATGGAGCAATTACTCCATCTGACGTATTTTCAAGTATTGTCTCAACTGTAGCTTTGCATATTCCTTCCTTATCCAATCCTTTGGTATCTCTAGAAACCAAATAAGATATTCTTTCTCTTGCTTTACTTATATCTTCTTCTTTCAATGGCTTATATACCTTATAGCCTTCATCACTTAAACACTTGGGGGCAATTGTAGTCCACAAAATTAAAATGTTAATTATGTGAAATAAATATATGTTTACATTATAAGCTAATTTTAAAATTCCATATGTGACCAAAAACACAATTAAAATTGTTGAAATGCATAACAATGGTCCCCAAAAATATCTTAACTTCTTATTACCAGGATTTTTACTCCGTGCAAACTTTTCAAAAGTTTTTATATATTTTCCAATAAATTTTACTGGATGAGGAAAGCTGTATGGATCTCCTATTGCCGTATCTAGTAAAAAACTTAAGAACAAATCCATAATTATACCCCCTCATTTAAAATCTTATATATCTTCTCCATATCTAAAGACTTCCTAACTATTGATGCTAGTTCAGCATATTGACTATTCTTATAATCATAATAATTAAATACTTTATTTTGAAGTTCTATATTAAATGTTCTTCTAACTTTATTTAATAATTGTAGTGTAAATTCTCCATTATCAAAAATACCATGAAAATAGGTTCCTATAACCTTCTCATCTTGTGATAAAACTCCATCTTCGCCATCAGTTGATGTCAATTTTATGAAGTTTTTAATACCAGATGTTTCAGTTATATAAGTTTTTCCCATATGAATCTCATATCCTTTGACCTTATTTCCTGATAGGTTTTCGTATCCTTCTGAAAGCACAGTATTCTTGTCTTTCTGAAATTCTGTGTATATTGGAAGTAATCCTAGTCCCGTTTCCTTCGATAAATTGCTTTCTACACCTGAAACATCACTGACTTCTCTTCCTAACATTTGATATCCACCACATATACCAAAGATGAACTTCCCTTTCTCTCTCTCTTTAATTATCTTGTCATACATACCACTTTCCTTAAGTGCCTTTAAATCGCCAATGGTGCTTTTGCTTCCAGGTAGTATTATTAAATGATATTTATCTATCTCCTGATTTAGTTCAACAAATTCAACCCTAACCCCAACATTTAAAGCTAATGAATTAAAGTCCGTGAAATTAGACATATATGGTACTTTTATTACCCCAATTTTCAATTCCCCATCCCTATTAAACTTACTAAAGTCTGTGACACTATCTTCATCTTCCAAGTCTAGCTTAAAATGTGGAATTACTCCTACAACTGGTACTCCTGTAAGTTCCTCTATCTGCTTAAGTCCAGGTTCTAAAAGTTCTATACTCCCCCTAAACTTATTTATTATAATTCCTTTAATTAATTTTCTCTCTTCTTCAGGTAATAACATAATAGTCCCATATAAGGATGCAAAAACCCCCCCCTTATCTATATCTCCTACTAATAAAACTGGGCTTTCTGCAATTTTTGCCATACCCATATTTACAAATTCATCCGAAAGATTTATTTCTGCTGGGCTGCCCGCCCCTTCAATAACTATGACTTCATGTCTAGAGCTAATATCTCCATAAACATTCTGAATTTTTTCTTTTAATTCCTTTTTCTTTTTAAAGTAATCAACAGCATCTAAGTTATTCCAAACCTCACCTAATAAAACCACTTGAGATTTTCTGTCTGAAGTAGGCTTTAGCAAAATAGGATTCATTTTGGAACTTGGAACCTTATAACATGCTTCAGCTTGCATTATTTGTGCTCTTCCCATCTCATGTCCATCAGGTGTAACTCCAGAATTTAAAGACATGTTTTGCGACTTGAAAGGGAAAACATCATAATTATCTTCTGTAAATATTCTACATAACGCAGTACACAAAATACTTTTTCCCACTGTCGATGCTGTTCCTTGTAACATTATACTTTTTGCTTTTTCCACAGTTATCCCCTCCCCTAATTGTCCTTATTAACATACTTTATCTCTACTCCACCACCAAAAATATTTATTTCACTATAAGCTCCCTGTATAGGATTTACTCTATAAAATCCTTTTAATCCTAAAGACAAAATGCTACTAAATAAAGCTCTTATTACCCCTCCGTGAGTGACAATTAATATAACCTCATTATCTTGATCATTTCTGAGTTTATCTAGAAAACTATTACATCTATAATAAAAATCCTTAAAGGAATCTCCTTCTGGGAAAGTGAAACTGATATAATCTGCTATGAAACTTTTCCATTCCCCAGGAAATATTCTTTCTATTTCTTTATAATTTAAGCCTTCCCACTTTCCAAAATTAATTTCTCGAAGTTCTTCACTTAATACTATATTTTTAAACTTCTTATTCATTAATTCCAATGTTTCTATACATCTTTTTTGAGGTGAACAATATACTTTTGAAATATTATAGTCCTTAAGTAATTCTCCTAACTTAATTGCTTGTCTCTTTCCTTCTTCATTTAAGACATATTCACTTTTCCCTTGATATAAACCTTTGAAGTTTCCCTCTGTTTCACCGTGCCTAACTAATAATATCTTCATTATTTCTCCTAAAATAAATAACAACTATAAATCAAAAATACCAATAACTCATTTAATTCTACTGATGCACCTAATATATCTCCTGTTACGCCGCCTATTCTTTTCTCTATGTAATTTCTAAATAGTATCGTGAAGAAAAAGCAAATGATTAGTAAAATCACTCCTTTTATTCTTCCTATAATAGAAATCAACGTAATCCCAGTCAATAATGCAATAACAAAGTTCTTTTTCTCTAATACTCCAATAAACAAATCCCCCATGCCTTCTTTTTCTCTAGCATACTTTCTTTTATACATTAGAAGAGTAATCAAAGTTCTTGAAATTATAGGTGCTAAAATGATGCCCTTATATACTTCTATATGGTTTATTGAAGAGAGTGTAATAATCTTACCTACTATTAAAAATATTATTCCTAATGCTCCAAAGGTTCCAACTCTTGAGTCTTTCATTATCTCAAGTATTTTCTCTTTACTTCTACCTGAAAAAATTCCATCTATGGTATCACCTAAACCATCTATATGAATAGCACCAGTAATAACTACATGAGAAATTACGGTTATAAAAATAGAAATATTAAAAGGGAATACTCTACTACCTATATAAAATATAGCTGCTTCAAAAATACCAACAATAAGTCCTACTAACGGAAAAAAAGCTACGCCTTTTTGAAAGTTTTCTCTTTCAACTTTTAAATTAATATTTATAGGTATTCTAGTCATAAATTGAAGTATCAATATGAAATTTTTCAAGGTTATTCCCCCTTAATCTTAACTGGTATACCGCTTATAACTAAAAATACCTTATCTGCTTCTTTTGCAATATATTGATTTACTCTTCCTGCAATATCTCTAAATTCTCTTCCTAACTTATGTTCTGGAACAAGCCCTGCTCCAACTTCATTAGTAACAATGACTATCTCTGTCCCATAGTTATCTTCAATATTTTTAAATTCTTCTATCATAAAAGAAACTTCTTTTAAAATATCTTCTTCTTTTTTACTATAATCAACTTTAATTAGATCTTCCTCTTCAAAAGATTCCATATTCATAAAGAGTAGATTTGTAATCATAACAGTAATGCAATCTAAGATAATTCCATCATATACATCTTTAATTTTTGTAACTATATCCTCATAAGCTTCTAATGTATCCCAATTTGGATTTCTGCTACTTCTATGTTTTTGTATTCTTTTCTTCATTTCGCCATCAAAGGGTATTGATGTTGCAATATATAATACTTTTTCTTTGTCCTTAAGTAACGCTTCTCCAAAAGAAGACTTTCCACTTCTGGCACCACCTGTCACTAAGATCATATTTCTTCCCTCCATAGGTCTTTATAATCTTTTATATCTACATTTCCTTCCTCAAAAGTTCCCATTTCATTTATAACTTTTAATGAGTTTTCTATAATATTAATTGCTAGTGGGCATCCTGATCCCTCTCCAAGTCTCATTGAAAGATTTAACATTGGATTTAATCCTAGTTCATTCATTGCAATATTATAGCCCTGTTCCTTTGAAATATGGGATGGGAACATATAATTTTTTGTTTCAGGATCTATTCTATATGCAATTAATGCTGCTACTGCCGAAATATACCCATCTATAACTATTGGTAAATCATACTTTTTAGCTCCAAGATACAATCCAACCATTCCAGCTATATCAAAGCCTCCAACTTTATGTAATACATCCATAGGATCTTCTTTAATTGGTGAATTAACTTCTATTATTTTCTTGATAACCTGCTTTTTTAAGGTTAGTTGGTCGTCTTTAAGTCCTGCTCCTCTTCCTACGGCTTCGTCAATATCACAATTGGTTAGTGCAATAAGTGCTGAAGAAGAGCTAGTCGTGTTACCTATTCCCATTTCCCCTGTTCCGACAATATCATACCCTTGCTTTTTTAGTCCATGAGCTATTTCTATCCCAATATTAATAGCCTCATTTGCTTCTTCAAGAGTCATAGCTTCACCCTTTGCTATGTTAGATGTACCTTTTCTTATTTTTTTTATTATTAAACCTGGATAATTAATTTCTTCCTTAATCCCAATATCTATAACTTTAAGGTCACAATTATTAACTCTAGCAAGAACCCCTATGCCTGTAATTCCTCTTAGAAAATTTATTGTCTGCATAGCAGTAACACTTTGAGGTGCTGATGCTACCCCTTCTTCACATACCCCATTATCACTAGAAAAAATAACAATTGCTTTTTTATTTATTTGATTTTCTACCTTGCCTGTTATTCCTGCAAATTTAATTGCTATACTCTCTAATTCCCCAAGGCTTCCAATAGGTTTAATTAAATTATCTAACTTTTTCTTTGCTTCAATCATAGCATTCTTGTGCATCTTGATCCCCCCAATAATATCTAATAAATAAAAAAGCCAGCGGAATATCCACTGGAAACATTAATCTAATATTTTAGCAATATAAAATAAATCTATGTAATTCCTTTTATCTTTGATAATGCTAATCACTTAATGGTTTCCTTTCTCCCTCCGAAAAATTTACCTTATCACATCTTAGGCAGGTCTTCTGGCTTTGATTCATCCTACTCCCTATCCTTCCCAAGGTTTGTTCCCTCAGTGGTTTATATAGGTTTCATCCTCAATACAGTAGCGGGGGCTGCCTGGGCTTTTAACCCAATTCCCTTTTAACCAGTAAAATAACTTCTCTTAATCTTGAAAATACTATCTTTACTAGGCACCATAAGATATACTATTCAGTTTTATAAATAATATCACACTAACTATTCTTTGTAAATGCGCTATAAATTCTTCAAATTATCTATTAGTAATTTATTTAAATTTCTAGACTTTATTGCAAACCTTACATAAGTATCATCAAGCTTTTTAAAATTCGAACAATTTCTTATAAGTATTCCTTTGTTTAATAATATCTCATATAATTCACTAGTTTTCATTGTGTCTAGCTTACAAAGAATGAAGTTACAATTTGTGTCATAAACCTTTTTAAATATTGATAACTTAGCAAATTCATTTTTCATATAACCTATTTCATTAGCTATCCACTCTCGACTTTTACTTATATAGTTCTCGTCTTTGTAAGATTTTTCCAATGCTATTTCTGCAAAAGAATTTATATTCCAAGGAAGCTGATATTTCTTTAATTCTTCTATAAATTGCTTATCACTAGTTATTCCGTATCCAAGTCTAGCTCCCGGCATACCAAAGAACTTAGTAAATGCTCTAATTATTACTAAACATTTATAACTAGCTATTTTATCTACTAATGAACTGCCTTCCCTGGAGAACTCTACAAATGCCTCATCTACTATAATTTTTTTATTCTCTTTTTCTGCAAAATCTAATATATCTTTAAATTTCTCTTTGTCAATTATATTTCCAGTTGGATTATTGGGATTTCCTAAGATTATTCCATCTAACTTATTTAAAGAACTTAATATTTCACTATAATCATACTGAAAGTCACCGGTTAAATTTATATATTCAATTTCTGCATTATACTTTAATGCAAAATCTTCATATTCTACAAAAGAAGGCACAACTATTCCTAATTTTCTTATCTTACTTAAAGATAAGTCTAGTATCTCTGATGCACCATTACCTAGAATCATTTCCTCACTAGATACATTAACATTCTCATACCTTAATAAGTATTCACTAATACTTGCCTTTAATTCTCTATACTGATAATCAGGATATCTTACTACCTCATTAAATAATTCCTCTATAGAATCTTTAAGTAAATCAGAAACACCTAACGGATTTATATTAGAACTAAAATCTACAAGGTCTTTTCCCTTAAATACACCATTAGTATATATATCTCCACCATGCTTCCATCTTTCATCCTTCAAATTACTTCTCTCCTTTAGCAGAACTTACTATGAATTTATCTATTACAAATGCTACTCCATCTTCTTCATTACTCTTGGTTATAAAATCTGCAATATTTTTAATTTCTTCCTTAGCATTTCCCATCGCAACACCTAGTCCTGCATATTCAATCATTTCAACATCATTATCTGCATCTCCAATTGCGATTACTTCCTCTTTAGAAATTCCTAGATATTCACCTAGTTTCTCCAATCCCGAAGCCTTATTGCACCCTCTATTCATAAATTCCAACATAAAGTCAACGCTTCTAATAACATTATACTCTTCAAATAATTCCTTAGGAACTTTTGGTGTAATTCTATCTAATACATCCTTCTCTTCTTCTAAAACCACTTTAAGTATTTCATCATTATCTAATACATCTTTAATAAAATCTACTTGATTAATCTTTAAATTTAATCTCTTCTCTTCATTATCAGAAAACTTGCTTATTTTATTAACTAAGTCACCATTATTAGTAAATGCATGTATATATGTGTTAAGGCCTTTTACTTTATTGTAAATATATTTTAGATCTTTTCCTGTTAATGTGGCATTACTGCTTATAACTGAATAATCACTTGTTTTACAAATTAAAGCACCATTTAAGCCAATAACATAATCTTCTTCTCCTGTAAGCTCTAATTCATCTAAATAATTTTTTATACCTTGAATTGGTCTTCCTGAAGTAAGCACTATCTTTACCCCTAATTCTTGGGCTCTTTTTAAGCTCTTCTTTGTTATCTCAGATATGCTCTTATCATCTTTTAACAAAGTTCCATCCATATCAATAGCAATAAGTTTGTACATGAATAACCCTCCTATAATAAATGTCTTTAGTTATTTTGCATTAATTATAAACTTTTCTAGTGCATAAGCTACGCCATCTTCATCATTGCTCTTTGTTATATAGTTTGCAATATTTTTAATTTCATCTCTAGCATTTCCCATTGCTACTCCCAGTCCTGCATATTCTATCATCTCAAAGTCATTAAGTTCATCACCAATGGACATTATTTCATCTTGTTTTATCCCTAAATGTTTTCCAAGCTCCATTAACCCTGTTGCTTTGTTACATCCCTTATACATAAACTCACATAAGTGATCAAAACTTCTGACAATACTATATTCATTACTAAATTTTTTGTTTATGTCCTCATATATATCTTCTAGCACATCAACTTTTGATATGATTAAAAACTTAATAACTTTCTCTTCATCATCTAACTCTTTATTCAAATCAATTATCTTTGTATCTGATGAAGACAATCTCCAGTTGTTTGGTAATACATTTACAATATCTTTTTCTACTAATGAACCTCTATCCATATGAGCTTCAAAAGCTAGTCCATCTCTTTTGAATACTTTATATACTCTTTTAAGATCCTTTCCTCTTAAGTGTCTTTCATATATAATAGATAAATCCTTAGTATTATGCACTGTAGACCCATTATTGGCTATAACATATTCTTCATCTTTGTCTAATCCAAGTTCTTTGACTAAATCAATAACTCTATTAATTGGTCTTCCTGATGTTATAACAATTTTCACTCCTAGCTCTGTAGCTCTTTTGATTGCTTCCTTTGTTTTTTCTGATACTAGTCTATTACTTCCAAGTAATGTACCATCTATATCAATAGATACTAACTTATACACTTTATTCATTCCCCCAAATCTAATTCGACATAATGAATGTCTATATTTTATTATTACTTATATAATAATACTTCTATTTATAGCAGTGCAAATTTCTAAAAATGAAAATAAACATATATTTGAATTTCGTTCAAAATCAAATTCACTGTTATTTCTTCAATCTCTATACTTTTGTTCCTCTATTTTTAGTTGAATTTTCTCGCTTCAATTGATATAATGTAGTTTGTTTTAAAGATAGTAATTCTATTTGATTAATATATTCACTTAAGGAGGAACTCAAGGTGGCAGATTTTATTAGAGAAATTGAGAAAAGAAGAACCTTTGCTATCATTTCTCACCCAGATGCTGGTAAGACTACCCTAACTGAAAAATTACTTTTATACGGTGGAGCTATAAGACTTGCTGGATCAGTTAAAGCAAGAAAAGCTTCAAAGCATGCAGTTTCTGACTGGATGGAAATAGAACAGCAAAGAGGAATCTCTGTTACTTCCTCAGTTATGCAATTTAATTACCAAGGTTACTGTATAAATATATTAGATACCCCTGGACACCAGGACTTCTCTGAAGATACATATAGAACACTTATGGCTGCAGATTCTGCTGTAATGGTAATTGATGCCGCTAAAGGTGTAGAGGAACAAACAAAAAAATTATTTCATGTATGTTCATTAAGAGGAATTCCAATATTTACTTTCATAAATAAGATGGACAGAGAAGCTCAAGATCCATTCCAATTATTAGAGGATATTGAAAATGAACTTGGAATTAAATCATATCCACTTAACTGGCCTATAGGTTCAGGTAAGGACTTTAAGGGTGTTTATGAAAGAGATAAAGAAGCTATTGCAGTATTTAATGGTGGTAATCACGGTCAAACAGAAGTTGAAATGCTTGAAGGAAACATTGAAGACCCTGCATTTAGAGACCTTTTAGGAGCACCACTTCATGATAAACTTAAAGAAGACATTGAGTTATTAGATGTTGCTGGAGACGAATTTGATCTAGAAAAAGTTATAGCTGGAGAATTATCACCTGTATTCTTTGGTTCTGCACTAACAAACTTTGGTGTAGAAATATTTTTACAACACTTTTTAGAACTTACTACATCTCCATTACCTAGAAATTCTTCAATGGGAGAAATTGATCCATTTAACAAGGATTTTTCAGCTTTTGTATTTAAGATACAAGCAAATATGAATAAATCTCATAGAGATAGAATTGCTTTTATGAGAATTTGTTCTGGTAAATTCGATAAAGGACTTGAGGTTCATCATATTCAAGGTGGAAAGAAGATAAAATTATCTCAGCCTCAACAATTCTTAGCTCAAGATAGAGAAATTATTGAAGAAGCTTATGCTGGTGATATAATTGGAGTTTTTGATCCAGGTATTTTCTCTATTGGAGATACCTTATGTAGTGGTAAGAAGTTTAAATTTGAAGGAATTCCAACCTTTGCTCCAGAACACTTTGCAAGAGTTAGACCTGTAGATACTATGAAGAGAAAACAATTTATTAAAGGTGTTACTCAAATTGCTCAAGAAGGTGCAATACAAGTATTTAAAGAGATCCATGTAGGAATGGAAGAAATAATAGTTGGTGTTGTTGGTGTACTTCAATTTGAAGTATTAGAATATAGACTTAAGAGTGAGTATAACGTTGATATTAAGATGGATAGACTTTCTTATAGATACGTTAGATGGATTGAAAATACTACTATCGATATTGATTCATTAAATTTAACATCAGATACAAAGAAAGTTAAGGACTTAAAAGATAGAAACCTATTGATATTCCAAAATGACTGGGGTATTTCTTGGGCATTAGATCATAATAAAGGCTTAGTACTTTCTGATGTAGGTAAAAGTGAAGATTAATAATTTAACCCCACTAGATATTTTTCTAGCGGGGTTTTACATTAATTATTTATTCATATACTTCAAGTAATTCTTAATCTCTCTATAGTTATAATTTCTAATAAAGAAATCAAACTTTTTCCCATCTTTCATCTCAATTATAACCTCACTTTCCCCTCTTGGTCTCACATATCTACCTATATGATATCCTAAAAATATAGCTACTAACGCTACAATACCATTTACTATTTCATTATCAAATCCAATAGCATTTTTAAATAAATAATATGGATAAAGAAATAACATAGAAGTTGTCATGATTGGTACTATAGAATTAATAAGCTCCCATCTTGCATATTTACTTTTTTTCTTATCCTTTCTATAAAGGGGTATACTCTTATCCATTCTTATAGCTACAATTTCTTCTTTGTCATATATATAAGTGATATACCTATTGGATGTAATATTATAACCAACAATAATAATTCTTCTATTGGTGAAGAAATTTATGTGGCTATATTTTATATCTCCACCACCTATAAATGCTATAGGCATAATTGCTCCAAATGTCATCATTGCTTCTAACATCGGAGGATCTGTAGCTTTTACTGTCTTCTCTATATATTCACCTTCGAGTAAAAGTTCACTTACAAATTGTCCTATATCTTTAACTTTTTCTCTAGAATAGTTTGTTTGAAGATCGTAAGATATTTTATTTAACTCTACATCACTTATTGTTCCCCAAGCTTCATATTCTTTTAATTCATCTATATTAAAACTCATTCCATTTAATTCACTTACTATCTTATCCTCTAACATGGTTGCACCTCCATTTCTAATTTTATCTTTTTCCTTCCTCTTGATAACTTTTGATAAATATAATCATTTGATTTCCCTATATCTTTTGCAATCTTTTCTATTGACTCTTCAAATAAATATCTTTTTATAAATATTTGCTTTTCTTCTTCATTTAAGTTTTTAATTAAGTTATAAAATCCTTCATCACTATCATAATTAAATCCATCTTCTTGATACTCTTGCTCAAGTAAAAATTCCTCTTTTAGCTCTAACTGACTATTCTGCTTAACAAGCTTTCTTTTATAATCTATTGCTTTATATTTTGCAATTGCCACAAGAAAGTTTAGTAAACTTCCCTTATCTTCTCTATAGAAAACTATCTTATTCCATATGGTCATTAATAAGTCATTAAAGCATTCCTCTATTTCATTTCTTTCATATGATTCATGTAATACCTTATTTAAAACTCCAAATAGTATTTTTCCATATCTATTATTTAACTCTTTAATAGACTCTGGGTCACCGCACATAATTCCTCTCACTATTTCAATATCTTCCATGATTTCCACCTCCTATACCATTAATACGTTTTAAACTTTTTTCTTTCTGACAAATTTTATATGATAAACTATTTAATTTTGGAATATTCATTATTTTAATTATATTATAAAAAAATTAAATTTTTAGTATTTTTTATTGACAAGCATTTCCATTGATGTTATCCTACTTGTATCATAAAAATAATTTAAGGAGGTAGGAAATATGTTAACCATGTTTAGATTTAACAATTTAACAAAACAAAATAAAATATTTGATAGTCCTGTCTCTTTTATTATTCGTAATTAATAATAAGGGTTTATTACACCATGGACTATCGTTCCATGGTTTTTTTATACGTTTTTTTACGTTTTTTAGCCATGGTATATCCATGGCTTTTTCTATTTTAGTTAATAAAAATGCTCTCCATTGCTAGCGCGGAGGATGTATTTTTTGAAATAAAACCATTTAAAAAGGAGGTTACACTTTTATGAAACGTATACTAAATTATATATTTAAACACAAATGGTTACTCGCTATACCTACCTTTTCAATGCTTCTTGTTATAGTAGTATGTTTATTTGAACCTTATGTTCAAAAACTATTTATTGATAAAGTAATTACTGGTGGAGAAAGAACACTAATTCCATATTTAATAGGTGGAATAATAGTTATAAATATAATTAAAGCTGTTTTTGGCTATATAAAAGAATATTTATTTGATCTTTTATCTGCTAAGGTAACTAAAGATTTAAAGGAGGACTTATTTGGTCACATCCAAAAACTTCCCTTTGGTTACTTTGATAAAATGAATACAGGAGAACTTATGTCCAGAATTGGTGAAGATGTAGAGAATATCTGGAGAGCTATAGGTTTTGGTTTAAGACTGTTCGTCGAAAACTCTCTATACTTTGTATTCAGCAGTGTTATATTACTGTATCTTGATTGGAAACTCGCTTTAGCTTGTATAATAATAATGCTTCCAATCGCCTATATTGCTATAAAGCTTGAATCAAAGATAGTAGATTCTTATGAAAAAATTAGTGATCAAAATGCTGTTATAAATACAACTGCTCAAGAAAACATCTCAGGAGTTAGGCTTGTAAAAGCCTTCGGCAGGGAAAAACATGAAATTCTTAAATTTCTTAAAATGAATCGCAAGAACTTTAAGCTTAATATGGAACAAGCAAAAATTACTGCTGATTATTTTCCTCCAATTGAACTTTTAACTAACATTTCTTTAGTAATTATGATTGCTTTAGGAGGAATTCTTGTAATAAATAAAGAGATTACTCTAGGAACTTTAGTAGCATTCAGCGGATATATATGGAATTTAATCTGGCCTATGAGAATGCTTGGATGGCTTATAAATATAATTGCTCAAAATAACGCTTCAGCTAACAAAATATTTAAAATAATGGATATTGAACCCGCTATAAAAGATTCTTCTGACTCAGTCACTCTACCTAAAATTAGTGGTAATATTGATTTCAAAGATGTTTCTTTTAAATATGGTGAAGAGGAAGTACTAAATAATATCAATCTAAAAATTCCAGCTGGAAGCACAGTTGCTATAATGGGAACTACTGGCTCCGGAAAAACATCTATAATTAACCTACTTGGAAGATACTATGATGTATCAAAAGGAAAAGTATTGATTGATGGAATTGATGTTAAAAATATTAAACTCAATGACCTTAGAAGTAACATTGCTATAGTTCCTCAAGATGTCTTCCTATTCTCTGATACCATAGAAGAAAATATTCGTTTTGGAAATAGAAATGCAAGTGATGAACAAATTATTGAAGCAGCTAACTTAGCCTGTGCAAGTAGATTTATATCTAAACTACCTGAAGGCTATAGCACTATAATTGGTGAAAGAGGATTAGGTTTATCAGGTGGGCAAAAGCAAAGAATATCTATTGCTAGAGCACTAGTTAGAAGAGCTCCAATTATTATACTTGATGATGCTACTTCTGCTTTAGATATGGAAACCGAATTTCAACTTCTAAAAAACCTTAACTCCTTAAATGATAAATCTACTGTATTTATCATAGCTCATAGAATTTCTGCTGTTAAAAATGCTGATATAATACTCTTCCTTGATAATGGTGAAATAGTTGAAAAAGGTACTCATGATGAGTTAATAACGCTTAAAGGAAAGTATTATGAAATTTACAAAGAACAATTTAAAGATTTTGAAACTATTACTCAGGAGGTGATCGCATGAGTATAAACTCCACAAAACAAGATGAGATGATACTAACCTTACCAAGAACTAGAGTTTTAAAAAGATTATTTTCTTATTTAAAACCCTATGGACTTAAGGTTTTTATAGTAATATTACTTTTAATATTTGTAATGATTGTAGGACTTGTAAATCCATATTTTCTAAAGATTTCTATTGATAAATATATTGGTAACAGTGACTACAATGGATTGATGCTTCTAGCACTATTATTTATTGTTTTAAATGTTGCCTCTATGATTGCTTCAAGATTTAGAATATTGATAATGTCTTCTGTTACAAATAATGCCCTTGTAAATATACGTAATGATTTATATACTCATATACAAAAACTTGGCTTTGCATTCTTTGACTCAAGGCCAGTTGGGAAAATCCTAGCAAGAGTTATAGGTGATGTAAATGCACTTGGAGACTTGTTCACTAACAGTGTTACAAGTCTTATCCCTGAATTACTAAGTTTAATTTGTGTTACCTTTATTATGTTTTTTATGAATGCTAAGTTAGCATTGGCATCTATAGCACTACTCCCAGTACTATTTATCTTAATGTTTTCAATTGAGACAATTTCTAGAAGGAAGTGGGAAGTCTATAGAAGCAAAAGATCTAATTTAAATGCCTATACTCACGAAAATTTTTCTGGAGTCAAAATAGTTCAAGGTTTCGCAAATGAAAACTTAACAAATAAAAACTTCTCCACTTTGCTAACTGATATGCTAGATAGATTCATGGATGCAGTTAGATACAATGACTTCTTTTGGCCTCTTGTTGAACTATCTTGGGGAATTGGTACCATAATAGTTTTCCTAAATGGTATAAGACTAATTGATTCTAATGAAATAACAATAGGAACCTTAATTGCTTTTACTATGTATATCGGAATGTTTTGGAGACCAATTGTAAATATAAGCAACTTTTATAATACACTAATTACTAATTTCGCTGCTGCCCAAAGAATATTTGAAATCATGGAGATTAATCCAGATATATATTCTATAGATTCAGCTGAAGTATTTCCTGAAATAAAAGGTACTGTGGAATTTAAAGATGTCACCTTTAGCTATGATTCCAAGAAAAAAGTCTTAAATAATGTTAGCTTTAAGGTTAACCCTGGGGAAAATATAGCTCTAGTTGGACCTACTGGTGCTGGGAAAACAACTATTGTTAATCTTATAAGTAGATTTTATGATGCAACTAACGGTAAAGTCCTAATAGATAATAAGAACATTAAACACATGGACCTAGAATCTCTTCGTAGCCAAATGGGGATAATGCTTCAAGATACCTTCTTGTTTTCTTCCACTATAAAAGAAAATATACGTTATGGTAAATTAAATGCTACAGATGAAGAAGTAATTGCAGCCGCTAAAGCTGTTAATGCTCATGATTTTATAGTGAAGCTTGAGAATGGATATGATACTGAGGTAAGTGAGAGAGGTTCAAAATTATCAGTTGGTCAAAGACAACTACTTTCCTTTGCTAGAGCGCTCCTTGCAAATCCAAGGATATTAATTCTAGATGAAGCTACCTCAAATATTGATACTCATACTGAAAAACTTGTTCAGCAAGGAATTGAGAAACTTCTTACTGGAAGAACATCCTTTGTTATAGCTCATAGACTTTCTACCATTAGAGATTGTGATAGAATCATGGTTATTGATGATGGTCGGATTATTGAAAGTGGAACTCACGATGAATTAATAGAATTAAAAGGTTCCTATTATTCACTTTACATGTCTCAATATAAACTAATGAATGAAGGAGCTTAGCCTATAAAAAGTGAAAGGGAAACAATTATAAGTTGTTTCCCTTTATTTTTTAAAAAATCTTTTAGATAAGTACTCTGTTTTAATTTCTAAAATAAACAAACAAATTAAAATTACTATTATTATATAAAATATAGTTGATATTCTGATACTATCTCTAATAAATCTCAAAATTATATTTGAGGTTGTAGGTATAAACATTAATACAATCCCTAAAACTGAAATGACATTTATAGCTCTAATAATCTTAGCTTTGCTAATACCTAATTTAATAAAAAAAAGAGATAGTGGTTCAGTTATAAGTTTGCTTCCATCTAGAGGAGGTATAGGAATTAAGTTCAATAAAAAAAGTCCAAAATTAATTAAAACTGTTTGATTTAATATTATTGAACTTACGCTATTTACCTCATCAGTTAATAATAACGAAAAACTATTATCGTAAAAGGTTAATTTATCAAAACTTAGATAGTTTTTAACAAGTATAAATGTATCACTTATTATTGTAATAACTATATTTATATCGCCTTTAGCATATATAAATAATCCTAAAATCGCTATAGCTAAATTTGCTAAGATTCCACTTAAACATACAATTAATTTATTACCTAATTTCATTTCTTCGTAGTCTTCCTCTTCAGGCATTATCATTCCACCTATAGGTATAAGCTTTAAATTAAACTCTATTCCTTTTATATAAAAATTTAATATACTGGCCCCTATTCCAACCTGATATTTTTTTACTCTAATTTTAAATATATTTAATGCTATAAGATGTCCAAATTCATGAATGGCAATTGAAATGTATAGTATTACAATAAATATTACTTCATTCACTTGAGCTCCTTTAACGTTATCTTACTTATATTGAGGAGTCCATAAAATAAACACCTCCTTAAGTATATCTATACTAGTTTGGAGGTGTTTATAACCAAAAAGTTTGTATTTTCTACACTGTATCTATAAACTATTACAACGTAAAATTAAGTTAGCATAATTAAAACTTGAAATTATTCCTTTATAAGCTCCACTGCCTTTTCAACTACATCCTTCGGATTTTTAATAGCTTTTTGAGCTTCAACCCTATAAATTACTTTACCATTGAATCTTTTTTCTTCTTTTACTGCAACATCTGCTGCAAAAATTACCAAATCAGCTGCTTTAGCTTCCTTTTCAGTAATTCTATTCTCAATTCCTATTGATCCCTGAGTTTCTACTTTAATCTTGTGTCCTAACTTTTTTGCAGCTTTTTCTAAGGCTTCAGCAGCCATATAAGTATGCGCAATGCCGGTAGGACATGCTGTTATAGCAACAATATTCATAAATAATTCCCCTTTTCTTTTCACTTGCCCAATAATAATCTTAAACTAATACTAGTCTTCTACTTCCAAATCATCCAATTCCTCTTCTGGAACTTCCTTCTTCAATAAATTTACCATTATTGCAGCAACTGCTATTCCAACTAAAACTGCAATAATAAACATTACTCTATTGTCAACTACAGGAAGAACTATTGGTCCACCATGTGGTGCATGATCTCCAACTTTTCCTATTGCTGCTATTGCAGCTCCTACAGCTGAGCCAGTTACTATTGATGGTATAACTTTTAAAGGATCACCAGCTGCAAATGGTATAGCTCCTTCTGTTATTCCTATTAAACCCATTGCAAGTGCACCTTTACCAGCTTCTTTTTCTGCTCTCGTATATTTTTTAGGTGCTAATAATGTTGCTACTCCCATAGCTAGTGGAGGAATACAAATTGCTACAGCAACTGGACCCATTACAGTATAGATACCTTCAGCAATCATAGCCGAACCAAACATAAATGCAACCTTGTTTACCGGACCACCCATATCAAATGCTATCATAGCACCCATTACAATTGCTAATAAAACTGAATTTCCTGAACTCATTGATTTTAATCCTTCAGTCATAGATGACATTAATGATGCTATTGGGTTACCAATTACTAATAACATTAATAGTCCTACTGCCAAAGAAGTTAATAGTGGTATTACAAATATAGGCATTATTGGTCTTAAGTTTTTATTTACCTTCCATCCTTTAATCCATCTAGCTATATATCCTGCGAGCAAACCTGCTATAATTCCACCTAAAAAACCAGCCTTGATATTATTAGATAGAACACCACCAACTAATCCTGGTGCTAAACCCGGTCTATCAGCAATTGCATAAGCGATAAATCCAGCAAGCACTGGAACCATTAAAGAGAAGGATGCACTACCAATATCCATTAACTTTGTCAAAAATGGATTAGTTACAACCGCTCCTTGACCTTCTTGAACTCCGCTAAGAGCAATAGATAATGCTATAAAAACTCCTCCGATTACTACTATTGGTATCATGTACGATACCCCTGTCATTAGATACTCCCTTAGTCGCTTTAATTCCTCTTTCATTTTCATTTCTCCCTTCATTTATTTATATCAATTATCCTCACAAGATAAAGATATTCTAGATATTCTTTATTTCAATTTCATTTAATATTTCTAGTACTGATTCTACTGTTTTACTCTCTTTTAATCTCATTACGAAATCTTCATCCATAAGTTTTCTTGATAAATTTGATAATATCTTTAGGTGTATGTTATTAGCATTTTCTTCTGGTACCCCTAGCATAAAAATTATCTCAACTGGATCTCCATCTAGAGAATCCCACTCTATAAAATTCTTACATATTCCAAGTACTATCATGGCTTCATTTACTGCCTTACTTTTGCCATGGGGTATTGCAATACCATTTCCTACTCCTGTTGAAAATTCCTCCTCCCTCATTAAAACTGATTTCACAAATTCATCTACTGAAGATATTTTGTTAGCTTTGGCTGCCATTTCTGCTAATTTATTTATTGCTTCATTTTTATCCTTTACGTTAAGTTCGAGTTCAATTAGTTTTTCATCTACTATCATAAAAACATCCTTTCCTTCTCTATTAAATAGTTATAGCTATCTATTTTAACTTCTATATATTTAGTAATTACCACTTATTTCCATACCTTAATTATACTCCAAACCCCACTGATTTCAACGGTTTAACCGTTTACTATTATTCACAGAATGATGTGGTAAATTCCATACAATTAAACAGAAAAAAAATCACTAGAAACATATGTTTCAAGTGATTTTCAAATTATGCTCTTTTAAATTTCATAAAAGACATTCTCTAAATATTCTCTAACTATCCCTCTATCCATATAACTTCCTAGCTTTCTAATTTCTTCTTCAGATTCAACAACCTTATAGAAGTTTCTAAAGAATTTTATGAACTGTGTAGTATCCTTTTCCCTAGTACATACTAATAATACTATTTGAACCTGCTCTTCTTTCCATTTAATCGGTTCTTTAAGCTTAATATATACAACTATAGGTGCATTAACATATTTAAAACTTCCATGAGGTATTGCAACTCCATTTCCCACTTCTGTAGTGTATTTTTCCTCTCTTTCTAAGATGCTTTGTAGAAATCCATCATTTATATAACTTTCATTTCTTAATTTTTCACATATATCTTTTATTAGTTCTTCCTTGCTATTATAATGTTCATTAATATATATGAAATCCTCATTAATTACAGATTCCTTGTCTAAGCTAGGAGTTTTGTTTTTTATTGAGTTTATTACAATCTCTAATTTTCTTATATCTTTTTCAGAAAGCAGAGGACTTATAAGTATCTGTGGAATCTTCACATTTGTTGCAACTGTTGATATTATAAGGTCAACTCCATTCAAATCCATCTTTTTAATTGATAATGCTGAAATTACATCCAACACTTGTATGTCACTAAAATGTCTTTTTATCTTAAGTGCTAATAACTGCGAGGTTCCTATTCCACTGGAACACACAACTACTACTTTTAATGGCTTTCTATTTCTTTCAATTGCCACTGCAATATGGAGTGCCAAATATCCTATCTCCTCTCTTGAAATAATTTTTCCAAAATACTTTTTAAATATTGTATTACTAAGCCACGCTATCCCATATGCTTCAGGATAATTTTCCTCTATATCATCTGTTATTGGATTTCTTAAAGTTAATCCATATTTAATTCTATTTATTGTTGGGCTAAGATGCATTATAAGTGCATTCTTAAACTGCTTATCTTCTTGCAAATAAATTCCTAAATAATTTTCAATAATACCTGTAATTTCATTAGCAATTGTAACTGCCAACTCTTCTTTTTTATTTTCTATATTTGTGACTATAGATGAATCAATTTGTTCATATCTTTTAGATCCTAATATATGGACAGTTATATAGTAAACTTCATATTCTGGCAGTTTAACTTTAAAATATACATTTATTTTTCTTATTATACTTTTAGCTGCTTCATATTCCTTTTTGCCTTCAATTGGATTAATTAAACCTTTAACTATATTAGAACTTCCTTTTGTCTCTTTTCTTTTTATACTCAAGGCTATATGAATCATTAAATTTATAAACGCCTCATCTGAAAAATCATACTGTAACTCTTCTTCTGCTTCCGAAAGAATTTTTTCAATTATATAATAATCTAATTGACTTATAGAATTTAATTTATTTAAAACAATCCCATCCAATCTGCTATTAATATTTAAATTATCCTTAAATACATAATCTTTACTTTCACTATTATTTAACGTAGACAATAACGTAATAAATGCATTTCTCCAATCTTGTTCTTTTCCTTCTATTTCAATTCCTAAGTTTGGTTTCTTAATAAGCGTAAGATCAAATTCTGAAAGCCACTCTGAAACTGGAATTAAATCCTTATGAATTGTAGACTTACTTACATATAATTCTGTAGCTAGTTGCCTTATTGTTAAATTAGAGTTATCTTTAAAAAGTCTATTTAGTATATAATTCCTTCTCTCCTCTGATGAATAAGGTACTATGTTTTTAATATGTTTTACTACTTCCTTTAAACTAATAATATCTAACTCATTTCCTATAATTGAAACTCCACTTCCTGGTTTTCTATCTAGTTCTAAATTGTATTTATTTATTATCTCCTCAATTTTATTAAACTCATTTCTAATAGTTTTATTAGAAACCTTAAGTCTGTCAGCAATAGCATTAGTAGTTAAATAATCATTTTCAGAAAGTAACATATTTATTATTTCATTTGCTCTTTCCATAATTATCACCCTTATAATCAATTAATTAAATTTGTTTTGGGAAAAGAGCTGCCCCAAAAGTAGTATAATTTTCTTTTGAAACAGCTCCTCCCTTCACATTATTTGCCTAAGATTGTTTTTGCAATTATAGCTATATCTTGAATGTCAATTACTCCATCATAATTTAAATCATACTTTTCATTTTCTCCTGATACAGGTTGACCAAATCTTCTAGCTACTCTTGTCAAATCATCTATCATGACCTTACCATCATTATTTGTATCTGGACTACGCATAGTATTAAGTGAAGTTTTTACATCTTCTGTGGAAGTGAAAATCTTGCCATTAACATCAGTATAATTTGCTTCCTTATTCAAAACAAATTCCATATTTTTATCTGTCTTTTTAACCTTAAAAGTAAATGTTGCCAAGTCTGTCTTTTCACTTATTCCTGGATTATTTCCTACAATAGTACCTAATACTCTAACTCCATTTGAAATCACATTGTAATCACTAAATCCAAACTTTTCATTAACAGAAACTTTAGTTAACTCAAATAACTCTTTATTATATAAAAGTGTGAAATCAAATCCTGCTAACTCTTTTGCCTTATCAGCTGAAACCTTAAATTCTACTTCATCCCCTGCATTAACAACTTTCTTATTTGGTGTAAGTGATGTAACTACAGCTTCCATTGCACTTTCAGTAACCTTTATAGTAATTGTATTAGATTCTACTACTTTTCCATTTAAGGTAACTGCTGCTTTAACAGTAGTTTCTCCTGCCTTTAATGCAGTAACAACTCCATCCTTAACAGTTAATACTTGTGAATCTCCAACTGTATATTGAACCTTAAGTTTACTATTATCAGCTTCACTTCCGTCACTTAAAGTTGCTTTTATCTTAATGTTTGTTGTTTTTTCAGTTTCAAGAGCTAAAGTATCTGCGCTTAATTCAACTTTATTTAATGATATTTCATTTACAAAATTAATTTTGTAGTCTTTCTCTGTTCCGTCTTCTGCCTTAACCTTAATTGCTGCTGTTCCTGGGACCTTTTCTGCTTGAGTTACATCTACAATTGCCTTCGAATCTTCTGCAATTCCTGAAACCTTTGGTGTATTAGCTTCATTCCATGGAAGTATAACATTATACTCATAAGTTTCTTTGTTGAAATTAGCTAAGTCTTGATCTCCAATCTTAATTCCACTCAAGTAGGCATTATCTGATTTAGGAGTCTCAGCATCTAAACCTGTTAATGTCATAGCAAATATCTTAATGCCATCATTGTTAGGTAATGTTACGCTCTTAAGTTTCTTAGATTGATCTACACTTATACTATTCATATATATATTTGTTGCAGGACCAGTATAACCAGAAGAATTCTGAATTCTTTGTTCACTATATAGTACAGAAACCTCACCACTACTTGTTGCTGCACTCTTACACCAATCACTAACAATAAATTGTCTATTGTCAGTAGTTCCATCATCATAAGTTACTACTACATTTGCTGTTTGTGGATTACTCTTATTGGATGCTGCTAAGAAGTATATCTTATTTGCACTAGTTGAAGGTAATGTAATTTCTTGTCCAAGCGATTTAATTACATTTTTATCTCCATCTTTCTTTGAACCTAATTTAAATAGCAAGTTTTCGTAAGTTATTGATTCTGGAATAGTAGCACCATCATATGCCCATCCTTGTCCGTCAAAACTACCATCTGCTTTATTTTCTATTGTTGCTATTCCATCTAAATTAAATGAACTGCTTAGATCTACAGTTGTTATTACTGGTTTTCTAACAGTATAACTAACTTCCTCAGAAGGCTTACCTTGGCCAATAATATTAACTGGAGTTACTCTAAAGTAGTAAGTTGCTCCTATTGTTAATCCGCTTAATGAAATAGTATTTGTATTGATATTTTCAATTTTATTAGTATACTTTCCTTTTTCTGTACCATACTCCAATATATAGCTATCAGCTTTAGCTACTTCATTAAAATTTACTATAACAGAAGTGTTTTCCTGTTTCACATCCTTAATAACTGGTGCTTCTTCAGGAACTGATGCAACGAAATCCTTATCATCTCCTAATACTTTTATCTCATATAATCTTACTGCAGCATTGCCATCTGCTGTTGGTTTAGTTATATTTATCTTTATATATCTTCCCTTAGCAGGAGTTGTAAATTGATGTTCTGTAGTGTTTTTAACATTATTTGTTACTTTGTCTACTTCGGTTAAATTGTTCAAGTCATTTCCAACTAATACAGTGTAGTCGCTAGTATTCCAAGTAGCTGATTCTCCTCCTGCACCTGCATGGAAAAGTTTTAATCCATCAATTGTACGCTCTTGTTTTAGATCAATAGTTATCCAGTGTGGCTCAATCTTACCTGTATTTATACACCACTTAGTAGTAAGATCTCCGTCTACAGCTTTTTGAGGACTCTCACTCTCATTCATGGATCCATCAGCAGTTACAGTTGCTCCTAATGCTATATTTCCACATGCATAATGACTTGCTTTCTCTGAAGCTTCTCCAGTATTTCCTTCAAAATCCACAGCCTTAATTATATAAGTGTACTTGCCTAGCTGTTCAACATTTTCATCTCTATAACTAGTATTTTCAGATACTCCAACTAAAGTCAAATCTGATAAGTCTTCTTTTGATGCTCTATATACCATATAGTTAGCTACGCCAACATTATCACTTGCAGCATCCCAGGATAAATCTAAATATGGAGAATAATATTCTTTTGGACCTGTAACTTTAAGATTTTGAACTTTTGATGGTGCCACTGTATCAGAATTAGCTAGTATATCTCCATCAACAAAACTCATTGCTGCGATCTTAATTCCTTGTGAATCTGGCAATTGTATATCTTTGATTTCTTTATTTCCATCTAGTGCTATCTTGTAAACAAAAAGATTATTGTCTATATCATAAGTGTTTCCAGTAGGAACATGAGTATGTGTTAGGTTTATTGCAATATTATCCCTAACATATGTCTTTTGATCATTCCCTATGGTTGCTTGCCAATCTGTAAAACTCATATCTTTGATAGTAGATGAACCATCTTTATAATTCACCTTAAATTCTCCATCATTTCTTCCACCTGCTGATGCACCTAAAAGATATAGCAAGCCATGTTTTTCTCCTTGAGGAACTTGTATACTTTGCCCTTTTGCTTGAATAAAATTCTTAGCTCCATCATCTTTTGAACCAATATTAAAGCTAATGTCTTCGCTTACAACCTTATCTGGTAATAACTCTGCTGAGAAGGTTTCACCTTTACCATTAAAGTCACCATCTTTTCTATTTGCATCATAAGATATTGCATCTATATTAAAGTCCTTACTTAAATCTAATGGCTTTACTATTGGTTTCTCATCTTTAAATATTGATGAATTATTAAACTTCACCTTAAATGTCTTTATCTCGTACTTTCCTAGAGTTGTTGAAAGCGTATTACCTTTTATTCCTGGTACTGGAGCCCCATCTAAATTATCTTCGATTAAATTTGTCTCTACTGCACTTTCAATTCCTGCTGGAAGATTTATTTTGACATTTGTAGATGCCTCACCCTTTGATTCATATAGTCTTATGATATAATCATCAGACTTTTCAGCTTTCTTTAATACAGTTAATATAACGTTGTCTTTATCAACCTTACCAAATGATTGAGTTTTGGCTAAATCTCCTGCATGACTATCAACTTCTTGAGAAATTATTGGATAATTAAATTCATATCCCTTTTTAACTGTATTAGCTGCTTTCCAATCGTCTGCATGTGGATATATAGAATAATTAATTACCTGATGTCCTCTATCCTCTACTCCACCTCTATCATTTGCAGCCTTTAATAATGTTAATCGCATAACATTTCCAAATGTATTCCATCCATATTTGCTATCATTTAATATTGAAACACCATATCCATCCTTTGATATATCTGCCCATTTATGACCTGAAACTTCAAATTTTGAACTACTCTTATCTGTACTTCTATCTATTGACGAATATGCTATTTCATAAGTTGCCTTTTCTGGATTTGCTATATTCATTGGGAATGCAACTTTTAATAATTTTTGATATTCATTCCAATCAACATTCATTCCTACATCTACTCTATTTGTATCAGAGTAAAGAGAGATGTCTTGTACAAATGTAGAACTTGACCACTTCTTGGTAACTCTGAAAGTAGCTTTATTAGGTCCATTATTAACTAGATCAATAGATACAAGGTCATTTATAACATATGGAGTACTTCTCATGTCGTCTCCATCAACATCCCAAGCATCCCATTCTTTTGGAGTATCTTCTAGAACATGTAGTTCATTCCCTTGTTTTCCTGATTCAAATACTTCTCTTCCATTAACCTTATCGTAAAGACTAGAAATATTTCCTGTTTTTGTATCTAATTTTAATTTAAAGAATTGATTTTCTATTGTTTTATTGGTATTATCTACAGTAATAGTACTATTTTTAGCTGTAGAAGTTTTTTCTACTGCTCTATAAACAGTATATCCCATTGCAGGTACTTTTGCTTTATAGGAAACAGTAACTTTTGAGCCGTTCTTGTTTACTATTTGGCTTGGTACCTCTTTTCCGTTTTCATCTAAAATAGTTATATCTTTATCAGTAGCTGAAAGTATAACATCTGATTGAACAACATCTTCTCTATCCCAAGAAAGTGGATTGTATAATACTAATGCTTTTCCTTCTCCATCAGTATTTACTCTACTTGCTATTCCACTCATGGCATTTTTCATTGTCCCACCTAATTGATTTAATGCTATTTCTGCATCATTAAAGGCATCATTATATACAGCTGTTATTGCTGATCCTGGTAAAACATCATGGAATTGATTTAAATTTGTTTTATCCCAAGCTTTATTAATCTTACTTTGAGGATAGCTTTCGGATCCTAACAAAGTTGCAATGGAACTAAGCTTTTCTGTTTCTTCTGCCTTTA
This sequence comes from Clostridium paridis, assembly GCF_016765615.1. Lineage (GTDB taxonomy): Bacteria > Bacillota > Clostridia > Clostridiales > Clostridiaceae > Clostridium_T > Clostridium_T paridis. Next base: position 30,233 of record NZ_JAESWA010000001.1, on the reverse strand, counting down.
TCTCACTTTCGCGATTATATTTTTTCATATATGCTGCAGAGGTTAATGTTCCTCTATGCTTTTCTAAATATAGCTCATCATCTACAGTTGGTAGTGTATTGGCCTTAGCTTCAATTTTACTAAAAGAGTTCAAAGCTGTATCAAATACAACATTTGGAGCATCAGCCTTACTATTTATATTTTTGAAGTTGGTTAAGTCTGTATTATTAGGTCCACCACCATGATCTCCTGATCCATATAAAAGTATACTATCAGAAAGTCCCTTAGAACTTGGATAATTCATTGTACTTGATACATTCGATTGAGTTATAGCGCTTCCACTAAACGAGTAATCAAAAGTTGGCTTATAGGTAAGAACTTCACTTCCATCTGGAGCTTTCCAATTGAAGGATTCATATGGGAACTTATTAGTGTCATTCCAATTTAATTTTGTTGTTATAAAGTAATCCATTCCACTTTTCTTAAGTATCTGTGGCATATTATAGTTAAAACCAAATACATCTGGAACCCATCCAACTTTTGCAGTCTGTCCATAGTTATCTCTAAAATATTGCTGAGCATATAAGGATTGTCTAACTAAAGATTCTCCGCTTGTTGTATTTAAATCCGGTTCAATTACTTGTCCACCTACAACTTCCCAATTTCCTGACTTTACTTTCTCCTTAATTCTCTTTGATAACTCTGGGTAATATTCATCTGCCCATTGATAAAATTTAGAAGAAGATTGTGTAAATTTATAATCTGGATTAGCATCCATTAAATCAAGCGCTCTTTTAAATGTTGTATTAACTTCTCTTATAGTTTCTTCATACCTCCAGTTCCATGCAGCATCTATATGCGAATTTCCTAGTGCATGAACTGTTTGACTTTTATCATACGCAAATACACTTGTTGCTGGTAAAGCTGTTACTATCATAGAAGCCATTGTGACAATTCCAACGAGCTTTTTAGATAACCTGTTCATGTTTCTCCCCCTTCATTAATTGTGTTTCTTTATAATAACTCCTAAAACTATCATGCCTAATCCTATTATTGGAAAGTAATTATATTTTCCAGTCTGTGGTAGTTTACCTATATCTGTATTTTTACTTGGCTCTTGTTCTCCTGGTTGATCATTAGAACCATTTCCACCATTATTATTACCGCCATTACCATTATTATTTGTATTCTCTTTATATACTTCCACACTACATACCGCTGTCTTATTACCATCCTCTGCTGTTACTGTTATTAATGCCTTGCCTTCCTTTATTCCTTTTATATATCCATCCTTAACCTCAACTATGCTGTCATTACTTGATGTCCAACTAACATTTTTATTTGAAGCATTTTTAGGTAAAATGGTTTGTATTAATTTATATTCTTCTCCTACCTTTAACCTGTATTTATTAGTGTTCAATGTTATGCTTTCTACATTCACTACTTGTGGCTTCTCTGTAATATTTAAACTTAATGAGTTAGCTTTAATTCCTTCTACCTTCTCTTCCTTACTATTTACAAATATTGTGGATGGTAATGTTACTTCTGTAGTTCCTGTTTTTAAAGCTTTAAACTCAAACTCACCTATTTTCACTTCTCCATTTACTCCTTTATCTTTTCCAAGGATAGAGAGAAGATATCTGTCTGTACCATTACCTACATTACTTCCCATCTCATTAAACACATCAAACTTAGCACTAATTAGCTGCAAGTATTCTATACTATAGTTCATTGATAAATCTACACTATATAGATCCTCTGCATTTGATGTTTTTACTATAACCTTAACAGTATCACCTTTTTGGTACTCTTTAGAATCAGTTGCAATTTGAATTGTATTCTCTTCAGCATATGTTATTGTTCTAAAAGTAAATAACATAAGAAAAGTACACAAAATAGTTATGACCTTCTTCACTTAAACTCCCCCATTTCATGAGATTTATCTAATCTTTGCCTTATCACCTCCTAAAAAATCGTCAAGGCGATTATGAGCCGTCTATTTTTTTCTCGCATCTGCCTTTCCAAACGCATGTGAGGATAATTTGGCAGGTGACTAATTCTATTTTTTACACATCCCTCCTCTACTTTATAGTCTTAAGAAATGCTTCCCATTTCTCAACATTTTCTCTATTAGAAAGAAGTTGTTCTCTTAAATAAGGTGAACCTATTTCTAAAGAACATATCTTAGCTCTTAGAGCGTATTCTTTCAAAAGGTTGTACATGGTTGGTGATGTCTCCTTTATTTTTGCTTCTAAATCCTTACTTGCAAATCTAACATCTTCTTTATCAGCTTCTTCTGCAATCTTTACTAGATTCTCTGAACTCAAATTATCTTTTAGATAAAGATCATTTTCTTGAGCAAACCATGTATATAATAGATATTCAAAGTCATTTAGTCTATTTACAACCTCTTTATTCTCACCTTCACTAGATTGGGCTAAATTCCATAACGGAACAATTTCATATCCTTTAATATATTTATTTATAAAATCCTCCCCATCTTCCTTCATTAATTCTTTAACCATACTATAAATATTGAAGGTTTTTTCATCTTTATTTGAAAGTATATAATTAAGTATGTTATCTTCTTTAGATGTTTTTTTACCTATTGCATCTTCCATATATTTAACTACTAGAGGTGATTGTGTATAGTGCAGAAATTCTATTTTTCCTGGTGAAGATGTTATACTTTCCTCATCTGATGGCGCAAAATTTAAATTTTCTGGTGACTTTAATTTCATGTAGGTATATCTCTCAAATAAATTTCCAAATTCTTTTTCCGGAAAAATGTTTAACCTATCTCTTAAATCCTTAGGCAAACTCATCATTGACATATTTTCATAATAAGTTGCCAATCCTTCGTAGAAATTTAACATAGGAGCTTCGTTAAATTTCTCTAATGCTACATTTGATTCAAAAAATGCATGAAAAAGTCTATGTCCCATAAGCTGCCAGTCTCTAGCATTTTCTGGGTTGAATGTACTTGCCATATTAGTTGAACTAGCTCCTCCAATTATATATCCCTTGTTTTCTCCTTCAGTTCTTAAGATTACTATTGAATAGTTATTTATCTTCTTCTTAAATACTTTTGAATAGTAGTTATATAAAGCATCTAAGCCTTTCTTTGCATCTTCTGTATAAGAGCCTTCAGCTTCTGGATCAATATAAACTGTATATCCTCCATCCCCCGTAATGTGTTCATCTTTTTTAAAACTTCCAAATGTAAATGTAGATTTTCTTATCTCATATAAATCAAACCATGATGGATTATTTATTTCAGAAGTTGACTTAGATTCTTTACTTTGAAAAGGAACAATACTATCCCACTTATCAGGAACTATATTGTGAATTTTAATATCTTCAACCCTATCTGCTTTTTTATTTTTCTCATCAATTGCAGCAATCGGCATTGCAAGTACTGACTCCCCCTCATAAGATAACATTTTGCCATAGACTTCACTATTATAGCCATGTTTACCTAACTTAGCTATTTCAACATTATAGTTATAATCAATGTATTCTGATTTACTCTTCAATCCATCTATTTCTACAATTCCATTCTCACCTTTAAAATTAATTTGATTTTTCTGATCATCTATACAACTTTCATTATCTACACTCATATTTCCATTAACTAAAACAAATTGCTTTGGCTTAAATAAGCCTTTAGCTTTTATTCTTACATTGACATTAAGTGTTTTACTATCTATATCTTTAGGCCCAATGGTATATTCTATCTGAAATTTTCTAGGTATGGACTTTAATATAGCTATTGAGCCAGATATTAGTATAATTGCTAAAACAATAGCTGATATTACCCTATTTCTCTTAACCCACCTTAAAATATTGAACTTCTTTGGCTTTTTGACCATATCATTCATCCCCTATCTTTTTTGGTTTTCAGCTTATCTTTTATCTTTTTAATTACTTTAGTTTTATAGCCTATTACTATAAAAATTGTAACACCGCTAGCTAATATTAATGGTATATACCCCTTAATTCCTTCACTTTCTCCATTTATAGCTTGTCCTTCTTTCACATTTGCACTACTCTTTAATGTCCCGTTATTTTCTTTATTTCCTACTATATTACTCTTCTCTTCTTTATTAGCAACTTCCTCATTATCACTTGCTTTATTTTCTTCTTTATCTGCCTCTTCCTTTGCTGGTTCCTTATCTTCACTTGCACTTTGTTCGTCCCCTTGCTTAATGTTGTCATCTTCTGTTTGGGGTTTTGCTGGAGAAACAGAAACTACTTCACTTGATACTACATTTATTGGAATTGAATAGTTGGTATTCTTACTTATGACTACTGCATCGCTATCTACAGCTTTAATGTTACTAACATTTAATATATTTCCACCTTTATTCTTTCCTTTAAACACCAATTCTCCAATCAATTGTTCTTTTAGTAATTCTTTTTTTGAATTTGAATTTATTAATGGATATGTTATTACTCCTTTGGCCTTATCTACAGTCTCTCCTCCAAAACTTTTAAATCCATTTTTCATATCTAACGTACTGGAAACCAAATTCAAAAGTTCAGTGTCATAGTTTATAGTAAACTGCACTCCATATAAGTCATAAACATTTTCCGCCTTAATATATACCTTGAATTCTTCCCCTATTTTAACCTCATTCTTATCAATTGCTGTAATAATTGTAGTTCTCTCTTGTGCTTCAACAGAGATAGCTCTGAAGAATATTATTGTAAATGCTAGAAATAATGTAACTAAAAATCTCCTCCTCATACTTCCCCCTTAACTCCTATTTCTGTAAACGTTTATCATGCTTTTATTATATATTCCCATATATTTACAGTCAATGTTTGAAGCTATCTACTTATTGCCTTTATAATGTGGCAAAAGTACAACAATACTATATTTAAATAAAAAAAACACCACTAAGTTAAGTGGTGTTTATAAAAAAATTATTCAATTTAGTTTCAGTTAACAAATGGCTATCTATTTGTTAGGCTTACATAGTATTTAATTCATTTACTGCTGACTCTACAACTTTTACCAAGTCATTTTCTGCTCCAAGACTAAAGTTAAATATTACTCCTGAGCCCCCTCCTGCACCTATGGCTGAAATAAATATTTCACTATTGCTTCCCACTATAGTAATCGTCAAACTCGCCCTACTTTCATTACGCATAAAATACTTATCATATACACGGACTGCTACTAATGTTTCACCACAGACATAATTACTTTCATCTACTAAGTTCATACTCATAGCGCTATTAAGTACCTTTTCATCAATTGCATTAACAACTGAGCCAAAATCTCCCTTTATAATCTTTTCATATTTTGCCACTTTTCTTTTCCCCCTTCTCTAAATATTATTAATTTAGAACAAACTCTTTATCTACTATAATTTTATATGTTCCATCTGCGTTAATATCTAAGATATCAATCTTTATATCTTTATTATCTCCCCATATAATGCTATCACTTATTAAATACTCATGTTTTAAATTGTTATTATCAAGATGGTACATAAATAACTTTTTATATGTTTTGGCTTTTGTTGTTACTATTGCTTTAGCTTCCATCATATTCTTTCGAACTTTTTTAAACCTTATATCAGATCCTTCTATTCCTTCAAGTGTAAAATAAATATCTTTTAAAACTTCATTGGTTGAGTTATCTACATATACATTTGGGAAAATTTTCACATAGTACATTTTTCTTCTCCTTCTTCTTTTAAGATATTCTCTCTTATTTTCTCTCTTCCTCTAATTAAGCGTTTATATATAGCTTCCTTACTGATCTTTAGTTCTATAGATATTTTTTCTATCGGTTCATCAAGTAGATATTTCTTAACAAATATAACCTTATCTTTTTCATTTAAGTTTTCTATCAGATTATAAAATGCTTCATCATCTACTTCTGTAATATCTTCTTTTCCATCTCTTTGATCTATAATTTCTTCATTTAACTCTAAATGTATTTTAATCTTACATATTTTCCTTTTGTAATCAAGTGCCTTGTATTTAGCTATTGATATTAAAAAATTCCTAAGCTGCCCTTTATTTTCATCATAGCAATCTATGTTATTCCATATAGTTAGTAATACATCATTAAAACATTCTTCTATATCCATCGTATAACTTATAGAGTTTAATGTCTTATTTATAACTCCATATAATAATCTTCCGTATTTTATCTTGAGTTCTTCTAATGCACTTTCTTTGTGAGCCATTATAGCTAAAACAATATCCCTATCTGTCATAGCTATTACCTCGCATAATCCAAGACTTGTACAAATAGCTATGGATATCTTTATAATCATAATTTCTAACTATCAAATCATAACTTGTTCCATCTTTTATTTCCACTAGTATTTCTGTTATGAGTTTTGGACGAACAATTAGTATATATAAGAATATAAATACAATAATCCTCGCACATGTTATAGATATTAATTCAGAATTTATAATAAACTCCTCAATAAATATTTTAATAAAGTATCCTGACACACCTATTCCAAATAATATTGGCAGAGAGGAAAAAATCATGAAAAGAATCTTAAAAATAGATCTATTGTCTTTTAAAAAATTATTTAATCGGAATCTTCTTTTTACCTTCTTTCCAATACTTATCTTTTTTATGTCTTTCCTATGATAACTTTTAATTCCTAAAGGATTATTATAATAATTAGATGCGATAACAATTATTCTTTCATTTGTACAAAACAATAATCTATTAAAGGAAAATCCATCACCTGTCATAAATGGAATAGGCATCATCATATTCACCATCGCCGAACTCTCAAGCATATCTATATCTGTTCCTTTAATTACTTTCTCAATTCGCTCCCCTTCATATAAAATACTTTCTACATATATTCCACATTCTCTTAAAGCATCCTTAGCAATTTTCAGTTTAATATCATTTGTTATTCTATTTAATTTCGCTTCATCAATAGTTGCAAAGCTCATATATTCTTCAATTTCACTATCTTCATATGCGCTTTCATTTAGTAATCTTAATATGTTTTTATCCATTTTAATTCACCTGCTTTTAACTCTTTATCCTATATTCGTAATTCTCCATGACTTTTTGGACAAATTTTCCTTAGTGCTTAAAATATTATAAAAACAAAGCGTACTAATTATCCTTAGCACGCTTTATGATTTCTCCATAATACCTATTTTGCTTTTGTAAGTCCTTTTAAATGTCTATTAGAAATTATGCATTCTTCATCATTTATCATATATGCTATCCTATCTCTGGTATCAATTTCCTTAATATTACGCCTATTGACTATATAAGATTTATGACATCTATAAAATCTATCATCTAATTTTCCCTCGATGTCACTAAGCTTACCATTAAATTCAATATGCCTATCAGTAGCATGAACAACTACTTTATGCGCTCTAGTAGATGTTTCGAAGAATAGTATTTTATTAAATTCTATATTGATTATCTTCTCATTTATCTTAACATTAAACACTTCCATATCGGAATTTTTTGAAGAATATTTCTCATTAGCATTTAAAATACATTCTCTTATTCTATCTTTTACTTCCTTTGGATTATCCTTGATTATATAATCTAATGCTTCCACCTTAAAGGTAAATGTCAAATAACTCATTTCTCCATGTGTTGTTATAAATACAATAAATCCTCTAGGATCATATTTTCGTATTTCTGCTGCAAGCGCTATCCCATTAAGCTCTTGTTTTAAATCTACATCTAAAAAATATAAACTAGTACCCTCATTATTTTTAATATACTCTATAACATCTTGGGGCTTAGGAGTAACTAAAGCTATACTCATATCGAAATTTTCAATAATTATTGTATCATTAACTGCCTTTTTATAGGCATTTCTTTGTTCATCATTATCCTCACATATAAATACTTTAAGCATCTATACTCCCCCATCTTATACAAAATTACTATCAATAGTTATTTTTTGTATGAACTCCTCATTTTCTATTGTCGTGTCTATAGAAACATTATTATACTTTTCAAGTATCTCTTTTAAATTACTAAGTCCAACTCCTCTATTTTCTCCTTTTGTAGAATACCCCTTCTTATAAATCTTATATATAGGAGGCGTATCTTCTGGACATTTGTTTAATATTGCTATAATCAACGCTTGTCCCCTCTTAACAAATGCAATTTTTACCGTAGGATTTTCGCATTTTTCACCTGCCTCAATAGCGTTGTCTAATAATATTCCCAAAGATCTACTTATATCTATAATATCCATATCTATATTTTCAATAGGCTCTACTATATCTATAAATAATTCAATTCCCATTTCTTGTGCCCTTATAAGCTTTGAAGATAATAACCCCTTGATTTCTGGAATCTTTATATTTTTAAGCAGCGCTATTTTAGAATTATTTTTACCCATCTCATTGCTTAAAGGTAATATATTTTCATTGAAATGCTTCTTTAGTCCTTCCATATCATCATCTTCAATGTAACCAATCATTGAAGAAATTATATTCACGTAGTCATGTTTAAATGCTCTCATGTCACCATATAGATTTTCTAAATTATCTGTATACTTTTGTAAGCTCTCAAAGTGAGTCTGTTTGTTTTTTAGTTCCATCTCTTTAGTAATACTCTTAAATAATATAAGCATAACTACACCTAAAAGAATAAAGTATATAAAAAATAATAATCCATTTACCTTAAGAACTTCATTTGTAAATCCAAATTTACTTCCCAATATAATATTTATGTAAAATATTATAAGCGTTATTAATAAGCTTAAGGTTATTAATATTGAGAACTTATTTTTTAGTTCAATATTAAAAATATTATTTCTCTTTTTTATAACAAACCGTATCATTTTGGTAGTTACGTATATTAATATAAACTCTGTCAATGCAAATTCAGCATATAACATACTAATATCTGTAATCTTACTTGGTTCAATGTTAAATATAAACATAAAAATATAACTTGCACTATAATCTATAACCACAGCAATAATAATTGATAGTAGCGATACTATTATACCCATTAGCATGTTCTTACTATTTTTATATAAGAATACAATGCTAATCATTATAATTGGTAACATAATTATAAATTCATTAATATTAATAACAGCTGTTGCTACAAGTACTGACAAGACTATCATTGATATTATATCTTTTATTTTTATTTTAAATGGTGCTATATTAATTATAGCTGTGTATATAAGTAATACAGTTACCAATACCTTTATATATATCTGCATAAAGCACGATTTTCTCCTTACATTACATTTTATTACATTATATCACAATATTATTCTATAAAAAATAATAAGAGATACAATTTGATTTAAAATTGTATCTCTTATTACTTTTAATGGTCTTTACTTATCTTCATTCTTTTTAAGCATTTCAGCTGGTATCTTAGGTTCATATAAACCGATCATTATACATTTACCCATTGCTTTATCGCTTATTTTTGATGAAGCTTCACCAATCTTAGTTAATAATTGCTTTTTCATATCCTTCATAATTCCTATACCTCCTATTTAATACTTTATATGTAATTGGTAATATACTAACAACTTCAGCACATGATGCTAAGGTAATTAAATTTCTAATGGTTTCACTTGGAACAATTAAAGCTATTACCATTAAAGTTACACCAATTATTACTGCTTTCTTTCTTAGACTTTTTCTAAATGCTTGTCCTAAAAGTGGATGATATTCAGTATCTGCTGGTGCATATTGATACAGTAATACATTAATTATCATAAAGATAAGAAATACTATGTATCTGCTAAGCAAAAAAATGTGACTTAAATATCCTCCCCCTACAAACAATAACAGTGTTGTTATTGTGCAAACAATGCTGCTTTTAGAATGAATTCCAAAAGCATTGCTTCTTAGGGCAGCAAATACAATCATAATAATAAATGCTTCAATAATTAAATTAGTTTTGAAAGCTACAAAAAATACTATTAGAAACTTTGAAATATTTATTAATAGTATCTCCATGCCTAATTTCATTTTTTGTAGTTCCAAGCCTTCCTTGTTAGTTACTTTATTTATTCTTAAAATAATTATTTCTGCTAATCTCTCCATTACATTCATATGTCTTTCGGCTCCACTCTCCATGTATATCACCCTCTAAAATTGTATCAAAAAATCACATATATTTTATATATTTGTCCTAAACGTATGAAATCTTATACTAAACGTAACCTTTAAATATAATTTAATTAAATATCCCTAAAAAATAATAAAAATCACAGAATAACTCTGTGATTTTAAAGCTACTTATTTAAAGTGTTTTAGATCAACTAATAATTTGTTCATGCCTGAAAATGTCCAGATACCAGCATTTTCAAACAAGAATAAATTAAGTTTCCTATAAAAACCCTATAATATAAACTTATTAATAGCCTTTCCAACACCGGAATTTTCATTATCATCTGTAATATAATCGGCCACAGCTTTTAGGCTTTCAGTTGCATTGCCCATGGCTATTCCAAGTCCAGCGTATTTTACCATAGATATATCATTCTCATGATCTCCTATGCAAATAATCTCGTCTCTATTTATACCTAATATTTCAGCAAACGCTTTTACTCCACTTCCCTTTGAGGTTCCTTCTGCCATAATCTCTATATTATCTGGACCAGAACTTACTACTTCAAGGCCTCCAAGTTCAATTAAATCCATTTTTATCTTTTCTATTAGTTCAGGGCTTTCAGGAAACATTATAGCTTTAAGAACTTCTCCCTCATATATGTCATATACTTCTCTCATATTCTCATGAACTCCAAATGCTACTTGTAAATGCTTAGGTGCAGTTTTATTGGTAATCATATAAGCATTATCTTCTGCAGGAAGTTCTCTGGTTATAAATCTATTAAAAGTATTAAAATTTGTTCTTACATTATATTTTTCAATAATATCACAAATTTTATTAAACTGATCTCTGTTTAATGGATGTTTAAAAATAACTTTATCTTCATCCTTCTCTCTAATATAAGTACCATTTGATGATATAACTGCTACCTTTACACCTATAAGTTCTGCATAAAGACTAGCCGAAGTATATAATCTTCCAGTCGTAATAGCGATTTTCACTCCTTTTTCCACAGCTTCTCTTATAGCTTTTTTATTTAATTCTGTTACTTGATGCTTACTATTTAGCAAAGTACCATCCATATCGATACATACTAGTTTATAACTCATTTCCTCACTCCTAATCTTCTTAAGTAAATAAGCTTCAATTTTTCTCAAACTTGAAACTTAATTTATATTTACATTATTCTATTTATAAATTTAAAATACTCATTAATATCCTTACTTATTATACTCTAAAATATATAAAAAAACTAATCACTTATATAATTCTATTTTTATACTAAAATGCAAAAAGATAAGGATATTAATCCTTATCTTTGAAAATTCAAATATATAAATTATAGTACTGTTTTCCATAATCCATGAAGATTACAGTATTCTCTTACTTCTATAACATCCTCATCTACTTGGAAAGTAGCTTCTGGTTTATCCGCTGGAGTTAAATCTTTCCTTAATACCTTAGTTGCAGTAACTACTTCAATCCATTGTATTGAATGTGCATCTGTCATTGGATGTTCAACTTCTCCAACTACTACATGTACTCCACCATCTACCTTAGTAACAACTGGAATATGTTTTTCTGTTGCTGCTTCAGTTGTATTTCCTTCTAAAAGTGTCATTGGTTTTCCACAGCAAACTAAAGTTCCTCCGCCTGCATTTAAAACCTCTACTATATTACCACATAATTCACATCTGTATATTTGCTTTTTTTCTATCATTACTCTACCTCCACTTTTTTAATTTTCAACTAATTATGTTCACTATTAAACAATAATTATTATTACCTAATATCATTATATAATATCTTCCTAACTTTTACAATAGTATTTTTTGATTTTTAGTTAAAAATATACTTACGAAGGGAGGTTTATATATGAAAAAGAATAAACATAGAAGTAAAAATAATCTAGCTCATAATATTGTAGATGAAAATAAAGATTACCTACCAAACAACAGAGATTTTTATAAACCTGAAGAACATGAGCTTAGAAGCTATTCTCCAAATGGTGATTACTCAAAATTACCTGATCCTACTGAGGATCCTATTGTTTGTAATAATATTTCCTATCAAGAATTTGATTACACTGACCAGAGCTTATATAAAGAATAACTTTTTTGTCTATTTATATAATTAAAAAATCATATTACATCTCATGGAGTAATGAAGTGACATATAAATTCTTTAATGCATTATATAGTTTAAAAACTTGGGTTCACCAAGTTTTTAAACTAAGAAAATTATTACAGGATTCTAAGTTCACTAATAACATATTCAAATAAGAATAACTTTAGCTTCCGATAAAAAACTCTACAATATTATTTAAAGCTTATAGAATTCCTCAAAAGACTTAATTGTATAATAGTGATCTTTTACTCCTCCTAGCTCTCTAATTGAATGCATTCCCAAAATAGGACTTCCCATATCTACAGATTTTATATTTAAATGTGATGAGCTAATAGGCCCTATAGTTGAACCACCTCTCATATCTGAGCGGTTAACAAATTTTTGGCATGGAACTCCAGCTTTTTTGCATATTTCTTGATATACCGCAGATGAATCTGCATCCGTTGTATAGCTTTGAGATGCAGCTATTTTGATAACAGGACCCCCATTTAATATAGGCTTATTTACTGGATCTGATTTTTCACTATAATTTGGATGTATAGCATGAGCTAAATCAGCTGAAATCATAAAACTCCTAGCTAAACTTCTTAAATAATCTTCTCTATCTCCTTTAAGTGAAAGTACTATTCTTTCTAAGGTACTAGCCAAGAATTCTGAATCAGCCCCTTGTTTTGTTAAGCTACCAACTTCTTCATTATCATAGCATACTAAAACATTGGTTCCATCAGTTGTTTTACTTGATAATAGAGCTTCCAATCCTGCATGTACCATTGATAAATCATCTAACCTAGCAGAACTTATAAATTCCTCATTTAATCCAATGATACTTCCTTTCTCATACTCATACGGAAATAAATCAAAATCAAGAATTTCATTTATATTTATTTTCAACTCTTTTGCTATTAGTTTTAATATTAAATTACCTTTTTCTAATTCATCATTAATCATAGATATAAGCGGAAGTGTATCTTTTTGTCTATTTATTTTAACACCATCATTTACGTCTCTATTCATGTGTATAGCTAAATTGGGAATGATTAATATAGGTTTATTTATATTAATAAACTGCACTTTAGGACATAAAGGATTTTCAGCTCTTAAAGTCACTCTCCCTGCTAAAGCTAAAGGTCTATCAAACCATGTCGGAAGTATAGGCCCGCCATAAACCTCAGTATTTAATTTAATATATGCATTCTCTGCAACCATTTCTGGGTTTGGTTTTATTCTAAAACCAGGAGAATCTGTATGTGCTCCAATAATTTTAAATCCACTTTTAGCTGGAGATTCTTTTCCAACTGCAAATGCAATAATTGCAGAATTATTTTTTGTAGTAAAATACTTACCTTTACTTGTAATTTGCCATCTATCTTCTTCTCTTAATTCTTGAAATCCATTTGCCTTAAGCTCTTTCTTTACTCTTTCTGTAGCATGAAATGCAGTAGGACTTTCATATATAAAATCTATTAAATTTTTTGCTATCTTTTTTTCCAAATTAATCACCTCTTCAATAATATTATTTTAATTTATATGTTAATTAATATTTACTTTAACTATTCTCCCCTATTTTCATAAAAAATCCCATGTAAACAATTATATCATAGTTTTTAATATATCTAGTATTTGATATAAATTTAAATATTAGTTAGAATATTTATAATACATTTAGATTGGAGTGTTGACGTGATGATTTTAAAAAGTATTCAAGTTCTCTACGATAAAAATCAAAAGAATTTTGATGATAAAACCAGAAATGAGATTGGACTTTTTGCAGGTATAATTGGCATTATTATAAACTTTATTTTATTTTTAATTAAAATATTCGTTGGATTATTTTCAAATAGTATTGCCATTACAGCTGATGCATTTCATAGTCTATCTGATTCTGCCTCTTCTATTGTTACGATAATAGGATTTAAAATTGGTTCAAAACCAGCCGACGAAGAACACCCTTTTGGACATGGACGTATGGAATACATTTCCGCTCTTATAGTAGCCTTTATGATACTAATTGTTGGTTTCGAATTTGTAAAATCATCTTTAGAAAAAATATTTGTTCCAGAACCTGTAACCTTCAAGGCAATCCATTTTTTACTGCTGTTGTTATCTATAGCATTTAATATTGTTCTTTCTATTTTCAATAGAACTGCAGGCAATAAAATAAACTCAACTGCATTAAAAGCTATTGCAGCTGATAATATGGGAGATGTTTTAACAACTTCAGTAGTTGTATTTTCATTTTTGATATCTAGATTTTTACCTTTTCATATAGATGGATATGTGGGCATTCTCGTTGCTTTAGCTATAATTTATGCTGGATTCACATTTATCAAGGAAACTATTAGTCCTTTACTTGGCGAATCTCCTGACCCTAATTTAGTTAAATCCATAGAAGAAGGAATTCTATCATATAAACCAATTTCAGGAGTACATGATTTAATAATTCATAACTATGGACCTGGAAGATGTATGGCCTCAATTCATGCTGAAATACCTTCAGATATTAATATAATGAAAATTCATGAGGTAATAGATAAAGCAGAAAAAGAATTATCTGAAATGTTAAATATTTACCTAGTTATACACATGGATCCCATATGTATAGAAACTGAAGAAGTTCTATCTGCCAAAAATGAGTTGGATAGAATAATTGAAAATAATCCTTTAGTTAAATCCTATCATGATTTTAGAATTGTAGGAGAAGGGGAAATTAAGAACTTGATTTTTGATTTAGTTATAAATCCTAATGAGTTAAATAAAACAATTAATGAATCAGATTTAAAATCAAGTATTTCTAGATCTATTAAAGAATATCATCCTCAATATAACTGCGTAATTACTATTGATTATATTTTTAGCTAAATTTATTATTATAAAATACAGACAAAAACTGAAGTGCACTCCAAATGTTAGACATATGTAACATTTGAAGTGCACTTTATCATTTAGTTATTTCTTTGAAAAATAATTACCTAAAACAACTTTATTAGCCACATCTAAAGTTTCTTTTAAATGTTGTTCTTCCTTAGCATCCTTTGGAGTTCCTATTATTTCACCTGAGTTTAAAACAGTTGCATCTCTATTGGTATTTACTAATACTCTTCCCATAGAAGTTGAGCCAAATTCCTTTCTATCAACCCCAAGAAGATATGATATAGTAGGAAGAATATCAACTCCTCCTCCATTTACTTTAAACTCTTCTCCATTAATACTTGGATTATATATAATGTACGGTATTTTCATATCATTTGGTTGCCACCAGTTACCTTCGAATTTCACATCTTTAAGTTTATCTGGATAGAACTTATGAACTCCAGTATGGTCACCATATATCATAATAACAGAATTCTTTAATACACCTTCAGAATCAAGTTTCTTAATAAAGTTCCCTATAGCCTCATCAGTATATCTAACACTTTGGAAATATGAACCCAATATAGTTTTATCAAATTCTTCTGGAAGTTTTAAAAGCTTTTTATTATCTGGTATATCAAAAGGTCCGTGACTAGTTAATGTTACCATATAACCATAAAATGGCTGTTTTAATGCGGTTAACTTATCAGCTACTTGATTTAAATAGGATTGGTCTGATAATCCTAATCCAATAACCTCATCTACATTATAACTTGTGATATCCAATGTTTTGTCAAACTTAAGACTTCCTTGATGCACTGGTGCCCAGTTCCAATTACCAGCTACCTCTGGATGAGTAGATAAGGAATTATACCCTTTATCCTTTAACAACTCTGCTAAGGTTGTATATTCACGTTGAGGATATCTAAAGAAGGTTGCCCCTTCTCTTATCGGGAATACAGACGTATTTATCATAAAATCTGCATCTGAACTTGTACCACTATTATTTTGTTCATGTACACCTGAGAAATATAGTGAATTAGACAATAATCTATTTAAATTTGGTGTTATTTCTTGTCCATACGCTTTTTGTCCTATTACAAAGTTCTCAAGAGATTCTACTTGAATTGCAATAAGATTTTTTCCTTGAAGCATACCTTTATATTTATTATCGGGTAAATTTTCATTATTATATTCAAACCAATTAGCTATTTGAGTTTTGTCACTATCACTTAATTTTTCAGTCCTATTCAAAACTAAGTATTCATATATATCATAAGCATGATATCCTAAAGGACTCATATTAGACATACTTTGAAAAGGTGCCCAGCAAGTTCTAAATAACATCTTTTCTCCCTTAGTTTTATCTGCTACATCAATTGCATAGTGAGCATAACTAGTATATCCTACTCCTAGTAAGAAAAGAACAATAAATGCTATTATACTTCTACTCACTTCATATGTCTTTTTAAATACATTTGTTTTAATAATAAGAATTATTGAAATAAAAATATCTATAACAAATATTAAGTCAACTGGTTTAAAATTAAACAAATTTTTATGAAGTGGATTAAATGTACTTGGATATAATATATTGCTTATAGATAAAAATGTTCCATTACTTCTGTAGTACCATATATCTGCAATAAAAAATATTGATATTAAGGTATTTATGATCAGATTATATCCTATCTTCCCTTTACCTTTAAATAAATAAGAAAAACTAACTACTATGAGTGGAAAAACTAAATGTGCTAATATATCTGGTTTTCCAAAATACATTAACTTAAAATCAATAGATGCTGATCCATTAGTTCTAATCATCGCTAGATATATATCACTTTTAATAACTAAAAGTATATAAGTTATAATTGCAAATACATCTATATATTTGATAAATTTTCTATTATTCATACTCTACCTCCAGTTAAACATTCAAATGCTATTATACACTAATAAATAAAAAAATATAATGGTTATAATTATTAATAATTTGTAATAATTCTTTATTTTTGATATATTTATGTATAAGGTCTTTAAATTAGTAATATATTCAATGCTTAATTATAAATAGGCATTATAATAAAAACATATTTTTAAGGAGGCTATATATGATTTGTCCTAAATGTGGTAGAGAGTATGAAAATTCTACTGAATGTCCTTATTGTGCTTCAGAAATGAACACTAGCAATTATTCTAATAATTCTTATTACGCTTCTTCTGAGGTAACAACTGAAGATTTAGAAAACTATGTTGGATTAAAGAAAGCTGATTATTTCTTAACAAAATGGTCAGATATGGATGCAACAGCATCAAAAATATCTTGGAACTGGCCTGCATTTTTTATCAACTGGGTATGGCTACTTTATAGAAAAATGTATGCATTTGGTTTTGCTGTTTTAGGCTTTAATATCATTTCAAGAATGTTTATTAAGAGCTCAGGATTTAGTTTTATTTTAAGTGTTGTAGAAATGATTGCTGGAGGTTTATTAGGTAATTGGATCTATAAGTACTCTGCTGAAAAGAAAATAAAGGAAATCAAGAGATTGTCCAACGATGAAGAAGTTGCAAGAAGACGTATTTCCATGGCTGGTGGCGTAAATATCGCTGTCCCAATAATTTTCGGAGTGCTTTATGGCCTTGTTATTATATTCCTTGTGCTTTTAGCTGTCGCAGCATTTTCAGCAAGATCAACCTATAATTTCTAAAATATATTTATACAAAGTTAAAGAGATGGCAAATGCCATCTCTTTATTTTTATAATACCTTAGATAAGAAGTCTTTAGTTCTTGGATGTGTAGGATTTCCAAATATCTCTTCTGGAGTTCCTTGTTCAACTACATTTCCTCCATCCATAAATAGAATCCTATCTCCTACTTCTCTTGCAAATCCCATTTCATGTGTAACTACTATCATAGTCATACCTTCTGAAGCTAGTGACTTCATAACAGCCAATACCTCTCCAACCATTTCAGGGTCAAGTGCTGAAGTTGGTTCATCAAATAGCATCACATCTGGTTCCATTGCTAACGCTCTTGCAATAGCTATTCTTTGTTTCTGTCCGCCTGATAAACTACTTGGATATGCACTTGCTTTGTCTTCTAAGCCTACTTTTTTAAGTAATTCCATTGCTTTCGCAATTGCCTTTTCTTTGCTCCACCCTTTAACCTTAATAGGAGATAATGTTATATTATCTAATACCGTCTTATGGGGAAAGAGATTAAAGCTTTGAAAAACCATACCCATTTTTTCTCTAATCTTATTTATATCAGCTTTTTTATCTGTGATATTTTGTCCTTCAAAAATAATTTCCCCTTTAGTAGGTACCTCTAGAAGGTTAAGACATCTTAAAAATGTAGATTTTCCTGAACCTGAAGGTCCAATAACAACTACAACCTCTTGTTTTTCTATATGCTCATTTATTCCTTTAAGCACTTCATTTTTACCAAAATACTTATGAAGATCATTAACGTGAATCACTTGCTTTTAACCTCCTTTCAACCACACCCATAATTCTAGTTAGAATAAAGGTTATTACAAAGTAAATAGCTGCTGCTACTATCAAAGGTTCTAATCCTAAGAAAGATGCTGCTCTTACTGTACCAGAGTTATACATAAGTTCTGCAACACCAATTACAGAAACCATAGATGACTCTTTTATAATTGAAATAAATTCATTTCCTAGTGCTGGAAGGATATTTTTAAACGCTTGAGGAATTATGATTTCCTTCATAGCTAAACCATGCTTCATTCCTAAACTTCTTGCTGCTTCCATTTGTCCTTTATCGACAGCTTGTATACCTGCTCTGATTATCTCTGCTACATATGCAGCAGAATTTAATGATAGTGCTATAATACCTGTAGCCATATCTGGCAAATCTCTTCCAATAAGTAGAGGTAATCCTATGTATATTATCCAAATTTGAATTAAAAGAGGAGTTCCTCTAACAAATTCAATATAAGCTATTGAAAATGCTTTTAGTATCTTAACTTTTGAAAGCTTCATCATACTTAAGAACAATCCAAGGATTGTACCTATAATAACTGCAAATAAAGCCAAAATGATTGTGTTCTTAGTTCCTACTACAAAATAATTACTGTATTTTGACAGAAAATCAAAATGTAATGTCAAATCTCTTCCCTCCAATTAAATCAATTAAGGATTTTCAAAAAAATATTGAATAAATTCATCAATTTATCCAACATTTTTTGAAAATCCATAGATCACTATTTTTATTAAAAGTTCTATTCTCCAGCTAATGCATTTGCATCATCAAAGAATTTCTTTAGCTTACCTTCTTTTTCTAATCTATCTAGAGTCTTGTTTATAGCTGCTTGAAGATCAGTATCTCCTTTAGCCATAGCAATTGCATATCCTCCAACTTGATCCTTAATTACAGCTGATGATAAAGCTAAATCAGGATTTTTAGCAACATATGCTTCAGCAACTGGTTGTTCTAATAACACACCATCAATCTTACCACTCTTTAAGTTCATGATTACATCACCAGTCTTACCTAAAGAATTTAATTCTGGATTAGTTATCTTTTCTTTAACTGTATCTTCTTGAACAGTTCCTTTTTGTACTCCGATTTTCTTGCCATTGAAATCTTCTGGTTTAGTATACTTATCCTTATTTTCTGCCTTTACTACAAATACATTATCAGTTTTATAATATAGGTTTGAAAAATCCGCATTTTGTTTTCTTTCTTCTTTTGGAGTCATACCTGATAATATCATATCGAACTTTTTACCTTGTAAAGCTGGTAATAATCCATCAAAATCCATCTCTTTTATCTCAAGCTTTACTCCTAAGTCCTTTGCAACTTCTTGTGCAATACTTACATCCATACCAACTACATTACCTTGAGTATCCTTAAATTCAAAAGGTGGAAAATCTGGTGATGTTCCCATAACTATTTTCCCGTTATCTTTAATTTTTTGCAAAGTTGTTTTTGATTCTTCTTTCTTACCACATGCCATTAATCCTAATGCCATTACACTTACTAACGACAATGCCATTACCTTTTTTAACATTCCTTTTTTCATAATAAATAACCCCCTTATTATATTTATATATCCATCAAAAATAATATCATTTTTAGTATAGGAATAATTATACACCACTATTTTATATTTATGCAATACTTTTATAATATTTTCGTATAAAAATTAAAATTTATCTTACTTTCACCTTTTTAAGCTTAAAACTTTCTTTTGATGAATGTAAATTATGCATAAAAATATGCATAATTTACCTTTTTTCAATTTTTATACTAGTCAATTTATGGAGGGCTCTTGTACTCATAATATACTTTATTAAGTTCTCTTTATTATTATCTTCATCTTCGTCTAATATTATTACTCCATCAAATTCTAATCCTTTAGCAAAATATGATGGTATTAGAACTATTCCCCCATTATAGATAACTTCTTCTCTGTCAAATACAACATTACTTACTTCTTCTTTAATTAAGTTCCCCAATTCTTTTAATCCATTAATGTCTTTTTTTATAACTGCAATACTTCCCAAACCTTCTTGTTGCATCTCTTTTATTACTTTTATTATTAGATTTAGAAGATCTTCATTGTTACAAGTATATTCCCTAACTGCATCTCCTGATCTAACTAACGGGATTATCTTTTCTTCTTGAAGATATTTATTAGCATACTCCATAATTTCCTTTGTAGAACGGTAACTCTTATTAAGTTTAAATTCATGAATATTTCCATCAAAAATATCACTTAAATTAAGCATAGCAGGTTTTTCATCAAGCTTCACTAGTCGTTGATTGGAATCTCCTAGTATTGTAAAGCTATTACATCCTATATATTCTTTTATAGCCATAAATTGAATCTTAGAATAATCTTGTGCTTCATCAATAACTATATGTTTTATATCTCCTTTATACTTAGCTCCCCAAAGTTTTACCATTAGATATAATATAGGTGCTAAATCTAAGTGAGTTAGTCTTCTATATTCATTGATTCTATTATATAATTCAATTGGTTTTTCACAGTTTATAAATTCATCTAATGCTTTTCTTGAATTAATAACTTCCCTAACAATTTCTCTTATTTTTATTCTTCTGCTAAACTCTAAATTTAATTCCTCTAAAGCTAACTGTTCTGATGTTAAAGTCTTCTTATATTCTTCAACTTCCTTATTTAATTTCCAAACTCTTTCATCTCTTTTATTTTTAATTTTTGAAATAATTACTCGTTTAATTTTTTCATTTCTTTTAAATAAAGGCATATACTTATAATCTTCAATAAATAGTTTTTCTATTTCTTCTTTTGAGTAAACAACTTCACCATAGTAGTAAACATCTTCTAATTTAAAATAGTCATGTTCACAGTTAGCTATAAAATCCTCTATGAACTTAGTAAATTTATTGGAATTCTTATATCTTACTTCATTTAAAAACTCTTCTTCACCAGAATATATTTTTTCAATATATTCTTGAAACTCCATTACTTCTATATCCTTAAGCTCATTTAGTGCAAAATTTACAAAAGTATCTTGCTTAACACCAACTTCACCTAGACTAGGTAACACTTGAGAAATATACTCCATAAATATAGAATTAGGTCCTAAAATAAGTACTCTACCTTCCAATGCTTTTCTATAGTTATACAACAAATATGCAACCCTATGTAATGCTATCGTGGTCTTACCACTTCCAGCTACACCATCTACAACCATATTTATTTCTCTACTCATTCTAATGATATCATCTTGCTCTTGTTGAATTGTCATTATGATATCTCTTAATTTTTCAGAAGAATTTTCACTTAAAACCTTTTGAAGTATATCATCCTTAACATCTATTTCTGAATCGAATATTCCTTCTAAAGCTCCTTTTTTAACAATTATTTGTCTTCTTCCAAGTATTTCTGTTTCTATCTCTCCCATAGGTGCCTTATATTTTGCTCTTCCTAATGTTCCATGATAAAACAGTGAGGCTATTGGAGCTCTCCAGTCTATTACCACTGGTTCTAAATCATCTTCATTCGTTACTCCAAATCTTCCTATATAAAGACTTTCAGGATACTGCTCTTTATCTTCAACAAACGTCACTCTTCCGAAATAAGGTGATTCCTTTAATATGGTCATTTCTTTTAATTTTCTATCTATTGTTTTAAAAGCTTCTTCTTTCGCATATCTTTCATGATCAAAAAATTCAATTACTGCATCTTCATCATCTTTATATTCCTCTATAAAGTTCTTTCTGGATTCCAATATATACTCAGTAATAGCTTTTCTTTTTGCTAATGCTCTTAAAATCTCATTATTCAATATTTCTAAAGTCTCACTTAGCTTCTTTTTCTCAACTAAAAATTCAACATCTTTATTATCCATGTAAAAGCTTCATCCTTCCTATGATGTAAAAAAGTTTCCCTAGGGAAACTATTTTACTCAAATAAACTTTTATTATTCTAGTGATATATTTTCTATCTTCTCTTCTATTCTTTGATTATTATTTTCATCAGTGGTATCTTCTGTAACTTTTTCATTATTTATGCTTAAATCTTCTTCTTTGCTTTTAGCATAAATAGCTTTTCTTGCTTCTTCTCTACTTTCTCTCTCTTTATCTTTTTCTTCTTTTAGGGCTTTAAGCTCTGGATACTTTTCAAATACCATTTCTAAGAACTCATCCCCCATTAAGGTTTCTTTGTCCAATAGTGTATTTGATATCTTAGTTAAAAGATCCCTATTTTCATCTAAAAGCTTTATAGCTTTCTTATGACAATCTTTAATAATATTTAATGTTTCTTCATCAACTCTTGTTAATGTTTGTTCTGAGCAGTTGGCTGCGTTTCTTCCATCTAAATATCTATTTCTTACAGTTTCTAAAGCCATCATATCAAAGGTCTCAGTCATTCCATAAAGCGCAACCATACTTCTTGCTGATTGCGTTGCTCTTTCAATATCATTTGACGCACCAGTTGAAATTAAGTTAAATTCTACTTCTTCAGCTGCTCTTCCTCCAAGCATAACTGTAATTTGATCCAATAATTCATCCTTTGATACCAAGTACTTTTCTTCCTCAGGAAGTTGCATAGTATATCCTAAAGCTCCCATAGTTCTTGGCACTATAGTTATTTTATGCACAGGATCAGTATTCTTTAATAATGCTGCAACTAATGCATGCCCAACTTCGTGGAAAGCAACTATTTTCTTTTCACGAGGTGATAAAATTCTATCCTTCTTCTCTTTTCCTGCTATAATTACTTCTACTGCTTCTTCTAAATCTTCTTGAATAACCTCAGTTCTCTTATGTTTAACAGCCCTTAAAGCAGCCTCATTTACAATGTTTGCCAAGTCTGCTCCTACAGCTCCGGGAGTTCCTTTTGCTATAGACTCTAAGTTAACTTCTGAATCTAATTTTACATCTTTAGCATGTACCTTTAAAATCTCTTGTCTACCAATTAAATCTGGCCTATCTACAATTACTCTTCTATCAAATCTTCCTGGTCTAAGCAATGCTTTATCCAGTATTTCCGGTCTATTTGTAGCTGCTAAAATAACAACCCCTTTTGAAGAATCAAATCCATCCATCTCTGCAAGTAGTTGATTTAGCGTTTGTTCTCTTTCATCATTTCCACTTATATTTCCTTCTCTGCTCTTACCAATTGCATCTACTTCATCTATAAACACTATACAAGGAGCTTTTTCTTCTGCTTGTCTAAAAAGATCTCTAACTCTTGAAGCTCCCATTCCCACAAACATTTCAACAAAATCCGAACCTGACAAAGAAAAAAATGGCACCTTAGCTTCTCCTGCAACTGCTTTTGCAAGCAGTGTTTTACCTGTACCTGGAGGCCCTACTAATAGAGCTCCTTTAGGTAGTTTTGCCCCAATCTCAGTATATCTTTCAGGTTTATGTAAGAAATCTACAATTTCTTTTAAGGATTCTTTTGCCTCTTCTTGTCCTGCCACATTATCGAAGGTTATTCCTGTCTGATCCTCTGCATATAGTTTGGCAGTATTTTTACCAAAGGACATTACTCCTCCACCCATTTTTTTATCCATTTTACCAAACATCAATCTTCCTACGAAGATCACAAATACCATTGGTAAGATCCAAGAAAGAAGAAGTTCCATAACTGGGAAACTATCTGGTTTTTTTCCACCATATTTTACACCTGCATCATCTAATTCCTTCACTAATGATGGATCATTAAGATTTACAGTATATATACTTTTTCCGTAATCTTTATTTTCCTTAATAGGATATATGTTTATTACATTAGTATCAATTACGACTTCTTCAATCTGCTTATCTTTTAGCATAGTCTTGAATTCGTTATATTTTAACTGCTTAGTCATGAAAAGTGACTTAGAATAATTAAATGTAACTAATATAGATATTGCAATTAATCCATATATAAGTAAATATTTTAATTTCTTATTATCTTTAAACATAAATGTTCTTCACCCCATTTTTCTCTAGTTAGTTATTTAACAAAACCGAATCTATTAAATGGATAAACTCTTAATTGAGCTTTACCTTTTATATCTTTGCCATCTATAAATGGATTGTTCCAATATCTTGCATCTTCTGAATTTGCTCTATTATCTCCCAAAAAGAAAAATTTTCCTTTAGGAACTTGAAACTCTCCGTCGTATGAAGATGGATATTTTACATAATCCTCATTTATTTTTTCATCATTAATATATACCTCTCCACCCTTTATTTTTACATTATCTCCAGGGATTCCGATTAGCCTTTTTATAAGTGTATCTCCTAGTTCACTAGAATAAAATACAATTATATCACCATGTTTTAGATTTTCGGGTTTATATACTCTAGTTACAAATAACTGATCATTTACTTGCAATGTTGGTTTCATTGACTCCGAAGGTATATATATCTTAAATAGTAAAAACTTATTTATTATTACTGTTGCAATAATAGCCAATACTATTGGAAATATCCAATCATATATAAATCTTTTAAAACCACTTATACTTTTTTGTTCAACTTCTGAGTTGTTAGTATTATCCTCCATTATTCCTCCCATATTCCGTCTGCTAATTTATTTATTTCTTCTTCTCTCTGCTTTGTTAATCTCTCATCAACAACGTAAGATTCATTCTTACTAATTATAACTTTTCCACTTGCAACTTCCCCTAGGATTAAAGAAATATCAATATCTTTAAGTTCTCCTGCATCATTTTCGCAAACAGCAAAGTCTCCTTCAATTCTATCAATTATATATTTCAAAATATTCTCCTTCTATAAAGATATTATTAAATAGTATATCATATTTGTATTATTTATTTTAACCTTAATAAAATAAAAAATCTATAAAGAATTTATAAAATATTAAACTAACTAGTCAATATAAAAAAACAAAAAAATCGCCAAGGCGATTATGAGCCGTCGATTTTTTCCTCTCATCTGCCTTTCCAAACGAATGTGAGGAAAATTTGGCAGGCGACTAATTCTATTTTTTTACTCTTTAGGTATGTCTAGTAAATCCTTAGATTATAATTCAAACTTATAATATTATCTATAACCTTAAAATATTATAAATTCCTAAAGAGTAAATAAGATTCAGCTATAAAATAACTGAATCTTATTTGTATTATATTTCATTTCTTAATATATCTTCATAACTTTCTCTTTTACAAATAACTCTAGCCTTACCTTCACTAACCATAATAACAGCAGGTCTAGGAATCTTATTATAGTTGTTTGCCATAGAATAACCATACGCTCCAGTAGAAAATACTGCCAATATATCTCCACTTTCAACTTTGGGTATTGATATATCATTAATAAGTATATCTCCTGACTCACAACACTTACCTGCGATGGTTACCTCTTCATATTGTTCTTCCCCTAATCTGTTTACAACTAAACAATTATATTCAGCTCTATATAATGCAGGTCTTATATTGTCAGTCATACCCCCATCTACTGAAACATACTTTCTTACTTCTGGAATATCTTTAATTGAACCTATAGTGTATAAAGTTGTACCAGCATTTGCTATTATTGATCGTCCTGGTTCAATAGATAAAGTTGGTATCTCCATTCCAAGTTTCTTGCATACAACTTCTGCCTTATCAAGTATTGCTTTACAATACTCCTTGGTTTCTCTAGGTTCATCTCCTTCATTATAATAAACCCCGAATCCTCCACCTAAATCTAATTCAGGTATTTTGATTCCTAGTTCTTTTTGAACCTTAAATAATAAGTTCAACATTATTTCTGTTGCATCTTCATATGGTTCTATTTCAAATATTTGAGATCCAATATGACAATGAAGCCCACTTAATTCAATGTTTTTGTAAGATGATGCTGCTTTAATAGCTTCAAAAATCAGATCTCCAACTGGAGCAAATCCAAATTTTGAGTCTATTTGGCCAGTTTTTATATATTCATGGGTATGCGCTTCTATTCCTGGGGTTATTCTTAGATATATCTTCTGAACAACTCCATATTCTTTAGCAATAGAATCTAATATCTCTAGTTCATATAAATTATCTACTACAAATCTTCCAACTCCATTACTTATACCCATTTTAATCTCATCTATAGTTTTATTGTTTCCATGAAAATAAATTTTTTCAGCAGGATATTCAGCCTTAAGTGCAGTAAATAATTCTCCTCCAGATACTACATCTAGATATAAGCCTTCATCTCTAATTATTCTACACATTTCTAGTGTTAAAAAGGCTTTCCCAGCATAAGCAACTCTATTTCCTGTCTCTGAACACTGAAAGTTTTTATAGTAATCTCTACAATTATTTCTTACTAGCTCCTCATCAACTACATAAACAGGTGTTCCATATTCTTTAGCTAAAATACTAGCTTCAACGCCTCCAATATAAAGCTGATTGTTCTCAATTTGTGCTGTACCAAATAATTTCATCTTTATTCCCCCTTGTTTATTTGCCCCAAAATATAAAAGTCACAGAAAAATCTGTGACGGGTAGAGTTCTTTTGTATAGGATATTGTAATTATTACAATATAAACATCATAATTAATTGCAATTAGCCTACCTTGTAGCTCTCCACTTATAGTGACAATCATGAATATGTTCTATTCATGACCAGAGATAACTTCTGCCGTTGCTATCTCTTCGGCTATTTCTCCTTTCCTTAAAGATCATCACTTGCCAGTTCCTTTTAAGTACTAATAGTAAATAGCTCCTCTACCCTAGGTATATATTATATTGTATTCAACTTGATGTTAATATGATAACATACTCTTTTTAGTTGTCAATAAAAAATTAAGAATTCCTATATCTATCCATTAAACTACTCATTATATCTGCTCCAAGAGGTGGTGTATATGTTATTGCATTTGCACCAGCTTTTATTGTTTCTTCAACACTTTCTTCTGTTGGCCCTCCTGTTGCAATTACTGGGAACTCAGTAAACTGACTTCTAATTTTTCTTACAATTGCAGCAGTATCCTTACCACCTGAAACATTTAATATAGTTGCACCTGATTCTATTCTCTCTTCTATGTTTTCATTCTCAGATACAATAGTTACTATAATAGGTATATCAATAGTTTTTCTTATCTTACTTATAATCTCATTTGATGTTGGAGCATTTAATACTACTCCCATAGCTCCCTTAAATTCAGCATCTAATGCCAGGTTAATAACTCTTTTTCCTTGAGTTATACCTCCACCAACTCCACAAAATACAGGTACATCTGCTGCCATAACTAGAGCCTCAGTGATTACAGGTTGAGGTGTAAATGGGTACACTGCAATAATAGCATCTGCATTTGTATTTCTTATTATTGCTACATCTGTGGTAAATAATAATGATTTTATTCTCTTGCCAAATATCTTAATTCCACTACAATTTCTAATAACTTGAGGCACCTCAATAACATGATTCCTTAAGGTTCCCTTAATCTCAGGTACAAACTTAGACTCTTTTTGTGACATACAATTACCTCCATGAAAAATTATTCTAAATATATTATAATACTAAAAATTTCAGTATAAAATATATTCACATTATCTTAAATAATTTGTAATATTTATCTTAATATGAAATATGAAACAAAAAAAGAGTTCCTAACTTATTCAAGATACTCTTTTCAAACTACAAACACTAATATAAATGCAAATTAATATTAATAATTATATTTTTCTAGTATTTTTTTTACTACTTTTTTTCCTATAGCATCTTCTTCCATCTGTTCCAATGCCTTTTCTAAAGGTATCCATTCTAAGGCTTCAACCTCAGATGATTTATTTATATCTCCACTCTTATATTTTGCCATAAAAGTCAACATTAATAGTTCTTTGCCATATACAAAATCACTACCTAAGTATTCTATGTTCTCTATCTGTATTCCTGTTTCTTCCATAACTTCTCTTGCTACTGTTTGCTCTACAGTTTCATCTACTCCAACATATCCAGATACAAGCACTTTAGAATTTTTATATATATAACTTTGCTTCAATAGTAAAATC
Source organism: Clostridium paridis (assembly GCF_016765615.1). GTDB lineage: Bacteria > Bacillota > Clostridia > Clostridiales > Clostridiaceae > Clostridium_T > Clostridium_T paridis. Next base: position 1,755 of record NZ_JAESWA010000001.1, on the reverse strand, counting down.
TCTTTTTCCTTAATAACTGCTATTACTGCACAAGGCTTTGGTAAATCAAAAAACAACGTATCATCGTGCTCGCAGAATGGTACTGCCCCTTCATCCCAACTATCTTTTAGTTCTAATTCTCTTCCACATAATGGACAATACTTAAACTTCATTCTACCCACTCCCCAAATAACCTATAAATTCACTTCAATTTCCTTTAATATTTCAATTGATTTTTCTGTCACCTTACAAGAATACGCATAAATATCAACGTCATTTTTTTTTGCAAGTTTTACTACTTCTCCAAACTTAGGATCCATAATATAGTTTGGTGTAAAGCTCAGTACCTCTTCCATTTGAATCAAAAACATTATTCCTGCTCCGTAACCATTTTTTTTCGCTTCTATTAATTCTAAAACATGTTTAGTTCCTCGCTCAGTCGGTGCATCTGGAAATGATGCTTTTTCATTGAATTCAAGAGTAACTCCCTTTACTTCTAAATAATATACTTCACCTAGAGAATTTGTCAATCTAAAGTCAAACCTACTACTTCCATAGAACTTTTCACTTTCTATAATCTCATAATCATTCAATTCTTTAATCAATCTTTTTTGTAAAGCCTCTTTCACTACCTTATTAGGTATTTGTGAATCTATATTTATTAATTTACTTTCATCTTTATAAGCCGCAATTAAATCATACTTTGTCTTTCTACTTGGGTTTAATTCTTCACGTAAAATAATTTTAGTATTAGGCTTTAATATTTCCCTACATCTTCCTGTATTAGGAACATGTACTACTATCTCTTCTCCATTTAGCATTACTCTAGCATTAAATCTATTCGGCCTTTCTACAAATACTCCCACTTCAATATTATTTTTGAATTTCATATTATCACCTTGATTTCATTTTGTGAATGTCTTTCATCTGTTCTTATTTTATAGCTTTCTTGTTTTTTTATCCACAGTTATATTTAATTAATTAACAGCTTATCTGTATTTCCTTGTTGATTATTTAATTGTTATACAAGTTTATAATATTATACTCATGCTTAAAATTTCTAAAGAGTAAAAAAACTTCATATGCTATATGCACATGAAGTCTTTGGTGACCCCTAGGGGAATCGAACCCCTGTTACCACCGTGAGAGGGTGGTGTCTTGACCGCTTGACCAAGGGGCCATATTTTATTTTAAAAATAACAAAAAAGATTCAATTGGCGATTCCGCTTCGCCACTGGATAATTTTTAACGCAAAACAAGTTTTGCTAAATTATCCGTCAAATGCATAACATGCATTTAACCTCTCCCACACAGTCTTTTAAATAACAATAAAGATTCAATTGGCGATTCCCTACTCTCCCACACAGTCTCCCGTGCAGTACCATCGGCATCTCAAAGCTTAACCGTCCTGTTCGAAATGGGAAGGGGTGTTACCTTTGTATCATCATCACCAATTACTTCTAAAATTGCTATCTCCTTCGTATTACTTCGTCACCGTCGTCATTCCGGTGCTCACATAGCCTATAGTATGCTGCGCTCCTCATTTCCTAGGTTCCTCGTACTACTCGGATCTATCAATTTTATTGTGAATTTACTCTTATGTGAATAAATCCTTTTGTGAATTAACTCTTATCGAATTAATTATTTGCTGAAAAAACCTTATGTTCTTTCAAAATTGCACATAATATCCAGTTGTTTTTATTTGGTCAAGCCCTCGATCTATTAGTATGAGTCAGCTAAATATGTTACCACACTTACACCCCTCACCTATCAACC